>NZ_CP150175.1:230000-4277638 GCF_037964915.1 Bacillus sp. FSL K6-1012 | reverse complement strand
CTTCCGGCACGTCCCTCCTTTTCTAAGAAAATAACGTCTTTTCCTGTTATAGAACACAAAAAAAGAGCAAATGGCGGTAACCATTCGTACACATTAAATGTTGAGAACATATAATATAGTAGATAAATAGCTTTTCGACAAATTTCACAACTTGTGGACAACTTTCTACACATGCTGTGTGAAATCAATCCACATCTTATCCACAGTTTGTGGATAAAGAGTGAAAGCAAGATTAGTAATCAAGAGTTAAAACACAAATATAATACCAAATTAAACGAGAGCTTGCAATGGCTGTCACAATCTTATCCACAAAGCGGACAACCTGTTGAAAAAAAATTGTCCACAGGAGTTGGCAGTGTGAAAATGTTGTCGATAACCTTTGTGGATATTGAAAAAAGGGAAAAAAGATATCCACATCATGAATTTTCAGCTCATAATGGTCATTTGAATCTGACTTTTTTTCGTTAAATTCAGGAATCTGAAAAAATAAGGTTTCGAAAGTCGAGAAGGTATGGTATCCTATTATGGTTGCAAGAAACAAAAGCACTAGTGAAGTTGACAATGAATAGGTAACGCAAATATAATAAGTAAGACTGTCTTTAACAGCTATTCCTCGAGGGAGGTGTCATAAATGAAAAGAACATTCCAACCGAATAACCGTAAACGCAGTAAAGTTCATGGCTTCAGAAGCCGTATGAGTTCAAAAAACGGTCGTCTAGTTTTAGCGCGCCGTCGCCGCAAAGGCAGAAAAGTATTATCAGCTTAGGCCACTGAATAATGTCAGTGGTCTTTTTTCACTTTAAGGGAAAAGATATATGTGATGTGTATGAGCAGGGGGATCTCCCCTGTCTCTGCGCATCTCATTTTCAAATAAAATTAAAAGTTTCTGCCAGCCAGTATCGGAGTGAGTCAATTTGAAGAAGCGAAATCGTTTAAAGAAAAATGAAGATTTTCAAAAAGTGTTCAAGCATGGCACATCAGTAGCGAATCGCCAGTTTGTCTTATATACGCTTGATCAGCCTGAAAACGATGAGCTGCGCGTTGGTCTTTCCGTCAGCAAAAAAATTGGCAATGCAGTAATGCGAAATCGGATAAAACGTTTGATCCGGCAAGCTTTTCTAGAAGAGAGAGACAGACTGAAGCAAAAGGATTACATTATTATCGCCAGAAAACCAGCAAGTCAGCTGACATTTGAGGAAACGAAAAAAAGTCTGCAGCATTTATTCAGGAAGGCCTCATTATATAAGAAAACTTCGTCAAAAAAGTAGATGCCACTGCTTTCTTAAAACTTTTAAAAGCGCTTCCTTTCTGGTTGATCAGAAAAAGACACCATTTAAAACTGAAAGATGCTAAAATACATACAAGTATGTTTTGTAATAAGAGAGTGTAAAGAATGATTATAGGAGGAAATGTTGTTGAAAAGGAGAATATGGTTGCTATTAAGTATGGTCGGCGTATTCATGCTATTGGCTGGATGCTCGAGTGTCAAAGAGCCGATCACTGCAGATAGTCCGCATTTTTGGGACAAGTACGTAGTATTTCCATTGTCTGAGCTCATTACGTATGTTGCGAAATTGACGGGAGACAACTATGGACTGTCAATTATTATTGTTACAATTTTAATCCGTTTATTAATTTTGCCGCTGATGATCAAGCAGCTGAGAAGCTCGAAAGCGATGCAGGCTTTACAGCCGGAAATGCAAAAGCTTAAAGAAAAATACAGCTCAAAGGATCAAAAAACGCAGCAAAAACTTCAGCAGGAAACAATGGCTTTATTTCAAAAGCATGGCGTCAACCCATTGGCAGGGTGTTTCCCGATTTTAATTCAAATGCCGATTTTAATTGGATTCTACCATGCGATCATGAGAACACAGGCGATTTCAGAGCACAGTTTCTTATGGTTTGACTTAGGAGAAAAAGATCCTTTCTATATTCTTCCGATTGTTGCCGGTGTTGCCACTTTCGTACAGCAAAAATTAATGATGGCGGGCAATGCGCAGCAAAATCCGCAAATGGCAATGATGCTTTGGATTATGCCGATTATGATCATTGTGTTTGCGATCAACTTCCCGGCGGCGCTTTCTCTTTATTGGGTAGTCGGTAACTTGTTTATGATTGCGCAAACTTTCCTCATTAAAGGGCCTGATATTAAAAAAGATCCTCAACCGCAAAAAGCCGGAGGAAAGAAAAAGTGAGGAATGTGACTGCTGCAGGGCGAAATGTCGATGAAGCAGTACAGTCCGGATTACGAGAACTGCAATTAACGAAGGATGAAGTTGAAATTACCGTTATTGAAGAGGGAAACAAAGGTTTTCTTGGTATATTCGGCAAAAAGCCGGCAATCGTGAAGCTGGCTGAAAAATTTGATCCGATTCAGGAAACAAAGATGTATCTTGAAAGAATTGCCGAATCCATTGCCGGAAAGTCTGATGTGACTGTAAAAGAAAGCAAAAAGGCAGTGAGTTTCCATATAACGGGTGAAAAAGCGGCATTGTTAATTGGAAAAAGAGGACAAACCTTAAATGCACTTCAAACTTTGACCCAGCTTGTCCTTAATCGTTATTCAAATCAGTATTTAAATGTGACGGTAGATGCAGAAAACTACCGTTTGAAAAGGAAAGAGACGCTGAGTCAGCTGGCTGTGAGACTGGCAGACCAGGTTTTGAAAACGAAAAAAGATGTTCATTTAGAACCGATGCCGTCCAGTGAAAGAAAAATCATTCATGATGCCCTTTCCAGATATGCAAATCAGCAGATCGAAACGTATTCAATGGGTGAAGGCGAAAATCGCCACCTCGTTATTTCCCAGAAAAGATAACATAAAACCGAAGTCCGGTAAAAATCGGAACTTCGGTTTTTTTGTATAGAAAAATCTATTTTTCCTTGTAATATCAAGCTTTTTCCGTTTAAGTTTTTCCTTTTTAGGTGTATCCTGTTGATAAAAAGGAAGTTCAGGAAATAAAATTAATTGTTATTCACATGTGGATAAGTTAAAGTAATAAGGGATGAATTTCTAAGTCTGTGGATAACACATCTTCCACTTCGAACCAAACTATGTTATCTTTTAGTTTTGGCATAATAAAATATTTTTTTATATAGATGAATGAGAGTATAGAAAAGAGAGGTGAACAACATGGATACAATTGCGGCCATTTCTACACCGATGGGAGAGGGTGCGATTGCTATTGTGCGGCTGAGCGGACCGGAAGCAATCCAGATCGCCGACAGAATGTATAAAGGGCCGAAAGGGAAAACGATCAGTTCGGTCGAATCACACACGATTCATTACGGCCATATTGTAGACAAACGTACGGATCGGGTCGTGGAGGAAGTAATGGTATCGGTGTTAAAAGCACCGAGAACTTTTACACGTGAAGATGTTATAGAAATAAACTGCCACGGGGGAATTGTGACAGTAAACCAAGTGCTCCAGCTCGCCTTAAGAGAGGGAGCGAGACTGGCGGAGCCTGGTGAATTCACGAAACGCGCGTTTTTAAATGGGCGAATCGACCTTTCACAGGCGGAAGCGGTGATGGACTTAATCAGAGCGAAAACGGATCGGGCAATGAACGTCGCTATGAATCAAATGGAAGGGCGTCTCTCTGCTTTGGTGCGCCGTTTACGCGATGATATTTTAGAAACGCTGGCCCATGTTGAGGTAAATATAGATTATCCGGAGTATGATGATGTAGAAGAAATGACACATCAGCTTTTAGTTGAAAAGGCAAGCTCCGTTAAAAAAGAAATTGAGGCGCTGCTGAGAACGTCTGAGCAGGGCAAAATTTTGCGGGAAGGTCTTTCTACTGTCATTATCGGCCGTCCGAATGTCGGAAAGTCTTCTCTTCTTAACAGCCTGGTTCATGAGGCAAAAGCTATTGTTACCGATATTCCGGGTACGACACGGGATGTGATTGAGGAATACGTAAATGTAAGAGGTGTTCCGCTTCGTCTTGTTGATACTGCAGGTATTCGTGAAACAGAGGATATTGTTGAACGAATAGGTGTTGAACGCTCTCGTCAGGTTCTGAAGGAAGCAGACCTGATTTTACTTGTGCTTAATTATAGTGAAGAGCTTTCTGAAGAAGACGTAAAGCTTTTTGAAGCCGTTGAGGGAATGGACGTCATCGTCATTATGAATAAGACTGACCTCGAGGCGAAAATTGACATAGAACGTGTACGCGAGCTGGCCAATGGACGTCCTGTTGTAACGACATCTCTTCTAAAAGAAGAAGGCGTTAATGATTTGGAGGAAGCGATTCAATCGCTGTTCTATACAGGTGCTATTGAAAGCGGAGATTTAACGTATGTCAGCAATACACGCCATATTTCAATTTTACAGGAAGCAAAACGCGCCATTGAAGACGCGCTTAGCGGCATCGAACAGGATGTCCCGATCGACATGGTGCAGATTGATCTTACAAGATGCTGGGAGCTTCTGGGCGAAATCATTGGAGACGCTGTCCATGAAAGCTTAATTGATCAGCTCTTTTCACAGTTCTGTTTAGGAAAATAAATAAAGGAGGAACTAGAATCATGGGGTATGAAGCAGGCCAATACGATGTGATAGTGATTGG
This sequence comes from Bacillus sp. FSL K6-1012, assembly GCF_037964915.1. Lineage (NCBI taxonomy): Bacteria > Bacillati > Bacillota > Bacilli > Caryophanales > Bacillaceae > Bacillus > Bacillus sp. FSL K6-1012. Next base: position 4,273,064 of record NZ_CP150175.1, on the reverse strand, counting down.
CGCCGGGCATGCCGGTGTTGAGGCTGCCCTCGCATCAGCACGTCAAGGCGCCAAAACGCTTGTCTTGACCATCAACTTAGATATGGTTGCGTTTATGCCATGTAATCCGTCTGTCGGCGGCCCTGCAAAAGGGATTGTCGTCCGCGAAATTGACGCGCTTGGCGGAGAAATGGGCAGAAATATTGATAAAACGCATATTCAAATGAGAATGCTGAATACAGGAAAAGGTCCTGCTGTCCGTGCGCTGCGTGCGCAAGCAGATAAATTCCAATATCAGCATGAAATGAAAAATACGCTTGAAAAAGAACCAAACTTAACGCTGCTGCAAGGAATTGTAGAACGTCTGATCATTGAAGACGGCGAGTGCCGCGGTGTCATTACACAAACCGGTGCGAATTACCGCGCGAAAGCAGTTGTTATGACGACAGGAACATATTTGAGAGGACGTATCATTCTCGGTGATCTTTCTTACTCAAGCGGTCCGAACAACCAGCAGCCTTCTATTAAGCTTTCTGAGCATTTGGAAGAACTGGGCTTCGACCTTGTTCGTTTTAAAACAGGTACGCCGCCTCGCGTCAAAAGCGACACGATTGATTACAGCAAAACGGAAATTCAGCCTGGTGACGAAGTGCCTCGCGCTTTCTCATATGAAACAGTTGAATATATCACAGATCAGCTTCCTTGCTGGCTGACATATACGAGCCCTGAGACACATGAGATTATTGACAGCAACCTGCACCGTTCACCGATGTATTCCGGTATGATCAAAGGTACAGGTCCGAGATACTGCCCGTCAATTGAAGATAAAGTTGTTCGTTTTAATGATAAACCGCGTCATCAAATTTTCCTTGAGCCAGAAGGCAGAAATACGCAGGAAGTTTATGTTCAAGGTTTGTCTACCAGTCTTCCAGAGGACGTGCAGCAAAGAATGCTTGCAACGATTCCTGGTCTGGAAAACGTTCAAATGATGAGAGCCGGCTATGCGATTGAGTACGATGCGATTGTACCGACTCAGCTATGGCCGACGCTTGAAACGAAAAAAATTACCAATCTCTACACTGCCGGCCAAATTAACGGAACATCCGGTTATGAAGAAGCTGCAGGACAAGGGATTATGGCGGGAATCAATGCAGGACGAAAAGCGCTTGGAAAAGAAGAAGTGATTCTAAGCCGTTCTGACGCCTACATTGGTGTTCTCATTGATGACCTTGTGACAAAAGGAACAAATGAGCCATATCGTCTTTTGACATCTCGTGCTGAATACAGATTGCTTCTTCGCCATGACAATGCAGATCTGCGTCTGACAGAAATCGGCCACCGTATCGGATTAATTTCTGATGAGCGATTTGCGGCTTTTGAAAAGAAAAAAGCGGCGATCGAAGCGGAGAAAAAACGTCTGCATTCTGTGATTATCAAGCCGTCTCCAGAAAATCAAGAATATATCCGTTCTCTTGGCGGAAGCGAATTGAAAGATGGAGTACGCGGCACAGACTTGATGAAACGTCCTGAAATGAACTATGAAACTGTGACAAAACTTGCGCCGCCAGAAGTGCCGGTTCCGCAAGAAGTGGCAGAACAAGTAGAAATTCAAGTGAAATATGAAGGGTATATTGAAAAATCCCTTCAGCAAGTGGAAAAACTGAAGAAGATGGAAAACAAAAAAATCCCTGATCGAATTGATTATGACGCAATTAAGGGGATTGCAACCGAGGCTCGTCAAAAGCTGAAAAACGTACGGCCTTTGTCTGTTGCCCAAGCTTCCCGTATTTCCGGTGTGAATCCGGCAGACATTTCAATTCTATTGGTATATTTAGAGCAGGGCCGCATTGCGAAGATAGCCGAGTAGAAAGGATGACGGCATGAATATTGAAGAATTCACTTCTGGACTGGCGGAAAAAGGGATCTCCCTTTCTCCTCGTCAGCTGGAGCAATTTGAGCTGTATTACGATATGCTGGTTGAGTGGAATGAAAAAATCAATCTGACTTCGATTACAGAGAAAAAAGAAGTGTATCTGAAGCATTTTTATGATTCCATTACAGCTGCATTTTATGTCGACTTCAATCAGATGAATACGATTTGTGATGTCGGAGCGGGAGCGGGTTTTCCGAGTCTGCCGATTAAAATATGTTTTCCGCACCTTCATGTCACAATCGTAGATTCACTAAACAAACGAATAACGTTTTTAGAAAAGCTGTCTGAAGCTTTACAATTGGAGAATACGACATTTTGCCATGACAGAGCTGAAACATTCGGGCAACGGAAAGACGTAAGGGAAAGCTATGATATCGTGACAGCGCGAGCGGTTGCGAGACTATCTGTTTTAAGCGAGCTTTGTCTGCCTCTGGTTAAGAAAAACGGTTTATTTGTTGCTTTAAAAGCCGCATCTGCTGAAGAAGAATTAAATGCGGGAAAAAAAGCAATCACAACGCTTGGAGGAGAACTTGAGAATACCCATTCCTTTAAGCTGCCTATTGAAGAAAGCGATCGTAATATTATGGTGATACGCAAGATCAAAAATACACCTAAGAAGTATCCAAGAAAACCGGGAACTCCTAATAAATCGCCAATTGAAGGGTAATTTAGACAGCCTGATATGACAATACCATCATATTTTCTTCAAAATTAATGACGGTACAGCAGGAAAAACCATGAGAAAATAGAATTATAAAAATGGCAGTTTTTAAAGGTGGTGTAGGTACATGAAGCATTCATTCTCTCGTTTCTTCGGGCTTGGTGAGAAGGAACAGGAACCGGAGATTGCTGAACATGAGACAAACAAAGAAGAGATTCTGGAAATACCGGTAAATGCTATCGTTCCCAACCGTTTTCAGCCACGCACCATTTTCTCAGATGAAAAAATCAAAGAGTTAGCAATGACCATTCATACACACGGCATTATTCAGCCGATTGTTGTCAGGCATACAGAAGAAGAAGGCCAATACGAACTCATTGCAGGTGAAAGACGCTGGAGAGCGGTGCAATCGCTCGAGTGGGAAAAGATTCCGGCCATTATTAAGGATTTTTCCGACACGGAAACCGCTTCAGTGGCGTTAATTGAAAATTTGCAACGTGAGGAATTGTCTTCGATTGAGGAAGCGCATGCCTACGCAAGGCTCCTTGAGCTTCATGATTTAACACAGGAAGCACTGGCGCAGCGTTTAGGAAAAGGGCAGTCAACGATTGCGAACAAACTGCGGCTATTAAAGCTGCCTCAGCCGGTTCAAGACGCAATCATGGAGAAGAAAATCACAGAGCGTCATGCCAGAGCGCTGATTCCCCTGAAACAGCCTGAGCTCCAAGTCACACTGCTCACAGAGATAATTGAGAAAAGCTTAAATGTAAAGCAGACAGAAGACCGCGTGGTTAAAATGCTGGAGCAAGGCCAGAGAAAACCAAAGCCTAGACGCAAAGCGTTCAGCAGGGATACTAGAATTGCAATGAACACGATTCGCCAGTCACTGTCAATGGTTGAAGACAGCGGCGTAAAATTGAATACTGAAGAAGAGGAATTTGAAGAATATATTCAATTGACGATTCGCATACCAAAATAAAAGCTCTCCTGCTGTCCAGGAGAGCTTTTTCGCTAAAAGGGAATTAATTACTTTTAGTTACAATTGTTATATTGGAATTCTTTTCTTTGAGCTTGTGGATAAATTCTTCCGTGTCTTGTGGAGAAATGACTGCATGTCCCCAGCCTCCCCGATAATAAATCGTAATCGCACGCCGTGAGCCAATAAGCCGAAAACCTGACCACAGCTTCTTTTGTTGAATCACTTTGTCGATTTTTTCGTAAGGAATTTGATGTTTGATCAATCCGGCTCTAATGATCAAACGGTGCTCCTTCAATACATATTTCAGATCAATGAAACTCCAAATGATGAGCACGTTGAAAAGAGTCAGCAGAACAAAAATGATCCAGCCGGATATCCTCATATGTCCCAGCACAAAAGGAACTATGGCATCTGCTTGTATCAGTAATATGAGAAACACAATCATAAGAGTAACGGGTGCATCTCTTTTTGTTTTGTAAACCATATGATCACCGTCCTGTTTGTACTTTCTGCACTGTAACTTCTTCTTTTTTTCTATTAGAAATCCCTTTTTTAAGTCAAAAAAACATATCAGTTTTAGAATTTATAAGAGAAAGCAATAAAGCGCTGATTAAATTTTTCAAATATTCCCTTCTGATAAAAAACAAAATGATGAAAAAAGTGAAACGCTTTAATCTTTTTTTGATAAAATAGAAACATGACAGTACATGTTCATGTGAAAGTAGGTGACATCGTGGGAAAAATCATAGCAATTACGAACCAAAAAGGCGGAGTCGGAAAAACAACGACGTCTGTCAACCTTGGAGCATGCTTAGCTTACATAGGGAAAAGGGTTCTGCTGGTAGATATTGATCCGCAGGGGAATGCAACGAGCGGATTGGGGATTGAAAAAGCCGATGTAGATCAGTGTGTGTACGATATTTTAGTAGATGATGCAGATGTAATAGATATTATTAAAGCAACTTCAGTAGAGAATTTGGATGTGATTCCTGCGACGATACAGCTTGCAGGAGCTGAGATCGAGCTGGTTCCGACAATTTCAAGAGAAGTGAGACTTAAGAGAGCGCTTGAAGCAGTGAAGCAGAATTATGATTATATTATTATTGATTGTCCTCCATCATTGGGATTGCTGACAATTAACGCGTTGACTGCTTCAGATTCAGTTGTCATTCCTGTACAGTGCGAATATTATGCCTTGGAGGGACTGAGCCAATTATTAAATACAGTACGTCTTGTGCAAAAGCATTTGAATACGGATTTAATGATTGAAGGCGTATTGCTGACGATGCTTGATGCCCGGACAAATCTTGGCATTCAAGTGATTGAAGAGGTAAAAAAATACTTTAGAGATAAAGTATATCAGACTGTTATTCCGCGTAATGTCCGTCTGAGTGAGGCACCGAGTCACGGTAAACCCATCATTTTATACGATCCGCGGTCAAGAGGTGCGGAAGTATATTTAGATTTAGCAAAGGAAGTGGCTGCGAATGGCTAAAGGCCTTGGAAAAGGGATTAATGCGTTGTTTAATCAGGTTGATTTGTCTGAAGAGACAGTTGAGGAAATCAAAGTTACCGATTTACGCCCTAATCCTTATCAGCCAAGAAAACACTTTGACGACGAAGCTCTAGCTGAGCTCAAGGAATCTGTGCTGCAGCATGGCATTCTCCAGCCGCTTATCGTCAGAAAATCTTTAAAAGGCTATGATATCGTTGCGGGTGAACGGCGCTTTCGGGCGGCAAAGCTTGCAGGTTTAGAAACAGTTCCAGCGATTGTCCGTCAATTATCAGAGGCGTTAATGAGAGAAATTGCTTTACTGGAAAACCTTCAGCGTGAGGATTTATCACCGCTGGAAGAGGCTCAGGCTTATGACTCTTTGCTCAAACACTTAGATGTCACGCAAGAGCAGCTTGCAAAACGTCTCGGAAAAAGCAGGCCGCATATTGCCAACCATTTAAGATTGCTGACACTGCCTGAGAACATTCAGCAGCTGATTGCGGAAGGCACGCTCTCTATGGGGCATGGCCGCACACTTCTTGGTTTGAAAAATAAAAACAAGCTTGAACCGCTTGTGCAAAAAGTGATTGCAGAACAGCTTAACGTTCGCCAGCTTGAGCAGCTGATTCAGCAATTAAATCAGAATGTTCCACGTGAAACAAAGAAAAAAGAGCCTGTAAAAGATGCGATTATCAAAGAACGAGAATCGTATCTCCAAAATTATTTTGGTACAACAGTAAATATTAAGAGACAAAAGAAAAAAGGCAAAATCGAAATTGAGTTTTTCTCCAACGAGGATCTTGAACGGATCTTAGAGCTCTTATCAGAACGAGAATCGTAAATGAAAGAAAACCATCTCTATTGAAGATGGTTTTTTGTTTTATAATCGTCCTGTGAGTCTTTGCAGCGGACTAAGCCGTTCCTGCCTCCACTCTGTTCGATCTGTTAAACTCAGTCCTTCAGCAAGAACATTTGCCATATTCATGACCAAGTGAAGCCTTGTATTTTGTAAAACAAAGTACTCCATGAAACCGCTAACATTTACAATTCCATTCACATGGAGATCTCCTACCTCAGGAAGATCCTTCTGTACACCGGCACCAGGCTTTAGTGGGCCATCTCCGATCTGGAATGAACCTACGCTTTTCACACGCCCTAAGCATGCATCCACTGCCACAATAAATGGGTTTTTATGTAATTTGTGAATTTCCATCAATTTGTCCTTCATGTTTACAGCGTGCACAGGATCAGACAGAGTGCCGTAGACGTGGAATCTTGTGAGCTGCATCTGTTTGAGTTTCATTCCTACGAGCGGGCCTAATGAGTCACCAGTTGAACGGTCTGTTCCGATACAAACCACAACAATCGGTCTGCCGGCAGCTTTACGTAAGGATGAAGAAAGAATCGTTTGTATTTGTTTTGCTGCAGCTGTATCTGTATGTGAAACATATTGCTTTACTCGTTCCTGAGAAGAAAAAAGCCCGCCTTTTCGATTCATAGGTTTCACTTCCTTGTTAGATATCGGAATTGCTAGGGATGTGTTTTTTTGGTATGTAAGGTTGTTTACATTATATCCAGCAGTTAGGTTTTTTATGCTTTCTGTCTGTTTACGGATTTTTGGATACAAAGAGGAAAAGATAGAGGTTATTTACAAGTATTGTGCCGCAGCGCTTCAGGTGAAGCAAGATATGGTCTGCTGTTTTGGTAATGGAGGAATCATTAATATGCTTGGAACACCTAATGGAGTTTACGATAAGATCGGAATAACTGAATGATTGAACATGATATCTTGGTGAAGAGCGTATAAAGGAATGGTAGGAAAGTGAAGGATGGGATTTTGTATTTTGACTGCCTGTTTAGGTGGTCTTTTTTTACGAGTATTTTGTATGATATTTTCACATTCAACCATTATTTTTTGTTTTCCTATGAAAATAGGCATTTTTATTATTAGCGCTCTATATAGTAACAATAACGGAAACAAGCTGAACTCTGTACTTATGAGGTGATAATGTTGTGGAGAGCCGGAATGAGGTGGATGCTGCTTATATTAGGCAGCCTGATCGGCGCCGGATATGCAAGCGGTCAGGAGATATGGCAGTTTTTTGGCGCAGAAAGCGGACTGGCTATTGTGCTGTTTACAGTGATGTTCATTTTCTCGTCTTATATTGTGATGAAAATCAGTTTTAAGGTTCAATCCACTCACTTTCTTCCGGTTCTTGAACATTTAATGGGACCGTGGCTGGCGAAAATTTATGATATTCTCATTGTCTTTTATTTATTTTCTACAACCATGGTGATGATCGCCGGAGGCGGAGTGACGCTGCAAATGTACAAGCTCCCTTTTTGGTGGGGAATTGCGCTGCTTTGCATCGTGACGGTGGGGTTGTTTTTCTGGGATGTGAAAGGGATTTTATCTGTGAATGGCATTTTAATTCCTATTTTAGTTGCCGGGCTGATGTATGCGTTATTTTCATTTCAGAGCACTCATCACCATACGTGGACGATAGATTTGAGCCGGCAGTATAACTGGCCTGCCAGCATTACGTTTACTTCTTTAAATATTCTTTCGGTTGTCGCGATTTTATCGTCTGTCGGGAAAGAAATGAAAGGGCTGGGGGAAGCTAAAATCGCCAGTGTGGCCAGCGGTCTTATTTTTGGCGTGATCTCTTTTGTATATAATGAAACGTTGGTAGAACTGGCTGGTTCCCTTTCTCAATTTGAAATTCCGCTGTTTGCCATTCTGGAGGGTGCCCCTTATCTTCTTTTTTTATGTATGACTGCGGTGCTGTGCCTTGCGATATATACGACGACGGTGGCTGGTTTATTTGGATTATCCAGCCGGCTGATGGCTTTTCTTCACATGCCTAGATGGATGATCGTATTGATTCTGTTAGTGTTGATGGTGCCTTTTACTTCTTTCGGTTTTTCCGATTTAATCGCTTTTTTATATCCTATTTATGGAATGCTGAATCTTTATCTATTAGTTTGTTTGCTGTTATACCCTATTTTAAGTAAATGGAAATAAGAGGATTCCCTTCTTTTTGGGTATGATGATTGCTCTAATGATCAGTTTTTTTGTACAATAGATTCAGCAGTTTACGAAGAGAGGTGAAGGGTCTTGGCGGATAAAGACTTTGGCCTGAATGATATTGTAGAAATGAAGAAAACGCACCCATGCGGAGCAAACAGATGGAAAATTATACGTATGGGAATGGATATTCGGATTAAATGTGAGGGTTGCTCTCACAGCGTAATGATTCCGAGGAAAGAATTTGAAAGAAAAGTAAAAAAAGTACTGGTCAAGCATGAGGAGCCTACTTCATAAAAAGGCTGACACTCATGCTTTTTCATATAGAAGGTAAGGAGAAGACGGTGATGAGTAAAGTGCATCAGTCAGCATGCCCTCTGAATTGCTGGGACAGCTGCGGTTTTGTGGTGACTGTTGATGACGGAAAGGTAACAAAAGTGGACGGAGATCCAAACCATCCGATTACGGAAGGGAAAATCTGCGGCCGCGGCAGAATGCTAGAGACGAAAACAAACTCGCCTGATCGGCTTCGCTATCCGATGAAGAAACAAAATGGCGAGTTTGTGCGGATTTCCTGGAAGCAGGCTCTTGATGAAATTGCCGATAAACTTCGGGACATTAAGGAGACGTCAGAAACAACAGCAGTTTTGCACAGCCATGATTACGCCAATAACGGTTTGTTAAAAGCGCTAGATCAGCGTTTTTTTAATGCGTATGGCGGTGTGACAGAGATTGTCGGAAGCATTTGCTGGGGCTCTGGTATAGAGGCGCAAAGCTGGGATTTCGGCCGGTCGTATGGGCACGGGCCGCTTGATATTTACAACAGCAAACACGTCGTTGTGTGGGGCAGAAATGTATCAAGGACAAATATGCACCTTTATCACCATTTGCAGCAGGTAAAGAAAAAGGGCGCAACGCTGACGGTGATTGATCCGATTTTTAATCCGACTGCAAAACTGGCTGACCGTTATATTTCTGTAAAGCCGGGAATGGATGGCTGGCTTGCCGCGGCTGTTTTGAAGGTTCTGATTGAGACGGGAAGAACGGATGAGGATTTTATTTCTCAGCATTCTGTCGGGTTTGATGATGTAAAAGAGCTTTTGAGCACGGTTTCTCTCGAGGAGTTTACTGCGAAAACAGAAACTACGATGGAAGAGCTGGAGTTTCTTGCAGGTCTGTATGCGGATGGTCCGGTGTCTACTTTTATGGGGCTTGGTATGCAGCGGTATAAAAATGGCGGCGGGACGATTCGCTGGATTGATGCGCTTGTTGCGGCAAGCGGAAACGTTGGGATTAAAGGCGGCGGCGCAAATTTTGGCAATGTCCAGATTGGTGAAAGTTTTGCAAAAACGAAGCTGACGCTGCCGGAATTAAAAACGACATCACGTTCTTTTTCAATGATGACACAGGCTGAAGAGGTTTTAACCGCTGATGATCCTGCGATCGAGATGATTATCGTGACATGCGGGAACCCGCTGACTCAGGTGCCAAACACAAATAAAGTAAGACAGGCGTTTGAAAAGGTTCCGGTGACAGTAGCGATTGATTCCATCATGACCGATACGGCAAAGCTGTGCGACTATGTTTTGCCGACTGCCACTGTTTTTGAAGAAGAGGATATTTATTATTCCAGTATGTACCATCATTATGTTCAGTATGGGAAGAAGCTGGTGGAACCGCAGGGCGAAGCGAAGTCAGACAGATGGATATGGTCAGAGCTTGCAAAGCGCCTTGGATTTGGAGAGCTTTTTGAACACAGTACTGAAGAACTTTTGGAGATGGGGCTTTCTTCATTGGAGGCAGACGGTGTAACGCTTGAGCACTTGAAAGAAAAAGGCCATCTGCCGCTTCCGGTTAAACAGGTGCCGTGGGAAGACTTTACGTTTCTGACGCCAAGCGGAAAATTTGAGTTTACCTCTTCTTTAGCTGAAGAAAAAGGATTTAGCGGTGCACTTCAATTGGAAGTGCCTGAGGAGTCTGTTTACCATAACGAAGAACTTGCCGAAAAATACCCTTACACGCTTTTGTCCATTCATCCGCAGCGCTCTAATCATTCACAGCATGTTCCGTTCATCGAGAAGCTTCAGCACATACAGGTCGATATTTCTTCAGATATAGCGGCTGAGCGGGATCTTCAGGATGGAGACGAGGTTGTCATTTTCAATGATCGTGGCCGTTTGAATGGTAAAGTTAAAGTGATGAAACAGGCTCATCCGAAGACGATAAATGTAGATGAAGGCATGTGGGCGGCTTTTGGCGGCTCCGTCAATACGCTGACAAATGATACAAATTCTGATAATGGAATGGGAAGTACGCTTTTTGACTGTTTAGTGGGCTTGAAAAAAGCATAATGAGAGGGTTCAGCAGGCTGAAAATGCTTTTTTGTCAGCTTGTCTTTTCCAGTGAACCTCCTTATAATTGCTCTAGGTTCAAAATACGTTAATGCAATGACGGTTTTATATAGAGGAGATGAAAGAATGGCTTTAACAGCTGGAATTGTCGGTTTGCCGAACGTCGGGAAATCAACATTATTTAACGCAATTACACAGGCCGGTGCCGAATCAGCCAACTACCCGTTCTGTACAATTGATCCGAACGTGGGAATTGTAGAAGTACCGGACGATCGTCTGCGAAAGCTGACTGAGCTGGTCAAACCGAAGAAGACTGTGCCGACTGCTTTTGAATTCACTGATATTGCAGGAATCGTAAAAGGTGCGTCAAAAGGAGAAGGTCTCGGTAACAAATTCCTTTCTCATATTCGCCAAGTTGACGCGATCTGCCACGTTGTCCGTGCTTTTTCTGATGATAATATTACACACGTTTCCGGTAAAGTTGATCCGATTGATGATATCGAAACGATCAATCTTGAGCTGATTCTCGCTGATATGGAAACAGTTGAAAAGAGGATTACACGTGTCAGCAAGCTTGCAAAGCAAAAAGATAAAGAGGCTGTGTTTGAGTTTGACATTTTGTCTAAACTGAAAGAAGCGTTTGAAAATGAAAAGCCTGCTCGTTCTGTTGAATTTACTGAAGAGCAGCAAAAGCTTGTAAAGCAGCTTCATTTGCTGACTTCAAAGCCTATTTTGTATGTTGCAAACGTAAGTGAAGAGGAAGTGGCTGATCCGTCTGGCAATGAATATGTAGCGAAGATTCGTGAATACGCTGCCGGCGAAAACGCAGAAGTCATCGTTGTTTGTGCGAAGATTGAATCCGAAATCGCTGAGCTTGAAGGCGATGAAAAGCAAATGTTCCTTGAAGAGCTGGGAATTGAAGAGTCAGGTCTTGATCAGCTGATTAAAGCATCTTACTCGCTGCTTGGGCTGGCAACATATTTCACAGCCGGTGAGCAGGAAGTCAGAGCTTGGACATTCAAAAAAGGCATGAAGGCCCCTGAATGCGCTGGAATTATTCATAGTGACTTTGAGCGCGGCTTCATTCGCGCTGAAACGGTTGCTTATGATGATCTTCTTGCGGGCGGCGGCATGGCAGGAGCGAAGGAAGCCGGAAAAGTCCGCCTTGAAGGAAAAGACTACGTGGTAAAAGACGGAGATGTTATTCATTTCCGATTTAATGTATAGGATGCAGTTGTAAAGGGACAAGAGCTTTGGTATAATATAAAATTGTGAGTAATAGAATTATTGCTCCTTGCCCATTACGGGCCGCTTAGTCCAAAAGGAGGTGCAAACAGATGAGAAAGTACGAAGTTATGTACATTATCCGCCCAAACATTGACGATGAGTCTAAAAAAGCAGTTATCGAGCGTTTCAGCAACGTTCTGACTTCTAACGGTGCGGAGATCACTGGAACAAAGGATTGGGGTAAACGTCGTCTAGCTTACGAAATCAACGATTTCCGCGACGGTTTCTACCAAATCGTAAACGTTCAAGCTGATGCTGCGGCAGTTCAAGAATTTGACCGTCTAGCTAAGATCAGTGACGATATCATTCGCCACATTGTTGTTAAAGAAGAAGAATAAGCAATTTTGAAATATATAATGGTAAAAGGTGGTCTTTCTTATGCTTAACCGAGTTGTATTAGTCGGAAGACTGACAAAAGACCCAGAGCTTCGTTATACGCCAAACGGTGCGGCTGTTGCCACGTTTACTCTTGCTGTGAATCGTACATTTACGAACCAGTCTGGAGAACGTGAGGCCGATTTCATTAATTGTGTCACTTGGAGAAGACAAGCCGAAAACGTTGCAAACTTCCTGAAAAAAGGAAGCCTTGCAGGCGTAGATGGCCGTTTACAAACAAGAAACTATGAAAACCAGCAAGGGCAGCGTGTCTTCGTGACCGAGGTCCAAGCTGAAAGTGTTCAATTTCTTGAGCCGAAAAGCGGCGGCGGTTCTGGTTCAGGTGGATACAACGAAGGAAACAGCGGCGGAGGCCAGTACTTTGGCGGAGGCCAAAATGATAATCCATTCGGGGGAAATCAAAACAACCAGAGACGCAATCAGGGGAACAGCTTTAATGATGACCCATTTGCCAACGACGGCAAGCCGATTGACATCTCGGATGATGATCTTCCATTCTAATGAGAATATCGCTAAATTGACAAAGAAAGGAGGGAAATGACAATGGCAGGAGGACGCAGAGGCGGTCGTGCGAAGCGCCGTAAAGTGTGTTATTTCACTTCTAACGGTATCACGCACATCGACTACAAAGATGTAGATCTTCTTAGAAAGTTTGTTTCTGAGCGCGGTAAAATTTTACCACGTCGTGTAACTGGAACAAACGCTAAATACCAACGTAAATTGACTGCAGCGATCAAACGCGCTCGTCAAATGGCTTTACTTCCATACGTAACTGGTGAGTAAGCTGATACGTAAAGAGCAAGGACCTTCGGGTTCTTGCTCTTTTTTATAGGGGGGATGAAACAAATATGAAGCTGATTTCTTGGAATGTAAACGGCCTGCGGGCTGTCATGAGAAAGATGGATTTCTTTTCTTATCTGAAGGAAGAGGATGCAGATATCATATGTCTTCAGGAAACAAAGATACAGGATGGCCAGGTTGATGTTCAGCCTGAAGGCTATCATGTGTATTGGAACTATGCAGAGAAAAAAGGATATTCAGGTACAGCTGTTTTTTCAAAACAAAAGCCGCTGAACGTCATGTACGGAATCGGAATAGAAGAGCATGATCAAGAGGGCAGAGTGATTACGCTGGAATTTGAAAACGTGTATGTGATGACCGTTTACACGCCTAATGCAAAAAGAGGGCTGGAACGCATTGATTACCGTTTGCAATGGGAAGAGGCTTTATTAGCGTTTATTCTCGAATTGGACAAGAAAAAACCGGTTATCCTGTGCGGTGATTTAAATGTGGCTCATCAAGAAATTGATTTGAAGAATCCAAAAGCAAACCGGAATAACGCGGGTTTTTCTGATCAAGAAAGAGGAGCATTCACTCGTTTCTTGGAAGCCGGCTTTATCGACTCATTCCGTTATTTATACCCTGATCTGGAAGGCGCTTATTCCTGGTGGTCGTATCGTGCGGGTGCCCGGGACAGAAATATTGGCTGGCGTCTGGATTACTTTGTTGTTTCTGAGCGGCTTAAGGGGCAGATTGAAGATGCCAAGATATCAGCACACGTCTGGGGTTCCGACCATTGTCCTGTTGAACTTACGATTAATATATGATGTGATAGCAGTAAGGATTGATCCTTACTGTTTTTTTATGATGAAAAAGGAGAAAGAGATGGCAAACATAAAAGAGATTGCAAGGCTGGCGAATGTATCTGTTTCGACTGTGTCACGCGTACTGAATCATCATCCGTATGTGTCTGAAGAAAAAAGGAAGCTGGTGCATCAAGTCATGGAGGAATTAGACTACACACCGAATCGAACTGCGATCGACCTCATTCGCGGCAAGACTCAAACGATCGGTGTAATCCTTCCTTACAGCGATCACCCTTGCTTTGATAAAATCGTAAACGGCATCACAAAGGCGGCATTTAGACATGAATATGCAACAACCCTCCTCCCTACCAACTATAACCCCGACATTGAAATCAAATATTTAGAGCTGTTAAGAATGAAAAAAATAGATGGCCTCATTATTACATCACGAGCCAATCACTGGGACATTATAATAGCCTATCAAGAATATGGACCGATTATCGCTTGTGAAGATACTGGAGACATTGATATTCCTTGTGCTTACAATGACAGAAAAGCAGCCTACATAGAAAGCTTTCGATATCTAAAGAACCGCGGACATGAGAATATCGCTTTTACTTGCGTGAGAAGCGCCGACAAGAGCCCGAGTACGGCGGATAAAGCAGCGGCTTATCAGGCCGTCTATGGCAGCCTGGAGGACCGCCATATGCTGACCGGCTGTAATCATATGGACGACGGAGAGCAGGCGGGTGCGTATTTCTATACAAGCGGCCGGGCTCCAACAGCTATTTATGCAAACAGTGATGAAGTGGCAGCGGGAATTTATGTATTTGCCAAAAAGAAAGACTGGGATGTTGAGATCATTGGAGAAGGACATTCCTCTATCAGCCGTGTCCTCTGTTTCCCATCGCTTGACCTGAATCTTGAGCAGCTGGGCACCGCAGCATTTTCGTTATTTTTGCAGGAACATCCCATAGATATAAAAATTCAGCATCAATTCATGAAAAAAAGCTTGAACTGAAATGCATTTCATCCCTTATAACTTCATTGAAAGACAAAGGAGGAGGAAGACATGCATATTGAGCACACGGCCATCTGGGTCAGAGATTTAGAGCGAATGAAGGCTTTTTATGAAACGTATTTTCATGGCAAAGCCAATTCTCTTTATCATAATGAGAAGAAAGATTTTAAGTCGTATTTTATGACGTTTGATTCCGGAGCAAGGCTGGAAATCATGAAAAAAGGAGATGTGACTGATCAGCCGTCACAAACGATGACAGGCTGGGCGCATATCGCTTTTTCCACTGGAAGCAAAGAGAATGTTGATGAACTGACAGAAAGGTTAAAGCAGGACGGATTCGCTGTAGTAAGCGGTCCAAGGACGACAGGGGACGGCTACTATGAAAGTGTAATTGAAGATGAGGAAGGAAATCTAATAGAGATTACAATTTAACATCTTGGAGTGAATTGAATGCTGACAGAAAAAGAAAAAATGGCAGCCGGAGAATTATACAACTCGGAAGACCGTGAATTATCACTAGAGCGTAAACATGCGAGAAATCTGATTAAACAATATAACGAATCACCAGAAGATGAGTCAGTGCGAACGGAACTTTTGAAAAATCTGCTTGGTTCGATCGGTGATCAAGTCACCATTTTGCCGACATTCCGCTGTGATTACGGCTATCACATTCATATGGGGGATCGTACATTTGTTAATTTTGACTGTGTCATTCTTGATGTTTGTGAAGTTCGTATAGGATGTGATTGTTTGATAGCTCCAGGGGTGCATATCTACACGGCTGGTCACCCTCTCGACCCGCTTGTTAGGAAGTCGGGGAAGGAATTCGGTAAGCCTGTTACAATTGGAGATAATGTTTGGATTGGCGGGCGGGCAGTGATAAACCCGGGAGTGACGATCGGCGATAACGCGGTGATTGCTTCGGGTTCCGTAGTGACAAAGGATGTCCCTGCTAATACGGTTGTAGGGGGAAACCCTGCGAGAAAGCTGAAGGAATTGAATTGAAATCAGTGCGGTTAAACGCCGCACTGATTTTTTATATCTGCTTGGCATTCGTATTGGGACCGAAGCAGATTAACAAAATGGAGCATGCGAGCCAGCAGCCGCCTATAAAGAAAAAGACGCTGACATAGCCGAGCTGAACGGCGATAAAACCGACGAGCAATGATCCGAAGATGTTCGAAAAGCGCCCGAGACCATAGGCTAAACCGCTGCCTGACGAGCGATACTCTGTTGGAAAAGGCTCAGATGTATACGCATATAAGTTTGATGTGAAAACCCGTTCCGTAATATTAACGATGAAACCAAACACGATAATCATGATGGGAATGAAGGTCATGCCATATAAAAGACCTGCGATGGCAGTCAGAAACGCACTGGCGGCCAATATCCATTTTCTCTGAAATTTTTCAGAAATCATTGAACCCAGCAATGCGCCCAGCGGAGCGCCGACCGAGTGCAATACGTTATACCATAATGTATTTTCCATCGTGACCCCGTTGCTTTTTAGCAGGCTGGGGACCCAAGAGGCAAAGCCATAGAATCCAAAGGTTTCAAAAATCCATACCGCGGATAACACAATGGTTATTTTCAGGTTTCTCCCCTTTAATAATCCCGCGTAACCCGCATGTTGTACCTGTCCGCTTGCGGTTTGCGGCGCCGGAGCAGGAAGCGGGCCTTTTTCTTTTTCAACGCTTGCTTCAATCCTTTTCAGGATGGCATCGGCTTTTTCATATTCACCGCGATTTTCATGCCAGCGGGGTGATTCCTCCAGCCGCCGAATAAAGAAAAAATAAATAAGACCAACAGCGCCCCATACAAAGACAAGTCTCCATCCCCAAGAGCCGAGCGGAATGACAAAGGCTGATACGATATTGGTGATCGGAACGCCAATCAATCCGATCATGGCACAGAAAGAAATATATTTTCCGCGAACACTTGAAGGGAAAAATTCTGCTAAATAGCTATTGGTGATGACCATGGCAGCTGCGACACCAAATCCAGTGAGGAAACGAAACGCCATTAAGGACGGGATGTCCCATGCCGCGGCATTGCATAACGATGCGATTGAAAAAACGAAGACAAATAGGTTCAAGGCTTTTTTTCGGCCGATTCGATCTGAAAGCCGTCCCCCAAGTGATGCTCCCAAAAACATGCCTAAAAACGAAGCAGCCGTTACATTGGCAATGGTTGAAAGCTGGATGCCCCAATGCTCGATCAGTGCTGGCGCTACATTGCTGAGGGTAAATAAATCCGCAAGATCAAAGAAGTAAACAATGCCGAGAGCGGTTAATACTTGGAAGTGGACACGTGAAATCGGGAGGCGGTCTAAACGGTTTGCCGCGTTTGAAAAAGGATGTGTATGTTTCTGTTTGACGCCCGTATTCATAAAAAACCCCCTTTTTTAATAGCGGGAGAAAGACTGAACATTCCCCTCTTGGCATTATTATAAGTATCTTGATTCATTGGGGACAGAGTTCAAATCACTAGATGGAAGAACTAAATTCACACTTTTCGCCTTAATTTTGCTTAAAAGATTTCCAAAACAGTAGATTAGTAGACCAAATTATGCAAATATATAGTAATATTCTCATTGAAAGGAAGAGTCATAGAAGGAATGAATTCATTTATCCGTCCTCTAGAAGGAAACAATACATTGTGGAGATATTTTTTCTCCTTTTTGGTGATGGTTGGCTTATTCTTTTTTGGAAGCATTGTTTATGTATTTATGATGTTATTGACTGCACTTTTAAGTCCACATATCGCGTTTGATGTGGATACAGGTATGTTAACCGATTCTTTGGCTGATCTGTTTTTAACTCATATCGTTTATGTATTTGCGATCCCAGGAGTTTGGCTGGCGTTTCGCTTTATCCTGAAACGCCCGTTTCGGTCAGTCATTACACCGCATGCAAAAATCAGCTGGCGCAGCATTTTCTTTGGCTTTATCGCTTATTTCTTGCTGATGGCTGTGGTTCAGGGGATTGATTATGCGATTCATCCGGCGAAATACACTTTTCAGGATTTTGACGCCTCACGTTTTCTGTGGCTGCTTGTGGCATCTCTGTTATTGGTGCCGCTTCAGACTTCTGCGGAAGAACTGTTTTTCAGGGGGTTTTTATTGCAGGCTTTTGGAAAAGTGATAAAGAATCCTTTTGTATTGACGCTGATTGTCGGCGGTCTATTTGGGATTGTACACTTTGGCAATCCTGAAATGAGTAATGGCGCTTTTTGGGCAGGCATTGAGTATGTAACAATTGGGATTCTTTTAACGTATTATACGGTCAAAACAGGCAGCCTTGAAATTTCACTTGGTGTGCATGCCGCGAATAATATGTTTTTATGTCTTTTTATGACTGAAAAAAACAGTGTATATGGAGATATTCCTTCCTTATTTGCCATCACACGGGGAAATCCGATGTGGGAGACTTTCTTTACGGTTGTCGTTAATCTTTTCTTTGCGTTTATCGTTGTACAATACCATAAGAGATCAAAAAGAAAGCAGCAAGGCGTTTAATCCCTGCTGCTTTTTAATGTTTGTAAGGCTTCTTCGATGTCTGTTGTCGGCTGCTGGCAGGCGAAATTTTCACAAATATACACGGTTGTTTGATCGTCTATGATGCGATACTCAGCCGCGAATGGCGCAATGTCTTTGCACTGGTCGGGATGCTCTGCCACCAGGATGGAATCGTTGGGATTAAAGGCCTTTTGAAGCGCGCTTGTGATCTGTTTTCTGTCTGGATCGTTCGGGCGCCCGAAAATCACAATTTCCTTTTTAGGATTCATCTGTTTTAACACACTTTGCATAAAGAAAGAGTGGCCGCTTGGGTATGCCTCGATTTCAGGCTTGAACACGGAGAACATCGTTTCGGCTTTTTCAATCAGCGAAAAATCGCCTGTGACTTGCCCGAGGCGCAGGAGCTGAACGGCTGCCACGCTGTTTCCTGAAGGCACGGCGCCATCGTACACTTCTTTTTCTCTGACAATTAACGCTTCTGCGTCGTGTCCGGTAAAGTAGAACCCCCCATGCTCCTCGTCCCAAAACAAATCGATCATATCGTCTGACAGCTTCTTCGCTTTTTCTAAATATGATAGATCAAACGAGGCTTCATAGAGGTCGAGATAAGCCCATAAGAGAAAGGCATAATCGTCGATAAATCCTTTGTTTTTCACTTCGCCGTCGCGATACCGAACCATCACCCGGCCGTTGATGATTACATTGTTTTCAATAAAGGTGATAGCGTCTTCAGCCAAGCTGAGGTATTGGGGTTCCTGGAATACCTTTGCCGCTTTAGCAAGACCCGCAATCATCAGGGCGTTCCATGACGTCAGCACCTTATCATCGACATGCGGATACGTTCTTTCTTCACGTGTCTTTAACAGCTTCAATCTTGCATCTTCAAGCTTGCGGCTGAGCTCTTCTTCGGTTAAGCCGCTATCCGCTTTGATTTGATCCCGCTTGGTATGAATGAGATTGGGAATGTTTTTGCCCTCAAAGTTGCCTTTTTCTGTGATGTCATACACGCTGCAATACAGCGTACCGAGATCCTCTCCGAGCGTCTTCAAGATCTCTTCTTTTGACCACACGTAGTACTTTCCTTCTTCGCCTTCTGTATCCGCGTCTAAAGCCGAGAAAAAGCTCCCGTCTTCATGGGTCATTTCCCGTTGAATGAACGTAATAATCTGCTCACAAATGTCTTTGTACCGGCTGTTTTGCGTGACTTGATAAGCTTCAGTATAAGCTGTCAGCAGCAGCGCATTGTCATACAGCATTTTTTCAAAGTGAGGGACGAGCCACTCATCATCGGTCGAATAGCGGGCAAACCCATAGCCGATATGGTCATAGATGCCTCCATTTGCCATGCTGTCCAGTGTTTTCGTGACGTTGTACAAAGCGTTTTCCTGCCCAGTCGTGTGATAATAACGGAGCAAATACATGAGCATATGAGGCATAGGAAATTTCGGCGCCTGTCCGAAGCCGCCGTAGATTGTATCGAAACCATTGGCAAGCTGCTGGAATGTCCGGTGGATCGCTGATTCGCTCAACCCCTCACTTGTTTTAGCCGCTGTTTTGGTCTGTAAATGGTTAGCGGCGTTTTCTGCAATATCCTCGACATGCTCAAGATCGTTCGCAAACGTTTCTGAAAGATGCTCAAGCACGTCAACAAAACCCGGACGATTATATTTACTGGTCTTCGGAAAATATGTACCCGCGTAAAACGGCTTCTGATCAGGCGTGATAAACACATTCAGCGGCCAGCCGCCCTGTCCGGTCATCAGCTGGCAGATTCTCATATAAACAGAATCAACATCAGGGCGCTCTTCCCGATCCACTTTAATCGCAACAAAACGTTCGTTAAGAAGGCGGGCGATTTCCTCGTCCTCGAAGCTTTCATGAGCCATAACGTGGCACCAATGGCATGTTCTTTAGATTAGCCAAGGTTAGCTATACCCAATAGATACGAGAACAGGCTTGTTTTCGCGTTTCGCTTTTTCAAATGCTTCTTCTCCCCAAGGGAACCAGTCCACAGGGTTATGAGCATGTTGAAGTAAATAAGGAGACTTCTCAGCGATTAATCTATTGGGTTTACTTTTGTTTGGCATGGGATCACCTTCTTCCTATAATTAGTGTATATTTAACTTAACACATTTTCTCAAAAATAATCCCTATTTTATATAGCTGACTGTTCTTTAGTATTGTACTTAGGAATACGTATTACACCCGAAGCAGTTAAAACCCCTAATATAACTAACACAGCCCCAATAACTTGAAATACCTTTATCGGTGTTCCAACGGCAAATGAAATAATCATCGTTACAACGGGAACAAGGTTGAAAAATAAAGATGTTTTTCCTGCCCCAATCTCCTTAATCCCCTGATTCCACCATAGGTAACCCAAAACACTTGTAAAGAAAGCCATAAAGGCAATTGCCCCCCAAACTCCAATCGGGATGTTCGATAAAGAAACAGGTTTGGATGTAAATAAGGAAACTACTATTAAACTAATAGCACCGATAACCATCGTATAAGTGGTTGTAGATAGCGGAGTACCATCTTTTACAAACCGACGTCCAAGTACACCATAAAGTGCCCAACAAATGTTACCTGTAAAGATTATTAAATCTCCGCCTGAAATTGATAAGGTTTTAATGGTTTCCATAGAACCTTGTGTAATGACTAACAATACACCGATGAATGCAAAGAATATGCCGAGCACTTGTTTTTTTGTAATTTTGTCCTTTAAGATAATTCGAGCGAAAATTGCTGTTAATAAAGGATTCAGACCCATTATTAATGCTCCGTTAACGGGAGATGTGTATTTCAAACCAATAAAAAACAAGGCATTAAATCCAAAAATTCCTATAATCCCAAGCACAATGTATGATACGGCATTCTTCCGTAATTGACTTTTCTTTATACCTTCAGTAAAAATCAAAATGATGAGCATCACCGCAGCAGCTAAACCGAAACGCCATGCCGCAGAAGACGATGGAGAAAAATATCCAACTGTATATTTTGCAAGATTAAAAGTAGCTCCTGTAAAAATAGAGAAGCCAAGTAACATCAGGTATATATTTAAATGTTTCATTTGTTTTCCACTTCCTCTTTCAAAATTGAATAATATGTATTCAGTTTTCCTTTTGTAGTAGAAATTACTTCTTCCAGCTCCTTTTTTTTAATTTCCATTTTCTCTAAGTGCTTGGTTAAAATCTCAATACGTTTATTTATAGATGGGGAGAGTTGTGACGATTTAACATCCGAATTGATTTTTTCCAAAATGCAGCCGTCTTTGACAAACTCATTAATATCCTCCAAAGACATACCTGTTTCCTTTAAACTTTTAAGGAATGTCATGAACTGAATATCAGTCTCTGTATAAAAACGCCTTCCACTGTTTTTTCGTTTTGGTGGTGGAAGTAACCCAATCTTTTCGTAATATCTTAATGTATACGAGCTAATACTAGTCTTTTCAGCAGCTTTACTAATGGAATACAACAAACATCATCCCTCTCTTTTGATTAAAGTTAGTTTACAACTTAGAGTTAACTCTAAGTCAAGTAAATAAAAAAACCTGCTACCGCATGGTTACGGATTACAGGTTTTAAAAAATGAATGACATAAAAGGTAAACTGTATTATTTAAACAAATGGTATTATCGTTTAAAATGGCTTCTGTTATCTTTTAATGGAGTTCCATACGAGTTGATTATCCCAGGCCACCAACAACACGTTATTGCACATATAAAAAAGAGAAGAAAATACTTAGGCAGCTTCTTCTGTCTTTTAACACCATATCAGTTCACCCTCATATGTAATATAATGTTGCTAAACCATATTGGTTGATTCCTTTAAGAGACGTGGCACCGAGGAGGAAATGAAAGATGGTTTATTTCGTAGTATTTTTTTGTTTTGCTATTACACTGCATAATATTGAGGAGGCTATTTGGTTACCTAAGTGGTCACAACAACCTTCAAAGTTTCAAAAGCCAGTAACCTCAAATGAATTTCATTTTGCTGTCATTGTTATAACTATGTTGGCTTATTTATCTGCATTTGGTTTTTTATATATGCCAGAATCAGATATTGCAAAATGGATTTTCATTGGCTTTCTAGGTTCTATGGTTATCAACGCTATTTTTCCACATCTTATCGCAACTGTTTTAATGAAAAAGTACGCACCTGGACTTCTTACGGGCTTATTGCTTAACATTCCAGTAAACTCATTAGTTATTTATCAAATGTTTGTAAAGAATTTGATTGTATGGAAGGAGTTAATAATATCTACGTTGGTTGTAGGAATTATTTTATTAGCACTTATTCCATTATTATTTAAAGTTGGTGATAAAGTATCTCCTTAATGAGTTTGAATTGATTAGAATTTAGGAAGATATTAAGGGACACAAATTAGAGGTCAAGATAAAATGCAATGAATCAAAAGAAAAAACAACAGTATTTAAATTAGAAGAGAAAAAGTTTTTGAATCTAGGTTTCTAAAAATTTGCAATAAAATTATTAAAAGGCAGCCGAAACTGGTTGCCTTTTGTGGTTATTTTAAGAGACATGACACCAATGACAACAGCTGTATCCAATACTTACCAATATGGGTTTGTTTTCTTTTTTTGCTTTGTTGAAGGCTTCTTCTCCCCACGGGTGCCAGTCAACAGGATTGTGAGCGTGTTGAAGTAAGTAAGGAGACTTCTCAGCTATTAGTCTATTGGGTTTGTTGTTAGTTGGCATGGAATCACCTTCTTTCTATACAAATTTTTATTCAGTATTGTCTATACATTATTTAATATACCAAAAAACAAGAAGAAGAGACCTTTTGAGGTAATCTCTTCTTTCTTTTTATGGATCTTCGGAATATACAGTGGCTAATGGCTTAATTAAACTATACTATAATCAGAATATTTTAAAAAATAACTTGAAAAACATTTTAAATCGAATTACCTTATCTAAGAAAGGAGGATTAAAATTTGAAAATAACTATTGAAGAATTACCTGAATCAAGGATTGCTTATTTCAGAAATGTTGGGGAGTATGGTGAAAAGCAAAACAAAGAATTAATGGAGACTTTTAAAAAGTGGGCAAAATTGAATGATGTATTTGATAATTCTACAATTTTAGGCATACCGCAAGATAACCCAGAGATTACTCCTAAAGAGGAATGTCGTTATGATGTTTGTGTTGTTATAAATAAAGATTTCAATGTGAAAAAACCAGCTCATGTTGGAGAATTTTCTGGTGGGAAATACGCTGTTTTCTTGCTTGACCATACAAAAGAGGCAGTCAGAGACTTTTGGGGCAATATTTCTTCTGAGATAGAAAGAAATAATCTATCAATAAGAGAACAACCAATTATAGAAAGATATACTCCACAAATGATTGATAATCATTTGTGTGAAATATTAATTCCTATACAGTAAGGAAGCAGGGACATTTCTTTCCTACCTTCTATTTAAAGGACGAACAACATTAGACCTACTATGTATTTCAGATCTAACTGCAATTGAACCACCACAAGTGAATGACACATATATGATGTTTGAAGTTTAAGCAGTGGTCCCACCTGAACGTTATCCTGAGTGTGGGTTCGACATGTCTGAGGAAGATATTAAGGGTCATAGGTTAGAGAAAAGTTTTTAAACTTAGGTTTCTAAAAATTTACATTAAATTTATTAAAAGGCAGCCGAAACTGGTTGCTTTTTGTGGTTATTTTAAGAGACATGCCACCAGATTCATGTCATGGGAAAGAGATAGGCAATACTTCAGCCTACCTCCATGATTTTAAAGAATACCCTTCATGATTTAATATTTCTCTCTCTTTTAGCTCTCCAGGTGATGTATCCAATACATGAAAGTGCAACAATGATAGGAATTGCTATATAGGAGCCGATGAAAGGATAAACGGCAAGACATAATAGGCAGGCAATGACAGCAAGAAACTTACCAAAGACATTTGTAATCAGCCGAACTCCTGCTGCTGTACCAACTATATAGGTTGCTATTGCTAACGAATTAGGAATAAAAACTAACTGGTCTAATCCAATGTGAAAAATAAAACTAAAAAGTAAACCAACCCCGGCAATTGCTCCTACTAGTATTACAGCACGGCTAGGAGTTGAATATTTTTTATTCATGTTGTTCAGCCATGAGGGAGCAAGACGTTTATGAGATAAGGAATAACCTAATCGGCTCATACTTGCCACAAACGCATTGTTAGTTCCTAAACATATGATAAAAGCAAGTATTGCTGTTGCCCAAGCACCATTTACTCCTGCCACTTTTTCAACGACTTGTGCTATTGAAGCATTATTCATAGCACTATTAACGGTTTGTTCCCCAGTTGAATAAGAGTTTGTGCCAATGACAGCTAAAGCTATGCCTATGTATAAAACACCAATAATAACAATGGCTCCCCAAGTTGATCGCATGATGTTTTGTTTTCTCGGGCTTTTAAATTCAGGTGCCAGACTAGAGATTGCTTCCCATCCAAAGAATGACCAAAAAATGAGCATTGCAGATTGGCCGATTGGAATGATGCTGTTTTTTGAGATGTGTGGTGTTATGCTCTCATGGTCAATTGCTGGAAATGCTAAAACTGATGTACCTAATAATATCAGTAAAGTAAGTCCGGCTAATACCAATTGAATTTTTCCACTTGTTTGCAGACCTACATAGTTTCCAATTACAGCGATTGAGAGTAATATGCTTGCAATAATATATGAGGAAAACTGCGGTAAATTGAATGCAAAAGCTATGTAAGTCCCACCCGTTAATGAAACTATAATCTGTCCAACACTTCCTGCGATGAAAAAAAACCATCCACAAATAGCACCTGCATAATGACCAAAAGCTTTATCCGTAAAAGTTAATATTCCACCTGAGCTGGGGAAATCTATTGAAAGGAATGCAAATGTACAAGCTAATGGAATACTTAGCAGTATCATAATCATCCATGAAACTAATGCATTTGAACCGGCAATGCCTGCTGTCATTCCAGGTAATATTAAGATTCCTGATCCTAAAACTGCTCCCACATATAGAGCGGTGCCTTGTGAAACCGATATAGTTTGCTTCAATGGCTGAGTCAAAGATATTCTCTCCTTACAGTTCTGAACTTATTTTTATTATAGAAGGTTATTCTCTTTTTTTATATAAACTAATGAATATTTTATTATCTTCTGCTTTACGATATGAATGAAAAACAATAGAATTATATACAATTAAGAAGAGGAGAGATGGAAATGGATGAAATAGACGGTAAATTATTAGAACTGCTCCAAGAGAATGCACGAATAACAATTATTGAACTATCGAAAAAACTGAATTTAAGTCGTCCGAGTGTAAATGAACGATTACGTCGTTTGCAGGATAACGGTGTTATTCAGGGGTTTACCGCACGTGTTTCAGCTGAGGCTATTGGAAAAGGTACAATTGTGATTATACAAATAGGAAATTTAAAAATAGAATGTCGTCGATTTGAGGAATTGATCAAAGAAGAAACGGATATTCTAGAGTGCCATAGAGTTACAGGAACAAATAGTTACTTTCTAAAGGCAGCAGTAGCTACGATGAAGGATTTAGAAGTCTTAGTAGACCGCCTAATTCCTTATGGTCAATTAAATACGTCTGTCGTATTGTCATCGCCTATTCTTTCTCGCCCTCTGCTCCCTGTCACTGATAGTTAATGTCATTATGGCTACTCTAAAAGACATGGCACCAATGACATGTTGAATAGCCGATGCTGACCAGAACCGGCTTGTTTTCGCGTTTTGCTTTTTCGAAGGCTTCTTTTCCCCAAGGGTGCCAGTCTACGGGGTTGTGGGCATGTTGAAGTAAATAAGGAGACTTCTCAGCGATTAATCTATTGGGTTTATTGTTAGTGGGCATGGGATCACCTTCTTTCTAAATGTTTTTTAAAGTATTCTCTTTCCTCTATTTAATATACCAGATAGTTAAGACCCGTCATCATTTGTCTGTGAGGTATTCCATAATGAAAATCAAGGGCTGTAAACCCTTGATAGATTCATTATTTCACCTTTGAACTATAAAGATGGGTCTTCAATCGTAATGCTTTAACACGATTGCTGAATTATGTCCTCCGAAACCAAAAGAATTTGATAGCCCATATTTCAATGGAAGGTGTCTCGCTTCTGATACAACATCTAAGTCGCAATCTGGATCTTGATTCTCTACATTAATAGTTGGCGGAATCATTCCTTGTCTCAAACTTTCCACTAAAGCAATTGCTTCAACTCCGCCAGCAGCACCAAGCATGTGCCCAGTCATTGACTTGTTTGCAGTTGTTGGAAGTTTACATGAATGTTCACCAAATAATTTCTTAATAGCTAGAACTTCTGAACGATCACCTACTTGTGTACTTGTTGCATGAGCACTAATAACATCAATTTCACCTGTTGATATATTTGCACTTCTCAATGCTTTTTTCATGGCTAAGTAGGCACCCTTACCTTCTGGGTGTGATGCTACCATATGATGAGCATCTGAACTAGCTCCGTACCCCACTACTTCACATAATATCGGCGCATCTCTAAGAATAGCATTTTCTAATGATTCTAATACTAAGATACCTGCGCCTTCACTCATAACAAAGCCATCTCTATCTGTATCGAACGGACGGCTGGCTCGATTTGGATCTTGGTTTCTTGTAGATAGTGCATGGGCGTTTCCAAAACTAGCCAAAGATATCTGTGTGATTGCAGCTTCTGCTCCACCGGCAAATATAATATCTGCTTCATCATTTCGGATAGCATTGAAAGCTTCACCAATAGAGGTGTTCCCGATTGAACAGGCTGTGACTGGTGATAATGATGGTCCTTGTGCTCCTAATTTTATGCTTATTTGGGCCGCAGCTGCATTTGAAATCATCATTGGTACAAGGCTAGGGCTTACTCTCGCGGGACCTCGTTTATTTAATACATTCACATTATCAACAAGCGATTGTATGCCTCCGATTCCTGAACCAACATATACCCCTAAACGTTCAAGATCAACATTATCTAACTGTAATTGTGAATGTTCTAATGCTTGTTCGGCTGCTGCTAAGGCAAACTGACTAAAACGATCTAATCGTTTTGCTTCTTTTCTCCCCAATATTTCACCTGCATCGAAATCACGAACGATTCCGGCTATCTTTGTTTTATAATCAGCAGTATCAAAAGAATCAATGAGAGATATTCCCGAGTGTCCTTTAACTAGTTGATTCCAAAAGCTGTTTACATCATTTCCTAGTGGAGAAATAACTCCCATTCCAGTAATGACAACTCTTTTCATGATCATTCCCTCCTCGTTTTTATTAACTTTAGCTATTGTGTTATCCTATTACAAGTTGTTGTTTATCCTAGTATAATTAATACTATTTTAAAGGGAGATCTTAATGAAACCTGAAACAAGACTTCAAGCTTTATCAGAATTTCTAAAGAACCAACGTTCGAAAATTACTCCCCAAATGGTTGGTTTACCTGTAGGAACCCGCAGAAGAACACCAGGACTAAGAAGAGAAGAAGTGGCTCAACTAGCCGGTGTAAGTCTTACTTGGTATACATGGTTAGAACAAGGCAGAGATATAAAAGTATCTACTTCGGTATTAGATGCTATTTCTCGAGCATTACAATTAAATAACGATGAAAGGAGATATTTGTATGCTCTAGCGTTAGAGGAAGGAGTGAAACAACCCTTTATAAATGAGAAGGAGAAGGAAATCAGTCCGGCTTTAGTAAAAATGTTGCAGGAACTTCGTTATTGCCCAACGATTATATCAGATAGAAGAAGCCAGATTGTTGGGTGGAATCAAGCAGCAGCTAATGTATTTTTGGATTTTGAACAAATCATCCCGGCAGAAAGGAATATAATACGCTTACTATTCGCAAGAAAGGAATTTAAAAGTTTAGCAGTGAATTGGGAGCATTTTGTTAGAGGATATATTGCAATATTTAGAACGTATTATGGACAGTATGTGGCTGATGACTGGTATGAGCAATTTATACAAGAAATGGAACAGGCATATCCCGAGTTTCGTAAAATTTGGAATGAAAATGAGATAAGCTCTGCTCCTGAAGTATTAATTGAGTTTCGTCATGCTAAGGTAGGTAAAATGTTGTTTAATCTTACTTCATTACAGGTGCATGGGGATACTGATTTAAGATGCAGCGTCTATACTCCAGTTGAGGATACTGAAACTGAGCTTAAGTTAAAACGTTTAATTGAAGGCTAGCTATGAGAAATTCACTTCCTAATGTGCATTAAATGACAATGTTCTTTAGAATAGCCAAGGTTAGCTATACCCAATAGATACGAGAACCGGCTTATTTTCACGTTTTGCTTTTTCGAAGGCTTCTTCTCCCCACGGGTACCAGTCTACTGGGTGGTGGGCGTGTTGAAGCAAATACGGTGATTACTCAGCGATTAATCTATTGGGTTTATTGTTATTTGGCATGGGATCACCTTCTCTCTACAGAGTCAGGAAAAATGTAGAACATGATTGGGAATATGTGAAGAAGGGAAACAAAAGGGATTACTAAAGTACAATTTTTCACCTTTAAAAATTTAAAGTGCATTATATGGTATAATCCCTTCAATAAAAATATGCAGTGGCCAAATACAAGTCCTGAATGACATAAAGATAATGTTCTCTTAATTTGCAGAATGAAAAGCAGACGCTGCATTATAAAAAAACATACCAAATAAAGAATATTGGTATGTTTTTTATTTTCTGTATATATCATTTGAAAAATCCTTATAGTTACTCATTATGTGTGCGATTACTTTAATTGTTTGCTTCCATAAAGAGCCTTCAATTCCTCTTTATTTATCGTAAAACTTATTCTTTTTTTAAGATCGGTATCCAAATTTCACTTTTAAAAGAAGGGGACGTTATATCTTTATGCTCGTTCCACAGTATTTCTGGACCTTCTATTTGTTCATAATTTGACGATGGAAACCATTCAGAATAAATGCGTCCCCATACTTCTTGCAGCGTATCCGGAAATGGCCCGATTGCTTCGAATACAGCCCATGTTGAGGCAGGAACTTCAAGCTGTGAGAGGTTATTTGGACACTGTTTCGTTGTGGCTGCGCCAATATAGTGATCAAGCTCTCCTTTCTCCTCGGTCCGGCCTTCAGAAAAGTTCGTGGAAGCACTAATGAGTCCCAAAGGCGCTACATTAGAAAGCTTTTTAAGTGTATTTATTGCTTCTTCATCTAAACTTTCCCACATGGATGCGATTTCCGGATTAACCCCTTTGAAAATAAGAGGAACTCTTTTTTTAATGCCGACGATGCGAAATGCTTGTTTTTCTTCAATGCGATAGTTCATTTCACTTCCTCCTTTGATTGATAACTGGAAGGTCATACGTGGATAAGCTTTAAGTGAATGGCCATTAAGTCTGGCTTTTGATGGTTTTATGCCATGCAAATTTTGGAATGCCCGTGCAAAAGAATCTGGTGAGTTATATCCGTACTTTATTGCAATGTCAATCACTTTTACATTGCTTTCTTTAAGTTCAAAAGCTGCAAGAGTAAGACGTCTGCGACGAATATATTCGGATAATGAAATACCAGAAAGGAAGGAAAACATCCTTTTAAAATGATATTCAGAGCAGAATGCAAGCTTTGCTACTTCTTTAAAATCAATATCATTAGTGAGGTTTTCTTCAATATACTTTAATGCTTTATTCATACTTTTAAGCAAATCCATTTATTTGACCTCCTTTAACAAAAGAATAACAGGGGTGAAATGTTTCTACCCGACATTCCGTGCACAGTTTTGCAGGTTAATTGTAGATTAAGGATTTAAAATGGTAATCCAAATACATGAATAATTAAAATTACAATAGGCGGAATCAACAGTGATGGCAGGAGGTTCAACGTTTTAAATTTTTTAATTCCCAGAATACTTAACCCCGAACTAAGGATTAATACACCGCCGACAATTGTGATTTCATTAATAAGGTCTGTATTTAATGCACTTTCCATTAATTTTGCAAATAAATATATTGAGCCTTGCCAGGTAAATAATACAACCGCAGATGCTGCTATTCCAAAACCAAATGTGGAAGCGAGAACAATGGAAGTGATCCCATCTAATATACCGTTTGTTAGGAGATAAGTATAATCTTCGTGCAGAGCAGCGTTAACAGGGCCTAATATTGACAACGAGCCTATACAATATAATAAGATTGCAGTTGATAAACCTTCGGCTAAATTGCTTTTGGAGAACTTGTTGACTAAATTGTTAAATCTTAATTCTAAATTTATGCTCTGACCAATCAATCCCCCAATAGCTAAACTGACAATAAAAAGAATTGGGTATTTACTAGAAGGCAAATGCTGTGTAAAGGCGTTGATCCCTAGTCCAACTGCGGCGAATCCCATTGCCTGCATAAGTATCTCTTGGTACTCATCTTTCATTCCTTTTTTGAATATACCTCCAATTAAGCTTCCTGCAATGATCATAACTGTGTTAAAAATTGTTCCAAACATAGGCTATCTCCTCCAATAATAGTTCCTTTCAAAAAAATAAACCCTCAAGTTACTTGAGGGTCAAGTGTATGTAACAGCCATTAATTAAATTTATTTGATTGGCAAAAGTATTTCAGTCACATAATTGTCTGGATTATTAGTTACCCCATAATCAATCAGCGTTATTTCGATTGAGTCGCCAGCCAATTCATAATGATGCTTTTTCATATATGTAAGTAACATTTCGTAGTATTTTGCTGCTTCTGAATGTGACCCTTTAAATCTAATTTGCAGATATTCTCTTGAGGGGAAAGTGATTTCAGGTGAATGTATTTCATCTTCATCTTCCAGAACCATAAATATACTGGAATATCGGTCAAACTGATTTGATTTTATATTTGTTGCTGAAATGGATAATCCTACTTTCCCTAAAAATAGATCTTTGTGGACTTTAAACTTAGTTCTCAATTCTGTTACCGGATACTCAATATCTTGACCAAGAATATATTCATGTTGTAAATACGCCACACGCAGTTCAGGAAGTTTAATTTTTGAAATTTCTTCTAGCGGCATATTAACTGCGTCTTCCATTTGTTTAATGCGGCGAGAGATCTTTCTCTCAATGCGTGCCAATTCCCTCTTTTTTCGGTCGATTTCAGTTTGCTGGTCTTTCAGCAAGTGAATCAGAGTATCTACCTCAAGAGAATCATAAAAATCAAGTAGTTTATTTATTGGCAAACCTAATGTCCTCAGGTACTTGATTGTACTCAATCTTTCAAATTGTTGTGTAGAATAATATCTGTAGTTATTATGTTCGTCTGTAAATTCTGGTTTTAAGAGACCAATTTCATCATAATACCTAAGAGTAGGTACGTTTACATTGAATAACTTAGATACTTCTCCAATAGAGAAAAATTCCTTCATCCTAACAACCTCTCTGTTATTAAAGCTGTCTGTTTATGTACATCCACATTATATATGATGCAGTAACCCTAAAGGTAAAGTTTTCCCTATATAGACGGCCATAATCAAGATTGAGTTGATAAATATTATATTTATTCTTTATTTGATTTGAGTAGAAATAAGAAGGAGTGATATTCGTTAAAATTCAGGTAATAGCACACCTAGACAATTTTAAAGTTTTTGCCCTTGGCCTTAAAAAATATATAAAACACAGGATGAATTCTAAATTCTTTACCGATCGTTCTTAAATTTGATATACTTAACACATGTTAGGTCTAACTGTTTTCTTCTCAAATGAGAATGCTCGTTCTTTAATTATTTAAGAATAGGGAGAGATGAATGATATAAAGTTATTTTGCCCTAGTGCATCAATGATTCTCAGTACTTTATCAGTGTTAATAGATGATACGTTATAAGGTGGGATTACATGGCTAGAAATAAAGAATTTGATGAAAAATTAGCATTAATAAAAGCGATGGAGCTTTTCTGGGAACAGGGTTATGAAAAAACATCCATGCAAGACTTGGTGGACCATATGGGGGTTCACCGCAGAAGTATCTATGATACTTTTGGTGACAAACATACTTTATTTATGAGAGCTTTAAGTCACTTTGTAGAAGTAATGGAAATGAGAATGAAGAATGAGGTGAAAGCTGATTTAACGGTTAAGCAGACTATAAGAAAAATATTTGAAATGGTTATTGATCCAGAAGAAAATCTGCCAAAAGGATGTTTAGCTGTTAATACAGCAGTTGAATTATCCCTGCTAGATGAAGAAGTAGCTAAGAAAATTAAAGAGATTTTTATAAATACGGAAGCCTTATTATTTGATCTGCTAAAACATGGTCAAGAAAAAGGAGAAATTCCTAAACACTATAACATCAAAGGGCTTTCTCAATTCATTCATAATTCACTCGTAGGGGTACGAGTATTAGCAAAAACGACAAATGATAAGGATAAATTTGAAGCCATTATCGATTTGACTTTGTCAACGCTAGACTGAGATATATTTTGTGATATGGAGAATTAATAAAAAAATATGTTTTTGAGGAGAGAATCATATGAAGTACACAGTTATTACAGGAGCAAGCTCAGGCATAGGATATGAGACAGCATTAGCGTTTGCTGCTCGCGGCAAAAACTTAATTATTGTAGCTAGAAGATTAGATAAATTAGAAGACCTTAAATCAACAATTCACAATATTAATCCTGATTTGGATGTTATTATTCGTACAAGTGACTTATCTGTCACAGATCAGGCATATACACTGTATGACAATTTAAAGGAATATCAAATTGAGACTTGGATTAATAATGCCGGGCTTGGTGAATCCTCTTCTGTCACAGATCAGAATTTAGATAAAGTGGAAACCATGTTGCGTGTCAACGTAGAATCCTTAACGATTCTTTCAACACTATTTGTACGTGATTATTCTGATGTAGAAGGAACTCAGTTAATTAACGTATCATCAGCACTCGGGTATGCAATTGCTGTTGGCAGTATTACGTATTCTGCATCTAAATACTTTGTTAGTGCATTTACAGAAGGGCTTGCAAAAGAACTGGAACGCAAAGGTGCGAAAATGAAGGTGAAAGTTTTAGCACCAGCAATCACGGAAACAGAATTCATGAAAAATGCATCTGATACGAAAGAATTTGATTACAAAGCAAATATCCCGATGTACCACACAGTTGAGCAAGTGGCGAGTTTTATGATGGAGCTTTATGATCGTAATCAAGCAGTAGGTATTGTAGACGAAAACTATGAATTTAAATTAAGAGATCAAATCTATCCGATTCTAGAGATATAATATTTAACCTATATAACGATACTCTATATCACTGCCACTTGGAGGATGAGAAACATTTGTTTACAGAAGCGGTTTTAAAAAATTTAATCATTTGAGAATGATCGTTCTAAAAATGACTAATGTTAATGAATAAATAGGAAATGTAGTGAACTCTTTATGGTTTAGGTGGCGGGTTAAAATAGGAATAAGATTCCCCTCCGCCTAAACAATTATACAAAAAGGTAAAAACCCAATATATGTAACATGATTGAGGATGCTGATAAAAAATGAAAACACTCATGAAAGCAGCTCAGATCACCAAGTACTCAAAAAATATCTATGCCCAAATCAATGACATTCCAATTCCAGAAATCGGTGAAAATGAAGTTTTGGTAAAGGTCAAAGCTGCGGCGGTCAATCCACTGGAAATGTTAATTATTACAGGCAGCGTGAAACTGATTCAAGATTATGAGTTCCCATTAACGCTTGGTAATGAATTGACAGGAGTTATCGAAAAAGTCGGAAAAAAAGTGACGGAATTTCACGTAGGAGATGCCATCTATACACGTCTCCCGCTCGAAAAAATTGGTGCTTTTGCGGAATATGCCGCAATTGATGCTGCTGCAATTGCACCCATGCCAAAAAATTTGTCTTACGTGGAAGCCGCTGCTGCACCACTGGCTGGACTCACAGCGTATCAAGGTCTGCATGAAGAACTTGAGGCACAGTCAGGTAAATCTGTCTTCATTCCAGGTGGATCAGGCAGCTTTGGCCAAATGGCTGTACCAATTGCAAAGGCAATGGGCCTAAATGTCATTGTTAGTGGCAGCTCAGAAGCGCGCGAACGCACTTTGGAAATGGGTGCAGACCAATATTTGGATTATGCAATAGAAAACTATGTTGACTTGTTGTCGAATGTGGATTACGTGATGGATACACTGGGACCTAAAGAATTTGACAGTGAATTGAGTATTATCAAACCGGGCGGAAGATTGCTCTCTCTCCGTACAGGACCAAATAAACGTTTCGGAAAAGACCGAAATTTCCCATCGTGGAAACAAATGCTATTTTCCCTTGCTGGTGCAAAGTTTGACCGCAAAGCCAAGAAACAAAACGTGGAATACCATTTTATCTTCGTTCGTTCTGACGGCGCACAACTTAAAGAGATTACCAAAATCATTGAAGAAAACAACATTGTTCCAGCAATTCATCCAACACGATTTACCATAGACAACGTAAACGAAGCACTAAAACTAGTCGCAAATGGACGACCAAAAGGGAAAGTGATTATTCAATTTTAAGAGGAATATGAAGAAAGCAGTCAAAAAGTTGAGATCATTTATGTAAAGGATTTTGAAACAAACCGCGAGTTCTGCTGATTAAGAAACAAATGGAAAAGATAAAAAGCCAGGTCAGATCATAGAAAAACTTCAGCAAGCCGGAGTCTTGTCTCAGTAATGGTAAGACATGGAGAACTAGCCATTTCAATTGTTTCTTATAAAAAATGTTGGAATGAAATTGAGACAGGTGCTTACTTTAACAGACATATCACCAATGACACGTTATTGCCCATAAAAAAAGAAGCGACAACTAAGGCAGCTTCTTTTTTTATTTCTTCAAAACTTAACAACTTTAAACTCTGTTAGTAGCCGATATCTTGTGAAGCATTTATAGGCTTTATTTTAAAAAACATTTAGTTCTGAAAAATTTGAGGTATATCGCAGCACATCAACCAAAAACTCTTCAAAATGCAGGACAAAATGAGTCATGTTTCCGAACGAAAGGTTTTTCCTATTTCTTTTCCTAAACCAAAATAGTGTCTGAAATTATAAATAAGCGGACTCCATTTTAAAGGGTCAATGTGGTTGTCGTTCAATATGATCTTTTCCTCGGCATGAAAATGTAAAGCTTGTGTTTCCACAATCGCAAATGATGGTTCGTAATCTGGTATCCGAATATGTTTCACTTCTGCTTCTATTTGGATAGGGCATTCTTTAATCCTTGTTGGTGCTACTGTCATTGATGGTAAAGGTGTTAACCCTGCCGCTTCGTATTTCTCTTTTTTGTAAGTAAACCCGAGCTGTTTCTTCAAAGGCGGGATATTCTTTTTTCCGCTAAAAGACGAAATTCTTTCAACGTTTTTCCATAAATCGGGGCTGGGCAAGTTAATGACACATTCTTTGTGTCTCTTTATATTTTCAATAGCTTTTCCTCCTAGTCCTACTCCCAGAACAATATAGTTTCCAAGCGCCCAAGAGGAAGACATCGGACTAATATTGGTGGTTCCATCTTCATTCAAAGTGGAAAGAAGGAATGTTGACGTGCCATAGTACATAATGTTTGGTTTGATTTCTTTAAAATGAAGGGTGTCTTGTTTTTCACTGTTCAACGCTTAATGCCTCCTAATCATTATTTATTCATATTGTAAAGGTTTAACATTTCAACTATCATCGAAATATGAATGTAAGGAGGAGAATGATGAATCCTAATATTGCAAAGGTTGCTTCGTTACTATCTGACCCCACGCGTTCTTCTATTCTTTTGACCCTTATGGATGGAAGAATACACCCTGCTGGAGAGCTTGCATATTTCGCTAAAATCAAGCCTCAAACTGCGAGCTTTCACCTGCAAAAATTACTTGAAGCACAGCTCATCAGTGTAGAGAAGCATGGAAGACATCGGTATTATAAATTGGCTAGCGCCGATGCTGCAAAAGTGATCGAACAATTGCTCAGTATTTCGCCTGATTCAAAAGTGAAGTCTTTCAATGATTCAAAAGAAAAAAGTGATTTACACTTTGCCCGTACCTGTTATGATCATCTGGCTGGTTATATCGGCGTGCAAGTGACACATTCATTAGTCGAGCAGGGCTTCTTACGAAAAACGGATTTACACTTTGAGGTCACTTCAGAAGGCTCTTTGTTTTTAAAGGATTTTGGAGTCGACGAAGAAAAACAAAGAAATAAGAGGAGAGCTTTTGCGCTTTGCTGTTTAGATTGGAGCGAGCGGCAGCATCATTTAGCAGGCGCTTTGGGACATGCATTATTAGACAGGATGCTAGAACTGCAATGGATTGTGCGTATGCCTAAAACTAGAGTTATTAAGGTTACACAAAGCGGAAAAGCTGCATTTGAGAAATACTTTAAATTGAGTATCTAAGATTTGAATGGAAAACATACTTCCTCCATCAAAAATGGAGAAAGCAGATGGGTGCCATATTCATATGAGAAGCGGAACGCAAAGTGATAAAGTGGCTTATCTCCTTATGTTTCGAGACGTAAAGCCTGTGATGTCTTCACCACACCATCTGTTTTCCGTTCCCTTAGCTGCAACGTCAGCATCCTTTGTGTGATACCCGGTATTGATCTTTTCAGTTCATTAAACCTGACCGGTTGATGAGACAGGGTATCGATGATGATTCCTTGCCATTTTCAGCCAACAATGTGTAAAGCCATTTACAAAAATATTCAAAGGAAGTGGTTTGCTTGAACTTAATACAAATATCAGAACATGTCTATCAGTGTGAATTTGAACTCGATATACCGATTCATATCCCAGTTCATATTTGGTTTATTAAAGATGGCGATGATGTTTATATCATTGATACAGGAATAGAACGTTTCGCAGATGCTCAAATAAAGGCAGCGTTAGCAATTGGTCATCCCAAAGCCATTCTGCTTACCCATGGCCATAGTGATCATATTCAAGGTGCAGCAAAATGGTTAGAGAAGTTTGACATTCCTATTTATGCCCATCAAAAAGAACTGATTTATATAAATGGAGAAGCGCCTTATCCGAACAAAAATGACGTCGAAAACACAAGGGTAGCACATACTGTCCGGCCACTGACGGAGCATACACTTACTCACTTGCCGATACAATACTATGTAACACCCGGACATTCTCCGGGGCATGTTATCTACCATCATGAAATTGATAACATTTTATTATCGGGAGACCTTTTTATTACAAGTAAGGAGGAGCTGCACCCGCCTATCAGAAAATTCAGCGTCGATATGAATGAGAATATAGATAGCGGCGCAATCATAGATGAAATCAAACCAACTCTTATCTGCTCTTCGCATGGACAAAGCATTCTTTATAACGAAGAACTGTATAAAAGGTATGTTTTAAAATATAGAGATTAAAGAAAGTTTGTAACAGTAAATATGAATTGGTTGGGGAGAAGAGTGAGACTATTTTGAGTATCGTTTTTAGAAGGAATAAGTCCCTCAAAACATACCAAACACTCGGTATGTTTTGGGAGATTTAAAGATACTCTGATATTTCGACGAGGTTCTGATCGGGATCTCGAATATAAACAGAGATAATCGGGCCAAGGGCGCCGGTTCTTTTTACAGGCCCTTGCTCTATATTGACATTCATTTTCGTGAGATGTTCTACTACTTTATTGATAGGTTCATCAGTGATAAAACACAAATCCGCAGATCCAGGTAATGGGTGCTGTGCCTTAGGTTCGAATTCATGACCGGCCTCATGCAAGTTTATTTTTTGATTGCCAAAACGCAATGCTTTTCTGCCCGAACCAAACGTTTCTTCCTGCATTCCCAAAACAGAGGTGTAGAAGCGGATTGTCTCCTGAAGGTTTTTTACCGTTAACACCAAATGATCAAGTCGTTTTATCATTAACGATCCCTCCTGCAAAGTATACATTTCACTAAATCTATTATTAATCCTGCATAGCTGCTTTCGTATCAGATGAGATTAACTAAAGAAAGATACTTACCGCAGAATAAATGAGCAGCAAGCACATGATGACTCGAAATGCCTTATCGTGTTTTTCAAAAAGCTTTTTAAAAACAGAGCCGAACCCTGACCATAGCAGCAGGGCGAACCAGCCCAAAAAAATGGCCAATGAGAGATAAAAAATAATTGATGTCATTGAATGCTGAAACGGCAGTATAAAAGCACTCATCAATGTTAAGAAGAACAAAACGCTTTTGATATTGATGATCTGGAAGATGAAACCGGACAAAAAAGAAGAGTGCGTGTCTCCTGAATCCTTCTTTGAGCCTTTGGCGAAACCGATCTGCCAGGCCAAATAGAGCAAATAGACTGCACCAGCTATTTTGAAGTAGGGCTCAACAAGAGGAATCCAATTGTATACACCTATTGTAAATATACCGCTGAGAATCCCCAGTGCTGCAAAGCCCGATAAGATGCCGCTATTAAAACGCCACGAACCGATAAAGCCAAACCTTCGCGCTTCATTCATCATTAAGATGTTACTTGGGCCGGGCGTAATGGATGTCAAAATCACATACGAAAGAAAAGCTATAATACTCATTGAATCACCTTCATTTACTAATGTCATATTGGGCAGTTTTTATTGTATGATAGTCATATCTATAAATAAAATTGAAATATAAAAAAGCATTATCATTTTTTTCGATAGAAGGGGAAAACGTATGGAGATCAGACATCTTGTCACGTTCCAAGCCATTGT
The DNA here is from genome assembly GCF_037964915.1 of Bacillus sp. FSL K6-1012. NCBI lineage: Bacteria > Bacillati > Bacillota > Bacilli > Caryophanales > Bacillaceae > Bacillus > Bacillus sp. FSL K6-1012. The sequence continues at coordinate 4,234,147 of NZ_CP150175.1, read as the reverse complement.
AGAAATGGGAAGTTACACGGGAGCTGCTGCTAAGCTGGGTTATACGCAATCCACGATCACCACTCATATCCAAGCACTTGAGCAGGAGATCGGCGGCGCTTTATTTTCGTATGAAAAAAGAAATCTAAAGCTGACTCATTTAGGCAGAGAGTTAATCCCTTTGGCAGAAGATTTACTTTCTGCCCACGACCAGATCAAGAATATGAAGAGTGTTCATGAAATCAACGGAGTATTAAAGGTAGCCGCACCGGAGTCTTTAACGATTTCTAGACTAGGGCCAATCATAAGGGAATTTTCACTGAAATATCCTCATGTGAAGATTATATTAAGCAATGGGACATGCGGGGAAAACCAGGTAGATTTATTGAGCGGACGGGTGGATATTGCTTTTATGGTCTATCCAGCAATTAGCCCGGACAAATGCATTCATTATACTTTAACTGAGGAGAGGATTGTCCTTGTGGGCAGTCATGACGGACCGGATCATTTTGATGATTATAAACAAGATATCAGCGGCCATTTTTTTATCACAAATGAAGAAGGCTGCAGCTATCGATCAATGTTTGAAAGGTATCTTGTTAAGCATGACATCTGCAACGTTCAAACAATGGAGCTGTGGAGTATCGAAGCGATCAAACAAACGGTCATGAGCGGGCTTGGCTTTTCTGTTTTACCTTATGTGACAGTGAAAGAAGAGGTGGAAAGCGGTAAGCTGAAAATCCTTGGTCATTCTAAAGCTTTCGAACCGCTGTATTCCCATATGCTGATCAAAAAGAAAAAATGGCAATTGCCGGCGGCAGAGGCTTTTGCTGAACTTGTTTTACATTCGTTTCGTGAATCTGAACAGGAGTCTCTTGTTGGTATGTCCGGTGAATAGACAGGATGTTGGAAAAGGAGGAGTTGGTACGCTCACTCCTTTTCATATTAGTCATCCATCAAACTGCGGCTGAAACCTTGGGTTTTACAAACTTTACGAAAATGCCCCGGACTAAAGGGCCCATTATTAATAATTGCAATGGGTAGGCTAAAATAAAGTTTTTCAGAACGATCATAAGGTAAGCGCTGAATAGGCTGTTCTCGTTAAGTCCATTCGAAAAAACTGCCGTGATTAATCCGAAAACAGACATGCAAAGTACCATACCAACCACCATACAAGTCGACATGGCAAGGACCATATATAATTTCTTAGACTTGTCGAACGGCATTTTGAATGTCATTTTTCTTGCGAGCGGACCGACTAAAAGTAAATCTAACAGTAACGCTACAATAAATCCAATGATCATCTCAAAAGCTGTAACCCATGAAAAATCACGAATGGCTCCGTTGATCACTGCATTGTAAATCGACATGACGCAGACCATCCCAAAGCACATCATCACGCCAAAGATAAGGCCTTCTTTTTTATTTGCTGGCATACAATCAATCCTTCTCTCAATAATCGGTGATTAGTATACCAATGAATCACACATGCTCATAAGTGACAAATTTGTGAGCAATTTATTGGCTGGAATCGTCTTCTTTTGTCATCAGCACATGCGGAATGCCATCCAATATAAATTCCTCTGATGCTGTCTGATAGCCGAGCTTTTCATAAAAGCCTGCTGCCTGTGTCTGACCGTGCAGTTTACATGTATAAATGCTTTTTTCTTTCACAATGCGTTCTAACTCATCGACAATCACTTTCCCCAACCCGAATTTGCGATAGGGCTTCAGAATGCAGATTCTTTCCAGTTTGCCCGCGTGATCAACGATACGCACACGCGCTGTGCCGACCGGCTGTTGTTCATGGTAAACCAGAATGTGCTGGCAATCCCCATGGAGTGTATCGAACTCATCGAACTCGTCGGAAACTGGACAGCCTTGTTCCTCAACAAATACTGTCTTTCTGATGTCAAACGCTGTATGTAAATCATGTTCGTTATTCTCTTCACATTCATGATTGATCCTCCTCTTTATCAGAAAAATGGCTGATGACATACTGTTTAAAGGTCTCTGCCACCGGGGATAAAAATCTGCCTTCTATCCAGGCGATTCCTATGACGCGCTGACATTCCGGCCAGCTGACACGAATTTTTGTGATTTTGCTTTGGTCTAACCCTTTAAGATCGGGCAGAACGGATATGCCAAGACCGGCTGCCACAAAACCTGCCGCAGTGGCTGCTTCTTCACCCTCAAACATAATGTTCGGTTGAATGTCCGCTTTCTCAAACAATTCATCAACCGTCATGCGAAGCGCATATCCTTTTTTCAATAAAATGAAACGCTCATCGGCGACTTCGGTCAGTGCAATGCTTTCTCGATGAGATAACGGATGGTTGTTTGGCACAAATACAAACAGTTCTTCGCTCCATAATTGTATCCAGCGGATCAGCTTTTCAGGCTTGATGGAGGCAAGGAGACAGAGATCCAGATCTCCGGATTTTAATCGTTCAAGCAGCCAATATGAATGGTTTTGCTTCAGCTGGAAGGTAATGTCGGGATATTTCTGCTGAAAGCTGCCGATTAAATCGGGAACCAGCGTTGTTCCTAATGTATGTAAAAAACCGAGAGACACTTCGCCTTGGTCAGGCTGTAACAAAGCTTGGATTTCTTCTTTCCCTTCGGTATATTCCTTCATCATGGCATGAACGCGTCTTAAAAATATTTCTCCGTATTTGTTTAGTTTAATCGAACGTCCTTGCCTGTCGAATAGCGGGACGCCTAAATGGTGTTCGAGTCTGGCGATTGAGCGTGAAAGCGCAGGCTGTGTGATCGACAGACTTTGTGCCGCCTTCGTGACGTGCTCCATGCGGGCCAGTGTTTGAAAATATTCAAATTGTTCCCATTCCAAATCGTCAACACCTCCTACATTACATTTAAGCATGAAATGGATATTTATTATGCATTATACAACATATATCAACGGTGCTAAGATAAATGTATAAACAGACTCGAGGATGTTTGAAATCGCAAGAAATAAAGGATGGGTGTTTATGGAGTGCAGCCTTCAACAAAATGGTGAGGGGCAGATAAAGTCCCGATGACATACATTCAAAAAGGCACACCGGTTTTTCGTAAAATTACGTTTGCTTTCTTTGCTGCAGGTTTTAATACATTTGCCATTCTGTATTGTGTACAGCCGCTTATGGAGGAATTTACGCGGGAGTTTCATGTGACCCCTACAACAGCGAGTCTTTCTTTATCTGCTACAACAATACTCTTAGCTGTCAGCATGCTTGTTTTCGGTTCGTTGTCAGAGGTATGGGGACGTAAGCCAATTATGGCTGTATCCATGCTGGCCGCATCCGTTCTCTGTCTGGCGTCGGCCTTCAGCCCGAATTTTCATACGCTGCTCGTATTGAGAACCATTCAAGGGATTGCGCTCGCTGGTCTCCCTTCGATTGCGATGGCTTATCTTGGAGAAGAAATTGAACCCGGAAGCCTTGGGTCGGCGATGGGGCTGTATATCAGCGGAAACGCGATCGGCGCCGTTTTTGGAAGGATTGTTTCAGGGCTCTTGAGTGAGTACTTTACTTGGCATATAGCGATGGGGTCAATTGGTGTGATCAGTTTGATAGCGAGTATGATATTTTTTATGAATTTGCCTCAATCGACCCATTTTACGCCGAGAAAACTTGAGATCGGTCAGTTGGGAATGTCTTTAATCAGCCACTTGAAGGACCGGAAACTGTTAAGCTTGTTCTTCATTGGTTTTTTGCTTCTCGGAAGCAATGTTGCATTGTTCAACTACATTGCGTATGTGCTGTTAGCGCCGCCGTATTCCTTTAACAAAGCGATTGTCAGCTGGATATTTATTGTGATGATTGTCGGGATTGTCAGCTCGTCTTTTATTGGAAGAATGGTCGATCAATACGGTTATCATAAAATACTGATGATGAATATTTTTATCGTGCTCGCAGGTGCATTATTAACGTTAAACGGCGTATTAGCAGTAAAAATTCTGGGGATTGCTCTTTTTACCTTTGGTTTCTTTGGAGGGCATTCAGTCGCCAGCAGCTGGGTTGGACGGAGAGCCCTGCATAACAAGGCGCAGGCCTCATCGCTGTATTTGTTCTTTTATTACGCAGGTTCAAGTATCTGCGGAACAGTCGGCGGCGTGTTTTGGTCTGCTTTTCATTGGCTGGGTGTCGTCGGTATGATCACGTTCATGCTGCTGTTTGCTTTCGTGCTGTCGGTATTTCTGGCAAGGAGTGAAAACGTGTCGGGCAGCGCGCTATGACTGATTTAACATGTCCTGAGGTGCAGGGCAGTAAATTGAAATGATGGTGACAAAAAAAGGACCTCTGGCGGGTCCTTTTCTTATTGGCTGTTGTTCCAATGGGCCGGGATCTTTAAAGTAGGCGGAAGCTTTGTGCGGGGATTGCCTTTTGCAGCGTTCACTTGTGCCTGCGTTAGAAAAATGCTTCCTGTCAGGTCAGCTCCGCTTAAATCAGCATCTCTGAGATCAGCGCCGATGAAATCTGTCATTCTCATATCAGAATGTCTCAGGTCGGCTGCTATGAGCAGTGCTCCTCTGAAGTTTGCTCCTCTTAGATCAAGCCCTTTCAGTTTCGCGCCGATCAGGGCGCTTCCCCGGCTGATTTTTTTCGGGAGTTTTTGATTGCGGGCTTGGGCACGCACCAGCTCACTCGTTTTTAACAGCCATTCATTAACCTCAGCTCTATGCTCGGACACATGTAGGTTCAGCAGGTTTTCCGCGCTGAGCCTGGTGAGTTTGTCCGTCTTTTCGAAACAAGCCCGCAGCTCACGGTAAATGGGCTTGGCTGCCTCTATAGAAAGAGCTTCATGTAAATACCAAAGCATCTCATGCAGCTGCTGCATAATTGGAAAAACGTCAAACATCTCTTTCGCGGATTGCGGGTTGTTTCGCCAATCCTTTCCCTCATAAGTAATTTGGGATACCTTTTGACCGGCGCCAAAGCATTCATAAGCTGAGCAGCCTCGAAATCCTTTTTCTCTAAGAGCTTCATGTATGGCACATTGATAGTTTGATTCTAAGTTGCGGCAAGGCGTTCCGCCATCTTTATCAAAAGCAAAATCGGCCGATTTCGCATAAGGCAAGGCAACACAGCACAGGCCAAAACAATGTTGGCAATCTGCGCTTATATCATGCTGTCTATTGTCATGTAATGTGAATTCCACAGGCAATATCGTTCACCCCTTTACTCGGGAACTTTGTAAAATATAGGTTTTATTCGTGCTATTTGCATTATATAGGAAATAGGTATACTTTTCATTTTGTTTTCGGTATTAACTGCTCAAACAATGTATAATATATCCAACCGTGATGATGGGGAGGGAACCTTTTGGAACAGCAAATAAAAGAGATCATTTCTGCTTGTGATGCGGCAATCCGGAACGAAGATTTTGATACACTGATGAATTACTATACAGAGGATGCCATTTTAGTTGTGAAGCCTGGCATGATCGCACGCGGTAAAGAAGAAATCAAAAAAGCGTTTATTGCGATCGCAAATTATTTCAATCATCAGCTTGTCCCGACGCAAGGGGAAATGGTCATTTTGGAAGCAGGCGACACTGCTCTGGTCCTTTCTCAAACGCTGCTTGAATCGGATAAAAAGGATTCCGAGTATGCGATGGAAAGAAGGGCGACCTATGTGTTTAAGAAGAATATGCAAGGTGAGTGGCTTTGTGCAATTGATAATTCATATGGTACGGATTTAATTTAGTTTATAGTGCTTAGACATTCTGAAACAAGACGGGCTGCATGTGATCTGCTGTGTACTTTTCCTGCATATAATGATTCATGAAGGTGAATAGGAAAGGGTGAATTCAATTGAATCCATACAACAGCAGAATGGCACCTTATTGGGTTTATCATGGCGGAGAATCAACGCTTTACCAGTATCCATATGTCTATAGGCAGCCCGGTTTCTCGCGCGCCATTATTACTGCAGCGCGGGGTGATGTGACAGGAGATGGAGTCGCTGATGAAGTCTTCCTTACTGGCAATCAAACGTCAGGCAGTCCGCTATGGAGAAATATCACTTTGGTGATACGTGACGGCAAAACACATCAGGAACGGCAAATCCAGCTTCATAACAATATCGGATACAATCCGTCACTTTTTCTGGCTGATGTGACAGGCAATAAAACGGAAGATGTGGCTGTTGTAATCGATACCGGGGGAAGCGGAGGCTCTATCTATGCGTATGTGTTTGCCTATATGAATCGGCAGTTCAGGCAGATTTTCAATTCGGATTCTTTTAATGATGAATTCAAGTACAGTGTGAGCTATCTAAATCAATATAAAGCGAGCGTGGTCAGTCAACGCCAGCATGAACAATATATACTTGATCTTACCTACAAAGGCAGAGACTATTTGAATGAAATTTATACGAATCAGGGTGTTTTAAAAGCGCCGATAGAAGGCTGGGTTAATCCTTTATCCGGCTTGTATCCGGTTGATTTCAACAGAGACGGCGTATACGAATTGCTGGCGTATCAGCGAATCGCCGGAAGGTATAACGCCGACTCATTGGGATATGTTCAAACCGTATTGAAATGGAACGGGCGGAATTTTGGCGTTGACCGGCAGAATGTATCGATTGTTGGCGGTGCCGCAACTTGAGCAGAGGGAATGCGTTAGTGGCAAAGACTCACGCTACAGGTGTTCTGCAACGACGGTCAGATAATAAGATAAACCAGTTTGCTGCTCTTCTAACATTTCTCGATGAAAATCATCCTGCATAAAGAACCGCGTTTGTTTTACGTAATCTTCTTTGCTTGTCGGATGTCCGTTTTGAGTCAGGAACGTAATATGATTCATGACATGCTCTTGCACGGCAGGGTCATGATACGTCACGCCGCTTCTTGAAAAATCAGCCATTCCATCAAGAAAATGTTTTGCCTCTATCGCCATTTTGTTCATTTCATCTACATTGATAGCGTGGGTATCTACTTCAAAATCGTAATGCTCTTTTAAATGGTCATTTTGTTCCGCTAAAGATTGTTTCCATTCGTTTGAGGTTTCAAATCCTTTAAACATTACCTTATGATCCATGTTCTCACCTTTTCTTGTGTATTCTAAAGACGTATTGACCGTTTGAACGAAGCGCTGGTACTTTTTAATTTTCTTTTCAAACAGCTTTTTTTGCTTTTCTAATGTGCCAGTTCTGTCAGCATCCTCATCTAATAACCTTTTTATTTCTGACAAAGGAATATCTAATTCTTTGTAAAAAAGGATTTCCTGCAGTCTTTTTAGCTCGTCGGCACCATAGTACCGATATCCGGCTTCGCTGATTTCTTTTGGGAACAGCAAGCCGATTTTGTGGTAGTGATAAAGCGTTTTGATTGTCACGTTCGCAATGTGCGACAATTCTTTTACTGTTACCTTCACAACTCAATTCCTCCTTCCTCTATCACTATGAGGCCTTACCTTTGGTTGGAGTCAAGAATAAAAATGATGTTATTTTTGCCCGGAGAGAATGGGATATAGCCCCAGAGAAAGCTGTTTTATGATCAAAGAAAAGAGTGCTTGCACACAAGCACTCTTTACTCCAACTTAATTCTTTTCACATCTCCTAGCACAAATACGTAAAAAATCAGCCCAAGCAGCAATACAAAACCGGCAACAAGAAAGCTGAGCGTAAAGGAACCTGTCACATCAAACAAATATCCCGTGAGTGAAGCGGCGATTATGCCTCCGAATAGGTTATTTGCCAGATTTACCATGGAACTCAGCATGGAAACGGAGCCAATCGGGGCCAGTTCTGCGGAGATGGACCAGCCGACCGGAGCCGTTGCAGAAACGCCGGCGAGGCCGATTGAAATGCAGATAATTGCAACGGTAATATTATTCGTCAAAATGGAGCCCAAAAAGAAAAAGCCGAAGCTCATCCCTACAATGATCACGGTTCGGTACACCTTGGTGTTGGAATAGCCTTTTTTGATAAGGTAATCGACGAGCCAGCCGCCGACCACAATGCCGGAAATGGTTGAGATCAGCCACGGCACGGCGGTGAATAAACCGGATGACATGAGATCCATTCCGTATGTATGCTTAAAGAAAGTCGGAAGCCATGTAAGCAGCAGGTTGAATGTATAGCCGTACCCCGTAAATCCGATCATTAAGCCCCATACTTTACGGTTGGAAAACAGTGCTTTTAAAAGCGGGACCGTTTTATAGGGGATTTGTTCTGTTGTGATTGTATTGTGTTTCTGAATATAGTTTAATTCGCTTTTGGAAATGCGTTTGTGCCGTTCGGGCTGCTCATAGTACTGCCAGAAAAAGATGGTAAACAGCACATTGATGCATCCGATCGTTAAAAAGGCGACCCGCCAGTCAAATGTTGTGACGAGAAAGGCGACCAGCGGCGCTCCGATTACGTTTGAAAATTTGGCGGCTGAATCAAACAGTGAGTTCGCCAGACCCCGTTCACTTGGAGGAAACCATAGAGCGGTTGCTTTGGAAGCGGCGGGGAACGCCGATGCGCTTGTCAGCCCAATGAGAAATCGGAACACATATAAGAGCAGTTTTCCTTGTAAAAAAGCGAGAATGATCGTTAAAATGCTCCAAACCGTCATTCCGATTCTTGTGACCCAGGCCACGCCAAACCTGTCCAATAAACTTCCGACGGGCAGCTGCATCAGTGTGTACGAATATGTGTAAATCGAAAACACAAAGCCGAGTTCAGTTGCTGTGAGGTGAAACGAATCTTGTATCGCCGGGGCAGCTACAGAAATGGCCACTCGATCAAAATAATTAAGAATGATAATGCCGCTCAGTAACGAAGATATATACCATCTGGTATGCCCGGGCCGTTTCACGCGCTCTTGACTCATGATGAAAACCTCCTCTGTCATAGCATGATCTCCGGATGTAAATACCATTCAAATTTTAATTACCACAGCTCTCTTTTATGTAAACGGACAGCAGGAATTTGACTGGAAAAGCCCATTGCTTTAGAATGAAAGTAATAAAAATGAACACTCCAAAGGGGAGTAGCTTTCACAGTAAAGTCGTCATTACGGGACAAGGTGTCCTCGGCTTTGCTGGCAATTTGATTGTTAGCGAGACCTTTGCCAAATCTGATTTGGTGAAGGTCTTTTTGTTTCTAAACTTCACCAAATCGGTGGAGTTTTTTTCATTTTTATCAAAAAAGGGAGAGGAGATTCACTATGTCTAAGCTGAAGAAATGGCTGAAACGTGAATTGGTGAAGAAGGGGCTGCCATTAGCGAAAGAGAAATTGATTCCGATCTTAAAAGAAAAAATGAAGAAGAAACGATAAGGGGGCAAACAATGAAGAAAATGGTTCTGACGGTTTTGGCCGGCGCGGGTCTTTTGGGGGCAGGCGGATGCGGAATACTGGATCAGGTGAATGACGGGCTGGATTATACAAATGAAGCGTCAGCTTATGTGGAAAAGGTGAAGACGTTTGCAGAGGAAGCGCCTGCATTGGCTGAGGAAGCTGTAAATGACACTGAGGCGAAAGAAAAACTAGAGACACAGCTTGAGTCCATTCAAAAGGCAGCGGCTGATTTTAATGAATTAACACCGCCTGATGCCGCAGCGGAGCTTCACAACACCCTGCAGGAGCATAACGACACATTGCAAAAAAGTGCGGAAGACGTCTTGCAGCAAGTGGAAGAAGGAAAGGTATCGCTTGAGGAATTGGAGCAATCCGAATTGGTCCAAAACGCTAAGCAAATTACTGATGTGATGGGGCAAATTGAAAAGCTTGGCGAATAAGAAAAAGCATCCCGGGAGGGGACTGACCCCCGTTTTTGAGACAGGGATCAAAACACCTTTTATACAGCCAATTGCCGATAGCTTATCGGTGATTGGCTGTTTAGTTTCGTTTGAATACGAATGTTGTTATAATAATAAATGTATTCTTTGACAGTGCGTTCTACGATGGCGGTCGTGGTTCGATTAATGCTGTTAAGATAGAACGTTTCAGACTTTAGTGAGGAATGAAACGATTCGATGGAGGCATTATCAGCGGGCGTCCCTTTGCGGGACATGCTCATGGTAATGCCTTTTGTTTTAACAGCTTTCTGATACTCATAAGATGTATACACAGATCCTTGGTCACTATGTAACACGCAGTTCTGAGGCAGTGTTGGCAGCTGATCAAGTGTGTTTAAGACAAAGTCTGTGTCCTGCTTATCTCCAATCGTGAAAGCAATTACTTCTCCATTGTATACATCCAATATACTGGAAAGGTACAATTGTTTCTGTCCATAAGGCAAATATGTGATATCCGTTACTAGTTTTTCAAGAGGATGATCGGACTGAAAGTTCCGATCTAATATATTATCAACCACGGCATATGGCTGCCCATTCTTCTTGCGCTTTTTCACCTTAACCCGGCACTGCCACTGATTTTTCTGCATGATACGCTGAACCGTTTTATGGTTAATACGCATTCCCTTTTTTAATATAGCTGTAATTTTTCGATATCCATATCGATACTTGTGCTCTCGGCACAACGTGCCGATTTGTTTTTCCAAATGGCACTTGGGATGATCTTTCATCAGGTTCTTCTTCCAACGATAATAAGATGCTCGTGAAATACCTAAATGAACACAGATATTCTGTACGGTCATTGTGCTGTGCAATACTTCTACAAGTTCGACTGACGTTTGGCTATCAACTTCCTTTCCAATTCGTTGTACTTTTTTAGAACTTCATTCTGTTGTCTCAGATAACGGTTCTCTGCCTGCAGTTTCTCTAATTCGGAAGAATACTCCGGACCTTTTCCGTAAGTGTATTGCTTACCAACAGGCTGTTCAAATCGATGTGTATCCCCAGCCTTATGCCATCTAACCCATGTCTGAACCTGCGTCTTATTCTTGATATTCAATTCCTGCATGATCTCTTTCATAGGTACGCCTGCCAATCTCATTTCTACAGCCTTCTGTTTGACTTCAATCGGATAACTCACTCTTGTTCCCATACAAAAAACACCTCCAAGTCTTATTTAAGGATAACAACTATCCGTTTTCAAACTTGAAGGTGTTTTTTATTTGTCTCATCTTATGGGGTCAGTCCCGAGCGGGATGCTTTTTTATTATTCTGCAATCGCGTCTGTTAACACAGGAACGACTTGTTTTTTACGAGAAACAACGCCTTTAAGAAGGGCTGTATTGTTTTCTAATGTGACGTTGAATGCTTTTTCCACTTTGTCCGCTTCGTTACCGATTGCAAGTGCAAGTGAATCGTTTTCTAAGATGTCTGTGATCACAAGAAGGAACAGATCAAGGTTCTTCTCAGCCACAACTTTAGAAATCACTGCTTCTAACTCAGCTTGGCGCTTTCTCACATCTTCAATATCCACTGTGTTGACTTGTGCGATTTCGACTTTTTTGCTGCCGAGTGTGAATTCTTTTGCATCAAGAGAAATCAGCTCTTCAACTGTTTTTTTGCTTAAGTCAGCGCCGGCTTTCAGCATGTTTAAGCCGTATTCTTCAGCATCTACGCCAGCGATTTCAGCAAGTTCTTTTGCTGCAGCTACGTCTTGATCAGTGCAAGTTGGAGATTTGAATAACAGAGAGTCAGAAATGATAGCAGACAGCATAAGGCCGGCAATTTCTTTCTCGATTGTTACGTTATTTTCTTTGTACATTTTGTTTAAGATTGTAGCAGTACAGCCGACAGGCTCAGCACGATAGTAAAGCGGCTCAGCTGTTTCGAAGTTTGCGATTCTGTGGTGGTCGATGACTTCAAGAACCTGAACGTCTTCAATATCCTTGATGCTTTGCTGGCGTTCGTTGTGGTCAACAAGGATAACGCCGTTCACTTCGTTTGCAGCTGTTTCTACAAGACGAGGGCTTTCTTGTTTGAAGTAATCTAGCGCGTATTGTGTTTCGCCGTTGACTTGTCCAAGTCTGACAGGCTCAGCGTTGAAACCGAGTTTGTTTTTTAAATCAGCGTAAGCAATAGCAGAGCAAATCGTATCTGTGTCTGGATTTTGGTGTCCGAAAATAAGTATTTTTTCCATGATAACTCCTTATCCTTTTTTAAGTAGTGTAAACATTCTTTTTATAGTTTAACACGTCTTGCTGCGGGTGTAATCATGCAAACCCTTAAAAATTGATGTGAATAAAAAGCATTTTTTTTGAGTGGAAGAGGAAAGGTGTGTAAAATACTGGGTAGGTCAGTTACAAAATGATCTGTAGTATCAAAAAAGGTACTATTGGAGGGTCGAACATGAGCCGAAAAAACAATATTTATCCGAACAAAGAAGGCTGTCCAGTTGAATTTACACTAGATGTCATTGGCGGAAAGTGGAAAGGGATCCTTTTTTATCACATGATAGATGGCAAGAAACGGTTCAATGAGTTTCGCAAAATCTGCCCGAGTATTACCCAACGAATGCTGACCCTGCAGCTTCGGGAGCTTGAAGCGGATGGCATTGTTCATCGCGAAGTTTATCACCAGGTGCCGCCCAAGGTCGAGTATTCTTTGACAGAATTCGGGCGAACGCTTGAGCCGATTGTATTGCAAATGAAAGAATGGGGTGACGCCAACCGAGAAGTACTGGAGGCGCGTCGTTCGAACAGTTTATTAAAAGAACAGCAGAAGTAGCAGCAAAGGGAGAGCCTTTGCTGCTTCTTTTATTTCATCGAAATGGCTTTATTGGCGTTTCTGACGTCATTTTTTAACAGATCAGAAAGGTTGTAAGATGGGTAGTATCCATGCTGATACATGTATTGATAAACCTGCGCATGCAACTTAATGGCAGCGTTTAGCTGTTTGACAAGTACGGTTCTTAATTGAGGTGTTGCTGTTTCTGTAATTGCAATGGCATAGCTGCGGACAGATGTTTTGGCAAAGCCGAGCAGGTCACCGCTGTAAAATGGATTATCCGCGCGCTCTTCTTCTTCATCATCGCGAGGCATCGGCGCCTGAGGGAAGAACGGGAGAAGCTCTTTTAAGTTTTGCTCAACGGCCTGAATGGACACGCTATAAAGCTGTCTGAGCTGAGGATCTCTAACTTCTCTAATCATTTTCTTCAGTTTAATGAGCCCGTTTGCCTGAAAAGCAACCAGCTCATGCATCTCTAATGTTTCATGCCAAGCCAACGTTCTGCGTTCATCCATGTAACAAATCTCCTTTATCAATCAGATTCTGTATCAGCATATGCCCAACGTTCAATGTTGTTCATGATGTTTTGAAGTTTTTAAAAAGGGAAATTCACCTTATATAGGATACGGGTTGAGAACATCCAAAAAGAGGTGAAACACGATGTGGGACATGATAAAGAACTTTTTCTTGTTTAGCAGCGGCGTTCTGCAAGCAACAACCCTTTTACTTGTGATTTTAATATTTGTGTATGTCAGAAAAACGAAGAAGAAAAACAAAGAATCTTCTGGTTTTATGGATGATAAAGAATAAGAAGTGATGGGCATTCTTTTAAAGAATGTCTTTTCGTTTGCAATGTTTCACATGAAACATTGGCGTCATTTTACTTGCGATTTGGACTTATGTTAAAATATAAAAGTAATTTTAGAGATGATATGAAAACATTGGTGCAAAACATGTTGCGGCGATGAAAAAAAGAGCAGTCGTTTATGCTGCTCTTTTCTATTCGTATGTTCAGTATGATACGAGGTGACTAAGTGAAACAAACAAGAGCATTAATGGAAGGTGCTATTTTAATCAGTTTGTTTGCGATCATCACACTGTTGGTCGTTTATGTTCCATTGATTGGAACAATTCTGTTATTTGCACTGCCGCTGCCTATGATCCTTTATACGATCAGACACGGATTGAAATTAGGATTATGGATGGGCGCTGTCAGTCTTCCTGTTGTCTTTATTGTCGGGTCCTTTAACGGACTTATTGTAGCTTTTATGTCAGCTTGTGCGGGCATTGCCATGGGGCATTTTTTCAAAAAAAGAGAACCCGGTCATGCTATTATTTCGGGTGCCCTTATTTATATGCTTTGTATCGTGTTCTATTTTGTGATAAGCATTCAGTTTTTGGGTATCAATATCATTGATGAAGCAATGACACAATACCGGCAATCACTCGATATCGTTGAATCCGTTTTGAAACAATCGGGTGATGCTGAAGAGCTTGAGAAACAAATGAAACTGATGGAAGAACAATTGAGTACGGTTCAATATCTTTTTCCAACAGCTATCGTGATGGTAGGAGCCATTTTTTCTTTCCTCAGTTACCTTATCGCTAAGCCGCTCTTAAGGCGATTCTCCCCCGATATTCCTAGTCTAAAGCCTTTTAGAGAGTTGAAGTTTCCGCAAAGTGTTGTAGTGCTGTATTTGTTGATTGTCATTCTTTCATTTCTGCCTTTAGAAAAAGGCCAAATGCTGTACTCTATCGCTTTAAATGGGGAGTTTATACTCGGGTTTCTTATTTTTATCCAGGGTTTATCATTTATCTTTTTCTATTGCCATAAGAAAAAATATCCGAAGGCAGTCGCCGTCATTGCAGTCATTCTTGGTTTTCTGCATCCGATTTTTATGGCAGCCATTCGCATTTTAGGCGTTATGGACATGGGCTTTAACATAAGGAATAAGGTGAAGTGAATATGAGTTGTACTCACATGGTGGGGAGTGATAGAAATGCCAAGCTTTTATGAAAAACCGTTGTTTCGGTATCCCATCTATGCATTGATTGCTTTGTCAATCATTACAATCCTCATCAGCTTTTATTTTAACTGGATCATAGGAACCGTCGAAGTGTTGCTGCTTGCAGTTATACTGTTTTTTATAAAACGCGCGGATTCTCTTATTCGAAAAGAGATTGACGCTTATATTTCTACGTTATCCTACAGGTTGAAAAAAGTCGGTGAAGAGGCATTGATGGAAATGCCGATCGGCATCATGCTTTTTAATGATCAATACTATATAGAATGGGCAAATCCGTTTCTCTCTTCTTGCTTTAATGAAAGTACTTTAGTGGGGAGATCACTTTATGATACGTGTGAATCAGTTGTGCCGCTCATCAAACAAGAGGTAGAATCGGAAACGGTTACATTGAATGACCGAAAATTTAAAGTGGTCATCAAACGGGATGAGCGTCTGCTTTATTTCTTCGATGTGACGGAACAGATACAGATTGAAAAGCAATATGAAAATGAAAGAACTGTGCTGGCCTATATTTTCCTTGATAACTATGATGATGTGACGCAAGGATTAGACGACCAGACGAGAAGCACGATGAACAGCCAAGTGACATCTTTGCTCAACGCTTGGGCGCAGGAGTATGGAATATTCCTGAAAAGGACTTCATCAGAACGTTTCATCGCTGTGCTTAATGAACACATTTTAACCGAACTTGAAAATTCGAAGTTTTCGATTCTGGATGAGGTACGGGAAAAAACTTCATTTGACGGCGTCGCGCTGACCTTAAGCGTTGGTGTCGGAGCTTCGGTCTCATCGCTGAAAGAGCTTGGCGATTTGGCGCAATCCAGTCTGGACTTAGCACTGGGCCGCGGCGGAGACCAGGTAGCCATTAAGCTGCCAAACGGAAAAGTGAAGTTTTACGGCGGTAAAACGAACCCGATGGAGAAGCGAACAAGGGTGCGCGCCCGCGTGATTTCTCATGCTTTAAAGGAAATCGTTTCTGAAAGCAGCAATGTGATTATCATGGGTCACAAATTCCCCGACATGGATTCTATCGGCGCGGCGATCGGGATATTAAAGGTGTCACAGGCAAATAACAAAGATGGATTTATTGTGATTGATCCGAATCAAATCGGTTCAAGTGTGCAGCGCTTGATTGAGGAAATTAAAAAATATGAAGATCTGTGGTCAAGGTTCATTACGCCTGAAGAAGCGATGGAAATTGCCAATGACGATACGCTGCTTGTCATCGTGGATACACATAAGCCGTCGCTTGTTATGGAAGAACGGCTGGTAAACAAAATTGAACATATTGTGGTCATCGACCATCACCGCAGAGGCGAAGAATTTATCAGAGACCCGCTGCTCGTCTATATGGAGCCGTACGCTTCATCAACAGCGGAATTGGTGACAGAGCTGCTTGAGTATCAGCCGAAGCGCTTAAAAATCAATATGATTGAAGCAACCGCCCTATTAGCTGGTATAATAGTGGATACAAAGAGCTTTTCACTCCGCACTGGCTCGCGGACCTTTGATGCAGCTTCATATTTAAGAGCGAAAGGCGCCGATACGGTGCTTGTGCAGAAGTTCCTCAAAGAAACCGTTGATTCCTATATTAAACGGGCGAAGCTGATCCAGCATACGGCCCTCTATAAAGAGAACATCGCGATTGCGTCTCTGCCTGAGAATGAGGATGAATATTTCGATCAAGTGCTGATTGCGCAGGCTGCGGATTCACTGCTGTCGATGAGCGAGGTTGAGGCTTCATTTGCGGTAGCGAGACGTGATGAACAAACTGTTTGTATCAGTGCGCGGTCTCTTGGCGATGTGAATGTTCAGATCATCATGGAGGCGCTGGAAGGCGGAGGACATTTAACAAATGCGGCGACTCAGTTATCCGGCATTTCAGTAACAGAAGCGCTGGAGCGGCTGAAGGGCGCCATAGATGAGTATTTTGAGGGAGGCGTACAAAGATGAAGGTTATTTTCTTACAAGATGTAAAAGGAAAAGGAAAAAAAGGCGAAGTGAAAAACGTAGCAGACGGTTATGCGCATAACTTTCTGATTAAAAAAGGCCTCGCGGTTGAAGCGAACGCGTCAAACATCAGTGTACTAAACGGTCAAAAGCAGAAAGAGAAAAAAGAAGCCATCGCAGAGCTTGAGCAGGCAAAGAGCTTAAAAGAAACATTAGAAAAACTGACTGTTGAGCTCAGCGCGAAATCAGGTGAAGGCGGCCGTTTGTTCGGCTCTGTCACAAGCAAGCAAATTACTGAACAGCTTCAAAAAGACCATAACATCAAAGTGGATAAGCGGAAGCTGGAACTGCCGGACGGCATTCGCGCGTTAGGTTATACAAACGTTCCTGTGAAATTGCATCCTGAGGTGCAGGCTGTGTTAAAGGTACATGTGAAAGAAGAAGCTTAATAGAAAAGAGGCTTGGATTGATCCAAGCCTCTTTTTTTATTCTGCGAGATAAAGGGTTTGCTGGCTTTCTCCGCCAGGTCCACCTTTCATGCCTTGCTGGCTGCTTGTGCTGCTCGAGGAACTGCTGTACTCGTCAGAAGATATTTCTTGACCGTGTTTCTTGATCCAAGAAACGAGTTCAGTATTGCCTGAGTTAGTTTCTGACAGCAGGAAGTATTTCACTTTGCCTTCTTTGACTAGTTTTTTCAGATCAGAGACAGTCAGAATCGGATCTGTGCCGTTGAAGCCGCCGAGTGCCATGACAGATTCATCTGTATCGATGATATATGGCGCAGCCGTTACGGTTGTTAACGTAGCGAATAAATACTCTTCGCCGGTATTATGCTCTCTCAGATAAGACAGGAGACCGGTGTCCATTTCTGAGGAGAACATGTTTCCTCCGTTTGCCGAGCTTTTAAGCTGCGGGCCGGATTCAGGAAGAACGCTGTTGCCCCCGTATAAAAGCGGCGTTGCTGACCAGTAGATTGGTGCGAGGAGCAGCACACATAAGCTGACAATGATTAGCTGTTTGCTGCTTTTGAGCATGAGCAGAGCAATGGTGGTGCCGAGTCCTGCGAGTCCGAGTACATACATCCAACCACTGCCGATTTGGCTTGTATAAGCACTCAAAATATACACTTGGAATGCGGCTGTAATGAAGACGGCCGCTGGCAGCAGGCAGCTTGTCCAATCTTTATTGTTTTTGTATAGGCGGTACATTGTATACCATCCGATACCGGAAAGTGCGGCAATCGGCGGTGCCAGCATAATCAAGTAATACTGGTGGAAGAATCCCGCGATGCTGAAGAAACCTGCCACAGGTACAAGCCATGCTGTCCAGAATAGCGTTTCTTTCAATTCTGCCGCCTGACCACGGCGATCACGGCACCAGCTGACAATTACACCAAGTAATCCGATCAATGCGAATGGAAGCATCCAGCTGATCTGGCCGGAAAGAGCAGATTGGAAGAGACGAAGCGGTCCTGCATCACCTGTGCCGAACATGTTCATGCTTTTTCCGCCGCCCCCGCCGGATCCTCCATTCCCTGGTCCGCCTGTTGGAGGTGTGCCTCCTCCATTGGAAGCGCCGCTTTGTCCAGAAGGCGGCTGAGGAGCCTGTGCATTGCCCCCGAAGGAATCGGTGCTGTTTTGATTTCCATCTGCCTTGCTGTTTCCGTTCTGAGATGAAGAGGTTCCGTCAGATGATTCATTGTGATTTGGCGCTTGCATCGTGCCATTATTCTGCATGTTACCGCCGCCTGCGCCATTCATATCACCGCGTGCAAGGCCGGTGGTTTGCCCAAGCAGCCGCTCTGTGCCGTTATATCCGAAGGCGAGTTCTAACACAGAGTTTGTCTGGCTGCTTCCGATATACGGCCGGCTGGAGGAGGATGTTGAATCCACAATAACCGCCCATGAGAGCGATATACTGGTTAGGAGGATAAGAGACAGAATCAGCGATCCTGTTTTTTTCTTTAGCGAAATCCGAGAAGCAATCAGGTAGAATAACACAAATGCAGGCAATACCATAAAGGCTTGCATCATTTTCATATTAAATGCAAGGCCGATCAGGCCAAAAGCTGTCAGGAGCCAAACGAGCTTGCCTTGTTTGACCGCCCGAAGCAGGCATGATGAACCGAGCAATAAGGTAAAGACAAGCATGCTGTCAATGTTGTTTGTCCGGCTGACGGCGACTGCGATTGGTGTCAGCGCCATGACAAGCGCGGCGGCGCGGGCCGCTCCAATGCCAAATGTCGGTTTGATCATTCTGTACAGAAGGAATACCGATCCAACCCCGGCGAGAGCCTGAGGAATGATGACACTCCACGTATGAACACCAAAGATCAGCGCGAAGATCGTTTGAATCCATAAAACAACAGGCGGCTTATCAACTGTTACAAATCCGGAAGGGTCAAATGACGCATAGAAGAAATTGTGGAAGCTTTGCGTCATGCTTTTCACCGCTGCCAGATAGTATTGGTTCGCAGCGTCATCCTGCCAAATGTGATAGGTGTTGAGAAAAGCCGCTGCAAGCAAAATAACAATAAGGACTGTGTCGAAACGTTTGGTTTTCATCGTTTTTCACCTCTTTATGATGTCTTATTGTAAAAAACAAATATGAAAAACTTATGAATAAACCATAAAGATTCAAAGAATGTCTGACCGTTTTTCCATAAAAAAAGAGGCAGAGACATCTTCCCCGCCCTTTTTCTACGCTGAATTTCTCTTTCTCTCTGTCTGAAGGACGTATCGATCGCGTCCAGCCCCAAGTCCTGCTGTTCCCATGACGATTAAAGCAGCAATAAGAAGCACAATCGGCATTGTCCATGAATGTGTCTGGTCAAAGAGATACCCGACAAAGATCGGCCCGACGGCTGCAAGAAGGTAGCCGAATGACTGTGACATGCCTGACAGCGCTGCAGCCTGATACGCATTTTCACTGCGGAGCCCAATGAGAGTGAGTGCCAGACTAATGCTGGAGCCTTGTCCGATACCGATAATCACCATCCAGATGGCAAGCATGGCATGGCTGCCGCCCGTTAATAATCCGCATAGACCGATCAGATAGACTGCGGTCAGCGCTGCAACGATCCCGCGCTGATGTTTCACGCGGTCAGCTAAAACCGGTGTCAGAAAAGTGGAAGGCAGACTCGCAAATTGCATGAGTGATACAAGCCATCCGGCGGTTGACGTATCAATCCCGTGTGAACGGAGAATCTCAGGAAACCAGGCGATACTGCTGTAAAATAAAAATGATTGCAGGCCCATGAAGATGGTGACGAACCATGCCACTTTGGAAGCCCAAATCGGACTGGTTTTAAGCTGCGGCGTCTGGTTGGACGCATCCCGATGGCGAAGCTGAGGTATCCAAATCAGCAAGGCTAGAAATGCTAAGCCTCCCCATAAAAGAAATCCCTGTTTCCATCCGCCATCCAACTGGGACGCTAAAGGAACGCTGATACCTGATGCTAAAGCAGCGAATATATTCATAGATGTCGTATACAGGCTGATCATAATCCCTGGCTTTTCAGGGTATTTATGTTTGATTAAGCTTGGCAAAAGTACGTTTCCGATCGCAATTCCGATTCCGATGAGTGCCGTTCCGAAAAACAAAGCGGGGGTATAGCCGGCAGATCGAATCAAAACACCGATAAACAGTATCAGGAGACCAAGCCATAAGGTTCGCTCATTTCCGAGGCGCCGTCCGAGCTTAGGCGCGAGCGGAGAAAGAACGGCAAAAGAAAGCAGCGGCAGTGCGGTCAAAAAACCCGCTGCCCCATTGGACATGTGCAGCTCGGTCCTGATGGAGCTGATGACCGGCCCGACTGAAGTGATTGCGGGTCTTAAGTTAAACGCGATAAAGATAATACCGGCAATCAGCCAAAACGATTGGATTTTTTTATTTTGTGGATGTGGCAAAGCAGTTACTCCTCTTTTCTAACATATACTTAATATCATTCCGATACATGTAAGCAAGTATGCGAGTGCAGGTTATGATTTGTCCTCTTTCTGCAATTCAGCCATTTTGGCAAGCAGAATATGTTGAGGCATATGCATGATCTGTTCAAGCGGCAGATTCAAAGACTCTGCAAGCTTTTGTGCAGTTTCAGCAGAAATTTGCAAAGGTCTCACAAAGATCCCTCCTCTCTTTTGTCCATTGTACAAGAATCAGATGTGAAACGTAAGAAGATATCACAAAGGGATGGTGCATTCGGAAAATGCCCCTTATAAAAGAGATAAGGAGGGTTCATCATGAACAAACCGTTATCATTATTAAAACAAATGCTGTATGAGCATCAGATAGACACAGAGAAAGCTGTCACATTGGAAGAATATATTGCATTGCGGCATAAGCTTCAGGAGCTGATGGGGAAATTTGCTTCCTTTGAAGAGTGGGAGCTGTATCAAAAGGCGGCGGATCTCATGATGCGTATTGGATTCAAATGGATGGAATAGCGTGGTACGCGCTAAAAAAAGCCCCGCGGCAGCGAAGGCTTTCAGTTTGTTAGAAAGACAGTTCGTCTTCCACATTTTTATGCTGGTCATAAATCACAAGCTTTGCCGGGCTGTTCTCTTTGGCTACCTGCTTCGCTTTTTCAATAGCGGCGTCTTTTGAGGTGTATAAAGCTGTAGGCGCCACATTCTCCACTTTGATAAACCAGCCGTCCGCATCGACGTTGGGTGTTACGGCGTATTTTTTCAGCATCATTCATTCCTCCCTCAAGTTTTATCAGTTTTTTTCCCAGCCTGGCACTGTCCGAAACTATCCAATCTGCTGACTGAAAAAAATGGGAAACAAAGAATTTTTCTATTTTTTTTCTGGATAAATGGTAAAATGGAGTTTGGAGATTTTTTAATGAGAGGACGGTGCTTAGCATGACAGACCTTCTGAATGATCGGCTGCCGCCGCAAAATATAGAAGCCGAACAAGCCGTGTTAGGCGCTATTTTTTTACAGCCGTCTGCTTTAACACTGGCTTCAGAGGTATTGATTCCAGATGATTTCTATAGAATGTCCCACCAAAAAATTTATAATGCGATGCTGGTGCTCGGAGACCGCGGTGAACCGGTTGATTTAGTTACGGTGACGTCAGAGCTTGCCAACACGGACCTGCTGGAAGAAGTGGGAGGCATATCGTATCTGACTGATATCGCAAACTCGGTGCCGACAGCGGCTAACATAGAATATTACGCAAAGATCGTTGAGGAAAAATCAATTCTTCGCCGGTTAATCAGAACAGCGACAACAATCGCTCAGGACGGATATACCCGCGAGGACGAGGTCGAAGATTTACTCAGTGAAGCGGAAAAAACGATTATGGAAGTGGCGCAGCGCAAAAATACAAGCGCCTTCCAAAATATCAAGGATGTCCTTGTTCAGACGTATGATAACATCGAGCAGCTTCACAATCGAAAAGGCGATATTACCGGGATTCCGACAGGGTTTTCTGAGCTTGATCGGATGACTGCCGGATTCCAGCGAAATGACTTGATTATTGTGGCTGCCCGTCCGTCAGTAGGGAAAACGGCCTTTGCCTTGAATATCGCGCAAAACGTAGCGACGAAGACCGACGAGAGTGTAGCCATTTTCAGTCTTGAGATGGGTGCCGAGCAGCTCGTTATGCGTATGCTTTGTGCCGAGGGAAATATCAATGCCCAAAACCTTCGTACAGGAAATCTGACAGAAGAGGATTGGGGAAAGCTGACGATGGCGATGGGAAGCCTGTCCAACAGCGGAATTTATATCGATGACACACCGGGTATCCGTGTCAGTGAAATCCGTGCCAAATGCCGCCGTTTGAAGCAGGAAAGCGGTCTTGGCATGATTTTGATCGATTACCTGCAATTGATCCAGGGAAGCGGCCGTTCAAAAGATAACCGTCAGCAGGAAGTATCAGAAATTTCCCGTGAACTGAAATCGATCGCCAGAGAGCTTCAAGTCCCTGTTATCGCGCTTTCTCAGCTTTCGCGTGGCGTTGAGCAGCGTCAGGATAAACGTCCGATGATGTCTGATATCCGTGAATCAGGAAGTATTGAGCAGGATGCAGATATTGTCGCGTTCCTTTATCGTGATGACTACTATGACAAAGAAACTGAGAACAAAAACATTATCGAAATCATTATTGCCAAACAGCGTAACGGCCCGGTAGGAACCGTGTCTCTTGCGTTCGTAAAAGAATACAATAAATTCGTCAACCTGGAACGGCGTTTTGACGACGCAGGTGTTCCGCCCGGTGCGTAAACCCCAAGAGCTTCTTCTTGGGGTTTTTTTCATCCAAAAGACGGAGGAGAAACCAGCCACTTAGCTGATGTAAAAATGAAAGCGTTTTAATAAAATGAGACAAAAAGGAGAGGGTAACAATGAGAAAGCGTTTTTCACAATTTCATGCCGCACAAATTAGGATAGCAAGACCTACGGGCCGGCTTGATCAGATCATTCGCTTTTATGAAGAAGGGCTGGGCTTAAAACGAATTGGTGAATTTCATCAGCATAATGGGTTTGACGGAGTCATGTTTGGCCTCCCGCATACCGATTACCACTTGGAATTCACCGAGCATGACGAGGAAAGAACAGCCCCCGTTCCCCACCCAGACAGCCTGCTCGTCTTTTATGTGCCGAGCGAAGAAGAAATCAAAGCCATCACTGCAAAATTAAAAAACATGGGCTATCAGGAGGCTGAACCTGAGAACCCGTACTGGAGTCATGGAGGGGTGACGATAGAGGATCCAGACGGCTGGCGGATCGTGTTCATGAACACAAAAGGGATTTCAGGCAAGTGATTCTTTCTTCTGCTAAAGGATAAAAGTTTCATGAGCTTTTCAAGGCAAATCTTTAAGAAAACGCTTCTAAAGTCAATTAAAGCGAACGAATTTGGATTTACAAGAATTTAATGTTCGGATTTACAATTGACTTTCTGTTTCTTCACTGATAAACTTGATTTGTTTGAATAGAATCGTTTTTGAAAGGTTAACGGAGGTGCACGGACATGTCTTCAGTAGTTGTAGTAGGTACGCAATGGGGCGATGAAGGGAAAGGTAAAATCACAGATTTCCTGTCAGAAAATGCAGAAGTGATCGCCCGTTATCAAGGCGGAAATAACGCAGGGCACACCATCAAGTTTGACGGAGTCACATACAAGCTTCACTTAATCCCGTCTGGAATTTTCTATAAAGATAAGACGTGTGTGATCGGAAACGGAATGGTTGTAGATCCAAAAGCATTAGTCACAGAGCTTGCGTATCTTCATGAGCGCAACGTCAGTACAGATAACCTGAGAATCAGCAACAGAGCTCACGTCATTCTGCCGTATCATTTGAAGTTGGATGAAGTGGAAGAAGAGCGAAAAGGAGCAAACAAGATCGGCACAACGAAAAAAGGAATCGGCCCTGCTTATATGGATAAAGCAGCCCGTATCGGCATTCGTATCGCGGATCTGTTGGATCGTGACGCGTTTGCGGAGAAACTCGAACGCAATCTTGAAGAAAAAAACCGTCTGCTTGAGAAAATGTACGAGACAGAAGGATTTAAAATAGAAGATATCTTAGATGAGTATTATGAATACGGACAGCAGATTAAGAAATATGTCTGCGATACATCCGTTGTTTTAAATGATGCGCTTGATGAAGGCCGCCGCGTGTTATTTGAAGGCGCGCAAGGGGTTATGCTTGATATCGATCAAGGAACATACCCATTTGTTACGTCATCTAACCCGGTTGCCGGCGGTGTCACCATCGGTTCAGGTGTCGGCCCGACAAAAATAAAGCACGTAGTCGGTGTCTCAAAAGCCTATACGACTCGTGTCGGCGATGGTCCTTTCCCGACTGAGCTGAAAGACGAAATCGGCGATCAAATCCGTGAAGTCGGACGTGAATACGGAACAACAACAGGCCGCCCGCGCCGTGTCGGCTGGTTTGACAGTGTCGTTGTCCGCCACGCCCGCCGTGTCAGCGGAATCACAGATCTTTCATTGAACTCAATTGATGTGTTAACAGGTATTGAAACACTGAAAATTTGTGTGGCTTACCGTTATAAAGGAGAAGTCATCGAAGAGTTCCCTGCAAGCCTTAAAGCACTTGCAGAATGTGAACCGGTTTATGAAGAAATGCCAGGCTGGACTGAAGATATCACAGGTGCGAAGAGCCTCAGCGAGCTTCCGGAAAATGCGCGCCACTATCTTGAACGTGTGTCTCAGCTGACAGGCATTCCGCTTTCTATTTTCTCTGTCGGTCCAGACCGTTCACAGACAAATGTCCTTCGCAGCGTGTACCGTGCGAACTAAGCAGAATACCCGCAAGCCCCTGTTTTCAGGGGCTTGTTTTTTGTTTGAAAACTGCAGATAAGTTGGTCTGAGAAAAAAATATGAAAAAAAACCAAAAAAGTTATTGCCACTTCTATTTGTTCGTGATATTATAAAT
Source organism: Bacillus sp. FSL K6-1012 (assembly GCF_037964915.1). Taxonomy (NCBI): domain Bacteria; kingdom Bacillati; phylum Bacillota; class Bacilli; order Caryophanales; family Bacillaceae; genus Bacillus; species Bacillus sp. FSL K6-1012. Next base: position 4,209,212 of record NZ_CP150175.1, on the reverse strand, counting down.
CTCGTTGTTACGGAAACTGCTTCAATAGAGTACAAGATAAGAACTTGATCCAAGTCGTTTGCTCTATGAAAAATCCGGCATCTTAAGAGCCATTAGCTCAGTTGGTAGAGCATCTGACTTTTAATCAGAGGGTCGAAGGTTCGAGTCCTTCATGGCTCACCATTTTTGTGAAGGCCCGTTGGTCAAGCGGTTAAGACACCGCCCTTTCACGGCGGTAACACGGGTTCGAATCCCGTACGGGTCATTGATTTACTTTAGCGTTATTGCTAAATTCCTTATTTGTCTGCGAGAGTTGACACGACAGCTCTCCAGACAAATTACTGTAAGGTCCGGTAGTTCAGTTGGTTAGAATGCCTGCCTGTCACGCAGGAGGTCGCGGGTTCGAGTCCCGTCCGGACCGCCATTTTACTTTACTTAGTAGAGAAAAATAAATCATTTGGCTCGGTAGCTCAGTTGGTAGAGCAACGGACTGAAAATCCGTGTGTCGGCGGTTCGATTCCGTCCCGAGCCACTTACCAAACGCATCTGCAATCGTAGGTGCGTTTTTTCTTTTAAGAAAAGATAGACATGCGGAGTGTTATAATAGAAGAAAAAGGGAGAACCGGCCCTGCGGCCGGTTCAAAGAAGAAGACGTCAATGAAAAGACGCACGCAGGTGAGGGGAAGTTTCATTTAAATTATCTTTTTTAATAAAAGTTGAAAAACATGACAAAAGATAGACAATTGGTGGATGAAGGTGAAAAATGTGTTTTTTTCTAAACCTTTATTTTTTTTATCTTTTGACCTTAAACCGTTATAATAGACAAGGACCCATTGTTCTATTTGGGCCATAAGTGATGTAACGAATGTGATATAGATGAAATGAAGACCATTCGGCAGGAGGAAATCAAAAATGATGGATAAAAAGATCCTTGTAGTAGATGATGAAAAACCGATTGCAGATATATTAGAATTTAACTTAAGAAAAGAGGGCTATGAAGTGCATTGCGCCTATGACGGAAATGAAGCCGTTGAAATGGTGGAAGAGCTTCAGCCTGATTTAATTCTTTTAGATATTATGCTTCCGAATAAAGACGGCGTTGAAGTATGCCGTGAAGTCAGAAAGAAATACGATATGCCTATCATTATGCTGACGGCTAAGGATTCAGAAATTGATAAGGTCATCGGGCTTGAAATCGGCGCGGATGACTATGTTACGAAACCATTCAGCACACGAGAGCTTTTAGCCCGTGTGAAAGCGAACTTGCGCCGCCAGCTGACAACAGCGCCAGCGGAGGAAGAATCATCTTCCAACGATATTCATATCGGCTCCCTCGTGATCTTCCCTGACGCGTATGTAGTGTCAAAACGAGATGAAACGATCGAATTAACCCATCGTGAGTTCGAATTGCTGCATTACCTGGCAAAACACATCGGACAAGTCATGACACGTGAGCACTTGCTGCAAACAGTATGGGGCTACGATTACTTTGGGGATGTCAGAACGGTTGACGTAACAGTGCGCCGCCTTCGTGAAAAAATTGAGGACAACCCGAGCCATCCAAATTGGATTGTCACACGCCGCGGCGTCGGTTATTACTTGAGAAACCCTGAACAGGACTAATGCCCAATGAATAAGGTTGGTTTTTTTCGGTCGATCCAATTTAAGATTACCTTGATTTATGTGCTTTTGATTATCATCGCGATGCAAGTCATTGGTGTGTATTTTGTCAATCAGGTAGAGAAGTCGCTGATTACCTCTTATGAACAATCGCTTAATCAGCGAATCGACAACCTTTCTTATTATATTGAGCAGGAATATAAGAGTGATAATGACAGCACCGTCATTAAGGATGATGTCAGCCGTATTTTGAATGATTTCACGAAGAGTGATGAGATTCGGGAAATTACTTTTGTTGATAAAAGCTATGAAGTGGTTGGCTCTTCAAGGCCATATGGAGAAGAAGTTGCAGGGAAACAAACGACGGATCTCATTTTCAAAAGAATTTTTTCTACTAAACAGTCTTATTCTAGAAAATATTATGATCCGAAAAGCAAAATAAGAGTCCTCATTTCCGCAAAGCCCGTTACCACTGAAAACCAAGAGGTTGTCGGAGCGATTTATGTGGTAGCGAGCATGGAAGATGTCTTTGGCCAAATGAAGACCATCAACACAATACTGGCCTCCGGCACTGGTTTGGCCCTCGTTTTGACAGCCCTTCTCGGTATTTTTCTAGCCAGAACCATTACCCACCCGCTTTCAGATATGAGGAAACAGGCAATGGAGCTTGCGAAAGGGAATTTCTCCAGGAAGGTTAGAAAGTATGGTCATGATGAAATTGGACAGCTCGCCACAACGTTTAATCACTTAACGAGAGAGCTTGAAGATGCACAGGCAATGACAGAGGGTGAACGCAGAAAGCTTTCCTCTGTTATTGCCTATATGACGGATGGCGTTATTGCCACAAACCGAAACGGCGCGATTATTCTCTTGAACAGCCCGGCGCTGGAGCTGCTGAACGTTTCACGTGAAACAGCCTTAGAAATGCCGATTACAAGCCTGCTGGGGATTCAAGAGAATTATACTTTTGAAGATTTAGTCGAACAGCAGGACTCTATGCTGCTCGAAATTGAGCGCGACGATGAATTGACAGTGCTTCGTGTCAATTTCTCCGTGATTCAAAGGGAGCATGGCAAAATCGACGGTTTAATTGCTGTCATTTACGATGTAACCGAGCAGGAGAAAATTGACCAGGAGCGCAGAGAGTTTGTAGCGAATGTATCACACGAGCTGCGGACGCCGCTTACGACCATGCGCAGTTATTTAGAGGCATTAGCGGAAGGCGCGTGGGAAAATAAAGACATTGCACCGCGTTTCTTAATGGTGACGCAGAATGAAACAGAGCGGATGATTCGGCTTGTAAACGATTTGCTTCAGCTTTCTAAATTTGACAGCAAGGATTATCAATTTAATCGTGAGTGGATTCAAATCGTCCGATTTATGTCGCTCATTATTGATCGTTTTGAAATGACGAAGGAACAGCATGTGGAATTTATCCGCAATCTGCCGGACAGAAACCTGTATGTGGAGATTGACCAGGATAAAATTACGCAGGTGCTCGATAATATTATTTCCAACGCTTTAAAATATTCACCTGAAGGCGGACATGTCACCTTCTCAATTGACGTAAATGAAGAGGAAGAACTTCTCTATATCAGCGTTAAGGATGAAGGGATCGGGATTCCGAAAAAGGATGTCGAAAAAGTCTTTGACCGCTTCTACAGGGTTGATAAAGCGAGAACGAGAAAGCTCGGCGGGACCGGTCTGGGACTTGCCATTGCCAGGGAAATGGTTCAGGCGCACGGCGGAGATATTTGGGCAGACAGTGTAGAAGGAAAAGGCACAACGATAACTTTTACTCTTCCATATAAAGAGGAACAAGAGGATGATTGGGATGAAGCGTGAAAATATAAAAACAATATTACTTACGGTACTCGTCGTCATCAGTCTTGTTTTTACATGGAGCATATGGACATTTCAGCCTAATTTTTCTGAAGACTCGTCATCAGCAGAGTCTACGGTGCGTGAGAAGCATAAAATTGAAAAAAATATCCAAAAGCTGTCTGAAACGGTAAAACCGCGGGAAATGTTTATTCATGATGACGGTGCTCATTATAAGGTCGATGATGAAACGCTTTATGATGAAGTCTGGTCAGATTTGCCGCATTGGGATGTAAAAGGCATTAAAGATATATCGGATCAATATGATAAGGCCGGATTTAAGAGCTGGTTTTATGGAAGAGGCGGTTCTGCTGCCAAGCTTGATCTGCAATTCAGTGACACGATACCTATTGATATTATTCAAACGCTGTTTAAATGGTCCAATCAATCGTTTGAATACAGCTCGTTTGATCATATTATGATCCCATTCGATGAAACAAAAACGAATAAGAAGATTTATTTGGTATCTTACAGCAAGCAGCTTATTCTGGAAGTGACGGTTGAATCAGCAAACTACCGGAATATCATGAACGATTTAAAAAACAAAGAATCAAATATGCCTGCGTACAGCTTGTTCTCGATCGGCACAAAGAAAGAGTTTTTGCTTCCGAACAAATCGCTTACGATGGATAAAAAGGAATTTGTCACGGAATCAATTAAAACAAACACTTTTAAACAAGCGCTGTTCAGTGATCCGAGCATTGTAAGAGAAGATTCGAATTATAATAACAGAAATGTACTGACGGACGGCATCAGCCGTTTAGATGTCAGCCTGACCCAGCGGCAGGTTCAATTCCAGCAGCGTAATTTAGTGCAGAGCACTTCGTATCAAACAGGTGAATTAATCAAAAAGAGCCAGAAGTACCTAGAGGATACAGGAAGCTGGACGGATCACTATCAATTTTTTAATATCAACGACAGCCAGCAGCTGAGCTTCTATATCTTTATGGATCAGCTTCCGGTCATTAACAGCATGTCTAAACCGTTTGGCGGAACTTCGGCAATCACCGTCCAATGGGCCAATGACGATATTCTCAGCTATAAACGGCCGAACTACAGTCTTGGAACGAATCCGATTAAAACAAGTGAGACACAGCTGATGAGCGGCAGGGAAGTGAGGGTCCTTCTGTCCAAACAAACGGCGTATGATACGGACAAAATTGATCAGATTTTCCCTGCGTATCAGATGATCTCAACATCAACCAACGATGATCCTCTTGTTGAGCTTGAACCGGTTTGGGCTATGAAAATAAACGGAAAAATGGTGCCGATTACGAAGGAATTATTGACGAAGGAGGGGGCAGACAATGGAGTGGAATAAGACAAAAACAATCTTCATCGTTGCCTTCCTCATTTTAGATATTTTCTTAGGCTATCAGTTTTTTGAGAAGCGATCTAATAGTAAAGAATATGAAGTCATTAAAAATGATGTAGAGCATGACATGAAGGCAGACCATATCACGTATGAAGGTCTGGATAAAGAAGCGATAGAAGGCTATCGGATCACAGCGAATCAAAAAGTCTTCACGAAGGATGATATTGAATCACTCAAGGATCAAAAGCCTATGATGGATATGCCTAGTGATGATCATAAAGTAACGAACCTAAAGATGAAGTTTACGAGCCCGATTGCCCTTTCAAAGAAAAACATAGAGGACGATGCACAGGCGCTTGTGTCTTCTAAAATTCAAGATGGTGAAAAATATAAGCTTTGGAAGGTGGATAAATCTAAAAAAGAAATCATTTACTTCCAAACGTATGAAGGTCATTACATTTATCAGAAGACTGACAACTCCTCTAATATGATCGGACAAGTGATTTTGCACTTAAACGATAAAAACGAGGTTGTGTCATACGAGCAGTCGACGCTTGAAACCTTTAAGCAGATTCAGAAAGAAAACTTAATTACTGAGCTTGATGCGGTTGAATTATTGTACTATCAAAATCAATTAAAAGAATACTGCACCATAAAGAGTGTGAAATTCGGCTATGTGGCGCAATATCCGCTGACAAGCACGCAGGTGCTGGCTCCGGTATGGAGAGTTACGGTGGAGTATGATAAAAAAGTGAACGGCGAGAAAAAGAAAGTGCAAGAGTATTTTACTGTGAATGCTTTGGAGAGTACGATTTTAGATACAGACCAATCAAAATAATGGAGTGAACTGAAATGAGCTTGCAATTTAGCGTTCTTGCGAGCGGGAGTACGGGAAATGCGTTTTACCTGGAAACAGAGGATCACGCGTTTTTAGTGGACGCCGGTTTGAGCGGGAAAGCCATGGACGGATTAATGGCGCAAATCGGACGTAAGCTGGATGATGTGGACGGCATTTTTGTGACGCATGAGCATAGTGACCATATTAAAGGCCTCGGCGTCATCGCCAGAAAGTACAAGCTTCCGATCTATGCGAACAAGAAGACGTGGAAGGCGATGGAGAACCAGATCGGCAAAATTGATACCGATCAAAAGTTTGAGTTTCCGATGGAGACGGTGAAGTCGTTTGGCGGACTTGATGTAGAATCGTTTGGCGTCTCTCACGATGCGGCAGAGCCCATGTTTTATGTGTTTCATTGTAATGGGCGCAAGCTCGCTTTAATGACAGATACAGGGTATGTCAGCGACCGGATGAAGGGCATTATCCGCTCGGCGAATGTGTTCGTTTTTGAAAGCAATCATGATGTCGGCATGCTGCAAATGGGAAGATACCCTTGGAGCATTAAGCGGCGGATTTTAAGTGACGTCGGGCACGTTTCAAATGAAGATGCTGCGTTGGCGATGACTGATGTCATCGGCGACGAGACGTCTCGTATCTACCTCGCTCATTTGAGTCAGGACAACAATATGAAAGAGCTGGCCAGAATGTCTGTCCAGCAGACATTGGCTTCTAAAGGATTTGTGACAGGCGAAACATTTGATTTGTTTGATACCGATCCGAAAAAGGCTACTCCGCTTTGCGCTGTATAATTTTTTCTTGTGTAACATGACTATTATAGGAGTTTCTAATCCACAATATAACCATATCAACGTTCTCTGAAAGGATGGAATATGGTGGATTACGAGCGTGAGGAAGAACATAATACTCCTGAACAGCCGAAGAGAAGCAAAAAAGGTTATTTTCTTTCAAGCCTGATCGGGGTGATTGTCGGCGCTGTATTGATGGCGTTTATTATGCCGTACCTTTCAAATGAGGGGTTTGATACGGGCGAGGCGGATCAGCAGCAGACCAACGGCCGGGAATCAATTCGAACAGTGAATGTCAGTGTGAACAACGCTGTCACTCAGATTGTCAGCGATGTGTCGCCAGCTGTTGTCGGCGTCGTAAACATTCAAAAAACAGATATTTGGGGAGAAAGCGGTGAGGCTGGGAGCGGCTCAGGCGTCATCTATAAGAAAAATGACAACTCTGCTTATGTCGTGACCAATCATCATGTGATCGAGGGCGCTTCCCAAATTGAAATCAGTTTAAAAGACGGTTCGCGCGTGTCTGCTGAGCTTGTCGGCAGCGACCAGCTGATGGATCTTGCCGTTTTGCGGGTGAAAAGCGATAAAATCAAAGCTGTCGCTGATTTTGGCAATTCAGATAAAGTGAAATCAGGTGAACCGGTGATTGCGATCGGCAATCCGTTAGGCCTTGAATTTGCAGGTTCTGTCACACAGGGCGTCATATCGGGAACAGAGAGGGCGATTCCGGTAGATTCCAATGATGACGGTCAGCCTGACTGGAATGCAGAGGTGCTGCAAACCGATGCGGCCATTAACCCGGGGAACAGCGGCGGAGCTTTGTTGAATATGGACGGAAAAGTCATTGGCATCAATTCAATGAAAATCGCGGAGTCAGCGGTTGAAGGGATTGGCCTGTCCATTCCATCTAAGCTTGTGATCCCGGTGATAGAGGATTTAGAGAAATACGGCAAAGTGAAGCGTCCGTTTCTTGGAATTGAAATGAAATCGTTAAGCGATATTGCAAGCTATCATTGGGATGAAACACTGAAGCTTCCTAAACATGTGACCAATGGAGCGGTGATAATGGGTGTAGATGCCTTTTCACCTGCCGGAAAAGCGGGACTCAAGGAGCTGGATGTCATCACTGAATTTGACGGTCAAAAAATAAATGATATTGTGGATCTTCGGAAGCGGCTTTATCAGAAAAGAGTCGGTGATCGGGTGAAGGTGACGTTTTACCGCGGCGGAAAAGAAAAATCCGTTGAAGTGAAGCTGTCCTCCGCAGATCAGTTAGGAAGTTAAAAAGCAGTCTGGCACTGATGCCAGGCTGTTTTTTATGCAAAAAAACGGAACGGGGGTTACGTCCGTTCCATAGAAAATACATGGATGTTACACGTGAAACAGCATGTAAGGGCTTGTGAGCTGCAAATACTTCCGTTTTCTTTTGACAACGTAGAAGATTTCCCGGTACCTTTGTATTTGTAACCGCAATGCTATGTGCTTTTGCTTTTGTGATGGTTTCTGAACCTGATGCTTCATTACTTTCATGCTGCTGTGGACATTGAAGGTATGAAGTTTGCCATCTTCTCCAAGCACTTTAATGACATAGACGTATACGCCGTCCACTTTCTTCATTTGAGCTGATTGAACAGCTCCTTGGTATTTCCTCCTTATCATCAGATTTAAACGACAATTGAAGTGAAAAGTGAAATCGGAAGAGGAACGGTTTTTCTGATCCGGCTCCCCTCGGGTAAAGAAGATTGTTATTTTGCGTGCAGTGAAAACTTCTTCAGCCGGTATTGAAGGCTTTGTCTGCTGATGCCGAGCTCCTGAGCGGTTTTTGAAATGTTATGGCTGTGTTTTCTAAGGATGTTTTCGATCACATATTTTTCAAAGCTCTCCATTTTTTCTTTTAAATCAGCGGCGGGCTGATGCCCTGCGGGTTCCGTCTTCGAGATGTCTGCCGGCTTGATTTTCATGCGGTATTGATATGGCAGATGGTTGGCCGTAATCGTTTGTTCATCTGTCATGAAATTCATCGCACCCTCGATCATATGCTCAAGTTCGCGAATATTTCCCGGCCAATCATAGGATAAGAAAAATTGCTTCACATCTTCACTGATATGTTCGACATTCATTTGAAACAGGTGGTTGTTTTTCTGGATGAACTCTGACGCGAGAAGCAAAATGTCCTCTTTGCGTTCCCGAAGCGGCGGGATGATCAGTGTCACGACGCTCAGCCTGTAATACAAGTCCTTGCGCATTCGTTCACCCGCAATGGCATCAATCGGGTCTTCGTTCATCGTGGCGATAATGCGCACGTCAATCGGTGTATCCTTGGTCGAACCAATGCGTCTGATTTTCCGTTCTTGCAGGGCGCGCAGCAATTTTGCCTGCAAGCTCAAATTCAGTGAGTTGATTTCATCTAACAGAAGTGTGCCGCCATGCGCTTGCTCAAACAAGCCAGGCTGGTCAACGGCACCTGTAAACGCGCCTTTTTTCGTACCGAACAGGATGCTTTCCACCAGGCTGTCCGGCAGAGCCGCACAGTTTTGAGAAATGAACGGGCCGCTTGATCGGTCGCTGCCGTTATGGATACTTTGTGCGAACAGCTCTTTTCCCGTGCCGGTTTCACCTGCGAGAAGAATCGATGAAGACGTGCGGGTCGCCCGCTTGGCATTTTCGATGACATCCTGAATCGCCGGACTGGTGCCGAGAATGCTGTCAAATGTGTAAGTCGCGTTTCCTTTTTTATGCATATTCTCTCTGATCAGGCGTTCCAGCTTTGTCACGTCCTTGGCAATTTCGACAGCGCCTTTGATGTTGCCGTCTTGGACGATCGGATATGTATGATTGATTGTCGTAATTTCCTGGCCTTTATTATTGAAATAGCTCTGCTTTACATTTTTGATCGTTTTGCCTTCCTGAAGGGCTTGCACAAGTGTGCTGTCCTGCTGCTTCGAAAACATAAATACATCCATCAGGTTTTTATTTAAAACGTCCTGCTTCTCCATATCTTCAATTTGCATCATTTTGTTGTTATAAACAATCGTGTTTCCATGCTCGTCCACCACGTGCAGGCCGACATCAATTTCATCCAAAATGCTCTGAAACACTAATGTGAGGAATTCGCTGTCTTTGACCAAAGTATAAACCTCCCTCATTTATTTTCTTAATATTGCTTCTATTTTATAAAAGAATGGAGAGGATATGCAAAAGAATTTTGCACTATATGAAAATCCCGCTCAAAATATCTGAATATTTTTGCACCCTTGCCTCGAATATTGTAGAAAATACACGAATGTGCGAGTTGGCACGAAACTTGCATTTATAAAAAGGGAAAGCAGGATATAGTGTTGAAACAGAAAACAAGGGGGAATTCAAATATGCCAGCTTTATCAAAATCCAAAGAAATTATTGATCAGACGTCTCATTACGGTGCCAACAATTATCATCCGCTGCCGATTGTTATTTCTGAAGCGCTGGGTGCTTGGGTAAAGGACCCGGAAGGCAATGAATATATGGATATGCTGAGTGCTTATTCTGCGGTGAATCAGGGGCACAGACATCCGAAGATCATTCAGGCGTTAAAGGATCAGGCTGATAAAATCACGCTGACGTCTCGCGCGTTTCACAACGATCAGCTCGGACCGTTTTACGAAAAGGCGGCTAAGCTGACGGGCAAAGAAATGATTCTGCCGATGAATACGGGGGCTGAAGCGGTTGAGTCTGCGGTGAAAGCAGCGAGACGCTGGGCTTATGAAGTGAAGGGCGTGGCGGACAATCAGGCGGAGATCATTGCGTGCGTCGGAAATTTCCATGGCCGGACGATGCTGGCGGTTTCTCTTTCTTCTGAAGAAGAGTATAAAAGAGGGTTCGGCCCGATGCTTCCGGGAATCAAACTAATCCCTTACGGAGATGCGGAAGCGCTGCGCCAGGCGATTACGCCAAACACAGCGGCATTCTTATTTGAACCGATTCAAGGCGAAGCGGGCATTGTGATTCCGCCTGAAGGATTTTTGCAGGAAGCGGCGGCAATTTGTAAGGAAGAAAATGTGCTGTTGATTGCCGATGAAATTCAGACGGGTCTCGGACGTACAGGTAAGACATTCGCTTGTGACTGGGATGGCATTGATCCTGATATGTACATTTTGGGGAAAGCGCTTGGCGGCGGTGTGTTCCCGATCTCATGCATTGCGGCGGACCGCGACGTTTTAGGCGTGTTTAACCCGGGCTCACACGGCTCCACATTTGGCGGAAATCCGCTGGCATGTGCGGTGTCCATCGCCTCACTGGAAGTGCTGGAAGATGAAAAGCTGGCGGAGCGTTCTCTTGAGCTTGGCGAGTATTTTAAACAAGAGCTGGAGAGCATTGATAACCCTATCATTAAAGAAGTCCGCGGCAGAGGGCTGTTTATCGGTGTGGAACTGACGGAAGCGGCGCGTCCGTATTGTGAGCGTTTAAAAGATGAAGGACTTTTATGCAAGGAAACGCATGATACCGTCATTCGTTTTGCACCGCCATTAATCATTTCCAAAAAGGATTTGGATTGGGCGATTGAAAAAATTAAGCATGTGCTGCAAAAGGCATAAATCCGCATCATGGCGGGATATTCACTTCGTTTGTATAAATTTACAACAGAAAAATTAGCACTCCCTATTTGCTCAGCTACAGTATTTTAGTATAATGTATCTTTATGAGAAGAAGTGAATTTTATATTAAATAGATAGAGACTCTTTGGACAGCAAACTGGGATACGCACCATGTAGATGTTCCAGCTTAGATCCAATACAAGTTGCTGAAGGGGTGCAGAATGTGAATACGAACCAAGATAACGGAAATCAGCTCCAGCGGACAATGAAATCTCGCCACTTGTTTATGATTTCATTGGGCGGAGTGATCGGAACCGGTTTCTTCCTGGGAACCGGGTTTACCATTAACCAAGCGGGACCGCTCGGCGCGGTTCTGTCTTATTTAGTGGGCGGCTTTATCATGTTTTTGACCATGCTCTGCTTAGGGGAGCTTGCGGTCGCCTTTCCTGTATCAGGGTCCTTCCAGACCTATGCGACAAAATTTATCAGCCCGGCCTTCGGGTTTGCATTCGGCTGGCTGTACTGGCTCGGCTGGGCAGTTACATGCGCAATAGAATTTTTGTCAGCGGGGCAGCTGATGCTCCGCTGGTTTCCGCACGTTGATGTCTGGATTTGGTGTCTGGTCTTTGCGGCCCTAATGTTTATCTTAAATGCAATAACCGCGAAAGCCTTTGCAGAATCTGAATTTTGGTTTTCGGGCATTAAAATATTGATTATCCTTTTATTTATTATTCTCGGCGGAGCCGCTATGTTCGGCTTCATTGACCTAAAAGGCGGAGAGCAAGCGCCGTTTCTGACGCATTTTTATGAAGATGGGTTATTCCCGAACGGCATAAAGGCAATATTGATAACGATGATTACCGTGAACTTCGCATTCCAGGGAACTGAGCTGATCGGGGTTGCAGCGGGAGAAAGTGAAAACCCTGAAAAAACGATTCCGCGGTCCATCAAACAGACAGTATGGAGAACACTTGTCTTCTTTGTTCTTTCAATCATTGTCATTGCCGGCATGATTCCGTGGAAACAGGCGGGTGTTGTGGAAAGTCCGTTTGTTGCCGTATTTGAGCAAATCGGAATTCCATATGCCGCTGATATCATGAACTTTGTTATTTTAATTGCGCTGCTATCCGTTGCAAACTCAGGTTTATACGCATCGACTCGTATCCTGTACGCGATGGCGAATGAAGGACAGGCCTTCAAAGCGCTCGGCAAAACAAATAAAAGAGGCGTGCCGCTGAACGCGTTAATTGTAACGATGGCTGTGGCCTGCCTGTCGCTTCTGTCAAAAGTAGCGGCGGCCGAAACCGTGTATATGGTGCTTCTATCCTTGGCGGGCATGAGCGCACAGGTCGGCTGGATCGCGATCTCGCTTTCCCAAATCAGATTCAGACGAAAATATATCCGTGAAGGCGGCAAGACGGAAGATTTGAAATTTAAAACACCGCTATATCCGGTGCTTCCGCTGATCGGCCTGACGTTAAATACAGTTGTTCTCATCAGTCTCGCGTTTGATCCGGAGCAGCGTATCGCGCTGTATTGCGGAGTACCGTTTATGGTCATTTGCTACATCATTTATCATGTCGTCATTAAAAAACGCAAGCAGGCAAATCGTCAGCTAGAGCTTTAAAAACGTTGTCCGCAAGTCATCTTTGTTATAACCCGCATAGGACATTATCTTATATGTTGAGGTGGAATCACAGATGGATAAAACGATTTCGGTTATTGGAATGCCAATGGATTTAGGACAAGCACGACGCGGAGTGGACATGGGACCAAGTGCCATCCGGTATGCCCATTTGATTGAGAGGCTGTCAGAAATGGGTTATACGGTTGAAGATCTCGGTGACATTCCGATCAGCCGTGAAAAGATCAAAAACGATGAAGAACTGAAAAACCTAAATTCCGTACTGGCAGGAAACGAAAAGCTCGCTCAAAAGGTGAACACCGTGATTGAAGAGAAAAAATTCCCGCTTGTCTTGGGCGGCGATCACAGTATCGCGATCGGCACGCTCGCAGGTACAGCGAAGCATTACGATAAGCTCGGCGTCATCTGGTATGACGCACACGGTGACCTGAATACGCTTGAAACATCACCTTCAGGCAATATTCACGGCATGCCGCTGGCCGTCAGCCTTGGCATCGGACACGAGTCACTGGTGAACCTTGAAGGATATGCGCCTAAAATCAAACCGGAAAATGTTGTCATTATCGGCGCCCGGTCACTTGATGAAGGAGAGCGCCAGTATATTAAGGAAAGCGGCATGAAGGTGTACACCATGCACGAAATCGACCGCCTCGGCATGACAAAGGTGATCGAAGAAACCCTCGATTATTTATCAGACTGCGACGGCGTCCATCTCAGCCTTGATCTGGACGGACTTGATCCAAACGACGCACCGGGTGTCGGAACCCCTGTCGTCGGCGGCATCAGCTACCGCGAAAGCCACCTGGCTATGGAAATGCTGTATGACGCAGGTATCATTACCTCAGCTGAATTTGTTGAGGTCAACCCGATTCTTGATCACGAAAACAAGACTGGTCAAACAGCAGTAGAGCTCGTAGAATCCCTGCTAGGGAAGAAATTGCTGTAGACATGTGAAAACCCCCGCATCCCAGCGGGGGTTTTCTTTATTATCCAATCATTTTCTCAGCGACTTTCATCTCTTGTGAGTGTGATTGATGATCTGCAATAAACCAGCCGGATAAAATCACTGCTGCAACGCCTGCGCCAATTAGAAATTTTTTCATTTACATAACCTCCGTTTGTTTAATGAGTTCCTCAATCTGTATCGCTTCATAAAAAAAGTGGGCAGCTTCTTTATAAAGCTCATTTTCCCTATACCGTTCGCCAGCCAAAATGGAAAGTTCTCTTACACTGTCGTATTCTCTCTCCGACATCAACACATCCATATGTTCTTTGCATAAGTGAAACGTTTCCGCATGACCTCCTTCTGCGTAAATGGCATATAACATATCAATTTTCGCCTCACATATTTTATTCGGCTCAGTATTTAATTTTTCCTTCAATTTTTGGTAATAAGCTAGGGCCTGTTCTTTCTTTTCAATCTTAAACAGCTCTCGTATCAGCAAGTAAACAGAATGATAGTAATAGGCAGATCGGGCGTACTCTTCGTTCTGTAAAGCCTCTTCTAATTTTGAGATGGCCTTGTCTGATTTACCGCTTTGGGCATGGAGAAGTCCAAAGTTATGTAAAAGCTGGGCCTCAAAAAAATGATCCTCTAATTCTCTCGTCATGCGAATGGCTTCATCCAAATAAGTTTCCGCCTCTTCAAACTGGTTCATCTCGGTAAAATTGCCTGACATCGTAATTAATGCGGAGGCGAGTTTCTTTTTGTAATCCGTTTCTTCTCTGAACGTTTTGACCGCTTGCCGTGTATGGTTGAGAGACACCATATTTTGTCCCAGCTTATAATAGAGCTTGCCGACCTTCAGATGAAATTCGGCTTTTTCGATCGGATCGGGGATGTTGCTGAGATACTGCTCCGCTTCTTTATAGAGCCCGATGGCAATTTCGTAATGATTTTTATAGGCTTCATACATGCCTTCAAACAGAAAAAAGTAATATTTCAGCATGTCTGACGTAGCATTCATATGAGGAGACTCCTCATGCTCAAAGCCCAGCCCTCTCGCTTCATGAAGCAATACTTTATGGCGCAATTCTAATAAGGAGAAGTAGGCAAGCACCTCCTGATCCTCTTCCATATCATCCAATAAAGGCTTCACTTCTTCAAAGATATGGGCGGACTCTTCAACTTCATGTTTCTTGATCGCAAGGTACCAATCGTTGAGCATGTTAGCGATTTCTGCGGGTGCAATCTTATTCATTTGAAACTCCCTTCTCTATTCATTTATCAATCTATTTGCTTATCTTGATAGTAACACCTCTTTCTATTTTATGTAAAATCCTCTAGTCAATAAATAAAGGAGAAGCTATATGACCATCACGCTAACCCCCATGCAGATCGAAGAATTTCGATCCTATCTGACATACACGACAAAGCATTATGCAAGAGAAAAGGTAAAGGCAGGATCGTGGCTCCCTGATGAGGCCATGCTTTTGTCCAAACAGACTTTTTCTGATTTGCTGCCGAATGGGCTGCACACGCATCATCACCATTTGTGGAGTATCATCCTGAACGGAAAGGAAACGGCTGGCTGGCTTTGGATTCACGCAGAACCGGAACACCCGCAGCAGGAAGCGTTTATTTACGATTTCGGGCTGTATGAATCATATCGGGGAAAAGGTTTCGCGAAGCAAGCCTTGAACGCACTGGATGAGATGGCGAGAAACATGGGCATTCGAAAGCTGTCTCTCCACGTATTCGCTCACAATGAGACAGCAAGGCGGCTGTATGAGCAAACTGGATTTCAGGAGACTGATGTGATCATGAGTAAGAAGCTCTAGGTCTGGGGAAGGCCTTTTTTTGTGAGACAACCTTCCTGTAAATGATTTCTAAAAATTCTGTAAATCACCTAGCTACCTTCCACATTTCCCTAATATAATGTTGATAAAGGAAATCATCTTTCCTAACACACATGAAAAGAGGAGATGTTATGAGTATTAAGGGAAAAATGTTTATTATTTTGGTAGCGCTTACAATTAGCGGCGGCCTGTTTATTTCTCCCGTCAAAGCTGTAAAGGCCACGAACTATGCTGAAGAAATTGCAGCGCTTCAGCCAGGCACGACCTCAGAAGAAATCACAAAATCCGCCAGCCAGATTGCCAAACAGCAGCGCGTAAAGACCGATGTCATTCTCAAACAGTTTTACAATGAAATCACCGCCGATAAAGCAGAAGGAGACCGGCTCGCCAAGGAAAGCGGCATGTCCATGATGGGCGGCTCATCCGGTACGAAAAAACTTCCCACAAGCTCGAAAGGAAACATCTACTACACCAACTCCTACACAGCCTACTACAACCATGGCCACGTCGGCATGTACTCCGCCGCTGACAAAATTGTTGAATCTGTTCCAAGCGACGGCGTCAGACAAATTGCTTATAATGCCAGAGACGTGGAAGACAACTCCATCGTACAGACAGTCAATGTCACCTCATCTAAAAAAACATCAGCTGCCGACTGGGCGGTATCAAGAGTCGGCGACCCATACTCATTTAACTTCGTCAATAACAGAAATACCGGCCATGACGGCGCAAAAAACTGTTCGAAGCTCCTATGGTCTGCATTTTTACTGAAAGCCGGCATTGATATCGACAGCAATAAAGGGTTAGGCGTTTACCCGCGCGACATCACAAGTTCTTCCTATACGACAACCGTCATGACGATCCATTAAGGAGGCGGATATGAAAAGTTGGATGATCACCATCGCCTTGCTGATGCTCGCAGGAATCGCATTATTTGTCTTCGTTTCTCCTCTAAAAAGCCATAAAGCCGTGAGTCAGCAGGATCTCCGAGACCCTGATTTTCTGAACGACAAAGAAGTCCTGCTGTATTTCTCAACCTCAGCGGATCAAGATGCATTCGGCGGCGGGAAAAGCTATGCCCTGTTTATCAGCCAAGACGGTTCGCTGTCGTCATTTAAGATGAAGGGCCTTGAGCTGGGCTCAGCCAAGGTTCACGGCGACAGTGTGATGCTGGAGGACAAAAACACGATTTTCACGATCAAAGACGGCCTGAGCTCCCATAAAAGAGCCTATCAGCACACTGGAGACAGCGCAGGCTTTCTGCAAAATACGGATGGTTTTTACACCCTCTACAATTCCGGCTACGACAAAAAGGGAGACGGGTACCGCTCAGAGCTGTACCGCCAGATGAACGGAGAGTGGAAAAAAGACGTCATTCCTTACTACATCCGAGCCTCCGGTTTTCACGGTGGCGCCATTTACGCACTTGTCCCGACAGACGACGAGAAAGGCTATCAGCTCCTTCAAATTCAGGCCGATCAAAAGAAGCTTACCTATCACGCCATCACGGAATGGCAGTATCGGGAAGGAGCCTCAATAGAGTCTCAGCTTGCTGCGGACGATCAAGCTGTATATGTGATGGTTCGGGGGCAAAAAGCCAGCAATCTCTATCAAATGGTGAAAATCAATAAGAAAAACGGCAAGGTGGAGCTTTACGATATCGCCGAATACAAAAACGACGAACAAACAATATACAGCTCCATGCCCTTCAGCTTCAAAAACAGCTTTTTCTCTTATGATAGGCACCTGTACTTCATTGACGGCTTCGGAAAGGTGTACAAAATCGATGCAAAGACAGGAAAAAGCCGGATTGCCTTCGCCCTTTCCCCAGAAAAAATGAAGGCCGATTTCAAAGAAATCACACAAAAAGGCAGCAGCCTCTTTTTCTTCACATACATCTACAACCAGCCTGCATACATTGAACAATACAGCTTGAAAACCGGAAAGAAAGTGAAGGAAAAAGAGATCGGGAAGGTAAAGGAGATCGTGGCGCCGAAAAGTCATTTGAAGCTGTATGATTTTGAGGTGATGAAGGATTTTTAAGGTGAAGGGGGTTCCGACTTGGGAGCCGTTATACTGCTCATCGTTTTTGTTTTTCCGATGATGTCAGGCGTAATTGGTGCAGCGGGTTATTTCATATGGAAGAAAGTTTGGATTGGTCCGCTCATCGTGCTTATTGCGAGTTTGATATTGTTGTTTACGTTAGCCTCTGGTAACAGTTCATTCATGTTTTGGGTTGTGCTTTATACTGCAATTGCGTTAGCAGCCAGTGTTGTCACATTATTTCTCAGGAAATTATTATTCAACTGACCGCTGTTTATGAAGAGACTTGTGAAGTCTCTTTTTTCTGTTGCGCAATTTGATACATATCAATGATAGAACGTTGTCCAGCCTCCATCTAAACGAGGTTCAAAACTATAAAGCTCGAATGGCCTTTTCAAGCAAACAGGTGTTAATTACTGTAAAATGGATATATAAAATGGATGCAGATAAAGGAGGAAGCATATGCGCACCAAACGGGTCATTCTTCTGGCAGTTATCATCGGCATCATCTCGGCGGTTGTTGTGTTCCTGTTGAATGGAGGAAAATTGGACTGGTTTGACCTCATCGGAACCATTATCGGCTGCTTTCTTGGCATATTTGTTGTTGTAAGAATACAGAAAAAGCAGGCGTGAAAAAGGGAAAGGGTCATGCCGAACCGAAGTCATGTTCAAGGACGCAAAGTCCAAACACATGAATGGGAGGAATGGCGTTGACAGGAAACAAAGCGGTTGTTTACAAAGGCAAAGGAAACGTGGCGGTGGAGGATATCGGCTATCCGGAGTTAATCTTGAGGGACGGGCCCGGCGTTCCGAAGGCGAATGTGAATCGGAAATGTGAGCACGGGGTGATTTTGAAGGTAATTACCACAAACATTTGCGGAAGCGACCAGCACATGGTCAGAGGCCGCACGACGGCCCCTGACGGCTTGGTGCTCGGGCATGAAATTACGGGAGAAGTCATTGAAACGGGTCGGGACGTTGAATTTATCAAAAAAGGCGACATCGTATCCGTTCCCTTCAACATTGCCTGCGGACGCTGTGTGATGTGCAAAACGCAGAAAACGCATGTGTGCCTGAATGTCAATCCGGACCGGCCGGGATCGGCTTACGGTTACGTCGATATGGGCGGCTGGGTCGGCGGCCAGTCTGAATACGTCATGGTGCCGTACGCTGATTTTCAGCTGTTGGTCTTCCCGGATAAAGAAAAGGCGTTGGAGAAAATTCTTGATTTAACCATGCTGTCCGACATTTTTCCGACCGGTTTCCACGGGGCGTACACAGCGGGTGTGCAAACGGGATCGACTGTCTATATCGCAGGAGCGGGACCTGTCGGCTTAGCCGCCGCGCACTCCGCCCAGCTCCTTGGCGCTTCCACAGTGATTGTAGGCGATTTGAATGAAGACAGACTGGCACAGGCCAGAAGCTTTGGCTGCGAAACGGTCAACGTACAAAAACACGACCGCCTCGGCGAACAAATTGAACAAATACTAGGGGAACCAACCGTGGATGCCGCAGTGGACTGTGTCGGCTTTGAAGCGTCCGGACACGGCAGCCAAGGAGAAGCGCCAGCAGCCGTACTGAACTCGATCATGGACGTCACCCAGGTTGGCGGAAGTCTCGGCATTCCAGGCTTATATGTGACCGAAGACCCGGGCGCAAGCGACGCAGAGGCCAAAAAAGGCTCATTAAAAATCCGATTCGGCCTAGGCTGGGCAAAAGCCCATACCTTCGTCACCGGACAAACACCGGCCATGAAGTATAACCGCAATCTCATGAAAGCGATCCTGAGCGGCAGAGCGCAAATCGCAAAAGCCGTCAACGCCACTGTCATTTCTCTGGACGACGCGCCAAAAGGCTACAGCGACTTTGACAAAGGAGCGGCGAAGAAATTTGTGATTGATCCGCATGGAGCATTGAAATAAAAAAAAGCCGGCGGTTCAATCGAACGCCGGCTTTATTGCTGATAATCGGTTTCTTCAAAGCGATCTCCTGATTCGTCTTGGACGATTAAATCCCCTTCGATTTTGTCCAGTCCAATCAGAATATAAGGGTTTTTCTCATTTTCCTCGGGAGCCGGCTTTCGTTTCACAGTTACAATCGTTTCTTTAGGCGAGTATTTGACGTCTGACACCTCAAGCTTCTTATCCTTCTCGCTGCTTCCGAGAGACACCACGACCATTTTTTTGCCTTCTGATATGGTGAAGACTTGGTATCCTTTCACATCATCATGTGTTTGAAGGTAATTTGCGTATAATTCTAGCTCGGAACTGCCTTCACCGATCCGCGCCTTCTCTAACACCCAATAAGACGGCTGACACCCAGCAAGCAACAACATGATCACAAAAAGCCAAACCCATCTGAAGCGCATATGCAGACCTCCCCAAACATCGGTTACATCCAAACTAACATACGAGCGAAATAGAGTCATCAACAGCTTGTTTGTCGATTTGTGGATAAAACTCAGCCCGAAGCACTACTAACATGTGAATAAATAGGTTATATTGGGAAGAGAATATTTGCGAAAATGCAAGAAACCATCGGAGGATTTGAACATGAAACAAACGTATTATTCCTGTGAAGAACACATCGAAACCGTGCTGGATATGTACATAGATGACCACGAGCTGCCGCCCGAAATCAGAAAAATCGAACATACTAACAGTTTATCCACAGCCTGTGAATTATGTGGAGACCCCGCAGTATATATAGTGGGGAACGAATGATCTTACACAAAATACAGAAAAGATATCCACAATTGTGGACAACGTATATGAATAACTTGTTTCTAAAGTGGGGATGACCTGTGAATATCAATATTGTGACTATCGGAAAACTAAAAGAAAAATACCTCAAGCAAGGCATTGAAGAATACACCAAACGACTTTCGGCCTACGCAAAAATCGACATCATCGAACTCCCGGACGAAAAAGCGCCGGAAAACCTAAGCGACCAGGACATGAAAATCATAAAAGACAAAGAAGGCGACCGCATCCTATCAAAAATCAGCCCCGACGCCCACGTCATCGCCCTCGCCATCGAAGGAAAAATGAAAACATCCGAGGAGCTAGCCGATACAATAGATAAGCTGGCTACTTATGGAAAAAGCAAAGTCACCTTCGTCATCGGCGGATCACTCGGATTGAGTGATGCAGTGATGAAGCGAGCGGATGAAAAGCTGTCGTTCTCAAAAATGACGTTTCCTCATCAGTTGATGCGGCTTATTTTAGTGGAGCAGATTTATCGGGCTTTTCGGATTAATCGTGGGGAGCCTTATCATAAGTAGATAATTTATGATAAAAATATAATATAAAGGTACATTAACCAGCTTCGTCTTAAGATAGTTTTTTAACATGAAGCTGGTTATCAAAAAGTATAATTAATGTTCCATTCTAGTATATGTTGTTAACAAAGAATTGGTTTCATATGGACTGTAAACAAAATGAAATTTGAGTTGTAAAGAGCTCGTATAAAAAGTAGACATTACTAAAAAAATTATTTATGTAAGGAGAAAAAAATTATGGAATTAAGCTTAGGATCAAATGATTTTCTAAAAGTTTTTAAGCTCCTAGATACCCATGATTTTAGCAATACCGGAAGTAAAGTGAACTTATTTTTATGTCCCATAAACGCCAATAAATTCGATTACAATAGGATCATTGATGAATTAATAGAACCTTTAGCAGATTTTGCTATATCAAGAAAAGTAAAAAAAACATATTCTAATAGACCTATGACTCTTTCTAAAGTAGCTCGTGAGAAGTTTGTTGAGTATAAAAAAAATACAGGCGAACTAGGAGAGTTTTTATTATATTGCTTTTTAGAAGGCCATTTAAAAGCTCCAAAAATTCTTTCAAAGCTGGAAATGAAAACTTCAACAAGTATGTATGTAAATGGTTCAGATGGAGTGCATTTTTTGAAAACTCCTGATAATAACTATCAATTAGTATTTGGTGAATCAAAGACTATAAAAGAACTAAATACAGCTATATCGGAAGCCTTTAAATCAATATATCAATTTATTAATGAGATTAATGATAAGGGTAATAAAAAAAGTGGAATTAACTTCGAAAAAAGGCTGATAAGTGATAATTTAGATCATGAAAGCTGGACAAAAGAGGAGCAAGAATTTTTAACAAAGTTAATTTATCCAACTACCGATGAAGAATTTTACGTAGATGACGCCTTTGGTATTTTCGTTGGATTTCAAATAACTCTTACCGACGAATTGAAACAAATGAATAGTTCTAATTATAGAATAACTATTGAAGAAGAAGTTAGATCACAAGTCAACAAAGAATTAAAGCATATTGATACTATAATAAAAAAATATGAATTATATGGATACTCTTTTTATATATATGCCCTACCATTTACTGAACTAGATAGAAATCGAAAAGAAATAATGAAAGGAATAACGACATGAGTTTTCTTAAGGTACTTGCTAGCAAAGCTCTTAAAGATCCCTATTTAGAATCATTAATTTACAAATTAGAAAAAATGTATGGCTATAAGCTTGTTGGGTACTCTGAAAAAGAAAATTTGAATAAAAAAGAGTACACTGACTTATTAAGATTTGCTGATATACTTTGTAGATCAGACGAGACAGAAGCCCGTAATCTTTCTTATAAGATTATCAGTTTATTGTACAGTTTTTATAATGAAGATCAATTTTTTAAAATGCAAGCTGCAACTGTAATGGTTAAACTAGGTAATTTCCCTTCACTTCAACTGGCAATTAATAATGAAAAAATACTCTTGGATGAAGTGAAAATAGAATCCATAATTAAAGAAACTTACCAAAAGGCCCCAAATTCAAAATATATATTCTCAGATCCTCAATATAAGGTTTTTGAAGAATTGAAAGAAAGTAATCACTTTAGTTTTTCTGGGCCTACCTCTTTCGGAAAATCATTTATAATTGAATCGTTTATAGAATATCTTATAAGAGAAAGAAATGCATCAGTTAATATTGTCATTCTTGTACCTACAAGAGCATTAATAAATCAAGTAAAATTTAAACTTATAAAAGAGATATCTGAGCCAAAATACAAAATATTATCTCAACCCACTGTACCTACACTCTATAAAAATAAAGGAAATAAGTATATTTTTGTATTTACTCCTGAAAGGTTAATTTCATATTTATCAAATGACAATCCCGCGATCAATTATATATTTGTAGATGAGGCACAAAAACTGATATCTGAAAATGATTCAAGAGCACCTCTATTTTATCATGCTTTAATGTTGGCTAAAAGGAAAAGTGTAAATCTTTATTTCTCTTCACCTAACATCAGAAATAGCGAAATATTTTTACAGTTATTTGGTAACAGTACAGATGAAACTCTAAGCATTACAGAAAATTCAGTATCACAAAATAGATTCTTTATAGATTGTATAGAAAAAAAAGCATTAATGTTTTCTGAAAATGGTAAGGAAATTGAAATTCCATATAACGCCTATTCTAATGAAGAACATACTAATTTAAGAAATGCTATTAAAATATTAGGAAGAGATGTTCAAAATATAATATATTGTAATACCATTGATGACACTATTAGTTATGCTTTACAATTTGCAAAGAGTTTGAACTTTAAAAATGATCCTCATTTGGATTCATTGATAGAATTGGTGCAAAAAACTATGCATGAAGATTATTATTTAGTCGATTGTCTAAAAAAAGGAATAGCTTTTCATTTTGGAGGGCTACCACAAAGAATAAGAGAAAAGATTGAATTATTATTCCGAGATAAAGTTATAGATAATATTTTTTGCACATCTACTCTATTAGAAGGCGTTAATTTACCGGCAAAGAATATTTTCATTTTAAGCAATGCTATTGGTCTCAAACCATTTTCTGATATAGATTTTTGGAATTTAGCAGGTCGTGCTGGAAGATTAACTAAAGATTTAAGTGGTAATATTATTTGTCTAAGGTTAATTAAGAAAAAAAATAGATGGGATAAACCTAAGGAGAATTTGTTGGTAGTAAAAAATAAAAAAGTAAGCAAGGCTAAATCTATTATAATGACAGATAAAGGAAGGTTTTATACAAATATAGGAAGATCATTAGAGGGAAAACCATTTACTAGAAAAAGTGTATCAGATAGTGAAAAAAAGATGCTTGATTCTTATGGAAATATATTAGCTTATCACAGTTTATCCAAGACGGATTCAATTTTAAGGAGTAAATTTATTAATAATAACAAAGATGGGACTTTAATTCTTAATAATATTGATAATAACAACGCTGTTCCAAAGGAAATTTTAGCACAAAGTATGAATATTAAACTAAAATATCAAAATAATATCTTAGATATAGGGAGTTTTTTGTCAGAAATCCCCGAAGAAGTAAACTACAGAAACTGCCTAGAAATTCTAAATCAACTTTATGACTATTACAATTGGCGATATGAGGAGTCAGGAGGTAGGAAACCTTTAGCTAAAAATAGAAGTATTCTAACATATTATGCTGTTTTAATGAATTCTTGGATCAATTCAAAACCCTTAAATTTAATTATTAGAGATGCAATAAATTATCTAATTCTCAATGAAAAAGAAATATTTATAACAAGTAACTTGTCAGAACCTTTTAATCCTACAAATAGAGTTCATATTAATAAAATTGTAAATAATGTTATTTCGGATATAGAGAATATATTACGCTTTAAAGTGAAAAATTATATGACAAATTATATTATGCTAATCGATTTTATAAATAAGAATGAAGGATTGAAACAAAGTGTTAACTGGTCAGATTTTTTAGAGTATGGAACAAATGATTATATAATAATAGAATTACAAAACTTAGGTTTCCCTAGGCATCTAGCAACATTTCTCAAAAAAAATTATATTGAGTTCTTTAATATAGAAGATAATACTATAACTGATTTTTCTGAAGAAGGATTGAAAAATAATTTTGATAAAGAAAGATATTATGAAGAATATATGGAATTAAAAGAGATACTTGACTGGTAATTTTCTAACAAATATGTTTTATAGAACAATTTAAGGCATTTCTAAGCTTCATTTATTTTCAATCCTTGTTTTAGCTATTGGTCTTAAAAATCTTAACTATTCTTTATAAGACCAAGAATACATTTCTTGGTCTTGCTTTTGGGTTCAGGTGTCGCTCTGTGTCTATTTTTCGTATTCCTCGTTTGTCATTTGCCATTGATCTATCTGATGATATGAGACTTGATGAATGCCTATTGATCTTGTGTAATCCTTTCTATATAGTCAGGCAAATCTTCATCATCTCATTCCGTTCTTCTAATGAAATGTTCTTCCGTTTGGTTATAATATGATTCTTTCTGCTCCTGCTATCTTTTAACGTTTTATAAATCATTATAAAACTCAGCCCATCTGTTCTGAGCAGATTTATTGGAAGTTTGATACTTTATCGTAATTTCTCTTTGGGAATAGCGTACGGATAAGAAGTGCTTGCCAGGGAGCTGTTTCAGTTGTGAAGAGTAGAACTAATGATTTGTAAAAAGTTTCAGGCTTTCAATGTCAGCTCCGGCTATGTCGTGCAATGTCTTCCATTCATGAATTGTTTCGGTCTGAATGCCATATTTTTTGCAATCTCTTTCATCGAAGCATTCCCCTGCTCATATCACGTCACATTCTGAATGTGTTTGTTTTGTCTTCTTTTGAGTGCGATTATCAAACCATGAAACCCCCCAAGTTATTTATCTGTCTACCTTGAGGGAATATATTATCTTCTCTGAACCCCACATCTCTCACTTCATATACCGATACTCCCGCAAACTCTCCAAAATCGCAACTTCCTGCAACAACTCCTCACCAACATTCGTTTCCTTCACTTTCTTCCGCTCAAGCTCTTTATCCACTAATCGTTTCACCGTTAAGACGTCGGTTCCGGTGCTTAGGACTTCTGCCTTGGAGTTGAAGTGTTTATGGGCGACGAGCTGCATGCCGTAGGAGTTGTATAGCAGCGTGTAGCCGGCGATGCCTGTTGTGGATTGGTAGGCTTTGGAGAAGCCGCCGTCGATGACGATCATTTTTCCGTTTGCTTTGATTGGGTCTTCTCCTTCGATTTCTTTTACGGGTGTATGGCCGTTGATGATATGGCCATGATCTGGATTGAGGCCGAATTCTGCCAGGATGTTTCGGCAGGTTGCCTCATCTTCGCGTAAATAATAATACGGGTTTTTCTTTTCTTTATGCGTTTCCTTTTCTTTAATGAAATACCGCTCAAATGTCGTCATGGCGCGTTTTCCGAAGAGGGAAGAGTACTCGCCTGTCCATAAATACCAAGCCATATCTGTGGCAAGATCATCGGTTTCTTCCGGGTGGGCAAATGCTTCCCGTAAGAACCGCTCAAATACATCGAGCAGCTCACGGCCCGCATACGGTTTATCCTCAATCATCATCGTTTCCATATTGCCGTTTTTATCGACAGGAATACAGCCATGGATTAACAGGTTGCCGTTATATTTTAAATAAAGGCTGCCTTTTTTCATCATAAAATTCATATGGCGGCCCAGCTTTTCGGAATGCTGGACAGAGAATAGCAGCTTGTCTATGACTTCTGCTTCTTCTTCTAATAGCTGATCTGGCTGTTCCGGATTGATTGTCGCAAAGCAGGTGTTTTCCAGCTGATATGTTTTTCCGTTCAGCGTGATTTCATTTTTATCATAATCAATTTTTTCCAGTAACAGCCGTTCCTCCATATTAAAGTTCGGCCGTCTCTTGATAATCGGGCTCTCAAGCTTGAATTGGATCATGGCAATGGCTTGATGGATTTTTGTGATTTGCTTAATCTCATCCTCTGGCCTGTTGTCGTCTGCTTTTGGACGGAACGCTGGATTATCTTCGTAATATTTTTCGGCCAGATTCATCAGCGGTCTTAAATTGATGCCGTACACGTCTTCAATAATATCCAGGTTGTCGTAGCGGGCACAGATACGGATAATATTGGCCAGGCACACTTTGGAACCGGAGTAGGCGCCGATCCAAAGGACATCGTGATTTCCCCACTGAATATCGACAGAATGATAGTTGATCAGCTCCTCCATAATCCTGTCTGGCTGCGGTCCGCGGTCGTAAATATCGCCGACCACATGCAGATGGTCGACCACCAATCGCTGAACGCTGTAAGCAAGGCCGGTGATCAGCTTATCGGCTTGGCCAAGTTCAATGATCTGGTCAATGATTTCGGAGTAATATTGCTCCTTGTTGCCAGCTTGTTCTGTTTTGTATAGCAGCTCCTCCGTAATATAAGCAAACTGGGCAGGCAGTGCTTTACGCAGTTTGGAGCGGGTATACTTCGAGGAGCAATAAGAAACAAGCCTAATCATTCGGTTAATCGTTTCTTTATACCACTCGTTTAACGCTTCTTTCGCATCAAAATCATGTTTGATTAACTTCAGTTTGTCTTCCGGGTAATAGACCAATGCTGCTAAGTCATCAATTTCTTTATCGTAAATGACACCGCTGAAAATGTCGCGTATCTTCTCTTTGACTCGTCCCGAACCATTACGCAGCACGTGCTGGAATGCCTGATACTCCCCGTGCAAATCACTGACAAAATGCTCGGTGCCTTTTGGCAGGTTCAGTATCGCTTTCAAATTAATGATTTCCGTTACCACTTTTTCTTCACAATCGTATTTTTGTGCGAGTAGATCTAAGTACTTGCTTTCCAAAACCGTCCATCCCCTTTTTAGAATAAACCCCTATTTATGAGCGTGTGCATATCAGGTTAATTTAAAAGTATGTCATTATTTTTCATCATTGGACCCTTATACGATAGTAACGCATAACTCCTTTTAGAGACAATGAAAATGAGGGAAAGAGGGTGGCGAAATGAGTGAGGATAAAATGGATGAATAAAGTGAAGCACAAAAAAACCAGATTTCAGTACAAATCTGGTTTCCTATAGCCGTTCAATGCTTTTCTTTCACCATCTTCATAAAGAGGAAAAAGATAATGAATACGATAAAGTAATTCATTGGATTCTTAAAGATGCTCATCTCTAGTGAAATCTGTAATAGTATCCAGAGCACGAAGATGGCTAGTATGGCAGGAATGATGATTTTGTACATGTCGACCACCTTCCATAGTTGATTGATAGAAGAGGGGTGTTTCTTCATTAGAAGCAAGGTGCAGCTGCCCTACAACAAAAAACTATTCGCCTGCACCACAAACTGCGACTGCTCATAATGATAAGAGATTTTCGAGAAATCAAACGGCTGCCCATTTGTCAGATGAAAAATACTTTCTATATAAAGCTTGGGCAGTCCTGCCTCCAGCCCCAAGTACTCCGCTTCTTCTTCATTAAGCTGACCCACGTGAAGAAACAAATCAGAAAAGCCAATCTTCAGTCCCAATCCTTCCCGGATGTAATGAAAGATTGAGTGAGAAACAATTTCCTTGTTCAAGTACGTTACGATGGATTTGTTGTAATAGGATTCTTCGTAGCATAGGGTTTGGCCGTTGATGTAGCGGACCCTTTTGACAAAGTAGATGTCCTCATCTTGTCCGATGTTGAGGTTTTCTGCCGCTTCCGGTGTTGGCTTTCTCACGTCCAGTTCAATGACCTTTGAGGTGACATTGAAATCCTCGAGATCTTTTTTAAATCCTTGATTCGACAGGAGGCTGAGGTAGCCTTTTCGTTTATGCTTTCGGACGAAGATGCCGCTTCCTCTGAGCTGAAAGATCGCGCCTTTTTGTTCTAGTAGATCCAGAGACTTTGTGATTGTGCTTTTGCTGACCTCAAACTGGGCCATGAGGGTTTCTAGCACTGGCAGCTTATCTCCCTGTTTAAGCTCGTGTTCTTCTATATACTTTTCGATCTCCGCTGCGATTTGCTGGTACTTTAACATACGCATTCCTCATTCATTCGTTTAGTTTCACTTATCAAAATTATAGCATAAACCGCTTACATAAATGATAAAGGTATAAATACTTTGTCAGAGTATTGATAAATTATACCGGTACAATTATAATGAAAGCGTAACCAAAACAAAGGGGTGGGTGAAAATGTCGGGGAAAGTGAGAGATTATACGAGACTAGCAAAAGACATTTTGGAGGCGGTAGGCGGGGAAGAGAATGTGATAGGGGCTTCTCGCTGCGCAACCAGGCTTCGCTTGGTGCTGAAGCGGTCTAAGCCGCAAGCGAAAGATATCGTTAAATCCATGCCCGGCGTAATTACGGTCGTAGAGAACAGCGGGCAATTTCAGATTGTTATTGGACAGCATGTAGGGGACGTTTTCGATGCGTTTTCGAAGCTGGTCAATATTGATCTGTCTGGTGACCAAAGCGAAAATAAAGGAACGATCCTGAACCGTGTTATTGCGACTATGTCAGCGGTATTTGCGCCATTTGTGTACATTTTGGCTGCGGCTGGTATTTTGCAAGGTGCATTAATTCTCATTAATTTACTGTTTGATGGCTTTGAGAAAACGGGAACTTATCAGGTTTTTAGTTTCATATCATGGGCGCCGTTTACGTTTTTGCCTATTTTTATCGCGATTACGGCATCAAAGCATTTTAAGACCAACACGTATATCGCTGTAGCGTGCTGTGCCGCGTTAGTCAGCCCGACATGGGCGGAGATGGCGACTCAAATCGCAGACGGAAAGAGCATTTCCTTCTTAGGGATTGCTTTATCGCAAACGACATACACATCTTCCGTGCTGCCGCCATTATTTCTAGTGTGGATGTTGTCTTACCTTGAACGATTCTTGAATAAGAGAATGAACGAAGTGATCAGACCGTTATTTGTTCCTTTCCTATGTATGGTCATTATGGTGCCAGTAACAATTGTCCTTATTGGTCCTGTGACAACGCTAGGCGCAAATGGGATTGCAAACGGTTTCAACTTCTTGGCGGAAAACGTGCCGGCTTTGGCTGGAGCCATCATCGGCGCATTCTGGCAGGTCATCGTGATCTTTGGCGTACATTGGGGCATTACGCCTATGGTATTGGCGAACTATGATCTATACGGACGGGATTCATTCCAGGCGTATCAAACGATTGCGGTGGTTGCACAGGTTGGCGCAGTGCTTGGCGTTATCTTAAAGGCGAGAAATAAGGAAACGAGAAAAGTCAGTGTGTCAGCTGGGGTGACCGGACTGTTTGGCATTACTGAGCCGGCGATCTACGGTGTGACCTTAAGATTTAAGAAGCCGTTTATCTTTGGCTGTATTTCCGGGGCGGTTGGTGCCATCACGGCCAGTTTCTTTAATCCGTATTACTTTGCGTATGCCGGACTTCCGGGACCTCTGACGATCGTGAATGGCATCAATGAACAATTCCCGACGTCCATCTGGGGTATTTTAATCGGTGCTGCGATTGCGGTGATTCTTCCTGTTGTGCTGATTCAGATCTTTGGCTACGGTGAAGATACTGCTGCACAGACGGAAAAGGATAATCTTCTGGCGGAACAGGCAAATGAAGAGACAGTCTATGCGCCATTTAGCGGCAAGGTCATTCCGCTTTCTAAGGTGCCTGATGAGGTATTCAGCTCAGGTGCCATGGGACAAGGCTTGGCGATCGAGCCATCCGATAATAAGCTCTATGCTCCGTTTGACGGAACCGTCGTCATGGTTGCGCCTACAAAGCACGCGATCGGCCTTCGTTCGGCGTCTGGCGTCGAATTGCTTGTGCACATCGGGCTGGATACAGTGACGTTAGACGGAACTCCTTTTGCCTTAAAGGTGAAAGAGGGAGATACAGTCAAAAAAGGCGAGGTGCTTGCTGAGTTTGATAAAGCATTCATTGAACAGAAAGGGTTAACAACGATTACCCCAGTCATCATCACGAATTCACATGCGTATCAGGAAATTCTCATCGAGGATCTTGAAGTAAGTGCGTTAGACCAAAAATTATTTACAGTCGTAAGCTAGGGAGGAATATAAGATGGAAAAAATGCCGAAGGATTTCTTATGGGGCGGCGCTTTAGCTGCCCACCAATTTGAAGGAGGATGGAATCAGGGCGGTAAAGGGCCAAGTGTCGTCGATGTGATGACAGCGGGTGCGCACGGCGTACCGAGAAAAATCACGGATTCCATTGAAGAGAACGAATTTTATCCGAACCATGAAGCCATTGATTTTTATCACAGATACAAGGAAGATATCGCTTTGTTTGCGGAAATGGGATTAAAATGCTTGCGGACGTCCATCGGTTGGAGCCGGATTTTCCCGAAAGGCGATGAGGCTGAACCGAATGAAGAAGGCTTGCAGTTCTACGATAATGTATTTGATGAATTGCTGAAGCATGGAATCGAGCCGGTGATTACACTGTCTCATTTTGAACTGCCGCTCCATCTGGCAAGAGAATACGGCGGCTTCAGAAATCGCAAAGTCGTAGACTTTTTCGTCAAATTTGCTGAGGTTTGCTTCAACCGATATAAAGATAAAGTGAAGTACTGGATGACATTCAATGAGATCAATAACCAGATGGATGTGAACAACCCTCTGTTCCTATGGACGAACTCAGGTGTCGTGGTCGGAGAAAATGAAAATGCCAAGGAAGTCATGTATCAAACGGCGCACCACGAGTTACTTGCAAGCGCATTGGCAGTGGCAAAAGGAAAGGAAATCAACCCTGAGTTCCAAATTGGGGCCATGGTGTCACACGTGCCGATTTATCCTTACTCCGCTAATCCGGAAGATGTGATGCTTGCTGAAGAAGAAATGAGACAGCGTTATTTCTTCCCGGATGTGCAGGTTCGCGGTTATTATCCAAAGTATGCGCTAAAAGAGTTTGAAAGAGAAGGATACAATATCACGATCGAAGATGGCGATGACGAGATTTTGAGAAATGGAACAGTCGATTATTTGGGCTTCAGTTATTATATGTCGACAACTGTGAAAAGCGATGTCGAAAATGACAATACGGGAGATGTCGTAAACGGCGGGCTGCCGAATAGTGTTGAAAATCCGTACATCACATCCAGTGACTGGGGCTGGGCGATTGATCCGACTGGTTTAAGATACACATTAAATCGTCTCTATGATCGATACCAAATTCCATTATTCATCGTTGAAAACGGCTTTGGGGCGGTTGATACGCTTGAAGAGGACGGTACCATCCATGATCCGGAACGTATTCAATATTTGAAATCACATATTGAAGCACTGGAAAAAGCGGTCACTTATGACGGTGTAGATTTAATCGGCTACACGCCGTGGGGCATTATTGATATCGTTTCCTTTACAACAGGCGAAATGAAAAAGCGCTACGGCATGATCTATGTTGATCGTGACAACGAAGGAAATGGATCCATGAAGCGGTATAAGAAAGATTCATTTGAGTGGTACAAACAAGTCATTCAAACGAATGGTGAGGAATTATAAAGCAGATGGCCCGAGTCGAGCACTTAACCGAAGTGCCTGGTTCGGGTTTTTTTGTGATCCGAACCGATATCCAGTAATGGGAATAGATTACCAACGCTGATTGCTGTGTTATGATTTCACCTGTAAGATTCTTTTTTGTATAATTTAATATTAGAACGGAAGAAAGGGAGAGAGTTTGTGAGTAAAAAGGGATGAAAGCGGGTGTCCGGCTGAAGGTTTTAAGATCATGATAGAGTTCCCTAAGCAAATCTCCTGACAAAAATTTGGCGAGGAAGGGGCAACATCACATTGAAAAACATTTTAATAAGAGCTGGCATATCACCATTTGATACATTTAATGCAGCTGAAATGATTGTTCGCAACTCCATCGGCGGCAACGTAGGAAACCTAGTGTATGCTTACAGTGTGTTTCGTACGCTGATGACGGAAGAAACAACAATTACTCCTGATTATTATCGAATTAATCCGGCAGATGCTGAACAAATCAATAAAAAGTATGATATGTACATTATTCCGCTGGCAGATGCATTCCGAGAGGATTTTGTGCCTTCATTACGGAAATATACCCAATTAATCAAAAAACTAACCATTCCGGTTGTTGTAATTGGTGTTGGGTTGCGTGCTCCATTTGAACCGAAGTTAAATGAGGGTTTCCCATTTGATCAGGATGTAAAGGCATTTGTGAGTGCGGTGCTGGAGAGATCCAATATGATCGGTGTCCGCGGTGAGATTACAGCGAAATACCTTTCCAGATTAGGCTTCCGTGAAGGTGTTGACCATACGGTAATTGGCTGTCCTTCTATGTATGCGTTTGGAAGAGAACTGAAGATAAGAGAAACCAATATCACATCAGAATCGATGGTGACGGTTAACTCGTCAAGGCTGTCTCCTAAGCATGTGCTGGACTTCATTACGAGAAGCATGAAAGAGTTCCCTAATCATTACTTTATCCCGCAATGGCGGAAAGAGATGATTCTGACATATGCCGGTGCCCCTGCTTTAGCGAAGCCTGCCGATAATTATCCGGTCAGCATGGGAGACCCTGCTTATCAGAATGATAGAGTGCGGTTCTTTTTAAATGTGCCGACTTGGCTGGACTTCCTGAAACAAGCTGATTTGAGCTTTGGCGCAAGACTGCATGGAAATATCGCAGCGACGATCGCCGGAACACCGAGCCTTTTGCTGCCGAAAGATGCCAGAATGCGGGAATTAGCTGAGTACCATCAGTTAACGCATGTCATGGCAAATGAGATAACGGCTCAGACAAAACTGTCAGAATTAATTGAAACACTTGATTTCCATCAGCCTGAGAAACGGCAAGCACAAAACTTTGACCATTTTATCAGCTTCTTAAATAAAAATGAATTGGAGCATATTTATAAAGAGAAGATGATTCCTGATACAGTTCCTTTTGACGAAAAGCTATCTAGTACGAAGCTTCTTCCGCCTGTGACTACAGTTAGCGGCTGCAGTTCTACAGAAACAGCTAAACGCTGGGAAGCGCTTGTGGCATTAGAAAATGCCAAAAAGGAAAAAACCATTAAAGATCTGAAAAACAAGGTCAAAAAGTATCAAGGTACTTTAAATAGAAAATCAGTGCGTTTCGCTTTAAAAACAGCAAATATGCTTAGTGTGAAGTGACGATTCACACTACAATATTACAATTCTATTACAAGTGGATAAAATATGCAATATGGTGTAAAAAAGAAAGCCTCTATGCTGCCAATCAGGCAATATAGAGGCTTTCTTGTATTAGTTACGGATAAGGTAATCAAACGCGCCTAAAGCGGCAGTCGCTCCTGATCCCATTGAAATAATGATTTGGTTGTAAGGACCGTCTGTGCAGTCGCCGGCAGCGAATAAGCCTGGGACGCTTGTAGCGCCATTTTTGTCGACTACGATTTCGCCGATGCGGTTGCGTTCAACGGTTTCGTCTAACCATTCAGTGTTTGGCACGAGACCGATTTGGACGAATACACCTTGGAGTTCAACGTGTTTTTCTTCGCCTGTTTCGCGGTCTGTGTATGTGATGCCGTTTACGCTCTGATCGCCTGTGATTTCTTTTGTTTGTGCATTTTTGAGTACAGTGACGTTTGGCAGGCTGTAGAGACGTTTTTGCAAGACTTCGTCTGCCTTCAGTTCCGGCGCGAACTCTAGCACAGTGACGTGATTAACAATACCTGCAAGATCAATCGCTGCTTCGATACCAGAGTTTCCGCCGCCGATAACGGCTACGTCTTTGCCTTCAAACAATGGTCCATCACAGTGCGGGCAGTATGCGACACCTTTGTTTTTGAACTCTTGTTCACCAGGTACGTTGACATTGCGCCAGCGGGCACCTGTTGAAAGGATGACTGTTTTACTTTTCAGGACAGCACCGTTTTCGAGTTCAAGTTCGAACAGATCTTTTTTCTCAAGTCGTTTTGCGCGCTGAAGGTTCATGACATCAATATCATATTCCTTCACGTGCTCTTCAAGACTTGCAGCAAGCTTCGGTCCTTCAGTTGCTTTTACGCTGATGAAGTTTTCGATGCTCATTGTGTCGAGAACCTGTCCGCCGAAGCGTTCAGCGACAACACCTGTGCGGATTCCTTTACGTGCCGTATAAATGGCTGCACTTGCGCCGGCAGGTCCGCCGCCGACAACAAGAACGTCGTAAGGATCTTTGTCAGCGAACTCAGATGCATCTGCGCCGCTGCCCATTTTCGCAAGAATCTCTTCGAGGGTCATACGGCCGCTTCCGAAGGATTCGCCGTTTAGGTAAACCGTTGGCACTGCCATAATGTTTTTGCTTTCAACTTCTGATTTGTATGCCGCACCGTCAATCATAGTGTGAGTGATGTTCGGATTCAGTACGCTCATCATGTTTAAAGCTTGTACAACATCAGGACAGTTGTGGCATGTCAGGCTGATATAAGATTCAAAGTGGTATTCACCGCTGATCTTCTTCACCTGATCAATGACTTTCTGATCTACCTTAGGCGGTCTGCCGCTCACTTGGAGCAACGCCAACACTAATGATGTGAATTCGTGGCCCAGAGGAATACCGGCGAAAGTGACGCCAGTGTCTTCTCCGACGCGGTTCACACTGAAGCTTGGCGTTCTGTTCAATTCAGCTTTTTCAACAGTGATTTTAGATGACATGGAAGCCAGCTCATCAACGAGAGCCAGCATGTCCTTAGAAGTGTCATCTTCACCTGCACTCACTTTGAGAACAATGTCGTTCTCAATTAGCTGCATGTATTGATTTAATTGTGCTTTGATATTTGGATCAAGTACCAATTGAATGCACTCCTTAGATTTTACCTACTAGATCAAGGCTAGGTGTAAGCGTTTCGCCGCCTTCTTCCCATTTAGCCGGGCAAACTTCACCTGGGTTTTGACGAACGTATTGTGCTGCTTTTACTTTGCTGATCAGGTTGCTTGCGTCACGGCCGATACCGCCTGCATTGATTTCAACAGTTTGGATCACGCCATCTGGATCGATGATGAATGTTCCGCGGTCAGCAAGACCAGATTCTTCGTCAAGAACATCGAAGTTGCGAGAGATCGTTTGAGATGGGTCACCGATCATTGCGTAAGTGATTTTGCCGATTTTTTCAGAGCTGTCATGCCAGCCTTTGTGTACGAAGTGAGTATCTGTAGAGATAGAGTACACTTCAACACCTAATTCTTTAAGTGCAACGTATTGGTTTTGAAGATCTTCAAGCTCAGTTGGGCATACGAAAGAGAAATCTGCTGGGTAGAAGCAGAATACGCTCCATTGACCTTTTAGAGATTCGTTTGTTACATCGATGAATTCACCGTTTTTGAATGCTTTTGCTTCGAATGGTTGTACTTCTTTACCGATTAAAGACATAATGTTATTCCTCCTAAAAATGGTTTAGAAAGCAATAGTGCTTTCAATAATAATTCTAATTATATATGAATTATTAATTAATATATATTTTTTGTCAAGACAAAACCCCTTAATTATTTTCTCTTTTTCCTTTCATCGTGTAGGAAAGTGCTGGTGTGATCAGCATAAATTACACTTTGACAAATATTCAAATTTTATATGTCTGATTCTCAATTAGTTGCGATATGTGAGTTTAGCCTATAAAAAAAGCTGGCAGCTGGTATAAAAGCTCCAGCTGTCAGCCTTATCTATTAGTTTGCATCAGACCAATTGGTATGGAAAACGCCATCCATATCTGTCCGCTCGTACGTATGGGCGCCGAAATAATCGCGCTGCGCCTGTAATAGGTTGGCGTTGGAACGCCCTGTGCGGTAGCCGTCGTAGTAAGAGAGCGCGGTGCTTAAGCATGGGAATGCGCTTCCGGCGTTGATTCCCTCGCAAACGACTTTTCGCATGCCTGTCTGATAAGCTTTAAGCTTTTCTGAAAAATAAGGTGCAATCAGCAGGTTTGAGAGATCTGGCTGCTCTTGGAATGCTTCGCTGATGACGTTCAGGAAATCCGCGCGGATGATGCAGCCGCCGCGGAAAATCAAAGCGATGTCTTTAAGCGGCAGGTTCCATCCGTAAAGCTCAGATGACATTTTATATTGAGCAAAGCCTTGTGCGTAGGCGCATACTTTTCCCATGTATAAGGCTTGTCTGACGTATTCAATCCAGAGATCCTTATCGTAATGTTTTTCCTCTGTTTCCGGACCGGCTAACAATTGCTCAGCCGCCATACGTTCTTCTTTTAAGGACGACAGGTAGCGGGCAAACAAGGACTCGGTGATAATAGCGGATGGAATGCCGTTATCAATAGCTTGCATGCTTGTCCATTTTCCTGTGCCTTTCTGGCCGGTTTTATCAAGAATGACATCGATCAGCGGCTGACCTGTATGTTCGTCCTTTTTCCGTAAAATCTCCGCTGTAATCTCTATTAAATAGCTTTTCAGCTCACCTTGGTTCCATGTTTCAAAGATGCTGGCGATTTCTTCGAGCGGCAGACGAAGCGTTTCTCTAAGAAATGTATAGGCTTCAGCAATCAGCTGCATATCTGCATACTCAATGCCGTTGTGCACCATTTTTGTAAAGTGCCCTGCCCCTTTTGGTCCGATGTAGACACAGCATGGGTCTTCTCCGACTTGTGCGGCGATTTTGGTCAGGATCGGAGCGGCTTTTTCATAAACGTCTCGATCTCCGCCCGGCATGATGGAAGGCCCTTTTAATGCGCCGACTTCCCCGCCGGAAATGCCGATTCCCAAGTAGCCGATTCCTTTTTCCTTCAGCTCGTCATATCTTCTTTCTGTGTCTTCGTAGTGGGAGTTGCCTCCGTCCATGATGACGTCTCCTTCATCTAGTAAAGGCATTAACGAATGGATGACGGAATCGACCGGTTTTCCCGCTGTGACCATCAGAAAAATTTTTCTGGGTGTTTCTAGTGATTGAACAAAATCTTGAAGCTCGTAGTACGGGCTCAGCGATTGTCCATCCAGCTTTTTCACAAGCTGGTCCGTTAAATCTCTGGTGTAATTATAGACGGCGACTTTTTCGCCTTTATTTGCCATGTTTAAGGCGATATTGCTTCCCATTACGCCTAAGCCTATGACACCAATTGTATTGAACATGTGTGTTACATCTCCTTCATTAATTTCATACAACTAAACTTAACAATAATATAAATCCTAGTCCAGCAACGGAGATAATTGTTTCCAGCAAGGTCCATGTGGCAAATGTTTCTTTCATGCTTAATCCAAAGTATTCTTTGAACATCCAGAAGCCGGCATCGTTGACGTGTGAAGCGATGACGCTTCCTGCGCCTGTTGCGAGCACCACTAATGCAAGGTTGGCATCGGACTGTCCCAGCAATGGAATGACGAGTCCCGTCGTGCTTAATGCGGCAACGGTTGCTGATCCTAAGGAGATGCGCAGGATCGCTGCGATGAGCCATGCCAGCAGAATCGGCGATAATGCCGTTTCTTTGAATAAATCCGCTACGTAGTCGCCGACACCGCCGTTGATTAACACTTGTTT
The DNA here is from genome assembly GCF_037964915.1 of Bacillus sp. FSL K6-1012. Classification (NCBI taxonomy): domain Bacteria; kingdom Bacillati; phylum Bacillota; class Bacilli; order Caryophanales; family Bacillaceae; genus Bacillus; species Bacillus sp. FSL K6-1012. Next base: position 4,171,418 of record NZ_CP150175.1, on the reverse strand, counting down.
AAAGGCGCCGCCTCCCCCGATGATCAACAGCATCATGCCAATTTGCGAGATGGCTGTAGAACAAGAGTCCATGACGGTTTTGATTGGAATATTGCGTGCGATTCCCATTGTGTAAACAGCGACGAGCAGTGAGATAATCATGGCAGTCGATGCATTCCCGATTAAACGGATGAAAGCCAGGAAACTGTTATCCGCAAATCCTATTGTTTCTTGAAGCAAATCAATGATGGTAGCGATCGACATGATGATAATCGGAAGCATTGCTGTAAACACACTGATTCCAAAGCCTGGTGTTTCTTCAAGCTTGAATGTTTTTTGTGTGCCGAGTGACGAAATATTTCCGTTTTTCGCAAATGATGCAGGAACGATTTTTTTCGCGAACTTTGTAAATATTGGCCCTGCAATCAGGACTGTCGGAACAGCAACAATGAAGCCGTACAGCAGCACTTCCCCGATATTTGCGCCGTATTCTCCGGCAATTGCTGTCGGTCCCGGGTGCGGCGGCAGGAACCCGTGTGTGACGGATAATGCTGCGACCATCGGAATACCGAGATATAAAATAGAAATCTTCAATTCTCTTGAAATAGCGAATACGATCGGGATTAATAGAACCAATCCTACTTCAAAGAACAACGCGATTCCGATAATAAAGGAAGCAATCACAACAGCCCACTGTATATTTTTCTCCCCGAATTTGTTGACGAGCGTCATTGCTATACGCTGTGCGCCGCCTGAATCAGCAATCAGCTTGCCCAGCATCGCACCGAGACCGAAGATGAGTGCGATGTGGCCAAGTGTCCCCCCTATACCTTCTTCAATGGAGCTGACAACTTTATCAAACGGCATCCCAAGTGCCAGTGCCACGCCGAATGATACAACTAATAAGGAAATAAATGTATTTAATTTCAAGCCCATAATCAAAAATAGTAATGCTAAGATCCCAAGTGCAACAATGATTAATGGCATGATAATGCCCTCCCCTTCATGTCATGTGCTATTTGTGTGTAATTAGGCTTCTTTGATAATTTGCAATTTGGGTGTATTGATTTTCTAATGATCTTGATAGATTGATGAATATCGGCATTAATGTTCTATATTCTTTGGCTGAGTCTTCGATTGGCGTATGTCTGTACGTGCTGCCGATCATGTCGGACACGGCATCGAACGAATCGATTTTCCCTGTCGCATACAGGCCTAAAATGCAGGCGCCGAGACATGAGCTTTCGTAGCTTTCGGGAACGACGACTTCAGATTCGAATATGTCCGACATCATTTGCCGCCAAACCTCTGATCTTGCAAAGCCGCCAGTCGCTTGAATTCGGGTGACCGGTCCGTCCATGCATTCTGTTAGCGCCAGGAACACAGTGTACAGGTTGTAAATGACCCCTTCTAATGCTGCACGTATCATATGTTCTTTTTTATGTGACATGGTCAGGCCGAAAAATGAGCCCCGTACATCAGAGTTCCATAACGGAGCGCGTTCCCCGGCGAGATACGGATGGAACAGCAGGCCGTCAGAACCCGGTCTGACGCGTTCAGCAATCTTCGTCAGCACGTCATACGGGTCAATTCCCAGTCTTGTCGCTGTTTCGATTTCTGATGAAGCAAATTCATCTCTGATCCAGCGAAGAACGATGCCCCCATTGTTCACCGGACCGCCGATAACCCAATGCTTGTCCGTTAACGCGTAGCAGAAAATTCTCCCCTTTTCGTCGGTTTGCGGCTGGTCGATAATGGTTCGGATAGCGCCGCTCGTACCGATCGTAACGGCGATTTCTCCTTTTTTAATGGCATTCACACCGAGATTGGACAGTACGCCGTCGCTTGCGCCGATGACAAAAGGTGTGTCTGGATTAATTCCCATCTGTACCGCTAATTTCGGGCTGCAGTGCTGAAAGATCTCAATTGTCGGCACGAGTTTGGATAAGTGATCCGGCGTAATGCCTGCGATCGTCAGTGCTTCCTCGTCCCAATCCAAGCTTTTCAGGTTCATCATCCCTGTCGCTGATGCCAATGAGTAATCGATTACATACTCATTAAATAGCTGTTTAAAAATGTACTCTTTGATGCCGATATATTTTTTGGCTTTAGAAGCAATTTCTTTTCGTTCGTTTGTAATCCATGTAATTTTGCTTAACGGTGACATCGGATGAATGGGTGTTCCTGTTCGTTTGTAAACCTCATGCCCATTGAGCTCATCTTTAATCTTATGCGCCCAGCCTTCGCTTCGGTTGTCTGCCCACGTGATGCATGGCGTCAGCGGCTGATCATTTTCGTCCATGGCAATGACGCTGTGCATGGCGCTGCTGAAGGAAATAAATGAGATTTGTTTTTCCGGGTGCTGTTTCGTGATTTTTGCAGTTGTATGGATGACAGCCTGAAAAATCTCTTCCGGATTTTGTTCAGCTGTTGAGATGTCCGGTGTATGGAGCGGGTAGCCGGTGCTTTCTTTCTGTACCACGTCTCCGTTTTCAGTGAATAATACAGCCTTTGTGCTGGTCGTACCGATATCGATTCCTAACATATAACTAGTCATTTTGGTGTTCAGCTCCTTTTGCCAGCATTTGTTGTGAGAGCCAGAGGTCCTCTACTTTTTCTTGCACATCGTCAAAATTCTGGTGCAGAGACTGAACCATCAGCGCCCTGTCCTTTGTTTTGATCGCTTGAATATATAGCTCATGGTTATCCAGAATCCTTGAGAAATCTTCGTACTTTTCCTTTAACCGTACCCGCATTGATAAAAGAATAAAGCTTTCCATTACGGGTTTTAGATTGTTCCAGATCATCTGAATGTATGAGTGATCAATGGCGCGGATAATCGTTTCATGGAATAACACATCCTGAAATGAAAACTCGTCCGCGTCCTCGTATTTGATGGAGACTTTCATTATTTCTAGAATCTTGCTGAGATCTTTGATTAAAGGCTCAATGTCAATTTTGACAAGCCGTTCAAAGACAAACGTTTCTAATAATAAACGCACGTCATATATTTCTGCGATTTCCTTTTCAGTTAACCCAATCACAACCGCTCCCATTCGTTCTAAACGAATGATTTTTTCGGAAGCCAGTATTTTTAACGCTTCGCGAACCGGCGAACGGCTTACGGAAAACTCAGCCGCGATTGTATTTTCTGATAGAATGGTACCGCTTTCAATCATGCCTGAAATAATCCGCATTCTCAGCTCGCATGCGACGCGAACGCCGGTTGACGCTTTTGAAAGCCATTTTGCGGGATACAACAGGTCCTTGGAGTCTAGCATACGCTCACCTTCCTCACTAAGGAGTATACTTGTATACAAGTATGATAACGTGAATGTTTCATTAATGCAAACACTTTCATTTCTAATTTTTAATAAAATTTTTCCTGATAAATTGGTATATATCCCCAAAAGTAATTATGGTAAATTGAAGAAAGACAGTGTAAATCATCACTTTTTGAAAGAGGCGATTGGATGAAAATCATTATTGCACCGGATTCTTTTAAGGAAAGCTTATCAGCGTTAGAGGCTGCTCACGCCATAGAAAGAGGCTTCAAAACGGTTTTCCCCGATGCCGAATATCGGAAGCTGCCGATGGCGGACGGCGGTGAGGGGACTGTCCAGTCATTAATTGATGCCACGGGCGGAACCATAACAGAGCAGATTGTCACGGGTCCGCTGGGGGAACCGGTAAAAGCGTTTTTTGGCATAATGGGAGACGGAAAATCAGCTGTGATTGAGATGGCTGCCGCATCAGGGTTGCATCTTGTGCCCGCAGAGAAGAGGAATCCGCTTGTCACTTCTACTAGAGGAACAGGAGAATTAATCGCTGCTGCTCTTGATGCGGGTGCAGAGCGTTTGATCATCGGAATCGGCGGAAGTGCCACAAATGATGGCGGAGCCGGGATGGTTCAGGCGCTGGGCGGAAGGCTTCTTGATGAATCAGGCTATGAAATCGGCCCCGGAGGCGGTACGCTTTCTCAGCTTTCCTCAATAGATGTGGCAGGACTTGATCCCAGATTACGAAATGTGAAAATTGAAGTCGCCTGCGACGTGGATAACACGTTAACAGGGCCAAGAGGGGCTTCCGCTGTTTTCGGTCCTCAAAAAGGCGCCACGCCTGACATGGTGCGTATACTTGACCGGAACCTGTCTCACTTTGCGGATGTGGCAGAAACAACGCTTGAAACAAGCTTCAGGGAAACAGAGGGCGCCGGTGCAGCAGGCGGTCTCGGATGGAGTCTGTTTACTTTTCTTCGTGCTGATTTGAAAAGAGGCATTGATATCGTCCTCGATGCGGTTCAGTTTGAAAGCAAGGTTCAGGATGCAGATCTTGTGATTACCGGCGAAGGGCGGATTGACAGCCAGACAGTTTACGGCAAGACGCCGATTGGCGTGGCCAAAGCGGCTAAGGCATACGATGTGCCTGTCATTGGACTTGCGGGATCAGTTTCGCGAGACAGTGATGCGGTCTATGCACACGGGATGGACGCCCTTTTCAGCATCGTGCCGGGAGCCGTGCCCCTTGCAGACGCACTTGAGCATGCAGCCGAGAATATGGAAAGAACGGCAAGAAACATTGCGGCATCCTTAAAACTGGCGAAAACGATGTATCTGATATAAAGCCGGTCAAGCACATGCCCGTGCATATACACCCTCCTTTCTGGGTACAGACAGATAACCAAGCACAACCTAGAAGGAGGACACAGACATGACTGTACAAGAAATCAAAGGCAAAAAACTAGTAAAAGGGATCGCACCGAATGTAAAACCCGAAGCCTTATTAAATGATAAACGAAAAGTATTTTTGTTTGGTTCTCCGAGTTACACAAACATCGGAGACCAAGCGATTGCGTATGCGGAAGAGAAATTTATTAAAAATCATTTTCCGTACTATGAATATATTGAAATTATGGACTACGCGACGGACGAAGGCATTGAATTGGTGAAGGAGATCATCCGTGAAGACGATATTGTCTGCTTTACCGGCGGAGGAAATCTGGGGAACCTTTACCTTGATATTGAGGAGGACAGAAGGAAGGTCTTTGCAGCGTTTAAAGACTATAAATCCATTTCTCTTCCGCAATCCGTCTATTTTGAAGATACAGAGGACGGAAACAAAGAAAAGAAAAAAACACAGGATGCGTATCATCAAAATCCAAATTTAACGATTGCCGCGCGGGAGACACAGACGCTCGATGTTGTGAAAGAAACCTTCAATTCAGATGTCATCTTTACACCGGATATGGTGCTGTCTTTGGATATCGTACCGAAAGAGCTTGAACGGGACGGCGTTCTTTTTATTTTAAGAGCGGACAAGGAGAAGGTAACCGATGAAGATTTTATTTCACACATGATGAAATGGGCAGAAAAAACAACCTATGCGGAGCGTACAGACACGGTGCTTGATACGGTCGATATGATTGATTACGAGGATCGGGAAAAGCATTTCATGGAAATGCTCGACCGCATTGGTTCCAGTAAATTGGTGGTGACAGACCGCCTTCACGCTATGATCTTCTCGATTATCACAAAAACGCCATGCCTCGTCTTTGGAAATAGCTACGGCAAAGCTAAACATTCATACCGAGATTGGCTTGAAAGCTTAAACTTCATTGAATACACAGATAAAAACGATATTGAGGAATTAGAGCAAATGATTGACCGCCTGCTTCAAGCAGAGCCGAATGACGTTGATTTGTCTAAGGATTTTCAGCCGCTGATTGATTTCTTTAGATCGTAATGGGAAAAGCAGACTGGGAACAGTCTGCTTTTTTCTGTGCTAATGATGTTTTTCCAGACGCACAGTTTCATTCGTGATTCGTTCTCGCTGCGCCACTTCGTCGGAGATGATATCTTCTTTATTTTAAGCTATATTGACTCTCTACCTTATAAGCCAATGGAATTGATTACACTCGAAACATCGGAATGAACTTTATCAAATGAAAGGTGATCTTTCATTTTATCAGTGACACTATCTATTGCTTTTCCAGACATATGATGGTTGAGGATTTCTCGTTTTGTCTTTATAGCCTGCTCGGCATCAGTAATATTTTCAAGGATCGAAGACAAATTCTTACGGTCTTCCTGAAATGCATAGCTTAATTGTTTTTTGATTGAATTCATCAACGCCAATTTTTGTTCTTGTCTCTTCTTCTCTTTGAACGCCGCCAATTGTTCAGGTGTCATTTCAGAGGTATTTACATTAGTGTTTGAAAAAATCGAAGTGCTTGAATGCTGACTCGTCACTCTTTGCATAAAACGGTCAGCATCTGTTGGTTTCTTATTCATAAAATCCATGTTTCTTTCTCTCCTTATGAAATCCCCATTCGACTGGCCGCTGCCAGATCTGCATCATGATACGCATGTCCCATATGTCCGAGATCATCTGCAATCATCTGTAGAAAGTGTTGCAGATTGAGCGCTGCATCTACTGCCTGATCATATTTTTCTTTTGAGTAAAAAAGGTGGTGCGGTTTGTTCATTTTGATCTTATTGATCAGATCATCGACATCGGAAACTGATAATTCATCATAGGCGCCAAAACCAACCATTCGTGCATGCATATTCCTGACATCCTCAATTGAATCCTTTACTTTGTCATCGATTCTTTCAATCTGGCGTATCATTTTTGACCATTCCGTTTCGGCAATATGCTTCAACTGAGTACTTGTATTCATTAATACATGTGATTTGATCAGAATCGAAACACCTGTATTGGCCTTTACATTCGTTGATTTCATTTGCTTAAGCATCGCTAATGCAAAGTCAGGGTTGTTCTTTAAAACATCATCCACAGTTTGGACAGAGCCATCTGAATGGAAGCTGTATCGATCCAAGCCGTGACTTCCCATCAAGGCTTCAGCAAATAGTGTAATATCAAGAGATTGATTGCCATAATGTTTAAGTCCAAGGCCCAGCATTTTCACTTCATCAGGGAGGCTATTATTCTGTACACCATTCGGCAAAGCTTCGTCATACATCACTTTTACTTTGCCTACTTCAGCAGCATCCCGATTCAGCAAGGATAATCCATCATTTAAATTAATATATTCTGTTAAACGGCTGCGAAACTCTCCCTTTAACACCCGGGCTTTTACATCCTCAGGCAGGTTTTCATATATGTTAGGATTCTCGAAAGTGACACCGCGTTCTATAAAGTCATTCATCACGACTGCATAGCTTGCATTAGATCCGCCTAATGAGTGACCCGTTACTTGAATGTCAGCATTTTTAAAGTCTTTATGTATTTTTTTTGCATATTGATCTGCCTGAATGGCCTGGTTATCTGTTCCATCATCAAACGGCTTTTTGCCAACTAGATAACTAGTATCCATGTGAAGCCAATCTTGGATGATTTCATTTGCATATTCAGAGAAACCTGTTACTGAGTCAAAAGAAGACCCATCTTCTTCAGCTGGAATATTGATCCCTTTTTTCTCTAGTTCTTTAATGAGCTCTTCTCTTTTTCCACGCTGATTTGTTTCCTTAATCGTTTCTTTTAATTGGTTAGTGCTGATAGGTTCTGACCCGCGGTATGCGATGATGGCGTTTTGGATTTTTTCAGGGTGTTTGCCTTCATGAGAATTACGGTAATCCTCACGAGAAACAAGAGTAAGAGCGTTAAGGCCCTTTTCTGTTTTTTTATAATCGATAACGTATAGCTTTTGCCTGTTACTAGTATATATAATCTCACCAATATGATAGTTTTGAATATCGTAGGCAGCACTCGATATACGGTTATAATCCTCATCCGTAATTTTTATAGACTTATTCTTAGCCAATTACGCCACTCCTAATCTTTGTACATATCTTGTATAATAAAATAAAAAGGATGAATTGCCAATGATAACCATGAGGAAAATGATAAGTGCAGGTGCGATTATAATAATTTTAATTGCAGGTGCCTTATACTTTTATTTTGATAAAACCAATGAAAAAGAAACAACTGGAGGCAACAAAAATATGAACAGTGAAGAAAAGAGCGATCGAGAAAAAGCAGAAGAATATGCTGAAAAAATGAAGCCTAAAGTAGAAGAGACATTAAAGAAAGAAGACATTCATCATTTTATAAAAACGATAACCTTTGAAAAAGAAATAGAAATAAACCCGATGGGGAGAATCATTATAGATGGCTATGTAAACGGGGACCCAGAAAAGTTTCATTTTTCTGCTGATTTAATCTATAATTCTAACAAGGTTGATGGCATGAGTTTCTCTAAAGACTTAGCGGATCGATTTGAAAACTGGGATGATTTTGATAAAGAGGTTAAAGAAGACTTTTTAAATAGTTTGACGAAAGAAGAACGGGAACAATATTTAAAAGACATTGGAGAATTAAAATAAACAGGCGAAATGCTTGTTTATTTTGATCGGTTTACTTTCTCCTCTTTGCCATTTTCCAAGACGCCAGTTCGGCATCAGCAGCGTAAAATAGATATGGAAAAAGACTGCCCACTGAAGGCAGTCTTTTTTTGTTAAATATGAAACAGCCAGACGACGAGCGGCCCAAAGAATGAGCCGAGTACCGCACAAAGTGTCATTGAGACCGAACTCATGGATACAGCCAGTTCTCCATATTCAAATGCTTTTGAGGTGCCGAGTGCATGGGAGGCGCTGCCTAATGCGATGCCTTTTCCGAGTGAACTGCGGATACGAAGCCAGTTTAGGATCAGCGGCCCGAGAATGACGCCTGAAAAACCCGCGATCATGACAAATACGACTGTCATGGAAGGAACACCGCCAAGGCCGGCGGCAATTTGGATAGCAACTGGGGTTGTGATCGACTTCGGCAGAATGGACAATACGAGGTCATGATTGATCCCGAATGCTTCTGCGAAAATGAGTCCGCTGATCATCCCCATACACAACCCGACCAGCACACCGCCTATAATGGGAATACTGTATTTCATAATAATGTGCCGTTGTTTATAAAGCGGATATGCCAGTGCCACAACAGCCGGCCCAAGCAAAGAATTGATCCATTTTCCCCCGATCATATAGCCTTCATACGAAATATGGAACATCGCCAAACACGCGACAATCAAAATTGTCGTTGTCAGAACAGGGATAAGAAATGGAAAAGGGAATCGCTTGTAGAGCTGTACCATCGCTAAGTAAGCCGCAACTGTCAAAAGAATTATAATGATTGCGATACATGCTTGCTGCATTTCTTTTTCTCCTTTCGTTTGTTGGCTCTCTTTTCCAGAACTTGGCTGGCGGCTCCTGCTGCAATGATCGTGAAGATGGTGCTCAAAACGACTGTAATCAGCAACATCAACCCATTTAATGAAACGAGAGATGGATACTTCATCACCCCGGTCATAGCTGGAATGAATAACAATGGCAGAAAGGACAATAAAAACCCGGCTCCGTCTTCAATAATGGCAACCGGCACAATACGGAGGGCTAAGCAGATCAGCAGCAATACCAAGCCGACTATGCTTCCTGATATCGGTAAATGAAACAGATGCTGAAGTGCTTCTCCGATGATAAAAAACACATATAATATCAACACTTGCAAAATTATTCGAATGATTTTCACAGCAAGTACTGCTCTCTATTAGAACAGCTTCCTCCTTTCTGATTGACTTCCTTTTTGTTTGTTCTGAGGAATGACTTTACTTTCTTTTTATATGGTTGTACTATACAAGTAAATAAATAGATTTTATCATCCAATACTTATTCATACAGATCTTATACATTTGTATTATACAAGTATATAGAATGCTGTCAATGTCAAACATCGGAATGGGGAGCGAAAGCCATTGCAAAAACAGAATCCAGTCGAATTGATTGAATATGAGCTGACCACGTTTATCAGGAGAGCTGTTTATCTGGATCAATCAGAGAAAAGAACAGGGAATTTGGAGAGATCCTCTTACTTATTATTGAGACAATTGGATGAGTTTGGACCCGCTCGTGTAAAAGAGCTGGCGGAGTCGTTTAAGCTTGATATTTCTACTCTTTCCAGACAAGCTGCAGCTTTAGAGGCCAAGGAGCTCATCTATCGTTTTACCGATCCTTCCGATAGAAGAGTCAGTCTGTTTACCATTACAAAACTCGGCAAACAAGCATTAAAGGCAGATCAGCAGATGCGCTTAGAACGTTATGAACAGATGCTGAAAGAGTGGTCAATACATGAAAAAGAGATGTTTGGCGAACTTCTGCAGCGTATGAACAAGGCCTTTGTCGATTAACATCAAAAAACCCATGCGTTATGTTAAATCTGCATGGGTTTTTATGGTGTGCAATCAAATGATGGAAGGTCTCATTTGGTGCGTTTAACGGCAGCCCAGACACAAGCAAGCCCGACAGCCGCAGCCGCAGTTACCGCTGGGCGCTTTGTGGCCTTTACATAATAGCTTCTTGACCGAAGCCACCCTTTATTTGTCCCCCTGTCATGCATGCCGTAGCCCGCATGGTAAAGCGCGCTTTCTTCACGCGGTTTGGACGGTCTTTCCGCATGCTGGCTGCAGTACATGATTTTTTCCATCAGTCTGTCGGTCAGCCGGGGAAAGAGTGCACCCAGCATGGCGATGGCTTTTGCCTGCGAGCCGATGTACATGTCGCGTTTCGGATGTTCAGCGGCAAACAGGATGGCTTCGGCTGCAGCTTCCGGCGGGTAGATCATAGAGCGGTAATGAGCCGGCTGTTTGTCCAGGTAGCTTCTGGCGTGTTCGTTGTAAGGCGTGTCGATTCTGCCTGGATGGATGAGTGTGACCGAGACGGGTGCCTGTTCTTTTTCAAGCTCCATTCGGATGCTTTCTGTCCATCCGTGAAGCGCGAATTTCGCAGACGCGTAGGTGGATTGTATAACGGTTCCTCTGTCGCCGAACAGGCTTCCTACATTGATGAGAGCACCCGGACCGCCTCTGCTTGTAAAGTGTTTGACGGCTGCCCTTGTTCCATAGACCGGACCCCAGAAATTGGTGTCAAACACGCGCTTCATGTCTTCGGTGGTAACATCCATGGCGTGTCCGAAAACCGAAACAGCGGCGTTGTTAACCCATGTGTCAAAGCGGCCGAATGTGCTGATCGCGGTTTCTGCGATGCGGTTGACGTCTTCTTCTTTTCCCACATCCGCTTTTACATAGATGGCTTCGTGCCCTTTTTTCTTTACTTCATCAACGAGCTCCTGAAGTCTTCATTTCGGGCTGCTGCGACGACTTTTGCTCCTTTTTCGGCCGCCATTCGCGCGGTGACGAGGCCGATTCCGCTTGTAGCACCGGTAATGACGATGACTTGATCCTTTACTTTTTTCAGTTTGAGCTTCGTTTTCGGGTTTTGCTGTTTTTCAAGCTGTTCAGTATTGGTGACCGTATCATCAGTTGTCATCGAGAATCCCCTCCTAGACATGTTTGTCTACATTTACCCCATCCAGGAGGTTCTTACCCCTTTTGACAATCCCATGGTTCTTTTTTATATTATATAAGTCGCTCTACCATACCTAGGAGGGAATGTTTCAATGACTAGCAGAGGAGATTCACGTGAAAAAATCCTTCACACAGCGTCACGTCTGTTCCAGCTGCAAGGATATCACGCGACGGGCTTAAACCAGATTGTGAAGGAAAGCGGTGCTCCTAAGGGATCGCTGTATCACTTTTTTCCGAATGGCAAAGAAGAATTAGCAATTGAAGCGGTTACATATACGGGTAAGATCGTTGAACATGTGATACAGAAAAGCATGGATGAATCCTCTGATCCTGTTGAAGCGATTCAGCGTTTTATCAAAAAAACCGCCAGCCAGTTTGACAATACGGAAAGCATTCAAGGGATTCCAGTGGGCTTGCTGGCGAGTGAAACGGCGTTAATCAGCGAGCCGCTGCGCACGGTTTGCATGAAGGTGTTTAAAAGCTGGGAAGCGGTTTTCGCCAGAAAATTAATGGAAAAGGGATTTGCAGAAGAAGAAGCAAACCAGCTGGGAATGCTGATTAATTCGATGATTGAAGGCGGCATTATGCTTTCTTTAACGAATAAAGACAAAACGCCCCTTCTTCTCATTGCCGAACAAATTCCAGTATTGGTGAGGAAAAAAGGGTAGCAATTTGTTATCCTTTCCCCTACAACTATATAGAACGGTCTAGTCGGAAACCTAAAATATATAGACTGGTCTAAATTGGAGGAAACAACATGAAAACGTTAAGTAAACATTCACTGCCCAAAGAAAAAATGCCTTACTTGCTTCGCAGCGGAGAGGGAGAGCGCTATTTGTTCGGCAGACAGGTCGCGACAGTGATGGCAAACGGAAAGAGCACGGGAGGTTTGTTCGAGATCGTGCTGCTTTCTGGGGGAAAAGGAGATGCCTTTCCGCTTCATATTCACAAAAATACGCATGAAGGGCTTCTTGTTCTTGACGGTAAGCTTGAACTGACGCTTGATGGAGAACATCATCTTTTAGTAGCTGGTGATTATGCGAACATTCCGGCCGGAACGCCGCACAGCTACCGGATGCATAGCCACAGAACACGGCTGGTGTCTTACACAATGAAAGGGAATGTCGCACATATGTATTCCGTGCTTGGAACGCCGTATGATCACGCTGAACATCCACCGCACGCAAGCGAAGAGGTATCAAAAGAGCGTTTTGCAAAAGCGGCTGAGGCGGCGGACATTATATTTGCGGAGGATGAAACCCCTGCCGGTGCTCCAAAACTAGTGGAGAATACAGAACTTCCGGCTGGCGTTGTTCCATATGTGCTTGAGTCTGGAGAAGGAGACCGCCTATTGACGGGCGATCAGCTTCACCGCATTGTGGCTGCGCAAAAGAATACGGACGGGCAATTTATCGTTGTATCATCTGAAGGTCCTAAAGGCGATCGCGTCGTTGATCATTACCATGAGCATCATACAGAAACTTTCTATTGCCTTGAAGGGCAAATGACGATGTGGGCCGATGGTGAAGAAATTCAGCTTAATCCTGGAGATTTCCTGCATGTTCCTGCCAACACTGTACACTCATATCGCTTGGATTCTCACTATACAAAAATGGTGGGTGTATTGGCTCCGGGCTTATTCGAGCCGTTTTTCCGCACGTTAGGAGATCCGTATGAAGGGCATATTTTCCCGAGTGAGCCTCAAGCTTTGCGATTCGACCGTGTCTTGCAGAATATCGAGACATTAGATTTAAAGGTCATGAAACCATAATATCTCCGCCGGGCTTCCTGTGAAGCCTGGTTTTTATTGTGAAGGTGACGAGATTGTAAGGTTTTTCCTTTGCGCTGCCACCTAAATCGATGTTTCTTCGCTTCTTTTTTTCATACGATTGAGGTATAGAAAAAAGGAGCGTGATTCATATGGCTTCATTACAGCCGACTCTGACAAATGAGCGGATTGGTGTGCTTGACGTGTTAAGAGGAATTGCCATTTTCGGCATCCTATTTGTGAATTTGGCGCACTTCAGTTATCCGGATATGTATTTGTCTATGCTTGGAAAGGATAATTTTTTCACGGAAAAGTGGTCTGGTGCAGACTTTGCTGCAGCAGAAATATTGAAATTTTTGATTCAAACCAAATGTATTTTACTGTTTTCATTTTTATTTGGGTTTGGCATGGTGGTGATGATGGAGAGAGCGTTAAGCAAAGGAAAACGTTTTGTCCCGCTTTATATCAGAAGATTATTGGCACTCTTCATCTTTGGAACCATTCATGCTTTTTTGATATGGGACGGGGATATCTTAACGGAATACGCCCTGCTTGGTTTGGTTTTACTTTTGTTCAGAAAAGCAAAGCCGAAAACACTGTTGATATGGGCAGTCTCTTTGTATCTCCTGTTTTCTCTTCCGTTCATTTTGGCAAGCTTTCATCAAGCAAACGGACAAGAATGGGCACAAGCAGCCATTCAGCAAGCGAAGCAGGCGCTGCATGCTTACGGAAACGGCAGCTTGAAAGATATTGCGGAACAGCGAATCCACGATCGGCTCGTTTATATGTCAATGAATGGCATGCTGACCTATAATCCGCTGAATTTCTTTTTTGCCTCCATCCCATATTTCAGTATGTTTTTGCTGGGCGCCGCGGCGGCAAAATCAAGATTGCTGCATCAGCCGGAAAAGCACCGCAAAGCGTTAAAAAGAGTATGGCTGTTGGGGCTGGTCATTGGCATCAGCGCTCATATATTGTACAGTGTGACCGAAATAGAAGTATTTTTGCTGGTTGGAGCACCTTTTCTTATGTTTTTCTACGTCACAACGATTGTGTATCTTTATCATAAGACAAGACTGGCTAAGCCGCTGCAATACTTTTCCGCAGTCGGGAGAATGGCATTTACCAACTATCTCATGCAATCAATCATTTGTACGTGGATTTTCTATCATTACGGGTTAGGGTTATACGGAAAAGTATATCCGGCTGCGGGCGTGCTGATCACGATCGCGGTATGTGCCCTTCAAATGATCACCAGTCACCTTTGGCTGCGGGCATTCCGAATGGGACCGTTTGAATGGTTTTGGAGGAGTCTTACGTATATGAAGTGGCAGCCAATCTTGAAGAAATCATAGATAAATAAAAGTCTAGACTCATAATTGACGTCTAGACTTTTTCATGTTTTCAATTATTTATATACAACCCGTGTACGGCAAATGATGTCATGAAGGCCTTTTTTCTCTCCGAATGCCACCATGATAAAACCGATATAAAAGATAATTCCAGATACTATGTACGCAAAGTAACGGCCGATTGCCTGCCCGATAGACACGCGTCCGCCTTGTTCATTGACTACTTTCAGCCCGAGAATTTTCTTGCCGAGCGTACCTTGCATTTTAGAAGCTGTAAGCAGCCCGTAATATAACACACTGATGACGATCATAATCAGCATGGCTGGCAAAAAGGCAAGCGTTAAGTATTTCACCATATATTCGTCTTTTGTCATGTATGGGTCTGTTGCGATGGATCCAGCGATAAATACGGAATTGATAATAAATAGAATAATATAGCTAGGAACAGATACAATAATGCCATCAATCAAATAAGCTAAAACACGAATCCAAAATCCTGCCGGTTTTTCCATGTATATTTCTCTCTCCTTTGAATTAATCTGGAACAGTATACTTTGTAAAAAAAGCTTTTGCAATATGATATGGTGATAAAATCCTGATATTACTGAAAAATGAGTCTTTTATCCTTTCTTTTTTACTATATAAATCTACCACGGACGGTGAAAAAACAATCTTCATACATTAAAAGAAGTCATGGAGCAGTGCCAAATGGCTGAGGATGCGGTTCGTTATGATGAGAAAATCGGCTTGCTTCCTCCGGTTAAACGAAAGGCGAACGGCCATGTCTTTAGAGGAAATGAAGCCGTTCCTCAGCCTGCAGGAACAGACAGATCGCTTGGATGATACTCAGCGCGAGCTGCTAAGAAATTACCAGGAGAAATTGAAACAGAAGCAAAGTGACTTGCAGCAGGTGTGGGAGCTGATCGAAGCGAAGCTGGAGAAATTAAAGCGGTTTGCTGAACAAAAACAAGCGGAGCCGGCACAGGTCGCTTTGTCATGGCTGCTGCATCAGCCTGGGATTGATTTGATCATCCCTGGAGCCACTCGGCTTGGCCAACTCAAGACGAATATCAAAACAGCAAATCTTCATTTATCAGAAGATGAACTGAAACAAATGGATCAGATGTTCAGTTCTTAACATTTTTTCCAGTTATACTCTATTTCAAATGAATGGAGTATATCTTTTTTTATGGGTGTTTTTAGAAATCCCATCGATTTCTATTAGTTTTTCCTTTATGATAATAAAGGTTAATATTCCTATTTTAGGAGGTGTCAATTGATCATGTCCAGAAAAAATCGCGTGGTGATCATGACTGCGATTTCTGCATTCCTTTTTTGCGCTATGATTGCTGCGGCTTCACTTTCTCCGCTGGCAGACACGGGGTCCTCAGCCAATCAGTTCAACTCTATCGGTATGTGGTCGGCAATTGGTATGATACTTGTTTTCTATCTCATTCCTATCCTCATTTACATGCTGGGTGTGGATGCAATGAGATATGTGATGGCGGCGCTTTGCGGCATGGGTTTGCTGATTCACTTATCTACTGCCGCCCTTGTGCTGATGGTCAGTATATTCAGTGACCATCCGCTCTCTGATGTGATCACTGTGATGGGGCTCTGTCTCGCTTCAGCGGCTGTAAACATCATTTGGTTTTTTGCAACGTTTCGTTCTGCGCCAAAGAAACCTGTCACAAGGGATTTTACATAGTTTTCTATTTTGTGTTAATGCATGATTTTTCTGTGAACTACATTTATTTATTGTTATGAAACTTTGTCGGGGATGATAGAAAAAGAGAACCTGCAAGATGATGCAGATTCTCTAAATCATGTTTATTTAGCTGCTTGAATAAACACACCTTTTTCATGAGAAAACTCTTTAAATCCGTATACCCCATGGTAAGAGCCGATTCCGCTTGTATTTACGCCGCCGAATGGCAGGTTGACGTCACTGAAATGAACGACGACATCATTGATCGCTGCATTTCCTGATGTGGTGTGCTGAAGGACGTTGTCGATCAGGTCTTGGTTGTGGCTGAATACATAAAGCGCGAGCGGTTTATCGCGGTCATTTACGTAATCAATGACCTCATCGATGTCTTCATAGTTCATCATCGGCAGGATCGGTGCAAAGATTTCTTCCTGCATGATCTTCATATCTGGCGTAACGTTTTTTAAAACGGTTGGCGAGATCGTACGGTCGCTTGCATCAAATACGCCGCCGAACACGACTTCGGCGCCTTTCTCGATGGCATCGTCGTATAAAGCTCTGACGCGGTTAAAGTTGCGGTCATTGACAATTTGCGTAAATTTGTTTCGATCCGGCGTGTAATCATCTTCCATAAATCCTGCGTTGACAATGGTTTGTAAAATGCCTGCGAACTTGTCCTGCACGTCTTTTTTAATGAAGATATAATCCGGTGCGATGCAGGTTTGGCCGGCATTTACGAACTTGCCGACAGCAATTTTTTTCGCTGCGTCCATTAAGTCGTATTCACTGTCGATGATGGTCGGACTCTTGCCGCCAAGCTCAAGCGTGACAGATGCCAAGTGTTTGGCGGCGGCTGTCATGACGATTTTTCCGACATTTGTGCTTCCGGTGAAGAAAATGTGGTCGAACGGCTGATCAAGAAGCTCAGTGGCCACTTCAACCTCTCCTTCAAAAATGGCAACTTCTTTTTCGTCAAAAGCATCTCGGATGACTTTTGCGGCAATGTTGCTCGTGTTCATCGTAAAATCGGACAGCTTTACAATGGCGCTATTTCCTGCTGCGATAGAAGCGGCAAGCGGCGCCATCGTCAACATAAACGGGTAGTTCCACGGACCGAGTATAAGCGTGACGCCTTTAGGCTCGTACATAAGGATTCCGTTGGCATCAGAGCTTAAGGATGAACCGACTTCTTTGGGTGCCATCCATGTTTCCAGGTTGTTCATATTATCTCTGATCGCTTTTTTTGTACCCTCGATTTCCGCTTTTTTGACCTCGTGATATGGCTTCCGCACGTCTTTGCGGATCGCTTCGATGATTTCCTCTTCATGTGCAATGACGGAATCCAAAAAGCGCTGAAGCTTTTCTTTACGCTGTTCCGCTGTTGAAGCGCGCAGCACTTTTTGCTGTTTTTTCTGAAGCTGGAAGACGCGCTGAATGTCGTCTTTTACTTGCTGTTCCATTGTAAAATCCCCCTCATTTGCTTTCTGCTTATCTCGGAACTATTATAAAGTGGTATCTTTTCTATAAGAAAGACAACGGAGAATCATCTATACGTTACCGTACATATATCGAACATCTGTCTAAGTTTGGAGGTGACTCTTTTGCCGGAATCTGCTGAGGCTCAAATCAAACAGGCGCTTCTGGATTTATTAGAAAAAAGGGATATTCGACAGATTACAATGAAAGAAATTGCTGAACACGCACAAGTGAGCCGCGGGACACTCTATCTTTATTATGAAGACAAGTTCTCCATTATTGAGGATGTAATCGTAGACATGAAGGAAGGTCTGGGCGAGGCGCTCTATAACGCCTTCAAGCATATAGACACATTCCATTTAAATAAAAAACGGCACACCGTGCATCCGACTTTGTCTTTTGTCCACGAGCATCGATCCTTTTTTGGCACGATGATGAACAGAGGACAGTTTCATCGTTTTTTTAAGGATGTGTTTCAGCAGGATGTGTTGCTGGCACCGATTCATGTGAATTTGACGCCGATCGAACGGGAAATTTACGGACATTACCGGGCCTTGTACACGTACGCGATTATCCTGTATTGGCTGAATGAGGATGCGGAGGCGTCTCCGGAAGCCATCAGCCAAAAAGTATGGGAGCTCGTTTCTCAAAAGCGGTTTTATTGGCTGTTTGGACAGGCTCCGTCATGGGAGCGGCAGGAGGACAAGCAAATCGACAGGCGTGTGGTTCGAACGAGAGAAGCGCTGCAGAAGGCTTTGCTGGACGTATTGTCAGAGAAAAAAGACTACGCGGCCATCACGATTTCTGACATTACCCGGAAAAGCAATATCCGCCGCGCAACCTTTTATGATCACTATGCCAGTAAAGAAGAATTGCTGCAGACCATCATTCAGCAAGCGTGTGCGGAGATCATAGATCACCTGTCGATTGCCTTCAGTCCGAATGAGCTTTCTTTAGAGGAAGCGAGGGAGGCGCTCGCCAGCCTGCTTTCTGCTTTAGACCGCATGCCTATTGTCCATTTGCTCAATCGGGACTCGGGTGTTCCTCATGTGATACCCGAGATGCTCAAAGCGTTGGAATCATTTTATCTACATCAGCAAACTAATATTCCTGCGGAGAAAAAGCTTTATGCCTATTATGTATCGGCGATGATTATCGGGCTGATATTGTATCGGCTCGATGAAGGGAAGGCGTATGCGCCGGAAGTGCTGACGAGGGAGTTTTTGCAGTTTTTGGATGTGAAGAAGTATAAGGTTGTATTGCTTTGAAGTGCCCGGAGACTTAATCCGGGCTTTAGGTCGTTATGATACTTGGTCTTTTGATTTTCTTTCTTTTAAGGTGAGATTGAGAAATAGAAGAGACAAAAGAATAAAAACAATATTCACCGTCCAAGACTTCCAGCTTACAGTGGGGAACAATACTGTATTAAAGAAAAGGCGAACGATTGAAGAGAATAAAAAGAGTAAAAATAACAGTTTGTTTTGAAACATGATTCTATACGTCCTCTACCTTTCTTAAAAAAATAAAATGCCTCAAAGCAGATGCTCATCTGCTTTGAGGCATATATGCACACTTCTCTTGATGGGAATTAATGTAAGTTTAATGTATCTAAAAAATAATCAATATATCTTTTTGAATCAACAATAATAGATACATCAGTCTGCATGCCATTTTTTAAGTGTATTTTTGTTCCGTTATTTTTAACTATTTCTTTGCTTTCTATTTTGCTTTCAGCAATATAAAATTTTTGCCCATTTTGATCACTAATACTGTCTGGACTTATTTTGATAATGACACCTTTAATGGTTTGATTTGTATTTTCAATATGGAATCTTACTTCATCTTTTTCATTAATATTTGTGATCTCATGACTCGGAATATAAATGTTAGCTCTAAGCTTCTCTTTATCAGGGACAATAGTCAAAATAGCAGTGCCTGCTTGTAAATTGTCACCTGGAGATATATTTGTTAGTACATTAACATAGCCGTCACTAATTGCTTTTATTTTATATTTTTCTAATTGTAAATCTATCATCTTTAGATCATCTTCTTTTGATTTAAGAGTGGTCTGAAGATCTGTTTGCTTTTGAGATGTTTGATTTAGCAAGTTTGTTTTAAGCTGTTCAATTGAAAGCTTATAATTTGTTTCCTCTGAGTTATCGGAATCACTGTCAGAATCGTCACTTTTCATTGAACTGTTAATCTCATCAAGTGATTGATTTAATTCGTCTTTTTCTTCACTTAGTTTTACTAGCATATCTTGTTTTAAACTTTCAAGCTGTCCGTTTAGATTCTCTTTCTGCTGTGAGAAACTGTTTTTATCGAGCCCATCTTTCATCTTCCGTAGATCATCAAGCTGCTGCTCTACATTTTGTTTGTTAGTTTGATAACTATTATAGTAAGAATTGTACTTATCATCCTGTTTGGCAAAGGATTTATTGTTTTTAATGGAGTCTTGCAGATCAGAAATTCTTTGAAGCTTTAGTTTCACTTTGTTTTTTGTCTTATCCAGACTATTTTTTATGCTTATTTTCTGCTTCTTAAGTTTTTTCTGCTGAGTTTTTGCATTTTCTTTTGATGACTCTAACAAATTACTTTGTTTTTCATATGAGAGATATTGATCTTGATAACCCCAATGATCGTTCTCGCTGAATAAATTTTTGTCATTTTCAATACTTTTTTTTAGAGTTTTGTTTAACGCAGCTTGTTCTTTTAAATCTTTGATATCTTCTTTAACAGCTTTTTTCTGCGCTTGGATTTCAGTATTGTCTAGAGTTAATAGAGTATCTCCCTTTTTCACCTTATCAACCTGTTTAATATCAACTGTTTTTACTTTGCCGGCTACTTCGTTTGTTACGTTGCTGTTAGGCTTGGTATATTGGATGTCAGCTGTCGTTTTTAGAATCACTTCTTTCTTTCCATAGAAACTAAAAACAATACATGCAATAAGTAAAGCTATCAGTATATATGTAAAGAAAACACCAATTGGTTTGGGTTTTGATTCGTAGAATTCTCTGCTATCCCTCAAATCATTTAAATTGAAAAAGTTACGTTTCATCTAAATTGTCACCATCTCTCTCGATGGCATTTGGTTCTCCCACAACTCATAGTACTTGCCTTTTTTCTTCAATAAATCATTGTGGTTCCCATACTCTATGATTTCTCCATTTTCCATGACAAATATTTTGTCGCAATTCATAATTGTACTCAAACGATGAGCAATTATAATCGTAGTTACATCAACAGTCTGATCGTATATCATCTTTGATATTCCCTGTTCGGTTGTCGTATCGAGATTGCTAGTTGATTCATCCATTATGAGAATGTTAGGTTTTCTTAATAATGCTCTGGCAATTGCGAGTCTTTGCTTCTGGCCTCCAGATAAATTAGACCCGTTTTCTTCTACAAGAGTATCGTATCTCATTGGTAAATCATTGATAAAATCATGTACTTTAGTTTGTTTACATACTTCTATAATCTCTTCAAAGGTAAAACTGCCTGAGTTCCCAAGCAAAAGGTTTTCAAGAATTGATCCTTGTATAAAATGAGATTCTTGAGGTATATAACTTATGCTTTCCCTTAACGCATTGATGTGAATATCATTTATATGATAACCATTGATTGAAACCTCACCTGATTCAGCTGTATAAAATTTCATTAAAAGCTTAGTCAAAGTAGATTTTCCTGAACCGCTTTCTCCAACAAAGGCAACTTTCTCTCCTTTTTGAATATGCAGTGTAATATCTTTTAAGATGAGCCTTCGAGTTCCGTATCGAAAATTGATTTTTTTAAAAGAAAGCGGACCTGTAATTGACGACGTCGATGTTATTCGCGCCTCTTTCTCTATTAATTCGGGTTCTAGCTTTAGAATTTCTCCGAGCCTTTTGGACGCAACAGAAGCTGACTGAAGCTTAGATTGTAGGCCGATGATGTTTTGTAAAGGATTTAAGAAGTAGGTTAATAAGGCATTATATGTAATAAGCTGACCGATAGTAAGGGTGCCTTTCATGACCTGAGTTGATCCGATCCACAGTATCAATGCACCGCTTGCTAAATCCAAAAACATTTTTATGGAACTCTGAAGGTTATCAATAACTCCGTGTTTAAAAGCTGATCGTAAGTATTTCACAAATCTTTTTTCTGTTTCAAATGACATCATATATTCCGCATTGTATGCTTTAACAGTTTCGATGCCGTTAAGCGTCTCAACAATCTTTGAAGTCAGCTGCGCATTGTTTTCCATTTCTGTGTTATTTATATTTTCGTAGGGTTTTATAAAAATCCAAACCGTCAAAATATAAAAAGGTATGAAAGCCAATGTGATGAGAAATAAAGTAGTATTCTGCAGATATAAGAAAATACCAACCATAATAAGCATAATGGTATCGAGTATGACCGAAAGCGATGCACTGACAACCGCATCGATCACTTTATTAGCATCAGTAAATCTGGATATAATTTCGCCGACTTTTCTATTGCTGAAAAATTTCATTGGCAAAGTAAGCACATGTTGAAAGTATCCAAACATGATGGAGATACTTAATTTTTGACCTAGGAGAATCATTAGGTATTGCCTAAAACCTATTAAGAAAACCTTAAATAAATACATAATCAAAAGGCCGATTGAAAGAATATGTAATGTGTTACTTAATCCATTAGGTAGGATTTGATCGATGATCGTCTGAAAGTAAAAAGTACCGAGGATCCCGAAGACGGTAATAATAAAGGATGCTAAAAACGTATGTATAATCAACGATTTTTGCTGAAGAATCAACCTGAAAATATCGGCACTTATATTACTTGTCTCGGTCTGTTTTTTATAAGTCTCAGTAGGTGCTAAAAGTATTAAGATGCCTGTCCAAATCTTAAAAAAATCATCTTTTTGATATGTAACGAGCCCTTTTCCAGGATCCGCAATGATAATTTTATCTTTACTAATTTTATGTATAACAACGTAATGCAATAATTGTTGATCTATAATAATATGTGCAATTGCTGGAAGAGTAATGGACTGATCAAAAGCTGTATGCTCTGCACGCACAGCTTTTGCTGAAAACCCCAACTGTTCGGCGGCTTTTACCATTCCAAGAGCACTAGTACCTTGTGTATCAGTTCCAGCAATGTCACGTATATAAGCTAGAGAGAGCTTTGAGCCATAATGTTTTGCAATTGTTGATAGGCAGGCTGCTCCACAATCTTTTTGATCAAGTTGTCGTACACAATGATATCTATTAAAAAACATATACTACTCTCCATAATGAAGGTCATTTTTTAGAATATATATAATATAAAGAATAGACATCATTTTATTACATTTTCATGGTTTGTCAACCTTTTTAAGGTAAATATTTATTGTTATTTAGAGCTTTTGGCACGTTTATATAATATAAATGCGTAATTGATATAGATAAGATATAAAGCAAGATTAAATACACCTAAGTGAAAAAAATAAGAAAGAGATATACAAAATAAACCCCCTGCGATTATAAAGATATAGAACAATTTCATTTTACCAACTCCTATAAATGTTAAAATTCATTGTAAGATATAATAGACAAAATGTAAAATATATATGGATAAATGCAATATATAGTTTGCATAGGTTTTTTATATATGATATGCTACAGATAAATAAACCAATGGAGACTTGCCAATGAATAATAATTTGAAGTTGGAAAGAACAAGAGCGAATTTAACACAGGAACAACTTGCCGAAAAAATTGGAGTGACAAGACAGACGATTGGATTAATTGAAAAAGGGAAGTATAATCCTTCTTTACAATTATGTTTGAAAATTTGTATAGAATTGAAAGTTACTCTGAATGATGTATTTTGGACGCATAACAGGGAGGAAGAAACTAATGAAGGATGAGAGAATAAGTCATATTGAAAATAAAATAGGTCATGAAAGCTTTCTTTTAGTAATTGCTTTGGTTTTTGTCTCTTTTATACTTTCGATTATGTTTAAAATGCCGAGCACGTTAATGACAATTATCATATTGTTTGTTGGAAGCGGATATTATGGATTAAGAGCTATGTTAAAAGGCATTTTAAGAGTAAATCTGAAAAAGAAGAAGAAGAGTTCGTACTTTCTTTTAATTGTTTTTACTTTTATTCTGTATATGGCAACGTCGGTATTATTTAAAATCATTACATTCCCTTTTACAACTAAAGAATTCTTATTCCAAATTCTTATGTATATTTTATGGCTAATTCCTTTTAGTCTCATCATGTATACTACATATAAATTTTCAAACAGGCAGCAGAAAAAAGAATTAGAGAATTAATTAAGAGAGCTTAACCTAAATAACTGAATTAGGTTAAGCTCTCTTTTACTATATATAAATTGATCGATAGGTTATAGATGATTTTATGGAAAAAACTATTGATTTAGGATTTATTATGTAATATTATAATTCCCATGGTAAATTTATACTAGTTATTATTATTTACCTGAATAACTTTGAGGAGGAATATTGATGAACGCAAAAAGCATAAAAGACGTTGAACTTCAGGCATTGACTCTTGAAGAAGCTGAACAAATTGATGGAGGAAGTTATGCTAAATATCTTGGCAGTGCAGTAGTTACAGGTGCTGGCGCAGGTGTAGTCGGAGGAGTTCCAGGTGTTATTCTTGGTGCCCATGCAGGTGCAATTGCAGGGTCAGTTGGTTATTTAGGCGGGTCATTAATCGCAGGAAAATGGCTTTAAGGAGGGAATAGCATAAATGGAAAATAATAATCGTCTTTCAGAATTGAATGTAAAAGAAATGGAACAAATTGATGGCGGAGGTTGGAGAAGTGCCCTTGGCGGAGCTTTTTCAGGTGCATTAGTCGGTGCTTCAACAGTAGGCGTCGGTGGAGCAGCTGTTGGCGGACCCGTTGGTGGTGCCGGCGGAGCAATTACTGGCGGCATAGTTGGCGGTATAGTTGGCGGAATAAACGCTTGGTAATAAAAATACATAAAGAACTAGTTTGAACATTATGTAACAAGACCGGAAAGAGTATATCTTTTCTCGGTCTTGTTATATTTGTATTTATATATACATAATGTTTTGTAGCGTCTATTTATTATAAATTCTTTTAACTGACTATCTCAGTTATTTTGTTTCTTCCTTCCATTTCTCATCAATCAGCATCTTGCCAGGCCATGTATACGCCATGATGCCGCCGTCTGCGGTGATGTCTTCGCCTGTGACGTATGAGCTGTCGTCAGATGCGAGGAATAGCGCCACCGTCGCCATTTCCTTCGGCTTGCCAAGACGGCCGAGCGGCGTGATCCATTTGTTGGCTTCGCGGAATTTCTCGCCCATTTCCTGTTCCTTGGTGCCAGCTAATTTGTCAATAAGCGGCGTTTCAATCGTACCCGGTGAGATGGAATTGACCCGGATGCCGCTTCTTGCGTAATCAATTGCCATCGCTCTTGTCAGGTTTGTGATTCCGCCTTTTGCGGCGTTATAGCCGGAGCGGTCAAGGTCCGCAGCCCTGCCTGACATGGAGGAGGTGTTGATGATGGAGCCTCCCTTTTCGAGCATAAGCGGAATCAGATATTTGCTGCAAAGAAACGTGCCGCGCAGATCGACTGCGATTATGCGGTCAAACAGATCTACGGGATATTCGTGCACTTTTCCGCCTTCTTGATCGACGCCGGCGTTGTTAAAGAGAATATCAATCGTTCCGTACGCGTCTTTGAGTTGATCAGCAAATTGCTTTACGTTTTCTTCATCTGACACATCAAGGTGAAAAGCCTCAGCCTGTCCTCCGTTTTGTCTGATCGCTTCGACTGTCTCTTTCATTTGATCTTCATTCATATCGCCGACAATCACACGCGCGCCTTCATTGGCAAAAACCTCTGCCGTTGCTTGTCCAATGCCTGTCGCAGCGCCTGTGATCACAGCGGTTTTGTTATCAAGTCTTCCCATAACACGAATCCTCCTTTTTCTAGTTGTCTTCCCGCTGTGTGCAGTGATAAACATGTGAGAAAAGAAATGCCTGCATATGTTAAAATGAACTGGAAATTGTTGGGAGGTTTTATGTGTTTTGAAGATACAGCATAAGAAGGAACTTAAATTTTATTGTCTCATTACGATTCCGGCTGCGTTTGCTGTGCTGACTGTCATCTCTTTTTTATTGCAAGAGATTACGTTTCCGGTTACAGCTAGCGCATTTCTGAATGCTTCATGGCATAATCTATTGTTTCTGATACCGTTCTGTTTGTTTTTCTATCCGGTGCATATTTGGATGAAGCGGGAGTTTAGCCGATGGAATGATGCAGGACAAAAGAGAGGCTGATCCTCTCTTTTTCTTATCAGACTGTCTAGAAAAAATAGTGAAAACACCCCCAACTAATGTTAAATTTACATATATACGCATCTATTGATCTTTGATGAAAATCGTATTGACATGAGTCGTCATTTATGATAAATAGATGCTGAAAAGAGTTTACATAACATCACAAAGCATGAAAAAGGAGCGAGCTGAATGGCTAAAAAAGAGTTTAAAGCAGAGTCCAAACGACTGCTGGATATGATGATTAACTCCATTTACACTCAAAAAGAAATCTTTCTTCGCGAGTTAATTTCCAATGCGAGTGACGCGATTGACAAAATCTATTACAAAGCGCTGACAGATGATGCGCTAACCTTCGATAAAGACAATTACTACATAAAAGTCGCGGCTGACAAAGGCGCGAGAACACTGACCATCACGGATACAGGGATTGGAATGACAAAGGACGAGCTTGAACAGCACCTCGGTACGATTGCGAAAAGCGGCTCTCTTGCGTTTAAAAAAGAAAACGAACTGAAGGACGGCCATGACATCATCGGGCAATTCGGTGTCGGATTTTATGCGGCGTTTATGGTTGCCGATGTGGTGACCGTTATCAGTAAGGCGCTCGGCAGCGAAGAAGCGTATAAATGGGAATCTGCTGGCGCAGACGGCTATACAATTGAGCCGTGTGAAAAGGATTCTGTCGGCACAGACATTATCCTGAAGATCAAAGAGAACACGGAAGATGAGAGCTATGATGAGTTTTTAGAAGAATATCGTTTAAAAGCGATCATCAAAAAGTACTCTGACTTCATTCGCTACCCGATCAAAATGGATACAACGGTTAATAAGCCGAAGGAAGGCAGCGACAATGAATTTGAAGAGGTGCAGGAGGAACAGACGGTTAACAGCATGGTGCCGATCTGGAGAAAAAACAAGAGCGAGCTGACAGATGAGGACTATGAAACGTTCTACGCTGAAAAGCATTACGGATTTGATAAACCGCTCACTCATGTCCATATCAGTGTTGACGGTGCCGTGCGCTACAACGCCATTTTATTTATTCCTGAAAACATGCCGTTTGACTATTATTCTAAGGAATATGAGAAAGGCTTGGAGCTCTATTCCAACGGCGTGCTCATCATGAACAAATGCGCGGATCTGCTTCCGGACCACTTCAGTTTTGTGAAGGGTATGGTCGATTCTGAGGACCTGTCGCTGAACATTTCCAGAGAAATGCTGCAGCATGACCGCCAGCTGAAGCTGATTGCGAAAAACATCAGCAAAAAGATCAAAAGCGAGCTGCAGAGCCTGCTGAAAAAAGACAGAGAAAAATATGAGACCTTCTACAAATCGTTCGGCAGACAGCTGAAGTTCGGCGTGTACAATGATTTTGGCGCGAATAAAGATCAATTGAAGGATCTCTTACTATTCTACTCTTCCAAAGAGAAAAAACTGGTCAGCCTGGACGAGTACGTATCCAGAATGCCTGAAGAGCAGAAATATATCTACTACGCGACCGGTGATTCATACGATCGCATTGAAAAACTGCCGCAAACGGAAATGGTAGCGGACAAAGGCTATGAAATTCTTTACTTTACAGAGGACATCGATGAATTTGCGATCAAAATGCTCGCTTCATATCAAGAAAAAGAGTTCAAATCTGTATCAAGCGGCGATCTTGGCATCGATTCAGAAGAGGATCAAAAGCAGTCTGAAGAAGAGGAAAGCAAGTACAAGGATCTGTTTGAGGAAATGAAAAATATCCTGTCTGACAAAGTGAAAAACGTCAGAGTATCGAAACGTCTCAAATCTCATCCGGTCTGCCTTGCAGCTGACGGTGAAGTGACAATCGAGATGGAAAAAATCTTAAATGCGATGCCGGACAGCCAAAATGTAAAAGCGGACAAAGTGCTGGAAATCAACCCGAATCACGAGGTATTCAAGACGCTGCAGAACGCTTTCGAACAAGATAAAGAGAAACTAAGCCTGTACACAAATCTCCTGTATAACCAGGCGCTTCTGATCGAAGGTCTGCCGATTCAGGACCCTGTGGAATTTACGAACAATATGTGCAAGGTGATGGTGTAACCATAAAAAAGGAATCGTCCCGATGAGACGATTCCTTTTTCTATTTATGACGTCCGTTCATTGAGCATACGGCTTTGTCTGTTGTTCTTTCTTTTAAAACGTTGTTTCAGGCTTGCTTCAATTTCTTCTAAGCTTTTCCCTTTGGTTTCAGGAACCATGTAAAGGGCGAAGAAAAATGAGAGAAGACAAATGACTGAAAAAATTGTAAACACCCATGCGATGCCCATGGCGCTGAGCATCAGCGGGAAGACAAGCGACACGATCAGGTTGGTTGCCGATAACACCAAAGTGGTAAAGCCCGTCGCGGCCCCGCGCGCTTTGGATGGGAAGAGCTCAGGCATCAGAACCCATACAACCGGACCCCATGTTGCCTGGTAGAATACGATATAAACTCCGAGAAAAACAACGGTCAGCCAAGCTGTTGATGTTGAGAGCCCCAGCGTCAGGAGCACAGCCGATAGTGCGGCCAAGCTCAGCGTAATACCGACGCTTCCCCAGATCAGCAGCTTTTTGCGGCCGATGCGGTCGATTAAAATCATAGCTGTAATACACATGATGACGTTGAGTACGCCGATTCCCATTGTGCCGAGCACCGATGCCGATGTGCCGAGACCGGCCTTAGTGAAAATGGTTGGCGCGTAGTAGATAACCGTGTTAATCCCGACAGCCTGCTGGAAAACGGCGAGGCCGACGCCAATGAGAAGCATAGGGCGAATCCATTTGGCTTTTAGCAAGCCGAGTGTTGTTTCTTTTTTCTCTGCTTCCCCTTGTTTCATATCTGCCAGTTCACGTTCAATATCTTCTTGATCATGAGTGATTTTCATGATTCGTTTCGCTTCATCTTCACGTCCGCGCTTCACGAGCCATCTTGGTGATTCAGGCATAAAAGCGATCCCGATTAATAAAAGCACGGCAGGCACTGCAGCCAGCCCCACCATCCAGCGCCACGCTTCAAACGGTGTGAATAGATAGTTTACGATATATGCAAGTAAAATACCGGTGACAATCATTAAATTGTTCATCGTGCCGAGTGTTCCGCGGATTTTTGTCGGTGCCATTTCGGAAAGATATACAGGCACCAGCGCCGTTGAACCGCCTACGGCCAGGCCGAGAATGACCCGAGATGCGATCAGCATGGTAATGGTTTGAGAAAATGCACAAGCAAGCGCCCCGACGATAAAAATGATGGATAGAACAAATACGACTTTTCTCCTGCCCCAGCGATCGGAGCACGTGCCGCTTAAAGCGGAACCGAAAATCGCGCCGAGGAGCAGCATGCTGACAACCAATCCTTCTGTCAGTGTTGTTAAAGGGATATCATTGTTGATAAACAGCAGCGCTCCCGAGATAACGCCCGTATCATAACCGTAAAGCAGCCCCCCTAAAGCGCCGAAAAAGTAGATCATATATTTCCTTGTGTTTGTCTTCACAAATGTTCCTCCTCAGTCTTTGAGCCAATGAGTATGTACGATGTAACAAAGTTAATAGATTAGTACCCTTCTCCTAATCAATTTGAAACATTTGTTTGAAAAAAGATTGATTTCACAAAAGGAAATTTAAAGCCAAAACGAGGGATATTGGCGGTTTTTACGCAAGTTATTGATCACGAGAGCGATGATCACGATGATGGCAGACCCAATGAAAACGGGAAACAGTAAATAACTCCAAGCATACGCCCCTTGAATGACCACAATGGGATCTGCGCCGGCAGGAGGGTGAGTGGTTTTGGTCAGCATCATGAAAAAGATGGCAAGCCCTGTCCCCAATGCAAAAGTCCAGGGATGAGCTCCGAATATATGAAGGACAGCCAGTCCTGTAAGTGCAGAGATAAAATGCCCGCCAATCACATTTCTCGGCTGTGATAAAGGTGCATTCCAAGCGCTGAATACCAGCACGCAGCTCGCTCCAAAAGGGGCCATTAACCATGGGCTTGATGTATAAGAGGTCAATACTGCAAGCGCCAGAATGGTGATGAATCCTCCTAAAAAGCCTGTGACGGCGTCCTTTCCATTTACCTGTAAAGGTGTTTTTCCTTTTCCTTGCATTTTCAAAAAGAAGTTGTTTTCCAAATTTATCCCTCCCAGTATGTATAGGATAATAGCTATAAACTAACCTGTCAATTTTATTTTTAATGGTTAGTTTCAACTTCGATAAAAAAACCGTTCTCTGGGGAACGGTTTTTTACTCATTATTGATTTTTTTTATGATGGCGTGAGACTTTTTGTCTGTTGCCGCATATCTTCATGGAGCACCATTTTCGCCTTCCTGTTTTATCAAGAAAAAGCAAAATGCACTTTTCGTTTGCGCACCGTTTCAGCTGTTGGATTTCTTTTGTATGAATCAGCCATAATGCATCGTAAGCGATAAGCGATAAAATAGATTCATCTGGTTTTCCATTCGGAATGCGGGCAAGTTTGTCATCTAAGATTTGATAAGAAAAAGGAGCGGCGGCGATTTGATCTTGCAGGAAAGCGATAAAAGCTAGAGAAGGTTTACTGCCTTCGGCGATACTCTCAAAATGTTTTCTCAGCTCAGCGCGGAATTGATGAATCCGTTGCAATGGTTCTTGGACTTGCTGCAGCGTAAAAGACCTGAGAAAAGGAGCAGTTTCTCCCATTATTTCAAACCATGCCATCAGATCTTTTTCTGACTGGATGAGATCGTGCCGTTTATCATAGCTTATGATTTCAGTATTAACGAGATCGAGAGAAAGGTTTTGTGTGATAAGAGGGAATTGAGCATTTGCCATTGTAACCATTCCTTTCAAAATCATTGTAAGCGCCAAAACCTTTTTCACGCAAGGATATGAGTAAAAGGAGGCTTATTCCCATTTTATCTGTCAGGCAGTCTGCTGATCATTAGGGGCGGTGCTCTTCCCATGACCGGAAACAGCCGTTTCTGTACCTGCATTTCAAAAAACATCATAAAAAAACCTTACTCGCCCGGAGTAAGGTTCTGATTAAGACATTTTTATTCTTCACCCTCGTTGACGAAAACCAAGGCGGAGAATCCTTTTTTCTTATCAAATTGCAATTCAACGACGGTAACGTCTGGATTGAAGTTGTGGTATTCCTCTAAGAACTGAATAATGCCTTCTGAAATGTCATCTGACTCAAGCTGCTTGTGATGCAGGCCATATTTGGCTTCAGCGAAAAATCCTGTACGCTTGTTGTAAGACAGCTCTTTTACTTCAACGTCTTCAGGGTAAATCTCTTCTTCATTAGAAATATACACACAAATCCCGTCTACAATTTCTTGCTCGTTTAATACTAATTTCATTACCTAAAAGCTCCTTCTGTATGTCTTCGGTGTTTTAAATGCGCGAATGATTGCAATGACTATGATTAAAATAATGATCAAAGCGATGACATCAACGATCCAGGCAATAGGCGAAGGGCCATAAGAAACATAGCCTGGGCCCCCGACTGGATGATAAGTGTAACCCCAAGGGTGCATCATGCTGATCATAAACATGCTCGTTGTGAATCCGCTATAATAGCCAAACCATCCTGATGGCGAGAATCCTGCATTGTAATAATGATTCACTGAAACATAACGTCCGCCAACATAAGCTTTAGATGTTTTTCCGCTGTATGTCTTTCCGCTTACTTTTGATGTGGCGCCGGAAAACGTGCCTGACGATGTTTTAGAGCTTGATGAGCTTGTCTTTTCGGAAGATTTCTTTTTCAGCGAAATCGATGATGATGAATCATCAGACGTTTTGGACTTTTTGCTTGAAGAGCTTGATCCTGAACTGTAGCTTGATTTCGGGCTGGATTTATAGCTTCCGCTGTATGACGAGCTTGAACTTCGGCTGCTGTGACTGGATGATGAGCGGCCGCTAAAACTTTTTGCATGAGACATGGCTGATGGCAGCAGTACACCTAAAGCAACGGTTACTGCAACTAAGGCTTTAACATATTTCAGTTTCATTCTGTTTCCTCCATAGACCGCCGAAACGGCCCATTATTTCTGGTTTGAATCATATCAATCTTTCATATCATGTTTAGCTTTTTCAATCACTTTCTTTCTGAGATAAACTACCTTTATTTTATCGGATTCATGGCTCTTTTTGTAAGTTTTGTATCAAAATCAAACCAATTTATGGGCAAAAAAAAACAGCCTTCCCTATGGAGAAGGCTGTTTTCTTATTATGCGAACAGCTTATCAATAAACGAAATATCCTCTTGAGAAAGCGTTACATCGGCTGTTTTGATGTTATCAATCAATTGATCGGCACGTTTTGCTCCAGGGATTAAAATATCAATTTCCGGTCTTGCCAAATACCAAGCCAATACGATGTGAGGGATGTCCACGTTGTGCTTTTCAGCAATCGGCGCCAGTTTGTTGACCTTTCTGATATTTTCTTTGAAACGCTCGCCCTTGAAGTGTTCCTGTTCGTTTCGCAGGTCTCCTTCAGGGAACGTCGTATCTTCCGTATATTTTCCGGCCAGTAATCCTGACACAAGCGGGAAGTAAGGGATGAATGAAATATTGTGTTCCTTCGTATACGGGAAGAAGGTTGTTTCCGCTTCACGGTTTAACAGGTTGTATTCACCTTGGAGCACATCGACCAAACCGTCTCTGTTGGCTTCCTTCAGCTGTTCCAGAGAGAAATTGGAGACACCGATGGAACGGATTTTTCCGGCTTGCTTCATTTCATTCAGTGCGTTAACCGCTTCATCCTTCGGCGTATGTTCATCCGGAAAGTGAATGTAGAACAGATCGATATAATCGGTATTCAAACGTTTCAGGCTTTCATCAACTGATTTTTTCAGAAACTCAGGCGAATTATCAAAAACAAAGTCATTTCCTTCTTTTCTGTGCGCGGCTTTTGTGGCGATGACCACATCTTCGCGATTGAACTCACGCAGCACTTCACCAATTAGCTCTTCCGAACGGCCGATGCCATAAATATAAGCAGTGTCTAACATGGTCACGCCATTACGAATGGCCTCGCGAACCAATTCTTTTCCGGTTTCTTCATTCAGATTCGGGTAGAGGTTATGTCCTCCGACAGCATTTGTTCCTAATCCGATAGGGAAAACCTGCAAATCTGATTTTCCGAGCGTTGCTTTTTTCATGATCTACCTCCTGGAATAAAATTGATGAAAGACTCTCAACACTATTGTAAACGTTAGGCCAGATGAATGCCGATTTGGTGCTCATGGCAGTACTGCGTGTACTCGTCATCTAACGGCTGAGAGGTCACAATACAGTGCAGTCTGTCAAAGGGCGCATAGGTCAGCAGCGTTGATTTTCCGAATTTTGAATGGTCAGCCAATAAATACACTTCTTTCGCTTTTTCAGAAATCCTCTTTTTAATGTCATACTCGAGCAGATCTGAATTGGTCAGTCCGTGTGTCAGTGTTGTTCCGGTTGCAGACATAAAGGCTTTATTGATATTGTACTTCTCCAAAGTGCCCGGATCATCCATGCCGACAAAGGAGCGTGTTTTTCTTTTATAGTTGTTTCCGATAATGATTAGGTTGATATTCTTCATAGCCGATGCCGCATTGATAATGTCCAAGCTGTTGGTTAAAATGGTGACATTTTTGTTCGGATCAAGCGTATCGAGAATCGACTTGGTTGTTGTTCCTGAGTCAATGAAGATTAAGTCATGGTCTTCAATAAACCGGGAAGCATAATGGGCAATTTTTGTTTTCTCATCTTGGTGCTGGATGGTGCGATTCTCAAAAGGAACAAGTGCGGTTTTCTCTATTGATGTTACGCCGCCGTATACTTTTTCGATCGCACCTTTTTCCGTCAGCTTGTTGATATCGCGTCTGACTGTGTTTTTTGAGACATTGAAAACCTGGCACAGCTCATCTAAGGAAACAGTGCCATGCGATAAAATGTACTCCTCCATTTCCTGTATCCGCATCAGTTTCATACAAAAAACTCCTTCTTGAATCTTAAAGTAATGTAAATATATAATAAAAACCAAAAGTTAATCAATAGTTGCTTAAAAAATGATAACATTGGTATGTATCTTTTGCAAGATTCGCCGGACTTCCAGGCGGTCTCTTGCATTACTGAAAGATTAGTATAATAAAAATAATGAAAAAATTTAGTGTTTGTGATTGACTTATGGGTATTATACGATTAGAATATAACCAATAAATGACCAAGAAGTAACCTGCCGTGTGTGATTTCAGTGATGATATGGTTGCTTACATAAAAAGTGTATCTAACCATTGATTTTTTTTGTTTTTTTTGAAAGCGGTTAATTCTTATCTTATGAATCTATCCTGAACCATCCATACAAGTGTATGTGTTTACTAATGAAGGAGGCAATAAGAATGGCAGAAATCAGAAAATTAAAAAACTATATCAACGGTGAATGGGTTGAAAGCAAAACGGATCAATATGAAGACGTTATCAATCCGGCTACGAAAGAAGTGCTGTGCCAAGTGCCGATTTCTACAAAAGAAGATATTGATTACGCGGCTCAAACAGCGGGTGAGGCATTTAAAACATGGTCGAAAGTGGCGGTTCCGCGCCGTGCGAGAATTCTATTTAACTTCCAGCAGCTGCTGTCTCAGCATAAAGAAGAACTTGCTCATCTGATTACCATCGAAAACGGCAAAAACACAAAAGAAGCTCTGGGGGAAGTGGGACGCGGGATTGAAAACGTTGAGTTCGCAGCCGGTGCGCCTTCTCTGATGATGGGTGACTCACTTGCTTCTATTGCGACGGATGTGGAAGCGGCCAACTACCGCTACCCAATTGGAGTTGTCGGCGGAATCGCACCATTTAACTTCCCGATGATGGTTCCTTGCTGGATGTTCCCAATGGCCATTGCACTCGGCAACACATTTATTTTAAAACCGTCTGAGCGTACGCCGCTGTTAACGGAGAAATTGGTTGAGCTCTTCGAAAAAGCGGGCCTTCCTAAAGGTGTTTTCAACGTCGTATATGGTGCACATGATGTGGTAAACGGCATTCTGGAGCATCCTGAAATTAAAGCGATTTCATTTGTTGGCTCTAAGCCTGTTGGCGAATACGTCTACAAAAAAGGTAGCGAAAACTTAAAACGTGTTCAATCTCTGACAGGCGCGAAAAACCACACGATTGTCCTGAATGATGCGAATCTCGAAGACACGGTCACAAACATCATCGGAGCAGCCTTCGGTTCAGCTGGAGAACGCTGCATGGCTTGTGCGGTTGTGACAGTTGAAGAAGGTATCGCTGATGAATTCATAGCGAAGCTGCAGGAAAAAGTGGCTGAGATTAAAATCGGAAACGGCCTTGATGACGGCGTGTTTTTAGGACCGGTTATTCGCGAGGACAACAAGAAACGCACGCTCAGCTATATTGAAAAAGGATTGGAAGAAGGCGCGAGACTCGTTTGTGACGGACGTGAAAACGTATCTGACGACGGTTACTTTGTCGGCCCGACAATCTTCGATAACGTCACGACAGAGATGACGATCTGGAAAGATGAAATTTTCGCTCCGGTATTATCCGTCATCCGCGTGAAAAACCTGAAAGAAGCCATTGAGATTGCCAACAAGTCTGAGTTTGCGAACGGCGCCTGCTTGTTCACATCGAACTCAAATGCCATCCGCTACTTCCGTGAAAACATTGATGCGGGAATGCTCGGCATCAACCTGGGTGTGCCGGCACCGATGGCGTTCTTCCCATTCTCAGGCTGGAAATCTTCATTCTTTGGAACGCTGCATGCGAACGGAAAAGACAGCGTCGACTTCTACACGCGTAAAAAAGTAGTGACAGCAAGATACCCGGCACCCGATTTCAACTAAACGACGAACAGCCGAACGGCGTGTCTCGGCGCTGTTCGGACTCATTCTTACCATAGAAAGAGGAGGGCTTAACCATGAGTCATTTGTTGCGTAAGCCGCAGTCGAATGAAGTATCAAAAGGCGTCAAACTTGTGCATGAAGTAACGAAATCAAACTCAGATCTTACCTATGTAGAGTTTAAAGTGTTAGAACTCGCATCCGGTTCAAGCTATACAGAAGAATTGAAAAAACAAGAAATCTGCATTGTGGCAGTGACGGGAAAAATCACAGTGACGGATCATGAATCTACGTTTGAACATATCGGTACGCGTGAAAGCGTATTTGAGAGAAAACCGACAGACAGCGTCTATATCTCCAATGACCGTGCCTTTCAGATTACGGCAGAGAGTGATGCGAGAGTGGCGCTTTGTTATTCGCCATCAGAGAAACAGCTTCCGACAAAGCTGATCAAGGCGGAAGACAACGGGATTGAACATCGCGGAAAGTTTTCCAACAAACGGACCGTTCACAACATTCTTCCGGATTCAGATCCTTCAGCTAACAGCCTCTTAGTGGTTGAAGTGTATACAGACAGCGGAAACTGGTCCAGCTACCCGCCTCATAAACACGATCAAGACAACCTGCCGGAGGAGTCCTTCTTGGAAGAAACCTACTACCATGAATTAGATCCGGGCCAAGGCTTTGTATTTCAGCGCGTTTACACAGATGACCGCTCCATTGACGAGACAATGACTGTAGAAAATGAAAACGTTGTCATCGTTCCTGCGGGATATCACCCGGTAGGTGTGCCGGACGGATATACGTCCTACTATTTAAATGTCATGGCAGGACCGACACGAAAATGGAAGTTTCATAATGATCCGGCTCATGAGTGGATTTTAGAACGCTAACAAGTGAGGAGTGGCTGTTTACGATGAAGTATACATTCAACGAAGAGAAGGACTTTGATATTGTTTCCATCGGCCGGGCGTGTATTGATTTGAACGCGGTTGAATACAATCGCCCAATGGAAGAAACGATAACATTTTCGAAATACGTCGGCGGCTCGCCTGCGAATATCGCGATCGGCAGCTCAAAGCTCGGCTTAAAAGCGGGCTTTATCGGCAAAATTCCAGATGACCAGCATGGCAGATTCATAGAGTCCTATATGAGAAAAACCGGCGTAGACACAACACAAATGGTCGTTGATAAGGAAGGGCATAAAGCCGGTCTCGCATTTACTGAAATTCTGAGTCCGGAAGAATGCAGTATCTTAATGTACCGCGATGACGTGGCCGATCTTTATCTTGAGCCTTCAGAGGTAAGCGAGGACTACATCGCAAATGCGAAAATGCTGCTCGTTTCCGGGACAGCGCTCGCTAAAAGCCCGTCACGGGAAGCGGTGTTAAAAGCCGTTCAATATGCGAAAAATCACCAGGTAAAAGTCGTGTTCGAACTGGATTATCGCCCATATACATGGCAGTCAGCCGATGAAACAGCTGTTTACTATTCTTTGGTCGCTGAGCAGTCCGATATCGTCATCGGAACACGGGATGAATTCGATGTCATGGAAAACCGCACAGGCGGCAGCAATGAAGAGTCTGTCGATTATTTATTTGACCATTCAGCCGACCTCGTCGTCATCAAGCATGGTGTAGAAGGCTCGTACGCATACAGCAAATCCGGCGAAGTCTTCCGCGCCCAAGCGTACAAGACAAAAGTGCTGAAAACCTTCGGAGCCGGTGACTCGTATGCTTCGGCCTTTATCTACGGACTTGTCAGCGGCAAAGACATTGAAACGGCATTGAAATACGGAAGCGCCTCAGCCTCCATTGTTGTCAGCAAGCATAGCTCATCGGAAGCCATGCCGACAGCGGAAGAAATCGTACAGCTTATTGAAGCACAGTCATAATTGAAAAAGATCGAGTAAAGGTGGGATCGTTTGTGGGTAAGAAAATTCGCTTAACAACAGCACAAGCGCTGATTAAATTCTTAAACCAGCAGTACATCCATGTTGATGGCAAGGAAGAGCCTTTCGTAGAAGGGATTTTCACGATTTTCGGTCATGGAAATGTTTTAGGGATTGGGCAGGCGCTTGAGCAGGATGCTGGCCATTTAAAAGTGTACCAAGGGAAAAATGAACAGGGAATGGCGCATGCCGCAATGGCGTACAGCAAGCAAATGCTGAGAAGAAAAATTTACGCGGTCTCAACATCTGTCGGACCGGGAGCGGCCAACTTAGTGGCGGCAGCCGGCACTGCATTGGCAAATAATATTCCTGTTCTCTTCATTCCGGCAGATACATTTGCGACAAGACAGCCCGACCCTGTACTGCAGCAAATGGAGCAAGAGTACAGTGCGGCGGTTACAACAAACGATGCATTGAAGCCTGTATCGAGATACTGGGATCGCGTTACACGCCCTGAGCAGCTGATGAGCAGCTTGCTTCGCGCTTTTGAAGTCATGACTGATCCGGCAAAAGCGGGTCCGGCGACCATTTGCATTTCTCAGGATGTGGAAGGCGAAGCGTACGATTTCGATGAAAGTTTCTTCGTCAAACGGGTTCACTATATTGATCGCATGCAGCCGAGCGAGCGTGAACTTCTAGGTGCGGCGGAGCTGATCAAAGCCAGCAAAAAACCTGTGATCCTCGTAGGCGGAGGCGCGAAATATTCCGGTGCGCGCGATGAATTAATAGCCATATCTGAGGCCTATGACATTCCGCTGGTTGAAACACAGGCAGGCAAATCGACTGTGGAAGCTGATTTTCCGAACAACTTGGGCGGAATGGGCATCACAGGAACCCTCGCGGCAAATAAGGCGGCCCGCCAAGCAGATTTGATTATCGGTATCGGCACAAGATATACGGATTTTGCGACATCCTCTAAGACCGCTTTTGATTTTGATAAAGCGAAGTTTCTGAACATCAATGTCAGCCGAATGCAGGCGTATAAACTCGATGCGTTCCAAGTGGTGGCGGATGCGAAAGTGACGCTTGGCAAACTGCACGGCCTGCTTGAAGGCTATAGGAGTGAATTCGGTTCAACGATCAAGGAGCTGAAGGACGAATGGCTCGCTGAACGCGACCGCCTCAGCAAAGTGACATTTAAGCGGGAAGCATTTGATCCGGAAATCAAACATCATTTCTCTCAAGAGATTCTAAACGAGTACGCTGACGCGTTGAATACCGAGCTTCCGCAAACAACGGCATTGCTGACGATTAACGAGACCATTCCTGAAGACAGTGTGATTATCTGTTCGGCAGGCTCTCTTCCGGGAGATTTGCAGCGTTTGTGGCACTCCAATGTCCCGAATACGTATCACCTGGAGTACGGATATTCCTGCATGGGCTATGAAGTGTCCGGCACACTGGGGCTTAAATTGGCTCACCCAGACAGAGAAGTGTATACGATTGTCGGAGACGGCAGCTTCCTGATGCTTCATTCCGAACTGATCACAGCGATTCAGTATAACAAGAAGATCAATGTGCTGCTTTTTGACAACTCAGGATTCGGATGTATCAACAACCTGCAAATGG
The DNA here is from genome assembly GCF_037964915.1 of Bacillus sp. FSL K6-1012. Classification (NCBI taxonomy): domain Bacteria; kingdom Bacillati; phylum Bacillota; class Bacilli; order Caryophanales; family Bacillaceae; genus Bacillus; species Bacillus sp. FSL K6-1012. The sequence goes on along the minus strand of NZ_CP150175.1, from coordinate 4,132,118 downwards.
ACCACGGAAGCGGCAGCTACTACTGTGAGTTCCGCACAGATGACAACCAAATCTTGAATGTCGATTACGCGAAAGTCGCTGAGGGTTATGGCGCGAAAACGTACCGTGCTAACACAGTAGAAGAGTTAAAAGCGGCGTTAGAGGATGCGAAGAAACAAGACGTATCAACGTTGATTGAAATGAAAGTGCTGCCAAAAACAATGACTGACGGCTATGACAGCTGGTGGCATGTCGGAGTGGCTGAAGTATCTGAACAAGAAAGCGTTCAAAAAGCATATGAAGCAAAAGAGAAAATGCTCGAATCTGCAAAGCAGTATTAGAGGGGAGGCATCATGATGGGCAAACATGAAATCCTGTGGGGGATCGCTCCCATTGGGTGGCGGAATGATGATATGCCTGAAATCGGAGCGGGAAATACACTTCAGCATTTGTTAAGTGATATAGTTGTCGCGCGTTTTCAAGGTACGGAAGTCGGGGGCTTTTTCCCCGAGCCTTCCATTCTTAATAAAGAGCTTAAGCTTCGGAATTTACGCATTGCGGGAAAATGGTTCAGCAGTTTTATTTTGCGTGACGGACTTGGTGAAGCGGCGAAGGCATTTACCCTGCATTGTGAGTATTTGCAGCAAGTCAATGCGGATGTTGCAGTTGTCTCTGAACAAACCTACAGCGTGCAAAGTCTGGAGAAAAACGTGTTCACAGAGAAACCGCATTTTACTGATGAGGAATGGGAACGGCTTTGTGAAGGATTAAATCATCTTGGGAAAATTGCCGATCAGCATGGCTTAAAGCTGGTATATCATCACCATCTCGGCACCGGCGTCCAAACAGCGGCTGAAGTGGACCGCCTGATGGAGGGAACAGACCCTGCACATGTGCACCTCCTCTACGATACGGGTCATGCGTATATTTCTGACGGCGACTACATGGGCATGCTGAAAAAGCATATCGATCGCATTAAACATGTCCATTTTAAGGATGCCCGTCTGAACGTTATGGAACAATGCAAACTCGAAGGGAAATCGTTTCAGCAATCGTTTTTACAAGGCATGTTTACGGTTCCCGGTGACGGCTGCATTGATTTTAGAGACGTATATCAGCTGCTGTTAAAGCACAATTATTCCGGATGGATTGTCATTGAAGCTGAACAGGACCCCGATGTCGCAAACCCGCTTGAGTATGCATTGATCGCGAGAAACTATATTGATGAGCAGTTGCTGGATCTGGCGTAATGGGGACTGAATATATGGGCCATACCAATGCAGATTCGGCCTTCAATAAACGGACAATCGCGGCAGCATTGGCTAACTATATAGATGCCGGTTCGATTGTGGCTGGATCTGCTGGTTTATCGTTATGGGTCAGTTACCTGAAGCTGTCAGATACCCAAATCGGATTGCTCGGCGCATTGAGTGCGAATGCCATCTCTGCCGCTGTCGGTGCTTTGCTTGGGGGATTTTTGGCGGATAAAGTCGGGCGAAAAGCTGTTTATACGAACAGCATGCTGATTTATGCGCTGGGGATTTGTTTCGTCCTGTTTAGTGTTAACTTTCCCATGCTGTTAAGCGGTTACATGATTATCGGGCTATCAGTTGGCGCTGATATCACCGCCTCATGGACGATCATCGCGGAAAACGCGCCTAAGAAAAACCGGGCCCGCCACTGCGGGGTGGCACAGGCTGCGTGGGCCGCAGGGGCAGTCGCTGTTCTGCTTCTCTCTGTGTTGGTCGGTGATTTAGGTCTGTTGGGAAATAAAATCGTATTTGCCCATCTGCTTGTCATTGCTCTTATTACGTACGTCCTCAGAATCAGGCTTCCTGAGTCAGACGCGTGGCAGCAGAAAAATAAGCCCGCAGACACACAGGCGGCAGAGAAGCCGGCTGTATTACACAAAACCTCGTATTTTGATTTGCTCAAGCCTAAGTATGTAAAAAGCATCCTGTTTTTAATGGGTGTGTACTTGGTTTGGAACTTAGCCGCCGGCGTTATGGGCTTCTTTATGCCTTACATTTATCAGCAGGTCGGCGGGGTATCTGCCAACATGGCAAATCTTTTGCAAATGGGCCTGTTTATCTTTACCGGCCTTGGGGTCGCTCTGATCTTTATGCCCTTTGCAGATCAATATAGAAAAACGGTTTTTGGAATCGCTGCTTTTATGGCCGTCATCGGCTGGACGCTGTTTCTGCTCCCGGTTGAAGGACTGCCGGTCCTGCTTCTGTTTATCGTGGTGATGGGGATCAATAACGGAGCCGGCCAGCAAGCGAATTATCAATTATGGGCCAGCGAAATTTTTCCTACTCAATACCGTGCTTCCGCACAAGGACTGATGTTTTTCCTTGTTCGTATCTCAATAGGGATTTGGAGTCTGTTTGTCCCAATGATTATCACCCATTTCGGCGTTGGAACGATGGCCGCAATTCTCCTCGGGTGTGTGACGGCCAGCATGATGATCGGGCTTCTTTTCGCGCCGAATACATCTGGCAAGTCGCTTGAACAAATTCAAGAGGAACTCTACGGATCTCCTCGGAGCCAAGTAAAGCAAGAAACTGAAAGCAAAATGATGTAACAAACAGAGGGAGTGGCTGTCAATGAGTTTACGTATTGGTGTTATTGGAACTGGAGCAATCGGAAAAGAACATATTAACCGCATCACAAACAAACTGTCCGGCGCAGAAATTGTAGCTGTAACGGATGTGAATCAAGAAGCCGCACAGAACGTCGTCGAGCACTACCAATTAAACGCAGCAGTATATCCTGATGATGACAGCCTTCTGGCAGATGAAAATGTAGACGCTGTCCTAGTGACAAGCTGGGGGCCTGCGCACGAATCGAGTGTGTTGAAAGCGATTAAAGCCCAGAAATATGTATTTTGTGAAAAGCCGCTTGCGACAACTGCTGAAGGATGCATGCGCATCGTCGAAGAGGAAATGAAAACGGGGAAACGCCTTGTTCAAGTCGGCTTTATGCGCCGTTATGACAGCGGTTACGTACAGCTGAAGGAAGCGCTCGACAACAATGTCATCGGCGAGCCGCTTATGATTCACTGCGCGCACCGCAACCCAAGTGTAGCTGATAACTATACAACGGATATGGCCGTTGTCGATACACTTGTTCATGAAATTGATGTGCTGCACTGGCTCGTCAATGATGACTACGAGTCCGTTCAAGTTATCTATCCGAAAAAATCAAAAAATGTCCTGCCGCACTTAAAAGATCCGCAAATCGTAGTCATTGAAACAAAAGGCGGTATCGTCATCAATGCTGAAATCTATGTGAACTGTAAATACGGTTATGACATTCAATGTGAGATCGTCGGAGAAGACGGCATCATCAAGCTTCCTGAACCATCAAGCATCAGCATGAGAAAAGAAGGCAAATTCAGCACAAATATTCTGATGGATTGGCAGAGACGCTTTGTGGATGCGTACGATGTGGAAATCCAAGACTTCATTGATTCGATCCAGAAAAAAGGCGAAGTCAGCGGGCCGACGGCTTGGGACGGCTATATTGCTGCCGTTACGACTGACGCGTGTGTAAAGGCCCAGGAATCTGGACAAAAAGAAAAGGTTGATTTGAAGGAAAAACCGGAATTCTATCAATCCTTTACAACAGTGGAAAACTAGGAATATGGAGGAGTGAAAAAAATGAAATTAGCATTGGATCCATCGATGTATCGAGATGATTTAACGTTGGAGGAAATGGTCTATAAAACGGCGGAGCTTGGCTATGAATATATTGAACTTTCGCCGCGCGAGGATTTTTGTCCATTCTATAAATATCCGAAAGTCGATTCAGCAAAGATCAAACAATTAAAACGGCTTTTAAGGGATACAGGTGTTAAGCTTTCATCACTCCTTCCGCTTTACCACTGGGCGGGTCCTGAAGAAGACCGCCGCCAGGCTGCGGTGCGCAACTGGAAAAGGGCAATCGAAATTGCGGTTGAACTTGAAGTGGATTTGATGAACAGTGAATTCAGCGGTTCAAAATATGATCCTTTAACAAGCGAAGAAAAATTTATCAAATCTATGGATGAACTTCTGCCAGTCTTTGAAAAAGAAGGCATTAAACTCAATCTTCAAGCCCATCCGTACGATTTTATCGAAACGCACAAAGGTGCGATGGATATGATCCGCGCGCTCGACAAGGACTGGATCAACCTTGTCTACTCGACTGCGCATACGTTCTTCTACGATGACGGAAAAGGCGATATCGCGACAATGTTTGACGAAGCCGGCGACCGTCTCACACATGTTTTATTTGCAGATACCTTTAATCATAAAGCGGCTCACGGTCTGCGCTACATCGTCAATCCGCCTGACGCGAAAGTAACGGTTCACCAGCATTTGGACATTGGTCAAGGCGAGGTTGATTTTGATACGATTTTCAGAAAACTGAGAGAGATGAAGTTCGACGGAATTGCGACGAATGCCGTGTTTGCTTGGGTCGACGAAAGAGCGGATGAATCAAGCCGATTTATGCTTGAAAAAATGAAAGAAGAATTAGGTCTGGCATAAGCTGAGCATGGAGTTCGGCGGGATATGGCGAACAGCCTTCCTGCCGAACTCCCTTCATATCTAAAACGCAGATGGGGGAGTCTGACATGAAACTTTGTTTTAATGAAGCAACAACATTAGAAAACTCAAATCTTAAACAGGATGTAGAGCTATGCGAAAAGCATGGCTATGATTATATTGAAATCCGCACAATGGATAAGCTGCCGGAGTACTTAAAAGACCATTCATTGGCCGATCTTGCGGAATACTTTCAAACCCATCACATTAAACCGCTTGCCTTAAACGCACTCGTTTTCTTCAATAACCGTGATGAAAAGGGCTATCAGGAGATCATTGCTGAATTTAAGGGCATGATGGAAACCTGCAAAACCCTCGGTGTGAAATATGTGGTGGCCGTTCCGCTTGTGACGGAGCAGAAAATCTTAAAAGAAGAGATCAAAAAGAGCTGTGTAGAGGTGCTGACTGAGCTTTCTGATATCGCCGAACCGTACGGCGTAAAAATCGCCCTTGAGTTTGTCGGCCATCCGCAATGTACAGTCAATACATTTGAACAGGCATATGACATCATCAATACTGTCAGCCGCGACAATGTCGGGCTTGTCTTTGACAGCTTCCATTTCCATGCGATGGGATCAAATATTGAAAGCTTAAAGCAGGCGGACGGGAAGAAAATCTTTATTTATCATATTGACGATACGGAAGATTTCCCAATCGGCTTTTTAACGGATGAAGATCGCGTATGGCCCGGCCAAGGGGCGATTGACTTGGATGCCCACTTATCAGCCCTCAAGGAAATCGGCTTCTCTGATGTGGTATCCGTTGAGCTGTTCCGGCCTGAATACTATAAGCTAAGTGCTGAGGAAGCCATTCAAACAGCGAAAAAAACAACGGTTGATGTCGTATCGAAATACTTCAACATGTAACGGATAAAGGAGGGGTGAACATGGCTTTTGTATCGATGAAAGAGCTTCTTGAAGATGCAAAGCGGGAGCAATATGCGATTGGCCAGTTTAATATCAACGGTTTGCAGTGGACGAAGGCGATTTTGCAAGCGGCGCAAAAGGAGCAATCACCAGTCATCGCCGCGGCTTCCGATCGCCTTGTCGACTATTTAGGCGGATTTAAAACGATTGCCGCCATGGTCGGCGCGTTAATGGAGGAAATGGCGATTACCGTTCCCGTGGTGCTTCATCTTGATCACGGAAGCAGTGCGGAACGCTGCAGACAGGCCATTGATGCCGGATTCAGCTCAGTGATGATTGACGGCTCTCATCAGCCGATTGACGAGAATATCGCGATGACAAAAGAAGTCACCGATTATGCCGCAAAGCACGGCGTGTCAGTAGAAGCCGAAGTCGGCACGGTCGGAGGAATGGAAGACGGGCTGGTCGGCGGGGTCCGCTATGCCGATATCACGGAATGTGAGCGGATCGTCAAAGAAACCAATATCGACGCGCTAGCCGCTGCCCTCGGCTCTGTACACGGCAAATATCAGGGTGAGCCGAATCTCGGATTTAAGGAAATGGAGGCTATCTCCCGCATGACTGATATTCCCCTCGTTCTTCACGGGGCATCCGGGATTCCGCAGAATCAGATCAAAAAAGCCATCACGCTCGGCCACGCGAAGATCAATATCAATACGGAATGTATGGTAGCCTGGACAAACGAAACACGCCGCATGTTTCAGGAAAACAGCGATCTGTACGAACCGCGCGGCTATATGACACCCGGCATTGGAGCCGTGGAAGAGACAGTGCGAAGCAAAATGAGAGAGTTCGGATCAGCCGGTAAAGCAGCTAAGCAGCAGGTCGGCTGAAGAGACCTGAAACCGCCGAGATGGCGGTTTTTTTGTGCGGTGTTGCGTCCGTACCCCCGAAACGATTATGATGATGGCAGCAGTGTAAGAAACGGGAGTGGTTCAGTTTGAATAAAATCATGATTGTAGAAGACAGTGAAGACATTCGCGGACTATTGCAGAATTATCTTGAAAAATACGGATACCAAACCGTGGTCGCCGCGGATTTCACGGCTGTTCTTGATGTCTTTTTGCGAGAAAAGCCTGATGTGGTGCTGCTTGATATCAACCTGCCGTCCTATGACGGCTATTATTGGTGCCGCCAGATCCGCCAGCACTCCACAAGCCCGATCATTTTCATTTCAGCCAGAAACGGGGAAATGGATCAGGTGATGGCGATTGAAAACGGCGGAGACGATTATATCGAAAAACCGTTTTCCTACGATATTGTGCTGGCGAAAATCAAAAGCCAGATCCGCAGGGCATACGGAGAGTACGCCGCAAAACAGTGGGAGAAAGTGGTTGAATATGCCGGCGTGCAGCTCTTTGTGGAACGGTTTGAACTGCGCTTTCATGACGAAAAAAGCGAGCTTTCTAAAAAAGAAAGTAAGCTTTTGGAAGTGCTGCTGGAGCGGGGAGAAAAGGTGACGGGAAGAGACAGGCTCATGGAAAAAACGTGGGACACCGACATTTTCGTCGATGATAATACACTTAACGTGTATATCACGCGGCTCAGAAAAAAACTGCGGGAGCTGAATGCGCCTGTTTCGATTGAATCGGTGCGGGGCGAAGGCTACCAGCTGAGGGCGCAGTCATGAAGCTGTTTCTCCGGTCTCATGCAGTGCTGATTCTGCTTTTTCTCCTTCAAGGGCTGTTTGTCTTCTTTTATTACTGGTTTGCGGGTCTTCATTCTTTTTCTCACTTGTTTTACATATTGGGCGTGCAGCTTCTTATTTTGGCGGGTTATCTTGCCTATCGCTGGTACAAAGACCGCGGCGTGTATCATTGGCTCAGTTCAGGACAGGAAGGGACGGACATCCCGTATCTCGGTTCTTCAGTGTTTTGTTCAGAGCTGTATGAAAAGCAGATGGAGCTGATCCGGCTGCAGCACCAGAAGCTTCATGAGACCGAAGCCAAGCTTGACGCGCGCGTGACGTATATGAATCAATGGGTGCACCAAGTAAAGACGCCGCTGTCGGTCATTAATTTAATCATTCAGGAAGAGGATGAGCCCGTTTTTGAACAAATCAAAAAAGAAGTCCGGCAGATTGAATTCGGGCTGGAGACGCTTCTTTATTCTTCAAGGCTCGACCTGTTTGAACGGGATTTTAAAATCGAAGCGGTTTCCCTGTCCGAGCTTCTCCAATCAGTCATTCAAAGCTATAAACGATTTTTTATTCAATACCGCGTTTATCCGAAAATGAACATTTGCGATGATCATAAGATTTACACCGATGCAAAATGGCTTAAATTTGCGATCAGCCAAGTGGTCACAAATGCGGTCAAGTATTCAGCGGGCAAGAGTGACAGACTTGAGCTGAATGTCTCCCGCGATGAAGACAGGACGGTGCTTGAAGTCAAAGATTACGGTTTTGGCATTCCCTCGCAAGACATCAAGCGGGTGTTTGACCCTTATTATACCGGTGAAAACGGGCGGCGTTTCCAAGAATCTACGGGAATCGGCCTCCATCTCGTCAAAGAAATTACGGACAAGCTCAATCATACGGTGGACATCAGCTCGTCTCCCGGTAAAGGGACATCGGTTCGATTTTCATTTCTTACAAAAATGTAAGGCTGCGTTAAGAAAACAACATAGCTCGTTTTGTTTCCCCTTGATAACATGGATTTATGTCAAGGGGAATTTTTATGTCGAACGCCCCGATACTACATGAAAGCAGCCCAGACCAACAAGAATAAAACCATAAGGAGGATTTTCATGGCGAATATGCTTGAAGTCAAACATATAAATAAAACCTATAAAGGACAAGTGTCCTATCAAGCCTTAAAGCAAATTTCATTTTCTATAGAAGAAGGCGAGTTCACGGCGGTGATGGGACCGTCCGGCTCCGGAAAAACAACCCTTTTGAATATCATTTCAACGATCGACCGTCCGGATTCAGGCGATATCCTGATTCACGGAGAAAACCCGCATCGCCTGAAGCGGACAAAGCTCGCTCATTTCCGCCGAAAGCAGCTCGGATTTGTGTTTCAGGATTTCAACCTTCTGGACACGCTGACGATCGGTGAAAATATCATGCTGCCGTTAACGCTTGAAAAAGAAGCGCCGTCTGTAATGGAAGAAAAACTGCAAGGCATCGCGGAAAAGCTTGGAATCGAAGACCTGCTCAACAAACGGACGTTTGAAGTGTCCGGAGGCCAGCGCCAGCGGGCCGCCATCGCAAGAGCGGTCATTCATAAGCCGTCACTCATCCTGGCCGATGAACCGACGGGAAACCTTGATTCCAAAGCGTCAAAAGACGTCATGGAAACGATGCAGAGCCTGAATCAGGATGATCATGTCACGGCTTTGATGGTGACCCACGATCCTGTTGCGGCAAGCTACTGCCGCCGCGTCATCTTTATAAAAGACGGCGAACTGTTTAATGAGATTTACCGCGGGGAAAACCGCCAAGTATTTTATGAACAAATTCTTGATGTGCTGTCTATGCTGGGGGGAAACGCAAATGACCTTTCTTCAGTTCGCTTATAAAAACGTCACCAGAAACAAAAGGGCCTATCTTGCATTCTTTTTAAGCAGCGCCTTTTCCGTTTTGATTTTCTTTACCTTTGCGATGTTCCTGTTTCATCCGGCATTAAAGGAAGGCTACCTGAATAATATCGCCAAAAAAGGATTAACCGCCGCGGAATGGATGATCTTTGTTTTTTCTTTCTTATTTGTTCTGTATTCGGTTAATGCATTTTTGAAATCGAGAAATAAAGAATTCGGCATCCTGCTCATGCAGGGCATCACGCCGGGGCAGCTAAGAAAGCTCATTACTGCGGAAAATGTGATCATCGGCGTCATGTCAATTGCAGCCGGCATTATCGGAGGACTCATTTTTTCAAAGACGTTCTTTACGGTCGGCGCTTATATTTTAGAAATGGACGCGCTGCCTTTGTATATGCCTTGGAAAGCGCTCGGTATTACGGCTGGCGGATTTCTGCTCTTATTTTTCCTTTTATCGCAGTTTACGATCCTTTTTGTCAGATCAAATACGGTTATCAAATTAATAAAGGGCACTGACAAGATTAAGCCGGAGCCAAAGCCGTCCGTGCTACTGTCCTTATTCGGCATCGCCTGTCTGTGCGGCGGGTACGGCATGGTCCTTAAAGGCAATGTCCACGGGACCGAACCGTTTATCATTTTACTGCTCACCGTCATCGGAACGTATTTCTTTTTCAGCCAAAGCAGCATCTGGATTCTGCGCGCGCTGAAGAAGTGGAAAACCTTTTATCTGCGCGGGAAAAATATCATTTGGGTTTCTGACCTTGTCTATCGTTTAAAAGACAACGCCCGCCTGTTCTTTATTGTCAGCATGATTTCCGCGGTTGCGTTTACGGCTACGGGCGTGCTCGTGATGTACAAATCGACCGTCGGGGCGGAAGAGTCCGCTTATGAGATGGAGTATATATCTTACAGCGGCAATCCAAAAGAACAGACTCATTTGAAAAAAATTGACCATGAACTGAAAACACACGGCTTTACGTATAAGAAAGACGAAATAGATGTTTCTTATGTTCGCTATCAGGAAGGAGAAACGGTTCCCCCTGTTTACATGATCAGCGAATCGGATGTATCAAAATACTTCCATGTCAAGCTGAACGGCCTGAAAAATGATGAGGCTGTCTTTTTCCCGGGTACGTATGACCGCAATTTCAAAAACGAAGCGCCGGATCAGCTGAAGCTGCTGAACCAAAAAGGCAAGCCGTCTGACCAAAAACTGTCGGTAAAAGAAGTCAAAAAACCGCTGATTTCATTAAATGCCATCATCGCGGTGAACGATAAAACCTTTGATCAGCTCAAATCACTCGGTGATAAAGCGACATTATACGGCTACAGGTATGATCATTGGAAAGACAGTCTTGGGTTCAGCCAATCCTTGAAAAATGAGATTTACGGCAATTATATCGACGTGCATTCTGATTTTATGGCAAAAGCCGGAACTTACTATGATACGGTGCAGCTGCCGAGCTTAAGTTTATTCATCGGCCTGTTTATCGCGATCGTCTTCTTTATCGCGGCAGCAAGTTTCTTATATTTCAGGCTGTTCACCGATTTAGAAGAAGATCGGGAGCGTTACCGTTCGCTGGCCAAAATCGGTTTGAGTGAGCGTGAGATGTCACAAAGCGTGACGATACAATTGGCGATTCTCTTTTTCTTTCCATTTGTCATTGCTGTCATGCATACGCTGTTTGCCTTGAGAACATTGGCCGTGGATGGCTATTCCGTTGTAGCGGGACCGCTCAGTCTCACCATCGGAGGGTTTTTCCTTTTTCAGCTTCTGTTCTTCCTCGCGGTGCGGTCAAGCTATTTGAAAAAAATGAACAAGTAAGGGGAGTGCAAAGATGAAAAAAGCAATGGCAATCCTGGCCGTCTTGGCGGCTGCTGCCGTATTATGCGGGCTTCTCTTTTTTCATAACGATGTTACAGACAGATTTAATCCGTTTATTCACCAGCAAGATGTCTATGTGCAGATTGATCGAGATGGCAAACATCTTAGCCCAGGCGGTACTGAGTATACATTAGACGGATATCATGCATCCGGAAAAAAAGAAGAAGTGACCTTTTTCGCCGGTAAAGACCTTCGGAAGAACGCGTATTTGAAGGTGAAGGCAAAAGGAAAGTATGTCGAGACTTGGGAAGAAGTCAGGTTTGAAGATATGCCGCACTCCGTACAGTCAGCATTAAAGTGAATCATAAAAAACGGCACAGTGTCATAACTGTGCCATTTTCTTTATTTTTTATTTTCTTCGGCCCGTTTGATCAGCATGTCGGTGATGATATCCACCTGTTTGCTGACAGAAATCGGATCGTACGGGTAGAACGTGTCAAAGTCATTGATAAACACGCGATTATGTTTCACAGCGTCTAGGTTTTTCCAAATGGAGGAGTCCTCCAGCTTGTCGAGTGTTTTGCTTTCGCCTTTCGGATTGTAGTCCGTAATGAACATATAATCTGCGGCATACTCAGGAATGACCTCTTGAGAGAGCTGTTTCATCTCTCCTTTTTTGATGACATCTTGTTCAATTTTTTCAGGCGCTTTTAACCCAAGCGCATTGTATACAGCTTGGCCGCCGCGTCCGCCATTGTCATTGAAGACCCAGAATTCGCCCTTGTCCGTGTTTTCATAAATGCCGAAGGTCGCATCTTTGTCGATGACGCCGGCTATTTTCTTTTTGGCTGCTTCCGCTTTTTTGTTAAAGTCAGCCATAAATGCTTTTGCTTTATCCTTGGCACCCGCAATATCTCCGAACATTGCAACGGTATCTTCGACGTTTTTCGCGGTGTTATAAGGAACGACAACGGTTGGAGCGATTTTCTTTAATTTATCGACATTCTCTTCATTCATGACAACAATTAAGTCAGGCTGAAGCTCCATGACTTTCTCAACGCTGATCGGATCACCGACATCCTTTACATCTTTCAGCTTTGATTTTAAAAATGGATTATCAAATGACCATGAGCCCGAGCCGACCACATTTGCCCCGACAGACAGCAATTCCCCGGCATAAAAATCAGTGACGATGCGTTTCGGATGTGCAGGAATGTTGACGTTCCCTTTTGTTGATTTGTATGTTCTCATTTCTGTCTTTTCGGAAGCTGAATCACCTGAGCTTCCTTTCGAAGCCGTGCCGCTGCAAGCACTGACAAACATGAGGAGCAGCACCAGCATGCCCACGAGCAATGTGTTCTTTTTCATCAAGAACCCTCCAATATGTATTTTGATCCATTAGTAATGATTATCATTATCAATTAATAATATAGCAAGAAACCTGTGCCCCGTCTATCACTATTTTAATAGGAGAAAGTTTTTGTTATACAAGTGACGCGGTATTCTTAATCGATTATTATAGGTAAATAGGAGGAGGAAAATATGGAAATCACAAAAAGAGGTGCCGCATGGGAATGGCTTCATAGCTGGTGGATGCTGTTTATTTTCATGCCTTTTGCCATTACCAGTTTTTTTGCCTTTTTATTTATTGGCATCAAGGTTAGAAATAAAAAGTGGATCATGTACGGAATCATTTATTTTTTCGTATTTGCGTTTGCTTTCGTGCTGCCTGATCCGCCCGGATTGCTTATTGTGCTCCCGTTGTGGGCTGTGACGATTATTCACGGTTTTAAAGTGCGTCCGCTGTATCTGATTCAGCTGGATGTCTACAAAGACAATGTGGAGGCACGGGCCTTTGCTGAGGCAAGAAGTGAGGCCGAGAGCAGATTTCATGCGCCGAAACAGTCTATTCAAGATATACATATTCGCAAAGAACGGTAAGAAAAAAGCTCAACACTAAACATTGTGTTGAGCTTTTTATATGCTACTGCTGATAGGTATGCTGCTGGAATGGTGTGTTTTGGCCGAATGGAAGTGTAGACACATTCGTATTCATCACGCTTGATTGTCCAGTGATTTCTTGTTGCATTTGGTTGCACATGTTGACAACCTGCTGGCACTTTTGAATGGCCATGTCGTGTCCGTGCAGCGCTTGCTGAATGGTATGTGCAGCTTGTTGTTCGTGGTTTAGAATCTGTTGCAGCATTTGAATGTTTTGCTGCTCCTGATGAAGCATTTGACGATATTGGTTGCTGCTTTGCTGTGTTTGCTGAATAAGCTGCTGAGCTGTCTGGCGGCACTGGTTCAGCTGCTGCAGGCTGTGTTGCGTATTGTGCATAAATGACCCCTCCGTATGTTCAATTGACATTTGTCGGTATTATCATGCGACCCTAACCAAAAGAAATTCTGCAAAAGGGGAACTACAATTATTTTCCTTACCCCCTCTATCTTTGAATGAAATCGGCAAAGATTGTATACTTGTAAAAACCCTTTTTATGTAAATGTCCCGCTCTGCACATAAGAATAGCGGAAAACGAAACTCCGAAATCTGGAGAATCGTATTCCGCTTTTTTCTTTTCTTGCTTCAGAAACCGCCTTCGCCCGCAGTAAATGGGATGTTTAATCTGTTTTCTACGGCGCGGAGGCGCTGATTGAGACGATTTAAGCGGCGTGTATGGCGTTCAACAGTCTGGCTTAGCTGATTGACCTGATCGGCCAATCTTGCAATTTCCCGGTTTTGACGGCGATCCTCATTCGACAGACGGGTTAATTCTCTTGTCTGCTGTTCGTTTTGCCGTTCAAGAGCAGCGATTCTTCTTTCCAATGCCGGCTGTCTGTCCGTCTGGTATGGCTGGTATACATCCTGCTGCGGATATGGATTGTATTCATATTGGCTATAGTAGGGTTCCTGCTGAGGGAGCTGCGGGCTGTAATATTGATAAGGGTTCATGTAATCAATCTCCTTAAAAAGAAATGTGGGTGAATTCCTTATAATCTATGTAGTCATTGGCACAGTGCCACGGCATTCGCCTAAAAAAGTAAGAAAGGACGGTGATGACGCTGAGCAGAAAAGGACCTGTTATTGTGTTCCTGTCTGCTGTATGTCTCATCATTTCGGGCTGCCAAAAGCCAAAAGACGAGACGCCGTTTTATTACGGAACTTGGGATGAGGGCATTATCCCCGGTCCCATGGATGGCGTGAAATCAGCAACGGTCACATTTACCAAAGACAAGGTGCTGGAGACGGAGGTGATTGAAGGGAGAGGAGAGGTGCAGTTGCCCTTTATGGAATACAAGGTGATATCTCAAAGCGCTGACGGTTCCATTGAGATCCAGTACCTTGGCTCCTATTATCCGCTCAAAAGCAAACTGAAAAGAGGGAAAGACGGGACGTTGATATGGGAGCAAAATGGTCAGGAAAAAACGATGACAAGAATCGAGCCAAAGGCAGGCAAGGAGGAGAAACATGAGAAATAAAAAAGCGGAAAGACTGGTGTTAACAGGCCTTATTTTACATATCATTCAGTGGTTGTTGGTATTATGGGCTTTTCTCAAAATCAAACATGTATTTAGTGACTATACGATCTACAATCCGAATGTCATAAACGGAACAATGCAGTCGTTATCGTTTATGCAAATGCTGCGTTCTATGATGTACTCGGGCGCCATGGTGAATTATGTTCTGTTTTTTGTGATTGCATTGCTTATCTATTGTTTAGTGCTTCATGCGGTCATGATTGTTCTGGAAATGGCTGCTTATGTGATGATCAGACGGAATCCTTCATCTTCATGGGCATATTTTTTGACGGCGGCGGGTGTGAAGCTTGCAATCTTAAATATCACGGGTATTCCATTTTTAGCTGCCGGCTTCCTGCTGATGAAACAGAAACAAGCAGAAAGCGGCGAAAAGGGTGCAGAACCAAAGCGAAAGCCGCGCACGCGGATACGGAGACAAGGCAGACGTCTAAACAGAAACAGGAGAAAATCATCGCTTTCAGTTGAATATCAAAAAGAAAAAACGATATGATGGGACTATAGCCTGAAAACGACACGAAGGAGATGCAGGATGTACAAATTAATAGCAATTGATATGGACGGAACACTTTTAAATGATCATCATGAAGTGACGGCGGAAGTCCGCGACGCACTGCATGCCGCAAAAGCGGAAGGGGTAAAAATAGTCCTTTGCACCGGCCGGCCTATCGGAGGTGTTAGGAGATACTTAGATGAACTCAATTTAATTGAGGAAGGCGACTATGTCATTGCCTATAATGGGGCGCTTGTTCAAAATACGCATACAAAAGAAGTGGTGACGGAATTGTCTCTAGGATATGATGATTTGGCATCATTATATGATCTGAGCTTAGAGCTGAAGACACCGATGCACTTCTTCGACTCAGCCAACCTGTATACGCCTAACCGTGATATCAGCGAATTTACCGTATATGAGTCGTACGTGACACAGGTGCCGCTTCATTACCGCAAGATTGAGGAGATGCCTAAAGACATTCTCATTCCGAAAGTGATGTTTATTGATAAACCAGAGCACTTAAGCCGCGTCATTACATCGATACCGAAAGACGTGAGAGAAAAGTATACGATGGTCAGAAGCGCTCCTTTCTTTTACGAAATTCTGCATCCGGAAGCAAGCAAAGGAAACGCTGTGCGTCAGCTGGCGAATCTGCTCGGAATCGAGCAGGCTGAAGTCATGAGCATAGGCGACAACGGCAACGATCTGACAATGATCGAATGGGCCGGCTGCGGCGTTGCCATGGCAAACGCCATTCCGGAAGTGCTTGAGGCCGCAAACTTTCAAACGCGCTCCAATAATGAACATGGCGTTGCGCATGCGATTCACGAGCTTGTTTTGGCTAAATAAAAAATCCAGCCTTTTAAAGGCTGGATTTTTTCGTTTTATTGATATAATGTCAATTCTTTGACGAATTGATTTGACTTTCGTTATGCTGATAAAACCAATTCGTTCACAATATGTATGATATTAATCTGAATTGAAAAGGGGACTGATCAGATGTGCACAAGTCTTACATTGGAAACTGCTGACCGTAAACATGTATTAGCGAGAACAATGGATTTTGCATTTCAGCTGGGGACAGAGGTGATTCTCTATCCGCGCCGTTACAGTTGGAGTAGTGAAGCTGACGGAAAGGCCCATCAGACACAGTACGCTTTTATCGGTATGGGGAGAAAACTTGGTAATATTTTATTTGCAGACGGCGTTAATGAAAACGGTTTATCGTGTGCTGCACTTTATTTTCCGGGCTATGCGGAGTACGAAAAAACGATACGGGAAGACACCGTACACATTGCCCCGCATGAGTTTGTGACATGGGCGCTGTCAGTCTGTCAGTCTTTGGATGACGTGAAAGAAAAGATTCGATCTTTAACGATTGTAGAGAAAAAATTAGATCTATTGGATACGGTTTTACCGCTTCACTGGATATTGTCAGACCGGACGGGACGCAGCCTGACGATAGAACCGAGAGCAGATGGCCTCAAAGTCTATGACAATCAGCCTGGTGTCATGACGAACAGCCCCGACTTTATTTGGCATGTAACCAATCTGCAGCAATATACAGGAATCAGACCGAAGCAATTAGAGAGCAAAGAGATGGGCGGATTAGCCCTTTCCGCTTTTGGCCAAGGCTTAGGAACTGTAGGCCTGCCGGGGGACTATACACCGCCTTCCCGGTTTGTCAGAGCTGTGTATTTGAAAGAACACCTAGAGCCGGCGGCCGATGAAACGAAAGGTGTAACAGCCGCTCTTCAAATTTTGGCAAATATGACGATACCCAAGGGCGCAGTGATAACGGAAAAAGACGAAATTCATTATACGCAATATACTTCCGTGATGTGTAACGACACGGGAAACTACTATTTCCACCACTATGACAATCGGCAAATCCAAAAAGTAAATTTATTTCATGAAGACCTTGACTGTTTGGAGCCTAAAGTGTTTTCCGCTAAAGCAGAAGAAAGTATTCACGAGCTTAATTAATTCACATCAATCAGCTGATTCCGGTTTGAATCCGGAGTCAGCTGTTTTTTTATACGATCGTTACGGCGTCTGAATGGATAGGCAGTTTGCTAAAAGCGAAAGCAAAGGCAAGGAAATGGCGAAATCTTATATAAAAACTTAGTCTTTGCTTCATCAGATTCAGTTTTCTTGCCGATATAGAGGTTATTGCACTAGTTGAATGAACCAATGCCGTTCCATTATGGTTACGCAAGGGTCTTTTCAGCTTAAATAGAAAAAATTAATCTCAACTCATTGACAAACTCGCAATACAAATGTACATTTTGATTTATTCATATTAAACGACTAGGAATATAGGAGTTTATTTTTCGGACTTTTCAGCCTAAAAAACATTATAAAAGGAGTAACGTCATGACAAGCAAAAAGAAGCAAATCAAATTAGGAGTTTTTCTTGCGGGGACCGGACATCATGTTGCGTCTTGGCGGCATCCGGACGCGCCTGCGGATGCGAGTATGAACTTGGATTATTTTAAAGAGCTGGCGAGAACAGCGGAGCGGGGCAAGCTGGATATGCTGTTTTTAGCAGACAGCCTGTCAATCGACAGCAAATCTCATCCGAATGTGCTTACAAGGTTTGAGCCATTTACTTTGCTCTCAGCTTTGGCGCAGGTGACTTCAAGAATTGGCCTGACAGCGACAGCTTCTACTACTTATAGCGAGCCGTTTCACATTGCCAGACAGTTCGCCTCACTGGATCACCTGTCCAACGGCCGTGCCGGATGGAATGTCGTGACCTCATCCATTGAGTCAACAGCGCTGAATTTCAGCGGGGAAAAGCATCTCGAACACCACTTGCGCTATCAGCGGGCAGAAGAATTTGTCGAGGCCGTAAAGGGGCTTTGGGATTCATGGGAAGAGGACGCCTTTATCCGCAATAAAGAAACAGGTGAATTCTTCGATAAAGAAAAAATGCACGAGCTCAACCACAAAGGAGATTATTTCTCAGTCCGCGGGCCTCTGAACGTTTCAAGAACGCCGCAGGGCCAGCCGGTCATTATTCAGGCGGGCTCATCAGGGGATGGGAAAGCGCTGGCTGCCAAAACGGCTGAAGTGATTTTTACGGCGCAAAACCATTTAGAATCGGCACAGGAATTTTATCAATCAATTAAAAAGCAGGCAGCCGAGTTTGGCCGCGATCCTGAGAAGATCGCGATCATGCCGGGCATTTTTCCGGTCATCGCAGACACTGAAGAAGAGGCGCGGGCTAAATATCAAGAGCTTCAAGATTTAATCATTCCATCTGTCGGTCTGCAAATCCTTCAGAATTATTTAGGCGGAATTGATTTGTCTGCATATCCGCTTGACGGGCCGCTGCCAAAGCTTGACGCGGATGCATCAAACGCGGTGAAGAGCCGATTTAAGCTTGTTCAAGAAATGGCTGAACGAGACAATATGACAATACGTGAGCTTTACAAATACGTTGCAGGCTCCAGAGGCCATCACATTTTTGTCGGAACGCCGGAACAGCTTGCCGACAAGATGCAGGAATGGGTGGATCATAAAGCTTGTGACGGATTTAATATCATGCCTCCGCTCCTTCCGGAAGGAATTGAACTGTTCGTTGACAAAGTGGTTCCGATTTTACAGGAGCGCGGCGTGTTCAGAAACGAATATGAAGGCACAACATTGAGAGAGCATTTTGGTTTAGAAAAACCGGTAAACCGTTATGCGAAGTAAGGAGGAACGCTCGATGAAGACGCAATATCGCCTCGCAGCTGAACGTGATGCCGAACAGCTTCTCGAACTGACATGGCGCGCCTATGAACCGATTCGAAAGCTCGGCATTCGTTTTGCCGCGGCCCAAGCGGATATGGATCTGGTCTTAAACAATATCCGAAAAAACGCCTGTTACGTCATGGAAGAAGACGGGCGGATCATCGCGACCATCTCCTTACGAATGCCTTGGGGACAGCAGCCTGGACCATATGGCGTTCCTCATATCTGGTGGTTCGCTGTTGATCCTGAAACCGGGCAAAAGGGAGTCGGGACAAAGCTGCTTCAATGGCTTGAGCAGACCATCCTGCGCGATACGTTAAAGGTTCCGTTTGTATCGCTAGGAACAGCGGATAAGCACCCGTGGCTGATCGAGATGTATGAAAGAAAAGGATATGTCCGAGCAGGCGAGAAGGATCTGGGCAAAGGACATATGACAGTCTATATGAAAAAACAACTGCGACATGACCTATAAAAGATAAAAGGCGGGAAAATCAAATGAAAATGAAAAAATGGACTGTGCTGTTAGTTGCTGCGTTATTAGCCGTGCTATCAGCTTGCGGCAATGGAAACAGCAGCAGTAAAGAGGATGACAACGTACTTCATGTGGGTGCGACCGGACAGAGCTACCCGTTCGCTTATAAAGAAGACGGAAAGCTGACAGGTTTTGATGTAGAAGTAATGGAAGCTGTTGCAAAGAAAATCGACATGAAACTGGACTGGAAGCTGCTCGAATTCAGCGGTCTGATGGGAGAGCTTCAAACAGGCAAGCTTGACACCATTTCCAATCAGGTAGCGGTGACAGATGAACGCAAGGAAATGTACAACTTCACAGAACCGTACTCTTATGCAGGAACACAGATTGTCGTCAAAAAAGACAACAACGACATCAAATCAGCAGACGATTTAAAAGGAAAGACAGTAGCTGCTGTTTTAGGTTCAAATCACGCGAAAAATCTTGAAAGCAAAGATCCTGACAAAAAAATCAATATCAAAACATACGAAACACAAGAAGGCACGCTGAAGGATGTCGCATACGGACGTGTGGACGCTTACGTAAACAGCCGAAGTGTGCTGATCGCGCAAATTAAGAAAACAGGCTTGCCGTTGAAGCTTGCCGGAGATCCGATTGTGTACGAGCAAGTCGCATTCCCATTTGCCAAGGATGACGCGCACGACAAGACCCGTAAAAAAGTCAATAAAGCGCTCGATGAACTGCGCAAAGACGGAACACTTAAAAAGCTTTCAGAAAAATATTTTAACGAAGATATCACAGCAGAACAGAAGCATTAAGAAACGGCGGTGAACCACCAGAATGAATACGATTGATTGGGAATTCATGATCTCTGCATTCCCGACTTTAATTCAGGCCCTTCCGATTACATTGTTTATGGCTGTAGCAGCTATGATTTTTGCGATTATCGGAGGACTTATTCTCGCACTCATTACAAAAAACAAAATTCCAGTGCTTCATCAGCTGTCAAAGCTGTATATCTCATTTTTCCGGGGCGTGCCGACACTTGTGCAGCTGTTCTTAATTTATTACGGGCTGCCGCAGCTGTTTCCGGAGATGAGCAAGATGACAGCTCTCACAGCTGCCATTATCGGTTTAAGTTTAAAAAACGCCGCCTATTTGGCAGAAATCTTCCGCGCCGCCCTTAACTCTGTTGATGAAGGGCAGCTGGAGGCGTGCCTGTCTGTCGGTATGCCGAAACTTCAGGCTTACAGACGAATTATCCTTCCGCAAGCAGTCAGAAATGCGATACCGGCAACGGGTAATACATTTATAGGCCTCCTAAAAGAAACCTCATTGGCATTTACTTTGGGTGTCATGGAGATGTTTGCGCAAGGTAAGATGTATGCATCTGGAAATCTGAAGTATTTTGAAACCTATTTGGCGGTTGCGATTGTCTACTGGGTTCTTACAATCATTTACAGCATCCTGCAGGACTTGTTTGAACGCGCCATGAGCAAGCCATACCGGACTTAGAGGTGAAATCAGTTGATAAAAGTAAAAAATATTCGCAAAGCGTTTAAAGATCTGGTCGTGCTGGACGGAATCGACCTTGAAGTAAAACGCGGAGAAGTGGTAGCGATCATCGGTCCGTCCGGTTCCGGAAAATCAACGCTTCTTCGGTGCTTGAATCTACTGGAGCGCCCCAATCAAGGCATCATTGAAATTGGAGAAGCCAAGCTGAACGCGGAAAAGTTTACACGCAAGGAAGCATACCAGCTCCGTCAGCAAACGGCCATGGTCTTCCAAAATTACAATCTGTTCAAAAATAAAACCGCCCTGCAAAACATTACGGAGGCTTTACTCACGGCTCAAAGAAAATCACGCGATGAAGCGAACCGCATTGGGATAGAGATTCTGAAGCAGGTCGGTTTAGAGCATAAAGCTGACAGCTACCCGATCACAATGTCCGGCGGCCAGCAGCAGCGAATCGGCATCGCGCGGGCACTTGCGGTCAATCCGCATGCGATTTTGCTGGATGAACCGACTTCGGCGCTTGACCCAGAGCTCGTGGCGGGTGTGCTTCAGGTCATCAAATCGATTGCGGAAAAACAAACAACAATGATCATCGTCACCCACGAAATGGCATTTGCAAGAGAGGTTGCCGATAAAGTGATTTTTATGGCAGACGGCCATATTATCGAGCAGGGAACGCCTGAAGAACTGTTTGACCATCCGAAAAACGAACGGACGAAACGATTTATCAAGCAGGTGGGAGAGCCTGCAGAGCTTATATAGAAGGGAAGAAGAAGAAGAATGGCCGAAGAAACGTTTCATACACGTTTAATCAATATGCGGCGTGACCTTCATGCACACCCTGAACTTTCATTTGAAGAGTTTGAAACGACAAAAAAAATCCGCCGCTGGCTCGAGGAAGAACATATAGAGATTCTTGAGGTTCCTCAATTAGAAACAGGTGTAATTGCGGAAATCAAAGGGCAGTCAGACGGACCTGTGATCGCGATACGAGCGGACATTGATGCGCTCCCGATCCAAGAACAAACGAACCTGCCGTTTGCCTCTAAGATTGACGGCGCGATGCATGCGTGCGGGCATGACTTTCATACAGCTTCCATTATCGGCACGGCCATTTTGCTGAATAAAAGAAGAGACGAGCTGAAAGGCACGGTCCGCTTTATCTTTCAGCCAGCGGAAGAAATCGCCGCAGGAGCAAGGAAAGTCATAGAAGCAGGCGTGCTGGATGATGTTTCTGCCATTTTTGGCATGCACAATAAGCCTGATTTGCCTGTCGGCACCATTGGGATAAAGGAAGGTCCGCTCATGGCAAGCGTTGACCGGTTTGAGATTGTTGTGAAAGGAAAAGGCGGACACGCCGGCATTCCCAATAACAGCATTGATCCCATAGCAGCGGCAGGCCAAATGGTCAGCGGTCTGCAATCTGTGGTCAGCCGCAACATCAGCTCACTGCAAAACGCGGTCGTCAGTATCACAAGATTACAGGCAGGCAGTTCATGGAACGTGATTCCGGACCAGGCTGAAATGGAGGGCACCGTTCGCACCTTCCAAAAAGAAGCGAGAAAGGCCGTTCCGGAGCATATGAAACGAGTGGCTGAAGGAATCGCCGCGGGCTACGGGGCACAGGCCGAATTCCGGTGGTTTCCTTATTTGCCGTCCGTTCAGAATGTCGGCACGTTTTTGAACGCGGCGTCAGAAGCTGCGGCCCGGCTTGGCTATCAAACGGTTCATGCGGAGCAATCTCCGGGCGGAGAAGACTTCGCTCTGTATCAAGAGAAGATCCCGGGATTTTTTGTGTGGATGGGAACGAACGGTACAGAGGAGTGGCATCACCCGGCGTTTACATTGGATGAAGACGCACTGCAAGTTGCATCCAGCTACTTTGCTGAGCTGGCTGTTATTGTACTGGGGTCAATCAAATGATCCAAACAGAACTGACAGCAGGTCTTGCTGAGGCCGTAAGATTATCACAGCCTGAGAACGCCACTGACGCGATGCGTGAAGCCAAAAAGGGATTGCTCGATTTTACAGCCGCATCATTTGCCGGAAAAGAAGAAAACGGCATTCAAAAGCTTTTGCATCTGATCGAAGAGGAAGGCGGCACGCCCCTTGTCCCTATTATCGGACAAGGGAAAAAGGCAGCGCCATTACAATCTGCGCTGCTCAATGGATTTATCGCCCATGCGCTGGATTTCGATGATGTCCATTCCGATGTAAGGGGACATCCGAGTGCAGTTATTTTGCCGGCACTCATTGCTTCAGCTGCCGCTCGAGAAAGTGACGAGCGGCTTCTTGGCGCTTATATTGTCGGTGTGGAAGTAATGGCAAGGCTTGGGGAGTCGATTGGCAGCCCGCACTATGAAAAAGGCTGGCACAATACGGGAACGCTCGGGGCCATAGCCGCCGCCTGTGCTGCAGGGTACGCGGAGGAACTCACTCAAGAAGAAATGGAAAAAGCAATCGGTTTTGCCGCAACGCAGTCTGCCGGAATGAGGGTGCAATTCGGCACAGAAATGAAACCGCTGCACGCAGGGCTGGCAGCTCAATCAGGCTTGCTTGCTGTTAAGCTGGCCCAATCTGATGTTGGAGGCTCTCGTACGGCACTGGATGGAGAAAAAGGTTTCTTCAGCCTATACGGTGATTTAGATAAGGCTCAAACCACGCTGTTAAGCCATTGGGGCAAACCATGGAGAATCGTGAAGCCAGGTTTATGGTTTAAAATCTATCCATTTTGTTCTGCGGCGCACCACGCGGCAGATGCCATTCGCGAGCTTATCTCTCAGGAAGCCATTTCTGCTGACAATACAGAACGGATTGAAGTCGTTTTTCCGCCTGGCGGAGATGCTGCATTAACGGCAAGATCACCAAAAACAGGAGAGGAAGGCCGCTTCAGCGTTGAATATGTCATTGCCCTTGCCCTGCACGGACAGAAGCTGATTGCTGAACATTTCAACAGCGAGCCAATACCAAATCATATGCAGGCCGCAATGCGTCATATTCAGCGTGTGTATGACAATCGCATTCAGCCAGCCTCTCAAGCGGTTCCGAAAGGCCGTTTCACCATTGTTCGGGCGTTTTTATCAGATGGACGCATATGTGAAGCGCGGGTGGACTGCCCGAAGGGAGCTCCCGGAAACGGTCTGTCTGAAGAAGATGTAAAAGAAAAATTAAAATCAGCGCTGCCAAGTGATGTGCAAAAAGCATCGCAGATCATAGAGGCCATTGAGTGCGCTGACATGAAAGAATTTATATCGCATTTAGATTAGAATCCGCCTTTCATCCCCTCCTTCAGATGATATGATAAAGCCAAATCATACGTTTGAAAAAGGAGAAAGGCCATGACGGTGAATGATGCGGTTGTATGTATTCTGGCAGTCTTTTTATTAGTGGGAGCAGCCGATTATTGCTTGGGAAACAGGTGGGGGCTTGGCGAGCGGTTTGCGGGTGGCTTTAAGGCCATGGGGCCGCTTGCGCTGTCAATGGTCGGGATTGTGTCGCTGGCGCCAGTGCTTGCGGCAATACTGATACCCGTCGTGTCTCCGGTCTATGCCGCCATTGGTGCAGACCCTTCCTCCTTTGCCAACACCATTTTGGCCATTGATATGGGAGGCTATGCGCTGGCAGAAGAAATGGCGAAAGATCCGGACGCAGGCTTGTTTTCATGGGTATTTCTGGGGACGATGATGGGGCCGGCGATCGTATTCACCATTCCCGTCGCTCTTGGCATAATTGAAAAGCAGGATCACCCGTATTTTGCAAAAGGCATTTTAATCGGACTGTGCACTG
Organism: Bacillus sp. FSL K6-1012; assembly: GCF_037964915.1. Classification (NCBI taxonomy): domain Bacteria; kingdom Bacillati; phylum Bacillota; class Bacilli; order Caryophanales; family Bacillaceae; genus Bacillus; species Bacillus sp. FSL K6-1012. The sequence goes on along the minus strand of NZ_CP150175.1, from coordinate 4,107,715 downwards.
TGCCGATCGGATGCTTCGCAGGCGGGTTAGCTGCGGGATTTGAGATGGGATTGATCCTGAAAAACATTCTGATTCCAAGTCTTTTTTCTGCGGTTATCGCTTTTGGACTTTGGCGCTGCACCGACAAGACAATCCGCGTATTTCACGTTTTCGGGAAGGCTGTCAGTATTGTTGCGATCATTGGGCTTGTTGCTGTCTCAATTGAAACAATGACAGGCATTGTATTAATACCTGGCCTCGAAAAGATGGAAACAGGCATACAAACCGTAGGCACCATCGCGGTTGTATTGGCGGGCGCTTTTCCGCTGACAGCTTTTATCACAAAAGCTTTTGAGAAGCCGCTCCATACATTAGGCAGGCTGTTACACTTAGATCAGGCAGCGACAGCGGGAATGGTTGCTTCTTTGGCACATCTTATCCCCATGCTCGCCTTATTAAAAGACATGACGCCGAGAGGAAAGGTTATCAATGTCGCGTTTGCGGTCAGCGCAGCCTTTGTGCTCGGCAGCCATCTCGGCTTTGTGACGGGAATGAAGAAAGAAATGGCAGCGGCCATGATCGTCGGGAAATTAGCTGGCGGCATTACGGCTGTCGCGGCAGCTGCGTGGACGACACCCGCCTATACGGCCAAAAAGCAAAGACACGATTCTCTTGAAGGATAGTCTGTTTCAATTCTCCTCATTCGGGAAATGATACAGTAACGTTTCCGGAAAGAGGGTTGGGCACATGGATGCGAAGGACCAGTGCATCTCTAAAATAAAACAGGAAACCAAGCCTTGGATACAGCGATTCGGAAGGCTTGGTTATTTTACATTCGGCGGCGTTTTTATCTTGCTCGGCATTCTGGCATTGATGACGGCTGCCGGAGCTGGCAGCGGGGCAAAGGATTCAAGCGGAGCGCTCCAAACCTTATCACGCATGCCATACGGATCGATTCTGCTTTTCTTCATCGGGATTGGACTCATCGGGTATGTCATATGGATGGTGCTGAGTGCGATTAAGGATACAGAGGGCCATGGCACGGGAAGACGGGGCCTGTCGCGAAGAACAGGAAATTTATTCAGCGCCGCCGTATACGCATCGATTGCCTGGAATGCTCTTCGGTTTGTCTTTGATCATGGAAGCGGCAGCACTTCAGAACAGACGTGGTCCGCTTATGTATTGGCGCAGCCGTTTGGCCAGTGGCTGACGGGACTCACAGGAGCGGGCTTTATCCTATTTGCGATGGTTCAATTCATGAAAGGTATTCGGGTTTCTTTTATGAGAGAATTCGATACGTCAAAAATGAGCAAAGAAATGATATGTATTGCAAAAAACACAGGACGCGCAGGCAACATCGCCCGTGCCATTATTTTCTCAGCCATCGGTTTCTTTCTCATAAAAACCGCTCTCACCTCTGATCCGGACGACACAAGAGGCTTTGACGGGGCGCTCGCCGAGCTCGCGCAGCAGCCGCATGGCAGAGTGATTCTGATCTTTTTGGCGTGCGGGCTTGTGTTATATGGAATATACGCCATCATGAAAGGCATTTATCAATATATGAAGTGGGAAAAATAAGCTCTGGGCAGATCTGTGCCAGAGCGTTTTTCAGTTTCTTGCAAATCAGGTGGATGAAAGCTGTTGCCAGCCTGTATAATAAAAGCAAATCAAAAGCAGGTTCACCATGAACTGATCCAAGGGAGGTGCGGAATGGATCGGGAAAAACAACAATTAAGCATAGAAGCGGCAAGGCTTTATTATCAGTCTGACTACAGTCAGCAGCAAATCGCAGAGCAGCTCAGCATTTCTAGGCCGACCGTTTCCCGATTGCTGCAATACGCAAAAGAAAAAGGATTTGTCCAAATTCGCGTGATGGACCCTTTTGAGGATTTAGATGCGCTCGGTTCCATGCTGGAAGAGAAATACGGGCTTCTCGAAGCGCACGTTGTGTTTTCTCCGACACCGGACTATGCAGCAATCACACATGGCTTGAGCTGTTACGGTGCAGAATATATGCATGAAACGGTAAAAGACGGCGACATCGTCGGCGTCAGCTGGGGAACCACCATGTATCAGATCGCGCAAAACATGCAGCCAAAGCAGGTAAAAGGCGTAGAGGTCGTCCAGCTGAAAGGCGGCATCAGCCATTCCCGGGTAAACACCTATTCAGCTGAAACGATTCAGCTGTTTGCAGAGGCTTTTCAAACGATGCCGCGCTATCTTCCGCTTCCCGTCGTGTTTGATAATGCGGATGTGAAGAAAATGGTGGAGAAAGACCGTCATATCGAGCGGATCATTGAGATGGGCAAGCAGGCGAATATCGCTCTTTTCACGGTGGGAACAGTCCGTGACGAAGCGCTGTTATTCCGGCTCGGCTATTTTAACGAAGAAGAGAAAGCGTTGCTGAAACATCAGGCTGTCGGAGATATCTGTTCGCGTTTCTTTGACGAGGAAGGGAAGATTTGCAGCACCGCCATCAATGACCGGACCATCGGCGTCGAGCTTGAGGATCTGAGGCTGAAGGAACGCTCTATATTAGTGGCCGGCGGAAGCCGAAAAGTGTCCTCCATCCATGGTGCGTTAACAGGAAAATATGCCAATGTGTTAATCATTGACCAGCATACCGCAAGGGCACTTGTTAATGATTTGTGACACCTTCAGACCGTTCGCTGAACAAAATTTCAATTACCAATTTACATATGTTCAAAAGTCGGGTATGCTAAAAAATATCTTAACAAAAAAGGAAGTGTGCGAAGGATGACATTAGCCAATAAAATTGATCATACAGCTTTGAAACCGCATACACAAAAAGCGGATATTCTGAAATTAATAGAAGAAGCGAAAACATACAAATTCGCTTCTGTATGTGTAAACCCGACATGGGTGCAGCTGGCTGCAAAAGAGCTTGAGGGAACAGGAGTTGACGTATGTACAGTCATCGGCTTCCCGCTCGGCGCCAACACAACAGAAACAAAAGCGTTCGAAACGAAGGATGCGATTTCAAAAGGCGCCACTGAAGTGGACATGGTCATTAACATCGCTGCTTTGAAAGACAAAGAAGACGACGTGGTGGAAGCGGATATCCGCGGTGTGGTGGAAGCTGCAGCCGGAAAAGCGCTTGTCAAAGTTATTATTGAAACATGCCTGCTGACAGATGAAGAAAAAGAGCGTGCATGCCGTTTAGCGGTTTCTGCGGGAGCGGATTTCGTGAAAACCTCAACAGGCTTCTCAACAGGCGGCGCAACGAAGGAAGATATCGCTTTAATGCGCAAAACAGTAGGCCCTGATATCGGCGTAAAAGCATCCGGGGGTATCAGAACGAAAGAAGATGTAGACACGATGATCGAAGCAGGTGCAAGCCGCATTGGCGCAAGCGCAGGTGTTTCCATTGTAAAAGGAGAGAACGGAGCCGGCGGAGACGATTATTAAGAAGCAGACGGAAGGCACTTCGCTTTCCGTGCCCTTCTTTTCTTTCCGGGGAAATAATAATGTAAGCGAATACAAATAAAGGAGAAACACATATGAAGTATTTGATTGGGATTATCGGTTTAATCGTGTTTTTAGGCCTTGCGTGGATCGCGAGCAGCGGCAAAAAAAGAATTAAGATCCGCCCAATTATTGTCATGCTCATTTTGCAGTTTATTCTCGGTTACATTCTCCTCAATACGGGGATCGGGAATTTTCTCGTAGGAGGATTTGCACAAGGATTCAGCTACCTGCTTGGCTATGCGGCAGAAGGAATCAACTTTGTGTTTGGCGGTTTGGTGAATGCGGATCAATCGACATTCTTTATGAACGTTCTCTTGCCGATTGTATTTATTTCAGCACTCATCGGGATTCTGCAAAAATGGAAGATCCTCCCGTTTATTATTAAATACATCGGCCTTGCCCTCAGCAAGGTTAACGGGATGGGAAGACTGGAGTCGTACAATGCTGTTGCATCTGCGATTTTAGGGCAATCAGAAGTATTTATCTCCTTAAAGAAAGAACTCGGTTTACTGTCACAGCAGCGGTTGTACACGCTTTGCGCTTCTGCGATGTCAACCGTATCCATGTCAATCGTCGGCGCTTACATGACGATGCTGAAGCCTGAATACGTCGTAACGGCTCTTGTATTGAACTTATTTGGCGGTTTTATCATTGCCTCTATTATTAATCCTTACGAGGTCGCAAAAGATGAGGATATGCTCCGTGTAGAAAATGAAGAAAAACAATCCTTCTTCGAAGTGCTCGGAGAATACATCTTAGATGGTTTCAAAGTAGCGGTTGTTGTCGCAGCGATGCTGATCGGATTTGTCGCGATTATTGCTTTGATCAATGGTATTTTTAACGCTGTACTCGGTATTTCCTTCCAAGACCTGCTTGGATATGTGTTTGCTCCATTCGCTTTTCTTGTCGGTATTCCATGGAATGAAGCTGTTAACGCCGGAAGCATTATGGCAACAAAAATGGTATCGAACGAATTTGTCGCCATGACGTCTCTTTCGCAAAACGGTTTTCATTTCAGCGGCCGTACAACAGCGATTGTCTCAGTATTCCTCGTTTCGTTCGCGAACTTCTCTTCCATCGGTATCATTGCCGGTGCTGTAAAGGGTCTGAATGAAAAGCAAGGAAACGTCGTTGCTCGTTTCGGTCTGAAATTATTATACGGTGCCACGCTTGTCAGCTTTTTAACAGCGGCAGTTGTAGGTCTGATTTACTGAACATAATCGAAAAGGATCGGTGACTATAATGAGAATGGTAGATATTATCATCAAAAAACAAAACGGAAAAGAACTCACCACAGAAGAAATCCAGTTTTTCGTGAACGGCTATACGGACGGAAGCATTCCTGATTATCAGGCAAGCGCACTTGCCATGGCGATTTTCTTCCAGGATATGAGTGATCGTGAACGTGCGGACTTAACAATGGCTATGGTGAACTCCGGTGAAACGATTGATCTTTCTGCCATTGAAGGAATTAAAGTGGATAAACATTCAACCGGCGGCGTCGGCGACACGACAACACTCGTGCTTGCACCGCTTGTCGCGGCTCTTGATGTGCCGGTTGCCAAAATGTCCGGCCGCGGCCTCGGCCATACGGGCGGAACAATTGATAAATTAGAGGCGATCGACGGGTTTCACGTGGAACTGTCAAAGGAAGAATTTATTAAGCTAGTGAACCGCGACAAGGTTGCCGTCATTGGCCAAAGCGGCAACTTAACGCCAGCGGATAAAAAACTGTACGCCCTGCGTGATGTAACGGGCACAGTGAATTCCATCCCGCTTATTGCTAGCTCCATTATGAGCAAAAAAATCGCTGCCGGAGCGGACGCGATCGTGCTTGACGTAAAAACGGGAGCGGGCGCCTTCATGAAAACAGAGGAAGATGCGGCTGAACTCGCGAAAGCAATGGTACGAATCGGCAACAAGGTCGGCCGCCAAACGATGGCTGTCATCTCCGACATGTCCCAGCCGCTCGGCTTTGCGATCGGAAATGCGCTTGAAGTGAAAGAAGCGATTGACACGCTCAAAGGCGAAGGCCCTGAAGACCTGCACGAGCTTGTCTTAACACTCGGCAGCCAGATGGTCGTGCTTGCGAAAAAAGCAGGTACATTAGACGAAGCAAGAGCAAAGCTTGAAGAGGTCATGAAAAACGGCAAAGCGCTTGAGAAATTCAAAGATTTCTTGAAAAACCAAGGCGGTGACAGCTCGATTGTTGATGATCCGTCTAAGCTTCCGCAAGCGGCTTATCACATTGATGTGCCAGCCAAAGAAGCGGGTGTCGTCTCCGAAATTGTCGCAGACGAAATCGGCGTCGCTGCCATGCTGTTAGGGGCCGGACGCGCCACAAAAGAAGACGAAATCGATTTAGCCGTCGGCATCATGCTCCGCAAAAAGGTCGGCGACAAGGTAGAAAAAGGCGAACCGCTCGTGACGCTTTACGCCAACCGCGAAAACGTTGATGAAGTCATCGCGAAAGTCTATGACAACATCCGCATCGCAGCGGAAGCGAAGGCGCCGAAGCTGATTCATACGTTAATTACAGAATAAAAATAAAGCACATCCCATCCTGAGTGGGGTGTGCTGTTTTGATTAAAGGATGTGATCAATCGGATATTCCTCTTGTCCGATTTTTTTTGCTTTCGTAAGATTTCTTCTGAAATAGAAGATGAGATAGCATAGGATGATACAAGGGATTCCGCAGAAGAGAGCGATTCTTTGATTGGGATCAAAAGCGAGACCGATACAAGAAGCTGAACATAATAAAAGAGCGGCTATAGGCAGAAGAGGATAAAGCGGTGTGCGAAATGTCAGATCTTTTACATTCCCCCCTTTTTTAAGAAATCTCTTTCGGAACAAGAGTTGAGACAGCGCAATGCTCATCCAGACCACGACCCCTGCAAATCCAGCAATCGCTACCATCACCACATAAACAGTTCCAGGCGCCACAATACTGGAAACGAGAGATAAACAAGATACAGCCATACTGATGATTAAGGCATTTAGTGGAATGCCTTTAGATGTGACTTTTTTAAAACGAGCGCTGATCATGTTTTCATTTGCTAACGACCACAGCATACGGGTTGAGGCATATAGGCCTGAATTGGCAACGGACAGCAAGGCTGTTAATATAACAAAATTCATAATATCTGCGGCGTACGGGATTCCGATTTCTGCAAATACTGCTACAAAGGGACTTTCAATTACTCCTGCTTCTTTCCATGAAATCAGTCCGGATAATACGAAGACGGCACCGATGAAAAAAATGACTGTCCGCCATGCGACATTACGGATGGAACGCGGAATATCCTTTTGAGGATTTGCGGATTCTCCTGCTGTGACGCCGATTAATTCTGTTCCGGAAAAGGCAAAACTCACAGATATCATGGCGATAAATACAGCGAGAAAGCCGTTCGGAAACAATCCTCCATGACCTGTGAAATTTGAAAACATAGGGGCATCAGCCGTCCCGTTTAAAGAGATCAAGCCAAACATGGCGGCGCCTCCTAAAATGATAAATAAAATGATGGTGACAATCTTCACGCTCGAAAACCAAAATTCAGTTTCCGCAAATAATTTGACTGAAAATGCGTTGCATACGAAAAGGAGAGCTGCAAAAATCGCACTCCACATCCATACGCTGCTGTCAGGAAACCAGCGCTGCATGAGAATACCGGATGCGGTAAATTCTGAACCTACCGTCACCACCCAATTCACCCAGTACATGATGCCGACCATAAAACCGGTAGATGGCCCGATGAATGTTGTGGCGTATTTTTGAAAGGAACCGGTCACCGGCATGGCGACCGACAATTCACCGAGACATTGCATGACGAGGTACATCATCAATCCGCCGATTAAATAAGCGAGTATCGTACCGCCGGGACCGGCTTGGCTGAGCGTATAGCCCGTACTGAGGAAAAGCCCTGTTCCTATGACGCCTCCCAATGAAATCATAAATAAGTGCCTGCTTTTCATTGTCCGTTTTAGCTGATGGCCGCTTTTCTCTTGAAGACCCACCGTTTCGTCCTCCTTTTAGCTGCCGTTTATCAGGCAGATGAGTTTTCTTGTAACCAAAATACAACCTGCCGGAAGATCACTTGAATCGGGAGCGTTTCATTCCTTTTAATGCGTGTAACAGAACGTGAGCTGCGGCTCTGCTTGTCATATCTCGAAAATCGAGGGTGGGATCAACTTCAACGATTTCGATCCCTGCGACATTGGGCTCTTGTGCGATGTACTTGATTGCTTCGAGTAATTCGTCTGTATAGAGGCCGCCCGGGCCAATCGCTGGACAGCCGGGTGCATGGGACTGGTCTAAGACATCCATATCAACAGATATGAAAATGAAGTCTGTTCTAGTTTGAACGGCAGGCAGGATCTCTTTAATGGTCGGGATCAGTCCTTTTTCACGAATCATTCCCATCGTGCGGATGTCCACGTGATGATTTTTCGCGTATGTTTCATAAGCCAGGCTGTTGCTGAATTCTCTGATACCCAGTTGAATCAAATGCTGGCCTTCTATGATCTCTTCATCCAAAAGGCGGCGGAAGGGGGTGCCGTTTGTCGGCCCTCCGTCCTCCGTGTTCCGCACATCATGATGGGCATCAAATTGAATAACGGCTGTCGTTCCTTTCGTTTGCGCAATCGCTTTTATGGTGGAGTAGCTGATGGAGTTATCTCCCCCGAGTATGAGCGGTACCCAATCTGGGTGATCTGAAAGCAGAGCATGCATGGTTTGGAAGATTTGATCATGTGATTTCACGATATCAGTCACATGAATATCGACATCCCCCAGATCATAAAGAAAATCTGATACGACATGTTCCCCAAGCTCCGCAGAATAAGCCGATGAATGCTTTAGAGCCTGGCGGATTGTTCCGGGGGCAAAGGAAGCGCCGGAATGACTGATGGATGATTTTGACAGGGGGACACCTATCAGCGCCGGCCCCTTAATGCCTTGGCCATCCCATTTTTCTATCAGATCGCTCATTTTCGTTACATCCCGGTCTTTAAACGATGAACCGGCCTCTCTGAGAAAAGGGTATTTATCCAAGAATGGCTCCCTCCCTGTTGACAACAATTGTTCCGTTTTTCATGACTTGATGTACATGATTGACGCCGTAGTGATACGGAATATACATGTAATTCGAGGCTTGCCAAATGACTAGATCAGCTGAGCGGCCAGCTTTGAGCTGCCCTGCTTCTTCGCCTTTTCCTATGGCATATGCGGCGTTGACTGTGACGGCATGCCATATTTCTTCTGCGGTCATTTTCAGATGAAGCGCGGCAATCGACATGATCAGCTGAATATTTTCAGTTGGGGAGCTGCCCGGGTTAAAGTCCGTTGCCAGGCTCACACGTACGCCCGCATCAATCATGTCTCTTGCCCTGGCATATGTGTGTTTGCCGAGATAAAATGTCGTGCCCGGCAAGAGGACGGCGATGGTTCCTGATTCAGCCATTTGCTGTATGCCTTCATCAGAGGCGCCCACCAAATGATCGGCTGAGACAGCTCTTAGCTCAGCCGCTAATTCAGCTCCTCCAAGAGGATCAATTTCATCAGCGTGGATTTTTAATCCGAATCCCGCCTCAGCCGCTTTTTTTAAGTAACGTCGGGATTGACTGACTGTAAAAACGCCTGTTTCTGTAAAAATATCTGCAAAGGCTGCGAGCTCTTGTTCTTTGATTTCAGGCAAAAGGGAAAGCATTTGATCCAGAAATTGATCTGGGTCGTTTTGATATTCGGGAGGAATTGCATGGGCTCCCATAAATGTGGAAACAAGATCAACAGGCTGGCTTTCATGCAGTTTTTTTGCGACACGCAATTGTTTGAGCTCTGTATCTTTTTCCAAGCCGTAGCCGCTTTTCACTTCTGCCGTGGTCGTGCCGTAGGACAGCATTCTTTGCAGATGAAAATGGGCTTTTTGCAGCAGCTCTTCTTCTGAAGCCGCCCTGGTGTCCTTGACTGTAGACAGAATCCCGCCGCCCTGCGCCAGAATATCCAAATATGAAATGCCCTGAAGCTTAAGGTTCATCTCCTTTTCACGAGATCCGCCAAATACAAGATGGGTGTGCGGATCAACGAGACCAGGCGTTACAAGACGTCCCGAACAGTCAATAATTTCGTCTGCGTCGTAACCGGCCTCAGCCCCTTTTTGTCCGGCGAACACAATTTTCTGTTCGTGGATTCCGACAACAGCGTCTTCGATCACATGAAGATCCTGCATGCTGTTGCCCGCGCGCGGGCCGCTGCTTTCCATCGTTAAAAGCTGACCGATGTTGATGAGAATCGTATCAATTTGTTTCGGCATGTTATCACTCCCTTATTTTTGCATCGGCACGATAATGTCCTGCTTCTTCGCTACTTCAACGGCACGTTCATAACCCGCATCCGCATGGCGGATAATGCCCATCCCCGGATCGCTCGTTAAGACCCTGGCGAGCCGTTCGTCAGCCAGCTCACTTCCATCGGCAACTGCGACCATACCGGCATGCAGAGAATAGCCCATTCCGACGCCGCCGCCATGGTGGAAGGAAACCCAGCTTGCACCCGCGGCCGTGTTGACAAGCGCATTGAGCACAGCCCAATCGCCGACAGCGTCACTTCCATCCTTCATCGCTTCAGTTTCCCGGTTTGGAGAGGCGACAGACCCGCAGTCCAAATGATCTCTCCCAATCACGACAGGCGCTTTTAGCTCCCCGTTTCGGACCAATTCGTTAATGGCAAGGCCCATCTTTTTTCGTTCTCCATATCCAAGCCAGCAAATGCGGGACGGCAAGCCTTGGAACGTGACTTTTTCCTGTGCCATATCGATCCAGCGGTGAAGGGCCTTGTTTGCCGGGAACAGTTCTTTTAATAACGCATCCGTACGGTAAATATCTGCCGGATCACCGGAAAGTGCCGCCCAGCGGAATGGTCCTTTTCCTTCACAGAATAAGGGACGGATGTAAGCAGGGACAAACCCCGGAAAATCGAAGGCATTCTCCAGGCCTTCATCTTTAGCAACTTGCCGGATATTGTTGCCGTAGTCAAATACAATTGAGCCCTTTTGTTGAAATGCCAGCATGGCTTCCACATGTTTTTTCATGCTTTGTTTCGCAAGGCGCACATAAAGGTCTGGATTGTCTTGACGCAAGCGATCGGCTTCATCAAGTGAATAGCCCTCGGGAACGTAACCGATTAATGGGTCATGGGCAGACGTCTGATCGGTGACGATATCAATGGTGACGCCGCGGTTCAGAAGGATATGGTGAACCTCTGCCGCGTTTCCGAGAAGAGCGATGGAGAGAGGTTTTCCTGCCAGCTTTGCCTCTTCAGCCCACGCTAAGGCTTCCTCAATCGACGCTGTTTTACGGTCACAGTATTTCGTTTCAATTCGTTTGTCGATTCGATTTTCATCAACCTCGACGGCAATCACAACTCCGTCATTCATCGTGACAGACAGCGGCTGGGCGCCTCCCATTCCGCCGAGACCGGCTGTCAGCGTCAATGTTCCTTTTAAGCTGCCTCCGAAATGCTGTCTCGCGAGCTCAGCGAAGGTTTCATACGTTCCTTGCAAAATGCCTTGTGAGCCAATGTAAATCCAGCTGCCAGCTGTCATTTGCCCGTACATCATTAACCCTTTTTTCTCAAGCTCGTGGAAATGCTCCCAGTTCGCCCACTTTGGAACAAGAACAGAGTTTGCTAAAAGCACGCGCGGTGCCTGCGGGTGCGTACGGAACATGCCAACGGGTTTTCCGGATTGCACGAGCAATGTCTCATCATGTTTTAGTGTTTTCAGAGAATGCTCAATGGCGCGAAATGCATCCCAATCCCGAGCGGCTTTGCCAATCCCGCCGTATACGATTAGGTCTTCGGGCTTCTCGGCGACATCTGGATCAAGGTTGTTGCGAAGCATCCGAAGCACCGCCTCTTGTTCCCACCCTAAACATTCAAGCTCTGTCCCCCGGTTGGCACGGATTGATTTTTTTACATCAGTCATATGTTCATCCCCCTCAATTCTTCGTTCTGTTGATATGGTAATAAAGATTCCTTCTTCAGCCAGGCAGTCAAGCGTTCGATGTCATAGGAAAAAACGCGGTCCTGCTGAATAGACGGCACGACTTTTCTCATTTCTTGAAAAAGCTGTTTGGTGTAGGACGCTGCATGTTCTATGCCTCTGTATTCAACAGCCTGCAATGCGCAAATCGCTTCAATCGCAATCACTCTTCTCGTATTCGCGATCACCTGATAAGCATGCCGAGCGGCGATGGTTCCCATGCTGACATGGTCTTCTTGGTTGGCGGATGACGGAATAGAATCCACACTTGCAGGATGGGCCAGTGTTTTATTTTCAGAAACAAGCGAGGCAGCGGCGTACTGCATGATCATTGCACCGGATTGCAGACCGGGATGAGGGCTTAGGAATGGCGGCAGGTCATTCAGCTGCGGGTTCACAAGGCGCTCTATCCTGCGCTCTGCGATATTCGCAAGCTCTGATACTGCGATTTTTAGAAAATCCATGGCAAAGGCGATCGGCTGCCCGTGAAAGTTTCCGCCAGAGATGACTTTGTCACCGTCATTGAAAATAAGAGGATTGTCTGTAGCTGCGTTCATCTCAATCTCTAATTTTTCCTTCACGTAGCCTAACGTCTGCCAGGTCGCACCGTGCACTTGCGGAATACAGCGCAATGAATAGGCATCCTGGACACGCAGTTCTCCTTGAGAGGTCGTCAGGCTGCTGTCAGATAGATAAAAACGGATTCGTTCTGCGACATCGATCTGCTCCTGATAGCCGCGGGCGGAGTGAATATCCTCGTCAAACGCATCGATAATCCCGCGGAGCCCTTCAATCGTTAAGCTGGCAATGCGCTCTGTTTGATAGGCTAGTTTTTCCGCTTCAATATATGCGACCACACCCATAGCGGTCATAGCTTGTGTGCCGTTAATCAGGGCAAGCCCTTCCTTGGATGTCAGCGCTACCGGCTGAATGCCGGCTTTTTTCAAGCCTTTCATTGCTGGCATCCTTTCTCCCTTAAAAAAGACTTCTCCTTGCCCGATCAGTGCAAGCGCCAGATGGGAGAGCGGCGCCAGATCCCCGCTTGCACCAAGTGATCCCTGCTGGGGAATGACAGGATGGACGCGTTTATTTAAAAAGGCAAGCAATTGTTCAATCAGCTCCGCACGTACACCGGAAAAACCTTTTAACAGCGCATTGGCGCGCAAAAGCAGCATGGCCCTGGAAACACACTCAGGAAAAGGATCGCCGACACCGCAGGCATGTGAAAGAATTAAATTCAGCTGCAGCGCCGCCGAGTCTTCCTTCTGAATCAGGACATCACTGAATTTGCCAAATCCAGTTGTAATGCCGTATATTGTCTTTTCTTCGTGAACAATCCGCTCCACTGCCGCTCTGCTTTTTTTCACACGCTCCATACTTTCTTCGGAAGCCGCTGTCTCTTCAAAATCAAACAGCACTCGCGCGACGTCGGCTGTTGTCAATGAAGAACCGTCTAATGTCACCATAAGCCCAACTCCTTTGTCTTTACTTTGGTAAAGCGCCCATACAAAAAGGGGCTATGCTGTGAAAATCTGATTTCACGCATAGCCCCCTATCGTCTAAGATCTATGGGCTGTTTCATATGTGATTAATTCCAACGCCGAATGTTTCATGCTCAAGTCCTTTAATCGGCGCCCCGATTGTTCCGTAAAGCGAGACAGCAATCCAATCGCCTTCCGATTCGCTTTCATAAGGATTTCCCCTCAAAACGGCGAACCTCAGGCCAACCGTCCGAAGCAGTGATCCAAGCAGCATTTCACCTCTGGTCACGCCATGTAAAGCCTCCATCGTCGCATGATAAAGCGCATGTGACTCACGGTAACCCTCGGATTGAATGACTCCGCTCTTTTTGGAAGCGGTTTCAATTGCGGCTACTACTTTATGCGCGTCCATTGATCCTACCTTGCCGAGACAAACCTTCCATCCATCTCGCTCCAGCTCCTCGACCTGTGAACGTTCTTCAGCTTCATGAAGCAGCAGAAGAACAGACAGCCGGCCGATCCGGCGCTCTTTGTGCAGTGTCATATGAATCACTCAATTCCTAAAAATTCTGATAACTATTAACTGAGTATTATATTAATTGTTTCAGCAATAGAAGTCAAAAGGTTTTTTACAGTCTTTAACAAGTTAGATTGGTATTGTGATATCGTGACGCAGAAAGCAGGACGGGTTTTTTCAGCGATTGCACACGATATCCAGACAGGAGGCAAGCGCCGCTGTCTTACTCTCAATATGCGTTTACTAAGTCGTATTTTTCGCAAGGCATTTTCTCAAGAGCCTGCCGAATGACATCCTCAGCACCGCCAAGCCAAATGACTCCGGTGTTGACGAGCAGTCAGGCATCATCTTAAAAAATGCCGACAACGAAATGGCTGTATCACAGTCGACGACTTTACAAAAACGGACAAAGCAGTTATTACATGTACGCGAATGAAAAACAGAGTGATGAAAGAAGGAGAAACAGCAAAAGAGTTGAACTATGAAGGAGAGGATATGCAAGCAGCAGTTCTGCGCAAACAGCCAGACAATGTAAGAGAACAGTGAGAAATCACCTATCTGTTTGAATATGAAAACATTCGGCTGTTTTAATAGGCTGGGGTTTCTTCATAGAGGAATGTAAGCGTTTAAATTTTAATAAAAAAGAGAGGCGAATTGTTTAGATGTTCAACCGATTGTTTCGTGTATGTTTTCTTGCTGCTCTTCTCATGGCTTTCACCCTGCCCAACGCTGCCCATGCACAAAAGGCAGAAAAACCCGTCTTTAAAGAAGTCAGCGTCCATGATCCTTCCATCATTGAGACGAACGGCAGCTTTTATGTTTTCGGATCTCACTTAGCTTCAGCGAAAACAAATGACCTCATGCAATGGCAGCAGCTGACTAGCAGTGTCAGCAACAATAACCCTCTTATTCCCAATGTCTATGAAGAATTAAAAGATACCTTCGAATGGGCGCAATCCGATACCCTGTGGGCGGCTGATGTCGCGCAGCTGGCGGACGGCAAATACTATATGTACTACAACGCCTGCCGCGGTGACTCACCAAGATCCGCCATGGGAGTGGCCGTCGCTGACAACATCGAAGGGCCCTATAAAAACAAGGGCATCTTTTTGAAATCAGGCATGGAAGGCACAAGCAATGACGGAACACCGTATGACGCAACAAAACACCCGAACGTCGTAGACCCGCACACCTTTTTTGATAAAAACGGCAAGCTGTGGATGGTGTACGGTTCATATTCAGGCGGCATTTTCATCCTGGAAATGAATCCGAAAACTGGCTTCCCGCTCCCTGGACAGGGGTACGGCAAAAAACTGCTCGGCGGCAACCACAGCAGAATCGAAGGCCCATATATCCTCTACAATCCAGACACCAACTACTACTACTTATACCTATCATATGGCGGTCTAGACGCAACAGGCGGCTACAACATCCGTGTCGCCCGCTCCAAAAAACCAGATGGCCCGTATTATGACGCAGAGGGCAATCCAATGATTGATGTCAAAGGCAAAGAAGGCACATTCTTCGATGACCGCTCCATTGAGCCGTACGGCGTCAAACTCATGGGCAGCTATTCATTTGAAACAGAAACTGAAAAAGGAGCCGGATACGTCTCACCGGGCCACAACTCAGCCTATTATGACGAAAAAACCGGCCGTTCCTATTTAATCTTCCACACCCGCTTCCCGGGCAGAGGTGAAGAACACGAAGTCAGGGTCCACCAGATGTTCATGAACAAAGACGGCTGGCCGGTAGCAGCGCCATATCGATACGCAGGTGAAACACTGAAAAAAGTAAAGCAAAAAGACATCACAGGAACATACAAACTCATCCAGCACGGAAAAGACATCTCAGCCGACATCAAAAAAACCATCAACATTCAGCTCAACAAAGACCACACCATTTCCGGGGAAATGACCGGAACGTGGAAGAAAACTGGAAATGACGCAGCCGAAATCACGTTAGCCGGCAAGACGTATAATGGCGTATTTTTACGCCAGTGGGATTCGGTGAGAGAGAAGAACGTGATGACGTTTAGTGTGTTGAATGGCAGCAGTGAGGCTGTTTGGGGAACTAAATAAGATGGAGAAGCGCCTTCGTAGGAAGGCGTTTTTTATCGTATTTATTGACTATAAGCAAAAGTCCAACGGAAGAAAAAAACAGAACGGGAATAAGTTTAAAGACCTAAACTTAAAGTCCTCCTTGTGCTTGTTATCCCCGCTGTAAAATTGCAGACATAGAGTTTTTAGCAATTTAGAACCGGTGTAACTCTTTCTAAGACAAACCTTTTTACCTATTTATCCAATATGACCCATCATGTAATATGAAAATAGTCTGTATTGTAAAGAATTTACACAGTTTGATAGAAACACGAGGTGTTGCGGCATGCATAGTGAAATGTTGTTACATTCGGTAAAAGCCGACTTACATGAAAAACAGGAACAGATCCATCAATTAAAACGAGTGCTGCACGAAATCAGACAAATCAAACACGATTTTTCTGAGGCCCAGCATCTCATTCACCGGCCTCACCTTAACCGAGAGGCATGGAGAGGAACACATGCGGAGCGGTTTGAAGATATTCGTGAAGGAATGAACAAAGCATATCAGCAAATCAAAAGTGATCAAGTCAGCGGTATCATCGAAAGCATCGAAGGAAAAATCCACTCATTAGAGGGAGACGTCTATTCCATAAGACGCCAAATTACGAGAATAGAGCATGAAATAGAGAAGGAAAAACATAAAAAGTGAGGTGAGCACAATTGGCACAGGAAATCAAAATGGTCTATGGCACAGTGAAGCAAGGGCTTTCTCAGCTCAAGAATTCAGCTGAACTCAAGTCCTCCGTGCCCGGCCATCTCTCAGGCAGAAATCATTTAAACGTTGTGAAGTCCATCGAGCAATTAAATGAGGACATCAAAGAGCTCACTGAAGCATATGCATCCGTTCTGGCCAAACATATCGCACAAACGGAAAGCGCGGTAAACGCCATGAAGGAAACGGACGAAAACATATCATCTTCCATGAAATAAAGCGCGGGAGGACAAGGGATTGAAAACATTAGATGTCCACGCTCTTCACGAGGGCATTCAGCATACGATTGAAAAACTGGACAAGCAGAAACAGCAGCTGGAGAAGCTGGAAAAAAGCGTTGAGCATCTGGCAGGCATGAAGGATGCACTAAAAGGAAAAGGCGGAGATGCCATCCGGACCTTTTACGAGGAGTGTCACAAGCCTTTTCTCCTTTTCTTTGGCATGTTTATCGACGAATATAAAAAAGTGCTGAAACAAACACAGCATGCGATTTCCTCTGTAGAATCTGACTCCCACGGCATGATCGCAGAGGCTTTTCTCTCACACGACGCGAGACACGGGGTCAAGCATGCACGAGAAGTGACAGAGCAGCTCACAGACGCAGTCAATCACCAGACATCAGCCGTTGATCATATCGTCAGCCTGCCGACAGTCAATGATTCCTTTTTTCGGATGGAAACAGAGCAGGCTGAGCGGCTGATTACAGACACCCTGCATAAGCTCTTTCAATTTGACGGCCAGCAAACCCAAGCACTAGAAACGGCAAAATCAGATTTTCAAACGATGAAAAAATATATCGATCAGCTCGAAACGATGTACACCGGTCCGAAAATTGAAATCACAGGCTACAAAAGCGGCTCCATCTTGAAATCACAGGAAGAAGAAAAGATCAACCAAACCTTCGGCGCCATCAATCCGCAAATGAAACAGCCGGATGATTCACCGATGGAGATGATGTTGAAGAAACTGGAGAAACATAAGCAATCAAACGTTGATTCTGTGATAATGGATGACAAACAACAAAAGATCGAGCGTGAGATTTATGGTGATGACAGTAACTTGACGGTACTGCAGAAAGAAGCAGCAGCCCACCCGAAAGTCTATGGAGACATACGGGTGATAAATGATAAACTATATAATCATAAAGGATTAAAAAAGATAGATACGATAGAAGTGATTGACGAACTAACTCGTGATACTGAAAGCATCGACTACGTCGGCGGCAAATATTATGTATATGAAAACGGCCAAATTGTGAGAGAACTCTACGCTGGAGGGAAAAAGCGGCTAGAAGAAGTGTCTTACATTCCAGAGGATAAAGTAGGCGGAGCTAAGCCAATTGATTCGTTTCTTGCCGGAACTCAATATGAATTTATTGAGTGGGTAAGCCCTCAGGGTGCTGTTAAAAAATTGGCGGTCCGAGGCGGGAAGCGTGTTGTCACAGATGTGGCTAAACATGTAGTGGAGAAGGATATAAAGGGAGACGTAAAAAAGAAACCTTCTAAAGGCAGTGTTAATAGTAAGTGGTGGCATCCTGGATATGTAGATAATTTAAGCTCTTCCCAAACGGTTATAGGAATAAAAAATTCCCCTAAAGGTTTATCAACTCTTGGTAGCTCAACACGTCAGAATGCACTAGATGCAGGAAAAGGCTGGGTTGGTCAAGGAGCGGAAAAAATGTATGATAAAGCAGGAAATTTTTTAGGGTACAAAAGTGTAGATAAAATGAGAGCTTTCAGATTGCAATATAAACCAAAGGAAAAAATGTGGAGAGCGAACTTCACTGAAAATGAAATTACTGTTGTAGGATCAAAAACAGAATTAAGAAATGTACATGTTGATATTTTAGATTAAAAGGTGGGATATAATTATGTTAGAAATTAAAGCTTTAACTAAAGACTATGAAAATTGGGGTGAGGACGCTGATGATTTCTACGTTTCATTTGAACTTGACGTAGGATTGCCTGATATACCAGGTGCTTCTGATTTATTTACTTTTAATATTATTAGCCCTAAAAGATTGGATAAGATACTTGAAAGTACAAAAATTGAATTAGGTCATGGATATCTCATAATGAGAGATTTTAATATAAAAACTGTCAATTCTACTGTAGAGACTATCATGAATAAATGTAAAGACGATGACTATGATAAGTATATGAATAATTTAGCTCAATACTTTAAATTACAAGGATAACACCAAAAGAGTTGTTGGCTAGTCGCTTATAGTTATACTAAAAGAATATGAATATATCGGAACTGTAATCAATTTCGGATTTAATACACATGTTATATGATAAACAACTAGAGGTTTTTCATGTTAGAAGAGATTCCTGGTTATAAAAGTCTCACGTCATAACTATTTTAATTAAATGGTTTTGAGGGCCCTCTGGTTTGCTTCCTAGTGAGTAGCTTTAGAGTAGTGTAGTGGTAACTGTTTTACCTTGATTGGCAAAGTGCCTTTCAAGGTTTTTTAATAAAAATAATCTTTTATAAAGCTAATTCATAAACCCTTTCTCCTTTTCTCTGGCATGTTTATCGACGAATACAAAAAAGTGCTGAAACAAACACAGCATGCGATTTCCTCTGTAGAATCTGACTCCAACGGCATGATCGCAGAGGCTTTTCTCTCACACGACGCGAGACACGGGGTCAAGCATGCACGAGAAGTGACAGAACAGCTCACTGACGCAGTGAATCGCCAGACATCAGCTATCGACCACATCGTCAGCCTGCCGACAGTCAATGACTCCTTTTTCCGGATGGAAACAGAACAGGCTGAGCGACTGATTTCGGACACCCTGAATAAGATCTTTCAATTTGACGGCCAGCAAACTCAAGCACTAGAAACGGCAAAATCAGATTTTCAAACGATGAAAAAATATATAGACCAGCTCGAAACCATGTACACCGGTCCGAAAATTGAAATCACAGGATACAAAACCGGCTCCATCTTGAAATCACAGGAAGAAGAAAACATCAACCAAACCTTCGGCGCGATTAACCCGCAAATGAAACAGCCGGATGAATCACCGATGGAGTTGATGTTGAAGAAATTAGCCGAGAAAGAAAAGTCTAAAGTCGATTCAGTTGTCAAAACGCCTCATTCTAAAAAGGTAAATAAAAATATCATTCATCAGAAGATTTTAATTTCGGATTATGTATAGAACGCACAGAATATCACTATGAATTTTGTGTCTGGGGATTATCAGAAAAAAAACAAAAAATGTAGGAGACCTTGATTGGCATTAGCCTTTCAAGGCTTTTAAATATTGAGCCATAGCCTAAAGAAATCGGACTTTTGAGTTTAAGGTGATAATAGAGTGAAGAAAATAGATGAGAAATTTTTATTGAGAAAAATAAATGAATCGTTATTAATCATTCAGATTGTTTTGCCGCTAGCAGGAATATTTTTATAAATCATGACAGCCTGGTTAGCAAAGGTCAATCAAGTTCACGATATAGAGTTATATGTGATTGCTGGTTTTTCATATGGTGTATTTTTCTTTTTGTTCCCTTTAGATATTTATATATTCAGGAAAAGAATACTTATAAAAAAAATCAAATAATATAGAGGGATATAAATAGAGTTTCTAAAGGGTGAGCATACACTTGAAGAACCAGGATCTTCTATGATTTATTAGATGATGAATGATTTAAAGATTTACCCCAAAATGAAATATCTATCAGGATTATTATTCCGTTACCTCTCCCTTAAAGGAGCAAGATGACATGTTATCGATCAATAAACAAGAGGACCCTGTTTTTCAGTTTTTAGCTGGACCATTTCATCAGGATATTGAATCTCCCGATGATGCTTTACAAGAGTTATTAGCAGAGGAAAGTAAGGAATATTTGGAGGATGCTATTGTCTTTTTAATGGATTTTATAGAAAGTGAGCATTCAGATAATGAGAAAAATGATTACATTCAATCTTGCGCAGATGGCGTGTATTTTCCTGCGTTTAATTTAGAACCAATTGATTGGCTAAAAAATGTAATAGTGCAAATAAAGAAGTCTTTAAATAAAATTTAAACGATAACAATTCTTAACCTTGATTGGAAAAATGCCTTTCAAGGTTTTTTAATAACAATAATTTTTTATTGAAGTTAATAATAAGTTTAAATCTTTATAATTACCTTTGTACTAGAATCGATACTCTTAGTCAATAGTAAAAATGAAAGCGTTGACATCCCATAAATCTAGTGCTAAAGTATACCTACAAAACAAATACAGCGACCCGTCAGGATTGTTACTGCGAAAGCAGGCAAAACCTAAATGGTACAGGTGCAGGAGGAGACTCTCGCAATCTGTGTCATTTAGGTTTTTTTTATTCTCATTTTGGAGGTGATGCAGCATTAAATACAAAAAAGCTGGAGAAAGGCGGCCACCTTTCATCCAGCCGGTTCCCCCAAAAAAAGGAGGTATACACATGGATTATGATAAATTATCGAGAGACATATTACAACTCGTAGGCGGTGAAGAAAACGTTCAGCGCGTGATTCATTGCATGACGAGACTGCGTTTTAATCTTTATGACAATTCGAAAGCGGACCGGAGTCAATTGGAGCAGCTGCCGGGTGTGATGGGCACCAATATCAGCGGCGAGCAGTTTCAAATTATCATCGGAAATGATGTGCCGAAGGTGTATCAGGCGATTTTGCAAAACAGCAGCCTCAGTGATGAAAAGAGCGCCGGGGCATCTGGCCAGAAAAAGAATGTGCTGAGTGCGGTCTTTGATGTGATTTCTGGTGTGTTTACACCGATCCTGCCCGCGATTGCTGGTGCAGGTATGATCAAAGGGCTTGTTGCGCTAGCGGTCACATTCGGCTGGATGGCGGAGGAAAGCCAGGTCCATGTCATTCTGTCAGCTGTTGGTGACGGTGCGTTCTACTTTCTTCCGCTCCTGCTTGCGATGAGTGCGGCGAGAAAGTTTGGAAGCAATCCGTATGTAGCGGCGGCGATTGCAGCGGCGATTCTGCATCCGGATCTGACGGCGCTGCTCAGTTCAGGGAAAAGCATTTCCTTTATCGGGCTTCCTGTAACCGCTGCCACTTATTCATCAACGGTCATCCCGATTTTGCTTGCGATTTGGATCGCATCGTATGTGGAAAAGTGGATTGACCGAATCACGCATTCTTCTCTCAAATTGATTGTCGTTCCGACCCTGACATTATTGATTGTCGTGCCGCTGACATTGATTACAGTTGGTCCGCTGGGTGCTATTTTAGGAGAATACTTGTCTGTCGGCGTAAACTATTTATTTGATCATGCCGGGCTTGTGGCGATGATTTTGCTTGCGGGAACGTTCTCTTTGATCATTATGACGGGCATGCATTATGCATTGGTGCCGATTATGATTAACAACATCGCGCAAAACGGCCACGATTATTTGCTGCCCGCCATGTTTTTGGCGAATATGGGGCAGGCCGGCGCATCTTTTGCGGTTTTTCTTCGCTCCAGAAATAAGAAATTTAAATCGCTTGCGCTTACCACAAGTGTGACGGCGCTGATGGGAATTACAGAACCCGCGATGTACGGCGTGAATATGCGTTTGAAGAAACCGTTTGCGGCCGCTTTGCTTGGCGGTGCGGCTGGCGGCGCATTTTACGGCGTTACGGGTGTCGCTTCCTACATTGTCGGAGGCAACGCAGGGCTGCCGAGTATCCCGGTCTTTATCGGCCCAACGTTTATTTACGCGATAATTGGTCTTGTGATTGCGTTTGTTGCGGGAACAGCGGCAGCTTATCTTATTGGATTCGAGGATATACCGTCTGAAAGTAATCAGCAGCCTTCTGTGACAAATGGTCATCAGGGCAGCGGAGAAATCATTCACAGTCCGATTAAAGGGGAAGTGAAAGCATTAAGCGAAGTCAATGACGGAGTGTTTTCTGCCGGGATTATGGGAAAAGGATTTGCTATTGAGCCTGAAGAAGGAGAAGTGGTTTCACCTGTGTATGGAAGCGTTACCACCGTTTTTAAAACAAAGCACGCCATTGGCATTACGAGTGATCAGGGAGCTGAAATCCTCATACACATTGGATTGGACACTGTCAAACTGGAGGGCCAATGGTTCACGGCTCATGTCAAAGAAGGCGACAAGGTCGCGCCTGGAGATCCTCTCGTTTCCTTTGATCTGGAACAGATTAAAGCAGCTGGATATGACGTGATCACCCCGGTTATCGTCACTAACACAGACCGATATTCATTTTCGCCGGTAAAAGAAATCGGCAGGGTTCAAACAAAAGAAGCGCTGCTTGCTTTATCTTAAAAAATAAACTGATGAGGTGAACTGTAATGAGTGCAAATGCAAAACGATTTCCAGAAGGATTTTTATGGGGCGGCGCGGTCGCTGCCAACCAAGTTGAGGGTGCTTATAACGAGGGCGGCAAGGGACTT
This sequence comes from Bacillus sp. FSL K6-1012, assembly GCF_037964915.1. NCBI lineage: Bacteria > Bacillati > Bacillota > Bacilli > Caryophanales > Bacillaceae > Bacillus > Bacillus sp. FSL K6-1012. The sequence goes on along the minus strand of NZ_CP150175.1, from coordinate 4,085,000 downwards.
TCGACAGCTGATGTATCACCGAACGGCATCATGTCTCCATTTGATGAATCGATGACTTCTTTAAATCTGTATCATACCGGAATTGATTTTTATCATCGTTATAAAGAGGATATTGCCTTATTTGCAGAAATGGGTTTCAAAGCGTTCCGGACTTCGATTGCGTGGACAAGAATTTTTCCGAATGGCGATGAAGAGGAGCCAAATGAAGAAGGTCTCAAATTTTATGATGATCTGTTTGATGAGCTGTTAAAGCATCATATTGAGCCAGTCGTGACCATCTCTCATTATGAAATGCCGCTCGGTCTTGTGAAACATTATGGCGGCTGGAAGAACCGCAAAGTCATAGAGTTTTATGAACGCTATGCCAGAACTGTTTTCAAACGCTATCAACACAAAGTGAAGTACTGGATGACATTCAACGAAATTAATGTGGTCCTCCATGCACCGTTTACAGGCGGCGGTCTTGTTTTTGAAGAAGGAGAACATCAATTGAACGCGATGTACCAGGCCGCACATCACCAGTTTGTCGCCAGCGCCCTTGCCGTTAAAGCGGGGCATGAGATCATTCCCGACTCAAAAATTGGCTGTATGATCGCCGCGACAACAACCTATCCGATGACCTCTAAGCCGGAGGATGTCTTCGCGGCAATGGAGAATGAGCGCAAAACACTTTTCTTCTCAGATGTGCAGGCAAGAGGTGCGTACCCGGGATATATGAAACGCTATCTGGCAGAAAACAATATTGAAATTGAAATGGCTGAAGGCGATGAGGAATTGTTGAAAAAACATACGGTCGATTACATCGGATTTAGCTACTACATGTCCATGGCGGCGAGCACTGATCCTGAAGATCTTGCGAAATCAGGAGGCAATCTGCTGGGCGGAGTCAAAAACCCTTATTTGACATCATCAGAATGGGGCTGGCAGATTGACCCGAAAGGCTTGCGCATCACGCTCAATACCTTATACGACCGTTATCAAAAGCCGCTGTTCATTGTGGAAAACGGCCTTGGCGCTGTGGACAAAGTTGACGAGGACGGCACGATCCAGGACGATTACAGAATCAACTATCTGCGAGAACATTTAATTAAAGCACGGGAAGCCATTGCGGACGGCGTTGATTTAATCGGATACACATCATGGGGACCGATTGACCTTGTCAGCGCGTCCACTGCCGAAATGAAAAAACGCTATGGCTACATTTATGTTGATCGAGACAATGAGGGGAACGGAACATTGAATCGCATCAAGAAAAAAAGCTTCGGCTGGTATCAGCAGGTCATTGCCACAAACGGAGAAAGTCTCTGACAACTTTATGAATAAACATACACCCCAATTGACAATAACAGACAGCAGGCGGACAATAAAAGAGAAAGATGAACCACCCACAGTCCGAAAGGCGGGAAGCGTATGTTTAACAAAATGTTAGTTGCGATTGACGGGTCAGAAATGAGTGCAAAAGCCCTTGATGCCGCAGTGCATCTGGCAAAAGAACAGCAGGCAGAACTAAGCATCCTTCATGTGGGGAGAGAAGCCGTCGTAGCGACTTCTTCTCTGACCGGGATTGTCTATGTACCAGAACATTTTATTGATGAAATCAGGCAAGAAGTGAAAAAAGAAGGCTTACACATCCTTGAGAACGCGAAAGCGAAAGCGGCCGAGAGCGGCGTTCAAGCCGACATCATTTACGCACAGGGAGAGCCGGCACACGAAATTTTAAATACCGCAAAAGAGAAAGGCGTCAGCCTGATCGTGGTCGGAAGCCGGGGCATCAGCGGCCTGAAAGAAATGATGCTTGGAAGCGTCAGCCATAAAGTGTCTCAATTATCAACTTGTCCTGTATTAATTGTTCGATAGATAAGAAGAAAAAAGCGCCTACAAGGCGCTTTTTTTATGTATAGATTCGTAAAATAACTCTGGGTGATTTGTGGAACTGCTTCCTTTATAATAGTATCAATATGTAAAAAAGAGGATTTTCTCTTATATCTGCAGATAGCTATACTGGGGGGCATTTGATGCAGCAAAATCTCATATTACAAAAACAAAAATCAACAGCCGTGCTGAAAATGGTCATTTCCATGGTGATTTTCGGTTCCATTGGCTTTTTCTCTGAGCATACCAATCTGCCGTCGTTTGAATTGGTATTCGTTCGCTGTCTGTGCGCGACATTATTTTTAAGCTTTTGCTGGCTGGCGTCCGGTCAGCATAAAACTGAAAAATGGAGCAAGCGGGAAGTCCTTCAAACATTAGCATGCGGTTTCTTTCTGGTATTCAATTGGGTCTTCTTATTTAAGTCTTTTGAAGAAACGTCAGTTACAATTGCCATCTCTGTATACCACCTTGCACCTGTGCTTGTTCTTCTCCTGGGGAGTATTATCTATAGAGAAAAATTAAATGTGATCTCCGTCAGCTCCATTATCATCTGCTTTCTTGGAACGGCGCTGATTTCCGGGATTAACGGCAGCACTTCATTGACACAGCTGATGGGATCAGGGATCATATGGGCAGTTCTCGCCGCACTGTTTTATGCGTTCACCACTTTATTGGGAAAAGGCATTCAAAACCTCAGCCCTTACACGACCACCTTCCTGCAAACCGGTTTAGGGGTTATCATCCTGATTCCGTTTATTCACTTCGGCGCTTTTGCAAACCTGTCTCAGGGAAACTGGATCATGGTCGTCTCCACTGGTATTATTCATACAGGTATTGTGTATTTGCTGTTTTTTGACAGTTTGCGATTTTTATCAACGAAATTTATTTCGGTCATTGTCTTCCTCGACCCCGCTGTCGCGATCGTGCTCGATACCGTGTTTACGGGATTCCGCCCGGATCTTTTTCAGACACTCGGCATTGCAATGATCTTTGCGGGTATGGCTTTGACGCTTGTCAGGAGGCAGGGGAAGGCGGATGCAGCTGCTGAAGAAAAGGATTTAGAACAATTTCAATCATGATAGAAAAAAGTGTAAAGGCCTTAAATGGGCCTTTTTTTGGTTTTTTGGGTCTTTTTGCTCTGTTTAAATCTTAAAATAAGATAAATTTTCTAGAAAAATATTGTAATAATATTTCAGTGACGTTAACATTGTTGAGTAAATATTACTTTTATTACAAAAGGAGAGAGAAAATGAAAAAAAGAAAGAGGCGGAACGTTAAGAGATTCATTGCCGTATGTTTAGTGTTGGCGCTAATGATTTCATTATTGCCAGTAGATGTACTGGCAAAAACTTCAGAAGAAGAGTCCGGAAATCGTGTCGCAACTGCTGATCCGGAAGAAACCCTTCAGAATGATCAAATAGAGAAAGCTGTACCATTTAATGAGAAGGATATAAACAAAGAGGGAGAAATCACCTCAGAAAGAACGGAAAACACAAAGCTTTATTATGAAGGGGACGGTGTTTATAAACAGGAAGTATACCTTGATCCTATTCATACAAAGGAAACATCGAATGCAGACTGGGAGGAGATTTCTCCTGAATTAAAAGAAACGACAAGCAAACAAGTTGAAACTGAAAATGCTGTTTTGAATTCAGATTTTCAAAAGCAAATGAAGAACGGACTTTATGCGACTTTTGAGCACAATGATCACAAGCTTACATATTCACTTGTAGAAGCAAAAGGTCCAAATAAAACTTCACTTACTCCGAAAGATACTCCAGCAGATTATAAGACTGATGGTAATGAGATTGTTTATCCGGATGTTTTTCCGAACATTGATCTTCAGACTTTCACATTCAACGAAAACATAAAAGAAGATTTAGTCCTTCATCAGTATGATGGATACAACACATTTACATTTCAGGTGAAAACCGATTTGCAGGCAAAAGAACAAGAGGATGGATCAATAGATTTTTCTGATGAAAAAGGAAAAGTTGTTTTTTCTGTGCCTAAACCTTTTATGACTGATTCAAAACTGGATGAACTTTCCGGCGAGGTGGGACGATCAGAAAAAGTCAGCTATAAGCTGGAAAAGAATAAAGAAGGGTATTTGCTTCATCTCACGGCAGACGAGAACTGGCTGAAAGACCCTGAACGCGTGTATCCAGTGTCTATCGACCCGTCAACGTCTTTATCTGTTTCATCAGATACGTTTGTCATGAGTGCCTACCCGACGACCAACTATTCGGCATCTTCGCAGAAATGGGATGCTAATCTGAAGGCCTATGTGCTGAAAACGGGTTATTACGACAAAACAACAGGCACCAATTATGCGTTTATGAAATTTAACAATTTAAAACCGATTCAAAATATGACAGTCAGCAAAGCTACATTAAAAACATACGTAGCCCATTCCTATTATGGAACAAAGGCAACTGGTCTTTGGCTGGATACAGTCAACAGCAATTATGATCATGCAAAAGTAACATGGAACACCAAACCGGCATCTAAAAATATCGGAAAAGCCGACGTCCATAAAGGACAGTGGGCGAGTTACGATGTGACCGCCGCTGTAAAGTCATGGAACTCCGGCGGGGCCAATTATGGATTTAAGCTTCATGCAAACGGAAACGGTAAGGAATACTGGAAAAAACTAATTTCCTCAGCGAACTCAAACAATAAGCCTTATATTGAAGTGACATACACCATCCCGAAGGCGAGCACACCTGCTGTTAAGGCATACAATAACGGGAACGGCACTGGTTTTTTCAATATCAGTTGGAAAAAGGCCGAGGGTGCAAAAGGCTATAAGGTATGGATTTATAATGGTAAAGAATATCAAGCGATCTCAGTCGGCAACACGACATCCTGGAGCACAAAAGGGAAAAACATTTGGCCGACAAGTGCAGAAATTTCATCCGGTAAGTACAAGCTTCACCTTGATGGAAAAGGCGGAACTGAATTAGCGCTAGATCCATCTCCAGTGTATAAGAACTCCGGCGGAACCTATGCCACAAGCAAAAACTATTGGATCGGGGTCAGCGCGATTTTTGATCAGGGAGAAGGGGCGATGTCCGCACCGGCAAAGCCTGTTATCCCTAATGTAGGGAAAGCACAAGCACCGTCAACAAAGGCATTTAATAATGGAAATGCCACAGGATACTTCGATCTTTCTTGGAAAGCTGTATCCGGTGCAACTGGCTATAAAGTTCAGGTGTTCAATGGGAACGGCTTTGAAACACTTGATCTCGGAAATCAGACGTCTTGGACCACCAAGGGGAAAAAGATCTGGCCGACAAGTGCAGAAATTAAAGCGGGAAAATATGCTCTTCACCTAAAGGATGGAAACGGAGCAGAGCTGCCGATCAATCCCGGACCAACCTATAAAAACGCCGGTGGGGATGCAGCCAAAAAAAATTACTCATTTAAAATAATCGCCTATAACAAAGATGGCGAAGCCATTGCATCACCGGCTGCCAACCCGACACTTCCTGATATCGCTAAACCAAAGAACTTATCCGGTTATGTGTATACAAACACAAAATCAAGCCAAACCGGTTATGTGAATTTGATATGGGAAAAGGTTCAAAATGCGAAAGGCTATAAAATTAATATCTATAACGGAAAAGAATATCAGTCCTATGATGTTGGGGACGTGGATCATTGGACAACCCAAAATAAAAACATTTGGCCGACTTCTGAGGAAATAAAAGCCGGAAGCTACAAGCTGCATACAGACGGAAAAGGCCGTGAATTGGCACTTGACCCGTCACCTGTCTATAACAATGCAAATGGAAATTACAAAGGGAAGAAGAATTATTCCTTCACTCTTTCCGCCTATGATGCGAATGGTGAAACGATTCCGACAGCACCCTTTAACCCAACGTTCCATGAAGGCGCAGAATTCCTTGGAACAGAAGAATACTGGTCTATCATTGATATCCCAAGCGGCCAGTTAAACGGTGCGACAGGCAATGTTATTGTGAATGAAGAGGATCTGTCAATTGACGGGCGCGGACCGGGACTTGGCTTATCGAGAACCTACAACAGTCTTGACAGCTCCGATCACTTATTTGGACAAGGCTGGTATGCTGATGCAGAAACATCTGTCATCTCGACGGACGGCGGGGCAATGTATATTGATGAAGACGCTACTACTCATCGCTTTACTAAAAAAGCCGATGGCACGTATCAGCCGCCGACCGGTGTCTATCTTGAATTAACAGAAACAGCTGATCAGTTCATATTAAAAACAAAGGATCAAACAAACGCTTATTTCAATAAAAAAGGCGGCAAGCTTCAAAAGATAGTGGATGGCCACAACAATGCAACCGTCTACACTTACAATGACAAGAATCAACTGACAGCCATTACAGATGCATCGGGCCGCAAGCTCACATTCACATATGATGAAAATGGCCATGTGACTTCCATCACCGGACCTAAGAATAAGAAAGTCACCTACTCATATGAGAATGATTTGCTGAAGAAAGTCACGGATACAGATGGGACTGTCACAAGCTATGACTACGATGGTGAAGGACGCCTTGTTAAACAATATTCAGCCAACAGTACCGAAGCAAAGCCTGTCTTTACCGAATATCAGTATAGCGGGCACCGTCTCGATAAAGCGATTAACGCTAAGAAAGAAACATATGTCTATAGCTATGATGCTGATAAAAAGACGCTTCTCATGACACAGCCGAATGACCGGAAAGTACAGTACGGCTATAATGAAGCGGGAAATCCGATTCAGGTCATTGATGATGCGGAAGGGTTAAAAATTACAACGAATACAAAGTATGAAGGCAACAATGTCGTAGAAGATGTAGACCCAAACGACGTCGGAACAGGAAAAGCAACGGAAAGCTATCAATATGACAAAGATGGCAACGTTACGTCTGTTAAAGACGCATATGGAACTGAGACATACGAATACAACAAAAACAACGATGTCACAAAGATGAAGGATACCGAGGGCAATGTCACGGATATTGCCTATGACGGACTAGATGCTGTATCCGAAACCGATCAGAGCGGAAAATCATCTTCAGCAGCCGTTTATGATAAATACGGAAATCAGATTCAATCCAGCAAAGAGTTATCAGCCTCAACCAATATCCTGAAAGATGGAAGCTTTGAAGCGCAAAAATCCGGCTGGAATCTGACCGCATCTAAAGACAGCGGCAAAATCTCAGTCATCGCCGATAAAAGCGGGATTCTTTCCGGATCAAAGGCGTTGGAAGTCTTGAGCCAATCAACGTCTGCCGGAACAGATCACGGGTATTCGTCAGCGACTCAAACAGTTGAGCTGGAGCCGAATACAACCTATACATTAAGCGGGAAAATCAAAACCGATCTAGCGAAATCAAGAGCTTACTTTAACATTGATTTGCGAGACAAAGATCAAAAACGAATTCAATGGATTCACAATGAATACAGTGCACTAGCCGGGAAAAATGACTGGACAAAACGGCAAATCACTTTTACGACTCCAGCAAATGCAGGAAAAGCTGTTGTGTATATGGAAGTCGATCATAGAGATAAAGATGGCAAAGGAAAAGCATGGTTTGATGAAGTCCAGCTGGAAAAAGGCGAAGTATCGTCAAGCTATAACCCAGTTCAAAACAGCAGTTTCACAGCGGCAACGGAAAACTGGAGCGCAAGCGGGGCATCCGTTGATTCTGAAGAAGGCTTTAATGATGAAGTATCATTAAAAGCTGCCCGGACCAGTGCGTCCCAAGCTGGATCAGTAACAAAACAAACCATTGTCTTAGGGCAAAGTGCAAACGACAAACCGGTTTATCTCACACTGACAGGCATGTCGAAAGCAAGCAGTGTCAAGTTCACAGATGAAAAAGACTATTCTTTGCAGGCTAATGTTACTTATGCGGACGGAAGCACAGGCGTATACAATGCGAAATTCCCTTCTGGAACACAGGAATGGAACCGTGCAGCTGTTGTTATACCAAAAACAAAGCCGATTAATAAAGTCGATATCAGCATACTGTTCCAAAAAAGTGCGACAGGAACAGCGTGGTTTGATGATATCCGTCTGATTGAAGGAAGCCTTTTAACAAAAAGCACGTATGACAGCAATGGAAACTATGTGACCAAGGAAGAAGATGAACTAGGATACTCTACTTCAACTGATTACGATGAAACTGGTAAGAAAACGGCTGAAACGGATGCAAAAGGTGAAAAAACAACCTATACGTATGATCAGGCAGACCAATTGACAAACATGACGCTCTCTAACGGCACGTCTATCCTTCACAGCTATGATAAGGAAGGCAATGAGGTAAGCAAAACCATTCGGGCGGGAGCAGATCAAACCTATAAATACGAATATGATGTCATGGGCAAGCTTGTCAAAACAACTGACCCTCTGGGTAATGTGCTAGCAAGTGAATATGATGCCAACAGCAATCTAACCAAAACCATTTCACCGAATGGCAACGAAGTGTCTCTTTCTTATGATGGAACAGACCGGGTGAAATCAAAATCGTATAACGGTACAGAAAAGTACAATTTCACGTATGACAAAAATGGAAATGAAACATCGGTCGTCAATAAAGAGCAGAACACCACAAAGAAACGGACATTTGACAACAAAAACCGTTTAACCGAATTGACTGACCGCGGCGGCAGCCAAACTTGGACATATCCTAGTGACTCCGATAAGCTGAAAACCTTCTCATGGAGCCATGGGGACCAAAAAGGAACGAATCAATTTACGTATAACAAACTGGATCAAATGGTTGAGATGAAAGATAGTACATCTTCCTATTCATTTGATTATGATGAAAATGGCAACGTCCAAACCTTTATTACGGGCAACGGCGGCGGAACAAGTTTTTCATATGACGAAAGAAACCTTGTAAGCTCGCTGCATATCGGCGACAAAAATGGCGGAAGCATTCTGACGGAAAGCTATGAATACGATGCAAACGGCAACCGCACAACGATAAACAGCTCAGCAAGCGGCAAGGTGAAATATGAGTATGGAAAGCTGAATCAGCTTGTCAAAGAAACCCATGAAGACGGTACTGTCATTGAATACACATATGACGGATTCGGGAACCGGAAAACCGTTACAACTGTAAAAAATGGTTCAAGTAAAACGGTGAACGCTTCCTTCAACATCATGAACCAGCTGACAAAAGTCAATGAGGAAAGCATCTCTTACGATAAAAACGGCAACCGCACATCCGACGGCAAATTCACATATACGTGGGATGCAGAGGATAACCTGACTGCCGTTACAAAAAAAGGCGAAGACAAGCCGTTCGCAACATACAAATATGATGAAAAAGGAAACAGAATCCAAAAAACCGTTAACGGAAACGTCACGAACTACTTCTACGACGGAGACAGCCTGAACGTCTTGTATGAAACGGACGCGGACAACAAAGTCACAAAATCATACACATACGGTGACAGCGGCCAGCTATTATCCTACACAGAAAATGGCAAGAAATATTTTTATCACTACAACGCACACGGTGATGTCATTGCCATCTCAGACAGCACGGGAAAAACCGTTGCCAAGTATCAATATGACGCATGGGGAAATCCAACAAAAACCGAAGCAAGTGATGAAGTAAAAGACAACCGCTACCGCTACGCAGGCTACCAATACGACGAAGAAACCGGCCTGTACTATCTCATGGCCCGCTACTACGAGCCAAGAAACGGCGTGTTCCTATCGCTCGACCCAGACCCGGGCAGCGACGGAGACTCATTGGATCAGAATGGGTATGCTTATGGAAATAATAACCCAGTGATGAATGTTGATCCGGATGGGCATTGGGTATGGCTTGTGGTAAATGCCGGATTTGCAGCCTATGATGGGTATAAGGCATATAAATCAGGTAAAGGGTGGAAAGGTGCTGCTTGGGCAGCTGCTTCTAACTTTGGGCCTGGGAAGATATTTAAGGGTGCTAAGAGGGCTTATAGTTTTGCTAATAAGGCAAAAAGAGGTTGGTTTAATAAAGAGTCTTGGCATCATATAAAAGATAGACACGGTCCAAAGCGCTCCGATAAAAAATATGGAAAAAAGGGGAAATTCAAGAGTAACAGAGCTTTGAAACGAACAACAAGAAGTACATTAAGATCAGGGAAAGCACGTAAAGGACAATATGGTCGTACAGTTTACGAAAAGACTTTTAAAAGATATGTTGGAGTGAATGGTAATAAAAGAAAAACTAAACGTGTTCGAGTTATAAGAGATAGGAATGGGAGAATAGTAACAAGTTTTCCATATTAATTTGTAATAGAGCTGCTTTTAAAGGCAGTTCTTAACGTACTAGAGACTAGGGGGATATAATGAAAAAATTAATAATGAACAAGATAAAAAAGGAAGTAAATGAAGATTGTTTTTTTCATGTGGATAATCATGAACGCATGTACATCGGGAAAAAGGATAAAACAGGAATTATAATTTCGATCTTTGATTTGTCCGGCGATATCCGGAGATTTGAAATTAATGAACAAATTCTGTGCGAGGATATTATATTGTTTCAACAGAGTTCGGATGACCGTTATGTATTTGTTTACTCTAAGCTGCATGAGTATAAAGTTAAGGTGTTTTCAGCAGATGGAAAAGAACAAAGTGTATTTTCTCTGCCTTCAGGGGTTTCCTGCTGTCTTTTGGATGAAAAACAAAACCTATGGGCCGGTTTAAGTGATGAAGGTATTTATGGTGACGAAAACCCCAGTGAACAAAGTTTGCTGTGCTTCACTTTAGACGGACAATTAAAGGAAACTCACATTGATCAACAGCTTTCAGAAATATATGCGCCCGTGGTAGATGACTGCTATGCACTTGCAGAAAAAGATGGACTGATATACATGCTGTACTACTCTTATACAGTCATTGCCGCATTTGATGAGACGGACGTGAGACGAGTGTGGATTGTTTCTGATAAAGAATATTCTGGAGTATATGACCAGCTTGCAATTTCAGATGACGGGTTTTGGATATGCAAAGATGAACATTCACTGTCCCTCATTCCGGCTGATGTCAGTCTGCCGATACAAGAGGTGAAGTGCTGTGGTCCAGACGGGCGGGAGCTCTCGGTACAACAGCTGAAACTGACAAGTAATGCTATTTATGCAATATCAGACTCGGGGATCTATAAGAGGGATATCAGAGAGGGAAAAGCAAATGAATGAAATATCTTTTTGGCAGCTTATTGACCAAGCTTGCAGCAAGGAAGAACCTAATGAATGGCTACGTGATGAATTATTGAAAAAAGAAATCAATGAGATCGTTGATTTTGAATTTATGCTTCAGACATTTATGCACAAAAGCTATCTGTCCTCACTATGGGCGGCAGCATACATCCTCATGGACGGTTGTTCAGACGATACGTTTGATTATTTTCGCGGATGGCTGATTGCCCAGGGCAAAGAGACATTCGAAAAAGTGCTGGATGATCACGAGTATTTGGCAGCATACATAACGGAGGAAACGCTTGACGAGGAAGGCTATCCGCAAAATGAAGACTTGCTGTCGGTGGCGACAGAGGCGTTGACATACAAGAAGACTGGTGACGATGATTGGGATGATGAAGTATACGATGAGCTTTTAGATACGCTTGAACAAAAGGGGCTTGCCGAACCAGAAGATATTGAATTGGATTGGGAAGAAGAAGATTTGCCTGAAAGGTTTCCAAAACTGTGGGAGCGTTTTGGGGAAAACCCGCTAGGTGAGTTTTAAGTAGTAGAATATGAAGCTTGTATCAATAAGCGATACAAGCTTTTTTAGAACAAATCTGAATGATAAATGACAAAGAAAACAAGAGAAAGATTAATCAAATGAAAAAACTTGAGAAATTGACGGTGGAGGGATTGCGGCTCGTGCAAAAAAGATTAATCGAAAAACTCGATGAGAATAAAAGACGTTTGTTGAAAAGCGAAATCAAAGATAAACTAGTCCCTTGCGCAGAAAGAGGCTTCAGTTATCGCTTTGCTGATCTGCCGAGAAGTAAGCAGTTGCTTGAGATGGTTTTATCAAATTCAAAACCAGCCAACACCCGTGAGGTTGATGCTCTCGGAAAAACGGAAGCGAAACAGCTGATCTTGAAAACATCTCAGTCCTATGTTGCCTATGATGACAGGGACGTTCTGCTGTTTCATCAATACAGCAACGAAATTGGTGCATTAGTTTGTACCTTCGGAACATGTCTCGAGCACCTTGATGGCTTATTGGAATGTATTGAGTTCGACAAAGGGCTTCTCAATCATAGTTTTATTTTGGTTGAGCCCGAGTGTCAGTTTGGTTTATGTATATTGCACACGGAATACGGTTGCGAGCTTGTTTATTGGTAGATGCTTTCCTAGGAGGAATCCTTTTGGAATGTATCTAATCAGTACGGTGCTTTGCATACTATTAATAAATCATTTAATACTTGAATACGTGGTGATCAAATTGAGCGAGCCAAAGCTAATAGAATGCATAAATAAAATCAAAAGTGTCTTAAATGGACAAACAACAAGAGAAGAAGTGTCAGGTTGGGCGGGCACTTATGTTTATGCTGATGATTCCGAGGTAGAGGACGATAGAGTCTGGGATATGTTAATCCTCCTAAGCGGGATTGATTTGAAAGATTCTCCTGAAGCTTATTTGCATTCAACAGATGATTTAAATGATTGGATCAAACCATATACGGAGTAATTAGTTTTTCTGCTTGTTGCAATGCGTTAATGGTTAAAACGAGGTAGGAGACGACAATGTACAAAACAATTAATGATTGGGTTGATTATATAGATGAGGGGTGCAGTGTCCTTCATTTAGGTTTTAATGTGTTTAAAAAAGAGCTCACCCTTAATATCAAGGTTTTTGAAGGTGAAGGTGAATATACGCATAAGATATTATTTCAAAATGTGGCATCCACTCATTATAGTGCAGATGTTGGTGACATGAGATTGGAAAAAATAGATCCGGAAGAATATAATTGGAAAATATTTGAGCTCAGTTATCACCCAGAAGGAATCGGAAACATGTCGAATTCTAACATTGAACACTACCATTCAAACGCTAATTTTCTTATAAATATGAACAGCATGTTAATTGCGATAGAAGCTGAAACAGTTCGCTTTGATGATCAATCGTTTTATGCATACCAATTGAACACTAAGTAAGAAAAGAGAGGTTGTCAGCCTCTCTTTTCTTACTTAGAACATAACAGCAGCCAGACGAAATGTAAAAGACAACGTCATCGCGATTTAAGACTGAATTGGAAAGTAGCTTTATATCAAAACGTTAATGAAACTAGGCTGTCCGTTACTAATAGTTAATAAATGGCTTATTCTTATCACTTCATTTCTAACCTGGGAGCATAACAAATGAAAAAATTAAAAATGAATAAAATCATCAACATTGACACCCAAGATTGTTTTTTTCATGCCGATGCACAAGGACGTGTCTACATTGGAAAAGGGGTGAAAGATGATCTCACTATTTCAATCTATGATCCTTCCGGTGTTGTTCAGGATTTTAAAGTGAAAGAGCAGATTACATGCAGCGATATTCAGCTCTTTCAACAATGTGCAAATGGCTATGTCTTCGTTTATTACGAATCGTATGAGCCGAAGGTAAAGGTTTTTTCAGAAGAGGGAAGAGTGAGAAGTGCTTTTCGTTTGCCTTCAGGGGTTTCCTGCTGTCTTTTGGATGAAAAACAACAGCTTTGGGTCGGTTTATGTGATGAAGGGATTTATCATGATGAGAATCTCAAGGGTGATAGTGTGTGGTGTTTTACGTTAGATGGTAAGCAGAAGGAAATGTATATTGATAGAAAGCTTGAAGAAATGGATGCACCGGTTGTAGATGAATGTTATGGGCTTGTAGAAAAAAACGGATTGATTTATATGCTGTATTACGGAGATGCAGTCATTGCCGCATTTGATGAAACGGTTGTGAGAAGGGTGTGGATTCTGTCGGATGAAGCACCTAAATCAGAAGTGTTTGATCAGCTCACAGTAACAAAAGAAGGTTTTTGGATCGGGACGGTCAACTGTTACAGAGCAGACCTTAAGCCGTCTCTTTATTTGATTTCTGCTGATGTGAGTCTGCCGATGCAAGAGGTGAAGTGCTGTGACTCGAACGGTGAAGCCCTAGACGTTCAACAGCTGAAACTGACAAGTAACGCTGTTTACGCAGTGACTTCTTCTGGTGTTTATAAGCAGGATATCCAATAACGTGTTGATGAGATCATGATGAATTGGCGCACTTTAAGTCAGACAAAACAAGACAGCAGCTGGTCAGAAGTGAACCAGCTCATAAGATGGAAGCCTGGAAGCAGATGTCATCACATCATCCCGCCTGATCCATATCGAGTGTTTGATATCTCAAGCGGGATGAGCAGTAAAGCTGGTCATAATGATGTGAGCGGAGTGCTGAGTGATTTAGAGAATTCTATTTTAAAAGCATTTCAATCATGTACTGAAAAGAACGATGTGATGTACGCATTAGACTGGCAGCATGACGGCTATATCTTTAGCCCTCACCAGACAATGCCTAAGGATGAATTTGGCGAATGGCCTGTTCCCGTATTTCCAAACGTAGACTATTATTTCTTTTTTCATCAGGATTTTCTTGGGGGCTTTTGGGTGATCCGTGGAAATGTACAATCACTGTGTTTGGTGAAGAATTATTGAAGGCGATAGATAAATATCCGCCTATCCTGTTTCAAAATAGATGAGTGTTCTGAAAAACGGAGGTGAAACATGGGCTTTTGGGAAGAGAAATATAAGAATAAAAAGATATTCGTAAGTGATGATGGTTTGGATATTTGTCACGACGCCATCGAAGATTTTCACGCTGTGTTCCTTGAACAATTGGATCGCAAGCCTACTCTAAATGAATTTGTTTATACTCTCTTTCAGGTATTAAACTCAGACGGCGATTCATTTTTTAAAGAATTAGAAGGAAAACAAGTCACCGATATCAACCTAAAGATGAAAAACAGAACTACTTTAAGTGAAGTTAGGCCTGGTGCTGTCATTGAAATCCCTTTACAGCAAATCAATCAGTTTACATATGCATTAGTGGTGAAAGGAAATTTAACTAAAGATAAAAATGATGATCTTCTCATTCAGTATTTTGATACTTTTACAGAGGAACGCTTGAGTAAAAAAGACATTTTTCTCATGATGGCAGAAAAGCAAAGAGCCCTTTTTATTGCGAATACAGGATATACAGGCTTTCTTCAGGGGAACTGGAAGGTTGTTTCCAAGGTGCCGATAGATCTGATGAAGAAATTTGATCAATCTGCTATAACATTTGTTATGTATGAAGATGGAAAATACCTCATTAGCCATAACGATTCACTAGCGGCAGAGAGTGATTTAATAGAAGTTGACGAAAGACACGGGAAGACCTTTAGCAATCCGATTGGGCTATTTGGTCATTTGAGTATTGAGGATGTACTTAATCAATATTTCAAGGGAACCTCGATGGAGGAATTGATCAAGTATGAGTTGTAAAAAGGGACTTTTATTGGGGGCGAGGTACATATGAGCAGGTATTGTCTGGAATATGCGAATTCTGATCTTTTTCTTTTAAATGATTTTTTCAAACAATTCCCTCTGCCTATCACTGAGTATAATTGGGTAATTGGCGATATTTTGAATATGATGGATTTATCCGAGGATAAGAATCATTGGAACGATATCATCGGCGAGCGTGAAGACTATCTTTTTATCACAGGTGAGGAATTTCATCGTATATTAAATGAATTTGAGATTTATGTGATATTTTCTATTTTAACTGCTGTGCCTAAAGAGACGATACCGTACGATTTAACACAAGTTCCGTTTGTTGATGGGAATGCTGACTTTTATGAAGATGACTATATCTCCCCCGTGAAAGAATGTGTTTTTGAGGTCGGTTTTTTTGATTCGTCAGATCTTATTTTTACCGTTAATGAAGAAGGAATAGAAAGGATGTTAAAGGCTACATTCCCTGATTTGAAGCCTTACTGTGAGTATCGAGCATAGGGAAGCATCAAACGGAGGAATCAAAATTGGCAAATGAATTGAATATTTCTGGAGTTTCTCCAATTTTGTTACAGCATATCAAGAAATGGCGTCTTTATCGAGAAACAGATAGGGACGCCATTTATACGATTGAGTTAGCAGTTGTTTATCATTTCCGTTCAATTATTTTTACATTCAAAGACGTTTCAGCCGTTACGATACGAGATTTGGAAACCCTAAAGGACATGTCTGATGTGCTTCTCCGTATAAAACCGCAGCCGCAAGGCATCTACCTTGTGGAAGAATGGGAGGAGCAGACGTTTCGCTTTTATTGCCGGCAATATGAGATGACAGAAGAGAGAGGATCACGTGTTTGAAAAACTGAGAAAAAGACAGCAAGAGCTTGAAGAAACGCCGTATCCTGATGAATTGTACGGCTTTGAAGCGGAAATATATGAGTTTTTTATGCTTGTTGCTGGCAGTTTGGGTTATGTGCTGGCGAATAAAAGGATGCCCCGGCATCAGCGGTATTCGTTGGAGAAAGGCTTTTTTGAGCTGTATCCTGACATCCCGCCGGATATGATCAAAAACGATACCGATTTGTATCATTACATTCTTTTGTATGAGCAAGTCAGACAAGAGATTTGCGTTGCGCTATCCAACTGATAAGGAGAAGTTTATGGAAAAAACCTCTATAAGCAGTATCGGCAATTTGGACATGGTCGAGCTTAAGCCCGACCAAACCGTTACATCATGCGAACTTAAAGATGCTGAGTCTTTTTATCGTTTTTGGCAGGGGCTTGCCTATGAGCAAATCATGATACAGGTGATAACGGCTGGTTCATTTATAGAAGACCTGTCAGAGTTTTTCAAAGGCTATGATTACAAAGTGACGAAGCTGGCGAAAAGGCAATTTCATTTCCAATGCGTAGTACATGAAACAGACCGGGGCATTGCAGATTTTCTCTTTCTGTTAGCTTCCATCAATGATGATGTTTTTCTGATCACTGACCCTCAACCGAAAAACTATCTTTCCGAAGGCAAACTCCAGTGCCTAACGGACTCAGGCGAACGGATCATGTGGTTTGAATACGATGCTGCGGAGATCTATATGGTTGGCGATGAAACATAAAAGGAGGAGGAATCCATATGAATATCACACAATACGAGAAAATGAAAAAACATCTTTCTGATGCGGATACAGGTCCATTTACATTAAACGAGTTTTCTTTCTATATGAAAGCAGATGATCGTTATTTTCATATTCCTGTGTTTGAATTAAAACTATCCGCTCAAACCTGTGACATTCATTTGCGGTTTGAAGACATCAGTGCATCGAAGCTGGATGATCTTGAATCCATCGATGCGGTTGAATTGGAGCTTTTACCGACTGACGATCAATGGGAAAGGCTCCGTTATTATGTGTATGATCAAGAAAACCAAATGAGTTTCTATTGCGGAGGATGGGATGTGATCAAGTGTGACAAGAAGTCACACTGATTTTCCCCACTTTCCAAGCGTTCTTGCTTTTGTTGCCGCATATGTCACGAGAAACGGGATAGTCACAATCAGAAAAAACAAAGGCACCCAATTTGATAATCCGGTTACATAATGGATTGTAATGGACAAGAGAGTCAGGAAACTCAAGGTGCAGGTGACGTTTCGAACGTCTTTTTCGCTTCTTTTATATTTCTCTCTCAAGGTGGATTGATCACTGTATATCGGCGAAGTCCCGGGCACAGCCGAAAAGATATGCATACCTTGTGAAGAGCAAACATGTTCCCATCCGGCCGCTTCAAACATCTCGGTGTATTCCGCCAAGCTTTCTTCCCCAACATCATGATAATCAATACTGTAGATCAATTTCCGCGGCTCAGCTTTTCTAAGTTTATACCCCATAACCGCAAAAGAATCGAGCAACCAGCCTTTGCTGGCCATATCGCTGAGTTTCTTCATATCTTTTTCTTCTGAAAAGGCCAATCCTTCAGACATCATATATTTTTTCTGTTTCATGATGAATCCCCTTTCAATTGTTGAAAAGCGCGTTCGCCGTGTTCCGCCATCATTTTTCTGCGCTGCATTTCTTTTTTGAGTAATTCTTGGCCGTGCAGGGTGGTCTGGTACACTTTGCGGCGCGGGTTGTCGTTGTTGACAAGCTCAATGATCTCTTCCTGCAATAATTTCTTTAACAATGTATATAAGGTAGCTGGGCCGATCGTAAAGGAGGCATCGGTCATGTCTTCAATCTCCTGCATGATCGAATAGCCGTGTTTTGGCTCCAGCAAGGTTAAGACAATATAATAGGCTGGATCGGTAAGCTGATCCATTTCTTGCGGACGTTGCTTTGGCAAGCGGTCACCTCATTTCTTATATCAACTAATGATATATCAATTATTGATATAATAAAATCTTCCTTTTCTTTTGTCAATGCAATTTTTTTCTGCGTTCAGTCATCATAAAGAAACAATCACCGAGTATGCATTAATGAATGCGTTTTCATAGAGGGGGATTCTTAATGAAAAAATGGATAACGGCGGGTTTTGTGATGATGTTGATGTTGTGTTTCAGCGGGGCGGAGAGTTTGAAGGCGTCTGAGCCGAAGGTGTATCAGTTTGACTTTGGGAGCGGTTCGGTTGAGCCTGATTACATTGGGGTAAGGGCGTCTGACCGTTATAACCCATCAAAGGGCTACGGTTTTCAAACGCCGGAACATATGAAGGATGTGGCGGCATCCGGGACGGGCGTGAAAAGTGATGCGGTTCAATTTTTGGCGTATGGGACGAAAAGCGACAACACGTTTAATGTGGATCTTCCGAATGGCCTTTATGAGGTGAAGGTGACGCTGGGCAATACGGCGAGGGCAAGCGTGGCGGCGGAGGGTGTGTATCAGGTCATCAATATGACGGGAGACGGTGCGGAGGATACGTTCCAAATCCCTGTCACCGACGGGCAGCTGAATCTGCTGGTGACTGAAGGCAAGGCGGGTACCGCTTTTACGCTCAGCGCCCTGAAGATCAAGAAATTGTCTGATCAGCCGGTGACAAACCGAACGATCTATATCGGCGGCGATTCGACGGTGTGCAATTATTATCCGCTCAACAGCAGCAAGCAGGCGGGCTGGGGGCAAATGCTGCCTCACTATGTCGACAAGCATACCTTTCAAGTGAGAAACATGGCGTCAGGCGGGCAGATTGCGAGAGGGTTTCGAAATGACGGACAGCTTGAGGCGATCTTGAAGTACATCAAACCGGGTGATTACTTTATTTTGCAGCTCGGCATTAACGATACAAATCCGAAGCATAATGAATCTGAAGCGGAATTTAAGGAGATTATGCGTGATATGATCCGGCAGGTGAAAGCAAAGGGCGCGGAAGTCATCCTTTCAACACCGCAGGGCCGGGCGACAGACTTTACTTCTGAAGGCATCCATTCCTCTGTAAACCGATGGTACAGGGCTTCTATTTTGGCTTTGGCCGATGAAGAAAAAACAAGGCTTATTGACCTGAATGTCCTCAGTTCATCTTACTTTACATCGATCGGTCCGGAAAAAACGCTTGCCCTTTATATGAATGGAGATACGCTGCATCCGAACCGCGCGGGTGCCGATGTACTGGCGCGATTGGCCGTTCAGGAACTAAAAAGACAGGGGATTGATGGCTTCTAAAACGTCATTTTTCAGCAAAACACATACACCGCCGTTAATTAGAGTATAATGAGAACATCTGCAAGAGACAGGAGTTTATACATGAGTCATTTTAAAAACTATCAAATCAGTCACGACATTTTACGAGCATTGGAAGGACTGGGGTATACAGAACCGACCGAGGTGCAGCGAAACGTGATTCCGGCAGCCCTTGAACGAAAAGATCTTGTCGTCAAATCACAGACGGGAAGCGGGAAAACGGCTGCGTTTGGCATTCCTCTCTGTGAGCTGGCGGATTGGGATGAAAACAAACCGCAGGCACTGGTGCTGACGCCGACCCGTGAGCTTGCCGTGCAAGTAAAAGAGGATATCACGAACATCGGAAGATTTAAACGAATCAAAGCGACAGCTGTGTTTGGAAAATCATCTTTTGATAAACAAAAAGCCGAGCTGAAGCAAAAAAGCCATATTGTTGTCGGCACTCCGGGGCGTGTTCTGGATCATATTGAAAAAGGCACGCTGCCGCTGGATCGCCTTTCCTATCTGGTCATTGATGAAGCGGATGAGATGCTGAATATGGGTTTCATCGATCAGGTGGAGGCGATTATCAAGCATCTCCCGGTTAAGCGCACAACGATGCTGTTTTCTGCGACACTGCCAGAGGATATTGAGAAATTAAGCCGTCAATATATGCAAAACCCAGAGCATATCGAAATCAAAGCGGCCGGCCTCACCACAAGGAATATTGAACATGCGGTGATTCAAGTCAGAGAAGAGAATAAGTTTTCTTTGCTGAAGGATGTACTTATCACTGAGAACCCGGACAGCTGCATTATTTTCTGCCGGACGAAAGAGCATGTCAATCAGCTGACTGATGAATTGGATGACTTAGGATATCCATGCGATAAAATTCACGGCGGGATGATTCAGGAAGACCGCTTTGACGTCATGAATGAATTTAAAAGAGGCGAGTACCGTTATTTAGTCGCGACAGACGTCGCCGCGCGGGGGATCGATATCGAAAATATCGCCCTTGTCATCAACTATGATTTGCCTCTTGAGAAAGAAAGCTACGTACACCGTACTGGACGGACAGGCCGAGCCGGAAATCAGGGAAAAGCGATTTCATTTGTGGCGCCGTTTGAAAAGCGGTTCCTGACTGAAATAGAAGACTATATCGGATTCGGGATTCAGACATTAGAAGCCCCATCCCAAGAGGATGTCGCAAAAAAGAAACCGGATTTTCTCGCTAAACTGAAAGACCGTCCGGCGATCAAAAAAGACAAGAGCGAAGAGCTGAATAAAGACATCATGAAGCTGTACTTTAACGGCGGAAAGAAAAAGAAAATCAGAGCCGTTGATTTTGTCGGAACGATCGCTAAAATCGACGGGGTTTCTGCTGATGACATTGGCATCATTACGATCATGGATAACGCCTCGTACGTGGAAATTTTAAACGGAAAAGGCCCACATGTTCTCAAAGCCATGAAGGATACAACCGTCAAAGGGAAAAAGCTTAAGGTGAATAAAGCGAATAAATGATGAATGACCTGCTCCCAGTTAAAGGGGCAGGTCATTTTTGTGATGGCTGACATCGGCACTGTTCTCTTCCGGCACAAACGCGAGGATCGCAATTCCGATCACAAACAAAATGATCAGGCTGAACACCGCGGTCGAGGATTTCCCGGTCAGCTGGGCGGTAACGGCAATGAGCAGCGGCCCCATAATCGAGGCGAATTTCCCGAAAATATTGTAGAAGCCGAAGAATTCATTTGCATGGTGTTTCGGGACGAGCTTGGCGAAATAGGAGCGGCTTAATGCCTGAATGCCGCCCTGCGAGGTGGCGACAAGCATGGCTAGAATCCAGAAATCAAACGTCGTTTCCAGAAAATACGCATATACGCAGACAATCATATACATGACAATGCCAACGTACAGCATTGTTTTCCCTGTGAAGCGTTCCGCCAGTCTTCCGTATAAAATGGCAAACGGCGCGGCGACGACCTGAGTGACAAACAGTATGATCAGGAGACTTGTGGAGCTGATGCCCAAATCTGACCCGTAAGAGGTCGACATCGTAATAATGGTGCCGACTCCATCGATATAAAAGAAATAAGCGAGCAGAAAGAGGAACAGCGCCCGGTACTGCCGGATCCGTTTCATCGTTTGCCCGAGGCGTTTAAAGCTGTTGGCTATGATGCGGGGTTCTCTTTTGATGTAATAGCGCTGATGAACGTGTTTCAGCATCGGAATGGTAAACAGTCCCCACCAAGCGGCCGTTATAAAAAAGGACAGCTGGCTTGCGGCAGACACGGACATCGGAATCGTTTCTGCTTGTGCGAGCAGGATGACGGCGATGCTGAGGATAAATGGGATCGTGCTGCCGATATAGCCTAAGCCAAAGCCGCGGGCGGAGACGAGATTCATCCGTTCCTCAGGCGTGACGTCAACGAGGAAGGCGTCGTAGAATACATTGGCGCCGGAAAAACCGACAGCCGATATGGTGTAGAACAGCAGCAAAAGAAGCCAATGTTCACTTGGAATAAAGGCAAGCGCCGCGGTGCTGGCGACACCGGCTGACACAAAGAAACCGAAGAACTTTTTTTTGCAGCCTTCATAGTCGGCGATGGTTCCTAAAATCGGGCCGAGCATGGCGAGAATAAAGGTAGAAATCGCTATCGTATAACCTAAATAAGCAGTTGATTGAGCAGCGCTGACACCGCCTTCCGCAGCGGCTGATTTATAAAACAACGGAAATACCGCGGTTGTGACGACAATGGAATAAGCAGAGTTTGCCCAGTCATATACAACCCAGCTGTTTTCTTGTTTCGTAAAACGTTTCATCTGCAGAGCCCCTCCCCAGTAACGATACTTCTATTGTACGAGAAACCGCATAGAAAAGGATGGAACCGTGGTCAATTTTTACAAAATGTTTATGTTCTATATAGGTCAAATAATACTTTTGGTTTATTGCTGACACATCATATATCTGGTACGATTTAACTATATTTTGCCGCATTTTCCAGAAGGGTTTCAGCAGAGAGGAGACAGAGCATGAGGCGAATAGGCTTGTTGATAAGCCTGCTGGTCGCTGTTCTTGCGATGAGCGCATGTGAAAGCGAAAGCAATGTTCAGAACGCTGCCCAACATGATCAAAAGACGATCAAACAAAGCATGATAAAATCACTGGGCAGCAAGAAAAAGCAAGACTTTCAGACCCTATCAAACGATATGCAGCTGGCGGTTGTTTTCAGTTCTATGGTACACGTAAGCGAGACGTTTGATTATGGGATCGGCAACCCTGAATATTTCATTCGCAGCAGCATGACAGAAGAGGAAGCAGACATAGCGAAGAAAAATCTTGAATCCATTAAACTCGAAAACGGGCGGCTCAAAAAACAAAACAGCGAGGCATTCGCAATGCTACAAAAAACCCGGAATCAAGAAAAGAGCCGGAATGAGAATCAGCAGCTTAAAGACAATAGAGACACCTTTTTTGAGATTACCGGCAGCATGATCGCGCTCATCAATCAGGTCACCCCGAAAAACGCTAAACAAACAAGAAAACAGCTGGATCAGCTGAAAAAACAATATACGAAATACAATGCCGAAAGCATCAACTTAATGAATGGCATAGTCAAGAAGCAGGGGGCAGATAAGGAATCCTTTGAACGCCATCTTGAGGCGCTGCTTCAGAAACAGAGCGGGCAGACGGTGCTGAGTGAAGTATATTGACCGGATCGCTGCTCTTTCCCTGAAGATATTGACCTAGTACAAAAAGAATGTACAATCAAGGTGTAGTCTGTTCTTAGCTGATTGGAGGGACATGTCATGAAGATTGCGAAGGTGATCAACAATAACGTGATCAGTGTGGTCAATGAACAAGGGAACGAATTGGTCATCATGGGCAGAGGGCTCGCGTTCCAAAAAAAGTCCGGCGACGAGGTCGATGAAGCACGCATTGAGAAGGTGTTCACTCTCGATAACAAGGATGTATCAGAGAAATTTAAAACCCTTTTGTATGAAATACCGCTCGAGTGTATGGAAGTGTGTGAGGACATTATCAGCTATGCGAAGTTACAGCTTGGCAAAAAGCTGAACGACAGCATCTACGTGTCGCTGACCGATCATATTAACTTTGCCATACAGCGCAATAAAAAGGGTCTTGATATCAAAAATGCTTTGCTGTGGGAAACCAAACGGCTGTACAAAGATGAGTTTGCCATTGGCAAAGAAGCGCTGCACATGGTGAAAAACAAGACAGGTGTTTCCCTTCCGGAGGATGAAGCAGGTTTTATTGCCCTCCATATCGTGAATGCCGAACTCAATGAAGAGATGCCCAATATCATTAACATTACAAAAGTGATGCAAGAGATTTTAAGTATTGTAAAATATCATTTTAATATTGAATTTGATGAAGAATCGCTGCATTATTACCGGTTTGTCACTCACCTGAAGTTTTTCGCGCAGCGTCTTTTTAACGGAACTTATCTTGAAAGCCAGGACGATTTTTTGCTGGAAACGGTGAAAGAAAAATATCATCGCGCGTATGACTGCACGAAGAAAATCAAAGCGTATATGGAACAAGAATATGAACACAAACTCACCAGGGACGAGCTGCTGTACTTAACGATTCATATTGAAAGGGTCGTCAAACAAACATGATGAAAGCGTTGACATTTTTGTTTTCGTGTGTTAATTTTTTCTCACATCAATATATTATGATTTTAGGATTGTTACTGATAAGCAGGCAAAACCTAAATTACGATGAGTGCGGAGGATCTCTGTCTGCGCTGGTGGTAATTTAGGTTTTTATTTTTTTCAGGGGATGGTGATGGTGCAAAATTGAAGAAAAATCGAATGATGAAGTTTTATAGGATTGTTACTGGTCAGCAGGCAAAACCTAAACTACTTGTTCCTATTGTGGCAGGGGTAGTTTAGGTTTTTTATTTTTCAGCGGAAGGGATGAGGGGAAATGGGGATTCAGGCAGCAGCCAGAGACATTTTACAATTGGTCGGCGGGGAAGAAAATGTGCGTTCACTTGTACATTGTGCGACGCGCTTGCGTTTTACGCTGAACGACCGCTCAAAAGCAGACAAAGACAAAATAGAAGCTTTAGACGATGTCGTGACTGTTGTGGAAAGCGGCGGGCAGTTTCAGGTGGTCATCGGTAATCATGTTTCCGAAGTGTATCGCGAGATTGGAAAGATATCAAGTGTGCTGCAGGATGACCAAACAGAGCGTTCTGCTCAGAAAGGGAATCTGTTCGGCCGTCTGGTTGATATCGTATCGAGCATTTTTACGCCTTTGCTTGGCGTGATGGCGGGAGCGGGAATTTTAAAGGGCCTGCTTATGATCTGTACAAATGCCGGCTGGCTCAAAACTGAGGATACAACTTACACGATTTTGTATGCCACCGCAGACAGCCTGTTTTATTTTCTGCCATTGCTGCTTGCCATTACAGCTGCCCGAAAATTCGGCGCAAACGTGTTTGTGTCTGTCACGGCTGCGGGGGCGCTCATCTATCCAACCATTATTGAACTGAAGAATGGCAATGCGGATACCGATTTTTTTGGCATTCCTGTTGTTTTAATGAATTACACATCAACCGTTATACCGATCATCCTGGCGATTTTCGTGATGAGCTGCATGGAGAAGTTTCTAAACAGGCTGATTCATGACAGTGTAAAAACCTTCATCACGCCGCTGATCTGTTTAGTGACGGTCGTGCCGCTCACATTAATCGTGTTCGGGCCGATTGGCGTAAATGCCGGGAATGGTATCGCGGCTGTGATTCTGGCGATCTTTCATTTTAATCCGATGCTGGCCGGTGCCGTAATCGCAGCCCTTTGGCAGATCCTTGTCATCTTCGGCATTCACTGGGGCATCGTGCCGGTTATTTTAAACAATATTGCGGTCAACGGGCAGGATTCTATCAAACCGGCTACAGCAGCTGCTGTGTTTGCCCAAACAGGTGCTGCCATCGGAGTCATGTTAAAAACGAAAAATAAAAAATTGAAGGCGCTTGCGGGCTCCGCCGCTGTCACCGGAATTTTCGGCATTACGGAACCTGCCGTTTATGGGGTGACGCTCCGACTGAAAAAACCTTTTGTATGCGGTGTCATCAGTGCGGCTGTTGGCGGCGCGATTATCGGGCAGGCTCACAGTGTGGCCATCGCTTCAGGTGCGCCGGGTCTATTGACCATCCCGATTTTCTACGGACAGGGGTTTGCAGGCTTTATCTTGGGAATCTCGGTATCTTTTATTCTCTCAATTATCCTAACGTACATTGTCGGATTTGAAGATCCCGCGGAAAAAGCAGATGCCAAAACGGAACCGCCAGCACCTGCCACACATCATGAACAGATCAGCAGTCCATTAGAAGGAAGCGTGATTCCGTTAGCGGAAGTGAAGGATAAGGTGTTCGCATCGGAGACGCTTGGAAAGGGGATTGCGATTTTGCCGGAGAAAGGCCGGCTGGTGGCTCCGGCAGATGGCGTGATATCGACCGTTTTCCCGACTGGCCATGCATTCGGCATGATCACCCATCAGGAAACAGAAATCCTGATTCACCTCGGATTTGATACGGTGAAGCTGGAAGGAAAACACTTTTATCCTAAAGTGGTGCAGGGGCAAGCCGTCAAACAAGGCGATCTGCTGGCTGAATTTGATTTAGAGGAGTTAATAAAGGCAGGGTTTGATATGAACACGCCGATCATCATCACAAACACAGATCAATATACCGACGTCATTCAAACTGATCAAAAGCAAGTCAAAACAGAAGAAAGAATTCTTTCTTTAATCTAAAACATTGGAGGAACAGACGATGAACTATAACAAACTTGCGGCATTTCCGGAGAACTTTTTGTGGGGAGCATCAACTTCTGCTTATCAGGTTGAAGGCGCGTGGAACGAAGATGGAAAGGGACCTTCAGTGATTGACGCCCGCGACAGCTATCCTGAGGGAACGACTGATTTTAAGGTAGCCAGCGATCATTATCACCGTTATAAAGAAGACGTTGCGCTGTTTGCTGAAATGGGCTTTAAAGCATACCGTTTTTCTATCGCCTGGACGCGCATTATTCCTGATGGCGACGGAGACATCAATCCAAAGGGGATTGAATTTTACAGCAATCTGATTGATGAGCTGCTCAAATATAAGATTGAACCGATCGTCACGATGTATCACTTTGATCTGCCGAATGCATTGCAGGAAAAGGGAGGCTGGTCAAAGCGATCTGCAATTGACGCTTTTGAACGTTATTCGAAGGTGCTGTTTGAACACTTCGGTGACCGTGTCAAGTACTGGCTGACAATCAATGAACAAAACATGATGATCCTGCATGGAAGTGCGCTGGGCACACTTGATCCGAATCTGAAAAACCCGAAAAAAGAACTGTATCAGCAAAATCACCACATGCTGGTGGCACAGGCGAAGGCTATGAATCTATGCCATGAGATGCTGCCGGAAGCCAAGATCGGCCCAGCTCCAAACATTGCGCTGATTTACCCGGCATCTTCAAAACCGGAAGATGTTGTCGCAGCCTTCAACTACAATGCAATCCGCAACTGGCTCTATTTAGATATGGCGGTTCACGGGCGTTATAACACGACAGCTTGGGCATATATGAAAGAAAAAGGCTATACGCCAGTCATTGAAGATGGTGATATGGAGATTCTGCGATCTGCGAAGCCTGATTTTATCGCATTTAACTACTACACGTCTCAAACGGCGGAAGCAAGCAAAGGCGACGGCTCGGACGAGGCAGCGCGAGGAGGAGACCAGCATTTGAAAACGGGAGAAGACGGCGTCTACCGCGGCAGCGCCAACCCGAACCTGAAGAAAAACGATTTCGGCTGGGAAATTGATCCGGTTGGCTTCCGTTCCACACTTCGTGAAATCTATGACCGCTACCAGCTGCCATTGATCATTACAGAAAACGGGTTAGGCGCTTTCGATCAACTCGAAGAAAACGATACGATCAATGACGATTACCGCATTGATTATGTAAAGCAGCACATTGAACAGATTCAATGGGCGATTACAGACGGCGTTGACGTATTCGGCTACTCACCGTGGTCTGCGATTGACTTAATTTCCACGCACCAGGGCTGTTCTAAACGCTACGGCTTCATCTATGTCAATCGTGATGAATTCGATCTGAAAGACCTGCGCCGTATTCGCAAGAAAAGCTTTTATTGGTATAAAGAGCTGATTGCTTCGAATGGCGCGTCATTGAACCGATAGAAAAAATAAACAATTTATGAAAATAAATATATTTATGTAAATGATCCGAGCTCCTTGCCGATATGTATAGTATAAAATTGGAAAGGGGTTTGTATATGAAGAACAAAAAAATTGTTTCACTGCCTTTTTTGTGTACTGTGTTGCTTGTTGTTTTTAGTTTATATATGAGTTCAAATGCTGCCTCAGCGCAAAGTGTGTTAAAAGATAAACCAATCATGGAGCAGCAGGAAAAACTGAAAAAACAAAAGGAAACTGAGGATGTTTCATTAAATCAAGCGAAGCAAGTAAGCCTTAAAACGGACAATAAAACAGAAAAGATGAAAGTGAAGAAGCCTTCGAATGAGAATGTTTTTAAAACAAGTTCCATGTACAACTCCGATGACCAGGTTTTCAATACAACCTCTGTCCTGGATGAAAATAATCCTGATGATATGTACTTTTTCAGTACTTCGTCAGATCGAACCCTTATCACAAGAATTCTTTCAGACAACAGCGATTACCATCTGAAATTGTATGTTGTCAATTGGGATACAGGAGAAGCTCAGCCGTCTAATATATCAATGGCAGCAGGGAACTTAGTGCTTTTAAAAGAGCTTCCCGCTGGCGATTATATGATCCGGGTTTACTCTGAAGGAACGACGGGAGATTCATATAACATTCAGTTAAATGCGAAAAACCCTTCAAATTATTCAAGTGTAAAATCGGTAACGTCTAATTTACAAGCCTTTGTTGCTGAGTATGGAGACGGTTCCGTTTATGCTAATGGTACACTGCTGTACAATTCTAATACGAAAACATCTTCATTAGACTGGGAAAGAGAATATTATTTTTCCTATGGAGGCGGGTATAATCAGCGCACCCATTCCATTTCTGATGTGAAGGTTAAAAATATTTCTGACCCTGTCACTTATCGTTCGAGTTATGCAGGTTCAAGCTCAGCCATCATGGTTTACTTAGACACAGGCACGCTTTTTATGCATCATGTATCAGCTTATCAGTCGGGGGTAGGTTATGATGATTCTTTCCTTGATACGTTAGGTAAAAAAACACCTAGAAGGCTTGAGGCGGATGATCAGAACTATGGGGACCATATATTAATCGTTGATCTGAAAACCGGCAAAGCAATAGACTTTTTCAGTGTTTTAAATTACTACTATGCTTCAGGTGCTGAAAGCTTGCCTGTCATAAAATTTATCAATTAAATTACCAAAAAAGGATTTCCGGCAGCGGAAATCCTTTTCTCACGTTAAAACGAAATAATCCCAATCAGCAGTGCCGCAATCGTCATCACAATGGTTGTTCCCACGGCCCATTTGATCGTGAATTTTTGATGGTCGCCAAAGCTGACGCCTGCCATTCCGACCAATAAATAAGTGGAGGGAACGAGAGGACTGAGCAAATGCACAGGCTGGCCCAGCAAAGAGGCTCTGCCGATTTCTGCGGCATCTATTCCGTAAGCAGCGGCGGCTTCTGTGATGATCGGCAGAACACCGAAGTAAAAGGCATCATTCGACATAAAAAAGGTAAATGGCATGCTGACGATTGCTGTAATCAAGGGCAGATGCGGGCCCATGGCGTCAGGGATGAGTGATACGAGAGAATGCGCCATGGCGTCTACCATTTTTGTGCCCGACAAAATGCCTGTGAAAATGCCGGCGGCAAATACCATGGAGACAACGTTTAACGCATTTCCTGCATGCGCTGAGATTCGCTTTTGCTGCTCTTTTACATTCGGATAGTTCACCATCAAGGCGATAGCAAATGCGATCATAAAAAGAACAGGAAGCGGGAGCAGGCTGGTGATCAGAGCGGCCATCAGCACGACAGTCAGCAGCAGATTAAACCACTGGAGAGCGGGGCGTTTGAGCGGCGCTGTATCCGGATCGGAGGCGTGCTGGTGTTCAATTGAAATGACGCCGAGTCGTTTCCGTTCTTTTTTTCCTAGAATATAGGCTACGGCAAGCACCCAAAGAATGCCGGCGATCATAGCAGGAATCAGCGGAGTGAAGACTTCTGACGTGTCCAATTTGAGAGAAGCCAACACCCTTGCAGTCGGCCCTCCCCACGGAATAATATTCATGACTCCCGACCCGAGCATTGCAATTCCCGCCAACACCAGCCGGTTCATGCCGAGCCGTTTGTATAGCGGAAGCATCGCAGCAATGGTAATCATATACGTTGTTGTCCCATCTCCGTCCAGCGAAATGGTCATCGTCAACACCGCTGTGCCGACAGCGATTTTTAATGGATCTCCTTTGACAAGGGATAAGATTTTGGCAATGAGCGGATCGAACAAACCTGAATCAATCATGATGCCGAAATACAGGATCGCAAATAATAGCATGATGCCTGTCGGAGCGAGGCCTGTTACACCCTGAAGCATCATATCGCCCAGGTCTTTGCCGAATCCGCTGATCAGGGCAAACACAACAGGAACGACAATCAAGGCAATAAGAGCGGAAAGCCGGTTAGACATAATAAGATACATGAAGACAATGATCATCACAAAACCAAGTATGGCAAGCACGATATGACCTCCCCCATTCAACAGCACAATTTTAGTAAGCGCTTCCATCTTTCGAGAAGGCTTATTTCAAATATTTATGACCTCATGTTGACAAGTAGACCTAAAAACCTAGAGAGCAGATGAGCAGTTTATATGCAGATCGCCACGGGTAAATGTGCTGTAGAATGTTTATTTTTGAGATCTGGAATAGGAAAAGGGGGAGCAGACATGAGTGATGATCAAAACAAACGAGTCAATGAACACTCAAAAGACGAGCAGCTCGAACAGTACAGGGTCGATAACAGCGGAAAGAAAATGACGACAAACCAAGGTGTACGGGTGTCTGAGGACGAACATTCGTTAAAAGCCGGAGTTCGCGGCCCGACGTTGATGGAGGATTTTCACTTTCGGGAGAAGATGACCCATTTTGACCATGAGAGAATCCCTGAACGGATCGTGCATGCGCGCGGTTATGGCGTGCATGGCTTTTTTCAGGTTTACGAACCGATGACAGAATTCACCCGGGCGAAATTTCTTCAGGACCCTTCGGTGAAGACACCGGTATTTGTCCGGTTTTCAACAGTTGCGGGCTCCAAAGGCTCCGCTGACACGGTGCGTGACGCCAGAGGCTTTGCGACGAAATTCTACACTGAAGAAGGAAACTATGATCTAGTAGGCAATAATATTCCGGTGTTCTTTATTCAGGATGCGATCAAATTCCCGGATTTGGTGCATGCGTTTAAGCCTGAGCCGCACAATGAAATGCCTCAGGCCGCGACAGCTCATGATACGTTTTGGGACTTTGTCGCCAATAATCCAGAGTCGGCTCACATGGTGATGTGGACGATGTCTGACAGAGGCATTCCCCGCAGCTACCGGATGATGGAGGGCTTTGGCGTTCACACGTTCCGTTTTGTCAACGAACAAGGAAAGGCGCGTTTCGTGAAATTCCATTGGAAGCCGGTGCTCGGCGTGCATTCTCTCGTATGGGATGAAGCGCAGAAAATTGCCGGAAAAGACCCTGATTTCCACCGCCGCGACCTGTGGGAAACGATTGAAAACGGCGACGTTGTTGAATATGAGCTAGGCGTGCAGATGATAGATGAAGAAGATGAATTCAAATTTGACTTTGATATCCTTGATCCGACGAAGCTTTGGCCGGAAGAGCTTGTGCCGGTGAAGATCATTGGGAAAATGACGCTGAACCGCAATCAGGATAATGTATTTGCTGAAACTGAGCAAGTCGCATTCCACCCGGGAAATGTGGTGCCGGGCATTGACTTCACAAATGATCCGCTGCTGCAGGGACGGCTTTTCTCTTATACGGATACACAGCTGATCCGTCTTGGCGGCCCGAACTTCCACGAGATTCCGATTAACCGCCCGGTATGTCCGTTCCATAACAACCAGTACGACGGTTATCACCGGATGACCATCAACAAGGGGCCGGTCGCTTATCATAAAAACTCTCTGCAGAACAATGACCCGTCTCCTGCGTCAGCCGAAGAAGGCGGTTACGTCCACTATCAGGAGAAAGTAGAGGGCAGAAAAATCCGCCAGCGGAGCGACAGTTTCAATAATTACTACTCACAGGCAAAACTGTTCTGGAACAGCATGTCACCGGTTGAGAAAAAGCACATCATTTCTGCCTTTTGCTTCGAGGTCGGGAAGGTCAAAAGCAAAGATGTGCAGCGGCAGGTCGTAGATGTCTTCAGCAACGTAGATACTGTCTTGGCAGAAGAAATCGCCAAAGGAGTAGGTGTGGCGCCGCCGGCGAAACGCAAAGCATCAAAAGAAATCCTTACCTCACCTGCATTAAGCCAAGCCCGTACAGTGAAAACAGCGTCAACGAGAAAAGTCGCGGTTCTCGCCGGCAATGGTTTTGATGAAAAAGAACTGCAAACAGTGCTGGATACCTTAAAACAAGAAGGGATCACAGCGGATATCATCAGTCAAACGCTGGGGTACATCACAAGCGGCGCCGGACAGCAGCTTGAGGTCAGCGGCACATTCCTGACGACAGACTCTGTTCTGTATGACGCGGTTTATGCCGCAGGAGGACCTGAATTAAAAGAAGATAAACAAGCGATGGCATTTATCAGAGAAGCCTACAATCACTATAAGGCGGTCGGCGCGGCAAACGAAGGAGTTGACCTTCTCAAATCAGCTGTCGGCACAACAGAGGAGCCGGGCGTTGTGACGGCAAAAGACGAAGATGATTACACCGGCTTTAGCAAAGCGTTTATCGAAGCAGTTGCCGCCCACCGCCATTGGGATAGACGAATTTGATTCGCTCCTGTATCTTAGAGGAAGATACTTTTCATAAGGAGCATGACATATGAACGAAAAACAGCTCGCAGAGGCTTACGAGCGCGACGAAAATATGATGATATTAGTGTTTGCCCAATGGTGTGTGAACCATGATCTTGATCCGTTGGAGCTATATGCCAAAGCATATCCGCAGCAAAAGCTGAATGAAAGCTTGAAAAAAACAGTGGAAGAACTGATCGTGCCGAAGAACGAGTCAGAACACATACCTGACCAGACCGTCATTGCGGTGTTAGAGATGTTTGGGAATATTGATTTGGCACAAGCGGTTCACGAAGTGATTGCTGAGCGTAAACAGTAAAAAAGAGACAGTATGTTGTCTCTTTTTTATTTGGGAAAAATCGAGCAGATCGACCTAGAAACTTCTTTTCACTTCATCAGTCTATAAAAGTGTGCGTTACAGAAAAAAGGGAATGATAAACGAAGAAAATCAAAGGAGGAAATTGTATGAAATGGAATAGAATGATGAGACTCGCCGTTGCTGCTGCTGTCTTGCTTTTTAGTGTATTTGCATATGCGGCCCCATCTTTAAAAGCGGTTCAAGCGAAAACGCCGACTGTAAGCAGCCATACGTACAAAAAGATCAAGGAATTAAAGTATCCTCAGGTGCATCACATCGGGAATGCCGCGTTTGAAAAGAACATCAATCAAGAGCTGAAAGCCTACATTGAACAATCGTATCAGGAATATCTGAAAAACAAAAAAGCAGGCGAACAGCAGGGCTTCAACGCGGAATATCAAACATCCTTCAGCGTCAAATATAATGCGGCGGGCAAGCTCAGCATTCAAACGCTCAATTATATCTATTCAGGCGGCGCCCATGGTTTAACGTCTGTTCAGTCCTTCAACTACGACTTGAACACACACAAGCGGGTGACACTGAATCAGATTCTGAATACCAAAACTAAAGTCAGCAAAACGAAAGATTACCTATACAGCTATATCAAAAAACATGACACGCTGTTTTTCCCTGATGTAAAGAAAGAGGATATTATCCTTAACCAAAACACAACGTTTTACTTTACGAAAAACGGGATCGCCATCGTCTTCGGCCAGTATGACTTGGGACCTTATGCAGCTGGAATCCGTGACGTGCAGGTGCCTTCCTCTGTTTATCAATAATCAAAAGAGCCATATCCTTAAAAAGGGATATGGCTCCATTTTTCTACCACACAAACAGACCGACAATCGCAGCACTTAGTAAAGATACCGCAATTCCGCTGACGAGCAGCTTCCACACGTTTTTCCCGATGACCGTTGACTTTTCGCCGTCAAGGATCGAGTTGTACGTTCCGTAAATCATGCCGACAGTACTGAAGTTGGCAAATGACGTCAGGAATGTCGTCGCTACCGCAACTGTGTGAGGGGGCAGTGTTTTCAGATTGTTTTTCAAGTCAAGCATCGCAACAAACTCGTTCGTTGCCAATTTCATTCCCATCAGCTGCGCAACATACATCGCGTCGTGTACCGGCAGCCCAAGCAGGAATGCGAACGGACTGAAGAGATAAGCAAAAATCGTCTGGATGGTCAGGCCGTGTACGAAAACGCCAAGAATGCCATTGACTGCTGACGTTAACGCCACATATCCAATCACCATTGCCAAAATAACGATCACCATGTTCATGCCGACAAGCATACTGTTAGAAATCGTAGAGAAAAAGTCTTTTTTCTCTTCTTTAGGCGGTGTATAAATGATGTCTTCATCCTCCGGCACATGCACTGGATTCAGCAGGTTTGCGATAATCAGTGCGTTTAAGCAGTTTAAAGGAATGGCTGTAAACACGTATGTCGCCGGCACCATTGACAGGTAAGA
Source organism: Bacillus sp. FSL K6-1012 (assembly GCF_037964915.1). Taxonomy (NCBI): domain Bacteria; kingdom Bacillati; phylum Bacillota; class Bacilli; order Caryophanales; family Bacillaceae; genus Bacillus; species Bacillus sp. FSL K6-1012. The sequence goes on along the minus strand of NZ_CP150175.1, from coordinate 4,050,606 downwards.
TCCAATAATGGAGCCGCTGATGCTGCTCATGCTCATTAAGCCGAATGTGAGCAGGCGGTTGTTGTTTAATACTGTGAGCTGCTGGCGAATGACTGCCAGAGCTTCTGTATTTCCCAAGAACATCATTTGAATAGAGAAAAAGCTTTCTAATTTCGGCAAGCGGGAAGCCTTTGAGATCACCCAGCCGATTTTATCAATCAGCCATGGCAAAATGCCGAAATATGTTAAAATGTCAAAGAATGTGACGATGAAAATAATTGGAAGAAGTGCGCTGAAGAAAAAGTCTACCGTTTCATTTGCCATCACAGAAGGGAAGGCAAACGCGATCCCGTCACTGGCACAAGCAATCAGCCAAGTGAAGAAATTTCCAATTTGTCCGATGGCCCAGCTGCCAATTTTTGTCCCCAGCATAAACCACGTAATCAAAAGCTCCAGAACAATTAACGTAATGATTGGACGCCACTGGATTTTCTTTTTCTGCGGGGAGCATAGGAACACAACTGCCATAATCACAATGAGACCGACAAGGTTTAATAAAAAGTACATGATAGCAACTCCTATGAGGTTTATTATGGAAATGAAAAAAGCCCTTATCCTTCACAAATTCTGGAAGTGCAGAAAGTGTGAAAAATAAGAGCAAACAGAAAAGAACTTGTCCTTTTCAACTCGTTCAAATTTATTCAAACTTTCTTGTAGTCTAGTTTTTTACGGTTACTAGGTAGAAACAATCAGACCTTATTACTGATTATATACAAGAATGTCTTTTTTCTAAGATGATAGCAGTATTTTATCCTTTCACTTTTTGAAAATCAACCTTTTTAACTATTTTCAAAATAATAAATTTATATTTCGAGGTCGAGAAAATAAAGGAAAATCACATTGGATTGCTATGCTGAAATTGTGATCAGGAATGAAGATTTCATCATCACAGGCACGTCAAGAGGAATTGGTGAAGAAATGAATACATGCTGACCATCGGCCGTACTGTATGTCAAGACAGCCTAATCAAAGGCTGATCGAACAACATGAAGCGGAGGAGATGATACAAATACCTGCAGATCAATTAACCTATGGTGATCACCTCCATTTTATGAAGCGCAACAAGCACATCAAAACGGATAAGCGAATCATGAATATCTCGTCAGCTTCCAGCTAAATATCTGCTGCCTTCACAAAGCTGCTGCCGCACGTCAAAAGCGGGGCAGGGTTCATTTTCTAAAAGCATCAGTCTGGAGCAGGCGGATCAGCTGTATCCCGGATTGATTGATACCCGGCTGCAAACTGAAATCCGATCCGTTCGTAAAGAGGATTTTCCTGATGCTGATCAATTCATTCAGTTAGAGAAAGAAGGAAGATTGCAGTCTGCTTATTAATTGACCTTCTGAACAGTGAGGAGTTCGGGCAGCCGCCTCTCGGTGAGAATCTTAGTTCCTATTCCTGGATGATTGTTGTATCATAATAGCGGGGAAACCCTCTATGCAGCAAAAAGGAGTTCTTTTTTATGATTATTCAATTCATTCGTTATAGATAATGACAGGTATAGACGACATTCCAGATCTGGCCAAAAAGTTAGATAGGCCCAGGTTTATTTGTCTATGCCTTTTTCATTTATTTAAAAACGAATGAATGAGGTGTTTTTTGTGTCAAACATAAAGAAGCATGCTGCTTATATGAATCAATTTGTCTCTCAATTTCGATGCCCGATTTGCGATTCTTCAATGAAGGTCACATCTTGGAAAAGTTTGGTTTGTTTCAAGAGCGGGCATACGTTTGATATATCCCGGCATGGGTACGTAAATTTCCTGACAAAGCCGGTCAAAAGCAGCTATCGGGCGGGGCTTTTCGAAGCAAGAAGCCGGCTGATGGCAGAGTATCATTTTTTTGCACCGCTTCATCAGGCAATAGCTGACTTGATCAGTGACCGTAAGTCTGAAAAAGAGACGTTAACCATTTTAGACTGCGGATGCGGTGAGGGGACCCACTTGAAAGCGGTGTGCGATCTGCTTCAAGAAAAGAAAACAGTTCGCGGAATTGGGATTGATATTGCCAAGGATGGCATTTTACGAGCTTCAAAAAATAGTGGCGGAAAGCTGTGGGCCGTAGCCGATGTAGCTAATGCGCCCTTTCAAGACCGGCAATTTGATGTCATTCTATCGATTTTCTCACCTTCAAATTATGCAGAGTTTCACAGACTGCTGAAAAAAGATGGTTTGGTTATAAAGGTAGTTCCTCAAAGAGATTATTTAACAGAACTAAGGCAGGTTTTATACGCAGATTCAGAAAGACGAACCTATTCCAATACACCTGCAATTGAGCGCTTTACCACACATTTTCAGCTCGATCATCTGATGAGGCTGCGCTATACCAAAACGCTTCATCAGCAAGGCGTAGAATGGCTTCTGAACATGACACCGTTAGCCTGGTCCGCATCGGATGAAAACATCAACCGGTTTAGAAAAATGGAATCGGCTCAGCTGACAGTTGATGTCGATGTATTAATCGGAACGAAATGAGTGAAAGAGGAAAGCTCCCAAAAAGGAGCTTTCCTTTCTTGTTTTCCGCAAAAACGGAATTTTCCACCGGATTGGAATAGTTATCTCGCATTTTCCGTAAATATGGAAGGGGAGAGGCTTGAAATGGTGTTCTGGCAACTGGCACAGAACTTGCATTAGAAATGACGGAAAGGGAGGGGATATTTTGTAAACGCTTTCCTTTTCTCAGACAAGCGGAAAAGAGGGATGTTTGTGGACATTATTATTATTCTTTTGGCTTTGGGTTTGCTGATGTTTGTCGCCTATCGGGGATTTTCAGTCATTTTGTTTGCTCCGATTTGCGCCTTATTTGCTGTGCTGCTGACAGATCCAAGCTTTGTGCTTCCTTTTTTCTCAACCATATTTATGGAAAAGATGGCGGGGTTTATTAAGCTGTACTTTCCGGTATTTCTGCTTGGCGCCATTTTCGGAAAGGTTGTCGAGATGTCCGGCTTGGCGGCTTCCATTGCGAAGACAATTGTCAGACTGGTCGGGGCGAAACGAGCAACACTCGCTATCGTATTGATGGGCGCCATTTTAACGTACAGCGGAGTCAGCCTGTTTGTTGTCGTCTTTGCTGTATACCCCTTTGCGAAAAATATGTTCAAAGAAGCTGACATCCCGAAGCGCCTCATACCGGGGACGATTGCTCTCGGGGCATTTACTTTTACAATGGACGCACTGCCGGGTACACCGCAAATCCAAAATGTAATTCCTACGACGTTTTTCAAAACAGACATTTACGCCGCCCCTTGGCTTGGTATGATCGGTGCGGTGTTTGTGCTGGCGGCGGGTATGTTCTACTTGGAATCGAGGCGCAAAAAAGCAGAGAAAACGGGCGAAGGCTACGCCGGTTTTCAATCGGAGATTTCTGCCGCGCGTGAGCCATCTGATCTTGCCCTGGAACAAAGCCCGCCGGTCTTAGAGCCTGACACAAGTAAGGTCCGGCACGCACTCGCTTTTGTTCCTCTTATTCTCGTTGGTGTGATGAACAAATGTTTCACCACGTTCCTTCCCAAATGGTATCCGAATGAATTTGATTTTTCCGCCATAGGATTGGGAGAGTTCGGGAAACTTGATATCTCCTCCGCGGTTGCCATTTGGTCAGTGGAGCTGGCCCTCCTGATCGGAATCATCGCAACCATTTTGTTTGATTGGAGAAAAGTGTTTGGACAGCTAAAGGAAGGACTGAATGAAGGGATCGGCGGCGCTTTGCTTGCATCGATGAATACAGGCGCCGAGTATGGTTTCGGCGGTATCATTGCTGCGCTGCCGGGGTTTCATAAGCTGAGCAGCGGCATTTCACATACGTTTACGGATCCGCTTGTAAACGGAGCTGTGACGACAACAACGCTGGCAGGGATCACCGGATCGGCCTCAGGGGGAATGGGAATCGCGTTAAGTGCGATGTCTGATCAATATATGAAAGCGATTCAGACCTATCACATACCGCCTGAAGTGATGCACCGGGTCATTTCAATGGCGTCAGGAGGCATGGATACGCTTCCGCATAATGGGGCGGTGATCACCCTGCTGGCTGTGACGGGTCTGACCCATCGCCAATCGTATCGGGATATTTTTGCGATTACTCTCATCAAAACCGCCGCCGTATTTGTGATTATCGCGATTTACAGTTTGACGGGCCTTGTATAGGACAAAACGAAAGGGGAATCAGATATGGGAAAAGTGCTGTCATCGAGTAAGGAAGCCGCAGAACTCATTCGGGAGGGGGATACACTGATCGCGGGCGGATTCGGCCTGTGCGGAATTCCCGAGCAGCTCATTCTGGCGATAAGGGATAAAGGGGTAAAAGATTTAATCGTCGTCAGCAATAATTGCGGAGTCGATGATTGGGGGCTCGGCCTTCTGCTGGCAAACAAGCAAATCAAAAAAATGATCGCCTCCTACGTTGGCGAAAACAAAATTTTTGAAAAGCAATTTTTAAGCGGAGAATTGGAAGTGGAATTGGTTCCCCAAGGGACGCTCGCTGAAAGAATCCGAGCAGGAGGAGCAGGCATACCGGGATTTTATACAGCCACAGGCGCCGGAACCACCATCGCTGACGGGAAAGAGCATAAAACCTTTGACGGACGCACATATGTGTTAGAAAAAGGAATTACTGGGGACGTCGCCATTGTAAAAGCGTGGAAAGCGGACACCATGGGAAATTTAGTTTTTCGGAAAACGGCAAGAAACTTCAATCCGGTTGCCGCCATGGCGGGAAAGATCACAATTGCCGAGGCAGAAGAAATTGTTGAGGCGGGAGAACTCGATCCCGACCACATCCACACGCCAGGTATTTACGTACAGCATGTTGTGCTCGGCACACATGAAAAGCGGATTGAAAAACGAACCGTTCAGCAAGCGAAGGGAAAGGAGGCGGCACAATGAAGGAAGCCAGAAAACGAATGGTCAAACGTGCTGTAAAGGAAATAAAAGACGGTATGAACGTCAATCTTGGGATAGGGATGCCGACACTTGTCGCAAATGAGATACCCGAGGGCGTGCATGTAATGCTTCAATCAGAAAACGGTTTGCTCGGGATCGGCCCGTATCCGCTGGAAGGAACGGAAGACCCGGATCTGATAAATGCGGGGAAAGAAACGATCACCGCCGTAACAGGCGCATCCTATTTTGACAGCGCGGAATCCTTTGCGATGATACGAGGCGGGCATATCGACCTGGCCATCCTTGGGGGCATGGAGGTTTCTGAGCAAGGGGATTTGGCGAACTGGATGATTCCGGGGAAAATGGTGAAGGGAATGGGCGGCGCTATGGACTTGGTCAACGGGGCTAAGCGAATCGTCGTCATCATGGAGCACGTCAATAAACATGGGGAATCGAAGGTGAAAAAACAATGCTCCCTCCCGCTGACAGGACAGAAAGTCGTTCATCGGCTGATTACTGATTTAGCAGTTTTTGATTTTGATAATGGACATATGACACTGACTGAGCTCCAGGACGGTGTCACGCTGGAAGAGGTATATGAGAAAACTGAAGCTGACTTCGCCGTAAGCCAGTCAGTCATCCGGCAAAAATCTTGAGCAGGAAGGTGTATGTCATGAAAAAACAAGTCGCTCTTGTGACAGGCGCAGCCGGCGGAATCGGATTTGAAATCGCAAAGGAATTCGCCCGGGAAGGCGCCGATGTCATTATTTCAGATGTAAATCCAAAAGCGTGCGGTGAGGCCGCCGCCAAGCTGAACGAGGAAGGCTTTAGCGCCACGGGCATTCCATGTGACGTAACAAAGGAAGAGCAAATCGCTGATATCGTCCATACTATCAAGACCCGATACGGACGTTTGGATACTTTGGTGAATAACGCAGGCATGCAGCATGTCGCGCCGATTGAAGAGTTTCCGACAGAACGGTTTGAACAGCTTATTCGCGTCATGCTGACCGCGCCATTCATCGCAATGAAACATGTCTTTCCCCTTATGAAAAAACAGCAGTTCGGCAGGATCATCAATATCGCGTCTGTGAACGGACTGGTGGGGTTTGCGGGAAAAGCCGCTTATAACAGCGCAAAGCATGGCGTCATTGGGCTGACAAAGGTGGGGGCGCTGGAAGGCGCGCCCCACGGGATTACGGTGAATGCACTCTGCCCGGGATATGTGGACACACAGCTTGTCCGCAATCAGCTGAGCGATCTTTCTAAAACAAGAAATGTTCCCTATGAATCGGTTCTGGAAGAGGTGATTTTTCCGCTTGTGCCGCAAAAACGTCTTCTCTCGGTGAAAGAAATTGCTGATTATGCCGTATTTTTGGCGAGTGAAAAGGCGAAAGGCGTCACAGGGCAGGCGGTCGTGCTGGATGGAGGCTACACAGCTCAATAATAGATTCTTGTATTCATAGGAGGCTCTCGTTTATCATAAGGTTGAAAGCGATTACAAAATGTGGCGGGAGCGACAGGGAGATGAAACATTCTATTAAAAGATTACCCTTTGAATGGCTGGATGAAATCATCAACCTTGCGGCGGAATGTATTGTTGTGGTTGATCATGAGGGGAAAATTCTCTATATCAATCCGGCGTACTGTGACTTTCTAAAAAAAACAGAGGAAGAAGCGATAGGGAAACCCGTTCAGGACGTGATTGAAAACTCGAGAATGCACATCGTGGCGAAGACGGGGCGGACAGAGGCTGCCGCTATTCATCCGATTAACGGCAGCGAAATGATCGCCAACCGGTATCCGCTCTATGTGAACCAGCAGCTTGTAGGAGCGGTCGGAACCGTTATGTTTCGCAATCCGCAGGAATGGATGGATTATTCAAGAAAAATTAAACCCCTCCTCAATGAACTCAATTACTACAAAAATAGATACGAAAAAGAGCTTTTCAGTAAATACCACTTTGGCGACTTGATCGGAAACAGCTCTCTCTTTATGGAAGCGAAACGGCTGGCTGAACGGGTATCTGACAGCCAATCGGCCGTTTTGCTTTTAGGAGAATCAGGCACGGGAAAAGAGCTGTTTGCCCACGCCATCCATCAGAACAGCCGCCGCAGGTATGCTCCCTTTCTGCGCGTCAACTGCGCCTCGATCCCAGAGCATTTGTTTGAATCAGAAATGTTCGGATACGAAGACGGCGCTTTTACGGGGGCAAAAAAAGGCGGGAAAAAAGGAAAATTCGAACTTGCGCATCAAGGAACCATTTTCCTTGATGAAGTAGGTGATATGCCGTTGCATATGCAAAGCAAAATCCTTCGCGTACTGCAGGAGAAAGAGATAGAGCGGATCGGCGCAAGAAGCCCGGTCCCAATAGATGTACGAGTGATTGCGGCGACACACCGAAATCTCGAAGAAATGGTCCGGGAAGGAGACTTCCGGCAAGACCTCTATTACCGACTGAATGTGATCAACATTCAAATCCCGTCCTTAAGAGAGCGCATAGAGGATGTAGTGCCGATCGCGGGGCTTCTATTAAAAAAACTTGAACGGAAATTTGGCTTTGATGGCTTGGAGCTTTCTAAAGAAGCAATTGCAGTGCTTCAGAGCTATTCTTGGCCGGGAAACATACGAGAATTGGAAAATGTCCTAGAACGGGCTGTCAACGTCCTCGACGGCAAACAAATCGAACCGAAACACCTGAATCTCACTCCTGAAGATCAACCCATCCAAAGAACAATCAAAATCCGGGAATATCAATCTATACAGCCATTAAAAGAGACAATCGCTGAGGCGGAAAAAAACGCGATCATCGAGGCGCTTGCCGCAGCAGACGGCAATAAAATAAAGGCAGCAAAGCTATTAGGCATAGGAAAAACAAGCTTATATGAAAAATGCAAAGCCTATCAAATTGAGCAGGCATAAAAAAACACACTTGCCCCGCCAGGGAATCAAGTGTGTTTTTCTGTTCCTTATTTCCAAACATCGTTAGCGATCTCAACAACATGGCGCAGCTTCGCCCATTGCTGTTCCTCGGTCAGCTTGTTGCCTTCCTCAGTCGAAGCGAATCCGCATTGCGGGCTCAGGCACAACTGATCTAGGCTGACATAACGGGACGCCTCTTCGATACGGCGTTTCACGTCATCAGGATGTTCAAGCTCACCGAATTTAGATGTCACCAAGCCTAGGACAAGCTGAAGATCAGAGCGTTTCACATAACGAAGCGGTTCGAATCCGCCTGAGCGTGAATCATCATACTCTAAGAAAAGCCCGTCCAGATTCAAGCCGTCAAAAATGGTTTCCGCCGCCGCATCATAACCGCCTTCAGCTGTCCAAGTGGACTGGAAGTTGCCGCGGCAAATATGCATGGTAATGGTCATATCATCCGGACGGTCGGCAATTGCGTCATTGATTGACTTCGCAAACAGCTGGCGAAGCTCGTCAGGCGTTGTTCCGAATGCTTCCACTTGTTTCAAGCCTTTTTCAGATAAGAAAACAGCCCATGCTGTATCATCAAGCTGGAGGTAACGGCAGCCTCTGTCATAAAACGCTTGAATCGCTTTTTTATACGCTTTTGATACATCATGCTGGAAAAGAGCATAATCGTTTTTGTATGCATCCTTTTCCAATCTGCCGCGGAAAAAGAGCATATTCGGACTTGGAATTGTCATTTTTGGCGTTGCATCACCAGCGATGCCATGTAAAAATGAGTAATCTTCGAGCATTGGGTGATTTGAGAAATCAATATCGCCTGTTACTTTGATGCCGCGTGCTTTTGTCTGTACATTATGGAACTGGATACCCTGTTCAGGTATAAACGGCTCAACGCCATCCAGATTTTCAAGGAAATCAAAATGCCACCACGCTCTGCGGAATTCCCCGTCTGTCACGACGTTCAGGCCGGTTTCTTTTTGTTTTTCCACAATGCGGATGATTTCATCGTTTTCAATCTGGCGAAGCTGTTCGGCAGTGATTTCGCCGGCCGCCTTTTGCAGCCGCGCTTTTTTGACGGGCTCAGATCTCAGCAGGCTTCCGACTTGATCCGCGCGAAACGGCGTTTTTTTTCTCTGAAGCGATTGTTTTTGTTCTGCGGGTGTTGTTTGCTGTGACATGTTGTTCATTCCTTCTTTCCATTCGAATATAAAAAAGCTCTTCCTTTGGATAAGGAAGAGCTTGCGTGAACAATCTCAACCTTATCTTCTAGAGCAAAAATCTGCTCTAAAGGATTTAGCACCATTCTGTTAAACAGCGGTTGCCGGGTATCGCAGGGCCAGTCCCTCCACCTCTCTTGATAAGGAAAACCTTTTTATGAAATTTTCTGATAGTATCTATTATTCACACATTTCTCTTTTCTGTCAATGATAGATTATTTCCACACATCATTGGCAATGTCGACCACATGACGGAGCTTCGCCCACTGCTGCTCCTCAGTCAAAAGGTTTCCTTCTTCTGTTGAAGCGAAACCGCACTGCGGGCTCAAGCAAAGCTGATCTAAGCTGACAAAGCGCGCAGCTTCGCTGATTCGGCGTTTGACATCCTCTGGATCTTCAAGCTCCCCGTATTTGGATGTAATCAAGCCCAAGACAATTTGCAGATCCTTGCGTTTCACGAAACGGAGCGGATCAAAATTTCCGGAGCGGTCATCATCGTATTCCAAGAACAGGCCGTCCAGGTTTAAACCGTCCAAAATCGTTTCCGCTACAGCGTCGTAGCCTCCAGATGCCGCCCAAGTTGAACGGAAGTTGCCGCGGCAAATGTGCATCGTGACCGTTAAGTCGTCAGGACGGTCCGCCACTGCATCGTTAATCGTTTTGGCAAACAACGCAGGCAATGTTTCCGGATCACCGCCGAGGGCTCGGACAACCTCTCTGCCTTTTTCTTCAAAGAAGAGAGACCATGACGTATCATCGAGCTGAAGATAGCGGCAGCCCACATCATAGAAAGCGTTAATCGCTTTTTTGTACGCCTGGGCCAGATCATGAAAATATTCCTCCTGATCGGGATATACGCCTTGATCAGCTTTTTCACCGAAAAACAGCATATTCGGACTTGGAATTGTCAGTTTTGCTGTCGCATCTCCGGCAATGCTGTGTAAAAATTGATAATCGGCAAGCGCCGGATGGCTGGTGAAATCCAGTTTTCCCGTCACCTTAATGCTGCGGGCTTTTGTTTTCGCGTTATGGAACTGAATTCCTTCAGCCGGGATGAACGGTTCCACTCCGTCGAGCCCTTCCAGGAAATCGTAATGCCACCACGAACGGCGGAACTCTCCGTCGGTTACAACGTTTAGGCCGATTTCCTTTTGCTTTTCGACAATGCGGGTGATTTCTTTATTTTCAATATCACGAAGCTGTTCTGCCGTGATCTCGCCGGCCGCTTGTTTTTGCCGCGCCTCTTTTACTGGGGCGGATCGTAATAAACTGCCGACATGATCGGCGCGGAAAGGGGCTTTCTTTTGTTTTTCTGATTTCTGTGCTGCAAGGTTTACTTGTTGAGCCATATCATTCGCCTCTTTTCTAAAATGTTTGCTGCATGAAAAAAGCTCTTCCTTTGTGTAAGGAAGAGCTTGAACGATCAAATCTCTGCCTCATCTGCAAGAACGCGATGTTCTTAAGGATTTAGCACCATTCTGTGTAAAACAGCGGTTGCCGGGTATCATAGGGCCAGTCCCTCCACCTCTCTTGATAAGGTAAATCTTCTTATTGGATTTTCAATTATCTTAATATTAGTATTTTTGCATGAATTGTCAACAGTTTTTTAGCAAATTGACTTATCTTCACCGTCATACAATACCATATCCAGCACAATCGTGATGGCTGTGCAAATCAGCATATCTTCCTCATGTCCAATCTGCAGACGATACGTATCACCCCAGCTGAGCCGCTTTTTGCTGACAGACATCCGCACATTCTGGCTGTAAATGTGAAAAGCATCTTTAAACGAAAAGATCCGTTGTTTCATCAATCATTCGATCATTACTGAAGTCTCCTTTTGTTTGGATAGGTTCCAGGAATAACGAAAAGGCTGCATGTATCTGCAGCCTTTTCATTTTATATGGTATGTCTTAGGAAAGATGCATCCGGCGTTTTTGGCGGATGGCGTCAAGGTCGATTAGGTTATTATGATGAGGAACGGGTGCAGGAAGAGGGCTTGTCTTTTGCGGTTTTCGTCTATTGTCTTTGCTGAATGAAAAGAGAAGATAGCCACATAATGCGATGATAATAAATAGGATCATTTTACATACCTCCCAAAAAAAGTTTTGGTATTCTCTATTGTACGGATAAAACGTCTAAAAGTATTCAAAAAATTCTAAATCAACTAATAATAAATGCGTATCCCTCAAAAATCCTTTTCTCCGATGACCTGAAAATAGTCTTGCATTAAGCCGGTGTTTTTCCTTTTGATTGGTTCTATAGTTACTATCGACGTTAAAATGAATTCCTTTATATAACTTTTAACCTAAATTTCTGTAATTCAAATTAACTATATATGGATAATGTGTTCTTCTTTGTTTGATGTATACCCTATTTTGAGGAATTGAACACAAAAAACCCAAATTACGGAGCATTTGGGCGGAAAATTGGAATGGTTGGCTGATTTGAGGGGAGTCCGGCGAAGGGTCAGAAAAAGCGTTTGAACATTCTTCTTATTTTTTTAAATGGGTTTGATCGTTTTGTTTGCATTTTGAGCGGGCGGGAAATCATCCATTTTTTGAACAGGCTTTTTGCGGCAATTGTGTTCTTCATCTTTGCATTTCCTCCTCATCCGTTGATAGTTGTTTTACGGACAGAGCTTTTAAAATGTTTCATTTTCACGCAAAAAAACCAGTCCTTTTTTGGACTGGTTTCTCAGCTTACGCCTGTTCTTCAAACAGCTTTGCAATCTCAACGATGACATTTACGGCTTTGACCATGTTGTCGGCTGAGATGTATTCAAATTTGCCGTGGAAGTTTTCCCCGCCGGTAAAGATGTTCGGCGTTGGGAGTCCCATATAGGAAAGCTGCGAACCGTCCGTGCCGCCGCGGATCGGAGAGATTTTCGGTTCGATGCCGAGGTTTTCCATCGCTTGTTTGGCAATGTTGACGATTTCGATGACAGGCTCAATTTTTTCTCTCATGTTGTAGTATTGATCGTTCATATCAAGCTGAATGCGATTTTGTCCGTATTCGTTCTGGAGCTCTTCAACGATGCGCTGCATAGTTTCTTTTCTGTTTTGGAAGATGTTTTTGTCAAAGTCTCTGATAATGTAGTGGAGTTTGGTCTCTTCTACATCTCCCTGAATGGAAAGCAGGTGATAGAAGCCTTCGTAGCCCTCTGTATACTCAGGTGCCTCATCTGCCGGCAGCATGCTGTTCAGCTTCATTGCGATCTTCGCAGAGTTGACCATTTTGCCCTTTGCCGTGCCGGGATGTACATTGTTGCCTTTGATCGTGATTTTCGCCGCGGCAGCATTGAAGCTTTCATATTCAAGCTCACCGAGCGGGCCGCCGTCAACGGTATAGGCAAAGGAGGCATTGAATCGCCCAACATCAAATTTGCGCGGGCCTCTGCCGATTTCTTCATCAGGTGTAAATGCAACTCTGATGGTGCCGTGCTTGATTTCAGGATGTTTGATGAGATAATCCATGGCTGTCATGATTTCGGCGATGCCAGCCTTATTGTCAGCGCCGAGAAGGGTTGTACCGTCTGTGGTGATCAGGGTGTGGCCTTTGTAGCCCGACAGTTCAGGGAATTGATCAGGCGATAGGATGACCTGCAGCTTTTCGTTGAGCGTGATGTCTTTTCCATCGTAGCTTTCAACGATTTGCGGATTCACATTTTTGCCGGTAAAGTCTGTGGCGGTGTCGACGTGGGCGAGAAAGCCGATCGTCGGCACGTCTTTGTCAGTATTGGAAGGAAGGGTTGCCATGACATAGCCGTTTTCATCAATGGCTGCGTCTTCCATGCCGATTGACTTTAATTCCTCAACAAGCATGTTTCCTAACGTCAATTGGCCGGGTGTGGAAGGGCAGGTGTCGACTGATTCATCGGACTGCGTGTCGACTTTTACGTATGTAGTAAACCGTTCAATGATGTCTTGTTTCATTTCCAATCATCTCCTTTGTTTTATTCTACCATGCCGGGATGAGAGATATCTATTTCACAATGCCGTTTCGAATGGCAAAAACGACTGCCTGAGTCCGGTCTTGGGCATTGCATTTTTGCAGAATTCGATGCACGTGGGTTTTGACGGTGCTTTCACTGACAAAAAGCTTGTCGGCAATATCCTCATTTCTCAAGCCATAGGCCATTTGCTGAAGAACCTCAAGCTCTCTTTTGGTAAATGGCTCTGCCAGCTCTTCAGCATGAGGCTGTTGCTTTGCGCGGAATGTCTCAGTGATGATTTTAGCGGCTGTGACTGTGCGGAAAATCGCTTTGCCTCTGAAGGCAGCCCGAATGGCGTCTATCAGTTCTTCAGGAAGCGTGTCCTTCAGCAGGTAACCGACTGCGCCTGCAGTTTCCCGGGCTTTACAGTTCTTTCCCGGTACATCGATAAGATAATAAGTATAAATACAATAAAAAAATATGGGCTCATCGCCATATCATCAAATCCTTTCTGCCATAAGTATAACGATTCTAGGAAAAGAAAACGTCAACCGGCAGATTGATTTTAGACCTGTTCGGACTGCATGAAGTCCTGCAGCATGGCGTGAAAATGCTGAATGTCCTCACTATTTCTTTTCCACATCATAAATGTCCGGGACGCCGGCAATTCAAGATGCGGCGGCGTGTTTACAGCCATCAGCTTTTTTTCGTCTTCTTCCTGTTTGATGATGTAGGTGGGGAGGAAAGAGGCACCCATTCCCGCTTTTATCATATGAACAGCCGTATCAGTCTGCCCGACAGCCATCGTTTGAAGATGCGGGTAATGTGAACGGATCCGGTCTGAAAAGGCATCCCCATATGACGGATGATCATGCGTAAGCAGCCGATAGCGGCTAAAGACAGATGCAGCATCCGCAGGCCTGCTTTCTTGGAAAGGAGCAGCCAGACACAGCGTGCCTTCGCATATGTGCTGATAATAAAGAGTGCCGGAGTTCGGGTCTTTTCGCGACAAACCAATATCAGCTTCATTGTGTTCCACCGCTAGTTTGATATCTTCAGATTCAGCTACATGAGTTGAAAGCTCGATATGCGGGTGTTTTTGGATATAGGCGGGCAGAAAGCGAGGCAATATATAGGACGCGATGTAGGGGTGTACGGCCAGTGTAAGTGCCCGGCTGTACCCCTGCTTCCATTGGCTGACTTTGTGCTTTCCGGCTTGGTATGCATTGATCATTTCTTTGGCATAAGGCAAAAACAGCCTGCCTTCGTCAGTCAGGACAACTCTTCTTCCGCTATGCAAAAATAGCTGCATGTCCAGTTCATCTTCCAATTTCCTCATATGTTGAGAAACAGCCGGTTGTGTGAGATAAAGACGCTCAGCCGTCTCCCTGAAGTTTTCTGATTCTGCTGCGGCAATAAAGGTTTGCAGCCATTTTAAATCCATGAAATACCTCCTTCATTGCAAGTAATTGATAACAAATTGTTAAGTGAAAATGCGTATTTCCTTATCTCTGATTATACTTCCATTCGTTTAGTATACTATAGAACGAAAAAATGGAGAGAGGGAACCACATGAACATATACGTAGAAGCAAATCCATATTTACATGACAAGTACTCAAAATACGCAGAAGAAAAATGGAAGAGGGAGGGGAATCCATTTGTATCCTTTCCGATTCGTTTTGAGGACATCCCGCCTGGCGCAAAGACACTCGCACTGACTTTCATCGATCATGACGCCATTCCCGTATGCGGATTCAGCTGGATTCACTGGGTAGCGGCGAACATTCCGGCGCACATCGGAGAGCTTCCTGAACATGCGAGCGAGGAAAGACAGGACTTGATGGTACAAGGGCAAAACAGCTTTGCTTCACCGCTTGCGGGAAGCATCAATCCAAAGGTGATTCATCAGTATTGCGGGCCGACGCCGCCTGACGAGGATCATACATATACGCTGACGGTTTATGCTTTAGATACTGAGCTGAATCTTCAGACGGGCTTTTATATGAACCAGCTCTATAAAAAAATGAAAGGGCATATTCTCGCTGAAAGATCTATCAAATTAATCGCAAGGGTTTAAGATGAAATATGAAAAAACCATTAATAAACGATTAAACTTCTTAAAAATGGATGTAGCCCGGTTCTAAACACTATATAATAAAATCAGGTCATTTTTTAGGAGGGTTTACATCATGGCAATACTTGTTACAGGCGGCGCCGGATACATCGGAAGCCACACATGTGTGGAGTTATTGAACAGCGGCTATGAGATTGTCGTTCTTGATAATTTGTCCAATAGTTCAGCTGAGGCGCTGAATCGTGTCAAAGAGATTACAGGAAAAGAGTTAACGTTCTATGAAGCGGATCTATTGGATCGGGAAGCGGTAGATTCGGTTTTTGCAGAAAACGAGATTGAGGCTGTGATTCATTTTGCGGGGTTAAAAGCAGTCGGTGAGTCTGTTGCGATTCCGCTCAAATATTACCATAACAATCTCACGGGAACCTTTATTTTATGTGAAATCATGGAGAAATACGGCGTTAAGAAAATCGTATTCAGTTCTTCCGCAACGGTATACGGCGTACCGGAAACATCACCGATTACGGAAGACTTTCCATTAGGTGCAACAAACCCTTATGGACAGACGAAGCTAATGCTTGAACAAATTTTGCGTGATGTGCATACGGCTGACAATCAGTGGAGCATTGCCCTGCTGCGCTACTTTAATCCATTCGGCGCGCATCCGAGCGGACGAATCGGTGAAGATCCGAACGGCATTCCAAATAACCTGATGCCATATGTGGCGCAGGTAGCCGTCGGCAAGCTGGAGCAGTTAAGCGTATTCGGAAATGATTATCCGACCAAAGACGGGACAGGCGTACGCGATTATATTCATGTCGTCGATCTCGCAGAAGGCCACGTCAAGGCGCTGGAAAAAGTATTGAACTCCACCGGAGCTGATGCATACAACCTCGGAACAGGCACGGGCTACAGTGTGCTTGAAATGGTCAAAGCCTTTGAAAAAGTATCAGGGAAAGAGGTTCCGTATCAATTTGCGGACCGCCGCCCCGGAGACATTGCAACCTGCTTCGCAGATCCTGCAAAAGCCAAGAGGGAACTGGGCTGGGAAGCAAAAAGAGGCCTTGAAAAAATGTGTGCCGATTCTTGGAGATGGCAGTCTTCGAATGTGAATGGGTACAAGAGTATGGAATAAGAATGGAGGCCTTCTCTGTTGAGAAGGCCTTTTTTAGAGAAAAAGGGTGCCTGTTAAGGCACCCTTGTCTGCTATTATTTGATTTTCACAATTACATCATTGCTGAATTTGAGTTTCCAAGTTCCTTTTGCATAAGCTTCCTTGTCGACTTCAAAAGCTTTCACATCTGTTACTTTAATATTAGGATTTAGATCACTCAATATTTTAGAGTTATCAACTTTTGTCTCAGTTGCATAGGTTGAAGAAGCATCAATATCAGAATCATAAGAAGTGCCATCACCATCAACTAATTTAACAGTTGGAATTGAAAAAGAACTTATCGGCTTTTTGGATACGTTTTTAATTGTATATTGAACAGCTACAATAGTACCTCCATCAGATGCTTTCTTTTCAATATATTGAGTGCCAACAGAATCTCTGTCTTCTACTTTTGTAACTGTCACTTCAGTTTTCTCAGTCTTAACAGTATCACCGATATTGTATGTTTTTTCAGTTTCAGCTTTGCTGCTGCTTGATGTTTTGGAAGTGGCTTCTGAATCGCCTCCGCCGCCAATAACATTACCGATAATAATGATGACAACAACTGCCAGAATAAACGTAATAATTTTATGTCTCATAAAAAAGTTACGCTGATCCTTACCACAGTTAGGACATTTTTTTACACCTTTTGCAATTTCTTGACCGCAAGCTTTACAAGGGACTAGTTTTCCTGCCATTATATTTCCTCCTATGTAATTAAATACACAAAACATATGTACTATAATGCCTATATTATTTCACTTAGTCAATACAAAATTATGAATTTATTATATTATTTATCATTGTTAGTTATATTTTCTTATGAAAATACATGCTTATTTTCTTATCGTCTCTATCATTCATATGTTAATAGCTAATTTGTATTTTCTTGAATTTTAACTTGCACTTAAATCTCAGCAAATACCCCTTGAACCTATTTGCTCAGTCCCTTATAATGCTAATATTGGAAAGTGAAAAGGATATGCTAAAACATTGGTTTTCTAGGGTTCCGCAATGCATATTGGCCTGTGACCGAGAGAAAACACATAACAGTCTGGCTGTTATGACACGGTGGGATAAAAGCCCAGGAGTTTCTGCTCTTTTGCGAGAGCGTACTCCTGGGTTTTTTTGTTGATACTATCTGAAGAAGGAGTGTTCTGTGATGAAAAAGAAAATGCTTGATGTGCTGATGCTTGTGATTGGCGCTTTTTTCTTCGCGCTTGCTGTGAATTTATTCGCGATTCCCAATGATCTTGGGGAAGGCGGCGTTACGGGGATTACGCTGATTTTGTATTATGTGTTTCAATGGTCTCCCGGGGTGACAAACTTTATATTAAACGCTTTTCTGCTATTGATCGGATATAAATTTCTCGACGGGAAAACCACGGTTTATACGATTATCGCCGTGGCAGCAAACTCGCTTTTTCTGCATCTGACACACGGGTGGAGCACACCGTCTGATGAGCTGATCATTAACACGATTTTCGCAGGGGTGTTTGCGGGTGTCGGGATCGGCATGATCATTCGGGTCGGCGGCACAACAGCCGGTTCCGCCATTCTGGCCAGAATTGCCAATAAATATTTAGATTGGAATATCAGTTACGCCCTGCTCTTTTTTGATTTAATTGTTGTCTTCAGCTCTTATTTTATTATTGGTGCGGAAAAAATGATGTTTACGATTGTGATGCTGTATATCGGAACAAAAGTGATGGACTTCATTATTGAAGGATTGAATACGAAAAAAGCGATTACTGTCATATCGGAAAATAAAGGTGAAATTGCCGAGCAGGTTAATACGCTGATGGACCGGGGCGTCACCATTTTATCAGGAAAGGGAAATTATACGGGCGAGTCAAAAGAGATTTTGTATATTGTCATTAACAAACAGGAGCTTTCTATGCTGAAGAAAATCATCAGAAGCTGTGACAAAAAAGCGTTTGTGATCGTTCATGATGTGCGCGATGTGTTTGGTGAAGGGTTTGTGGATATTTCAAAATAAGGAGGTCCCTCTGCGCAGACGCAGAGGGATCTATTTGTTTAGAACCATTGCTTCTGTATCGCGTTTCAGTTCATGCATATCCTCTTAATTGCCGTTGCTGTAAACGAAAGAGGGCCATCTAATACGAAAAGAAGCTGGAGAACATGTGCATTTCGCCTTATACTGAAAATACATATCCTTACATAGGAGAGGAGACCATATGAAGTCGCTGCTGGCTATTTATCCCGGTTCGATTGTGTCTGACAAGCTTTGTACAAAGGAAGACTGCTTATGTTTTTTTGATGAAAACAGTCAGAGATATATCTCGATCCCAAAAACGGAGATCAGCCAAAAGGAGACATTGCTGCTCCAGTCATTTTTAACGTTAGCGGAAGAGGCGGATCACATGTCTCTCAAATCGCCGGAAGAAAACAGGTGGTTTGCGTTTCTATTCTCGAAAGGAGAAGTGCCGCCGAATATCAAGAAGAGGACAAGGTTCATTCATTTTCATTTGATCGGCAAAACTGAACGGGCATCATTTGCGGAAGCGATGCGCCACTTTTGGCCGGTGTCTTTTGTGATCGTTTGGATGCATGAGGACAGAGGCGTGATTGTCGAGCAGGAAAGTGAAGCGGCAGCGGGGAAAGACGAACTGGAGTCGCTCGCAAGGGTTCTTGAAAGTGATTTCTACTTCAGTGTCCGTTTTTACGCCGGAAGGTTTTATGAAACGGATGAGCGCTTACGGAAACATTATGCCCGTGAACAAACGTATTTTCTATTTGCTGAAAAGCGGCTGCCGCAGGTTCAGCGTGTGACGTTTGATATCATGTTCCCTTTTTTATTATTGGAGGAAGAAAAGGAACAGCTGAAATCACTGCTTAGTGAAGAAGCCGAGCTATTATTTGAAAATGAACCTGAGCTGAGAAAAACAATCAAGCTGTTTATTGAAAACAACTCAAACGTGACATTAACAGCGAAAAAACTGCATCTGCACCGCAACAGCCTGCAGTACCGGATTGATAAATTTATCGAGCGGTCAGGAATAGACATTAAAACGTATACAGGCGCTCTGCTTGCGTATTTTATCTGCCTGCAAAGCGAAGGTTCAGAATAAACTGGAAATATGCACGAAAACGGCCGTGTGATTTTATGAATGCTGCCCATTTCAGTGTCGGATAAATGCTGATACACTTGATTAAAGAAAGCGTTTACAATACTAAAGGGGGATGTTAGATGGCTGAATTGCGGATGGAGCACATTTATAAATATTATGATCAGAAGGAAGCGGCGGTAGACGACTTTAATCTTCACATTGCGGATAAGGAATTTATCGTATTTGTCGGCCCGTCCGGCTGCGGAAAATCAACGACACTGCGGATGGTCGCAGGACTTGAGGAAATTTCGAAAGGCGATTTTTATATTGAAGGAAAACGGGTAAATGATGTGGCGCCAAAGGACAGGGATATCGCGATGGTGTTCCAAAACTACGCGCTCTATCCGCATATGACGGTATACGATAATATCGCATTCGGGCTGAAGCTTCGCAAAATGCCGAAGCCTGAAATCAAAAAAAGAGTGGAGGAAGCCGCTAAAATTCTCGGATTGGAAGAATATTTGCACCGCAAACCTAAAGCGCTCTCAGGCGGGCAGAGACAGCGGGTTGCGCTGGGAAGAGCGATCGTTCGGGATGCAAAGGTATTCTTGATGGATGAGCCTTTGTCGAACCTGGATGCAAAGCTTCGGGTGCAAATGAGAGCGGAAATTATTAAACTCCACCAGAGACTGCAAACCACTACGATTTATGTCACGCATGATCAGACAGAAGCATTGACGATGGCGACTCGGATTGTGGTCATGAAGGACGGCAAAATCCAGCAGATCGGGACGCCGAAGGATGTATACGAATTCCCTGAAAATGTATTCGTTGGCGGTTTTATCGGGTCACCAGCGATGAACTTTTTCAAAGGGAAGCTGTCTGACGGCACAATCAAAATCGGTACTTCCGTGTTGAGTGTGCCGGAGGGGAAAATGAAGGTGCTTAGGGAAAAAGGCTACATTGGCAAAGAGGTCATTTTCGGCATCCGCCCTGAGGATATTCATGATGAATTGATTGTCGTGGAATCGTATAAGAGCTCTTCAATTAAAGCGAAAATCAATGTTGCGGAGCTGCTGGGGTCAGAGATCATGATTTATTCGCAAATCGATAACCAGGATTTTATTGCGAGGATCGACGCCCGTCTCGATATTCAGTCAGGTGATGAGCTGACAGTTGCGTTTGATATGAATAAAGGCCATTTCTTTGACAGTGAAACTGAAATCAGAATCCGTTAAGCTGGAGAACCGGACATGGTGCGATGTCCGGTTTTTTGCATTCCCTCTCTATCTCAAGGTTTACAGCAAAAACCGCGGCGGGTAGTGGTTTGTAGAAAGGAGAGATAGAAATGTGGAATGCGGCGATGTGGGGCGGGATTTCCGGCTCTGCTGTTTTGCTGGGTGCGCTGGCGTCTATGTTTCTCCCGATTCGCAAGCGTATCATCGGTTATATCATGGCTTTTGGCACAGGGGTATTAATCGGCGCTGCCGCCTATGAACTTCTTGAGGACGCGGTGAAGAATGGCGGAATTGTCTCGACAGGAGCCGGATTTATAGCAGGCGCTGTCGTGTTTACCCTTTTTGATTACGCGGTTTCGAAAAGAGGCGCGTCTCAAAGAAAAAGATCGGGACAAGCAGCTGCAGGCAGCGGGGGGATCGCGATTTTTATCGGCACCATCATGGATGCTGTCCCCGAATCTATTATGATTGGAGCCAGCCTTCTTGAAAAACAATCTGTCAGCTTCCTTTTGGTGATTGCGATTTTTATCAGCAATATACCTGAAGGGCTGTCCAGCACGGCCGGCATGAAGAACAGCGGATATTCAAAGGCGAAAATCTTGCTGCTTTGGGCGGCGGTACTGATGATTTCTATATTTGCCTCATGGTCAGGATATTACTTCCTCGATGGCGCTCCTGAGGAGATGATGTCGGCAATCGCCGCTTTTGCGGGCGGAGGCATCATCGCAATGATTGCATCCACGATGATGCCCGAAGCGTATGAAGACAGCGGTCCGATGACAGGGTTAATTGCTGCTCTTGGTCTTTTAACGTCTTTGATTTTGAATCAGTTTTCCTAATCTGCACCGGACATGGCTACATGTCTGGTTTTTTCACTTGAAAATTCCGCAAATCAACCGATGAAAAGAAGGAAGAAATAGACAGAAAGCAGGAAAACGATGAAACGTTTTATCTTAAGCAGTTTTCTTTTGGCTAGTTGTTTGACTCTTGCCGCTTGCGCTGAAAAAGAAGCAATCGCAGAGCAGCAGATGCCAAAAGCGGAACAAAAGAAACCGGAAGAAAAGACAATACATGTGCAAAAAAAAGAAGATGATACATCCGCATGGATCAAAACAGAGAAACCGGCAAAGCTGCCGATTTTGATGTACCACAGCATCTCTTCAGGCAACAGTCTCCGTGTGCCAAAGGAAGAATTTGAGGCACATATGAAATGGCTGCACGATAACGGCTACCAGACATTAACTCCAAAAGAGGCGTATCTCATGCTGACTCATGACAAGAAGCCGAGTGAGAAATGTGTGCTGATCACGTTTGATGACGGATACACCGATAATTACAAAGACGCGTATCCGGTATTAAAGAAGTATGGCATGAAGGCGACGATTTTTATGATCGGCAAATCGATTGGACATAAACATCATCTGACAGAGGATCAAATGAAGGAAATGTCACAGCATGGCATATCGATTGAAAGCCATACGATTGACCACCTTGAGCTGAACGGTTTAACGCCAGAGCAGCAGCATAGCGAAATGGCAGATTCAAAAAAGCTGTTTGACAGGATGTTCGATCAGCAAACCGCCATCATCAGCTATCCGGTTGGGCGCTACAACGAAGATACCCTGAAGGCCGCTGAAAAAACCGGTTATCAAATGGGAGTGACGACTGAACCGGGAGCAGCCTCCAGAGATCAGGGGATGTACGCCCTCCATCGCGTACGTGTATCCCCGGGGATGTCAGGGGCGTCATTTGGCGCGTACATCGAGTCGATGAAATAAAAAATGGCGGCGATTAATCGCCGCCGCCCCCTCCGCCGTCAGCCGGAATCCCCAAAGCCTCCGTCACTGCCGCATCCATCATGGCGGGAATCGCCATCGGAAAATCCGAAAAAACCGCTGTCCGCCCACTGGCGTCCTTTGTTTACTGAAGCGGTTGATCGAGCCGATTGATAAATGACGATCATACCGAAGATCAAAGCGATAAGAATCACAATCATATGGCGTCCCCCTTTAAACAGTTATTTTTCATACGTTTTGAAGCCTGAAAAGTTTCATTTAAGGGAGATGGATTCTTTCAGCCGATCTCTCAGCCAGCGCTTGACCATGCCGTGTCCTTTGTTTGAAAGCAATGCGCTGACACGCCAATACATAGGCGGATGAGGAGAAAACTGAAAATCTATGATTCTGAAAAGCCAGCTGTTATCCCGGATGAGAGAGTTCACCTTAACTTCGTCTTCATCTATATCAGAGCAGTAGGTGTTTTGTTTCTGCAGATCTTCATCCTGGCGAACCGCCAGAATCTTTAAGGATTCGGCCATCTGCCTGTATCCGCCCTCCAGCAATGAAGCGCCAATGTGATCGGCGCGGACCTCCATCCATTGGGAACAAAATGACTGATAAAGCTGAAATAGAATGATGATTCCCATGATCAGCGCCCAAAGTGCAATTTTGTAAGCGCCGGGGTGAGCGATGTAACGCTCAAGTAAAAGAATGATCCCGATGACTGCCCCAAGGTATAAAAAGCGCAACAGCTGCATGGACAGCACATCACGTTTTTTAATATGAACAGCTTCATGAGCAAGAATACCCTCAATGACATGCGGCGGAAGGGTTAATGTAGCGCTTGTCAGAATCACCATTGATCTTCCTACATTCATTCCGACTGCCATGCCGTTGTATTCATCGCTATCCGTTTCGTATATCTCCACATGCGAAATGCCTGCTTTTCTAAAAATCTTATCTGCAGCTGCCTGAACGTCTGAATTCAGACAAGGCCTGGCATCCATTGCCGTCCGCAGCACCCGGTCAGATAGATACATATTCAAAACCCAGTACAACATCACGGCACCAGCCATGACCCAAGGGGAGGCGTGTAAGGCATATAAACCGAGCACCAATATGGCGTAAGCAGATATCCCTTTTACGCTTACGGCAAAATAAAATTTACCTAAAAGCCGTTTCACATTTTTTCGATGATAAATCGGCAGGACAGTAATAACCGTTTCCTCTTTGGTTTCGGAATCTAGAAATTCCCCGAGAATTGCTTTCCACTTTTCAGGATCTTTTACGGTCAGAAACAGCGTTTCTCCGGGAAGAGAGAGCCTTATGACTTGCTGAAAGCTTGTTGTCATATCGAGCCGGGACGAATACATGGTCAAAAGCGGATGAAGCTTTAATAAATCTGCCGTCGATTCAAGCCGGATGTCTTTCAGGTCTGAAAGCGGGTAGGTGCGGCTTTCATATCGTGAACTGATATGCCATGTTTCTAAAGACGATGAATAAAAGACTTTTACACTTAGAAAATTTAATATGCGTTTTACCAGTGCCGCGCCGCCCGAGATGAAACCGAACAGAATTACATATTTTAGAACACTGGTGTCAGGCCCGTAAATGAAGAAAACAATAGCGCCCGCAAACACAATGACAGTCAGAGCAATGTCTGAGAGGAGGCGTGTGTGGTCTCTTGCAAGCTCAATTTCCTGCCAATCGCCTGATGGTTTTTCAACACGGCTGGGCACAGTCAGATCCAATGCGGTCCAGTAGCTGGTGAACATCAATGCCAGAGAGACGATGCCATCTAAGAAAGGCTGTTGAGAGAAGATAAAGCTAGCAGCACCGATCCAAAGAACAATATCAATCCAGAGTTCTAATGCCGGAAGAAGCTTTGCTGCAAGGGCTGATATCAGCTGAATGCCCAGCCCGAGAATGATAAAGAGAAAAAGACTGGTTCCCATAGGCATGCTAGAGTCCTTTCTATCGTAATCTTTCCAACTATTACTATAGCATGCGGCAGGAACTTGTAAAAACACGGAAATGCAAAAAAGCAAGCTCTTTCGTTATACGAAGAACTTGCTTGCAGCGTATCAATAAAACTGGTGTAACAGCAATAAGGTCAAGGACACTGTGATGGCCCCGCCGATTCTAGTAGACACCTGGGCAAAAGGCATCAGCTCAAGCCTTTCAGCGGCACTTAATATCGCAACGTCACCGGTGCCTCCTTGTCCTGAATGGCACGCATTAATAATGGCTGTTTCGATTGGATACATGTTCAGCCATTTTCCTGTGAAAAAGCCGACCGTCATCATTGTGACTACGACAGACAGAATCGTAATGATATTGCTGAGATTAAAGGCGGCAACAAGCTTGTCCCACGGCGTCATAGACACGCCGATTGCAAAGAGCAGCGGATAGGTGACTGCCGTTGAAAAGAAGCGGGACACGCCAAACGCGCCGTTTTCAATTGAGGCAGGGACCAGTCTGAACAGCTTGATCAAAACAGCTAACAGCAGCATGGCAACAGGGGCCGGAAAACCGAAAAAATCGTGGGCGAGCATACCGACCAAATACAAGGAAACGGCAAGGATTCCGCCGGACGCAAACAGAGAAAGGTTGTACATGTGCTGGCCGTTTTGCGATTCCTCCAGCGCAGGTGAATCTTCTGAACGGTCAACTTTACCGTTGCCGGTCCATTCCGGTTTTTTCTTGCCGATTCTGTTGAGCAGGCCCGCTAAGATGATCGCACACAGGCTGCCGAGCATGATCGATGGAAGAACAAGTGCAAATGCTTCCCCTTGAGACATCGGCATGATATCGGAATAACCGATGGATAGAGGAATGGCGCCTTCTCCGACGCCGCCAGCCATAATAGGAATCACGACGTACAGAAGGGTGTGCTGAAATCCGAGGCCGAGCAATGTACCGACAGCCAGTCCCACAATAGCGGCCGCGACAGAACCGGCGATAAGCGGTATAAAAATTTTCATAAATGCTTTTACAAGTGTTTCTCTTTTCATGCCGAGGATGCTTCCGACAACAATTCCGGCAATAAACAAATAAAGAAAGTTTGAGTTTTCTGTAAATTCTGTGGTGGATTTGACAATATCATTTGGCAGCAGGTGATAGTAGACGACAGCAGATGGAATAAAAGTAGCAAGGATGGCCGGGCCGCCGATAGAGCGCACAATCGGTATCGATTTTCCGATTTGGGCAAAGGTAAATCCGAAAAACGCCATGACGGCAATGGATGTCAAGATGTCGCTTTTCACATCGTGATGCAATACAAAAATAGTAATTAATATAAACAGCAGGGCATATACAGGCAGCGGTATGATGCCTACTTTTATATTCATAGCTTTCGCAAACCAATTCTCTTTTCGAACCCCTTCGTGAATTGTATCCGTTTGCATTTGCAATTGAGTTTGAAGCTCTCCCATTGAAAAACCTCCCCTATTCTTGTTGCAGTGAAATTGTTCACTATGTTAAGTATACTAAAAAATTGAAATTATTAATATATTAAAAATTTACTATTCAAACTGTTTCATCTTTATGATTCAGATGAAAAGAGACGTTCTGACTAAATTCCGGATGTGCCGGAGTGCCGAGAAACGAGTGCTGATGCCGGTCAAGCATTTTATTCGCAAGGAGCGAGGCATTGATGTACGATAATAAAGGGTCATTTATCCTAGCAGCCGTCATAAATCAGCAACAAAATAGACAATAATCCGTCACATCGTGCGGGACTTTTTAGGTATTTCGGGCTTTATTTTTGAAGCAGATCGTTGTAAAGTACTTAATATGAACCATTTAGAGATCGTGCCATTCGTCAGTCTGGCAATCTTGAATCATATTGGACGATTTTTTGACGTATTTGTGAAATATTGAACAATATTTTTTTCGTCTATTTTGTGAAATACTGATCAAAGTTTCGGTTCTGCTTGTGAAGTAGTGAACAATATAACATTCTCAACCGGAAATGGAGGATAAAGCATGAGTGAATTAGTATTAGCCCGCATTCAATTTGCATCAACAACGTTGTTTCATTTCTTGTTTGTGCCAATGTCTATCGGGCTTGTGTTTATGGTTGCATTGATGGAGACTCTTTATCTTGTGAAGAAAAATGAGCTGTACCTCAAAATGGCGAAGTTTTGGGGACACTTATTCTTAATAAATTTCGCAGTCGGTGTTGTTACGGGGATTTTACAAGAATTCCAGTTTGGACTGAACTGGTCTGATTATTCCCGTTTTGTCGGAGATGTATTTGGCGCGCCGCTTGCGATTGAAGCATTATTGGCGTTTTTCATGGAATCTATTTTTATCGGATTATGGATTTTCGGGTGGGACCGCCTGCCTAAAAAAATTCATGCGCTCTGCATTTGGCTCGTGTCATTCGGAACGATTATGTCGTCTTTCTGGATCTTAACAGCGAACTCCTTTATGCAGGAGCCGGTCGGCTTTACGATCAAAAACGGCCGCGCGGAAATGAATGACTTTGGCGCGCTGATTACAAATCCGCAGCTTTGGGTTGAATTCCCGCACGTCATTTTCGGTGCGCTTGCCACCGGGGCTTTCTTTATCGCCGGTGTCAGTGCTTTTAAAATATTAAAGAAAAAAGAAGTGCCATTCTTTAAACAATCTTTCAAACTCGCAATGATTGTCGGGCTTTGTGCAGGCCTTGGCGTCGGCCTTAGCGGACACATGCAGGCTGAACACTTGATGGAGTCACAGCCAATGAAAATGGCTGCCAGTGAAGGGCTTTGGGAAGACAGCGGCGACCCTGCTGCTTGGACGGCCTTTGCCACAATTGATACGAAAAATGAAAAGAGCTCTAATGAAATCAAAGTTCCTTACGCATTGAGCTATCTGGCTTATCAAAAATTCAGCGGCAGTGTCAAAGGAATGAAAACACTTCAGGCAGAGTACGAAAAAGTGTACGGAAAAGGCGACTATATTCCGCCTGTCAAAACGACGTTCTGGAGTTTCCGCATTATGGTTGGAGCAGGTGTTGTTATGATTCTTGCTGCGTTAGGCGGCCTTTGGCTAAACCGCCGCAAAAAGCTGGAAAACAGCAAATGGTATTTGCGCATCATGATCGCATTGATTTCCTTCCCGTTTATTGCGAACTCCGCGGGCTGGATTATGACAGAAATCGGGCGTCAGCCTTGGACGGTCATGGGTTTAATGACAACGGCTCAATCCGTGTCGCCTAACGTAACGGCGGGCTCCCTGTTATTCTCAATCATCGCGTTCGGTGTGATGTATATGATTTTGGGCGCATTGCTCGTCTTCTTGTTCATCCGTGAAATTAAAAAAGGCGCGGAGCATGATGATCATCATGATGTTCCTGTATCAACAGATCCATTTAGTCAGGAGGTATACCATGGCATCTCTTCATGATCTTTGGTTTATACTCGTTGCTGTATTGTTTGTAGGTTTCTTCTTTTTGGAAGGCTTTGATTTTGGGGTCGGCATGGCGACCCGTTTTCTTGGCCATAATGAATTAGAGCGCAGAGTGCTGATCAACACGATCGGACCGTTCTGGGACGCGAATGAAGTATGGCTTTTGACTGGTGCGGGTGCTATCTTCGCGGCGTTTCCAAACTGGTATGCAACAATGCTGAGCGGTTATTACATTCCGTTTGTCATTGTGCTGCTTGCGTTAATGGGCCGCGGGGTCGCGTTTGAATTCCGCGGCAAGGTTGATCATTTGAAATGGGTAAAGGTTTGGGACTGGGTGGTTTTCTTCGGCAGTCTGATTCCTCCGTTTGTGCTCGGTGTGTTATTTACGACATTATTCCGCGGTATGCCGATTGATGCGGATATGAACATTCACGCGCACTTATCTGATTATATAAATGTATATTCTGTACTAGGCGGCGTGACCGTAACACTTCTTTGCTTCCAGCATGGATTAATGTTCATCACGCTGCGTACGATTGGTGATTTGCAGCAGCGCGCCCGACAAATGGCGCAAAAGATAATGGGTGTTGTTTTTGTGGCGGTGCTTGCTTTCGCGGCCCTTTCTGCTTATGAGACAGACATGTTTACATGCCGCGGCGAGATTACAATACCGCTTGTTGTTTTAATTGTCATCTGCTTTATGCTTGCAGCTTTATTCATCCGCAAGAAAAAAGACGGCTGGACATTTGCGATGACAGGCGCGGGGCTTGCTCTGACCGTAGGAATGATTTTCATTTCATTATTCCCTCGGGTGATGGTCAGCTCGATTCAAAGCGCGTTCGATTTAACAGTAGCTAACGCTTCTTCCGGTGATTATTCGCTAAAAGTCATGTCAATTGCAGCATTAACGCTATTGCCGTTTGTAATCGGCAGCCAGATCTGGAGCTATTATGTCTTCCGGAAGCGCGTCAGTCATAAGGAGCCTATGACTTATTAATGGGAAAAGACCTGTTTCGATATAAAGGAATGAAGCGGATTCTCACCGTGATTACTTGCTTAACGCTGATTCAGACAGCCGCTATTATCATGCAGGCAGAGTGGCTGAGTGAAGCTGTAACCGGGCTTTTCAACGGGAAGAGCATTGCCTCCCTGTTTCCGGTGATCGGCTTTTTCCTCATCGCTTTTGTCGCGCGGCACGGGGTGACAGTGGCGCGTCAGAAAATCGTCTATCATTATGCCGCCCGGACGGGAGCTGATTTGAGGAAAAGCTTTCTCGATCAGCTGTTCCGCTTAGGCCCCCGCTTTGCAAAGAAAGAGGGGACGGGGCAAATGGTGACGCTGGCGATGGAAGGCATCAGCCAATTCCGCCGCTATCTAGAGCTGTTTTTGCCGAAAATGGTCAGCATGGCGATTGTGCCGGCTGCGGTTGTCATCTACGTGTTTTTTCAGGATCGGACTTCTGCGATTATTTTAGTCGCGGCCCTGCCGATTCTGATTATTTTTATGATTCTTCTTGGCCTTGTCGCACAGCGAAAAGCGGATCGCCAGTGGAAATCATACCAGACATTGTCCAACCATTTCGTTGATTCTCTTCGCGGATTGGAGACTTTGCGTTTTTTAGGATTGAGCAAATCGCATAGCAAAAACATTTTCCACGTCAGTGAGCGGTATCGCAAAGCGACAATGAGCACACTGCGGGTGGCGTTTTTATCTTCATTTGCTCTCGATTTTTTCACGATGCTGTCGGTGGCGACAGTTGCTGTGTTTTTAGGCTTGCGTTTGATTGACGGCGATATTTTGCTTGGCCCCGCTTTAACAGCGCTTATTCTGGCACCTGAATATTTTCTGCCGGTGCGGGAAGTGGGAAATGATTATCATGCGACGCTTAATGGACAGGAAGCGGGCAAGACGATTCAAAACATATTATCTCAGCCGGGATTCAAAGAAGAGGCGACGCTTCAGCTTGAAACATGGTCCAATCAGGATGAACTGAAGCTGTCAGGCGTCTCAGCCGGCCGAGCGATGTCTGATATTACTCTTTCATTTAAAGGGAAGAAAAAAATCGGCATTATTGGGGCAAGCGGTGCCGGAAAATCAACATTAATCGATATTCTCGGAGGATTTTTGGAGCCGGATGACGGTGTTATCAGTGTGAATGGTTCAAGCCGTTCGCATCTGCAGGACGGGAACTGGCAGAAAAACCTGCTCTATATTCCGCAGCATCCTTATATTTTTGATGATACGCTGGCGAACAATATCCGGTTTTATCACCCAAGCGCTTCTGCTGAAGATACAGCCCGCGCTGCTTCCTCAGCGGGATTGACAGAGTTTGTAAACACCCTTCCTGAAGGATTAGAGGGACGGATCGGAGAAGGCGGCCGGGCGCTCAGCGGCGGTCAGGCTCAGCGTGTCGCGCTTGCCCGCGCTTTTTTGGGTAACCGCCCGATTCTGCTGCTGGATGAGCCGACCGCCCATCTGGATATCGAAACAGAATATGAAATAAAAGAAACGATGCTGGATTTATTTGATGACAAGCTCGTCTTTCTCGCGACACACCGCCTCCATTGGATGCTCGATATGGATGAAATTATCGTGCTGGACGGAGGCAGGGTAGCAGAAATCGGGACTCACGATGAATTGCTGGCGAAAAACGGTGTGTACACCAAACTCGTGAAGGCACAACTGGGGGAAAGAGCATGAAGAAAGAAGAATGGATTCTGCCGTATATCAAGCAAAATGCCCGTCTGTTTGTTCTTGTTGTCTTTTTGGGCGCGGTGACGATTTTTTCCGCTGCTTTTCTCATGTTTACTTCTGGGTTTTTAATTTCAAAGGCGGCGACAAGGCCGGAGAACATCCTGCTCATTTATGTGCCGATTGTCGCCGTTCGAACCTTTGGGATCGCCCGGTCTGTGTCACGATATGTGGAGCGCCTGATCGGACATCATATCATTTTGAAAATCGTGTCAGACATGCGCGTCCGCCTTTACAACATGCTTGAGCCTGGCGCTTTGATGCTGCGGTCCCGTTTTCGCACGGGAGATATGCTCGGCATTTTGTCTGAGGATATTGAGCATTTGCAGGATGCCTTCTTAAAAACCATTTTCCCTGCCATCTCAGCCTTGCTTTTGTATGCTGTTTCAGTGATTGCGCTTGGCTTTTTCTCTTGGCCGTTTGCCATTTTGCTGGCGCTTTATTTGTTTGTTCTGGTTGTGCTGTTTCCGGTCGTGTCTTTGCTTGTGACGCGGGCGAAGAATGCCAAGCTGAAAAGCGGGCGAAATGTGCTGTACAGCCGTCTCACAGATGCCGTGATGGGGGTCAGCGACTGGATGTTCAGCGGACGCCGGCATGCTTTTATTGATTCCTATGAAAGAGAAGAAAACGCTTGGTTTGAGCTGGAACGCAAAAAACATCGTTTTACAAGATGGCGGGATTTCGCCGCGCAATGCCTTGTCGCCGGCCTCATTTTGCTGATGCTGTTTTGGACGGCGGGGCAGCATGCAAATGGCGAACTCGCCAAAACGATGATTGCTGCCTTTGTGCTTGTTGTGTTCCCGCTGACAGAAGCTTTTCTGCCGCTTTCTGATGCGTTGGGCGAAGTGCCGGGTTATCAGGATTCTATCAGAAGAATGAACAAGGTGGCTCCTCAGCCTGAAGCTTCACAAACAGAGTCTGCGGCTGACAGGCTTGATCTCAAAGACGTCACTTTGGCGTTTCGCGATGTGACGTTTTCTTATGACAACAGCAGCCAAGTACTGAACCATTTTTCCTTTACGCTGCGTCAAGGAGAAAAAATGGCGCTGCTCGGCCGGAGCGGCTCAGGAAAATCAACATCACTCGCATTAATTGAGGGCGCATTGAATCCTGACTCAGGCTCGGTAACGTTAAACGGAGTGGACACGGCGCTTGTAAAGGATCAGATTGCTGATGCGGTGGCTGTGTTAAATCAAAAGCCTCACTTGTTTGATACAAGCATTTTGAATAACATCAGGCTCGGAAACGGAAAGGCGAGCGACGAGGATGTGCGCCGCGCCGCAAAGCAGGTGAAGCTGCATGATTACATTGAGTCGCTGCCTGATGGATATCATACTTCAGTTCAAGAAACCGGAATCCGATTTTCAGGAGGAGAGCGGCAGCGGATCGCGCTCGCCCGGATTTTGCTGCAGGATACGCCGATCATTATACTTGATGAGCCTACAGTAGGCTTGGACCCTATCACGGAACGCGAACTGATGGAAACCGTGTTTGAGGTGCTGAAAGGTAAAACGATTCTTTGGATTACGCATCACTTGGCGGGAGTGGAAGCAGCTGATAAAATCGTCTTTCTGGAAAATGGAAAAACAGAAATGGAAGGAACACACGAGGAACTGCTGGCGACGAACGAACGGTATCGCCGTCTTTATCACCTCGACGTTCCTGTAAAATAAAAGACAGCCTCTGGGGCTGTCTTTTTTGTTTGAAAAGGAAGTAGTGCAGGAAAAATAAGAAGAGAAATAAGAGGAGGTATGGATATGAATGTTCCGATTTGGACGGAAGAGCATGTAAGGGCTGCGCTCCCTGAAAGAGATGCAGCGAGCCATAAAGGTACGTACGGTACGGCTTTGCTGCTGGCGGGAAGCGACGACATGCCGGGCGCTGCGCTTTTAGCCGGGCTTGGTGCCATGCGGAGCGGTCTCGGCAAGCTTGTCATCGGCACGTCTGAAAGCGTGATCCCGCTGATCGTTCCGGTTCTGCCGGAGGCCACGTATTGGCGTGACGGCTGGGAAAAAGCGGCGGGCTCTCGCCTTAAAGAGACGTACCGGGCAATTGCGATCGGTTCGGGGCTTCCGCAAACAGAGAGGGTGCAGCAGGCCGTTGATCAAGTCCTTGAGAAGGATTGCCCCGTTATTTTGGATGCCGGGGCGCTGACAAAGCGCACGTATCCGAAACGGAAGGCGCCCGTCATCCTTACGCCGCATCCAGGTGAGTTTTCCCGAATGACAGGGGTTCCGGTGAAAGACTTGCAAAATAAAAGAGAAGAATATGCCAAGGAGTGGGCGGTTCAGCTGCAAACGGTGATCGTGTTAAAAGGAAATCAAACCATCATCGCGTTTCCCGATGGCGACTGCTGGAGCAATCCGACCGGAAACGGGGCACTCGCCAAAGGCGGAACCGGCGACACACTGACGGGAATGATATTGGGCATGCTTTGCTGCCACAAAGACCCGAAACATGCCGTATTAAATGCCGTATACTTGCACGGTGCATGCGCCGAGCTTTGGACTGACGAACACTCTGCCCATACGCTGTTCGCCCACGAGCTCTCTGACATGTTGCCTCGTGTGTGGAAACGATTTGAATGAAAAAAGCTGTCTTCATAGGGAAGACAGCTTTTCTTGATAGCCCGCTCGTTTTTTCAGTCGCGGTTTCATGAGTACATAATATAGTACAGAAGGCACGGCTAAGCCGATAATCCAGGCGATATCCCCGCCGCCAAACATTTTTGCCAATGGCCCGATGTAAAAGGATGTATTGATAAACGGAATTTCTAACAAGATGGACAGAATGAAAGCAATCGTTGTGATCCAATTGACTCTTCCATATGGCCCGTTGACATCAAACATCGCTTTGACCTCATAGTTCCCGTGGCGGACGAAGTAGTAATCCACTAAATTGATCGCCGTCCATGGAATTAAGAAATAACTGATAAAAAAGATAAAATTCAAAAACAGCTCCATAAAATTACTTTGCCCGAGAAGGCTTAGGAATGTTCCGACGACGGTGACGCCAAGGATCATGATGATTCTGATTTTCGGTGTGACTTTTAATTTCAGAAACGGCTCAAGCGTAGTCGTCGTGGACATAAAAGCTCCATACAAGTTAAAGACATTAATCGCCATCTGGCCAAATAAAACAATGATCAGCATAATGAACGAGAAGGGACCGAACAATTGCACAATCTGGGTCCCTGAGTTTGTCGTAAAATCAGGAAGTGCCGTGGTCAGCAGCGCGCCGAGCAGCATCATCCAGATGGAGCTGACAGATGTTCCTGCATAGCTGTACCAAAACGTTTGGGACGCCGGTGTTTTAATTGGCAGATATCTGGAATAATCGGCGACATAAGGCGCATAGGCAAGCTGCCAAGTTGCTACGGCGCTGACTGCCACCAAGAAAACGGGCAAGTCGACCGTCCCGGGCATCCAGCTGCCTGCCGGAATCGGTAATTGGAAAATGAGTATCGTTGCAGCAAAAAATACGGCAAAAGAGGTCCAAGAAAGGATTTTTTGCATTTTGTGAATCAAATCATGACCGAAAATGGTGAGTAAAAAACATGCGGCGCTTAAGCCTATAATGCTCCATGATCCCGGGATGGGAACAAAGCTGCTTAAGGTCCCGGCCGCCAGAATTGTACTGCTTGCGAAGAAACCAAGGTAGATAAACATGACTAAGAAGAGGGGAAGAATCGCTCCGATTACGCCGAATTGGGCACGGCTTTGAATCATTTGCGGGATGCCGAGCTGGGGTCCTTGCGCGGAATGAGAAGCCATAAATATGGCACCAATTAAGGTTCCGCAAATAATAGCGGCAACACTCCAAAACAGATTAAGTCCCATTGCAACGGGAAGAGTACCGGTCACTAACGTGGTGATATGCATATTGGCCCCGAACCATACGGGAAATAAATCTTTTGCTTTACCATGTCTTTCTTCATTCGGAATATATTCAATCGTTCGCCTTTCTACTTTCAATGCATCGTCCTCCATATATAATGAAATTTTGAAATAGACATAAAAACATAGCTTAACAGACTGTACTTCGCTTTACAAATTTAGATGTTCACGAAAACTGATGAGAGGCCAGTGAAGTCAATAGATCAAAAGAATTATAAAAAAGTTGAACGCTCTGGAATCCGGTGTCGTCTCATAAGGCAAGATAACAAAAAAAGGGGGGATCGCGGCCGTTGGATACAAATGAAGAACAGCAATTGATTCAGCAGGCGAAAGAGGGAAGCGACGAGGCGTTTACAGCCCTTTTTCAGCATTATTATTCTTTTCTATATAAATACTTGTTAAAGCTTTCCCTTCACCCTGACGTTAGCGAGGATCTAGTTCAGGAAACCTTTCTGAAAGGATACGTCCATCTGGGGAGTTTTCAAGGCCGATCCAAATTCTCCACTTGGCTGATCTCTATCGCGTCAAGACTCTACCTTGATCACCAGAAAAAGAGAAAGAGAGAATGGAAACGAAATCAGGCTGTTACAGAGGAAACGATACGCAAGATCAAGTGGGACGTGTCAACGAAAGGCTCTGAGTGGAGCGAGACGCTTGATCTCTTTTCTCAGCTTGACCCGAAGCTGCGCACGCCCGTTTTATTAAGGCACTATTACGGCTATACCTATGCTGATATCGGAATGATGCTGCATATCAAAGAAGGCACGGTAAAGTCCAGAGTCCATAAAGGGCTCCAGCAAATCAGAAAGGAGTGGACTGATGAATAAAGAAAAGCGATCTGTTCATTTAAAATCGGAATTGCAGAAAATTGACCAATGCGCCAACCCGAATATACCGAGTCAAAAAGAATTGCTTGATCAGCTGTCACAAATGAAAGCCGAACGAAGAAAAAGCGTGCTGAAAGAAGTTATCTTATTTGTGTTCTCTGCACTAGTAGTGGTAAGCGCGGCGACTCTGGCATTTACTCAAGTTCCCGCTGCTTTTGTCGTGCTTCAGGTCTGTGCGCTGGCTGTCCTGCCGATTTTGATTGCAGCTGAGAAAAAACGATACCTTGGCGAACGTGAGGTGAAACACTGATGTCCCAAACAGATTTGACGATTTTTGTGTTTGCTTATCTGATTGTATTGGCACAGGGAATCTTTTTATTCATTGATGCGAAAAAACGGGATCGTCTGGCATGGGTGTGGGGAATTGTCGGACTGATTCAAGCGCCGATGCCTCTGATTTGCTATTACTTTTTTGTGATAAGGCCTGACCGAAAAAATAGGAGGATCAGCTAATGAATATTTCTTGGGAAATGATTGTACCGCTGATTGTGTTACAGGCCGTGCTGGCAGTGTTTGCCCTGATCAGCTGTGTGAAAGAAGAGCGGACAAACGGGCCGAAATGGATGTGGGCAGCAGTGATTATATGCATCAATATTATTGGGCCGATTTTATTTTTTACCGTCGGCAGAAAGCAAAGGTGAGCGAGCATGCTATCTATTGAGTCATTATGCAAATCATACCGGCATCATCAAGCTGTACGGAATGTCAGCTTTCAAGTCAAGGAGAACGAGTGTGTCGCTCTATTAGGACCGAATGGGGCTGGTAAAACCACAACGCTTCAAATGCTGTCCGGACTGCTGTCACCCACCTCCGGGACGATCAAGCTGTACGGGGAGAAAAAGGCAGATCGCAGTATGATCGGCTACCTTCCGCAGTACCCGGCTTTTTATTCATGGATGACGGCAAATGAATTTTTAACCTTTGCCGGGAGACTGTCTGGCCTTTCAAAGAAAAAATGCCAAGAGAAAATAGGCGAAATGCTGGAGTTTGTCGGTTTGCAGGACGCGGCAAACAAAAGAATCGGCGGTTATTCTGGCGGCATGAAACAAAGGCTCGGTCTGGCTCAGGCTCTGCTTCATAAACCGAAGCTTTTGATTTTGGATGAACCGGTTTCTGCCCTGGACCCTTCAGGGCGTATCGAGGTGCTGGATATGATGAGGGAGCTGAAAAAACATATGGCTGTTCTGTTTTCTACTCATGTTTTGCACGATGCGGAGCAGGTGTGTGATCAAGTCGTGATCATGAAAAGCGGCGAGATTTCATGGAAAGGCGCTTTACAGCAGCTCAAAGAACAGCATCAAACGAATGTTTTCACTCTTACTGTGAAAGAGAAACTGAAGGGCTGGCTTGAAGAGAAGCCTTATATATCCGATGTTGTCTATATGAATCCGTCCCAAGCTGTTTTTGAGCTAAGCGATACAGGCTCTGGCAGGATATTGCTGAGTGATTGTATCCAAATGGGATTGACAGTCACCCGTTTTGAACAGAAAACAGAGTCTCTCGAAGACGTCTATCTTAAGGTGGTGCACGCATGAATGTCATGATGACGCTATTACAAAAGGAATGGCTGGAAGGCTGGAGAAGCGGAAAGCTGATCTGGCTGCCCATTGCGATGATGATCGTGGGGCTGACGCAGCCGCTGACCATTTATTATATGCCGGAAATCATTGCGCATGGGGGGAACCTTCCAGACGGTATGAAAATCAGTTTTACCATGCCTTCCGGATCTGAGGTGATGGTGAGCACGCTTTCCCAATTTAACACGCTTGGCATGGCGCTGATCATCTTCAGTGTCATGGGCAGTGTGGCGAATGAAAGAAATCAAGGTGTAACGGCTCTGATTATGTCGCGGCCAGTGACGGCAGCCCAGTATATATTGAACAAATGGATCACACAAAGCATGATCGGGATCGCGTCGTTTGCAGCTGGGTACGGACTTGCTTATTATTACGTCCGGATATTGTTTGAGCACGCATCGTTCAGCCGCTTTGCAGCAAGCCTTGGGCTCTACTCTCTTTGGATGATGTTTATTGTTACTGCAGGGCTTGCCGGAAGCACGATGTTTCGGTCTCTCGGAGCAGCCGCGGCAGCCGGAATTGGGCTGACGGCTGCCGTTTCCTTTGCTGTCTCGCTTTTTCCTGATGGTGCGAAATGGCTGCCGGCTGAGCTTTGCAAGCAGGCGGAGCATATTCTGCTTCATGGAGAGCGGGCGGACTTTTTCGGATGGTCGCTCACATTCTCCATTCTGTGCATCATGCTTCTGGCCGTTTTTTCTGTGTGGCGCTTCCGCCGGTATGAAAGCTATTAACTGATCAGTTTTCGCTTTGTGGCCAGCATCATCATCAAAGCGGCCAATGCCATCAATCCGGCTCCATAAAATACCTCGGCCAAACCGAAAATCTGTGCGATTTTTCCGGCGAGAAGGGGGCCGGTAAAGATGCCCAGCGCATAAAACGATTGATAAAATCCCATGGCTGACATTTTTAAACGCGCTGAGCTGATATCGACGACCCGGCTTAACAATAGGGGAAACACAAAGCCAAGCGCCAGACCGATGAAAGCATGGGTCATGCAAACTGTGAGCAATGAAGCTGAAAAAGGAACGAACATCAAACAGACTCCAATGACAGCAAAACAGATCAGCATGGTGCCATAGGCGATTCTTCCGGTAAAACGCAAAAACAAAAAGCTCAGGGTAGCCGCTGCATGAGGGAGAAAAAAGGCGGTCATCACCCAAAGCAGTTCGATGTCTCCCATTCCGAGCTGGTTCGTGTAAAGCGGCGTAAAACCAAACACCGTCATAAATAGCACGGCATGTGCAGTCATAGATAGAATCGTGAAAATCTTCAGCTTCGGCAGCCGCAATGTGTCTTTGATGTATTGCGGCATACGGACCGTCTTGTGATTAGCGGGAAAAATCGACGGATCTTTAATAAAGCAGCATATCACAAGGCCGATGCACGAGGCAGCCAGTGCCATCCAAAACGGA
This sequence comes from Bacillus sp. FSL K6-1012, assembly GCF_037964915.1. Lineage (NCBI taxonomy): Bacteria > Bacillati > Bacillota > Bacilli > Caryophanales > Bacillaceae > Bacillus > Bacillus sp. FSL K6-1012. Next base: position 4,012,369 of record NZ_CP150175.1, on the reverse strand, counting down.
ACCTGCCTGCCTAAATGCGCTGCTGCAAGCCCGCAGAACACAATGCTGACAAACTGAGGCATGACGGTGAAAAACTGCATGATGCCCATTGCTTTTGAGGCACTGCCATCTTTGAAATAATGAGCGTATAGAATCGTCGCCATCACCCACATGGATGCTGTAATCCCCGCGAGAAGCCGGGCGGTCAGGACGAAGAAAAAAGAATCAAACGCAAGAAAAAGCACGCTGCTGAGAATGGAACATCCAAAGCCGGCGATTAACAATGGCTTGCGCAGAGAAAATAGAATTTCTGACAGAAGCCCAAGCGGGAACCGCAGCAGGATTTGGGTCACCCCGTAGCTTCCGAGAATCATGCCGATCGCTCCGTATGAAAAGTGCAGATCCTCCAAATACAGGCTGAAAACAGGAACGTAAATATAGCCCGAAAACCAAAAACAAAATACCATGCATAAGAAAACGGCGTGATCTAAAGTGCCGATTGTTTTTTGCTGAGGAATCAGCGGCTGCTGAATTTCCATGCTCTCACCACCTCTTTCCTTCCAGTACAACACAATTTGTGGAAACGTTTCAATAGAGAAATGAAAAAACAGGACTTCAAAAAGTCCTGTTTTTGGTGTTAATACGGATCAGACGGATGGCTTTCCTGTTCGGCTTGCTCGGCGGCTTGAGCCGTTTCTGTCGTGCCGATCGGTCCGTTGCTGTTATTTTCTGAAGCCTTTTTCAGCCCTTCCGCCACGCGTTTTCCGTAGTCCGGATCGGCTTTTGTGAAATTCTCAATCATTTGCTCCTGAATTTCTTTTCTGCAGGTTGAAAGCGTATTGACCAGATTTGTGATGAGTTCAGTGCGCTCAAACTCAGTAAATCTCCGGTACGTTTCACCGGCTTGTCCGAAATTGTTCGTTCTGTCGATCGCTTCCCGCTTCAGGTTACCTTCGACATGCGGGGTGTGGTCTTTACCATCTTGCTTCGCTTCCTTCAGCCCGCCCATAATCGACGGTTCATAGTTGACATGCGGATTTTGACCTTCGCCGATATCCACGCGGTATTGCATTTGCCCCCCTTGCTGGTTGGTCGCGACGTGTTTTTTCGGTGAGTTGATTGGCAGCTGCAGGTAGTTTGCGCCAACTCTGTACCGCTGCGTATCGGAATAGGAAAACGTCCGGCCTTGAAGCAATTTGTCATCAGAAAAATCAAGCCCGTCGACAAGGACCCCTGTGCCGAATGAAGCCTGTTCTACTTCAGAATGGTAATTCTCAGGGTTTTTGTTTAACACTAATTTGCCGATCGGCTTCCACGGGAAGTCCTCTTTATACCACAGCTTAGTCGGATCAAGCGGATCAAAGTCGAGCTCCGGATGCTCGTCATCACTCATGATTTGGGCATACACCTCCCACTCCGGATAATCGCCGTTTTCAATCGCTTCATACAAATCCTGTGTCGCGTGGTTGAAGTTTTTCCCCTGAATCTTTTCTGCTTCCTTCTGTGTCAGGTTGCGGATGCCCTGTTTCGGTTCAAAATGGTATTTTACAAGAACGGCCTTGCCTTCCTCATTCACCCATTTGTAGGCATGAACGCCTGAACCCTGCATCTGCCGGTAGTTGGCAGGAATGCCCCAAGGCGAAAACAAGAATGTGATCATATGTGTCGCTTCAGGAGATTGAGAAATGAAGTCGAAAATACGTTCACCATCTTGGATATTGGTCACCGGATCAGGCTGAAACGCGTGTACAAGATCCGGGAATTTCAGCGGATCGCGAATAAAAAAGATTTTCAGGTTGTTCCCGACCAAATCCCAGTTTCCGTCTTCAGTATAAAGCTTAACGGCAAAACCGCGCGGGTCCCGTAATGTTTCAGGTGAATGTTTTCCGTGATTCACCGTGGAAAAACGGACAAATGCCGGCGTTTTCTTGCCTTTTTCCTGAAAAAGCTTCGCTCGTGTGTACTTTGAAATCGGCTCGTCTCCAAAACTGCCATAGGCTTCGAAATATCCGTGTGCGCCTGCACCCCTGGCATGCACAACACGTTCGGGAATGCGTTCCCTGTCAAAGTGGCTGATTTTTTCGAGAAAATCGTAATTTTCCAGCGTTGTCGGCCCTCTGTTCCCGACCGTCCTCACATTCTGGTTGTCGGTGACAGGATGCCCCTGTCTGTTCGTCAAGGTATCCTCTGACTCGTTTTTCCCGGATGTCTTATGAGAAAGTGCATCCTCACTGCCTTCGACATTTGTGCCGTGATACTCTGTTTGATGATCATCTTTCATTGGTTGAGCCTCCTTTTTGAACGGTAACAATATTCCCTTAATGGAAGAATTTTAAAACTGAAGTTTTTTTTTAGCTGCTTCGGGAATGGTACAATTACCAAAACGAAAAAAGGAGAGTACGACATTCGTGACCAGAAAAAGAAATCCGCTGCCCATCACGTTTTATCAAAAAACGGCCCTAGAACTGGCTCCTTCTCTTCTCGGCTGTCTTTTGGTAAAGGAAACGGATGAAGGGACAGCTTCAGGTTTTATTGTGGAAACAGAGGCCTATATGGGAGCCGGGGACAGAGCAGCCCACAGCTTTAACAACCGCCGGACGAAGCGGACTGAGATTATGTTTGGTGAAGCTGGCCGTGTGTATACGTATGTGATGCACACCCATACATTGCTGAACGTCGTTGCCGCAGAAGAGGACGTTCCGCAAGCGGTATTAATCAGGGCGATTGAGCCTCATGAAGGCCAGCTGTTAATGGAGGAAAGAAGGCCGGGCCGGCGTCCGAGAGAATGGACAAATGGTCCCGGAAAGTTAACGAAAGCGCTTGGCGTCACGATGAATGACTACGGACGCTGGATCACGGAACAGCCGCTTTACATTGAAAGCGGGTACACACCGGAAGACATGTCAACCGGCCCGCGCATCGGCATCGACAACAGCGGAGAGGCACGCGATTATCCGTGGCGTTTCTGGGTGACGGGAAACAGGTACGTGTCGCGTTAGCATGTTTAAACAAAGGAGAATCAGGGGAATGGTTGAGAAAAAGAAGGGAGAATCGGAGCTTTGAAAAAAATGATCAAAACCGTTATCAAATGGGCGCCGGTCATTTACCCGGTTGTTCGAAAAATCATGAAGGACCGCAAGGCGTCTAAACAAAAGAACATGTCCGCATCCCGAACAGTCGGCTGATCCCGGCTGTTTTTTTATGGGTCTGTTTTCCCTCTTGTCCTCCCGATGTTCATTGACTTGCATTTCCCCCCATTATAGAATTTATATACATTTCGCTTTCCCTTCACCACGTCCTTTCTGCCTACTTATGTAATTCCTGCATCTATCTTGATAGGAGGTTTTTCTCATGCTGCATGGGCGACTTCGTGAAATTCTGCGCTTATTGATGGCGGCTGAAGTTCCGGTGACAAGCTCGGTATTTGCCGCACATTTACATGTGACGACGCGGACGGTCCGCAATGATATAAAGGAACTCCAAGATGTGATAAGCGGTCATGGCGCTTTGGTTCAATCGGTAAGAGGCTCGGGATACAAGCTGCGCATTCATGACGAGCAGACCTTTAGAACGCTGCTGCAAGACGTGTTTCAGCAGAAAAAGGGGCTGCCGGTATTTCCCGAGGAGAGGATTACATATCTCATGAAACGGCTGCTGCTGGCGGATCATTATCTCAAGCTGGATGAGCTGGCCGAAGAACTTTTTATCTCAAAATCTACACTCCAAACCGATTTAAAGGAAGTGAAGAAACGGCTGCTTCCTTACCGCATTGTCATGGAAACACGCCCGAATTACGGCTTCAAGCTGCGCGGAGACGAGGTGCAGATGAGGTACTGTATGGCGGAGTACATTGTTGATGAAAGAGAAACAGAAATTGATTTTCTGAATGAAAAGGCTGATATTTTGCCAAAGGAAGAAATTGAGATCATCCATTCTGTGATTATGAGAAAGATTAAAAACGACCGGATTCCTCTGTCTAACCTTGGATTGAATAACCTCATCATTCATATCGCCATCGCCTGTAAGCGGATCAGAACGGAACACTATGTTTCTCTTTTCCCGGAAGATATGGATCACATTCTGCATCAAAAAGAATACCAGGCTGCTGAAGCAATTGTGAAAGAACTGGAATCAGCCCTTAGCGTCACGTTTCCGGAAAATGAAACGGCTTATATCGCCATGCATCTTCTCGGCACGAAACGAATGACACAGCCGCAGTGCGGAGAAGGCGAATTTTCAATCGATGAAGAAACAGATCGGCTGACTGCCGCCATGATCGAAGCGGTCGACCGAGAATTAAAGCTCGGCATCCTGCATGATCAAGAGCTGAAAATTGGCTTGGCACTGCATGTAAAACCCGCGGTCACCCGCAACCGGTATGGCATGAATCTGAGAAATCCGATGCTGGCAGCGATCAAAGAAAATTATCCTCTCGCCTTTGAGGCCGGAATCATCGCCGGAATCGTCATAAAAGAAAAAACGGGCATCGATATTCATGAAAATGAAGTCGGTTATTTAGCGCTGCACTTCGGCGCCGCAATTGAACGGAAGAAAACAGAAAGCCCGCCGAAGCGCTGCATCATCGTTTGTGCGTCAGGTGCGGGAAGCGCCCAGCTTCTGAGGGAAAAACTTCGCTCCCACTTCGGCAAACGGATCGATATTCTCGGCACGGCTGAATATTACAGTCTTGACCAGTTGTCTTATGAATCGATTGATTTTGTGGTCAGCACCATTCCGATCAAAAAAGAACTCCCTGTGCCTGTACTAAAGGTAAACACCATCTTAGGCGGAACCGATTTTACAAAAATAGAATCCATCCTGAATGATGAGAAAGAAAAAGCTGTCAGCTATCTCAAAAAGGATCTCGTTTTTTTCCAGAAGGATCTGCGTTCGAAAGAAGAGGTGATTCAATTTTTAGGTCAGAAAGCAGTGGACGGCGGCTATGCGAATAAGGAAATCATAGATTCTATATTTGATAGAGAAGAGATGTCGCCAACGTGCTTCGGCAACCTCGTGGCCATTCCGCACCCGCTCGTCCCGCAGACGCAAACGACATTTTGGGCCGTCTGTACGCTCAAAAAGCCGATAGACTGGGAGAATAAACGGGTTCAATTTGTTTGCCTGCTTTGTGTCGAAAAGGAAAACAAAGCGGATTTGCAAAGCATGTATAAACTGCTCGGCAGTATTTTGGATGATCCGGCAGCGGTAAGCCAGCTGTTAAAAAGCCGCACGTACCAAGAGCTCTCCGATGTGTTTGACAAAAAACGATAAACTGACAGCCTGGATATACCTTTTTTCCGTTTCCTGCGGAAAAACCTTGAGTGTTTATGAAAGCGATTTCATAATATGATGTTATCAACAGCAGGACATACAAATTCTATCAAACTCTTAGGGGGTCTTTTACATGAATATATTACTCGTTTGTGCAGCAGGCATGTCAACAAGCTTACTCGTCAGCAAGATGGAAAAAAGCGCGCAGGAACAAGGAAAAGACTATACCATTTGGGCAGTATCAGGTGATTCTGTACAAAATCATATCGATAAAGCGGATGTATTGCTCCTCGGCCCGCAAGTCCGTTACATGCTTCCTCAGCTGAAAAAACTAGGAGAATCAAAGGGTGTTCCGGTAGACGTCATTAACACAGTCCATTATGGGACGTGCAACGGAGCGGAAGTGCTGAAATCGGCTGAACAGCTTGGAAACGCGTCATAGAGAGGGGCGGGCTATGTGAATAAAGTCAATCAGTTGTTAGAAGAGAAGGTCATGCCTATAGCGGGAAGAATTGCGGGGCAGCGTCATTTGCAGGCGCTCCGTGACGGTATCATTTTAACAATGCCGCTTATTATCATCGGCTCCTTTTTCCTCATCATAGGCAACCTCCCGATTCCCGGATATGCCGATTTTATGGCAAAAACGTTCGGCAGCGCCTGGTCTGAGAAGCTCGCTTACCCGGTTGACGCCACCTTTGAAATTATGGGGCTTGTCGCCGCATTCGGCATCGCCTACAGGCTGGCGGAGAAATATGGGGTCGATGCTTTGTCAGCTGGTGCCATCTCCCTTGCGGCTTTCCTCTTAGCGACACCGTATCAAGTGCCGTTTACGCCGGATGGCTCGACGAAAGAGATAATGGTCAGCGGCGGTATTCCGCTTTCGCTGATGGGAAGTAAAGGCCTGTTTGTCGCCATGATTATCGCGATGGTGTCAACAGAGATTTACCGTCTCATTATCCAGCGCAATATGGTTTTTAAAATGCCGGATGGTGTTCCGCCGGCGGTCAGCAAGTCATTTGTCGCTTTAATCCCCGGCTTTGCCGTCATCTTCCTGATTTGGGCAGCCCGACTGATTGTTGAAGCGACGCCATTTGAAAGCCTTCATAATATTGTAAGCGTTTTACTGGGGACGCCGCTCTCCATTCTTGGCGGAAGCCTCGGGGGCAGCCTTATCGCAGAAGCCGTCAAAATGCTTTTATGGGCCTGCGGTCTTCACGGCGCCAACATTGTCGGCGGCGTTATGGCACCGATTTGGTACGGCGCCATGGATGCCAACCGGATCGCGTTCCAAGCCGGTGAGGAGTTGCCTAAGATTTTCACCCAGCAATTTTTCGATATCTGGATCAATATCGGCGGAAGCGGTGCCACTCTTGCACTGGTTGTCACGATGTTCCTTCGCGCCCGAAGCAAACAAATGAAGCAGCTCGGAAAGCTTGCGATCGGCCCGGCGGTCTTCAATATTAACGAACCGATCATTTTCGGAATGCCGATCGTCATGAACCCGATGCTCTTGATTCCGTTTATCGTCACGCCGCTTATCACACTGACACTCACATACATCGGAATGAGCACCGGACTTGTCGCCAAACCTGCGGGTATCGCAGTCCCGTGGACCATGCCGCCGATCTTTTCAGGCTACTTGGCGACAGGAGGCAAAATATCAGGCGCGGTCATGCAAGCCATTAACATTGCCGTTTCCTTTGTTGTCTACTACCCGTTCTTCAGAATGTGGGATAAACAGAAGCTGAAAGAAGAAAACGAATTAGAGCTCGTCCATACGCCTGCTGTTTCAGACGACAAAGAGGCGGCTTTGTAAAGAAAGGAGTGAGTCGCGTGAATGAGAAAATGGAGCAAATTATTTTTCAAATCATTCTTCACGGAGGAAACGGAAGGAGCTCCGCAATGGAAGCGATCGCCGCCGCGAAAAACGGCGACAGCGAAGAGGCGCGGAGTAAGCTTCAAGAAGCTGCGGATGAATTATCAAAAGCCCATCATTATCAGACAGAACTGATCCAAAGTGAAGCAGGCGGAGAAAAAACAGAAATGACACTGCTGATGGTCCACGCTCAGGATCATTTAATGAATGCCATGACAGTCAAGGATTTGGCGGCTGAATTCATTGAGCTATATGAAAAAATCACCGTGCAAGGGGGAGCAAGCATATGACAAAAGGATTGAAAATTGTAACGATTGGCGGAGGCTCAAGCTATACACCGGAGCTTGTGGAAGGTTTAATCAAACGGTACAAGGAGCTGCCTGTACGTGAATTATGGCTCGTTGATATTCCTGAAGGCGAGGAAAAATTGAACATTGTCGGCACGCTCGCCAAGCGGATGGTTGAAAAAGCCGGTGTCCCGATCGACATTCACCTCACTTTGGACAGGAGGGAAGCGCTGAAAGATGCAGACTTTGTGACGACTCAATTCCGGGTCGGACTGCTGCAGGCGAGAGCCAAGGATGAGCGCATTCCATTAAAATATGGCGTCATCGGCCAGGAAACGAACGGCCCGGGAGGACTCTTTAAAGGATTGCGCACCATTCCGGTCATCCTAGAGATTGCGAAGGACATCGAGGAGCTTTGTCCGAACGCATGGCTCGTCAATTTCACAAATCCGGCAGGTATGGTGACGGAGGCCTTGCTTCGCTACTCCAACCTGAAGAAAGTCGTCGGTCTCTGCAATGTCCCGATCGGCATCAAAATGGGCGTAGCGAAAGCGCTCGATGTAGATGTTGACCGGGTAGAGGTTCAATTTGCCGGATTGAATCATATGGTGTTCGGAATGGACGTCTTCTTAGACGGCGTCAGCGTGAAGGATAAAGTCATTGAAGCGATGGGTGACCCGAAAAACGCAATGACAATGAAAAACATCTCCGGCGCTGAGTGGGAGCCAGAATTCTTAAAAGCACTCGACATGATCCCTTGCGGCTACCACCGCTACTATTTCAAAACAAAAGAAATGTTCGAGCACGAGCTTGAAGCATCACAAACGGAAGGCACCCGTGCTGAAGTAGTGCAAAAGGTAGAGCAAGAGCTGTTCGAGCTTTATAAAGATCCAAATTTGGCGATCAAGCCGCCGCAGCTTGAAAAACGCGGAGGTGCTTACTACAGCGATGCAGCGTGCAACCTCATCAGCTCCATTTACAATGATAAACACGACATTCAGCCGGTGAACACGGTCAATAACGGTGCGATTGCAAGCATTCCAGATGATTCCGCTGTTGAAGTAAACTGCGTGATGACGAAAAACGGCCCTAAGCCAATCGCCGTAGGCGATCTGCCAGTATCTGTCCGCGGTCTCGTCCAGCAAATCAAATCATTTGAGCGTGTCGCGGCGGAAGCGGCTGTCACAGGCGACTATCAAACAGCGCTGCTTGCCATGACGATTAATCCTCTCGTACCATCCGACACAGTGGCCAAACAGATCTTAGACGAAATGCTGGAGGCGCACAAAGCACATCTGCCGCAGTTCTTTAACAAAATTGAAGCATAAAAAAACCGGCCCGTTTTGGGCCGGTTTTTTGTTTATTTGCTTTCAGTGAGCGTTGCGACTTCAGTCGTCCATCCAAATTCATCAGGAACTGTACCCTTTTGAATGCCTGTGATCGTGTCATACAGCTTTTTAGAGATTTCTCCCGTTTCACCGTTGTTGATCATCAGTGTTTCGTCATTCCAGATCAGTTCGCCGACTGGAGAAATAACAGCCGCCGTACCCGTTCCGAAGGCTTCTTCAAGAACGCCGTCTTTATGGGCTTGGATGACTTCATCAACGGCGATTCTTCGTTCTGATACCGGAAGCCCCCAATGCTTAAGCAAAGTAATGACGGAATTGCGCGTGATGCCCTCCAGAATGCTGCCGTTCAGCATCGGTGTCACAATTTCACCGTTGATTTTAAAGAAGATGTTCATGCTGCCGACTTCTTCGATGTATTTTTTCTCAATGCCGTCCAGCCAGAGAACCTGAGAAAATCCTTTCTCTTCTGCAACCTGCTGCGCTTTTAAGCTTGAAGCGTAGTTTCCTGCGGTTTTCGCATCTCCCGTTCCGCCTTTTACCGCACGGACAAATTCACTTTCCACAGCAATTTTGACAGGCTTAATGCCTTCTTTGTAATATGAGCCGACCGGAGAAAGGATGATAAAGAGCTTATACGTATGAGATGCCGCGACACCAAGGAAAGGTTCGGTTGCGATAATGAATGGACGGATGTAAAGGGACGTGCCCTCCGCATTCGGAATCCAGTCTTTATCAATAGCGATCAGCTGTTTTAAACCCTCAAGAACCTGTTCTTCATCAATTTGCGGAATACAGATGCGGTCATTTGATTTATTCAGGCGCTCCATATTTTTTTCCGGTCTGAAAAGCAGAACATGGTCATCCTCTGAGACGTAAGCCTTTAAGCCTTCAAACACCGTTTGGCCATAGTGATATACCATTGCGGCCGGGTCCATTGAAACGGCTTGATAAGGAATGATTCTCGGATCGTACCAGCCTTTATCAGATGCGTAGTCCATTACAAACATGTGGTCTGTAAACACTCTTCCGAAAGAAAGCTGATTTGGATCTGGTTTCGGTTTTTTGGCTGATGTTAATTCAACTCGAATCGTTTGTTTAGTCATGGTCAATCTCCCTGTTGTTAAATTGTTTATATTATCAAACTTATTTGAAAATATTTTATATTCTATTGTATACCTTCACCAAATAATCGCAATAGGTTTGCTCAAATTTGTAAAAAATTTATAAGAAAAAGCAGGAGAAATTAATTCTCCTGCGCATTCATTTGTTCAAATACTCTGTCGTAATCGGCACGGACCGCATTCCGCAGACCTTCGACACGTTCATTTGTAATCTCTTGTTTGCCTTCTTTTAAGCCGTCTAAGAAATATTGAACATATTCTTCAGGTGTAATGCCGCGGTACGTCAGACCTTGCTTATCGCGTGATTTTTGATTTAATCCCGTGTCAACCATAGGCGGCGCCATCTCGATCACTTCAACGCTTGTATCACGAAGCTGGTATCTGAGCGTGAGTGAGAAGGAGTGGAGCGCCGCTTTTGTTGCACAGTACACCGGATAAACAGCTAACGGGTTAAACGCGAGCCCGGACGTTACCTGAACAATTGCCGCTTCCGGCTGATTCATCAAGTGAGGCGTAAAAAGAGCTGATAAATGGACAGGCGCTTGGATATTCAGCTCTATTTCATCCCCGTCCACAAAGAGCTCCTCAGTCCCTTTTTTAAAGTCAATTTCCTTTTGAATGCCCGCATTGTTAACGAGAACGTTCAGCTTTGGAAATTCCTTCTGGGCCCATTCAAACAATGCCTCACGCTCCGTGCGGTCTGCGACATCGCATTGTTTTGTATGGAGGGCTGGGAGCTGTTTTTTTGCTTCTGCAAGACGTGTTTCGCTGCGTCCGCAAATGATCACTTCATTCCCGAGCTCAAGCAGCCGTTTGGCCAGTTCAAGCCCGATGCCTGCTGAACCGCCTGTGATCAAAACCGTATTGCCTGTCATCTTCATTGATGTAACACCTCTTATCAAGCTGGCTGTGATTCCTTTACTATTTCAAATCTTAGCAGGAAATATGCAGCCGCGTCCTAATAGATGCTCACGATGAAGTAACCTTTCCGGTTTTATAGAATTCATCAATTGCCTTATCCACATACACCCAGCCTTTCCAGCCGATGTGGATGGTATCTTTCATAAAATAAGGGTCATATTCATGACCTGAAAAATCAGCGACTTGGAAGCCCTTCGCTTTAATCTGTTTATTGACCTTTTCATAATAGTCAGTGCGCCCTTTTTTCGGGAAGCCTGTGTAGTCATACCATTTTCCGTTAACAGGGATGGTGACAAACATAGGCTCTGCGCCCGCGTCTTTCAGGATATGAAGCATCAGCTCAAAATCGCCGTATTCCGGTGACTTCGCATACGATCTGCCTTTGTTTTTCCCTTTCAGCTTAGGCACTTTCGGCTTCAGCTTTTTATAAACAGGATTGTCGATGTGAAAATCGTTAGACCCGGAGTGGCGTTTGCCTGATTCATCGGCCAGTTTATTTAATTCAGACCATGACTTATCCTTCACGGATTGTGAGATATAGCGCTTTGGTCCTGTGGTTTCCGTCGCTGAATAATAAAGGTCTTTCTTTTCTAGCATCTTGTAATATACTTTTGCCGCCGGCTTCAGCGCGTTCACTTTCCATGTCTGGCCATTCACCATCGCCTTATAAAGCTCGGAAAGTACAGCATCGTTTTGAACAGCTTTGAAGCGCAGCATACGCTTCATCATTTTCTTTTTCACGTCAGGGTCGATCTGCTCGTTAAAAGCCAAATCCAGCCCTTGAAGCGCGGAATAGTTCGGCGCAAAATGCTGTTCATCAGACCCGCGCTTAATAAACCACTGCGGAGAAACGATGAAAACAATTTTTTTGCCCTTCAGCTGATCCATATGGGCAGCGAAGTTTAAGGAGTGTATCAATGACTGGGATCCGCCTTTGCCGACAAGGTAAGGCGTAAATCCCTCATTGTTTACTTTAAAATAATTAGATGGGTGGAACTCATCCAGCCGGGAAAGCTCAGAAGACCCGTAAATCGGTAGATATTTCGGATCATTGAGCATCTGATTTTGTAAATAAAGCCCCTGAAACATACTCGGGTTTAAGGTTGTTGCTGACTCTTCAACCCGTTTATCGGTAATAAAACGAGTCAGCCATGAAGATGGAACTGCGATGGCGCCTGCGAATAGAATAAACGCCAAAATAATTGGACCGAAAAAACGCTTTTTCATTATTTCAACTCAGACAGCTGGTTTACAATGTGATTAGGCGTATTCCATACATCCCGGTCGAATTCAGTGATAGGCACCAGAATATCAAAACGGTTTTCAATCGCAAGCAGCAATTCTACTGTTCCAAAAGAATCAAGCAAACCTTCTTCAAAAATTTCAATATCAGGGTTTTCCTTTACGATGTCATCCTGGCAAACCTCTGCTAAAACGTCTAATACCTCTTGTTTAAAATCCATAGTTTTCTAATCTCCTTTAATGATGGTGATGAAATAGCTTTCCTGAGAAAATATAAAACCCAAAGCACACAAAATGGAACGTGATCACAATAGCGAGAATCGTTGTCCAGCGGTTGGACGGGAGCCATTTATATTTCTTATTCCACTTCTCGAAAAAGTTGTAACACGTCATCAGGACGGCGTGATAGAGCCCGTAGATGATATATTGCGGCGCAAGGCCGTGCCAAACCCCCATCAGCATAAACAGCAGGAAATACCCGATGTTTGAGACGGCCATACGGTTTTTGATCCACTTTTTCTTTGTCATCCAAAATACAAATCTCATAAATACATAGTCTCTGAACCAAAATGACAGAGACATATGCCAGCGGTTCCAGAAATCTTTAATATTTTTGCTGATAAACGGTTTATTAAAGTTTTCCGGCGATTTAATCCCCATAATATAGCTGACCCCGACGGCAAACATCGTGTAGCCGGCAAAATCAAAGAATAAATACATGCTGTAGCCGTACATATATAGCAGATTCCCGAGGATCTTATTGTGCGTGATCGCGGGAAGGTTCATGATGAAATACGTGTTGATCGCATAGCCGATAATGAACTTGTAAAGGAATCCAATGAATATCTTGTGAATCCCCGTATACAGCAGATCGGCATATTCCTCTTTTGTCCATGCCTTCTGCTCATCCTTGACGAATCTGCGGTACCTGTCAATCGGACCGGAAGAAATCGTCGGGAAAAACAGGATGAAATACAGCAGGCGGTGAAGCGGAAGCTGTTCCTTCAGCAGCCCGTCTCTCGCTTCCATAATCAGCTGAACGCCCTTAAAGGTTAAATACGAAATCCCTAAAAAGCTGATCAGGTTATGCGGCGTATGATGCGGCTGCGGATGAGAAAGAAACGGCCATATTTTTGACAAGAATAAAGGCAGAATAGACGCGATAACAGCCGAGCAAAAGACAAAGCCGCTGTTCGCTTTCTGCCGGTACGCCAGGTAGCCGCTGATCAGGAGCACCTGCCATATGGTAAACAGACACAGGGCGATGACGCCGTGTAAGTCATGCGAGAAAATCAGAGCCAATATAAGAATGGATATAAACATGTTGTATGCCTGGAATCTTTTCCCGTTCAAGCCGAGAATGATGGTCGGCAGAAGAAGAATGCCAAGCAATATAAAGAATAAAAACGAGCTGTAAGGCGTCATACAAGAACCTCTTCGCGGATGCGTTTCCGGTCAATTTTGCCGTTAGCCGTCATTTGAATGTGATCCTGATAAATGAACTTTCTCGGAATCATATAAGCAGGCAGGAAAGCGGCAAGCTCTTTTTTAATCGCACTCGTCAGCTGGAACTCCTTCTGGAATTCGTGCTCCTCAGGCACAATTGCAGCTATCAGATATTCGACAGTTCCGTTTGGCTGATACGGAATCACAACAGCTGAGCGCACGTACTGAGACTGTCTCACATGAAACTCAATTTCCTCCAGCTCCATCCGGTACCCGTGAAGTTTAATCTGGAAATCCAAGCGGCCTTGGCAGAAAATCTGACCATCTTGTGTATAACCAGCATCACCAGTTCGGTATGCCCATTGGCCTTCATAAGAGAAGAATGCTTTATCTGTCAGCTCAGGCTCACCGAGATAGCCGCGGCTTACACTCGGGCCTGCAATGACGATTTCGCCTTTTTCTCCATCCGGGAGCTGATTCCCCTGTTCATCCATAATCAAAATGTTCATATCCGGTTTGGCGAAGCCGACTGGCAGAGATTCGTGCCGGCTGATGATGTCACTTGTAATTTCAACGGACGTAACAGCGACTGTCGCCTCAGTCGGACCGTACGTATTAAAGATTCTCGCTTTCGGGAAACGCTCAAGCAGCGCTTCGGCTACAGAAACCGGGAGAACCTCTCCGCAAAACATAAATGTGTCCGCCTCAGGAAGCAGATCTTGTGAAAATCCAGGGTCCATCAGGCACATTTGCACAAAGGATGGCGTTGATGTCCATATATTCAGCCCGGACTTTTTGAGCTCTTCGAATAAGATCTTCGGCTTATTCACGGCGTCCTTTGTCACGCAGTGTAAAGTACCGCCTGACTGAAGGCACGGATAAAGATCCATGACGGATAAATCAAATGAAAACGGCGCTTGGTTTAAAAACGTTTTTCCTCCGTTGATCGGGAAGTCCGCGCAAATCCAGTCTGTGAAGCTTTGAAGGTTCGCGGCTGAAATCTGCACGCCTTTCGGATTGCCCGTGCTTCCGGAAGTGTAAATAATATAATACGTTTCGTGTCCCGTCACCCATTGATCACGGCTGACAGTGCCTTCGTTTTCCAGCAGTTCTTCCGCTGAAACTGTCTGAATCAGCCCGCTGTCAATATCAACAGGAAGACCAGATACATGAATCAGCAATTCGGCGCCCGAGCTTTCAATAATTTTCGCAATCCGCTCGGATGGAATGGACAAGTCAACCGGGATATAAGGGTGTCCCGCCTTGACGCTTCCTAAAAAGGAGACAATCATGTGCGGCTCCATATGTCCGTACACCAGAACAGGAGAACCCTTTTCTCCGGAAACGCGTTTTTTGATTGCGGCAGCCGCACGGTCAGACAGTGCCCAAAGTTCCTGATATGTGAGCGACTGGCCTTGAGAGCGGAAGGCTTCGGTTTGCGGATAAGCTTCCGCATGTGTTTGAATAGCATCTAAAAGTTTCATTGTTATTCTCTCTCCAATTAGAAATCGTTATAAATATAAGAACCGGTATTCGCGGTGTGAAAACCATACATAAAAAACAAAACAAGCAGTATCAACAAATAAAAGCCTGTATGACATGTCCACTTGACAGCGGGTTTTTCATACAGCTGTTTCATCAATTGCAGCATATTCAAATTCCCTTCCCGTTTTTTCGACAATTACATGAGTATATGACGAGCGGATGCGCAAAAAGTTTCATATTTTCCCTAATATCCCTCAAATTTATATATCGGCTTCTGCCTTCAGAAGTGAATTTTTATCTTTGAAAGAGTATGAATGAAGTTTCTCTGACTGATTCATTATAAAGGAAAGAATAAATGTTATGAAGAGAACTTTTTAACTTTTAAAAAGCGTAAATGATTTAAAAAAATTTTTCCGCTCCTGTTTGTAAAGGCGCAGGCAGAACTCTAATGAAATCAGGGCAGAAAGCGTATAATAAGAAGGAAAACGCCCGCTTAAGGTATCTTGTGAAATGGTGGAGAAGTCATTATGATAGATAAGGAAGCAAAACGCAAGTTTCATCAAGTGGCCGGCTGAAATAAAGTAAGCCTTTTAATAGAAAGGAAGAGGAAGATGAACCAAACAAATAAGGGTGAGGGTAAGACAGCGCCGGAAAAAGAAAGTATGGGGCAGATCCTTTGGCAATTAACGCGTCCGCATACATTAACGGCGTCGTTTGTTCCTGTGCTTCTCGGAACAGTTTTGGCGATGTTTTATGTGAAGGTTGATTTGCTGCTGTTTCTGGCTATGCTGTTTTCTTGCTTATGGATCCAGATCGCGACGAACTTATTCAATGAATACTACGATTTTAAACGCGGGTTAGATACAGCTGAATCTGTCGGAATCGGCGGCGCAATTGTCAGACATGGTATGAAGCCCAAAACGATTCTGCAATTAGCTCTCGCTTCATACGGCATTGCCATTTTGCTCGGTGTGTATATTTGCATGAGCAGCAGCTGGTGGCTGGCTGTCATCGGCCTCGTGGGAATGGCGATCGGTTACCTGTATACAGGCGGGCCTCTGCCAATTGCATATACACCGTTCGGTGAGTTATTCTCAGGCATTTGCATGGGTTCGGTATTTGTGCTGATTTCATTTTTTATTCAGACAGATAAGATCAATATGCAAAGCATTTTGATTTCGATTCCGATTGCGGTTCTTGTCGGCGCGATTAACCTGTCGAACAACATTCGCGATATCGAAGAGGATAAAAAAGGCGGACGCAAAACATTGGCAATCCTGATGGGGCATAAAGGAGCTGTCACTCTGCTGGCTGCATCTTTTGCTGTCGCGTATATTTGGGTTGTCGGCTTGGTCATTACAGGAGCTGCAAGCCCATGGCTGTTTGTCGTCTTTTTGAGCGTGCCTAAGCCGGTTCAGGCGGTGAAAGGCTTCGTCAAAAAAGAATTGCCGATGAATATGATTGTGGCGATGAAATCTACAGCGCAAACCAATACATTTTTCGGATTCCTGCTGTCAATTGGATTATTGATCAGTTATTTCCGGTAAGAAAGAAGACCGCTTTTTCATGCGGTCTTTTTTTGTTACATTCGACAGGATTTTGTAAAAAAATTCATAGAACCTAGCAGCAGGCAGGCACGTCTAGTACATGGACAGCGGATAAAGATCCGTTAAAGGAGATGACGAAAATGGATTTATCTGTAACACATATGGACGATTTAAAAACTGTCATGGAAGATTGGAAAAACGAACTGTTAGTTTATAAATTTGCACTTGATGCACTTGATACAAAGTTTTCGATTATCAGTCAGGAATACAATTTAATTCATGGCCACAATCCGATTGAGCATACAAAATCGCGCGTGAAAAGCTTTGAAAGCATCGTAAATAAACTCATGAGAAAGGGCTGCGAGATTACGACACAGGAAATGAAGGAACATATCAACGATATTGCTGGTGTGCGTATCATTTGTTCCTTTATTTCTGATATTTATAATGTCGTGAACGTCCTGAAGCAGCATGAGGATTTGCGGATCGTAAAGGTAAAGGATTATATTCAGAATCCGAAACCGAACGGCTATCGAAGCCTGCATTTGATTATTGAAATGCCTGTGAACTTAACGAACAGAGTGGAATACGTCAAAGCAGAAATTCAAATCCGCACCATCGCCATGGATTTCTGGGCGAGCTTGGAGCATAAAATCTACTATAAACTGAACAACGACGTCCCTAAACATTTAACCGATGAACTGAAGGAAGCGGCGGAGATCGCCCACTATTTAGATGAAAAAATGCTGGGGATTAAGAAAGAAGTTGATTAGAAAAGACGGCAGCAATGTGCCGTCTTTTTTTATTTGATATCTTCATAAATATCAGAGGCTTTTGCCTTGATATGTGCCTTCTTGCCGGTTGGTTTTTTCTCTTTTTTCACAGCTTCATAGACAGAGGCTGTCACAAGGTCGCCAGCCTGCTGAAGGCGTTCTTTGCTGATATGTTCGATAGAGTCTTCAGGGGTATGGTACCATGGCTCTACTTCTTCTGTTTCCGGATCTCCCCAAATAAAGTTAGCGGAATCTATGCCGGCTTCATGGAACGGCACGTGATCGGATGAGCCTCCCTGTGTCAGAGACAGGCGGTCGAATCCAATTTTTTCAGCGGCCGTATGGCTGGATTCCCAAACATCGTTAGATTGCCCGTCCAATGTGTTGACATACAGCTCAGACGCATTCTCCCAGCTTGTACCCACCATGTCTAAGTTGAAGTTCACTTCGCTTCTTTTCAACTCTTTTTCTGATAGATGATCTACATAATGGGAGGAGCCGAGCAGGCCGAGCTCTTCAGCGCCAAAGGCGATAAAGCGGATTTCCTTGTCAGAAGGGATGCTTTTCAAGACGCGTGCCATTTCCAGCATAACAGAAGTGCCTGATCCGTTGTCATTTGCGCCGGGCGAGAAAGGAACACTGTCATAATGGGCTGTAACGTACACAATATCAGGATTTGTGATGTTCTTTGGTTTTTTGATACCGATGATGTTCTGGGAGGTTTGGTTTGAGAATGCTTTTAGTTGTAAGGTTGCTTCTTTTTTCTGGATAAGAGTTTCACCGTCTTCTTTCTTAATTCCGACGACAGGAATGCTGACTGTATTTCCTGATAGATTTGGGGTGACAGGCACAAGGCTTTCCTTATTATTGTAAATGATCACAGCCGTTGCGCCGGCCGCCTCGGCATTCCTGGCTTTCTCATAATATGTCAGGTCTCCTCTTGAAATCAAAGCGATTTTCCCCTTGGCGTCAGCGGAGAAATCATCAGGATATCCTAAACCGGCGTGATACAGCGGAGCGTTGAGGCCCTTTTCTTCAGTTGGTGTAGAGCCGGATGCCGCCCGAATGAGAATCTCACGGCCTTCTGAGGATAGCGTTCCTTCAAGTCGGTCAGGAATGCCAAACGTTTGAACCTTCACATCCAGTTTTAATTTTTTGAAGGATGAAGCGATCCATAAGGCACTCTTTTTTTCGGCAGATGTCCCGGCTATTCTGGGGCCGATTGTTTCACTAAGCTGAGAAATGGTTGAGTATGCACGCTTTGCTTTGAATGGGAGCTCCCGCTGGCTATCTGATATTTGAACAGCATGCGCAGCAGGGGTGACACTCTGTGCCGGCAAGAGAACCGTGCCGGCCGTTAAAACGGCCATCGTCATTACAGTCAAAAGCTTTTTCATAAACATGAACCTCCCCTAATGTTTGGATGGGGAATATTTCGGGATGCTAAAGGATTTTCCTGCAAACTGAAGCGCATTTTTGAAAAGACAGTTCTTTATACCTGCAAAAAAAACGCTTATGAAAGCCGATTTCATAAGCGTCAGGACATCAAATTATAGGAGTTTTAAAAACTTGCGTTTGCCGACCTGGATGATCATATTCTCCTCTATCTTTGCATCGGCGTGAATGTCTGTTATTTTCTCTCCGTTAATCCGGACACCGCCGTTTTGAATCATGCGGCGCGCCTCGCTTTTCGAAGAGAGAAGATCAAGAGTGACGAGCAGATCGGTCATCGCGATCGTTTTCTCACCTTTCCAGTTCACAGCCGGAATATCCTCAGGCAGGCTGTTTTCCTGAAAGACTGTTTTGAAAGATTGTTCGGCTGCTTCAGCGGCTTCTAATCCGTGGTACATTCGGACAATCGTTTTGGCTAAAAGCATTTTGGCATCCCTTGGGTGAACGGCGCCGGTTTCTAAGTCCTTCACGAGCCGTTTTTTTTCTTCAAGCTCCAAGTCCGTTGCCAAATGAATGTATTTTTTCATCAGGCTGTCGGGCAGTGACATTGTTTTCCCGTACATGTCGTTCGGATGTTCGTCAATGCCGATGTAGTTGTGTTTCGATTTCGACATTTTCTCAACACCGTCCAAGCCTTCCAAAAGCGGCATCAGGATGACGACTTGTTTTTCTTTGTTGTATCGTTCTTGAAAATGCCGCCCCATCAGCACATTGAAATGCTGGTCTGTTCCTCCTAATTCAATATCGCTTTCCAGAACGACGGAATCGTATCCCTGCATCAACGGGTAAAAGAATTCATGCAGGGAGATCGGCTTTTGCATGGCGATGCGTTCTTCAAAGTCATCGCGTTCCATCAGGCGGGCTACTGTTATTTTGCCTGCCAAGTCAATAACGTCCTCCAGATACAATGTTTTCAGCCATTTCGAGTTGTAGTGCAGCTCGACTTTTTCTGGATCAAGCACTTTCCCGAATTGCTGGAAGTATGTTTTGGCGTTGTGCTGGACTTCTTCATCAGTCAGCTGTTTTCTGGCCGCGGACTTGCCTGTCGGATCACCGATTTTTCCTGTGAAATCGCCAATCAAGAGCTGCACAATGTGGCCATTTTCTTGAAATTGGCGAAGCTTGTTTAAAACGACCGTATGTCCCAGATGAACATCCGGTGCAGAAGGATCTAATCCGAGCTTAATTTTAAGCGGTGTGCCTGCCGCAATCGATTTGACAAGCTTGGCCTTTAATTCCTCCGGCGGTATGACTTCTTGGGCGCCTGTCATATATAGATCAAGCTGTCTTTCGACTTCTTTTTGCTGTGCTGCTGTGAGCTGATCAAATGTTTTCATTGTTCTTCCTCCTTTTTTAGAAACACAAAAAGAGCCGCATCCCGATAAGGGACGTGGCTCAATGCACGCGGTACCACCCTGGTTGAAGACATTGTCTTCCGCTCATTCGAATAACGGTTTCCCGTCCTTTGCTACTAACGTTCACAAAGAAAGCTCGGGGAGGTAATTCGCGTTTGCCTGTGTGCCGGCTCGCACCTTCCGCCGGCTCTCTGAAACAGGGAGACAAACCGCTACTGGATTCCCGTCAAAGCTTATGATGTATGAAGATTGTCCGCTACTTTTCTAAGCAGTCCTGTCAGGGTTTTTTGCTCCTCTTTTGTCATGCCCGTAATCAATTCCGTTTCCCCTTTGTGAAACTTTGGGTAGAGTGCTTCGATCGCTTGTTTGCCGGATTCAGTGATTGTGACAAAAACAAGTCGCCGATCTCTGGTATCGATGCTTTTGGAGCAAAAACCCTTTTTTTCGAGCGTTTTGATCACGTTGCTTGCTGTTGCTGTTGAAATGCCTGACAGCTCAGCGATTTTTCTCGTTTCGAGTTTGCCCCACACCCATAGATCGTAAAGAATGGAGAAAGCGGTCCAAGATAATTTGTAAGAAGAAAGAACCTCAGTCTCCATTTTGACACGGAGCCTTTGCGCAGACCGATACAGATTCGTCGCGATCGAAATGGCTTCCAGGTTGAGTGACTCAACGGGCATTTGTTTAAGCTTGCTGAGTGTGTCATGCTCTTCTTTGCGAAGCTGCTGCTGTTTATCTAAACGTTCCATTTGTCGCCGCCTTAAATTATCAGAATCATTAGCTGTGAAATGAATTGTAGCAGAGACGATGGTGAACTTCAAGCCTATATTTTTTGGTTGCATAAAAAAAGCCAAAAGAACACCACAATAAAGAAAAACCCGCAGACGGGGGTGCAGTTGTGCAAAAATATGTTCAAGGCGTGTATAAACACGATCCGTTTCATCTGTTTTCGACAGAGCATGCAGTGACATTAAGCTTGATCGGCATGCTTGCCATTCTTTTGTTTTTGTTCCGCCGGCCACTCAGCCGGCCAGCATTCAGTACATTTCTGCGCTATTTGTTTGTGTTTCTTTTGCTTGCTTCACAAATTGGTTACCAAATATGGATGATCGCCGCGGGCAGGTGGTCGGTGCGGACTTCTCTGCCCCTTCAGCTGAGTGACTTGTCTGTGTATTTATCAGCTATTATGCTGGTGACAAAGAGCAGAAAGCTGTTTGTGTTTTTGTATTTTGTCGGCATCGGAAGCTCCCTTCAGGCGCTTCTGACACCGGACCTTGGTATGTTCTCATTTCCGCATGTGCGGTATATTCTCTTTTTTATTTCGCACGGGTCCGTGTTTCTGTCCTGTCTGCTTATGGCGGTGATTGGCACGTACAGACTCAGACAGCGCTCTTTATGGGTGACTGTATTGATTGTCAATCTGTACGGAGGAATCATTTATCTGGTTGACCGCTGGCTGAAAGCGAATTATATGTATTTAACGAAAAAGCCGGGCGGCTCTTCGCTATTGGATGTTCTCGGGCCTTGGCCTTGGTATATCGCCTCAGCTGAAGCCATTACGATCGCGAGCTTTTTCATCCTTTATTGGCTTTATCGGATGTTCAAAAAATAACACCTTTTTTTGTTGTATAGCACATTCTATTTAAAAAAATATTGGAGATTAGTGTTTAATTTTCTGAAAAAGGGAATGTAACTTGTACAACACAAAGGGAGATGAATACCATTGAAGAAAGATGAAATTATGCATATCGTATCATGCGCAGATGATAATTATGCTCGTCATTTAGGTGGGATGTTCGTTTCTTTATTGACAAACATGGACCAGAACAGAAAAGTAAAGCTATATGTGATTGATGGGGGAATTGAGCCTGATAACAAAAAAAGGCTGGAAGAAACTACATTGAAGTTCGGCGTGCCGATTGAGTTTTTAGAAGTGGATGCCAACCAGTATGAACATGCTGTGGAAAGCAGCCACATTACAAAAGCGGCGTATTACCGCATTTCGATTCCTGACTTAATTAAGGATGAGAGCATTAAGCGGATGATTTATGTCGATTGTGATGCACTTGTCCTTGAGGATATTTCGAAACTATGGGACTTGGACATCGCTCCATACACCGTTGCTGCTGTAGAAGATGCGGGGCAGCATGAACGTTTGAAAGAAATGAATATCACTGACACGGGAAAATATTTTAACTCAGGTATTATGGTTATTGATATGGAACCTTGGAGAAAGCAAAACATCACAGAAAAAGTTCTCAACTTTATCAATGAAAACGGTTCTGAAGATTTTCTTGTGTTACATGACCAAGATGCGCTGAACGCGATCTTATATGATAAGTGGTATGAGCTTCATCCGCGCTGGAACGCTCAAACATACATCATGTTAAAACTGAAAACACCTCCGACACTGTTAGGACGGAAGCAATATAATGAAACGAGAGAAAACCCGGCAATCGTCCACTTCTGCGGCGGAGAAAAGCCTTGGAACTCCAATACAAAACATCCGTATCGCGATGAGTATTTCCATTACATGTCCTATACGAAGTGGAATACGATCGGAAACCCGGCTATCAATCAATAATCTATATATGAAAAAACGCTTTTGAGATGATCAAAAGCGTTTTTTTGTTTGTCAGCGGGCCACTGACCGATGATAGAAGCGCTGAATATGCATGGCGATATAGCACAGTTCTTTTTCAGGAAACTCAAAGCCGTATTCTTTTTTCACAAATGTGCCGATACTTTTGGCGCATAGGAAAGCATCCTTGAATCTTTCTTTAATGATGGCGATCATTTCTGAATCCAGCTCGTAAATGGTTTCGCCTGCTTTGATATGCTGAATGGCAAAGCGCAAATGGGTCACGAGCCTTTCGTAAGAAATGGTATCCTCCACAATGTTGATCGACAGCTGGGTTTCAATAATGCCGATAATATCACGGATCATCGTTGTAATATCAAGTGTCTGTGTCATGTCGCCGGCGTTGTTTCTCGCTGTGTGAATGTGCATGGCGATATTGCCGATTTCATCTTCAGGAATCTCAATGCCCAGTTTCTCTTTAATCAGCGCTCTAGCCCACATGCCGATTTGGAATTCCTTCGGATAAAGAACTTTGATCTCATTCAGCAGCGGATTTTTGATGACCATTCCGTTGCTCAGGCGTTCGATCGCAAATGAGAGGTGGTCTGAAAACGCAACGTGAATCCGTTCGTTGATTTTGATGTTCAGTTCTTGTTCAGCATGGGAAATAATTTGCTCGGAGATTTGAATATGGTCTTCCGGCAATGTTTCTAAAATCTCTTCGAATTGTTTATAGTCAGGTGTATCTTTTCTGACGAATGTTTTTTCGATTTTAGACGGATCGACAATATCATTTTTTCTTTTGTCGAACGCAATTCCTGCACCCAAGAGAATCTTCTCTTCATTTTGATCCTTTACGACGATTGCATTATGATTTAATATTCTTTTAATTTTCATAGCTTTTTGTCCTTTCATCCCCCGTTTTATGAATGAAATCGAATAAATCCAGTTATTCTGTCTCTTCTTTAAACCCGAGAAACAATGTAGCTATAAAAGCAGAGACGGCCGCGATCAAAAAACCGATCATATAATGAACAAAATTCGCAATGCCAAACGGCAGCACGATTGAAATCATCGGGATGCCGGTCAGTCCGTAGGAATTCGAAACGACGTGTGCCCCAACTACATACGCCCCGCCGAGAGCGCCTCCAATAGCGGCTCCGATAAAGGGGCGGATCAGCTTCACATTTACTCCGAAAACAATTGGCTCCACAATGCCTAAAAAAGCGGTAAGGGAAGCGGGGAGCGCGATTTTCTTCAGGCCTGACTGCTTCGTTTTGAAGAAAACCGCCAGTCCCGCTCCGCCTTGCGCCACATTCGCCATTGACCATATCGGCACCAAAAAGTTCACACCCACATGAGGGTCAGCAAGCAAAGTCGCTTCAATCGCATAAAAGCTATGATGCAAGCCTGATAGAACGATAGTGGAATAGATACCCCCGAAAAGAGCTCCGGCAGCAATGCCCGCGTGGTGATAAATGTATTCAATCGATTGTGATATGACCTGGCCGATGATAGCTGCGGCGGGGTTCATCACAATCAGCGCGAGACACCCTGTCACCATCACAGTGATAAAGGGAATGATCACGACATCAAGTGACTTGGGCACAATCGTTTTTAAAAGCTTCTCAATTTTGCTCATGATATAAATGGAGAGAAGAATCGGTATAATGGCGCCCTGATAGCCCATCAATGGAATGTGCAGCCCCCATATGTCTAAGGAAGCGGGGGTTTTGCTGCCGAGCATGGATGGATCAAGCAAATCAGGATGAGTCAGAAGCCCTCCTATCAATGCCCCTAAAAATGGGTTGCTGCCAAATTGTCTGGCGGCACTGAAGCCAACCAAAATCGGCAGCAGAATAAAGGCGGTGCTGGACACGAGATCCAGCATTTTGATCCACGGGCTGTCGGCAGAGAACCAGTGAAAGACCTGAATCATGCCGATCAGCCCCATGAGCAAACCGTTTGCTGTTATCGCCGGGATAATCGGCATGAAAATATCGGACAGCGTTTTAGCAAATGTTGTGACGGGGTTCAGTTTGCGTCTGGCATGTTTCTCTTGAACAGCCTCTTCAGAAGGCGATGCCTCCCACACACAAACGACTTCTTTATAAATTTTGTTGACGATACCTGCCCCAAAAATAATCTGGAACAGGCCATATCTGAAAAAGGTGCCCTGCACACCTTGCAGATTCTCAATAGCACGTATGTCGATTTTCGTTTCATCCTTTACTTCAAAACGAAGACGAGTTGTACAGTGGCTGATGCTGATAATGTTGCTTTTTCCTCCTGCGAGGAGCAATAATTCTTTCGCAATTTCTTTTTGCAAACAATAAAAACCTCCTCTGCTGAAGAAAAGTCGGCTTGTTCATCGTATCAAATGAAAAGTTGACAATCAAAATGAAAAAAGTGAGAAAAATGTAAAGCGTGCAGAGCCATCAAAAAATGCCCTCGTCGGGTGACGGGGCATTACGAAACATATAAAGCAGAAATGTCATTGGCGCCGTTACGAGCCCAACACGAAAAGAAGAGTTAAAATGCCTTCTTTTTCTAGGCACTAATACTCCCTTTGCATCGTTGGGTCTTGCCTGCTTGCCAGTCACAATCCCGCAATATGCAGTTGATATCTGTAATACCGTTCATTTTATGCTGTTCACAGCAGGATAGCAATAGTATGAAAAGCCTGTGAAGCAAATGGGAAAAAGGTTGCGTACACAGTTTAACAGACGAAAAAACCTTTAAGACGTAACACTCGTCTTAAAGGTTTTTTCAATTATTTCTTCGGCTTAACGGCGTTCAGCCGTTTTTGCAGCTTTGTTTTTTCATGGGATGCTTTTAATTGATTTACTGCGGACTGAGCGGCTGTTTTTGATTTTTTTGTCTTGTCTTTTTCCGCTTTTTTCACTTTGGCTTTGGCCGTTTCGACTTTTTTGGCTTCAGCTGCCGCCACTTTTTTCTTCACTTTATCTAACCGTTTTTGCAATGACGTTTTGTCTTTTCCGGACTGAAGTTCATTGACGGCCTTTTGGGCATTCGCCGCGTTTGCGTCAGTTGATTTCTTTTCCGCTGCGGCGACTGATTGCTGCGCCTTTTTTACATTGCTGCTTTTCACTTTGTTGAGACGCTTCTGCAGGGACGTTTTTTCTGAGCCTGCCGGAAGCTTGCTGACTGCCGATTGAGCGCTGCTGACATCTGTTTTCTTTTTGCTTTTTTCCACTTTGGCGACTTTGTCCTTCGCTTGCTTTGATACGATATAGCGCTTGACCTGATCTAACCGTTTTTGCAGGTTCTTTTTATCCGTGCCGTTCGGCAGTTTGTTGATCGCGGCTTGTGCTGTATCAACGGTTTGCTGGGTTTTATACTTTTCTGCCTTTGCCACTTTGTCCTTCGCGTCTTTTACATTTCTGTATGCCTGAATGTTATCCAGTCTTTTTTGCAAAGCTTTTTTGGCGCTGGAATTAGGCAGCTTGCTGACGAGCTTTTTCGCTTTGTCGATATCGGCTTGTGTTTTTGTCTGTTCGGCTTTTTTGACCGCTTGCTCAGCCGCCGCGTACGCTTTATCTGCCTGCTGGGCTTTATACCGGATCAGGCCATAGCCGAATTGCTGATCGCGGCCCGTAATTCCGAGATCAACGATGTTTTTCTGCATGAGGGCGCGAAGCTGCACGTTCGTGTTACCAGGATCACGCTGTTTTAATAACGCAAACATGGCAGCGACGTGCGGTGTCGCTTGGGATGTGCCGCTTCCCGTCGCGTAATATTGATGTAAATACGTGCTCGTGATGTCTGTTCCCGGTGCTGAAAATTCAACTTGATTTCCTGTTGTTGAAAAGGCTGCGAGCTGATTGTGTTGATTTGTCGCTGACACTGCAACGACACTGCTGTATGCCGCCGGGTAATTTACTGGCTTGCCGTTTCCTTCATTTCCGCTTGCGGCAACGAGCAGTACGCCTTTTTCATATGCTTTGTCCATGGCGTCATGAAGAATCTGGCTGTCTGAAGACGTGCCAAGGCTCATATTGACGATATCCATTCCATTCGCTATCGACCAGTCGATCCCTTTGAGAAGACCTTGAAGATCTCCCGAGCCGTTCTGATCCAGCGCTTTAACCGCATATATTTGTGCTTCCGGTGCGATGCCGTCAATTCCGTAGCCGTTATGCTTAGCGCCGATAATCCCGGCGACATGTGTTCCGTGGCCGTTATCGTCTTTGTAAGAAGAGGTGTAACTGACAGCTGAGTACCCGCCGGAAATCGACAGGTCGTCGTGGGGGGAGATCCCGCTGTCAATGACAGCAATTTTGACGTTTTTGCCTGTCAGCCCCTCCTTCCAAGCCTGTTTGACCTGAATCGGTTCAAGATTCCATTGTTCGAAGTTGTCAGTGGTGTCGGCGTTCTCTGACAGTACTTTGAGTTCTGTATTGTCCGCTGCAGTGAACGTGACATTGTTTTCGACATACAAAATATCAGGATCCTGTTTGAATTCTTTTACTGTCTCTGGATCTGCTGTAACAGCTACCGCCGGAAGATGCTGATACTGCTGCTCAACCTCAGCATCACTGTCCAGGACGGTTTCCTTGCCGTCTTTGTTTTTATAGACCACAATGACCTCTTTCTCGCTGCTGGTTTCTGCATGTGCAAGAGGCTCTAGGGCGAGAAAACTGAAAAACAGAGTGACTGATACAACAAGTTTGCAAAACATGTTTTTCATGGTTCTTCTCCTTTTTCTATGATGTTTGATATATATATCGGAGGAAAATGTGATTTTGATAATAAGAAGGAAAGATTTTTTCATTGAGAGGGTTGTTCAGAAGAATGCAGATTTTTTCCGCAGAAAGAGGAAATTTTCCGCATGAATTTGTAAGCGTTTTCAAAATAAGATAAAGAAAACATTGCAAAGGTTGTTTACAAAGCAGTGAAAAAAGGGGGCTTTTCAGATGAGTGCGTTCAATCGGGTGATGGAAGAAAAAATCATGCCTGTCGCTGGGAAAATTGCCGGGCAGCGGCATCTCAGCGCTTTGCGTGACGGAATTGTTTTGACCATGCCGCTGATTATTATCGGTTCTGTCTTTTTGATTTTAACCAGTCTGCCGATTCCCGGTTATGCTGATTTTATGACGAGTGTGTTTGGGGAACAGTGGGCGGATAAGCTCGGCTATCCTGTTAATGCTTCATTCGATATTATGGCAATGATTGCGGCTTTCGGGATCGCCTATCGGCTGGCGGAAAGCTACGGTGTTGATGCCCTGTCGGCCGGAGCGATTTCAATTGCAGCCTTCTTATTGGCAACGCCGTTCGAGGTGCCTTTTACGCCGGATGGCTCAACAGAATCAATCATGGTCGGAGGCGGAATTCCCATTACATTGCTCGGCAGCAAGGGACTGTTTGTCGCCATGATCATCGCCTTGTTTTCGACTGAAGTCTATCGGTACATCATTCAAAAAAATATTGTGTTTAACATGCCTGACGGCGTGCCGCCGGCGGTAAGCAAATCATTTGTCGCGCTGATTCCCGGCTTTATTATCGTATTTCTTATATGGCTGGCGCGTCTTCTGATTGAAATGACGCCTTTTCAAAGCCTGCACAATGTCGTCGGAGACCTGCTCGGCACGCCGCTTTCCATCCTTGGAGGCAGCCTCGGCGGGAGTCTGATCGCTGAATTCGTGCAAATGCTGCTTTGGGCGTGCGGCATTCACGGCGCTTCGATCATCGGCGGTATTATGGCGCCGATTTGGTATGGCGCCATGGATGCAAACCGTCTCGCGTTTCAAGCGGGCGAGGCGCTGCCGAGTATTTTTACGACTCAGTTTTTTCAAATTTGGATCAATGTCGGCGGAAGCGGAGCAACGCTGGCGCTTGTACTCACAATGCTTGTGCGGTCCCGGAGCAAACAGATGAAGCAGCTCGGCCGATTAGGGATTGGTCCTGCGCTATTTAACATCAACGAGCCGATCATTTTCGGCATGCCGATTGTGATGAACCCGCTCCTTATCGTTCCGTTCATCATAGCCCCGCTCCTCACAATTACCGCCACTTATATCGGCATGAGCACAGGACTGGTGGCAAGGCCCGCCGGAATCGCCGTGCCATGGACCATGCCGCCGCTCATATCAGGGTACCTGGCGACAGGCGGAAAAGTATCTGGAGCGGTCATGCAGCTGGTGAACCTGCTCATTACATGTGCTATCTACTATCCGTTTTTCAGAATATGGGATCATCAAAAATGGAAGGAAGAGAGTGCGGTTGAATCCGGGGATAAAAATGTGACGTGATGTAAGCTGTAATAGATCATCAGCTGTTAAAGGGCTGATGATCTTCTACCAACTATAAGTAAATGTTAGAATATGTAAAGGGGGTGCCCATGCTAGAATACATATGGTTAGATGACGAATCACCAATCTTGAAACAAATACCAGTTGAATATACATCAGCTGCTATTTTATTTTCTCCTTTTATTCAAATGCCTGAAGGGTGGGAAAAAGGTAAGAGAAAAAATGAGTATGAGCATATTTATCCAAATGATCAAGAAGTAAGGGAAAAAGGAAAAGCAGTTACATGGAAAGAGATCATGTCTTCATGCGGATTCCAAACACATGCAGAGCTGGCGCTGGCTTTGAAGACATCGATATTTGCTTTAAGGGATGAGTACGCGAGAGAGGATTTGGCTGAACTTTTACATGTGAACTTAAAAGGAAATCTCTTTTATCCCAGTGAGGACCATATTTCAAATTTTCATATTCCCGGTATGGTAAAAGTGCTTCGTTACAACGGGTCCAATCGGTTTTATTACTCAGAACCAATTGTGGAAAACAGCGGCTTTCTGGACACAACTGAGGCTAACTTGCGGACGGTTCTTGATGAAGCCGACGCAGAGCTCATATTGACTGATGAGAAAATGGATTTTGTGTTTATGAGTGTATACGACTCATTCATAAATGTTTTTCTTGCGAAAGATGAAAAGATTCATGACATGGTTCAGGGTATGGGCTGGGAAGCCATGTTTTGCGATGAGTCAACGTATATCAGTTGGTATAGATAAACAAAGAACGTACATGACAAAATGTACGTTCTTTGATTTTTACCGCTGAAAGAACTCAATCCACTCGCCGTCAGGGCCTTCGATATAAAAATAACGATACCCGTTTGGAAGTGTTGTAATCTCTTCATCGATAAATTTCGCATTCATTCTTTCTGCTTTTGTATATTCGGCCGCGATGTCATCAGTCAGCAGGGCAATGTGATGCACTTTACCTTCGGCAGGAAGCTCGCTGCTGTAGCCTTGAATCAGTTCGATTTCTGTTTCCGGACCATCTTCAAAGCCAAGAAAAGCAAGCTCGATAATACCGTTCGTATGAGTGATGCGGTCTTTCAATTTCATGCCGAGAACCTCTTCATAAAATGAAATAGACGCGTTAATATCTCTTACCATAATGCCTGTATGGTCAATTCGTTTTGCCATGCTGTTCCTCCTAGAAACTCTTTTTGTCTATCGTAGAAAAACCTTTCCTTTCTGTCAATGAAGACATCTTGGCGTTTTGTGGTACGATAAGAAAAAGCAAACAGAAAGAGGACGAACATATATGAAGCTACTCACCCTAAAGCAAGCACATGCTGCAAAAATCAAAAAAGGCTATCCGCTGATCGAAAAGGAAGCCCTCACCGGCAGTGCGGGGCACGTCAAAGAAGGCGACCTCGTTGATGTCATGTCTGAAAGCGGCGAGTTTCTCGCAAGGGGCTATTACGGCCTGCAAAACAAAGGGGTCGGCTGGACGCTCACCCGCAATAAAAATGAACAAATCGACCAAGCATTTTTCCTCAGTAAATTAACAAGAGCGGTACAAGCGCGTGCAAATCTTTTTGCGACGCCTGATACAACGGCTTTCCGTCTCTTCAATGGTGAGGGCGACGGCATCGGCGGCGTCACTGTTGATTATTATGACGGATACCTGCTGCTCCAATGGTACAGCAAAGGCATTTACACCTTTAAAGAAACGCTCATTGCCGCTCTGGATGAACTGGATATTGAATATAAAGCGATTTACGAAAAGAAACGCTTCGATACGGCTGGACAGTATGTCGAGGATGATGACTTCGTGAAGGGAGAAAGAGGCGAGTTCCCGATCATCATTCAAGAAAACGGGATACAATACGCGGTTGATTTAAACGAAGGCGCCATGACAGGCATCTTTTTAGATCAAAGACATGTGCGCAAAGCGATCAGAGACCGCTATGCCAATGGAAAAAACGTCTTAAACACGTTTTCTTATACAGGTGCGTTCTCAGTGGCGGCAGCGCTTGGCGGAGCGGAGAAAACAACAAGCGTGGACGTGGCAAATCGAAGTCTGGCCAAAACGATCGAGCAATTCAGCGTGAACAAGCTGGATTACGAGGCGCACGATATTAAAGTGATGGATGTTTTTAAATACTTCTCATATGCGGCGAAAAAGGATCTGCGCTTTGATCTGATTGTTCTCGACCCGCCATCCTTTGCCCGCACAAAAAAACGCACCTTCAGCGCGGCCAAGGATTATAAAAATCTGCTGAAGGAAACGATCGCCATTACAGCCGACAAGGGCATCATTGTCGCCTCTACAAACAGCAGCGCCTTCGGAATGAAGAAATTCAAAGGCTTTATCGATGCCGCGTTCAAAGAAACAAATGAACGCTATACGATCATAGAGGAATTTACATTGCCGGAGGACTTTAAAACGATGTCAGCATATCCGGAAGGCAATTACTTAAAGGTTGTCTTTCTGCAGAAAAAATAAAAAGAAAAAAGCTGCCCCGGTGCAGGGCAGCCTTTTTATGTAGAAATGATTTGCTGGACGCGTCCGATACGGCCATCTTCAAGACGGACTTTAATGCCGTGCGGATGATAGCTAGATTTCGTTAAAATATCCTTCACTGTGCCTCGCGTCAGTTTTCCTGTTTTTTGATCCGCTTTCAATACAATATCTACCTGCAATCCTTTAGAAATGCTGCTCCGTTCTTGCCCGTTCATAGCACACTTCCTTCCTTTTTATTCATTATAGTCGTTATGGTTTAAAAGTAACAGCCGGCTGATGAAGCGTATGTTTATTTTTTTCTGCTTTTATTAAATATAATGTCAGCCCTGCGCCCGCTATGCTGAGAATGGCGAAGAGCAGATAGACCGCGAAGATGGAAACGTAGTCAAAAATGTATCCGCCAACAAACGTACAGAACCAGTTGCCGAATCCGTTGCCGATGGCGGCGTACATGGTTAGCGCTGTCGCCTCCACATGGCTTGGGGTAATCTTTTTGACGTATTGCAGCGCCGCCGGAATAAATAAACCAATAGAAACGCCTTGGAGGCATACCGTCGCATAAATGATCCATAACGAAGGCTCTGTGAAGTAAAGCGTCCATCTGAATAATGAAACCCCGCCGGACAGTATGATGACATTGAGCAATCCCATTTTATCTATGAATTTCTGCGCAAACCTCATAAACGGAATCTCTGAGATCACTCCGATAAAAAATAAAAGGCCAATGGCGGAAAGAGACGCGCCGCTTTTGTCGAGAAACAGACTGAAGTATGTATTGTTCGCTAAATTTGGTGCAAATGTCGTAAAGGTGATGATCATAAAGATAAGGAAAGTTTTGTTGCTGACCAGCTCCCGGAACCCTTTGCGGATATTGATCTTTGTTTTTGTTTTCTGCTGGCCCGGCATCTGTGAGGCCAATATGGCTGCCATGCACAGAAAGGCACAGCCAAAGATAAAGATGACGTGAATGGGGTACAGCTGATTCGTCACCTGTCCCATGACAAACACCGCAATGCCGAATCCGAGAGAACCAAACAGGCGGATTCCGCCGTAGTTTCCGTTTGTTTGTTGTGTGTAGCGTAAAGAAATGCTGTCTGACAATGGAATGATTGTGCTCTGAAAGGCTGCAAAACAGGCCGCAATCAGAATAAACAGGGGAAAGCCGTCAAATGCGATGTAGCCGAGCCCGATGACACCTGTTACTGATGTACAAACCGCAAGCAGGCTTTTTGTTTTTTGCGTATAATCACTCAGCATACCCCAAAACGGCTGGAAAAAGATCATCACAATCGGGCCGAGTGACATAATCAAGCCGACTTGTGAGCCGCTTAAATGCTGTTCCTTTGTTAAATACATGCTGAGCAGCGGAATGATACTGCCTGTGCCCAGGAAAGCAAACAAATAAAATCCTTTTAACGCTGCGTAGTGCCGTTTCACCTGCAAGTTATGCATGGGGGTGCCTCCTTTGGTATCCACAAATTACATTATATTGTAATTTTGCAGCTTTTCAATGGAAGGAGACACAAAAAAACTGCCCTTGCCAGGACAGTTTTTTCTTCCTACATAAATGAAAGTAAAAACGGCGCCGCGCAAAGCGTCATAATCGCCGCAAGGATCATTGACACGCTGGAAATCGTGCCGGACACTGAGCTAAGCTCAAATGCTTTGGATGTGCCCGCTCCATGTGCGCTTGTGCCGAGCAGCACGCCCCGCGCAATTTCGTTATCAATGCGGAAATAGCGGATGACCATCGGCCCGATGACGGTGCCGAACAATGCAGTCAAAATGACAAATATGGCTGTGACCGCAGGCATTCCGCCGATCATTTCAGATACGTTCATGGCGATCGGCGTTGTCACTGATCTTGGAACAAGGCTGTCAATCAAGCCAGTTCCGAGGTGAAGCCATTTCGCAATAAGAGCTGTAGAAATAATCGCGATGCATGAGCCGAGGGCGACGTTTAAAATAATTTCCACTGCGTATTTCTTTAAAACAGGGAAATATTTATAAAGCGGGATCGCAAATGCCACGGTAGCCGGCTGAAGCATATCGGTCAGCACTTCACCGCCGAGATTATATGTCTCGTACGGGACATTCACCAGCAGCAGCATACCGACTAACACAGCGGGCGTCACCAATAGCGGCGACGTATAGACTCGCGGAAAACGAGAATATACTTTTTTTGCTCCTAAATACACCAAAACCGTTAATAACAAACTTACAATTCCGATGAACACGTATGTTTTTTCTCCTTTCTTTTCGCAATGATTTGTGTAAGCGTTCCTGTGGACACCATCACGACAAACGTGCTGATGATGACAACAAGCAAAATGCTGACACCGAATTTTGACATAATGTCTCCGTATTCAATCACTCCGACGGCAGACGGGATAAAAAATAAAAGCAGCTCCCCAAGAAGCCACGCCGCGCCAAGCTCTATCCATTCAAGCTTGATGATGTTAAAGTGTAATAATGTGAAAAGAATCACAATTCCAATTATACTGCCGGGAATATTTATATGAAGAAGGGCTGTCACCCAATTAATCAGCCGAGCAAATATAAATAACAGAGCGATTTGAATAACGGTTAGCAACAGTTTTTTCATATTGATGCCTCCCTTATATTCATATTGTACATGAGGTTACGCTATAGGTAAAATATATATTAAGCATAATAAGTATTCCTTTTGTCTATAGAAAGGGTGAAACAAATGGACATCCGCCATTTAACATATTTTTTGGAGGTCGCCCGTCTGAAAAGTTTTACGAAGGCGTCCCAATCACTTTATGTTTCCCAGCCGACGATATCGAAAATGATCAAAAATTTAGAAGCAGAGCTTGGGATCGAGCTTTTTTACCGAAACGGCAGACAGGTGGAGCTGACGGACGCCGGCCATAGCATGTACGTGCAGGCGCAGGAAATCATTAAATCATTTCAAAACCTGACATCCGAGTTAAATGATATTATGGAGGTCAAGAAGGGGCATGTGCGAATCGGACTGCCGCCGATGATCGGCTCAGGTTTTTTCCCGAGAGTGCTCGGCGATTTTCGGGAAAATTATCCGAATGTGACCTTTCAGCTTGTTGAGGACGGCTCTATCAAAGTCCAAGAAGGCGTTGGGGACGGTTCTCTTGACATCGGTGTTGTTGTTCTCCCCGCAAACGAAGACATTTTTCATTCATTTACGATCGTAAAAGAAACATTAATGCTTGTCGTACACCCTTCCCACCGGCTGGCGGGTGAGAAAGAGAGCCGATTACAGGATTTGAAGGAAGAGCCTTTTATTTTCTTCAGGGAGGATTTTGTTCTCCACAATCGAATTATGATGGAATGTATCAAGGCCGGATTCCGACCCCATATCATTTACGAAACCTCACAATGGGATTTTATCAGTGAGATGGTGTCAGCCAACCTGGGGATCGGACTTTTGCCGGAACGCATATGCCGCGGCCTTGACCCGGAAAAGGTCAAAGTCATCCCGCTTGTCGATCCGGTCATCCCTTGGCATCTTGCGATTATATGGAGAAAGGACCGCTATTTGTCCTTTGCGGCAAGAGCTTGGCTTGAACATACGAAATCGTATTTATGGGATTCGAAAAAAAGAGAGAGTAAAGGATGATGCTAATATGGATGCACAATCAGCAGCAAAACGTCTAACAGCCGTCCGGAAGCATAGCCCTCTGGTGCACAGTATAACAAACAATGTTGTGACAAATTTTACAGCGAACGGCCTGCTCGCCCTCGGTGCATCACCCGTAATGGCTTATGCGAAGGAAGAGGTCGCCGACATGGCGAAAATCGCGGGTGCGCTCGTTTTAAATATCGGAACGCTAAGCAAAGAAACCGTCGAAGCTATGATCATTGCGGGTAAATCAGCGAATGAACATGGCGTACCCGTCATTCTTGATCCCGTGGGGGCTGGAGCGACACCGTTCCGCACTGAATCGGCACGTGAGATGATTCGTGAGGTGCGCCTCTCTGCAATCAGGGGAAATGCCGCGGAAATTGCACATACCGTCGGTGTTTCGGATTGGATGATCAAAGGAGTCGATGCCGGTGAAGGCGGAGGCGACATCATCCGTCTGGCTCAACAGGCGGCGCAAAAACTGAACACGGTCATTGCGATTACTGGGGAAGTCGACGTAATTGCCGACGCATCTAACGTATACACTCTTCATAACGACCACAAACTGCTGACGAAGGTGACAGGCGCCGGATGTCTTCTGACTTCAGTTGTCGGTGCGTTTTGTGCAGTGGAAAAAAATCCGTTATACGCTGCCATCGCTGCGATTTCCTCATATGGTGTTGCGGCACAGCTTGCCGCGCAGCAGACAGCTGACAAAGGTCCGGGGAGTTTTCAGATTGAATTGCTGAACAAGCTGTCTTCTGTCTCTGAACAGGATGTATTAGAGTTAGCGACAATAGAAAGGGTGACAGTCTCATGACACGTATTTCTCGGGAAATGATGAAAAAGCTATTATCTGTTTACTTCATTATGGGTTCAAACAATACGAAAGCTGATCCTGTGACAGTCGTGCAAAACGCATTAAAAGGCGGTGCCACTCTGTACCAGTTTCGTGAAAAGGGCGAAGGCGCATTGACAGGAGAGGAGCGGATTGCCTTCGGCGCAAAGGTTCAGGCGGCATGCCGTGAAGCCGGAGTCCCTTTTATTGTCAATGATGATATGGAGCTGGCACTGAAGCTGAAGGCAGACGGTGTGCACATCGGCCAAGAGGATGCGAAAGCAAAAGAAGTACGTGACGCCATTGGCGATATGATCCTTGGCGTGTCCGCCCATACGATGTCTGAGGTGAAGCAAGCCGAGGAGGATGGAGCAGATTATGTCGGTCTTGGTCCGATCTATCCGACGGAAACAAAAAAGGATACAAGAGCTGTGCAGGGTGTGTCTCTGATTGAAGCGGTGAGACGTCAAGGCATCAGCATCCCAATTGTCGGCATCGGCGGCATCACAATAGAAAATGCCGCTCCCGTCATCGAAGCGGGGGCTGATGGTGTCAGTATGATCAGCGCTATCAGTCTGACGGAAGATCCGGAAGAAGCCGCACGCAAATTTTACGATGTTATTCACACATATAAGACCGGCAGATAACCCGATTTGCCTTCAAAAGGCTGTCCTGTAAAGGGCAGCCTTTTTGCTGTTCCGCCAAGGTTTTCAGACCTTCAAATTTTCATTGACAAAGATCGGGAACTGGCTATGATTATGATATACAATGATAATCATTTTCAATTATAGGAGGAACATGATGGCTCGGGGGCTGACACTTATATTACTCAGCTTGTTGATGTTTTTCGGTTCGGCGGTGCATGCGGAAAATGATCCGATTGCTTCCCTGCTTGAATTAAACAAGCAAATGATCAAATCTGTACGAGACGGAGATATAGATTCCGCACAGCAAACATTTGAGACCTTCAAATCGTCGTGGAAAAAGGAAGAACCATCTATTAAGAAGGAAAACCTTTCATCCCACAGCAAAATGGACTCGAATATCGCTATGATTTCTCTTTCTTTCATTAATCAAGACGCGAACAAACTCGAAACACAGCTTGAAGAGCTTTCTTCTCACTTAGAAACCTACCAGCAGGCTGTTGTACTGAAGAAGGCATCCTCGGGTCAATCAAGGACGTCCTTAACAGCCTATATTCAAAGCTTAAAAGACACAAAACAATTGATAGAAAAAAAACAGATGGGTGAAGCGTCAGCCGCTATCGACAACTTAATCACATCTTGGCTGGCCGTAGAAGGAGACGTCGTATCCCAATCCAAAGAAGCGTATACCACATCGGAGGAAAATCTGGCACTCATGAAGGCTGAAATCGACAGCCATCCCAAGCAGGTAATAAAACAAATTGACGAAATGATTCAATTGCTTGAGCCGATTGCTTCGAGCAGCTACAGCTGGTGGGACGCGGCATTGATCCCAATTCGAGAAGGGATGGAGGCGCTGCTTGTCATCGGGGCGCTTTTGACCATGACAAAAAAAGCCCGTGTCACCCGTTCTTCTGCATGGATCTGGGGCGGCGCGTCAGCCGGCATGTTCGTTTCCTTAGCAGCCGGAATCGGCGTCACCCTCCTGTTCTCCTCGAATGTATTCGGAGAAAACAATTTCTTGCTAGGCGGAATCACCGGCTTGCTGTCCGCTGTCATGCTTTTGTATGTCGGGGTGTGGCTGCATAGAAACGCCTCGATGGACAGGTGGAGAGAAAAAATCAATATCCAGAAATCACAGGCACTGAAAAAACGAAGCCTGCTGTCCTTTGCGCTCATTGCATTTCTGGCAGTCGTGAGGGAAGGGCTCGAAACAGTCATCTTTTTCATCGGCCTTGTTGGAAAGCTCTCTCTCACTGAGCTGATCGGCGGGACAGCCGCGGGGCTTGTCGTTCTCGTCATCGTCGGTGTTCTTATGATGAAGCTCGGAATGCGCATTCCATTGAAGCCGTTTTTTCTGCTGTCAATGGCGGTTGTCCTGTATATGTGCGTGAAATTTCTCGGAACAGGCGTCCACAGCCTGCAGCTCGCGGGGATTCTTCCGTCTGACGCAGAAAGCTGGCTGCCGTCTGTGTCCGTTCTCGGAATTTATCCGTCCGTGTACAGTACGATTCCGCAATTACTGATTTTGCTATTTTTACTGATTGCGCTTATCTCAGAAGCGGCAAAACATTATACAAACGGAAAGGAACTGACAAAATGAATATCACAAAGATTGCTGTAACAGCCGGATGCATCCTTGCACTGTGTGCGGGATGCGGAGCCAATGACACTTCGTCAACTAAAGAAAAAGCTTCATCTGATAAAAGCGGAGTAAGCAAAGAGATCGCAGCTTCCGTTGATAAAATGGAGAACATGATTTCCGAGCTGAATGAATCAGCTGAAAAAGCTGATCAAAAAGAGATTCAAAAGAAGGGGAAAGAATTAAACAGCTACTGGCTTTCTTTTGAAAATGATATTCGCAGCGACTATCCGTTCGAATACACAGAAATCGAAAAGCATCTTCAGCCAATCTACACAGAAGCGCAAAAATCCAAACCGGATTCAGACAAAATCAAGACAGAATCCGAGTCACTGAAAGCGTCCTTAGAAGACCTGACAGAAGCGAAGAAGAGCAGCAAAAAGGCAAGCGATCAGCTGGCAAAAGCGGCAGATGAATATAAAGACTACGTCAAAGAGCAGAGCGATCAGCTTGTGAAGGCGACTGAAGCATTTACAGCTGCCGTGAAGGCAGGCGATATTGAAAAATCAAAGACGTTATATGCGAAAGCGCGCGTCTATTACGAAAGAATTGAACCGATTGCCGAAAGCCTCGGAGATCTTGATCCGAAAATTGATGCCCGTGAAAACGATGTAGAAGAAGGGGACAAATGGACAGGGTTCCACAAGCTTGAGAAAGCCATTTGGAAGGATAAACATATTTCCGGGGAAAAGGCAACGGCTGACCAGCTTGTCAAGGATGTGAAAGAGCTTGACGGTTCGATTGAATCATTGACATTAACGCCTGAACAAATTGTGGCTGGCGCGATGGAGCTTCTGAACGAAGCAGGTATTTCTAAAATTACGGGTGAAGAGGAGCGCTACTCACGAATCGATTTAGTCGATCTTATGGCAAATGTTGAAGGCTCCGAGGCTGTGTATCAAACTGTGAAAAGCGCGCTAGTAAAAGACCACTCTGATCTGACGGAAAAGCTGGATACCGAATTCAGCGAATTTGAAGTTTTAATGGCAAAATACAAAACGAATGATCAGGCCTATACGTCTTATGATAAATTAAGTGAAGATCAAATCAGAGAGCTGAGCACAAAGCTGACGACTCTTTCTGAAACCATGTCGAAGATTGCGAATGTGCTATAAAAGGAGTTTTGTAACAGCATGAGCGATGAACAGAAAAAGCCAGAACAAATTCACAGACGGGACATTTTAAAATGGGGAGCGATGGCTGGGGCGGCCGTGGCGATTGGCGCCAGCGGCCTCGGCGGTCTCGCTCCGCTTGTTCAGACCGCGGCTAAGTCATCGAAGAAGGACGAAAAAGAGGATGACCAGGTTGCTCCATTTTACGGAAAGCATCAGGCCGGAATCACTACTGCCCATCAGACGTACGTGTATTTTGCCGCGCTTGATGTGACGGCGAAGGAGAAAAGCGATATCATCACGTTATTCAGAAACTGGACCAGCCTGACACACATGCTGACGTCAGGCAAAAAAATGTCGAGCGAACAGAAAAATCAATACCTGCCGCCGCAGGATACAGGTGAATCGGCTGATTTACCGCCTTCCAACTTAACGGTTACATTTGGCTTCGGGCCTGACTTTTTCGAAAAAGATGGGAAGGATCGTTTCGGACTGAAAAGCAAGAAACCAAAACACCTTGCTGCCCTTCCGGCTATGCCGAATGACAATCTCGATGCGAAGCAGGGAGGCGGAGACATCTGCATCCAAGTATGCGCAGATGATGAACAGGTGGCGTTTCACGCGCTGCGAAACCTATTGAATCAAGCGGTGGGCACCTGTGAAGTCCGCCTGATAAACAAAGGCTTTTTAAGCGGAGGCAAAAAAGGAGAAACGCCGCGCAATCTATTTGGGTTTAAAGATGGAACAGGAAACCAAAGCACCAAGGATGACACCTTGATGAATTCGATCGTGTGGATTCAGTCCGGCGAGCCTGACTGGATGACCGGCGGAACTTATATGGCTTTTCGGAAAATCAAAATGTTCCTTGAAATTTGGGACCGCTCTTCCCTGAAAGATCAAGAGGATACTTTCGGCCGCAGAAAAAGCTCAGGGGCACCTTTTGGCCAAAAAAAAGAAACAGACCCTGTCAAGCTGAATCAAATCCCGTCAAATTCGCACGTCAGTCTTGCGAAATCTACGGGGAAACAGATTTTGCGAAGAGCCTTTTCTTATACAGAAGGCATTGACTCAAAAACCGGCTATATGGATGCAGGTCTCCTGTTTATCAGCTTTCAAAAAAATCCCGACAATCAGTTCATCCCCATGCTGAAGGCACTTTCGGCAAAGGATGCGTTAAATGAATATACGCAAACGATTGGTTCTGCTTTATATGCAATCCCCGGCGGGTGCAAAAAAGGAGAATATATTGCTCAGCGGTTGCTTGAATCGTAAAGAGAAGCCATGCAGGCTTCTTTTTAAAAAAAACAGTTGTAACTTTTATTGTTACAGTTTAAAATCAACCTATACGAAAGGAGACAATCATGACAGTACAGATAAAAGTTTATTCAGATTACGTGTGCCCATTTTGTTTCATTGGAAAAGCCGCTTTTGAAGAGGCGATAAAAGGAAAGGATGTTGAAGTCGAGTGGATGCCGTTTGAATTGCGTCCAAGTCCTTCACCGCAGCTTGATCCTGTAAACGACCCTTCCAAGAAGTATATGTGGCAAACCTCGATCAGACCGATGGCGGAGAAATTGGGAGTCGATATCAAATTTCCAAACGTCTCGCCTCACCCATATACAGACTTGGCTTTTGAAGGCTTTCACTTTGCCAAAGAATACAACAAAGGACATGAGTACAATACCCGTGTATTTGCAGCATTTTTCCAAGAGGGCCAAAACATCGGGGAGATTGATATCTTGACGAAGCTGGCGGAGGAAGTTGGCTTAGACGGAGCATTATTCAAAGCTGCGCTGGAAGCAAGAACATATCAGGACGTGCAGCGGCAAGCTCTGAAGCACGCCTATGAAGAAGCTGACATTACAGCCGTACCAACCTTTGTCATCGGCGACACCGTGATTCCAGGAGCAGCCGGCAAGGAAGTATTTGAAAACGCGATTTCTCAGGAACAACAGAAAACGTAACCTAAGAAAGCTCTCTAAACAAAAATCTGTTTAGAGAGCTTTTTTTAATCCTGATCCATATGAATTCCCGTATGCGCCTTCACTTGTATTTCCGCAAATGTATCTTCGTTAACCGTTTTATCAGAAGACAGAAGCGTTCCAAGCCACGCACCGAGGAAACCGAGCGGAATCGAAATGATGCCCGGATTAGACAGCGGGATGAGCGGCTCGCCTACAAAAATAGCACCTCCGGCCGGGTCCCACACACTCGGGCTCATCGACACGAGGACAAGTGCACTGATCAGCCCAGTCAGGCTGCCCCATAATGCGCCTGAGGCATTGAATCTTTTCCAAAACACAGTAAACACAATCAGCGGAAGATTTGCGCTGGCGGCAACGGCAAATGCCAATGCGACAAGAAAGGCGACATTTAAGGATTGAGCAAAAATCGCAAGAATGATAGACAGCGCTGACACGGCGACAGATGCCCATCTAGCCGCTTTCATCTGTTCTTTCTCAGTTGCTTCTCCTTTTCTGATAATCTGGCTGTAGATATCATGGGCAAACGCAGAAGCGGCAGACAGCACCAAGCCTGTCACCACTGCCAAAATCGTGGCAAAGGCGATGGCTGATACAAACGCGAACAAGAAATCTCCCCCGAGTGCTTTTGCCAGAAGCGGCGCCGCCATGTTTCCCGCTGGATCGGCCGTTGTAATCGCGTCAAAACCGACAAACGCGGCTGCACCAAATCCGAGAAATACCGTCATAATGTAAAACACACCGATGATCCATGTTGCTGAAACGACTGATGCCCGGGCAGTTTTGGCATCCTTAACTGTATAAAAGCGAATTAAGATATGCGGAAGGCCGGCGGTCCCCAGCACAAGTGCCAAATTCAGCGACAGGGTTTCAAGCGGGACCTTGTATTTGTTCCCTGGATTTAAAAAATCAGCGCCAAGCGGGGTAGCGGTTTTCATTTGCTCAAACATTGTATTAAGGTTAAAACCAAATTTAGAAAAAACGATGATGGAGATGACGAGGGTGCCGGCCATCAGCAAAACGGCTTTGATAATCTGAACCCAGCTCGTCGCGATCATTCCGCCGAACACGACATAAATGGTCATGAGCACTCCGACAATCAGAACGGCCGCGGTATAATCGAGCCCAAGCAGCAGTTTAATCAGCGCCCCTGCCCCCACGAGCTGAGCGATCATATAAAAGGTAGAGATGGCGATGGTATTGAGAGCGGCGACACCGCGGATCTTCTTTTCTTTAAAACGCGCCGCAATCATGTCCGCCATCGTATACTTTCCGAGATTCCGAAGCGGCTCCGCCACGATATAGAGGACAACGAGATAAGCGACAAGAAAACCGATGCTGTAAAAAAATCCGTCGAACCCATATAACGCAATCATTCCGGCAATGCCGAGGAACGACGCGGCAGACATGTAGTCGCCGGCAATTGCCAGTCCATTCTGAACACCGGTGAGCCCGCCGCCGGCCGTATAAAACTCACTCGTCGTTTTCGTTTGTTTCGCTGCAAAATACGTAATCACAAGCGTCAGTCCGACAATCGCTAAAAATAACAGAAACGCTGTCAGGTTCATGTCTGTTCACCCTTCAGCTCTTCTTTTAAAGCGTTTACAAATTGGTCGTAACGA
This sequence comes from Bacillus sp. FSL K6-1012, assembly GCF_037964915.1. NCBI lineage: Bacteria > Bacillati > Bacillota > Bacilli > Caryophanales > Bacillaceae > Bacillus > Bacillus sp. FSL K6-1012. Next base: position 3,969,433 of record NZ_CP150175.1, on the reverse strand, counting down.
GCTGCCTTTCGGGAATACACCGTACAGAGTGTCCACGTCATAGCGAATTGAGCGATAGCAAACAGCCAAGCCCATGAAACAGCACCAACTGCCGGAGTATTCAAAAAGGTGAAATAAGACGTTAAAACAGGGAGTGAAAAATAAAAGACAAAAAAGAAAATCGCAGTTGGAACAATAAAGGCCCGTTTCTGCTTCAAAAAGGCTTGAAAAGATGGAGACCCAGCAATCTTTTGGTAATCAGCTTGCGATCTGTACATGGCTTTCCTCCTTTTATTCTGCTGAAAAATAAGCATAAAGGTACACCAATAGGTATGTACAGAAAGTCTGATTTATTCTTCAGGATCATAAAGTGGACGAAAAAAGCAGGAAACGTGAAGATAAGAACGCGGGGGTATAAAACGGGCGAAGGTTTTCCAGCTGCCGCATATTAACAAGTTTGCTTTCAAAACCTCACCAAATGCAGCCTTGCAAAGCTGCTCTTTTTCTAAAGTCCGGTTTCATGTTCGCATCACCTCTTTATGACAATGCATGTGCCAAGAGGTGACCGCATCACCAGCTGTCTGTCATATTTTAGGCTGAAACACCGTTTGTCCTCAAAATCGGCGCAGTATATAAGCTATCGAATAGAGGAAATGGTGAAAACTCAGATCAGATGATAGAAAAGCCAGAGGTAAAAGATCCGCCTGTCCGGATTAGTCTTGGCGGACGGTTTTTTTGTGATTGGTTTTCCTCATCGCTGTTTCAGATTCTAAAAACTGCCTCACATCATGAATGCCTAACCCAATGGATCTAGCTTCTTGAATCAACATATGCCAATCTTTGTCCAAATCTTTTTTAACTTGAGTTTTCATAGTAACCTCCAATTGTATAAAATGTTTTCCTGCAACATCCTGGCAATAAAAGGCAAGCCGGTGCGATGATGAGGCGAGTACAACAAATTTCACACATAGTTGCTCGGTGTTCACAAACTGAAGGAAAAATCACCTACCTATTCCCTAAAAAAATGACTAATATAACCAATGGACCTTATTTATAATAATAAACAATTAAATACTGACTGGATAGTATGTAAATGAAAATAAATCCTATTGCCTATTAAATATGACCCCTTAACAACCGAATAGCATACCTCTGGAAAGAAATAAATACCGCAAAAGATTGATCCGGTGTAAGATAAGGGTAATCATACCGGCTGGAGAAAAATATGAAAAAAAACAAATTTCAAATTAAAAGAGAGCAAACATTTGAAAAATTTATAGAGGCTGGCCTGAATTTATTGATTGACCGAGCGTATGACCCTGTGTCTGTGGAAGAAATCAGCAGAGCTGCCGGGTACAGTAAAGGCGCATTTTATGTTCATTTTGACAACATGGAAGACTTCCTGCAGCATATCTTCGAAAATCATCAAATGAAAAAACAGATTATCATCGGCTACCTGGATGAAATCGAGCGGACATCTGCGAAACCGCTGACGCTGCATGAGGCTGCAAAACATGCCGCAGAGCTGCTGTTTTCTTACTACAAAAATAAACCATCATGGGACATCACCTCGTTTGCAATGAATATGCCGACCTTTAAAGCTGTCCAAAAATGCAAGGCTTATGTAGGGCTATACGAATTGTGGGTGGAAGAAAATACTTCATATATTCATTGGCTGAAGGAGAGAAAGCTGGTTGACGACAGTATTGATCCTGTATATACGGCTAAAATAATATGTGCGGTGCTTGACGGAATCATCAAACAATCGCGTGTATTGGGCCATCCGGCCACATTCCGCAGCTTTTTTGACGCGCTTTCCGTTTTTGTTACTTTTAACCGCGAATACGCAAAGCTAAGAAATTTGAAAAGTTTTTCAGAAAGCGAGGAACATCAGTGAAGTATAGAGAAATGATTATGTATATCATTATGGGAGTTTTCACGACAATCGTGAATATCGCCAGCTTTTATATATTGGTAGAGATCATGAATGTGGATTATAAAGCTGCTACAGTAGCCGCTTGGATTTTGTCTGTTCTGTTTGCTTACATCACAAATAAAGTATATGTGTTTCAGCAGAAGACAGATGACCTGCAAAGCCTGCTGAAAGAGCTCACTGCCTTTTTCAGCGTTCGGGTGCTGTCTCTCGGCATAGACCTTGGCATGATGATCATCCTTGTCGGACAGTTCCATACAAATGAAACGCTGGCCAAAATACTCGACAATGCGGTGATTGTTGTCGTCAACTATGTCGCAAGCAAATGGCTCGTCTTTAAAAAGACAAAAGAAGAAGGGGTATGACAAGGGCGGCAGCATATGATCTTCCGTTTTCGTTACAGAAAGACCGGGAAACAAAAAATAAAAACCATGAAAGGTGATGCACATGCGGGAAGAATTGAAGGGGATATTTGCAAGTGTATTCGGAGAGAAAGAGGGATTACGGTTTTTTTTCGCACCGGGAAGAGTGAATCTGATTGGAGAACATACGGATTATAACGGCGGGCACGTGTTTCCGTGCGCGCTGACCATGGGTACATATGCTGCTGTTGCAGAAAGAAAAGACGGGCTGGTCAGATTGTATTCGGACAACTTTCAGGAAGCCGGCATAAAGGAATGCAGTCTTGACGGCATCCGTTATCAAAAAGAAGATGACTGGGCCAATTATCCGAAAGGCGTCATATATGAATTTCAGCAAAGGGGTTATTCGATTCCGCATGGCTTTGACATCGTGTTTTCAGGGAATATTCCAAACGGGGCAGGGCTTTCATCTTCCGCTTCCATTGAGCTGCTGATGGCGGTCGTGCTCCAAAGCTATTTTCATCCTCAACTCGATGCGCTGGAGCTTGTCAAAATGGCACAGCATGCGGAAAACACATTTATCGGTGTCAATTGCGGAATTATGGATCAATTCGCAATCGGAATGGGGAAAGAACATCATGCGATGCTTCTGAACTGCGATACGCTGGACTATGAATATAGCAAACTCGATGTCTCCGGGCTTGCGCTGGTTATTGCGAACACGAACAAAAAAAGGACCTTGGCGGACTCAAGCTATAATGCGAGACGCCAAGAGTGCAGTGACGCATTGCTGGATCTGCAAAAGGAGCTCGACATTACATCACTTGGCGACATCAAGCCTTCTGACTTCGACGCCCACTCTGGCCTGATCCAAAATGAAACGAACAGACGCCGCGCAAAGCACGCCGTATATGAAAACCACCGCGCCATCAAGACCGCCGACATGTTTAAAGAAAACAATATTCAGGAAATCGGGCGGTTAATGAAGGAATCCCACCTTTCATTGAAGGATGATTACGAGGTGACATGCCCGGAACTCGATGAGCTCGTATTTGCAGCGTGGGAGCAAGAAGGAGTGATCGGCTCAAGAATGACGGGAGCGGGTTTCGGCGGCTGCACGATCAGTATTGTAAAGGATGATTTTGTTGATGACTTTATCCAAAAGGTTGGAGACAAATATCAAGAAAAAACAGGACTCAAAGCGGATTTTTATGTCGCTGATATTGGTGAAGGAGCGAGAGAACTAAAGGGGGAGTGATACATGAGCATTTTTGAACATCTGGAACAGCTGATCGAGTATGGGCTGGAACGAAAACTGATATCGATTTGGGATCAGGAATACACGAGAAACCGACTTTATGAAGCGCTGGACATCAAACATCCCCAGCCGGTCTCAAGCACACTCATTAAGCAGAGCAAGCGTCTTCCTGACTTGCTTTCTCCCATTTACAAGTGGGCGGCAGAAACCGGCCGTATAGAAGCAAATACAGACACCTATCGAGATTTGCTCAGTGCAAAGCTGATGGGCTGTTTTGTCCCGCCTCCGTCTGAGGTCATCCGCAAGTTTGAAGAGACAAAGGCGTTATACGGACCGAAACAGGCGACAAAAGAGTTTTATCAGTATGCAGAGGATGTCTATTATATCAGGTCTGACAGAATCGCCAAAAACGTTCATTGGACGGTGCCGACCGAATATGGCGAGCTGGAAATGACAATTAACCTGTCAAAGCCCGAAAAGGACCCGAAGGCGATTGCGGCTGCCAAAGAACAGACGCAGACGAATTATCCGCCGTGTGTGCTTTGTAAGGAAAATGTCGGCTTTGAGGGAAGTGTGAACCATCCGGCCCGGCAGAATCACAGAATTATTCCTGTTATTCTCAGAGACGAGCAATGGTATTTGCAGTTCTCTCCATACGTGTATTATCCGGAGCATTGCATCGTTTTAAAGGGTGAGCATGAACCGATGGAGATCAGCAAAAAGACGTTTGAAAGACTGCTCTCATTCCTCGGGCAATATCCGCATTATTTTATCGGATCAAACGCAGACCTGCCGATTGTCGGAGGCAGCATTCTAAGCCACGACCATTTTCAAGGCGGGGCGCACGATTTTCCAATGGCGCGTGCCGAAATGACGGACAGATATGAATTGACCAGTTATCCCGGCTTGTCACTGGGCTTAGTGAAATGGCCGATGTCTGTGCTCAGGCTTCAGGGAGACGATCCGCATATTATCGCTGACGCAGCGGACCATATATTCCGTGCATGGCAGCAATATTCAGATGAAAAAGCCGGCATAGCCGCCTTCACAGGTGATACGCCACATAATACGGTCACACCGATTGCAAGACGCAGGGGAGGCTCATATGAACTCGACATCGTGCTGAGAAACAATCGGACGGATGAGGAGCATCCATTAGGAATCTTCCATCCTCATCAGGAGGTTCATCATATTAAAAAAGAAAATATCGGCCTGATTGAGGTTATGGGCTTAGCGATTTTGCCGGGCCGTTTACAGGAAGAAATGAAAGCAACGGCAGCGTCCCTGTGCTCTGCTGATCCGAAAACAGCATTAGAAGAAAATGAGCTGACGGCTAAACATAAGGATTGGGCTCTTCGTCTGATGGAAAGAAGAACCATAACAAAAGGGAATGCGGAACAGGTTATAAAAGAAGAGCTTGGCCATGTATTCGCACGCATTCTTGAACATGCCGGCGTATTTAAACAGACACCCGAAGGAAAACAGGCCTTCAACAGGTTTATCCATTGTTTAGGCGTCAAACAAGTAAAAAGCCTCAACCGTTAAGGGAGAGGCTTTTTACTATTGAAAAAAGAGCCCAAAACGTGACGCTTGGGGCTCTTTTGCTCTTATCCTCTTTTTCTTGCTAAGAGGCTTACTAGAAATACAACAATGGCTGAACCGATAATCGCCGGGATAATGGCAAATCCGGCAAGGTGCGGTCCCCATGTTCCAAGCAGCCCGTGGCCGATCCAGGCACCGATAAGACCTGCGATCATCGACCCGATAATTCCTCCGGGCATATCTCCTTTTACAAACAGGCTGCCAACCCATCCGATAATAATAGCGACGATAAGTGAAATTATGAAACTCATCATGCAACACATCCTATTTTAAATTTATTTGCTTATATCATTCCTCCTTTTTGTATAAGATAAACAATTGAATGTGCTAATAAAAAAGCGGGATCAGTTCAGAGCATATCGCCGCTCTATTCAGCCTTTTCTTTCAATATTGGTTGCGTTAAAATGGTAATCGTGTGAAAAGGTGCTAGGCAAGGAAAAATTAATTCCCTTGTAGAATGTTTAACAAAATGAAATTTTTGATTGACCTTGGTTTTTTATTGTGGTAAACCTTTATTTGTCAGTAGAATTAGTTCTTCATCATCTTTCTTTACTTATATGCGGAAATAACTAGAAACTTTTCATCTTAAGCGATAGATATGAATAAAGTTGGAGCAATTTTTGTCGATTTTATGACATTTAAGCGAAAATGGGCTGAAGTTTATAAAAAAATAAAGCTAATAAGTGAAGTTTTTGATAGCATAACAAAGTAGAGAAAAGATTTTGAGGAAGTATGCACTTCAGATTTATTACATCAATAGGAAGGATGGTGATCTTCTTGTTCAGAGCAATAAAACCGTTACTTGTATTAGCGCTGTTAACTGTGGTTTTCGTCCTTGGGGGATGCAGCAATGCCTCAGTACTAGATCCGAAAGGGCCTGTGGCTGATCAGCAAAGTGATTTAATCCTGTTATCTATCGGATTTATGCTGTTTATTGTCGGGGTCGTCTTTGTTCTATTTACCATTATTTTAGTAAAATACCGCGACCGTAAAGGCAAAGATAATGGATCTTATAACCCAGAAATTCACGGTAACACGTTCTTAGAAGTAGTCTGGACAGTGATCCCAATTTTAATCGTCATCGCACTTTCTGTGCCAACCGTACAGACGATATATTCGTTAGAAAAAGCTCCTGAAGCAACAAAGGATAAAGAGCCTCTTGTTGTTTACGCTACTTCGGTAGACTGGAAATGGGTATTCAGCTACCCTGAACAGGATATTGAAACGGTCAACTACTTAAACATTCCTGTCGACCGCCCGATCTTGTTTAAAATCTCATCTGCAGATTCAATGGCATCGCTATGGATTCCTCAGCTTGGAGGACAAAAATACGCGATGGCAGGAATGCTGATGGATCAATACTTACAGGCTGATGAAGTGGGAACTTATGAGGGCCGCAACGCGAACTTCACAGGTGAACATTTTGCCGACCAAGAGTTTGATGTGAATGCTGTAACAGAAAAAGACTTTAACAGCTGGTTGAAAAAGACTCAAAATGAGGCTCCTAAGCTGACAAAAGAGAAGTATGATCAATTGATGCTTCCTGAAAATGTGGACGAATTAACGTTCTCTTCTACTCACTTAAAATACGTTGATCACGGACAAGACGCAGAATACGCGATGGAGGCCCGCAAACGCCTTGGCTATCAAGCCGTTTCACCGCACTCTAAAACAGATCCGTTTGAAAACGTAAAGGAAAATGAATTTAAGAAGTCTGATGATACAGAAGAATGATATTGATCAGGAAAGGAGGAAGCCCGCATGAAATTTAAATGGGATGAATTTTTTGTAACAGGTGACCCATTAATTCTGGGCGCACAAGTTTCCATTGCACTATCTACCATCGCCATCATTGTTGTACTTACCTACTTCAAGAAATGGAAATGGCTCTGGTCTGAATGGATAACAACTGTTGACCACAAAAAACTCGGAATCATGTATATTATCTCTGCTGTAATTATGTTATTCCGCGGCGGTGTTGACGGTTTGATGATGCGTGCCCAGCTAGCGCTTCCGAATAACAGTTTTTTAGACTCAAACCACTATAATGAAATTTTTACGACTCACGGTACGATCATGATTATCTTCATGGCGATGCCGTTTTTAATCGGTCTTATTAACGTTGTTGTACCTCTTCAAATCGGTGCTCGCGACGTTGCATTTCCTTACTTGAACAACCTGAGCTTCTGGACGTTCTTCGTAGGGGCTATGCTTTTCAATATTTCTTTCGTTATCGGAGGTTCTCCGAACGCAGGCTGGACAAGTTATATGCCGCTTGCAAGTAACGACATGAGCCCTGGGCCGGGTGAGAACTACTACCTCCTCGGACTTCAGATTGCCGGTATCGGTACCCTGATGACAGGGATCAACTTTATGGTCACAATCTTAAAAATGAGAACAAAAGGCATGACACTGATGCGTATGCCAATGTTCACATGGACAACACTGATCACAATGGTTATTATCGTGTTTGCTTTCCCTGTGCTTACAGTAGCTTTAGCACTATTATCATTTGATCGTTTGTTCGGCGCTCACTTTTTCACACTGGAAGCAGGCGGTATGCCGATGCTTTGGGCCAACTTGTTCTGGATTTGGGGACATCCTGAAGTATATATCGTTATTCTTCCGGCGTTCGGTATTTTCTCAGAAATTATCTCAAGCTTTGCAAGAAAACAATTGTTTGGTTACAAAGCGATGGTTGGTTCTATTATCGCCATCTCCGTATTGAGTTTCTTAGTTTGGACTCACCACTTCTTCACAATGGGGAACAGTGCGTCCGTTAACTCATTCTTCTCAATTACGACAATGGCAATCTCGATTCCGACCGGGGTTAAAATCTTTAACTGGCTCTTTACAATGTATAAAGGCCGAATCAGCTTTACAACGCCTATGCTGTGGGCGCTTGCGTTCATTCCTAACTTCGTTATCGGCGGGGTTACAGGGGTTATGCTTGCGATGGCAGCAGCGGATTATCAATACCATAATACGTACTTCCTGGTATCTCACTTCCACTACGTGCTGATCGCGGGTACTGTATTTGCTTGTTTCGCAGGATTTATTTTCTGGTATCCAAAAATGTTCGGCCACAAACTGAACGAAAAAATCGGAAAATGGTTCTTCTGGATCTTTATGATCGGGTTCAATATTTGTTTCTTCCCGCAATATTTCTTGGGGCTTCAAGGCATGCCTCGCCGTATTTACACATACGGACCGAATGACGGCTGGACAACATTGAACTTTATCTCAACAGTCGGAGCTTTCATGATGGGTGTAGGATTCTTAATCCTTTGCTATAACATCTACTACAGCTTCCGTTACTCTACTCGTGAAATCAGCGGAGATTCATGGGGTGTGGGACGTACGCTTGATTGGGCGACTTCATCTGCGATTCCGCCGCACTACAACTTTGCGGTGCTTCCTGAAGTCAAATCTCAAGATGCATTCCTGCATATGAAAGAAGAAAAAACTGAATTATACCCTGAAAGCAAATTCAAGAAAATCCATATGCCAAGCAACTCAGGCAGACCGTTCTTTATGTCTGTTGCCTTCGGTATCGCCGGCTTTGGACTTGTCTTTGAATGGTACTGGATGGGCGTAGTCGGATTGATCGGAGTCCTGCTCTGCATGGTTCTGCGTTCATTCGAATACGACAATGGCTACTACGTTAGTGTTGATGAAATAAAAGAGACGGAAAGAAAGATTTCCGAATAAGGAGGCGTGAGTTATGGAACATGCAGAACACGGCAATTCTAACGCGCCTATGGAATATCAATCTGAAACCGGCAGACTTAATATTCTCGGGTTTTGGATCTTTTTAGGGGCAGAAATTGTGTTGTTCTCAACACTATTTGCAACCTTCTTCGTTCTTCAAAACAGAACAGCAGGAGGTGTCTTACCGGACGAACTGTTTGAAGTGAATCTGGTAATGATTATGACGTTCTTGCTGCTTATCAGCAGCTTTACCTGCGGGATCGCTGTTCATGAAATGCGCCGCGGAAGTTTAAAAGGCGTAGTCATTTGGACAATTATTACTCTTCTTCTCGGCGCCGGCTTCGTCGGTTGTGAGATCAACGAGTTTGTCCACTATGTACATGAAGGAGCATCTCTCGGTACAAGTGCGTTCTGGTCTGGATTCTTTGTTTTACTTGGAACTCACGGAACTCACGTAACAATCGGTATTTTCTGGATTACAGGAATTCTGATTCAGTTGAAGAAACGCGGCTTAACTCCGCAAACTTCATCTAAAATCTTTATCTCAAGCTTGTACTGGCACTTCTTAGATGTTGTATGGATTTTCATCTTTACAGGTGTCTATCTCATGGGATTGGGGGGTCTGTAAAATGGCAAACAAATCTGCTGAACACAGTCACTTTCCATGGAAGCACATTGTAGGTTTTGCACTGTCTATTGTTTTGACCCTGCTGGCTCTATGGGTTGCAGTGTATACTGACCTGAGCTCATCAGCAAAACTTTGGATCATTTTCGGCTTCGCCTTCATTCAGGCGGCGCTCCAGCTTCTCATGTTCATGCACATGACAGAGAGCGAAAATGGCGGTATCCAAGTCGGAAACACGCTGTTCGGATTCTTCGGTGCGATCGTTATCGTGCTTGGATCCATCTGGATTTTCGCGGCCCACTATCATCACGGTGACCATATGGACGGAAATCCTCCTGGAGGCGCTGAACACTCAGAGCACTCAGGCCACAACGAATAAGCAAAAAAACCCTCTTCGTCTAGAAGAGGGTTTTTTTGCTGTTTCAGCTGCTGCTTCGCTTTCTGCGAAGATAAGGAAGGCCATAAATGATAAAGGCCGCGATATGAGCGACAATGACGTTGACGGCAAACAGGATAATCATGAGAGTGTGTCCGAGTGGAGAAAGGCTTTCTGTTGCGTAAAAGAAGAAGAATACCCACATTAAAATAATTGGCGGAATAGCAGAGAGTGCGACTTTTTTGTTATCGAGCCAAATAAAGAGGGGAGTAGCGCTGGCAACCAATAAATAAGCAAAAAACATGTCCATCATACCCGTCTCCTTTCATTTTGTGACAGCGTTTACAAAAATGAAGTAGAGGAAATGAATTGTGTCTGTTTTGTGGTTGTTTTGTGAACATTTTGTTACAATTATTATACCATGTTTTCCAGAAATTGATACAGGTATTTGCAGAAATGGTCTGGCACTATTGCCTTATTTTTTATCGCCAATCCGCTAGGAGAATGTATGGAAACCGTGAATGGAACAGTTTGTTTACTTAGGCATTGGTTTTCTGGGAACTTGATGTACGATAGGAACATTCAATAAATCTTTGAGCAAATCAACTTATTTAATAAGAGGCTGCATTCATAACCCTTGAGAAATAGGGTTTTTTTCATATGAAAAGTTTTGTGTCAATCGAAACATTTCGGTTTATGATACGTCATATTTCGTGTAGCTGAAAAAGCGCCGCTAATGCGCGCAAAAAACAAAAAAGGAAACGAGCTTCACGTGTCATCTTGAACGTGGTTCATGTATAATAAACATTAGTGATTTTCCGATGAAAATGTAAGGCGGGATAGAATGAGTCGATATAAGAAACAGCAAAGCCCCTTTTATCAGGGGGATTTGATTTTTATATTTGGTGTGTTTTTTATCATAAGCGTAGTATCAATTTATGCTGCCGGTCAGTTTGGGCAGTATGGGAATACGGATTGGATACAGCAAATTGTGTTTTATTTTTTGGGGGCTGTTGCCATTACAGTTCTTCTGTATTTTGATTTAGAACAGCTTGAAAAATTAAGTTTATATATTTTTATCATTGGTATTTTATCTTTGATTATTCTTAAAATCAGCCCTGAGTCCATTGCACCTGTCATTAAAGGAGCAAAAAGTTGGTTTAGAATTGGAAGAATAACTATACAGCCGTCAGAGTTTATGAAGGTTGGTTTGATTATGATGATTGCGTCAGTCATCGGAAAAGCTAACCCTAAAGGAGTTCGGACGCTTAGAGATGATATTCACCTTTTATTAAAGATTGCGGGTGTAGCTGTTATCCCTGTTGGTCTTATCCTGATGCAAGATGCTGGGACGGCGGGAATATGTATGTTTATCGTTCTTGTAATGGTTTTTATGTCAGGGATAAATTGGAAGTTGATCACGATCATTGCCGGTTCAGGTATCCTATTCATTTCACTCATTTTATTAGTCATGATTAACTTTCCTGACGTTGCTAAATCAGTTGGGATACAGGATTATCAAATTAAGCGGGTCACTTCTTGGGTTTCTGATTCAAGTGAGACGCAGGAAGATGCAAATAGCAGCTGGCAGGTTGATCAAGCTATCATGGCTATAGGATCTGGTGGCATTATAGGAAATGGTATTTCTGATTTAAAGGTTTATGTTCCGGAAAGTACGACTGACTTCATTTTTTCTATAATAGGTGAATCATTTGGCTTTTTAGGCTGTGCCTTTGTTGTTATCATGTTCTTCTTCTTAATCTATAGACTTGTTGTTTTGATTGACAAGATCCATCCATTCAACCGTTTTGCTTCTTTCTTTTGCGTAGGTTATACGGCGTTAATTGTTATCCACACATTCCAGAATATCGGGATGAATATCGGTATTATGCCTGTTACCGGGATTCCGCTGCTGTTTGTCAGCTATGGGGGTAGCTCGACGCTTGCCACGTTAATCGGTTTCGGTATTGTGTATAATGCGAGTGTTCAGTTGACGAGATACAGAAGTTATTTGTTTAATTCATAAAATGCAGACAGCCTCTAAAGGGCTGTCTTTTTTTGTTTCAGAGCATTTCACTTTTGACTTCACTTTTTTTGGGATATGATAAACAGATAAGGAGGTCCTTGTGATGAACAACACAATTGAAACCATTTTAAACCATCGGTCGATCCGATCTTTTACTGATCAGCTTCTGACAGCTGAGGAAATTGATACATTAGTGAAAAGCGCGCAGGCTGCGCCTACGTCCAGCTATGTGCAGGCTTATTCGATTATCGGTGTTTCCGATCCGGAGAAAAAGCGTGAACTGTCTGTGCTTGCGGGGAATCAGCCTTATGTAGAAAATAACGGGCACTTTTTTGTGTTTTGTGCGGACTTGTACCGACATCAAAAACTGGCTGAAGAAAAAGGCGAACCTATTTCTGAGCTGCTGGAAAATACGGAAATGTTTATGGTCAGTTTAATTGATGCTGCGCTTGCGGCTCAAAATATGAGCATCGCCGCAGAATCAATGGGGCTTGGCATATGTTATATCGGAGGCATTCGGAATGAACTGGACAAGGTGACAGAGGTGCTGCAAACGCCTGACCATGTGCTCCCGCTTTTTGGCCTGGCTGTAGGACACCCTGCCAACCTATCCGGCAAAAAACCGAGATTGCCGAAGCAGGCTGTATATCATGAAAATACCTATAACGTGAATGACGATGATTTTCGTAAACATATGAGTGCATATGACAAAACCATTTCTGATTATTATAGAGAAAGAACAAATGGTCAGCGGGTGGAAACGTGGTCTGACCAAATTCTGAACTTTATGAAGCAGAAACCGCGTACGTACTTAAATGAATATGTGAAGGAAAAAGGCTTTAATAAGAACTAAATGTGAAACCTCTCCGCTGGCGGAGAGGTTTTTATGTTTCACGTGTAACATATTCCGACAAATAGAGACAAGCAGACACAAATAAATGACGATTGATCGGGGGACACTGATGAACAGTGTGAGCGGCTTAGAAGAAAAAATAATGGATCAGTGATACGATGAGGACGAGGTGGTAGGGATGTTATCATTAAGTATATTAGATCAATCTCCGGTGTCCGAGGGAAGCTCTGCAGAAACGGCATTACGGGAAACCGTTGAGCTTGCCCAGGCGGCTGAGGATCTTGGGTATAAGAGATTTTGGGTTTCAGAGCATCACTTTTCAAAGCGTCTGGCAGGGTCCAGTCCAGAGGTGCTGATCAGCCACATTGCGGCGAAAACGAACCGGATCAGGGTGGGATCAGGAGGTGTCATGCTGCCGCACTACAGTGCCTATAAAGTAGCGGAGAATTTTCGTGTGCTGGAAGGTTTGACTCCGGGAAGAATTGATCTCGGCCTCGGAAGAGCGCCGGGAGGAATGCCGATTGCATCTTGGGCGCTGAATGACGGCGGGAAACGCAATGCCGATCAGTACCCGCAGCAAATCAAGGAGCTGACGATGTATTTGCATGATTTGGCGGATGACAGTCACCGGTTTCCTAATTTAACGGCTGCACCGCATATTTCAACTGCGCCTGATGTGTGGCTGCTCGGTTCATCTGGAGAAAGCGCGCTGCTCGCCGCTGAATTGGGTGCCGGCTATATGTTTGCCCATTTTATCAATGGCGAGGGCGGGGAGGATACGGTCAGACAATATATGAGACGATTTAAGCCGTCTGTGTTAGGAGAAACACCTCGGGCGGCAGTTGCTGTTTTTGTTCTATGTGCGGATACAGAAGAGAAAGCGGAGCAGCTGGGGACAGTGCTTGATTTTACTCTCTTGGCGGGTGAGCAGGGCATACCTTTAGAAGGCGTTCCTGATTATGAAGCTGTCCGGAAAAATACGTACTCTCCTTATGAACAAAGACGAATTGCTGATAACAGAAACCGAATGATTGTCGGTACGAAAAAACAGGTCAAGGAACAGCTGATGTCCTTGAGTAAGGCTTATGGTACAGAGGAAATCATGGCGGTGACCATTACGAACCGATTTGAGGATAAACTTCATTCTTATCGCCTTTTACAGGAGGCGTTTGCTGAGGCATGAAGCCGCTAAAGCCTGCATGAAAAAAGCCCCGCCGATGTTTCTCGGCAGGGCTGCTTTTTATTCAACAGTAAATGGCTCTTCGGTCAGGACTTGACTTGATTTGCCTTTGTTCGCTGCATAGGCGAGCATATAATATTCACCGGCTGGAAGTTTTGTACCCCCATTGATCGTGCCGTCCCAGTCAAAGTACTGATAGCCCTTATCTTGGTTTTTATAAATGCCGGCTTGGCCTGCAAAGTCAAGGTTGCTGTCATAGACGAGAAATGCCAGCTCTTCCGCTCCCGCAGGAAGGTAGGTTTCAATTTCATAGGTGCCTTGTTCAGAGCCCTCATTAACTGAGACAGACGTTACCCTCGGATAATCCGGCTCTTTTACGATCAGCAATGTAGGAACCTTGGCGACGGTTTTTCCGCCTTCTCTAACGATGACTGTTCCTTCATAGGTGCCTGCTTTTGTTTTCTTTGTGTCGACCTTTACTTTTGCAGTGGCTTTTCCGGTTTTATGAGCCGGAATCACAACACGGCTTGTGCCGGATGTGGAAATGCCGCTTCCGTTAAAAGAGTATTCTAGCGTATATGATTTTCTAATGGAAGATTGGTTTTCAATTGTAAAGGTTTCTTTTTTCGTTTCGGTTCCTTTTTCCTTCAAAAATGTGCCGTACGAGTAGCTTCCCGGTGTGACGAACGAGTCGGCTTTGATCGCGTTCATAATTCTTGCGCTGCCTGCGCCTTGAGCGTTATGCGGATATACTTCTCCGTCGCCATCCTTTAATGTGACGGCGGTATTCATGATGGCAGCCTTGATCTGTTCAACGCTCCATTTCGGTTTAGCTTGTTTGATAACGGCAACCGCTCCGGCAATATGAGGTGATGCCATGCTTGTTCCTTGTTTTGACCCGTAGCCATATGGATTGTCAGGATCATGTGTCGGAATGGTGCTGACGATATTGACGCCTGGCGCGGAAATATCCGGCTTAATCATCCACGTGTCCATCACAGGGCCGCGGGATGAGAAATCGGCAACCTGTTCACCGAGCGCTTTTGAGACCGTCAACTTGAATGTTGCTTTTGTCTCGCCTGCTTTCATGGCGCTGATGAGTTTTTCGCCGTCTTCTAATGAAAGCTTAATCGTTGGCACAGACATGCCTGGCACATTGGCTTCAACTTCTCCGGACAGGTTGTTATACACAACCATGCCGATGGCGCCTGCTTTTTTGGCGTTGTCCGCTTTATCCACAAAAGCAATGCTGCCCCGTTTGACGAGTGCCACTTTGCCTTTCAGATCTTTTCCTTCAAAGTCCTTTTCTTCGCCGAGGCCAGCGTCGACAAGCTCAACCTCTTTATTGTGAAGCGCCTTGACGTCCTCTTCTTTGTCATAGCCCATGACTTTTGCTGAAGAGTAAGAGCCGAATGAGACGGCGTATTCATTGAGCGGGAGCTGCGTTGCGCCGACAGAAATCGCTTCTCTGGATGTGCCTGGCGATCCCACTGTCCAGCCGTTTGGTCCGCTGTTGCCATTTGATGTAACGGCGACAACGCCTTCTGACATGGCCCAGTCAAGCGCTGTGCTCGTCGCCCAATCCGGGTTGTTTAACGAGTTTCCGAGAGACAGGTTCATCACATCTGCTCCGTCCTGAACTGCACGTTCTACACCGGCGATGACGTTTTCTGTTGTGCCGCTTCCTCCCGGTCCGAGAACGCGGTAAGCGAGAAGTGTTGCATCAGGCGCTACGCCTTTAATCGTACCGTTTGCAGCGACAGTTCCGGCCACGTGTGTTCCATGGTCAGTGGCTCCGCCTCTTGGATCGCCTGTCGGTGTTTCTTTCGGATCGTAATCATTGTCTACAAAATCGTATCCTTTATATTGTCCGAAGTTTTTCTTCAGATCAGGGTGATTGTACTCAACCCCTGTATCAATAACAGCCACTTTGACGCCTTTCCCTGTGTAGCCTAAATCCCATGCATCATTTGCTCCGATATATGGCGCGCTGTCATCCATTTGCGGAGAGACAGCGTCCTCGGAGATGGTGATGTCTTTCTCCTTGATATTGTCTGTTTTGTAAGTGACGTTCGGGTACACAGCTTTAACGTCATCTACTGCTAGAAGTTTTGGAATTTCATTAGCTGGAAGCTTCATAGAAAATCCGGAGAATACCTGCTCATATTCTCGTTTTACTTTTCCGTTTTTCACCGCTTTCACGGCTTTATTTTTTGCTTTTGAGCGGGCGTTTTTGAGCTTGCTTTTCGTTTGGTTTACTCCCGCTTCTTTCGCCTCTGCTAAGGATTTTTCTTTTAATTCCACAATCACCGTTGTTTGTTTGCTTGTTGTCATGTCAATATCACCGAATACCTCGGCCTTTTCCAGGTCCGCCGATCCTTTTGAAGAAACCGGTGCTGCCTGTACACCTGTAATGCCTGTGGATAACGTAAAGAATAAAACCAAACCTAGAAGCAGAAAACGAATAATCCCGTTTTTCAATGTGTTTCCCCCTTTGTGTTTAGAAAAAGTGTTAAATATCTAGTATATATTTCTTGAAAATTCAAAAAAATCCTTGTGTCATTTGGACCATTTATTGGATTTTGGTTGTGTATAAGGAAGGAGTTATACACAGAACCCTGTGTATAAGTGAATAAAGCTGTGTATATATATAGTTGGGAATATATGTTCTTATACAAAATATAGATGGGGTTTGTGGACATGTGGATATCTCTTGTGATTAAGTTGTTCTTATCTTTGGGATAACTTGTGTATAAACTTTTTAAAGCGGTTCTCCAATTTTCATTTCATTTCTTTCAGCTTTCAACAAAACTTCTTAAAACTAGTTTGTTTTTTCACTCATATTGTGACAAAGAATTCTCTTTCCACGGTCTATCATAGAGTCATGAGTTTTGCTAGAGCTGCTAGTTTGCGAGAAAAGAAATCGGCCGTCTTTTCCTGTGAGCTGCGGCTGAAAAAACGGGCTGCTAAAAAGGCTGCCTGCCAAAAAGAAGCGGAGGGATGTTTTTCTATGAAACGTTTGCTTGTATCTTTACGGGTGTGGATGGTCTTTTTGATGAACTGGGTGGCGCCGGACCGAAAACATGCGGCTGCCGCTATTTATTCGGCTCAGCGTACATATCAAAGAAAAGCGGCGGTGCAAGCCGCAGGACTGGTTTCGTTTTATGAATGGCGGATGGCTGTGAATGACGAAGAAAAACAGAAAGCGAAAGCCGCCGCTCTCTATAAAAGAAGATGTCTGCAAGCCTTCAAGGAATCGCCAAAGCAGGAGAGGGCCGGCCCGCATCTTTACATGGCGGTCAAAAGGAGGTAAAATCCCAGTCATAAAAGCTAATTGGCGGGAGAGAGAGCCTCTTGAAAATCTATAAGGTATTAAACAACAATGCGGCTTTAATCAAAGAGGATGATCAGGAAAAAATCGTCATGGGTCCGGGCATCGCTTTTCAAAAAAAGAAAAATGATCTCATCCCTATGAATAAAGTAGAAAAGATTTTTGTCGTGCACGACGAGAATGAAAAATTTAAACAAATCCTGCAAACACTGCCTGAGGAGCATATTGACATAGCTGAGGATATCATCAGCTATGCGGAAGGGGAGCTCGCGGCGCCGCTGAGCGACCATATTCATATCGCGCTTTCTGACCATTTGTCCTTTGCGATCGAAAGGATTCAAAATGGGCTGCTTGTGCAAAATAAATTATTGCATGAGATAAAGGCGCTCTATAAAAAAGAATACGAGATCGGCCTGTGGGCGATCGGACATGTAAAAGAGACATTGGGCGTGTCTCTGCCTGAAGATGAAGCGGGTTATATTGCCCTTCACATCCATACGGCAAAGATGGATGCAGAGAGTATGTATTCAGCGCTGAAGCATACGACGATGATAAAAGAAATGATAGAGAAAATAGAAAACTACTTTAATCGAAAGGTGGATGAAAACAGCATTTCCTATCAACGCCTTGTCACGCATTTGCGATACGCGGTCAGCCGGTTGGAATCAAATGAAGCGTTTCATGCCATGGACGAAGAGATGCTTTATTTCATCCAAAAAAAGTATTCATTTGCCTATCAATGTGCGCTGGAGCTGGCGGAGTTTCTGAAAAATGAATATCAATTACATTTGCCGGAGTCCGAGGCCGGCTATATCACGCTGCATGTCCAGCGTCTTCAAGATCTCTCGGAATAACCGCTTTGACTTGCAGGGAGTGATCTCTGGAAGTTTTTTTATTGATCGGCATTCAGCGTGTGATACATCCAGCCCATCATCACAATTCCTGCGGCCAGATTGCCGAGTGTAACAGGAATTAAGTTTCTGGCTGCTCCCGCCAGTGTGACTGTATCAGGGTGATCGATCAAAAGTGAGATCGCAAATGTGCACATATTGGCAATGCTGTGTTCAAAACCGGAAATAAAAAAGCAGAAAACGAAAAGCATCATGGCAAACAGCTTTGCCCCTTCTCCTTTGAGAGACATCGGAATGAAAAAAGCGAGACATACAAGCCAATTGCACAGCATTCCTCGGAAAAACAGCTCTGAGGCAGGCGGCTCCATCTTGTGCTCTGCCAGATGAATCAAAAAGGAATGGGATGCCCCCTCGAAGAGCCCGGTTGCGCTGATAAGAATCGCAAACAAAACGGCTCCGATCAAATTGCCGGTATAGCTGAAAACCCACAGGTACAGGGTGTCGCGCCAGCGGATTCTTTTCCGGAGTGCGGTATAAGTGAAATAAAAGGTGTTGCCGGTGAATAAATCCCCGCCTCCGTAGGCAATTAATACGATAGCAGCTCCAAATGTCACAGCGGCAGCCGGGAAGGCAAACGGTGAGTCGGCAATAGAGAAATAGCTGCCTGTTTTGCTTGCGGCTGTAATGCCAAAACCGATAAACATGCTGGCCAAAATGGATCTGAGCAAATAACGGATTTTGCTTGAAACGAATATGTTTTGTTTTCTTAAAGCATACTGTTCAACCTTTTGCAATGCTTGAGTTTCCATTGTCTTTTCCTGCTTTCTTTGATAGATGAGCATAGTATAGCACGATATTGTGAAGTATTTCACAATTAATATTTACGACTTTTTGTCTAAATGTTTTACATCACTTTTTATCTAAAAAAACAGTTGACGAAAACGCTGTCATCAATTATGATGAAAGCGTATTCTTCATTCGAATAAGCGGGATTGTGACTGGTAAAGCAGGCAAGACCTAAAATTTGCGTAAATGAAAAAGGATCGCTGTGTCCTTTATTCGTTGGCGAATTTTAGGTCTTTTTTGTTTATAAAAGGGGGAGAAGAAGATGGATTACAAAGAGACTGCAAAACGCCTCATTGAGCTTCTCGGGGGACAAGAAAACATCATCAGCGCGGCTCATTGTGCGACAAGACTGCGTTTGGTGATTAAGGATGAATCAAAGATAGATCAAGCACAAGTAGAAGAGCTTGAAGGCGTCAAAGGCGCTTTCAGCAGTTCAGGCCAATACCAGATTATTTTTGGAACAGGCCTTGTCAATAAAGTGTATGACGCTTTTTCTAAGGAAGCCGATGTAGAGCGTGAAGAACATGTGAATCACCAGGATGCTGCTAAAGAGAAACTGAACCCTGCAGCGAGATTTGCGAAAACGCTTTCGAATATTTTTGTTCCGATCATTCCAGCCATCGTAGCCAGCGGCCTGTTAATGGGGTTATTGGGAATGATCAATGCCTTTCATTGGATGAGTAAGGACTCTGCGCTGCTGCAGCTCCTCGATATGTTTTCAAGCGCGGCATTTATCTTCCTGCCGATTTTGATCGGGGTCAGCGCTTCAAAAGAGTTTGGAAGCAATCCGTATTTAGGAGCGGTCATCGGGGGAATCATGATACACCCCACTCTTTTGAATCCATGGGGTCTGGCGGAAGCATCACCTGATTATATGCATCTTTTCGGGTTTGATATCGCGCTTCTCGGATATCAGGGAACTGTCATCCCTGTTCTGCTGGCAGTTTACGTCATGAGCAAGGTAGAGAAATGGACAAGAAAAGTGGTTCCGCATGCGGTCGATTTGCTTGTTACGCCTTTTGTTACTGTCATTGTCACCGGGTTTGTCGCATTTATTGCCATCGGTCCTCTAGGAAGAGCGCTTGGCTCCGGTATTACTGTTGCTTTAACATATGTGTATGATCATGCCGGTTTTGTCGCAGGCCTTCTTTTCGGAGGCACCTATTCACTGATCGTCCTGACAGGTGTTCATCACAGCTTCCATGCGATTGAGGCGGGGCTCATTTCAGATCTTGGCAGGAACTATTTATTGCCGATTTGGTCTATGGCGAATGTCGCCCAAGGCGGGGCCGGCCTTGCTGTCTTCTTTTTAGCGAAAAAGGCAAAAACGAAGGAAATCGCTCTTCCGGCGGCATTTTCCGCTTTTCTAGGCATTACAGAGCCTGTCATTTTCGGGGTGAACCTTCGATACCGGAAGCCGTTTATCGCCGCCATGATCGGGGGCGCGTTGGGCGGCGCGTATGTCGTATTTACACATGTTGCTGCAAACGCTTACGGGTTAACAGGCATTCCGATGATCGCCATTGCAGCACCGTTTGGCTTTGGAAATCTAGTAAACTATATGATTGGAATGGTTATTGCAGCAGTATCAGCGTTCATTGCGGCATTTGTCATGAAAATTAACGAAGATGAGGAGAGAAAAAAATGACAGCACATGATCAGGAGCTGCGTCGCCGGGCTTATGAAGAAGTTGAAAAAAAAGAACATATCGCTGCCAGCGATCCGTACCGCCAGCACTTTCACATCATGCCTCCGGTTGGTTTGCTGAATGATCCAAATGGCGTGGTGTATTGGAAAGGAGTCTATCATTTGTTTTTTCAGTGGCAGCCGTTTCAGACGGGGCACGGCGCAAAGTTTTGGGGGCATTATACGACACGCGATTTTGTGAATTGGAAGCGGGAAGAGATTGCACTGGCTCCGAGTGATTGGTTTGATAAAAACGGCTGCTACTCGGGCAGCGCTGTTGTCAAAGATGACCGGCTCTATCTGTTTTACACAGGAAATGTCAGGGATCAGGATGGGAATCGGGAAACGTATCAGTGCCTTGCTGTATCGGATGATGGGCTGACCTTTGAGAAAAAAGGTGTTGTCGCCCGCCTTCCGGAAGGCTATACAGCTCATTTTCGCGATCCGAAGGTGTGGGAGCATGAAGGAAAATGGTATATGGTGATCGGTGCGCAAACGGAGAACATGAAAGGCCAAGCTGTTTTGTTTACTTCCGATAACCTGACAGAATGGGCGTTTCTCGGCCCGATAACAGGTGCCGGCCTCAACGGACTGAACGGTTTCGGGTATATGTGGGAGTGCCCTGACCTGTTTTCTCTTCAAGGCTCCGAAGTGCTGATTGTCTCGCCCCAAGGACTTGAAGCTGACGGCTATCATTATCAAAATGTGTATCAATCTGGATATTTTGTAGGCCGGCTCGATTATGAAAAAACGGGGCTGATGCATGCTGCGTTTACGGAGCTTGATCAAGGCTTTGATTTTTACGCGCCGCAAACACTTGAAGACGATCAGGGACGCCGGATACTGTTTGCGTGGATGGCTGTACCTGATCAGGATGAGAAGGATCATCCGACGAAAGATTATCACTGGATTCACTGCATGACGCTGCCGAGACAGCTGACGCTATCAGGGGAGAAGCTGATTCAGCAGCCGCTTCCCGAGCTGAAAGCGATGCGGAAAAATGGGCAGGAAGTTCAAATCAACATGTATGGATCGTCTGGTACGCTGCCAGTCGAAAATCCTGAAAGAGCTGAGATTTTGATTGAAGACATTAGTACGGAGTCTGGTTTTGAAATCGATATCCGAGCCACTGCCACATTCTCTTTCCAGAAGGAAGAAGGGCTTATCACGCTAACGCGCACAAGCTTTGACGGTACAAGAACAGAAGCTAGACATTGCCGAATCAGCAATCTGCACACAGTGCACATGTTTATCGACGCGTCATCTGTGGAAGTCTTTATCAATCATGGGGAAGAGGTATTCAGTGCGAGATATTTTCCTTTCCCGGGAAATGATGAAGTGACAGCGAGATCAAATGGAAAATCTGAAATGAAAGTCGGAATTTGGACACTCATGTAGAAAATCCTCCTATTTTCTTATGTGAAATCTGTGCCATCTGTGCTATTCTTCAACGATAACCTACTATTTTTTTTCTGTAAAAGGAGTTGTTTTCTTGAATATACATGAACAGAAGATAACACCGGAATGTTTAGAAAAGGCTGCGGATCATGTTGAGGATAAGCGGGAAGAGTATAAGGATGTGCTTCTTCAGCTGAAAAAAATGCTTCGGGGAACATCGCCGCATAGTGAAGCGGCAGAAACCCTTTCACGGGCATATGAACAAATGAAGGAATATGCACTTTTTGTTCAGTCGATAGAAACATTTTTGAGATCATCTGCGAACAATTTAAAAACCAAATAAACAGGCTGCCGATGTGATCGGCAGTTTTTTCTGTTGCAAAAGAGGACTACTTTCAAGTATGGAAGCGGCAGATGAAACGCACAAAGACTCTTGTGATATAGACATTTTTGAGGCGGACGGTTACGAAGATGTGAAATGGAATGCGACAGAGCGTCCCAATATGTAAGATTGAACATAAAAACAGGCTGCCTCTTTATAAGGCAGCCTGTTACGCTTATGATTGCTTATTCAGGCGCAAAGCAGAATGCTTCGTAGGTCCGACATACTGATTCAGCGGGAAGGATTCTTTAATCGCAGCTGTAATAAATTCTTTCGCCGCGTAAATCGCTTCTTTGACTTCCGCACCTTTTGCGAGTTCTGCTGTCACCGCTGCGGAGAACGTACAGCCGGCGCCATGTGTATAAGGCGTATCAATCATTTCGCTTTCAAGGACTTCCGCTGTTTCTCCGTCATACAGAACGTCTACAGCTTTTTCGTGCTTCAGCTTGCCTCCGCCTGTAATCACAACATATTGAGCACCGAGGGCGTGGATTTTTTTCGCCGCTCCTTTCATGTCTTCAATCGTTTTTAATTCGCCCATGCCGCTGAGCTGGCTGGCTTCGAACAGATTTGGCGTAATCACGGTAGCGAGCGGTGCCAATTGTTCACGCAGGGCTTGCGCGTGCTCTGGATAAAGGACCTCATTTGCCCCTTTGCAAACCATAACCGGATCAATCACGACGTTTTGCAGTTGTTTTTCCTTGATCGTTTTCGCCGCAAGCTCAATAATTTCAACGGTTGGCAGCATTCCTGTTTTCATGGCGTCCACACCGATGCCGTCTACAATCGTTGCGAGCTGGGCGCGAATCGTGTCAGGATCGATCGGAAAGACTTGATGGTCCCAGCTGTTGTTTGGGTCCATCGCGACGATCACCGTTAAGGCCGTCATCCCGTATACGTTTTTTTCTTGAAATGTTTTTAAATCAGCTTGAATTCCCGCGCCGCCGCTGGAATCGGAGCCGGCAATCGTGAGTGCTTTATGCATAGACATGTGTTGAACCTCCATCAATGTTTTATATCTCATTATAGTTAGATTTTCTGCTTATCACAATATGAAAGGTTTATAGGAATCAATTGACAATATCAGGGTGATTTCATAAAATGCTACATAAGAAAACTAGGTAGGGGTTTTGTCATGTTAAATCGTGAGCTGATTAAAGGCAGCACTGTGATATTGGTATTAACGCTCCTGAGTGAGAGGCCGATGTATGGCTATGAGCTTGTAAAAGAGATGGGAAGCCGCAGCGATCATGAACTGCAGATGAAAGAGGGAACATTGTATCCTTCTCTTCATAAACTTGAACGGCAAGGATATATTTCTTCCTATTGGGAGAAGCAGGAGAAGGGCCCGGATCGTAAGTATTATCGGATTACAGAAGACGGCAGAGAGATCCTGGCAGAGCGCACAAAGGAATGGAGCATGTTTTCAGCCATGATGGACCGAATGCTGAAGCGGGGCGGACAGAATGGATAAAGAGACTTATTTATATAAAGTGAAAAACGGGCTTAAAGGGGTTTCTGATTGTGAAGCGATGATCGAAGAGATCGAAAACCATATTGAACACCACTTGTTTCACTCCATTCAAGAGGGGAAGAATGAGATGGAAGCCATGGAATGTTTGCTTCGGGATTTTGGCACACCGGATGAGATTGTATCTTCCTTTCAGAAAGAACAGCCTGTATCCGCCCGTACGTTTTTATTATTCCATCTTTTCTGCAATAGTGCTTTATTTGCAGCAGGTATTATCATTACGGCATTGCATGCATGGTTAGAATCTCCCTTTGTTCATGCAGTGTGGAAAGGCATTTCTGTTTCTGTGTGGCTGATTTTAGCTGCTTATATTCTCTATTGGGTGCTGATTGGGTACCAAGGCGTCAGGGAGTTCGGGCAACGCGGTGAACGGCTTGTTTTACATACGATTCTTATTTCCATGGTGCCGAACGTTATTTTTATGTTTGTTTTTCTGTTTGATCTCGTTCCTGCTGCGCTGTTTCAATCTTTGCTGACACCTTGGTTTATAGGGGCGTGTGCTTGTGCTACGCTGTTATTTCCGGCGTGCGGGCGAATAGGCTGTTATTTTGGCAGGCGCCAGCTTGCCTGATTTTTTAGGTATATACATAGAAATTCTATGTAATAAGGGGGATTGTCATGAGACTCGGCTCTTGTTTATATGGCTTTGTTATTCATGTGGCTGTATTTTTGTTTGTGGGTGCCTCCATGCTTTTGGTTATGGCTGTGGCCGTACCGCTTGTTTTTTTGCTCGATAGGCTGCCAGATGTTGTTTTTACTGCTGGTGCAATCATTTTTCTATTATTCTTCTATTCTATAGGCTGGTTTTGGGCACTCAGGCTTGCTTGCCACCAACGCATGCGTCTGTTTGATGTTCAATTGGGGTCCTTTGTTCTGCTGACCTTGCTGATTGGTTTGTTCTTATCAGATGGAACGAGTGTTTCTGAAATTGTGAGGGATTGGGACGATGCAGGCTGTGCTTTTGTTCCGCCGGCATTCACTTTTTTGTGCCTTTCTTACGCATTGGTGCTGCTGCCGGTCTATCAATCGAAGCTGTGGCATCTCGTCCTGCCGAATGGCGTCCGCCTGAAAGATGTTATTCGTGTATGCGCAGATCTGATGCTGATTATGGTGCTTCTGGTAGGCGTCACATTGCTGTTTCTGTAGTTTCCATTTCACAGTTCGGTAGGATCTTCCCACTGATCTCCCGTCCAATATATGTTTTAATAGTACATGACTATGAAAATGAGAAGGAGAGCATCATGAAGATTTCTATCGTAATTGTGACCTATAATCGGATTCCGGCTTTGTGCGAGCTGCTGGAGTCGATTTCGCAGCAGACTATGAAGCCGTATGAAGTCATTATTGTCAATGATGCCGGGGAATCGGTTGAGCGGGCCAAAGCACTGTATCCGGATCTGCCGATTGTTGTGATTGATTTAGAGAAGAACTCAGGTCATGTGGCCGCGAGAAATGCGGGTGTCAAAGAGGTGTCAGGCGACTGTATCATGCTTTGTGATGATGATGATTTCTTCACGCCGGGCCATCTGGAAAGAATGGCGAAGGAAATGGAAACGGCAGATTTCGTTCATTCTGATGCCGAAATTGTGTCGTTTGAAGAGAGGGAAGGGACAAGATATCCGATTTCGCGGAAGTTATTTGCGTATACCGCTGATTATGAGGATATGAGAGTGTTCTCGACCTACGTGCCGTCGGGCAGCATGTACAGACGTTTCCTGCACGATGAGATCGGGTATTTCGATGCTGATGTGCATAATTATTGGGACTGGGATTTTTACTTGCGTGCAGCGAAGGATTACCGGGTCAAGCGTGTGCCTTGTGCCAGTGTGATATATGCATTCAGTGACGCGGGAGACAATCAGTCCGCAGACCTTGGCGCCAAGCGGAAGCAATACTTGGATCGTTTAAGCGAGAAGCACGGACTAGGGGAACTGCCGACGAAAAACTTTGCCGTCCTGCTTGAAGAGCCTGACATGAAGAGGCGGGAAGCACAAAGTGAGATTGTTTGGGATGGCAAACCTGTCTATTCCAGACTTCATCGTTCGTAAGGAGGTTTGCATCTTGAAACAGCTTTTACAGGACAGCTGGTGGGAACAGCTGAAGGAAGAGTTTGAAAAACCGTATTATCAAGAGCTGAGAGAAATGCTGAAGCGGGAATACATGGAGGAGACGGTCTATCCGGACAGCCGCGATATCTTTAATGCGCTGCACTATACGCCGTACGATGATGTCAAGGTGGTCATTCTCGGCCAAGATCCGTATCACGGGCCTGGACAGGCTCAAGGCTTAAGCTTCTCCGTAAAGCCGGGCGTGAAGCAGCCGCCTTCATTAAAAAATATTTTTCTCGAGCTTCAGGATGATATCGGCTGCAGCATACCGAATCACGGGTCGCTCGTCAGCTGGGCGAAGCAGGGGGTTCTTTTGCTGAATACCGTGCTCACGGTGCGGCGCGGACAGGCGAATTCCCATAAGGGAAAAGGCTGGGAGCGGCTGACTGACCGGATGATTGACGTGCTGAATGAAAGAGAGCGGCCGATCATCTTTATATTGTGGGGCCGGCATGCCCAAATGAAAAAAGAACGGATCGATACGTCCAAGCATTTTATTATTGAATCGACGCATCCCAGCCCGTTCTCAGCAAGAAACGGATTTTTTGGCAGCAGGCCATTTTCACGGGCAAATGCCTTCTTGGAGAAAATGGGTGAGGCTCCGATTGATTGGTGTATAAAGGATTTATAAAAAGCGCAGATGGCCTGCGCTTTTTTATTTGAGTATTTTTCGAATCAAACGCAGGCCGTTTTTGGAGGATGGATAACGGAAAGCGAAGTCGAAGCGGTTCGTTTGCTTGACGACGCTTTTTTTGTGCGTAAATGTATTAAAGCTGTCAAATCCGTGATAGCTGCCGATTCCGCTTTCTCCCACGCCGCCGAATGGCAAATACGGTGTCGCGGCATGCATTAACGTATCGTTGACACAGCCGCCGCCAAACGACAGGTTTTCTAATACCTCTCGTTCAATTGTTTGGTTTGTCGTAAACACATACAGAGCGAGCGGCTTGGGACGCGACTTGATTTTCTCAATGACTTCATCGATGCTGCGATATGTAAACAGCGGAAGAATGGGTCCGAAAATTTCCTCTTGCATTACAGGGGAATCATCTGTGACTTGATCGAGAATGGTCGGCGCTATTTTGTGGTGCCTGTGATCGGCTTGGCCGCCGCTTAGCGCGACACCGTCTTTCAGAAAGCTCAGCAGCCGCTGATAGTGGCGTTCACTGACGATCTTGCCATAAGCCGGATTCAGTTCGGGCTGCGGTCCGTAAAACTCGCCAATGACACGCTTCATTTCTTCCGCAAGCACTGTTTTGATGTCTTCGTGAACGAGCAAATAATCCGGTGCGATGCAGGTTTGGCCCGCATTCGTAAATTTCCCGAAGACGATGCGTTTGGCGGCAAGCTTGATGTCAGCATCCTTATGCACGATGCAGGGGCTTTTGCCTCCGAGCTCTAAGGTGACAGGGATTAATTGTTTGGCAGCCGCTTCCATGACAACTTTTCCTATGGCGACGCTTCCCGTAAAAAATATGTAGTCGAACGGCTGCTGTAATAAAGCTGTGCTGATGTCCGGCCCGCCTTCCGCCAAAGCGACATAATGATCCGGAAAAACGTCGCGGATGAGATCGGAAAGAACAGCCGAAACAGCTGGCGTATATTCTGAGGGTTTGAGAACGACCGTGTTTCCGGCCGCAATGGCTCCGATCAGTGGAGAAAGCGCCAGCTGGAAGGGATAGTTCCATGGCGCAATCACCAAGACGGTGCCATACGGCTCGGCGATAATGACACTTTTGGAACCGATATGGGTCAATGGCGTTTTGACTCTTTTCGGCTTGGCCCATTTTTTCAGCCGTTTCATCACAAAGCTGATTTCCTCCAGAACGATGCCGATTTCCGTTGAGTATGCTTCTTGTTCAGATTTGTGAAGATCCTGATAGAGAGCGGCTGTGATGTCTGCTTCATACGCTTTGATGGTGTGTTTCAGTTTCTTTAAGACGTCCAGTCTTGAGTCAATTGATTTTGTATGCCCTGCCGCGAAAAATGCTTGATGGCTGCTGACAATAGAGGGGATGCTGTTCATATTCTCTCTCCTTCCTGCGGGTCATGGTGATTCATTATGTGAAAATTGTCTTCTGCTTGTCAAATGCGAGGCGCTTGTCAGAAAAAATAACAAACTCTTGTCTGCGTTTGCGGCGGGAATTTGATAAAATGCAGGGAGACTACATTTTATTTTTGGAGGATTTTTTATGAACATTCATATATCCGCTTTGATTCAGAAGATGGAAGAGGAATTGAAGAAAGCAAAGACGGCTGAAGGTGATGAGGAGCTGAAGCGTCAAGTGGCGGTCGTCCGTTCTTTGTGCGACGTCGTGCTGGATCAGCCGGAGACGGGGAGCGCGCCGCGCATTCAGCCGAGTGTCACGGCAAGTCCTTCGGCGCCGCCTTCGACAGACCAGCTGCTGATGGAAAAAATGATGGGCAGCGCGGGATTAAACAAATATCGGAAGCAGGAAAAAGATAAGCAGGAAGAGGATGGAAACGGAGAGTCTTTATTTGATTTTTAATCAGAAAGGTTGAGCTTACGTGAAATTGGTTCTTGGCGCTCTGCAATGGACAGCGTTTATGATTGCGGCGGCGATTGTTGTTCCGGTGGCGGTTGCCCAGTCGTTTCATCTGGATCATTCAGATTCAGCACGGCTGATTCAAAGCACTTTTTTTGTATTGGGAATTGCCGCAGTTATTCAGTGTTTGAAAGGACACCGGCTGCCTATAAATGAAAGCCCTGCCGGCTTGTGGTGGGGAGTGTACACGATCTACGGCGGCCTGACCGGAACGGTGTTTGCGACATATGGCGAAACATTGCGCGGCTTGCAGGGGGCGCTTCTTGTAAGCGCTGTATGTTTCTTTTTGTTAAGTGTCTTCAAGGTCATTGACCGGCTTGCTGCCTTGTTTACTCCGGTTGTGACAGGGGTCTATTTGCTGCTGCTCGTCATGCAGCTGAGCCAGCCGATAATAAAAGGGCTTCTCGGCATCGGCTATTTAAAAGACAGCGTGGACGGTCTTGTATTTGTCCTGGCGCTGGTTGTCGTCGCCGCAGCTTTTATCATGTCAAATTCTCATATCGTTTTTTTAAAGCAATATTCTATTTTATTGGCCCTTTTCGGCGGATGGGTGCTGTTTGCGGCTGCGGGCGTTGCGAAACCGATCGAAATGCCGGATCGGCTGTTTCAGCTGCCGTCTCTGTTTCCGTTCGGTGCTCCGTTATTTAACAGCGGCCTAGCCATCACCTCGGTTTTTATTACGATCCTGCTGATCGTTAACATGCTGGCAAGTATGAAGGTTGTGGACATTGCGGTGAAAAAATTCGGCAAACAGACAGATGGAAAGCGTCATGAGCGCCCTGCCGGTTTTGCGGCTGCATTCAGCCATTTGCTGAGCGGTTTGTCTGGAGCCATTGCACCGGTTCCGATTTCGGGAGCCGCGGGTTTTATTGAAACGACAAAGATGCCTTCTAAAAAGCCGTTTGTTCTCGGCAGTATGCTGGTCGTTTTCATCAGCGTGATTCCGTTTTTTATGAATGCGTTTGCGAGTCTGCCGTCACCCGTTGGATTCGCGGTAAACTTTGTTGTGTTCTCGGCAATGGTTGGTTTGGCGTTTACTGAATTTGATTCCTATGAGAAATCAGAGCTGAAAAGAGTGCGGGCTGTGATCGGCATTTCACTGCTTACAGGTGTCGGCATTATGTTTGTGCCAGAAAGTGCATTAAAGGATATGCATCCGGTGTTTATTTCTCTGTTAAGCAACGGGCTTGTCTTAGGGACGCTTGCTGCAATAGCGATGGATCAGTTTCAGCTTTGGCGCAGGAGAAAATCCGACAATCTCGTGTCATCAGAGAACAAACATTGAATTTTCATACAGGTGCGATATGATAATTGATATGAGTTTAACGAAAAGGCGGGAGAGAATAGATGAAAGTATTTATTATATTAGGCGCTATTAATGCCATGCTTGCCGTGGGCCTCGGGGCATTTGGCGCACACGGATTAGAAGGGAAAATTCCTGATAAATATCTTCAGGTTTGGCACACAGGCGTGCAGTATCATATGTATCACGCGCTGGGGCTTTTTGTTGTCGCGTTTCTTGCGGATAAACTGTCTGGCATCGGCAGCGTCACAACAGCCGGCTGGCTGATGTTTGCGGGGATTGTACTGTTTTCCGGAAGCTTATACATCCTCAGTGTGACGCAAATTTCCATTCTCGGGGCAATCACGCCGCTTGGCGGTGTGGCGTTCATTATTTCTTGGATCATGATCGTTGTCGCAGCCGTCAAATATCTATAAAGAAAAAAGCCAATCCTCATGATATGAGAGATTGGCTTTTTTTCTTTATCTTGGCGAATAGGATGACATCGAGTATGGGTACGTATATGCAATTTCTTCATCAAAGGTAACGTAATCAAGATAGATCGTCAGCAGAAGATAGCGGGTTCCTGTCTTTGGATCGCTGATAATAATGTGATCCCGGCCCGCAGCCTCGATGACGCCGCGAAAAATCTTTGATCCCCACTCTTTGCTGTTTTCAAATGTCATATAGATGGTAGCCGTTTTTCCCCTGTTCAGGCGCAGTATATTCTCGATATATGATTCCTCGACAGGCAGCATGCCGGGAATGTTTTGGCCGCCCGATGGCGTCGGCCCCGATGGAATTTGAAACCCGCCGCCCTGGCCTTGCTGCTGAGTGGGGAATCCGAAGCCTTGCTGCCCCTGCTGCATGGGCATTTGCTGCATTTGTCCCATAGTCTGCATTTGCGGGCCTTGCATTTGCGGGCCTTGCCCTTGCGGCTGCGGGTACGGATTTGGGCCGAATTGAGGCGAATACCCCTGCATATCATATCCCTGCATTTGCTGATATTGATTTTTTTTCGGTTTCATATCGTTCCTCCTTTTTATGAAAACCATTCAGAACATGTTCCGGATGTATAAATAAACGATCCGAGATGACTCACCTCCGATGACAAACGATCTTAGTCGCTATTGCGATTTTTATCTCTTTCACCTTATGAGGCCAAAGCTTGGAATATGCTGAAAAAAAGAACAGTGAGCGTGCCGATTTCTCTGGCCGATCACTGTTTTTTCAATGGACGTACACAATCTTTTCGCATATTAGTCTGTATTCCTAGCGCAACTTGCGCTTAAGCAACATAAGATAACGTTAGTTTCAGGTGTGAAAATTCAAGAAGGAGGTGTAGGATTTGCCGAAAGTTTCAGTGATCATGACGAGCTATAACAAAAGCGATTATGTGGCAAAGTCCATTTCAAGCATACTCTCACAAACTTTTTCTGATTTTGAATTGTTTATTATGGATGACAACTCAAATGAAGAGACGCTGGATGAAATCCGTCCCTTTTTGAATGATAACCGTGTGCATTTCTATCAAAGCGATGTATCTGGAGTGAAGGAAAGAACGGAAAAAACGAGATACGCGGCCCTGATCAATCAAGCGATTGAGATGGCAGAGGGTGAATATATCACCTATGCGACGGATGACAACATCTATATGCCGGATCGGCTGTTAAAGATGGTGCGTGAACTCGATGATCACCCGGAAAAGGCTGTGATCTACTCAAGCTCGAAAACCTATCATTTAAACCAGAATCGAGACATTATAAAAGAAACTGTCAGGCCCGCCAGTCAAGTAACGTGGAACGCTCCGTGCGCAATTGACCATTGCTCGGTGATGCACAGGTATTCGGTGCTTGAGAAGGTGAAGGAGGCGTTTGGCTCTTATTGGGATGAAAGCCCGGCGTTTTATCGGATCGGTGATGCCCGGTTCTTTTGGAGAGTCAATCATTTTTATCCGTTTTACCCGCTGGCCGAGGAGCTTGATCTGAACTATATTACAGACCAATCCATTCATTTTCAGCTGTTTGAGTCAGAAAAAAACGAGTTCGTTCGGAATCTTCCTCCGCAGCGCAACTGCCGCGAACTGCGTGAATCATTAAAAAAGCTTGGAATGGGGTGAGAGTTTGTCGGCCTATTTAAGCAATTATTGGGTGTTGTACCGGAAGTATGCGGAGCTTTTTGACAGGCTTCGCTACAAGGGGATTCCGCTCGGGCTTATCAGTAATTTTTACCAATACATCAGCCCTGAGCTGAGAGTGATGATGGAAGAAGAACCGGAATTATTCGGGCCTGCGGATCAGCATATCGATGAAGGCCAGATTCAGACGTTTTTTGAAGAGAAAAAACAGAGCATTGCCAAAACAAATGACGCGCCTGTTAAGGGAAAAGTGATCTTGCATTTTGATCACCTTCGTTTTGTAAACGCTAATTACTACCAATTTGATCCTGAGAAAACAGCTGTTTTGGCAAGATGGAGTATGCCGAATTATTGCGATTTGCCTGTGATCAGCAAGCCTGAAGTGGCTGCTTCATGTGAAAAAGGCGATCCGAAGCCGTATCTTGAAAAGGCTTTTTCGATTCTTTCGGCTTATGATGACCACCCGGCATTCGGTGATCAAGCATTTCGTGAACGGCTTTTCAAGGATATTCCTTTGTTCATGGAAGCCATTGACACAGTAGATGCTTTATTCAAGAAAGAGAACATTTCTGCCGTTGTTGTAGGAACGACAGAAGACATTTACAGCAGGGTGCTCGCTCTTATGTGCGAAAGGAGAGGGGCCGTGAGCATCTGCCTTCAGCATGGAGCGCTGATGGGTGATGAAGCCTTCTTGCCCGTTTTTACAACCTATCAGGCTGTTTTTGGCGCATATGAAGCTGGTTGGTATCAGCAAAAAGGCTGCAAACCAGAACAGATTCTCATAACGGGACATCCCCGCTTTGACGAAATTTTTAACAGGACATCTATTGACATGTCAGTATTTTATCGAAAGCTGGCCTTTCACCCGTCTAAAAAAATCGTTTTGATCGCGACACAGCCCTTTTCCGAGGAATTTTATTCAAGTGTGTTAGCGGAGCTTACCACGCAAAAACAGCTGCAAATCATCATTAAACCTCATCCATGGGAAATCGGAAAAAACAAGCTGGATCTGTATCATGCGGCGGCAAAAAAACATAAAGCATGCAGAGTCATCAAAAAAGAGATGGATCTGTACGATATTCTGGCGTATGCTGACGCCGCTGTGACACAAACCTCAACGGTGGGCCTTGAGGCCATGCTGTTTCAAAAGCCCGCACTGATCGGGAAATCGACCGGAAACCGCACGTATCCGTATTACGAGTCTCTTGGCGATTTTATATTTGAAAAACCGGAGGAATTAGCGCGCACCCTGATTGAGGTTCTTCAAAATCCCGCCATGTATCAGAAGGCAGAAGCGGCGCGTCTGTCATTTACGGCTTCCAATTACCCGGTTACTGAGTCGACGCTCGCCTTGTTTTCGGAACTGAAAGCAAAAACAGGAGTTGATTACAGGCGGGATCATTCTGAATAAAACGATAGGAGCGCAAAGAAATGGTGCAAAAGAGAAATCATTTTCTTCCTTATTCCTTGCCGCTGATCGGAAAGGAAGAAATTCAGGAGGTCACAGAAACGCTTGAATCCGGATGGCTTTCCAAAGGCCCGAAGGTTCAGCAGTTTGAAAAAGAGTTTGCCGCGTTTGTCGGAGCCAAGCACGCCGTGGCGCTGAATTCATGTACCGCTGCTTTATTTTTGGCTTTAAAAGCAAAAGGGGTCGGACTGGGTGATGAAGTCATAACCTCTCCACTGACGTTCAGCTCAACCGCCAATACGATTATTCATACCGGAGCAACGCCGGTGTTTGCGGATATAGATGAAAAGACGCTTAACATTGATCCGAAAAAGCTTGAGACGGCGGTCACACCGCGGACGAAAGCCGTTGTACCCGTCCACTTTGGGGGGCAGTCCTGTGACATGGACGCAATTTTAGCCATTGCCCAAACGCACGGTCTATTTGTGCTCGAGGATGCGGCGCACGCAGTATACACCACTTATAAGCAGAGAATGATCGGCTCCATCGGGGATGCGACAGCATTCAGCTTCTACGCGACCAAAAACCTGGCGACAGGGGAAGGCGGCATGCTGACGACGGATGATGAGGAGCTTGCCGACAAAATCAGGGTTCTGAGCCTTCACGGCATGAGCAAAGGCGCGTGGAACCGTTATTCTTCAAATGGCAGCTGGTACTATGAGGTCGAGTCGCCCGGCTACAAAATGAACATGTTTGATCTGCAGGCGGCGCTCGGGCTTCATCAGCTGAAACGGCTGGATGACATGCAAAAACGGAGAGAAGAGATTGCAGGTCAGTATCAAGCCGCTTTTCAGCAAATCCCGGGGCTGATCACGCCGTTTGTTCACAACGAAGGACGGCATGCCTGGCATTTATATGTCCTGCAAGTTGATGAAAAACAGGCCGGCGTCACTCGGGATGAAATGATTACGGCTCTAAAGGATGAATACAATATCGGGACCAGTGTTCATTTTATCCCAGTGCATATTCATCCGTATTATCAAAAGGAATTCGGATTTAAGGAAACAGACTACCCGCTCGCCATGAAGTATTACAAACGCACCCTGTCACTCCCGCTGTATCCATCAATGTCTGACGAAGATGTCAACGACGTGATAGAGGCCGTGCGGGACATCGCAAAAGGGGCTGGTTAGGTGTACACGATAAAAGAGAATGTTTCCAAAGAGGCGATCATGGAATTTTTCCAAAGCAAACAGATGACACTTGACGGGTCGTATCAATTTTCGCTCGGCCTATTTGAAAACAGCCAGCTTCAAGGCGTGATGCTGTATGAAGACGCCCTTTGGGAAAGCAAAATGCTTCAGAAAAAAGCCATGAATGTAAAGCTTCTCGCGGCTAACAGCACAGGACAGCTGAAACGGCTATTTCAGGCCTTTTATTCTGTTCGGCAAACGGATGAAACGGATTTTGTGTTTGTGCGTGTACCGGCAGAGGATATCGGAGCAGTACATGTCATTCAGCAGCAGCCGTCATCTTATTTTGTCGGCAGTTTGCTTAAACTGGCGAAGACCCCGTCTATATATGAAAAAACGCCGCCATTTTTTGAACTGGTTCAGCCTGAGCCTGGAGACACCGAAGAGATTTGCCAGTTAGCCAGCGACGCATTTACGAAAAGCAGATATTTTCACGATCCTTATCTCAGCCGTGAGGCAGCGGACAAAATCTTTCAAGAGTGGACACGAAACAATCTGATGGGGAGAGCGGATATCAATATTGCCGCTAAATATAATGGGGAAATAATCGGCTACCTGCAAGGTTTATCAAAAGGTGATGAGTATGTGCTTGATTTGATGGCTGTGAAGCCGGGGTATGAAGGCAAGCGTATCGCGTTTCATTTATTGGCGCATCTCATAGAACAACCAGAGACGCTGAAGCATAAAACGGTAACAGCGGGGACGCAGCTTCATAATGTAAGAGCGATCCGCCTATATGAAAGAATGGGCTTCACCGCTGTTCAATCATATTACTATTACCACATTTGGCCGGGCAAGGAGGCGAAATAATGGCGGGTTTTCAGATCGCAAACAAAACTGTCGGCAAAGATGCTCCCGTTTTTATTATTGCCGAGGCAGGAATTAATCATGACGGAAAATTGGATCAGGCCTTTGCACTGATTGATGCCGCGGCGGAAGCGGGTGCAGATGCCGTTAAATTTCAAATGTTCCAGGCTGATAAGATGTATCAGAAAGATCCTGGATTATACAAAACGGCTGCGGGCAATGATGTATCAATTTTTTCTCTTGTTCAGTCCATGGAATTCCCCGCGGAGTGGATTGATCCGCTTTTGGACTACTGTCGCAAGAAACAGGTGATTTTTTTAAGCACGGTGTGTGATGAAGGATCAGCTGATCTGCTGCTTTCCACTTCTCCAAGTGCTTTTAAAATCGCATCCTATGAAATTAACCATCTCCCGCTGCTCAAGTACGTCGCCCGCATGAACAGGCCGATGATTTTTTCGACAGCCGGAGCGGAAATTGCTGATATTCATGAGGCTTGGCGCACCATCAGAGCAGAGGGCAACCACGAAATTGCCATTATGCATTGTGTGGCGAAATACCCTGCACCGCCTGAATACAGCAACCTCAGTGTGATCCCGATGCTTGCCGCCGCTTTTCCGGATGCGCCCATCGGTTTTTCGGATCATAGCGAGCACCCGACAGAAGCGCCATGTGCCGCGGTCCGGCTCGGCGCCAGACTGATAGAAAAGCATTTTACTATCGATAAAAACCTGCCGGGGGCTGATCATTCATTTGCATTAAATCCGGATGAATTAAAGGAAATGGTCAAGGCCATCAGGGAAACGGAAGCCGAGCTGAAACAAGGCATCAGGAAGCCAGTTTCTGAAAAGCTGCTGGGCAGTTCATACAAAACAACAACTGCCATTGAGGGTGAGATCAGAAAATTTGCATATAGGGGAATTTTCACAACGGCTCCGATTCAAAAAGGGGATGCCTTCAGCGAAAACAATATTGCCGTGCTCCGCCCCGGACAAAAGCCTCAGGGGCTGCACCCGAGATTTTTTGAGCTATTGACCGGCGGCGTGCGTGCGGTAAGGGACATCCCGGCAGACACAGGCATTACGTGGGAAGATATTTTAACGAAGGACAGCCCGTCCCATGGATGACATACTTTTTATCGTGCAGGCGAGAATGGGATCGGAACGCCTTCCTGGAAAAGTACTGCGTCCGCTTGGTTCGGAGCATTTACTCGATATTCTCGTTCAGCGCGTACGGCAAAGCGCGTTCTATCAAAAGGAGCGCGATAATCTTGTCATCGCTACATCTGACAAAAAAGCCGACGATGTATTAGAGGCACACTGCATCAAGAACGGCATTCGCGTTTTCCGCGGCAGTGAGGAACGGGTTCTCGACAGATTTGCGCGAGTCATAAAGGCTGCGAAACCGGAAGTCGTCATCCGCTTAACGGGGGATAATCCGTTTGTCGATCCAGAGTTGCTCGATATGATGATTTCAGCTCATCTTGATCAAGGTGCGGATTATACGTATATCCTGAACACGCCGTTAGGCATTTGCGGTGAAGCGGTGAGCGCCAAGCTTTTGCTCGATATCAGCGGCATCAAAATGCTGGAGGATAAATACCAAGAGCATGTCACCTTGTATGTCCGGAAACATCCCCATCTTTACCGTTTGCAGTTTTTAGAGGCTCCGGAACAGCTCTGCGCTCCTCAATATCGGTTGACCGTCGATACGGAGGAAGATTATCAATTGGTCTCAGCCCTCTATCAAAAAGCAGGCGAGCGCCCTGATGTCTCGGCTGCAGAGTTAATCAGCCTGCTGAACCAGCACCCTGATCTGGCGGCGATGAACGGTATGACAAAGCAAAAAGAGGTTGAGTAGCATGCATATCGGGATATTCGCAG
Source organism: Bacillus sp. FSL K6-1012 (assembly GCF_037964915.1). Lineage (NCBI taxonomy): Bacteria > Bacillati > Bacillota > Bacilli > Caryophanales > Bacillaceae > Bacillus > Bacillus sp. FSL K6-1012. Next base: position 3,932,061 of record NZ_CP150175.1, on the reverse strand, counting down.
ACGGCGGGTTCGAGAAAGGAATGGGGCACGTCGTTCGAATGAAAAGGCTTGCGCAAGAACTCAAACACCGCTGTTCCATTACGTTTTACACAAATGACGAGTCTGAACAATTTCTTCAAGAAGAGTACTGGCAGGTCATCGTAAAACCGGGGCTTCAGCAAAATGAATGTATTCTCCGGGAAATAAACGATAAAAAGCTCGATCTGCTTTTATTCGATATCCTTGGTGCACCTGTCGATTTATTAACAAAAATAAAAGCAGGCACAGATGCCAAAATCGTTCTGTTCGAAGAAAAAAATGAGAAAGCGATAGGTCAAAGTGATGCGGTCATTAACGGAATTTACGGCGATGTCAGAAGCAAGGTTTACGATCAGGGAAACGCCCGTGTCTATGAAGGCCCGGATTATCTTATTCTCCACCCTGCCTTTCAAGCCGCAAGAGCTGATTACGCACTTAAGGAAGACTGCCGCAATATTCTTGTTGCATTAGGAGGAAGCGATCCAAAGCAGCTTGTTTTTAAAGTGATAGCAGCGGCCGATCAGCTCCCGGACAGGAAAGACAAGAAAATGATTTTTATCATGGGCAGCGCTTCGCCGCATCAAGAGGCGGTCCGTAAATTGATTCAAAACAAACCCCAATACGCACTAATCGAGCAGACAAATGACATGGCTGTGTTTATGAAACAAGCAGATGCAGCCATTGTCGCCGGCGGCATCTCGCTTTATGAAGCGATCTGTATCGGCGTGCCGTGCCTCGTGCTTTCTCAGGTTGCCCATCAAACCGCAACCGCTGCAAAATTTGCGGAACATGGCGCCGTTCTTGATCTTGGCCTGGGAGAGAATATATCCGTTGAAAAGCTTGCTTATCATATGTCACAAATATTCAGCAGCTATCCTCTCCGTCTTTCTCTGCACGAGGGAGGAAGGCCGCTCGTAGATGGAAAAGGAATGAAACGGGTATCAGCCATTCTTTATGATTTGCTTGATGATAAGATATAAAAATGCACGTAAGGAAGTGTTAATGTGAAAGGTGTCATTTTAGCCGGAGGAAACGGCTCACGCCTTATGCCCTTAACCAAAGCCGTCAACAAGCATTTGCTTCCTGTAGGCCCTTATCCGATGATTTACTGGTCGATAATGAAGCTTGAGGAAGCCGGAATTAAAGAGATTTTACTCATCAGCCAAAAAGAGCACATGCCGCAGTTTTATAAGCTGCTGGGAAGCGGGGAGGAGCTTGGCGTCTCCGTCACTTATCAAGTGCAGCCCGCCGCATCGGGAATTTCAGATGGGTTATCATATGCAAAACGCTTTACCGGAAAGGAGCCTTTCATTTTATTATTAGGTGATAATATATTCGAAGATTCATTAAAGCCTTATACGGAGCGATTTCAACAGCAGGGAAAAGGGGCGAAAGTGCTTCTGAAAGAAGTGGATGATCCAGAACGTTTTGGGATTGCTGAAATTGATGAGAAAAACAAACACATTCGATCCATTATTGAAAAACCTGCACATCCGCCGACCAACCTTTGTGTAACCGGTATTTACATGTATGATGCAGAAGTGTTTTCGTATATTGAACAAATATCACCATCGAAGCGCGGCGAGCTGGAAATCACTGATGTAAATAATTTATACATTGAAAACAGCAAGCTGACGTATGATGTGTTATCGGGCTGGTGGGTCGATGCAGGAACACACGAATCGCTTTATCTCGCCTCCCGGCTGGTACATCAGGCTTTACAGAAAGGACAGGACGAATAGCTATGGCAAAATCATATTTCATTACAGGCGGGGCCGGGTTCATAGGGCTCACGTTTACAAAGCTCATGCTCAAGGAAACGGATGCGCGCATTACTGTTCTAGATAAATTAACGTATGCCAGCCACCCGCAGGAAATCGAAAAACTAAAGGGAAACAGCCGGTTTCGGTTTGTAAAAGGGGATATCAGCATTCAGGAGGATATCGACCGGGCGTTTGACGAGACCTATGACGCCGTGATTCATTTCGCCGCGGAATCGCATGTAGACAGAAGCATCTCCCAAGCGGAGCCGTTTATCACAACGAATGTCATGGGCACATACCGTCTGGCGGAGGCAGTCTTGCAAGGAAAAGCCAAAAAGCTGATTCATATTTCAACAGACGAGGTGTACGGGGATTTAGAAGCGAATGATCCCGCATTTACGGAAGCAACGCCGCTTTCTCCTAACAACCCTTATTCCGCGAGCAAAGCGAGCTCTGACCTTCTTGTTCTATCGTATGTGAAAACACACAAACTGCCGGCTATTATTACACGCTGCAGCAACAATTACGGCCCATATCAGCATAGTGAAAAAATGATCCCAACGATTATCCGCCATGCAAAACAAGGCTTGCCGGTTCCGCTCTACGGTGACGGGCTTCAGATCAGAGACTGGCTTTTTGCAGAGGACCATTGCCGCGCCATCAAGCTTATTTTAGAAAAAGGAACCGACGGTGAGGTGTATAATATCGGCGGCGGAAATGAACGCACGAATAAAGAGCTGGCGAGTATCATCATGAAACATTTGGGCTGTGAGGAATTGTTTGCTCACGTCGAAGACCGAAAAGGGCATGACAGGCGCTACGCGATCAATGCGTCAAAGCTGAAAAATGAGCTTGGCTGGCGGCAGGAAGTGCCGTTTGAAGAAGGCATTGCGCGCACGATTCGCTGGTATACAGACAATGACCGATGAGAAGGTGATCCGATTGACAAAGGTATTGGTAACCGGTGCGGGCGGACAGCTTGGCTTGGAGCTGTGCCGCCAGCTGAAGCAAGCCGGATATGAGGTCATTGCGTTAACAAAGCAGATGATGAACATCGCCGATCAGCGTTCTGTACGGCATTCGTTCGGGCATTATCAGCCGGATATCGTGGTCAATACCGCCGCGTTTACGTCCGTCGACAAATGCGAGACGGAGCTGGATAAAGCTTACTTGATCAACGGAGTTGGCGCTTATTACACTGCGCTGGAGTCATCCCGCATCGGAGCGCAATATGTTCATATCAGCACGGATTATGTATTTGACGGGAAGGGGACCCAGCCATACAGGGAAGACGGCCACCTTGACCCAAACACCATCTACGGTAAAAGTAAAAAACTCGGAGAAGAGCTGATCCAGTTAGCAAGAACCGACAGCACGATCATCAGAACATCGTGGGTGTATGGACAAAGCGGCAGCAATTTTGTTCATACGATGCTGAAGCTCGCAGAAACAAAACAAGAGCTGCGGGTTGTGAATGATCAAATCGGCTCGCCGACCTATACGAAGGATTTGGCGGAAGCGGTCATCAAGCTGTTCAGTCATCCGCCGGGCATCTACCATGTCAGCAATTCAGGCATATGCAGCTGGTATGAGTTCGCAAAGGCCATTATGGAAGAAAGCGGGCTGAACACAACGATTACGCCCGTGACGACAGAGGAATACGGGAATCCGACACCCCGGCCGGCTTACTCTGTGCTGAGCCACCGGGCCATTGAAGAAGCCGGCATACGCCCGCGCCATTGGCGGGAAGCTTTACGGGAATTTTTGCAGGAAAGGAGCAGTGCGCGTGATTGAAGGAGTCAATGTTAAGAAACTGACAAAGCATTGTGATGACAGAGGTTTTTTTGCCGAACTGGTTCGCGATGATGAGAACCTTCTTGAGCATTTTGGGCAGGCGTCTTGGTCCAAAAGCTATCCGGGTGTGATTAAAGCGTTTCATTATCACGAGAAGCAGGACGATCTCTGGTTCTTCCCGACAGGCCACGCTCAGGTTGTCCTTTACGACCTGCGGGAGGATTCAGAAACAAAGGGAGAAACCGATGTCTATTATATGGGAGAAGACAACCCGATGCTGTTATTGATTCCAAAAGGCGTCGCTCACGGATACAGAGTGCTGGGCGAAACGCCGCTGACAATTATCTATTTTACGACAACCTCGTATAACCCTGATCAGCCCGATGAAAAAAGAATCCCATGGAATGATGAGACAATCGGTTTTAACTGGAATACCGAATTTAAATAAATCATAGAGCAGTTATCCATCGAAGATCATCAGGCATCTTCGACTTTTTTTGTCCTGTTTTGATATCAGGACAAAAGATAGAGATACAAGGCGCATATTTTACTAGATACGGATCAGAAATAGTCTATTAGAATCTTGTGTAAATAGGATGAATTTATTACATCATTCCAAGTGTTAATATTCCTGAAAAAACATTTACTTCCATGGAAAATGGTGATAGATTAACTTTTAAGAAAAAGAAATGGTAATTCGCGAGTTACGGTAAAACGCTTTTTCTGCAGAGGACGCTCTGGCCAAATTCCAACCGTGATTTGAGGAGGAAATGTCATGTTAAAAAGAAATTCATTCGTATCTTCATTTTTCATCAGTTCAGCTGTCCTGCTATCAATCTTGCTTCCTTCAGGCCAAGCGCATGCACAGTCTGCATCAATTGAGGCAAAAACCGTAAACAGTACAAAAGAATGGACGACTTCAGATATTGAAGTAACTTATAAACCAAACGCAGTGCTTTCTCTGGGAGCAGTCGAGTTTCAATTTCCTGACGGATTCCACGCGACAACAAGAGATTCTGTGAATGGAAGAACACTGAAAGAAACACAGATTTTAAACGATGGAAAAACGGTCAGGCTCCCGCTTACGCTTGATTTGTTAGGGGCGTCTGAATTCGATCTCGTCATGGTGCGCAAAACGCTTCCGCGTGCAGGCACATACACGATTAAAGGCGATGTGGTAAACGGTCTGGGAATCGGCAGTTTTTATGCTGAAACACAGCTGGTTATCGACCCTCGTTAATATCAATAGAAATGATCAGGGGCTGGTGTGATATCAGCCTCTTTTTTTGTATGGTTAAAAAACTGGTACGAATCTTGCATGTAGATAAGGGTGAACCCAATCAAGAAAGGAATTGATCTATTACAGTTTTTTAAAAGCGCTTACATTTTTCTGGAGATAAAAATATGATGAGGTGAAAAAACATGTCAGAAAAACAAATCACAAAGGATGAAGAAAAAGAAGCTCTCAATTTATTTCTGTCTACGCAAGCGATCATAAAGGAAGCCCTGCGGAAATTGGGCTATCCGAGCGGAATGTATGAATTAATGAAAGAACCGATGAGAATGCTCACTGTACGAATTCCGGTGAAAATGGATAACGGCAGTGTGAAAGTGTTTACAGGCTATCGTTCACAGCACAATGACGCGGTCGGCCCGACAAAAGGGGGCGTGCGTTTTCATCCCGAGGTGAATGAAGAGGAAGTGAAGGCGTTATCGATTTGGATGACGCTCAAATGCGGGATCACGAATTTGCCATACGGCGGCGGAAAGGGCGGCATTATTTGTGATCCGCGGACGATGTCGTTTGGAGAATTGGAACGGCTGAGTAGGGGGTATGTCCGCGCCATCAGCCAGTTAGTCGGCCCGACAAAGGATATTCCCGCTCCCGATGTATACACCAATTCGCAAATTATGGCGTGGATGATGGACGAATACAGCCGGCTTCGGGAATTCGATTCCCCGGGTTTTATCACAGGAAAACCGCTCGTTTTAGGCGGCTCACAGGGCCGGGAAACAGCAACCGCTCAAGGCGTAACCATTTGTATAGAAGAAGCGGTTAAGAAAAAAGGAATCAAGCTGCAAAACGCGCGCATCATCATACAGGGCTTTGGGAACGCCGGCAGTTTTCTGGCTAAATTTATGCATGATGCCGGCGCCAAGGTTATCGGTATTTCGGATGCCCACGGCGGTCTGTACAACCCGGATGGCCTCGATATTCCTTATTTGCTCGATAAGCGGGACAGTTTCGGAATGGTCACCAATTTATTTACAGATGTCATCACAAATGAAGAGCTGCTCGAACAAGAATGCGATATTTTAGTGCCGGCGGCTATTTCAAATCAAATCACAGCCAAAAACGCCCATAACATTAAGGCCTCAATTGTGGTCGAAGCGGCTAACGGGCCGACGACAATCGACGCGACAAAGATTTTGAATGAAAAAGGCGTACTCCTGGTGCCGGATATACTGGCGAGTGCCGGCGGCGTAACGGTTTCTTACTTTGAATGGGTTCAAAACAACCAAGGATATTATTGGGCAGAAGAAGAGGTTGCTGAAAAGCTGAGAAACGTGATGGTCAATTCATTTGAAACGATTTATCAGACCGCGGCCGCACACAAAGTCGATATGCGCTTGGCGGCTTACATGACGGGCATCAGAAAATCTGCAGAGGCGTCTCAATTCCGCGGATGGGTTTAGGGGGGATAATCCCCCCTTTCTCCTGCAAAAATATTTTGCGTTTTTGTTTGCGAACGACATAAAAATAGCAAAGTGATTTTGCACTTTATACTCATAAAAGGGAAAATGTTTAGATTTCTGACAAAGTTCTCTGCGATTCTACAAGTTTTTTTGTGAAAAGACGAAATATTGGTACGAATCTTGCTTTTATATTCGTATGAAGACACATTACATAACGAGGGGGATTACATATGACCGTTTCATATGCGCACGAACCATTCACTGATTTTAAGGAAGCAAAGAATAAAACAGCCTTTCAAGAATCACTGGCCTTTGTAAATACTCAGCTCGGCAAGCATTATCCGCTTGTCATTAATGGAGAAAAGATCGAAACGGATCGTAAAATTGCTTCGATTAATCCGGCCAATAAGGAAGAAGTGATCGGCTACGCCTCAACGGCTAATCAAGAGCTTGCTGAAAAAGCGATGCAATCAGCGTTACAGGCATTTGAATCGTGGAAAAAACAAAGACCGGAGCACCGTGCGAATATTCTTTTTAAAGCTGCGGCTATTTTGCGCAGAAGAAAGCATGAATTTTCAAGCTATCTTGTAAAGGAAGCGGGAAAACCGTGGAAGGAAGCAGATGCTGACACAGCGGAAGCAATAGACTTTTTAGAATACTACGCGCGCCAAATCTTAAAACTGAAGGACGGGGCTCCGGTAAAGAGCCGGGCAGGCGAGTACAATCAATATCATTATGAAGCGCTTGGCGTCGGCATTGTCATTTCGCCATTTAATTTCCCGCTCGCCATTATGGCAGGGACTGCTGCGGCTGCGATTGTCACGGGGAATACGATCCTGTTGAAGCCGGCAGATGCTGCGCCAGTAGTGGCTGCTAAATTTGTCGAGGTGATGGAGGAAGCGGGTTTGCCAAACGGCGTTCTCAATTACATTCCGGGAGACGGAGCGGAAATTGGTGATTTCTTAGTAGAACACCCTAAAACAAGATTTGTATCATTTACAGGCTCCCGTGCGGTCGGCTGCCGGATTTATGAGCGTGCCGCAAAAGTACAGCCGGGCCAAAAATGGCTGAAACGCGTGATTGCTGAAATGGGCGGGAAAGACACAGTGCTTGTCGACAAAGATGCTGATTTGGATCTTGCTGCCTCTTCTATCGTTTACTCCGCATTCGGGTACTCAGGGCAAAAATGTTCAGCGGGTTCCCGTGCAGTGATTCATCAGGATGTCTATGATGAAGTCGTAGAAAAAGCAGTTGCGCTGACCAAAACGCTGACAGTCGGAAGTCCGGAAGACCCTGATACGTATATGGGGCCTGTGATTCATGAAGCTTCCTACAATAAAGTCATGAGCTATATTGAAATCGGCAAGTCTGAAGGCAAGCTTTTGGCCGGCGGAGAAGGCGATGATTCAAAAGGCTACTTTATTCAGCCGACGATCTTTGCAGATGTTGATGAACATGCGCGTCTCATGCAGGAAGAAATCTTCGGTCCGGTTGCTGCCATCTGCAAAGCGCGTGATTTCGACCATATGCTTGAGATTGCAAATAACACAGAATACGGACTGACAGGCGCTCTGCTGACGAAAAACCGTGCGCACATTGAACGGGCTCGCGAGGATTTTCATGTCGGAAACTTATACTTTAACAGAGGCTGTACCGGAGCTATTGTCGGCTATCAGCCATTCGGCGGGTTTAATATGTCCGGAACAGACTCAAAAGCAGGAGGTCCGGATTATTTAATTCTTCATATGCAGGCGAAAACAACGTCCGAAGCGTATTAATTGAGAAAACCGAAATAGTGCGATTGTTTTTAGATCGCACTATTTACATGTTTGGATGAGGGGGATGATGTATGCTCTATACAAAAATCAGTCACATGCCGCCGGCAGAACGGGTTGAGACACTGACAAAGTCTCTGGTCAGCCTCAGCAGTGTAAACGGCACCATCGGCGAAGGGACGAAAGCAGATTTTATCAAAGAAGTCATCATGAGCTATCCTTACTTTCAGGAACATCCTTGCCATGTATGGGAACAGGCTATTCCTATTGACCCGTACAACCGGAAAAATATTTTTGCGTTTGTGGAAGGCAGCGGGGAAAGCCGGAATACTGTCATTTATCACGCCCACTTGGATACGGTGGGAATTGAAGATTTCGGCCCGCTTAAGGATATCGCTTTTGATTCTGGAAAATTGGCTGAGTATTTCTCCAACTATGACTTTGATGAAGACGTTCAGCGGGACGCCAAGTCGGGTGAGTGGATGTTCGGCAGAGGCTCTGTCGACATGCAAAGCGGCATCGCGGTGCATTTGTCCAATCTCCTGCACTTTTCAGAGAACCCCAAAGCATTGCCGGGAAATCTATTATTTATGGCAAACCCGGATGAAGAAAGTCAGCATGCCGGTATTCTCGCCAGTATTTCTGAGCTGAACCGATTAAAAAAGGAAAAACAGATTCAGTATTTGGCTGCCATTAATACCGATTTTATTACGCCGCTGTACGATGGTGATTCAACCAGATATATTTATACCGGAGCCGCGGGAAAGCTGCTGCCTTGCTTTTATATATCCGGCCGGGAAGTGCATGTCGGAGACACGCTTGCTGGCATCGATCCAAATCTCATTTCTTCTGAAATCACAAGACGCATCCACAACAATATTCATTTAGCAGAAAAGATTGAAGGCGAATTGGTTCTGCCCCCATCCTGCTTGTACCAGCGTGATAACAAGGAATCCTATAACGTCCAAACCGCCGTCAGCAGCTATTTGTATTTCAATTATTTTATTTATGAAAAAACAGCAAAGGAAGTCATGGACCAGCTTACCCAAGTCGCTGAGGAGGCGTGCCGGGACACAAAGCGAAAATTATCAGAGTATTATGAAGAATATCTGAAACGAACAAATCTTCCGAAGAGACATTTGTCTTGGGATATTCAAGTCTTCAGTTTGGATCAATACATGGAAAAGCTAAGAAGCCGCGGCGTCGATCCTGAGCAGTGTATAGAGCAAGCATTCAAAGCCAATGAGCACCTTGAACTGCGCATGAGATGTTTTCATGCAATTGAAGAACTCCAAAAGCTTGATCCCGATCAGGGCGCAAAAGTCATTCTGTTTTATGCTCCTCCTTATTTACCGCATAACTATTTAAAAGAAGAAAGCACAAGAGACCAGCTATTGCAGCATGTGATCAAAGAAGCGGTGGACAAAATCGCCGAAACGACAGGCGAAACCTTTGTTTTCAAAAAGTTTTTTCCTTACTTGGCAGACGGCAGCTTTTTATCGCTGCATGAAACCGATGACGAAATTGATTCCTTTATCAGAAACTTCCCGGGGTGGGAGATGATTGGAACCATTCCGTTCAAAGACATACGGAAACTGAACATTCCTTCCATTAACATGGGGGTATACGGAAAAGACGGACATAAATGGACTGAAAGAGTATACAAGCCGTACACATTTCATGTATTGCCTGATCTGATACAGCAGACCACTGTTCACCTTCTGCAAAGCTATCGGATGAATATCAGCACAAAAGAGCCGAAGGGAGAAGGATGATGCAGGATCATAAAAATGAATTGCAGCGCAGTATGAAAAGCCGGCATTTGTTTATGATTGCCTTGGGCGGCGTCATCGGCACCGGTCTGTTTTTAGGTTCCGGCTTTACGATCAGCCAGGCGGGTCCTCTCGGAGCCATTGTCGCCTATATGATTGGCGGATTTTTAATGTATCTGGTCATGCTTTGTTTAGGGGAGCTGGCTGTCGCCATGCCGGTGGCCGGATCGTTTCAAGCCTACGCCACAAAGTTTTTGGGGCCGTCGACAGGTTTTATGATCGGATGGCTGTATTGGTTCAGCTGGGCGAATACAGTCGGCTTGGAGCTAACGTCAGCGGGCATTTTGATGCAAAGATGGCTGCCCTCCGTGCCGATCTGGATATGGTGTCTCGTTTTCGGTGTCATCATCTTTTTGATTAATGCGCTGTCTGTCCGAAGCTTTGCGGAAATGGAATTTTGGTTTTCGAGCATCAAAGTGACAGCGATCATATTATTTATCGTGATCGGCGGGTGCGCCGTGTTTGGCTTGATTGATTTTAAAGGCGGTCAGGAAACGCCTTTTCTATCTCATTTCATGACTGATAAAGGACTGTTTCCAAATGGCGTGCTGGCTGTTATGTTTACGCTGGTTATGGTCAATTTCTCATTTCAGGGGACGGAGCTGGTCGGAATTGCGGCAGGGGAGAGTGAAAGTCCGGAAAAGACATTGCCAAAGTCCATTCGAAATGTCATCTGGCGAACACTGTTTTTCTTTGTGCTGGCTATGTTTGTCTTGGTTGCCATTCTTCCGTATGAAACGGCTGGGGTGATTGAGAGTCCGTTTGTAGCGGTGCTTGATCAAATCGGCATCCCATTTGCGGCTGATATGATGAACTTTGTCATATTAACGGCCATTTTATCTGTTGCCAATTCTGGTTTATATGCAGCCTCGCGTATGATGTGGTCGCTTTCAACTAACAAAATGGGCCCGGCCCTTTTAACGAGACTGACCAAAAAAGGGGTGCCGATCAATGCCCTGCTGATTACGATTGGGATTTCCGGCTGTTCGCTGCTGACTAGCGTCATGGCTGCAGAAACCGTGTATTTGTGGTGTATATCAATCTCTGGCATGGTGACAGTTGTCGCGTGGATGTCCATTTGCGCCTCGCAATTTTTCTTTCGCAGGCGGTTCCTCGCTGAAGGCGGAAACGTGAACGACCTGGAATTCAGAACCCCTCTTTATCCGTTGGTGCCGATTCTTGGGTTTGTATTATACGGATGCGTATTGATAAGCCTTATATTCATCCCAGATCAAAGAATCGGCTTGTACTGCGGTGTACCAATCATTATTTTCTGCTATGCGTACTATCATCTGAGCGTCAAGAAACGCTTACAAAATGAACCGCTGAAAAAAGAGCAAACAGAAGCGCAATAGAAGAAGCTCTCCGGGAGACCGGAGAGCTTTTTTACGCGTTACGTCTGACAAGAAACACATAGGACAATATCGCGAGCACATCAAAGCCGAATATACTCAACGCCATCGGCCGCGCGTTTTCTTCCCCGGCTACACCGGCGAGCGCCGTTGATGGCAAACGGCATGCTGAACATCTGAGCCGACACACCGTAAATGTTTTGCAGGATAAACGGCGAACCGGAAATATACGCAAACATGCCGGTCCCGATATAGGCCTGGCTGAAAGCAAAACCCATAAACGCCCGGTCGCCAAGCAAGTGCCGACATGTGATCAGCTTTCAGGCAGTGATTCAGGCAATGCGGTCAGAACCGTGACAAAAATAAGACACCCGGTCCCTGCCAGCATGATAAACAAAGTTGACCAGTCAGTAAATTGAAGGATGAATCCTCCCGAAATCGGGCTAACTGTGAATAACCTTGATTCATCACCTGACCCGCCTTAACAAATGCATTACTATAGCATATCCCAGGATATGTTTTTGTTTTATTTTAAATTTGAAACAAGAAATCCCTTATTCGTATTTGAATGCAAATAATAAAAAGAAAATTATTTTCGTTCGAATTGTAAATTGCAAATAAAGGATGCTAAACTATAATTCAACTTTATTTTAAGATTCCGGAAGAGGTGTTAAGGGAGAATGAACAGTAAACAAAACAATCACATCAAATCAAAACATCATTTTCCGCTATTTCTTGCGCTGGCTTTAACAATGGGCGTATTTGCGGCTGGATCTGAAGAGCTTGTCATTTCACCGCTGCTGCCTGATTTAGCAGATGCCTTCAACTCAGATGTCAGCGTGCTTGCGCTATCTATCAGTATATATGGGATCATGATCTTTATCGGTGCCCCGCTGCTGGTGCCTTTAGGGGATAAATACTCGAGAGAACTGAGTTTAATGCTGGGACTCGTGATCTTTATTATAGGAACCGTGATATGCGCTTTGGCGCAAAATATTTTTTTCTTCTTTTTAGGCCGTGCGCTTTCAGGGTTGGCGGCAGGTGCGTTTGTCCCGACCGCTTACGCAGTTGTCGGGGATCGTGTTCCGTATACATATCGGGGGAAAGTGATGGGTCTGATCGTATCAAGCTGGTCGCTTGCACTGATTTTCGGTGTGCCGATCGGATCATTTATAGGCGGCGTCTTACATTGGAGATGGACATTCTGGATTTTCGCCTTGATGGGTGCACTTGTTGTTTTGCTCGTCCTATTTGAAATGCGCCGCCATAACGATAATAAAAACACCGTCCAGGAGGAAAAAGACGAGCCGGCGGGGACATTTCGAGACGCGCTTAAAGTGCCGCGTGTTCCCGTTTATATCATAATCACTTTGTGCAATATGATTGGTTTTTACGGTATGTATTCGTTTTTAGGCTCTTACCTACAGGACGTTTTTACCGGAGGCAATACGGCTGCCGGCTTATTTATTATGATTTATGGCATCGGGTTTTCCATGAGTGTCTTTACAGGTAAGATTGCCGACCGCATTGGAAAAATGCGCTCTCTGATCATTGCGCTGGCGGTCATCAGCGTTCTGCTGGCTTGTATCGCGTATGCGCCCGCATCAATGCCTCTGTTAATCATCAGTCTATTCATCTGGGGGTTAATGCAAAGCTTGACGGTGACGCTGCTCAGCACCATTTTGAGTGATTGCTCAGAGCGTCATCGCGGGAAAATTATGGCGTTTTACAGCCTTGCCTCAAATTTGGCTGTGACATTAGGTTCTGCTTTGATGGGACCTGTATATGTGGGATACGGGTATGCAGCTGTCGGAATGATTTGCGCCATCATTACAGTGCTCGGTTTTGTGCTCAGTGTATTCGCATATAAAAAGTACGGAAAGCATGAGCAGAAAGCAGATCATTCCTTATCCCAATAAACAAAGTTTCTAAATTCCTATAACAAAAAACCCTTTCTTAAGGGTTTTTCTGTTTGTATGGGAATAATTATCAGTATTTTCAAAAAATGTTGACAGTTCGATTTCCGCTGGATAAAATTTACTTAAAATTTAAAAGATTGGTTGGTGCTCATGATTATATTGGATAATAGCATTCAGACAAAAAACAAAGCTTATTCAATATCAAAACTGATTACAGTCAACACGCTCGGCCCAGAAGGGACAAGCAGTGAGTACGCAGCAAAACATTTCATCTCTAATTTTACTCTTCTCCAAGGGCTAAACAGTAAATTATCTTTGCATGATACATTTGAATCATGCATCGAAAGGACTCTTCAAAGCCCGCTGGAATACACCATCGTTCCACATGCTTATGACGGCATTAAACATTTCTACATGAGGCCGGATTTGCAGCTTTTGCAAATCTTCAGGTGCGATACACCGATGTACGGCCTGGCTGTCCGTCCTGATTTCACATTCAGCGACGACATGCTTGACACATCTATTATTGTTTCACACCCATCACCTATCAATTTAATTAAATATTTTACCCGGAAAGACGTCAGGTTCGAGCTGGTCAACTCAACCAGCGCCGCAGCAAAAAAAGTAAAAGAAGGTCTTTCTGACATTGCTTTAACCAATGAACTGGCAAGACAAAAATACGGGCTCAAGTTTGTTAAGACATTTAAAAGCATTCCTATGAGCTGGTCATTATTCGGAAAAGGAGACGGTGATTATGAAAACTGAACAAGATGTGAAGGAGATTTATTTCCCAACACCAAAATTAATAGAGTGGGAGAACGGAGTGAGACAGTATTCCACCGTCCGCGGCGATACTGAAGTGCTAATGTCTTACGTTCCGCCGCATACGAACGTTGAACCGCATCAGCACAAGGAAGTCCAAATCGGCATGGTCGTTTCAGGCGAGCTGTCCATGACTGTCGGAGACGTCACAAAAAAAATGACAGCCTTGGAATCGGCATATATCGCGCCGCCGCATGTGCCCCACGGAGCAAGAAATGAAACAGACCAAGAAGTCATTGCCATTGATATTAAACGGTATAAAGCTGATGAAACGTATACAAGTCCTGAAGATTACTTTTTGAATATTTTCAAAACGAGAGATTTATTGCCTGGCATGGAAGTCACGTTCTTTGTTGAGGATTGGATAGAAATTATGCTGGCCAAGATTCCTGGAAACGGCGGCGAAATGCCTTTCCATAAACATCGCAATGAACAAATCGGCATCTGCATCGGCGGCGGATATGATATGACCGTTGAAGGCTGCACAGTAGATATGACATTCGGCACCGCCTATTTCTGTGAACCTCGTGAAGACCACGGTGCCATCAACCGTTCTGAAAAAGAATCTCAATCCATTAACATCTTCTTTCCGCCGCGCTACAACAGAGCAAAAACGAAAAAGATAAAGGCGGATGAATCATAATGAACCTCACCGATAAAACCGTCCTCATAACAGGAGGCGCATCAGGCATCGGCTATGCCGCGGTTCAAGCTTTTTTGAACCAGCAGGCAAATGTGGTTGTGGCGGATATTGATGCAGCACAGGGAGAAGTCATGGTCCGGCAAGAAAATCATGACCGGCTGCACTTTGTGCAAACAGATATAACAGACGAAGCTGCCTGCCAGCACGCTGTTCAATCGGCAATCAATACATTCGGAGGATTAGATATTTTAATTAATAATGCGGGGATCGAAATCGTGGCGCCTATTCATGAGATGGAGCTGAGCGATTGGAATAAGGTGCTCCAAGTCAATCTGACGGGCATGTTTTTAATGAGCAAGCACGCACTCAAGCATATGCTGGCTGCCGGCAAGGGCAATATCATTAATACGTGCTCTGTCGGCGGAGTCGTGGCATGGCCTGATATCCCGGCATATAACGCCAGCAAAGGCGGCGTGTTGCAGCTGACAAGGTCAATGGCTGTTGATTACGCCAAACATCAAATCCGCGTTAATTGTGTATGTCCGGGGATTATTGATACGCCGTTAAATGAGAAATCCTTTATGGAAAATAATGAAGGCACACTTGAAGAAATCAAGAAAGAAAAGGCGAAGGTGAATCCGATGCTAAAACTCGGAAAACCTGAAGAAATAGCAAACGTTATGCTGTTTTTAGCCTCTGATTTATCAAGCTACATGACCGGAAGCGCCATCACCGCAGACGGAGGATATACCGCACAATAGAGAGAGAAGGAGTGTTTTACATATGGAGAGAAAAACAGTTTTGGTTATCGCTGATCTTGGAGGCTGCCCGCCGCATATGTTTTATCAAAGCGCTGCTGAAAAATATAA
Source organism: Bacillus sp. FSL K6-1012 (assembly GCF_037964915.1). NCBI lineage: Bacteria > Bacillati > Bacillota > Bacilli > Caryophanales > Bacillaceae > Bacillus > Bacillus sp. FSL K6-1012. The sequence goes on along the minus strand of NZ_CP150175.1, from coordinate 3,916,577 downwards.
CCTGGTCAGCTTTATTCCGAGACCATTTGCCATTACAGCTTCCCATGCGGCACTTATTGAAAAATACTCGGTCGCGGTCATAAAGGATAAAGATTATTTTCAGAGTATCACAGATTTCGAGCATCCCGATTCCATTTACTGGGCGCATGAGGATCATGACAAACCCGAAGAAGAGGTAGTCGAGCAAATCGTCAAGGTTGCCGAAATGTTTGGAGCGGAAGCCATCACAACAAACAATGAATTATTCATCGCTCCGATGGCGAAAGCCTGTAAACGTCTCGGCTTAAGAGGAGCGGGTGTACAAGCTGCCGAAAATGCCAGAGATAAAAATAAAATGAGGGCAGCGTTTAATAAAGCCGGGGTCAAAACAATCAAAAACAAACGGGTCACAACCCTTGAAGATTTCCGCTCCGCGCTGAAAGAGATCGGCACGCCGCTCATCTTAAAACCGACATACTTGGCGAGTTCAATCGGCGTGACGCTGATTACGGACACCAACACAGCAGAAGCCGAGTTTAACAGAGTGAATGACTACCTGAAATCCATTAATGTGCCGAAGGCGGTTACGTTTGAAGCCCCGTTTATTGCGGAGGAGTTTTTACAGGGTGAATACCCGGACTGGTATCAAACCGAGGGATACTCCGACTATATCAGCATAGAAGGGATCATGGCGGACGGAGAATATGTTCCAGTCGCGATTCATGACAAAACACCGCAAATCGGATTTACGGAAACATCGCATATCACGCCGTCCATCTTGGATGATGAAGCGAAAAAGATCATTATTGAAGCGGCCAAAAAAGCAAATGAAGGGCTTGGGCTGGAAAACTGCGCGACACATACAGAAATCAAGTTAATGAAAAATAGAGAAGCCGGTTTAATAGAGTCTGCGGCCAGGTTCGCCGGATGGAATATGATTCCGAATATTAAAAAGGTCTTCGGCGTCGACATGGCGCAATTATTGCTGGATGTTCTCTGTTTCGGAAAAGACGCCGATCTTCCGGATGGATTGCTGGAGCAAGAACCTTGCTATATCGCCGACTGTCATTTGTACCCGGAGCATTTCAAACAAAACGGGCAGCTTCCTGAAGCGGCGGAGGATATGATCGTTGAATCCATCAACATTCCGGACGGGCTGCTGAAGGGAGATACGGAACTTGTTTCTTTCTCGGCTGCGGCACCAGGTACGTCTGTTGATTTGAGCCTGTTTGAAGCCTTCAATTCCATTGCCGCATTTGAACTGAAAGGCAGCAATTCCCAGGATGTAGCCGATTCAATTAAACACATCCAGCAGCATGCACAGCTGACTGCGAAGTATGTGCTGCCGGTATGAAACAGTTAAAGCCAAATTCTAAATACTTACTTTACGGGCAGGCGCTTTCGTTTATGGGAGACTATTGTGTTCTCCCGGCCCTGCTCATTTTGTCTACATATTATCACGATTATTGGGTGACGTCGGGAGTCATCGCGGTCAGAAGCATTCCGATGGTGTTTCAGCCGTTTTTAGGGGTGCTCGTTGACCGATTGGACAGAATTAAAATTATGCTGTGGACGGATGTCATCAGGGGCATCATCTTTTTGGGGCTCACCTTTCTCCCAAAAGGCGAGTATCCGCTGATTTTTCTGGCCCTGCTGTTTGTCTCTTACGGGAGCGGCGTATTTTTTAATCCGGCGCGTCTCGCGGTCATGTCTTCTCTGGAATCAGATATTAAAAATATCAATACCTTATTCGCTAAAGCCACGACCATTTCTATCATTGTCGGGGCGGCCGCCGGAGGGTTATTCCTGTTAGCCGGGTCTGTAGAGATGGCTGTTGCCTTTAACGGTGTGACATACCTGGTTTCAGCGTTTTTTATCAGGCGAATTAAGCTGCAATTTGTCCCGATTCAGTCTGAAAATATAAAAGAAGCCTTTCAGTCTTTTAAAGAAGGGCTGAAGGAAATCAAAACCAATTCATTCGTGTTAAACGCCATGTTTACGATGATTACGATGGCAATGCTTTGGGGGATCGTGTACAGCTATTTTCCGATTGTCAGCCGCTTTTTGGGTGACGGGGAGATCGGCAACTTTATCCTTACCTTCTGCATCGGCTTCGGCGGTTTCATCGGAGCGGCGCTTGTCAGCAAGTGGGGCTTTAACAACAATAAAGGCTTGATGTACTTTACCATTTTATCAATCGTCTCGCTGGCGCTGTTTTTATTCACGCCCATTTTCGCTGTATCTGTCATTGCTGCCATTCTCTTTTTCATCGCCATGGAATATGGGGAAGTGCTTGCAAAGGTTAAAGTTCAGGAAAACGCGGCGAACCAGATTCAAGGGCGTATTTTTTCGGTGGCTGAAGCGTCCATTGGCTTGTGCATTTCGATTGGTTCCATGCTTATCAACGTGTTAGAGGCTCCTGTCATCATGGGGCTGATTGTTATCATGGTAAGCGGTTTGTTTTTGCATACAAAGCTGGTGAACAAGTCTTTTTTGGAACGGGATAAAAAAACTGAGCAAATTCACTTATAAGGAGTCTTTCAGATGGAAATAACACCGTCCGACGTCATCAAGACACTTCCAAGGCAAGAATTTTCTCTCGTTTTTCAAAAGGTAAAAGAAATGGAAAAAACGGGGGCGCAAGTCATTAATCTTGGACAGGGGAACCCTGACCTTCCTACTCCGCCGCATATCGTGCAGGCATTGCAGGAGGCGGCTGTGAACCCTTCTTTCCACGGGTATGGGCCATTCAGAGGCTATCCCTTTCTGAAGGAAGCGATTGCCGCTTTCTATAAAAGAGAATACGGAGTGACAATCAATCCTGAAACAGAAGTGGCGCTCTTTGGCGGGGGAAAAGCAGGCTTGTATGTTTTGACACAATGCCTGCTCAATCCGGGAGATATCGCTTTGGTCCCGAACCCGGGCTATCCTGAATACCTTTCGGGTATTACAATGGCAAGAGCAGAGCTGCACGAAATGCCGCTGCACGCAGAAAACGGCTATCTGCCTGACTTTGAGAAAATAGATCCCGCTGTGTTACAAAAAGCGAAGCTGATGTTTTTGAACTATCCGAATAACCCGACGGGAGCTGTGGCGGATGCGGCTTTTTATGCAAAAGCGGCCGCATTTGCAAAAGAGCACCAGATTCATTTGATCCATGACTTTGCGTACGGCGCATTTGAGTTTGATAAAAAACCGGCCAGCTTCCTGCAGGCGGAGGACTCAAAAACTGTGGGCGCGGAGCTTTATTCGTTTTCAAAAACATTTAACATGGCCGGCTGGAGAATGGCGTTTGCCGTCGGAAATGAAAAGATCATTCAAGCGGTCAATGAATTTCAGGATCACGTCTTTGTCGGCATGTTCGGCGGACTGCAGCAGGCGGCCAGTGCGGCGCTGTCTGGAGATCCGGAACAAACAGATCGCTTGAAACGCATCTATGCGGAACGGATTGACTTTTTTACGGAGCTATGTGAAAAAGAACTGGGCTGGAAGATAGAAAAACCAAAAGGAACATTTTATGTATGGGCTGAAATTCCAAAAATGTTTGAGTCTTCTCATCAATTCTCTGACTACCTGCTGGAGCAGGCCCATGTTGTCGTAACGCCGGGCGAGATTTTCGGCAGCAACGGAAAACGTCATGTCAGAATATCAATGGTATCGAAGCAGGAGGATCTGCGGGAATTTGTCATGCGGATTCAAAAGCTGAACCTGCCGTTTGCCTCATTAGAAGAAGTATCCCGCTAAAAAGCGGGATTTTTTTATATGCTTTTCATGCTGCCGCCGTCAGCAGAAATTTGCTGCCCGGTGATATAGGAGGCTTCCTCGGAAGCGAGAAACGCGGCGAGCGCTGCGGTTTCTTCGGCTGATCCGACCCGTTTCATCGGGATGCCAGAAGCAATCTGTTCTACGGCTTCTTGTTTGGATATGCTGTTCTTTTCCATCACATTCTTCACAAATTGATGGTAACGGTCTGTAGCGATAAAACCAGGATTCAGGCAGTTGACAGTAATATTGTGAGGAGCAAGCTGAATGGAAATATTTTTACTGGCGTTAATTAAAGCGGCATTCATCATGCTGTTTGTAAACATATTGGCGCCGGGTTCTTTCCACAGATTTCCGACAATGTTGATGATTCTGCCAAACTCGTTTTGTTTCATCAGAGAGGCGGCACGCTTGATAGCGTCAATATAGGCAACGGTTTTCTGTGTGAACGTGGCCGTCATATCCTCTATATTACAGTTATCAAATGTGTCAGGCGCGCCGCCCGGGATATTATTAATCAGAACATCAAGCCGTCCGCATTGAGATTCAATTTCTTTAAAAATCTCCTCTCTCGTTTGCTGGTCAGACATATCACCCGCAAGGACAATGACACTCGCTTCAGGATGCTTGGCCAAAATGTCTTCTTTGACAGGTTCAATATTGTCCAAGACTCGCGAATTGATGACGACGGTAAAATGCTGGTCTGCTAATTTCAGAGCAATTGCTTTACCGATCCCTTGACTGGCTCCCATAATAAATGCGGTTCGTTTTGACAAATAACTGCACCCCTTTGAAAAAATTGGATTATTATCTACATCGTAAAAAAAAACGGAGAAAATAGCAAATTTTATTTAAATTCTGACAAAGAGGAATCGAAAAACTCCCGCCAGCTGCGGCGGGAGGAGAAATTATACATATAGGAATTGAGGAAGTGTATCAAGCGAAAGGCGGTTGCCCACAAAGAACGAGCCAAATTCGCCGTAGCGCGCGCTGACTTCGTCAAAACGCATTTCATATACAAGCTTTTTGAATTGAAGCACATCATCACTGAACAGCGTAACGCCCCATTCGTAATCGTCAAAGCCGACTGAACCTGTGATGATCTGTTTCACTTTGCCAGCATAGCTGCGTCCGATTAAGCCGTGGCTTCTCATCAAGTTTCTTCGTTCTTCCATAGAAAGCATGTACCAGTTGTCATTGCCGGATCTTCTTTTATCCATTGGATAGAAGCATACATATTTTGATTCCGGCAGTTCAGGGTAAAGGCGCGCACGTACATGCGGATTTTCATACGGGTCGCCGTCGCCGCTCGCCAAATAGTTGCTCAGTTCAACAACTGACACGTAGGAGTAAGCCGGAATGGTGAACTCAGCAAGTCTTGATTTGTTGAATTCGAGCTCAATTTCATTTAATTCTTCCATTGTAGGGCGAAGAATCATCAGCATAAAATCAGCTTTTTGGCCAACGATGCTGTAAAGGGTTTGTGAGCCTTTCCCTTCTTTTTGGGCGACTCCCCATTTTTCAAGCAATCCTGTAAATTCATGAATGATAGACTGGCGCTCATCACTGGACAGCAGCTTCCAGGAAGTCCAGTCCATTGTGCGGAAATCATGAAGCGCATACCAGCCGTCCAGCGTTTTTGCCGCTTCATTTGTCATTTGCTGTTCACTCATTTATCTTCACTCCTATTATCTTTTCGTTAATGCCTTCACTATATCATAGTTTATCCGATTCTACTGTGGAGAAACCTTGAACATCCGATTCGTATATCTCCTCAAAAATAAGAGAACATATAAGGAAAGAATCAGTTGCTTAAATTAGTTAGAAAAATAAGATTTTTTGATGAAAGCGCTATAATAAAAGTTGGCTGTTTGAATTTGACTGGAAGAAGAGTATGCTAGTAAAAGAAAGCGTTTTTGTAACTTTTTGAGGAGGGTTTATTGTGGCAGATTTATTTTCAACAGTGCAAGAAAAAGTAGCTGGAAAAGGCGTTAAAATTGTATTTCCTGAAGGCTTGGACGAACGTATTTTAGTTGCGGTCAGCAAGCTTGCAGACAATAAAGTGCTGAATCCAATTGTGATCGGCAATGAAAATGAGATCCAAGCAAAAGCAAAAGAACTGAATGTGACGCTTGACGGCGTTGATATTTATGATCCTCATACATATGAAGGCATGGAAGATCTTGTACAGGCATTCGTGGAACGCCGCAAAGGCAAAGCAACAGAAGAACAGGCTCGAAAAGCGCTCTTAGACGAGAACTACTTCGGCACAATGCTTGTGTACAAAGGCCTTGCAGCGGGTCTTGTGAGCGGAGCGGCTCATTCAACTGCCGACACTGTCCGTCCGGCTCTTCAAATCATCAAAACAAAAGAAGGCGTGAAAAAGACTTCAGGCGTCTTTATCATGGCACGCGGCGATGAGCAGTACGTATTCGCAGATTGTGCGATCAACATTGCACCTGACAGCCAAGATCTTGCAGAAATCGCAATCGAAAGCGCCAATACGGCAAAAATGTTCGACATTGATCCTCGCGTAGCAATGCTCAGCTTCTCTACAAAAGGCTCAGCAAAATCTGATGAAACAGAAAAAGTAGCGGATGCTGTGAAAATCGCGAAAGAAAAAGCGCCTGAATTAACGCTTGACGGCGAATTCCAATTTGACGCTGCATTCGTTCCATCTGTAGCTGAGAAAAAAGCGCCGGATTCCGAGATCAAAGGAGACGCGAACGTATTCGTATTCCCAAGCTTGGAAGCAGGAAACATCGGCTACAAAATTGCTCAGCGTTTAGGCAACTTTGAAGCTGTAGGACCAATCCTGCAAGGCTTAAATATGCCTGTTAACGATCTTTCAAGAGGTTGTAACGCTGAAGATGTTTACAATCTTGCATTAATTACAGCGGCACAAGCACTGTAAGAAAAGCGATGGCAGCTCTCTCGCAGAGGGCTGCTTTTTTTGCGCCTTCTTTACCAGGACAGATGATATGAGTAAAATAAAGAAAACTGATTATCATTATAAATCTTATTCATGACAGGGGTGGGGCCTTTGTATTACGACGTGCTGAAAACCTTTATCGCGGTGGTGGAAGAAAAAAACTTCACAAAAGCAGCAGAAAAGCTGATGATTTCCCAGCCCAGCGTCAGTCTGCATATTAAAAATCTTGAAAAAGAATTTCAAACGGCTCTGCTGAATCGGTCGCCGAAGCATTTTACGACAACACCGACAGGGGACATTTTGTATCAAAGGGCAAAGCAAATGGTATTTCTCTACGAGCAGGCCAAGGCTGAAATTTACGCGCACCATCATTATGTAAAAGGTGAATTGAAAATAGCCGCCAGTTTTACAATCGGAGAGTATATTCTTCCGCCGCTTCTTGCCCAGCTGCAAAAGCTGTATCCTGAGCTGAATCTGGACGTCATGATTGGCAATACAAAGGAGGTAAGCGAACGTGTCCGAATGCTTCAGGCTGATATCGGGCTGATTGAAGGACATACGGACGAGAATGAACTGGACATTGAACCGTTTATGGAGGATGAAATGTGCATCGCAGCGCCAAACCAGCATCCGTTTGCCGGAAAAAGAGACATTTCAATCAGCGATTTGCAAAATGAAGCGTGGGTGACAAGGGAAAAAGGCTCCGGCACAAGGGAATATCTCGATCATGTGCTCAGCACGAACGGACTGCGGCCGAAGTCGATGTTCACCATCAGCAGCAATCAAGGTGTAAAAGAAGCGGTGATCAGCGGCATGGGTTTATCGGTCTTATCAAGAAGCGTGCTGCATAAGGATTTGATCCACCGTGACATTTCAATTCTCCACATTAAAGATTTCTCATTAAAACGCAAGCTGTCTTACATTCATTCTCCTCTCATGGAGAATACAAAAAATAAAGAAATTTTCATTACGATGCTGAAAAGCAATTTTCAATCATCACGGGTGAAATGATATAATAGGTTTCGTTCATAAGCCTAACATGAAAGGGTTTTACATAGATGGCAAACCAACCGATTGATTTACTGATGCAGCCGACATGGAGAGTCATTGACCAATCCAGTCTCGGCCCTTTATTTGACGCGAAGCAATCCTTCGCTATGGACGATACGCTGTGCGCCTCTGTAGGAAAAGGCGTGTCGCCGGCGACAGCACGCTCTTGGGTTCACCACGACACGATTGTCCTCGGTATTCAGGATACGCGGCTCCCGTTTTTGCAGGACGGCATTGCCCTGCTGGAAAATGAGGGATACCGCGTCATCGTCCGCAATTCCGGCGGTCTTGCTGTTGTTTTGGATGAAGGCGTTTTAAATATTTCTCTCATATTCGAGGACCAAAAGAAGGGCATCGATATAGACAGAGGATACGAAGCAATGGTGGAACTGATGAAACGGATGCTTAAGCCGTACGGGGCAAAGATTGAAGCCTATGAAATTGAGGGCTCCTATTGTCCAGGCAGCTATGATCTCAGCATTGACGGCAAAAAGTTCGCCGGCATTTCTCAAAGACGTCTTCGCGGCGGTGCAGCCGTTCAAATTTATCTCTGTGCAGATAAAAGCGGCAGCGAGAGGGCAGATCTGATCAGACGATTCTATCAAGCCGCCCTGAAGGATAAACAGAACGACAAAAAAGGCGTCTACCCGGATATACGTCCGGAAACCATGGCATCGTTAAGTGAGCTTCTGCATACCGATATCTCCGTACAGGATTTAATGCTTGCTTTGCTTACGGAATTAAAAGCGTTAAGCACCCACCTCTACTCAGCCGGACTGTCCATTGACGAGGAATTGGAATTTGAGAAAAATCTTGTCCGGATGGCAGAACGGAATGAAAAGGTGTTTGGATGAACGCCATTTGCATGTCAGCCGATACGGCTGGCATGCTTTTTTTTCGCCTATCATCTTGTTTTCAGATAAATCTTTCTTATAAACAGAAAACAATTACAGCAAAAAAAGCGATAAAATAACAGCAGCATCTGCATACAAAGGGGAGAGGCAAATGAAAGGGAATGTTTACAGCCTGTTTGTGCTGATCGCGGCTTTTTTCTGGGGAACAACCGGCACTGTTCAGGCGCTGGCTCCAGAAAGCGCCACTCCGCTGGCATTCGGAGCGGTCAGATTATTGGTAGGCGGCAGCGCCATGCTTCTTGTGGTCTGGATCAGCCGAGAGCTTCACGTGAAAAATTGGTCTTGGCCGCCCGTGTTTTTAGCAGCGATTTGTATGGCCTGTTATCAGCCGCTTTTTTTCACCGCCGTAAAAGAAACAGGGATTGCGGTTGGGACAGTGATTGCCATCGGCAGTGCGCCTATTATTGCCGGGAGCTTAGAGTGGGCCGTTTTGAAAAAACGTCCGCGAAATTCCTGGTGGATTGCAACTGTATTGGCTTTGGCGGGATGCTGGCTCCTGTTTTCAGACGGCTCCAATGTTCGGATTGATGTGTCAGGGGTTCTCATGGCGATTGGAGCAGGTGCATCTTTTGCGGGTTATACCTTGATCAGTAAATCAATGATGAAAACACAGCCGCCGAGAGCTACCTCAGCTGTTGTCTTTATGCTCAGCGCCATATTGCTGATGCCGCTATTGTGGCAGTCGGATCTCTCTTGGATGCTGACCCCAAAAGGATGGGGAACGAGCCTTTATATCGGGGTAATTGCGACATGCGCGGCCTACTTTTTGTTTGCAAAAGGGCTCACCGGCGTTCCGGCTTCGGCAGCGGTTACACTGTCTCTGGCTGAGCCGCTGACCGCCTCATTGCTGGGTGTGTTTTTCATAGGTGAAATGCTTTCTCTTTCCTCATGGCTCGGCATCGTGCTGATGATGTTAGGGCTTCTGGTCATTTCAGGGGCGCCTCGCAAGCAAAAGCCAGCTGAAGCGGCTCATGTGTCTTAATAGATTAGCATAAGCTTGGGCTCATTTTACAAGAATAACGGAGCCGCCGCAAAAACAGAAAATCCTCTTTTCTAAAAGGAAAAGGGGATTTTTTAATGGCAAAACCCCAAAACAGGACATCGTTTTGGGGTTTTTAAAAGCTATTCCGCCATTTTTTCTAAATTTCCGTTCCGGTCCATTTTGAAGGACGGAGAGGCATGTTCATCATCTTCAAATAAAACTAGTTTTCTGGCTCTATTCATGATTTTTACCAAGGTTTCATAATCTTCCTGGATCGTTTTTTGATCTTTTTCAAGTTTTTGAACTTCTGCTTCCAGCTGTTCTGTTTTGCTTTGTAATTCTTGATTTTCTTTCTTTAAACGCTCATTTTCCATTTTTAAAGCTGAGGATTGCTCATGATTGCCTTCGTAATTCTGCAGGAATCTGATGACATCATTCATCGTCATCTCAGGCGCAGACGTTTGAGGAGACAATAAGTGTGATAGACTAGCTAACTCTTCCTTAAAGCTGTCATCCACAAAAGGCATGTGCTCGCCTGACATCAAAGCCTGCTTCTCATTTTCGGCAGTCGGGGTTTCAGGTTTCACCTGCTCCTCCTGCACTGCAGTTTCTTGAATTGTTTCGGGATCAACCGCAGGAGGCTGATATAGCAGTCTTTTCTTCGCTGGCTGCCCGTTTCCGAGGGCTCTCATGCGCTGTTTTCGCTGTTTTTTTGCAAGCTGAAGCGCTTTTTCATATTGATGGCGCACCACCGCGTTCCATCTGAATCCGCAGGCTGCGGACGTCCGATTTAATTTATCGCCGACCTCTTCAAAGGCATTCAGCTGAGTGCTGCCTTCTCTTACATGCCGAAGCACGGTTTCGGCTAAAAGCAAATCATTTTCTTCTGACCAAGCGTCCTGGCGCTGTTTTGTCATTTATCTCAACTCCCATTTTTCTTTTCATGATATTAGAATGTCCAGATTGGAAAATATTTATACAAATTGGCTGGAAGAATAGGAGATACGGAGGCTGAAGCGGCTTGCAGGAACAGTCGAATCCTTGTACAATGAGGAGTGATGTGATTTTTTCGACAAAGCGATTTTAGGTTTAAAATATAGATGAACATAGAAATGAAGGGAAGCGTACGTCATGGCTAATGAATTTCGAGTGTGTGATGATTGCCAAGCCACTAATATCAAAACATTGCTGCCGCGTTTAAAAGAAGTAGACCCGGACGCAAAGGTTGAGGTAGGGTGCCAATCTTATTGCGGGCCCGGACGGAAAAAATCGTTTGCTTTTGTAAACAATCGCCCGCTGTCAGCTCCGACAGAGGATGAGCTGATTGACAAAGTGAAAAAGAAATTAAAAAAGTAAAAACATATTTTTTCATAGCCTCGGCCCTCTGGTCAGGCTTTTTTGCTTCACATCATGTGATTTTCGGAAAGATGGAACAAATCGCCGGACAAATTCAAGGATGTTTTCAAAGAATAGAGTCGATATAATAGAAACACGGCTAAAAAAAAGAGGGAATGACGATGGCGTATCCAAATGGAAAATTATCAGAAGAAAAAGTGTTTAAAGATCCGGTGCACCGCTATGTTCATGTACGGGACAAGCTGATATGGGATCTGATCGGAACCCGCGAATTTCAGCGTCTCCGCAGAATCAAGCAGCTCGGCACGACGTATTTGACGTTCCATGGCGCTGAGCACAGCCGGTTCAACCATTCTCTCGGTGTCTACGAAATTGTCAGGAGAATGGTTGATGATGTCTTTAAAGGCCGTCCTGAATGGGATGACAGTGAGCGCGAACTCTGCTTGTCCGCGGCGCTGCTTCATGATCTCGGGCACGGGCCGTTCTCGCATTCATTTGAAAAAGTCTTTCATCTTGACCACGAAGATTTTACAAGAGATATCATTTTGGGAGACACAGAGGTTAATCAGGTGCTCAGAAAGGTGAGCCCGCGTTTCCCGCAGGATGTTGCTGAAGTCATTGCCAAAACATATAAAAACAAACAAGTGGTCAGCCTGATTTCGAGTCAGATTGACGCGGACCGCATGGATTATCTGCAGCGCGACGCTTACTATACGGGCGTCAGCTACGGCCATTTTGACATGGAGCGGATTCTCCGGGTGATGCGCCCGCGTGAGGATCAAATCGTCATTAAACAAAGCGGAATGCACGCTGTAGAAGACTATATTATGAGCCGCTACCAAATGTACTGGCAGGTCTATTTCCACCCTGTGACGAGAAGTGCGGAGGTTATTTTAACGAAGATTCTCCACAGAGCGAAGCAGCTCCATGATGAAGGTTATGTGTTCACTCATGCTCCGGTTCATTTCTATTCTATTTTTGAAGGGAAACTGACGCTGGAGGATTATTTGAGGCTGGATGAATCTATTATTTTGTATTATTTCCAGGCATGGGAGGATGAAGAAGACCCGATTTTATCCGATTTGTGCCGCAGATTCATTAACCGCCAGCTGTTCCAATACGTTGAATTTAATCCGAATGAAGAGATGTCGGCCTATTTTGAGCTGACCTCATTATTCAAAGAGGCTGGAATCGATCCGAGCTATTATTTGGTCGTGGATTCTTCTTCAGATCTGCCATACGATTTTTACCGTCCAGGAGAGGAAGAGGAGCGTTTGCCGATCCATCTCTTGACGCAAAACGGTCAAATCAAAGAGCTGTCCAGACAGTCGGCCATTGTGGAATCCATCTCCGGTAAGCGGCGGACGGACCACAAGCTGTACTATCCGAAGGACCTGATTTATGACGGCTCTGAACACCCGGAAGCGAAAATGAAAATCCGGCAGCTGCTGGGACTGACATAGAAATTGGTAAAGAAGGAAAAAGGAGATGTCGGGAATTTGTTGAAAGAACATGCAAAACTGATGAAGGTGTTCTCGGATTCTGGAGAAATCATCGGGCGAAAGAAGCTGCAAAAAATGATTTATATTGCGAAGAAAATGCAGTTTCCTTTCTATGAGAAATATGATTTTCACTTTTACGGGCCGTATTCGGAGGAACTGACGCTCCAAATTGAAGAGCTGTGCAACCTTGGATTCCTGCATGAGGTAAAGGAAAAAAAGGGCGGCTACTTTCAATACCGTTATTCGCTGACAGAGACGGGCTCCGCGTTTTTAGACCACGCCGATCTTGATATGCCTGATATCAAGCACTATATTGACAGTGTAAACAACCGTTCATCACGGTTTTTAGAGCTGGTCTCCACGATTCTTTACTTTGACGGGCTTGAGGCTGAGGAAAAGAAAGAGAAGGTATTTACCATCAAAAGCAAGCAAAAGTATACCAATGAAGAATATGACGAAGCGCTTCAATACATAGAAGAGCTGAAGCAGATTTGTTAACCATACCAAGCAAAAGAAATGAATCGTTTCTTTTGCTTTTTTTATTGACAAAACCTGCTAATGGATCTATTGTGGATAATAGTTATCCATAATAAACCAGGAGGGAACATAATGAAAATGAAATCGGGAATGGAGCAGGGAGTTTCTGTGCTTTTGTTACTGTCACGGCTGCCCGTGCAGGCTTCTTTAACATCAGAGGCGATCAGCCAGCGCTTGCACATGTCTCCGTCTTATCTGAAAAAGCTGATGAGAACTTTGGTGCAGGCTGGTTTGGCAGAGTCCATACCAGGTACGAAGGGAGGCTTTACGATTACGAAGCCATTGACGGATATTACCCTCTATGATGTCTATCAAGCTGTTGAAGGAAGAGGTTCCATGTATCAAGGAAAAGGCCTTTTGCCATCTGTATTTGAGAGCGGAAATCCCTGTGTGCTGGAGACGGTAATGGGGGATATTGAGGATAAATGGGCTTCGCTCATGAAGGAAGAAACCTTGCAGGGTGTCATGAACAGAATCGGGGAGCTTTATGACCTCGAAAAAATTGATGATTGGGTACATCATCAGCTGAAAGGGCAATGGCAATGAAAAACAGCGGGCCTTTGCATCAATCAGGATCAACAGGCATCTCAGTGTTAATCGTGCTCGCTCTCGGTTTTCTCATGGCTACGCTTGATGTAACCGTGGTGAATGTTGCAATTGCTGATATGAAAAACGTTCTTTCCCTTTCACTTTCAGGTGTGACGTGGGTTGTAGACGGGTACATGCTTACATTTGCTTCGCTTCTGCTGGCCGGCGGTGCGCTGGCTGACCGTTACGGCTCAAAGACCATTTATATGCTGGGTTTGGGCGTTTTTGTTCTTGCCTCATGTCTATGCGCTGTAGCAGCAAATGGCCAAATGCTGATCGCAGGTCGACTGTTGCAGGGACTTGGCGCGGCTTTGTTTATGCCGAGTTCACTCAGCCTTTTGGCTGCCTCTTACCCCGATGAACGGGTGCGGGCCAAAATGTTTGGCTTGTGGGCCGCTCTCGTCTCCGCCGCCTCCGGACTGGGGCCTTTTATCGGCGGTGTTCTGGTGAATGCCGCAGGGTGGCAGAGTATTTTTCTGATCAATGTGCCATTAGGGGTTGCGGCGCTTATTTGCGCCTATCGAACGCTCAGCAGTTTCCCGGGAAATGGCAGCCGGGTGAATATCACAGGGCATCTGCTTGGAATGGCGGCTCTCGGATTTCTTTCATTTGCGCTGATACAGGGCGCTTCAATAGGCTGGAGTTCGCTCACCATTCTCGGTGCTTTCGCTGCGGCGGTTTTGGCGTTTGTGCTTTTTCTTCTGAGAGAAATTTTTTCGGCAACATCTATTCTTCCTGCGTCATTATATAAGAATGGACGTTTCTCGGCAGCGCAGTTCGTTGGGTTTTTGCTGAATTTTGCTCTTTTCGGCGGTATGTTTATGCTAAGTCTATTTTTGCAGGAAGCAAGAGGCGCAAGTTCCTTTTTAGCGGGAGTCGAACTATTGCCGATGATGGCTGTCTTTGTGGTCGGAAATCTGCTGTTTGCCCGGCTGGCGAACCGTTTTGAAGCGGGGCTTCTTATGTTTGTTTCAATGGCTGTCAGCTGCATCATGGCATTGCTGTTATTTGTCATGGTTTCTCCGGATTTGCCTTACTGGCAGCTTGCGGTTCTGACATCTGCCATGAATCTTGGTGTTGGCATTACGGTTCCTGCCATGACGGCTGTGATTATGAAGACAGCGGGACAGGAGCATGCCAATATCGCAGGAGCAGCTTTAAATGCCAACCGGCAAATCGGGGCATTGGTTGGCGTAGCGGTTTCCGGAGTGGTCATTCATCTGTCCGCCACTTGGTACACCGGAGCTGGGTTTACGTTTTTGATGATGGGCGCGGCATACAGTCTGGCCGCATTCCTTGTGTGGCGGTTTCTGACTTTTCATAAAGAAACGTCCGCTTCCGCATCATCTTAAAATCGTCCATTGTCTTTTCAAGGAATATATAGTAAGATATATGAAATTATTCAAACAGGCACTGATAAGGACACGAGATGCTTTTTACGGTTTCCAGAGAGGGAAGGATCAGCTGAAACCTTCCTAACGCAGAGAAAGCAGCTTACCGCCTTTGAGCCGTATCGGGGAAATTAAGTATCTGATACCGTCATGCTGCGTTACAGCACCGAGCCGACGAACATGTATGTTTGTTGGGAATTTGGGTGGAACCACGAATTTTAACACATTCGTCCCTTGCGAGGGATGGATGTGTTTTTTTATATGAGTCAATATATGCGATGAAAAGGACATGAATGATGTTTACGGTTTTCAGAGAGGGAAGAAAAGGTGCGAGCTTCCCAGCTTAGGAATATCATTTACCGCCTTGGAGCAGCGTTGGGGAACAGTCAGTATCCAATGCCGTTTATGCTGCGTTACAGCACCGAGCCGATGAACATGAAAGTTCGTTGGGAACTTGGGTGGAACCACGGGTTAATCACACACACTCGTCCCTTATAGAGGGACGGGTGTGTTTTTTTATATACATATAGAAATGCGATGAAAAGGACATGAATGATATTTACGGTTTTCAGAGAGGGAAGGAAAGGTGCGAGCTTCCCAGCTTAGGAATATCATTTACCGCCTTGGAGCAGCGTTGGGGAACAGTCAGTATCCAATGCCGTTTATGCTGCGTTACAGCACCGAGCCGATGAACATGAAAGTTCGTTGGGAACTTGGGTGGAACCACGGGTTAATCACACACTCGTCCCTTACAGAGGGACGGGTGTGTTTTTTTATATACAACAATTAATAAGGAGTGTTTGAAATGAGTAAACATGTTAGTATTCAGCTTCCGGACGGACAGGTAAAGGAATATCCGAAAGGCACTACAGTCAAAGAGGCGGCTGCGTCCATCAGCTCCAGTTTGGAAAAGAAAGCAGCAGCGGGACAGGTTAATGGCCGGCTCGTTGATGTCAGCTTCAAGCTGGAGGAAGATGCTGAGCTTTCAATTATCACACTGGATTCTCCAGAAGGCTTGCAGGTGCTTCGCCATACATCAGCGCATGTGCTGGCTCAGGCAGTGAAACGGCTGTACGGCGAAGTATCTTTGGGAATAGGGCCTGTCATTGAAGACGGATTTTATTATGATATGAAGCTTGATCGGAGTCTGACTTCCGGAGATGTAGAGACCATCGAAAAAGAGATGAAGCATATTATAAACGAAAATATGGATATCAAGCGAATAGAGGTTTCTTACGAGGAGGCTGAAGCGCTTTTTGCAGAAAAAGGCGAGCCGTTTAAGCTGGAAATTTTGAAAGACATTCCGCGCGGGGAGAAAATGACGCTGTATCAGCAGGGAGAATTTGTTGACCTGTGCCGCGGGCCGCATCTTCCTTCAACAGGAATGATCAAGGCGTTCAAATTAACACGGGTGTCAGGTGCTTATTGGCGAGGAGACAGCCAAAATGAAGTCCTTCAGCGGGTGTACGGTGTTGCGTTTCAAAAGAAAAAAGATCTTGAGGCGCATCTGCATATGCTGGAAGAAGCAGCGAAACGGGATCACCGCAAGCTGGGAAAACAATTAGAGCTGTTTATGTTCTCGGAAGAAGCCCCGGGAATGCCGTTTTATTTGCCAAAAGGGCAGATTGTCCGCAATGAGCTGGAACGCTTTTCGCGTGAGCTGCAAACAAATGCCGGCTACGCCGAGGTGCGTACACCGTTTATGATGAATCAGCGGCTATGGGAGCAGTCAGGGCACTGGGACCATTATCGCGACAATATGTATTTTTCAGAAGTAGATGATACTGCATTTGCAATGAAGCCGATGAATTGTCCCGGCCATATGCTCATCTTTAAAAACAGCCTGTACTCTTATCGGGATCTGCCGATTCGTATGGCGGAGTTCGGCCAGGTGCACCGCCATGAATACAGCGGTGCTCTAAACGGAATGCTCCGCGTCCGGACGTTCTGCCAGGATGACGCACATATCTTTGTTCGGGAAGATCAAATCGAGAGTGAAATCAAAGAAGCCATTCGGCTGATTGACGAGGTATACCGCACATTCGGTTTCGAGTATACGGTTGAACTTTCCACTCGCCCGGAGGATTCATCAGGTGAAGACAGCGTGTGGGAAATGTCTGAAAACGCCTTGAAACACGTCCTTGAGGATCTGGGTCTTCCTTATGAAGTAAACGCAGGGGATGGAGCGTTTTACGGAGCGAAAATCGATTTTCATATTAAAGACGCTCTGAAGCGGAGCCACCAATGCGCCACAATCCAGCTTGATTTTCAAATGCCGGAAAAATTTGATTTAACATATATTAATGAGCACAATGAAAAGGTTCGTCCCGTCGTCATTCACAGAGCGGTATTCGGCTCAATTGACCGTTTCTTCGGCATTCTGATCGAGCATTTTGGCGGAGCTTTTCCAGTCTGGCTTGCGCCGGTGCAGGTCCAAATTATACCGGTTTCTTACGTTCATATGGACTACTGCGAAAAGGTGCAGTCTGAGCTAAAGCGGCTCGGGATAAGAGTCAATATCGATGAACGCAATGAAAAGCTTGGCTACAAAATCAGAGAATCACAGATGCAGAAAATCCCGTACATGCTGGTGCTTGGGGATCAGGAAGTGAGTGAAAAGGCGGTAAACGTCCGTCAATTCGGACATCAGAAGAGTGAACAAGTTCCTTTTCAGGTATTTAAAGAGAATATTGTCGAACAGGTGAAAAATCGAAGCATGTAGGAGAAAAGTTGCGAATTCGCTGTTTGCTTTTTTGACTTTCCCTATCTGGTATCAGTAAAATAATAAGTAATCATATCGTTCGTATGTTATGAATGCATCTCGAAATGGGGAAATCTACATGGATCATGACAAACTGGAAGCAAATTTGCTGGATCACGCACTAACAAAATATTTGAAAAGCACGAAACTATTAGATGAAGCCACAGTTCCGAAACATGTGAATAATGTAAGAGGATTTATTCTGCGGATTATATATCGACACGGGAGCTGCACCATAAAGGACATTCTAAAAGAGGTCACGCTGTCTCCGTCTGCCACCACAACCGCTCTGAATCACTTAGAGCAGGAAGGGTTTATTAAGAGATCCAGAAATAACAATGACCGCCGGACCGTTTGGATTACGCTTTCTGAATCGGGGCAGGCAGCGGCTCTTCAGATGATTCAAAATCGCCAGCAGCTGATTGACGGCATGTTTGAACGTTTGACTGCCGAAGAGAAGGCAGCGTTTTTAGCTATTATTGAAAAAATGACGAAATAGAGATGAAAAAGCCGGCTTGCGAAGCGCCGGCTTTATATCAGATTATTCCATATCGCTGAGGCGTTTGCCTGCGACCGCGTAATGGTCTTTTCTCATTTCTTCTATAAAGACAACAATTTTTTCTTCAGAGGCACCGGTCGTTTCTTTCACGGCCTCTGTTACTTTCTCAACTAGATTGCGTTTTTGCTCGTCTGTACGGCCTTCAAGCATTTTGACGGTTACGTATGGCATAGGTGTGAATCCTCCTTTATATCGTTTCCTCTCTTTAGGAAAAGAGGCTTCTTATAGTATACTGAATAAAGTAAATTCTTGCATTTTTAGAAAGAGGGATCATCTCACTTGGACCGTTTTTTATATTACCCGTTGTCTCTAATGCCATATCTGGTCATTACCTTAATTGTTTCGTTTACAATGCATGAACTCGCTCACGCCTATGTCGCATATAAATTTGGTGACAATACGGCGAAAAAAGAAGGAAGACTGACGCTGAATCCTATCAAACACCTTGATCCGTTCGGAACCATTTTGATCCTGGTGGCCGGCTTTGGATGGGCTCGCCCTGTTCCCGTCAATCGCCGTTTCTTTAAGAAACCTCGTCTGGCCGGCGTACTCGTATCCATTGCCGGGCCGATCAGTAACCTGATTCTTGCGTTTATCGGTTTCTCTTTGTTAGTGTTGATGCATGCTTACGGAATGGAACTGCTTGCGGCATTCAGTACAGGACTGGACCAGTTCTTTTCAATCTGGATACAGCTGAACCTCGTTCTGTTTTTATTTAATCTGCTGCCGCTGCCGCCGCTCGACGGCTATCGTATTATTGAAGATCTTGTCCCACCGGGGGCGCGTGCCAAGATGACGCAAGCGGAAAGCTACGGCTTTATCGTCTTTTTGGTACTGTTTGTGACACCGCTCGGATCCTACGTGCTTTGGCCAATGCTCAATGCCGGAAGAGATTCGATTTTACATTTGTTTTCAGCGATATTTCAACCGCTTTTGTAGGAGGTAGAACTCATGGAAGAAAAAAAGAAAAAATCAATCGGGTTTAATATTATCAAAAGTGATCCGACAGACGGACACGGCGGCTTTGGCGTAGGCGCACTCAGCCTGGATAATATTTCACCTGTATTCGTTGATGTAGAGGAAAAAGAAGCGTTCGTTGATATCGGCGCGATGCATGCCCGCAGCGTCGTTGAAAAAGGCATTAAATTTCTGCCTAATAAAGAAGAAGTTCCAAACGGCAAACCATACTGGCTTGTATGGGTGACGATTGACAGAAGAGAAGAGGGCCCTTATTACGCAGGGGTAACAGCCTGTGAAATGACGGTCGACAGAAGCATCAGAAGAGGCTACAAATCGCTGCCGGAGCATGTGAATCTGATGGATAAATCGATGAAACGGAACATTATCATTGATCAAATGGATGACAGCTCGAAGCGAGTGCTTGGCGAATTTCTGAAAAACCATGACCAAGGCCTGTGGGAACGCTCTTCTGACGAATTGAAAAAAGGACTGCTTCCAGAAGAAAATTAATTTGTGAACTTTCTGTGAACTTTTAGAAAATTTGAATTATTTTCTGTGAACATTGAGTAAACTGGTGATACAGAAATAGGACATGGAAAATCCCGAGCCGAACCAAGACTCGGGGTTTTTCATTTTTTTGAAAGCAGATAGGGGAGATATCGTGTTTCAAACAGAGGATTGGTGATTGGGTCATTGAAGCGGACGTGGAGGAAACGAGAAGGCAGTATGCGAAAGATATTGAAGATATGTGCGGGTGTCTTCTCTGTGAAAATGACCGGGAAGTAATGAAAACACTGCCGCGTGAGAAGGCGCAAATGTTTGAGGATTTTGGTCTTCAGCCGTCTCTTTGTACGGAAATTAATGAATTTGGGCCGGAGGGTGACCGTCATCTTTATGTGGCCAGCTATTTTATGGTCGGACGTATTCTAGAAGGGAAATAAGAATGGGTTCCGGACCGTAACTGGTATATATCATTTGAAGTGCCGAGAGATGACCGCTTTATCCCCGAAGGATTCCCGAAACCCGTTCTCCAGCTTGACTGCGTGACGCTGCTCCCATGGATAATGGAAGAACCATATTAAATAACCCGGCATTCAAGCAGCCGGGTTATTTTTTAATGATTCCGTCCCAGCCATTTGTCCCACCACTTTTTCGGGGAAGCGGGCTTTTCCTTGACTGGATGCTGGTCTTTTGTTTGTTTGACAGGCTCTGAGCCGTAGCACACATTCGCTGGCTCTGTGCCTTTCACAAAATACGTGTAATGCTTGGCTGCGCAGCCGGGGCCGGAGGAGTAGCCTGTTGCCGGATCGATGTAGACGCCGGTCACGCCTTTTGGCGGTTTAAAGGCTGTTTCTGGTTCTCCTTTGAGCGCATCCTCCATAAACTCCGCCCAAATGGTTTTGGCGTAGTTTTTTTCTGCGACTGAGTCAATGGTGCTGTTTTTGTCATAGCCCGTCCATACACCCGCAGCCAGCTTCGGGTTGAAGCCGATCATCCAGCTGTCTGCGCTTGTTGTGCCTGATTTTCCCGCATAGGTTCTAGTCAGGCGATCCGCGATTGTCCGTCCTGTCACGGATGTATAGCCGTTTAAATCTGTATCAAACATGCCTGTCATCATATTAGCGGTTACAAAGGCAGCTTTTTCATCCAGCACTTGTTTATGCTGATTCGGGCTTTCGTACAGTACATGTCCGGCCGCATCAGTCACCCTTGTGATAAAGGTCGGTTCGATTTTCTTTCCGCCATTTGCCAGCATGGCATAGGCGTTGACCATCTCAATCGGGCGCACCGGTTCCGTGCCGAGGGCCAAGGATGGCAGCGCTTGGAGCTGCGCGGTGATGCCAAATTCCTTTGCCGCCTGAACGAGCTTGTTCATTCCGAGAAAGAGATGGGTTTTCACGGCATAAATGTTGTCAGACAGCGCCAGCGCCTGAAGAAGCGTAATCGGTTTGTTTGCGTAGTAACCGTTATAGTTGCTTGGAGAATAGGTTTCTCCCTTTGCATCGATTTGAAACTCGGTTTCTTCGCTTTTCATCAGTGTCACTGGCGTAAACCCGCTCTGAATCGCTTTATAATAAAGTAACGGTTTGATTGTCGAAGCGGGCTGACGTTTCGCCTGTGTCGTCCGGTCAAACGGGCTTTTTTGATAATCTCTGCCGCCGACAAGAGCGAGAACGTTTCCTGTGCGTGGATCAATGGCTGAAAATCCGACTTGAATGTCAGAACCGGCGTTAACCGTTTCGGTAATGGTTTCCTCGGCAATGCGCTGAAGCCGTTTATTCACGGTTGTATACACATTTAACCCGCTCGTTTCAATTTGCTCCCGTGTCATGCCGAGTTTTTTTTCCAGGTCTCTCATCGCATTATCATAGAAATAAGGCGCTTTTCTGCTGATGGCGTGTTTATTCAACGGTTGATAGGAAAGAGGCTCCTTGATCAGCTCGTCCGCTTTTTTGCGGCTGATCATCTGCTGCTTTTCCATCATCCGCACAATTGTTTTTTGGCGATCCTTGGCCTTTGTTTCATTGACATAAGGCGAATAGCCGGAAGGGCCTTTCGGAATACCGGCCAAAAGCGCCGCCTCCGCATCTGTCAGGTTTTTGGCATGCTTGCCGAAATAGAGGCGGGACGCGGCTTCGATGCCATAGGCGCCGTGGCCGTAGTATATCGTATTTAAATAGCCTTCTAATATCTCGTCCTTAGAATAGTTTTGTTCCAGACGAATGGTATAGAATGCCTCATTCCATTTGCGTTTCCACGTTTTGTCGTGTTCAAGATACAGGTTTCTCGCATATTGCTGGGTAATGGTGCTTGCGCCCTGAACCTTGGCCAGCGCTTTTAAGTCGGCCAGCGCCGCACCGGCCATGCGTTTATAATCAAAGCCATGGTGATCATAGAAGTTCTGGTCTTCAATCGCCACCGTCGCTTTTACAATCGTCGGATTCATGTCTTTTTTGGGGACCCAATAGCGTTTTTCGCCATAGTTCGTCTCCCCGAGTTTAGAGCCGTCGCTCGCAAACAAAATCGTGGATTGCGGCACTTGAACCGAGGGAGCGCCCTGGTATTTGGCTATCAAAATGACAGTCATAAACACAGCAGCTGCCGCTAAGCACGCGAAAGCCCCAAGAAAGATAAAGGCGCGAACGGTTTTGAGCGTCAGTCTCAGCCGTTTATTTGTCATTGCATCCACAATGGTTCCCCCTTTTTTTATGTTTCTACTATTATGAGAAAAAAAGATTGTTTTTAAACATCGCGTGACAGGACGCATCTTTACTTTTTCCCCGCCATCCTCTATACTTTTTCCTTAGGTGAAAATGCGATTTCAACCGGGAATAAAAGCTGAAAAGACGCTTACAATAAATGAATACAGCCTTGAAAGGGAGATGACAATTGAGCGAACTTTGGTACACAGAGAAGCAGACGAAAAACTTTGGCATTACATTGAAGGTTAATAAAACATTACATACAGAACAAACTGAGTTTCAGCATTTAGAAATGGTGGAAACAGAAGAGTTCGGCAACATGCTGTTTTTGGACGGTATGGTCATGACGTCAGAAAAAGACGAATTCGTTTATCACGAAATGGTGGCGCATGTGCCATTGTTTACGCACCCAAATCCGGAGCATGTGCTTGTAGTCGGCGGCGGTGACGGCGGCGTCATCAGAGAAATTCTGAAGCATCCGAGTGTGAAAAAAGCGACACTTGTTGATATTGACGGCAAGGTTATCGAATACTCTAAAAAGTTTCTTCCTTCTATTGCGGGAAAACTTGACGATCCGCGTGTTGACGTGCAGGTGGATGACGGATTTATGCACATTGCAAAATCTGAAAATCAATACGACGTCATTATGGTAGATTCAACTGAACCAGTCGGACCTGCTGTTAACCTGTTTTCAAAAGGGTTCTATGCCGGAATCGCGAAGGCGTTAAAAGAAGACGGCATTTTCGTCGCTCAGACGGACAACCCATGGTTCACACCGGAATTGATCACAAATGTACAGCGTGACGTGAAGGAAATCTTCCCGATTACGAAGCTGTATACGGCGAACATTCCGACATACCCAAGCGGTTTGTGGACATTTACAATCGGTTCGAAAAAATATGATCCGCTTGCAGTGGAAGACAGCCGTTTCTTTGACATTGACACGAAATATTACACAAAAGATCTTCATAAAGCGGCGTTTGTTCTGCCGAAATTTGTGAGTGACCTGATTAAATAATGAATGTATGGCGCAGGAGCGAATCTTGCGCTTTTTTACAGGAAAGCGAGGGTTTTATAGATGAGATTTGATGAAGCTTATTCAGGAAAAGTATTTATCGCGAGCCGTCCAGAGTGGGAAGAGGCGGACGCCATCCTTTACGGCATGCCGATGGACTGGACGGTGAGCTATCGTCCGGGATCACGCTTCGGCCCGGGAAGAATCCGCGAGGTGTCAATCGGCCTTGAAGAATACAGCCCGTATCTGGACCGTGATCTGGCGGACCTGAACTTCTTTGACGCCGGCGACATTCCGCTGCCATTCGGCAACCCGCAAAAAAGTCTTGATATGATTGAAGAATATGTGGACAGCATTTTAGAAAAAGGGAAATTCCCAATGGGCATGGGCGGGGAGCACCTCGTGTCATGGCCTGTCATTAAAGCGATGTACAAGAAATTTCCTGACCTGGCGATTATTCATTTTGATGCACATACGGATCTTCGCGTCGACTATGAGGGAGAACCGCTTTCTCACTCAACGCCGATCCGTAAAGCAGCGGAATTAATCGGCCCGGAAAATGTGTATTCATTCGGAATCCGTTCCGGTATGAAAGAAGAGTTCGAATGGGCAAAGGAAAACGGCATGCACATCTCTAAGTTTGAAGTGCTTGAGCCGCTGAAAAAGGTTCTTCCGAAGCTGGCAGGCCGTCCGGTATATGTCACAATCGACATTGACGTATTAGACCCTGCTCACGCACCGGGAACAGGAACGGTTGACGCAGGCGGCATCACGTCTAAAGAACTGCTTGCATCGGTCCATGAAATCGCGCGCTCAGAAGTAAACGTGAAGGGCGCAGATTTAGTAGAAGTAGCTCCGATTTACGACCACTCAGAGCAAACGGCAAACACAGCCAGCAAAATCATTCGTGAAATGCTGCTTGGGTTTGTAAAATAGTTTTTAATAAAAGGGCCTGAATGTAATTCAGGCCCTTTTTCATCTTTTAATTATTTAAAGTCATTTTATAAGAAGTTCTTTTATTAGATTCGTCGTCTATTATAGTATAATAAGCAGATACTTTTGATGATTCAGGATTGAAATTTTTATAATTTACTTTTTCGTCGGGATACAAACTTAATCCTACATATCCTAGTACTGTTTTCCCTGATGGAATCTCTGTATTGAATTGATACTTATCCGGCAAATCATAATTATAAGGCATCAATTGTTTATTATATTGATACTGACCAAAAAATAAAAAGTTTTTTCCGTCCGGTGAAAGCTCCTCTAGAGTAATTTTGTGATTAGAAGTATTTTCAGCATTAAAAGGCAAAATGTATATATATTTTATGGAATTTGTTTCTTTATCAAATGACTTAATCGGCTTTAATGGTTTTAATATGTGGAATTTTATTCCTTTTCCTGTATCGATCGTTTGGTTTGCGTCAATATTAATATTAGTTGGAGTATATTTATCATTTTGGGCGTTCACTGTATAGAAACGAACACAGCTGAATGTTACTATTATTAATAAAACAATCAAGAAAATCCAACGCTTATTCATCTGCATCCTCCAGCTTACCTTCACTAATATCGATAATTCTATCGACAACACTGTTTTCACATAGTGTATCATCATGACTAGCCACTACAATCGTTGTGCCGTTTTCTTTTTCGGCTTTTAGGATATCCAGTATAAGATTAATCCCTTTTTTGTCTAAGGCATTTGTCGGTTCATCTAAAAGAAGTAATTTGGGTTTTTCCATTATTGCTTGAGCAATTCCTAAGCGTTGCTTCATCCCTAAAGAATAGCGTTTGACTTTACGCTTATCTTCAGGGTCTAACCCAACTTTTCTTATTACTTCTTTGATTTCTTCATCAGATACTTTTTTCTTGATAGAAGCAAGGAATTTCAGATTTTGAAATCCCGAATAGACAGGGATAAAGCTCGGGTATTCAATTAACAGGCCTGTATGTTCAGAGAAGTCAATATCTTTCCCGATCACGAGGTCGTTAACAGAAACTTCGCCTTTTGTTAATGTTAGCAGTCCGGCGATGGCTCTTAAAATCATTGTCTTTCCAGATCCATTATGGCCTCTTAACACGACAAATTCGTTTTCTTTAATTGAAAAACTGATATCATCTAATACATGATTTCCCTTTAATTTTTTTACTATATTTTTACACTCGATATACGACGTCATAATTACTCTCCTAAAATATCTGTTTTTTTAATAAAAACCAGGCTGATAAAAGTACAAGCTGCACAGAAAATAAGTGCAATTAATAAAAAGTCGGAGGCATGAAAAAAACGACCATCTGAGTAGTTAACGTTCATGCGCGAATAATCAATAAAAGCCCACTTTCCAGCCATAGCAAATGAAGCGATGAATAATGAGCTGTGAAAAAAAATAGATATTACAATATAAGCAACAATAATAATAAATGCTGATATAAAAGATATCGTGAAAGTTAAAGTTTCTAGCAAAACTGCATACATAAACGAAACTAAGATTTGAATTAACATAAATAATATAACCTTGCTGTTCAGTTCTGCTATAAAGCCTTTAAATGAGGTAAATAGCATCATGTATATAAAAAGCCATACACACCAAATAGATACAATCAAAACAAACAGTGAGAAAAGTTTGCTGAATATAAATACTCCTTTTTTGGGGAGTCTCGGAAGGATATAAGCTCCGGAAATTTGAATGTCACGAAACATAAAATTACCCACAATTATCAAAGGCAATACTTGAAAACTAATCCATTGTAGAGGGATAGATAGTCTATGCTGTGTATATAAGATATGTAGATCAAAGAAATTCATCGAATGAAATAGTGTGATCAGGTTGTCGGAAAAACTTTGATGGTCTAGCTGTCCTGTCTTATTGCTATTCCAGAGGAAGCATAAAAGAAGGAGGGCAATAGCTAAGCTAATGACAAAGTATGTAATCTTACTTTCATTGAAACGCATGACAATATCACGTTTCAGCATATTCATAAAAGACAATCAGTTTGCTCCTTTCTCCTCAACCTGCTGTAAATAATTGCGTCGCTTTATAGACTCTATAGAAATCCCGAATAATAAAAACATAATCCCTAATCTAATCAATAATAATTCCGCCAAATCACTAAATTCCATTACAAAACCATTTAAAAAGAGCATACCATTACATGCAAGGTAATCAATCAAAAATAAAAGAATGAATAGAAAAACTACAATGATTTGATTCAAATACAGTAGAATAAATGAAACAACATAACAAATGAAAATAAATGCAAACACATGAGTGATGAAAGATATCGGGGTCACATACAATAGTCCCGTATCATTGAATATACATAAAGTATATAATTCACCCATAATGATAATCCCGTATAATGCTGAAAATAATAGTGTTTTTAAAAGGTATATCATTGTTAGATAAGGTGCATTGTTTACTCGGATTACAGTATAAATTGAAAAGTAATCGGATGAGATCAAAACAGAAAATACAACGGCAGCAGGGCATAAAATAGAAACGAGATGCCAATAGGAAAAAATATTTTCCAGTGCAAAACCATCATCACTACCATTTTCTTGGTAAAAAAAGAAATAAACAGCAATTAACTGCAACAGTAATGCGACGGTGATACCCGGCCACTTCATTCTTAATGTTGATTTTAGAGTATTATAATAAAACACGGCGTTTTTTTCCCCACATATAAAGTAAAATAGTTGCAATGAACACTCCAAGGTTCAAATAAATAAACTTATCTATACTCAAAAACCCTCCATCGTTAACAATATATTTCATTGGATTGTAATTGTTGTTGAGTAAAGTAAAGCCTATTAAATTGATTAAAAAAGGTATGATATAAACAAAATATTTCTTTTTAATAAAAAATGATAAAGCCAATCCAATGGAAGAAAGAACAGCTCCATACATCCCATTTAATGCAAAAAGGATAAAAGTATATATTAATGAGTGTTCGTAATAAAGGTTTGCTAAGTCTGTTCCGCCTGTAACGATGGGGTCCATGTAATTGACGATCCCGTCAGGGTTTACCGAAGGATATGTCATCGATAGCAAATAAAGATTTAATAATAATGGTAAGATAATGACGAAAAACGAAATTGCAAAGTTCAATCCGAATAATACTGTGAAGTATTTCTTTTTAGTTGTTTTTGTTATAACGTTCATAAGAAATCCAGTATTTTTATCTTCACAGTACATACCGGACATTGGAAGTGATGCTAATAAAGGAAGAATGAGAATCCAGACAGTCTGAGCTGAGGTTGTGTTTCCTTCTGCAATATTCGATAAAAACGGTGAGTTATGGATTTCATAAGGAAGATTGATCTTCTTATGAAAGAAGAGAATACCTAGATAACTGACGAGCATAAGAACGATACTAATGAATAAAGAGAAATAAATCTCTTTATTTTTTAATAAACGCTTTAAAAAGAAAGAAATCATGTGCAAGGCTCCTGTTTTTTATTAAAACTCTATGTGAGTTTTGGATAGTTTTATTTTAATAAAAAATCTTTAAGAGTGGATATTATTTTTACCTTAAAAAGCGATCTTACATGTTTAGTGTAAGATCGCTTTGTTTTGAAAAAGGGTATTAATAGATTGTGTAATTTCCCTTAGGTTTTACGCTGTCAGGACTCCAATCAGTTGAGAAGGAATCATTGCTGCGGCTATAACCGCCAAACCTTACGGGTACATTTCTGCCGTAATCTTCAACAGCAGTGTTGGAAAATAAGTATGTATGACCCGGGTGTACTGTTCCTTCGTGAGTTCCACCACCGGATACATTGTGCCAGTCGCGCCCGCCAGAGTGAACGTTTTTATCTGCCTCTGCCCATACATCAAATTTGCCTCCGTCATCTTTCTTTAGGAGATGCATATACATGTAGCTTCTATTTTGTTTTCTTCGAGCAGTTGTATAGTCGTAAGGGCTGTACCATCTGAAAGTAAAATGCACCCTTGAATCGCTCGTATTGGCTTTTGCATGAACCGCCTGTGTAACACCCAGTGAGGAAACAGCAAGCCCAAACATGATGATGAGTAAACTAATCCTTTTTTTGAATTGAACTTTCAAAATAAATCCTCCATTTTAACCTTCAATTGAAGTTGTACTGAACTTAAGTCTTGTATATAATAATTCAATAAAAAGGAAAAGTAAACAGGTTTTTCATTTATAATTATAAAAATTATCTTATATATTATGTTTCTGGATTGGGAAACCAATTTAAAATAATTTAGTAATTAATATTTTAAATTTTAAAAACAAAACTTTTGTTTTGGCTTTTTATTTAACAAAAAAACAACCGGTAAAAACCGGTTGTTATCTTTAAATCATTCCTCGCTGAGCAACTTCCATTTGATGTGCAGGTGCAGTTGCAATACTTGTTGCGACAAACACTGTGCTTAGGGCCAGACAAGAGAGTAATATTTTAGACTTCAATTTCATACAATTTCACTCCTCCTTGAATAAGCTGTCTTACTCGTTCCACCTTCAGAAAATACGCGGAAGCTTTTTGGAAATTTTCACGTCCATGATAATATTTTGCCACATCAAGCGCAAAATCTTCAAGATCAGCATACATCATTTTACTTTCGAGAAAATCGAAGAATTTCTGAATTGCCTCTTCATCCGGGCCTGATAAGTATAAAGATTTCAAAAATTCAAACTCCGATAAGTAAATGATATCTTCAGCCTCTTTAGAATAAGCAATTCCTTTACTATGATATTCATGAGCTTTATCCATTTTTCCTAATTTATAATGAATTTGTGTAATCAAAAAATAAGCTTGAGGCAGAGAAGGAAGAATGTTAGCTTCTTCAAAAACAGATATGGCTCTTTTGAAATATGTGATTGCTGACTCATACTGTTCTTGGCTGTTTTTGCAAAGTCCGATGTTATACAGTGTTCTTCCCATTAATTGGGGCTGTTTTTCGGATTCTGCCATTGTATAAGCTTTTTTGAAATGTGATATGGCGTCCTCATATTGCTTGAGATCTAAGAAATTGGTAGCGAACAAAGAATGGCATTGAAGCAATCTAATATTATATGCTGTGTGCTCTTTGTATATTTCATATGCCTGCCGTGCATAGTCCATAGAAAAATACGTTTGTTTCATATAGTAATAAGATTCAGACATTTTAAAGAAAAATTCAGCTTTTTCTATTCGATCCTTTACGAAAATCAGCTTGCTTTCGGCTTTTTTGAAAAATTTAATAGCAGATAAGTACTCCCGCTGATCCAGTTCGTACATGCCCCTGAAGAAATTAAAGTAATAGTCAAGGACTCCGGTTAAACGAGCCTGTTTTTTATCAATTTCAAGCAGCAAATCGGACAGTCGCGGCTGTTCTTCTATCCGCATGTTTTCTAACGGTTCAAGATACTCAAGCATCAGATTGTGCCGGAATTCCATCAGTGAATAATACAAATGAAGATCCTGGTCTTCTTCCATTTGATCCAGCTCTTGTTTGATTTCTCTTCGTAAATATTCCGCATCCGGTATGCTGAATCGGCGTATGTACATATACCATTCATTAATCTTTTCTCCAACGGAAGAAGAAGATATGACACTTGTCACGTTTGAAAATCCCTCCCTTCATTATTCTATATATGTCATATTTTATCATCATCATTCTTGTGAGAAGCGCAAAAAAACCGCAATCTTTTCTTTCGTTACACCGCATGGTGGCCGGAATTTCTTCAAAAACAGCTTTTACCCTCGGCTGTTTGTACAAGCAAACACATTCACCTTCCATATTCTGTTGTATCTGCGTGAGCAGTGTATGTCTGAAAAGGAAGTGATGAAATGAGGAAAAACAAGCTTTCCTTTAAAGAAAAAGCAGAAGCTGCACAAGATTGTTTATGTTTTTGTGAGGAAGAAACCAGCCGTGAAGCTATGTTTCAAGCGCCGATTGAATTGCCTGAGGGGTTTGTCGTTGATCCGGCTGAAGCTGTTGCAAACGTCACGTGGAATGCAGACAGCCTTTCTTGTGTCAGTGAACGTTGCTTAATTGAGACGGGGCCTGAGCCTGATGAAATCGGTGTTCAATTTGCAGTCCGCCTGCAGGGAACCGTTACGCTTCTTGTCAGTGTCTCACCTGTGCGAAACCAATATGGACAAGGGGAGGGGGCTATTTCTGTCATTCACAATGCAGAGATCGATCAAGTTGTCTATTATTCTGATGAACCGGATGATTGTCCGGATGTCAGTGACATTACGATCGAGAACCTTGTTGTCGTCCCGCCATTTTACGGCAGTCCTTTATCGGTGACGGGAACGATTGTGCTCTCCCCGGAGCCGGAGCCTGTTTATGCGTTTACAGCGAATCCAGATGATCAGTCGGTTTCTGTGATTGATACAAACACTCATACTGTTGTGACGACGATTTCTCTTCCATACCAACCTACAAGGGTAGAAAAGACGCCAGATAACACCTCTGTGTTTGTTTTGCATTACTATGATCGTGTCATTACTGTCATCAATCAAGACACATTGAGTGTCACAGCTTCTATTTTGCTGGATCAGCCGCCGGAATCCATATCTTTTATACCTGGACACGAATTTTTTTATGTTGTCGCCGGTGGTGCCATATACGTGATAGGAATTGAAACCTTAACTGTTGAAAGGTCTATTCCTTTTGAAGGTTTTGATGTTGCAATTGATCCAAATGGATTGTTCGCGTATCTGCTTGGTTTCGGTTCAGTGCAAAGATTGGACTTAAACACAGGTGAAGTGACAGGAACTATTGAACGGGACCTTATCGTAAATGCCTTAGAAACGGGTTGGCCTGAACGTTACCTTTATGTATTAGAACAAGAATTCTTTTTCAATTATTTGACGGTGATTGATTTAAATACATTTACGATCAGCAGCACCCAAGAGCTGGAGTATGAGGGTGAATATGGAATGTTCAAGAGCGGATCAGGGGTGTATTTGTTTGATGATTTCACTCACAATCTATATTCCGTCAGTCCAAGTGGTGCAGGCGTAATAGGAAATCTTCCGCAATCGGCAAGAGACTTTGCGTTTACCCCAAATGGCGAATTTCTGTATGCAACAAATTTTATAGAGCAAAGCATCACTGTTTACAACACGGATGATTATTCTGTGGAAACTGTCATATCGCTTGGCGTTTCACCGAGTGACATTGCGATTTAATCAACTATGCATTTCTAAAAGGGATGTGAAATCATGAAAAAGAATGATTTTTCTGTTTTACAGGAAAATTGTTTCTGTTTTTGTGATGAAGATGCCAGCCGTGAAGTGCCATTTCAAGTGCCGATTCAAGGGTTTGTCGTTGATCCTGCGGAAGCAGTCTCTGCGGTTACATGGAGTACAGACGTGATGAATGGTGAACTGTGCCGAAGGGTGTAACAGAGATCAGTTTGTCACCCTTGAGCAGGGGAGGTGACTTTGACCGTCTATTTGAAACTTTGAGGACAATTGTATTTTCTCTGGATAGTACTAGGGCTTATTTTCTAGAGCCTTATAGTGAACCGTTTCTCATTAACAATGTATATGTCGTTAATACTGCCGCACAAAGGATCATCGCAAACGTGTCTCTTCCTAATGTCTATGACATTACAGTAACGCCCGACAATCAATACATTTACGCGGCACAGCCCGGCGACAATGCAGTGACCGTGTACCGCACGAGTGATGATTCAGCCGTGACGGTCATTCCGGTTGGCGCCGGTCCGTCCGCGATTGCGATGTAGATGTTTTTATAGATCGAGAGAAGCAGGGCTGCGGTAAGAGATTCGTTTATAAACAAAAGATCCGATCTGCTGGATGGCAGCTAAGATGATCAGAAACAGCAGTTCACTTATAGTAAAACTGAGCATCCACCAAATCCCGGCTCCTGTCAGCACTCCCACCAGCACTTTTCTGAACAGGTTTCCGTGCTGAAAAAGCTGCAGCAAGTACTTTCGCATATAAAACAATAAATACAAAATCAGTAACACCGCAAGCCCCATTGTAACGGCAGGGGGCGTATGAAAGCTGAAGGGAACGGCCTTGACGATTTCAAACATGCAGCCGAAAACGATGACCTGATACAATACAGCAGCCATCACATATGATTGGCGGATGCCCTTATAGCTGTCGCGCAGCAATTTTACATCGTCGGCATAACGGCTGCACAGCTTGCGATGCTGAAAGTCACAGCAGCTTTGATGAGACTGTGTGAGTTTCTGAAAAGCTGCTGTCATGTTTTTGACAGATTGCGTCACGTAGTGAAGATAGAGAAAGGCGGGCAGCATCAGTACGGAAGCGGCACAAGCCAACAGCCCAAGTCGGGCAGCGTCATTTTTGATCAGCTGTACATATTGGCCCGCGGCTTCAGCACCTGAGTGAAACCAGCCGAAGGAATAAGCCGCCATGGCCGCAAGCAGCAATAATAAAGTAAAGACAGTGCTTTTTTTCATTGTCTCATCACTTCTTTCTGGGGTACATGAATGACTGCTTTGTTAGAAGAAACCATTGCTTCAATGAGAGCCAAGAAATTATGAAAATTCATCTGCTGAATGGTGCGGTAAAGGCCGAGAAACGAGCAATCGTACTGTTCACACTCCGCCGCCCATTCAAAGCATTTACGCGCGTAATCACTGTCATAGATGATCGCGTTGACTAAAGAATCCTTGCCGTACTCAAGCCAGGCTTCGGTACGGTTTTTCTGCTGCGTGATATAGTAGGATGCCACATCGATGTATGCGGAAGAATGCGCCCCTTTACTGTGAAGGATCAAAAAGCCGCCATCCTCTGATAAGTGAACATCCGCTGATAGGCTTTGGATATTCAAGCGGTACGTTTGCCGGATCTCTTGAAAAAACGGCGAATCCATGTGAAACAGGATGCGAGAGGCAATGTCCCAGTACAGCTTCAAAGTCAAAAGTCCGTTTTCTCCTGGGAGCGCCCCGACTTGTATTCCGGTCCAAGTGTCTTCCGGCCGCTCCAGATCACCCTTTACCTCTTTTGGTGAGAGGGGAGGGCACGCAGGGACGATCTTTCTGTCAGAGCGGCTGCCAGAGCGCTTTTCCAGCCTCAGCTGAGAAGGCAAAAGAGTTTCCGCATCTTCTGGGCCGCCAATCAGAAACAGCGTCATCCGATGGGGCTGGTAGGCGGCAGCATAGGCTTCCTGCAGATCACAGATCGTCAGAGCCTCAATGTCTTTTTTTCTGCCTGCGGGGAAGACTGCGGCTGGTGAGGCAGGAGACAGCATCTGGATCAGCTGATAATGGTAATGAAGCTGGTGGTTGAGAAGCGCCGTTTCTATTTCACTTGTAATCACGGCTTTTTCCTGAGCAATGATCTGCTCGTCAAACGAGTGGTTCCATAAAGCGTCAAGCAGGATTGGAATGGTTTGTCTGAGCCGATCCGGCAATGAGGTAAACATGAAATTTGTATCAGTGTAAGTGGTGAACGCATTCAACAGAGCGCCGTGTTCAAAAAAATCACTATACAGGTTCCGGCCGTTATGCCAAAAGAGGAGATGTTCTAAAAAGTGCGCTGTGCCATATGGCAGCATCCGGCCGCCGGTTTCTGACTGTAAGCGGATATCCCGGCTTCCAAAGCCGGTTTTGACATTGCACAATCTTAAATGGGCGCGGGGAAATTGTAACCTGAATATTTTCATTCCCTTGTCTGTGTATCTGATATCGGTTCGTTCATCCAGCTGTTGAAAAAAGGCTTCCTTTTCCATCTCTCTCATCCCCTTACTACATGAGCTCCAATATATGTAAGATTTTTGATGAATTGCAGCAAATCGCGGCACGTGACCGCTGAGATGCTGTCCAGCAGGTCTTCTTTTTTGCAAGAGAAACGGCGCAGGATTCCCATATAGGCTAAGAGTCCTTCAGGAGAATCAAATTGCAGCAGGATTTCATTGATTAAAAATTGTTGTGCCTTTTTTAATTCCGGTTCATCCGCATGGAAATGCGATACAGCTTCCAAAACTCTTGGAGGAATCTCGTTTTCATGAAGCTGGTCGGTGCATACGGAAACAAGCAGCATATTGCTCATGATGTCATAGCGGGTGATCACGTGATAAACGGCCAGATCTTTTTCGCGAAAATGCCGAAATAAAGCGGAATGGCCGTACTTGCCGAGCAATCCGTCTATCAGCTGGATGGCTAAATAATCGCGGACATCTTTCATGTCTCCGCAGTCAAAGCCAAGTGTCATAACGGACGGACCTGCTGTGCTGCGTGTCTCTGTTTCGAAAATATCCTGATTCACGGGTTTTCTTACAGCAGACATGGCAGACGCCTGTGGGGCATGTCCCTGAACATCACAGGACTGTATGTTTCCTAATATGTTCAGCTGTTTCTGCTGAGAAAATAAATCAGCGATAAATTCCGACGCATCCAGAAAACGTTTAGGATGCACAGCCATAAGCTTGTCTTTCCGGCCAAACATGGCAGTGCCGTACATCGGGTTTCCAAAGGCTTCCTCCGCCAGACGGGCTGCTGAATAGGAGAACGGGTCAGCGAATGTCTTTTCCATTTTCAGCAGCAGTTCAGCTTTTGCCTTTTCCGCTGCGCTGGCAGAAAGAGAAGCCGGAAAGGAGGACATGTCAACAAAGGTGTTCAGAACAGCATCTGTATGAAATCCCTCAGCATATAACGGATGAATCATGCGGGTCCCGTACGTTTTCAGCTGCCGGTCAAAAAAGAGATTTGCTGAATACATGAAGCGGCGGCCGGCGGCATAGCCGAAAGTGTCGATGATGTTTTGCTTCTGGTGTGCAGCCGCGCCATAAAAATAGATCGTTTCTTCTTCAGGTTCCGCCGCGCTTTCGATCGGCTTCAGAAAGCTCGCGGCGATCGAGATGGTTGAAAATTGATCAGTCGTCAGCAGGTTAACTTCCAAGCCGTTCTCTTTTTCCGCTTGTATCAAAGAAACCACCATCCTGTTTTTGCAGTAAATAGACAATGATCAGCCCGGCAATCGGAATGACTGCCAAGGAAATAACAGTGCCTGTTAAAGTAGCTAAAAAAAGAGGGATACAAAATACATAGGAACGGTATTTAGAGAAACCGCTCCAGAGCTGCTGCTCCGTCTGCCAGCTGAAGGACGGCTTTTTTTCATCTGAAATTAACCGAATATAAGCCCCTGCCAGCAGCAATTCCATACACTGCAAAAAAGTCAAAAGTGAAATCGGCCGGCCGCTGATCAAGCCCATAATCATGGCAATCAAAATAAACCCGCCGGCCAATAAACCGGAATAAAAGCGATATTTCGCCCAAAGCATCGTTCTGCGTTTAATCGGAAGCGTGATCAGCAGCATCCGGTCATTTTTTTCAAGAGAATACAATAAAGCAATCGGTGAGCAGATCAGCAGGAGAGCGCTAATTACGATATAGACGACATGCTGATCGGCAATGCCGGTGTTCATCATCTGAAACGAAAAGAAGCCGCTGAATGCCCCCATCACGATATAATTTAACAGCATCGCTTTGGAGGAAATAAACCGGTTCCATTCTCTTTTATAAAACGAAAATTCTGATGTCCGCATAAAAGAATGCATTTTGCTCTGCTGCTGAGGCGCCTGCAAAAATGAAGGGAAGTCAATCACAATAGCCCAGAGCATATGAATCGCACATAGCGGGATCGTCACGGCGGGCATCAAAGCCGCACTGAAGCACACGCAGGTGAATACCGCCGCATGCAGCAGGAGTGCCGTTCTGCTTTTTTTGACGAAAAGATTGCTTAACAAAACGCCGAAAATAATCGAATAGACAGTAAAAAACGAAAATCTGCCGAGCCAATACAGGGTTTGTGCTCCTGACAGCGTTCCGTTTCCGAATAAGAACAGCGGTAATATGAAAAAGAAGAGCGTCCTTCTCAAGCAAGTATCAACAAACAAAACCACACTCTGAGCGAGCCAGAAGCTCCGGGAAGAGATCGGCAATAGACAGCTCAGCTTCATGTAAGATTCCTTCCATTGGGATGTAACAGAGAGAAACACCATGTACGCATTCATAAACAGAAGCGCGAGTGTGATGTATGTTTTTCCTAAGGTTGATTCATCAATGCCTGCCTGGCGGATCAGCCCGATTTCAAACAAGGCCAGAACGGCAAGCCCTGCGGTGATGCGAATGGCGTCTTTTTTTCCTTGGCGGCCGTAAAGCTGTTTGAACAGCAATGACAGAATCGGAAACAGGTTATTCATGGCCGATCACCTCAAAAAATTCACGCCGAAGATCAGTCTCCTCTCCAATCGGAATGACCTTCCGGATCTGTTTGTGATGAAGGATGGCCGCATAATCACAAAATCTCTGCACCACGTCGAGCAAATGGGAAGAAAACAAAATCGTTCCGCCTGCCTTGCAATACTCCTGCATTTTCTGATAAAAGACTTCTATTGACTCCACATCTAAGCCGACAAGCGGCTCATCCAAAATAAACAGGGGAGCCCCGAGCAATAGCCCGGTCATCAACACAACCTTTTGCCTGTTGCCGAGGGACAGCTCGGAAATTCTCCGGTTTGTGTATTGGGAAAAGTGAAATTCCTCAGCCAAACTGTTAAATTGCTGCTCTGAGAAATCTTTCTGATACAAAGAATGAACGAAAGAAACATAGTCCTTCGCCGTAATTTCTGTAAATAGAAGCGGATAATCGGCAGCAAAGTAGCGGCGAATCTTCAGCTCATCTGATGTTTTCTGCGGCATGCCGGCGTCCGCTTCAATGCCGCACAGCGTAAAGTGTCCGCTGAAATTGCGGTTTACCCCGGTCAGCGTATTGATCAGCGTCGTTTTTCCGGCGCCGTTTACCCCAAGCAGTCCGTAAACGGCGCCTTTTTCTAAATGTAAATCTACGTTTTCTAAGATGACGTTGTCTTGCTCGTACCACACGGATACATCGTGTATATCCAAAATGCTCATCGCGAGTCAGCCTTCCGCGCGCGCATACCGAAAATAATGGCGATGGCGATGGAAATCAGCGTAAACAAATAATCGTTTTTTACGAAGTAGACGACCGCGCCGATGACAAAAATAAATGAAAGGATATACAGTAACATTTTTCTTTGTGCTGGTGACAAATTGTTTCCCTCCTAAATAAGCTGGACCACATCTTCTAATTGTTCATTTTTTGCCCAGGAGCAGATGTTTTTTCTGTGGTATTTGTTGGAGTTCAGCCCTTTTAAGTAACAGCCTCCGCAATAGCCGCTGAACGGGCATTTGTCTTTCATGCAATGCTCGCTGAACCGCGGCGCCTGCGCTTTCCACAATTTATGGACAAGAGGGGAGTCAAAGATGCTTTCATATGAATCATGAAATATATTTCCTAATGAAAATTCCTTCGGGAAGAGTGCGCACGGTCGTACTTCTCCGAACGGGCTGATCACAATTGATTTCCAGCCGGCGCCGCAGTTCGCCGCACGTTTTCTTTCATACGGAATGATCGGGATCAAATCTTTAAATTCATCAATGACATTTTGCTCGTACTCCATAAATTTGCGGTGCTGTTCGGCATCTTTCGTCGGATGGACAATATCTCTGCCTCTTCCGAAATCATCAACCCAATTGTAAGAGAACGCTTTCGCCCCGAGATCGCGCACCTTTTGGGCCATATCGTGGATTTCCCACATGTTTTTTTCGAAAACCGACATGGCGACTCTGACAAAAATACCATGATCACTCAACAATTTTATCGTTTTACAGGTTTGGGCAAAAGAGCCTTTTCTCCCTCTAAATGAATCATGCACTTCGGACTGTACGCTATCCAGTGATATGCCGACGATGATTTTTTGCTTATAGGCTTTTAACATCTCCAGGCTTTCTTTTCGCATCAGCGTTCCGTTGGTTAAGACGGCGACTTTTTTGAATTTCTTTAACACATATTCAAGTATCTCATTGGCGTTT
This sequence comes from Bacillus sp. FSL K6-1012, assembly GCF_037964915.1. NCBI lineage: Bacteria > Bacillati > Bacillota > Bacilli > Caryophanales > Bacillaceae > Bacillus > Bacillus sp. FSL K6-1012. The sequence continues at coordinate 3,878,227 of NZ_CP150175.1, read as the reverse complement.
GGATGGACGAAAATTTCGCCGCCTGTGATTTCACACGTTAAAACGCCGTTATCATACAGCATATCAGCCGTTTTCTTAAATTGATCAATGGATACGGTGCCGAGCGCTTCCGGCGAGCTTTCTAAATAGCAGTGGGCGCACTTTAAATTGCAGCGGTGCGTCAGCTCAAAGGTGGCATGCAGCGGCATCGGAAATTCATTGCTTCCGCTGGTGGCGATTTTGTGAAAGCGGGCCCGGTTTTCAAGCTGAATGACCTGCTTGTTCAAAAGCATGCTGAGCATGTCATAGTACCAGCCCTTATGGTCTTCCGGCGACTCATCATACTTTGCGCATTGCTCTTCTAAAATTTGTTCAGCCGTTCTTTGACCGTCCATCAGCATACAAAGCTCGTAAGCCGTTTTGTTGAGATCTAAGTATTCAAAGTCAGAGATCGAGACGTTATCACGCAAGTAGTCAATTTCCAGCACACCGCCCTCAGGCAACTGGTGGACTCTTACACTTTCATTAATAAATGGAAACATCTGCTCTATAAACAAAATACCATCCCCTATACATATGATTCAAATATAAAAATCATTGTGTATGTATAACCAAGAAGTAGATTTTAGTTAAAATTTGTATTTTAGTTAAAAAGGGCATAGTAATTTACTATGCCCTTTTCCGGAGAACCTTATCCCCAGAGACCGAATAGACCTGTTGCACCGGCAATTTCAAAATCAGGGATAGGTCCGTCCACTAAACAAGCGGCTCCGATTGAACATGTCGCGCAACCTTTGTTTTCTACAATGACAGCTTTTTTCATAATTGAATCCTCCCTTTTTTTGTTTTTCTAGCAGATCTTTGATGTACTTTTATATTAAAACTATCAAATTACCATTTCAATACATATATTTTGAAGAAAATGTGAATTGTAAACGGTAGAATTCGGAAAAATGTAATATTTCCTAAAGGTAATCAGTGGTATGATTTTCTCTTCTATAAAGGAATTGCTTTTTCTGAGGTTTATCTTCAAATCTGATGAGCAATGATGGTAAGATAGAAGCAGTTGAAGTTTACAAACCGAATGATTATACTATTCAAGTCAAAGTGGAAAGATGAAAAGGACGTGTCAGAATGAAGCAAGAGACACCGATAACAATCCATGTGAAATCTGTAATCGAGGATGACGGAAACGAAGAAGTGATCGAATTCCGCACTACCGGATTTTACTATGTGAAACAGAATAAAGTGTATCTATCTTATTATGAAGAACACGACTTAGGCAAAGTGAAAACGATTGTAAAAGTAAGCGAAGGCGAAGTGCTTGTCATGAGATCAGGTGCTGTCAAAATGAACCAGCGTTTCGTAACTGGAGCTTCCACAATCGCCAAATATAAAATGTCATTTGGTGAGCTTGAGCTGAAAACGAGCACAAAATCGATTCAATCTGATCTCGGCGAAGAACAAGGCCGTATCAGTATCGCATATGATATGCATGTCGGAGACGAGCAGCAGCATTTACATAATATGACGATCACGTATGAGGGAGGAACTCACGCATGAACATTGCGGAACAAATGAAGGACGTGCTGAAAGAAGAAATCAGAGCAGCCGTTCTGAAAGCGGGACTGGCTGAAGAAAGCCAGATTCCAAATGTCATTTTAGAAACACCGAAGGATAAAACACACGGCGATTATTCAACAAATATGGCGATGCAGCTCGCGAGAATCGCGAAAAAAGCGCCGCGCCAAATCGCTGAGGAAATTGTCGCTTCTTTTGATAAAGGAAAGGCTTCTATTGAAAAGCTTGATATCGCCGGTCCTGGTTTTATCAATTTCTATATGAACAATCAATATTTAACGAAGCTGATCCCGTCTGTATTGGAAGCGGGAGACGCGTATGGAGAAACAAACATCGGAAACGGCGAACGCGTTCAAGTGGAATTCGTATCTGCAAATCCGACGGGGGACCTTCACTTAGGCCACGCGCGCGGTGCGGCTGTCGGCGATTCCTTGTGCAATGTGCTTGCAAAAGCGGGTTACGATGTGAGCCGCGAATACTACATTAACGATGCCGGAAACCAGATTAACAACCTGGCGCTTTCTGTAGAAGTCCGTTACTTTGAAGCGCTTGGACTGGAAAAACCGATGCCGGAGGACGGCTACCGCGGTGAGGATATCATTTCAATCGGAAAGCGTCTCGCTGAGGAATACGGCGACCGTTTCGTCAACGAAGAAGAAAGCGAACGCCTCGCATTTTTCCGTGAGTACGGTTTGAAATACGAGCTGGAGAAGCTTCGCGTAGACTTGGAAAACTTCCGCGTGCCGTTTGACGTGTGGTATTCTGAAACATCACTGTACCAAAACGGAAAAATCGATAAGGCGCTGGACGCGCTGCGTGAGAAAGGCCATGTCTATGAGGAAGACGGTGCGACTTGGTTCCGTTCCACAACGTTCGGAGATGACAAAGACCGCGTACTGATCAAAAAGGACGGCACATACACATACCTGCTTCCTGATATCGCCTACCATAAGGACAAGCTTGACCGCGGCTTTGATAAGCTGGTCAACGTATGGGGCGCCGACCACCACGGCTACATCCCGCGTATGAAAGCGGCAATCGAAGCGCTTGGCTATGAAAAAGGAACGTTGGAAGTAGAAATCATTCAGCTCGTGCACCTTTACAAAAACGGCGAGAAAATGAAAATGAGCAAACGGACGGGGAAAGCGGTAACGATGCGCGACCTGATTGACGAAGTCGGCCTTGATGCCGTGCGTTATTTCTTCGCGATGCGCAGCGCTGATACGCATATGGATTTTGACTTGGATCTTGCTGTATCAACATCTAACGAAAACCCTGTGTATTATGCGCAATACGCACATGCGCGCATTTGCAGCATGCTTCGCCAAGGGGAAGAGCAAGGACTTAAGCCGGCGGCAGACCTTGATTTCAGCCCTATTCAATCAGAAAAAGAATATGATCTGCTGAAAACAATCGGCGGTTTCCCAGAGGCAGTGGCGGAAGCGGCGGAAAAACGAATTCCGCACCGTGTGACGAATTATATTTATGACTTGGCTTCAGCTCTGCACAGCTTCTACAATGCGGAGAAAGTCATCGACCCTGAAAACGAAGAGAAAAGCCGTGCGCGCTTAGCTTTAATGAAAGCAACGCAAATCACGCTGAACAACGCGCTTCAATTGATCGGCGTATCGGCTCCTGAAAAAATGTAATCAAGCTGAAAGGACAAAGCCAGAGGGCTTTGTCCTTTTTTTGTTAAAAAATCGTGTGATATAGTTCACAATCTTCTTCGCCGAGTTTTTGTATGATAAGGCTGATTATTGAATCAGTGAAAGGGGCAAGCCGAATGATTAACCGTCAACACTTTCAATTATCGCTGCAGTCATTAAGCTTGGTGGCAGGGTTTATGGTTTGGGTGCTGATTTCGTCACTTATTTCCCAAATCACATTAGATATTCATTTGAGCAAAGGCGAAATCTCCCTGGTAACGGCCATACCCGTTATATTAGGATCGCTTCTCCGCATTCCGCTGGGGTATTTGACCAACAGGTTTGGCGCGCGGATCATTTTTATGATTAGCTTTATATTGCTTTTATTCCCTGTATTTTGGATCAGTATGGCAGATTCCCTGTTTGATTTAATCGCGGGCGGTTTTTTCTTAGGGATTGGGGGAGCCGTTTTTTCCATTGGGGTTACATCTCTTCCGAAGTACTATCCTAAAGAAAAACATGGCGTTGTAAACGGTATTTACGGTGCCGGGAATATCGGAACCGCGATCACTACATTTGCAGCTCCCGTGATTGCTCAAACGGCGGGGTGGAAAAGTACAGTGCAAATCTATATGGTTCTGCTGGCTTTATTTGCTTTGCTGCACTTTTTCTTCGGTGACCGGCATGAGAAGAAAGTGAAGGTGTCCGTAAAGACTCAAATCAAAGCCGTTTACCGAAATCATGTGCTGTGGTTTCTGAGTCTCTTTTATTTTATTACGTTTGGCGCCTTTGTCGCTTTTACAATCTATCTGCCAAACTTTCTTGTTGAGCAGTTTGATCTGAGTCCTGCGGATGCCGGGATGCGGACGGCAGGTTTTATTGCTGTATCCACGCTGCTCAGGCCGGCGGGCGGGTGGCTGGCTGATAAAGTGAGTCCGCTCCGCATCCTGATGTTTGTCTTTGCTGGCCTGACATTATCGGGCGTCATCCTGTCGTTTTCGCCGACGATCGGCATTTACGCCTTTGGGGCGTTAACGGTTGCGGTGTGCTCCGGGATTGGAAACGGGACGGTTTTTAAACTGGTTCCTTTCTATTTTTCTAAGCAGGCGGGAATCGCCAACGGAGTTGTGTCTGCCATGGGCGGATTAGGCGGCTTTTTCCCTCCGCTGATCCTGGCGAGTGTATTTCAGGCGACGGGACAATACGCCATCGGATTTATGGCGCTTTCGGAAGTCGCGTTAGCAAGCTTTGTCATTGTCATATGGATGTATTGGCAGGAAAGAATGAAAACACATACAGAGAGAAGCGGGCCCAGCGTAAACTGACGGGCCGCCGGCGATTGGGGAATTCACGAGATTGTAAGTTTTTTCTGAAAAGCGCAAATGATTTCACGTTACAATAGATACACAACGTGACTTTTCTTCGAGGTGAGCTCATGAATTTTCTCTCTGTTCGAACATCTGATAAGGATCTTATTTCCAGTGATCTTCATCAATTGCTGGAATCCATCAGCACAAAAAGAAAAATCGAAAAACACACATACCTGTTTCGAGAAGGAATGGATGCAGAAGAGCTTTATCTGATTCAGTCAGGACTCATTGAAATCGGGAAGCTGACGGCTGACGGCAAAGACCTGACGCTTAGAATCTGCCAAAAAAATGATATTGTCGGTGAATTAACACTTTTCACAGAAGAACCGAGATATATGCTCAGTGCAAAAGTGCTGGAGGATGGCGAAGTGCTCGTCATCAATAAAAGCAGACTTGAAAAGGAACTTATCCACAACGGTGCTTTGACATTTGAATTTATGAAATGGATGAGCACCCATTTGCGCAAAATTCAATCCAAAATCAGAGACCTTCTTCTTCATGGCAAAAAAGGGGCGCTCTACTCCACCCTCATCCGCTTGTCAAACAGCTATGGGGTGAACCGGAGTGACGGCATTCTCATTAACATTGCCCTGACAAACCAGGATTTGGCGAAATTTTGCGCGGCTGCAAGAGAGAGCGTCAACCGCATGCTGGGTGATCTCCGCAAACAAGGGGTTATTTCAATAGAGGATTCCGGAAAGATTGTACTGCATCAGCGGGACTATTTACGGTGTGAGATTGAGTGCGAAAATTGCCCGTTAGAGATTTGCAATATTGATTAAGAGGAAACAAGGACAGCAATGTGTCCTTGTTTTTATCTTGTTAGCCAAATACACATGATGGCGAAAAAGAAGCACGCATTGACGATTTCAAGAATGCCGATCGTTTGAACAGGCCACTTCTTTCCATGAAAAAACCATGCACGCAAACTGCTGGGGATAAAGGCGAGAACGGCCCATCCACCTCCGAGAGCTGCGGAAAGTAAGGGGAGGATCAGGTGATAGCCCCACGACCAGTAAGCAAATACTCTATTATTCTTCTCCCGGATCACCGACTTCACATAAAATGAACTTCCGATAAAAAACAAAGCAGATTGTGTGAAAATAAACCATGCCCAGCCGTCAAGAGTCTCCGTCCCCAGCCAGCAGCTGGCGAGTCCGCCTGTACAAAAGAATAAGACGCCCGCAAAATCATTCAGCAGCGCTCGTTCATTTTTTTGCCGGGCATAATACACATGAATGAGAAACAGCGGCAGCAAAGAAAAGGCAAGCCAGATAAAAGACGGCTTATGGATGACAGCGGCAAGCAAAAAGCTGCAGGCTGGAAAACTGTAAGAAAATATCCACTTTTGATAGGGGTTGATTTGTTTCTTTTTTAATGCCAGCGTAACAGGATAAACAGCTAAATAAAGAAAAAGCCAGCCTGAAAATAGGGGGATATGCCAAAGAACCGCTCCTCCCTTCACCATACCGAGGCAAAACGGAATCAGCAGCATGACCCAAGCGCCGTGCTGCTTTGGAATTAGCGCCTTCATCGAAACACTCCTTTCTTGTTTCATTATAAAAGCAAAAATACCGCCAATAAGTGACATTCATCATATCACTGTGAAATACATCACTGCTGTCATGGATCGGCCGGGCTACACTAAAGGTATCCTTAGCACAGGAGGCTTCCCTATGAATCAGTGTGACTATTTATTTTTTTTGAAACAACTTCCTATGTTTAATGAAGTGCCTCTATCCATTGTCGAAACATTGCTGAATAACGGGACGTTTATCCGCGGTTCATGTGATCAGGATCCATCTTTTCTCCATTCTCAATCCATTTATATTGTATTAAAAGGCAGTATTCGTTTTATTGACAGCAGGCTGCCTGAAGGGTCGCAAACCGTGGCGCTTTGGGAAAAAGGCGATGTGTTTCCCATTGATCAAAAAGGCGGGATGTTCTTATCTCCATTCATTTCAGTCCGAACATCCGAAGACATTCTTATGCTCAATATCCCTTTTTACATATTAAAGAAAATCATGTCCTATTATCCGCAGCTGCAGATGAATTTTCTGGTGATGCTCCAGCAAAATGTCTTTTTCTCTTATGAGCTGTTTTTGCGATACATGCATAGATCTCAGGACGAAAACGCTGAGCCCGATTCCTAAAAGGAACCGGGTTTTTTGTTCGGTATTTCCATTCCTTCTTCCTCATGTGAACTTTCTGTGAAAAAAGGGGAGTGTGTGACATAGTTCACAAGGAAACATCCTGCCTCTGTATATAGTGAATTTAGAATACCTGACTCGGAAGGAGTGAAATATTCATGAAAAAAAAGAAAATGAGTCCGTTGTTTAGGAGATTAAACTATTTCTCTCCTATTGAGCATCAATCAAATAAACATAGCCAAACAACCTATGAAGATCGTGATTGGGAGAATGTATACAGAAACAGATGGCAGTACGATAAGGTCGTCCGCTCCACCCACGGTGTCAACTGCACAGGGTCCTGCAGCTGGAATATATACGTGAAAAACGGCATCGTCACGTGGGAGGGTCAAAATTTGAATTATCCTTCAACAGGCCCGGATATGCCTGATTTCGAACCGAGAGGCTGTCCGCGGGGGGCCAGTTTTTCATGGTATATTTACAGCCCGCTCCGTGTGAAATACCCATACGTGCGCAGTGTGCTGATCAATTTGTGGCGGGAAGCATTGCAGGCTCATCAAAACCCTTTGGAAGCATGGAAATCGATCGTTGAAAATCCGGATAAAGCGAAGTCCTATAAACAGGCGCGGGGAAAGGGCGGCTTTGTGCGCGCTGAATGGCCGGAGGTGCTGAAGCTGATTTCTGCTTCTTTGCTGTATACGGTTATAACATACGGCCCTGACCGGAATATCGGGTTTTCTCCGATTCCGGCTATGTCTATGATCAGCCATGCGTCAGGCTCGCGGTTTATGTCTTTGATTGGCGGCCCTATGCTCAGTTTCTATGATTGGTATGCGGATCTTCCCCCGGCATCCCCGCAAATCTGGGGCGACCAGACAGACGTCCCGGAAAGCAGTGATTGGTACAACTCAGGCTATATCATCACATGGGGCTCCAATGTGCCGTTAACGAGGACGCCGGATGCGCATTTTTTGGCAGAAGCCCGCTATAAAGGCGCTAAGGTCATCTCAATTAGCCCGGATTTCGCGGAATCCTCTAAATTTGCAGATGACTGGCTGAGCATCCGCCAAGGAACAGACGGCGCGCTTGCGATGGCGATGGGTCATGTGATCCTGCAGGAGTTTTACGTTAATCAGAAGACAGAGCGTTTCATAGAGTATGCAAAGCAATATACGGATTTCCCGTTCTTTGTCACTCTAACTAAAGAGGATGGCGTGTATACGGCCGGGCGTTTTCTTCATGCAAAGGACATCGGGCGGCAGACAGAGCATGATCAGTGGAAGCCTGCGGTGTGGAATGAACGTACAAGCGCATTCGCGATCCCGCAAGGAACAATGGGCTCCCGCTGGGACGGCCAAAAGAAATGGAACCTGCACATGATAGATGAAGAAACAGGCGAATCGATTGAACCCCGGCTTTCGGTGCTCGGCATAGAGGACGAAATCGGCACGGTTCGAATCCCTTATTTCTCAAATGAGGGGAACAGAGTGCTTGAGCGAGATCTGCCTATAAAAAAACTGGCGCTGGACAATGAGGATGTGTATGTCACAACCGTATTTGACTTGATTTTGGCTAACTACGGCGTGAATCGGGGGATCGGGGCAAAATCAGCCTGCTCGTATGACGATCCTGAGCCGTTTACGCCAGCCTGGCAGGAGCAGGTGACAGGGATCAAAAAAGAGATGGTCATTAACATTGCCAGGGAATTTGCTCAAAATGCGATCGATACAGAGGGCCGGTCCATGATTATCGTAGGAGCGGGGATCAACCACTGGTTCAACTCAGACACGATCTACCGGGCGGTGTTAAATCTTGTTTTACTGGTAGGCGCCCAAGGCGTAAACGGCGGAGGCTGGGCTCATTATGTGGGACAGGAAAAACTCCGTCCTGCTGAAGGCTGGCAGACGATCGCCAACGCTAAGGATTGGGAGGGGGCGCCAAAGCTGCAAAACGGCACTTCCTTTTTCTATTTTGCGACTGACCAGTGGCGCTACGAGGATCAGCCGGTCAGTGACTTAGCATCTCCGATCGCGGCATCCTCCCGCTACAAGCATCACGCCGACTACAATGTGCTGGCGGCAAGACTCGGGTGGCTTCCGTCTTATCCGACATTTGATAAAAACGGAATTGACCTGTACAAAGAAGCTGAAAAAGCGGGAGCGAAGACAACAAAAGACGTTGCTGACTATGTGGCCCGCCAGCTTCAAGAGAAAAAACTGAAATTTGCCATTGAAGATCCTGACAATGAAGCGAATTTTCCGAGAAACCTGTTCGTGTGGAGGGCGAATCTGATCTCCAGTTCGGGAAAAGGGCATGAATATTTTCTCAAGCATCTTTTGGGAACGACGAACGGCTTGATGAATGACGACAGCGACAGTATCCGTCCTGAAGAAATCAAGTGGCGCGAGCAGGCACCGGAAGGAAAGCTCGATTTGTTAATCAATCTCGATTTCCGAATGGCCGGTACCGCCTTGTATTCCGATATCGTGCTTCCGGCGGCGACATGGTATGAAAAACACGATCTCAGCAGCACTGATATGCATCCGTTTATCCACCCCTTTGCCCCGGCTATTTCGGCTCCTTGGGAATCGAAGTCGGACTGGGATATTTTCAAGGCTTTATCAAAAGCCGTCTCCGATCTCGCGGAAGAAGTTGATATGAAGCCGGTAAAAGAAGCTGTCGCCGCACCGCTCCTCCATGACACGATGCAGGAAATGGCGCAGCCTCTCGGAAAAATCAAGGACTGGAGCAAAGGCGAATGCGAAGCCGTCCCGGGGAAAACAATGCCGAACATTCAAGTCGTTGAAAGGGACTACAAACAAATCTTTCATAAAATGACCGCGCTCGGCCCAAACGCCGCCTTAAAACCAAGCGGAACAAAAGGCATGAGCTGGTCGATTGCCGATGAATACGAATCACTCAAAAAAAGGCTGGGAGAAGTCACCTCAGACAGTGTCGCAAAGGGATGTCCGAATATAAGCGAGGCCAAGCAGGCGGCAGAAGCCGTTTTAACCCTTTCGTCCACGTCGAATGGAAAAGTTGCCGTAAAAGCATGGGAATCACTTGAAGATATCACCAATCTGAAGCTGAAAGATCTGGCTGAAGAGCGGGAGGAAGAATGCTTTACGTTCGAACAAATCACGGCTCAGCCCAAAACGGTGATCACATCTCCGGCATTTACAGGCTCGGAAAAAGGCGGGCGCAGGTATTCGCCGTTTACGACAAATGTGGAAAAATTAATCCCTTGGCGTACGCTGACAGGCAGACAATCCTATTATGTCGATCATGAGCTGATGATGGAGTTCGGGGAAACGATGGCGACCTTTAAACCGATCCTCCAGCATCGCCCTTTCTTAAGCAAACGGCCAGATCAAGAGGGCAAAGAAATCGTTCTCAATTATTTAACGCCGCATAATAAATGGTCCGTGCACAGCATGTATTTTGATTCCCTGCCGATGCTTACGCTATTCCGCGGCGGGCCGACAGTATGGATGAATAAAGATGATGCGGCAGATACGGATATCAAAGACAACGATTGGATTGAATGCTTTAACCGAAATGGTGTTGTCGTAGCCAGAGCGGTTCTGTCTCACCGGATACCAAAAGGAATGGCGTTTATGCACCATGCCCAAGACCGCCACATCAACGTGCCCGGCACAAAACTGACCAATAACCGCGGAGGCACCCATAACAGTCCGACAAGAATTCACGTCAAGCCGACACAGATGATCGGCGGCTATGCCCAGCTCAGCTACGGCTTTAACTACTATGGCCCTACGGGGAATCAGCGCGATCTGAATGTGGTCATCCGCAAGCTGAAGGAGGTCGATTGGCTTGAAGATTAAAGCGCAAATCGGAATGGTCATGAACTTAGATAAATGCATCGGCTGCCACACGTGCAGCGTGACCTGCAAAAATACATGGACAAACCGTTCCGGTGCCGAATATATGTATTTCAATAATGTAGAAACAAAGCCAGGTATCGGCTATCCGAAGCAATGGGAGGATCAGGACAAATATAAAGGCGGCTGGACCTTAAAAAAAGGAAAGCTCGAGCTGAAATCAGGCCCGAAAACCAACCGTCTTGCAAATCTTTTCTATAATCCGAATCAGCCAACCATTGATGATTACTACGAGCCTTGGAACTATGATTATGAAACGCTGACTAACAGTCCGCAGAAAAAACATCAGCCCGTAGCGCGGCCAAAATCGTCGCTGACAGGAGATTTTATGAATATTGAATGGGGGCCGAACTGGGAGGATGATCTGGCGGGCGGCCACATTACGGGACTTGAAGATCCGAACGTTCAAAAGATGGAGGAGTCTATCAAAACAGAATTCGATGAAGTCTTTATGATGTATCTTCCGCGCATCTGCGAGCACTGCATCAACCCGGCATGTGTCTCGTCCTGCCCGTCCGGCGCCATGTATAAACGCGAGGAAGACGGCATTGTGCTCGTGGATCAAAATGCCTGCCGTTCATGGAGATACTGTGTTTCATCCTGTCCTTATAAAAAAGTCTATTTTAACTGGCAAACGAACAAAGCGGAAAAATGCACACTCTGCTTTCCGCGTTTGGAGGCGGGACTGCCGACCATCTGTTCAGAGACATGTGTGGGGAGAATCCGTTATTTGGGCGTCATGCTGTATGACGCGGATAAGGTGGAGGAAGCGGCATCTGCAGAAAATGAAAAGGATCTCTATCATTCTCAATTGGAAGTGTTTCTTGATCCGAATGATCCCGAGGTTGCTAAACAAGCAAAAGAACAGGGCATCCCGACAGAATGGATAGAGGCTGCACAGCAATCGCCCATTTATAAGATGATCATCGACTGGAAAATCGCCCTGCCGCTTCATCCGGAATATCGGACATTGCCGATGGTTTGGTACATTCCTCCTTTGAGTCCGATCATGAATCTCTTTGAAGGAGAGGGAAGCCGGCAAACAGCGGAAGACATTTTTCCGGCTATCGACCAAATGAGGATTCCGATTGACTATTTGGCGCAGCTATTAACGGCCGGTGATACAAATCATATTCGGTCCACATTAAAGAAAATGTCTGTCATGCGCCAGTATATGAGAGCGGTCCAGACGAATAAATCCATCGACCCGGCACTGATCTCCAGTGTCGGCTTAACAGAACAGCAAATTGAAGACATGTATCGGCTGCTTGCGATCGCCAAATACGATGACCGATTTGTGATTCCGAGCAGCCACCGTGAAGACATTTCTGATTTATACGCTGAACAAGGGAGCTGCGGCTTATCATTTTCAGGCGGTCCCGGCTCTTGTATATAACCAAAGAAAAATGAGGTGTAACACGATGAACACCACAGACCGGCAAATCACATTCTCGGCTCTTTCTTATCTTCTTTCGTATCCGGATGAAGAGTGGAGAGCGGAACATCCCGAATGGGAAGATCTGATCAATGAAATCGAAAATCAGCATATCCGGGAGAAACTCCTTCACTTTGTAAAGTCATCAGCATGTTTTTCCCAGCAGGCCCTGATTGAACATTATGTATACACGTTTGACTTCGGGAAAAAAACGAATATGTATGTCACCTACTTTAACTCAGGCGAGCAAAGGGAACGCGGCATTGAATTGCTGCAGTTAAAGAACACATATGAGCAATCCGGTTTCCTCCCGACAGACAAAGAGCTTCCCGATTACCTGCCGCTTATGCTGGAATTCGCCGCCATTGCGGAGATGAAGGAAGCCAAGAGCATATTTGAGAAGTATCTGTCTAATTTGCGGGAGCTGACATCCCGTTTAGATCAAAACCAAAGTTTATATGCCGTACTGCTGGATGCACTGCTTACCGCGCTTGAGGAAATCGGCTTGTGTGAAAGCAGCGAAGGAGCTGTTCGGACATGAGCGGGCAGATCCTGTGGGTCATCATGCCGTATATGGTATTGACGATATTTATCGGCGGGCATATTTACCGCTATCAGCACGACCAGTTTGGCTGGACCGCCAAATCAAGCGAACTGTTAGAAAAGAAAAAGCTTGCAGCGGGCAGCACGCTCTTTCATTGGGGGATGCTGTTTGTTATCGGCGGACACGTTATGGGCATTCTCATCCCCGAAGGTGTGTATCGTGCAATCGGCATCACAGAACACGTGTATCACAAAATGGCGATTGGCGTCGGTTTGCCGGCGGGAATTGCTGCAGTAATTGGACTTTTCATCCTGACATACAGAAGGCTGTTTGACAAAAGGATCCGCAAAACCAGCTCGCCCTCCGATTTTCTCACGCTGTTTTTGCTGCTGTTTGTGATGGTCTCGGGCGTTGCAGCCACATTTCTCAACGTTGATTCGAAAGGGTTCGATTACCGGACAACAGTCGGGCCGTGGTTCAGGCAGATCTTTTTGTTGAGGCCGGACGCTTCTTTAATGGAGAGTGTTCCGCTATGGTTTAAGCTTCATATTCTCATGGGATACGTCATTTTTATCATGTGGCCATTTACGAGATTGGTTCACGTGTTCAGCCTGCCGCTCAAATACCTGACCCGCAGCTATGTCGTATATCGCAAGCGTTCGAAACGACACATACAGCATCCGTAAAACCATCCCCCTTTGCCAAAAAGGGGGATTTCTCATCTTCTCTTCACATTATAGGAAAAAATAAAAACCTAAGATATTTTCTTACAAGACAATTGCTTGGCGGCAAGGAATACTGGTATTTTTGTATTTGGAAATAACAATATGTTCGAAAAAAGGGAGAGTGAAGAATGAAACGGATGTTCCTCATTTTAACTGCCTGCTTCATCACTAGCGCCGGGGTTCTGACTCTCAGACATTCTCATGTATTAACCGGCGGCACAGCCGGCCTTTCTCTAAGCCTGACGTACGTGTTTCATTCCTCGTTTGCTATTATCTTCTTTCTGATTAATATCCCGTTTTATGTCTTTTCTTTTATCAGAATGGGTGCCAGCTTCACTTTATCCACCATATTTGCAGTAACAGCACTGACTTTTTTTACAAGCGTCGATCACTGGCTTCCGCCCGTCTCTTTTTCCCCGTTTGCCGGCGCGATTTGCGGCGGAGCATTGATCGGGTTCGGCCTGTCGCTCATGTTTTATTATCAGGCATCTCTTGGCGGCGCCAATATTCTCGCTTTATTTATGCAAAAGCGATACGGGTGGAATCCGGGGACGGTTAATTTCGCCTTCGATTTCACCGTTGTGCTGGCCGGCATTTTTTCCGTCGGTTTGCAAAAAGGCCTCTGCTCCATCCTGTCCATTGCCATCACGGGATTGGCTGTCGGCTTCTTTAAGCATAAAATCAAAAGCAGCTACTCGCTGAAGCCAGATTTGCTCAAGAACTTTACTTCCGGCCAATCACAGGAAGCCTCCTCGTAAGCCTTTCCGCCCCGTGTGCGGAGAGGCTTTTTTCATAGAAAGGTTTAAAGGTTAGAAATAAGAGGAAATACGAAGGTAATCGGATCGGAATGGAGAGGGGACAAATGCTGAAAAGGAGACTGGAGTTTTTCTTTTTATATATCATGCTCATCGGGGCATACGTCATATGGGTTTTTCCGGTTTCCAGGCTTGAGTTTTACGGAGGATTGCTTTGCTATGCCGGCATTATTTTGTTCAGCATTTATTCGTTAATCCTTGAAAATCGAACGTCACAGCACACGCTGTTATGGATACATATTCTAGTCTTTTTTCCGATCGCGGGCTACATGTTTTATCTGTTTTCCGGACAGCTGTATGTAAAAGGAAAGCTGTTTAAAACAAAACGAATGTACAACAGGGAGAAGCTTCGAAAGCAGTTTGACATGGAGGAAACGCCTGAAGTGACCGGATTGAAGGACAATCAAGAAAGATTTTTTACCTATTCCATCAGGGCTTCACATATGAATATCAACACGAAAAGCAGGGTGAAGGTTTTGAAAAACGGGGAAGAAACCTTTCCTGATATTTTCAAAGCAATGCGGAAAGCGGAATCTTATCTGCATATCGAATACTACATGTTCAAATCGGACATGCTTGGCCGCGGCATGATGGAGATTATGATGGAAAAGGCGCGACAGGGTGTCGAGGTGCGGTTTTTATATGACGCTGCGGGCAGCATCAAATTGGCAGGAAGAGATATTATGAAAATGAAAAAAGCGGGCGTGGACATCGTTCCTTTTTCTCCGCTGAAATACGGGTTCTTCAATCAGAAATTGAATTTTCGAAATCACCGTAAAATCGTGATCATAGACGGGAAAATCGGCTTTGTCGGCGGATTGAATGTCGGGAAGGAATATATCAGCCGAGACCCGATTATCGGTTTTTGGAGAGACACTCATCTGCGGCTGGAAGGAGAAATTGTGCAAACGCTTCACGCCATCTTTATGCTGGATTGGGAATATGTCTCTAATGAAGTGTTAATTGATCAAAAAGAATACAATACGCCAGTCCCCGTGGAGGGAGGAGGCATTTATCAAATTGTCGCGACAGGGCCTGACATGAAGGAAAGCATGAGTGACCTCTACTATGAAATGATTTCTACAGCGCAGAAATCTGTGTGGATCGCCACGCCTTATTTTGTCCCGAATGAATCCATCCGCACGGCTTTGAAAGCCGCCGCGACAAAAGGGGTTCAGGTGCGGATTATGGTGCCGGAGACGAATGACAGCTTTTTAACGCAATACGCGTCGAGATCGTATTTCCCTGAGCTGCTTCTAGAAGGGATTGAGGTGTATTCCTATCAAAAAGGCTTCATGCACCAAAAAGTGATAATCATTGACGGCGATCTCGCCTCAGTCGGAACCGCAAATATGGATATGCGCAGCTTTCAGCTCAATTTTGAAGTGAACGTTTTTTTCACGGATGCCGAAGCGATCCGCACCTTGGAAGACCATTTCGAAGAGGATATGCTGGAAAGTGAGAAGCTTAGCCCTGTCGGCTTTTATAAAAGAGGAATGGCCGACCGGACAAAGGAATCAGTTGCCCGTCTCTTTTCAAGTGTTCTGTAAGAAAAAAGAAATACTGTCTTTCAAAACAGCCAGTGTATAGTATAATTGAGAAATCTTATCAGTTATTAATGCATTGGGGGAAGATAGGGTGCTGCGGCAATTTTTTGCGTATTATAAACCATATAAAACATTGTTCTTTCTAGACTTTTTCTCGGCGATCGCAGGAGGCTTAATGGAGCTGAGTTTTCCTTTAATCGTCAATTATTTTATTGATACCTTGCTTCCGGGGAGAGACTGGGGCCTGATCATCGCGACCTCAATCGGATTGTTCGCGGTTTACGCGCTCAGCTCGGCTCTTCAATATGTCGTCACATATTGGGGGCATATGCTCGGAATCAATATCGAAACCGATATGAGAAAGTCGCTATTTGACCATCTTCAAAAGCTTTCCTTCAAATTTTACGACAACAACAAGACGGGAACGTTAATGTCGAAGCTGACGAACGACTTAATGTACATAGGCGAAGTCGCCCATCACGGTCCAGAAGATTTGTTCATCGCCATTATGACGATTCTCGGGGCGTTCGGGGTTATGCTGTTTATCAACTGGCAGCTGGCATTGCTGACGTTTATTATCATGCCGATTGTCATTTGGCTTGCGCTTTACTTCAATAAAAAAATGACCAAAGCGTTTACGACGCTGAACAAGGATATCGGAGACTTCAGTGCGCGGGTAGAAAATAATATCGGCGGCATCCGGCTCGTTCAGGCGTTCGGCAATGAATCGTTTGAAAAAGAGCGCTTCGCTGTCAACAATCAGCGATTCCGCATCACTAAGCTGTCATCATATAAAATCATGGCGAAAAACGGCTCCATCAGCTATATGCTGACACGGTTTGTCACGCTGTTTGTCCTCTTGTGCGGTACGTGGTTTGTCATCCGAGGCTCCTTGTCATACGGAGAATTTGTGGCGTTTGTGCTATTAACGAATGTCCTGTTTCGGCCGATTGACAAAATTAACGCCATTATTGAAATGTATCCGCGGGGAATTGCCGGCTTTAAAAGCTACATGGAACTGATGGAGACGGAGCCGGATATTCAGGATTCTCCTGAGGCGAGAGACGTTTCCGGACTGAAAGGTGATATCCGCTATCAGCATGTTTCGTTTGGCTATGATGAGAATCAACATGTCCTTCATGACATTAACCTGACCATTCGGGCGGGGGAAACGGTAGCGTTTGTCGGTCCGTCCGGAGCGGGGAAATCAACACTTTGCAGTCTGCTTCCGCGCTTTTATGAAGCGTCAGAAGGCGACATTACCATTGACGGCATCAGCACTAAAGACATGACGCTGTCTTCCTTGCGCGGGCAGATTGGCGTTGTGCAGCAGGACGTTTTCTTATTCTCGGGCACACTGAGAGAGAATATTGCATATGGCCGTTTGGACGCATCAGAAGAGGAAATCTGGCAGGCTGTGAAGCAGGCTCACTTAGAAGAACTCGTCAATAACATGCCGGATGGATTGGACACTGTCATCGGAGAACGCGGCGTAAAACTTTCCGGCGGGCAAAAGCAGCGCCTTTCAATTGCGAGGATGTTCTTGAAAAATCCATCTATCCTGATTCTGGACGAGGCAACTTCCGCCCTTGATACGGAAACAGAAGCGGCGATCCAAAAGGCGCTTCAAGAATTGTCGGAGGGGCGCACGACGCTGGTGATCGCCCACAGACTGGCGACGATCAAACACGCGGACAGAATTGTCGTCGTGACAAAAAACGGTATCGAGGAACAAGGGCGGCATCAGGAACTGATCGAAGCCGGCGGTATTTACAGCAGACTGCATCATGCACAGTTCGGAGAGATGGTGCAGCAATAGGAGGAGAGTATGGATAGAAAAAATGTGCTGTACATAGCTGTTTCGTTAGACGGGATGATCGCGAGAGAGGATGGGAGCGTCGACTGGCTGGATGAATTTGAAGGCGAGGGTGATAACGGGTACAGTGAATTTTATCAGACTGTTGATACCGTCATTTTAGGGCGGAGCACATACGAACACATCAAAATTCTCACACCCGATTTTCCGTATCAGGATAAAACATGCTACGTGTTTACAGAAACGCCCGAAAGCTATCATGATAAACACGTGACGTTTATCGATGAAGACATCAAAGCGTTCACCGGCCGCTTAAAACAGCAAAAAGGCTTAAATATCTGGATCGCGGGCGGGGCAGAGCTGGTGAATACCTTTATGAAAGAGGATGCCATCGACGAATACATCATCACTGTCATCCCGGTTGTATTGGGGAGCGGCATTCCGCTGTTTCATGAACAAAATACCGAAACAAAGCTGCGTTTAACCGATATGAAACGATTCGGACAGGCGGCGCAGCTGCATTATAAACGAGCATAAGAAAAAGGATAGACATCACTGTCTATCCTTTTTTATGTAAGTTAGAGCGCTTCTCTCTCAGCGGGCTCAATCATATTCTGAAACTTTTCAACCAGCTGAGACGCTTTTGTTCCTTCAACCACAATCAGATATTCTTTTTCATTATGAGCCATACGGAACGTTTCCAGCTCGATTAAGCTTTTGATTTTGCACATCGTTTTCTTTGAGTAAATATAAACCTCGTGGCTTCCGGAATGGCACATTTTATATAGGTGAATCAAATTTCTTAAAGTAAATGCCTGTGCGGCTACTTTTAGAGACTTGATGTTTTTCATGTTCTTTCTCCTCCATTGATTCTTGTCTTATATAGCGTATGTTCCCAATGTGTACAAACTGTAAACCTGTTTTTGCACACTTATGATTTCCATTGCAGAGTGCCGCCGCCAATCCGTTTCACGCCGCGGATTGAGCTCAATTCATCCATCAGCCGGAGAAGCGCCTTGTCCTTCTGTTTCGCCTCGATCATAAAATCAATATTGGTTCCCCATTGCCTGAAGCGCTCCAAAAGCGGCAGCAAGAAGTTGGCGTCTACATATTCCGCATGGCTGCGCACCGCTTGCTCCGATTTTGGAGAGGAAAGATGGACCTTCGGCTGCAATCCGATCCGCTGCCATGTGTTGATCATCCGGGGCAGTGCTTCATTCAGGTCTGCATGATCATCCGAGTTTGCGTAAAAATGATGAAAATCAAAGACAAACGGAACATTCTCTTGTTCACAGACCTGAAGCGTCTCTTCCGTGGTGTACGTTTTATCGTCATTTTCCAGCGTCATCCGCTGTTTGATCTCTTTCGGAAGCATTTTCATGTTTTGATGAAATTGTTTCAGAGCGTTTTCTTTGTTTCCGTAAGCGCCGCCGATATGGATGTTGATAACTGAGCGGTCTGCAATCCCCATCGCTTCAAGCATGCGGTAGTGATAAGCCATATCGGTTACTGCATTTGCTGTAATGGATTCTTTAGGGCTAGTAAACAGGGTAAACTGGTTAGGATGAAAGCTTGTGCGCAGATTGTATTTTTTCACGAGCTCTCCAATCTCACGGAACTCCTTGCGAAACGGCGTCACAAAGTCCCACATCACGTCAGGATGAGTGGCCAGCGGCACAATTGAGCTGGAAAAACGGTACAATGGAATATCGTGGCCGATGATATAGTGAAGGGTTCTCGTGGTATTGCGCAAGTTGGCTTTCGTCACAGCCAAAAGGGCTTCTTTTCTCTCATCCTCGGGCAGCTTTGAATAACGGGCGAATGTCAGTGTTTTGGCGGGAGACGCATCCCAAAGGCTCATCGCATTTGAGACGAACCCGAATCTGAAAATCATAGGAACTCTCCTTTATAAAAAATAAGATAATGCTTTACCGAGCCATTCCGCCGGTCGCTGCCTGAACGTGCGCTTTTTGAAATTTTCTTTTGTCAGCAGCTCCGACTTTTTAATATCCTCTTCAATCGTGGCATAGACTTCTTTTGTAAATGCAACATCATCAATTTCAACGTTTACCTCTTCATTTAAAAACAGGCTGCGCTGATCAAAATTGGCTGTGCCGATGATGCTGAAGTGATCGTCAATGATCAAGGCTTTCACATGATAAAACCCTTGGTAAAAACGGTAGATGAGACAGCCGGCATCCAGCAGGTCCGAATAATATGTAAAAGCAGCTTCTCTGACCAGCGGGTGATCTGATTTCATCGGCACAATCAATGTAACGTCTACACCGTTTTTTCTTGCTTTGACCAAGGCCTGCTGAAGCGGTTTAGTCGGAATATAATATGGCGTGCAAATCGTAATGCGCTGTTTCGCCTGTGAGATATTTGCCAAATACGTTTTTTCAAGAGAATAGCCGTCAGTCGCATAAATCTTATGAGGGATATTCCCTTGGGGAAGCTCAGGCCAAACATCCGGACCCAGTTCGGCTGATCCGGTATTTCGTTTCAGGTCGGCTGTAAAAAGCGTTTGAAGATCTCGGACACCTTCTCCCGTCATACGCAGATGATAATCCTCCCAATTGCCGAACTTCGCCTTCTTCCCAAGGTATTCCTCACCAATGTTAAACCCGCCGACATAGCCGACTTTTCCATCCATCACAGCAATTTTCCGGTGATTTCGTTTTTGTATATGAAAAAAGAAATAAGGGAAACGGGGCCGATTCAGAAAATGAACGTGAACGCCGGCGTTTTTCATTGTCTCCAGCGCCGGTTTTTTAATTTTTTGGCTGCCCGACCAATCCAGAAGCAAATAAACCGATACGCCGGCCTGGGCTTTTGTTTTCAGCAGTGTGAACATATTGTGGCTGACCTCATCGTTTTTCATAATGAAAAACATCACGTGAACGGAAGAGACGGCATCGCGTATATCTTCCAGCATTCGTTCAACAAGATCAGCGCCGCAGTGAATCAATTCGATATCACTTTTCTTTTTTGAAAAAACAGGCTCGTACGCTTTCTTTCTGTATGCGGCGCGGCCCATAAAGATATCCAGCAGGATTAAAGCTAATAGTATGATGACAATGATGAGAATCACGAAAAATACCTTCATCCCGGCACTCCTTTCCGTAGTTGTAAGTAGTGTGCCCGAACAGCAGGAATTTAATTATTGACTGAACACTCATTCATTATTTATCATAAAGATAATCTTATACAGATTTTGGGGCAGGGGATCACGGTCTTCATCAGTAAAAAGGGGGAATTGGAATGAGCGGCTTTCTCATTGTCAATGCATTATTATTTCTGATTGTAACCGCTTACGCTGTTTATTTGTTTGTCTATTTGGTCAAAACAAGGCTTGCTTACATCAGGCTCGGCCAAAAGGAACAGTTCGATAAACGGATCAAGGAACGGCTTCAGGCCATATGGGTGAATGTATTCGGGCAGAAAAAACTGCTCAAGGATAAGAAAAGCGGCATCATTCACGTCATGTTTTTCTACGGCTTTATATTGGTTCAGTTCGGAGCGATTGACTTTATCATCAAAGGGCTGGTCCCGGATCGAAATCTGCCGCTTGGCCCGATCTATCCCGCCTTCACTTTTTTTCAGGAAATCGTTACGTTTCTGATCTTAATTGCGGTTGGCTGGGCATTTTACAGACGCTATATCGAAAAGCTCGTCAGGCTGAAACGAGGCTTTAAATCTGGACTTGTTCTCATTTTTATCGGCGGTTTAATGCTGACGGTTTTACTGGGGAACGCAATGAATCTGATCTGGCATGATCACGGGCTTTCTTGGAGCGAGCCGATCGCTTCAGGCATCGCGTTTTTGCTTGGGGGCGTCGGGGAGACGGGCGCCGCGGTGATTTTCTATATCGCATGGTGGGTGCATCTGCTGTTTTTACTGAGCTTTTTAGTGTATGTGCCGCAGTCAAAGCACGCTCATTTAATTGCCGGTCCTGCCAACGTCTTTTTCAACAGGCTTGAAGCGCCCGGAAAGCTCGAAAAAATTGATTTTACAGACGAAACGAAAGAAAGCTACGGAGCGGGAAAAATTGAGGATTTCAGGCAGTCCCAGTTGATTGATCTGTATGCGTGTGTCGAGTGCGGCCGCTGCACCAATATGTGCCCTGCGACAGGCACCGGAAAAATGCTGTCGCCGATGGATTTAATTTTACGCCTCAGGGACCACCTCACAGAAAAAGGCGCTGCCGTCACTTCGCGCTCGCCATGGGTGCCGGCTGCAGCTTTCCGGCATACGAAAGGGAACCAGCTGGCTGCGGCAGCCTCAGGGAGCGGATCACAGGAAGCCGCCGCCGCGCTAGATTACAGTCCGAGCTTAATCGGCGATGTCATTACCGAAGAAGAAATTTGGGCCTGCACCACTTGCCGGAACTGTGAAGATCAGTGCCCCGTCATGAACGAGCATGTTGATAAAATCATTGACCTTCGCCGCTATCTCGTGCTGACTGAAGGAAAAATGGACAGTGACGCACAGCGGGCGATGACGAGTATTGAGCGGCAGGGAAATCCGTGGGGCCTCAACCGCAAGGAACGTGAAAATTGGCGCGACGCAGCCCCAGATGCCGATATTCCGACAGTAAAAGAATTAAAAAAAGAGGAAAAAGAATTCGAATATCTTTTTTGGGTCGGTTCCATGGGTTCATACGACAACAGAAGCCAAAAGATCGCCATCTCCTTTGCAAGACTGCTGAACCAAGCAGGTGTGACCTTTGCGATCCTCGGCAACAAAGAAAAAAATTCAGGGGATACCCCGCGCCGCCTCGGAAATGAATTTTTATTTCAAGAACTGGCCGAAAAGAATATCTCGGAATTTGAAAAAAATAATGTGGAAAAAATCGTTACGATTGATCCGCACGCATACAATTTATTTAAAAACGAATATCCTGATTTCGGCTTTGAAGGCGAAGTGTATCATCATACGGAAGTGCTGGCCGATCTGGTGAAGAGCGGGAAACTAAAACCGCAGCACCCAGTTCATGAAACGATCACCTTCCACGACTCGTGTTACTTGGGACGGTACAACGAAGTCTATGATCCGCCGAGAGAGATTTTAAAAGCCATTCCGGGTGTGCGGCTTATTGAAATGGAGAGAAACCGGGAAACCGGCATGTGCTGCGGAGCTGGCGGAGGCTTGATGTGGATGGAGGAAGAGTCAGGCAACAGGATTAATGTCGCCAGAACAGAGCAAGCGCTGGCAGTTAATCCGTCGGTAATCAGCTCCGGCTGTCCGTACTGCCTCACGATGCTTGGGGACGGCACAAAGGCAAAAGAAGCGGAAGATCGTGTCAAAACGTATGACGTCGCGGAGCTTCTGGCTCAATCTGTCTTGGGCGCTGATATGACAATGGGGGAGAAGCGATGAATTTTTCATTAACAGAAGAACACGAAATGATTCGGAAATTGGTTCGTGATTTTGCGAAGCATGAGGTTGCACCGACAGCGGCAGAACGTGACGAACAAGAACGCTTCGATCGTGACCTGTTTCGGGAAATGGCGGATTTAGGATTAACAGGGATTCCGTGGCCTGAAGCTTACGGCGGAATCGGAAGTGACTACCTGGCTTATGTCATAGCGGTGGAGGAACTGTCAAAAGTCTGTGCCTCCACCGGCGTGACGCTTTCAGCCCATATCTCGCTTTGCGGCTGGCCGCTGTTTGCATTTGGCACGGAAGAACAAAAGGCAGCGTACTTAACACAGCTGGCCCTTGGGCAGAAAATCGGGGCTTTCGCTTTGACTGAAGCAGGCTCCGGTTCAGACGCCGGCGGGATGAAAACAACCGCTGAGCGAATCGGTGATGACTATGTATTAAACGGATCAAAAGTGTTTATCACAAACGGCGGCGCCGCTGATATTTATATTGTGTTTGCAGTCACTGACGCTGAGAAAAAGAAAAAAGGCATTTCCGCTTTTATTGTAGAAAAGGATTTTGAAGGATTTTTGACAGGCAAGAAAGAAAAGAAACTAGGCATCCGTTCTTCTCCGACAACAGAGATCATCTTTGAAGACTGTGTCGTTCCCGCAGAAAATCGTCTCGGTGAAGAAGGAGAAGGCTTCAAAATCGCGATGAAGACGCTTGACGGAGGAAGAAACGGCATTGCGGCGCAGGCTGTTGGCATCGCTCAGGGAGCGCTTGATGCGGCGCTTCAATACGCAAAAGAAAGAAAACAGTTCGGCAAATCGATTGCCGAGCAGCAGGGCATAGCTTTTAAACTTGCAGATATGGCGACAATGATAGAAGCTTCAAGGCTACTGACCTACCAGGCCGCATGGCTGGAGTCGTCAGGCCTTCCGTATGGAAAAGCCTCCGCTATGTCCAAACTGCTGGCGGGGGATACGGCGATGAAGGTGACGACCGAAGCTGTGCAGATTTTCGGCGGCTACGGCTATACGAAGGATTATCCGGTTGAACGCTATATGCGCGACGCGAAAATTACGCAAATCTACGAAGGCACCCAAGAAATTCAAAGGCTGGTTATCTCCAGAATGCTCGCAGAATAAGGCAAAACATCTATCAGTCGGATCACTCTTGTAAAATTATTTAAATTAACGCTGTTAAGGGTAGCATATTCTGTTTTATTTTGTTTATAATGAGAGGTATGGTTTGTATAAGAACGATACAATATCGCTTTCATTATTGATAAAACAGATACATATAAGTAATAGAAAGGGAGTGTCCGACCTTGGGTATCAAACAATATTCACAGGAACAGCTAAAGGAAATGGCTTTAGTTGAAATCGCTCACGAATTATTTGAAGATCATAAAAAACCAGTTCCTTTTCAGGAGCTTTTAAATGAAATTGCATCATTGCTCGGCGTAAAAAAAGAAGAGCTTGGAGACCGCGTCGCACAATTTTATACAGATTTAAACATTGACGGCCGCTTCTTGGCGCTCTCTGACCAGACTTGGGGCCTTCGCAGCTGGTATCCGTACGATCAGCTTGATGAAGAAACACAGCCGACAGTTAAGGCGAAAAAGAAAAAAGCGAAAAAAGCTGTTGAAGAAGATCTTGATCTTGATGAATTTGAAGAGGTTGACGAAGACGAGCTCGATTTGGCTGAGGTTGAGGAAGAGCTTGATCTCGATGCTGATGAGTTTGACGATATCGATGAAGATGACGACGAAGACGAGCTCGAAATTGATGATGATCTCATTGATGACGATGAAGAAGAAGATGAAGATGACTATGATGAAGGCGATGAGGATAAAAAATAGTAAAAGAATTTCATCCTCAAATCGATCTTGACTTTCATAGTCGAACTATGTAGTATGTATTTTGGGCTCTTCAAAAACGAAGAGAGAACATAGAACGTTATGCTCCCTTTCAAGAAATTGAAAGGGAGCTTTCTTATTTTCACCCCTCATTTTTCTTATAAATCATTTAAAAGGCTAAATGATTTCCTATAAAACGGTACATTTTAAGAAATGTAGCTTAGAGCGAAGAGAGGAGCAAACGAAATGACGAAATATATTTTTGTAACCGGGGGAGTCGTATCCTCACTTGGAAAGGGTATTGTAGCAGCTTCATTAGGGCGTTTGCTGAAAAACCGCGGACTGAACGTCACAATTCAAAAATTCGATCCATACATCAACGTCGATCCGGGAACAATGAGCCCTTACCAGCACGGTGAAGTATTCGTAACAGATGACGGCGCTGAAACAGACTTAGACCTGGGCCACTATGAGCGTTTTATCGACATCAACCTGAATAAATTCAGCAACGTAACAACAGGTAAAATCTATTCAACAGTTCTTAAAAAAGAACGACGCGGCGATTACCTCGGCGGAACAGTGCAGGTTATTCCGCACATCACAAATGAATTGAAAGACCGCGTATATCGCGCGGGTAAAGAAACAAACGCGGATGTCGTGATTACAGAAATCGGCGGTACTGTCGGAGACATCGAATCTCTGCCATTCCTTGAAGCGATCCGCCAAATGAAGAGTGACATCGGCCGTGAAAACGTGATGTACATCCACTGTACACTTGTGCCTTACATTAAAGCTGCCGGCGAACTGAAAACAAAACCGACACAGCACAGCGTAAAAGAATTAAGAAGCCTGGGCATTCAGCCAAACATTATCGTTGTTCGTACAGAAATGCCGATTTCTCAAGATATGAAGGACAAAATCGCATTATTCTGCGACATCGATACAAAAGCGGTTATTGAATGTGAAGATGCGGACAACCTCTATTCCATTCCGCTTGAGCTTCAAAAACAAGGACTTGATAAGCTTGTTTGCCAGCATATGCAGCTGGAATGCAAAGAAGCGGAAATGTCCGAGTGGAAAGAGCTTGTGAACAAGGTCAGCAACCTGTCTCAAACGACCACAATCGGACTTGTCGGAAAATATGTTGAGCTTCCTGACGCTTACATCTCTGTCGTTGAATCACTTCGCCACGCGGGCTACGCGTTTGACACTGATGTAAAAGTGAAATGGATTAACGCTGAGGAAGTAACAGAAAGCAACATCGGAGAGCTTACTAGCGGCACAGACGGTATTATCGTACCGGGCGGCTTCGGTGACCGCGGTGTTGAAGGTAAAATCATTGCGACAAAACATGCCCGCGAAAACAAGATTCCGTTCTTGGGCATTTGCTTAGGCATGCAGGTTGCATCTATTGAGTATGCCCGAAACGTATTAGGCTTAAAAGGCGCTCACTCTGCGGAAATTGATCCGTCAACTCAATACCCGATCATCGACCTTCTTCCTGAACAGAAGGATGTTGAAGATCTTGGAGGAACACTTCGTCTCGGCCTTTACCCTTGTAAGCTTGAAGAGGGCACGAAAGCATTTGAAGTGTATCAGGATGAAGTGGTATACGAGCGTCACCGCCACCGTTATGAATTCAACAACGAATTCAGACAGCAAATGGAAGACCAAGGCTTCGTATTCTCAGGCACCAGCCCGGACGGACGCCTTGTTGAAATTATTGAGCTGAAAGACCATCCTTGGTTCGTGGCTTCTCAGTTCCACCCAGAGTTCAAGTCAAGACCGACAAGACCTCAGCCATTATTCAAAGGCTTTATCGGAGCGTCTGTTGAAGCTGCAAATCAGAAGTAATAAAAAAAGACTTGCCGTTTGTCAAAAGCGGACAAGTCTTTTTTATTTGTTTCCGGCAAGATACAGCATGTACAATAAGTGATTATGCATACTCTTGCAGAATTTCTTTTAATGTAAATGATAGAGCATGGTAGACATACAATGCTGTCATTAATGAAGGGAAGCCGTAGCGGGTGCCGTCTTCATCGGGAACAAGCGGCATTTTCAGCTTTGAATCAATATGCACATCGCAATATTGTTCGATTCCGGCGCTGTCTTTGGATGCCGGTGATACGCAGACGACCCCCGCGCCTTTTTCATAAAGCTCTTTCGCGAGCGCCTGTTCTTCATCTGTACCTGTCCCTGAGCAAAACATCAGCACCCTGTCGCTTTCTGTCACATCATCAGCGTTAGCGGGAAACGCTTTGACGGAAGGAAGCGGTTCTTTGCTTTCGGTTGCCTCATGTAAGATGCCCTGAAGCTCATTAGCCCCGTATATATAGATGGAATGTCCGCTGATCACCGCTTGAGCGAGCAATCGCGCCCCATCTTCAATCGCGTCAGATTCCTTATCCTGAATGCGGGAAAAAATACCTGTTAACTGTGTTGTAAATATTTTCAACATAAGTGAATCCTCCTTTATAACGTACAATAACAGTATACAACAAAAGAGAAAATGCTCAGAAAATGTCGTAAAGTAGACTATTATAATTAAAGGAAATAGGAAAATCAAACAGAATACATAAACTACTGCTTACTTTTGACGAAAATCATAATATTGGGGTGTAAAATGATGAATGAAAAAATTTTAATCGTTGATGATCAATACGGAATACGTATTTTGCTTAACGAAGTGTTCAATAAAGAGGGCTATCAGACATTTCAGGCTGCGAACGGCCTTCAAGCGCTTGATATCGTGACAAAAGAACGCCCGGACCTTGTCCTTCTGGATATGAAAATTCCGGGTATGGACGGAATCGAAATTTTAAAACGGATGAAGGTCATTGATGAAAACATACGCGTGATCATCATGACGGCTTACGGAGAACTCGATATGATCCAAGAATCAAAGGAACTGGGCGCATTGACGCACTTTGCGAAGCCGTTTGACATCGACGAAATCAGAGACGCCGTCAAAAAATATCTGCCCCTGAAGTCTAACTGACAAAAAGAAGAAACAATTGAATGAGGTCATTGTGTTGCCGATTTGTCGAAAAGTTGGTATTCTAGTTATGGAGAAAAAGCGATCTGAGTATTTACATATGACAGCAAATTATGGGTCATGCTAGGGTGGAAAGCTTTTTTCGCTAGAAGACAATCAGGCTACATAAGGAGGACATTCGACATGCCTTTAGTTTCAATGACGGAAATGTTGAATACAGCTAAAGAAAAAGGTTATGCTGTAGGACAATTTAACTTAAACAACCTTGAGTTTACTCAAGCGATTTTACAAGCAGCTGAAGAAGAAAAATCTCCAGTGATCCTTGGTGTTTCCGAAGGTGCGGGACGCTACATGGGCGGCTTCAAAACAGTCGTAGCTATGGTAAAAGCACTAATGGAAGAGTACAAAGTGACAGTTCCTGTTGCGATCCACTTAGACCACGGTTCAAGCTTTGAATCTTGTGCGAAAGCGATTCATGCAGGTTTCACATCTGTAATGATCGACGCTTCTCACCATCCATTTGAAGAAAACGTAGCAACAACTTCTAAAGTTGTTGAGCTTGCTCATTTCCACGGTGTATCTGTAGAAGCTGAGCTAGGAACAGTCGGCGGACAAGAGGACGACGTTATCGCTGAAGGCGTAATCTACGCTGATCCTAAAGAGTGCCAAGAGCTTGTTGAGCGCACTGGCATCGACTGCCTTGCACCTGCATTAGGTTCTGTTCACGGCCCTTACAAAGGTGAGCCAAACCTTGGCTTCAAAGAAATGGAAGAGATCGGAAATTCAACTGGTCTTCCGCTCGTTCTTCACGGCGGTACTGGAATTCCGACTGCTGACATCAAAAAATCAATCTCACTTGGTACAGCTAAAATCAACGTAAATACTGAAAACCAAATCTCTTCTGCAAAAGCTGTTCGCGAAACGTTGGCAGCTAAGCCTGACGAGTACGATCCTCGTAAATACCTTGGACCTGCTCGCGAAGCGATTAAAGAAACTGTTATCGGTAAAATGCGTGAATTTGGTTCTTCAAACCAAGCTTAATTCAATTGGAACTTTTTATAGCCGCCTGACAGCTTGACAGGCGGTTTTCCGTCTATCTTTAGAAAGCGCAATCATATTCACAGTTCTGAAAATTCTTACTCAGGGAGGCTTTTTGTAAATGTTATTTTTTATTGATACAGCTAATATCGATGAGATTAAAGAAGCGTATGAATTAGGAGTTCTTGCCGGTGTAACAACGAATCCTAGTTTAGTAGCAAAAGAAGCTAACGTATCATTCCATGACCGCCTTCGTGAAATCACAGAAGTCGTTCCGGGCTCTGTAAGCGCGGAGGTTATTTCTCTGAAAGCTGAGGAAATGATCGAGGAAGGAAAAGAACTGGCGAAAATCGCTCCGAACATCACGGTGAAAATCCCGATGACGGCTGACGGTTTAAAAGCCGTAAAAGCACTTACTGACTTAAACATCAAAACAAATGTCACATTGATCTTCAATGCAAACCAAGCGCTTCTTGCTGCAAGAGCGGGCGCTACATATGTATCTCCATTCTTAGGCCGCTTAGATGATATCGGCCATAACGGGCTTGACCTGATTTCAGAAGTCAAGCAGATTTTTGATATCCACGGGCTTGATACGCAAATCATTGCGGCGTCAATCCGCCATCCTCAGCATGTAACTGAAGCTGCATTAAGAGGGGCTCATATCGGTACAATGCCGCTTAAAGTCATTTATCAGCTGACAAAGCACCCGTTAACAGACAAAGGAATCGAACAATTCCTGGCAGACTGGAACAAGTAATTCAAGCGGCGGCAAACAGAGTGTAATGTCTGTTTGCCGCGGCCTTTGCTTTTCACCGTCCTGATCCAGCGGACCTTCAGATGCACGCCGCTTACAGAGAAGGAATCATTGGGCTGCAGAAGCTGATATCGGAATGAGGGTTGCGTGCTGCTTTTGCCGGATGACGAAGATGTCTCTTTAGCCGGCGGGTCTCTGTCGATTTTTTGAAACCTATGCCCCCGCAAAGCTTCGCTATTTTCTTCCTGATATTTTACAATGTGTTGTATTCTTTCTCTTCGAATTGGCTAGATTTTGGACATGAGCTTTATTTGCAGAGACAGAATAAAATGCCATTTTATTTAGCTCCGCAGCTATCTTCTTATGGAAGGAGACTATCATGGAAAAGTTGAATATTGCCGGCGGTGACTCGTTAAACGGTACAGTACACATCAGCGGCGCTAAAAACAGTGCTGTTGCATTAATACCAGCAACCATTTTGGCAAATTCCGAGGTGACAATAGAAGGGCTTCCTGAGATTTCAGATATTGAAACGCTGCGTGACCTGTTACAGGAAATCGGCGGCAATGTGCATTTTGAGAATGGGGATATGATTGTAGACCCCACATCAATGATCAGCATGCCGCTTCCTAACGGAAAAGTGAAAAAACTGCGCGCGTCGTATTATTTAATGGGGGCGATGCTCGGCCGCTTTAAACAGGCCGTCATCGGATTGCCTGGCGGCTGCCACTTGGGCCCCCGTCCGATTGACCAGCACATCAAGGGCTTCGAAGCGCTCGGAGCTGAAGTGACCAATGAACAGGGCGCGATTTATTTGCGCGCTGAAAGGCTGAGAGGCGCACGTATTTATTTAGATGTCGTAAGCGTCGGGGCAACGATTAACATTATGCTTGCGGCTGTTTTGGCAGAAGGGAAAACCATCATTGAAAACGCTGCGAAAGAGCCGGAGATTATTGATGTCGCGACACTGCTCACAAGCATGGGCGCAAAAATCAAAGGCGCTGGAACCAACGTAATCCGAATCGATGGCGTAAAGGAACTGCACGGCTGCAAACATACGATCATCCCGGACAGAATTGAGGCCGGAACATTTATGATTGCCGGTGCTGCGATGGGCAAAGAGGTCATCATCGATAATGTAATTCCGACACACCTTGAGTCCTTAACAGCAAAGCTGAGAGAAATGGGCTTTCACATTGAGACGAGCGACGACCAGCTGCTTATTGTCGGCGGGCAGAAAAACCTAAAGCCGGTTGATGTAAAAACCCTAGTATACCCGGGCTTTCCGACTGATTTGCAGCAGCCGATGACAGCGCTTTTGACGAGAGCAAAAGGGACAAGCGTCGTGACTGACACCATCTATTCGGCGAGATTCAAGCATATTGATGAGCTGAGACGAATGGGCGCAAATATGAAGGTAGAGGGCAGATCTGCAATCATAACGGGACCTGTCGACCTTCAAGGCGCTAAGGTCAAGGCGAGCGATCTGCGGGCCGGAGCCTGTTTAGTGGTTGCCGGGCTGATGGCCGACGGCGTCACGGAAATTACAGGTCTGGAGCATATTGATCGCGGATACAGCAGCCTTGAGAAAAAACTCGAGGGTCTGGGAGCCACAATCTGGCGCGAGAGAATGACTGATGAAGAGATAGAACAGCTGCAAAATTCTTAATTGGTTATTTGCGAGAGGAGATCGTGTTGAGATGGAAAGAAGTTTATCAATGGAATTGGTTCGTGTGACTGAAGCTGCGGCATTAGCATCTGCAAGATGGATGGGCCGGGGAAAAAAAGACGAGGCTGATGAAGCAGCAACAAGCGCAATGAGAGACGTTTTTGATACAGTTCCGATGAAAGGAACTGTTGTGATCGGAGAAGGGGAAATGGACGAAGCGCCGATGCTTTATATCGGGGAAAAACTCGGAAACGGGTACGGTCCGCGTGTCGATGTCGCCGTTGATCCTCTCGAAGGCACAAACATTTTGGCAAGCGGCGGCTGGAATGCGCTGACGGTTATTGCAGTTGCGGACCACGGCACGCTTTTAAACGCTCCAGATATGTATATGCAGAAAATCGCAGTCGGTCCGGAAGCGGTGGGCTGCATTGATATTGAAGCTCCAGTCATTGATAACCTTAAAGCTGTAGCAAAAGCGAAAAACAAAGACGTCGAGGACGTCGTTGCCACCATTTTAAACCGTGATAGACACGAAAAAATCATTTCCGAGCTTCGCGAGGCCGGCGCCAGAATCAAACTGATCAATGACGGGGATGTCGCAGGCGCCATCAACACGGCTTTCGACCACACAGGCGTAGACATCCTGTTCGGATCAGGCGGAGCTCCTGAAGGCGTCCTATCTGCTGTAGCGTTAAAAGCGCTGGGCGGAGAAATTATCGGTAAACTTCTTCCGCAAAGCGAGGAAGAAATCATACGCTGCAACAAAATGGGCCTTGATTTAAGCAAAGTGCTGCGTATGGAAGACCTTGTGAGAGGCGATGACGCGATTTTTGCGGCTACCGGCGTAACTGACGGCGAGCTGTTAAAAGGCGTTCAATTCAAAGGGTCTGTCGGCACGACTGAAAGCTTGGTCATCCGTGCGAAGTCAGGAACTGTCCGTTTCGTTGACGGCAGACACAGCCTGAAGAAAAAACCAAATCTCGTAATCCGTCCATAACAAAGAGAAAAAGCGGGTGTTGACCCGCTTTTCTTTTGCAAAAAAGAGACAACCCTATCAATTGCGTGTCAAAACCTTATTTCAGTTGAATAATTGTTTGAAATAAGGTAAAAATAAAGAGTGCTGCGATTTTTAACTGCGTAATTCCTTCTTTTAAGCACTAGGAAAGTTTCAATTTCTACCGCATACAGACGATATAAGTATTGATCTTCTCATGTTTTTGTCCTCGCTTCCTTCAAAACTCATTAAGACAATCCTTTTAACAAAAGCGCCGATCATGGGTGGAAGTGTTACCGATAGAAGTTCCTTTATGTTAAAAAAAGAATGTGCTTTGGCGGATGTTGTGCAAAAGCAGCAGATTACATGTGTAAAGTAAGATATTGACTATGAAAAGCGTGGTGTTTTTTATGAAAGACGTATCTATTTCCTCTTTGGAAAATATGAAATTGAAAGAGCTATATGAACTTGCAAGACATTATAAAATCTCCTACTACAGCAAACTGACAAAAAAAGAGCTGATTTTCGCCATTCTGAAAGCGAATGCAGAGCAGGAAGATCTTCTGTTTATGGAAGGTGTTCTTGAGATCATCCAATCAGAGGGATTTGGCTTCCTGAGACCGATCAACTATTCTCCAAGCTCTGAAGACATTTACATCTCAGCTTCACAAATCCGCCGTTTCGATTTACGGAACGGAGACAAAGTATCAGGCAAGGTTCGCCCGCCAAAAGAAAACGAGCGCTATTATGGACTTTTGCACGTTGAAGCGGTAAATGGAGATGATCCGGAATCGGCAAAAGAGCGTGTTCACTTCCCAGCCCTTACTCCGCTTTATCCAGACCGCCATATGGTGCTCGAGACAAAACCGAATTTCTTGTCTACAAGAATTATGGACATGATGGCGCCGGTAGGCTTTGGCCAGCGCGGTTTGATTGTTGCGCCGCCGAAAGCCGGGAAAACGATGCTGCTGAAGGAAATCGCCAACAGCATTACAGCGAACCAGCCTGAAGCAGAGCTGATTGTGCTGTTGATCGACGAAAGACCGGAAGAGGTTACAGACATTGAACGTTCTGTTGCTGGGGATGTTGTCAGCTCAACGTTTGATGAAGTGCCGGAAAACCATATCAAAGTCGCCGAACTTGTGCTTGAACGCGCTATGCGCCTCGTTGAACACAAGAAAGACGTCATTATCCTGATGGACAGTATCACACGTCTGGCCCGCGCCTACAACTTAGTGATTCCGCCGAGCGGAAGAACACTTTCCGGAGGGATTGACCCGGCAGCGTTCCACCGTCCGAAGCGTTTCTTCGGGGCGGCGAGAAATATCGAAGAGGGCGGAAGCTTAACGATCCTCGCCACTGCTCTTGTTGATACAGGATCCCGTATGGATGATGTAATCTATGAAGAATTCAAAGGAACGGGCAACATGGAGCTTCATCTTGACCGCTCTCTGGCAGAACGCCGCATCTTCCCTGCCATCGATATTCGCCGTTCTGGAACGCGTAAGGAAGAGCTGCTTGTGCCTAAAGAGCATCTTGACCGTTTATGGTCTATCCGCAAAACGATGTCAGATTCGCCTGATTTCGCGGAAAAATTCATGAGAAAAATGAAAAAGACCAAAACAAACCAGGAATTTTTCGATATTCTCAATCAAGAATGGAAACAGGCAAATCTATCATCAGCCAGACGATAAAATCTATTTGCAAAAGAAGTAAATCACTGATATAATTTTCTCATATGCGTTTCGGACAATGCTCCGAAATAATAACTCTGTTTCCACACGGGATTCAGGGCGGAAGGAGATGGATACAATGAAAGCAGGAATTCATCCTAATTTCAAAAAAGCAACAGTTAAATGCGCTTGCGGAAATGAATTTGAAACAGGCTCAGTAAAAGAAGAGGTACGCGTTGAGATTTGCTCTGAATGCCACCCATTCTACACTGGCCGTCAAAAATTCGCTTCTGCTGATGGTCGTGTTGATCGCTTTAATAAAAAATACGGTCTTAAGTAATAATAGATTTCTCAACAGGCAAGAAGCACTTCTTGCCTGTTTTTTATATTGTCAAAAACACAGCTGGCAGAGAGAGGGGAGCAGAGCCAATGTACATAATGAAGCAAAGCGGGTGGCTGGAGCTGATTTGCGGCAGCATGTTCTCGGGAAAATCTGAAGAGCTGATCAGAAGAGTGAAGAGAGCAACTTATGCCAAGCAGGAGGTCAGGGTCTTTAAACCTGTGATTGACAATCGATACAGCGAGGATGCTGTAGTTTCCCATAATGGAACATCTATGACGAGCTATGCCATTTCTTCGGCTGAGGACATTTGGAATCATATCAGTGAGAGCACGGATGTGATTGCAGTGGACGAGGTTCAATTCTTCGATCGGTCAATCATTGGTGTTTTATCGTCTCTTGCCGATAAAGGCTACCGTGTGATCGCGGCGGGCCTTGATATGGATTTCAGAGGAGAGCCGTTCGGCGTTGTGCCGGATATTATGGCCATCGCTGAAAGTGTGACGAAGCTGCAGGCCGTCTGTTCCGTCTGCGGATCACCGGCAAGCAGAACACAGCGGCTCATTGACGGAAAGCCGGCTTCTTATGATGATCCGGTCATTCTGGTGGGTGCGTCCGAATCCTATGAAGCAAGATGCAGACATCATCACGAAGTCCCGGGAAAATCTAAAAACTAATACAAAACATGGGTAAAAAGATAGAAAGCACCGGCCGAAAAGCTGGTGTTTTTTTATATATTCTGATAACAATCAATTAAAAAATTTAATTAAGTGTATTAAAAAATTAAGTAATTTTCTTCCCTTGAATTTTGATTTTGACAGGCATAAAATAACTAACGTAATGTAAATAGTTTTGAGACATTGTTCGAATAATTGTCACAAAGTCGCATAAAGATCATGATCGGTTATTTTTAGATGAGTTATTACTTAACTTGGTTAACTATTTCAAGAAAGAAGGAGATTTGCTTGAATAACATTAAAAAAACTAAGGAAGGCCATTTAGAAACAACATTAAGAGGAAAAGAAGTTTTATCTATTCCTACTTTAAATAAAGGTGTTGCTTTTACATTAGAAGAAAGACAAGAACTTGGCTTAGAAGGACTTCTTCCGCCAACTGTACTTTCTCTTGATCAACAAGCAAAACGCGCATACGAGCAATTTAAAGCTCAGCCAGACCGCCTTCGTCAAAATGTTTACTTAAATGATCTTGCTAACCGCAATGAAGTTCTTTTCTATAAATTGCTGCAAAATCACCTTCGTGAAATGCTTCCTGTTGTGTACACACCAACAGTTGGTGAAGCAATTCAAGAATACAGCCATGAATACAGAAGACCTCAAGGTATCTACTTGTCAATCGACAACATTGACGGTATTGAAAAGGCTTTTGAAAACCTTCATGCGACAGCAGGCGATATTGATCTTATCGTTGCAACTGACTCTGAAAGTATCCTTGGTATCGGTGATTGGGGAGTAGGCGGTATTAACATCGCTATCGGTAAATTGGCTGTTTACACTGCTGCAGCTGGTATTGACCCTAGCCGTGTTATTCCTGTAGTGCTTGATGTCGGTACAAACAACGAAAAACTTTTAAATGATCCTTTATACATTGGTAACCATCATGAACGTATTTCTGATGAACGTTATGAAGAATTCGTTGATGCGTATGTAAAAGCTGCGCTTAAATTCTTCCCTAAAGCGCTTCTTCACTGGGAAGACTTTGGCAACAAAAACGCGCGCAATATCATGAAAAAATACAACAACGAAATCCTGACATTCAACGATGATATTCAAGGTACAGGCGCAATTACACTTGCTGGTGTGCTTGCTGCTATGAAGAAAACAGGCGCATCTATTAAAGATCAGCGTGTAGTTGTCTTCGGTGCAGGTTCAGCTGGTATCGGTATTGCTGACCAAATCCGTGACACAATGGTGCTTGCTGGATTATCTGAAGAAGAAGCAAACAAAGCGTTCTTCACACTTGATTACAGAGGCCTGTTAACAGACGATATGGAAGGCATCCTTGATTTCCAAAAACCTTACCTTCGCAGTGCAGCAGAAGTGAAAGACTGGAAACGTGATGAAAAAGGCCAAATTTCATTCGATGAAGTGGTTCGCCAAGCAAAACCAACGATCTTAATCGGTACTTCAGGGGTTTCAGGAGCGTTCACAGAGGAAATTGTGAAAGAGATGGCATCTCACGTAGACCGTCCGGTGATCATGCCGATGTCTAACCCGACTCACCTTGCAGAAGCTGTTCCTGAAGATCTGTTCAAATGGACTGACGGAAAAGTGCTTGTAGCAACAGGAAGCCCATTTGACAATGTCGAGTACAATGGCGTTTCTTATGAAATCGGACAATCTAACAACGCATTCGCATTCCCTGGTCTTGGCCTTGGTTCAATCGTAGCTGAAGCGCGTGTTATTACGCCTGCTATGTTTGCTGCAACAGCTGATGCGATTGCTGAAATGGTTGATTTTGAAACACCTGGAGCTGGATTGCTTCCAAGCATCGACAAGCTTCAAGAAGTATCTATTCAAGTTGCCATTGCTGTAGCTGAAGCAGCGATCAAAGACGGCGTAGCAAATCGTCAGCCTGAAGATGTAAAACAAGCTGTTCTTGATGCAATGTGGACACCTGAATACAAAAAAGTCATCGCAAAATAATTGAGCGTGTAATTTTTCTGTCCGAGGGAAAGCTTTGAATAAAGCTAAAGTATACGGACATAGGATTTGGAGGAGAATATTTTGAGCATCTTAGATATCTTAATCCTCCTGGCACCGATCTTCTTTGTTATCGTGCTGGGTTGGTTTGCAGGACATTTCGGAAGTTATGATGCCAAGTCAGCAAAAGGGGTAAGTACGTTAGTAACGAAATACGCACTTCCAGCTCACTTTATCGCTGGTATTTTGACAACTTCCAGAAGTGAATTTTTATCACAAGTTCCATTAATGGTTTCTTTACTTATCGGGATTGTTGGTTTCTATATCATCATTCTATTGGTTTGCAGATTTGTCTTTAAGTATGATTTAACGAACTCATCCGTATTTTCTTTGAACTCTGCACAGCCGACATTCGCATTTATGGGTATTCCTGTATTGGGAAGCTTGTTCGGTGCGCAAGAGGTTGCGATTCCGATCGCTGTAACAGGTATCGTTGTTAACGCGATTCTTGATCCGCTTGCGATCATTGTTGCTACAGTGGGTGAGTCTTCTAAGAAAAACGAAGAGA
The DNA here is from genome assembly GCF_037964915.1 of Bacillus sp. FSL K6-1012. NCBI lineage: Bacteria > Bacillati > Bacillota > Bacilli > Caryophanales > Bacillaceae > Bacillus > Bacillus sp. FSL K6-1012. The sequence continues at coordinate 3,840,795 of NZ_CP150175.1, read as the reverse complement.
GCGGCGACAGTTTCTGGAAGATGACAGGGAAATCAATCCTGCATGGTCTTTGTGAGCCGCTTGCAGCTGCTCCGTTAATCAGTATGATCTTAGTGCTGGTTTTCAATTTCACTCTTCCTGAGCTGGGTGTTAAAATGCTTGATCAGCTTGGAAGCACAACATCGGGTGTTGCTCTCTTTGCTGTCGGTGTTACCGTTGGTATTCGTAAAATTAAACTCAGTCTGCCGGCTATCGGTATTGCGTTACTAAAAGTTGCAGTTCAGCCTGCGTTAATGTTCCTGATTGCTCTTGCAGTCGGACTTCCAGCTGATCAAACAACAAAAGCGATCCTTCTTGTTGCATTCCCTGGTTCTGCCGTTGCAGCCATGATTGCGACTCGTTTCGAGAAACAAGAGGAAGAAACTGCGACTGCGTTTGTGATCAGTGCGATTCTGTCATTGATTTCACTTCCAATTATTATTGCGCTTACTGCGTAATCAAAAAAGCTCCCTTTAAGGGGAGCTTTTTTTACTTTACGTTTGAAATTTAAACAGTGACAGCAGCGGTTTTTTTCTTGTTTTTATTTTTTCGGAAGAAGCAGCAGTCTCAGGGGTCGGCTGAGCGGTGAATTCTTTCATTTGTGAGGTCAGTGATTGCAGATCAGCAAGAATGTCATCAATTTCTCTTCTGTGCTGCAGAAGCTGATAGGATACGCCTTCATCGGCTTTTTGTTTAAGCTGGCGTTCCAGTTCCTCAATTCTTGCCAGCAGCCCGTTTTCGTCCTGTTTTTGCTGTAATAAGGTGTCAAGTTTTTGTTCGAGCTGTTCGATTCTTTTCTCTGTGTCACTGTTTGTTTTTTGGACAAGGAAGCCTGTGCGCTTCTTATTGCTTTGCGGCACATTGATATCCTGAAGCGCCGTGCCTTCAGAAATTTGTTTTTGAACAGATTTCAGGACTTGCACATCTTCAGCCGTAAACGAATAGTGTCCGAGCTCGTTACGTTCAGCCGGAAGGTTCAGCTGCTTCACCCACCGCTGCACTGTTTTTGCGGAGACGCCGAGTTCACTTGCTACCATATTTGTATTCATGATCCCATACCTCCTTTTTAGCTAGGTATTCGACCATGGGGAGCGGTTCCCTTCCTATTAGACAAAACAAGAAAAGATTCGGCAAAGAAAGTGGGCATCTCCCTTTTTTCTTCAAAAACCGTTATTGCTCATACAGCTCTAACGGAAGCTGATCGGGATCAAAAAAGAAGGTGAACCGCTTGCCTGTCAGCGGATCTGTCCTGATCGGCTCTGTCTCGATTCCTTTTTCGTGAAGCTCCTGAACAGCCTGTTCTAAGCTGCTGACCGTAAAGGCAAGATGACGGAGCCCTGCACCTTCAGGACGGGTTTGACGTGCGGGCGGATCAGGGAACGAAAACAGCTCAATGACGTACGAGCCGTTAAGCGATAAATCAAGCTTGTAGGAATCGCGCTCTTCTCGGTATGTTTCTTGTATCACCTGAAAACCGAGCTTATGTACGTAGAAAGCTTTCGACTTTTCATAATCTGAGCATATGATTGCAATATGATGTATGGATGTAAGCAATACGATCCCTCCTCTTATTCAGTATAGCAGAGGAGGCTTTTTTAACTGGGATTGAAATGCTTTTGACTGGCGATAGTCCCTATACTATAATGAGAATGTTACGCACAGGAAAACAGAGGTGAAGACCGTGTTAGACCGTTTAAAGTCAATCGAAGAACGATATGAAAAATTAAATGAGCTTTTAAGCGATCCAGAAGTTGTCAACGATCCGAAAAAGCTTAGAGAATATTCGAAAGAGCAATCTGATATACAAGAAACAGTTGACGTATATAGACAATACAGAGATGCGTCAGAACAGCTGGCTGATGCAAAAGCGATGCTTGAGGATAAGCTTGATGCTGAGATGCGCGACATGGTGAAGGAAGAGATTTCTGAACTCCAGAAGGAAACGGAAACACTGTCAGAACGTCTGAAGGTGCTCCTGATCCCGAAAGATCCTAATGATGATAAAAACGTTATCATGGAGATCCGCGGAGCTGCAGGCGGAGAGGAAGCCGCTTTATTTGCAGGCAACCTGTACAGAATGTATTCCCGCTATGCCGAGCTTCAAGGCTGGAAAACCGAGGTCATGGAAGCAAGTGTAACCGGAACGGGCGGCTACAAAGAGATCATCTTTATGATTACGGGCAGCGGCGCATATTCTAAACTCAAATATGAAAACGGCGCTCACCGTGTTCAGCGTGTTCCGGAAACAGAATCAGGCGGCCGTATCCATACTTCTACTGCAACAGTAGCATGTCTTCCTGAGGCCGAAGAGGTAGAGGTTGACATTCATGAGAAGGATATCCGTGTTGATACGTTTGCTTCAAGCGGACCGGGCGGACAAAGCGTGAACACGACAATGTCTGCCGTTCGTCTGACGCATTTGCCGACAGGCGTTGTCGTATCATGTCAGGATGAAAAATCTCAAATCAAAAACAAAGAAAAAGCAATGAAGGTTCTCCGTGCCAGAATCTACGATAAATTTCAGCAGGAAGCACAGGCTGAATATGATCAAACACGGAAATCGGCTGTCGGATCAGGTGACCGCTCTGAGCGTATCCGCACATACAACTTCCCGCAAAACCGTGTGACGGATCACAGAATCGGCCTGACCATTCAAAAGCTTGATCAGATTCTTGAAGGAAAACTTGACGAAGTGGTTGAAACACTGATTGTAGAAGATCAGGCAAGCAAGCTTCAGCAGGCGGATAGTTAAGATGAAGACGATATTTGAAGCCCTGAAATGGGCTTCTTCTTATTTAACGGAAGCGGGAAGAGAAGAAAATGCGGCTGAGCTGCTTTTGCTTTATGATACCGGAATGGATAGAAGCAAGCTGCTCGCCAGCCTGCAGGAACCGATCGGTGAAGATGAGCTGTATCGCTTTAAACGCCACGTCGATATGCACAAAGAAGGCGTACCGGTTCAGTACATTATCGGAATAGAGTTTTTTTACGGGCGGGAATTTATGGTGAATGATGATGTGCTGATCCCGCGTCCGGAAACGGAAGAGGTTGTCTGCCATCTTCTTGAGAAATATAGAAGTGTCTTTTCTGAAGGAGAACAGCTCGAAGTGGTAGATGTCGGCACCGGCAGCGGCGCAATAGCCGTCACGCTTGCACTGGAAAACAAAAACTTTTCTGTTTCAGCGATTGATATCTCCAAAGAGGCGCTGGACGTTGCTTCAGCCAACGCGGAAAAGCTCGGAGCGGAGGTGCATTTTCTTCAAGGCGACCTGCTTGAGCCCTTTATTAAGGCTGGAAAAAAAGCGGATATTATCGTCTCAAACCCTCCTTATATTTCTGAAGAAGAAATGGCCGATTTATCTGAGATTGTCCGTTTCCATGAACCTTTGCATGCCCTCACTGACGGCGGAGACGGGCTGAAATTTTATAAGCGGTTTATGGAAGCCATTCCGCTGGTCATGAAGAATACCGCGCTTGTCGTCTTTGAAATCGGGTGGAAGCAGGGCGCAGCTGTAAAAGAGCTGATTCTGCATGCGTTTAAGGATGTGGAAGTGGAAGTCCTGAAGGATATTAACGGAAAAGACAGAACCATATGCGCGGTAATTCATAAGAATAAATAAGCAGCTTGCTGGTGAGTTGAGATAAGAACGGGACCAGCAAGCTGTTTTAACACCAGCAAAGGGGATGTAAAAGATGAAAAAGGCCCTGACAGCAGGAATTTTACTTATTGCCATTGAAAGTATGGTGGGTTCTATTTTTGCGCAAGCCATTTCTTATGAATTCATTTTCGGCATTGCGTCTCTTGTTTTGATCGGGCTTGCCATTGTGACATCGGGTTTAGCTGTAAGCGGAAGCGACCAGCGGGCAAATTATCATTCAGAAACCAAAGAAGGCCGGACAGCCCGTTTGAAAATATCAGCTGCTTTCTTTGTTGCTGCCATACCTTCTATTCTATGTTATCTATTGACCGTTTTGATCTAATGAAAAAGGAAGCCCTTAGGAGGCTTCCTTTTTTTGCAGCAAAACAGAATCCCATATCCAGTAGACAATAGCTGTTAATACAGCGAAGATGTAAAAGGCTGTATTTTGAAGCAGGGATTGCCCGGAAGGCTGCAGCACGCCAAAGATGATCGCGTTGGCGATAAACGCCGCGGCAAGATAATACAGCAAGTACAAAGGGCTGAACCGTTTCGGCTTTTTATTCATCATGATCTGAAGCGGCAGCGCGAATAGTAAATAAGGAAATAAGAAATAAAAGGCCATCGTTACGAGAGCAGCTATAATAAAGGAATGAATGTAAATAATCGAATAAAGAACTGACATCGTGAACGCTGACAGCAGCACTGTGTAATTATATTTCATTTTAAACCTCCTAAAACACTATCGTACCATAAATTAGATTAAAAGCTTGCTAGATTTTTTTGCCGCTGCAGGTTTACTCCATACGTTCCTTGTCCATAATAGGGCTAGATACAAAGCACGGAGAGGAACGGTGGGGACCGATGAAAAAAACAGTTATCATTTGTATATATATGTTTCTTTTATTATCTGGGGCACTTGTAGGATTGGCGAAAGAAGAGACGGCACAGCAATCTGAAAATGAGCCGGTTGTCATTCCGGACGAGGCGATTCGCCTGAGAATATTGGCAAACAGCGATCGTGACGAGGACCAAGAATTAAAGCGTCATATCAGAGACGCTGTCAATAAAGAAATCACAACATGGGTCAAGGATATTACTTCTATTGAAGAAGCGCGGCGTTTGATCCGCTCAAAGCTGCCTGAGATCAAGGAAATTGCAAAAGAAACCATGGAAAAAGAAGGCGCCAGTCAATCAATATCTGTTGATTTTGACAAAATCTCATTTCCGACAAAACTTTATGGCAGCATGGTATATCCTGCTGGAGAATACGAAGCCATTCTGATTACGCTTGGAAACGGTGAAGGCGCCAATTGGTGGTGCGTGTTATTCCCGCCGCTCTGCTTTCTTGATTTTTCGAATGGGGAAGCGGTAAAAGAACAAGAAGATCAAGAAGCCTCAAAAAAACAAACGGAAAAAGCGCTTGAGGACTTAACAGCCAAAGCGGAGAAAGCTGAAAAAGAAGATGAGAAAGAGAAAGAAGACAATACAGAAGTAAAATTCTTCGTCGTAGAATGGTTTTCCGATCTTTTTTCTTAATCACCAGGTCTAAAAATAGATTTGCCTCATAGATTGGAAGAAAGAACGCTGAAAACGGGGTGAACGAATGTTTTATCAACTGCGGGTGGCGAGGGAAAAGGACGGAGACATACTTGAGGAATTTTTAAAACAGGCCAAAACGAATCATGAGGGCGTAAAGGAAGGGTTCACCCAGTTTCTGATGCTGGAGGACAGCGAGAAAAACATAGCCGGCTGTCTGGGGATCGAAAAAATCAGCTGCGATCAAGCCCTGCTTCGCTCACTTGTGATATCGGACAAGCTTCACCAAGGTCATATTGTATCGCTCTTTCAAAGTATGGAGGTGCTTTGTGAAAAGCATGAGATTAAAACGGTATACTTGGTAGCCAATCAGCATTCTTCGGCTGATTTCCTGGGGGCCATGGGCTTTGAACGGGCAGAGAGTGTGCCGGAAGAGCTGTTTGCCTCGGATCACTTCTGTGAATCAAGGCAAGCGGAAGGGGCCGTCTTAATGAAAAAAGCATCCGGATAAGTGAGATTTATACACAAACTTATCCACTTCTTTATATGCGTTGTCCACAATTTGTGGATAACGCTTGTTTTATTACAGGACATCTTTTATACTTTCAAAAGGATTACACGCGTAAAACGATCGTTTTATTGTTGTGAATAAGGAGTTTGGTCAGAAATGAAAACGAAAAGATGGTTTGTGGATGCAATGGACGAGTTATCCACAAATGATCCACAAATTGCACAAGCAGCCGCTTTGCTCCGGGAAAATGAGGTTGTCGCGTTTCCGACAGAAACGGTATATGGTCTCGGCGCAAATGCGAAAAGCACAGATGCTGTCAAAAAAATATATGAGGCGAAAGGGCGGCCGAGTGATAATCCACTGATTGTCCACATTGCGGATATCAGCCAGCTTGACGGTTTAACAGGCCCGGCGCCAGACAAGGCGAAAATATTAATGAAGCGCTTTTGGCCAGGGGCGCTTACACTGATTTTACCTTGTAAACCTGGTGCGCTGTCACCCCGTGTAACGGCAGGGCTGGATACAGTGGCCGTCAGAATGCCTGATCATCCGCTGGCTCTGGCACTCATCCGTGCCGCGGGTCTCCCGATTGCAGCGCCGAGTGCTAATTTATCGGGCAAACCAAGTCCGACAAAGGCTGAACACGTGGCTCACGACTTGGATGGCCGCATAGCTGGAATGATGGATGGGGGATCTACGGGGATCGGTGTCGAATCAACCGTACTTTCATGTGCAGGAGAAATCCCTGTGCTCCTTCGTCCGGGCGGCATTACAAAAGAACAAATAGAAGCCGAAATCGGACCGATTCTTGTGGATAAAGGGCTTGCTGATCAAAATGAGAAGCCGATTTCTCCGGGAATGAAATATACACATTACGCGCCGTCAGCGCCGCTTGTTATTTCTGAAGGAAGCCCTGAGCGCATTCAAACGCTTATTCAAGAATATCAGCAGGGCGGAAAACGGGTCGGCGTCCTGACGACAGAAGAAAATGCGGATTTTTATTCGGCTGACTATGTGAAGAGCTGCGGCAGAAGAGATCAGCTTGAAACAGTAGCGGCAGCCCTTTATGATGCATTGCGCAGTTTTGATGAAGAAAAGGTTGATTTTATTATTGCAGAATCGTTTCCTGACACAGGCGTCGGACTTGCTATTATGAACAGGCTGATGAAAGCAGCCGGAGGAAGAATGATCCGCTGACACAGTCAGAAGTTCTAACCCCTTTTGGACACGCATAGGCTAAAAAAGCGGGCGTGTCCAAGGGGGTTATGCATGTGATGTCGGATATGTTTATAGGCGAACTGATTACCTTAAGCATCATGGCGTTTGCTTTAGGTATGGATGCTTTTTCTGTCGGCCTCGGAATGGGCATGGTCAAACTCAGAAAAAAGCAGATAATCTATATTGGATTCATTATCGGTCTCTTTCACGTCATCATGCCTCTCGGAGGGATGGCGGCGGGAAATATGCTGTCAGGGCTCCTCGGCATGGTAGCCGTATATATCGGGGGTTCGCTGCTGTTTGTTCTCGGTGTTCAAATGGTGATCGCATCTTTTAAACAGTCAGAAGAACGTTTGATGTCACCGGCTGGGCCTGGCTTATTGTTATTTGCAGTCGGCGTCAGCCTCGATAGTTTCTCCGTCGGTCTGAGCCTTGGAATATACGGCTCGCATCCGCTTCTCACCATTACCCTGTTTGGGCTTTTCAGCATGATGTTGACTTGGCTGGGCCTGCTGATCGGAAAGCAAGTGCAGTCCTGGCTCGGCTCATACAGTGAAGCGCTCGGGGGGACCATATTAATCGTATTTGGCCTTAAGCTGCTTTTGCCAATTTAATATACCAAGAAAAGAAACGATGTCGCCGTTTCTTTTTTCTTCATATATAATAGAAAAAATAAGGGGTGACTGACATGAACATCATTTTTGTCTGTACTGGAAATACGTGCCGCAGTCCAATGGCTGAGGCGCTTTTTAAATCAATTGCAGAAGCGGAAGGGCTGGATGTCAGCGTCCGCTCGGCAGGCGTATTTGCCTCACCTAACGGGAAAGCGTCGCCTCACGCGGTCGAAGCGCTTTTTGAAAAGCGCATTGCCCTTAATCATGTTTCTTCGCCATTAACTGAAGCACATATGGAATCGGCAGATTTGGTTCTGGCAATGACCCACCAGCACAAACAGGTTATCATCAGCCAATTCGAACGTTATCGTGATAAAGTGTTTACGCTAAAAGAATATGTGACAGGCAGCCGGGGCGATATTATAGACCCGTTTGGCGGCTCTATTGAGATCTACAAAAAAACGAGAGATGAGCTTGAAGAGCTTCTTCAGCAGCTGGCAGAACGATTGAAAAATGACGGCAAATAACTTGTCACAGAATCTGCAGACAGGTCATTTGCAAATCCTGCGTGAAGGAGTAGAATATAGTGAAAAGCACATCGATATGGTGTGAATCAATGAGCGGACAGGCTGCGCGGTCAACAAAGCGGGCGGGCCGCATCACACACGCTGGGAGGATAAGCTGATGAAAGTAGCCATAGCATCGGATCATGGCGGCGTTCACATTCGAAACGAAATCAAAGATCTAATGGACGAATTGCAAATTGAATATGTTGATATGGGCTGTGACTGCGGCAGCGGATCTGTCGATTATCCGGACTATGCTTTTCCGGTGGCCGAGAAAGTAGTAAACGGTGAAGTGGACAGAGGCATTTTAATTTGCGGGACAGGCATTGGCATGAGCATTTCCGCCAATAAAGTCAAAGGCATCCGCTGTGCGCTGGCACATGATACATTTAGTGCAAAGGCGACGAGAGAACATAACGATACTAATATCCTCGCGATGGGCGAGCGGGTGATTGGACCCGGTTTGGCACGTGAAATTGCGAAAATCTGGCTGACCACTGAATTTACTGGCGGAAGACATCAAACCCGCATCGGAAAAATCTCGGACTATGAAGAGAAAAACCTGTAGGGGTGCTGCTCAATGAGTGAAATCACACAAACGTGGAAGACGATGCTGTCAGAGTTTCAGGACAAAGCGGGATTGAAAGAAAATCAGCTCTTTGTCCTTGGTTGCAGCACAAGCGAAGTGGCTGGCAGCCATATCGGCACATCGGGCAGTACAGACATCGCGGAAAGCATCTACAGCGGACTTGCAGAGCTGAAGGAAAAAACGGGAATCCATCTCGCGTTTCAATGCTGCGAGCATCTAAACAGAGCGCTTGTAGTGGAGGAAGAAACGGCCGAGCTGTTCAGGCTTCCGGCCGTTTCCGCTGTACCTGTTCCAAAAGCGGGCGGGGCGATGGCTTCTTATGCGTTTAAGCAAATGAAGTCTCCTGTTCTGGTAGAAACCATTCAGGCAGATGCCGGAATAGATATAGGCGACACGTTTATCGGCATGCACTTAAAGCCGGTTGCTGTTCCTGTACGCATTTCTCAGAACAGTCTCGGTGCTGCCCATGTGACATTGGCGCGCACACGGCCAAAGCTGATCGGCGGAATGCGGGCAGTTTATGAGTGTGAATGAGAAAGGACTGCATGGGCCAGTCTTTTCTTTAATTTTCGCGGCTGAAATAAATTCCGAACTTTAAATTAAATTTAAGTTATAAATATTCGTTTTTGCCAATAAAATTTTCGTTTTTTTGAAAATAATCTTTTACATCGGCCTAAAAAACCATGTACAATAGTGGTGGTAAAAACAAAGAACAGGATACGGATAGGAGAGGATCTCGCTGATGAAACATTTACCTGCGCAAGACGAACAGGTGTTTAACGCCATTAAAAATGAGCGTGAACGCCAACAGACTAAGATCGAATTGATTGCTTCTGAAAACTTTGTAAGTGAAGCGGTTATGGAAGCACAAGGTTCTGTTTTAACAAACAAATACGCTGAAGGATATCCTGGCAAACGCTATTATGGCGGATGTGAGCACGTCGATGTCGTTGAAGATATCGCTCGTGACCGCGCGAAGGAAATCTTTGGAGCGGAGCATGTAAACGTTCAGCCTCATTCAGGCGCACAAGCAAACATGGCTGTCTATTTCACGATTTTGGAACAAGGCGATACTGTACTTGGGATGAACCTCTCCCACGGCGGTCATTTAACACACGGAAGTCCAGTTAACTTCAGCGGTGTTCAATATAACTTTGTTGAGTACGGCGTAGATAAAGAAACTCAACATATTGATTACGATGACGTGCGTGAAAAAGCCCTCGCTCACAAGCCTAAGCTAATCGTGGCAGGAGCAAGTGCGTATCCTCGTACAATCGACTTTAAGAAATTCCGTGAAATTGCTGATGAAGTCGGCGCTTACTTTATGGTGGATATGGCGCATATCGCAGGACTTGTTGCGGCAGGCCTTCATCCAAACCCGGTTCCTTACGCTGATTTCGTTACAACAACGACACATAAAACACTTCGCGGACCTCGCGGCGGTATGATCCTTTGCCGTGAAGAGTTCGGCAAGAAAATTGATAAGTCCATCTTCCCTGGCATTCAAGGCGGCCCGCTGATGCATGTAATTGCCGCAAAAGCTGTTTCATTCGGCGAAGTATTGCGTGATGATTTCAAAACGTACGCACAAAACGTGATTTCAAACGCGAAGCGTCTTGCAGAATCATTAACAAAAGAGGGCATTCAGCTCGTTTCCGGCGGAACTGACAACCACCTCATCCTGGTTGATCTTCGTTCTCTCGGACTGACAGGTAAGGTTGCAGAGCATGTGCTTGATGAAATCGGGATTACATCAAACAAAAACGCGATTCCATACGATCCTGAAAAACCGTTCGTAACAAGCGGTATTCGTCTCGGAACAGCTGCTGTGACAAGCCGCGGTTTTGACGGAGAGGCATTGGATGAAGTCGGTGCCATCATTGCGCTTGCACTGAAAAACCACGAAGATGAAGGAAAACTTGAAGAAGCAAGACAGCGTGTAGCTGCTCTGACTGGCAAGTTCCCTCTATATAAAGAATTAGATTACTAAGATTGAAAAACCCGCCCGGGCTTATGCCCGGCGGGTTTTTTGACGATGTCCTTGAAACTCAATGTCTTTTTTTGTAGAATCAATAGAAGTGTGAAATTGTCGATGGGACAATAAAAAAGGAGCTGAAACACAGTATGGGAAAGGTTTATGTATTTGATCATCCTTTAATTCAGCACAAGCTGACATATATTCGGAATGTAGAGACAGGCACGAAGGATTTTAGAGAGCTTGTAGACGAAGTAGCCACGCTTATGGCGTTTGAAATTACCCGTGATCTCCCTCTAGAGGAAGTGGATATCAACACACCGGTTCAGACTGCGAGATCGAAAGTCATCTCAGGGAAAAAACTCGGGGTTGTTCCTATTCTCAGAGCAGGTTTAGGAATGGTTGAAGGCATCTTGAAACTGATCCCTGCGGCAAAAGTGGGACATGTCGGTCTGTACCGTGATCCTGAAACCTTAAAACCCGTGGAATACTATGTGAAGCTTCCTTCTGATGTGGAAGAGCGTGAATTCATCGTGGTTGACCCGATGCTGGCCACAGGCGGTTCCGCGGTTGAAGCGATTAACAGCCTGAAAAAACGCGGTGCGAAAAACATCCGTTTCATGTGTCTTGTAGCTGCGCCTGAAGGTGTGGAAGAATTGCAGAAGCATCATTCTGACGTGGATATTTACATAGCGGCGCTTGATGAAAAATTAAATGAAAAAGGTTATATCGTTCCGGGTCTTGGAGACGCAGGAGACCGGATGTTCGGAACAAAATAAAAAAGAAAACCCGCCAACGGGTTTTCTTTTTTATTATCCAGTTATTTGCTATTCGGTGAATCTCTATACAATTATAGGTGAAAATGTGAACATTCTGTGGAGGCTTACAGTATAAAAAGTTTTTTAACTTTAAACAGATTGACACATGTTAGGGGCTATTGTATGCTAAACGAGGGTATTATGAGAAGGTTTTCATAGCTTTCATTATAGTCCTCATCCCCAATGTAAATCCTCCCAGAAAACCCGTTTTATGAGGATTTATTCAAGCGAATGAAACAGCATCCCTGCAAGGCTTGCGGATGAATGATTTTTTCGAACAGGCCCGTTTTGCCGGACAAAAAAGGTCTTCTACTAGGGTTAACCGCTGATTTTGCCGTATCCAAGAAATACATTATTTTTTCATCAGGAGACAGATAGTTGATGGACGATCCCAAGCTACAATTTAGCAGACAACGAAAATATCTATTGTTCATTTTGGCAGCGTATGTACTGGGTTATGGTTTAACAGCGTATAAAACCGTTTTTTTAGGCCTTATTCTGGGAACTGTTTTCAGTTTGTTTAATTTTTTACTGCTCGTCAGAAGAATGAATGCTTTTGACAGGGCCGTTGCGAAAGGCAAGTCCATACGATCCCTTGGGAGCGCAGCGCGGTGGTGCAATGCGATTCTTGCTGCGGCTGTCGCCTATAAATATCCCGAGCATTTTCATATGGCAAGTACAGTTATTGGATTAATGACAATTTATCCTGTCATTATGATAGATTCCTTTATCCAGCTTAAACGTTCATCAATGGAAGAGAGGTGAAAACCCTTTGAATCATGAATACAGAACTATTGAATTTCTAGGACTTACTTTTAATCTGACAAACATTCTGATGATTACTGTGGCGAGTGTGATCGTGTTATTGATTGCCATCCTTACCACAAGAACGCTTTCGATCCGTCCCGGAAAAGCCCAGAACTTTATGGAATGGATTGTTGATTTTGTCCGCAATATTATCGGCAGTACAATGGATTTGAAAACAGGGGCTAACTTCTTGGCACTTGGTGTCACATTGCTGATGTACATATTTGTGTCGAATATGCTGGGGCTGCCGTTCTCTGTCACAATCGGACATGAGCTCTGGTGGAAATCTCCGACAGCCGATCCTGCCATTACATTAACGCTTGCCGTAATGGTCGTCGCTTTAACCCATTATTATGGTGTAAAGATGAAAGGGCTCAAGGAATATTCCAAGGAGTATTTAAGACCTGTTCCGTTCATGCTCCCGATGAAAATCATAGAAGAGTTTGCGAATACGCTGACTCTCGGTTTGCGGCTTTATGGTAACATCTTCGCCGGTGAGATTCTTCTCGGCCTGCTTGCGGGATTAGCGACAAGCTTCTATTCGCAAAGCGTGGTTCTCGGACTTGTCGGTACAATCGGTGCCATTCTGCCGATGCTGGCATGGCAGGCATTCAGTTTATTTATAGGTGCCATCCAGGCGTTTATCTTTACGATGCTGACGATGGTGTACATGTCTCATAAAATCAGTAATGATCATTAAAACATTATATCCAAACGGATAACATTTTAAAGGAGGAACTTTTTCATGAATTTAATAGCAGCTGCGATTGCAATTGGTTTAGGCGCACTTGGTGCAGGTATTGGTAACGGTTTGATTGTTTCACGTACGGTAGAGGGGATTGCCCGTCAGCCGGAGGCAGGTAAAGAACTTAGAACTCTTATGTTCATGGGTATCGCATTAGTTGAGGCCCTTCCTATTATCGCTGTCGTTATCGCATTCTTAGCGTTCTTTGGCTAAGCATAAAAGCCTTATATGAACTAAAAATGGCGAAGATCATTCCAAGAGAACCTTCGCCATTGCTTTATGTCTGATAAGCATCCCGCCTTGCCGGCTGAAAAGAGACAAGTGCGGCTGCTGGATCAGCAAAGAAAAACCTGCAGAAGGGAGTTGCCGTAGTAGATGTCTCAATTACCACTTGAACTAGGACTGTCGTTTAACGGCGGAGATATCCTGTTCCAACTGTTAGCTATGTTAATTTTATTAGCGCTTCTGAAGAAATACGCTTTAGGGCCGCTATTAAACATAATGAAACAGCGTGAAGATCATATCGCTGGAGAAATTACGTCTGCTGAAGAAAAAAATAAAGAAGCGCAGCAGCTTATTGATGAGCAGCGCGCTATGTTAAAAGAAGCAAGACAGGAATCCCAAACGCTTATCGAGAACGCGAAGAAACTGGGAGAGAACCAAAAAGAAGAGATTATTCAGGCTGCGCGTGCAGAATCTGAACGTCTGAAAGAAGCAGCCAGAACTGAAATCGTGAAGGAAAAAGAACAGGCGGTTTCTGCTCTCCGTGAGCAAGTAGCGTCTCTTTCTGTCATGATTGCGTCGAAAGTGATCGAAAAAGAACTGGATGAACAGGCTCAAGAGAAATTGATCCAGGACTATCTTAAAGAGGTAGGAGAAAGCCGATGAGTGGATCAGCTGTCTCTAAACGATATGCATCAGCTCTTTTTGATATTGCCAATGAGTCCTCTCAGCTCAATCAGGTAGAAGAAGAGCTAAAAGTTGTAAAAGAAGTATTTCAAAATGAAAAAGCGCTAAATGATGTGTTAAACCATCCGAAGGTGCCGGGCACTAAGAAAAAAGAACTCATCCAAAACGCTTTTGGATCTTTATCACAGTCCGTGCTCCATACGATTTTTCTTTTGATTGACCGTCATCGGGCATCAATTGTGCCTGATCTCACAGATGAGTTTGTGAAACTCGCAAACGAGGCCCGTCAAACAGAAGACGCGATTGTATATTCAGTTAAACCGCTGACGGATGCGGAAATTTCATCATTATCACAAGTGTTTGCAAAAAAAGCCGGAGTCGCTTCACTGAGAATCAGAAATGAAGTGCAGACGGATTTAATAGGCGGCATTAAAGTCCGCATTGGAAACCGGATTTTTGACGGCAGCGTAAGCGGAAAGCTTCAGCGCATTGAACGTCAACTTGCCGGGGAAAATCGATAGAAGGGGTGAAACCTAAGTGAGCATCAAAGCTGAAGAGATTAGCACGCTGATAAAACAGCAAATACAAAATTATCAATCTGAAATTGAAGTTCATGACGTAGGTACAGTCATCCAAGTCGGTGACGGTATCGCTCGTGTACACGGTCTTGACAACTGTATGGCCGGTGAACTTGTTGAATTTTCAAACGGCGTTTTGGGTATGGCTCAAAACCTTGAAGAATCAAACGTAGGTATCGTTATCTTAGGACCTTACACAGAGATCCGTGAAGGGGACGAAGTAAAAAGAACAGGCCGCATCATGGAGGTTCCTGTCGGTGAAGAATTAATCGGCCGTATTGTGAACCCGTTAGGTCAGCCGGTGGACGGACTTGGCCCGATCCTCACAAGCAAAACACGTCCGATCGAAAGCCAGGCACCTGGTGTTATGGATCGTAAATCCGTTCATGAACCGCTTCAAACTGGTATTAAAGCAATTGATGCACTGATTCCGATCGGACGCGGCCAGCGTGAGCTGATCATCGGTGACCGTCAAACAGGTAAAACATCTGTTGCGATCGATTCGATCTTAAACCAAAAAGACCAAGACATGATCTGCGTATATGTAGCGATCGGTCAAAAAGAATCTACAGTCCGCGGCGTAGTAGAAACATTGCGTAAGCACGGCGCGCTTGATTATACAATTGTTGTAACGGCGTCTGCGTCACAGCCGGCACCGCTTCTGTACCTTGCTCCGTATGCAGGGGTTACAATGGCAGAAGAATTTATGTACAATGGCAAGCACGTTCTTGTTGTATACGATGATCTTTCTAAACAAGCGGCTGCTTACCGTGAGCTGTCCTTGCTTCTTCGCCGTCCGCCAGGCCGTGAAGCGTTCCCGGGGGATGTATTCTATCTTCATTCCCGTCTGCTTGAGCGTGCAGCAAAGCTTAGCGACGCGAAAGGCGCAGGATCAATTACAGCTCTGCCGTTCGTAGAAACTCAAGCCGGAGATATCTCAGCGTATATCCCGACAAACGTTATTTCCATCACCGACGGACAGATCTTCCTGCAATCTGATTTGTTCTTCTCAGGCGTACGCCCAGCGATCAACGCCGGATTGTCTGTATCACGTGTCGGCGGTTCCGCGCAAATCAAAGCGATGAAAAAAGTATCAGGAACATTGCGTCTTGATCTTGCATCATACCGTGAGCTGGAAGCATTCGCTCAATTCGGATCTGACCTCGACCAAGCGACTCAGGCGAAACTGAACCGCGGTGCGCGTACAGTTGAAGTGCTGAAGCAGGATCTGAACAAGCCGCTTCCGGTTGAAAAACAGGTAGCCATTCTTTATGCGCTGACAAAAGGATATCTTGATGATATTCCTGTAGCGGACATCAGACGTTTTGAAGAAGAGTACTACATGTACCTTGACCAAAACCATAAAGAGCTGCTTGACGGAATTGCAAAAACAGGGAACCTTCCTGCTGATGAAGACTTCGCAGCTGCAATCGAAGGCTTCAAACGCACATTTGCACCAAGCAACTAACTCGAATGCTGATGAGAGAAAAAGGTTCTCTTTTTCTCTCTTTTTACGCAAATGAAGAGAAAAGGTGGTGAAATCTTTGGCCTCATTACGCGATATTAAGTCAAGGATCACGTCAACGAAAAAAACGAGCCAGATTACAAAAGCCATGCAGATGGTATCTGCAGCTAAGCTGAATCGTGCTGAAAACAATGCAAAATCATTTGTGCCATATATGGATAAGATCCAAGAGGTTGTATCAAATGTCGGAAAAGTATCCGGCAGCGCGAAACATCCGATGCTTCTCAGCAGAGAAGTGAAAAAGACGGCATACCTCGTCATTACATCTGACCGCGGTCTTGCTGGCGCTTTTAACAGTTCGGTTTTACGAAGTGCTTATCAGGCCATTCAAGAACGTCATCAGTCTAAGGATGAGTATGCAGTGATCGTT
Organism: Bacillus sp. FSL K6-1012; assembly: GCF_037964915.1. Taxonomy (NCBI): domain Bacteria; kingdom Bacillati; phylum Bacillota; class Bacilli; order Caryophanales; family Bacillaceae; genus Bacillus; species Bacillus sp. FSL K6-1012. Next base: position 3,824,375 of record NZ_CP150175.1, on the reverse strand, counting down.
ATCGGACGAGTGGGCCGTGATTTCTTTAAAAAACGCGACATTCCGATCATTTCTGAGTTAACAGGACTTGGAGACGAAGTGTCGTTTTCAGAAATTAAGGACCTTGCCCGTCAAACGATTCAAATGTTTATAGACGGTGCATTTGATGAATTGCACCTTGTATATAACCATTATGTCAGCGCCATTTCTCAAGAAGTGACAGAGAAAAAACTTCTGCCGCTATCTGATTTGGGCGGCGGTGGAAAAAGAACGGCGTCTTATGAATTTGAACCGTCTGAAGAGGAGGTTCTGGAGGTTTTGCTTCCTCAATACGCAGAAAGCTTAATCTTCGGTGCGCTTCTTGACAGTAAAGCAAGTGAACACGCTGCAAGAATGACGGCGATGAAAAACGCGACAGACAATGCGAAGGATCTTATCGATTCACTTTCGCTTTCTTACAACCGCGCTCGCCAAGCAGCGATCACACAAGAAATTACGGAAATTGTCGGCGGAGCAGCCGCTTTAGAATAGAAAGATTTTGTCAGGAGGGATAGCGATGAAGAAAGGACGCGTTAGCCAGGTATTAGGACCAGTTGTCGACGTACGTTTTGAAGACGGTCACTTACCTGAAATATATAATGCGATTAAAATTTCACAGCCGACTGGAAGTGAAAACGAAGTAGGTATTGATTTGACGCTTGAGGTCGCTCTTCATTTAGGCGATGACACAGTCCGTACAATCGCAATGGCATCTACGGATGGTGTTCAGCGCGGAATGGAAGCTGTCGATATGGGAGCGCCGATTTCAGTTCCGGTTGGTAATGTGACACTCGGCCGTGTATTTAACGTACTCGGAGAAAATATTGATTTAAATGAGCCGGTTCCTGCGGATGCGAAGAAAGACCCGATTCACAGACAGGCTCCTTCATTTGATCAGCTTTCAACAGAAGTTGAAATCCTTGAAACAGGAATTAAAGTTGTTGACTTGCTTGCTCCATACATCAAGGGCGGTAAGATCGGATTGTTCGGCGGTGCCGGTGTAGGTAAAACCGTATTAATCCAGGAATTGATCAACAACATCGCGCAAGAGCACGGCGGTATCTCTGTATTCGCCGGCGTAGGAGAGCGTACTCGTGAAGGGAACGACCTTTTCTACGAGATGAGCGATTCTGGCGTAATCAACAAAACAGCCATGGTATTCGGACAAATGAACGAGCCGCCGGGCGCACGTATGCGTGTTGCACTGACAGGTCTTACAATGGCTGAGCATTTCCGTGATGAGCAAGGACAGGACGTACTGTTCTTCATCGATAACATCTTCCGTTTCACACAAGCGGGTTCAGAGGTTTCTGCCCTTCTCGGCCGTATGCCTTCTGCGGTTGGTTATCAGCCGACGCTTGCAACTGAAATGGGTCAGCTTCAAGAGCGTATCACGTCTACAAACGTTGGATCCGTTACATCTATCCAGGCGATCTACGTGCCTGCCGATGACTACACTGACCCGGCGCCGGCAACGACGTTCGCTCACTTGGATGCGACAACAAACCTTGAGCGTAAGTTAACTGAGATGGGTATCTACCCTGCGGTTGATCCGTTGGCTTCTACATCACGCGCCCTTGCTCCAGAAATCGTTGGAGAAGAGCATTATGCGGTAGCCCGTGAAGTTCAATCAACGCTTCAGCGATACAAAGAGCTTCAGGATATCATTGCGATTCTCGGTATGGATGAATTGAGTGACGAAGATAAACTTGTCGTTCAACGCGCACGCCGCATTCAGTTCTTCCTTTCTCAAAACTTCCACGTGGCTGAACAGTTCACTGGACAAAAAGGTTCTTACGTGCCTGTAAAAGAAACGGTTCAAGGTTTCAAAGAAATCTTAGCCGGCAAATACGACCATCTTCCTGAAGATGCGTTCCGTCTTGTAGGCCGTATCGAAGAAGTTATTGAGAAAGCAAAAGAAATGGGTGTAGAAGTTTAAACTGGTCCTAGGAGGGTAAAAGCATGAAGACCGTTCAAGTCAATATCGTTACTCCCGACGGCCCAGTATACGATGCGAATATCGAAATGGTGAGTGTGAGAGCCGAAAGCGGCGATCTCGGTATTTTGCCAGGTCATATTCCAACCGTGGCTCCTCTTAAAATCGGCGCTGTTCGTCTGAAAAAAGACGGACAGACTGAATTGGTTGCCGTCAGCGGCGGATTTATAGAAGTTCGTCCTGATCAGGTGACCATCCTTGCCCAAACTGCTGAGACAGCGGAAGGCATCGATAAAGAGCGCGCAGAAGCTGCACGTCAGCGGGCGCAGGAGCGTTTGAATTCTCAATCAGATGATACTGACATTCGTCGGGCTGAGCTTGCATTACAGCGGGCTTTGAACAGATTGGATGTAGCAGGGAAATAATAAAAAAATCCTTCTCTTCATGAGAAGGATTTTTTTATGACTGCACAAGAGAATCAAACAGTGACAGCAGCGGCTGACTCTCTTTTTGACGCAAGTATAAACGGTCACAGCAATTCACGGTATGCCATGATTTACGGTGTCTTCTAAAGCCCATTGTATAAGCCCCGTCTGTATACGGATAAGGCTTTACGATCCATTCGGCATCTTCGTGATGGGCAATCACACAATCTATAAGATAAACACTGATCATCTTCTCAAATTCTTCAATAGGAAGATTCCAATCAGCAAGCAAAAGCTCTTGTATGCTTTGAAAATAAAGATGTTCAAGTTCTTCGAGGCTTTCTCTCGTTTGGGTGAGAGAAATGTTATAAAACTGACACAATTCATTCAGTTCTTCAATCTGTGACTGTCTATAATCATAATAGAATGCAATTGCTTCCCATTCCTGCTCAAATACAGGCAAGTCCTCACCATATTGCTTTTCAGGCTGAAAAAATGAATGATTCATAATTGCCAGCTCCTTTCCAAAAAAGTATACCATGCAAAAGAGCCGCTGTTTAAGCGGGGATTAGCCCTAGTTTTGGATGAATATTCCGTTCCGTATAAAATGTATCATCTTTATCTCTTCTTCTTATATAATAAGAAAGGGTATAAAGCGGAGAATGGATGAAAGGAGTGCGTATAGATGAGCGTATTGGGACAGCAGGCTGCAATTGGCATTATCGTTCACTTGATTTTTATCGCGGTCACTTGGTGGGCGCTTCAAGCCGTCAATATTGATCCGTTAATCAGAAAAGGCAAAGTCCTGCAGGCAAGACTTCTAATGATTTTGCTGACCATTGCAATCGGAACGACTGTCGGAAACTTCTTTTTGGATTACCTTAATTATTCACAGCAGCTTCCCTATTTATTTTGATAGGTTTTGATTGCCGAAAACATGGGAATGGCTGGGGAAGCGGGTTAAATCGCTTCCTGTAATCACGCGAGTTTTGACGAAGAATTCCACGTATGGCACCCCTTGCCTCCGGTAAAACTGGAGATTAGGGGGAGAGATCATAATGAAGAAAAAACAAGTAAGCTATGCTATTATTGTATCTGTTGTATTAAGTTTCGTCATTGCTGTTTTCCATACGATTCATGCGAGTGAGTTAACGCCATTAGCACAAATTGCAGAGGGAATGGAACGCCAGAATGTGTCAATTGATAAGTGGACTTTGCATGCAAAACAAAATATGTCTCTGACCGAAAAAGAATTTTATCAAAAAGTGCAACGTTTAAAATCAGAGTATCGTCAATATAATTGGGCACTTGCACAGGAAGACCAAATAGTAAAGGCCATTGGCACGTATACTGACAAAAAAAATCATACTTCTTTTAAACTGCAGCTTGTCACAACCCTCAAAAAACACAACCCAACTTCGTATTTATTATATGAGCAAATGAGTCTTGAGACACCGATTAGCTGGAATGATACATATGAACAGTTTGAACGGCAGGCACTCGGGATATTCCAAGAAAAAGTAGTTATTTTTACTTGTCTAAATGGTCATTTAGATGATAATATGGATATTGTTTTGCAAAAAAAAGCAAATCAGTTATTAAATGAATTTCAAGCAAGATCTGTTGAACATGTAGTTGAGCCAAGTTTCGTTTCTATTTCTGCGTATACAGATGAGTGGAAAGAGTCTATCATGACCTCAGAACATAAAATGAATTTGCAAATTGCACTTAGAAGTGCAGGAATGGGCGGAAAACATATCGTTACGGTTGGCACACCAATCGTTACGACTGAATATTAATATAGAGAATTTAGGGACGCGGAGGGGAATACCTTGGAAAAAATCATCGTCCGCGGCGGTCAAAAGTTAAACGGCACAGTCAAAGTTGAAGGCGCTAAAAATGCCGTTTTACCAGTTATCGCTGCATCTTTATTAGCAAGTGAAGAAAAAAGCGTAATTTGTGATGTACCTACGCTCTCCGATGTATATACAATTAATGAAGTGTTGCGTCATTTAGGAGCAGATGTGCATTTTGAGAATAATGAAGTCACTGTAAATGCTTCATACGCTTTGCAAACTGAAGCACCTTTTGAATATGTGCGTAAAATGCGTGCGTCTGTGCTTGTCATGGGACCGCTTCTTGCGCGTACAGGTCATGCAAGAGTAGCGCTTCCGGGCGGATGCGCAATTGGATCTAGACCAATAGACCAGCATTTAAAAGGTTTTGAAGCAATGGGCGCAGAAATTAAAGTCGGTAATGGCTTCATTGAAGCTGAAGTAAAAGGCCGTCTGCAAGGCGCGAAAATCTATCTGGATTTCCCAAGTGTGGGAGCAACAGAAAACCTGATTATGGCAGCTGCTTTAGCTGAAGGGACAACAACGCTTGAGAACGTGGCGAAAGAGCCTGAAATCGTTGATTTAGCAAACTATATCAACGGCATGGGCGGAAAAATCCGCGGAGCGGGCACCGGCACCATTAAAATTGAAGGAGTCGACAAGCTTCACGGCGTAAGACACCATATTATACCTGACCGTATTGAAGCGGGCACATTCATGGTTGCCGCTGCAATCACTGAAGGAAATGTTTTAGTTAAAGGAGCGGTTCCTGAACACCTCACTTCTTTAATCGCAAAAATGGAAGAGATGGGTGTTACGATTAAGGATGAAGGAGAAGGCCTTCGTGTGATCGGTCCGAAAGAACTGAAACCGATCGACATTAAAACAATGCCTCACCCTGGATTCCCGACTGATATGCAGTCACAAATGATGGCGCTTCTGCTTCGTGCAAGCGGCACAAGCATGATTACGGAAACTGTTTTTGAAAACCGTTTTATGCATGCGGAAGAATTCCGCCGTATGAATGGTGATATCAAGATTGAAGGTCGTTCTGTGATTATTAACGGCCCTGTACAGCTTCAAGGAGCTGAAGTTGCAGCTACTGACTTGCGTGCAGGCGCAGCGTTGATTCTTGCGGGGTTAGTGGCTGAAGGTCATACACGTGTTACTGAACTGAAACACTTAGACCGCGGTTATGTTGATTTCCATCAGAAGCTTGCCGGTCTTGGCGCAGACATCGAACGTGTAAACGATGAGTCTGCTTCTGAGCAAGAAAGCAAAGAAGTTGTCTCAGACTTAAACGCATAAAGGATTGAAAATCAGTATGTCATTCTGGCATACTGGTTTTTTATTTTTAGTGTATTATCATCATTATGCGCAAAATAGCAAAAAAGAATACGTAAATGACAAATAAAGTTTCTGTCCAAAAGGAGAGTCATATTAGCTTGTCCCTGCCCATAGACTAGACTAGAGTCGAATCCCGAGCAGGAGGCAGCTGAATATGAAACAATTCGCAATCACACTATCCGTACTATGTGCATTGATTCTCTTGGTCCCCACACTCTTAGTGATCCCGTTTCAGCATAATAAAGAAGCCGGGGCCAGAGGAGAATCAGGAAAGACAGCAGTCAACACGATACAAGAATCAAAAGGAGCGGAAACATTGAAAGCATCGCCTGTTTCTATTCCAGTCTATCGAACCGCCAATCAATCCGTAGAAGATATTCCGCTTGAAGAGTATGTCATCGGAGTCGTCGCCTCCGAAATGCCGGCTACCTTTGAACCTGAAGCGCTGAAGGCACAGGCTCTCGCCGCAAGAACGTTTATTGTCAGACTGATGGTTTCAAATTCTGCAGTAGAGGCCCCTAAAGGCTCGCTGGTGGATGATACTCAGATGTTCCAGGTGTACAAAAGCAAAGCGGAGCTGAAGAATCAGTGGGGCGCAGATTATGAAGCAAAGCTGAAAAAAATCACAGATGCGGTTGCCAGTACGCAAGGCAAAATCTTAACGTACAACAACCAGCCGATTGAAGCCTCCTTTTTCTCCACAAGCAACGGTTATACAGAAAATGCGGAAGCATATTGGACAAGTGCCATTCCTTATTTAAAAAGCGTCAAAAGCTCTTGGGATAAAAAGTCTCCGAAGTATAAGGCCACCAAAACCTTTACAGTGGCGCAATTTGAACAAAAGCTTGGCGTCCAGCTGAATGGGTCAAATACAGTCGGAAAAATTACCGGAGAGACACCGGGCCATCAGGTGGCAACAGCCGTCATTAACGGCAAGACGCTGAAAGGAAGGGACATACGCGAAAAGCTAGGCCTCAATTCAGCTGATTTTGAATGGAAACGAAACGGAGACACCATTACCATTACCACAAAAGGCTTTGGACACGGTGTGGGAATGAGCCAGTATGGAGCCAATTTTATGGCGAAAGAGGGCAAAACAGTTGATGAGATTGTGAAGTACTATTATCAAGGAACACAGGTTTCAACCGCCGATTCGTTTTTAAATAAATATATGGCGAAGAAATAAAAAGACGCTTCATAAAGCGTCTTTTTTGCCGTTTTTAAGCGTATATTCTGTTCCTAAGTCTATTTTTATGTAAGAGCGGTTAAAGACCTTCTAAAGGCCTCCTGCGTATTTTATAGCCTATATGATGATGAGGGAATCAGTTCCTTTTTCATATTTGCTGACACTGAGATTGTGGTAAAGTAATCCACATTGATCGACAGACTTCGACAGACTCATATAACGAAAGGCGAAAGGCTGACAATCATGATTTTTCATTTTGCTGTTAGGCGGAAATCACTAATAAAAACAAAGGTTTCTATGCAAAAGTAAACAGCGGCAATGGGGAAGCCCGCCCTATTTATTTCTCTGTTTTTGTCGATTACGATTAGTTATGTTCAGCGTTGAACATCTGCACGCAGAAACAAACTTGAAAAGGGGCACGAACATGAAGAAAAGATTTTCACTGATCATGATGACAGGATTGCTATTTGGACTGACGTCACCTGCTTTTGCTGCTGAAAAAACAGAACCGAAGGCTGAAGCTCCGGCAAACGTGGCGGTTTTGCTTGATGCCAGCGGAAGCATGGCGAAAAGAATAGACGGTGTATCTAAATTTAATTCAGCCAAAAAAGAAGTTTCAAAGTTTGCAAGCTCACTGCCTGCGGACACTCAAGTGAAAATGAGTGTGTTTGGTTCAGAAGGAAACAATAAGAATTCCGGAAAAGTTCAATCATGCGAAGCCATTCGCAACGTATACGGCTTCCAAAGCTTTAACGAACAGAGCTTCCTCAATTCTCTTAACACAATCGGGCCGACTGGCTGGACACCGATCGCAAAAGCGCTGAACGAGGCAAAATCTTCTTTCGATCAGCTTGATGCAAAAGGAGAAAAAGTCGTTTACCTGCTAACAGACGGTGAGGAAACATGCGGCGGCAATCCGATCAAAACAGCAAAAGAACTTCATAAAGACAACATCACAGTAAATGTCATTGGATTTGACTATAAAGAAGGGTATAAAGGCCAGCTGAACGCAATTGCTAAAGTCGGCGGCGGAGAATATTTCCCTGCTTATACGCAAAAAGATGTTGAGAAAATTTTCACTCAGCAATCACTGATGTTATCTAAATAAGAAAAAAAGAGGCTGAAAGGTCAGCCTCTTTTTTGTTTTTAACAAAACGTTCAAAAGTAAGCAGCTGCCCGCCTGTAGCATAGTAGCAGATTTCAGCTTTTCTCTCCTGATCACGGAGAAGAAAGAATGAATGGTGTCACATTCTTTCTATATTTTTTGGGTGAAAATGGCTAAAAAATATTGAGGTTTCCGGTGATTTTGAATAGAAAGTGAAAGGGAGATAAAAGGCAGCTTGCCCTATATCATTTTGTGGTTTCATATTCTAGCATAAAGAAGAATCCAACAAATGGTTGGAAAATATGATAAAGAAAGGAAGTTAAACATGAAAAAATTACTGACTGCCGGTATTATTGGACTGTTGACTGTCTCCTTTGCGTCCCCGTCTTTTGCCGCTGAGAAAAAAGCCGACACGAATGTAGCTGTCCTGTTTGATGGAAGCGGAAGTATGGTTCAAAAAACAGGAGGAGAACGAAAAATAGACATTGCCAAAAAATCAGTAAAGTCTTTTGCCGAGCTGCTTCCTGAGGATACAAATCTGATGCTTCGCGTCTTTGGACATGCGGGAAACAATAAACTTTCCGGAAAGGCTCTTTCATGCAGCACAACAGAAACGATTTACGGCCTTCATCCATATGAAGGAACGCTCTTTGACCATTCATTAAGCGGCATCAAACCGACCGGCTGGACGCCAATTGCCAAAGCGCTTTCTGATACAAGAAAAGAATTTGAAGCGTTTGATGCAGACGGGAAAAACGTGGTGTATTTAATCACTGACGGTGAAGAAACATGCGGCGGAAATCCTGCTGATGAAATTGAAAAGCTTCGTGAAGCGAATGTAGATACGATTGTAAATATTATCGGCTTCAACTTTGATGTGAAAGGAAACGCAGAAATGAAACAGGCGGCTGTTGCTGGCGGCGGAGAATATATTTCAGCTGACAGCGCGGAAGAATTCGAGCAGGCCTGGGAAAAAGAAGCACAAAAATTTACTGAGTAACCGAATGAAAAGGCGCTCCCCCAGGCGCCTTTTTCTATTGGTTTAAAAACAGGGCCGGCGGGAATGATACCCGTAAAAGGGGTGGAAAACATGAGATTGTTAGGACTGATATTTCTTATAGCCGCCGTGGTTTTCATATTGCTCGGTGTTTTTCTGAAACTGGCAGCTTTCTTTTTTGTCAGCATGCTCACTTTGATCGCAGCTCTTGTGCTGTTTATGATCCTGAAAAAGAATCAGCATAACCAAACGTAGAGTCCTTTAGAATGGGCTCTTTTTTTTATAACAGGATTCGACAAAATCTGAGGAGTGTGAAAAAATATAAAGGCAGGAACATTGCGGAGGGGAAGAGACATTGAACGATAAAGTAACTGCGGTCAGGGAGATATGGCGTTATGAACAAGGGGAAATGAGCAGGCAAACCGACCGGATGGTGACAGAATATCCGTTGACGGTGATGGTGAACGGCAGTGAGTTTGTCACGCTCGTTTGCACGCCGGAGCATATCAAAGAGCTTGTCATCGGATTTCTCGCATCTGAGGGTGTTATTCGATTTCAAAAAGAGATTAAAAGGTTTACAATAGATGAAAGTCTCGGTTTTGTGTATGTCGATCTCATTCATCCTGAGACATTGAATCAACAGGAATATACGAAACGGGTGATCGGCTCGTGCTGCGGAAAGGGCCGCCATTTTTATTTTCAGCAGGATGTCAAAACCGCCAAGACGGCTGTCAGTCAAATGAAGATTTCGCCTGAAACTTGTTTGGCGCTTATGAAGGATATGCAAAAAGAAAGCGGGACGTTTCAGGAGACGGGAGGCGTACATAATGCGGCGCTTTGCGATACGGAGAAAGTGCTTTTGATGCGCACAGATATCGGCCGTCACAACGCGCTTGATAAATTATACGGACATTGTCTGCTGAATGGGATGTCTGTTCGCGATAAACTGATTGTCTTCAGCGGCAGAATCTCATCAGAAGTGCTGTTAAAAGCGGCAAAAATCGGCGTGTCGATTGTGATTTCAAAATCGGCCCCGACAGAGCTTGCGATTCAAATGGCAGAAGAATTAAATATTACAGCGATCGGTTTTGTGAGAAACGGATCTTTTAATGTATATACACATCCCGAGAGAATTGGGGGACAGGAGGGGCTGCAGCAATGAATACAGAATCTCGCCAGATGTTAGATAAAAGGAACAGACCGCTCAGAGACCTTCGCATTTCTGTTACAGACCGCTGCAACTTCCGATGCACGTACTGTATGCCCGCCGAATTATTCGGCCCGGATTATCCTTTTTTAAAGAAAGAGGAGCTGCTTTCATTTGAGGAATTGGAACGGCTTGCGGCGCTGTTTGTCACCAGGTTCGGAGTGGAAAAAATCCGCTTGACCGGCGGAGAGCCGCTCATGAGAAAGGACATGCCCGAATTAATTAAAAAACTGGCCCGTATTCCAGGTTTACGTGATATTGCGATGACGACAAACGGGTCGCTGCTGCCTGTTTATGCCGACAAGCTCAAAGAAGCCGGTTTAAAACGGGTGACCATCAGCCTTGATTCATTAGAGGACGAACGCTTTAAAATGATCAACGGGCGAGGGGTTTCTGTCAGCAAGGTGCTTGAAGGCATTGAAGCGGCGAAACAAGCAGGGCTCGGCGTTAAAATCAACATGGTCGTCCAAAGGGGCGTCAATGAAAAAGATATCCTGCCTATGGCGCGCTATTTTAAAGAAAAAGGGCATATCTTGAGATTCATCGAATTTATGGACGTCGGCAACACCAACCAATGGGAAAAGAAAGACGTCATGACAAAGGCGGAAATCATTGATGTAATCAATGAACACATGCCGGTTGAACCGATCGCGCCTAACTATAAAGGGGAAGTTGCTTCAAGGTTTCGCTACTTGGACGGATCTGGCGAAATCGGCGTGATTTCTTCTGTATCTGATGCGTTCTGCGGCTCGTGTAACAGGGCACGCCTGTCTGCGCGCGGTGAGTTGTTTACTTGCCTGTTCGCTTCAAGCGGATATGACCTCAGAGCGCCGGTTCGGCAGGGATTAAGTGATGGCGAGCTGACAGCGATGATCGGCACAGTGTGGAAGAATCGGATAGACCAATATTCAGTTGACCGGACTCTTTCAAAAACAGCGGGCAAAAAGAAAGTGGAAATGTCTTATATTGGCGGTTAATATGATAAAAGCTTATCGGCTAAGTCCGGTAAGCTTTTTTTGTGTCAAAAACTGTAATGCGCCAAAAAGTGCAAAAAATCCAATCAGAAACCGAAAAATATAAGGATAGGCAAAAAGAAGGAATCACTGGAAGAAATTTTAATTCTAAAGCCATACAATATGATAAAATATAACCACTAGTTCATAGAAAGGGTTGGAGAGGCATGGCCGCTTACGAGATCCCGTCATCTCAAGTAGGAGTGAAAATCAATCAGTGGTATAAGCACATTTTAGCATTTCAAGTGGCTGATGCCGTTCAGCTGAAGGAAGAGATTGATCATGATATAGAACATATGGAAGAGGATCAGCTGCTTCTGTTGTACTATCAGCTGATCAGCTACCGTCATCAAATTATGCTTGATTATGTAAAGCCCGACCTGCACGAGGAATCTCAGCTCCAATATCGTGAATTGATCGAGAGGCTGGAAAGCAGCAAGGACAGCATCTCGGGATTATCTGAGTATTATTTTCATTTGTTCAGAGGGATGTATGAATTTGAACAGAACAATTACATCTCAGCCATATCTTTCTATCGGAAAGCTGAGAAAATGCTTGCGTTTGTAGAGGATGATATTGAAAGAGCGGAATTTCATTTTAAAGTAGCGGAAGTATTTTATATTATGAAGCAGACCCACTTTTCCATGAATCATGCGATACAGGCGCTTGAGACCTACAAGGCTCATGATTTTTACAGGGTCAGAAGAATTCAATGCCATTTTGTCATATCAGGAAACTATATAGACTACAGAAATTATGAAAAAGCGCTCGAGCATCTCGATGACGCTTATCGTTTGGCTTTACTGGAAGGACAGCCCCGCTTGATCGGATCAGCCCTCTACAACATGGGGAACTGTTATGATGAAAAAGGAGAACTGGACCAGGCGGCTGCATACTTTGAAAAAGCGCTTCCTGTCTTTGAGGAACACCAGCTGGAGCAGCTCCCGAAAGCGCTGTTCAGCTTAACGCGTGTACTCTTCAAAAAACAGGCTGACCAGGCGGCTATGCATTATTATGAAAAAGGGATTGCCATCGCCCGAAAACGAAACGACAGCTTCAGTCTGGAAAAATATAAATTTCTGCAGGCTCTATATGTGGAATCCGTTAATATGGATATGATTCAAGAGGTATTTGATTATATGGAAGCCAAGTCCCTGTATGTGTATATTGAGGAATTTGCTCTGGATGCGGCTGCATATTCCAGCCTTCATGAAAACTATAAAGATGCGGTGTTTTTCTATGAAAAAGCGGTCAGCATGAGAGCGCTGATTCTGAAGGAAGACTGTTTATATCAAGTGTAAGACGAAACCATCTGATGCCGGATGGTTTTTTTATACAAAAAAAGGGGAGCATCGGGACGTTTATTTCCGTGGAGAACAGGAAAAATCGCTACATACTGTTTTTGAACACAAACGAATGGAAAGTCGCGATTTTGTGAAACAGAGAAATGGCGGAGTGCATATGTGTTGTTGTTTATGACAAGCGTGAGGGGGAATTCAATGTTTGGATTTGATGATATGGTGAAGTTTCTATGGTCTTTCCTCATCGTTCTGCCGCTTGTATCTATTATACATGTTGCCGGGCACAGCTTTATGGCTTTTGTTTTTGGCGGGAAGGGTTCATTGGATATCGGAATGGGCAAAAAACTGTTCAAGATTGGGCCGATACAGGTCAGAACCATTTATTTTATGGATTCGTTTTGCCGGTACGGTGAGCTGAAGATCGACAACCGATTCTCACACGCACTTGTTTATGCCGGAGGCTGCCTGTTTAACTTAATAACCATTTTCGCAGTGAATTTGCTCATTATACACAGTGTATTGGAGCCAAATGTGTTTTTCTATCAGTTTGTCTACTTTTCTACGTATTATGTGTTTTTTGCCCTGCTGCCGGTCCGTTACTCAGAAAATAAATCATCTGACGGGCTGGCGCTCTACAAGGTGCTCCGTTACGGAGAGCGTTATGAAATCGATAAATAATATTCAAATGTTTACCGCTGCTCAGATCGGGAAGGTAACAAGTACACACTTAAATGAAGGGAGAGAATGACACATGGGTAACGATAGTGTAAAAGATAAAATGAAAGGCGGCTTAAATAAAGCCAAGGGAGAAGTGAAGGATAAAGTCGGAGATATGACCGACAAAACGGACATGCAGGCTGAAGGCAAAAAAGATAAGGCAAAAGGCGAGGTCCAAAAGGGTATCGGTGAAGCGAAGGATAAATTCACAGATAAAGATTAATCAGATCGGCAAGGCAAGAAACATTGTTTCTTGCCTTTTTTTTATGTGAATAAATATAACAAAAAAGACAATCGATTTGGTTAAAGTATCTAAATTTTTTAAATATTCTTTAAAGTAATGCGCCTGTTCTATATAATAAATGACATAAGTTGTTAACTTTTATGACATCAGTTGACTCAATCAGACAAAGGAGGTTCTGGATGAAAAGCAAAGGGGTTAGAATACAGGGTGTCTTTCTGATGTTTCTTATCATGATTCTGATCACGGGATGTACGGCGCCGAAGAAAGTGTCGGAAGCCAGCGGAGATGCGAAAAAAACAGTTGAAATTGACACAAGCGGGGATTCAGTGAAGGTTGGGATTCTTCACTCATTAAGCGGGACAATGGCGATCAGCGAGGTATCCGTCCGTGATGCAGAGCTGCTGGCTATTCATGAAATCAACCAAAAAGGCGGCGTTCTCGGCAAAAAGCTTGAACCCGTGGTGGAGGACGGGGCATCTGACTGGCCTACATATGCCGAAAAAATGAGAAAGCTGCTTCAGCAGGACAAAGCGGCGGCTGTATTCGGAGGGTGGACATCAGCGAGCCGCAAGGCGATGCTCCCGGTTGTGGAGCAAAATAACGGGCTGCTGTTCTATCCGGTGCAATACGAAGGCATGGAGTCATCGCCTCATATTTTTTATACCGGAGCAACGACGAATCAGCAAATCGTGCCGGCTGTCGATTGGCTGCTGAAGAATAAAGGCAAGACATTCTTTCTGATCGGCTCCGATTATGTGTTCCCGAGAACAGCCAATAAAATCATTAGAGCGCAAGTAAAAGCTGCTGGGGGAGAAGTTGCCGGTGAAGAGTATACGCCGCTCGGCCACACGAATTACAGTACACTGGTCAGCAAAATCAAAGAAAAGCAGCCGGATGTGATTTTTAACACATTAAACGGCGACAGCAACGTGGCATTTTTCAAACAGCTGAAAGATGCGGGCGTGACAGCTGATGATATTCCTGTCATGTCGGCGAGTGTCGCAGAGGAAGAAATTCGGGGGATCGGGACAGATGTGCTAAAAGGGCATTATGCGGTGTGGAATTACTTCCAAACAACAAATACAGCAGAAAATCAGACATTCGTGAAGAATTATAAAAAGCAGAACGGAGATAACAGGGTGACCAGTGATCCGATTGAAGCCGGGTATAATGCGGTGTATCTCTGGGCGGAAGCCGTTGAAAAAGCCAAGTCCTTTGAGATCGATAAAGTGAAGAAGGCGGCTGACGGGATTGCATTCAAGGCCCCGGGCGGCACAGTGAAAATCGATGGGGATACACAGCATCTTTACAAAACAGTTAGAATCGGGCAAATCACGGGGGATGGACAATTTAAAGAAGTATGGAACTCAGGTGATCCGGTAAAACCTGATCCGTATTTAAAAACGTACGACTGGGCAAAGGGGTTATCTAAATAAATCAAAGCCGTTTGCGGGAGAGGAGGCGGAACATGTCTGTCGTCGTGACTCAATTATTTAACGGGATCAGTCTCGGTTCTATTTTGATTCTCATTGCGATTGGATTGGCCGTTACATTCGGTTTGATGAACATTATGAATATGGCGCACGGTGAGCTGATGATGGCGGGAGCCTACACGACATATGTCATTCAGCAGCTGTTTTTAAGCTATTTGCCGGCTTCTCTCTTTTCCTATTACTTTTTTATTGCGGTCATCATGTCGTTTACAGTTGCGGCACTGCTTGGCATTGTCATTGAAAAAGTGATTGTCAGGCGATTATATGACCGTCCGCTCGACAGCCTTTTGGCAACATGGGGGGTAAGCTTGATCCTTCAGCAGGCAGCCAGATCGATTTTTGGCGCGCCGAATGTCGCTGTTCAGTCTCCTGAGTGGCTGTCGGGAGGAGTGACGCTGTTTTCGGTCACCTTTCCATATAAAAGGCTGTTTATTTTGGCGCTCGTTCTTTTTACGCTTGCGCTGCTGGGATTCTATTTGTTTAAAACTCCGGCGGGGCGGCGGATGCAGGCGGTTACGCTGAACCGGAGTATGGCATCATGTCTTGGTGTATCTGTGAGAAAAACAGATACATTGGCTTTTGCGCTCGGAAGCGGGTTGGCCGGTATTGCGGGGAGCTCACTCACCTTGCTTGGTTCGATCGGGCCTACTCTCGGTTCGTCATACCTTGTTGATGCCTTCATGATCGTCATATTAGGCGGAATCGGAAAATTAAAAGGAACGATTATCGGCGCGGTGACGGTCGGTTTGCTGAGCACATTCGTTGAGTATTCCACAAGCGCTACGATTGCAAAGGTAGTCGTGTTTGCGTTTATTATTCTCTTTCTGCAATGGCGGCCTTCGGGTCTTGCAAGCGTCAGAACGAGATTACTTGATTAGGGGGGTGCCGGATGAAGCAGTTTTCGCAATTCAGTCCGTATCTTGTGATGTTTGCCCTTTTTATCGCCGCTCCGTTCTTTCTTCAGGAGTTTCGATTGGGGCTGTTGGCGAAGTTTTTATGCTTTGCGATTGTAGCGGTCGGCATTTGCCTCATTTGGGGATATACAGGCATTTTGAGCTTGGGGCACGGCGTCTTTTTCGGATTGGGCGCCTACTGCATGGCGATGTATTTAAAAATAGAAGCCTCACCATCCGGCATTCCTGATTTTATGGAGTGGGCGGGAGTCAGCGAACTGCCGTGGATCTGGGCTTTGTTCAGGCACCCTTTCGCTGCAATTGCGGCGGCTGTCGCTGTGCCTGTGCTACTGGCGTTTCTGCTCGGTTATTTTACGTTCCGCAACAATATAAAGGGAGTTTATTTCTCTTTGATATCACAGGCTGTCGTCGTTGTGGTGGTCACACTGTTTATCGGCAGCCAGGAAATCACCGGCGGCACCAATGGACTTACCAGCTTCTATACGATTTTTCAATATTCTCTGGCTGATCCTGCCTTGAAGCAGATCCTGTATTTTGCCACAGTCTTTTTTCTCGGCCTTACTGTTGTGTTCGCTTTGTTTCTTACGAGAAGCCGCTTTGGCCGGCTTTTGCAGGCGGTTCGCGACGGAGAGAACAGGGTGCGTTTTTTCGGTTATCATTCCACCGTTTTTAAAGTGTTTATTTACTGTGTGTCCGCTGCGATGGCGGGAATTGCCGGGATGCTGTTTGTGCTTCAGGACGGGATGATCTCGCCGGAAATGATGGGCATCATCCCTTCAGTGGAAATGGTGCTGTGGGTGGCGATCGGCGGCAGGCACTCCATTTTCGGAGCTGTGCTGGGCGCGCTGTTAACGAACGGCATGAAAAGCTATTTAAGCGAATATTATCCCGACATTTGGCTGTATTTCCTCGGTGCGCTGTTTATGATCGTCGTGCTTTACTTGCCAAGAGGGATTGTCGGACTGTTTGAAAAGCTTGGAACCCAGCTTTCCTTCTCTAAAAAGAAAGGAGCGGCTGCATATGAAACCGATACTTATCTGCCGTGACGTGAAGGTTCAGTTTGACGGGTTTTGGGCGCTGCAGGGGGCAGATATCAGTGTACAGGAACATGATATTCACTTTTTGATTGGGCCGAATGGCGCCGGGAAAACAACCATGCTGGATATCATTTGCGGGAAAACAAAGCCGCATTCGGGCGAGATTGTGTTTCAGGAAACGGCTGAACTGACAAAGGTTCCGGAATATCAGATCGCGAAAATGGGCGTCGCCAGAAAGTTTCAGGCTCCGAGTGTCTTTACGCAGCTGACGGTGTTTGAAAACCTCGAGCTTGCCATGAAACAGAAAAAAACGATCCTTTCACTGCTGACAGCGCGCATGACAAAACAGCAAAGTGACAGGATCATAGACATTCTGCAGCTGATTGGGTTAGATGATAAACGGGATCTAACAGCTGGCAGCCTGTCACACGGGCAGAAACAATGGCTCGAAATCGGCATGCAGCTCGCCATGGAGCCGAAGCTTTTGCTGCTGGATGAACCGATCGCCGGTATGACGGGAAAAGAGCGTGATAAAACCGGGGCTCTCCTTGAGGAGATTGCCAAAACGTGTTCCGTTTTAATTGTGGAGCACGATATGGAGTTTGTCCGCTCGTTTTCCAGAAAAGTCACGGTGATGCATGAAGGGAGAGTGCTTTGTGAAGGATCGATGGATGAGATTACAAGCAATGAAGAGGTGGCAGCGGTGTATTTAGGAAGGAGCGGAGCGTCATGATAGCAGTCAGTAATGTGACATCCGGTTATGATCAATCCATGGTTTTGCATAACCTCAGCATGGAGGTCCGCCCCGGGCAGATCGTCGCTGTATTAGGCCGAAACGGAGTCGGCAAATCCACTTTGCTGAAAACGATCATCGGCCTGATCCCGGCCAAACAGGGACAGATCCGTTTTCATCAAACGTTTGTTCAAAACGAAAAGACGGAAAAACGGGCAAGAGCTGGAATTGCGTACGTGCCCCAAGGGAGAGACATCTTCCCCGCTTTAACCGTTCGCGACAATCTTTTGCTCGGAGAAGAACCGCTTCCTAAGAAGGAGCGGAGAGGGCGGATCAAGGAAGGGATTTTCCAGTGGTTTCCTGTTTTGAAGGACATGCTCGACCGGAAAGGCGGCGATTTAAGCGGAGGACAGCAGCAGCAGCTTGCGATTGCCAGAGCGCTGATGGGAAATCCAAAAATTATTTTACTTGATGAACCAATGGAAGGAATTCAACCCTCAATCGTGGAATTGATTCAAAAAGTCATCTTAGAAATTTCCAGAAAAGAAGAGACTGCAATTGTTTTGGTGGAACACAGCTTAGAGAACGCCTTAACGTGCGCTGATTATCTTTACGTCATGGACAGGGGAACGGTCGTCGCTCACGGAAAGGCTGACGATGAAACGGCTCGCCGTTTTGAAAGGCATCTCACCGTATAATCAGCATCCTGAGAAAGGGAGGTGATGGCCCGCCTGCATCGTTCCGGAGATTCATGTAACGCAATCCGCTTTATGAATGACGATAATAAGGAGGACCTAAGATGAAACTGACACCGGTTGAACAAGAGAAATTGCTCATTTTTGCAGCGGGAGAATTAGCCAAACAGCGAAAGGCGCGCGGCGTTCTGCTGAACTATCCCGAGGCTGCCGCTTATCTCACCTGTTTTATCATGGAAGGCGCGCGTGACGGAAAGGGAGTGGCGGAGCTGATGGAAGCCGGCCGCCATGTATTGACTGAAAAAGATGTCATGGAGGGCGTGCCTGAGATGCTGGACAGCATTCAGGTGGAAGCTACATTCCCTGACGGAGTGAAGCTTGTCACAGTACACCAGCCGATTTCTGCGGAGGTGAAGTCATGAAGCCGGGAGCATTTCAGATTGCTGAAGGGACCATTACGATTAACGAAGGCCGCCAGACACGGGAGATAGCGGTGAAAAACACCGGATCACGTTCCATTCAGGTCGGTTCACATTTTCATTTTGCGGAAGCCAATGGTGCGCTATCGTTTGACCGCGAACAAGCCATCGGCATGCGTATCGACATTCCGTCAGGCACATCGGTCCGTTTTGAGCCAGGTGAGGAGAAAACGGTCACGCTTGTTGAATTCAGCGGACGAAAAACAGTAAGAGGACTGAACGGAATGGCCGATACGTATATCGATGAACGCGGGAAAGAAAAAACGTTAGCCAACTTAAAGAAAGCCGGCTGGATGGAGGGTGTGATTCGATGAAAATGTCACGGGAGCAATACGCGGAGCTGTTTGGTCCGACAACGGGCGATAAAATCAGATTGGGCGATACGGATTTATGGATCGAAGTCGAAAAGGACTTCACTGTTTATGGTGAAGAAATGATCTTTGGAGGCGGAAAAACGATCCGTGACGGCATGGGCCAAAACGGCAGCATCACAGGAAAAGACGGCGCTTTGGATTTGGTGATCACCAACGTCGTGTTATTGGATTACACAGGCATTGTCAAAGCAGATGTCGGTGTAAAGGACGGCCGGATCGTGGGTGTCGGAAAAAGCGGCAACCCCGATATCATGGACGGGGTCGATCCGCATATGGTCATTGGTGCGGGTACAGAGGTGATCTCCGGTGAAGGCAAAATTTTAACGGCTGGAGGAGTGGATACGCACATTCACTTTATTTGTCCTCAGCAGATGGAAGTTGCGCTTTCTTCAGGAGTCACGACTCTTCTTGGAGGCGGAACGGGACCTGCTACAGGAAGCAAAGCGACAACATGTACGTCAGGTGCATGGTATATGGCAAGGATGCTGGAAGCGGCCGAGGAATTCCCGATCAATGTCGGCTTCTTAGGAAAAGGGAACGCATCCGATAAAGCGCCGCTGATCGAACAGGTGGAAGCCGGCGCCATCGGCCTGAAGCTTCATGAAGACTGGGGCACGACGCCAAGCGCTATCAAAACGTGTATGGAAGTTGTGGATGAAGCCGATATTCAAGTCGCAATCCATACGGATACGATCAATGAAGCGGGCTTCCTGGAAAACACGCTCGACGCAATCGGAGACCGGGTGATTCATACATATCACATTGAAGGAGCAGGCGGGGGCCACGCTCCGGATATTATGAAGCTCGCCTCTTACGCGAACATTCTGCCGTCATCCACAACGCCGACAATCCCTTACACCGTCAATACGATGGATGAGCACCTTGACATGATGATGGTCTGTCACCATTTAGATGCGAAGGTGCCCGAGGACGTGGCGTTCAGCCATTCCAGAATCAGGGCTGCGACGATTGCGGCAGAGGACATTCTCCATGATATCGGCGCGATCAGCATGACATCATCGGATTCCCAAGCGATGGGGCGGGTTGGCGAAGTCATTATCCGCACTTGGCAGGTGGCTGACAAAATGAAAAAACAGCGCGGCGCTCTCATTGGAGAAAACGGAAACGATAACGTACGTGCGAAACGCTACATTGCCAAATATACGATTAATCCGGCAATTACTCACGGCCTCAGCCATGAAGTCGGTTCTGTAGAAAAAGGAAAGCTCGCTGACCTTGTCCTGTGGGATCCTGTATTTTTCGGCGTGAAACCGGAATTGGTCTTAAAGGGCGGCATGATAGCACGCGCGCAAATGGGGGATCCAAACGCGTCTATCCCGACTCCGGAGCCTGTGTTCATGCGCCAAATGTATGCTTCCTATGGTAAAGCCAACCGCTCAACTTCCGTCACGTTTATGTCCCAGGCGGGCATTGAAAGGGGTGTGGCGGAAAGGTTAGGGCTGGAAAAAAGAATTTCTCCTGTGAAAAACATCCGCAAGCTGAGCAAGCTGGATATGAAATTAAATGCTGCTTTGCCGAAGATTGAAGTCGATCCGAAAACGTATCAGGTCTTTGCTGACGGAGAAGAATTGTCCTGCCAGCCTGTCGATTATGTTCCGCTGGGACAGCGATATTTCTTATTCTGACAAGACACGGCCGGAGTGCATCCGGCCGTTTTATTGACTAAACGGATGCGCAAGAAGCGCAAATTTAGTGTATATTATATGTTGACAAATGAATTAAATGTAACTATTATAGTTACAACGGTGGTGAAAAAACATGATTAACAGCCGTCTTGCTGTTGCCATTCATATTTTATCGCTCATTTCGATGGATGAAAAAGCGTCTTCTGAAATCATCGCTGACAGTGTCAACACCAACCCGGTTGTTGTAAGAAGGATGATCAGCCTGCTGAAAAAGGGCGATATTCTCACATCACGCGCCGGGGTGCCGGGCGCGAGCCTCAAAAAAGATCCGGCTGATATTTCTCTTTTAGAAGTATATCGAGCTGTTCAAAACCAAGAGGAACTATTTGCGGTTCATGAAAACCCGAACCCGAAGTGTCCGGTAGGCAAAAAAATTCAGTGCGCGCTGGATGAGACATTTGATAGTGTGCAAAAAGCGATGGAAAATGAGCTGGCAAGCAAGTCATTAAAAGATGTAATGAATCATCTCTTTTGATCAAAAGGGATGACTTCTCACCACTAACATGTAACTAAAATTGTTACAAATAAGGAGGAAATCAAAAATGAAAATAGGAATTATCGGTGCAAGCGGAAAAGCGGGAAGTCTGATTTTGAAAGAAGCGAAGGAAAGAGGTCACGAGGTAACTGCCATTGTCCGAAATGCATCTAAAGTGCAGGATCAGAATACAGCGATTTTGGAGAAAGATGTTTTTGAACTGACGGCAGAAGATCTCAAGCCTTTCGATGCACTCGTTAACGCTTTTGGAGCTGCGCCTGGCCAGGAACATCTTCATGTTGAAGCAGGCAGAACATTAATCAGCCTGCTAAAGGATGCAAAACATACAAGATTGTTTGTCGTCGGCGGAGCGGGAAGCCTGTTTGTTGATGAAGCCAAAACAACACGTTTAATGGATACACCGGAATTCCCGAAAGAATATCTTCCGACTGCATCAAATCAAGGAGAGAACCTGAAAGACCTGCAAAAGGCAGACTCTATTTCCTGGACGTTCCTCAGCCCGGCGGCGTTTTTTGATCCGGCAGGAAAGCGGACGGGATCTTACCAAAAAGGAAAAGACAATGTGATCGTAAACGCAAAAGGCGACAGTTATATCAGCTATGCCGATTATGCGATTGCTGTTTTGGATGAGCTTGAACATCCGTCACACAAAAATGAACGCTTCACAGTAGTAAGCGAAGCGGAATAACAAGAAAAAACCCGGAGGATGGGGACTGACCCCATAAGATGAGACAAATAAAAAACACCTTCAAGTTTGAAAACGGATCGTTGTTATCCGAAATAAGACTTGGAGGTGTTTTTTGTATGGGAACAAGAGTGAGTTATCCAATTGAAGTCAAACAGAAGGCTGTAGAAATGAGATTGGCAGGCGTGCCTATGAAAGAGATCATGCAGGAATTGAATATCAAGAATAAGACGCAGGTTCAGACATGGGCTAGATGGCATAAGGCTGGGGATACACATCGATTTGAACAGCCTGTTGGTAAGCAATACACTTACGGAAAAGGTCCGGAGTATTCTTCCGAATTAGAGAAACTGCAGGCAGAGAACCGTTATCTGAGACAACAAAATGAAGTTTTAAAAAAGTACAACGAATTGGAAAGGAAGTTGATAGCCAAACGTCAGTCGAACTTGTAGAAGGATTGCACGGCACAATGACCGTACAGAATATCTGTGTTCATTTAGGTATCTCACGAGCGTCTTATTATCGTTGGAAGAAGAACCTGATGAAAGATCATCCCAAGTGCCATTTGGAAAAACAAATCGGCACGTTGTGCCGAGAGCACAAGTATCGATATGGATATCGAAAAATTACAGCTATATTAAAAAAGGAAATGCGTATTAACCATAAAACGGTTCAGCGTATCATGCAGAAAAATCAGTGGCAGTGCCGGGTTAAGGTGAAAAAGCGCAAGAAGAATGGGCAGCCATATGCCGTGGTTGATAATATATTAGATCGGAACTTTCAGTCCGATCATCCTCTTGAAAAACTAGTAACGGATATCACATATTTGCCTTATGGACAGAAACAATTGTACCTTTCCAGTATATTGGATGTATACAATGGAGAAGTAATTGCTTTCACGATTGGAGATAAGCAGGACACAGACTTTGTCTTAAACACACTTGATCAGCTGCCAACACTGCCTCAGAACTGCGTGTTACATAGTGACCAAGGATCTGTGTATACATCTTATGAGTATCAGAAAGCTGTTAAAACAAAAGGCATTACCATGAGCATGTCCCGCAAAGGGACGCCCGCTGATAATGCCTCCATCGAATCGTTTCATTCCTCACTAAAGTCTGAAACGTTCTATCTTAACAGCATTAATCGAACCACGACCGCCATCGTAGAACGCACTGTCAAAGAATACATTTATTATTATAACAACATTCGTATTCAAACGAAACTAAACAGCCAATCACCGATAAGCTATCGGCAATTGGCTGTATAAAAGGTGTTTTGATCCCTGTCTCAAAAACGGGGGTCAGTCCCATGCTCCGGGTTTTTCTAATTAATAGGTGCTGTACGTATTATAATCGCTGAATATGCCGTCGGCAATTCCAAGCATTAGAAAGATGAAGAATGCGATGATCGCCAGAATCGATACAGCGATGCTCACGATTAAATAAATCCCTTGCATCTTTACAAATTTCGCATAGTTCTCCAGCATTAAATCCTCAGATTGCCCGCTATGCTTTTCAGCCATTAAGCCTGCTTCTTTTGCTGACCGCATCAAAAAGATGCCTGAAATGATTTGCAGTACGCCCGGCACTGCGCCGATAAGAAAAAAGAACGCGCCTGAAAGCGCAGTAAAAGCGCCCATAATAATAAATAAAATGCCTGTTGCTTTTCCCCATTTTGAAATACTGATGAGGGTTTTGTTGACCGTTTCCAGATTCATTGACACGGGTCCCCTTTACAAAAAAATACTCACTTTTCTTTTATACACTATTTGTGAGAAGTTTTGTATAAAGAAATAGAAATAATGAATTGATTTTGCCGCGGTGTGAATGGGGTTTGGCCTGACGATCCGGAGGTGCAAGCCGCTGTTGATAAATTCCGTGATCATATTAGTGATTTTTTATTACGGTTGCACGCTATATGAGAAAGGTCACGCGCGTTTTTACGGGGTGCGTGATGATAGATTATGACCATGCTGAAAAGCCCCGGCCATAAAGGCCGGGGGGATTGGCACATCTTATAAAATCGGCGACAGCAGCCGTGACACGGATTCCTTGATGCGGATCCATAATGACCGCTGCTGATATTCCTCGTAGGTGTATTTTCTGGATACGAGCAAATCTTCTTTAAATGTAGAAACCAGTTTTTTGGCAATGTTGATATCATAAATAAATGCATTAACCTCAAAATTCAGCCTGAAGCTTCGGACGTCAATATTCGCTGTACCGACCGATGCAATTTCGTCATCCACCACGATTGTTTTCGCATGGATAAAGCCATTATCGTATATATAGACGGTGGCTCCGGCCTTTAAAAGATCCCCGATATACGAAAGCGTGGCCCAGTATACAAAAGCATGATCAGGCTTGTTCGGTATCATAATGTTGACATCAATGCCTGACAGGCACGCGATTCTCAATGCATCCAGCAGGCTTGCGTCCGGAATAAAATAAGGTGTTTGTATCAAAATGTTCCGCTTGGCGTTTGAAATCATTTTGATGTAGCCATTTTTAATTTGTTCCCATTCGGAATCGGGCCCGCTCGTAACAATCTGCATCCCGACGTTTCCCTTTGGGCTGCAATCGGGAAAGTGGTTCGGGATATAGGTGAGCGTATGATGATGTGAAGCTTGGTTCCAGTCAAGGATGAATCGTGTCTGAATGGCGTGAACGGCCGTTCCCTGCAATCGAATATGGGTATCGCGCCAATAGCCGAACTTCGGATTGAGCCCGAGATATTCATCCCCGACATTAAACCCTCCGACATAACCGGTTATGCCGTCTATGATAACAAGCTTTCGGTGGTTGCGGTAATTCAGCCGAAGGTTAATCGGCCTGAGCTTTGAAGGGAAAAAGACCTCCACATGCCCGCCGGCCTCACGCAGTTCTTTAAAAAACTTTTTGCGCAGCGTTCTGGACCCGAGCTCATCATACAAAACCCTGACCTGAACACCTTCTTTCGCTTTTTGAATGAGGGCGTCCCGCAATTTTTTTCCTAATTCATCACCTTTGTAAATATAATATTGTAGATGGATATGATCCTTTGCCTTTGATATGTCATGTAAAAGCCGCTGAAACTTATCACGTCCGTCTGTTATGACATCAACTGAATTATCCTCTGTAAAGACAGCGTGATTATTCATGATGAGCATATATATTAAATCCTTATTATCAAAGGTTGCCCGGTTGTTGAACTGAAATTGCCTGTTTTCTAATTCTTCAAGCTGATGCTGCAGCAGCTTTTCGATTCCGATTTTCTTTCGATCCTCCCATTGAAACAAATGCTTGCGTCTGAGATTATGACCGAATAATAGGTATAAAATAAAGCCTAAAACGGGAATAAAGAAAAGAACAAGCAGCCAAGCCCATGATGCACTGGCATCGCGCCGTTCTTTGAATATGACAATGATGGCCAAAAGAATATTCAAAATGAAAAAAAGTGACAAAAGGATGGAAGAAATACTCACTTTGTAACCCCGCTAATTCATATTTATCAAGAAGATTGCCATTAGTATTCCATGAATAACAGCAATCTGATTCCCATTACAAATTATAACACTGACTTTTTAAAAGAATAAAGTGTGTTGATCCAGATTCTTCGCGAAAAACACGGGCAGATTTCTTTAAAACCAGCTTGCACCTGCGTTAAAATAAACTCATATGATAACGTTCGTGAAGCCTTGCAAATCAAATAAAGGGGGAGAATTACATGAACTTTTACAGAATTGAACAAATGCCGGGGTTCATTAAAACAGAAATGCAAAAAATTCAAAAGGCTGTACAGCCTTTAATGAAGAAAACTGTCATCTACCGTTTTCTTGCTGTTCCGCTTGCTGCATTCTCTCTCTTTAATTTGGCTGCTTTCCTTTTTCATGCTTCAGCAGACAGAGAGTCTCTGATCAGCGCCGGACTTTTTGCGCTTCTTGCTGCACTTGGATTAGCATTTTTTAAAGAAGCGGGCTATCAGCATAAACAAATTCAAAAGACCGTTCATATTTATATGCTGAACAGAATCAAAAAGAGCGAAATTCTTTCAGAAGAGCGCAAAAACACGTATACGCGCCAGATCAAGGAAGAACCGTTTGCGATGCGGAGCTTTGTTGAGTTTTTGACTGAAGAAGACAGACGCAAGAAAATGCTGTATTAAAAAAGAGCTGACATGGGTCAGCTCTTTTTATTCAAATACGGGCTCATCTTCATAATAATAGGAATCCGGGTCTTCATACGTATCCATATCCTCAAAAGCGGCGATGCCGACAAATACGAGGAAGAAAATAAGCAGTATGATTCCGATAAGGCCTGCGGCGATACTTGATGCAGCGTAGAATAATTGCATTTTAATAAATTTTCCGTAGTTCTCCAGCATGCTTTCACCCGCACTGCCGGTCAGATTTCCGCTCGCCTCTTTGGCTGATTTTGCCGACCGCATCAGAAATACGCCTGAAATAATGAGCAGAACGCCTGGAATAGCGCCTATGACTGTCATTAAAGCCGAGAGGGCAGCCAGCGCGCCCATGACAATCAAAAGAATTCCTGTTATTTTGCCCCACTTTGCAATGTCTGAAAGCGATTTGACGGCAGCAGCGCTCAGTTCTCGTTTTTCGCCCTCTGTGCTGTTGTTCTCCTGCTCGGTCACGCTGTTTTCTTCGTGATGATTTTCAATATGGTTTTCATCTTTATCAAGACTAATCATGATAGCTCTCTCCCTAATATTTTTAAGTCATATCGCTTGCCGTCCATTTCGGCAATGCCGGGGAATAACCCCCATTCCTTGAAACCGTGCTTTTCAAACAGCTTCAGGCTAGGCTTGTTATGTCCGAAAATGAAGGCCATAAGCGAGCGGATGCCAAGCTCCGGCGCGATGCGGAGCGCTTCCTGAAGCAAATGCGTTCCGGCGCCTTTGCCGCGGCATGATTCATGAATGTATATGCTGATCTCGGCTGTTTTATTATAAGCAGGCCTGCCGTAAAATCTTTCGAAGCTGATCCAGGCAGCCACGTCCCCGTTTTCATCCTCAGCAACATACAGCGGCCGTTCGTCTGTATGTCCCAAAAACCATGCCATCCGGTCTTCCGGAGTTACCGGTTCAGTATCGGCTGTTACCATTCGCGAGGCAATCGTAGAGTTATAAATCGCTACAACCGCTTCTATATCCTTTTTTTCAGCAAGACGTAATGTTAAGTTCATACGTATCTTGTTCTCCTCTCAAAAAAATTACATATTTTCTTATCAGCCTGCACAAACTATATCTAAAAAAGTTTTTTATATCGATGTATATATTTTCAGAAAAGTGTTCAGAATGTTGCTGAGGTGATGAAACAATGAGAGAGGAAGAAAAGAAAACTTCTCAAGTCAAAAAACTTCAGCAGTTTTTTCGTAAACGCTGGGTGTTCCCTGCAATTTACTTAGTCAGTGCGGCCGTCATTTTAACAGCTGTCCTTTGGTATCAATCTGTATCAAATGATGAGGTAAAGGATCAGTTAGCTGATAACGGCGGAAGCTCCGCGTATGACAACAACGACGATGCAGTTGAAGTAGGAAAGTCTATGGAAAATGTCGCAATGCCGGTTGTTGATTCTGAAAACGTTTCTGTTGTGAAAAAGTTCTATGAAACTGATGCCGCAAAAGAAGAAAAAGAAGCAGCACTCGTTACCTATAATAACACGTACAGCCTAAGCAAAGGAATTGACTTAGCTGAGAAAGACGGAAAAGATTTCGATGTTTCTGCTTCTCTAAGCGGTACGGTTGTGAAAGCTGAAAAAGATCCAGTGCTGGGATATGTTGTGGAAATCGAACATGCTGATGGGTTATCTACTGTGTATCAATCACTTTCTGAAGTAGGTGTTGAGCAAGGCGACAAGGTGAAGCAAAACCAGGTCATCGGAAAGTCTGGCAAGAACCTTTACAGCGAAGAAAGCGGCAACCACGTACACTTTGAAATCCGTAAAGACGGAGTTGCTATGAACCCGCTGAACTTTATGGACAAGCCGGTTTCTTCTATTGAAAAAGCGGCAGCTGCAGAAGAAAAAGCTGCAACTGAGGAAACAGAAGAATCCATTCAGCAATCATCAGAAAAAAAGGATGGTTCGACTGAAAAAGGAACTGACGAAAAATCCGAGGACAAAACGGATGATTCAACTGACAAATCAGGTTCCAAAGAAAGCAGCACAACAGAAGGCACTGAACAGTCCTAATGAAGAAAACGTCTATCGGTGTGATAGGCGTTTTTTTGTTACTTTTTGTTTCACTGTGCCGTCTATGTATTTACATGCACAAGATGCCGCTGGAAAGGAGGCTGTTTTTATGCATCGTCTATTACTCGCAGGCTGGATCTTCTTCATTTTACTCTCTGTCTGTACAGAAAGCTTCAGTGATATGGTGATGTCGCAGACAGTGGCATTTCACTTTCATCCGCATCCTGATCTATACCAATTTTTAGACATGGATTTTACTCAGCTGACCACGCCTGAAGCTGTAATTCAAAAAATCGGGCACGCGTTTTCTTTCTTCGTGCTGACATATTTGCTCTGGAAGCAATGGAGCTGTATAAAATGGGCCTCGGCCGGAGCATTCGTGTTTGCCGTTTTTACGGAAATCATTCAGCTTTTCTTCAGCAGAAACGGCTGTATCCGGGATGTGCTCATTGACAGTGTTGGGATTGCCCTGTTTCTTGGATTATTTGTTATCGCAAAGCGGAAAAAACATCAGGTGTATGAAAAATATTAAAGCCGGCGCTCTGCATTCAGAGGCCGGCTTTTTTGCTTAGAAATTTTGATCGGTTGGTTTTTTCGTAATCTTGTTGATAATCGCTTCATAGATTCGAACGATGAAATCAACGAACGGGCGAAGAAGATCTGAAAATCTAAAGAACAGGAACCCGATAATGATCGCGACAACAAGACTGCCCAACACATCTACAGGATAGTGATGTCCCACCCAAATTCGTGAAAAACCGGTCAAAAGCCCGAAGATGACGAGCGGCCAGCCGATTTTACGGTTTCTGAAAAGCATTGCAATCGAAATAGCTAGCGCTCCCGTTGTGTGGTCACTCGGAAAAGAAGCATCTGCATCGTGCGGAATCAGCGTATGCACTGTGTGAGCGACGAAAGGGCGTGGTTCAACATAAACTTGTGTAATCAAGAAATTAATCACAAGACCCGCAATTCCTGTAATTCCTGCGTAAAGCACGTTCTTTCTGCTTTGTGTGTTCCCGAACAGCCACATCACCAATAAGATAAGCGCATAGGCAACGATCGCGTATTCCGTTATGAAAACCATAATGGAATCGAGAACAGAATTGTGATGAGATAATCCATGGATAGCTTTAAATATTTCGTAATTCAAATAATCACCTTTTACATTTTTATATTAAGTAGACTCACCTTACTCAGAAAAAGTTTCAAATAAAAATAGAGATTGTCTGAAATCATGGTGCTTGAAGAGGATTCGAATGGGTACCGCCGTTTCTGGGGGTTTTTTCTGTTCGCAAAAAAAGAGATCCGGAGTGTCCGAATCTCTTAACGATATTACAGCGCTTCAGGTCCTTCTTCGCCGGTGCGGATATTAATCGTATTGCCGATTTCATAGACAAAGATTTTACCGTCACCCGGTGATCCCGTTTTCAGAACCCGCTTAGCGGTCTCAGTTACTTGATCAACAGGAACCTTGCTGACCACGATTTCGATTTTTAACCGTTCATATACATTGCTTTCTATTTTTACCCCTCGATAAAGCTCCGTATGTGCTTTTTGAAGCCCGCAGCCGTGAACATTGGAGAAGGTCAGAGAGGTGACTCCGATTTTTCCGAGTTCCTGCTTCAGCTTTTCAAAATTTGCCGGACGCGTTACAATTTCTACCTTGAACATTTGACCGCTCATAGCGTCACTCCTCACATAGAATCTTGATATGCTTTTTCCCCGTGCATTGTTAAATCAAGCCCGAGTGATTCTTCTTCTTCGGTTGCGCGTAGGGGAAGGAAGAGGCCTACAATTTTAATAATAACGAATGTGACAATAAATACAAAAACATAAGTTGCGGCGATCGCTACAATTTGTTTCCAGATTAAACTTGCATCCCCGTAGAATAAACCATCTGCACCAGCGGAGTTGACTGAAGTTGTTGCGAACAATCCTGTCGCGATGCCGCCCCATGTGCCGCCGATGCCGTGCAGGCCAAAGGCGTCAAGTGCGTCATCATATCCGAATTTCTGTTTCAGCGAGAAGACACCCCAGAAACAAACCGCTCCGCCAATGATGCCAATGATAATAGAAGAAAACGGTGTGACAAACCCGGCCGCCGGCGTAATGGCCACAAGTCCTGCGATCGCTCCTGATACCGCGCCGAGCATCGTCGGTTTTTTGTTGATGATCCATTCAACCAATATCCAGCCGGCAATCCCCGCTGCAGCTGCTGTGTTTGTATTAATAAAGGCGTACATGGCCACATCGTTTAATGTCAGGGCGCTGCCGACGTTAAAACCGAACCAGCCGAACCAAATCAGGGCGCCTCCCAAGAAGGTGTAAATGAGGTTATGCGGAGAAGACGCTGTGCCGTCTTTCCGTTTGCCGAGCACGATAGCCAGAACAAGGCCGGCCACCCCGGAAGAAATATGAACAACGTTTCCGCCCGCGAAATCAAGTGCGCCAAGCTGGCCGATCCAGCCTCCGCCCCATACCCAGTGAGCAACCGGCGTGTAAACCAATGAAACCCATAAAACCGAGAATAAAAGAAAAGCGCCGAATCGCATCCGCTCTGCGAAAGCCCCGGAAATGATGGCAGTTGTCAGAACCGCGAACGTCATTTGGAACATCATAAATAATGAATGGGGAATCGTGTCGCTGTAATCACCCGGATCAAATCCGACCCCCTTCAGACCTGCCCACTCCAGTCCGCCAATGATTGAATTGCCTGGTGCGAAGGCAAGTGTATATCCGAACAGCACCCAAACGATGGAAACGATGGCGATGGAAGAGAAACTGTGCATTGCTGTACTCAGCACATTTTTGCTTTTTACCATTCCTCCATAAAATAACGCTAACCCCGGGGTCATCAGCCACACGAGTAAAGCGCAAAAGAACATAAATACTGTATCGCCCATTTGCATGTCTCATTCCTCCGTATCTTTCAGAATAAAAGCAATTATTATATTTCTTCATTATAGAGAAAAAAGAATGATAAAACATTTTCATGTGAGATTTCCTAACATGTTTTTTAGTGTGTGTTATCGATGCGGGCGAAGAAAGAAAAAACGCTATTTGCCATACAAGACTTTATGTCTATAAAATAATTCTGTTTTTATGAGAAAAAAGGGAATTGACAATAAATAGAATTATATATAGTGTATTAAGTGTACTAGTTGATATAATACATTAAGGGGGATGCGATATGAATAAAGGCAGCAGGCTGCTGAGAGCGTTAAGAAAGTCCATTCCGGCGACATTCCGGTTGTTTTTGGCCTTTAATTTTGTTGTGTACGGCCTGGCGAAAGTGGTCATGGGGCAGTTTGGGGGAGCAACACCTGAAATTGCAGCTGCGGTGGGAAAGGGAAAGGGATTTACAATTGCGTGGACATTTTTTGGTTATTCTCATGTCTATGAAGTATTTATAGGCTTTGGAGAAATCATTGCTGCAGTTTTGCTGTTGATTCCAAGAACATCTGCGTTAGGTGCCGTTGTATTTATGCCGATTATTGTGAACATCGTCATGATTAACTATTGTTTTGATATTGGCGTGCAGGATCTCAGTACGATATTAATGATCATGTGTTTGATTCTGCTTTGGATTGACCGCCGCAAATTTATGGGCATGTTTAATCAGCAGCCGATTAACGGCAGGCGGGTGATGAAGCTATGACACCTTTTATGATCGCAGTGCTTGCCGGTATGTTTGTATGCACCACCTTTTATTTTTATATAAAAGAAAAATCGTGAGATAAGCGCTTCTCCTGAGAACTTCACAAGCGTCATGCAAGAATTCATGTGAAGTGAGAGTAAAATATGGGATGTGAGAAACACTAACCAGCATCAGGAGGAAACGCAAAATGAACACACTTACCATTGTTTTTCAAAACACAGCATTGGTTATCATTGATCTGCAAAAAGGAATTGTGCCAATAGACAAAAGCGGACAGGTTGTTCCGAATGCGAAAAAACTTGTTGACGAATTCCGAAAGCATAACGGCTTTATCAGCTTTGTGAATGTAGCCTTCCATGACGGAGTAGATGCGCTAAAGCCGGAAACGGATGAACAGGCGCAGGAAGGTTCAGGTGAAATGCCGGCGGACTGGGCGGAATTTGTTCCGGAAATCGGTGTGCAGGACGGAGATTACACAGTGACCAAACGCCAGTGGGGCGCGTTTTTCGGCACGGACTTAGATTTGCAGCTGAGACGCCGCGGCATTGATACCATTGTACTATGCGGCATTGCCACAAATATCGGAGTGGAAAGTACGGCTCGCGAGGCCTTTCAGCTTGGCTATCAGCAGATTTTTATTACTGACGCGATGTCCACGTTCAGTGAGGAAGAGCATGAAGCGACACTGCGCTTTATTTTTCCGAGAATCGGCAAATCGCGGACAACAGAAGAATTTTTATCACAAGTGAAATGAAAATATCAAAAAAGAGCCGTGCTGTCTTTTTAACAGCGGTAGCTTCAGGAACGATGCTGAATCCGCTGAACTCGTCTATGATTTCTCTGGCGCTTCACAGCATCCAGCATGAGTTTCACCTGTCGTTTACGACGGTTTCCTGGCTGATCTCCTCTTTCTATTTGGCGAGTGCTGTGGCCCAGCCTGTAACGGGAAAGCTTGGCGATTTGATTGGGCGGAAAAGGTTGTTTTTATATGGGCTTATTCTTGTGGCGGTTTCCGCCATCGGGGCGCCGCTTGCGCCAACCTTTATGACATTACTGGTCATGCGGCTGTTTCAATCGGTGGGGAGCAGTGCGATTTATCCGTCGGGAGTCGGGCTGATACGAAATCACATACATGAGCGCCAGGCTTCAGCCATGGCGGTGCTGTCCATATTTGCATCTGCAATGACGGCGCTGGGGCCGACAGTCGGCGGCTTTTTGATTGTCTGGGGCGGCTGGCCGGCGATTTTTATCGTCAATCTGCCGTTTATTATCCTCAGCTTCCTATTCGGGATGTATATGTTCCCGAAGGATCAGAAAAAAGGGGTGGGGATCAGAGCGGTTATCCGGCAGCTAGATGTTCCGGGAATCCTTTTGTTTGCCGGCGGGATCATTTTGCTCCTGTCCTTTTTGCTTTCATTCAGCACATCCCCGCATGCGTCAGAAGGTGTGATTGGTGTCATTCTGCTTGCCGCATTTATCTGGCGTGAGCTGAAAACGGAGAAGCCGTTTATTGATGTCCGTTTGTTTAAAACGCAGCGAAGCCTGTCAGCGGTATACGTTCAGTTTATTTTACTCAATGTATTCTTCTACTGTTTATTTTTCGGCCTGCCGAGTTATTTTCAGGATGAAATGCATCTTTCTGTCCAAACGAGCGGTCTGTTTATGCTGTTCATGTCAGGAATGAGCATCGCTGTATCGCCCATTACAGGCAAGTGGATTGACCGATCGGGAGTCATCAAGCCGATTTTGGCGGGGGCGCTTCTGATGACGGCTGGCGCTGTACTCTTAACGGTCTTTTTTATCAGCGTTCCGGTCATCGGGAAAGGCTTGATCCTGTCGCTTCTCGGCATCGGTTACGGACTTGGAAACGTGGCGCTTCAGGCGGCGATGCTGAAAACGAGCCCTTCAGACATGGTGGGAACCACCTCGGGCCTGTTCCAAACCTGCCGTTACCTCGGCTCAATTTTATCCTCCGTGATTCTGGGCCTTCTGTTCGGTAAAGAGATTACAGCGGCTCATTTTGATATCATGGGAATGATCCTTATTGCTGTAGGCGCATTGAGTCTCTTTATGGCTTTGAGATTCACCGCCTTAATGAAAACAAGAACATGAGAAAAGAGACAGATATGCGAGTCTGTCTCTTTTTCTTGTTTAGGATGCTCAAAAATGAATAAAAGGATTGTGTATCATAGCCAATGTATTTATCTGACTTTTCAGTTATATTACGTAACATATCATGTTAGAAAACAATACATATAACGGAAGATAGACAATGCTGAAAGGGGAGCCGGCTATGGAGTTAAAAGAGAGTCAGCAGCAATCAAACAGGCTGAGCAATGAGGATCTGCTGCCTTTAGGGCAGGAAAAACGCACTTGGAAAGCAATAAACTTTGCCTCGATTTGGATGGGGTGCATACATAATATACCGACCTACGCGACAGTGGGCGGATTAATTGCAATCGGGCTTTCACCGTGGCAGGTGATGGCGATCATTATTACGGCCTCGCTTATTTTGTTTGGCGCACTCGCCTTAAACGGGCATGCAGGGACAAAATACGGGCTGCCGTTTCCTGTGATTATCCGGGCTTCATATGGAATTTACGGCGCAAACATTCCGGCGCTTCTGAGGGCTTTTACAGCCATTATGTGGCTTGGCATTCAAACCTTTGCCGGAAGCACGGCGCTGAATATTTTGCTGTTAAATATGTGGCCCGGCTGGGGAGAGATTGGCGGGGAGTGGAATATTCTGGGCATTCACTTGTCTGGTTTCCTCTCTTTCGTATTCTTTTGGGCTGTGCATTTACTCGTATTGCATCACGGCATGGAATCAATTAAGCGTTTCGAGGTATGGGCAGGTCCTTTAGTATATGTGGTGTTTGGCGGCATGGTATGGTGGGCGGTCGATATAGCCGGAGGACTCGGACCCATCTATTCGCAGCCTGGAAAATTTCATACGTTTTCAGAAACATTTTGGCCGTTTGCTGCCGGAGTCACCGGCATTATCGGCATTTGGGCGACGTTAATTTTAAACATACCTGATTTTACACGGTTTGCTGAAACGCAAAAAGAGCAGATTAAAGGCCAGTTTTACGGCTTGCCGGGAACTTTCGCATTATTTGCGTTTGCCAGTATTACGGTGACCTCCGGTTCGCAGGTTGCTTTCGGCGAGCCGATTTGGGACGTGGTTGATATTTTAGCGAGGTTTGATAATCCTTATGTCATCGTATTATCTGTGATTACACTCTGTATTGCCACCATATCAGTTAATGTCGCAGCAAACATCGTGTCTCCGGCTTATGATATTGCGAATGCTTTGCCGAAATATATTAATTTTAAACGAGGCAGCTTTATTACAGCCCTGCTCGCTTTATTTACGGTTCCGTGGAAGCTCATGGAGAGCGCAACCAGCGTTTATGCGTTTCTCGGTTTAATCGGCGGCATGCTCGGTCCGGTAGCGGGCGTCATGATGGCTGATTACTTTATCATTCGCAAGCGGGAGCTTTCGGTTGATGACCTTTATTCCGAAACCGGACGGTATGTGTATTTTAAAGGGTATAACTACCGGGCATTCGCAGCCACGCTTTTAGGCGCACTGATCTCATTAATCGGAATGTATGTCCCCGCATTAAAAGGCTTATATGACATCTCATGGTTTGTAGGTGTGCTGACATCATTTCTTGTCTATATTGCTCTGATGCGGATTCACCCGCCGATATCATCGGCTATTGGAAAGTATGATTCTGGGCAGGTGCGTCGAGCTGAATAAGAACTTATGCAGGTGAAATTTGAGATGGTTTTCCATAAATGGATAACTTATAATGATATAAGAAAATCCATTCTAAATAGAAATGAGAATCCAATATGAAAATATCATTTTTTATTTCTGCGGCAGCCGTTTTAACTGCTGTTATTATCGCTTTAACCTATGATAAGACGGCAGCAAATGAACAAGACTCAGTGAACTGCTTATATGTTTCTCCTGACGGCAATGATCAAAATGAAGGGACGAAAACAAAGCCATTTCGTACACTTGCGCATGCCGCTAAGGAAGCTGTTGCCGGAACAACCGTAATCATCCGGGAAGGCACGTATGATGAACCGCTTGATGTGAAGCATAGCGGCGCGGATGGAAAGCCTATCACGTTTCGAAACTATCAGGACGAGAAAGCAGTCATTACCGGGAAATCGATGACGAGCGCAGAATATGAAACGCCGTTAATCCGCATAGACAATAAACATTACATCACAATCAGCGGTTTAACGATTGAGAATCTCTCTGTTTCATCTGAAGAAGCAACCGCCATGGGAATTTATGTGACTGGATCCAGCAGCCATATCACGATTAAGGATAATCATGTTCGGAATATAAAAACAACGGCGGACGAGGGCAATGCCCACGGAATTGCGGTTTATGGGACGGGAAGCATGAAAGACATTAAGATTACGGATAATACCGTTGAAAAGCTGACACTCGGAGCGAGTGAAGCGGTTGTGCTGAACGGAAACATTGACGGCTTTACGGTTGCAGGCAATTTGGTCCGTGATAATAACAATATTGGCATCGATCTTATCGGATATGAAGGAACGGCAGATCAAAACGATTATGTTCGAAACGGCGTCGTAGAAAACAATACTGTCTATCATCATTCAACTTTCGGAAATCCCGCTTATGGAGATGAGTACTCAGCGGGCGGAATATATGTCGACGGAGGACGCAATATTGACATAAGGAAAAACACGGTTTACAGAAATGATATCGGTATTGAAGCAACCTCTGAGCACAAAGGAAAATATGCTGAGGATATAAACATTACCGACAACAAAGTGTACCAGAATGCGTACACGGGTATTTCAATCGGCGGATATGACAAAGAGCGTGGCGGCACCGCCGGTTCTGTGATTGCTCACAACATTATTTTCCGCAACGATACAAAAGAGCTGTATGGCGGACAGCTATTGCTGCAGCACGATACAAAAAACAACGTAATAGAAAAGAACATCATGACGGCAAGTGATTCAAGGCTGTTTATTGCCAACGAATTTAAAACCAATGAAGGAAATACAGTCAATCATAACGTTTACCATAAGGAAGCAGGTAAGGACGGCTTATGGATGTGGAAAAAGACTGAATACGACTCGTTTTCATCTTATCAAAAAGCAACGAAAAATGATGTCGGTTCTATTTATGCAGATCCGATGTATCGTGACGAAGAGTCTTTTGATTTTACATTAGATCCGGATTCACCTGCGCGTCCGATTATTGAATCATGAAAGAAGCGGCATTCTATTCCGTTCAACGGAGCAGAATGCCGTTTTTTTATGCAAAAAAAGACTGCCGGCAAACTCCGGCAGTCTGACAAGCTATTCTGCAATCGACACTTTTCCTTCAGGTTCGGCGACAGCCGTTTTTTTCTGGCTCCATGCATAGAGGAGAAGAGAAATCAGAACAAATTGACCCGCTGTTAAGTAAATAGATGAGAAGCCAGCGGAAGCAACGAATAATCCGAACACATACGATCCAGCGGCAATTCCGCTGTCAAAGAACGTAAAGAACGTCGCTGTCGCAAATCCTGAACGGTGTGCCGGTGAATTTTGTATCGCCAGCGTTTGCATGCACGGCACGATTGAGCCGTATCCGAGCCCGATCACCGCTCCGGATAATAGCAGCATCCAGCTGCTGTGCGTAAAGGCAAGCATGCAAAGTCCGACAGAGAAAATCAGGATTGAAGGGTAAATCACAATCCCCGGTCCGACTTTGTCGAACAGTTTGCCTGTAAACGGACGCGCGACCATCATCGTAACGGCAAAGCATACAAAGAAGTAGCCGCTGACATTTAATAGATCAATAGACTTAGCAAAAACGGACAAAAATGCCGTAACTGTTGAATAACAGAATGATATAAACAACCCTACAATCGCAATCTTAAGCGCGCCTTTTTCAAACATATCCGACAGAGAGAAGCGGAATACAGTCGTTCCGCTGCTGATGCTGTTTGGCACTTTAATGAGTAATGTAACAAACAGCCCGACAATCATAAACACTGCAAAAATTGTAAAGAAGACAGAGAAAGGCACAATTTTCACCAGGCTCAATCCGAGAAACGGACCGATAGCCATTGCGAGGTTCATAGACATGGCAAAGTATCCAAGCCCTTCGCCGCGGCGTTTAACTGGAATGATATCCGCTGCGATCGCGCCGGTTACAGTGGTTAAAATACTGAACCAGATTCCTTGGAAGAACCGCAATCCAAGCAGCAGATAGAAGTTATGGATTGGCAGGTAAAGAAAAGACGAAAGGGCAAAAATCGCCATCGATACAATCGCCATTCTCTTTTTCCCAAACCGTTCTATAATAGCTCCTGAAAAAGGACGTGTGAAAATGGCGGATAACAAGAACAGACTGATCAACAGCCCTCCCTGAGATTCAGTACCTCCCAGCTCCTGCATCATATAGATAGGCAGAACAGTTAAAAATGTATAAAAGAACACAAAAACAAACAAGTTCACGAGAACGACCATAATAAAATCTTTGGTCCAAATCGGTTCAGACTTTTTCAAATGTATGTCACTTCCTTAATTCATTGTTGTAAAAACAAACGAAATAAATGAGAAAACGCTTTTTTATCTTCATCACGGAAATCTGCAAGCAGTTCTTCCTCAAATTTAAGCATTTTCACATTGATTTCTTCGTATTTTTTCTCTGCTTCTTTTGTGAGGACAACGAGTTTTTCCCGTTTGTCTTCACCTTGCCGTCTCTGTACCCAGCCGTTTTCTTCAAGGCGTTTGATCGTCCGGGTCACGGTTGGCGCTTCCACATTTAAATAGGACCAAATCTCCTTTTGAGTCATTGGTCCGATCGTACGCAAACAATATAAAATTGACCATTGAGATGAGTAAAGGCCGAATGGCTCCAGCTGTTCATTGGCTTTTTTGGCAATCAGGCGGGCGCTTTGGTTGATTTGATGAATGAGGTGTCTGTTGACGTAGGTCATTTCGGTCTCCTTCTAAAAAAACTTACCTAAGTAACTAATTGCTTTTTTCATTTTACAGGAGCGATGAAAGGATGTAAAGATATAAATTTAGTGACGCGAAATAATTAGCGGAAGTTGAAAAGTTCGTTTCACCCCTTGTCCTTATTGAGTTTTTAGCATATTCCCACAAGAATGCTAATACACTGTTACAAACCTAACAAAGAGAGTGTTTGAGGTGAGGGATCGTGGGCATATTTCACAAACTTACTTTTAAAACCATACAACAAAGAAGCTGCATAATGAATGACTCTTTACAGAATACGGATCTCATTTCACACTTCTCACATCCATTTTAGGGAGGTCGAGTGGTGTGCACGATTACATCAAAGAGCGAACAATCAAGATAGGAAAGTACATCGTGGAGACAAAGAAAACCGTTCGTGTCATTGCGAAGGAATTTGGTGTTTCCAAAAGTACAGTACACAAGGATTTAACAGAGCGTCTGCCTGAAATCAATCCTGACTTGGCAAACGAAGTGAAAGAAATACTCGATTATCATAAATCCATCAGGCATTTAAGAGGAGGAGAAGCAACAAAACTCAAGTATAAAAAGGATGAAATTCTTGAAGGAGAGCCCGTTCGCCAGCCATAATCACTTAGGACAAATCAACTGCATTGTCTTCCGGAAATCGTTTGTAGATCATCCGCAAAAATTTGTAAAGAACTTAATGTGCTTCCAACTTTTTTTCTATATTTTATGATAATATATATAATTAGGGCACAATGTGGATATTTACTGTGAAACAGATTTTCAAGGAGGATATAAATAGATGTTTGCAAGGGATATTGGTATTGACCTCGGTACTGCAAATGTACTGATCCATGTTAAAGGTAAAGGAATTGTTCTGAATGAACCTTCCGTAGTTGCACTTGATAAAAACAGCGGCAAAGTGCTGGCGGTTGGCGAAGAGGCAAGACGAATGGTTGGACGTACACCTGGGAATATTGTTGCGATTCGCCCGCTGAAAGACGGAGTTATTGCTGACTTTGAAGTAACAGAAGCAATGCTGAAACATTTTATTAACAAGCTGAACGTAAAAGGCCTGTTCTCAAAACCGCGCATGCTTATTTGCTGCCCGACGAATATTACATCAGTTGAGCAAAAAGCAATCAAAGAAGCTGCTGAAAAAAGCGGCGGTAAACATGTGTACCTTGAAGAAGAACCGAAAGTTGCCGCTATTGGCGCGGGTATGGAAATATTCCAGCCGAGCGGTAACATGGTTGTAGACATCGGAGGCGGGACGACGGATATCGCAGTCATCTCAATGGGCGATATTGTCACCTCCTCTTCTATTAAAATGGCTGGGGACAAGTTTGACATGGAAATCTTAAATTACATCAAACGCGAGTACAAGCTGCTGATCGGCGAACGTACTGCGGAAGATATTAAGATTAAAGTCGCAACAGTTTTCCCAGACGCACGTCACGAAGAAATTTCCATTCGCGGACGGGACATGGTTTCCGGTCTTCCAAGAACAATTACAGTAAACAGCAAAGAAGTAGAAGAAGCCCTTCGTGAATCTGTAGCTGTTATTGTGCAGGCAGCGAAACAAGTGCTTGAAAGAACACCGCCTGAACTGTCCGCTGATATCATTGACCGCGGCGTTATCATTACCGGCGGAGGCGCGCTCTTAAACGGCCTCGACCAGCTGCTCGCTGAAGAGCTGAAGGTTCCGGTGCTTGTCGCTGAAAATCCAATGGATTGTGTGGCGGTCGGCACAGGTGTTATGCTTGATAATATGGACAAGCTTCCTAAACGCAAACTAAGCTGATCACTCAAACCTCATTCTGAAAAAGAATGGGGTTTTTTTATGAAAACTCTTCACGAATTGATGAGAAATGCCGATAATAGGATAAAATACTTATTTGTATTACAGAACGAATGTTCCCTATATGACAACTGGAAAAAATGCCATTTTAGAGGTGGAAAACTTGTTAAAAGGATTATATACCGCAACATCCGCAATGATTGCCCAGCAGCGCAGAACGGAAATGCTTTCAAATAATATCGCAAACGCAAATACATCCGGATATAAAGCAGAACAAGGCTCGATGCGTGCGTTCCCTGAGATGCTTCTCAGCAGAATTGAAGCAAAATCTCCGGCCGGCACATCGAAAACAGAAATCGGTTCCGTTAACACCGGTGTGTATATGCAGGAGCTTAAGCCTCTTTTCACACAGGG
The DNA here is from genome assembly GCF_037964915.1 of Bacillus sp. FSL K6-1012. Classification (NCBI taxonomy): domain Bacteria; kingdom Bacillati; phylum Bacillota; class Bacilli; order Caryophanales; family Bacillaceae; genus Bacillus; species Bacillus sp. FSL K6-1012. Next base: position 3,783,367 of record NZ_CP150175.1, on the reverse strand, counting down.
AAGCCTTAAGTCGACGGATCAGCCTACAGACATCACATTGATTGAAAATCAAGTTCCGGTAAATGCAGAAACAAATGAAAATGCGGCCCTTTTTTATCCGGTTCAAACGGCGAATGGGGTCCGTTATTCCAAAAGCAGCACATTTTCTTTAAATGAGAACAATCAGCTGACAATCAACGGAAATACCATTTTATCCACGACAGGCCAGCCGATTACGGTCGATAATGAAAATTTCACTGTGTCTGAAAACGGTACTGTTACTGCGAACGGACGGACAGCCGGACAAATTGATGTCAGAATGGCAGAGGACGTCAGAAATCTAAAAAAAGATGGCAATGATTTGTACAGCACGGCTGACGGAAATGACCTGCCGAGTGCGGCTGGCAATAACCAAGTATCCTATTCATTAAAACAAGGCGTTTCCGAGCTTTCGAATGTTGATGTGACGAGCGCCTATACAGAAATGACTGAAGCGTACAGATCGTTTGAAGCAAACCAGAAGGTCATTCAGGCGTATGACAAAAGTATGGACAAAGCAGCCAATGAAATCGGAAAAATATAAGATAACGGAAGAAAAAACGGGGGACATCAACTATGCTCAGGTCAATGCTAACGGCATCAACAACCTTAAACCAGCTGCAGCAGCAGATTGACACAATCAGCAGCAACCTTTCCAACAGCAACACAACCGGCTATAAGGCTAAGGATACGAATTTCTCTGAGCTCGTCAGACAGCAATTCGATCAGGTTGATGAAAAAAATGAAGAAGTGGCACAATCCCGAAAAACGCCGCCCGGGTTGCGCCTTGGCGTCGGAGCGATGATGAATTCACGGCTTGTATCCGATCAAGGAAGCATTAAGAAGACGGAGCGCGATCTGGATATCGCTTTTACGTCTCCTTACCAATACCTCCAGGTTAACGTGAATGGCAATCGCCAATATACGAGGGACGGAGCGCTTTATTTATCGCCTTCCGCTGATAATGCCAACCAGCTTCAGCTCGTGACAGGCAACGGTCATCCCGTGCTTGATGAAAACGGCAATGCAGTAAACATAGACAGCTCAATGAAAAAAATCATGATCAATGAAAACGGGACCTTAACCGCATCTAACGGGAATACGGTGCAGCGGTTTAATCTCGGGGTTGTCCAAGTGAACAATCCTCAAGAGCTGAAATCCGAAGGAAATAATCTTTTCTCCATTGATAATGCGGCAGCCTTTGAAGAGCTGAATGGCGCAAACAGACAAAACATCGGCATGCAGCAGGGTGCACTTGAGATGTCAAATGTGGATATTTCTAAGCAAATGACAGATTTGATTGCGTCTCAGCGTTCTTATCAGCTGAACAGCAGAACGATCACAATGGGTGATCAGATGCTCGGTTTGATTAATTCTGTCAGATAATCGAAAGATGGGCGTTTTCAATCAGCCGCGCATAATAAAAAAGGCGGCTTTTTCGAAATCGTCCTTTTTTTTGTAGTATTCCGTGATGTCCTCCAAAAGCACCTCTAAATCCACCCAAGCTTCGATTTTTTCTAATTCAAGCACATATTCAAGCAAGGTATCATAAGGATCTTCAGCAGACGTATAGAGCGCTTCAAGTGTTTTTAGTTTCAATTGAATTGTTTGAATGTTTACCTTTTCAGATAATTCTTTCCCTTTTTGCAAAACCGCTTTTCCTTCTGAGATCTTTTCTGTTTTAAAAAGAGCTCTGACGGATTCATACACACAGTGCAGATAGGATACTGGAGAATTGGTTTCAAATTCATGATTCTTCAATACCTTTTTAAAGTAGAGAAGCGCTTCATGGTCCTTCTTTTCGGTTGCTTTTAAAAAGCCCAAATTATAATAAGCGTGGCACAGCAGATTATCGTCATTTACCTGCTGGGTTTTCCTGATGATTTCTTTGAAAAGCTGTTCAGCCTCATCATAGCGCTCTTGATCAATATAGTTTACAGCGAGGAGCAGTTTGCAGCTGATCACCTTTTTGACATAGCCGAATTGATGCAAGTAGATATTTAATGCTTTTTCAACATATTGGATGGAAAGCGGCGGTGATTTCATCAAGTAATAGGCGCCGGCAGTTTGATAATAAAAGTCAGCGGCTTCAAATGCGTTTTGAATCGCGTGCAGGTACTGCTCAGCTTTTTTAAAACCATTCACCGCATGCTTCGGAGCGGTTTTGACCATTTCATATAATCCTGAGAAAAAATGCAGATAATATTTCAATTCATCATCCATTTTGTCTTCCTGTTCATATAACTCATGGAATAATGAATCCATCCCGTCCTGGTTTTCAAAAAGGAGCTGGTGGCGTGCGAAGAACAATTGATAACGCATCCAAAGTTTTGTGTTCTTTTTAAGTTTCGGAAGGTGCTGGTCGATTTTCTCTTTAAGTGCTGCTGCGTCATCCATTTTACGTTTGCCAATAGCGGTATACCACTCGTCTAACATTTTTTGAATTCTTTTTTCAATAAACTTCGAAATCATTTTCCTACCTCTTTGCTAATGGTAAAATCTATAATTATCATATCACAACTTTTGACGGCTCTCATTGACAGTTGGTTACACTTTGGGCGCCGGTTGAAAAAGAGGTTAATTCATAATATACTTTTCAAATGTACAGATTAGATCATAAATGATTGCTATACATACTAACGCAGATGAAGGAGATGTCAAGAGAATGCTTGATACTCAGCAAATTAAAGAAATTATTCCTCACCGCTATCCGTTTTTGCTCGTAGACCGGATTACGGAAGTTGAAGAGGGCAAACGGGCAAAAGGCTATAAAAATGTAACTGCTAATGAAGAGTTCTTTAACGGACATTTTCCACAGTATCCGGTAATGCCCGGCGTATTAATTGTAGAAGCGCTTGCTCAAGTCGGGGCTGTTGCGATGCTGATTAAAGAAGAAAACCGCGGCAGATTGGCGTTTTTTGCAGGCATTGACAATTGCCGGTTTAAAAAACAAGTGAAACCTGGTGACCAGCTTCACCTTGAGGTGGAAATCACTCGTGCGAGAGGCACAATCGGGCGCGGAAAAGGCGTTGCCAAAGTTGACGGCGAAGTGGTTTGCGAAGTTGAACTGACTTTTGCCCTCGGCGAGTAAGTGAAAAGAGACAGATGGGCAGCGGCACATTTGTCTTTTTTTCTTTCAAAACAAAAAAAGCAGGTGATTGTATGTGGAAAGAGTTTAAGACCTTTGCCATGCGCGGGAACATTGTTGACCTTGCGATTGGTGTTGTAATAGGGGGCGCGTTCGGTAAGATCGTCACATCGCTCGTTAATGATATCATTATGCCTTTAGTTGGCTTGCTTCTGGGAGGGCTTGATTTTTCGGGGCTGTCCTTTACATTTGGTGATGCGGTCGTCAAATACGGCAGCTTCATTCAAACCATTGTAAATTTCTTAATCATATCGTTCTCTATTTTTATTGTGATTCGGACTTTGAATCAATTGAAGCGCAAGAAAGAAGCGGAAGAAGAGGCTGAGGCGGAAGCGGCGGATGTGCAAGAAGAGCTGCTGAAAGAAATCAGAGATCTGCTGAAGCAGCAAACAAGGTCACCGGAATAAAAAAGACTGCCGTCTGAGACGGCGGTCTTTTTTATGGCAGAACATATTTCTTCAAAATGTCCATTGTCATGCTTTTCGCTTCTGTGCCGGTACCATCAATGTTCGTCACGAAACTGTACACTCCGTTTTCGGTTTTGACAAAGCCTGCATACCAGCCGATGCCTGAGCCTGAACCGGTTTTTCCATAAAGCGTATAATGATCCTCATCTTCCTGAATCATCATCCGCTTCACTGTCTTCATTACGTTTTTATCAAATGGCAGTTTTTCTTTGTATAAGGCTTCCATAAAGTCCGTTTGTTCCAGAGGAGAAATCTTAAGCGTGCTGCTCAGCCAAAATTGGTCAATGCCGCCGCTGATATCTTGATTGCCGTACGCTATTTTATCAATCCATTCTTTCATTCGCTCTTCTCCGATGTCACGGGCCATCGCTTGATAATACCAAACAACGGAGTATCTCATGGCAGATCCTAGCGTGTGATCCTGATTCCATACATCGAGCTCACGTTTTACACCGTCCCAGTATTTGATGTCATATTCATCTTTAACGGCGCCTGTTTGTAATCCAATGAGCGCGTTTGGGACTTTAAAAGTCGATTGCGGCGCAAATCTTTGTGTCGCGCGTTGATCGCCGTAGACGAATGTTTTTTCATTTTTCAGATCACGTAAGATAAAAGTTCCGTCGTGATCAGTGAAAAACTCATTGACATTCATTTTCTTTAGATTGGGACTCTTCCCGGCAGCAACAGCTTCTCTAGGTGTTTGCAAACTTGATGTCAAAAGGACAGCTGCGCCGATAAGTGATAAAACAACCGCTTGAATTTTTCGCTTATTCATACGTGTCACCTCAGCAAATGTAAAATAAGAGAGGGGGATCTCCACTCTCTTTTATATCTTCTGCTTAAACGCCTCGATCAGCTTCGCTCCTGTATAGCCCTCTTTTACAAGAGATTCCAGAATGGTTTCAGTGCCTTGCTGTTTTCTTGTCACCATTTGTCCGTAAATTAAAACCGAGATGCTTTCTTCCAGTTCAGCAATATTCTTCACAGCTGCAGTCAGCTGGGCAGGGCGGTTGCTTTTTTTCGTAATCGTCACAAACACTTTGACTTCAGCTTGTTTTTTTTGAAGCTGGTCAAAAAAAGACAAGTGCTCCTTCGGAACAAGCGCTTCAATCAGCCAGTGATTTTCGCCGTCTTCTTTATTGATAATCAGTCCGTCAATAAGGGGAAACTGTTCAATTGACTTTTCTCCCTTGTCCACTCGTTCCACGTTCAGATCAACCAGTTTAAAGGTTTTCATTTTTATCTCACCCCATTTACTTACAAAGAATTCTTAAAATGAATTATAACACATATTCATTTTTCCGTGAAAACGCTGTAATGCCGGGGACAATATATTTTGTCCTGGTACAACATTTAATAATTTCTATTTTTTCATTATACTGTAACTGACTATGGATTACGGAGAGGTGTGTATGAATCGATTTCATTTAAAGGAAATTTATATTGACGGCACTCCGGCGGATCAGCGTTTGATTCAAACGAATGAAGCTTATATGTTAAGCCGTAAAGATATTTTTGAGGTTCATCTATATAGGAAAGAGAGGATGATTTTTTTATACGAAACTTATGATGGGATGGAACAGTACAAAATCCAGCTGTCGCTCCCGGAAAAGAAGCTCAGCTTTCAGTGGTTTGCATGGGACGGCTCTTCTTATGTCTGTATGAATACGCAGCATTGGCTGACATCTAAATTGTTTTTCCGGTTTTTAAAAAATACATATTTCTTTAGAGGGAAAAAACAAAAGCTGTTTTTAGCTGAGGGAAAAATGAAAACGAAAGATAAAAACAGAGGCTGAAATGAGATTTTGAGCGTTTTTCTTTTCTCGTTGCATCGTCTACAATACGTGTAACCGCAAGGAGAGGAGGAATCGCAATGTTCAATCAGGTCATGCTTGTCGGACGTTTAACAAAAGACCCTGAGCTTCGGTACACTTCTGCAGGCGCGGCAGTCACACACATTACGATTGCAGTTAACCGCAGCTTCAAAAATGCTTCAGGAGAAATTGAAGCGGATTACGTCAATTGCACGCTTTGGAGAAAAACGGCCGAAAACACGGCGTTATATTGCCAAAAAGGCTCTCTCGTCGGCCTAAGCGGACGGATTCAGACAAGGAGCTATGAAAATGCGGAAGGTGTCAAAGTGTACGTAACTGAAGTGATGGCTGATACTGTTCGTTTTATGGACCCTAAACCTCGGGAAAAAGCTGCCGATTGACATCCCCCTGCTCCTCCCGCTTTAAATCCCATTCACGATTACTTTTCTTCGCATCACCCCCTCTGTATTGACCAGTCGACCAGACTGGTTTTTTCTTTCTGTTTCATATAGGAAAAATTGGTTCTTATGATGCATTTTTACTTAATTTCACTTAATAATATTGATTGTTAATATATAAAAACTTATAATTGCTTAAAGATAACGTCATATGAAAAGGAATGAGGGCGTGTACCAAGAAGAAAGATTAGTAGCAATTGTGGATTATCTAAAGGAGCATAACCGCATTACAACCGAGCAGATCTGTACGCTCCTTCAGGTGTCCAGAGATACAGCACGGCGGGATCTTGTGAAGCTGGAGGAACAGAATGCCATTATTCGCACAAGAGGCGGCGCCATTCTGCCGTCTGTGCACCAGAAAATCCAAGGGTATTCCGGCCGGCTGAAAACAGTGTCCGAGGAAAAAAACAAGATTGGCAAACTCGCCGCATCACTGATCCAAAATGGCGACCGGGTTATTTTAGATGCGTCTACAACCGTTCAGGCGTGCGCTAAACACTTAAATGCAGACGACTGTACGGTTATCACCAACTCCATTAATCTCGCGGAAGTGCTCTCAGACAAAGATGGTATTGAGATCTATCTTCTCGGAGGCAAGCTTGAAAAGGAGCATCGTTTCTTGTACGGCGCCTCTGTGATTGAAAAGCTTTCAAGCTATCACGTCGATAAAGCGCTGATCGGTGTTGTCGGCATTTCTGAACACGGCATTACGATCGCGCATGAAGAAGATGGGCTGGTGAAGCGAAAAATGATTCAGCAGGCGAAGCAGGTGATCGCCCTTGCGGATTATTCGAAGCTGGGAAGCACCGGTTTTTATCAGTACGCTGATCTGAGTGAAATTGATCTCTTGATCACAGACCGGCTGCCGGATCAGGCGTTTTGCGACTTGCTTGACCTTAATGGCGTCGAACTTCTCGTGACAGAGCAGGATGAAAGAAAGGGCTGATAAACGTGAAATTGATTGCGACCGACTTAGACGGAACCTTGCTGAACAGCAAGCATCAAGTAAGCTCAGAAAATGAAAATGCTCTGCGGCAGGCGCAGCGGGACGGGATTGAGGTTGTTGTATCAACGGGACGCGCTTATTTTGATGTCGTGTCCATTTTTGAACCGCTCGGGATCAAAACGTGGGTCATCAGTGCGAACGGCGCTGTCATTCACGACCCTGACGGCAGGCTTTATCATTCGGAAACAATCGATAAAAAACGGGCGTATGACATCCTCTCGTGGCTTCAGTCAGAAAACTATTATTATGAGGTTTTTACAGACTCAGCTATTTATACGCCGCAAAACGGCAGGCAGCTCCTAGATGTTGAGCTTGACCGGGTCAAAAGTGCGAATCCAAAGGCTGACCTTTCTGTTCTGATGCAGGCAGCCGAGGTGCAATACAGTCAATCGGGCTTCGCTTATATCGACACGTTTCAAGAGCTTTTTGAGGAGGATAAGCAGATTGATTTTTACAACATTCTTGGCTTTTCTTTCTTCAAAGAAAAGCTGGAGGCCGGCTGGCAGAGATACCAGGAGGATAAAGATCTGACACTTGTCAGCTCTGCTGATCATAACTTTGAGCTTTCCTCCAAAAAGGCATCCAAGGGGCAGGCGCTGGAAAGGCTGGCAAAGCGGCTTAACATCCCAATGAAGGAAACAGCAGCCGTGGGCGACAGCTTAAATGACAGGTCTATGCTGGAGGCTGCCGGAAAAGGCGTAGCGATGGGCAATGCGCGGGAGGACATCAAAGCGATAGCCGGCGCTGTAACCCTGACCAATGATGAACATGGCGTTGCCCATATGATTCGGCACTTGCTGTAAGGTTTATCTTTTGAAAAAAAGTGCATCCTGTACATAACCGGCGTAACGGATTCTGTGAAATTCGGCGTGACGGCGATGAACGGAAAAAAGCTGGCTCTTTTAAAGAGCCAGCTTTTTTGTGGTTATTGTGCCTGCGCTGAGGCGCTTAATGTAAATAATTCTTCGAGCTCATCTGTGGACAGCTCGGTAATCCAGTTTTCGCTTTGGATAATTTGGTCATTCAGTGTTTGCTTTGTTTCAAGCATCATATCAATTTTTTCTTCAATTGTTCCTGTTGTAATCATTTTATGAACGTGGACAAACCGCTCCTGCCCGATGCGGTATGCCCGGTCAGTGGCTTGGTTTTCAACAGCCGGATTCCACCATCTGTCATAATGAATGACGTGATTGGCGGCTGTCAGATTGAGTCCGGTTCCGCCCGCTTTCAGTGATAGAATCAATGTCGGGTATTCTTTCTTTTGAAATTTCTCAACGAGTGTATCGCGCTCTTGCTTAGAAAGACTCCCGTTCAAAAACTGTACAGGTTCGCCGAAGGTTTTTTCAAGCAATCGCTTCATCATGTTCCCCATTTGAATATATTGCGTAAAAATGAGACAGCTTTCGTTTTGGGCGCGGATCGCTGTCATCAGCTCAAGCAATTTTTCAAGCTTGACCGAACGTCCGGCCAGCAGCTCGGTTTGATCTTCCTTCAAATAAAGCGCGGGATGATCGCATATTTGTTTAAGCCGTCCGAGCATGCTGAGGATCAGTGCTTTTCGCTGCATGCCTGTCAGTGACGTCATATGTTCAAAAGTGTCTTTCACCAGCTGCTCATAGAGAGACGCCTGTTCGGCTGACAGCGGAATAAACTCTTTTTGCTCCAGCTTGTCGGGAAGGTTTAATGCGACGTCCTCATCCCGTTTTGTCCGCCGCAGCAAAAACGGCCGGATTAATTGCTGAAGCTGTCCGATTCTTTTTTCGTCCCGGTCCTTTTCGATCGGCAATACATAGCGTTTATGGAAACCGGTCAGACTGCCAAGGTAGCCTTTATTCATGAAGTCGAAAATCGACCATAGCTCAGTCAAGCGGTTTTCCATCGGAGTTCCGCTCAGCGCGATATGGTGAATGCCCTTCAGCTTTCTGATTGCACGTGATTGCTTCGTATGCGCGTTTTTAATATTTTGTGCTTCGTCAAGACAAATTGTGTTCCATGTCACCGAAGAAAGCTCTTCAGAATCGGCATGCGACAGCCCGTAGGAGGTTAAGACAACATCCGCGTTTTCATAATAGCCGGTGAAGTCTTCACCCTTCGGACGGCGCGGGCCGTAATGGAGAGCGACCGACAGATTGGGCGCGAAGGTTTGAAGCTCCCTCTGCCAGTTGCCGAGTACGGATGTCGGCGCGATGATCAGATTCGGCGTGTTTTGCCGTCCGCTTTCCTTCACATGAAGAAAATATGCGATCATCTGAATAGTTTTCCCAAGCCCCATATCATCGGCCAGGCAGGCGCCAAAACCGCTTTGCCGCAGAAATAGCAGCCAGTTCATGCCGTATTTCTGATACGGGCGGAGCGTGCCTTGAAAGGAGGGGCTGACCTCATGCTCCGGCAGATTTTCCGCTGTTGTCAGCTTTCGAATCAGTGATCTGAGCTGTTTTGACAAGTCGAATTGAATACCGGCAAAAGCGGATGTATCCATGATGTCTGAGTCCTCAAGCCCGCCTTCCTGCTGATCCATCAGCTCACGTGCCAGAATATCAGACATATGGAGCCCTTCTGATTCCGCTTTCTCCATCAGCCGTTTCATCTGTTTGATAAACTGCGGATCTATTTTCACCCATTGCCCGCGAATATTGACGAGGCGCCTGTTGCTCGCGACAAGCTCGTTAAATTCATCCTCTGTCAGCTCAATGCCGTTTGTCGCAAACCGCCAGTTAAAATCAAGCAGCGCATTCATGCCGACAAATGACTCGCCGCGCGGGGCGGAAGACACCTTTGCTTTAAGCATCATGCTGCTGTCTCTGACAATCTGCCACCAGGATGGCAGGAGGATTTCAACGCCCATATCGACAAGCGTCTCACTTGCCTCCGACAGGAAAATCCAGGCTTCTTCCTCTGAAATCAGCGTCGTGCCGGAATCAAATGACAGCCACGGAACCGTTCGATGAAAGCGGTCCTGCTCGCGTGCGATTTTATCGCTGTAGGCCTGCCACGATTTTTTGAGGCTCTTCAGCCCGTCAAAAAATACAACCGCACCGCTCTTTTTATCGCGTAAAAACATTTCGATTTTCCAGTCATCGCCGTCAAAGTCGGGTTCGTTCAAGCGGAGGCCGACCGTAAACGGGGTTTGATCGTCAACCCAGCCGATGCCTTCGAGAAAATCCTCTTCATCCAGAAAATGTCCGCGAAATGTTGTGACCGCAGGTGATTTTTCTTTGATATTTTCCCATTTTTCACGCAGTTCGTCGTCATATTGAATATAATCCTGCACCGCGGCTGAAAACCATTCCGCAGTAAAGCCATCCAGTATGCTGTCCTGATCCTTCCAGCGGAAAGCACCGTTTGTCCATGCTTCGTAGTCAGGCAGGAAATCGCCGTCCGCGATAAATTCGTAAATGGTAGACGCTGCCTCAATCAGCGGTTCCGTTTCTTCTGTGAGCTGCACGGAGCTGAATGAGTTGAACGAGTTTTTGCCGAGAAGCTCTACAGTCATCCATGGAGAAAGCAAAACCGCGGTTGTCCCGATGAAGCTGACATCCTCAAGGAAGGTTCCGTAAAATGAGGATTCGTGCCATTGAAACAAATGCTTTTTCATGTGGCTGTAGGGAAGGGGCTGCTCATTCTCATCAAAGGCTGAGAGCGTGAATGACCCGTCTTCCATTTGTTCGACGTGAATAAGTATTTCTTTAAGACTCGCCATCAATCAACTTTCCTTTCTGCAGTTCTTCTTGAAGGGCGCGCAGGCGCTTGTAATGTGAGCTCAGCTGCTGAATATAGCGTTCCCATACCTTCAGTTTTTTCGCTTTTTTGTAGAGCGTCCGCAGTTTTTTCAAATACCGGGCTGCTTCCTTGTAAGAGCTGCGGTTTTTCTGGTCGATAAAAAAAGCCACTTCTCTGTGGTATGCGGGTATAAGGGCTTCGGGATCGCTCGCCGCGATTTCTTTGAGCATCGTTTTATCCATTTCATAAATTGAAAAGCCAACAAGGCTGTGGATTTCGATCCACTCGGCATAACGCTTTTTCTCATACAAATGATGGCTGTATTCTGTGAAAGTATATGGCAGACAGCCTGCCGCATAGCGTTCAAACAGCGCCTGGTCATTGGTTTGCTTCACATACGCGTTCAGCAGAAGAAACAGCTCGCCAATTACGTCGCGAATTTCTTTAAAAGGCTTATCCAGCTTCGTATAACCAATCGCAATCGATTCAATCCGGAGGTACCATGCTTTGAGCCGTTTCCAATCCTTTTTCCCGGTGATTTCACTCAGCCATTGGAACGTATACGGCAGCGCTTCCGGCGGAAATTGGTCGGTTTCCGCAAAAATCGCGTCATCATGTTTCTGCAAAAATTCTAAATGCAGACGCCCGAATTGCAATTCAGGAGAAAATCGCCGCCCGGCTTCTTTTTGCAGGATCTCTTGCTCACGCGCCACCCATTTCGGCCGCGGCAGCAGCGCACTCCAAATTTCACCGAAAATGCGGATGCGTTCATATTGAAAAATATCTTCCTTCAATAAGAGATCCCGAATGACATCCGGCGTTTTCTCCAGAAAAGGATCGAGTGCAAACGACAGCGCGTACGTTTTTAATTTATCAATTGAGCTGTAGATCGTGTCCATCAGCTGTTCGACATAAGGATTGAGGGAATAAAAATCATGCTCGGGGTCCAGTTTTCCTTCTTCAATCAATGTAAACATGCGAAGCCACACCGCGATCGCTGAATGAATCTGATACAGGCTTTTCAGCTCCGGTTTGTTCGGGGCATGCTTTTTCAAAGCGGACAGATAGCCGTAATAGAGGCCCTGCATGTTTTGGCTGCCTTCAGCCGTGCGTACCTGCCAAAGAGAAAACTCTGAATCGAAAAAAGCAAGCCAGCTTGAAAGCGACTCTTCATTAGGCAGCACCTTCTCCTGAAATTGACGCCGGACGAGCTCTTTGCTTTCTTCAAGCTTTTCCCTCTCCAGCCAGTGCTCTGTAAAAGTTCCCACTCGTTCAAACATTGCATATACATATAAAAAAACAGCCAGCTTATGGCGGCAGATTCTCCCAGACGGACATGAACAGCCGCTTTTGGCTATGACAAATAAGTTCAATGTGACCCGCACAGGCACAACATCCTGCACGTAAGCCGTAACTTCCGTCGGACTCACTGCTTGTAAACGATAGACTGAATCCTGCCGATATAAAATAAGGGCTTTTTTGATCAGCTGAACATTTTCCTCGCTGTAAGGAAGAAGCTCTTTTAATTGTTCAGCCGATGCCAGCACATCGTCTTTAGAAATCATATTCTGAAGCATGATTATCGCTCCTAACCGAGTCACGTAATAAAAAGATCCAATTTCTCTATTATATCGCAACACAGCGGCATGAAAAAGTTTTTCCTAAAATAGGACATAAAAAATGGGATGTGTCGAATGATGTATTAGAGATTGCAAAACGAGAGCCGGCATCATATAATAATCGTGTTTTCAACTTAATGGAAGCTGAAAGGAATAAAATGATGAGTGAAAAGAAATTGAATCAAGAAGAATTTCTGAAAATTTTGATGCATGCACATGATATTGGTGAGCAGTCATCTGAGATGACCACAAAGGAAATGCTTGAAAATTTGATTTCTCATATTAAAAATGGATACGCAACATAAAAATCCCGCAGGTTTTTAGCGGGATTTTTTTCTGAATAATGACCGGAAGGAGAAAAAGATTCAGCTCTGGCAAGACAATAAATAGAGCGCTTACAAGATGGAAGGTGAAAAACTGTTATTGTAAATTTTTGTCGAATATTGTCATGTGAAAAGATGGAGAAATGCTGTTTTAACGTTGTATAATCGTATGGAAAAGGATGTTATAAGCTGATTTGGAGGTATCATGGGAGAATCTACTAGTTTAAAAGACATACTATCAACGTTAAGAAAACGCATACTTTTGATTATGATTGTAACCGCAGCTGCGACTGCTGCCGGCGGATTCATCAGTTTCTTCGCACTTACACCCATCTATGAAAATTCAACTCAGATCTTGGTCAATCAATCGAAAAACGACCAAAAAGAAGTCCAATTTAACGATGTCCAAACCAATCTTCAATTAATCAATACGTACAATGTCATCATTAAGAGCCCTGCTATCTTAGACGAAGTGATTAAAGAGATGGGCTTGTCGATGACATCCCAAGAGCTGAATGAAAAAATTACTGTTTCCAGCGAGCAGGATTCCCAAGTGGTCAATATTTCTGTCAGAGACGGGAGCGCGGAAACAGCGGCTCACATTGCCAACACTGTCGCATCTGTCTTTAAAGACAAAATCACTTCGATTATGAATGTTGATAACGTAAGCATTCTGTCAAAAGCTGAGGTTTCTGGACATCCGTCGCCTGTATCGCCAAAACCGCTGCTGAACATCGCCATCGCGTTTGCGGCAGGATTGGCAGGAAGCATCGGACTGGCCTTCCTGCTTGAGCATTTGGATAATACGATCAAATCGGAAGAGCAGCTCGAAACGCTGCTGGACATACCGGTATTAGGGACGGTTTCCACCATTTCGAATGAACAGAAAACAGCGAAGAGCTTAAAAGGCATTCAATCTGATAAAGCGGGGAGTGGACATTTTGGCGCTTAGAAAAAGCAAGGGCTCATGGAGTCGCAAAAATGTCATTGCGCTGACAGAGCCGAAATCCTTAAATTCAGAACAATATCGAACGATTCGAACAAATATAGAATTTTCTTCAGTGGACCGCCAAATGAAATCTGTGATGATCACTTCTGCGTGCCCTGGAGAAGGGAAGTCTACCACAGCTGCTAACCTTGCTGTCGTATTTGCACAGCAGGGAAAAAAGGTTTTGCTCATCGATGCAGATTTGCGAAAACCTACAGTACATACCACTTTTCAACTAGAAAATATGACAGGCTTAACATCCGTTTTACTGAAAAAATCCTCACTGAAACAGGCTGTGCAAACGTCTCAGGAACAAAATCTTGATGTGCTGACGAGCGGCCCGATCCCGCCGAATCCGGCCGAGCTGCTTTCCTCCAAGTGGATGGAGGAGCTTGCGGATGAAGCGTGTGCGGCCTATGACATGGTGATTTTCGATACGCCGCCTATTCTCCCTGTAGCAGACGCGCAAATTTTAGGGAACGTCGCAGACGGTTCCGTTTTGGTTATTTCAAGCGGAAAGACGGAAAAAGAAAAAGCCGCAAAAGCAAAAGAGGCGCTCGATTCGTGCAACAGCAAGCTCCTCGGAGCCATTATGAACGGCAAGAAACGCTCGAAGCACTCTGATTACGGATACTACGGACATGAAGACAATTTCATACAAAAATAAATAACGTGCATACTGCCCGTTATTTATTTTTGCGAAAAAAGGAGGCTTAGAAATGATTGATATTCACTGCCACATCCTCCCGTCAATGGATGATGGGGCAAGTAACCTGGACGACAGCATCGAAATGGCCAGGGCGGCTGTTCGTGAGGGAATCAGAACCATCATTGCAACCCCGCATCATAAGAATGGTTCATATGAAAACGAGCAAATCGCTGTCAGAGAAGCGGCAGACCTGTTAAACAAACGTTTAATGAAAGAGGAAATCCCGCTCACCGTACTGCCGGGACAGGAAATCAGAATCTACGGGGACTTGAAACGGGATTTGGCTGAAGGGCGGCTGCTGTCACTGAATGACACGAAATATATCCTGATTGAGTTTCCGTTTGATCATGTTCCGCGATATGCCGAGCAGCTTTTTTATGACTTGCAGCTGAAAGGATACGTTCCGGTTGTCGCGCATCCCGAACGCAATAGCGAAATTCGCGAAAATCCGTTCTTGCTGTATCATCTTATAGAAAAAGGAGCGGCATCTCAGTTAACAACCGGAAGCCTCGCAGGAGTTTTCGGGAAACAGATGAAAGCATTTTCGCTGCGGCTGGCTGAAGCCAATCTGATACACTTCTTAGCCTCAGATGCTCATAATCTGAAAACAAGAGACTTTCGCTATCAGGAGGCTCTCCGTGTTCTTGAGAAAGAATTCGGTACGGAATATTCTTATATGCTGACGGAAAATGCTGAGCTTCTTCTGCAAAATCATGCGATTTACAGGCAGGCACCGAAGCCGGTCAAAAGAAGAAAACGATTCGGGCTCTTTTGATCTGCAATTCTCATTTCCCCACTTTCTTTGTGAGAACGATATAATAGTATATTGTATGATTGAATCATATTTCAGAAATCTGTACAGGTTGTTTCCGGGAGATCATCCGCATTCATGTCAGGATATTCTCATACGATAATACGGAAGCTGTAAAGCAGCAATTTAACTGTTGGAGGGAAACAATGAATATAACAGTCATCGGAACAGGCTATGTCGGTCTTGTGACAGGTGTTTCTCTTTCTGAGATTGGCCATCATGTAACTTGCATTGATATTAACGCTCACAAGATTGAAGAAATGAGAAAAGGGATTTCCCCTATATTTGAACCGGGTCTTGAAGAGCTGATGAGAAAAAATATAGCTGATGGGCGGCTGAGCTTTGAAACGAGCTACGAGAAAGGCTTAGACCAGGCAGAGATTATTTTTATAGCGGTCGGCACACCGCAAAAAAACGACGGACATGCGAATCTGGAGCATATTACTGATGTGGCCAAGCGTATTGCCCGGCACGTGACGCGAGATGCGATCGTCGTAACGAAAAGCACAGTGCCTGTTGGAACAAATGATTGGATTTACGAGCTGATTACCAAACATCTTGCGGAGCCTGTCAGTATATCGATCGCATCCAACCCAGAATTTTTACGTGAAGGGTCAGCCATCCATGACACGTTTCATGGAGACAGGATTGTGATCGGAACAGCCGATCAGGACACCGCCAGAAAACTGGAAGAGCTCTTTCTTCCGCTCGATATCCCGGTTTACCAAACGGATATCAGAAGCGCCGAGATGATCAAATATGCTTCAAATGCCTTTCTGGCCACTAAGATCAGTTTTATAAATGAGATTTCGAATATATGTGAAAAGGTCGGCGCTGATATTGAATCTGTCGCATACGGCATGGGACAGGATAAGCGGATCGGGAGCCAGTTTTTAAAAGCGGGCATTGGCTACGGCGGTTCTTGTTTCCCGAAGGATACGAACGCCCTTGTGCAAATTGCGGGCAATGTCGAGCATGATTTTGAGCTGCTGAAATCGGTCATCAGGGTCAACAACAATCAGCAGGCGATGCTGGTTGATAAAGCGCTGAACAGGCTTGGCGGAGTGACGGGAAAAACGATCACCCTTTTGGGGCTGTCATTTAAACCGAACACGGACGATATGAGAGACGCGCCGTCGATTGTCATTGCTAACCGCCTCGCCGCACTAGACGCCCATATCAAAGCCTTCGATCCCATTGCCGTCAGCCATGCGAAGCATATTTTGCCGCAGGCTGTTGAATACAAAAAAACGATTGCGGAAGCCGTTAAGGGGGCAGACGCCGTCATGATTTTAACGGACTGGGATGAGATTAAACAATTTTCATTAGCAGATTATCATGATTTGATGGAGCAGCCGCTGATTTTTGACGGGCGAAATTGCTATTCATTAGAAGAGGCTGCTGCCGCCGGAGTGGAATACTATTCTGTAGGCCGGAAAGCAGTTGTTCCGGCAGGTGCAATGTCATAGATGCGTAAAGGAAGGACTGGCGGGATGCCGGTCTTTTTTTTGTATACGATGGATATATTCGCTAAGGTTTACCTATTGTGAAACTAGAGGGTGCCGCCTACAGATTTTCAGTTTGAGCAATACGCGGGCATAGGGACAGATGAATTCTTTGATTCATTCGGTTGGAATACGCGTATAAAGAACATCCCATCATGCTTTTACAAATTGATTCAGACGATGATATTGATTTGTTGTAGGGAGACGTCGGCATCGCAAATTTTTTCATCACACCTGATGATTTAAGGGGAAAAGACTTTTCAAACGTTCTGTACAATGGGGACTGCAGCTAATACAAGCTTTTGATCCAAAGGGTCACCCCTGCCGCCAATAGGGTCAGAAGCGGAAATGAAATAAGCCAAACAATAAAATCAGGCGCGGCTGAGTCAATACAGAACATAAATATGACCAATAAGCAGAGCACTGTAAGAGGCATTGACCAAAGGCCGTGTTTTCTAAACAATAAAGTGCCTGCCATTCCAAATAAAAAGAAGGACAGAAAAGGAAAAACCACGAAAAATAACATCATCGGACTGAAAAAACTCATTGTCATCCCTCCGTTTCACCTCTTAAACTTTACAAGATTTTACCACATAAGAAAATGAGCAGATCATCAAATCTGCCTCTTTCAAGTGTCTTTTTGACTAAGACTTTAGAATTTCTAACCATATAAAACGCTCGCATTGACCTTATAACGAACAAAAAAGAGACTTTAGACCTCCGTATTCAGAGCGTTATAAGCTTAAATTAAGCCGTTTACCCTATTTAAGCCGCCTACCGGCTATTTTAAAATATAATATATGGAAATAAAGTATGGAAAAGTCTCTCTTCATCAGCCCCTCCATACGACTTTTTGAGTATTAAGAGGTGATTCAGATGGGTTATGAAAGTATGCTAGCGGATATCAAAAGTTCGCTCAACGGAAAAATTTCCGGCGTGGAAGACAAGATCGAAAAGCTGAAAAAAGCAAAAAAGGACATAGACACACTGCAAGAAGAGGCAATTACTGAAATCAAAGAAATCGTAAAACCGGAATTGGGCAAGCACTGGACAGGAACAAAAGCGGATGATTTCGACAAGGGAAGAGAAGAGGCGAAATCGGAAGCATCTAAGATTGTGAATGATAAATATAACGAGTATATGGCTTCGATTAACGGTAAAATTTTTGATCTTGAATGGGATAAAGCTCAATATGCATCGGAATTGTTTGTAGCAAATGGTGCAGCAGATCTTCTTAAAAAGGGAGAAGAGTTCGCGGAAGAAGTCGGAAATACAATTAGTAAACTAAAATGGTGGTGATCTTTTTTTATGTCAGAAATTAAGCTGAAGTACGACACAGTCATCAAAACATTAGAGTCTGTCAAAGATGCGCTGGCTGACGTATCAATCGGCGCCGCGGGGTCCAATGGAAAAAACAAACTCGATTATACGAAAAAATATCATGAGCGTGAGGAGAACATCAAAACCATGCTCGGAGATTACAAAAAAGCGGTACAGAAAAATATCGAGGATACAAAGGATAACGTAGATTCACTGAAAGAGCAGGATGAGGCGATCGCAGTAAAATAGAAGAGAAAGGGCAGTGCGATGAGTAAAGTATTTGAATCACAATCTTTAATCGATGAAGCGAAAAATAGAAAAAAGCAATATGAGACGCTGGAAGAGCAGCTGAACACGCTAAAAAAGGCGTTTCAGGAAGTTGCTGATTTAGGTGACGATTTTAAAGGAAAAGGCGCGGACAATATTAAGGACTTCTTTCAGGGACAGGCGGAAATCGCCGACAGCTGGCTGACGCTTGTTTCTGCTCAAATTGCGTTTTTAAACGGCATTTCCGGTGATATTAAAGATCAAGAACTCAGTGATTCATATGTGGAGACGTCATTTTTGGATCATGAGCTCCCCAATGGAGACTTAAAAGCCTCAGAAATTGTCTCCGCTCATAAAGCAGAAATCGATTCTATTTTGTCAGGCATCAGCGATATTATTGATCTCGACATGTACACGCTTGACAACTATGCAGATAAGATGGGAGATGCCCAAAAAATCAGGCGTGACACGATTACGGCAGTCGATAAGCTTGATGAATCCCTGACCACTGAATATCAAAATTTGGAGTCTCTGGACAACGCAGTGCTCAGCAAATATTCTGTTCTCATGCAGGCCACCAGCAACGGGAAAAGCGCATCCCCTATGTACTATGACAAAAAAGCCTTCCACAGCAATGAAGTCTACAAAAGCGCCATTGAAGTGGAAAAACAGGGAACAACATATATCGATGCAAAAACCGAACAAGCAGAAGCAAGGCGTCTCCAGGAAAAAGCCGAGGAAGAAGCAAACAAACCATGGTACGAAAAAACATGGGATGGAGTTTGCACCTTTACTGGAGAAGTCACTGGCTATTATGATTATAAAAGAGCAACTGAAGGCGTTGACCCGGTTACCGGAGAAAAACTCTCCGCCGCAGAGCGTGTGACAGCAGGAGCGATGGCCGCTGCCGGATTCATACCAGTCGTCGGCTGGGCTGGCCGCGCCTTCAAAGGCGGAAAAGCCATCTACAAAACCGGAAAAGCAGCTATCGCGGCGGAACACGCTTTAGATGCCTACAAAACAGGCAAGTCTTTAGACATTCTAAAAATGTCAGAAATGGGCGCATACGGCCTTGTTGCGTCAAACGGATTCTCTGAAGCTGTCACAGGAAGAGATATGTTTGGTAACAAAGTGTCTGAGGAGAAGCGGAAGCAAGGGGCGCTGGAAGCTGCACTAAGCTTAGTTGGAGCAGGCGCATTGGCGAAACATATTGATAAAGGCATCCCGCTTGCAAAATCGCCACAAGTAGCAAAAGTTGAAAAAGGGAAAAAGATTCTAGATCAAGTAAAAGAATTCAAAGTACCGACGAATGTAAAAATTCGCGTTCATAAGACAGTCACACCGGATGGGACGACTTTCCCGATTGTTCATGCTGATGTGAAAACGAAAGCTGTGAAAGATCTTGGGATTGTGAAGATGGTGAGTAGTGGAAATACAAATATTGTAGACAAGATTAACTATGATTTAATAAAAAGGTATGTAAAAGATGTTGAGGCAAGAACATCTAGAAAAATACCAAAAAATCAGGTTGAAAAACTCAAAGAAGCTTTAAGAAAGAAAGAGTATAAAAAGTTAACTCCATTACAGACAAGAAAACATAGAAGAGCGTTTAATAAAATAAAGGATCAGCTTATTGAAGAGTGGGAGAAAAATACTGGTCAAACATGGCCAACTTACTCTGAAGACGTTATTTCTAAAAAGACTGGCGAACCGGTGAGAAAAAAAGGCGATAAGTATGATGCTCACCATATTATCGAAAACAGTTTTGAGGGAGAACATGAGTGGTGGAATATTCACCCAGCTAAGTTTCCTAATGAGCATCAATCTGGTATTCATGGAACGGGTTCACCTGCTAATGAACTATTCAAAGGAGGTAAATAATTGTGAAATATGATTTTGTTAAAAATTACAAAGAAAATATATTCTATCCAGTAAACGAGAATGAAATTATAGAAGTGGAAAATAAGTTAGGTTTAAGGTTACCTTATGATTTGAGACAATTTCTTCTGGAGGTTGGCTACGGCTTTCTGAAAAAATCAGAATATAATATTAATCGCATTCTTGGACCGGCTTCAATTAGAGACGCAAGATTAAAAGTTAATGACTTTGAATTTTATCCAGATATTGAAGTTTATGAGGAACTTGAAGAAGATAAAGTGATTTTTTTTGAGGCAAATGAAAGTGCTTTGTTACTAATTGAATTAGGCAATGAACAAAACAATTCAATATATTATGATGATATAAAAGTTGCAGATTCATTAGAAGAGTTTTTAAAAGAGCTTATGAAAAATGATAAGTATTATATGGATTTAATAGAGGATTAGACTTATAAGAGAAAATGGTTAGAAGAATAAAAAACCTTGATTGGCTACTGAAGCCTTTCAAGGTTTTTTTATAAATGAATTGTTTTTTCTGTTTTATTATTTCTAATAACTTGTTTGACTTTACTACGACACTGTTACACGAGAAAAACTCTCCAAAGCCGAACGCGTCACAGCCGGGGCCATGGCAGCCGCGGGGTACATCCCAGTCGTCGGCTGGGCAGGCCGGGCCTTCAAAGGCGGAAAAGCAGCTATCGCGGCCGCACACGCTTTAGACGCCTACAAAACAGGCAAATCCTTAAACATTCTCAAAATGTCAGAAATGGGCGCATACGGCCTCGTTGCTTCAAACGGATTCTCTGAAGCTGTCACAGGAAGAGATATGTTTGGAAACAAAGTGTCTGAGGAGAAGCGGAAGCATGGGGCGCTGGAAGCTGCGCTGAGTTTGGTTGGTGCCGGGGCGCTGGCGAAGTCGGTTGACAATACGTTATCGATGGGAAGAAATCTTGACAAGAGTTATTCTTTTTCTAAAATTAAGCAAAGTGGTCATATAAATAAAGAACAGATTGTTACTTCGACTGGCCATAAATTTGACTTAAAGCCAGAGAAGAAACAATTATATACGAAAAAAGTGAATAATGATAAGGTACAATCAAGTAAAAAAGCTGTCGATCCTGTTGAACACTCAGTAAGTTATTACAGAGTTCAAGGAGGAGGAGCAGGAAATAAAAAGTAAATAGTGACGGAAGCATTACTATTCCTATTAAAAATGCTGATTTAAACATAAGTGCTTACAATTTAGAACACGCTAAATATTATCGAGATGTAGCAAGACCAGGCGGAGAAATTGTAGAATTTAAGGTACCTAAAGAGGTTGATGATTTAATCAAGGAGACAGTCATTGATCAGTATGGATATACTAAAAACCCTCGTAACCAGGGGAGGACTGCTCCAAAGCTTGTTGATCCTACGACACCAGGAGTTAGTTATGAACTTCCGGCGGAACCATGGATAGAGTGGTTAGAGGAATATGGGCATTCAGCCAAAAAAATAGAATGAGAAAGTGGTGTTTTCGTTGTTATTAAAACCGGAGTATGCCCAAAATATAATAGTCGGGGTAAAGACTTCTTCTCAATTCTCATGGTATCTAACAGAAAGAGATGTTTGGATACTAGATATCATGAAATATAAAGAAGCCTATGAAAAAAACGGGTTTAGTTTTGATATGGACTTTGCTCTTTCTCTAAGAAATAACATTTCAGTTGTAAATGAAGATAATTATCGTCTTTATTTAAAAGAATATACTGACTATATTATCCCGTCTTCAGAATTAAAGAAGTTAGTTGAACATCAGGATTATGAAAGTACTATTCTAGAATTAAGGCCATCATTATATATAGACTTTAATCAAAAAATGCTTCTTTCGCTGTATCCTGAGTTATTACCTTTTGAGAATTATGTTCCTAATAATTGGACAGGGGTTCGGGAAGACTTTACTAGTTATATTCCTGAAGAGGATAGATACTGGATTTTTGATGATGTAAATTATATAGACAAAGTTTTTAATGAGAAAGAGAGTAAAGGAGAAAATAAAATGTCAAAAGATGATAGCTTGGTAATAATAAATGAAAACTTTAAAAAGGAGGGTAGTGAAGAAGATATAGAAGGATTAACAATAATGATTGATGGGGTTATAAAGCAGGTTTTTAATAAAATTAGAAATGAAAGAAATTATAACAGTAATAATGAAGTAATGAGAGATATTATATTTGAAGGAATTAATAGTATAGTTAAAAAATCTTAAGGCATTATTAAAAACAAATAAACGCTTCGAGTTGGTTTGATTTTCTACCTTGATTGGCACTGAAGCCTTTCAAGGTTTTTTTATTAGATTGTTGTTTTCTGTTTTATATAGCGTAAATAAGTATAGGCTTTGAACGCGTCACAGTCGGCACCATGGCCGCAGCCGGATTCATACCGGTCGTCGGCTGGGCAGGCCGCGCCTTCAAAGGCGGAAAAGCCATCTACGAAACCGGAAAAGCTGCGATCGCGGCAGAGCATGCATTGGATGCCTACAAAACAGGCAAATCCCTAGACATTCTCAAAATGTCAGAAATGGGCGCATACGGCCTCGTTGCTTCAAACGGATTCTCTGAAGCTGTCACAGGAAGAGATATGTTTGGAAACAAAGTGTCTGAAGAGAAGCGGAAGACGGGTGCGCTGGAGGCGGCGTTGAGCTTGGTTGGCGCAGGTGCATTGGCGAAACACATTAATAAAGGCATCCCGCTTGCAAAATCACCACAAGTGATAAAAGCTGAAAAAGGGAATAAGATTCTTGATCAAGTAAAAGAATTCAAAGTGCCAACGAATGTAAAAATTCACGTTCATAAGACAGTCACACCGGATGGGACGACTTTCCCGATTGTTCATGCTGATGTGAAAACGAAAGCTGTGAAAGATCTTGGGATTGTTAAAATGGCGACTAGTACGAAAAATAGGGGTTCAGGTTCAGTCGATAACTCAAGAATAGATCGATCAAAGCTACATAGTACTTATGAAGAAAGACTTGCACAAACACCAGTTAATAATGGAAAATGGACAGGAGAACGTGGTGAATCAACATTTATACATGAAAATGACAAAGTAAATGAAATTCTTATTGAAGTTAAAAAAGATGGTATTGATTATTCGAATGCCATCCCTGATTTCTCACCTGTAAGTAAAGGAAAAGTAGAAATTGAAGGTATGTCAACAGATAGAAATAGGAATTTTAAAAAGGCGGATGAATTGCTTGCTGAAGAGTGGGGGGTAACTACTAAAGAAGTGAAAAAGTTTCGGAAACAGAATAAACTCACATGGCATGAACTTAATGATATGAGATCGATGGAACTTGTGCCTTCTATTATTAATAGTAAGTTCGGCCACTTAGGTGGAGTTTCTGAAGTTGGTAAAGCTGAAAAAAATTATTAGAGGGTGAAATTGATGGATAAAATTAATCATGAAGTTTTTGGTGAATTAAGTTATGACTATGGTTGGAAACGTGAGTTAAAAGTTAATTTGTTTGGACATGAATGGTTGCTAATACTGGATATTGACAGTGATGAGGACGCAGAATTTGAAGATGCTCAAGTAAATGCTTATCAACAATTTTTCAAAAATAAAGATATTCTTTTAAAAAGCGCAGAGGATGCTATTCTAAAGTATTATCTAGATGTAAATGATGATTATAGACAAAGACTAGGTGTTGAATTTGCAGATGAAAAAGCACCTATTTTGACTACGAAAGAAGAATTAGTTAATTTGATTATTCCAACACAATTAATATTCCCTATGGTGTTTGATGAGGATGTAAGACAAGTTGGATTGTTACTTGACTGTTCTTGGGAACCCGAGCACGGTCTTGCTGTGAAATTTGAGAATGAAGAGGTAGTTGAAGTAGGATTCCAAGATATAGTTTTATAAAATTACTTGTAAAGAAGATTAAACAATGTTTTAAACAAGAATAGAGAAATACAAAATTTTAATATAGTAACCTAATTAAATAAAAAAGCAATAATTGTGACAGGTCTATTATGGTTAGATAGCCATTATCATTGACCTGTTCTTTTTGATTTATTACTTGAGACATTCATCATATTAAACTTTCAGGATATGTGGTAATCATAATGTTGGAAAGGAATAAGAAATTACCGGATTAGGTAATCAAATTGCGAATAGGCTAGAAACATTCAGAAATGAATCTTGAAGGTGACAAGATGTTATTACCAGAAGAATTTAATAGAAACTGGGATGCTAATAAAAATGGTCCATTATTAAAGTTTTCATATGATGATCTAATAGAGACTCCTTTTTCGGAGGAATTTAAACGATTTTTATCTTTAGGTGGCTTACCTGAAACACCTCCACCTTATTTAGATTTTACTTCCTCTCAATCATCATTTAAACCAATTACAAGTATCTTTGATATGTCTAAAGCATTTCGAAAATATTGGTTGTTAGGATCCACTGGTTCTGGAGATCCAATATGTATTATTGAAAATAACGAGAGAATCGTTTATCTAAATAATGGTGATGAATATAAAGAAGTATTTATTAACTCTTCAATAAATCAATTTGCAGAATGTATATTACTTTTCTCAGAAATGATTGACAACGCTATACAAATAAATGGTGAGGATGCCTTTATTGATAATGATATTCCAGAATATGTAGTAGAGTGGTTGAAAGAAGAACTCAAAAGAGTAGACTCTAATTGTATAAAAGAAGGAAGCTTTTGGGATATTGAAATAGAAAATTTATATGAATAAGGGAGATATTAACAGCCTGAACTTGCCGTATGTCGGCAAGTTTTTTTAGAATAATGATCTTACAGATAGATTAACAATGTGGAGTACAAGGAGAAGCAGGATGGGCAGAGATCAAATTTTTCAATTGCAGCCCTTAAAATTCTGTGATGGCTTCATTTTAGGGATGAAGAAAAAAACAGGAGATGATGAGGCGCATAACGGTCGACGCTGTTAAGCCAAATGAACAGCAGCCGGAGATCGACCATCATTTGCAGAAAGAAAACTCTCAATCCGGTTACTTGAATTTCGTTCACAGAGGCTGGCGGGACAGCAGAGGGGATGGTTTTTTCAGCTGCGATATGAAGACAGACCCGAACCAAACGATGTATTTGCTTGTCACTTATTTAGGATTCTTTTTATCTTGGAAAATGCCGCGATCTGAGGAATGGATACACGTCAAAACAAACTCGCCTCAAGATAAGCAATTTGCCAGAATGTCAGGAAACACGCTGCAAATCAAAAACGTGATCAAAAATGATGCAGGCAAAGAAACAATTTATATGACAAATTGCTTTTCTGGCCCAAAATAAAAAGCACCCTTTGAGGGTGCTTTTTCTATAAATGAGGAACTACAAGCCCTCCATATAAAAATGCCGCGATAATCAGGAAAGCCGGATGCAGTTTGAATTTTGTCATGCAAAGGAGGGAAATGCCCGCAATCACTAAGGATTGAATCCAGCCGATGGCTTTGATGCCGTCTGCGCCGATTTGCCAAGTGAGAATAAGCATCATGACAGCGATAACAGGCTGAACAGACAGCGTCATGCCTTTGATCACGGGTGATTGGCGAAAGCGCTGAATGATGCGCAGCAGGACGATCAGCGCGAACGCGGACGGCACAACAGTTGCAATCAGCGCAATCAGAAAGCCGGGCCAGCCGCCTGCACTGTAGCCGACATAAGCGGCGATTTTGGTTGCGATCGGGCCCGGCAATGCATTCGCAAGTGCGAGCATGTTAGAGAATTGGTCGTTTGACAGCCAGCCGTATCTGTTTACGACTTCTTCAAACATCAGCGGGATAGAGGCTGGGCCGCCGCCATATCCCAGAACGTTTGCGATAAAAAATGCTGTGAATAAAAACATAATGATCATGAGGCGGACATTCCTTTATCTTTTGAATGTTTATTTGTGATTTTGTCTTTCAGTTTAAAATGAAATGCCCCGTATGCTAAGAATATGATAATGACAATGCCGGGGTTGATCTGTAACAATTGCAGTCCGATAAAAGCGATGATAAAAAACAGGATTCCGGTGACCCAGCCAAATCCTTTGAGCGCTTTTTGCCCAAACTCGTATGCCATGATACCGAGCATTACGGCGATAACCGGCGTTACTGCGCCAATCATGCCGGCAACAACTGCCGAGTGGCTTAAGACGTTTACAGCCGCAAATAAGGCAACCATCGCAAGGCATGTAGGCAAAATGTGGGCAAGAGTAGCGACAATTGCGCCTAGCGTGCCTTTTAGTTTGAATCCCAGATATGCCGCCATCTTGGTGGCGATCGGTCCGGGGAGTGCATTGGCGATGGCTAATATTTCTCCAAATTCATCATCATCTATCCATTTATACTTATTCACCGCTTCATGGCGGATCAGCGGAATCACCGATGGCCCGCCCCCGAAGCCTAAGATTCCGGTGCGCACCATTGCGGCCGTCATATCCCGATAAGGGTGGTTTTTCATTAGTTTCTCTCCTTTACAGCTTCATTCCCATACGGCTTTTGTACCGTTTGATCAGCATTTGGCAATCAACGCTGACGACACCCTGAAGCGGATACAGCCGTTTTGTTAAAAACTCTTCCATTTCCTGATCATTCGCGAAAATTCCGTGCATGTGAAGCTTGCTCGGGCCAGTCATGTGATAAAGGCTGGTGACTGCGGGTTCTTCTTCAAGCTTTAGAGCGACTTCTTCCAGGAATTGCGGCTCTACCTCGACATTAAAAAACACGGATACATGAATGCCGATTTTAGCTGGATTGATCACCGCTGTGAATTTTTCAATAACGCCTGCTTCAATCAGCTGATTAATACGTGATTGAACTGCAACACGTGATAAATCGACTCTTTTGCCAAGATCCGTATAAGAAATCCTTCCTTCCTCATGCAAAATGGTAAGGATCTGTTTGTCTATCTCATCAAGAACAAGGTTGGGGATTTGATATTCATTGCCCATTTGTTCCACCTGCTTTCGTTTGACTTTTAGTCAATATTTTATCATATAAGTTTCATTTCGTAAGAGATAATTTAAATTTATTTTCATAATGAACAATAAAATATTTTTATGTTTACGAAAAGGAGGAAGTTCGTCAGCTTTTCTTCCGGGGCAGTAGATGCGAAAACTCAGGCTCTCTATACTGAAGAAAATCCCTTGCAAAGGAGACTTGTGATGAACAGATCTATTATCGGCACTAAGCAAATGGTCGTCAGTCCGCATTACCTCGCATCACAAGCGGGAAACCGCATTCTGGAGAAGGGAGGAAACGCATTTGACGCCGCTGTCGCCGTGAGCGCTTGTCTGGCGGTTGTCTATCCGCATATGACGGGGCTTGGAGGAGATTCCTTTTGGCTGACCTTTCATCAAAAAACAAAGGCGGTAAGAGTGTACAATGGCAGCGGCCGTTCAGGAAAAAATGTGACGAGAGACGTGTATAAGGGGAAAAATGAGATCCCGCTGCGGGGGATCGACAGCGCAATTACCGTACCGGGAATGGTCGATAGCTGGGAGGCCGTGCTGAAGACATACGGACGGATGTCGCTTTCTGATGTATTGGAGCCTGCACTCCATTATGCTGAAAATGGTTTTCCTGTATCTGCAGATCAGTGCCGGCATACAGCGGCGAATCTTGAATTGCTGGCGTCAACACCTTACACCGCTGATATCTTCACGAAAAACGGCAAAGCACCGGTCCCCGGTGAACGGTTTGTGCAAAAAGAGCTTGGGAACAGTCTGAACATGATTGCTGAAAGAGGAAGAAGCGCATTTTATGAAGGGGATATCGCTCAGCGGATTGTCTCGTATTTACAGCATAATGGCAGCTATATGACGCTTGATGACTTTACAGCACACAGGGGTGAGTGGATGGAGCCTATATCCTGTGATTACCGGGGGTGCACCGTCTATCAGGCGCCCCCAAATTCTCAAGGTTTTACGGGTTTACTGACGCTGAATATTCTGGAAAACTATGATTTCAGCCAAATTGAACATGGTTCATTTACCTATTATCATGTGCTCGTGGAGGCACTGAAAAAGAGTTTTCTGGATCGGAATGCCGTTCTGACTGATCCGGCGTTTGCTGATATTCCGCTGGAAAGCCTCTTGGACAAAAGCTATGCCAAGCAGCTGGCGGAAGAAATCGGTTATATAGCTGAACCGGCGGAAAGCAGACCGATTGGCAGTGATACCGCCTATGCCGCGGTGATGGATTCGGATGGCAACGCGGTGTCATTCATTCAAAGCCTTTACTTTGAATTTGGCTCGGCTGTTACTGCTGGGGATACAGGCATTCTCATACAGAATCGCGGATCATTTTTCTCATTGGATGAAAATCATGTCAACACACTTGAGCCGAGAAAGCGCAGTTTCCATACGCTGATGCCGGCTATGGTCTGTAAGAACGGGAAACCGAAGATTCTGTACGGTACGCAAGGGGGCGAAGGCCAGCCGCAGACTCAGACCGCGATTATCACCCGAATGCTGGACTATGGAATGCATCCTCAGCAGGCAATTAGCGAACCGCGCTGGGTATGGGGCAGAACGTGGGGCGAGGATTATGAAGGTCTCAGAGTTGAGAACAGAATTGCAGAGGAGACGGTCGACATGCTAAAAGAAAGCGGCCATCTCGTGGAGACAGTCAGTGATTATGACCCGCTGATGGGCCATGCCGCAGCAATCGCAGTGGATGAGGAGGGCTTTCTCCAAGGAGGAGCCGACCCAAGGGGGGATGGGGCGGCTGTTGGGATTTAAGATACGAAGAAGAACATACTCATATAAATAAAAATGACCAGAAACAGTGCCGCACCAAATAATGAGTGTACATATTGTTTTTCTTCACGCTCATATTTCCATTCCATAAGAGCACGTAAACAATTAATGACGAAAAGATATAAAATGAGCATATACTCTGGCGGAAAACGCAAAAGAGAAAATCCCAGTAAAATGAGCAGAACGATTTCCAGCACCCCTTGTATACTGTTCACCGGTTTATACCACCAACGGGGTTTGGGAATGCCGCGTTTACTGGCGAAAATATAAAAAGATGTACTGAAAGCAGCTGCGATCAGTATTAAAATTAAGAAATGAGTGCCTGTCATACCAATCCCTCCTAAACTCATCTCTTTATACGTTCGGGGGAGAGAAAATGTTTCATAGAAAAACACCCGGGGATTACTCCGGGTGTTGCATTTTTACAGGATGTGTCTGCTGCTGAAAAATGGTTTTCATTTTATCCCATGCGATTTCTGTGTTTTCATCGAGATCAAAGAGGCCTGAATTGCCGATGATAAAAATGTCATTCCCAGCTTCCGCAAGCATGCGGAAGGTTTTTTCATTACAGGAGCCGTCAACTTCAATGGCATACGTATAATGATTTGTTTCTCTCCACTCTTTAGCCGCGCGGATTTTTCCAGTCATTTCTGCGATAAACGGCTGCCCGGCAAAACCCGGATCAACGGTCATAATCGTCAGTTTATCAATCAAATGCACATAAGGGCTGATCCACTCTAGCGGAGTGGCCGGGTTCAATACAATCCCGACCTTTGCGCCATGATCTTTGATTTTGTGTATCAGCCGAAACGCCGCACGGTTAATGGTTTCGGCATGAACGCTAATGTAATCAGCACCGGCCTCTGCTGTCATATCGATAAAATCCTCCGGCCTTTCAACCATCAGGTGGGCATCAATCGGGAGAGCTGTCATCGTTCTGAGCTGGCTGATGAAAAATGGAGACAGCGTAATGTTTTTGACAAAATGGCCGTCCATGATATCAACATGATACATATTGGCACGGCTGTTTAGAATGGTGATCTGCTCGTTGAATTTTGTTAAATCCATACACATCAGAGAAGGTGAAAATAAATGTTTCATGACGCATACCTCACTTTATTTGAAGAATTGTATGATCCAGCCAAGAAGAATCCCGATAATGCCAAAGTCTGAATCGCCGTAAGTCGTGCCTTCAAATCCGAGCGAGCCAAGAACCGGCAGAAGAAGCGCAGGCAGAAAAGAAATGAGAATGCCATTGGCAAACGCACCGAGTACAGCCCCCCGCACTCCGCCGGTTGCATTTCCGTAAACTCCCGCCGCCGCTCCTGTAAAGAAATGCGGTACAAGTCCCGGGACAATAACACTGAGACCGAAGACTGGAAGAAGAAAAATGGACACAATACCCGCCAGGAAGCTGGATAAAAATCCGATAATCACAGCGTTTGGCGCAAAAGGAAAAACCGTCGGACAGTCAAGAGCGGGTTTGGCGCCTTTCACTAGCTTCTCAGCGATGCCTTTAAAAGCAGGGACAATTTCAGCGATTACCATCCGAACCCCCGCCAAGATGACATATACCCCAGCAGCGAACGTAATGGCCTGCATAAAGGAATAAACGAGGAAATGGCTTCCGCCGCTCAACGATGCTTCAATATAATCCTTTCCGGCGAAAGGAGCGACAATAAAGAAAAGGAGTGCCATCGTTAAAGAAATGGAGACTGACGTATCCCGCAGAAATCCTAATGATTTCGGAACTTTGATATCCTCAGTCGAATGAGATGGATTGCCCGCATGTTTGCCGATGAATCCAGCAATAAAATAGCCTGCAGAACCGAAATGGCCGAGAGCGAGATCATCGCTTCCTGTAATTTTTTTTGTGTGCGGCTGAAGGATGGCGGGTGACAGCACCATCAGCCCTCCAAGAATAATGGCGCCCGCAGCAATGAGAGGAACACCGCTGATGCCGCCGGTAATCAGCACGGCGGAGATCAATGAAGCCATGTAGAGAATATGATGGCCGGTTAAGAAAATATATTTAAATGGCGTGAGACGCGCCAGCAATATGTTAACAATCATTCCGAAGATCATAATGAGTGCCGTTTCCGTCCCAAACGTTTTTTGAGCAATGGCTGAGATTGCATCTGTATTTGGTACGACGCCTTTAATGTGGAATGCTTTTTCGAACATGCTGCCGAACACGGCTAGTGAATCTGAGACAATCGCCGCCCCGGCGCTGAGAATGACGAATCCCATTGCCGTTTTCAGTGTGCCCGATACGGTATCCGCAGCGTTTTTCTTTTGCAGAAGCAGACCGGCTAAGGCAAAAAGTCCAATTAAAATAGCAGGAGTTCCCAGGAAATCGTTAATCAAAAAATCAAGCATCAGATGCACCCCCGTCGTCTATGTTTTTGTGTGTTACAAGTTGGTAAGGATGGCTTCTTTGATTTCTTTCTGGTCCAGCAGGTTTTTGAGTCCGACAACATTACGAGTTCCATCGTCAAGACCTGACACAATATCGGCTGATCCTAGATACAGATCCGCTTGCTCCGTTTTGCTTGAAGTGAGGTCTGTATGTGTAACATCAGCGCTGATGTTCAGTTCATCAATGATTTTTTTCACATTCATTTCAACAATAAAGCTTGATCCAAGTCCGTTTCCGCATACAATTAAGATTTTTTTCATTCGAATCACTCCTAGTTTGAGTATTTTTGAATCATTGGCAGCACATCTTCTGCCGATTGAGCGTTAATCAGCAATTGAATGTTTTCCGGATCACCCAGCATATTCGTGAGCTGGGAGAGGGCTTTCAAATGGGTGTCATTGTCGATTGCCGCGAGCACGATAATCAGCTGGACTGAATGCTCGGGCCGGTCTGAAAAGGAAACGGCTTGGTTCAGTCTCAGAAAGCTCATGCCGATTCGATTCACACCGTCTTCAGGCCTCGCGTGCGGGATGGCTACATTCGGCGTAATAACGATATATGGGCCCAGTGTCTGAATCGTGGCAATCATGGCATCGACGTATTGCGGGGTAACAGACCCGTCATCCAAAAGCGGCTTTGCCGCCATGCGGACGGCATCCGCCCAACAGGGGGCAGAGTCGGCCATCGTTATATGGTTAGGTGTCATTAATTCAGCAAGCATTGGTTTGCGGTTCGCCTCCTTTTCATGTTTGTGCGGCTGTCCTAAATACTCGGTCAGTTCTTGCATCAGCTCTGTTTTATGAATGCCTTCTGCATGTTTTTCGATGATGCCCATGATGTCATGAACACTTGGATGGAAATGGGGAGCGCTGTTTGAGAGCGCATCTACTTTTTTCAGCAGGCTGATCTTTTCCTTGCTGTTCAGTATGGGATTAACGATGAGCACAGGCACCCCTCTGTCTGGGAGCGGAACAGTTGAGATCAGGACATCAGTTTCAAGCGTCATTGTTTCATAGACACGGCTTGATACGGTTTTCAGAATATCGACATTCGGCAGAAGATCTTCTATTTGGCTCTGTAAAATTTTTGAAGTGCCGATGCCGCCCGGGCAGACAATAACCGCTGTTTTTCTAAGTGAGGGCGCGACCCCTTCACGTTTCATCCAGCCTCCGAAATGCATGGCGATAAAAGCTGTTTCTTCACTGCTGACAGGTTTTCTTAATTCTTTTTGAAGGTGATGAACGACTTTTTTCGTTAAGCAGAAAATATCACTGTATTTCGTTTTGATGGAGGCAGCTACATCACTCTCATGAGGGGTGATATTATATTTAATCCTGTAATAAGCTGATTTCAAATGAAGCACCAGATGTTTTTTTAGATTTTCCGGGTCCTGAAAAAGCACGCAGGCGTAACGCTGGAAATCGACAATCATTTTGTCCGCGATATCATGTATCGCATCCAGCTCACCTGCAATGAGACTTGAAGCGGGGAACTGACTGATTTTAGCCCCTAACAGATGGATCGTGAAGTAGCACATCTCTTGATCAGAAATAAAGGCTTTTTCCGGCAGTTCCGCGGCCGCCGCCCGAACGGCCGCTTCATATTCCTTCGTTTGCCTGATGGCGTATTGCTCTTCTTGTTCTAGAGTGATTTCTTTTCCCGCCTTTAATCTGATCAGAAATAACGTAAAGTGCACACTTAAGCCCGCGAGAACATGATCAGCAAATTTCATGTGAAGAAGCTTTTCGAAAGTCAGCAGCATAGACCGCATGGTTTGGATCTGCTGTTCACAAGCAGCCGGATCGGGACATAGATCGGTAACGGCCGCAGTGCTGCTGCTTTTTTGCATGAGCTGATTTGCGTATTCTGCCAGCAGTTTTCGCTTTTGCTGCTCTATTCCTGAAAAGAAATACCCCTTTTCTTTGGTAAAGGAAAGAACGATGCCGAATGTCTTCAGCTTTTCGCGAATATGCTTCATATCCTGAATGGCGGTGTTGCGGCTGACGTGATTTTCGTCAATGAAGTTCTGCAAAAGTAACCGTCTGTTTCTCGTTAAAATGCGCAGGATCACTCTTGCCTGCCTTTCTGAGGGAGAATATTCATAGCTTGAACTTGTCAGCGTTTTCATTTCTGATGTCAGCATTTTTTTCGTTTGGTCTTCTAAATAAAATCCTGCTGAACGCCTTCTTTTGATCGGTGTCAGTCCGGTCTCTTTCAGCCAGCCGTTAATTTTTTCAATGTCATAATACAGTGTTCTCCTTGAAATGTTTAATTGCTCCGTTAATTCTCCGCAAGTAACATAGCTGGTTGTGTTGAGAACCTGATGAAGAATGGCTGATCTTCTTTGGTCTAAAGGCATGCCCATCAGCTCCTTATGTGCAGGTGATATCAGTCTGCTGTCCTTCTCTTCGTGCGGGCTTATTTCAATTGTAATGGGGAGCATCTGAATTTATAAGACCAAATCAGTGCAAACGGTTTGTGCAAATATGATTCCTACAAACAAAAAAAGCCAGACACATGCTGCGCCGGCTTTTTTGAATAACGGTGTCTTTTTGACTAGTTTCTTCTATATAAATAGTCCTTTTATGAACTCGGACGAATCAATGTAAATTCTTCACCGAGCTTTGCATAATGGTTTCCGGCTAATCTGGAAGCCGGCTTTAATTCGTCCGTCAAAATATACCCTTTTTCTGCGTCATACACCTTCTCATCGAGGTGAAAACAGACAACTCTGCCAATAAGCAGATCAGCCGTGGTCACACCATGATCATTGTCGAAGGTGATATGCCGTTCGAGCTTGCATTCAAAACGAATGCGGGCTTCTTGAATGCCGGGCACCGAAACAGCCGTGCTCTCTACACAATGGAGAGAGGTGCGTGTCATTTCACTTTCGTCCGGCCCTAAACTTGCCGCCGTTTCATTGATGTCTTCAATGATGGCTTCATCACTGACATGGACGACAAATTCACCGTTTTTTATCGCGTTTCTGGCTGTGTCTTTTTGCCGGCCTTCTGATCGGTTAACAGAAATACTGAGTAGCGGAGGATCTGAGCTGACCACGTTATAGAAACTGAAAGGTGCCGCATTGATTGCCCCGCCTGAAGAAAGTGTTGTAACAAATGCGATCGGGCGCGGAATAACGGCTCCTGACAGCAGCTTATACGTCTCTTTGGCACTAAGCTCTTCTGCTTGAAATATGTACACAACAACACCGCCTTTATTGTAAGAGTACCATGATTATAACGAAATCCATTCAAGGAAACCAAATGATGCGGGTTGCATATGCTATGTCATGACATATAACTGATATAGGGGAATTAGAAAATAGGCTACCGTACGTATGCCGGAGCCTATGATGACAGTTTCATTATTTATATTTCTTTTTGACTACCCAGCAATTGCCGTCTTTCCAGAACTCTTTTTTGCTGTCGTAATCATCTTTTTTGCGATGATGATCATTTTTCCAGTGTTTTTTGCGAGAGCGGTACGACTTTTTGTAGCTGCGAGATTTTCTGTGTGAACAGAATGATTTTTTGTAGCTGCGAGATTTTCTGTGTGAACAGAATGATTTTTTGTAGCTGCGAGATTTTCTGTGCGAACAGAATGATTTTTTGTAGCTGCGAGATTTTTTGTGTGAGCAGTAGGATTTTTTGTAGCTGCGAGATTTCTTGTGTGAGCAGTAAGATTTTTTATGGCTGCGAGATTTCTTGTGTGAGCAGTAAGATTTTTTATGGCTGCGAGATTTCTTGTGTGAACAGTAAGATTTTTTATGGCTGCGAGATTTTTTGTGAGAGCGGTGCGACTTTTTATGACTGCGTTTTTTTCCACGAGGCTCTTGGTATAAATAAGTTTTTAAACCTTCTTTTTTTGCGGATTTCACCGCTTCTTTGATATCAGAATGGGAATAGTGGCCCAATTGAAATCCTCCTTTTTTTAATTTGTTTAAGGATGAAGATCCTTACTACACACATAGTACGCACGATTGTAAAAAGTGTATAAGTGTTCCGCTGAGATCTCACAAAAATAAAAGCCTAATTTTGAAGGGGGACTACGGATGAAGAATCAATCAAATTTGCCTCTTTATCAGCTGTTTATTCATCCAAAAGACTTACGGGAATTAAAAAAGGATATATGGGACGATGAACCGGTTCCGGCTGTGTTGAAAGTGAATCAGAAAAGATTTGATATCGACATCGCTTATCGCGGATCTCATATTAGAGATTTCAAAAAGAAGTCGTACCATATTTCCTATTATCAGCCGAAAACATTTCGCGGCGCCCGCGAGGTTCACTTGAATGCGGAATATAAAGATCCTTCCATGATAAGAAACAAATTGTCTCTCGATTTTTTCTCAGAGCTGGGGACGCTGTCTCCAAGGGCAGAATTTGTGTTTTTAAAGGTAAATGGAAAGAATGAAGGAGTGTATCTTGAGCTTGAATCCGTGGATGAATATTATTTAAGGAAAAGGAAGCTGGCGGACGGAGCGATTTTTTACGCGGTTGATGATGATGCTAATTTTTCTCTCGTGAGTGATTTGGAGAGGGAAACGAAGAAGTCACTTGAGCATGGGTATGAAAAGAAGACAGGGACTGAGGAAGATGATTTTTATTTACAGGATATGATCTTTAAAATTAATACTGTCCCGAAAGCTCAATTTAAATCAGAAGTGACAAAGCACGTGAATATCGATAAGTATTTGCGCTGGCTGGCCGGCATTGTGTTCACCTCAAACTATGACGGGTTTGTCCACAATTACGCTTTGTACAGAAGCGGGGAAACCGGATTATTTGAAGTGATTCCTTGGGACTATGACGCAACCTGGGGCAGGGATATCCATGGGGGGCGGATGGCTGCAGATTACGTAAGAATTCAAGGGTTTAATACATTAACCGCCCGCATTTTGGATGAACCCGATTTTCGCAGGTCCTACAAGCATCTGTTAGAAAAAACGCTCCGATCTCTCTTTACCATTGAATATATGAAACCAAAAATATTGGCGCTTTATGATCAAATCAGGCCGTTTGTCCTGATGGACCCATATAAAAAGAGTGATATTGAACGTTTTGACCGTGAGCCGGAAGTGATTTTTGAGTATATTAAAAATCGTTCACAATACATCAAAAGCAATTTAAGTATTTTGTGAATCCATGATTATAGGTATTCGCTGAAAATCAGACAATTAGGCTATTGAATTAGTTCAAGAAATAACTGTGACACGTATATATGCAATATATTTATCATCTATGTATAAATGACTAGGAGGGTAATGAATGAGCAAGAGGAGAATGAAAAATCATTCAAATCATGATATATCTTATTATCATTTTTTGCATTCAATGCAAGATAAAATTGTCACTGTATATCGAGGAGGTCCCGAATCTAAAAAAGGAAAATTGGTAGCTGTAAAATCAGATTATATCGCTTTGCAAACTGAAAAAAAAACCATTTATTATCAATTGGATCATGTAAAAAGTATTACAGAGGATACCAATAATAGCACAACAACAATTGAGACGGCAGAAATGGCTGACGCTGATGATTTTCACAGCTTAATCGGACAATTAATGAACCAATCCGTTCAATTAAATCAAGGCGGTCCGGAATCTAAAAAAGGAAGTTTGGTATGGCTAGGAGATGATTACGCTGCGTTAGACACAAATGAGGATGGAGTAGTTTATTTTAATATTCATCACATCAAAAGCATAAGTAAACATGAGTCCGCTTTAAATAAAGAAGGACATACGCCAAGTGTCTTGGAAGCTGATAACCTAAACGAAGTTTTTAAGAGTTTAACTCATAAATGGGTTTCGATTAATCGAGGAGGACCAGAAGCAATTGAAGGTATCCTCGTAGATAATGCGGATGGTCATTATACTTTAGTGAAAAATCAAGAAGTGCTTCGCATATATCCTTTTCATATCAAGAGCATCAGCTTAGGCCCAAAAGGCTCTAACAATCAAAAGAAAGAACATGATGATAAAGAAGAAAGCAAAAATGATATAGACCAGAAACAAAAACAAGAAGAAGAGGGGGACAGTAATTCGTTAACATCTTCAAAATCACATAGCTCATCAAGTTCGTCCAAATCAAATAAACGATCATCAAGATCTTCAGATTATCAATCATCAACATATGATCGTTCATCAGACACCAGCAGTTCGTCCAAATCAAATAAACGATCATCAAGATCTTCAGATTATCAATCGTCAACATATGATCGTTCATCAGATACCAGCAGTTCGTCCAAATCATATCGGTCACCAAGATCTTCAGATTATCAATCGTCAAAATATGATCATTCATCAGACACCAAAAGTTCGTCCAAATCATATCGGTCATCAAGATCTTCAGATTATCAATCATCAAAATATGATCGTTCATCAGACACCAAAAGTTCGTCCAAATCATATCGGTCATCAAGATCTTCAGATTATCAATCGTCAACATATGATCGTTCATCAGACACCAAAAGTTCATCCAAATCATATCGGTCACCAAGATCTTCAGATTATCATAGCACCGGAAGCCAAAAGGAAGATTATAGCTATGAAACGATTGTCAAAACGATAGACTATCATTGGAAGCGCAAATTTTAATAGATAATGAAGGTGCATCAATAAAGTGATGCCCTTTTTCATTCAATTAAAGGGGGAGAATGGTGAAAGGTTTGAATCAATTTCTTGACACAGATGTTGATGTTGTCATTTCAGGAGATACAAGATTTGTCGGCACACTTATAGATATTGGACAGGATATTTTTGTTATATTTAATGGCTGCAATTATCTTTATATTCCCTTGCTGCATCTCCATCAAATGAACAAAGCAATAATAAATACGAATACTGGGAAACCAATTTTAAGAGATCCGGAAGATACAATAATGCAGGCGGAAAATAATAGTTTTTCTTACAGAAACACATTAAACAATGTGAAAGGCAAATTTATTGAAGTTTATGTAACTGGGGATCGGTCGATACATGGATATGTTACAAGTGTTTTAAATGATTATATTGTATTTTTTTCACCTGTATTTAAAACACTTTTCATATCTATGCATCACTTAAAATGGTTTACCCCTTATTCAACAGAGCAAACGCCGTACACTCTTGACAACTCTCAATTGCCTGTCGTACCTTCCAGTGTTTCACTTGTGCGTAATTTTGAGGAGCAGATCAAAAAATATGTTGGCCAATTGGTTATATTTGATATGGGGGAAGTGCCAGAAAAAGTCGGTCTATTAAAAGATGTATCTAATAATATCATTGAGCTTATTAACGCAAGTGGAAAGTCAATCATTTGGAAGTTAAATCATCTAAAGACAATGCATCTCCCCTAGCGTAGCCTCTACTGAAAATAAACTGCCCTCGAATAGCAGAAGGCAGTTTTTTATTTCATACACTGCTAAAGAAATAACCAACTGATCCAAAAATATAAACATGTTAACGTAAAAAGAACAGTCAGCGGAATGATTAAAATGGTTGTTTTTAAATATTCACCCCAAGAAATACTTTCATCATGCTGTTTTAAAATATGCATCCAAATAAGTGTTGCTAATGTTCCTATAGGTAATAATAAGGAACCAATATCACTGCCAATAATATTTGCCAAGTAGATGATTTTTGCTGTTGAAGGATTCAGGCTCATTTCTGTTAAAGTAAAAGTACTGATCATTAAAGCCGGATGGTTGTTGAATAGATTCGAAAAAACAGAGGTAGAGATACCTGATACAAAAGTAGCGTAGGAGAGGCTTCCAGAAACTATCGGTTTGAAATGATTTACAATTAATTCAGTAAATCCTATATTGTGCAGTCCATAAATGAGGACATACATAGTAAAAGCAAAAATAAAAATGTGCCAAGGTGCCTTGAAGAACAAGTCTCTGGGAGAGGTTTTGAAATAAACCCATCTCCAGGCCAAAAGGATAATTGATCCGATGACAGCGACAAGAGGAACGGAGATACCGGTATATGACGCGGCAAATAAGCTGATTCTGACGAGAAAAACAAATGCGAGTACAAATAACATTATCTTTGTTTGATTTCGTTCCGGTATCGGAGCTGATGGCGAATGAAGGGGATGGTACCTTCTGTGTCGCAGAGACTGAAAATGGTTCGGTATATCCGGCAGGCTTTTAGGAAGACGTTTATAAAAGAAAATAAACAGTAGACAAGCCATAAAAATGAGTCCCATCATACTAGGGACAAACATCATGGCAGTGTGCAAATATAAATCCATTCCAATCATTTTGAGAGAAATTAAATTTACAATATTACTTACGCCGATCGGTGCGCTGGAGGCTGTAGCTATTAAAACGCCGCTTATGAGATAAGGGGTTTTTTGATGTTTTTTCAAACCTAAATATTTTAAAACCAGCAAAAGGATGGGGGTTGTGATCAAAACGCTCCCATCATTATTTAGGAAAATGGTCATTAAAAAGCAAAGTGAATTGGTTAACCAAAAAAGCTTGATGCCTGATCCCCTGGATTGTTGGAGCAGCTTTGCAGCCACCCAATAAAAGAACCCAAAACTTTCTAATGCAATGGCCATGATCATAGTGGCAAGAATTGTGACCGATGCACCCGTGACTTTTGACCCTATTTCTCCTAAGTCGGTCAATGACACACTTCCGCATAATAACACCATTAAAGCGCCTATTGTCGCGGGGATAGCTTCATTTAATCCTTTCGGCCTCCAGAAAATAAAAATCATTGTTATGAAAAAAGCGAGCAATGTTAATATACTCGTGAACTGTGTAATATATTTCACCTCTCTATCTATCATTCTAAAATCAAACGATTGTCATACGCTTACTAGTATCCTTGCCAACTATTTGTATTGTATGTATACGTATACTGATATGAAGTTGTACTAAGCGATTATATTATATTAATTAAAATTCCATGAGAATCCCAAAAGAAAAAAGAGTTTGCAAGTATCATTTCAGGTACTTGCATCACTCTCTTTAGTTCTTAACTGCTGACAATTTGAAATATTAATAAATTGCTTCAAAAGCGGATTTTGATTGTCTTTGCGATAGGCGATAACCCATTCGGCATTCAGCTGTATTTTATCTATTGTTCGATAAGTCACATCCAAGTTAAATAATTTTTTAGCTGAGGAAGGTACAAATGTAATCCCGATGCCAGCGCTGACTAATCCAATGACCATTTGATATTCAGTCGCTTCTTGTACAATGTTTGGCTTAAAGCCAGCCTGCTCACAAAATTGGATGAAATCAACGTATAAAGTAGGCCATGCTTCCTTGGCTACAGTAATAATCGGTTCATCTCTCAAATCTTCAATTGTAATGGCTTCCTTAGATGTTAACGGATGTTGTTTAGGCAAAGCTAAAACACAAGGGCTGCTTTGGGCGATTTCAGTATGCAATGCTGTGTGCTGTAAAGGAGGATGAAGTATACCAATATCAATGTTGCCCTTTAGCAGCTCCTCTTGCTGCCTAAACGAGGATATTTCACGTAATTCTATTTTTACTGATGGGAATTTTTTACGATATTCCCGGACAATCGGCGGCAGAAATTCATATGTAGCTGATCCGACAAAACCGATAACGAGATGGCCGTGCTCGCCGCGAGCCGTCCGCTGTGCCAATTCAATCGCTTGATCAATTTGCATCAAAGCCGTGCGGCAGTGATTTAAAAATATTTCTCCGGCTGCGGTTAGTTCCACAAATCGTTTTGTCCTCTTCAGAAGCGTCACCCCGACTTCTTTTTCCAGCTGTTTGATCTGCTGGCTGAGAGGAGGCTGTGTCATGTTCAGCCGAAGCGCAGCTTTCCCGAAATGAAGCTCTTCGGCAACTGCGATAAAGTATTGAAGGTGGCGAAGCTCCATCAATCATGCATTCCTTTCTTAGGTTAATAATTCGTAATACATATTAATCATAAGTCGAATTGATATTGGAGGTCAATTTCCAAAGAGTGTATAGTGAAACGTATCACAAGATTTATTTAAATTTTTATGTTTAAAATGCATAATAAGGAGTGAGGGTGTTGACAAAAGCAACAAAAGAACAAAAATCCCTTGTGAAAAACAGAGGGGCGGAGCTTGTTGTTGATTGCTTAGTGGAGCAAGGTGTCACACATGTATTTGGCATTCCAGGTGCAAAAATTGATGCGGTATTTGACGCTTTACAAGATAAAGGGCCTGAGATCATTGTTGCACGGCATGAACAAAATGCGGCATTTATGGCGCAGGCTGTAGGCCGTTTAACTGGAAAACCGGGAGTCGTTTTAGTCACATCAGGACCGGGTGCTTCTAACCTGGCAACGGGACTGCTGACTGCAAACACTGAAGGTGACCCTGTCGTTGCGCTTGCTGGGAACGTTATCCGTGCCGATCGTTTAAAACGGACTCATCAATCATTGGATAATGCGGCGTTATTTCAGTCGATTACAAAATACAGTGTAGAGGTTCAAGACGTAAAAAACATACCGGAAGCTGTTACAAATGCATTTAGAGCAGCGTCAGCAGGTCAGGCTGGGGCCGCTTTTGTGAGCTTTCCGCAAGATGTTGTGAATGAAGTCACAAATACCAAAAACGTGCGTGCAGTGGCAGCGCCAAAACTTGGCCCTGCACCAGATGATGCAATCAGTGCGGCTATCGCAAAAATCCAAACAGCAAAACTTCCTGTTGTTTTAGTCGGAATGAAAGGCGGAAGACCTGAAGCGATTAAAGCGGTTCGCAAGCTTTTGAAAAAGGTTCAGCTTCCATTCGTAGAAACATATCAGGCTGCCGGGACTCTTACAAGAGAGTTAGAGGATCAATATTTCGGCCGTATCGGTTTATTCCGCAACCAGCCGGGCGATCTGCTGCTTGAGCAGGCTGATGTTGTTCTGACAATCGGCTATGACCCAATTGAATACGATCCGAAATTCTGGAATGTCAATGGAGACCGGACGATTATCCATCTGGATGAGATTCTGGCTGACATTGATCATGCTTACCAGCCTGAGCTTGAATTGATCGGGGATATCCCATCTACTTTGGATCATATCGAACATGATGCTGTAAAAGTGGATTTTGCGGAACGTGAGCAAAAAATCCTTTCTGATCTAAAAGAATATATGCATGAGGGAGAGCAGGTGCCTGCAGATTGGAAATCAGACAGACTGCATCCTCTTGAAATCGTTAAAGCATTACGAAATGCAGTCGATGATAACGTCACAGTGACATGCGATATCGGTTCACACGCGATTTGGATGTCCCGTTATTTCCGCAGCTATGAGCCGTTAACATTAATGATCAGTAACGGTATGCAAACACTTGGTGTTGCGCTTCCGTGGGCAATCGGTGCTTCATTGGTGAAACCGGGAGAAAAAGTCGTTTCTGTCTCTGGTGACGGCGGTTTCTTATTCTCGGCAATGGAGTTAGAGACAGCGGTGCGCTTAAAAGCTCCAATTGTACACCTTGTATGGAACGACAGCACATATGACATGGTTGCATTCCAGCAATTGAAAAAATACAATCGTACATCTGCAGTCGAGTTCGGAAACATCGATATCGTGAAATATGCGGAAAGCTTCGGGGCAACCGGTTTGCGTGTCGAATCACCAGACCAGCTGGAAGATGTTCTGCGTCAAGCCATGAATGCTGAAGGCCCTGTTATCATTGATGTCCCAGTTGACTACAGTGATAACGTTAATTTAGCGAGTGACAAGCTCCCAAAAGAATTTGGAGAACTGATGAAAACAAAAGCTCTCTAGCACTCTGCGCACCAAGACACTGTTTTCGAAGAACAGCACATTACTAAAGGAGTGAAGGGAATATGAAACAAGAAAGCAACATTCAAATGCTGAGCCGCGGCAAAAAAGAACAGCCCGTTAGCCAAATTTATCAAGTATCAACAATGACTTCTCTTTTAGACGGAGTATATGACGGCGATTTTGAACTGTCAGATATTCCGAAATACGGAGACTTCGGTATCGGGACTTTTAACAAGCTTGATGGAGAGCTGATTGGATTTGACGGCGAATTTTACCGTCTTCGTTCCGACGGCACTGCGACACCTGTGCAAAGCGGAGACCGCTCTCCGTTTTGCTCATTTACGTTCTTTACACCGGATATGACGCACAAAATTGATGCGAAAATGACACGTGAAGAATTTGAAAAAGAAATCAACAGCATTCTGCCAAGTAAAAACCTATTTTATGCCATCCGTATTGACGGATTGTTTAAAAAAGTGCAGACAAGAACGGTAGAACTGCAAGAAAAACCATATGTGCCAATGATTGAAGCGGTTAAAACACAGCCGATTTTCAACTTCGACAACATCAGAGGCACAATCGTTGGTTTCTTGACTCCTGCTTATGCGAACGGAATCGCCGTTTCTGGCTATCACCTGCACTTCATTGACGAAGGACGAAATTCAGGCGGACACGTATTTGATTATGTGCTTGAGGATTGCACGGTTACGATTTCTCAAAAAATGAACATGAATCTCAGACTTCCAAATACACCAGATTTCTTTAATGCCAATCTGGATAACCCGGATTTCGCCAAAGATATCGAAACGACTGAAGGAAGCCCAGAATAAAAAAAGCAAGCCCGCACATGTGCAGGGCTTGCTTTTTATTTGGCACTTTACCTGATTTTAGTTAAAATAACATTAAAATGATAAAGGTGTGGGTCTCATTGAAAATACTGGTTTTGGCTGTTCATCCTCAAATGGAAACCTCAGTCGTCAATAAGGCGTGGTCAGAGGAATTAAGTAAACATGACAATATCACTGTACGGGAGCTTTATAAGGAATATACGGATGAAGCCATTGATGTTGCCAAAGAGCAGCAGCTGTGCGAGCAATACGATCGCATTGTTTTCCAATTCCCGCTTTATTGGTACAGCTCTCCGCCGCTTCTTAAAAAATGGCAGGATCTTGTGCTGACATACGGCTGGGCCTTCGGGTCAGAAGGGAAAGCTCTGCATGGCAAAGAGCTGATGCTGGCTGTTTCCACAGGAAGCGAAGCGGAAAAGTATCAGGCGGGCGGAGGGAAT
This sequence comes from Bacillus sp. FSL K6-1012, assembly GCF_037964915.1. Classification (NCBI taxonomy): domain Bacteria; kingdom Bacillati; phylum Bacillota; class Bacilli; order Caryophanales; family Bacillaceae; genus Bacillus; species Bacillus sp. FSL K6-1012. The sequence goes on along the minus strand of NZ_CP150175.1, from coordinate 3,739,119 downwards.
CATTATTCAATCAGTGAGCTCCTGAAGCCGTTTCAGGCGACAAGCAATCTGATTGGCATGACATATCTCCCGCCATATGTGTTTTATGGCGTGAAATACGCAAATGCTGAGGATATTGCGATCAGTGCAAAACGGTTAGCTGAATATATCCAGCAGCCTTTTTCTTAAAAAAGAAACGCCCTGTCCGGATTGGGACAGGGCTTTCTCTATTAAAAATCGGGTAATTCAGATAGGTTATTATCCTTTATGCCGTCTGGTTCACTTCTTAAAATGTCACGTCCGTATTTATGAAATACATCAACGTGAGCGATCTTTCCCGCTTTTGCTTCTGATAGCGCAGTGGGATAGTCCAGTTCTCTTCCTGTGTTCGTTTTCACCGCGATAATATTGTCTTCCTCATTTCTTCTGACCGCGATAATTTCTTCTTTTCCGGACGTATCAACTGGCTGATCGATATTTGTTTGTTTGGATTTATACGATTCATATGCAGCTTCAAATTGATCCATTTTTCCACCTCCATCCTTTAACGTAAACAAAAATGCTGTTGATCATGTATAGGTTTCGACACGGCATATGACAATATTTCCTGAGAAATATTTTGAATGCGACAATTCAATCCATAATTAGCGAAGAAAAAAGGGATTCCGTTCTGTAAATGGAATCCCTTTCGGTTATTTTGTCATTTGCAGGTCCTTTGTTTTGATATAACCTGTCTTACCGCCGTAATCTACATAGACCCAATCAAAGTCAAAGCCGCCTTTTTTTGTTTTACTCCAGCCTAAAAAAGATACGCTTGTGTTAGCCGGGAGTGTCTTGATGCTTTTTCCTTCAGCGGATGTATATGCTTTCGTCTTTGTTTTGGTTTTTACCGTTGTCGCTGCCTTTACAATGTAATGAGTAGAGACAAAGCCTGTCTTTCCGTTTTTGTAATGAACCTTTGCCCAATCAGCGTTTGAAAACGAAATGAGCTTTAAGCTGTCGCCCAGATGAAGTATGTCGGCTTTAGCGCTTGAAGCGGAGGCCTTTGTTCTGACATTCAGAGCCTCTGCTGAAACCAAGTAGGAATCAATCGGATAGCTGTATAAATCATCAATGCTTACGTTTGTTTCTGGCTGTTGTGCATGAATTGTGTTTGCGCCGCCGGCAGAAGCCGCAGTTATTCCGGCTGCAAGTGCAAGTGTAGACAGTATTTTCGTGGGTTTGTTCATTGCGTTCCTCTCCTCACATAAGAGAAATAATCATTTCTATTATTCCTTTCACGTTTTGGCCGGTTGCTAAACATAAAAAAGGATCAGATAAAGATCTGATCCTTTGCATTATTTTTTCGTTTCCAGTTTCAGAGGCGCTGATATTGTTTTCTTTACTTTCTTTCCATGTAAAATCTGATCCGCTGCTTCCGTTGCCAGTTTACCGATCAATTCAGGCTGCTGAGCGACAGTGGCTGAGAGCTTACCGTCTTTAATCGAAGAAATCGCATCCTTATTTCCGTCAAAACCGACGACTAAAATATCTTTGCCGGAGCTGTTAATCGCTTCGAGAGCTCCAAGCGCCATTTCATCATTATGAGCGAAAACCGCTTGGATATCCGGGTGTCCTTGGAGCAGGTTTTCCATGACAGTCAGGCCTTTAGTGCGGTCAAAGTCAGCTGATTGTTTTGTGACAACGTCCAGCTTTTGATCTGCGATTTTGTGAAAGCCTGAACCGCGTTCCCGTGTAGCGGAGGCACCCGGAACGCCTTCAAGCTCCGCCACCTTAGCACCTTTTCCAAGCTTGTCTGCGATGAACTCTGCGGCCATTTCTCCGCCTTTTACATTGTCTGAAGCCACGAGGGTTTCTACTTTGCCTTGTTCAGCGGACCGGTCGATTGAGACGACAGGCACACCAATCGAATTTGCAGACTCTACTGCCGTTGAAATAGCCGAAGAATCAGTTGGATTGATTAACAGGGCATCAACACCTTGCTGAATTAAATCTTCCACATCACTTGTCTGCTTGGAGGAATCATTTTGTGCATCGACGATGATGACCTTCATTCCCCGCTTTTCCGCTTCTTTTTCAATTCCCTTTTTTAAAGAAACAAAAAAGGGATTGTTAAGCGTTGAGATCGACAAGCCGATGGTAAATTCCTTTTTCTTATCTGAGTTTGACGGCTTCGCCCATTGGGGAGGCTCAAGCGAACAGGCACTCAATATAAACAGTGACAGCGTCAAAATGACGGATACAGCCTTTTTCATGTAAAACCCTCCTATGCTGACTTTTTGCGGTCTAATAATACCGCGATTAAAATGACAATCCCTTTAACAACCAGCTGATAAAATGATGAGACGCCAAGCAGGTTGAGTCCGTTATTGAGTGTGCCGATAATCAGCACCCCGATTAACGTTCCGACAATGCGCCCGCGGCCCCCGGAAAGACTCGTTCCGCCTAAGACAACCGCCGCGATGGCATCCAATTCATATGATTCTCCAGCTGTCGGCTGTGCTGAGTGGAGACGGGAAGTCAAAATCGCGCCGGCAAGGGCGGATAATAGACCGGCTAAAGCATAAATCATGACTTTTACACGTGTGACTTTTATGCCTGAGATGAGTGCCGCTTTTTCATTGCCGCCAATTGCGTATGTCCGGCGCCCGAACGGCGTTTTGTGAAGCAGCACCCAAAGGATAACAAAGGCGAGAACCATTGTAATTGCAGGTACTGGAATTCCTAAGAAATAACCGCGGCCGAACAGCTGAAAGGCATAGTTAGTGCCAAGCCCTGTGATCGGGTTTCCGTCTGTATACACAAGAGTAAGTCCGCGGAAGACAGTCATGGTCGCAAGCGTCGCGATAAAAGGGGCCATTTTCCCTTTTGTGATTAACAGTCCGTTGATCATCCCTAGAAGAGCGCCGATCAGACAGCCTATGATGACGGCGAGAATCGGGTCGACACCAGATACAATCATACCCGCGACTAAGGCGCTGGACAGGGCGAGAATAGCCCCGACAGAAAGATCAATGCCGCCAGTTAAAATAACGAAGGTCATGCCGAATGCGATCAATCCGTTAATTGCCACCTGCCGAAGCAGGTTTAAAATATTCAAAGGCTCCAGGAAGCTCGGGTTTAAAATCGATACGATCATAACGAGAATAAATAAACCTAGAAACGGGCCGAGCTTCTGCATGACGCCATCGAAGTGAATCTGTTTTTGTTTTGTTTGCTTCAGTTGTTCCGTTTTCATGTTACCGCCCTCCCGTGGCAAGTGTCATAATTCGTTCTTGTGTCGCTTCACTCGCTTCGATGTCTCCGCTGATTCTGCCTTCATGGACGACGATGATTCTGTCACTCATCCCGAGTATTTCCGGCAGCTCTGATGACACCATAATGATGCCGACACCGCGTTCAGTGAGCTCATTCATCAGCGTATAGATTTCCCGTTTCGCGCCCACATCCACGCCTCTTGTCGGCTCATCCAATATGAGCACTTTTGGGCCGATGCCAATCCACTTGGCAATCACGACCTTTTGCTGGTTGCCGCCAGACAAATGGCGCGCGTGCGTTTCTGGTGAAGCCGTTTTGATGGTCAGGCGTTTTATGAGAAGGTCTACAAACTCTGCTTCCCGCTTGTGATCAATGATGCCCTTTGGAGAAAAACTGGCCAAATTGGGCAGCGCAATATTTTCCCGAATCGATGTGTCGAGCAGCAGTCCTTCATCTTTGCGGTTTTCCGTAATAAAACCGAGCCCTTTTTTCACAGCATCATACGGATTTTTAATAGCAGTCTTTTTTCCTGCAATCCAAATCTCACCCGAATCGAGCCGGTCAATGCCGAACAGTCCTCTCATCATTTCGGTTCGTCCGGCTCCCATTAAACCGGAAACGCCGACAATTTCACCGGAACGGACATAAAAGCTGATATCTTCAAAGCTTCCTTTTGAGGAGGCGTTTTTCACCTCAAATATTTTGTCTCCGAGTGAAGGGACGCGTTTAGGATACCGTTCCGTCAGCTCACGTCCGACCATTTTTTTCACGACCTCGTCAAAATTTGTTTCTGAAATGTTTGTTGTATCAACGGTTTTTCCGTCACGCATGATGGTGATTCTGTCGCAAATCGTAAAAATTTCTTCCATTCGATGTGAAATGTATACAATGGAAACACCGTTCTTTTTTAAAGCCGTAATGACGTCAAACAGCTTGCTGATTTCCCGTTCAGTCAAAGCCGCGGTAGGTTCATCCATAATGATTACCTCGGCATTTGTCATGAGCGCTTTTGCGATTTCAATCATCTGCTGCTGTCCGACGGAGCATTCACCTGCTTCTTGATCAAGTGAAAGAGAGACGGATAGTTTATCAAATTGTTCTTTTGCTAGCGCTTTCATTTTTCTGGTTTGTAAAATACCAAATTTCGTTGACATTTCTTTTCCGATAAATAGATTCTCAAGTACGGACATGTCCGGCCAGATATTCAGTTCCTGATGGATGAAGGCGATTCCGTGCTGCTCGGCTTCCTTTGGGTTGGAGAAATACGTCTCGTTACCATTTATGGTGATCCGTCCTTTGTCCAGTTTGTGCAGACCAGTCAGGATGTTCATCAGGGTGGACTTGCCGGCGCCGTTTTCTCCCATCAGTGCGTGAACTTCGCCGGGCTTGAGCTGAAAGGACACACCTGAAAGCACCTGGTTTTTTCCGAATGCTTTATGAATATCATTCATTTCGATTTGCATATCGGTCCTCCTTTCTAGAAAAGCACACCCGCCTGCAGGATGCAGTTGGCGTATGGTGTGAATTCTCCTGTTCGTATGACAGCTTTAGCTTCTTTAGTCAGCTCCTTAAATTCCTCGTGGGGAAGGCAGTCAACTGCCTCTTCAGAAAAAAGGGTTTCTATAAAACTCGCATTCTCTGGATTGGATACCTTTATTTCGGATGCGACAATTACTTTTTCAACCGCCATTTCATCTGCCAGCACTGCGGCTACATCCCGGAAAGCCGGGAAACCCGGCTTTAGTGAGAGATCAATTTTCAGGACTTCGTCAGGAACGGGCAGCCCTGCATCAGCGATGACAATTTTGTCAGTATGGCCAAGGTCAGCCAATAGCTTGGCAAGATGACTGTTCAGTATACCGTGTCTTTTCATGACAGCAGCTCCTCTACTTCTTTTCTGGACGGCATTCCGCCTTGAGCGCCGAAAGAACATACAGATAGGGAGGCGGCGCGGTTTGCGAACCGTAATGCAGCTTCAATATCTTTTCCCTCTGCCAGGGCGACTGCAAGAGCCGCGTTAAACGTATCACCCGCCCCGGTTGTATCGACAGGCTCAACAGGGAAGGAAGGGATGATCCGCTCTTTGCTGCCGGATGAATAGCGCACGCCTTGTTTGCCTTCAGTGATAAAGAGCTTCGCCGGATAAAGCGCCAATGCTTCAGAAACCGTCAGCTCCGGAAATAAGATCGCCGCCTCATGTTCATTCGGCGTAAGATAGGTGGCATGGTCAATGGTTTCCTGCTTCAGCGGGCGGGCCGGTGCCGGGTTAAGCATGATCGGGATGTCGTGAGAATGGCAGTATCTGCACACCTCATCAACCGTTTCTTCCGGGATTTCCTGCTGAATCAGAACCATATCGATATTTTCAAGCTTTTCAAGAGCGTCTATCGCATAAGATGGGGTGATCTCATCATTCGCGCCTTTAACGACGACAATACTGTTATCACCTTCGGCAAGCACGATGTGGGCGGTGCCGCTTTCTTTATGTGTAACCTGTTCCATATAGTCGGTGCGAACACCGTTTGCTTTTAAATTATTCATGATGGCTGTTCCATAATGATCGTCACCAACCTTGCCAATCATAAAAACATTGGCGCCGAGTCTGGCGGCGGCAACAGCCTGATTCGCACCTTTACCGCCCGGCACAGTTTGAAATGAAGTACCCAGTACGGTTTCGCCCGCGTTTGGGCGTTTGTCTGAGGTGACCACCAAATCCATAGAACAGCTTCCAATCACACAAATATTACGCATCGTTTTCTTCCTTTCTTGTCGTGTTTCTTCTTATATACATGACGGGCATTTGAATCGCCGTTTCTGCGAGAGGCTGTTTTTTTATGATGCTCAAAAGAAGTTTAGCCGCTTCTTTACCCATGTCATATGCCGGCTGCTTAATCGTTGACAGCGGCGGAAACAGCAGCTCGCTTTGGGGAATATCATCGTAGCCGATAATTTGAATATCCACGGGCACTTTTTTCCCGCGCCGCAAAGCTTCATGCAAAACAGCCGCTGCTTGAATGTCATTACTGGCAATTACCCCGTCTGTCTCAGGATATAAGACAAACAGCTCCTTTGCCAGTGCCTGTGCATCCTTAAAAGAAAAGGACGCCGTCTCGATGATCTGAAAATCAACACCCGCCTGCTGTAATACCTCTAAAGCGCCGTGAAAGCGGTCTTGGGCAGTCGGCAGGTGAGCAGGGCCCTTCAGGAGCGTAATGTGTTTGCTTTTTCCATGAACAATTGCTTCCGCTGCTAATTTTCCTCCGGTATGTCCGTCACTGGATACAGAAGGAGCGCCTTCAGGCGTTCTGTCCAGGAAAACGACTGGCTGACCAATGCCGCTGTATTCCTCAAGATGCGGGTAATTTGTTGCAGCAATAATACCTGCGACATGATTTTGTTTAAAGGTTTGAAGGTATTCAAGTTCTTTATTTAATTCCTCGTCACTGTTGCCGAAAATAAGCCGATAGCCTTCCCGGTTCAATTCATCCTCCACGCCGCGGGCAAGCTGGGGGAAGAAAGGGTTTGTAATGTCCGGAAGCAAAAGCCCGATCAGCCTGGATTCTCTTTTATAAAGAGACCTGGCGACTTCGTTCGGATAATAGTTCAGCTTCTCCATGGCGGCCATCACACGTGTTCTCGTTTCTTCATGTACATAGCCGTTGTCATTCAGGACGCGGGAGACCGTTGCAACTGAGACGCCCGCGGCTCCCGCGACATCTTTAATTGTAGCCAACACAGCTCCTCCTCATTTGTGTAACCGTTTACATAGATAGATTATCATGAACATTCCGTTATTGGCAATAAGAAAAAAATAAAACATGGCGATATAGCAAACCGAACTGTAAATGGTGTATAAATATGAGAATTTAAAGATATTCACGCTTTTTTTGACAAAGTCTTCACAAATCTGGATGAACATTTCATGAACGAATATTAAGTTTTATTAAAATTGTTTCAAAGTCATGCGATTAGACCTGTAAATAGGATGAAACAGATTAGACTATCCGCCCAGAAAATGTTTAATTATGTTAGAGAACCTGGACCTGTTTGTTTGCCGTTTTTATTGCAGGGGCCATTAGTCAATTTGGAATGGGCCTAATATTGTCTATTCCGTGCAGAAAGGATGACATTATGACCTTATCCTTAAGAAACAGGCAGAAATAATTTTATGTTCATAAGAACCGGAAACACGCATTGTATCAGCAAAAGCCTGATATACCGGGCCTGAAAAAAGATTGATTTGAAATGCATATTAAACTGAACATTCAAGGTGTGACTAAACGTCCAGAAGGAAATCATTTGGTAAATGAAAGCGCATTCGTTTTTAGTATTAAAAAAATCGATAAGATGTAAGTCCTGTCGATTTCCAAAAATAGAGAACACTTTGTAGGTACAAAATCTCTTTCAAAAGAGAAGTTTGGCTCAGTAGATTAGGGGAGATTATGTTACATAATGCCGATTGAGAATTCATAGTGATTCTATATACTGATGAATGAATTTACAACAATATAGAAGGAGATGTCGATAAGCAATGTGGTTACTCATTATAGCCTGTGCTGTCATACTGGTCATCGGAATATTAGAAAAACGGCGACATCAGAAAAACATTGATGCCCTCCCTGTTCGAGTGAATATTAACGGCATCCGAGGAAAGTCCACTGTGACAAGGCTGACAACCGGAATATTAATAGAAGCCGGTTACAAAACTGTCGGAAAAACGACAGGAACGGACGCAAGAATGATCTATTGGGATACACCGGAGGAAAAGCCGATTAAACGGAAACCTCAGGGACCGAATATCGGCGAACAAAAAGAAGTCATGAGAGAAACGGTAGAAAGAGGAGCCAACGCCCTCGTCAGTGAATGTATGGCCGTTAATCCGGACTATCAAATTATCTTTCAGGAAGAACTTCTTCAAGCTAATATCGGTGTCATCGTAAACGTGCTGGAAGATCATATGGATGTCATGGGGCCGACGCTTGATGAAATTGCAGAAGCGTTTACCGCTACTATTCCTTATAATGGCCATCTTGTCATTACAGATAGTGAATATACCGAGTTCTTTAAACAAAAAGCCAAAGAGCGAAACACAAAAGTCATCATTGCTGATAACTCGAAAATTACTGATGAATATCTTCGTAAATTTGAATATATGGTATTCCCTGATAACGCTTCTCTCGCATTGGGTGTGGCTCAAGCACTCGGCATTGATGAAGAAACAGCGTTTAAAGGAATGCTGAATGCGCCGCCAGATCCGGGAGCAATGAGAATTCTTCCGCTGATCAGTCCGAGCGAGCCTGGGCACTTTGTTAATGGGTTTGCCGCAAACGACGCTTCTTCTACTTTGAATATATGGAAACGTGTAAAAGAAATCGGTTATCCGACCGATGATCCGATCATCATTATGAACTGCCGCGCAGACCGTGTGGATCGGACACAGCAATTCGCAAATGACGTATTGCCTTATATTGAAGCAAGTGAACTGATCTTAATCGGTGAAACAACAGAACCAATCGTCAAAGCTTATGAAGAAGGTAAAATTCCTGCAGACAAACTGCATGATCTAGAGTACAAATCAACGGAAGAAATTATGGAATTGTTAAAGAAAAGAATGCACAACCGTGTCATATATGGCGTCGGCAACATTCATGGTGCCGCAGAGCCGTTAATTGAAAAAATCCACGAATATAAGGTTAAGCAGCTCGTAAGCTAGGAGGAAATGCAGACATGTTCGGATCAGATTTATACATTGCACTAATTTTAGGTGTACTACTCAGTTTAATTTTTGCGGAAAAAACAGGGATTGTGCCGGCAGGGCTTGTTGTACCGGGGTATTTAGGACTTGTGTTTAATCAGCCGGTCTTTATTTTACTCGTATTATTAGTCAGTTTGCTCACCTATGTCATTGTGAAATTCGGTTTATCCAAGTTTATGATTTTGTATGGACGCAGAAAATTCGCTGCCATGCTGATCACAGGGATCGTCCTGAAGATTGCCTTTGATTTTCTATACCCGATTGTACCATTTGAAATCGCAGAATTTCGAGGAATCGGCATTATCGTGCCAGGTTTAATTGCAAATACCATTCAGAAACAAGGATTAACAATTACGTTCGGAAGCACGCTGCTATTAAGCGGAGCGACCTTTGCTATCATGTTTGTTTACTACTTAATTTAATGTAAGGTGTGTCAAACGATGAAAAAAGAACTGAGCTTTCATGAAAAGCTGCTGAAGCTGACAAAACAGCAAAAAAAGAAAACCAATAAGCACGTATTTATCGCGATTCCGATCGTTTTTGTCCTCATGTTTGCTTTTATGTGGGCAGGCAAAGCAGAGACGCCAAAGGTTAAAACCTATTCAGATGACGTTCTTTCAGCCTCATTTGTAGGCGATATTATGATGGGGCGCTATGTTGAGAGAGTAACGGAACAAAAAGGGGTAAGCAGTATTTTTCAATACGTTGAGCCTATCTTTAAAGCATCAGACTACGTAGCCGGAAACTTTGAAAACCCGGTAACTTATAAAAAGAACTATAAAGAAGCAGAAAAAGAAATTCATCTGCAGACAAACAAGGAATCCGTAAAAGTCCTGAAGGATATGAACTTCACGGTCCTTAACAGCGCGAATAACCACGCCATGGATTACGGCGCACAGGGCATGAAAGATACACTTGAAGAATTTTCGAACCATAACCTCGATATCGTTGGGGCTGGATACAGCTTGAGCGATGCGAAAAAGAATATCTCATATCAAGAAGTAAATGGGGTAACAATCGCAACCCTTGGATTCACGGATGTATCCGGCAAAGGTTTCGCGGCTAAAAAGAATACACCGGGCGTGCTTCCCGCAGATCCGGAAGTCTTTATCCCTATGATTTCAGAAGCGAAAAAACATGCTGATGTCGTAGTTGTACAGTCACACTGGGGACAAGAGTATGATAATGATCCGAATGACCGTCAGCGCCAATTGGCAAGAGCTATGTCTGATGCAGGTGCCGATATCATCGTCGGCCATCACCCGCACGTCCTTGAACCGATCGAAGTCTATAACGGGACCGTCATTTTCTACAGTCTGGGGAACTTTGTGTTTGACCAAGGCTGGACAAGAACCAGAGACAGTGCGCTGGTGCAGTATCATTTGAAGAAAAACGGAACGGGACACTTTGAGGTAACGCCGATTGATATCCATGAAGCGACACCTGCCCCGGTTAAAAAAGGCAGTCTGAAACAGAAAACAATTATTCGCGAACTGACGAAAGACTCTAATTTCGCATGGGAAGTAGAAGACGGAAAACTGACTTTTGATGTCGATCACAGTGACAAACTAAAATCTAAATAATGGAGTGATATAAGATGAAATTTGTCAAAGCCATCTGGCCGTTTGTTGCCGTTGCAGTCGTGTTTATGTTTATGTCAGCTTTCAAATTCAACGATCAGCTGACTGATCAGGAAAAGCAAAAAATCGATACAGAAATTCATAAAATTCAACAGCAGGAAGAAACGGCAAACGCCGCTAAATAACACACAAAAAAAAGAGAATGTCTTACGAGACATTCTCTTTTTTTATTTGCCATTTTGAAAGCCAGCATATTCATTCTGTAAAAATATGAAAAAGTCTCTTAACATATCTAGAAAAATACCGATGTTAAAACTGCAAATAGAGGAGGAGATAATAAAAGTGAACACACTGGCAAACTGGAAGAAGTTTTTGCTTGTGGCCGTTATGATTTGTTTTTTGGTTCCTATTATGACAAAAGCGGATATTGCGGAGGCTGATGCAAAATCTGACCTGATCATCAGTGAAGCAAAGAAACTGCTTGGGTATAAGTATAGATACGGCGGTGAAACACTGAAAGAAGGCTTCGATTCATCTGGATTGATTCAATATGTTTTCGGTCAGGCTGATATTCATCTGCCGAGATCTGTGAACGACCAGTCAAAAGTCGGAACGGCAGTAAAGCCGGCAGATCTAAAACCAGGTGATATTTTATTTTTCAAAAAAGAGGGAAGCAGCGGGACTGCACCGACACACGCCGCTCTTTACATTGGAGACGGGCAAATGATTCACAGCACCCTATCAAAAGGGGTTATCGTCACAAACTACAAAAAAAGCAGCTATTGGAGCGGCTCTTACATTGGAGCGAAACGAGTCGCTGCCGATCCGGAGACTGCTGATGTGGCTGTTGTGCAGGAGGCCGAAAAATACCTCGGCATTCCGTACGTTTTTGGCGGAAGCACACCGTCAGAGGGCTTCGATTGCTCAGGGCTTGTGCAATATGTCTTTAAACAGGCGCTTGACATCTATCTGCCGAGATCAGCAGAGCAGCAGTGGGCAGTAGGCGAGAAGGTTGCGTTTCAGAACATTAAACCCGGTGATGTCATCTATTTCAGCAATACGTATAAAACAGGAATTTCGCATGCCGGCATTTATGCAGGAGGCGGAAGGTTCATTCAGGCGAGCCGGTCTGAAAAAGTAACCATTTCCTACTTATCAGAGGATTATTGGAAATCTAAGATGACAGGCATCCGCCGGTTTAACAACCTGACGATTCCGAAAGAAAATCCGATTGTGTCGGAGGCGACGCTCTATATCGGGGAAGTTCCTTACAAAAAGGGCGGGATTTCTCCAGAAACAGGATTTGATACTTCTGGCTTTATCCAATATGTTTACCAGAAAGCGGCAGGCATTTCACTGCCCCGATACGCGACGAGCCAGTATAAAGCGGGAACAAAGGTTGATAAGGCTGACCTGAAACCGGGAGACATTGTCTTTTTCCAATCAACAAGCTTAAACCCGGCCATCTATATCGGAAATGGCCAAGTCGTTCATGTCACATTAACAAATGGTGTAACCATTACCAATATGAATACGAGCACGTATTGGAAAGATAAATACGCGGGAAGTATTCGGGTGCAATAATAAAAAACAAAGACTCCAGGATCTCTGGAGTCTTTTCTTTATGCATATTGGCCGGATAGAAGCTGATCTATAAAGTAGGCCACACCATTTTCATCATTGCTTTTCGTCACGTAAGTGCTTTTTTCTTTCAGTTCATCAATCGCATTTTCCATGGCGATTCGGTGTCCTGCCACTTCGAACATGGATAAATCATTCGGACTGTCACCAATCGCATAGATATCTTGCGTCTCAATTCCGTATTTGCCGGCAAGCTCAGTCAGCGCGCGCCCTTTGCCGGAAGAGGCCGGGAGAATTTCGATAATGTGCTTTCCGGAAGAGGTTTGCGCCAGTTTTTTATGATGCTTCAGTTCTTCCTTCGCATGTCTCAGTTTTTCCATATCAAAGGAGAAGCAAAGGAGCTTGTAAATGTTTTCGCTGCCGTCGAAAATCGATTCGATATGCGGGATCGGTTTGATGCCGAACTGCTTGAACTGGGTCATGGCCCCTTTCCACAATTCATCCATGTTTTCATCTGGATTGGCGCTCCTTAAAATGTCAAGCTCTGCTTGAAGCTTAGATTCGCCGTCAAAAGGAGAAAGCAGATGGTCATCTGTATAGACCTCGAAGTAAATATTTTTTGAGAGCAGGTAATCAGCGATCGCTTTGCCGGCCTCTTGATCCATTAATGTCCGGCTGATCAGGCGGTAGCCTTTGTCATGAACCGTTCCGCCATTTGCCGCGATGATAGGGATATCCAAGCCTTCCAGCAGCGCTTTAACATCAAACGTTGCTCTTCCTGTGCAAATGGTAACGAGGATACCCGCATCAAGCGCCCGCTTGATAGCCGCTCTGTTTTCATTAGAAATGATGCTTTCCTTATTCAGCAATGTACCGTCTAAATCAATCGCTATTAATTTCATATGTAGGGGAAACCTCCTTAATAATGAAGCTGCTTCGTGTAGTATGTTCAGCTTTCATACGAAACATAAACCATATAGGACAAGGCTAAACCTTACGATCCTATTTTTCAACAATGAAATATGTAAAACGGGATGGCTGCACGCCATCCCGTTCATTATACACCTAAATCGTTTTGCAGCTCTTCTTTCACTTCCTGCAGTTTTTCCTGATTCAATCTGAAATAGTAGACGCCGCCAGGCTCATAGTCATAGCCTGTCAGCTGGATGGATTCAACCGACTTCAGTGAAGTGATAAACGGGAACAAGCCAATGGCATCTTTAAGAGATAGGTTCATTTTTAAGTTTTCTCCCATTGTATCCACAATATCATCATAAGCCGGAATGGAGCTAAGTGATTTTGATTTATCGATAATGGCTTTCAGCACTTCCATTTGTCTCTGTCCGCGTAAAAGATCACTGTCAGCTTTACGTGTTCTTACGTAAGCCAGCGCTTCCTCTCCATCAAGCGTGTGTGTGCCTTGTTGAAGGACAACTTTTCCTTTTGTATCCTTTTTGATTTGCTGGATGACTTTATCGCTTTTTACGTTGACTGTGACGCCATTCAGCTCATTTACCACGTCTTCAAACGCAGTGAAGTTGCTTTCGACTACATAATCAACGGGAATATCAAGCATTTCTTCAACTGTTTTCACACTTAGATCTACGCCGCCATAGGCGTGGGCATGCGTAAACTTATCATAGCCATGGCCTGGAATATTCACATAGGCGTCGCGCGGAATGCTCAGCATTTTGGCTGTTTTTTCTTTGCGGTTAAAGGTAATCAGTACATTCGCATCACTTCTGGCCTGGTCTACCGTCTCACCGTTTTTCTCCCTGGCATCAATCCCTAAGAGCAATACAGAGAAAGAATCCTTTCCAGGATCAAACTCTTTAATCCGTTTTACAGATTGTTCTCCGCGGGCAAGACTGACGTGAGCTTCTTTAGAAGCGTTGTTCAGTTTGACATAAGCGTATGTGCCGACAGAACCTGCGGCAATGATGAGAAAAGCCATTACACCGGCTAATAATTTCACCCATTTTCGTAGGCGTCTCTTTTTCTTCTTACGTTGTGATCGTTCTTCCATATCAATACCTCACGTTTCATTAATATTTGAAGCGTACCATTCATTTTGCCGTAGGGCAACTGCTGATAAGACAATATTCGATAAAAATTCCTATATTTATATGTTTTTGTTTTTAGAGATTTATGATGATGTGCTGAATCACCTTCTATTGGACGCCACTGGGGAAAAAAATGTTTCGGTGCAGTTGAAAAAAACGCCAGTAAATTAATGGATATTAGATGTCTGTACGTCTGCATAGGTTTACTTGCCGGAAAAATAGGCTAAAAGATTTCTAAAAAACTCCGTGGACAGTACCATTGGATCACTGATTGGAGAAAGGGAGTCATTTCTATGAAGAAGCAGTCAAATATATGGCTTTATTTTTTCGGCGCTCTTGGTGGCGCTTTATACGGCTATGATACCGGCGTCATTTCGGGAGCCATTTTATTTATGAAAAAGGATTTAGGCCTCAACGCCTTTACAGAGGGACTTGTTGTCAGCTCTTTATTAATCGGAGCGATACTCGGTTCCGGAGCGGCTGGCAAGCTGACGGACCGTTTTGGCAGGAGAAAAGCGATTATGGCTGCCGCGCTGCTGTTTTGTATAGGAGGATTGGGAGTTGCGCTTGCGCCAAATACAGGAGTGATGGTGCTCTTTAGAATCATTCTGGGACTGGCAGTCGGAACATCGACAACGATCGTGCCGCTGTATTTGTCTGAGCTGGCGCCAAAAGAGAAACGGGGTGCGCTTTCGTCCCTCAACCAGCTGATGATTACGGTCGGTATCCTGCTTTCCTATATCGTCAATTACATATTTGCCGATGCGGAAGCGTGGCGCTGGATGCTTGGATTGGCTGCCGTACCATCATTGCTCCTGCTCATTGGTATTTTGTTTATGCCTGAGAGCCCGCGCTGGCTGTTTACAAATGGTGAAGAGGGCAAAGCGAAGAAAGTTCTTCAAAGATTGCGGGGAACAAAGGATATTGATCAGGAAATCCATGATATTAAAGAAGCGGAAAAAGAGGACGAAGGCGGTCTGAAGGAGCTGTTCGATCCGTGGGTGCGCCCGGCGCTGATTGCCGGATTGGGACTGGCGTTTCTGCAGCAATTTATCGGTACGAACACAATCATTTATTATGCGCCGAAGACCTTTACAAACGTCGGGTTCGGAAACTCCGCCTCTATTTTAGGAACGGTCGGAATCGGAACAGTGAATGTTCTTATGACTCTTCTCGCCATTAAAATCATTGATAAAATCGGCAGAAAGCCGCTGCTGTTATTCGGGAATGCCGGCATGGTGATCAGCTTGATTGTCCTGGCTATGGTGAATCTCTTTTTCGATAACACCCCGGCCGCATCATGGACGACAGTCATTTGCTTAGGCGTGTTTATCGTTGTGTTTGCCGTCAGCTGGGGCCCGGTTGTCTGGGTGATGCTTCCTGAACTATTTCCGCTTCATGTGAGAGGCATCGGTACTGGAGTCTCTACCTTGATGCTGCACGCTGGAACTTTGATTGTTTCTCTAACCTATCCAATTTTAATGGAAGCGATCGGCATCAGCTATTTATTTCTGATTTATGCTGCGATCGGCATTATGGCGTTTCTATTTGTCCGGTTTAAAGTAACAGAGACGAAAGGAAAAAGCCTTGAAGAAATCGAGCAGGATTTGCGCGATAAAAACGGCCAGGGAGGATCGGCAGGTAAACAGCAGACAGCGGGAACGTAAATCATATTCAAAAGGGTGCTGCCAATAGGCGCACCCTTTTTGCTGCTTACCTTCCAACTGTTCCAAAATTAATGATTTTGAACGAAATATCGTATGTGAACTCTGCCTCAGTGAACGTTTCATCCCAATGCCCTTTTACTTTATCCCAGTAATCCGGGTATTGAATCCGAACGTAGTCAGATAAAAAGATAGGGTCTGCTTTATACGTATGCTGCAGCTGATCCATAATCTGCTTGATATCGTGTTTCAGCTTTTTCTCAAAAATGTTTTCCAGTTTGCGCAAATAGCTCTCGCTAAAAGAATTTTCTCTTGGACTTTGATCTTCTGTCAGAATGCCTGTTGTTTTGACAGAAATATGAAAGACAGGCTTTCCATTCTGAATGGCAGGTTTGATTTTTGATTTGGACTTCTTAATCTCAAATGTAATCGGAGATCCTTTTTCTTCCGCCGGCATGACGCCGCCTTGGATCGTCCCCATTACCCATGTCAGCGCTTGTGTTTCATCCGCTGAAAGAAATCCGACGAGTTTATTGCTGCCGCTTTTAATAATGCCAGCCCCGTCATACTTTGCTTTTCCCTTTTGGTTTTTCACGGCTTGAATGAGAAAACTGTAGCCGTTTTGGCAATAGATAGAAGCTCTTCCGATCCGAAGCGGCATCATAATTTTCCCGTTATATCCGCTGTTATTTGTCAGATCAATCAGCTTTTCGGAAGGCATCGGCAGCTGCTGCTTTGGACTACCTTCCGTAAAAATGTCTCCAGCTTCCCCTCTGGCTGCCATCAAATAGCTGCTTCGCCTCAGCTCATCATCCCGGATAAAATGGTTAAACACTTGATCCATATTTTGATTTTTCATTAGCTTTTCTCCCAAAAGAATCACTTTTAAATGGTCGCTATAGATAGGAGGGTCCTTGATGGATACATCACTGACCGCTTCGAGAATGGTTTTCCCGCGGGAGGTCACATTGACAAATTCCGGTTTTCCTGATGCTTGGCTGTCTTCACTTTGAGGAAGAAGGTTTTGATAGGTTAATTTATACTGATGGTCATCAGTTTCATCGATTGCAAGTCCCCTGGCGAAAGACAGTTTTTCAATATTTTTGACATCCCAGCATCCGCAAAGCAGCTGCAGCATCAGAACCATTGCCGCAAGCTTTATTATTGTTTTCATTGCAGTTGCCCCCTCCCCAGCTTCTTCTGTACCCAGCTCAAAAACCAGATGAGAAATGGTATGATAATGACACCTAAAAATGCATATCCGAGAAGTGAACCGTAATAAAACACGGCATTAAGATCGTCAGGAAGCATTGTGAAGAAAAATGTAACAGCCAGCAGTGAAGCAAGCAGCCACGGATTGTTTTTATTTTTTAGGTGAAAGACATCTGTTAATCCGATATGCGCGCCTTTAAAAGAGCCGAGCATACATGCAAATTGCTGAGCTGTCCAAGTCAACTGTAAAAACAGGTCAAATCGTTCAATAAAAATCCCTGGGATTTCTAATGCGTGGATGAGTGAAATGGTCGGCCACGTCACTGTTTTAGCTTCAGCCACACTCATACAGCCAATGACAATAAACAAAGTAATGCTGTAGAAAACAGTTGAGGTTGCAATGCCCAAAGCGACAGCTTTTTTAACCTTCTTCGGATCTTTCATAAAGGGAATGAGATAAAAAATGACTTCAAATCCTGAAAAATACAAAAGGGTTTTAGGAAATAAAGAGAAAAAACTTTGATAGCCGCCTTCAAATACGGGTCGGATAAAATCTAACTGAAACAAACGAAAGCTAAACATCAGAAGCATCAGAAAAATAATAATAGTAACAGGAAAGATATACGCATATACCTTCGCAATGGGGTAAACGCCTCCGGCCACATGATAGATGGCAACCGCCAGAAAAATAATGACGACAACCGCCATCGGCGTGTTTTTTAATAGAAAGAATGCGACAACCTCTCCCAAGACCCGGGCTTGAAAGCATACGATACCGATAAAATAAAGGGTAATAAATAAATTCAAAAAGAAACCGATAATTTTTCCGGCTGCAATGCTGTTGAGCTCAAAAATCGTTTTCCCGCTGTTTCGTTGAAGAAAAGGCAAAAAAAGCAGAGCATAAATAATAAAAATAACGCCCTGAAGCAGGATCATAATCCATCCGCTCGGACTTTCGGTTTCAGCGGCTGAGCGGGGTAGGGTTAAGACACCGGCACCGATCATTGTACTGCTTACCATAATAAGCGTCTGCATAAATGTAAGCTTGTCCTCTGATTGCATCATAGCCATCACCTTTGTCTGATTTTATCTTTTGTGTCTTTACGGGTAGGTCTCCTTTTTAAAAATAGGGTAGGGATGCGAATCACAGTATCCTTTAAATCTTGTCCGGGCTGTGCCATTATGGGAATAATGTAATCTTGGCCAAAGCTTTTCAGTCGCATCAAGTGGCCGATCACAAACAGAAAGACCATGATGACGCCATACATGCCAAGTATCGCGGCACTTATCATACCCGCGATGCGAATAATCCGCAGCGGAAAGTTAAAGGCGTATGAAGGAACGGTGAATGATGCCAATGCGGTAATTGATACAACTATGACCATCAGTGCGCTGACGATTTGCGCCTGTACGGCTGCCTGTCCAATGACAACACCTCCAATAAGCCCAATCGTCTGCCCGATCGGTTTTGGCAATCTTAAACCGGCTTCCCTGATCAGTTCTATCGTAAATATCATAATAAAGGCTTCGACAAAAGGCGGAAAGGGCACATTCAGCCTGCTGCCCGCAATCGAAATGGCCATTCTCGTCGGCAAAAGACCGGTGTGGAAGGAAACGAGAGAAATATATAAGCCGGGCAAATAAATGGTAATCAGGATGCTTGAATAACGAAGCAAACGAATAAGAGACATTGTAATCCAGCGCTGGCTGTAATCATCTGGTGAATGAATAAATTCATCCACCGTTGCCGGTACAATCAATGCAAATGGTGTACCATCTACTAATATGGAGACCCGTCCTTCTAACAATGAGCTTTCTACACGATCAGGACGTTCCGTGCTTAAGATTGTGGGAAAGATTGAAAAGGGTTCATCTTCAATGAGCTGTTCAAGTGTGCCTGATTCCGGCAAATCATCTGTCGTGATGGATTTCAGCCGTTTAAACACTTCTTTTATGACATAATCAGGTGCAATATCCTGAATATAAGCGACAGCTATCTTTTTTTTCGTCCTTTTGCCTATTGTCATTTCTTTTATGACGAGATTAGGGTCACTCGTCCGCTCTCGCAAAAGTGCCGTGTTTGTCCGCAGTTTTTCAATAAAGCCAATCTTCGGCCCGCGTTCCACGATTTCTGAGGAAGGCTCTTCAAGGTTGCGCGTCATTAACGTTTTCGTATCAAATGCCAGCCCCGCGCTGTAACCATCGGCCAGCAAAATGGTATGTCCGGTAAAAATGAGCTGCTGTATTTCTTTTATTGTAGAAACAACGCTGTGATGATAGCCGAAAAAGAAAGCGGATAAATCTTCAATCAAGCCTTCTTTTTGAGCTAACGATTCTTTTTGTAAAGGAGAAATGACGTATTGCGCCAGAAGCTTATTTTCTGTCAAACCGTCAATATACAGCAGGCAAGCCTTCTGTCTGCTGTCTCCGAAAGAAAACGTATAAAACATGATATCGTCGTTTTGACCCAATTTTTTTTTCAATGTTTCTACATTGCGCTGGAGATCAGAGTCGATTTGCATAGGTTCTCTCCTTTATAAAAACATATTGACGGTTTTTCTTAATTTGTATCAAAAAAGGAGAATTATTCTTCATAAGGAAAAGGCTGAAACAAACCTTCTTTTGAAAGTGATATAATAAAAAGGAAGCGTTTTCTCAAAAGGGGTCATTGATACATAATGCTTTGTACATATGTTGTCATTGAAAAGCAGACAGACATAGGGGCGTTTGTAAGGGGCACGCATCGGGAAAATAATGATCAGCCATTTAAAGGGGAGGGGTACGGATCATGACGCAATCACCGATTTTTTTCAAGCCAGTGTTTAAAGAAAGAATCTGGGGCGGCACCGCTTTACGCGATGTCTTCAGGTATGACATTCCATCAGAAACAACAGGGGAGTGCTGGGCCATTTCCGCTCATCCAAAAGGACCGAGCACTGTTGTGAATGGCCCGTATAAAGGAAAGACATTGACCGAGCTTTGGGATGAGCACCGGGAATTGTTCGGAGGCGTGGAGGGAGACCGGTTCCCGTTACTGACGAAGCTGCTGGACGTAAAAGAAGATATGTCGATTAAAGTCCATCCCGATGATTATTACGCTGGAGAGAACGAACAGGGAGAACTCGGCAAGACGGAGTGCTGGTATATTATTGACTGCAAAGAAAATGCAGAAATCATTTACGGACATACGGCGCGTTCAAAAACTGAGCTTGTCACAATGATTAACAGCGGTGACTGGGAAGGCCTGCTGCGAAGAATCAAGATTAAGCCGGGTGATTTTTATTATGTGCCGAGCGGTACGATACATGCTTTATGCAAAGGAACGCTTGTGTTAGAGACCCAGCAAAATTCAGATGCCACATATCGGGTCTACGACTATGACCGTCTCGAAACAAGCGGCAAGCCAAGAGAGCTTCATTTTGCAAAAGCCATTAACGCGGCGACCGTTCCCCATGTGGACGGATATATAGACGAATCAACCGAATCAAGAAAAGGAATAACAATTAAAACGTTTGTCCAAGGGGAATACTTTTCCGTCTATAAATGGGACATTGATGGAGAGGCTGAGCTTTCGCAGGATGAGAGCTTCTTGATATGCAGTGTAATAGAAGGAAGCGGTTCGCTTACGTATGGAAAAGAAACATGCCCGCTTAAAAAGGGCGATCACTTTATTTTGCCTTACAATATGTCCGACTTCACAATTAAAGGCACATGCACATTGATTGTGTCACACATGTAAACTTAATCTCACTTAGAGATTAAGTTTTTTATTTTTCAAAAATGGAATGGATTGACCTATAAATAGAGCATACGCGTGCCGATAAATAAACTAGTTTTATATACTCATTGAATAAGAAAGAGGAGAAGGAATGAAAAAGAGATTAATCGCACCGATGCTTCTGTCCGCCGCGTCCCTTGCCTTTTTTACCATAACCGGCTCTGCACAGGCTGCAGCGTATACGGACTACTCGATTTATAAGGTGGAGCCGGCAAAAACATTCAGTACAGAAAGCCAAGCCTCTCAGGCCGCCGCCAAATTGGAAAAAGACACAGGCTGGGATGCCTCCTATCAGGCTTCAGGAACAACAGCAACCTACCAAATTACCGCTACAGGCATACATAGCGAAGCACAAGCTAAAACCGTGCTGAGCGGACTGACAAAACAGACAGCCATTACAGGCACATCCAGTCCAGTCGGCAGCAAACAGCCGTATATGACCATCACGTCCGGCGCAATACCAAGTGAAAAACAGGCCAACACCCTGCTGGCCAAGCTTAAGCAGGAAACAGGGGTATCCGGCGCTGTGAAGATGTCCGGCACAGCCCAGTTTTACATGAACGTGGTTACCTCGGAAATAGCAGATGAGATGAAGGTAAAGGAGCTTATCCAAGGCCTGACAAAGAAAACGGGGATAAAAAGCACGTACCAGCCCGTTACTCATGAAGTGTCTGTAACAAGCATTCAATCAGGTGCTATTATCGGAGACAGCAAGGCTGCCCAAGTCAAAAACGCATTCCAAAAAGAATCAGGACTGAAGGCATCATTAAAAGAAACAGCGAAAGGCCAAGCCTATTACACGTTTACAACAGCCTCTATATCAGGTGAAGCAAACGCCAAGACTTTGTTACAGCAGCTGAAACAAAGCACCGGAATTACGGGAAGCTACAAGTCAATCAATCAAAAAACTACAGCAGACGTATACAATGTCCAATCGGCTTATTTCAAAGGGCTGAATACAGTGAAGGATGCCATCAGCCAAATCAAGAAAAACACTGGGGTGTCCGGATATTATCAAAAGGTCGGCAAAAGCACATCATATACGGTAAACATGAAGAATTTGACAAAACAGCAGCTTCAAAAGGTCGACGCATTTTTCAAAAAGAAAAAATGGCATTACACGTCATCTGCCGTGAAAAAAACGGCAACATCATCTGCCTATCAAATTACGACTGCACAGATTTTAGGTGAGCAGCAGGCCAACAAAGCTGCGGCCTTCTTCACACAGAAAAAAGTAAAGGCAACGAAAAAAGCGACTGGAAAAAAAGCCGAAAACCAATATCAGCTCATTTCTGAAGAAACAACAGACCAAGCAAAAGTTACAAAAGGTTTGAACGTTTTAAAGAAGAATAAGCTAAGTGCTGCAGCAAAAACAGTAAAAAAACAAACTGCCAACACATTTAAAATTACAACTGAATCTCTGCTGGATGCGGCAAAAGTCAATGAAGCCATCACGTTCTTTAAATCGAATCAGATTTCAGCCGCAAGCAAAAAAACGGGTCAGACAACAGGAAGTAAATATCAAATCACCACTGAGGCGATCATCAGCCAAGAGGACATCGATCGTGTACTTGCTTTTTTCAAAAAAAATAACGTCTCTGGCACAGCCGCGAAAACAGGCGCAACAGCATATACACAATACAAAATCCTGACATCTCAGCTCAGCAGCAAAACAGCATTGAACAATGGACTGAACTATTTTAAAGCTCAGCAGTTAAGCGCGAACTACACGACCAAAAGCAACACGCTTTATAAAATTAGCCTTAACGAGCAATTCACAGGCAATAGCGCAGCTTCAGCGGCATCAGCGAAGCTGAAACAATTATATGGATGGACATCATCCACTGTAAAAATAAAAAACGGTCCGCAAATCATGAAAACGAATTATAATCTCTCGTTTCGTGATATGGTTCAAAAACAAATGAAAGTCAGCCCGCAAACCGACGGTGCAGCTTACGTATCCCTCGCGTATATCAATACAGCAACCTCTACGGTTACAGCTGATGTACTCAACATCCGGTCAACGCCGGCAGTCAGTCCGACGAACGTCATCGGCCAATTAAAAAAAGACGATAAAGTGAAAATCATCGGCCAGACAAACGGCTGGGCCAAAATCAATATGGGGTGGAGAAACGCTAGCAGTGATGAAGTAGGACAATACGTTGACCCAAACAACTTTTCCATGGACAGCAAATACTACTTCCAATTTCTTAAGCTGTCACAGACAGCCGGCCTCAGCGTTGCCGAGGTCAATCAGAAAGTGCTTGCGGGCAAAGGCATTCTGACAGGAAAAGCAAAGGCATTTATCGATGCCGCAAATAAATACAGCATCAACGAGCTATACTTAATCTCACACGCTCTCCTTGAAACAGGCAACGGAACATCCGATTTGGCCAATGGTTTAACCTATAACGGAAGAACTGTTTATAACATGTACGGAATCGGCGCATACGATAGCAACCCGAACTACTACGGCGCCAAATACGCATACGATCAAGGCTGGTTCACACCAGAAGCCGCCATTATCGGGGGCGCCAAGTTCATAGGCTCATCCTACATTCATAACACAGCCTACAATCAAGACACGCTATACAAGATGAGATGGTCAGCTACAGCTGCACACCAATATGCAACAGATATCGGCTGGGCGTACAAACAAGTAAACCGCATGTACAGCCTGTATTCATTACTGGATGGATACACACTGTATTATGATGTTCCGGAGTATCAATAAATAAAAAAACACCTTTTGCCGCGGCAAAAGGTGTTTTTTTATTATCTTTTAAGAACTTTATCCTCTAACGGTTCCTCTTCCTGAGGGAAAACAATTTGATCAATGACACGTTCACTTGCTTTCCCATCCAGATCATCAAAGAAATAATGTACAAATGAATCAATTTGATCGAAGTTATATTTCTCTTCTTTAATAATAGAAATCATTTGCTCAGACGTTTTCGCAAGCGGGCCTGGGATAAAGTCAAAGTAATCGTAATAGAAATCACGTTTCCGAATATAATCATCAACATCATAGCTGAAGAAGATCATCGGTTTATTTAATAAAGCATACTCAAAGCATACTGAAGAATAATCCGTAATCAGAACATCCGTCACAAGCAATAGCTCATTGATTTCTCTGAAAGAAGAGAAATCATAAAAGAAATCGCTGTACTGATAAGGGATATTGGCGTCGTTCCGAACGAACGGATGTATTTTAAATAAGAAGATATATTCATCCTTTAATTCATGATACAGACGGTCAAAATCAAGTACCTCAAAAGGATAATGGGCTGATTGCTGTCCATTTCCGCGGAAAGTAGGCGCAAAGAGGATAACCTTCTTATCTTTAAGGAATGGATATTCCGTATAAAGACGTTCCTTCACAAATGCTTTTTTCGCTTCATCAAAGAAGAAGTCTGTTCGCGGAACACCGGTAGCAATCACATTCTCAATGTCCACGCCAAAGCCCTCTGCATAGTGCTTCCGTATATTTTCAGAGCTGACAATAACCTTCGTGTAGTTTCTGTGGTTTTTCGAATGCGGTGACGGTCCTCCCGGCAGTCCGATGCGGCTGTAGCCGAATGTCTTAAAGGCGCCGACAGCATGCCACAGCTGGACAAGATCAGCATTTTTACGGATTTTTAACGGATAAATAATCGGATAAAAATCATCTATAAAAATGATCTTGCTAGTCGCAAAATGATAAGCCATTGACATTAGTTCAGACAGGCTTTTTCTGTCACGTATGCTGCTCTTTAAGAAAAATTTAAAATCAAAGTTTTCTTCCCGCTTCAGCAGTTCCTCGTAAACAAATTCAAAGTTGCCTGTCAAATCAAGACGGCTGTCGGAAGCAAAGACGATCTTGTTCGACTTAATTGGAAGCAGGCGGAACACATCATAAGCAAAATGGAACAAGCTCGTATTCAGCTTGCGCAAAAAGCGGTTTGCTTCTTTTCCGGTATCAAGCTCCAAAAGGCTCGGATCAATTTCCTGCAGTTTGTTGCAAGACAAATTAATCGTCTTTTCGCTCTCATCATAGTTGACAATCAAATTGAACTTCATCAGCTTTTTAGCTGAATGAAATTCCATCTTTGTCGCATACACATCATTAGAGAGGAAACTGCTGACATTTCCGACCGTATGCACTTCCTGGTGTTTGATATTTTGGTCATCGACTGCCTCGATTTCGAGAAAGAGCTTATACTCGCCTTGGGGAAGAGGCTTGTCATTCATCAATTTAGAAAAGTTAATCTGCTGTGAAAATCCTGCCCATTTATAGGCTTCAGGCACATTTGCAGTATTGATGGATAACTGTTCTACAGGACAATCGCGCAACGAAACAGCTGTGAATAAAACACCGTTGTTCACCAATAATAAACGTTTGCGGACCTGATCCTCTTTTTGCAGAGGCAGACCCTTAATATACATATAACCCGCAATCTTAAGGATCGACCCATTCCAAGAAAACTCAGAAATTTTTCTGACAGGCACTTGCTGATTTTCTTCGACACGCTTCGTTTTATCAAAAAGAGAAAAGACTCTGTTATCTGTTGGATGAACAATCAGAGCTGTATTTTCTTTTTTCGCTTTCTTTCTTGATCTGAAAAGTCTGTTCTTAATCTTTCTGGCAAGCTTCACTTTGTACCTCACTTTCTCCTAATCGGCACCAGATGTTAAAAATGATGAAATAAAATCGGCTACCCGCTCTGAAGATTTGCCGTCTTGATGGGTAATAAACTTCTGCGAAAAAGCTTCAATCCGCTTCGTATCAGCTTCATGCACATTCTCGATGTCTCGTACAAGCGATGTAACGTCTTTAGAAATCGGCCCGGGCACAAATGATTCAAATGGATAGTAGAAATCTCGTTCTTCTAAATAGTCTTCTAAATCCGGGCAGTAAAAATACATCGGACGCTTCAGCAGGCTGTATTCGAAAATGACTGAAGAATAATCGGTTATCAGTCCATCAGAGATTGCCATCAAATCATACAAAGAGTACGAATCGGATAAATCCAGCACAAAATCATCCTCTTCCGTACGCGCGTGCTGGCGCATATACGGATGAAGATGGAGCATGACGACATAATCTTTATGGTTTAGCGCTGATTTTAATTGTAGCAGATCAAGCGGGGTAGCGTAACCCTCTTGATGATGTCCGCTGCCTCGAAAGGTAGGAGCATACAAAAGCTTTTTCTTATGCTTAAGTTCAGGATAAGCCCGATCAAACTGATCTTGAACAGTGCGAATATGTTCCTGATCATAAAAATAATCTGTTCTCGGTATACCAAGCGGCAAAATCTGCTCTTGCTCCATTTGAAAAGCTTCAGCAAAATGCGGAACGGCAGCGGGTGCGCTGACAATCGCATAGTCATAGTTAGAATGCACAGGAACGATCTTCAGGTAATCGGAAGAAGGTCCAAACGGCTTGTTCACAATGCTGTAGCCAAATTTTTTAAACGCACCGCAAGCATGCCAAAGCTGGATGGCTACTGTTTCCTTTCGTTTGGGAACAACGTACAAAGGAAAATAATAATCATCCAACAACAGCACACGGCATGTGGCAAGATGATATAAAGAGCTGAAAAGATGAAGCAAATACGAAGCTCGTCCGATCAACCCCTTATCCATCTTGCGAAATAGCAGGGTAATACGAAGAGACGGATCTTGCTCCAGCTTTTCATAGACTGCTTTGAAATTATCACTTAAATGATCCTCACGATAGGAAGCTATGACAACTTTGTTATGCTGTACTGGTAATAAAGCGCTCAATAGTTTATAAGCAGTGCCGAATACTCCTTTTATAATTCGTGTAAGGAATGTTTTCACTGTTTAAATGTCCCATTCAATAACAGTTTTTCCCCAAGATGAAGTCAAATCTGCTTCAAACGCGTGTGTAATTTCCTCAATACTGCGTACCGGAAAGCGTCCGCCGACTAATGTTTCTAAATAATCAACGACTTCTGGGTATTGAGCTAAAAAGTCTACAGTACGGGCAAAATCCTCGCGTCCGCTGCGGCTGCTGCCGATCAGCGTAATCCCTTTTTCAAGCACCATTCTTGTTTCAATTTCCACTGGGTATTCCGATACGCCTAAGAGCGCTACACATGCTTCAGGATGAACATGGGCGATGATCTGTTCAATCGCGCTTTCACTGCCGCGTCCGCCTACACATTCAAAGGCATGATCGATTCTCACATCTTCAGGAATGTCGTTGATTTGATAAGCTGCATCAACAAAAGAGAAATGATCAAGTTTATAAGGCGTTTTTCCGAAAATAAACACTTTGCTGTCCGGATATTTCTTCTTCAAAAGAAGCGTCATGATAAATCCGAGGTTTCCGTCTCCCCAGACACCAAATGTGTCACGCTTCTTATGCGCCATCCGTTCAAATCGGGAAAGCGCATGGACTGCAATGGTGATTAGCTCGGTAAAAGCTGCTACATGCGGATTAATGCTGTCCGGAAGTTCAACGAGCCGATCCGCGGCCATAAACATGTAATCCTGCATGAAACCGTCATAACCGCTGGAACGGAATCTGCTGGACCGCAGATAATTTTCCGCAATCACTTCATGCTCTTCAACCGGTGTATTCGGCACCATGACAACCCGTGTTCCGACTTTAAAAGTGCCGGTCGGATCAAACATCACTTTTCCGATTCCTTCATGGATCAGGGCCATCGGCAGTTTTTTATCCATGGCTTCTTTGCCGCGGGAACCAGTGTAATAACGCTGGTCGGCAGCACAGATGGATAAATGGGTAGGCCGGACGACGACCTTATCTGAATGGACAACTTTATCTTTATACGTCACTTCAAATTGTCGGGCAGAAACTAAACGATACGTTTGATTAATCATTGTGAAATTCGCTCCTGTAAAATGGCATTTGCCACTTTTAAGTCATATGGTGTCGTTACTTTAATATTAAAGACTTCACCGCGAACCAGCTTCACTTTTTCACCAGCTAGTGAACAGATTTTACAAGCGTCAGTCAGTACGGCTTTTTGATCATCTGAGAGCTGATTATAAAGTTCGACCAATTTGCTGATGCGGAAGCTTTGCGGTGTTTGTCCCTGATACATATTATCGCGTACAGGAATATCAGAGATAAACTCTTGGTCTTCTGAAGCGATAATTGTGTCAATGGCTGATATGACTGTGTCGACAGCGCCATATTGAAGAACAGCATCAATGTTTTCCTCGATAATACGATGAGTCAAAAATGGGCGCACAGAATCATGGGTAATAATCACGTCATCATCCTGAATGCCAAATTCTTTTTCGATGTAACGGATACCGCTCATAATTGATTCATTGCGGTCGCTTCCGCCTTCCACCACGACCAGGCGATCATCGTTTCCAATGAATTTCTTTAAAATATCTTTTGTATGGTTAATCCACTCTTTAGGTGAAACGATTAAAATCTTATCGAAACGGTCATTTAATAAAAATTTTTCAACCGTATGAATAATAATAGGACGTTTATTTAACGGCAAAAACTGTTTTGGCATATTGACATTTCCCATGCGGGAACCTTTTCCACCGGCTAGAATCTCAGCATAAATCATAAAATGACTCCTTCCTTACCACAATTCATAATGTTTTATAAAGGGTTTTCATATTATTTGCAATACCGATCTTTATTATATATAAAGATCAGTATGATTTCTCGTTTATATAGCGTAAAAGCTGCTTGCTGGCATTTCCTTTAGAGTACAGATTCCATTCATGGGAAAAACGCTCCACTTCAGATTGAAGCTTGTTTATATCTTGCATCTGTTCTAGGAGCATTTCTGAATCAATGCAAGGCACCCCAGGTATCATCTCTGTATAATTTCTAATCAAACCGCGTGTTTTGTCGTAAGCAACCATATCATACGCATAAAACAGAATGGGTTTGTCCAACAGAGCAAATTCAAAAGGAACTGAAGAGTAATCCGATATTAACAGATCGCTCATTTTTAAAAGGTCTGCAAGAGGGAGATCTGATACATCTTTTATCCACTCATTATTGACAGGTAAATCTGCAGATTGTTTCATAACAGGATGCAATTTTACTGCAAGCAAAAATTCTCCTTTTAAATCATATGCCAGCTGTTTTTCTGAAAATGGCAGCGAAAAGCTTTCAAACTGATGATCCCTGAAAGTCGGGGCATACAGAATGATTTTTTTCCCTGCCGGCAGATGGTGTTTGCATTTTAGTTCATGACCGTTTTTGCCGGCCTCATAGTAAGCATCAGTTAATGGCACGCCAAATCGAAGAAATTTATCCTCTGTGATATCGAAAAATTCCTTGAATATGTCGGCCATGTGTTCAGAACCGACGACAATCCGGTCAAATGAAGCATATACCTTACGAAAGCGTCTCACGTCAGACCGGGAACGGTTCTGAGTATTGATATCCTTTAACCCAAAGCGCTTAAACGCCCCGTTCGCATGCCAGACTTGTATGCACTCAATATCCGGCCGGCTGGCCAAAACAGTTGTTAGAACAAAATAGTTATCAACAACCACGGCTTTACTGCTCAGCATAGAAAAGACCGCTTTACATATATGAAGCGGGTGTTTTTCATTAATAACTGAGACGGAGAGTGCCGGAAATTCATCTGCCAGTGATTTGGCGTGCTGGGTAAGCAGCACATTAATGTTAAAGGAATATTGTTCCTCCTGATATTCCTTTAACAGAGCACGGGCATTATCAGGAAAAGAGACAAGCAGGGTCAGTTGATTCCCCGGTTTTACCCAAAAGAGTAAAGCGCCAATGACTTTTATGAACAAAGAATAAAAAAACGCAAACATAGATTGAGGGTTCACCCTGTCATCAGCTCTAATGGGCTGTCAAAGATTATCCGCTGATACAGCGAATGATTCATATATTTCATTTAAACCATAGCTCCTTTAAAGACCGTTTACAAATGGCGTGATTGATCTTTAACCTGCCCTGTATATTGCGGCTTGGCTGAAGCTCGTTCATGCTTCAGCACGGCTGTAACATATTTAGGAATGCTCAGCATTCTTCTCCAGCGCGAAGGGTTG
Source organism: Bacillus sp. FSL K6-1012 (assembly GCF_037964915.1). Classification (NCBI taxonomy): domain Bacteria; kingdom Bacillati; phylum Bacillota; class Bacilli; order Caryophanales; family Bacillaceae; genus Bacillus; species Bacillus sp. FSL K6-1012. Next base: position 3,709,219 of record NZ_CP150175.1, on the reverse strand, counting down.
GTGATCAGCCTGTACATCCATTCAAGGTGAAAACGGATAAAAAACGACGGCGCTCTTTTTACATTGCCGCTAAACACATCAAAACTGCCGCCGAGCCCTACAGCTACAGCTTGAGGGAATAAATGCCTGTATTTATGGATAAAGAACTCCTGAACAGGGTAACCTAACGCGACAAACACCATATCCGGCTTTGCAGCAGCAATCTTGTCTGCCACTTCACTTTGATCCTTGACATAGCCGTCAGAGTATCCGGCAATTTCAACTCCAGGATAATCACGGCGGACTCGTTCGATTGTTTGCTCAATAACATGTTTTGCTGCACCGTAAAAGAAAACACGCTTTTTCTTTTGGTGAGCCTTATCCAACAGGGACGTAAACAAATCATAGCCGGCTATTCTGGATTGAAGAGGCCTTCCGATTAACTTGGAGACCATAACAACACCAATACCATCCGGCAAAATAAAATCAGCAGATGAAAGAACTGTTTCATATCGCGGATTTTGCATCGCTTCAAACCCGATCTCTGGATTTGCCGTAACAATAAACGCTCCTTTGGCCTGATCCAAATATGAAGTTTCCAAATGGGATACAAATGAAGACAATTCACCGTCTACAAAATCTAATTGATTAATGGGTTTCGTTTGCATTATGTCAACCCTCCTTTTCATCTATATGTCTATAAAAAACATGTGTCATTCGTATAGTTTGTGTAAAGACCATAATTCATCACTTTACCTGAAAACATCTTACCCTATCATACCACAAAAATCTTTAGGAACTTTTAACATTCACATTACAATTCCTTCACGTTTTGACGATGAATTAATATGAGGAGGGTGTACAAAATAAATGACGTAACACAAAGCAAATCGTTTCACTCAAATTGATGACAAAAGAATCGATGTTTCCATAAACGAAAGCTTGGTATAATGAAATGAGATAAGGCATTAGACCTGTAAATTTTATACAACAACATAGATTTATCCCAAATATTATTAGCAATTGACATTTTTAAAGAGCCTTAACTTTTATAGGAACTTATGCTATTATTGTTCATTATTAATGGTACGTAAAATTTATGTCGAAATTATAAACAGTTTGTTAAGTTTTTTGGTTTTTATCTGGCACTCTCAGTTGAAAACGGTTGGAAGGTGATGTTATCTAATGAAGAAAGTGATAACGTACGGAACATTTGATTTATTTCACTATGGACATATGAAGCTGCTTGAACGAGCAAAAGACCTCGGAGATTACTTAATCGTAGGCTTGTCTACAGATGAGTTTAATTTGCAAAAACAAAAAAAATCGCATCATTCTTATGAACATAGAAAACTCATTTTAGAAACAATCGATTTTGTGAATGAAGTCATTCCAGAAAAAAACTGGGAACAAAAAATCTCAGATATCAAAAAGTACGGAATTGATACGTTTGTCATCGGTGATGACTGGAAAGGGAAGTTTGATTTCTTAAAGGAATATTGCGAGGTCATATACCTTCCAAGAACAGAGGGCATTTCAACTACTCAAATCAAAAAAGACATGGCTAGTCTATAGAAGTACTAATTAAAAGAGGCTTGAAGTAATGTTCAGTTGCTTCTTTTTTTCTTGTGTGCGTGAATTATAAATTTTTGCTCTTTAAGGAGTTTATGATGAAATCGTTTATTTTAAATAAATGCAGAAGTTTATTAATTAAGGTATATTCGGTGCTGTTTCAACTTTTCGCTCTTCTGCCAAGAAACAACAAATTAATTTTATTTGAAAGCTATTCTGGCAAACAGTTTAGCTGCAATCCCAGAGCAATCTACGAATATCTTCAGGAAAATAAAGATAGATATGACTATAAGTTAATATGGAGTATTGATAAGCGTTACATGTCGGCATTAGAAGGTGTGGATGCAGCATATATTAAAAGGTTTTCTTTCAAGTGGCTTTGGTACATGGCCACTGCAAAGTATTGGATAACAAATAGCCGCCTCCCATTATGGATCCCAAAACCCAAAAAAACATTGTATGTGCAAACGTGGCATGGCACTCCGTTAAAAAAGCTTGCTAATGATATGGATGAAGTGCATATGCCGGGGACTACAACTGAAAAATACAAACAAAATTTTCTGCGGGAAGCTAGCAAGTGGGATTATTTAATTTCTCCTAATGCTTATTCGACTGAAATTTTTAAAAGTGCGTTTCAATTTAACAAAGAAATCATAGAGGCTGGTTATCCGAGAAATGATATTTTGTATTCTTCAAATAAGGAATCATTAATTAAAAAGGTAAAGCAAGAGTTAGGAATTAATGAGGATAAAAAAGTTATTTTATATGCACCAACATGGAGAGATAATGAGTTTAAGAAGGTTGGCCAATATAAATTTAAACTCCAATTTGATTTAGAAGAAATGAAAAGAGAACTTGGAGAGTCTGTAGTAATTCTTCTAAGAATGCATTATCTAGTTTCAGAACAGTTTAATTTAGGCAAATATAATGATTTTGTTAAGGATGTTTCTTTATATAAAGATATAAGGGATTTGTATTTAATTAGTGATTTGTTAATAACAGATTATTCTTCTGTTTTTTTTGATTATATAAACTTAAAAAAACCCATTGTATTTTTTGTGTATGATCTCCCGATTTATCGTGACTCTATTAGAGGTTTTTATTTTGATTTTCAACAAAAAACCCCAGGAAGCTTTGTGCAAACAAGTGAAGAACTTATTAAGACAGTTAAAGATTTGCTGCATAACCCTTATATAGATAATAATTACGAGCTTTTTTACAATGAATTTTGCAATTTAGAAGATGGACAGGCTTCTAAAAGAGTTATTGAGACGATTCTTTAAAACTTCTATACAAAGAGGTACTAACATGTTTTCTATAATTATGCCAATATATAACTCCGAGAATTACTTGAAGGCTTCAATAGAGAGTGTTATCCAACAATCAATCGGTTTTAAAGAAAATATAGAACTTATATTAATAGACGATGGTAGTGTGGACCACAGCTCTCAAATTTGTGAATTATATAAAAAAACATATCCGAATAATATCAAATTTTTTAAGATTGAAAATTCAGGGCCTTCTGCCGCTAGAAATTGTGGATTGTTGAATGTAAGTGAAAAATCTAAATTCATTGGTTTTCTAGATTCAGATGATGTACTCTCTAAAAATGCTATACAAAGTGTTTATAATTTTTTTTGCAATTGCGGAAAAGATACAAATATAGCTGTTTTGCCAGTTTATTTTACAGGTGAAAAAAAAGGCGATCATAAGTTAAATAATAGATTTGAAAAAGGGACCAGGATTATAAACATTCTTAAAGAGTATAAATCTGTCCATTTTTATATTGGAGGAACTTTTTATAGAAGGCAAATTATAAATCATAAGGTTCTGTTTGATGAATCCATGGATTTCTGGGAAGACGCTATATTTATCAATCAGTTATTGCTAAATGAAAAAAGTTACGGAGTAGTTGCAGAAGGGAAATATTTCTATAGAAAGCGGAAAGAAAAGAATTCATTAGTGGATGGTTCATGGTTAAACAAAAATAGGTATTCTTATTTGCTGGATGTAAGCTATATGACTTTGTTTATGAAGTCAATCGAAAAATACAATGCTATTCTTCCTTATATACAATATTTGATTATTTACCATATAAAATTGTTTTTGTATCCTAGTTATCGAGAGATTTATAAGACGGTTTTAAATAAAAGTGAGCAAAGAGATTTTATTCATTCTTATATTAATATTCTCAAACATATCGATACGCAATATATAAACGAACAAGATATGCCTATATATTATAAAGAATTTATGTTTTTTCTAAAAGAAGAAAATACAGAAGGTCTTGAAAGAATAAAAAAAGAAAAAATATTTCAAAGTTCCTGCACTGTTACTAAAACAAAGATTAAAGGGTGGAAACTCGAATTAACTGGACACTTTATTAACCAGTATTATGAAATGCAAGAAAGTGATTTCATATATGTAAAGTACTTTAAAACTTTAAAAATATGCAAGCGCAAAGAATTGAAAAAATCTATTGAAGTATGGGGATATAAGTTAAGAGATTTTAAATATGCTGGCTTTGTTGTTGAAATACCAATTTGGGCCTTTGCTTTCGAATTTATTTTAAAAACATCAGATAGTGCTATAAAGCTTAATCATGTAAACATATTTAGAAGTTTACTCGTGAAAATTTTCAAAAGATAGTTAAAGAAGATAATTATATTCATATTACCAAAATATTGATTTTTATTCAAAGGATTAAACAATTTATTCACAATGTTTTTCTATCTATTACCCGGATTCTTTTTAATATAAACATTTTGTTAGGAGTAAATTTGTATGGAAGATAAGAATTATAAATTTGATTTTAGTGTAATAATGCCAATTTACAATGTGGAAATGTATTTAACTGACGCTATAGAAAGCGTGATTAATCAGACTTTAGGCTTCAATAACATTCAATTAATACTTGTTAATGATGACAGCCCTGACAAAAGTGAGATCATATGCAGAGAATATGAACAAAGGTATCCAAACAACGTAGTTTATGTAAAGAAACAGAACGGCGGAGTTAGCAGTGCGCGAAATTTCGGATTAAAGTATGCTGAGGGGAGATATGTTCAATTCCTTGATCCGGATGATTTAGTTTCAAAAGAAACATTTGAAAATGTTTTAAACTTTTTTAACCAACACAAAGAAGATATTGATATTGTAGCAATACCAATATTTTTCGAAGAAGGAAGAATTGGAGAACATAACCTTAATAATAAATTTACTTCGACAAGAATTTTGGATGTGGAAAAAGAGCCACAACATATATTAACCCATTGCTGTTCTACTTTTATAAAAAAAGATGCTTTAACAAATATTTGTTTTGATGAGAACTGTAGAATCGGGGAAGACGCCAAGCTGGTTAATTTAATTATATCAGGTAAAAAAAAGTACGGTTTAGTTAAGGAAGCTAAATATCACTATAGAGTAAGAGAAGACGGTTCGTCTGCAATGCAGAATGCTAAAGCAAATAAAGATTGGTTTAACCATTCACTTATTACATTTTCTAAGAGTTTAATTAATATGACAAAGAATCATGAAGAAAAAATACCTCTGTTTCTTCAATATATGATTATGCATGATCTGAAGTGGAAATTATTAATTAGGGATATTAGTGAAACACCTTTAAATCAAAATGAATATCAAGAATTTTTAAAATTAATTCGAGAAGTACTTTCATATATCGATGATAGTGTCATTATTGAAGCAAAAAGTATAAGTCATTTTTATCTTTATCATGCTTTAAAAATAAAACATGGTGAAAATTATAATAAGTATGTATATGAAATAGAAACTGACCAAGATTTTTATTTGTACAGAGAAGATGAAATTGTATCTAAATTATCAAATCAAACTCTAACTATTGAAATCTTAGAAGAAAATAAGGATTCTATTCATATAGAAGGTTTTTGGAGCTCGCTATTTAAAGCAAAAGGTTTTGATTTTTATGCTAAAATTGGTGAAAAAAGAGTAAAAGCAAAGATTATAAAAAGACAGCATAATGATTATGTTAGTTTAGGAGAAGTAATCAAAAAATATCCTGGTTTTTCTATAGATATCCCAAAAAAATATCTTACTGGCAATCACCATATAGAATTTTTTATCACTAAGGGCAATAAGAGAAAAATGACAAAGCTTCGTTTCTTTAAGTATTCAGGTTTATCAAATGAATTATTTAATTCCTATGCCGCTAAACGAGATTATATTTTTTATTACAATTATAAAAAATTACTGTTCGAACAAAACAACTTTAAAAATAGATTTATAAAAGAATTTCGTTTCTTGAAAACTCTTAATAAAATAAGCGGTAAGTCAAAGAAACGAAAATCAGCAATTAAAAAGGCTATGTTGGCACGAGTGGCACATCATGTGTTCAGTTTTTTTAACAAAAAACCAGTATGGTTATTCGTAGATAGACAAGACAAAGCTGATGATAATGCCGAACATCTTTATAAGTATGCTATCAATCAGAACGATGGTGTAAAAAAGTACTTTATTATAAAAAAGGATAGCAAAGATTATGACCGAATTAAAAAATATGGAAAGGTAATTCCCTATCGATCTCTCAGACATAAAATTTTGACTTTGGCTTCCTCCAAAGTAATATCTACACATGCAGATATATGGGTTGTAAATCCATTTTTCAATATGGAGATATATTTTAGAGATCTATTTAAATTTGAGTTTGTCTTTTTGCAGCATGGAATAACAATGGCTGATCATTCAGAGTGGTTAAATAAATATAGTAAGAATATAAAATTGTTAATAACATCAGCAAAACCTGAATATCGTTCTATTATTAAAGGGAATTACAATTATAAAAAAGAAAATATCTTTTTAGGCGGATTTCCGAGATACGATAATCTAAAGAAGAGTGAAGGGGAAAAGCAGCTTTTAATAATGCCTACATGGAGAAAGGATATTGTATTACCAAAAGATCAGGCAAAGGGAGTTAGACCTTACAATCCAAAATTTAAAGAGAGTGAATACTTTGCAAGGTATAATGCATTAATTAATGATGATAGACTAATTGAATTTGCTAAAAAAAACAACTATAAAATAACCTTTTTTCCACATCCAGACATCCAACAACAAATTGAGGATTTTAAAAAGCATGAGTACGTAGAGTTTGCTGATTATAACAGCAGCTATCAAATGTTATTTAATTCATCAAATATAATGATTACTGATTTTTCATCTGTAGCTTTCGATTTTGCATACGAGAAAAAGCCTGTAATCTATTATCAATATGAAAATTCATATCATTTTAAACTTGATTATTATGATTATAAGAAAATGGGCTTTGGAGATGTAATAAATAATCATGATAGCTTAATTGATAAAGTTATCTATTATATGAAGAATAATAGTCGTATGGAAGATAAGTATAGAAAAAGAGTAGACAACTTTTTTGCATATACTGATAAAAATAACAGACACCGCATTTATAATGCTATTCTGCAATTAGACAATAATAAAGTTGCTAAATAAGTTTTGTTTTATATAGGCATTAAACTAATGAAAGGAGAAGTTCAACGGGAACTTCTCCTTTTAAAAAGTGAAAAAAAACTCAACATCTGTTACAATAATCTGCGGTGCTTTCAAATTTCTTTAACCGAAAGATCCCAAAAATCATTTAAGTCTAAGGAAGATAAACAATGAATGCATTAGTAAGAATCGTAAAAGAGCAAGTGACATCGTTTCCTTTAATTTTGCGCTTGGCTTCGTATGAGACAAAGTCTCAGTATCAGATGAATTATCTTGGTGTATTATGGCAGTTTTTAAATCCCCTCATTCAAATGCTGGCGTACTGGTTTGTATTTGGCATGGGAATTCGTAACAGTAAGCCGATCATAACGGGTATCGGAGAAGTGCCTTTTATTGTTTGGATGCTGGCTGGTTTGATTCCATGGTTTTTTATTAGTCCGACGATTCTTGATGGATCAAACAGTGTGTTTAAGCGGATCAATATGGTCGCGAAAATGAATTTTCCGATCAGTTCGCTGCCATCTGTCGTGATTGCTTCAAATTTATTTAGTTATTTTGTGATGATGGGTGTTTATGTCATAGTTCTGTTAGCAAGTGGTATTTACCCAAGCTTGCATTGGATACAATATATTTACTATTTAATCTGCATGATTGTATTTATGTTTTCGTTTAGTTTGTTTAACTCTACAATCAGTGTGCTTGTCAGAGATTATCAATTTTTGCTGCAGGCCGTTACCAGATTATTGTTCTTCTTGCTTCCGATTTTTTGGAATATATCAGAGCAGCTTGGAAAAAATCATCCGAACCTTCTGCCTGTGCTGAAACTGAATCCGATTTATTATTTGATAGAAGGATTCCGGAACAGCTTCTTAGACGGGAAATGGTTTTTCCAAGATATGAAATACACGCTGTATTTCTGGCTGTTCACTTTTCTTTTATTAACAGTAGGTTCTATCCTGCACATGAAATTCAGAGACAAGTTTGTTGACTTTCTTTAATACGTAAGGAGATTGTACGATGAAACTAAAAGTTTCGTTTCGAAATGTTTCAAAGCAGTATCATTTGTATAAAAAACAATCGGACAAGATTAAAGAATTGTTTTTTCCGGCTAAGGATAATGGTTTTTTTGCTGTGCGGAATGTCTCCTTTGACGTGTATGAGGGAGAAACAATCGGCTTTGTAGGGATAAACGGGTCGGGGAAATCGACTATGTCTAACCTGCTGGCTAAAATTATTCCGCCGACCAGCGGTGAAATTGAAATGAACGGCCAGCCGTCGCTGATTGCGATCGCGGCCGGTTTAAATAATCAATTAACGGGCCGGGACAACGTCCGGCTCAAGTGTTTGATGATGGGTCTAACAAATAAAGAAATTGATGACATGTATGACAGTATCGTTGAATTTGCGGAGATTGGCGATTTTATTAATCAGCCGGTTAAAAACTATTCCAGCGGGATGAAATCGCGTCTCGGTTTCGCGATTTCCGTTCATATTGATCCGGATATTTTAATTATTGATGAAGCGCTCTCCGTAGGAGACCAAACGTTTTATCAGAAATGTGTAGACAGAATTAATGAGTTTAAAAAACAAGGAAAAACCATTTTCTTTGTCAGCCATTCCATCGGCCAGATTGAGAAAATGTGTGACCGCGTTGCTTGGATGCATTACGGCGAACTTCGGATGTTTGATGATACAAAAACCGTTGTGAAAGAGTACAAAGCGTTTATTGACTGGTTTAATAAGCTCTCGAAAAAAGAAAAAGAAACATATAAAAAAGAGCAGACGGAAGAGCGCAAGAAAGAAGATCCTGAAGCTTTTGCCCGTTTCCGCAAAAAGAAGAAAAAGCCAAAATCACTGGCCAACGCAGTACAAATTGCGATTTTATCTATCCTGTTAGTTTTTGTTGCGGGTACGATGTTTTTTGACGCCCCGCTTCGAACGATTGCTTCGTTTGGCGCAATTCCGCAGAATGAAGTCAAGAATCACCATAGCGATGCAAAGGGCAAGATGGAGGAAAGCCTAACTGCAATGAATAAAAAAGGCTTTATAGCTGATGAAGAAGTGACAGTCTATAAAGACCAAGATCTGAAAAAGAAGGCCGGTGCTACACTGCCTTTCGGTACTGCAGTGACGGTAAGCGCAAAAGGCAAACAAGCAGCAAAAGTTAAGTTTCACGGACATTCTTATTTTGTGAAGCAGAATGCTGTTGCGACTGATGTGAAGAAGGCGGAATTGCCGGCTTCTGCTTTTACACCCCATGTCCAGCAAAACGCAGCAGCTTCCTATGAATACTTCCTGAAGTTCCTCGGAGACAGCAGTGACAGTATTCAATTGAAACTGAACGGCTTTACAGAAGGAGAAACAGCTGACGGCAGAAAGACTTTGGATTTTGATTATGAAAAGATCAGCTATGTATTGGAAGATAATAAAGCTTCACAGCTTATCTTTCACAACATTTCTCCCGTTACTCCAGCGTCATTATCATTAAGTGATGGAGATGTATTGTATGACAGCAGCAAGGATCGTTTTCTTGTGAATACAGCTGATCAGGTCTTCGCAGTTGATAATGAAGAGCATACGCTGACTTTAATGTCGAAATAAGAAAAGGCTATTGGATGAATGTCCAATAGCCTTTTTGTTTAGATTTCTTCTTTGTTTAATAAGTTTTCCATGAATGGAACAAGCTGTCCGCGGAGTTCTTTATCTTGCATCGCAAATTCAAGAGTTGTTGTGATAAAGCCAAGCTTTTCACCAACATCATAGCGTTTGCCTTCAAAATCGTAAGCAAACACTCTTTGAATTTCATTCAGCTTTTGAATGGCGTCTGTCAGCTGAATTTCTCCGCCTGCGCCAACCTGCTGCTCCTCTAAGTACATAAAGATCTCAGGCGTAAATACGTAACGGCCTAAGATGGCAAGATTAGAAGGTGCTGTGCCTTTAGACGGCTTCTCAACAAAGTTTTTCACCTGGTAACGGCGACCTTCACTTGTCAGCGGATCGATAATACCGTAGCGGTGAGTTTCTTCTTCAGGCACTTGCTGAACACCTATAATAGAAGAAAGTGTTCTTTCATACTCATCCATTAACTGGCGCAATCCTGGTTTTTCCGCCTGAACAATATCGTCTCCAAGCAGAACCGCAAAAGGTTCATCGCCGATAAAGTTACGCGCGCACCACACAGCATGTCCAAGCCCTTTAGGCTCTTTTTGACGGATGTAGTGGATGTCAGCCAGATTGGAAGATTTTTTCACTTTTTCAAGGAGTTCAATCTTTCCTTTTTCTTCAAGGTTTCTTTCAAGCTCAGGAGAGTAATCAAAATGATCCTCGATCGCACGCTTGCTTTTACCTGTTACAATAATAATGTCCTCAATACCGGACTCAACAGCTTCTTCAATTATGTATTGAATGGTTGGCTTATCTACGATAGGAAGCATTTCTTTCGGCATTGCTTTCGTAGCCGGCAAAAATCTCGTTCCGAGACCGGCTGCAGGGATTATGGCCTTACGTACTTTTTTCACTTTCAAAGCACCTTCCTTAAGAACAGATTTAGGTTCAGCTTTATGAAATGCTGAGTATTTAAAATTTTGGAGTTTCTTTTTTCTCAGTACCCTATTTTCAATCTGTTAAACACATTTAATCATATAAGAAAAACCAATATTAAACAAGGGTCAATTCAGTGGGATTTAGATCTGGAAAATATAGAAAATACAAAAAATATCATTAGTTAATTTTCAGTAACAGATAGAGGTTATCGGCTTAAAATGTTCCAAAAAGTTCTTGAGATTTAACTGTTTCTTCATTCTAGAGCCAGCTGATTAAACATGATATAATGTACTTCTGAAAATGACTGTACGATTTTTAGCGAAAGGTAATTATAAATTATGACGATTAAGGTTTCTCATCCTAAATTAGCATATGTTTGTTCAGGGCTTCACTCTGCAAAAAAAAACAACATTAATTCAATTGATTGGAATTATCCAATGGACATTGTTACTTTAAATCATGAGCCTAATGAACCTTCCTTTTTTAAAGATGCTGCTGTTATCAATTTGTACAGCTTCTTTAAAGGGCCTGAACCTCAGAAACATAAAATAGAGCATCAGGTTGAAGAAGAAGGTTTAACGTATGTTCAAGAACAAGACAAACCAATATTTCGATATTACCGTGACGGGCGTTATATAAAATATCAAAGATTTACATCAGGGGGAACACTTGCTGTCGCGGATTATTTTAATGATAATAGGCAAAGGTTTAAACGAGAGGAATATGATGCAAACGGCTATGTACACAGCTTGATGTACATGGACTTGGAGACCAACAAACCAAAGCAGCATCTCTTTTTGAGGGCTGACGGCACCTGTTATATGACTAAGTGGTATAAGCATGATGGATCGACTGAAAAAATTATTATTTTTGACGAAAAAGACAGTATAGAGGGTGTATTATATTCAGAAAATGAACTTTCCCAGTATTTTCTGAGCCGCTTGATACATGAAACGGACTATCTGCTGTTAACTTCAGAAATGAAAATTTATTCAATGCTGAAGCTTCTTTCAGCGAAATATTCGACAGCGTACTTAGGTTTTATAGAGACGAATGATATTTTGAACAACCCTGAAGAAGAAATAAACTATCTTGATGCTTACGTAGTCCCTTCTTTGACGAGATATAATGACACGATTGAAAGAACGGGACCCCGTTCGAACATTTACTATGTTTCTGAAGAACCGTTTGCCCGCAAACGTTTTGTGGACAAACTTATTGATCAAGTGCCTTTTAACAATAAATTGAGAGATATGAATGTTGAGCTGTTAACAGCAGAATGGCGATCAAAATCTGACTTGTACTTGTCAGCAAAGGCAGCATTTAAAGGTGAAGTTCCGGCCCATTCCGTTGGTCGTAATAAAATGTACTGGAAACTAAAAAATAAGAAGAGCGGCACCGAATGTACGTTTAGCGCTCAGGTAAACAGAGAGGTAGATTTAATTTTTACTGTAAGCGGGACACTTCGTATTCACTCAGCATTAGATGACCTCTCTACGATTGAATTGTATCTCTGTTCTGAGTGGGATAATAGCTTCTTTGCTATGAATGTAAAAGTGAATGACAAAAAGGAAATTCCGTTAACGGAACAAAATATCTCAGGCTGGCGAATCACTTTGGATGAAGAAAATAATCATTTGCTAATTCACACAGCTGAAGGATTTAGGAGAAAACTAATCAATCGTCTGTTTGTTAAAAAGAATCAATAGCAGCGAAAGGTTTTACAAGAAGAAGGAGCTTGAAGATGAGAAGGATCTTTTCACTAATTTATGAAATAGACATTGAAAAAGGCGGCATTACAAGCTCTATGATGTCAAGGTCGTATACTTTTGCAGAACATGGCCATAAAATTGACTTGGTTACACTTGATTATAAAGACAACTATGACCAGATTGAGCAAGAGCTGAAAAAGGCTGGAAGGCTGCATCCTGATGTGAATCTTATCAATATCTATGATTACTATAAAAATCAGCACACCGATATCAAAATAGGTGTTGAGCAGCGAAATGGCTATGAACAAATTCTTGAACGCTTCGAAGAATCTTATGCTGTTTTTCATAACGAGGCAAAATTAGAAACTGAATACTTCAAAAATGGTTTATATATAAAAAAGAAAAAGTGGGATGAGTCGGATCATCTTTTATATGTGGACTATTTCAATGAAAATATGCAAATCATAAAGCGGGAATATTTTAATGGTGAGTATATAAATAAAACTGTCTTCTTCGATACGAGAACAGCAAAAATAAATCAAGTTTGTTACACAGCACCTGATGGCTTTTGTTATTTAACGGAATGGTATCATTTTCAAACAGGAGCCAGCCAGGGAGTTGTACTGTTTGAACGAAATGAGAAAGAAGCTGCGTTTTTTAAAAACAAGCATTCATTTCATACACATTGGCTTGAAGAACTGTGTGAAAAAGAAACAGACCCTATTATCATCTGTGATGGAGTCGGGAGTGCTTCAAAAGTAAATGAAATGCGTGATGGATTGGCAAAACGCTTTTACTGTGTTCACTCAAATCATTTAGATTATCCTTACACATTGGGCAGCAAAGTTCGGAAAAATCATCAATACGCTATGGAGCATATTAAAGATTACGACGGGCTGATCGTATTAACGAATGAACAAAAAGATGATATCATGAAGGATTTTGAATCAAACCATAATATTTTTGTGATTCCTCATGCTCCAAGAAGGCTTGAAAAATTACAAACCTATGAAAAAAAGAAAAACGAATTTGTGATGGTAGCAAGATATCATGAGGAAAAAGGGATAGATAAGGTTATAAAAGCAATGGAAATCGTGAAAAAATCCCGGCCTGATGTTGTTCTTAATATATATGGAAGCGGTCCTGGCCACGATCAGTATCAACATTTAATTGAGGAGCTTCGGCTTGATAATGTGCATCTAAAAGGCTATGTAGCCAACCCTGCTCCCTTTTACCAGCAAGCGCTAGCCACATTATTAACATCAAAATTTGAGGGGTTCAGCCTTGCCATTTGTGAATCGTTCTCTTGTGCAACCCCAGTGATTAGTTTTGATGTGAAATACAGCCCAAGAGAGCTTATAAAACAACATAAAACAGGAATGCTTGTAGAACCTGACCATATTGAAATGCTTGCTGAAAGTATTATTTATCTCTATGACAATCCTGAGCAAGCGATTCAATACGGAAAGAATGCAAAGCAATTAATGGATACAGAATACAGTGAGGAACGATTGTTTGAAAGATGGGAAGAAGTATTTGAAGTGACGAAATAATACATTTCTATACCATTTTTGTTCACTATATGAGCTTTCTATAAAAAAAGAGCGGATAAGGATAGAGGTGTAATGTTGAAAATTACTGCAGCAGTACCCACATACAACTCAGAACATTTTATATCCCGCTGCCTGGATAGTCTTGTTCAACAAACCATGCCGAATGATGAATACGAAATTATTTGTATAGATGATTGTTCTCAAGATGGCACGGTTTCGATACTAAAAAAATACGGTGAACAGTATCCTAATATAAAGGTTATTGAGAGAGAAAAAAACTCGGGTGGACCGGGAGAACCAAGAAATCAGGCAATTCGTGCGGCCAGCGGTGAATATATATTTTTTATCGATTCTGATGATTATCTCGGAATTGAAACCTTTGAAAGAATGTATCAGTTTGCAAAGGTTCATGATTCGGACATCGTGCTTGGGAAAATGGTTGGTGTAAACGGCAGACCAGTGCCGCAAGCAATTTTTAAGGAATCGAAAGCTGAAGCTGATCTGATAAAATCACCGCTTGTCTACTCAATTGGCCCGACGAAGCTTTTTAAAGTTTCACTGCTCAGAAAATATGACATAATGTTTCCCTCTAATATACAGGCAACAGAGGATCAGGTTTTTGTCATGAAAGCTTATTTAAAAGCAGACAAGATTTCTGTTCTTGGCGATTATGATTATTACTATGCTGTACAGCATGACGGCGAGCATATGACATTTGCATATGTTGCACCTCAAGACTATTACGGTGCTATGAAAGTCATCATTGATATGATTCATGAGAGCCGTCTTTCTCGTACCGATAAAATGAAATTTATGGCGAAGTTTTTAAATCGCCATTTTGACTTTTCCAGAACTACGGACTTTACCATAACAATTGAGGATGAACAGGAACAGCTAGAGTGGATGACGGAGCTGCATCATTTTGTTGAGCGAAATATTCCGCGGGAAATTGATAAGCTTGTTCATTCGCATACACGTTTAAAATTATATTTTGTACGTAATAATGACCTAAAGGGTTTAAAGCAATTCGAATCTGATAAAGAGAATATGATTCAATTTACGGCTGTTAAAAACGGGCATATCATCGCAAACTATCCTAGTATAGTGCCGTATCACTTATCTGAGGATGAACTTGTCATTGATGACAGAAACAAGATCAGTCATTACGTGAGCAAATTTCAAATCAAGAACAATTCTTTTTCAATAAAAGGATCAGTTACTCATACAGCTTTAAAACCAGAGTATCAATCTCTGCAAAAATTATCAGGTATTTGGGTTCATCGTGAAAGAAAAATTGAAAAAATCATATCTCCGGTGTATTCAAAGGATGGCGAGTTTGAATTCCTCACGAAGTTTACTGATTTAGCTGTCAATGAAGGGGATATTGGCGTATGGGATTTCTTTATCGAGTCGGATATTGATGGGTACAAAAAACGTGCCAGAATCGGCAACAGCAGAGAAAAGTACCCCTATTCTAAACATGCTAAATATATTGGAAATAACGGAAAATATGCATACAGCGCAAGGCCGTACTTTACAAAGACATTTGATAATTTGTCAGTAGAGATAAAAAAACAAGAGATGCTGAAAGTCGAATTTCGAAATCATGATTCTGACCAGTATTTAACATTCATTTTCCCTGGGAGCCAGTTGTTTTTCCCAAAGCAATCTTTATTGTTGCTTGAATGTAATAAACAAGAGTTCTTAATTCCTATAAAAAAACAAATAAGTTCGGCTGAGGGGACGGTTATACAAGTTGACCGAAACTTAGTTGAACAAAAATTTGTCCCATCTTATTTACAAAGCACAGATATCGTTTTATCAATAAATTCATACCAAACTGTACTGGTTCCTAAAAAGGATGTCAGCGTGTATTTTTGCAGTAAAAATATTGAAAAAAAACTATGGTGTTTTAAAATAAGAAAGAAAGTAGATCTATTTATACAATCAGACCAATCCAAATTCTATCTAACAGCCCGTTAAACAAAGAAACCAGGTGACAATTATGAAAAAACTAAAAGTCATGACCGTCTTCGGAACCAGGCCGGAAGCGATAAAGATGGCGCCGCTCGTGCTTGAATTAAAAAAATACCCTGAAATAGAGTCCTATGTAACGGTGACTGCCCAGCACAGACAAATGCTGGATCAGGTGCTTGAAGCGTTTCGGATTAAGCCTGATTTCGATTTGAACATTATGAAGGAGCGGCAGACGCTGGCAGAAATTACGTCAAATGCACTTGTGAAATTGGACGAGCTGTTTAAAGACTTCAAGCCTGATATTGTGCTTGTCCACGGTGATACGACGACGACATTTGCCGGAAGCCTTGCCGCGTTTTATCATCAAATTGCTGTCGGGCATGTGGAGGCCGGTCTTCGCACAGGCAATAAATATTCTCCGTTTCCGGAAGAGCTCAACCGCCAAATGACCGGTGCTATTGCTGATTTGCATTTTGCACCGACAGGACAGGCAAGAGACAACTTGTTAAAAGAAAACAAAAAGGCCGATTCTATTTTTGTAACGGGCAATACAGCGATTGACGCGCTTCGCACAACAGTTAGGGAAGGTTATTCACACCCTGTCCTTGACCAGGTTGGTGAGGATAAGATGATTTTGCTGACCGCTCATCGCCGTGAAAACTTAGGTGAGCCGATGGAAAACATGTTTAAGGCCATCCGCAGAATTGTAGAGGAATATAATGATGTACAGGTTGTTTACCCTGTGCACCTTAACCCTGTTGTCCGGGAAGCGGCTCAAAAGCATTTTGGCGACTCTGACAGAGTGCATCTGATTGAGCCTTTAGAAGTGATTGACTTCCATAACTTTGCGGCAAAATCCCATTTCATTTTGACTGATTCCGGCGGAGTGCAGGAAGAAGCGCCATCGCTCGGGAAACCGGTTCTTGTGCTTCGTGATACGACGGAGCGCCCTGAAGGAGTGGAAGCAGGGACGCTTAAACTTGCGGGGACAAATGAGGAGAACATTTATCAGCTTGCAAAAGAGCTCTTAACTGACGCCGATGAGTATCAGAAAATGTCCTATGCTTCAAATCCGTATGGTGATGGACAGGCCTCCCGCCGGATTGTAGAGGAATTGCTGTTTCACTACGGATATCGGAATGAACATCCGGACTCTTTTACGGGTAAATAAAAAAGAAGCTTTGCACATAGGTGCGAAGCTTCTTTTTGTTTTAGCTTTCTAAGCTTTCTTTCAGTTCATTTGTGATGTCAGCTAGCTCGCTCTCATCTGCTTTATAGTAATAGACGTCATTGATTCTTGTGCCTTCGCCTTTCAGTTCGTGCTGCTTGATATGTTTTCGGGCGCCTTTGTAATCGGACTGGATATCCCACATATTATCAAACGTCAAATTGGTTTTCACATTATTTTCAACGACCTTAAACATATCTCCAAACTTTGTAACGGAAGAAATATTTGCCCCTTTGTTAATGATTCCTTCGATCACTTGGCGCTGACGGTCCTGACGTCCGAAATCTCCTCTTGGATCTTCTTTTCTCATTCGTGTATACGCCAATGCTTCTTTTCCGTTCAGTGTGATTTCTCCTTTGCCGAATGAATAACCGTCATAGCTGAACGCAAATGTGCTGTTAACTGTGATGCCGCCGAGTGTATCAACCACGTCTCTAAAGCTTTCCATGTTGACTTTTACAAAATAATCGACCGGAACATCGAGGAAGTTCTCAACCGTGTCAACTGTCATTTGTGTGCCGCCATATGCGTACGAATGGTTGATTTTATCCATCGTGCCTTTTCCGATAATTTTTGTATACGTATCACGGGGAATACTGACCATATCTGTGGTGTTCGTTTTTGGGTTAACGGTCATATAAATGAGTGTATCGGCGCGTCCTTTATCGCCGGAACGTTCATCCACCCCCATAATTAAAACAGAAAACGGGTCTTTTTTATTGATATTAACCTCTGTATCCCTCTTTTTGGATTTATCAATACTTTCATGAATACTTGCCACGGTTGAAGCGGCTTTATGCCATAAGTAGTATGCATAACCGCCTGTACAGAGGACGAACACTGCCAGTATGGTTAAAATGACAAGTAAAACCTTTCTCTTTTTCTTTCTTTTTTCAACTCTCATAAATAATGTCCTCACTTTTTTGTAATCTAGTTCGATTATAAGTTTCTTAATATTTGAAAACAACTAAAATTTGTCTGGTTCTTTACAATAGACGACGGCTTGTAACAAATGTTTCGGTAATTTAAGAAAATCCGCAAAAAATTTTCGTTGTTTTGAAAGAAATCTTAAAATAAGCTTAAAATTGTCGATAAAAAGAGGAGAGGTGATATAGGAATGAAAAAAATCGCTATTTTAATGTTCTCAATGCTGCTTCTTTTATCTGCCTGTGGCACAGCTGAGAACAAAACAGGTTCAGAGACAAATTCAGAAAGCCAGGATTCGGCTGCTGAAGAGACTGTAACGAAGGAAGGCACGTTTGCCGGTTTAGCAGACAGCCATACGATTGCAGTCACTATTGATGGTAAAGAAACTTCGATTCAGGTTGGTTCAGACCTTCAGGACAAAATGAACAGCATTTCAGAAGGACAAAAAGTTGTTGTCAAATATACTAAAGGAACAAATGGCGTCCTAGAGCTTAAAGATTTAGAGACGAAGTAATTTAACTTCTTAGGGGGTTTACATGTTTTGAAAAAAATGAAGCTTTTGCTTCTATCGTCAGTCACTGCAGCGGCTTTTGCATGTCCGGCATTTATGCAGTCTGCAAAAGCCGCTGATAAAACCATTTCGGTAAAGCTGAGTAATTATGTAGGCAGTAAGTCAAGTCTGGATGTGGATATAACAGGCGGTTATGAGATCTCTGGTTCAAGAATTGCAGATACAGAGCGGTATGGGGGAGCTACTCGTTTTGATGTTGCCAATAATGTTGCTTCAGCGGGCTGGACAAACCCTACAACTGTAGTCATTGTGAACCGAGATGCCTTTGCGGATGCGCTCTCAGCAACACCGCTGGCTAAAAAATACGATGCTCCGATTCTGTTAACAGATGCGAATTCTTTAACACCTAAAACAGAAAGCGAAATTGCGAAATTAAACCCTGATAATATCCTCATTATTGGCGGGACAATAAGCGTTTCTAAAAATGTAGAAAACACATTGAAAAAATATGGTTCTATTGATCGGATTGGCGGGGCTACCCGTTATGAGGTTTCTAAAAACATCGCCGACCGCATGGGGAATTACAGTCAAGCTGTAGTGGCAACCGGCATGGTCTTTACAGACGCCCTGTCAATTGCGCCATATGCTGCAATGAACGGTTATCCGATATTACTTGCGGGAGACAATAACATCCGCAGCGATTATAAAATTCCGAGCAAGGTTACAATCGTCGGCGGTCCGTTGAGTGTCAGCACTGGCGTGGAAACCACATTAAAAAAACAAGCGACTGTGAAACGGATTGGCGGGGTTTCCCGTTATCAAGTATCTGCCAATATCGTAAAAGAATTAAATATGAAAGCAACAAAGGTTTTCTTGTCGAACGGCCAAACCTTTGCGGATGCATTGACGGGGTCTGTGCTTGCAGCAAAGCAGGGAAGTCCTTTATTGCTTGTTGAATCCGGCAGCCTGCCGTCACCAGTCGCTGATGTAGTGGCGGAAAAAGGGACACAGTCATTTGCTCTGCTTGGAGGAAGCATCTCCATCAGTGATTCGCTGAAAAATAACCTGGCTGATACCTTTGCGGGGACAGGGTATTCAGTTAAATTGTCCGGCGGGAACCTAGTACTCTATAAAAACAGCACTGCCATTAAAACTTTAGGTACTTCTTTTACCGCAAAGCCTAAAAAATACGCAACAACAAATTCTATTAGCTTGAATGGAACGCCGTATCTCGGAAACATGAAATTTACGATTGAGTCCGGTAAGTACGTTCGCCCGATCAACGTGGATATCCCTTTTGAGGATTATTTAAAGGGTGTTGTTCCGCACGAAATGCCGGCAAGCTGGCAGAAAGAGGCGCTAAAGGCTCAAGCTGTCGCAGCGAGAACCTATTCCATCAGCTCGGCCGGAAAAGAAGTGAAGGATACTACTGCTTTTCAGGTATACGGCGGCTATGACTGGAATTCGAAGACTTCTGAAGTGGTAGAATCCACAAGAGGAAAAGTCTTGAAATACAATGGGAATTTGATTTCAGCTACGTATTCATCAAGTAACGGCGGATATACAGAAGCGAGTAGCGAGGTCTGGAGCAGCCAGCTTCCTTATTTAATCGCCAAAAAAGATACGTACGACCCGCAAATCAGCTGGTCCCTGTCATTAAACAAAACCCAGCTGGATAAAAGCAGTCTGAATCTAAAAAGCCCGGGATCGTGGTGGAACTCTAAAAATGAAACAAACTCTGCCTATTTAAGCGGTTTGAAAAGCTGGTTTATTAAAAATAAATACAGCAATGCCGAGTCTATCAAAATCACGAAAATTTCCAGTGTGAAATTCAGCACGGCAAAAACAGCCGGCCAGCGTCCGGAAACAGCAGATGTAACATTTTCATATTTCGCAAAAGAGAAATCAAATGGTTACATCCTTTCGAATGGAAGTTTGAGTGAAAAAACAGCGACAATTTCTGTACCGACGACACAGCTTAGAACAATGCTTGGCGCTTCAAATATGAAGAGTACATATGCGTCTGTCTCAAGCAATACAAGTGCTTTTATCATTAGCGGTAAAGGTTACGGACACGGTATAGGCATGAGTCAGTACGGGGCCAATGCCAGAGCTGCTGCCGGGCAATCATATACAACGATTTTAAGTTTTTACTATCCGGGAACGACTCTATCAAGCTATTAAAAGATTGATAGAAGTTCAGGGAGGCGCTGCTGCCTCCTTCGTTCGTTATTTGATGTATGAATCATTATCAATCTTTGGAGGGACTATCTTTGCGGATCTTTCTTAAAAGCATACCAATCCTGATATTGGGAGTCGTGTTGTTTGTACCAAGTGCTTTTGCGGCCAATTCTGTCACAAGATTGGATGGAGCAAGCAGATATGAAGTTGCTGTGAATGTTTCAAAACAAGGCTGGAGCAGCGCGGGCACAGTTGTTGTGGCGAACGGAACAGCCTATGCCGATGTATTAACTGCAGCTCCTCTGGCTTATAAATACAATGCTCCTATTCTATTAACTGAATCATCTAAACTGACTGCGCCGACTAAAAACAGAATCAGCCAGCTCAAACCGAGCAAGGTCATCGTAATTGGCGGAACGATCAGTGTTTCCAACAATGTTGTAAGTGAAATGAAAAACCTGGGTGTTTCCACAGTGGAACGTATTGGCGGAAGAAGCCGCTATGAGGTTGCCCAAAATATCTCTAAGAAATTGTCTTCAAATTCTAAAGCAGTCATCGCAAATGGAACGGCATATGCTGACAGTCTGGCAATCGGTTCTTATGCTGCACGCAATGGAATTCCGATTTTGTTAACAACGGCAAGCTCAATTCCGACACCGACAAAAAATGCGATGAGCAGTAAAGGAACGTCATCGACTATAGTGGTCGGTGGTGAAATCAGTGTCTCAAAAAGTGTTTACAGCCAGCTTCCTTCTCCAACAAGAATCGGCGGAAACAGCCGTTTCGAGGTCGCTGCAAACATAGCGAAAAAGTATTATTCTTCATCAAAAGCCGCTTTTGTCAGCAATGGCTATACATATGCCGATGCTTTAGCGGGTTCTGTCCTGGCGGCCAAGCAAAATCGTCCGATGTTATTTACGGATGCCGGTTCACTGCCGACTGCTACAAGAGCAGCCATCGGGTCAAATAGCAAGAATACGTTCACTGTACTTGGGGGAACCATTTCAGTTACAACAAATGTTGTCAACCAGCTTAAAAATGTAATGGTAGGTAAAAAGGTATTTGTAGATGCTGGACACGGAGGATACGACAGCGGAGCGGTCGGGAACGGATTAAAGGAGAAAGACGTTAACCTTGCCGTTGCAAAGCTCGTAAACAGCAAACTTTCTAAAGGCGGAGCTATACCGATTATGGCCAGATCAACGGACGTATTCTTAGAGCTTTCTGAACGTGTTGCAAAAGCCAAAAGCAACAATGCTAACCTGTTTGTAAGTATTCACTCCAATTCAGCGAGCCCGGCTGCTACTGGAACAGAAACATACTATTATACAAAGTATGAGTCAGACAACAGTAAACGCCTTGCGACAGAAATACAAAACCGGCTCTATAAAGCGCTGAATACTCAAAACCGCGGCGTGAAAATCGGAAACTTCCATGTGATCAGAGAGTCGACGATGCCAAGCAGTTTAGTGGAGCTGGCATTCATATCAAATGCAAATGACGCTAGTAAGTTAAAGAGTGCTTTATACCAAGAAAAAGCAGCGCAAGCGATATATGAGGGAATTATCGGCTATTACTAGAAAGATAAGTACTTACTTGGATACGGCTTGTCGGCAAACCTATCAGGAATTGCTGGCAAGCTTTTTTATACGGTAAAATGAATTTGAAATGAGCCTACCTTGTAAAAGTTTAACATAATTTAAACTTAGGTATATTTTTTTTGATATTTGTTTTTGCTATAATGAAATGAATCAAAATATTTATTCTGACCCAGTAGGGTAGTGAGGTAATCGATGAAAATAAGCATTGCTATACCTGTATATAATTCTGAAGATCTTATTTCTGAATGTCTTGACAGCTTAGTTAATCAAACAATGCCTAAAGAGGATTATGAGATTATATGTGTCGATGATAAATCTACGGATTCGTCTTTAGACATATTGAATCAATATAAACAGAAATATGAAAACATTGTTGTTGTTGAAAGAACGGAAAACTCAGGCGGACCAGGTGCTCCGCGGAATGACGCAATAAAAATTGCCAAAGGTGAGTACATTTTATTTGTTGATTCCGATGATTATTTAGGCAGTGAAGCATTGTTGAGATGGTATAATTTTTCAAAAGAGAATCAATCTGATATTACTTTAGGAAAATTAAAAGGGATAAACGGAAGAGGAGTACCGAAATCGATGTTTAAGGAAACAAATCCGGATGTTGATTTGGTTGATTCCAAAATCGTGTTTACCCTTGGACCTCAAAAACTATTTAAAGCTTCACTTTTAAAAGAGAATCACTTAACGTTTCCTACTCACATAAAAGCAGCAGAGGATCAAGTCTTCACGATGAATGCTTATCTGAAAGCAAAGAAGATATCTGTTTCAGCTGACTATGATTATTACTATCTGGTCAAAAGAGACGGCGAACATATGAGTGTTGCTTATGTTCCTCCAGAAAATTTTTATGGAGCAATGGAAGATATTATCTCTGCAATCAAAGCAAGTGATTTGGAAGAAGAGAGAAAAATTAAGCTGATGGCAGTATTTTTAAATAGGCATTTCGATTTCTCTCGGACAAAAAATGTCACGATCAAAATGAAAAATGAGAAAGAAAGAGCAGAATGGTTTCAATATCTCTCATCATTTATTCATGCAGTCCCTGAAGAGGCTGATCAGTTTGTATTACCGCATATCAAATTACGGCTTCTGTTTATTCGGAATAATGATTTACAAGGATTAACCCAGTATGAGCGTGAGGAACAAGACATCAAAAAGTTCTGTACGGTGCATGAAGGTAATCTTATTGCACGTTACCCTAGCTTAGAGCGTTATCAAGTTTCTGAAGAGCTATTAAAAGTAAATTATAAAAACAAACTTGAACATTATCTGAAGAATATTGAATTTAGTGACCGTATGCTCAGCATTCAAGGAACAATTAAACACAAATTGTTGGATGATGAAACGAACAAAAACCAATCTCTTACTGGCGTATTTGTTCATCGCAATACTAAGGCGGAGAAGTATATTTCGCCAGTTTCATTTGATAATTCAACATTTGCATTTGAATGTCTGTTTGATGAGATTGCATCTGCTGAAGAAGATTTAGGAGTTTGGGATTTCTTCATTGAATCATCAGTAGACAGCTACAAACTTAGAGCAAGAGTAGGGAATAATCGAGCTTCTTACAAATATTCAACAAAAGCTATGTATCTGGGTCATAATGCTTTGTTTGTCTATAGCGCCAGACCATATTTTACAATGAATTATGATAATCTTTCGATTGATATAAAGAAACATGCCTATACAGAAGCTGAACTTTCTTATGAAGCAGAAACAAAAGATTTATCATTTATTTTTAGCGGTAAACAAATCTGTCTGCCAAATCATTCGAAAATTATTGTAAATACCGGCCAGTCTGAAATCTCATTGCCGATAAAACGTGTTGATTTAGAGCCTGATAGCACTAAATTAACGATAAATATTCAGGGTTTGCTTGACCAATTGTCTAATGTTAAAAAAGACCAGCGATTAGTTGAATTTGCGATAAATACATCAAATAATAAAATCAGTGCAAAAGAGGATAATCAAGCGATTATCCTAGATAAAAAGAACGCGGAACAAAGCTTTATGTTGTTTTTTAGAAAAACGGTTGAGGTTCAATACAAGCTGACAACCTCTAAATCAAAATTTTACTTTCAATATTAAAATGCTTCTATTGAAGAGACAAATCGATGTAAAACGGTTTGTCTCTTTTTTTATACAAAATGCTTAGTTTTTAAAAAAAGTGTCAAAAACAATAAAAAGTTAACAAAGAAATGTCAGAAAAAATAACAAATTCACACTTCTTAACAATCCATTTACAACCAATTAACATCCGTCTGCTAAACTGACTGGCATAGGTCATCATAACATCCCAAACAAATCGTGAGGTGTGTGTCAGTGGGTGCAGAAAAAAGCATGAATGTGAGTCGCGAATTCTCAGTGCAGCAAGCATCATTTGCATTATCAGAAAAAACGGCTCGTTATTTGGCAGTAAAGCGCGTGATGGATATTTGGTTTGCGCTGATTGGATTGGTAGTTGCGCTGCCAATGATTGCGGTATTTTCAATATTGATTTGTTTGGAGACGCCGGGGCCTGCCATCTATACGCAGGAGCGTGTAGGAAAAGGCGGGAAACCTTTTAAGCTTTATAAGCTTCGTTCCATGAAAATAGATGCCGAGAAGTCTGGGGCAGTTTGGGCGCAGAAGCAGGATCCGCGGGTGACACGAATTGGAGCATTTATCAGAAGAACGCGAATTGACGAGCTTCCTCAGCTGTTTAATGTGCTGAAAGGCGATATGAGCATGATTGGACCTCGCCCGGAACGTCCAGTGTTTACGGAAAAGTTCCAGAATGAGATTCCGGGGTTTACACAGCGTCTGGCTGTCAAACCGGGATTGAGCGGCTGGGCGCAGGTGAACGGCGGTTACGACATGACGCCGAAGGAAAAGCTTATATTTGATTTATATTACATTCGCAATCTGACTTTCATGTTGGAATTAAAAATTATGTTAAAAACTTGTAAAGTAGTCTTGACAGGTGATGGTGCAAGATAAACATCTGCATTCGCCATCAAACTGAGCTTAAAAAGAAGTAGGGAATATGATGCCAAGTATTACAAAACAAATCATGAGCGGCGCAAAGTGGACAAGTGTTTCAACAATCTGTATTACAATCATTCAAATCGTTCAGTTTGCCTTGCTTGGAAATATGATGACCTTAACGGAATTTGGACTCGTCGGCATGATCACAACGGTTACAATATTCGCCCAGATTGTGCTTGATATGGGATTTGGCGCCGCGTTAATTCAAAGAGATGACGCCACGGAGCGCCAGCTGTCAACATTGTATTGGCTGAACATTATGACCGGCATTTTGCTGTTTGTGCTTTTATATGTGTGCAGTCCCGTCATTGCGGGATTTTATCAAAGAGAAGAGCTTGTGTTTCTCATCAGGATTTTGGGGATTATGTTTTTGGTAGCTCCGATCGGACAGCAGTACCAGTATATGCTGCAGAAGGAGCTGCAATTTAATACGTTAAGCAAAATAGAGATTTTTTCAAATGTATTGTCCTTCGGATATTTAGCGATAGCGGTTTTTATGACGGATGCGATTTTGGCGTACGTGGTTTCTCAGGTGCTGCTGCAGTCCAGTAAAGGGATTCTATTCTGGGCTGTATACCAAAAAAAATGGCGCCCATCCTTTGTTTTTGATCTAAGGGGAATGAAGGAGTTCTTCTCCTTTGGAGCCTTTCAGCTTTCATCCCGTCTTGTGAACAGGCTGGGAGCGAACATCGATATGATCTTAATCGGCCGGTTTATCGGTGCCGAAGCGCTGGGCATTTATAATCTTGCCTACCAGATTGTCACCATTCCGGTTTTGAAAATTAATCCGATTGTGACGCGGGTCGCGTTTCCCATTTTCGCCAAAAACAAATACGAAAACAGCGTGATCAGAGAAGGCTTTCTGAATATGACAAAAATGCTTGCGCTTGTATCGTTCCCGCTGTTAATCGGGCTCGTATCCGTATCAGACGCCTTTATCGCAGCTGTTTTCGGAGAAAAATGGCTTGCTGCTGTCCCTGTTCTGAATGTTCTTGCCATCGTCGGGATACTCAGGGTGCTGATGAATCCGAATGGTTCTGTGCTTCTTGCTAAAGGAAGAGCGGATTTGGCTTTTTATTGGGACTCCGGCGTCATGCTGCTGTATGGTTTGTCGCTGTTTGCAGCTGTTCAGACGGGCAATCTTCTGACTGTCGCTTGGGTATATGCCGTCATCAGCGTTTTCAATTTTCTAATCGGTCGCTGGCTGCTGGCATATGTCATTAAGCTCAATCTTTCAGCTTATTTTAAAGCCGTTATGAAGCCGTTTCTGATCACAGCGGGTATGGCCGTTATCGCGTTCGGCGCGAGTTTAGGAACAGAACGCTTCAGCTTGCAGGCGGAAATGAGGCTGGCAATTTCAGTGGCGGCCGGGGCGCTCTGCTATCTCTTTCTTTTGGGTAAAGCGTACCCTCAGATGAAAAGCAAACTACTAAGAAAAGGACGTTTGTCATGAAGATTTTGTGGATCACAAGCGTATATCCAAGCAGTCTGAAACCCGGCGAGGGTGTGTTTCATGAAACACAGGTGCAAGAGTTGCTGAAGCTCGGGCTGGATATCACCGTGATATGCCCAAGACCTTTTCACCCTGCGCCTGTCCGTATGCTGAAAAAGGCATACCGAAAAAAGGATGCCAGACCAGAATATGAGATACGGAAAGGAATCCCGGTTTACCGGCCTTTCTATCCCGCTGTTCCCGGCCAGCTGAAATGGGCTCAGCCACACCGGCGCATTGGGGCAGCTGTTTTAAAAACCATTAAACAGCATGATTTGAACCCTGATCTGATCCATGCGCACTTTGCTATGCCGTCGGGCGGGGCTGCGGCAGTCGTGTCAAAGACAATCGGGATTCCGTATATTTTAACTTTGCATGGCAGTGATGTGAATGTCTATCCTCACTACAGCAAAGGCGCGTTTAAAGCCTTCAAAACTGCGGTTAGTTCCGCATCCGCAGTTCTTGCAGTCAGCGAAAAGCTTCAGGAAGAAACCAAAAAACTTTCCGGCTTTGACAGTACGGTTTTACCGATCGGCATACAGCTCAGCCGTTTTCAGGAAAATGATCAGACAAAAGAAGAAATCAGAAAAAACCTCGGGCTCCCGCTTGACCATCGCCTTGCTGTCTATGTGGGCAGGCTCGTTAAGGAAAAAGGCATTTTTGAATTGTCAGAAGCCATTGAGATGATGGAGGAAGCGCCTCGAGCTGTTTTTGTGGGAGACGGCCCCGCAAAATCTTTGCTGATGCAAAAGGGACATATTGTAACAGGCCAAGTGCCGAATCACAGGGTGAGAGAGTATTTGCTCGCCGCAGATATGTTTGTACTCCCTTCTTATAGCGAAGGAATGCCGACTGTTGTGATCGAGGCGCTGGCACTGCGGGTTCCTGTCATCTGTACAGATGTCGGTGGAGTGGCTTCATTATTCGGAAAGCACCGGCATTTGCTGATTGAACCGAAATCAGCTCAAGCCTTAGCAAACACGATCTCTTTATACGCACAAGATCAAATATGGCAGCCGGAAGTGGCAGATGAATTATATCAAATCATTCACACTCAATATGACGCCGGGAAAAATGCCAGGGCGCTGTATGATCAGTATCAGATGGTTCTGAAAACACCTGTTTAATCGTAAGTAACTGCGACCAATATAAATAGGAAGATGAATTTACAGGAGAGGGATGAGGGCTGTGAAAAAAATTGCTGTCATTGGAACAGGATATGTAGGACTCGTATCAGGCACCTGCTTTGCGGAAATCGGAAATAAAGTGATTTGCTGTGATATCAACGAATCAAAAATCAGAAGTCTGAAAAACGGAGTAATCCCAATCTATGAACCAGGGCTTGCAGATTTAGTTGAAAAAAATGTGTTAGAACAGCGCCTGTCTTTTACTAACGATATTCCGTCTGCCATTCGGGCTTCAGACATTATTTATATTGCAGTCGGGACCCCGATGTCTAAAACAGGCGAAGCTGATTTAACGTATGTCAAAGCGGCTGCGAAAACGATCGGTGAACATCTCACCGGCTACAAAATCATTGTCAATAAAAGCACAGTCCCAGTCGGTACTGGAAAACTGGTTCAATCTATCATTCAAAAAGCTTCGAAGGGAAGATGCTCCTTTGATGTTGTATCCAACCCTGAATTTCTTCGGGAGGGCTCAGCGATTCATGACACGATGAATATGGAGCGTGCCGTCATTGGGTCAACCAGTCATAAAGCCGCTTCCATCATAGAGGAACTGCATCAGCCTTTTCATGCTCCTGTTATTAAAACGAATTTAGAAAGTGCAGAGATGATTAAATATGCTGCAAATGCATTTTTGGCTACAAAGATTTCGTTTATTAACGATATCGCGAACATTTGCGAGCGAGTCGGCGCGGACGTCTCAAAAGTTGCTGACGGCGTCGGGCTCGACAGCCGGATCGGCAGAAAGTTCTTGAAAGCGGGTATTGGGTTTGGAGGCTCCTGCTTTCCTAAGGATACAACCGCACTGCTTCAAATTGCCAAAACGGCCGGATATCCATTTAAGCTCATAGAAGCCGTCATTGAGACAAATGAAAAGCAGCGCGTTCACATTGTAGATAAGCTCTTAACTGTGATGGGAAGCATAAAAGGGAGAACCATTTCCGTGCTCGGATTGGCCTTCAAACCGAATACAAACGATGTGAGGTCCGCTCCAGCTCTCGATATCATTCCAATGCTGCAGCAGCTGGGCGCACAAGTGAAAGCATATGATCCGATTGCCATTCCGGAGGCATCAGCAGTCCTTGGCGATCAGACCGAGTATTACACTGATGTGTATGCTGCGATGGAGGGAACCGACGCGTGCCTTATTTTGACTGATTGGCCGGAAGTAAAAGAAATGGAGCTTGTAAAAGCAAAAATGCTTTTAAAACAGCCAATCATCATCGATGGCAGAAATATATTTTCACTTGAAGAAATGCAGGCTGCGGGATACATTTATCACTCCATCGGCCGTCCTGCGGTTCGGGGAACAGAACCTTCCGACCGCTACTTTCCGGCTTTGCCAATGGAAGAACTGGCTAAGGATTTGGGGAGTGTCAATTTATAAAAAGAAAAAGGGTTACTTGTTTGAAGTGCCGGCTGCTTAGGCTCGGCCGCCGGCTCCTGAAACATCAGGAAAGGGGTTAAGCATGTGAGTATCAAACGTTCAGCGGTTCATACGCTTGCGTTACTGGCCGCTGTCATATTGGGGATCGTCCTATTGCTGGGAGCCATCCGCACAGATACAGGTCTTACGCAGATGGCTGCCGTTCTCGCTGTATTGGCTATCGGCCTGTTTGCGCTGACGCTTGCAGCATCATTTACAACAAAAGAACAGCTGTTTATGGCCGTCATCTATATTTTGATTGCCTGCACTTTTTTAAATAATGCTTTTTTCGCGATTCATCTTGGATTCTTTAGTTTGTTTCTTTATCGGCTTTTGCTCATCGCCGCCGGCTGCCTCCATCTTGTGGGGGTACTGCGGAGCCGAACACATATTGAAAAGTGGAACGGGCTGCAAGTAAAAGGGATTTTGCTCTTTTTCGCCTTTTGGTTTTTATATGGCCTTGTTTCCTTGCTATGGGCCAAATCAGTTACAGACGGTCTGAAATATTTAGCCCTGCTGGCGATGGGGATATTTTTTATTTATCTTATTGTGATGTATGTGCAAAAAATGGAACGTCTGATGATTATTTATTCCATCTGGCTGGTGATGACGGTATTTCTGATGATCATCGGTTTTTACAATCATATCACGCATCATCATCTCCCGAGTTCGACTTTGTACAGCGGACCGGAATATAAGCAGCATTATCCGACCTCAGTCTTTTTTAATCAAAATGATTTTGCGACATTTTTGTCGATCAGTTTCTTTTTTTACATCGCAATGGTGAAAAACATAAAGAACGGTTACTTAAAGGGAATTGGCCTTGTGCTCTCGCTTGGTACATTGTATTTAATCTTTGCGACTGGTTCCAGAGCCAGCCTGCTGGGCGTTTTTGCGGGAATAGCCGTCTACATTTTTATTGTCTTGCCGCCTGTTCTGAAAAAAATCGCTATTTGGCTGTCGGCAGCAGGAATTGCGGTCTTTGCGGCTCTTTTTGCCAGCCGGATTTTCGCAGTGTTTTGGAAGCTGTTCCTGGCTCCTCAGACGTCTCATTCATTCCAAGAGACGCTTCCGTCCAATGTGGCCAGAGCCAATCTGTTAAAAAACGCATGGCACTTCTTCCTTGACTCATACGGATTCGGAGTGGGCGCAGGCAATGTGTCTTATTATCTTGAGCATCATGCTTTATATGATACTGACAATGTGACAGAGGTGCACAATTGGCTGGTAGAGATTCTGGCAAACTTCGGCTTGCTTATCATGCTCGGCTATCTGGCCATTTATTTATACCTGATATGGGTGCTTTACAAGTTTTATGAAAGAAAAATGGAAAATCAGTCAAGACTGATCACAGAAGGGCTCATCACAGCTATGGTCAGTTTTCTGGTATCCAGCATCAGCCCAAGCTCTGTCTCAAATTTATTTTTCCATTGGGTATTTCTGGCGCTCGTCATCGCCGCGGTGAATGTCTTAAGGCGATCCAGGCAGCAGCTTGAGCCCATATACCGGTAAACAGACTACAAAAAAGCAGGGAGACTTATATGAAGGATATAGTGATAAGATTAGCCCGGCGCATAAAGAAAAATATCATCTGGATTATATTAGTGCCGCTTATTTTAGGTGCGGCGGGATATATACTGCCGTCCCAAATCGCGGATAAAAAGAGTTACACAGCTGAGGTTACTTTAGCTGTAGGGAGCTATGATCATCCGGTTTATAACAGTACAGAAGAGATTCCGCTCCTGCTGAGGAGTGATGCTTTTTTGAAGGAGGCGCTTCCTGACGAAAAAGATGAAGATCTTGCGGAGATCAAAGAGAAGCTCACCGTGAAATCGGAGTCTAAGTCTTTACTGTCTTTGAGCTATGCCGACCAGGATCAGGAAAGAACCGAATCGGTGTTAAACGCTGTTTCCTCCACCTTTCTCAAAAACGACCAAAAGCTGTTTGAGGAAAGAGAAGCCGTCATCCGCCGCAGCATAGACGCGCTGGAAGGTGAAACGGTGAGCGAGGATTCCAAGGTGGATAAAGAAAGATTTTTGTATGAGCTGAAAAACACACAGCTTAATCTGAAAGCGGCCAGTGCTGTTGATTCTGAAACCGTAAGTGAGGCATCAGGCGGAGGAATGTCCCCGAAAAAGAAAGCGGTTCTGGGCGTTCTGATCGGCATAACGATTGCCTTTATGTTCGTTGTCATTCCTGAATTTTTCAGAGAGTCCTTTTAAAATCATACGATGGAGATGTGATCATGACCAACTGGAAACCTCTCGTATCTGTCATTACACCTTCTTATAATGCGCGTGACTATATTGAAGACACGATTCATTCAGTGTTAGATCAGAGCCACCCTCATTGGGAAATGATTATCGTGGATGATTGCTCAACGGACGGCACACGCGACATTTTAAAGCAGTATGAGAAGATAGATGAAAGAATTCATGTGATCTTTCTGGAAGAGAACAGCGGAGCCGCGATAGCAAGAAATAAAGCGCTGGAACATGCTCAAGGACGCTATGTGGCATTTTTGGACAGTGATGACAAATGGAAAAAAGACAAACTGAAAAGGCAGCTTGATTTTATGATGGAGCGGTCCTGCGCGTTTTCCTTTACAGGCTACAGTTTAATGTCGCAGGACGGGGTGCCGATGGATAAATTCATTCATGCTCCCGAAAGCCTGACATATGATGATGCTCTTAAAAATACCATTATCGGCTGTCTAACGGTGATGATTGACAGGGAACAGACGGGACAGATCCAAATGCCGAATATTAGAACGAGGCAAGACTTGGCAACATGGCTGTCTCTTTTAAAAAAGGGTTTTACAGCATACGGAATGAATGAGTGTTTAGCTGAATACCGGCTTGTCAATAATTCGATTTCAAGCAACAAATGGAAGGCTGCAAAAAAAACATGGTTTGTCTACAGAGAGATCGAACGGCTCCATTTAATGAAAGCGACATGGTGTTTTGTTCAATATGCGAAAAACGCGGTGAAAAAAAGACTATAACCGCAAACAGAGAGAAAAGGTGATGAAGGTGGAAACAAAAGCAATGATTCACGTCATCGTGGCTACTGCTGAATGGGGAAAAGATCAATTGAGGTACAGACGGCATCGATTGGCTGAATTTTTAGCTGCTCAGGAAGAAACAAAGGAAGTCATCTGGGTCTGCCCGGCTCCGCGCACCCAAAGGATGGAATTTCAGCAAGTTCACTCCGGCATCCGGCAGTTTGCCGTAAAGGACTTGCTGCAAAAGAAAATGTTTCGCTTCGGACGGTATACCGATGTGTTTTATAAGCATAAGCTCTCACCTTTATTAGAAGAGCTGAAATCCGCTTCAGCCAGAGGTGAACGCTGCTGCTTATGGTACACGTTTCCCGGATTCCCGCTGCTGTCTTCCCTGTATCCTTGGGATCAGGTGATTTATGATTGCAGTGACTTGTGGGCGGCGCCGATCAGCGGACGTTCCAATATGCTTTCCGAGTTCAGGCGGAAAGTCATCAAAACAGCGGAGCTGCGAATTATCGAGCGTGCCGATTCCATTACTTGTTCATCAGAGTACCTGCACAATGAAGTTGACAAAAAGCTGACAGCGGGACAAGAAAAGGTTCATACCGTTGAAAACGGTGTTGAATATGACCTGTTTTCAGAACATAAAGCGGTTCCCGATCGAAGCATCTTGCAGGGAAGAGAGGGGGCTGTACTGGGATTTATCGGCGGGATTAAACCAAAGCTGGATTTTAAATTGATTGAAGAAGCGGCTCTGAGAAAACCCGATTGGACATTTTTATGGGTCGGCCCGGACGCCACCAATGGTGACACAGCGTTTCAAGAGCTTCTGAAGCTTTCCAATGTGATATGGACGGGGCCGGCAGATCCGAAAGAAGTTCCGCACTTTATGGAACTGATTGATGTCGGTATTATGCCTTATAAAAAGTCATCCTATAACCAAGCGGTTTTCCCGCTTAAGCTATTTGAATTTTTAGCAGCAGGAAAGCCGGTCGTCGGCTCTAACCTTCCGTCAACTTCTAAAATGCAAAAGCCGTATATTTACGAATATATGGAAGGCAATGACCATAATGATTTTATAACTGCGTGCGAGAAAGTGCTTGAAAAAGACGGAGACGAGACATACAAAGAGATGCGGCGAAACATTGCCCGCACACAAGATTGGAATGTTTTATTCAAACAAATCATGAAATATACAGGTATTCAAAAACATGCGTAGTCCTTTAATTGGGATGCGCGTTTTTTGATTATACGTGTTTCTTTTTGATGAAGCTTGTTATAATAACTAAGGAGAAGGTATAATGGAAGGAACGGTTCTCTATATAAATAAAGACTTCATATAATTCCAAAGGAGACTTCTTTATGCTTGACGAACGCATGATTCGCATTGTTGTTGCGTTTATTGTCTCGCTGCTAACGGTTTTAATCATAACCCCAATCGTAAAAAGGATTGCGATTAAAATAGGTGCAGTTGATCAGCCCGGCAATCGAAAAGTACATGATAAAATCATGCCCCGAATGGGCGGGCTGGCCATATTTATCGGGGTGGTTACAGGTGTGCTTGTATCCGGTATATACACAGAAACAAGAATGACGGCTATCACAGTCGGGGCATTTATCATTATTGTGTTGGGAATTCTTGACGATAAATATCAATTAAGCGCAAAAGTTAAATTTATCATTCAATTAGCCGTAGCTATTATGATTGTAAGCACAGGCTTAAAAATGGACTTTTTCTCAGTACCTTTTTTAGCTGAGCGATTTGAATTGGGCTGGATGGCATATCCGCTGACTGTATTATGGATTGTCGGCATCACAAACGCGATGAACCTGATTGATGGATTGGACGGCCTTGCGGCAGGTCTTTCTGTTATCGGCCTGTCCACGATTGCAGTTATGGCGCTATCTGGCGGAAAAGTACTCATTCTGTCACTTTCATTAGTTGTTATCGCAAGTACGCTCGGATTTTTGTTCTACAATTTTCATCCGGCAAAAATCTTTATGGGGGATACGGGATCACTGTTTTTAGGGTATGTCATTTCCATTCTCTCATTGTTAGGGCTGTATAAAAGCGTAACATTGTTCAGTATTGTCATTCCGATTATTATATTAGGCGTGCCGATTTTTGACACAACATTTGCAATCATAAGACGGATACTAAACAAACAGCCGATTTCAGCGCCCGATAAATCACATATTCACCATAGGCTGATGGCCTTTGGCCTTTCACATCGGATGTCGGTCATTGTCATCTATCTGATTGGATTTATTTTCAGCATCAGTGCAATCGTGCTGAAAAGCGCTACAATTTGGCTTTCCCTGTTTATTATCTTTATCTTAATTATATTTATGCAAATAATAGCAGAAGTTACGGGACTCGTGAATGAACGTTTTAAGCCATTTACAAAATTCTATAAACGTCTTGTGAAAAGAAATTAAAAATACCGGTTCTACTATGAGCCGGTGTTTTTTCTGCGCAAAAAAGCCCGATCCGTTAAAGGACCGGGCTTTTTTTCAATATGATGAGTCAGTTGTTGAATTTGTTGTGCCGTTTGAGCTTGTGCTGCTGTCATTTGTGTAGCCGCTTCCGCTCGTAGTGCCGTCTGTTGCAGTGCTTCCGTCAGTGCTTGAACTGCCAGTGCTGTCTGATGTTGAGCCATCGGTACTGGAGCTGTCAGTGCTTGAACTGCTCGTATCAGGAACATAATCTAGATGTTCTTGAAGCGTTTTTCTGACGTTTTCCAGATTCGCAGCATCCGGTTCAAAATAATACGTGTTGTTAGGCCCTAAATACAAATCAGAACCAGTAATTGACAGCGTGTCAATTTTCTTGCTGGTAAAGCCGCTGTAAATTTGCTGTAAGGCTAAACCTTCAGTAATGCGAATATTGGTTTCTACGTTTTCACTGGCTGTTTCTGCGATTTTATCAATTTTTGCAATATTGCTTGCGCTGGACATCCGATCGATCAACGCGTTTAAAATTTGTTTCTGTCTGTCATTACGGCCGAAATCTCCGCGTTTATCCTGCTTTCTCATGCGGGCATACGCCAAGGCTTTTTCACCATTTAAATGCATCTCGCCTTTTTTGAAATAAATACGTTTGCTTTCGTCCACATCGCTTTTTTCATCAAAGTCGAAAGGTACATCTACATCAATACCGCCAACTTCATTAATAACATCTTTAAATCCGTCAAAATCGACTGTTACATATTTATCGATTGGGATTTGCAAGAAGTTTTCAACAGTTTCAACAGTCTCATCTTTTCCGCCTTTGCTGTAAGCGGAATTGATTTTTGTTTTGCTGCCGGTTGTGTCACTTGCTAATTGCACACGTGTATCGCGCGGAATGCTCAGCATTTTCATGGTTTTATTTTTTGGATCAAGGGTAACTACAATAAGAGAGTCAGATCTCCCTTTTTGTCCTTTTGTCGCGTAATCTTCGATTCCCATAAATAAAATAGAAAATGGTTTTTTCTTCATATCTACAACTTCACTGCGAAGATTTGATTTATCTCCGCGGGAAAGCGCATCGTATGAATCATCCGCAGCGTTAATGGTTTTATATAGTTTATATCCTCCGAGACCTACAACTACCAATAATGCAAGGACGAACAACAACATAATCCTTTTTAAAATTTTTCTGCGTTTGCTCTTTTTCTTTTTGCGCACACGCACTCTAACGCGTTCAGCCATTATTCAGTCTCCTTTATGTGATTGACGGCTTTTTCAAGATACGTCAACTCTCCCTCTGTAATATCACTTTTTCCATTTGTTAACTCTGTCATCCACTCAGAAAACGATTGTGTTTCTTTTTCTTCTACATATGCTTCGAATTCTACGTTTTCTGCATAATGAATTTCTTTTAATAGAAAAGGTGATTCCCTTAATTCATTTTCAATCTTGCCAAGCCAAGTATAATCTGCGGAAGTATGCATAACCCTCATAAGCTTCCGTTCTACAACACCTATATGGTTTAATCCTTCAGACACTGACTTCCCATAAGCGCGGATTAAACCGCCTGCTCCCAGCTTTATGCCGCCGAAGTAACGCGTAACAACAGCACAAGTATCCTTAAGTCCGCGTTTTTTTAGCACCTCGAGCATAGGTACTCCTGCGGTGCCGCTCGGTTCTCCGTCATCATTGGCTTTTTGGATATGATCGTTTTCGCCAATTACGTAAGCTGAGCAATTATGAGTTGCATTCCAGTGCTGTTTCTTTATTTTCTGTATAAATTCCTGTGCTTCTTGTTCGGTAGAAACACGGCTTAAATGACAGATAAAACGCGATTTTTCTATAACAATCTCGTGTTCTCCTGCTTCTTTCACAGTAAAATAGCTGTGCAGCATGCTTGCTGACCCCCTGCTAAGCATAAAAGACCGCCTATACAAATTCGTACAGTCTTTAGAATTTTTGTGCGTATTTTGTTATCATAAAGAGTAAGAAGGTACATAAAATTGTTTTTTTCTAGAATATACGCATTCTTTCATTATAATTCGACACAATTTGCAGATCAATTACATTTATAATAAAAATATATGACAACACCGTGACGGAGGGAAATTATGAATAAAACAAAGATGGATTCCAAAGTTCTGGACTCTATTTTGATGAAGATGCTGAAAACCGTTGACGGGAGCAAGGATGAGGTTTTTCAAATCGGAGAGCAGTCACGCCAGCAGTATGAACAGCTGGTCGAAGAACTGAAACAAATTAAACAGCAGGTTTATGAAGTCATCGAGCTTGGTGATAAACTTGAAGTGCAAACCCGCCATGCGCGAAACCGTTTATCCGAGGTCAGCCGCAATTTTCATAGATTCAGTGAAGAAGAAATCCGCAATGCTTATGAAAAAGCCCATAAGCTGCAAGTAGAACTGACAATGATCCAGCAGCGTGAAAAGCAATTGCGCGAACGCCGGGACGATTTGGAACGCAGACTGTTAGGCCTTCAGGAAATCATCGAACGCTCAGAATCACTAGTGAGCCAGATTACGGTCGTGCTGAACTATCTGAATCAGGATCTTCGGGAGGTTGGGCTGCTTCTTGCCGATGCACAGGCAAAACAGGATTTTGGCTTGAGAATTATTGAAGCGCAGGAAGAAGAGAGAAAAAGAGTCTCGAGAGAAATTCACGACGGTCCTGCACAAATGCTGGCAAATGTTATGATGAGATCGGAATTAATTGAACGGATTTTCCGAGACCGAGGCGCTGAAGACGGATTCCAGGAAATCAAAAATCTCCGCCAAAATGTGCGGAATGCTCTTTACGAAGTGAGACGGATTATATATGATTTAAGACCGATGGCCCTTGATGACCTAGGCCTGATTCCAACTTTGCGGAAATATCTATATACAACCGAAGAATATAACGGTAAGGTGAAAATACATTTTCAGTGCATCGGCGATACGGAGGACAAACGACTCGCGCCTCAGTTTGAAGTTGCGCTCTTCAGACTCGCACAGGAAGCTGTATCCAATGCGTTAAAGCATTCTGGATCTGAAGAAATTACAGTCAAAGTTGAGATTACAAAGGATTTTGTGATTTTAATGATAAAAGATAACGGCAAAGGATTTGACCTGAAGGAAGCGAAAGAGAAGAAAAACAAATCATTCGGCTTGCTTGGAATGAAAGAAAGAGTAGATTTATTGGAAGGAACCATGACAATAGATTCAAAAATAGGTCTTGGGACATTTATCATGATTAAGGTTCCGTTATCTCTTTGACTATGATTTGTAAAATAGAGCCAAAAGGCATATTGACCGAATACCAGAGTATATAGAACAATAATACAAGGAGGCGTGGCTTGTGACTAAAGTAAACATTGTTATTATCGACGACCATCAGTTATTTCGTGAAGGTGTTAAGCGGATATTGGATTTTGAACCTACCTTTGAAGTGGTAGCGGAAGGAGACGACGGAGATGAAGCGGCTCGTATCGTTGAGCACTATCATCCTGATGTCGTGATCATGGATATCAATATGCCGAACGTAAATGGCGTGGAAGCTACAAAGCAGCTTGTAGAGCTGTATCCTGAATCTAAAGTAATTATTCTATCAATTCACGATGACGAGAATTATGTAACACATGCCCTGAAAACAGGTGCAAGAGGTTATCTGCTGAAAGAGATGGATGCTGATACACTAATTGAAGCGGTTAAAGTAGTTGCCGAGGGCGGTTCTTACCTTCACCCGAAGGTTACTCACAACCTCGTAAACGAATTCCGACGTCTTGCAACAAGCGGAGTTTCTGCTCATCCTCAGCATGAGGTCTATCCAGAGATTCGCAGACCATTACATATTTTAACAAGACGGGAATGTGAAGTGCTGCAAATGCTTGCAGACGGAAAAAGCAACCGCGGCATCGGTGAATCATTGTTTATCAGTGAAAAAACTGTTAAAAACCATGTCAGCAATATCTTACAAAAAATGAATGTAAACGACCGGACGCAAGCCGTGGTGGTCGCCATTAAAAATGGTTGGGTAGAAATGAGATAGCATGAAATTGGACTTGCCTTTTTGAGGCAGGTCTTTTTTTAGGCTTCTGTTTCCCTTACAATAGAGTCATAAAGTGATAAGGCAGGTAACGAAGCTATGAATATTGCAGTAGTAACAGATAGTACGGCATATATTCCAAAAGAAATGCGTGAACAAAATCATATACACATGATTCCTCTCCAGGTTGTTTTTGGGGATGAAACATATCATGAAGAAACAGAAATGGACTGGAGAAGCTTTTACCAAGAAGTGAAAAAGCATACAGAGCTTCCATCCACTTCTCAGCCTGCGATCGGCGAGCTGGTTGCTTTGTATGAAGAGCTCGGCAAGTCATATGATGCGGTGATCAGTATTCATCTTTCTAGCGGAATTAGCGGAACGTTCAGCAGTGCAGCTGTAGCGAATACAATGGTCGATAATATTGAAGTATACCCGTTTGACTCAGAGATCAGCTGTCTGGCTCAAGGTTTTTATGCTCTGAAAGCAGCTGAATTGATCAGAAATGGAGCGTCATCGCCGGAAGATATTATAAAAGAACTGGAAGAAATGAAAAAAACCGTTCGGGCATATTTTATGGTGGATGATTTAACACATCTTCAGCGAGGCGGACGATTAAGCAGTGCTCAAGCCTTTATTGGGAGTCTTCTCAAGGTAAAGCCTATTCTTCATTTTGACAATAAGGTAATTGTGCCTTTTGAGAAGATCCGTACACGCAAAAAAGCGATTTCGCGGATTTACGAGCTTTTAGATGAAGACGCGAGTAAGGGCATGCCGATGAAAGCTGCCGTTATTCACGCTAATCGAGAAGAAGAAGCATCGAGTATTATTGAAGAGCTCTCTGCAAAATATCCGCATGTTGAATTTTATAACAGCTACTTTGGTGCGGTTATAGGCACTCATCTTGGTGAAGGTGCAATAGGAATCTGCTGGTGTTTTAAATAAATGATGAAATCTCCGTTTTAGAAGCGGAGATTTTTTTATATTCTTTTTTTAGCTGTTAGACAGAATATTTTCATTCCGGCATAATATCTCGCAAGGAGGCCGTACTATGCAGACTAAGACATCAGAATCGAACAGCCTATTCTCTAAAGAACTGCAGCAGCAGCTTCAGGGCCGTCATCTGCTTAAAACAGAAATCCCATTTTCTGACGAGATCATTGATTGGCATATCGAGCATGGTTATATATCTGCCGAGGAGTCTATATCAAAAAATAAATGGGGATATAGATGCAATAGATGCGGTCAAAATGATCAACAGTATTTTTCTTCGTATATTTCATCAGGAGAAGATAAAGTATACTGCCGCTCTTGTGTCATGATGGGCAGAGTGAGTGAGGATATTTCTTTATATTCCTGGTGCAAGGAGGCAGAGGCAAACTGGAAGCCTATAAAACTGACTTGGGATGGAAAGCTGTCAAGCGGACAGCAAAAGGCAGCTGACGTCTTAATTGAAGCAATTTCGAAGCAAGAAGAGCTCCTTATTTGGGCTGTTTGCGGCGCAGGTAAAACTGAATTATTATTCCAAGGTATAGAATCGGCATTAAATCTAAGACTGCGTGTTTGTATTGCGACCCCGCGCACCGATGTTGTTTTAGAGCTTGCTCCGAGACTGAAGGCTGCATTTCAGGGTGCTGATATTTCAGTTCTATACGGAGGAAGTGATGACAAAGGGCGTTTATCTCCGCTTATGATTTCCACAACCCATCAGCTTTTGCGCTATAAAGACGCATTCGACGTCATGATCGTTGATGAAGTGGATGCTTTTCCATATTCCGCTGATCAAACCCTTCAATTCGCTGTTCAAAAAGCGAGAAAGAAAAACAGTACGCTTGTTTATCTAAGCGCCACACCTCCTAAAGAATTAAAAAGAAAAACATATAAAGGTGAGTTGAAGTCCGTTCGCATACCGGCCAGATACCACCGGAAGCCGTTGCCTGAACCGCGCTTTCAATGGTGCGGAAACTGGAAAAAGAAATTAATCCGAAATAAGATCCCAAATGCGGTAAAAAGATGGATAGAACAGCATGTAAAAGAAGGAAGGCCCGTTTTTTTATTTGTTCCGTCCATTTCTATTCTGGAAAAGGCTGCTTCTTGTTTTAAAAATATGAATTATCGAACAGCGTCTGTACATGCGGAAGACAAGCTCAGAAAAGAAAAAGTGCAGCAATTTCGAGACGGTCAGTTTGATCTGTTAATCACAACAACAATATTGGAAAGAGGTGTCACAGTTCCTATGGTCCAAACAGGCATCTTAGGGGCAGAATCGCCCATCTTTACGGAAAGCGCGCTTGTGCAAATCGCGGGAAGGACAGGACGGCATAAAGAACATGCAGACGGCGATGTCATTTATTTTCACTTCGGAAAAACAAAGAGTATGATAGAGGCAAGAAAACATATAAAAATAATGAATGAATTGGCTTTAAAAAATAAATTGATAGACTAGTTAATATTTAAAAACATGATACAGTATACTCATATAACTAATGAGGAGCTGTAAAAATGCTTGTCAATTCAAAAGAAATCATGATGGAAGAACTTCTTGACCGATATATGGATCAGCTTCATATGACCTGCACTTGCCAAGTATGCAAAAATGATGTACTTGCACTTTCTTTAAACCAAGTAAGACCAGCTTACGTCACTGATGTAAAAAAGATTGCATATACGAAAGCTGAGCTGGTAGATAAACAGAAAAACACGGCTATGCTTGTAATTTTGGCTGAATCAGCTGCTGTGGTATCGGAGAATCCGAGTGATCAATGCGAAACGAGACAGGAGGAGGCTCTAAAAAACTGATCTGTCTATTATGTGATTCACAATTTTCTCAAGCTGTTTCATGGTGCTCACTATTCTTATTAAAACCTGACGACAGGGTCTGTCAGTCCTGCAGAAACAAATTACAGATCATCAAAGGGGCCATCTGTCCGCTTTGCGGCAGGCCTCAAACCGCTCATGAAGTGTGTGCGGATTGCGAGGCATGGAAATCAAGAATAGATGACGGCTTAAGGCTCAGTCAAAACCGTTCTGTTTACTTATATAATGACATGATGAAAGAAACGCTCGCCCGAATGAAATTCAGGGGAGATGCAGCAATAATAAGCGCTTTTAAAAATGACTTTTCCTCAGAATTCTCTGCTGTCTATCCAGATAAACGCCTTGTGCTCGTTCCCATTCCGTTAAGCGAAGAACGGAAAGCAGAACGCGGCTTTAACCAGTCACAAATGCTTGCTGAATGCTTAAACCGGCCCATCCTCAATCCTCTCATCCGCCTGAATAATGAAAAGCAGTCTAAGAAAAAGAAAACGGAGCGCCTGCTTTCAGAGCATGTTTTTGAAACAAAAAACAGCTCGGTTGAGGGTATGGATATCGTTTTAATCGACGATCTTTATACTACGGGCGCCACTTTGCACTATGCTGCCCGCTGTTTATTGGAGAAAGGCAAAGCTGGTTCAGTGTCATCTTTTACCTTAGTGAGAAGCTAAATGATTCAATTTTTGTGCCGATATAATGTCTAGAAATTACTGCAGGCATATTAATGAATAAGGAGTAAACATGATGGGTGAACTGGCGAATTGTCCGAAATGCAATGCTTTATTTTTAAAAACGAAGCTGCAAACCGTGTGTCAGGCGTGTATTAAGGAAGAAGAAAAATCATTTGAGACTGTGTATAAATTTTTAAGGAAACAGGAAAACAGGCAATCAACACTGAGCCGCATAACTGAGGAAACAGGTGTGGAGGAAGAGCTGATTTTAAAATTCATCAGGCAAAAGCGAATCCAAATCACTCATCTGCCGAATTTGGCATACCCTTGTGAAAGGTGCGGGACATCGATTAGGGAAGGCAAGTTCTGCAAGGCTTGCC
Organism: Bacillus sp. FSL K6-1012; assembly: GCF_037964915.1. Classification (NCBI taxonomy): domain Bacteria; kingdom Bacillati; phylum Bacillota; class Bacilli; order Caryophanales; family Bacillaceae; genus Bacillus; species Bacillus sp. FSL K6-1012. Next base: position 3,666,449 of record NZ_CP150175.1, on the reverse strand, counting down.
AGTCCGATATAAAGGATCAAATAGATCATCTGAACCAAGAATCCGCATTGAAAACAGAACGGGAAAATAGTAAAAAAGACACATACTATGCCTATAATACCAAAAACAGCTGATTCCCTAAACTAACTGAAAACGCAGTCGATAAAAGGGTTAGATTGTTTAAAGACTGCAACGGAAAGCGAGAGGAATCCTATGAAAATCAATCAATTTGGAACACAATCCGTTAATCCATACCAAAAAAATTATGAAAAGCAAGCGGTGCAAAAAACTGCTGCACAGCCTAAAGATAAAATTGAAATTTCATCACAGGCTAAGGAACTGCAAAATGCATCCGACGCAGTCACTGGTTCACGCCAGGAAAAAATTGAGCAGCTTAAAGCGCAAATTGAAAACGGGTCATACAAAGTAGACGCAAATCATATAGCGAAAAATATGATTAATTTTTATAAAAAGCAATAAAAAAGGAGAAAGCCCATGTCAGCAAAGCCAATTATTGAACAATTGAAGCGACTTTGCGTTCTGCATGAGCATCTGCTCACGCTGTCTGAGGAAAAGACGGAAGCGCTCAAAGCCGGCAAAACAAAAGAGCTTTCTAACATTTTGACAAAGGAACAAAAGTATATTCAAGCTATCGGGCAGACAGAAGATGACCGGATCAAAGCGGCTTCCGCCTTTCTCGGATTCAGCGAAAATAACACCATTTCTGCTTGTATCGCCAAAACTTCAGGCAGTGAAAAGGAAGAGCTGGAACAACTATATGAAGCTCTTTCTAACGTTCTCGGACATCTGAAAGAAGTGAATGAGATGAATAGGCAGTTGACGAGAGACGCGCTGCAATTCATCTCTATTTCGTACGATATGCTGGTTCCTAAGGAAAATAATTTCAATTACAGCAAATCAATTAAAGCTGAGCTTCCAAAGAGCAGCCGGATGAAACTTTTTGATTCAAAAGCTTAGCAGAAAGGAATTCAGAATATGACATCTACCTTTATGGGTCTTGAAACTGCAAGGCGGGCGTTAAGCGCTCAGCAAGCAGCGTTAAGCACTACTGCAAATAATGTGGCAAATGCCAATACTGATGGTTATACAAGACAGCGAGTCTCATTAGAGGCAACGGACTATTTCCCTGCTGTATCAAAAAATGCAGAAAAAACTGCGGGACAAATGGGAACGGGTGTACAAGGCAAGTCAGTTGAAAGAATCAGAGACATCTTTCTTGACTACCAATACCGCCTCCAAAACAACAGTTCTGGATATTATGACACGAAGGCTAAAGCCCTGTCCCAAATGGAAGGGATTATGAATGAGACTGGTGGCAGCGGATTAAACAGTGTGCTAAATTCATTTTGGAATTCTCTGCAAGAACTATCCAATAATGCAAATGAGGACAGTGCGCGTTCTGTTGTCTCTCAAAAAGGACAGGCTGTTGCTGATACGTTTAATCATATTTCTGAGTCCCTTACAAAAGTTCAATCAAATTTAAAAGCAGAACTAGATACTAGTGTACTAGATGTTAATTCACTGCTATCTCAATTAAACAGTCTCAATAAGCAAATTGCACAGGTAGAACCAGTCGGTCTGCTTCCGAATGGTTTATACGATCAACGTGATTTGCTGATTGATAAATTATCTTCAATTGTTGATGTCAAAGTGAGCTACAACAAATCAGGCGGGAATGCGCTTGCTTCTTCGGAAGGAACTGTATCGATCGAAATCCTGGATAAAAATAAACAGTCGCTGGGAACTGTTCTGGACGGAAAAAATTATGAGGTTTCAGAGCTGAAAGCTAACTATGATAATGAAACGGGCTTAGTGACAAGTATTTCAATTGGAGACACTGCGGTTCAAGCTGAGTCGTTCAGCAGCAATGGATCACTGTTAGGATTTATACAGTCTTATGGATATGTCACGGCAGACGGCAAAGAAAAGGGCATATATCCGGAGATGCTTTCAGATTTTGATAATATGGCGCTCGAATTTGCAAAAGCTTTCAATGAAGTACACCGAAATGGTCTGACAGAGAGCGGTGAACAAGGCGGGGACTTTTTTGATTTTACCGGGGGTGAAACTGAGCCGGCAAAAGGCGCAGCAGGTAAGATTAAAGTCACTGACAGCATAAAAGATTCAAAAGGCGCGAATATCGCTTTCTCACTTACTGGAGCAGCAAACGATAATTCAAACGCAACGAATTTAGCAAATGTGTTAACTGGGGACATCACCATTAACGGAAAAGAAACGAGTGTGCTAGATTATTATGCTGGTCTCATTGGCGAGCTGGGGATCAAAGCTCAAGAGGCGAATCGGCTGGCATCTAATACAGAAACACAGCTGAATGATGCAGACATAAACCGTCAGCAAATGAGCGCTGTTTCTTTAGATGAAGAAATGACCAATATGATTCAATTCCAACACGCATACAATGCTGCCGCAAGAATGGTAACGTTACAAGACGAAATCCTTGATAAAGTAATTAATGGCATGGGTGTCGGGGGAAGGTAGGTAGATCAAATGAGAGTAACACAAGGCATGATTCAGCAAAACTCATTGAGATATATCGGTTCAAGCTACTCAAAGCTGGATAAACTTCAATCACAGATTTCTTCCGGAAAAAAAATCTCAAAAGCTTCCGATGATCCAGTAGTAGCTATGAAAAGCTTAAAGTACAATACGCAATTATCTCAAGTTCAGCAATACCAAAGTAATGCTTCTCAAGCCTTTACTTGGCTTGAAAACACAGAAACAAACATTACTGAAGGAATTGACATTATGTCAAAGGTCAGAGAGTTAGCTGTTCAAGCTAAGAATGACACAAATGGTGGAGCAGAATTGCAAGCTATTGGTGTAGAAGTAAAACAATTAAAAGAACAGCTCTTAAATATTGCTAATACACAAGTGAACGGCAGATATATCTTCAATGGCACTAATTCAGATACACCTCCAGTTAAAGACAACGGTGACGGAACTTATACGATTTCTGATACGGCTGACGTTATTGTCAATATATCGGATAATATGTCATTAAAGGTAAACTCAGATCCGAAGGCAGCCTTTGGCGGTACTTCTGGAAGCGGACAAAATGTGTTTGAAATGCTAAATTCATTTGAGACAGCACTTAATTCAGGCTCTTTGGACGATGTGGACAGCGTTTTAGATGATATTGATCAATTTTCTGACGGTATGAGTGCAGAACGATCTGATATTGGAGCGAGATATAACCGTCTTGAACTGATTAATACAAGACTTTCAGCTCAAGAAGAAACAGCTACAAAAGTGTTGTCAGACAATGAAGACGTAGAACTGGAAGAAATAATAACTGAATTTATTGCGCAGCAAAGCGTGCACAGGGCTACTCTGGCTGTAAATGCGCAAATTGTTCAGCCTACATTGATCGACTTTTTAAAGTAAGCGGCTCTCAGGAGTTCGCTTTTTTTATAGTTTAGGAGGTAGAGTGATGCAAATTCCCAGATTGATTATGCATAGTGTTCAAGGGAAAATTGGTTTAACAACGACGCCTGCCAGCTTAAAAATGGAGCAGCCGCAAGCCGACTTGGAAATTGAACAGCCAAGCGCGGAAATGGAAATATCGGTGACCCCGGGAAAACTCACGATTGACCAGACGCAAGCATGGGAAGAATTAGACAGAAAGCATATATCCAAAAGAATCGAAGAAGCTGCCCAACAAGGGCATGAGGATGTAATGGAGGGGATAGCCCGTACCGGAGAAGAAGGCGACGAGCTTATGAGAATTGAAAATAAGGGGAACCCAATCGCTTCACAAGCAAAGAGGAACTCTGAGATGCACCAAATTCAATTAGGCGAACATTATGCTCCTTCTCTTTCAAGGGTGAAAATACAATATACTCCGTCACAGCTTAATGTTCAGATTACGCCGCGAAAGCCTGTTATTCAGGCTGAACCGCATAAGCCGATTGTTGAATATATGCCGGGAAACGTTAAGATTGACATGCTCCAATACCCTGATTTAAATATAGATGTAGAATACCCGAAAAAATCACTAGAAAAGTAAAAAGAAAAGGATCGTGAACAATGATCATTCATACTAAATACCATGGCCAAATGAATGTAAAAGAAGAACAAATCATTCTTTTTGAAAACGGGATTCCGGGCTTTTTAGAAGAAAAACAGTTCGTCATTCTTCCACTTTCAGAAGACTCTCCATTCGTGGCGCTGCAGTCCGTCACTTCAGAGAATCTTGCGTTCATCGTTGTAAGTCCGTTTATCTTTTTTAAGAATTATGAATTTGACCTTGATGAATCAACTGCTGAACTTTTGGATATCGATAATATTGAAGACGTAGAAGTCATGACATTATTGACCATGGAAGAGCCATTCGAAAAAACTACTGCTAATTTATTGGCTCCTATTATTGTGAATCGCAAGAACATGCTGGCTAAGCAAGTCGTTTTACACGACTCCCCATATACGACAAAGCATCCGATTGGAGGAGAATCATGCTAGTTTTATCGCGGAAATTAAACGAAGCGATTCAAATAGGTGCTGATATTGAAGTGAAAGTCATTGCGGTTGAGGGTGACCAAGTGAAGCTGGGAATTGACGCCCCAAAGCATATTGATATTCACAGGAAAGAAATATATTTGACCATTCAGGAAGAAAATAATCGAGCGGCAGCGTTATCCAGCGATGTGATCTCCGCATTATCCTCACAAAAAAAGTGAGGATTTTTTTTATTTTTGTATTAACAAAATCAGAGACAATCCGATATTAATGATGTAGCCGGGAGGAGGCGCTAGAGACTCCGCCAGTTATAAAAAATGAGGCACAAGGACGTGCCTAAAAACATATTCAGGGAGGAACAAAACAATGAGAATTAACCACAATATCGCAGCGCTTAACACACTGAACCGCTTGTCTTCAAACAACGGTGCTAGCCAAAAGAACATGGAGAAGCTTTCTTCAGGTCTTCGCATCAACCGTGCGGGAGATGACGCAGCAGGTCTAGCAATCTCAGAAAAAATGAGAGGACAAATCAGAGGTCTTGAAATGGCTTCTAAAAACTCTCAAGACGGAATCTCTCTTATCCAAACAGCTGAGGGTGCATTGACTGAAACTCACTCTATCCTTCAACGTGTTCGTGAGCTTGCAGTACAAGCAAACAATACTGGTACTCAAGATGGTACAGACTTAGGTGCTATCCAAGAAGAGATCAAATCTCTACTTGAAGAAGTTGGTGGTATGACAGGTGGAAGTAAAGGTATCTCTGACAGAACTGAATTTAACGGTAAGAAGCTTCTTAATGGCGACTTTGCAACTAACAAATTAACATTCCAAATTGGTGCAAACGCAGGGCAACAGCTTTCAGTTAATATCGGAGATATGAGTGCAACTGGACTAGGAATTGACGGTATCGATGTTACTGCATTCGAAACTGATGCAACTGCATTTGATACACAACTTGGTTTAATTGATACTGCTATTAACAATGTTTCAACTCAACGTTCAAAACTAGGTGCGGTACAAAACCGTCTTGAGCATACAATCAACAACTTAGGCGCTTCTGGTGAAAACCTGACAGCTGCTGAGTCTCGTATCCGTGACGTTGACATGGCTAAAGAGATGAGCGAGTTCACAAAGAACAACATTCTTTCTCAAGCTTCTCAAGCTATGCTCGCTCAAGCGAACCAACAGCCTCAAAACGTACTTCAATTGTTACGTTAATTTTGAAAAAGACCTTGGCGTTTGCCGGGGTCTTTTTTTATATTCCTAACTCCAAATCTTCCCCCCTGGCTGTCTATAACTCGTGATATAATAATCGGATTCTCCACTAACCTATAAAAGTATTTCCAAACAAGAATTCTAAAACAGATGAGTTTTTTTCCATAAATATGTGTAATCTTATCTCGACTTAGTCGATATAAACGATAGATTGGGACATAGGGGATGATCAATTGAACATTGAAAGACTCACTACGTTACAACCTGTTTGGGATCGTTATGATACTCAAATACATAATCAGAAAGATCATGAGAGTGAGGTTCCTGTTCATCAAGTTTCATATACCAATCTTGCTGAAATGGTAGGGGAAATGAACAAGCTTTTGGAACCTTCGCAAGTTCACCTGAAGTTTGAGCTCCATGAGAAGTTAAAAGAATACTATGTAAAAGTAATAGAGGACTCTACAAATGAAGTCGTCCGCGAGATTCCGCCGAAACGGTGGCTTGATTTTTATGCGGCTATGACTGAATTTCTTGGGTTATTTGTAGATGAAAAAAAGTAGATGAGGAGTGGTTTGAAATGGTCACGAGAATAACAGGTCTTGCGTCAGGAATGGATATAGATGATATCGTATCAAAGCTGATGCAAACAGAAAGAGCGCCGCTTGATAAGCTGACTCAAAAAAAACAGACGCTAGAATGGCAGCGTGACAGCTATCGTGAAGTCAACTCAAAAATAAAAGAATTACAAGATTATATGTCTAAAAATACGTTGACATATCCGAGCACGTATCAGAGCAAAGCTGTGACCAGCTCCAATGAGTCTGTGTTAACTGCTACAGGAAGCGCAAGTGCGCCAAACTCGTCTTCTACTGTTGAAGTAGCGAGTTTGGCAACTGCAGCAACGTATAAGGCAAATAATTATACGGGATACACACAAGGCGATTATAATTTGGCATTTAACGTTGTGGCGCCTGGAGAAACAACAGCAAAAACAGTGAACATCAGTGTGACGAGCGCCGATACCATTGATAATGTGATTTCTAAACTTAACAGTTCAGATTTAGGAGTATCAGCATTTAAAGATAAAATATGGAACGGTACAGAGTATGTTGAAACGATTGCGTTTTCTTCTAAAGCAACAGGTGCAGGAGGCAGCATACAGGCAGCAGACTCTGCTACATCCGACTTTATGTCCGGTCAGCTTGGTTTTTCTTTAGACGCTGAAAATAAGCTCACTGCTTACAAAGAAGGAACAAATGCAAAGGTCACAATTAATGGTTTTGAAATGGAGAAGCTGACAAACAACTTTACGGTTAATGGCGTTACCTACTCGATCAAAAATACAACTGCAGCCACAGGCCCTGTTACCACATCTGTTTCTACTGATGTAGACGGGATTTATAACCAAATTAAAGAGTTTGTAGATAAATACAATGAATTGGTTGACAGCCTGAATGAAAAGCTTCAGGAAGAAAAATACAGAGATTATACTCCGCTGACGAGTGAACAAAAAGAAGCAATGTCTGATAAAGAGGTAGAACTCTGGGAGAAGAAGGCAAAAAGCGGTTTGCTGAGAAATGATTCCAGCATCAGCACCGGCACGAACCAAATGCGGACTGATTTTTATACTCAAGTTAATGCGGATGGGAAAACCTATCAATTAACTGAATTTGGCATCACAACCTCAAGTGCTTATCAATTGCGGGGCCATTTAGAGATTAATGAAGATAAACTGAAAGCAAAAATACAAGGAGATCCGCAAAGTGTTGCCGCCTTATTTACAAACGGAACGAACAGCAGTGCCTATAGTGATAAGGGGATTATGAAACGTATCGGCGACACACTGAAAAGCACAGTGAAAAGCATTGAAGCAAAAGCCGGCAACTCGACAATGGGAACCAGTGACTACTCAATCGGTAAAAATTTAAACACGATCAGCACTGATATCACCAAAATGCAGGACCGATTGAATACCATAGAAAACCGCTATTATACAAAATTCAGTGCAATGGATTCTGCGATTCAAAAAATGAACGAACAAGCGTCCTATTTATCACAGCTACTTGTACAATAAATGTAATTTGGAGGATGACACATGGCGATCCAAAATCCTTATGCAGCTTATCAGCAAAATTCAGTGAATACCGCTACGCCCGGGGAGCTGACCCTTATGCTGTATAATGGCTGTTTGAAATTTATAAAACTTGCATCTCAGGCCATTGAGAATAATGATATGGAAGGTAAAAATGAAAATCTGATTAAAGCGCAAAATATCATTCAGGAATTAAATGGTACACTTAACCGCAACATAGAGCTTTCCGGTTCAATGGGTGCGATGTACGATTATATGTATCGAAGATTGGTACAGGCAAATATCAAAAATGATACGAGCATGCTGGCTGAGGTAGAGGGCTATGTAAAAGATTTTCGCGATGCTTGGAAACAAGCCATGCAAAGTGAACGGAAGGACCGGCACGGATCAGGCGGGATCGCATGAAAAACATAGATCAACTATACACTGAGACGGAGAGTATGCTGTCACACATACAAAATACACCGGAAAGCGATGAACTTTTAAAGCAAATTGAAGACTTTGTGTCTAAACGGTCTGAACTTATTCAGGGGATATCTCTGCCGCTTTCAGAAGAAGAGCGAAAGCAGATGAAGCTTGTCTTGACATGGGATCAGCTTATTGTGAAGGAAATGGAAAGACTGAAGCAGTCAATCGCAGCAGAACTTCAGCAGGTGAAAAGAAAACGTGCGATGCATACGACGTATTTAAATCCTTATAACAACATCACGATTGACGGCAGATATTATGACAAGCGTAAATAGGTGAGTGCCTTGAAGAGCATTGAGGATTATACGCTTTTATCAGCTTATTATCATCTTCTTTTTACAATTGAGGAAGGGCTGTGCTATTTGATAGAGGCGGAACAGAATTTATCAAAAACAGAAGGGGATCGGATCTACCAAGATCTGATCCAAGCCTTTTTTTATTTGGATTCAACCCATTCAACTCTTCTTTTCGTGATGAACACACGGTGCGCAGAAGTATGCGTTAAGGCTTTTGACGAGATTTTTGCAGAATTTGATCAATTGGTTTCTTTCTCATTCCCCTCTCATGAATTCTGCGAGTATTTAAAAGGACATTTTCTGATTCACTATAGGAAATGGATGCTGTCCATTCATCGATGTATGGAGCCCTTTGTGATCAATTGACTTTGTGTAAGGCATTTTTTCTTATTGCCAGCATATACATATACCTCCCGTAACCATAGAAACATTAGCATAAAACGGCATAATTCGACAAAGTTCACTGAATTTTCACAAAAGGTTTACGTTTCAGCAGGAATTGTAAAGGGTAAAGGAGAAATAGATACATATCCTTAATAAAAGGGAGGCGTTCTTTGATGAACTATAACATCAGAGGAGAAAATATTGAAGTGACACCCGCGTTAAAGGATCATGTCGAGAAGAAGATCGGCAAGCTGGAGCGTTATTTTGAGCATAGTGTAAATGCCGATGTGAACGTCAACTTGAAGTTTTACAATGACAAGGAGTCCAAGGTTGAGGTTACGATTCCGATGACAGATCTGGCGCTTCGGTCTGAAGTGCATAACGAGGATATGTACAATGCAATTGATCTCGCTACAAACAAGCTGGAACGTCAAATCCGTAAGCATAAAACAAAAGTAAACCGCAAATTCCGTGAGCAGGGCCTTCCGAAATCTTCAGTGGCAAACGGCCTCGGCTCTGATACAGATATTGCGGTTCAGGACGAAATAGAAGAAGATGAAAGCTTAGAAATCGTCCGTCAGAAGCGCTTTAATTTAAAGCCGATGGATAATGAAGAAGCGATCTTGCAAATGAATATGCTCGGCCATAACTTCTTTGTTTTCACAAATGCGGAAACAAACCTTACAAACGTCGTGTACCGCAGAAATGACGGGAAATATGGCCTGATTGAACCGACTGAATAATGAAGAGCAGCCTTCCGTGATTTTCGCGGAAGGTTTTTGTTTTTTCTTATTTGCAAATTCTTTGGAAATAAGAGAAGGTATGATATGATAATGAGAGGTATACATGGACTAGTAAATTATTTATACATGCTTGTCAAACAGGCATGTGATGATAGAGGAGCGTTATAAATGCTTGGAATTTTAAATAAAATGTTTGATCCAACAAAACGTACGCTGAATAGATACGAAAAAATAGCTAACGATATTGATGCGATTCGGGGAGACTATGAAAATCTCTCAGATGATGCGCTGAAACATAAAACAATTGAATTTAAAGAGCGCCTTGAAAAAGGGGCGACAACTGATGATCTACTTGTTGAAGCATTCGCAGTGGTTCGGGAAGCTTCTCGCCGCGTAACCGGCATGTTCCCGTTTAAAGTCCAGCTTATGGGGGGCGTGGCTCTTCATGACGGAAATATCGCGGAGATGAAAACAGGGGAAGGTAAAACATTAACGTCTACTCTGCCTGTTTATTTAAATGCCTTATCTGGAAAAGGCGTGCACGTCGTGACAGTCAATGAATACTTGGCGAGCCGTGACGCAGAGCAAATGGGGAAAATTTTCGAGTTTCTCGGCTTAACTGTCGGACTGAATTTGAACTCAATGTCGAAAGATGAAAAAAGGGAAGCTTATGCGGCTGACATCACTTATTCTACAAACAACGAGCTCGGCTTCGACTATTTGCGAGACAACATGGTTCTTTATAAAGAGCAAATGGTGCAGCGTCCGCTTCATTTTGCGGTAATTGATGAAGTCGACTCTATTTTGATTGATGAAGCGAGAACACCGCTTATCATTTCAGGACAGGCTGCAAAATCGACAAAACTGTACGTACAGGCAAATGCTTTTGTACGCACGTTAAAAGCAGAAAAAGACTATACGTATGATGTGAAAACAAAAGGTGTACAGCTCACAGAAGAAGGAATGACAAAGGCTGAAAAAGCGTTCGGCATCGACAACCTGTTTGATGTGAAAAATGTGGCGCTCAACCACCATATCAACCAGTCCTTAAAAGCGCACGTTGCCATGCAGAAGGATGTTGATTACGTAGTAGAAGACGGTCAGGTTGTCATCGTTGACTCTTTCACGGGTCGTTTAATGAAAGGCCGCCGCTACAGCGAAGGGCTTCACCAGGCGATCGAAGCGAAGGAAGGGCTTGAAATTCAAAATGAGAGCATGACCTTGGCGACGATTACGTTCCAAAACTACTTCCGGATGTATGAAAAGCTGGCCGGTATGACGGGTACGGCTAAAACAGAGGAAGAGGAGTTCCGTAACATCTACAACATGCAGGTTGTGACGATTCCGACAAACCAGCCGGTTGTTCGTGATGACCGTCCTGATTTAATTTACCGTTCAATGGAAGGGAAGTTTAAGGCCGTTGCAGAAGATGTTGCCCAGCGATATATGACAGGACAGCCCGTTCTTGTCGGTACAGTTGCGGTTGAAACGTCTGAATTGATTTCAAAGCTGCTCAAAAACAAGGGTATCCCGCATCAGGTATTAAACGCCAAAAACCATGAGCGAGAAGCGCAAATCATTGAAGAGGCCGGTCAAAAAGGCGCTGTGACGATTGCGACAAACATGGCGGGGCGCGGAACAGACATTAAGCTTGGCGAAGGAGTAAAAGAGCTTGGCGGACTAGCCGTTGTCGGAACGGAACGCCATGAATCACGCCGGATTGACAATCAGCTGCGAGGACGTTCAGGACGTCAGGGTGATCCGGGGATCACACAATTTTATCTTTCTATGGAAGATGAATTGATGCGCAGATTTGGTGCTGAGCGGACAATGGCAATGCTTGACCGTTTTGGTATGGATGACTCCACTCCGATTCAAAGCAAAATGGTATCCCGCGCGGTTGAATCATCTCAAAAACGCGTTGAAGGAAATAACTTCGATTCACGTAAACAGCTTCTCCAATATGATGATGTTCTTCGCCAGCAGCGTGAGGTTATCTATAAGCAGCGTTTCGAAGTCATCGACTCTGAAAACCTGCGTGAAATCGTAGAAAATATGATCAAATCTTCTCTCGAGCGGGCAATTGCGGCCTATACACCAAGAGAAGAGCTTCCTGAGGAGTGGAAGCTTGACGGTCTTGTTGAGCTTGTTAACACGGCTTACCTTGACGAAGGCGCGCTTGAAAAGAGCGACATCTTCGGCAAAGAGCCGGATGAAATGCTTGAGCTCATTATGGATCGCATCAAGACCAAATATAATGACAAAGAGGAAAAATTCGGCGAAGAACAAATGCGCGAATTTGAGAAAGTCATCGTGCTTCGCGCCGTCGATTCAAAATGGATGGATCATATCGACGCAATGGATCAGCTTCGCCAAGGGATTCACCTTCGTGCTTACGCGCAAACAAATCCGCTGCGTGAGTATCAAATGGAAGGCTTTGCGATGTTTGAGCATATGATTGAATCCATCGAGGACGAGGTTGCCAAATTTGTGATGAAGGCTGAGATTGAAAATAATCTGGAGCGTGAAGAGGTTGTACAAGGCCAAACCACGGCTCATCAGCCGCAAGAAGGCGATGAAAACAAAAAAGCAAAGAAAGCGCCGGTTCGTAAAGTGGTTGATATCGGCCGAAATGCGCCATGCCACTGCGGAAGCGGAAAAAAATATAAAAATTGCTGCGGCCGGACTGAATAGTTCGTTCGGGCAAGTTTGCTGACCGCGGCGCCTTGAGCGCCCGCGGATCTTTTAATGAGGTGAATGGAATGGAATTATCAGAAATCAGAGTTGAGCTCGAAAATATGGCTTCTCGTTTAGCGGACTTTAGGGGGTCTCTTTGACCTCGAATCAAAGGAGACCCGCATTGCTGAGCTAGATGAGCAAATGGCTGATCCGGAATTCTGGAATGATCAGCAGAAAGCTCAAACGGTCATCAATGAAGCAAATGGTTTAAAGGATTATGTCAATTCCTATAAAAAATTGAATGAATCCCATGAAGAACTGCAAATGACTCATGACCTTCTGAAAGAAGAGCCGGATCAAGATCTTCAGCTTGAGCTTGAAAAAGAGCTAAAGGCTTTAACGAAGGAGTTCAATGAGTTTGAGCTTCAGCTTCTTCTCAGTGAGCCGTATGATAAAAACAACGCAATTTTGGAGCTGCATCCGGGTGCGGGCGGTACTGAGTCACAGGATTGGGGCTCTATGCTTCTCAGAATGTACACCAGATGGGCTGAGCGCCGCGGCTTTAAAGTGGAAACGCTCGATTACCTTCCTGGTGATGAAGCCGGTATTAAGTCAGTCACATTACTGATTAAAGGGCACAACGCTTATGGATATATCAAGGCGGAAAAAGGCGTCCATCGTCTCGTGCGGATTTCTCCGTTTGATTCATCAGGCCGCCGCCACACTTCATTCGTATCTTGTGAAGTTATGCCTGAATTCAACGATGAGATCGATATTGATATCCGTACGGAGGATATTAAAGTTGATACGTACCGTGCAAGCGGAGCAGGCGGACAGCACGTCAACACGACAGACTCAGCTGTTCGGATTACCCACTTGCCGACAAACGTGGTTGTGACATGTCAAACAGAACGTTCACAAATTAAAAACCGTGAAAGAGCGATGAAAATGCTGAAGGCAAAGCTGTATCAGCGCAGAATTGAAGAACAGCAGGCCGAGCTGGACGAAATTCGCGGTGAGCAAAAAGAGATCGGCTGGGGAAGCCAAATCCGCTCTTACGTATTCCATCCGTATTCCATGGTAAAAGACCATCGGACCAATACAGAAATGGGTAACGTTCAAGCCGTAATGGACGGAGATATTGACGTATTTATTGACGCATACCTTCGTTCTAAACTTTCATAAGCAGGAAACACACCTGGTGTCTACAGGTGTGTTTTTTTATTGCCTGCATATCCTTGCTTTCACTGCTGCTTTAGCATATTACCACTGTGTTTGGGTGTTATTTACATCTAATCGGGGAAGGATTAAAATGCTATCGGAGAGCATAGGAAGAAACGGAGGAAGGTTGTAATGATGGATGTACGGAATAAAAGTTTTCGGGTTATAAGGGATTATGTATACATACTGATAGGGGCAGCAATTACAGCAGTGTCCTTTAATGTCTTTCTGCTTCCTAACAAAATAGCCGCAGGCGGTGTCAGCGGGATCAGTACCATTTTACAGTCATATGGTTTTGAAGCGGCCTATGTGCAGTGGATCATTAATATTCCCTTATTTATAGCCGGTATCATTTTGCTTGGCGGTAAATTTGGACTCAAGACACTCGCGGGTTCTGTCTTTTTGCCTCTTGTCGTGTTTTTGACGAGAGACATTCAGCCTGCTACACATCATGAGCTTCTGGCGGCGATTTTTGGCGGCGTCGGCATCGGGATTGGAATCGGCATTGTGTACTTAGGCAAAGGATCAACCGGGGGAACGGCATTAGCGGCTCAAATCATTCATAAGTACACAGGTCTCTCATTAGGGACCTGTCTCGCGATCATTGACGGTTTGATTGTTGTTACGGCGATGATCGTATTTAATATAGAGCAGGGGCTGTATGCCATGCTTGGGGTGTATGTATCAAGCAAAACCATTGATGTCGTCCAAGTCGGCTTCAACCGCTCTAAAATGGCGCTTATCATTACAAAACAGGAACAGGCCGTGAAGGAAGCTGTTTTTAAAAAAATTGACAGAGGCGTTACGAAAATTTCTGCAGTCGGCGGATATACTGACGATGAACGGCCGATTTTAATGTGTGTGGTTGGCCAAACTGAATTCACGAAATTGAAACAAATCGTCAAACAGATTGATGAGACTGCTTTTGTGATTGTAGCAGATGCAAGCGAGGTGCTGGGCGAGGGTTTCAAACGCGCTTAAACGGGGTTATAATATGGAAGAGATCGTAAAGGAGTTGTGCTTCTCAACATGAAATCAAAACTATCGATACTAATGCTTGTATTTGCCATTTCTGCCCTGCTGGCTGCCTGCGGTTCTAACGATGCAAAAGAAGAGAAGACAGACAACGGCAGCAAAACAGAAGCCTCTGCGTCAGAAGGGGAAGAATTATATCAGCAGAGCTGTGTAGGCTGCCACGGCAAGGATTTAGAAGGTGTGTCAGGACCTAATCTCCAAGAGGTTGGAGGCAAATACGACGAAGAAAAAATTGAAAGCATTATTAAAAACGGACGGGGCAATATGCCGAAGGGGCTTGTAGATGATAAGGAAGCCGCTTCAATTGCCAAATGGCTGTCAGAGAAAAAGTAAGAGGAGAAAATCTTTGCCGCGATTCAGGCAAGGATTTTTTTATGCCGAAATCATGATGAATGAAAAGAAACTGTAATAGTATTATGTCTAAATTTGACGTATAATGAAGTGTGTTGAAAATCAAACTTTCAGATTTTTCATCTTTTTACAAATGAATGGGTCATAAACTGTCGAATGCTTTCGAAGAGTATGACCGTGCGACATAAAATGATATAAAAGATTAGGTGATTTCATGATAGAGATGAAAGAAGTATACAAAGCCTATCCGAACGGTGTAAAGGCGCTAAACGGGATTTCAGTTACCATTCATCCCGGAGAGTTTGTTTATGTTGTCGGACCGAGCGGAGCGGGTAAATCTACTTTTATTAAAATGATATACAGAGAAGAAAAGCCGACAAAAGGGCAAATTTTACTCAATCATAAAGATCTCGCATCGGTTAAAGAAAAAGAGATTCCTTTCGTGCGGCGTAAAATAGGTGTAGTCTTCCAGGACTTCAAGCTTCTCCCGAAACTTACTGTGTTTGAGAATGTGGCTTTTGCCCTTGAAGTAATTGGAGAACAGCCGTCTGTCATTAAAAAACGGGTGCTTGAAGTGCTTGATTTGGTGCAGCTGAAGCATAAAGCGAGACAATTCCCTGACCAGCTTTCAGGCGGGGAGCAGCAGCGTGTCTCTATAGCCAGATCAATTGTGAACAGCCCTGATGTTGTCATTGCAGATGAACCTACGGGAAACCTTGATCCGGATACGTCTTGGGAAGTCATGAAGACGCTGGAGGAGATTAATAACCGCGGAACAACAGTCGTAATGGCGACACATAATAAAGAAATCGTAAACACCATTAAGAAACGTGTCATTGCAATCGAAGATGGTATCATTGTGCGTGATGAGTCAAGAGGGGAGTATGGTTCTTATGATTAAAATTCTCGGGCGCCATTTGCGTGAGAGTTTTAAATCTCTCGGGAGAAACACATGGATGACGTTTGCATCCATTAGTGCAGTAACCGTTACGCTGATTTTAGTCGGCGTGTTTTTAGTGATTATGCTGAATTTGAATAACATGGCTACGAATGCTGAAAAAGAAGTCGAAATCAAGGTATTGGTTGATCTGACTGCAGATAAGAAGGCACAGGACAAGCTGCAGAACGAGATAAAAGACCTGAACGGCATTCAAAGCGTCACTTTTTCATCTAAAGAAAAAGAGCTTGACCAGTTAGTTGACAGTTTTGGAGACAGCGGAAAATCCCTGACGATGCAGGATCAGGAAAACCCGCTGAATGACGCGTTTGTCGTGAAAACGACCGATCCGCATGATACGCCAAGTGTCGCGAAAAAGATAGAAAAAATGGATCATGTTTATAAAGTTACTTACGGAAAAGAAGAGGTCAGCCGTTTGTTTAAAGTGGTCGGCGTTTCCCGCAACATCGGAATCGCGTTAATTATCGGCTTATTGTTTACGGCGATGTTCTTAATTTCCAACACCATCAAAATTACGATTTTTGCAAGAAGAAAAGAAATTGAAATCATGAAGCTTGTTGGTGCGACGAACTGGTTTATCCGCTGGCCGTTTTTCCTTGAAGGATTGCTGCTCGGCGTATTCGGTTCAGTCATTCCGATCGCGCTTGTATTGAGCACTTATCAATATGTTATCGGATGGGTCGTTCCGAAGGTTCAAGGATCATTTGTCTCTCTTCTTCCATATAATCCGTTTGTATTCCAAGTCTCGCTTGTATTAATTGCAATTGGCGCAGTGATTGGAGTATGGGGAAGCCTGACTTCCATCCGCAAGTTTTTGCGGGTATAAACATAAGAAAAGCCATCCCGATTGCGGGGCGGCTTTTTTCTTTTGCCTTCTTTTTCTTCTATGATTACATGAAATCTCCATCCTTTACATATACTATCTCTAGGTTTTGCAAAGACAGTCTGGCATACAGGAGGAGTAAAGGATGAATCAAAAAATAATCGCTGTGATAGCGGCGGGGAGCATGCTGTTCGGAGGCGCCGGCGTATATGCGGGAATGAACCTGCTGGAAGCCGAAAAGCCGGAAGCCGCAGCTGTTGCCGCAACGGCTCAAGCTGACTCTGATCGGGCTGCAGCTATGGATAAAATTGAAAAAGCATATGAATTGATTTCGAATGAATATGTAGAAAAGGTTGATAGAGAAAAGCTGCTTGAAGGAGCCATTCAAGGGATGCTGTCTACATTAAACGATCCTTATTCCGTCTATATGGACAAGCAGACGGCAAAGCAATTTTCTGATTCTCTTGATTCCTCTTTCGAAGGCATCGGGGCTGAGGTTGGAGTGGAAGAAGGCAAAATCATTATTGTATCTCCATTTAAACAATCTCCTGCGGAAAAAGCCGGGCTGAAGCCGAATGATGAAATCATCAGTATTGATGGAGAATCGATGGCGGGCAAGGATTTAAATGACGCTGTCTTAAAAATAAGAGGAAAGAAAGGTTCCAGCGTGTCAATAAAGATTCAGCGGCCCGGGACGAAGAAGCAATTGTCATTCCGCATTAAAAGAGCTGAAATTCCGCTTGAAACGGTGTTTGCTTCAGAGAAAAAAGTGCAAGGGCATTCTGTCGGGTATATTGCCATTTCTACTTTTTCTGAGCATACGGCGAAGGATTTTGCAAAAGCATTGGGCAAGCTTGAGAAAAAAGGAATTGAAGGCCTCGTGCTGGATGTTCGAGGAAACCCGGGAGGATATCTTCAAAGTGTTGAAGAGATTCTTAAGCATTTCATTACAAAGGATCAGCCGTACATTCAGATTGCTGAACGCAATGGAGATAGAAAACGTTATTTTTCAACATTGACCCATAAAAAAACATACCCTGTCAATGTCATCACAGATAAGGGGAGCGCCTCTGCTTCTGAAATTCTTGCAGGCGCATTAAAAGAAGCGGGGCATTATGATGTTGTAGGTGACACGTCGTTCGGAAAGGGAACTGTTCAACAAGCTGTACCGATGGGAGACGGCAGCAATATTAAATTGACGCTTTACAAGTGGCTGACGCCAAACGGGAATTGGATTCATAAGAAGGGTGTTAAGCCGACCATTGCGATAAAGCAGCCTGATTATTTCTCCGCAGGTCCATTGCAGCTAAAAGAGCCTCTTAAAGCTGATATGAACAATGAAGATGTGAAACATGCACAGGTTTTGCTGAAAGGACTCAGTTTTGATCCGGGTCGGGAAGACGGCTATTTCAGTAAAGAAATGAAAAAAGCGATTTTGGCCTTTCAGGATCAAAACAAGCTCGCAAAAACGGGTGTGATTGACAATCGCACCGCGGAGAAAATAAATCATTTAATTGAAATGAAAAAATCAGATGAAAAAAATGATTTGCAGCTTCAAACGGCGCTTAAATCATTATTTGTCAATTAAAGGAGATGGTGTTCCATCTCCTGTTTCTTTGTGCTTAATGAATAAATAATCCATAAGTCACATAAAAATTGAGTTTTTGACAAGATATTAAAAAATTTTTCACAAATAAACATTTATAAAGGACCGAGATTACCCGATATCAATATATGAGAGAGACTTTCTAACGAGAAAATATGCATTTAAAATGAAACTTTTGCAAGTTGCCTAGTCTTTGTTTACTTCATACAATATAAGAAGGTTCTAAAAAGAACAGTAATCAGGTTTATGGCAGCTGAACTACAGGTATTTAAAAGAGAAACGTTAGCGAGAATGCTTGTTAGCACTCCAGTACTGCTGCTTATACTGGCCCGTGCTTATCTGTACAAAGAAAATGGGGGTTCACAATTGAAGAGGGCAAGTATTGTGCGTGAAAAAAAATATTATGAATTAGTGGAACAATTAAAAGACAGAACACAAGACGTAACATTTTCAGCTACAAAAGCACTAAGTCTTCTTATGCTGTTTAGCAGGTACCTAGTGAATTACACAAATGTTGAATCGGTCAATGACATTAATGAAGAATGTGCCAAGCATTATTTTAATTACTTAATGAAAAACCATAAACGATTAGGAATCAATCTGACAGATATAAAGAGGTCGATGCACCTGATCAGCGGGTTATTGGACGTTGATGTAAACCATTATTTAAAGGATTTTTCACTATCGAATGTCACGCTGTGGATGACGCAAGAGAGATAAACCCTCCTGAGGATATCCAAGCCATTTAATATTTGATAGAATATGAGTAATATGTTTGGCTTGAGGCGGTGAAAGATAGTGTCTGTTCAATGGGGATTTGAACTGTTAAAAAGTGCGGGCCTGTTCTTTTTGCACCCGCTATTCTGGTTTTTTGTCATTGTAAGTCTGGCTTTCGGATATGTGAGGATCAAACGTGAGCGAAAAACCTTTCATACAAGAATAGCAGACATTTATGATGAACTGAAATTTACATATACAAAAGGGTTAATTCCCGGTATCCTTTTGTCTATTGTTTTAGGGGTACTCGGAATTTCTATTCCTCTCGGTATGCTTGCGATTATTGCCGTTATGACTGCAGCGGCAGCGCTCACTCTTCGCGCAAACTGGATGTCTGCTGCATATATCGTCAGTGTGAGTATGCTGATAGGTTTTGGACTGCAAGTGAATCAGGCTGAACCTTTTCTGGATCGGTTTCCGCAAGGCTTTGCGGTCATGTGGCCGGCCCTGGCGGTGTTTTTGGGTTTATTGGTTATCGCTGAAGGAGCGGTTGCATATCGTTCTGCCCATGTGAAAACATCACCGGGATTGGTCGTCAGCAGCCGCGGTTTGCCGATCGGTCAGCAGCTTGCAAACCGTATATGGCTTTTGCCGCTGTTTATTCTTGTACCTGGCAATGGATTAGAATCACACCTCAGCTGGTGGCCTGTGTTTTCTGTTCCCGGAGGGTCATTCCATTTTCTGTGGATACCTTACTTTGTCGGATTCGGCCAAAGGGTGCAGGGTTCCCTTCCTGAAACCAGTATAAGAATCACAGCGAAGCGAGTCTGTATACTCGGGCTTATTGTCTCTGCTCTCGGTGCTGCGAGTTTGCTGTGGACGCCGCTTGCGGGTGCAACTGTCTGTGCGGCTGTATTAGGACGTATTTTTCTGTCCGTGAAGCAAAGGGTAAACGACAATGCAGCACCGTTTTATTTCTCCAAGCGTGATCAAGGCTTAATGGTGCTTGGCATTATACCAAATACACCGGCTGAAGATTTGGAATTAAAAATCGGAGAAATTATTACGAAAGTCAACGGCGTGCCCGTTAAGCACGTATCAGATTTTTATGAAGCGCTCCAGCGCAACCGTGCGTATGTGAAGCTTGAAATTATCGGTCTGAACGGGGAGATTCGCTTTGATCAGCGTGCGTCTTATGAGGGAGAACATCATGAATTGGGCATTCTGTTCGTAAAGGATGACCGTGAAGATGAAGCAGCCGCTTTGCCTGGATCATAAAAAACAGCCCGGCACCACATATTTTGTGTGGCGCCGGGCTGTTTTGTTTTAGGCTGAATTTTGTTCCATGCGTGCTGTTTCGTCAGATTTGATGCCTAACGAAACAAAAACACCAATGATGGATACCGCGAAGAGAATAATAAATAACGTGTGATACCCAGAAATCAGGCCAATTAAGGCTGACGAAATAATGCTTCCGAAATAACGGAAGGTCGAGAAAATACCGGAAGCCACTCCGGACATCGTGGGCTCTACTGTGGCAAGGGATGACACCTGCATGCTGGTCAGTCCGACTCCGGATGCGAGCCCTCCGAGAATAAGAGAGATCATCAGGAAGAAAACGGAATGGGAGCTGCTCAAGAGCAAAAATAACAAATTGGCTCCGGCCATCATCGCAAATGAGAGAAATATGATTTTTTTCGCACCCCATTTATGATGGAGCTGAGCGCCTGCCCAATTGCTCGCCGACATAAATATCGAAAAGACGGAAAGCGCCATGCCGCTGTTAGACGTATTAAGCCCAAACTGGTTTGTCATGAATAACGGCATAATCAATAAGACGGCATACATCATTAGATTGCTTAACAAGACGGATAGATTGGCATTTGTAAAGGTTGAGCTTTTAAACAGCGCAAAATCAATGATTGGGTGCTGTGTGCGTTTTTCCCGTCTGAAAAAAAGCGGGACAAAAAGCAGTATCAATATGCTGTATAATGCATAGCCCCATGAAGACTCATTTTTCGTCAGCAGGATAATCGAAACGATGCTGCCTGCCAGCAAGAGAGAGCCGATGATATCCAGCGGCGCCTCTGATTTGTTTTCTTTATATTGAGGAAACATGGTCAATGCTGTAAATAAAGCAATGGCGAGAAACGGGATGTTGACCCAAAAAATCGAATGCCAGCTGAAGCTGTCAATCAAAAGAGAGCCGATAAACGGCCCGAGAGCGGCGCCCAGACCCGCGCCGAGCCCGAAATAGCCAAACACTTTCGGAAGGCGTTTCTCTGATACAACGTGCCGGATAATGGCAATGCTGTTTGGCGTGAGCAGTGCCCCGCCGACAGCCTGCAAAGCCCGAAATACAATTAACAAAAACAGGCTCGGCGATAGAGCGCAGCCTAATGAAGCAATCAGAAACAGGCCGACGCCCCATAAATACATGGTTTTGTTGCCGTACATGTCACCGAGTTTTCCGGCTATTGGCTGTGTGACGGCCATGACGATTAAATAAACGGTAACCACCCAAGTGATGCTTGCGATGGATTCGTTATACGTATGTGATATAGATGAAAGCGCGACTGCGATCATCGTTGAGTTAATGGGAACCAGGATGGCCCCCAATAAAAGTGAGACGATCAGCGCCCATTCTTTTTTTGAGCTCATTGGGATCCTCCTTTTGTTTTGCCAAGGAGCTAACGGGCAGTAATTCCTTTGACGAATACAGCTGTACTATGCTCCAGCATTTTTTCCTGGGGCATTGTAATCACTCTGTCTCCTAAATGAAGACGGTGTACAAAGTAACCGAAAATCATCGAAATAAATACATCGGCATGTTCCGATTCATCTCCTGTCTGGATAGCCCCTTTCTCACCCATGCTTGTGAGATAATCAACTAAAAGCTGTTTCATAGATTGGGGATATTCAGTCACATGGTTGATGACATCCTGAAACATGGCCGGTTCACGAAAGCTGATTTTAATTATATCTTTTCTTTGTTCAAGCTCTTCCAGCAGACAGGTTCCGATATGCAGCAGGTCTTTATACAAATCTCCCTCTGTTTGCTCAAAGATGCGATTTCGATTTGCAGAATGCTGAGAAAGCAGAGCCTCGACAAGCCCCTGTTTGTTTTTAAAATTCCTGAAAATCGTCGCTTCACTTACATTTGCTTTTTCTGCAATTTCTTTTGTCGTCGTTGCACGATATCCTTTTTTGACGAGCAGCTGCATGGCAGCGTCAAGGATTCTGCGGTTTGTCGGTCTCAATACATTTCACCTCACGAATATACTGGCAGGACAAGTATACACCTGCCCCGCTTGTATAATAAAGAGGGTGGGCGCATCAGGACCGGCTGACAACTGTGATTTTGCCGCTGTTTCCGTCTACAGTGACGATGTCTCCATCTCGAAGCCTTTCTGTCGCTGCACGTGTGCCGAGAACAGCGGGAATGCCGTATTCCCGTGCGATAATCGCTGCGTGAGACAAGATTCCTCCTGTGTCTGTAATAATGGCTTTGGCATCTTGAAACAGGCTGGTCCATAGCGGTGTCGTCATTTTGCAAACCAGGATGTCTCCAGGCGCGAATTGAGAAAACTCACTGGCATCCCGAATCAGTTTAACCGGCCCTGTTGCGATACCGCTTGATGCTGCAACTCCGAAAATATCATTCTCCGTGTTTTTTTCATCTTCTATGACAGCACCGACAATTTCTTCAGCCGCTTTCAGCTGCGCTTTTGTCGGTGTACCGAGATAAGCAGGCGCCTGTGCCAGCTCATACTCATGAAAGATTTGTCTCCGTTTTTCAGCCTTCTCTTGAAGGGATACGGGATGAAGGAGCGCGTTTTCCACCTCGTCATCATATAAGAACCAAAGGTCTTCTCGATCTCGGATCACACCGCTTTTTTCCAGCAATTCTCCTACCTTCAGCAAAAAGACTCTTGCCTTGGCATCCAGCATAGCATCAATGTAAAAATGATGATCATCCTTAATATTGGACGAATTCAGCGTCCATTGATAATAACGTTCAAATTCTTTCTGCAAAGCGGAATCCTCAATGCTTTGCAAGAATTCATTGTACAACTTCTCACGTTTTTCAATGGTCTTCTTAAATTCGTTGTCAAAATGATAGCCATTGCGGACGTAGTTTTGAATATGAGTCAATGCGTAATATGGATTCTCTGCCCAAGTCTGTTCAATCAGATCGTGGCTTTTTACAGATCTCCATCCGTATTCCTGTAAAAATTCATTAACTTTTTGCAGGAAACGTCTGCCCTCGTCGATTTGTTCTAATTTCTTCTGCAGCTGTTGCGGCTCGGTATGCTCAAAAATGGCTGTCAGACTCGGATTTTCTCGTACTTCAACGGAGAATTGCCATAGGCCGCGGTCTGTTTCCAACGATTTGTTCATGACTCCTGTCAGCATTTCATAAAAATGTGAGTTTTCAGCTTCACCCTGAATGTTTTGATACATTGCTTGCAGTTTGTTCGTCAACAGAATTTGCGGGAAAACGATATTGAAGTGTTCCTCATAGGCCGTGAGATAAAAGGCCTTTAGTTTTTTAAAGGCCTCCAGCGCACTTTCCGGAGTGTGTTCCGTTTGTGTGAGTTGGTCCAATGTCCGGTAAAACGGAAGGTACGTGTTATGAATGATGTCGTACATGCGCTCGGCCAATATCGGAAAAAGCTCTTCGGCACTGTCCTCAGGAGGCTGTTGTTGTCCGCCTTGATTTTTTGAATAAATATGTCCCCGGTAAACTTTTACTTCATCGACGATGACACCGATCGGGAACTGCTGCATACTTTTCTTTAAGCCGTATTCAAGTGCGGGCACAATAAAAGATGAAAATAGCGGACTGACCGGGCCTTCGATGTTGGACTCCATATTGAGCCAAAAATCATCCATATCCTCGCCGGTAATCATGAAGTTCCGTTCTTCCTCAGCCGCTTTTTTATCCTGTTCAATGGTGGTAATTGGCCGTGCCTGCAGAAGGTACAGTTTATGATCGGCGATCCCGAATTCTAAATCAACAGGATATCCGTATAGGGCTTCGGTTTTTTTTGTGATTTCAGTCAGCTCAATTACCTGTTCATCTGTAAGGCAAAAACGGCTGCGCATGTCTTCGCTCGTTTCTTTTTCGGCAATGCCTTCTGCTGCGGACTCCATGTAGATCTCTTTTAAACCCATTTCTTTCTGAATCTCAAATGAAGCTTTATGAACGATATACGTGTCAGGAGTGACGCTTCCTGATACGACCGCTTCTCCCAAGCCGTAGCTGGCGCTGATTAATAACTCTCTATCATCATGGGTAACGGGATTTTGGCTGAAAATCACACCCGATATGTCTGAATTGATCAGGCCCTGCACCACAACACCCATTAACGGCTCTGCGATTTGATTGTTCATTTTTTTCTTATAGCGGCTGACTCTGCCTGAGAAAAAGGAGGCCCAGCATTCTTTCACCTTATTCAGAAATTCTTCTTCTGTTTTTATATTTAAATAGGTTTCGTATTGGCCGGCGAATGAAGCGCCCTCTAAATCTTCTGAGGCTGATGAAGAGCGGACGGCCACGGAATGATATGATTCTCTCAGCTCGTAAAAGGAGCTCGTCAGCTCGTTCTTTAGCTCATCTGAAAATGCTCCGGCAATAATGGCATTTTCGATATTTTCGCTTGAATCATGAAGCTGATTATCCTCCATAAAACGGGCGAGAGCGTTCGTTTGAATGATAAACCCATCTGGAACAGGAAGTCCGTGTTTGGTCAGTTTGATCAGATTCATGCCTTTTGCTCCAGCCAGCTGACTGGATTCTTCAGCTTGGCGAAATAACACAGAGTACATGTTTAAAACCCCTCTTTCCTTAGTATTTTTCTCTCTATCTTTTATTTTTGGGAGCCAATGTTCAAAAAATGATAGTGAACACTATCACTCAATTGTAGGTTTAAAGGAAAATGCTGTCAAACGCAAAAAGCCCTAAATAAAATGAATATTTAAGTTAGTTAGATGATCATGAAAAATAAAACTGAAGCGGGTCTGCCTGCCTATTTTTTCGTATTCGCAAATCGTTTCACTGAGCTTTCAGATCACTGTTGGCCAAGCTTCCTTCATTAAACGAGACTTAATACCTATCTTTCTGCTGATTTGACAATCAGTACAGTTTCAGCTCTCATTCAGCCGCACTAAAATCAATTTTTCTTGACGGTGATCTATTATTTTATTAAACCGAACACATAAAATCATAATTGCTTGTTTATCCTGTAAATCAGCCAAATCTATTATTTTATTATGAACATTTATTCTGTCCGGGTTGAATAGGATTTGGGTCTTGCAAAAACTTGGACGAGGCATCTGTCTATCTATAAGAAGAGAGTTTTGCGGCAGGGCACGATGATTGAATTGAACTGAAAAAGGGTATGGTGTAGAAAGAGGGAACCATTGCACGATTGTCCGATTCTTCATTTTTTACTATAATCAAATCAGATGAAGAATCCCTGAGGAGGGTTTTTGTGATTACAAAAGCCGTTTTTGCATTATTTTTCCCTTTTATGCTTGTCGTCCTATTTACGAGAGTGACCTTTAACCATTACGTGGCGATCGCTCTTACAGCTGCACTGCTGTTTGCTTCTTATTTAAAAGGCTATACAGAAACGTATCTTATTGTGGGATTAGATGTTGTCTCTCTTGTGGCCGGCGGACTTTATATGGCCAAAAAAGCTGCTGAGAAAAAAGAAGAATAAACCGGACATAATGAATATAAAGATGAATTCCTGCTTTTACGTTTTAAAAGCAGGTTTTTTATACATGAAAATAGCTGGAAATAAAAAACCACCGAACTTTAGTTCGTATTTTTGGTGATTTTGCTTTCCATTGTGTTACTATATCTATAGGAAGATTTCGTTAAAGAAACGGAGGCTTATTTGTGAAAGATCGCTTTGAGTTAGTCTCAAAATACCAGCCCCAGGGAGATCAGCCGAAAGCCATTGAAAAGCTTGTCAAAGGCATTCAGGAGGGCAAGAAGCATCAGACTCTGCTGGGTGCAACAGGAACGGGCAAAACATTTACGGTGTCCAATTTGATTAAAGAAGTCAATAAGCCGACACTCGTCATTGCCCATAACAAAACCCTTGCCGGACAGCTTTACAGCGAGTTTAAGGAATTTTTTCCGAACAATGCTGTCGAGTATTTTGTCAGCTACTATGATTATTATCAGCCGGAGGCGTATGTGCCTCAAACGGATACATTTATAGAGAAAGATGCCAGCATTAATGATGAAATTGATAAACTCAGACACTCCGCTACATCGTCTCTGTTTGAACGGAGAGATGTGATTATCATTGCGAGTGTGTCTTGTATTTACGGTCTCGGTTCGCCTGAAGAATACCGTGAAATGGTTGTGTCATTGCGTCCTGAAATGGAAATTGAGCGCAACGAGCTGCTTAGAAAGCTTGTTGACATTCAATATGCCCGCAACGACATTGATTTTCAGCGCGGTACGTTTCGTGTGCGCGGAGATGTAGTGGAAATTTTCCCGGCATCCCGTGATGAACACTGTGTAAGGGTCGAGTTTTTTGGAGATGAAATTGAACGGATTAGGGAAGTGGATGCCCTGACCGGAGAAATTTTAGGCGACCGTGAACATATCGCGATTTTCCCGGCATCCCACTTCGTGACGCGGGCCGAAAAAATGGAAAAAGCGATTCAAAATATCGAGAAGGAGCTTGAGGAGCAGCTGAAGGTCATGCATGAAAGCGGCAAGCTTCTGGAAGCGCAGCGCTTAGAGCAGCGGACGAGATATGATCTTGAAATGATGCGGGAAATGGGCTTCTGCTCCGGCATTGAGAACTATTCAAGACATTTGACGCTTCGACCGCCGGGTTCAACGCCGTATACGCTTCTCGATTATTTTCCTGACGATTTTATGATAGTGGTGGATGAGTCGCACGTGACGATTCCTCAGGTGCGCGGCATGTTTAACGGAGACCAGGCGAGAAAGCAGGTGCTTGTTGATCACGGATTCCGTCTTCCGTCAGCGCTTGATAACCGCCCGCTCCGTTTTGAAGAATTTGAAAAGCATATGCACAATATCGTCTATGTGTCAGCAACACCAGGACCATATGAGATTGAGCATACCGATGAAATGATAGAGCAGATCATCCGTCCGACAGGGCTTCTTGACCCGCTTATTGACGTGCGGCCGATTGAAGGACAGATTGATGATTTAATCGGTGAAATTCAAGCGAGAGTTGAACGGAATGAACGGGTGCTTGTGACGACTTTGACGAAGAAGATGTCAGAGGACCTGACCGATTATTTAAAAGAAATCGGCATCAAGGTTAATTATCTGCATTCAGAAATTAAGACGCTTGAACGGATCGAAATTATTCGTGATTTGCGTCTCGGCAAGCATGATGTGCTCATTGGCATCAACCTCCTGAGAGAGGGGCTTGATATTCCGGAAGTATCCCTGGTTGCGATTTTAGATGCGGATAAGGAAGGCTTCCTGCGTTCGGAGCGTTCGCTTATTCAGACGATCGGACGGGCGGCGAGGAACGCGGAAGGCCGTGTCATCATGTACGCCGATAAAATGACGAAGTCTATGGAAATTGCAATTAATGAAACGAAACGCCGGCGCGAGCAGCAGGAGCGGTTTAACGAAGAACACGGCATTACGCCGCAAACGATTAATAAAGAAATTCGTGACGTGATTCGTGCGACTGTGGCTGCTGAGGACAAAGCGGAGTATAAAACAAAAGCTGCGCCGAAGCTGTCGAAAATGACGAAGAAAGAGCGTCAAAAAGTCGTCGAACAAATGGAGCACGAAATGAAGGAAGCCGCCAAGGCGCTTGATTTTGAAAGAGCCGCGGAGCTTCGCGATTTACTTTTAGAGTTAAAAGCGGAAGGATGATGAAAGAATGGCTATGGATCGGATTGAGGTGAAGGGAGCAAGGGCGCACAACCTGAAAAATATTGATGTAACCATTCCGAGAGATCAGCTTGTCGTTGTTACAGGACTGTCTGGGTCAGGGAAATCCTCCCTTGCCTTTGATACCATATATGCAGAAGGGCAGAGACGATATGTTGAGTCGTTATCCGCCTATGCCCGCCAGTTTTTAGGGCAAATGGATAAGCCTGATGTCGATGCGATTGAAGGGCTTTCTCCTGCCATCAGCATTGACCAGAAAACAACGAGTCGAAACCCGAGATCTACTGTCGGTACGGTAACGGAAATTTATGATTATCTGCGTCTTTTGTATGCGAGAGTAGGAAAGCCGCATTGCCCGGAGCACGGAATCGAAATCACGTCACAGACCATTGAGCAGATGGTGGACAGGATTTTGGAATATCCGGAGCGGACGAAGCTTCAGGTGCTGGCGCCGATTGTGTCCGGCAGAAAAGGCGCTCATGTAAAGGTGCTTGAGCAGATCAGAAAACAAGGCTATGTCAGAGTCAGAATTGACGGCGAGATGGCCGAGCTCTCTGATGAGATCGAATTAGAAAAGAATAAAAAACATTCAATCGAGGTTGTCATTGACCGGATTGTGGTAAAAGAAGGCGTAGCAGCCCGTCTGTCGGATTCATTGGAGACATCGCTTCGATTAGGTGAAGGGCGTGTCATGATTGATGTGATCGGTGAGGAAGAGCTGATGTTCAGTGAGCATCATGCCTGTCCGCATTGCGGATTTTCAATCGGTGAACTTGAGCCGCGGCTTTTTTCATTCAACAGCCCATTCGGAGCGTGTCCAACGTGTGACGGTCTAGGTATGAAGCTCGAAGTTGATGCAGATCTTGTCATTCCCAATCAAGATTTGTCGTTGAAAGAGAATGCAATTGCCCCTTGGACGCCGATCAGCTCACAATATTATCCGCAGCTTCTTGAAGCGGTCTGCACCCATTACGGCATTGATATGGATGTACCGGTAAAGGATCTGCCGAAGCATCAGCTGGATAAAGTCCTTTATGGAAGCGGAGATGACCTGATTTATTTCCGTTACGAAAATGATTTCGGGCAAATACGCGAAGGTGAAATCCAATTTGAAGGCGTATTGCGCAACATTGAAAGACGTTACAAGGAGACAGGCTCGGATTTCATCCGTGAGCAGATGGAGCAATATATGTCCCAAAAGGCTTGTCCGACTTGTAAAGGTTATCGGCTAAAGAAAGAGGCGCTTGCGGTACTGGTCGACGGACGTCACATCGGAAAAATTACCGAGCTGTCTGTCGGAAATGCCCTTGATTTCTTCAAAGACCTTACGCTTTCTGAAAAGGATATGAAGATTGCCGATCTGATTTTGCGGGAAATTGTGGAGCGTTTAAGCTTTCTGGACAAAGTCGGACTTGATTATCTGACACTGAGCCGGGCAGCGGGAACATTGTCCGGGGGAGAGGCGCAGCGGATCAGGCTGGCAACTCAAATCGGTTCGAGGTTATCCGGTGTGCTTTATATTTTAGATGAGCCATCAATTGGTCTGCACCAGCGTGATAACGACCGTTTAATCAGCGCGCTGAAAAACATGAGAGACCTGGGGAACACACTGATCGTCGTAGAACATGATGAGGATACGATGATGGCAGCCGATTATTTAATTGATATCGGCCCGGGTGCCGGCATCCACGGAGGACAAGTTATTTCCGCGGGAACTCCGGAAGAAGTCATGGCAGATCAAGATTCGTTAACAGGCAGTTACTTATCAGGGAAGAAATTTATCCCGCTGCCTCCCGAAAGAAGAAAACCGGACGGCCGCTATATTGAGATTAAAGGCGCTTCAGAAAACAATCTGAAAAAGGCAAATGCCAAGTTTCCGCTAGGGACGTTTACAGCGGTTACGGGTGTATCAGGATCGGGAAAAAGCACCCTCGTCAATGAAATACTTCACAAGGCATTAGCGCAAAAGCTTCATAAAGCAAAAGCGAAGCCAGGCAGCCATAAAGAAATCAAAGGCCTCGAACATTTAGACAAAGTCATTGATATTGATCAGGCGCCGATCGGAAGAACGCCGCGGTCAAATCCTGCGACATACACCGGTGTTTTTGATGATATTCGCGATGTATTCGCACAGACAAATGAAGCGAAAGTCCGCGGCTATAAAAAAGGCCGTTTCAGTTTTAACGTGAAGGGCGGACGATGCGAAGCCTGCCGCGGAGACGGGATTATAAAAATTGAAATGCACTTCCTTCCTGATGTATACGTGCCATGTGAAGTGTGCCACGGCAAACGCTACAACCGGGAAACACTTGAAGTGACATACAAAGGAAAAAGCATTTCTGATGTGCTTGATATGACGGTCGAAGATGCTCTTTCTTTCTTTGAAAATATCCCGAAAATTAAGCGCAAGCTCCAAACCCTGTACGATGTTGGTCTTGGTTATATTACGCTCGGCCAGCCTGCGACTACCTTGTCAGGCGGTGAAGCGCAGCGGGTGAAACTTGCATCTGAACTGCATAAACGCTCAACCGGCCGCACGCTGTATATTTTAGATGAACCGACAACAGGTCTGCATGTCGACGATATCGCCAGACTTCTTGTCGTGCTTCAGCGTCTGGTTGATAATGGGGATACAGTGCTTGTCATTGAGCATAATCTTGATATCATCAAGACGGCTGATTATATTGTTGATCTGGGGCCCGAAGGCGGAGCCGGAGGCGGCACCATTGTCGCGTCGGGAACACCGGAGGAAATCACTGAAGTGGAAGAGTCGTATACAGGGCGTTATTTGAAGCCTGTTATGGAGCGTGACAAAAAACGCATGAAGTCACTCTTGGAAGCGAAAGAAACTGCAACATCTTAAAACCCTCTTTTCAGAGGGTTTTCACTTTTCTTTGCAGTATTTATTAAAACGTCTTCTTATACAGCTGCCGGCTCACATTCATTAAATCTTGAACAATATGAGTGCTGCTGCTGTCCAGAAGAACTTTTATATATTGAATGTCATGAGAGATGGGAAGAGGCCCGTGAATCTGTTCAAGCTCGGCTAACATTTCACGGTTCATTCTTTTTTGTTCATGAATCAGTTTTAAAACGGATTCTTGTGTTACTGTATAGTCACTGGGATCTTTCTCCATTGCTTGTCCAGCCTCCTTGATTGCCGTAAGCTTTTTACATATTGTAATCGGTACGGCTGAAAGATTCTACTTCTAAAACTTTTTAAAATCCAATTTCCGTAAATGGAAGCATGTCTAAAGGATGATTTTGAAACCTCTGGAGGTTTTATACGTATATCTATCTAAGTAAAACGTCCTGACTTATAATCACGGATGATTAACGATGGGAGTGGAATAAATTGAACCGTAATCAAGCCATAATTGCATCACTTTGTTATTTCAGCGTCTTTATCGCGCCGGTCATTGTGCCGATTGTCGCTTATTTTGTTGTTGATGAGAAAGAGACAAAACGTCACGCGATACGTTCTCTGCTTTCTCACATTGTTCCTTTTGCCGGCTGGCTGGTTTTATTTATCGCTTTTTTTGGCGGGGCTATTGCCATTGATGGGGAAAGCGTTTTGCCTGTCTTTGTGATGATTGGCGGAGTCATCGTCTATTTCTTAGTTGTACTCGGTATTATCATTTGGAACGTCATTCAGGGCATTAAGGTGCTGCGTGCAGCATAAGTAGATCATAGGGAGGAGATCGAATGAAGCAGGAAAAGGAACGAATCCTCAAGCTTGTGGAGGAAGGAAAGCTGACGGCACAGGAAGCACTGACGCTGATTGAAAAGCTCGACAGCGACTATAAGGAAAAAGAAGAAAAAATCACGGCTCTGTCAGTTAACGTTCATGAAGAGGATGAGCCATTTACAGCGGCCAAAAAAGAGGGCAGCAAGCCGTCTTTAGGGGCGAAGCTGTTCGATTGGATTGATTCTGCTGTGAAAAAGGTCAAAGAAGTTGATCTTGATTTGAACTTCGGTCACTCGTTTGACGTACAGCATATTTTTCAATTTAAGGATACTGATTTTTCCAGTGTAGAGCTTCAGATCGCAAACGGCAGCGTAAATATTGTTCCGTGGGAAGACGAGGATATCAGAGCGGAATGCCAGGCGAAGGTATATCGCACTGACAGCCAAGAAGCAGCAAGAGACGCTTTTCTTCAGCATATTGAATGTGAAATCAAAGGAAATAAGTTTTTTATCCGTACAGAAAAGAAAACGATGAAAACCAATGTCACATTGTATATTCCTCAGAAGGAGTATGATAAGATTCGGGTGAAGCTGTTTAACGGACCGATTAGAGGGGAACATTTACATGTAAAAGAGTTCTCGGCGAAAACGACAAATGGCGTGCTGTCGTTCTCGAATTTGACGGCTGAAAAAGCTTCGGCAGAAACGGCGAACGGCCAAATTAAGCTAGCCAATCACAATTGCGGCACAATAGAAGCGGAAACCATTAACGGGCTGATTGATCTGCGCGGAAAAAGCGAATCCATTGATGTTCAAAGCTTTAACGGAAATATCGCGATTACTGTAACAGAATCAGACTGCCGCTCGATTTACACAAAAACGACGACTGGAAATGTGGAGCTGTCGATTCCGGATGATCTTGCGGTGAAGGCTGAACTGAAAAGCAATCTCGGCTCGCTGTCCCACGAATTAATAGATGTTGACATGCTAAAAGAAAAAAATGATACCATTCAAAAAGAAATGATGTTCACTTCTAATCAAGCACATGATCAAAACATCGCCGTTTTCTCCGAATCATTAACTGGCGCCATCAAATTAAAGTATACACAGAGGTGATCGAATGAATAGATTATATCGTTCAGAAAAAAACAGGAAAATGGCCGGCGTCATCGGCGGCCTGGCGGAGTATTTCAACTGGGATGCGTCACTCCTCAGAGTGATAACCGTCA
Source organism: Bacillus sp. FSL K6-1012 (assembly GCF_037964915.1). NCBI lineage: Bacteria > Bacillati > Bacillota > Bacilli > Caryophanales > Bacillaceae > Bacillus > Bacillus sp. FSL K6-1012. Next base: position 3,633,549 of record NZ_CP150175.1, on the reverse strand, counting down.
TTTTAGCCGTTATGACAAGCGTTATTCCTGTTCTGCTCATATATATCATTTGGATTTTTATTGTTCCGTCAGAAAGGGATATGAAGTAACATGGTCAAATGGGCAGTCAGCATTTTAGTAAATGCTTTATTATTAATCGTCATTGACGGTTACATTGATTCCATTCATATCAGCAGCATCGGGGCAGCGATTATTGCCAGCCTCATTTTATCAATCTTAAACGTGCTGATTAAACCGCTCTTGATTATCTTTACGCTGCCTGTCACAGTTGTGACGCTGGGTCTCTTTTTGTTTGTGATTAATGCCATCACCTTGATGATGACAGCGTCCATTATGGGTGACAGTTTTCAAATTGACGGCTTCGGATCAGCCATCTTGGCATCTGTTGTCCTGTCGGTGTTCCATTTGCTGATTCAAAAAGGCATTTTAGAACCGCTTCGAAAAAAATAAAAGCTGCCATACAAATGGCAGCTTTTTTACATAAGATGTTTTTCTTGTTTGATGTCATGTTTCGCCTGATGCATATACGGCAGAAGGCAAAAGCTCAATATGGCAAATGCGATACCCAAAAGGCCAAAGGACATGACAGACGGCATCCGTGTCAACAGATAAGCTGATATCATCGGGCCGGCCGCCATACCTGTATATCTGACAAAGTTAAAGATTCCGATCGCGCTCCCCCTGTTGTGTTCAAACTCATTGGTGATCATCGTGGAATACAGGGGAGGAATAACCCCCATCGAGACACCGAACAGCGCCAATGTGAGAGCCATAAGAATGATCGAGACGGAATGGGTAAAAGCAAATAAAATGATGCTGACCGCTGCAATTGAATTGCTGTAGACAAACAATGTACTTAAAGGAACTTTTGCCTGTATGTTTTTAAACAGAAAGGTACCAGCGATTGTGCTTAACGCCAGAGGCAAATATAACAGTCCCGCTATCTGTACATCCATATGATAATGTTCCGTCAGCAATATCGGAAGATAGACAATAACCGCAAAATAAATGAAAAAGAGAAAAAAGCTTAAGGTCAGAATGACATTTCCAGCTCTGTTTGTGAAAATGGATTTATAATGAGCAAGCAAACTGCCTGATTTTGCATCTTGCTTTGGTGCGCTATGAGAATCCTTAGGGAAGAAAATGCTGTTTGTTGCTAATAAAATAACAGAGATCACCGTCAGCATCCAAAAGATCCCTTCGTGTCCGAAAGCCCCGCCGAGAAACCCCCCGAGAACAGGAGCAATAGCCGGGGCGGCCGAAAGAAGCATTTGATACGTACCCATGGCATTTCCGCGATCACTGCCTGTAAATAGCTGGCCGATTGTGGTGGCTGCAATGAGAGGGAGTGCTGCGGAACCGGCTGCCTGTACGATTCTGAAAATAAGAAACAAAGTAAAATCAGTGGTGACGGCACATCCGAAACTGGCTGCCGCCGTTGCCAGTATTCCAGCAAGCAAGACATAACGCGCGCCTTTAAAATCGATGATGGCGCCCAAAATAATTTGCATAATGGCTGTCACAATCATAAAAACTGAAATTGTCAGGTTTACGAGGGTTACAGAGACATGGAAAGATTCTTTAATAATCGGGATGATGGGTGAGTACATATTTTGGCTTAAAGAAGCAAAAAATGCGCTGAAACAAACAATATACAAGATCAGCATTGCTTTTGATTTCGTTTGAGCCATAAAGAACAACCCCCTTTTTTACTTTACAGGTTTCTCTGAAGTATCATCTGTTTGCTCAGCTTCAAGTCTGGAGGTAAGCTGTTCTAAAAATTTCAATACAGCATTCTGTTCATCTTGTGAGAATGAATCAAGGAATTGGTAAAATGCCAGCTCCTTTTTTTTGTGCAGTTTTTCATGCAAATCAAAAATCTGTCTGCCTTTACGGGTTAATTTGAAATAGACTTCTTTTTTGTTCTCAGTCAGCTGATAGCGATTGATAAATTCTTCTTTGATCAGTTTTGTGCTGATTTTCGTTACGTTCGCTTTTGATAAGTTCATTTTTTTGGCAATTCCCGTATTATTAATCGGTTCATGTTGGCCAATACAGTCAATGACATGGATGCTAGTGATGTTTTTGGGAACATCAATCACATCTTCTTCTGCGGCCTCCTTAAAGAACTGCCGAAGTGAAGTATTCGCTTTTTGTTCATTAAGATGCAGGAGCCGAACGTATATGTCGTATATCAGCTGTTTTGTCAGATCGGACATAGGCTACCTTCTTTCTTTGAATGAATGGTGTACCAGGAAATAATAAAAATTGTTTACCGGTGAACGATTTTATTTTATCTGTTCTTGTTTTTGTTGTCAATTGCTGGTGCTTAAGGAAGCTGAAAAATGACCAGTAAAAATAGTGTAAAAACCATGGCATTTACACTTATTTTCAATTTTTAGGGCTGATGATATTGACACATGGCAGAATAAGGGATGGAATGACCAATGTTTACTGATAAACATTAATTATGGTAATCGTCTATGAAACGAAAAAAGGTTATTGCTGAAAATGATCCGTTGAAGCTTTAAGTGCTGTCTATCAATAATCCATCTCATTTTAAGAGGTAAATGAGATGGAAGCTGTACCGTGCTTATCTCTTTTTAATGCGAACTCTTGTATCGCTTGAAATCATTCATTATGAATGCTGTTATTCATCAATCTGCCTCTCTGATTTTATCGTTAACCGGTTTAACTTCAAGAGGCCGATGTCTTTTTGTTCTTTTTGCACAAAAATTAACTCATAAGCTTCCCTGTTCAGACGCAAAATACGTGAAAAGGGAGGTGTCGTGATGAGAAAATACACAGTCATAGCTTCTTTATTATTGTCTTTTCTGTTTGTTCATTCTGGCGGCTATCATGAAGCGAGGGCTTTGACCGTCATAAAGCAGGAACCGTTCCAAACGCCTCATTACATACCCTTGCTTGAAAACCCTCCTCAAATTGAAGTGAAGGCTGAAATGAAGGGCAACCTGATCATTCAGGCGCACGTGCGTGACAGTGAGTATCAATCGTTTTCTGCCTTTTTGTTTTATAAACAAAGCAATGAACTGGGCTATAAAATGGTGCCGATGGACCCAACCCCTGGAGCTATCCGCCAGTTTTTGGCGCAAATTCCGAAGAGGTCAATCTGGAATAGCGAGCTCGAGTATTACATTGTGTTCTCGAATGGAAAGCAGCAGGTGGAGTCAGAAACGAAGACACTGAAGCTGGATGGATTTCAGGCTGATCTCGCCCATATCCCGGAGCTGCTGATCACCGAGCTTGCGGTTGATACAAAAAATACCGGGCGTACAGACGGTTATGAATTTATTGAGGTATATAATACAACCGACAGAACAATTGATTTTAAAGATTATCACATCCGCTATCGCTATCCGAAGGAAGGGCCGGACTCCGATTTGATTTGGAGACCTGATCAGCGGGTCGTCATTCCTTCTGGCGAAACCTGTGTATTTTGGCTCAAGCCTGCCGGACATCCTGAGTTGACAGCGGATGATTTTAACCGGCACTATCAGACACATTTGAGAGAAGGGGAAAATCTGTTGGTGCTGGAAGGAACAGAGGGCATGGCGAATACCCGGCCGCGTGCGGTTGCGATATCGACGAATACAGGGAAGGATATTTCAGTTGCGCACTACAGAAAGCATGCGCTGCGCCGCCTGTCGTCTGTGCTTTATAAATATCCTCTCGATGGAACAGCGGAACTGCTCAACATTTCAATAGCAGAAAAAAATCCGTCGCCAGGCTCGGTTTTACAGGCGCAGGTTCCAGAGCAAAAACGAAAAATGATGCTTGATAAAGAAAAGCCGGTTATAGAGGATTTAACAGACCGCAAGCCTGTCCGTCCGGCTGAAAGCATTGAACTGCGGGCTGACATACGTGACCGCAGTTTAGTGAAAACGGCCGCCTTTTATTATCGGACAGATGAAAACAAACCGTTCAAACGCATTTTCGCTGAAAAAGACCGCAACGATCATTTGTACCATTATATTGTCTACTCACCTGAGCTGATCGGGAAGGATCAGCTTGAGTATTACGTCGTAGCCGGTGACGGGATTAATGAAGCGAAGACGCCTGTCAAAATGATTGATATTAAGCAAACAAGCAAGTCGCACGGTTTGCGGATGAATATAGAAAACAGAGATACACTTTCGGGGACACAGTTTCTCAAAGCGACTACGGATGGGCGGATTGACAGCATTAAGTTGTGGATTGACGGAAAAAAACAACTGACAGAGCCCGCCATGGAAAAAGAAGTATATTTTGCGTTCGATACCCGAAAAACGAACCTTTACTTTAAAAATGCTGTAACGATGGACGGCAAGGTGCTAAAAGTCTTCGATGATACGACAAATAAATACCGCACCTATTCTGTCCCTCTGCCGGAGACGCTGCTTCAAAAAGGGAAGCAGTTGCAGCGTATCACGATACGATCGGGTTCAAAGGTATCTCCGTTTGATACGGCTGAAAACCGTGATGACTTTTTAGTCAAAAATGCCCGATTGGTATTATCGGATGGAACGGTGATCAGGGATGAGCGTATTTCTCCCGAGAAGGAGCTTTTTATTGGGGATAATCAGCGCTCAAATAAAAGCTGGCCGTTTCAATTTCATTTGCCTGACGGACTGTTTACGTCACAGCTGCTGAAGTGGGATACAGAGAAGCTGACTGAAGGAGCCCATCATATTGCAGTAAGCGACGGGAATGAAAACCTGAGTTTTGTAGTGCGGGTTGATAATTCAGGGCCGCACATCGAACCGAATGTGACGGACGGACAGACGTATAAAGGAAATCTGGTTCTGCAGGCAGATATGTTTGATAAATGGAGCAAAATAGAGGAAACAGAGGCATTTTTAGATGGTGACAGCATTACGCTCCCATATCATACGTCAACTTCTGAGCTGTCTCCAGGCAAACACACGCTGAAAGTCTCAGCAACAGATTTGGCTGGCAATAAAACGGTTATTGAGCGGACATTTAAGACAGAGCGGGAGCATCCGGACCAGCCGGAAATCGTAAATAGCGATGCCGATACGCACAAAGCCAAGCTTTCGGTGCGGGTGAAGGATCCGACGAATGACGCGATGGATGTGTCTTTTTACAGAGGCTTTCAATATACGGCGCAAAACAGAAATAATGTGAAAATTTTTAAGCATGCGTCACTGACTGAACCTCCGAAGAGCTTTGTCCCGGAAAGCGAGACGCCGTTTACCAATGAAGAAATGAATCGGGTGTCAGGAGCTGACGGAAAAACAGTATCAACTGAAGAGAAGGAGCTTTTTCCTTATCACCGTTTTGAAGTGACGGTTGACCCGTCCATTGATGAGAATGATTTAGCTGAAGCCGTTTGGAGAGGAAGCTCTCTGCCGGGGAGAAAAGTGACAATGTACGCTTGGAATTACCGGACAAGCCAGTGGCAGCCGATTTACAGCTTCGTTGCCAAAGATGACAAACAGTTCACGCTAAAGGCGTCTGTCATCGCTTCCGATTATGTACGGAAATCTAAGGTGAATATCATTGTTCAGGATGAAATTCCTCCTGCGAAGGATATGTATACCTTTGTCTGGATGTCAGACACGCAGTATTATGCAAAAAGCTATCCGCATATTTTTGATAAGCAGACTGCATGGATCAAAAATACCCAAAGGAAGCTGAATACGAAATACGTGTTTCATACAGGGGATATTGTAGATGATTCCGCGGATATCAGACAGTGGAGAAACGCTGATCAATCAATGCGTGTCCTGGACAACAGCGGAATTCCTTACGGCGTGCTGGCCGGAAACCACGATGTCGGTCATAAGGACGGCTCCTACAGGGCATTTGGCAAATATTTTGGCAGCCACCGTTTCGATAAGAGACTGTATTATGGCGAATCGTACAAAAATAATCGTGGGCATTATGACCTCATATCAAGCAGCGGCAATGACTATATCATGCTGTACATGGGCTGGGGCATCACGGACGAAGACATCGCATGGATGAATCAAGTGCTGAAGAAGCACCCTGACAGGACAGCTGTCTTAGCTTTTCATGAATATTTACTCGTAAGCGGAAACAGAAGCCCGATCGGTGAGAAAATTTTCAAGAAAGTTGTCAAGCCGAACCCGAATGTCGTGATGGTGTTAAGCGGACATTATCACAGCGCGATGAGAAAAACAGATGAGCTGGATGATGACGGAGACGGAAAACCGGATCGTCTCGTACATCAAATGCTTGCTGATTATCAGGGCGGGCCCGAGGGCGGCCAGGGATATTTGCGTTTGATGCAGTTTGACCAGGCAAACAATGTGGTGCATGTATCCACATACTCTCCGTATTTGGATGATAAAAACTTTTATGATACAGATAGTTACGGCAACAAGGATGAGTTTACGCTGGAGCTTGATCTGAAGCCAAGAATGAAAAGAGTAGAAACCGATTATTTTGAATGCAATGTCTATACAAACGAACAGCTCGGAAAACGCGAGAAAGTGAAAAGCGGGGAAACCGCCGAATTCCTTTGGGAGAATCTAGAGCCGAGTTCTGTTTATTATTGGTACACCATTGTGGAAGACAGCTTTAACGGAAAAACGAAATCACCGATCTGGAAGTTCAAGACGAAAAAAGAAACCTATCGTCCAGCGCCAGACCAGTTTGATTTTCGCCGTGTCTCCAATCCTTAAAAAGGGGTTGGAGATTTTTTTATGACAGCCGATCCATGTAGTGAACAAAAGTATAACGGTCGCCCCTGTATACAGATTTTACATGCTCAAAAGCAGTCCCGTTCTGCAAATACGTTGTTCGTTTAATCAACAGGACTGGCGCCCCCTCTTGGATGCCGAGCATGCTTGCTTCATCCTGTGTTGCGGCGCTCGGTTCAAGCTCTTGTTTGGCGCGGGAAATCGGCGTGCTGTTGTACCTTTCGATATGCTCGTAAATCGACGACTTGAAATGAGACTGATTTAATTCACCTGCCAGCTCAAATGGGATGTGTGAGGCTTCGATCGCCATAGGAATATCATTCGCCAGCCGAACCCGTGTGATTTTGTGGATGCGGGACGGGTGCCCGCATCCTAGTATGGCGGCCAGCTCCTCAGTCGAATCGATAAGCTGATAATCGATGAGCCTGCTGCTCGGCCTCATACCGCGGCTTTTCATATCTTCGGTAAAGCTTGTAAGCCCTTGGAGCGCTTGCTCCATTTTTAGCTTGCTGACAAAGGTGCCCCGGCCTTTCTGGCGATAGAGAAAACCTTCATTGACCAAATTAGAAAGCGCTTGGCGCACTGTCATCCGGCTGATCCCGAATTGCTCGGCATATTCCCGCTCGGAAGGAAGCGGCATATCCGGCTTCAGCTCTCCGCTCTTTATTTGGGCTTTTAATTGCTCCATAATCTGATAATAAATCGGGATAGGAGATTGTTTATCGATATTCATAGCGAAAATCCTTTCAATGCCTGAATTCCGCGGCTTGTTGATCAATCAAAACCGAAACGTTAGGATGCAGATGCAAAGCAGACGCAGGGAATTCCTCGTTGACTTGTCCGTCCAGCAGCCGTTTGGCAGCTTCGGCTTTGCTTGTGCCGGAGATAAGCAGAAGAATCCGCTTGCTTGAGAGAATCGTTTGAATTCCCATTGTAACGGCTTTTTTTGGCACACTGTCAATGGAGGGAAAATATCTGGCATTGGCCTGACGGGTTTGTTCATTTAATGCCACGACATGTGTGCGGGACTGAAATGATGTACCTGGTTCATTAAAGCCGATATGCCCGTTCCGGCCGATGCCGAGAAGCTGAATGTCCGCTCCGCCAAGTGATTCAATCAATTGTTCGTAGCGTTTGCACTCGGCTTCCAGGTCACCTGCGTTTCCATCAGGAATAAGATGCCGGCTCGTTTGACTGTCGATATGCTGAAAGAAACGGTCATTCATATAGCAGTGATAGCTGTTTGGGTCATCACCGGAAAGCCCGGCGTATTCATCTAAATTAATCGTGGTGATATTTTGAAAAGAAAGATTCTCTGTTTGGTGCAGGCGGATCAGCTCGCGGTACGTGCCTTCCGGTGTCCCGCCTGTTGCTAAACCGAGAACGGCATCAGGCTTTTCCCTGACTGTTTCAGCCACAATGCCGGCAGCTTTTTGGCTTAATGCCTCATACGATTGACATTCGATTACTTTCATATATGATCAGCCTCCTTGGATTTAAATGCAATGTTTCCGCGGCAAACGGTGAGAAGCACCTCACATTCACTGCTGACAATTACAAGATCCGCATCTTTTCCCTCTGTTATACTGCCTTTTCGGTCAAAGATGCCAAGCTGTTTGGCCGCGTTTGCTGAAGTTATATTTGCTATATCCGTCCAAGAGCAATTCGTAAACGCGCGCATATGCCGGGCGCCTTCATTCATTTTTAAAATCGAACCGGCAAGCGTCCCGTCCGGAAGAAGAGCTGTTTTTCCCTTTACTGTCACACTTTGTCCGCCGAACTCGTAGACTCCGTCTTTCAGTCCTTTCGCCCGCATCGAATCGGTGATCAAGATAAGCTTGCTGCTGCCTTTTGCTAAAAAAGCAAGCTTTGCCGCTAACGGATGGGAGTGGATACCGTCAGCAATAAGCTCTGTGACATACCCCTCATGTGCGAGGGCTGTCCCGATTACTCCGGGTTCACGATGATGAAACGGGCTCATCGCATTGTATAAGTGAGTCATATGGCTGGCGCCTGCTTCAAAGGCTTCCAAAAGTAATGCGGAGTCTGCATCCGTGTGTCCCATTGACGCGATAATTGACTCATCTTTTAAATAACGGATCAGCTCAAATTGCTGATCCTCCTCCGGCGCAAGCGTGACGATTTTGATCAGTCCGCCTGCCTCCTGCTGCCACTTCTTGAAAAGTGCAAGATCTGAGGGCCTGATCCATTCCTTTGGCTGCGCTCCGGCCCTTTTAGGTGAAACAAAGGGACCCTCCAAATGAATTCCGATCAATTCCGCACCTAAGGAAGAGGATTCCTCCGCAGACTTCCAATCTCTCGCATTTACCAGAGCTTGAGAAATTTGGCCGTGCTCCTGTGTGATGGTTGTCGCTAAAAAACTCGTTGTGCCTTCCTCAGGCAGTCTTGAGGACATGGCATCGAGCGCGGAAAAGCTCGCATCCATTGTATCTGCGCCATAGCCGCCGTGAATATGAATATCAATCATCCCCGGAAGCAATACGGCATCCTTTGGGCCTTGAAATTCCTTTGAGTATTGCTCTTTTGGCAGTTCTGTTGAGACAGCGCTGATTTTTCCGTCCTTGACCCCAACATAGCCGTTTTTGATCACTTCATTTTCTGTCACGATACTGATTCCGCTGAGAAGAAGACTATCTGCCATAAATGATCCGCCTTTCTGGAATATGAATACATTTATTTTACTCTTTTTCAGACTAGTGATCTAGACCAGCTGACACGTTTGCCAGTCTTTTATAAAATCTGTTTTAGGTTCAAGCCCGAAAGTGATAAAATGAAATTATTGTTGAGCAAGCTCGGGTTATCCCGGAACAGGAGGAACATATCGTGGCAAAGGTTCGGACAAAAGATGTAATGGAACAGTTTCATTTGGAATTAATCAGCGGAGAAGAAGGAATTAACCGCCCGATTACGATGAGCGATTTATCAAGACCAGGCATTGAAATTGCCGGATATTTTACATATTACCCCAGGGAGCGCGTGCAGCTTCTGGGGAAAACAGAGCTCTCTTTCTTTGAACAGCTGCCGGAAGAGGATAAAAAGCAGCGAATGGACTCTCTATGCACGGATGTAACACCAGCTATTATTCTGTCTAGAGATATGCCTATCCCGCAGGAGCTCATTGACGCTTCCGAGAAAAACGGCGTGCCTGTCCTCAGATCGCCTTTGAAAACGACAAGACTGTCAAGCCGATTGACCAACTTCCTAGAAAGCAGACTTGCGCCAACCACAGCCATTCACGGTGTGCTTGTCGATATATATGGCGTCGGAGTGCTGATCACAGGGAAAAGCGGCGTCGGAAAAAGTGAAACCGCGTTGGAGCTTGTGAAAAGAGGCCACCGCCTTGTTGCTGATGATTGTGTTGAAATTCGGCAGGAGGATCAGGATACCCTTGTCGGAAACGCCCCTGAGCTCATTGAGCATCTGCTTGAGATTAGAGGGCTCGGCATTATAAACGTCATGACGCTGTTTGGTGCCGGTGCGGTCAGAAGCAATAAACGAATTACAATTGTCATGAATCTTGAACTCTGGGAGCAGGGCAAGCAATACGACCGCCTTGGACTCGAAGAAGAAACAATGAAAATTATTGATACAGAAATTACAAAACTCACGATCCCTGTCCGTCCGGGACGAAATCTCGCGGTCATTATTGAAGTGGCTGCTATGAACTTCAGATTGAAGCGGATGGGCTTAAACGCCGCTGAGCAATTTACCAACAAGCTGGCGGATGTCATCGAAGACGGTGAACAAGACGAATAGGAGTTGGCAATAAATGAATGAAGCGATAGAACCACTCAATCCGATAGCGTTTCAGCTGGGGCCGTTAGCCGTCCATTGGTACGGAATCATTATCGGCCTCGGTGCTTTGCTGGGGCTTTGGATTGCCATGAGAGAAAGTGAGAAACGAGGACTGCAGAAAGATATTTTTATCGATCTCGTCCTTTTTGCGATCCCAATCGCGATTATTTGCGCACGGATTTATTACGTTGCATTTGAATGGGATTATTATGCCGAACATCCGGGGGAAATCATAAAAATCTGGAAGGGTGGCATCGCGATTCACGGCGGCTTAATCGGTGCCATTTTGACAGGCTATGTCTTTTCGAGAGTGAAAAACATTTCTTTCTGGAAGCTTGCGGATATCGCGGCGCCAAGCATTTTGCTCGGTCAGGCGATCGGCCGCTGGGGAAACTTTGTCAATCAAGAGGCACACGGGGAGGCGGTCAGCAGAGCCTTTTTAGAAAACCTGCACCTGCCTGAGTTTATCATCAATCAAATGTACATCAACGGCCAATATTATCATCCTACTTTTTTATATGAATCACTATGGAGCTTTGTCGGCGTTATTATGTTGCTGCTTTTGCGCAGAGCGAATTTGCGGAGAGGCGAGCTGTTTTTAACCTATATCATTTGGTATTCAATCGGAAGGCTCTTTATTGAAGGAATGCGGACTGACAGCTTAATGCTGACAAGTTCGCTTCGCATCGCTCAGGTGATCTCAATCGTATTGATTGTTTTGGCTGTAGCAGCCATCATCTTCAGACGCGTCAAGGGGTACTCGGCGAAACGTTACGCAGAGTAGACGGTAACAAAGGGGGATGAGGGATGAAGAAGATTTTTCTGGCCGGTTTTGCGGCAGGTCTTCAAACAACATGGACACTCGGCAAAGTCATTTTTCCGGTAACGCTGGTGGTCACTTTGCTTCAGCATACGCCTGTCATGGATTGGCTGGTACGGCTGATCACACCGGTAATGGGCCTGTTCGGGCTTTCCGGTGAAGCGGCGATCCCGCTTGTTCTTGGGAATATGCTGAATCTGTACGCGGGGATTGCCGGGATATTGACACTGGATTTATCCGTGAAGGAAGTTTTTATCTTAGCGGTGATGCTTTCATTCTGTCATAACTTGATTATCGAATCGACAGTCGCAGCAAAGGTCGGGATCAGGATTGGCATCATATTGGCAGTGCGCATTGGTTTGGCAGCTGTTTCTGCAATCGTCATCAATCTCATCTGGCATGGCGGGCAGGAAACGGCGCAGTACGGTTTTATCGCTGCAAGGGGTGATGCGCCTGACGGCTGGCTGGCGATGCTGGCCGAGGCTTTAATGAAAGCCGGTCTTGGCGTTTTGCAGCTGGCGGCAATTGTGATCCCGCTGATGATCATCATTCAATTTATGCGAGACTTAGGCTGGCTGCACACGTTTTCGAAGTGGCTGTCTCCGTTTACGCAGATGCTCGGCATGAATAAAAATACCTCGATGACAATGGTGGCCGGCTTGACAATCGGTCTGGCCTACGGAGCGGGTGTCATGATTAAAGCAGTCGAAGATGACGGCGTTGGCAGGCGCGACATGACACTGGCCTTTATTTTTCTCGTTGCCTGCCATGCCGTCGTTGAAGATACACTTGTCTTTATTCCGCTTGGCATTCCGGTTTGGCCGCTTCTGCTGATCCGGGTCACTACGGCTGTGCTGCTGACGATGGCTATATCGTATACGTGGAAAAAATGGAAACCCTCAGCGGTTGGAAAGGAAGCAGTATGACTGATAAACAAGTTACGACAATTCTGTTTGATTTAGACGGAACCCTTATTAATACGAATGAATTAATTATCGCGTCATTTTTGCATACGCTGGAGCATTATTACCCGAGCCGCTATAAACGTGAAGATGTGCTTGCGTTTATCGGCCCGTCTCTTTTTGAAACGTTTTCTTCAATGGATGCTGAGAAAACTGAAGATATGATCAGCATGTACAGAACATACAATCACCAGATGCATGACACACTTGTCACCGAATATGAAACGGTTTATGAAACGCTGGATGAACTAAAAAAAGCAGGCTTTACATTAGGAATTGTGACAACAAAATTAAGAGATACTGTCAATATGGGCCTTAAGCTGACGGGCATCGGCGAATTTTTCGAAACCGTTGTTACACTTGATGACGTCACGATGGCAAAACCTGATCCCGAGCCTGTTCTGCTGGCGCTGAAACAGCTGGGAAGCGAGCCTGCGGAAGCCATCATGGTCGGCGACAACTATCATGATATTCTGGCGGGTAAAAACGCCGGCACAAAAACAGCCGGGGTCGCTTGGACGATTAAAGGCCCGGAAGCGCTGGCGAAACATGAGCCTGACTATATGCTTGAGAAAATGAGTGATCTATTACAAATCGTTGGAGTGAAGTAATCTGTGAGAAAAACAGACCGGCATCCGGTATCAGGTGCTAACTCACTGTGGCATGTCTATCAAACGGTGCCTTTTTTGAAGGTAGTGAAGAATTTCATGATCATTCAAATCGCGAGATACACACCGTTTATAGGGATGAAAAACTGGCTGTACCGTACATTTTTGCGGATGAAGGTCGGAAAGCAGACATCCTTTGCCCTCATGGTGATGCCCGATATTATGTTTCCGGAAAAGATCTCAGTCGGAACGAATTCAATCATCGGATACAATACGACCATTTTGGCCCATGAGTATTTAATTCAGGAGTATCGAACCGGTAAAGTCCTGATCGGAGACGAAGTGATGATCGGAGCCAACACGACCATTCTGCCAGGCGTAGAAATAGGGGATGGCGCAGTCGTGTCTGCCGGAACGCTTGTCCATAAGGATGTGCCAGCCGGAGCATTTGTCGGCGGAAATCCGATGAAAATCATATACACAAGGGAAGAAATGCAGGAAAGAATAAAAAGCCCGCTGAATAAATAGCGCGGGCTTTTTCTGTATATTAAAATTGGGTATTGTTTTTTTCCGTTACGTGCTGGACGCCGATCCATTTCTTGCCGACGTTGGAGTATCTTGTGTTCGTCATGGTGACAGTGCTCGTTTTACTGTCCGTACGGAAAATCGCTTCCTTCATGTTTGTGATGGTGCATCTGTCGATAATGACATCGGTATGGAAGGTCGACCCGCCCAGCTGTCTAATAAACTTTCCGCCGTTATCCGCAGTGAAGTTTTTCACTATAAACGTGCTGGCTTTATTGATTTGAAAGATTTTATCAGAAGCTTTTTGAGCAGAACCGCCGTCAATGGTTACTTTTCCTTCCTTCTTCACAGTTAACGCGTCCTCACCGACATCTTCCCACGTCACATTCTGAATGTTAACGTTTCCATAAGTGTGCACGCCATCAGCAGCAGGAGCTCCGAGCACTACATTTTTCAGAGTTGCTCCGTCTTCCACACGAAAAACAGGCTTTTGGTTTTCGGATTGGCTTCCGTCACCCAATTCTTTTCCTGCTACAAACCGCTGTCCCTTCCCGTCATATGTTGTATTTTTTGGCACTATAATTGTTTCATGAACCACTTTGTCAGTTGCAAAAGCAGTTGATGTCTGAAACTGGCTGAAGCCCATAACCAAACTGAACATAAATAGGATAGACACGATTTTTTTCAATGATAAAATCCTCCCCGGGTATCTTTAGTTTTGTAAGAGAAGCGTCAGCATCTTGCACCGGCTTCTCTCACATAGATCGGGGCAAGGCTGAATCTGTTTTAATCATAAAAATAGCCAGCCTGAAAGTAAAGACAAATTTGGATGGAAAATGGAAAATGCGTCATTGTTACCTGATTTAAACATCAAGCATGAGTATTGGCGTATTTGCTCAGGAGAGAGCATAAGAAAAGCTTGTGAAAGCGGGCAGCTTTACTTTTGAACGACGATGGCTTGGCTGCCCATTTGCACCCACGCTTTTTCGAAGCTGGTCCGGTCTGTTTTTCTGTTTTTATAGCCATAAGGGTCATTCACATACACGTAATTTTCATCATAACCCGTGACGGCGACACTGTGTTCGCTGTACGTGATATCGATCGTTCCGTTTGGCGTTTTCCATGTCTGCATGTTGTCAACCGGCGTAAAGTTGGCTGTCGTGATAACCCAAACCGGGTTGCCTTTCTCAAGCTGCTCATAAACAGCAGAGATGCTTTTTCCTGTCAGATCAGAAACGCTGTCCCCCGCATAGGTTTTAGCGAGCTGATAGATCGGGCCGTGATAGACACCTAGCCCCGGGCCGTTCGCCATATCACCGACAAATCCGTCATTCGGATCACCTTTTAATCCGCTGCTGTATGTCAAAGGCACTGTTGCGATCTGGTTTGCCAGTGTATTCTTTGTCACGTTGTATCCCGCATAGTGCAGCACCATCGCAAGGCTCGTCACCTCACAGCCATTATAGAGCTTTGGGGCATCCATCTGATTGAAAAGCGTGACGTCCATCGGCTCAGCGCTTCCTTTCAGTTTCTTCTCTTTGTTTGCTGCTTCAGATTCATTCTTCGTTGCACCTAAATCAATTTTGAAAAACGAAATATCTATATCTTTTGCATATATTTTGATGCCGAAGAAAATGACAGCAGAAAGTATGATCAGTACACATAACGTTCGCAGTGTTTTCATCTTTAACTCCTTGTTCTCTATTTGATTTGTATTATAGCATGCCAAACATCAAGAATTTGAGATATGACCTACCTTTCATCATTTATTCATGACTTTTTCATATTTAGGAGGAGGATTTCTGAACGAAAAAGATTCGTGCGAAAGTTAAGCATTGATTTCCATTCTTTCATCTGCTAACATATTATCATATTAGCGAACTAAAGGATTCGGAATTTTCCTTCAAACAATTACGGAGGTGCTCGGGTTGATGTTTATGTTTGAAAAACCGCACGGCATGAGAGATACACTGCCCGGTTTATATGAAACGAAAAAAAAGGTGAGGCAATCGTTAACGGATATGATAGATAAATGGGGCTATCAATTTATGGAAACACCGACGCTGGAGTTTTACGATACGGTTGGTGTGCAGTCAGCAATTGAAGAGCAGCAGCTGTTTAAGCTTCTGGATCAGGATGGAAAGACACTGGTGCTTCGCCCGGATATGACAGGGCCGATCGCAAGGGTGGCGGCATCAAAGCTGCTGAAACATGATCATCCCCTCAGAGTCGGCTATGCGGCAAATGTGTTCAGAGCCCAGGAACGCGAGGGCGGACGTCCTGCCGAGTTTGAACAGGTTGGAGTGGAATTGATCGGTGATGGCACGACAAGTGCGGACGCAGAGGTCATTGCCTTAGTAGTCGGTGCGTTAAAAAATGCCGGCTTGACTTCATTTAAAATTGCAATCGGCCACGCAGGCATTGCAGATGCCCTGTTTGTCGAGGTGCTCGGGAATGTTGAACGAGCGGACGTGCTGCGGAGGTTTTTATATGAAAAGAATTATGTCGGCTACAGAGAGCACGTCAAATCTCTTCCGCTTTCCTCCATTGATAAAAACAGATTGCTTGAGCTTCTTGAATTGCGAGGGAGCATAGAAGTATGCAGACGTGCTGAAGAAATCGTCGATTCAGCGCAAGGTAAAAGTGTGGTTGATGAACTGAAGGCGCTGTGGGAGATTCTTGAGGACTACGGATGTACGGAAAATGTCCGTCTTGATCTGAATATGGTCAGCCATATGAGCTACTACACTGGGATTTTATTTGAAGTGTACGCGAATAATGTCGGCTTTGTGATTGGCAGCGGCGGCCGTTATAACAAGCTTCTGGGACATTTTAATTCACCGGCGCCGGCGACGGGTTTTGGGCTTCGGATTGACCGGATGATTGAAGCGCTCCATATGAAAGACGAACCTTGTGAAATGGATGCTGTCATTTTCAGCAAAGAACAGCGGGTGCAGGCCATCGCTTTTGCAAATGAAGAGCGTTTGAAAGGTAAAAAAGTTGTTCTTCAGGATTTACTGGGGATTGAAAATATTGATCAGATGACAAAATCATTTGCGAATGTCACCTATTTTATCGGTGCCAGAAAGGAAGAGCAAAATGGGTAAGTTACTCACAATGGCAATGCCGAAGGGGCGAATATTTGAAGAAGCAGCAGGGCTGCTGCGGCAGGCGGTATACAAGCTGCCGGAAGAGTTTGAGGATTCCAGAAAGCTGATCATCGACGTGCCGGAGGAAAATCTCCGCTTCATTTTAGCAAAGCCGATGGATGTCACCACATATGTGGAGCACGGCGTGGCAGACGTCGGAATTGCGGGGAAGGATGTCATGCTGGAGGAAGAACGCGATGTATATGAGGTACTGGATTTGAAAATCAGCAAATGCCATCTGGCGGTTGCCGGACTTCCAGATACAGACTGGAGCGGCGTCGCGCCGAGAATCGCCACAAAGTATCCGAATGTGGCTTCCAGTTATTTTAGGGAGCAGGGAGAGCAAGTCGAGATTATTAAACTGAACGGCTCTATCGAGTTGGCACCTCTTATCGGGCTTGCGGACAGAATAGTCGACATCGTATCTACGGGACAGACGCTCAAAGAAAACGGACTCGTTGAAACAGAGCATATTTGTGATATCACCTCCCGCTTTATCGTCAACCCAGTAAGCTATCGCATGAAGGACGATGTCATCGACGAAATGGCATCCCGTTTATCTCTTGTTGTGGAAGGAGAAACGGCAAAATGAAAATCAAAACGATCAGCGGCGCGGACCGGCTTTCTCTCAAGCGGTCAATTGACTCCGGAACGGAAGAACAAAGAAAAGCGGTCCGATCCATTATTGAACATGTAAAAGTAAACGGTGATCAGGCCGTTCGTGACTACACGGCCAAGTTTGACGGCATCAAGCTCGACAGTGCATTGGTCACAACAGAAGAAATTGAAGAAGCATACAGCTTGCTGGATCCCCAGCTGCTGCAGGTGATCAGGCAAGCGATCAAAAACATTACTGAATATCACGAAAGGCAGCTTCAGTCTTCCTGGTTTTATCACAGAAAGGATGGCACAATGCTGGGACAGAAAGTGACAGCACTTGATTCTGCCGGCGTTTATGTGCCGGGCGGAACTGCCGCATATCCGTCATCTGTTTTGATGAATGTCATTCCGGCGCTTACAGCGGGCGTGGAAAGAATTGTTCTTGTCACACCTCCGGGAAAAGACGGACGGCTGTCTCCGGGAGTCTTAGCTGCCGCTGCCGAGCTGGGCATTAAAGATATATACAAAATGGGAGGGGCTCAGGCAATTGCGGCGCTGGCGTATGGAACAGAAACCATTGAGCCGGTGGATAAAATCACAGGCCCGGGAAATATTTATGTCGCGCTTGCCAAACGAGAGGTGTTCGGTGATGTCGATATTGATATGATTGCCGGACCGAGTGAAATCGTCGTGCTGGCTGATGAAACAGCTATCCCGCGGGAAATTGCCGCTGACCTGCTGTCACAGGCGGAACACGACATGCTCAGCTCATGTGTGCTTGTCACAGATTCCATGCCGCTGGCTGAGGCCGTTTCAGCCGAGGTGAACGAGCAGCTTAAAACCTTGCCGCGCAGAGATATTGCGGAAGCTTCAGTGAGAGATTATGGATCTATTTATGTGGCTGAAACGATAGATGAAGCGGTCAATACAGTCAATACGCTCGCCCCGGAGCATTTAGAAATCATCACACGGTCTCCCGAAGCTTTGCTTGGCAATATCAAGCACGCAGGTGCGATTTTCTTAGGCCGATACAGCCCTGAACCGGTCGGAGATTATTTTGCCGGACCGAACCATGTGCTCCCGACAAATGGAACGGCCAGATTTTCAAGCCCATTAAACGTCACGGATTTTCAAAAGAAATCGAGCATTATTTCATACAGCCAATCAGCCTTTGAAGAACATGCGGATAGCATTGCGGCTTTTGCCAGACTGGAAGGATTAGAAGCGCATGCGAGATCAATCGAAGCGAGAGAACGGAGGAATTCAAAATGAGAAAAGCGGAGCGCGCCAGAAAAACAAACGAAACGGATATAGAGCTGGCATTCGCAATAGACGGTGAAGGGCAAGCAGAAATCAAAACAGATGTGCCGTTTATGACGCATATGCTGGATCTGTTCACAAAACACGGGCAATTTGATCTTTCCATTCATGCAAAAGGCGATGTCGATATTGATGATCACCATACAACTGAAGATATCGGCATTTGCTTAGGGCAGGCTTTGCTTGAAGCACTAGGCGATAAAAAAGGAATTAAACGCTACGGCTCGGCGTTTGTGCCGATGGATGAGGCGCTTGCTCAGGTGGTGATTGATTTAAGCAATCGGCCGCACTTAGAAATGCGTGCTGACTTTCCGGCAGCGAAAGTCGGAACTTTCGATACTGAGCTTGTACATGAATTTTTATGGAAGCTGGCGCTTGAAGCACGGATGAACTTGCACGTGATCGTTCATTACGGCACAAATACGCACCATATGATAGAAGCTGTTTTTAAAGCATTAGGACGCGCGCTTGATGAAGCGACAACGATTGACCCGCGTGTCAAAGGGATTCCGTCAACGAAAGGGATGCTGTAAATGATCGGTGTGATAGATTACGGAATGGGCAATTTATACAGCGTCTCAAAGGCGCTGGAGCGTGTCGGCGTGCCGTACTTTGTTTCTGGCATGCCAGAGAAGCTGAGGAAAGCAGATGCTTTCATTTTGCCGGGAGTCGGGTCATTTGGGGATGCGATGGACAATTTGCGCAACGCCAAACTCGATCAATTCATTCACGATATGGTATCAGAGGGGAGACTGCTTCTTGGGATCTGCCTTGGCATGCAGCTATTGTTTGATGAGAGCGAAGAGCATGGAACCGCTGCAGGCCTCGGTTTGTTAAAGGGAAAAGCAGTCAGGCTGAAGCCGGAAGATCAGGAGGGAAACAAGCTGAAGGTTCCGCATATGGGATGGAACCGCCTTTCCTTTCATAACGAATCTCCGCTGCTGGCAGGAGTGGAGGAAGGCTACGCTTATTTTGTCCATTCCTTTTATATTGACGGAATGGATGACGGCGCGCTTTTGGCAAGCGCCGAGTACGGTGTTCGGGTGCCTGCGGTTGTCGGAAAAGAGAACATCTTCGGCGCCCAGTTTCACCCGGAAAAAAGCAGCACGGTCGGAATGTCTATCTTAATCCAATTCACAAAAATGGCAGCAGAACAGAAGGTGAAAAAATGAGTACTTTTACATTATACCCGGCCATTGATATGAGAAACGGCAAATGCGTACGCCTCGTTCAAGGTGATTACAGCAAGGAAACTGTATACGGTGATTCACCGTTCGACATGGCCTCTTTATTTGCGAGTGAGGGGGCTGAATGGATTCATCTTGTTGATCTTGACGGCGCGAAGGAAGGAAAAAAAGTAAATGACCGTCATGTCATCGAAATTGTACAAAAGCTCAATCTGAAAGTCGAAATCGGCGGCGGCATTCGTTCGGAAAGCGACGTCTACGATTACTTATCGGCAGGAGTCGATCGCGTGATCCTGGGAAGCTCTGCTGTTTCTGATCCGCCGTTTGTAAAAAAAATGCTGAAAGAGTATGGCGAAAGGATAGCCATCGGGCTGGACGCAAGAAACGGCTTTGTTTCAACAGAAGGGTGGCTGGAAACATCAAGTCTTAAGGCGGCTGAACTCGGCAAAGAGCTCGCCAACGAAGGCGCAGAAGTTTTTATTTTTACTGATATCGCGACAGACGGGATGCTGTCAGGCCCCAATATCGAAAGCACAGTGGAACTCGCAAAGGAAACCGGAAAATCTGTCATCGCCTCTGGCGGAGTCAGCTCCGTTGCGGATCTTGAAGCTCTTGCCCGTTATCATGCGAATGGGGTTTCTGGAGCCATTATCGGAAAAGCACTGTATACCAACCAGTTTACACTTGGCGAGGCGCTTGAAAGGATGAAGGGGAAATGATAACAAAACGGATTATCCCATGTCTTGATGTGAAAGAAGGGCGCGTTGTCAAAGGGATTCAATTTCTTGAGCTGAAGGATGCCGGCGACCCTGTCGAGCTGGCGGAAGTATACGATCAGGAAGGCGCGGATGAACTGGTGTTTCTTGATATTTCTGCCTCGCATGAAGGCCGCAAAACGATGGTTGACGTCGTAGAGCAGGTTGCTGCAAAGCTTGCGATTCCGTTTACAGTCGGAGGCGGCATCAATCAGCTTAGCGATATGAAAACGATTCTGCGTGCCGGCGCGGACAAAGTTTCTGTAAACAC
Organism: Bacillus sp. FSL K6-1012; assembly: GCF_037964915.1. Lineage (NCBI taxonomy): Bacteria > Bacillati > Bacillota > Bacilli > Caryophanales > Bacillaceae > Bacillus > Bacillus sp. FSL K6-1012. The sequence goes on along the minus strand of NZ_CP150175.1, from coordinate 3,612,850 downwards.
GGCAGCTGTTCTCCGTCCCGAGCTGATTACCGAAGGCGCGGCGTTTTTCGGCTCTCAATGTATCGTACTCGCCATAGACGCCAAGTATGACGAAGAGTCTGACACATATAAAGTTTACACGCATGGCGGCAGAAAGAAAACGGATTGGGAAGTTACAGCATGGGCGAAGGAAGCTGTCAAACGCGGAGCCGGAGAAATCCTCCTGACCAGCATGGACTCGGATGGGGAGAAAAAGGGCTTTGACCACAGGCTGACAAAGCTCGTGTCAGAAGGTGTTCCGGTTCCTGTCATCGCCTCAGGGGGAGCAGGAAACGCGCAGCATATGCTCGAGGCTTTTACAAAAGGGGAAGCGGACGCCGCGCTGGCTGCCTCCATTTTTCATTATAAAGAAACATCAATTAAAGAAGTGAAATCATATTTGAAAGAGCACGGGGTGAATGTGAGATGAAACAGGCAGATGAACTGCGTTTTAACGAAGACGGATTAATCCCTGCCATCGTGCAGGACGCGTCAAGCAAAGAAGTGCTGACACTTGCATATATGAACAGGGAATCGTACGAAAAAACACTGGAAACGAAAGAAACGTGGTTTTACAGCCGCTCGCGGCAAGAGCTATGGCACAAGGGAGAAACATCGGGGAATACGCAAGCCGTCAAGGGCATCCGATATGACTGCGACCAAGATGCACTGGTCGTGCTTGTAGAGCCGTCCGGTCCGGCATGCCACACAGGCAGCTACAGCTGTTTTACAAAGGAACAGACAGAAGAACAAACTTCCGGCCGATTTGACATCTTAAGCGAGCTGGAGCGCGTCATCGCAGAACGCCAAGCGGAAATGCCTGAAGGAGCTTACACCACTTACCTTTTCGATGAAGGCGTCGATAAGATTTTGAAAAAAGTCGGTGAAGAAGCATCAGAAGTCATCATCGCCGCCAAAAACCGTGATCACGAGGAACTGAAATGGGAAGCGGCAGACCTGCTGTATCATCTCCTTGTCCTGCTCAGAGAACAAGCATTGCCGCTGGATGATGTGCTGGAAGTGCTGAGAAAACGACATTCTGAATAGTTAATGAAAAGAGCCTATGGATAACGGCTCTTTTTTTATTGTAAGAAAAATGTAATGGGTATTTAGTAATGCAATAGGTGTTTCACATTCCGAATGGATAAAAGAAGGTCAAAACCAAGTCTGATTTCCTATTTATCCAAATTCCGCCATGATGTAACATGGAAAAGGATAATATAATCACCCTGCAACCGGGTCAAAAGTATTACTTTTGAAAAATAGAATGATCTCACAAAACCCTTGGAGGTTCGTAATGAAAAAAATTATCTTTATTTGCTTCAGCTTATTACTTGCCCTGACAGGAGGATGCAGTATGAACGACAACGAAAAAAACAGCAAAAACAATGAAAATAAAACAGAAGCCGTAAAACCAAAAGACATGGATCCAAAAGACCTGCCGCAAGTTCCCGCGTTTCAGGATGAGAAAACGAGAGAGTACATGGTGTCAACGAAGGAAGAGGAGCCTGGGTACTATTTGCTTGAGTCTAAGCTGAAAGGGTTTAGGATGTTGTTTCCGGAGGATGCGGAGTATTCCGACTCTGAAACTTCAAAGACAAACGAGTCTCTATTTTTTGACAGTGTTAATAAAGAAATGAATATAGTGATGAATGCCTCAGTAAAGTTTTATCAGAATGAATCATTTATAAATGACCCGGAGACTATGCTGGATATAGTTAGCGGTAAAAATGAATACAAAGGTAACTTTGAAAAAATAGAAACAAAAGAAAACGATATTTATTTTGCTTCAAAACAAGAGAACTTTGAGAAAGAAGATAAACCATCCTATATCTATCTTGGTTATATAAAATCGAAAGAACAAGGTTATTTAGGAATGGAGTATTCTTTCATGTTTAGTTGTTCAGCCAATACTCAGACCTGCAACCAAAAGCCAGAAGACTATGAAAAAAAGGTTAAAAAAATACTAAACTCTGTTACCTTCAATTTAAATAAGAAGGAGAAGGAAGATGGGAAGTAAAAATATTTTTGAAGACGAAAATATAAAACTACGTCTTATCAATTTGGAATACAGTTATAAACAAAAATTTGCTTCTTCAGATCCTAAGGTAATACAAAAAGCTAAGGAAGATTTTGAAGCGGATGTCCGAAGAATTTACAAAGAAGAAACTCACCAAGAATTCACACAAAAAATAGAAATTTATACTTCTAAAGATCTGGTCAGCCAAAATAAAGAATCAGGTTATGATGGTACTGCTATTCACGTTACAGATAAAAAGCATGATGTAAATGAACTTCATATTATATCTGAAGGCAGTGCAGATAATAAAGATTGGACTTATAATTTTTTTGGTTTGTTTCTTGGAATGGATGATAGTCAATATAATGCCGCTAAAGAGTTTACTATTGAAGCAAAAAAGAAAGCCGGCAATGACGAAAGTTTAAGAACATTTGCCTTGGGACATTCACTAGCCAATAATAATCAAGTAATGGTGCAATTAATTGATGGAGAATACGATGAAGTTTATGGTGTAAATGGAGCTCAAGTAAGTGTAGATCATTTATTAAAGGCAGATGATCATTTAAGATACACAATGCTTAAAAAGTTTAAAGTGAATACATTTAAAGAGTTAAATTCAATCCCAAAAGACGACCTCAAAAAAGCTATCACCAAATACTATGAAGACAAAGGCGTGACAGCAAACATCTCCCAACGCATCTCAAAAGATGACCCGCTGTACGGAGTCAGCGGCAAGGCGGATTTCATTACATTCGGCGATGTGAAGATGGCGGATACGAACACAAGTGTGAAAGGCATCAGAAACATTATGGATGGGCTTCCTGATGAAGACGTAAGGTCGATGCAGGAATACCTTCAAAAATATAAGGACGACTATGAAAAAGACGGCTTAAACGGTTTTGTAAAGGCAGCCAGCGGAATAGACATAGAATTGATAGAAAAAGTAAAGCATACAGACGGCGTTTTAGCGAAAGCAAGTGTTGTTTATGAAAATTTTGATGATGTTAAGCAAATGTATGGCCGAATTAAAGAGCAGCTGCCAGCCTTTTTAGGTTTTCTTCACACCCTGTTGGGAAACAGCGGGCCTATTGTAGATCAGCTTGCTGAAAATGGTTATATTGATGATACACAGAAAAAAGTCATAAAAAAAGAGTTATCTAATCTTAATGCGAGTATGAAAGGTATAGAATTACAATACGATGATTTCATTGATCATCTAAAGCATGGCCAATTCACGCAAGCTCTAAATGATGTTGGTAAAATTGTGGAGTATGTAAAATCAATGATTTCTTCTTTTGAAACACTCGACACAGAAACAAAAGACGCATTAAAACTCATCGTCGACGGCCACAGCATCGTTCAAATGCTGAACGCATTATCAAAGGAAAAAGGATTTAGCTATAAGGGTTCTGATATTTACTTTACAGGGAAGGGCGGCTCGGGAGAAACGATTAAAGTCAATATCTCTTCCGCTGTCAGAATCTATCAAAACGGCATGAAGATAGTTGAAGATATGGAAGATGCGATTTCCGCGTACCAAAAGGTATTCCGTCAGGAAATCGATGAGGAGTTTATAGACAAAAAACAGGCAATCATCACGTCGATTCAACATATGGAAGAAAACCCTTCGCATTATGCCTTCGATCTTCAATTCCGGCTTGCGGCCGGTTTCAGTCACACATTCGATAAATTAGAGAAAATATCAGTTCATGAATCGTTCCATACAGGTGCTCTCCCTGCTAATGACGGAATTGTTGCAGAACTAAAAAAACAGACATCGGAAAAAAAGAACTTTATCAAAAATATCCGCGAGAGCATCGAAAAGCTATTTGAAAAAGAAGAAATGATCTCACAGTTATTCGATTTTCAGCCTTAGGAGGAATAGACAGAGTGACTTCCTTATTTTCAGAAAGTGAAACAGAAGTTGTATCAACCACCTATATGTTTCTAACCCATGACGAAATGAAGGGGAAAGCAGGCAGTCTCAATAAACCCATCAACGACATTCTCAGCCTGACTAAAAAATTTGAGTCTGCATTAAAAGAAGAAATCAAAGGGCAAAAAGGAATGATTGTCAAAAAAATAAAAGAAGAGCTTGAATCGAAAAGCGAAAAGCAGAAAACTGCACTTCAAACGATAAAAGTAGAGCATACTGCAAAGGTTGACCGGTTCAAGATGATCATTGAAGACCTGAGGCAGCAAGAGGTTACCTTAACGTATCGAAAAAAGAAGCCCGAAAAGGATCTATAAGATGAAACGTCTCCTATTCGAGTCATGAATAGGGGATTTTTATTTTCAGTGTACAAGAAAAATATACTGAAAAAGTCTCTCTCCATTGTTATGATTTAGAAAGAGTAAAAATAATCCTATTATATTCCGTTCAACCTTGCTGACCGCGTAAAGGGATTGAAACAGGAGGAAAAATACTATGTCAACACAGCAACCTAAAAGAAAATTCAAAGCCTTTTTTGCATTAGTGAAACAGACAAACCCATCCTATGGAAAGCTCGCTTTTGCGCTGATTCTCAGTATTGTGACAACACTGGTCAGCCTGCTGATTCCTTTATTAACGAAACAGCTTGTCGACGGTTTTTCCATGTCAGCACTGTCCGGCACGCAAATCGGGCTGATCGCGCTCGTATTTCTTATTCAAGCCGCTTTAAGCGCCTACGCTACATACGCGCTAAACTATAGCGGGCAAAAAATCATCTCTGGGTTAAGGGATTTATTATGGAAGAAATTAATAAAGCTTCCTGTATCTTATTTCGATACTAACGCTTCCGGTGAAACTGTCAGCCGGGTCACGAATGATACGATGGTGGTAAAAGAGCTGATCACCAGCCACATCAGCGGATTTATAACAGGCATCATTTCGGTCATTGGATCACTCACCATCTTATTCATTATGAACTGGAAGCTGACGCTGCTTGTTTTAGTTGTTGTTCCATTAGCTGCGCTGATTTTAGTGCCGATCGGCCAGAAGATGTTCTCCATTTCTCGGGAAACTCAAGATGAAACCGCACGTTTTACAGGGTTGCTCAATCAAATACTTCCGGAAATCAGGCTTGTGAAGGCTTCAAATGCAGAGGAAGTCGAATACAAACGAGGAAAGCTGGGGATTTCTTCATTATTCCAGCTGGGGGTTCGTGAAGCGAAGGTGCAATCGCTTGTCGGGCCGCTTATTTCTCTCGTATTAATGGCCGCACTCGTGGCTGTTATTGGATACGGCGGTATGCAGGTGTCATCAGGCGAATTGACTGCCGGAGCACTCGTTGCTTTTATTTTATATTTGTTTCAAATCATTATGCCGATGGGCCAGATTACAACGTTCTTCACACAACTGCAAAAATCAATCGGTGCAACGGAACGGATGATTGAGATTTTGGCAGAGGAAGAGGAAGATACCGTCACAGGTAACCAAATTGACAACGCGCATCTGCCTATCCGGCTTGATCAAGTGTCCTTTGGCTATAAGCCTGGGCAGATGATCTTGAAGGATATCAGCGCCGTGATTGAAGCGGGAAAAGTAACAGCAATTGTTGGGCCGAGCGGCGGCGGGAAAACCACGCTGTTTAAGCTGCTTGAACGTTTCTATTCTCCGACTGAAGGGACCATTCGGCTGGGAGACGAGCCGGTGGATACGTATTCGCTCGAATCGTGGCGTCAGCATATCGGCTACGTGTCACAGGAAAGTCCGTTAATGTCGGGAACGATCAGAGACAATATTTGTTATGGGCTGGAACGTGAGGTAACGGATGCCGAAATCGAAAAAGCAGCGGAGATGGCATATGCTCTTAATTTTATACTGGAGCTGCCGAATCAGCTTGATACTGAAGTGGGCGAACGCGGCATTATGCTGTCGGGCGGACAGAGACAAAGAATTGCGATTGCCAGGGCGCTTCTCCGTGATCCGAGCATCCTGATGCTTGATGAAGCCACATCCAGCCTCGACAGCCAATCTGAAAAATCAGTGCAGCAGGCACTTGAGGTGCTGATGGAAGGCCGGACAACAATTGTCATCGCTCACCGCTTATCGACTGTTGTAGATGCAGATCAGCTATTATTTGTTGAAAAAGGGGAAATTACGGGACGGGGCACGCACCATGAATTAATGGCTTCCCATGACCTTTACAGAGATTTTGCTGAACAGCAGCTGAAAATGAATGCGGATTTAGAAAACAAAGCCGGGTAAATTCTGGTTGATTCAGCCAGTAAAAAAAAGAGGAGGGATTTTCCCAATCCTTCCTTTTGAACTATTGAGGGGCTTACGATTTATGGTATACTACTGACGGTAATATTGTATAAAACGGAGGGTAGTTGTGGGAAAACACACTTCTGAACATAAAAATCACGCACAAATTGTCCAGCTGCTTCAAGATGGACATTATTTTTTTCATAAAGGTTTGAAGGCGTATAAAGAACGCAATTTGAAGCGGGCAAGCAAACTGATCCAGCGTGCGGTTCATTTGGAGCCGAGGGATTCAGAGATGCTTTCGCAGCTTGCGGTCATTTATTCTGAGATGGGGCAATACCAGGAATCAAACGATTTGCTTGATTATATTTTGGCGAATCTTGAGACGGAAATGCCGGAATGCCATTATTTTAAAGCAAATAACTTTGCCCATCTGGGACTCTTTCAGGAAGCTTATAAAGAAGCTGCTGCTTATTCAGACGCTGATCCGGACGGTGAATTTTCCGAAGAGAATGATAGTCTGCTTGAACTGCTTGATTTAGGAGACGGCGGGCCTGAGGATTCTTTATATGATCAGGATGAATTGCTTATCAAACAGGACCGGGCGAAGTCCTTGCTTGAAAGTGGTCAGCTTGCTGAAGCCGTTGCGGCCCTTGAGGAAATCACACACGAATATCCTGAGCTTTGGTCCGCTTATAATAATCTCGCCCTTGCCCACTTTTATTCCGGCAATGTTGTGAAAGCGAAGCAAACGGCTTATCAAGTGCTGAATAATAATGAAGGAAATCTTCACGCATTATGTAATCTTCTCGTTTTCTACTATTATGAAAGAGAAGATGAAAAGGTGGCAGAGCTGAGTGATCAGCTTTCAAATGTATATCCGATGTTATTTGAACAGCGCTATAAACTGGGTGCCACTCTGTCGCTTGTCGGCCGGTATGATATCGGGTACAAATGGCTCAGATCACTATATAAAAGCGGTTTTGAAGGAGACGACACATTCTACTACTGGCTCTCGTGCTCTGCTTACTTTACGGGCCATAAAGAATTTGCCGAAACGGTATGGAGAAAAGTCGAGTCGCAATATCCAGGAGCAGACCGTCCGGCTCCGTGGATTGAGCGGCGGGAAGTACTTCCTTCGTCAGTAGAACAGCGATTGGCGGCCTATTATATCAGCAGCACCAAGGGTGAAACGGAGCATCTTGAGGCCGTGATACGCTCGAAGCGCATCACCGCTCCTTTTGAAAACCATTTTGTTAAGCTGCTCTTGAACGGAGATTCCGCAGCAGCAGATGTGTCAGAGGATGCGCTTTTCGCTTATCAAACGGTTAAATTGCTGGAAGAAGCAGAACAAGATGAGATGAAAACAGAAGTCATGAGCTGCTGGGTATTCCATGTGATACAGCAAATCCGCGCAGCGGGGCCGCTGAAAAATGTGAGCGGATGGGCTGCGGCTATCTACTATATTTGGAAAGAAGCCCATGGCAAACATGACACCAAAAAAGAAACAGCAGCCCAATTTGGCATCTCTCCGGCTACTTTGACGAAATATATGAAATATATTGATGGTATTTTAGAATAGTATATTGATTGAGAGTTGATTCACAGAATCAACTCTCTTTTTATTCTAAGAAGTATATTAAGAAAGTAATATCGACAGGTTTTTTATCAATTTAAGAAAAATGACAAATGATGTGCAGCCTGACATCTGTTTGAAACACAAATGTAATAAAATTTATCGCTAATTTGTCGAAACTTGATGGTATAATGATTCTCGTACATAAGGAATTAGTGTTTTTTACATATGATGTGAAATAAACGCTATACACCCAGATTAAGAGATGCACAGAATAATTAACCATAAACAATCATCATTCCTCGTAGAGTATGAGGAACGAAACTTGATGTTCAAAATACAATTCCAAATGAGAACAGGTTCACAGTAAAAGGGAGGATATAAAAAGTGAGAAAGAGTTTATTGACACTTGGTTTGGCTTCCGTCATCGGGACAAGCAGTTTTTTGATCCCATTTACAAGTAAAACTGCATCGGCGGAAACATTAGATGAAAAGAAACAAAAAATCGAAAGCAAGCAATCTGAGGTTGCTTCCAGCATTGAAGCAAAGGAAAAAGAATTAACTGAGCTTCAGGAAAACCAATCAAAGATTGAAAAAGAACTGAAAGACATTAACGCTAAGGCGCTCGATACAAGCAACAAAATCGATGATAAAAAAGAAGAAAACGATAAAACAAAAGAAGAAATCAAAAAACTGAAAAAAGAGATTAAAGAAACAGAAGCACGCATCGAAAAACGCAACGAAATCCTGAAAAAACGCGTTCGTTCTTTACAGGAAAGCGGCGGATCTCAAGGATACATAGATGTACTTTTAGGATCAACGAGCTTTGGTGATTTTATCTCACGTGCAACTGCGGTTTCATCTATTGTGGATGCAGACAAAGATTTAATCAAACAGCAAGAGCAGGATAAAGCGAAGCTTGAAGACTCTGAAGCAGATCTGAATGATAAGCTGAAAGAAGTACAAGCTGCACTGGCTAAATTAGAAACAATGCAAAAAGATCTTGATAAACAGCTTGATGAAAAAGACAAGCTTTTCGACGAAGCAAAGGACAGCCAGAAGAAAACAGCTGACGCGATTTCCGAATTAAAATCAGAAGCAGCTGACCTTGCAAACCAAAAAGCAGATACTGAAGAAGAACAAGCGCGTATCAAAAAACAACAAGAAGCTGCGGCTGCCCTGATCAAAAAGCAGGAAGAAGCACAAAAAGCATCTGATGAAACACAAACAGATGACAGCCAAACGGCTACAACTGAAACAGCAAAAGCAAGCTCATCTGATGATGATTCTTCAGACAACTCTTCTAAGGGTTCATCTAACAGTTCGTCTAACGGCTCATCTTCTAAGAAGAGCAGCAGCTCAAGCAATAACTCAGGCGGCACTGTCATCAGCAACTCAGGCGGAATTGAAGGCGCGATCAGCGTTGGTTCAAGCATTGTCGGACAATCTCCGTACAAGTTTGGCGGCGGACGCTCTCAGTCTGATATCAACAACCGTATTTTTGACTGCTCATCATTCGTTCGCTGGGCTTACGCTTCTGCAGGTGTCAACCTTGGACCTGTCGGCGGAACAACGACTGATACTTTAGTTGGAAGAGGACAAGCTGTAAGCGCGTCAGACATGAAACGCGGAGACTTAGTTTTCTTTGACACATACAAAACAAATGGTCACGTTGGAATCTACTTAGGAAACGGTACTTTCCTTAACGACAATACATCTCATGGTGTATCTGTTGACTCTATGAACAACGTGTACTGGAAAAAAGCATTTAAAGGCGTTGTAAGACGTGTTGTTCAATAATAAATAAGACAAGGGCCTTCTATGGACAGAAGGCTCTTTCTTTATTAATATACATACCCTTTTGAAATACATTTAATCGCGTTTCGAAAAAAATGAGCAAAAAAATGGCGTATCACCATGAGATTTTATAGGATATGGGTAAGGAATACGTTTGATGGGGATTCTTATCATATAAGGAAGAGCCCAACTCGAAAAGACGTTTTAAGGAGTGAATGAGTGTGTCAGAAGAAAAAATATATGACGTGATTATTATCGGCGCGGGTCCTGCTGGGATGACGGCCGCTGTATACACATCTAGAGCAAACTTATCGACATTAATGATTGAAAGAGGAATTCCGGGCGGCCAAATGGCAAACACGGAAGATGTGGAGAACTATCCTGGTTTCGAAAGCATCCTCGGACCTGAGCTTTCCAACAAAATGTTTGAACACGCGAAGAAATTCGGCGCGGAATACGCTTATGGCGATATTAAAGAAATTGTGGACGGCAAAGAGTACAAAGTTGTGAAAGCCGGTTCAAAAGAATATAAAGCACGTGCTGTTATCATCGCCGCAGGTGCAGAGTATAAAAAAATCGGCGTGCCTGGCGAAAAAGAATTGGGCGGCCGCGGTGTTTCGTATTGTGCAGTATGTGACGGCGCTTTCTTTAAAGGCAAAGAGCTGGTTGTTATCGGCGGAGGAGACTCAGCGGTTGAAGAAGGCGTGTACTTAACACGTTTCGCTTCAAAAGTAACGATTGTACACAGACGTGACAAACTCCGTGCGCAAAGCATTCTCCAAGCGAGAGCGTTTGATAATGAAAAAGTAGATTTCTTATGGAATAAAACCGTGAAGGAAATTCATGAGGAAAACGGCAAAGTCGGCAAAGTGACGCTTGTAGATACGGTAACTGGTGAAGAAAGTGAATTCACAACAGACGGCGTATTCATTTATATCGGTATGCTTCCTCTGTCTAAACCGTTTGAAAACCTTGGCATCACAAATGAAGAAGGCTACATCGAAACCAACGACCGAATGGAAACAAAGGTTGAAGGGATTTTCGCAGCCGGAGACATTCGCGAAAAATCATTGCGCCAAATCGTAACGGCTACAGGTGACGGAAGTATTGCCGCACAAAGCGTCCAGCATTATGTCGAAGAGCTCCAGGAAACGCTGAAAACCTTAAAATAAAAAGGGCTGTCATACGAGTTTCACATAACGTTACTGGGTTTTAATTCCGCTGTAACAGTTGTGTAAAACTTATCGGTTATGATTAATAAAGTAATTGACCCCCTTTTTATAATGAATACACTTTTGGCACGGATTCTCCAGTTATCCGTGTCCTTTTTTTGTCCAAAAATAAAAGACAATTTCCTTTCACAATAAAATCATCTGAACGCGGGAAAGAATATGCTGTAAAATAGAAGAAAAGATTGTCAATGTCTCTTCATTGTGAGAGGCATCTTGAAACGGTATAATAAAGAGACGATGACAGGACGAGAAGGTTAGGTGACGTACTTGCAAAGAGTGACAAATTGTGTTCTCAAGGCGGATGACAAAGTTCTTCTTCTTCAAAAGCCAAGACGCGGCTGGTGGGTTGCGCCGGGAGGCAAGATGGAGAGCGGAGAATCAGTCAGGGATTCCGTCATCAGAGAATTCAGAGAAGAGACTGGTATCTATATCATAAATCCCCAGCTAAAAGGCGTTTTTACCTTTATTATTAAAGACGGTGACCACATTGTGTCTGAGTGGATGATGTTTACGTTTGTTGCTGATTCCTATACGGGAGAAAATGTGTCAGAATCAGAAGAAGGCATTTTACAGTGGCACAATGTGAAGGATATTCAAAACCTGCCTATGGCCCCGGGAGACGGCCATATCCTCGACTTTATGATGAAGGGACAAGGTCTGCTGCACGGCACATTTACGTATACACCGGAGTTTGAGCTGCTCAGTTATCGTTTAGATCCGCAGCACATCAAATAGAAAGACAAGTCAGGGGGGAGAAAGATGAGTGTTAGTGAATCACATGATATTCAGCTTGTCATTATAACCGGTATGTCGGGAGCGGGAAAAACCGTTGCGATTCAAAGCTTTGAGGATCTCGGCTATTTCTGCGTCGATAATCTACCGCCTTCATTGCTTCCGAAGTTTTTAGAGCTGATGAAGGAATCAAATTCGAAAATGAGCAAGGTCGCGCTTGTTATGGATTTGCGCGGCCGTGAATTTTTTGACCGGCTGATTGAGGCGCTGGATGAAATGGCGGAAAATCCGTGGATTACACCGCGAATTTTATTTTTAGACGCGAAGGATTCGATTCTCGTGACAAGATATAAAGAAACGAGACGTTCGCATCCGCTGGCAGTGACTGGTCTTCCGCTCGAAGGCATCGCGCTGGAACGTGAGCTGCTTGAGGAATTAAAAGGCCGCTCTCAAATGATTTATGATACATCAGACATGAAGCCGCGCGATCTGCGCGAGAAAATTGTAAAGCATTTTGCGACAAACCAAGGAGAGACATTTACGGTAAATGTCATGTCATTTGGTTTTAAATACGGTATTCCGATTGATGCCGATCTCGTCTTTGATGTCAGATTTTTGCCGAATCCATATTATATCGAAAGCATGAGGCCGCTGACCGGAAAAGATGAAGAGGTATCCTCTTACGTCATGAAATGGAATGAAACACAAAAGTTCAATGAAAAATTAATCGATTTACTCAGCTTCATGCTGCCGTCCTACAAAAGAGAAGGAAAGAGCCAGCTCGTCATTGCGATCGGCTGCACAGGGGGCCAGCACCGCTCTGTGACACTTGCCGAGTATTTAGCTGGCTATTTCAAAAAGGATTACTATACTCATGTTACTCACCGGGACATTGAAAAGAGAAGCCGGAAATAAGATGGGACAAAAACCGAAAATCGCAATCTTTGGCGGCGGCACGGGCCTTTCTGTATTGCTTCGGGGCTTAAAGCATAAACCCGTTGATATTACGGCGATTGTCACAGTTGCTGATGACGGAGGTAGCTCGGGACGGCTGCGGAACGAACTGCAAATCCCGCCACCAGGAGACATCAGAAATGTACTTGCCGCTTTATCCGATGTGGAGCCGCTAGTTGAAGACCTCTTTCAGCACCGCTTTAATAAAGGGAACGACTTAACGGGGCATTCACTCGGAAATTTAATTTTGGCAGCGATGACGAATATAACCGGTGATTTTTTTCACGCTGTCACAGAAATGAGCAAGGTGCTGAATGTAAGAGGAAAGGTGTTGCCGGCAGCCAATGCCAGTGTTGTTCTGCATGCCGAAATGGAGGACGGCCGCGTGGTCTCAGGCGAGTCCACTATTCCGGAGTACGGCCAGCGTATTAAGCGCGTTTTTCTGACGCCTGAAAACATTGATCCGCTGCCGGAAACGATAGAAGTAATCAGGGAAGCGGATCTGATTATTATCGGTCCGGGAAGCCTTTATACCAGTATTCTTCCTAATTTGCTCGTCCCAAAAATTGGAGAAGAAGTGATCAAGGCGCCGGCGAAAAAAGTGTATATCTGCAACGTGATGACACAGCCCGGAGAAACGCTGCATTATACCGCTGCCGATCATGTGAAAGCGCTCAATCAGCATATGGGCTGCGGCTTTATCGATACCATACTTGTTAACAGTGAAGACATTCCTGACGAAATAAAACGTAAGTACGCAGTAGAATCGGCGCGTCCTGTTGATTTTGATATCGAAGAGCTGAAAGCGATGGGGCTTGAAGTTATCAGAGATCAAATCGTAACACATAAAAATGACGTAATTCGTCACGATACACATAAAGTGGCTTCTCTTCTTGTCGATTTACTGAAAGAATGAAGCCTTGAAATGAGGTGGCTATATGTCATTTGCATCGGAAACAAAAAAAGAATTAACGAACCTGGAAGTGAAGGACTGCTGCATTAAGGCAGAACTGTCTGCACTTATCCGAATGAATGGATCTTTATCATTTGCTAACCGCCATCTCGTACTTGATGTTCAAACTGAAAATGCAGCGATTGCCCGCCGCATCTATACATTGCTGAAAAGACAATATGATGTGTCGGTTGAGCTGCTGGTCAGAAAGAAAATGCGGCTGAAAAAGAATAACGTCTATATTGTGCGTTTTTCAGAGAATGCAAAGTTCATCTTAGAGGATTTAAAAATACTCGGCGAGAATTTTGTGTTTGAGCGAAATATTTCAAAAGAGCTTGTCAAAAAGAGATGCTGCAAGCGTTCTTACATGAGAGGGGCATTTTTGGCGGGAGGTTCAGTCAATAACCCGGAAACCTCCTCGTACCATCTAGAAATTTTTTCTCTTTATAAAGAACATAACGATTCATTATGCGACCTGTTAAATGAGTTTCATTTAAACAGCAAAACGCTCGAACGGAAAAAAGGCTATATCACTTACTTAAAAGAGGCAGAAAAGATTACTGAATTTCTGAACGTAATCGGCGCACATAATTCGCTGCTGCGTTTTGAGGATGTCAGAATCGTCAGAGACATGAGAAATTCGGTTAATCGCCTTGTCAATTGTGAAACAGCCAACTTAAACAAAACCATCGGGGCTTCGCTCAGACAGGTAGAAAATATTAAATACATCGATGAAAGAATCGGCTTGGAGGCGCTTCCTGAAAAACTTCGGGAAATCGCGCAGCTGCGGATTGATTACCAGGAAGTGACGCTGAAAGAGCTGGGGGAAATGGTAGCGAGCGGAAAAATCAGCAAATCAGGGATCAATCACAGGCTGAGAAAACTTGACGAAATCGCAGAACAGCTGCGGACAGGGCAAACCGTCACTTTAAAATAACCGTAAAGAAAAGGGGAGATCTTATGGTTCAGCAGAAAGTGGAAGTTCGATTAAAGACAGGACTGCAGGCGCGTCCTGCTGCTTTGTTTGTACAAGAAGCAAACCGGTTTACGTCAGATGTGTTCCTTGAGAAGGATGGGAAAAAAGTAAATGCGAAAAGCATCATGGGGCTGATGAGCCTTGCAGTAAGTACAGGCACAGAAGTCACATTGATTGCCGAGGGAGAAGATGAACAAGAGGCGCTGGAAAAGCTTTCGGCGTATGTTCAAGAGGAAGTTTAGGTGATGCAAAATGAATGATTTTCTGAAAGACTGTTTTAAGAAAATCGGCTGGAAGAAGGATCATGTCAGCTTCGACGATCTTCCCCTTTTTCTAAAAGCGATGGCGTACCGATACCCTTTTGAAAACCGGGCAGTTCTTGCAAAAGAGAATTATAAGGTAACCAAAGAGGAGCTTTGGCGCCGTCTGATCAAAGAGCAGCATGGTGGACTATGCTACGACCTGAATGGTTTTCTTTATTATGTCTTACGCGATGCCGGTTTTCATGTGAAGCTCATTCGCGGAACAGTTTATGCAGGAAAGCAAGAAGAGTGGGCATTAGAAGGAACCCATGCTGCTGTATGGCTGTCGGCAGAAAAGGGAGATTACATTGTTGATATTGGTTTTGGCATCAACCTGGCGCTGGAGCCGATACCGCTTTCCGGAGAAACGGTACAATCTACTGTGGGAGCATTCCGAATCAAGGAAAAAGCGACGGAAATGGGCACCCATCTTCTGTTGATGGACAAAGGAGAAGGCTGGCAAATCGGTTATGCCTTTACCCTTGAAGAGAGGGATCCCGGTGATTTAGATGACATGAAGGACCTGATTCATTCTCATGAAAAATCTCCTTTTAACAAATCACTGCTTGCCTCAAAGTTGACACCGAACGGGCGGATGGTCATGTCAGACCGCCATTTTACGATTCATGAAAACGGCGGAGAAGGCCAAAAAAGTGACATCGCCCCTTCAGAGTTTGAAGAGAAATTAAACACTTATTTTTTGTAATGTGAAAAGCTTGCAGACATACTGCAAGCTTTTTCTTATGAACAAGTATTGATTACTACATCAAATGCATCTTCCGGGATATACAGTTTCCCTTTTTCATATTGATAAGGAATGTGATTCTCTTTAAAGCACTCTTTTTCGTATTCAGTCAGTGAATCTCCAATTTCTATGTATTCCCCGGTATAGTTCGGCTGGCATGCTGAAAGAGTTGACGTAATGGTTACAAGTAGCATGATTATCTTCATAATGACACCTACTTATTAAGAAATTTTTCCCTTTTTTCATTCTACCATAACGAATAGAAAAAGACCGATTTACTATCCCCCACATGCTATAATGAATTTTGGAATCTTCTAGAAAAATCACCGTGCTAGACATATAAGGGGGATAAATGTGTATCGGATCTTACTCGTGGAAGATGATGAACGGATTGCTTCATTGCTGGGCGGCCATCTTCAGAAATACGGATACCATATAAAAATAGCTGAAAAGCTGAATAACATAAAGGAAGAATTTGCGGAAATGAAACCGGATCTTGTGCTGCTCGATATTAATCTCCCTTTTTTTGACGGGTTTTATTGGTGCAGGCAAATCCGGACGGTTTCCAATGCTCCGATTATTTTTATCTCGGCGCGGACTGATGAACTGAATCAGGTGATGGCGATTGAGAACGGGGGCGATGACTATATCACAAAGCCGTTTCACTTAGAGGTCGTCATGGCCAAAATCAAAAGCGTACTGCGCCGGACTTATGGTGAGTATTCTCCTTCTTTGTCTCAGGAATCAAGACTGGTGGAGCTTGGCGGTCTAACGATATATCCAGATCAATATGAAGCGGAGTGGAAGAACAGCCGCATCTCGTTTTCACAAAAAGAATTTCAGCTGCTTTCGATTTTCATAAGAGAGCATAAAAAAATTGTCTCGCGTGATGAATTGCTGGAGGCATTATGGGACGACGTCGATTTTGTTGATGATAATACATTAACGGTTAATGTAAACCGGCTGCGGAGAAAGCTGGAGAATGCCGGATTGAAAGACGCCATTGCAACCATCAGGGGGCAGGGCTATGTATTTGAAGTCAATCGGAAGGATGAACGGGAGTGTTAAAGACTTATATAATCGACCGATTAGCCATTATTCTTTTTTCGTTATTAAGCATAGGAGCCGCTATGTTTATTGCCTATTTAAGCATTATAGAGAGCGGTGCCGAGCCTTCTGCAGAAAATATGATGTACATATGGGTTCTGCCTGGTGTCCTTTTGGCGGCTGGTTTTACTGCCGATTACATCCGGCAAGTGTCCTTTCTGGCATTTTTGAAAAAACTGGCCGACCAGGCACCCGCTTCAAATGACATAGGGCGGTCGCTTGAAGCCCGCAAGCCAAGAACAAGAGAGCAAGCCCTTTGGACAAAAATGATTAACTCGCTTGGTGATCAATATGCCGGAAAGCTCTCACAATATATCAATAAACAAAAACAGCATTATACATTTACGAATCAATGGATTCACCATATGAAAACACCCGTATCCGTCATTTCCTTAATGATTCAAGAAGGAAAGAACGGGACCGCTTTTTCCTTTCAGACATTTTTAGAGGAGCTGGAAGATGAAAATGAACGGTTTCGCCATGGGCTGGACATGATGCTGCAAACAGCCCGGCTGGAGGAGTTCGCTTTTGATGTTAAACCAGAAACCTTTGATTTGACAGAGCTTGTCCGCTCATTGATCAATCAGGAAAAACGGCAGTTTATTAAACGGCGGCTTTTCCCGAAATTACATGTGCCGCCAAACGCCGTCCAGGTTTCCAGTGATCAAAAGTGGCTTTCCTTTGTTGTGGAGCAAATCCTTTTCAATGCCCTGAAATATTCAAAGCAAGGCGTTGGGGACCATATTACCATCCGGATTGAAACGCAAGGCCATGAAACGCGTTTATCAGTTGCAGATGACGGTATCGGCATCCCGGCGCAGGATCTTCCACGGATTTTTGATCCGTTTTTTACTGGTGAAAACGGGCGAAGCATGACGCAGGCGACAGGAATGGGCCTATATTTGGCGAAAGAGGTGTGCAGCCAGCTGGGCCATAGACTGTACGCGCAATCAAAAGAGGGAGCGGGCACCGTGATGACAATCGTCTTTTCAAGTGACACCCTGGCGAATGTGACAGCATTGTAAGGTTCGAAAGCGAGATTGAAAGAAAGTTCGATGGGAGGCTGCTGACTTCCTTTTTATAATAAAGAAAAAAGGAGGATCAGAGGCATGAACGTGCTGCAAACAACGAAGCTGTCAAAAACATATTATTCAAATAAAGGAACGATGTCATATCAGGCACTTAGCGATTTTGACCTCAGTGTAAATAAAGGAGAATTTGTCGGCATCATGGGGCCGTCAGGAAGCGGAAAAACCACGCTCCTGAATTTGCTGGCCACCATTGATAAGCCGACCCAGGGCGAGATGATGATCAACGGCATTCAGCCGAAAACGTTAAAGGATCAAGAGATGGCTCTGTTTCGCAGAAGAGAGCTGGGCTTTGTCTTCCAAGACTTTAATCTGCTTGATACGCTGACGATTCGGGAAAACATCCTGCTTCCGCTCGCGTTGGACAAGGTAAAGCTGAGTGAAATGGAAAACCGCTTAGATGAACTGGCAGATACATTGCAAATCAAACATATTCTGGACCACCGTACATACGAAGTGTCCGGAGGCCAGCAGCAGCGTGCGGCCTGTGCAAGAGCCATTATTCATAATCCGGCTCTGATATTGGCGGATGAACCGACAGGCAACCTTGATTCAAAATCTGCAAAACAGGTCATGAACACGCTGGCTCAGCTAAATGAAGAAAAGGAAGCAACGATACTATTGGTTACGCATGATGCCACAGCGGCAAGCTTCTGTAAACGGATCGTCTTTATTAAAGACGGAAGATTTTTTTCAGAGATCCGCAGGGGAACGAATCAGCAGGTGTTTTATCAAAGTATCCTAGATACCCTGAGCGTGTTGGGAGGCGATTTTCATGAATTTGAGAACCATCGCCCGTAAGAACATTATTGGGAATCTGCAAAGATATGTTGCTTACTTTTTAAGCTGTGTGTTTGCCGTCTCGGTCTTTTTCGTCTTCACATCTTTTATTTTTCACCCGGATGTGACGGAAGACAATGTGTATGGCGGAAGCCTTGTGAAAACGTGTTTGAGCGCGGCTCTTATCGTCATTATCGTGTTTTGTATATTCTTTATTTCCTATTCAAATTCAGCATTTTTACAAGCGAGAAAGAAAGAGTTTGGCTTGTTTACGCTGTTCGGGACATCAAAGCAGCAGCTCCGAAAGATGATTTATTATGAGCAGTCGCTGATTTCTCTTGCGGCGATTGCGGCCGGTATCGGCACGGGGCTGTTATTTTCAAAACTGTTTTTTATGGTCATGACATGGATGCTCAGTGTGAAGGTGCCGATCTCGTTTGCGATTGTACCGAAAGCATTTGTGCTGACGGCGGTCGGTTTTCTCATATTGTTTCAAGTCCTGCTTATTTTATCGCTGGGGCAGATTCGCAAGCTCGAAATCATAGATTTGATTAAATCAGCTCAAAAACCTAAAAATTTACCGGCCTATTCAAAATGGCTCACTGTGCTGTCTTTGCTTTGTCTGGCTGGCGGTTATTATCTGTCTGCCACAGCCAATGCGATCGACATGATGTTTCGTGTCTTTCCGATTTTGATTTTAGTGTTAATTGGCACGTATTTCTTTTTTACACAAAGCAGTGTCGCGTTTTTCCGCATGCTGTACAGAAAGAAACACAGCTTTTACAAAGGAACCAATATCATTGTGCGTTCCAACATGATATTCAGGCTGAAAGATCACGCACGCATGCTGTTTTTAACCTCTGTGATTACAGCAGTCATTTTAACCGCTACAGGTGTGATCTATATGTTTTATGCTGATTTAGAAAGGCAGGAGGAGCAAAGCATTCCTCAATCTGTTGCCTGGGTGGAAAAAGACGCTTCCCGCTTTCAGGTTATGAAGCCTGAGACGGCTGAGAATACATTGAAAAGAGCAGATGCTGAGATTAAATATAAAGTGAACGCCACAGGTATTCCTGTTACATTTCAATCAGACTTGCCGTATGGAAACAGGAAGGCGGAAACAGAGGCCTTGCTGATTTCAGAGAAAATCTATAATCAAGTCGCAAAGGAAAAAGGTTTTCCCGTTATTCATTTACAAAAAAATGAAGCGTTTATCAATGTTCCGTTTCAAATGATGGTGAAAGATACGTTCGGGGAAGGGGAAAAAGCAGCATTTCATATGAAGTCAGGAAAATCACTTTCCTATGTCATGAAAAAGCAGCAAAACAAAGGGATATTGATGTCAGTCGGAGGAGTCAGCCGTTTATTGGTTCTCAGCGAAAAAAGCTTTGACAGCCTGACACAGGAGGTGCCGCTGAAGGATCAGACGAGAGTGGTAGGCTACGAGCTTGAGCATTGGCAGGAGACGGTGGACGTCTCTGAGAAGCTTGAAAACATGGTGCCGAAAGAACATACATCTGATTTTCAAACGCGTGCTCCGAGTTTTCAAGTTGTGAAGCAGGGAGTCGCATTAATGCTGTTTATCGGTCTGTTTGTCAGCGTGCTGTTTTTTATCGTTCAAGGAAGCATGCTGTATTTGCGGATGTTTACTGAAATAGAAGATACGAGAGTGCAAGTGTTAGCATTAAAGAGAATGGGGATTACGGACAAAGAGATTCACTCCATCCTTGGAAGACAAATTGGATTTTTGTTCTTCATCCCGTTTATCGCGGGCACGATTCACGCCGGTTTTGCGTATGTGGCGTTAAGCAACATGCTGAATGCTAACTTATTTCTTGAGGCCGTGATTGTCATCTTCATTTATTTTGTGTTCCAGGCTGTTTATTATATCGTCACTCGTCATATTTATAAGCGTGCTGTTCTCCAGCATATGTAATATGAAATCCGGTCTTCATCAGACCGGATTTTTTAATTTACTGAAATTCTCTTGTCAGATTTTTCGGTGTTTCCCCTTTGATAGCTGCGATCATGTTTTCAGCGGCCTGTTTACACATATTGAAACGCACTTTAGCTGTTGCTGAGCCAATATGCGGCAGTAGGGTGACATTATCGAGCTGCAAGAGCGGGTTGTCTTTTGCGATAGGTTCTTCTTCGTACACGTCTAAACCGGCACCGCGAATCCAGCCTTCTTGAAGAGCGCGGATGAGGGCTTTTTCATCAACCGTCTTTCCCCGGGAAATATTGACGAAAATTGCAGAATCCTTCATCAGTTTAAATTCACGTTCCCCGATCATGTGATACGTTTCGTCAGTCAGCGGAGTAATCAGCAGAACAAAATCTGATTGCTCCAGCAGTGTGTCAAGCTCAGCGTATTTGACGCCGATGCTTTCTTCAGTTTCTTGTTTGCGATGGCGGTTATGATAAAGCACGTTCATATCGAAACCGAATTTGGCGCGTCTGGCCGCTTGCTCGCCGATTCTGCCCATGCCGATAATGCCTAATGTTTGATGATGGACGTCAATGCCGAAAAGGTCTTCTTCTTCAACCGTACCCCATTTACCGGCCCGGACGAAACGGTCCAGTTCAGCAACACGTCTGGCCGATGATAGAATTAAAGAAAAGGCCAGATCGGCCACTGTGTCATCCAGAGTATAAGGCGTATGAGTGCCGACGACGCTTCTTTCTTTCATCGCTTCTATATCAAAATTATCGTAGCCGACGGATTGATTGCTGACGACCTTCAGCTTAGGAGCATGTTCAAGCAGCTCGCTGTTGATGGACGGCCCAGATGTTCCAGTAGTTAAAAGCCCTTCAGCATCTTTCATTTTTTCGAATAGCACCTCTTGCGGAAGTGTATCCTCCTGCCATATCTCATAGCGGCAATGCTCACTGATCATGTTTTCAATCTCTTCAGGAATCGGTTTGGTGATAAATACAAATGGTTTCAACAAGGCTCCCCCTTTATGGCTGTTGTCTATTTTATTATATCGGAAAGAAATAGAAGTTAGAAATATTGCTGCGTTTGTTAAAATTTCTGGTTCTTTTGAACTTAAAATGATCGAGATGACTGAAAAAACAGCAGCCTCTGCTTAAATAAGTTTTTTAATTATCTGAATTCGCCTATATTTTTTGTCAGACAAATCACCAAAATATCAGCAGAACCTGGATTATAGGATTCAATAAATATAAATTTTATTATCTTTGAAAGATATAAATTTTTACGTATTTATTTTACAGTCCAATTAGATCGTCTTTTGTTGAAAGCCTTTTCGCAGCCTGTTCCTATGCTATAATTCCTTACTGTAAGCTGGGTAAGAAGGCTTGCAATAACATAGGGATGGGAGATGAATAAAAATGGTTTCTTTAACATCAATTTTGGAACACAATCAGCAATTTGTCAGAGAGAAGAAGTATGAACCCTACAAAACGACAAAATTTCCTTCAAAAAAGCTCGTTATTGTTACCTGTATGGATACAAGACTCACAGAACTTCTTCCGCAAGCAATGGGGCTTAAAAACGGCGATGCTAAGATTGTAAAAAACGCGGGAGCCATCGTTTCTCACCCATTTGGAAGTGTCATGCGCAGCATATTAGTCGCCATTTATGAATTGCAGGCTGAAGAGGTTTGCATAATCGGCCACCATGAATGCGGGATGTCAGGCCTGAATGCGGCCTCGATTCTTGAAAAAGCAAAGGAACGCGGGGTAGAAGCAAGCTGCCTGAGTTTGCTTGATAGCGCCGGATTAGATTTGAAAACCTGGCTGACCGGCTTTCACAGTGTGGAAGAAAGCGTTTCCCACAGTGTCAATCTGATCAAGAATCATCCGCTGCTGCCAAAAAAGCTGCCGGTTCACGGGCTTGTGATACACCCGGAGACAGGCAAACTTGATGTCGTGATTAACGGTTATGAAACTGAGTTCATAAAGACTAATTCATAAGGGAGGTTTTAACAAAATATGCGATTCTCTGGGAGATTCAAGGGATACAATTTGCAGAAATTTCAGAAAGACCTAATTGCAGGTATCGTAGTAGGAGTCGTGGCAATTCCTTTAGGGATGGCGTTTGCCATTGCCTCGGGAGTCGAGCCTGAATACGGGCTGTATACTGTTGTCGTGGCGGGGATCTGTATTTCTTTGTTCGGGGGATCTAAATATCAAATTGGCGGTCCGACAGGCGCGTTTGTCCCGATTTTATTCGGTATTGTGATGCAGTACGGGCTGGAAAATCTGCTGATAGCGGGGTTTATGGCAGGCGTCATGCTGGTGCTGTTCGGATTGTTTAAGCTCGGCAAAATTATGAAGTACGTGCCGAAGCCAGTTATCGTCGGATTTACGGCTGGAATCGCCGTGTTGATCTTCACTGAACAAATCGCTAATTTTCTCGGTTTGAAAAACGTAGAAAAACATGAGAACTTTCATCACAACATGTTTGAAATTGCACAGAAGCTCGGCACCTTTAACGGATATGCCATTTTGACAGCAGTCATCGGACTTGTCATTTTGCTTGTATCCGCCAAAGTGATGCCAAAAGTACCCGGAGCTTTATTGGCTCTTCTCATTTCTACGCTTGTTGCGGTTGTGTTTTTCCCTGACCGCATGGCAACGATTGGCTCAACCTATGGAGATATTCCTCGCCATTTGCCTGAATTTCAGTTTCCGGAGCTGACAATAGATAAAATGGTCATGCTGTTTCCGGCAGCGCTTGTCATCGCGCTTCTTGGCGGCCTCGAGTCAATATTATCCGCGATGGTTGCCGATAATATGAAAGGGTCAAAGCACGACAGCAACAAAGAGCTTGTCGGCCAGGGGATTGCGAATATGGCCGCGCCGCTGTTTGGCGGAATCCCGGCTACCGGAGCGATTGCGCGGACGGCAACCAATATTAAAAACGGAGCGGTTTCACCTGTCTCAGGTGTCGTTCACGGCGTCGTGGTTCTTCTTGTACTGCTTGTATTCGCGCCTTATGCTTCCCACGTTCCGCTTGCAAGTATGGCGCCGATATTGATGGTTGTCGCATGGAATATGAGTGAGCGGAAGGAAGTCGCAAACATGCTGAGATTGAAAAACGCCGATTCCTTCATTTTAGCCGCTACCTTTGTCCTGACCGTTCTGTTTGATTTAATCGTCGGTGTGGCGACCGGATTGCTGCTCGCATTTGTGTTCTTCATCAGAAGAATGAGTGAAGCGACCCGTATTCACAATCAGGAGTCTCATCCAGCTCTTGCGAAAGCGGCTAAGAGTGAGCAGGGGACAGATCCTTCCGTCAGCATGTACTCCATAGAAGGACCGCTGTTTTTCGGATCGATTGATTCGCTTGAATCGTCACTGTTAGAGCATGTACAGAAAAAGCCGAAGACCCTCATTTTACTCATGAATAAAGTGCATTACATGGATACATCTGCAGAAGCGGTGCTTGTGAACATCATGAACAGAATTAAGCGCCACAACGGAAAGCTGATGATCGTAGGGCTGCAGTCTCAGCCTAAAGAGCTCCTGCATAAAACAGGCCTCTTTCACAAAATAGGAAAGCAGCATTTCTTTGATCATCATGATGAAATCACAGGATGAAAAAAACGGCCGACTGCGGCCGTTTTTTTTATGCATGCTCAAATCGCTTTGTCAGTTTTTCTTGGTGGGCTATCATCACGTCTTCTAAAGAAACGCCGTACATATCAGCAAGGATGGCGATATTTCCGATGACGTCTCCCATTTCTTCAATCAATTCTTGTTTTTGCTCAGCTCGTGTCGATTCTTTCTCATCCGGCCGGTCTCTGCCGATTTCGTACGCCCTGACAGCCCGTGCCAGCTCTCCGGCTTCCTCCATTAAAAACCCGACTCGAATAAACGGTCCGTATTCCGTCCAGCCCCTTTTTTCGTAAAACTCTTTCATCCATTTTTCAGCATCAGCCAGCTGCAACATCATCACTCCTGCATTCTTTATGTATTTCATATTGATATTATCACATGAAGGTGGGACAATATATAGTGTATTTTTTGAATGTTAATACGATATATAGATGCGGAGATGACGAGATGAAAACAATTTGTGTATTTGCGGGCTCAAACCCGGGGGGAAATGAAGCGTATAAAAGAAAAGCGACAGAGCTTGGCGTGTATATGGCAGAGCAGGGAATCGGCCTGGTATACGGGGGCTCTCGTGTAGGGTTGATGGGCGCGATTGCCGATGCGTTAATGGAAAACGGCGGCACTGCAATTGGAGTGATGCCAAGCGGCCTGTTCAGCGGAGAGGTTGTCCATCAAAACTTGACAGAGCTGATTGAAGTCAACGGCATGCACGAACGGAAGGCAAAAATGAGCGAACTGGCTGACGGCTATATCGCCATGCCGGGCGGTTTCGGTACATATGAAGAATTATTTGAAGTGCTTTGCTGGGCGCAGATCGGCATTCATCAAAAGCCAATCGGACTGTATAATGTCAACGGATATTTTGAACCGATGATGAAAATGGTCAAATACAGCATTCAAGAAGGATTTTCTAACGACTCTCATCTTAAACTGATTCATAGCTCTTCAAGGCCCGATGAGTTAGTTGAGCAAATGAAGAACTACTCATATCCGATTTTAGAGAAAAAGTGGACAGAAATTTAAAAAAGAGCCCTCCGAAAGGAAGGCTCTTCTCGTTTTACTTTTGCTCTTCAGTGTTGCGAGTCAGAATTTTGTCAATCAGGCCGTATTCAAGCGCTTCTTCAGCAGACTTGAAGTTATCGCGGTCTGTGTCGCGTTCGATCACTTCAAGCGGCTGGCCAGTACGTTCAGCAAGCACTTTGTTTAATTTGTCGCGAAGCAAGAGAATACGTTTCGCGGCAATTTCAATTTCTGTCGCTTGGCCTTGAGCTCCGCCAAGAGGCTGGTGAATCATAACTTCACTGTTTGGAAGCGCATAGCGTTTGCCTTTTTCTCCGGCAGCAAGCAAGAACGCGCCCATTGACGCAGCCATACCGATACAAATTGTAGATACCTTCGGCTTAATAAACTGCATGGTATCATAGATCGCCATACCGGCCGTGATAGAGCCGCCCGGGCTGTTGATGTAAATAGAAATATCTTTTTCAGGGTCTTCCGCTTCTAAGAATAAAAGCTGTGACACGATGGAGTTCGCAACGTTGTCATCAATCGCAGATCCAAGCATGATGATACGATCCTTTAATAAACGAGAATAAATGTCATACGCTCTTTCCCCGCGGTTCGTTTGTTCAATGACTGTAGGTATTAAATTCATAATGCTCCTCCTTCACCTTTTAGGTAAGTATGTAGTTACATGATACATTTTTGGTCAATAAAGGTCAAACAAAAAGCTGGCTTGACATGCAAACTCTTCTCTTTTTCCCATTTTCCCCAAAAATACAACGGTTCAAACCATCGTATGTGAGCTTCTGAAAGAAGGTGATGTGTCTTCTTAAAAAAACAGCCCTTTAAAATAGAGGGTTGTTATTTCGGCTGAAATACCGTATAATGAGTTATGCTGACGTTATCATCACGCAGTGAAAATATGTCAATATGCGCTCGTAGCTCAGTTGGATAGAGCGGTGGTTTCCGGTACCACGTCTGCCGGGGGTTCGAATCCCTCCGAGCGCGTCCAATAGAACAACAGGAAAGACAAGGGTTTGGCATTTGCCGCTCTTGTCTTTTTTGTATGTTTTTAAGTTCGTAGAAAATTTGTCTAAGAATTTATCCAGATCCTACATATGCTGATATCGGAATCAAATTTTATTGGGAGTGAAATATATGGGATCAACACAGTTAACAGGGCGTGTAATCTTCAAAGGGGACCCCGGCTATACACAGGCAGTTAAGAATTGGAACCCTTATGTTGATGTCTATCCTCTTGTCTTTGTTTTTGCACAAGATTCATACGATGTTAGTAATGCTATTAAATGGGCTCGTGAGAATAATGTGCCCTTACGTGTCAGAAGTGGTCGCCATGCTCTAGATAAGAACCTTTCAGTAGTAAGTGGAGGAATTGTTATTGATGTGAGTGACATGAATAAAGTTTTCTTAGATGAAGAAAACGCGATTGCAACCGTTCAAACTGGCATTCATGTTGGCCCGCTTGTAAAAGGATTAGCTCGAGATGGTTTTATGGCTCCGTTTGGAGACAGCCCAACAGTTGGAATCGGAGGAATTACGATGGGCGGTGGATTTGGAGTAGTCTCACGATCGATTGGCCTTATAAGTGATAACCTTCTCGCACTGAAAACGGTAGATGCAAAAGGCAGGATTATTCACGCAAATCAATCTTGCAATGAGGATTTACTATGGGCTTCTAGAGGTGGCGGCGGAGGAAACTTTGGATATAATACCCAATATACTTTCAAAGTTCATCGTGCCCCTAAAACAGCAACTGTCTTCAATATTATTTGGCCATGGGAACAATTGGAGACGGTTTTTAAAGCCTGGCAGAAATGGGCGCCGTTTGTAGATGAACGATTAGGATGCTACCTTGAAATTTACAGCAAAGTAAATGGTTTGTGTCATGCAGAAGGAATTTTCCTCGGTCCAAAAAATGAATTGATTAAATTATTAAATCCTTTATTAAATGCTGGAACTCCAACACGAGCAGATATCAAAACATTATCCTATCCAGATGCTATAGATTTCTTAGACCCTGACGAACCCATCCCTGGCAGAAATGATCAGAGTGTTAAATTCTCCTCAGCCTGGGGACATGATCTTTGGTCTGACGAACCCATTTCAATCATGAGAAAATTCTTGGAAGAGGCCACTGGAGCAGACTCCAACTTCTTTTTTATAAATTGGGGGGGTGCTATAAGAAGAGTACCTAAAGACGAAACAGCCTTTTTTTGGCGCCATCCACTGTTTTATACGGAATGGACGGCTAGTTGGCAAAATAAATCACAAGAAGCTTCAAACCTTGCCTCAGTTGAAAGAGTACGTCAGCTGATGCAACCATATGTAGCAGGTTCATATGTTAATGTTCCAGATCAAAACATTGAAAATTTCGGAAAAGAATATTATGGTGCAAACTTTGCAAGGCTTCGAAAAATAAAAGCGAAATATGATCCCGAAAATTTATTTTGTTTTCCACAAAGCATCCCGCCAGCTCGTTAAAAATTAATTCGTTTCGAAAAGAAAACCCCCTGAGTTTATAACTTTAATTAAAAAATAGATGGAATCAATAACTCATACTACAAAAGCATTTGAATGGTTTCCGGTACCACGTCTGCCGGGGGGCGAATCCCTCCGAGCGCGTCCAATAGAACAACAGGAAAGACAAGGGCTTGGCATTTTGGCGCTTTTGTCTTTTTTTGTTTTATAAAAATTTCCCGCTGAAACATAAATATTCCTCCTCTCGGGCACGTTATGAGATGTACGATATGAATTTGCAAGGAGGATGAACATGGGTATTTTAAGCGGAAACCCGCAGGAAGAACCGATGCATTACGGTGAGGTATTCAGTTTGTGGAGTTATGTGATGGCGGGAAATAAAATGATCGGCAATTACCAGATGTTATTGCATCATGTTGGTGATGGCGATTTAAAGAAGCTGCTTCGTGAGTCCATAGAGAAATGCCAAGATGAAATCAAACAGGTCAGCAATATCCTGAAAGAAAACGGCGTGGGGCTTCCGCCCGCTTCTCCTGAGCCGCCGGATGCAGATCTTAACGACATTCCGCCGGGCGCGCGGTTTCTCGATCCGGATGTGGCCGCATCTGCAGCGGCGCAAAATGCAGCCGGTCTTGTGACATGCAGCAAAATTATGGGGCAGTCGATTCGCGAAGACATCGCCATGATGTTTGGGCAATTTCATATGACCAAGGCGGCAACAGGGGCAAAATACTTAAGGCTGCTGAAAAACAAAGGCTGGCTCATCCCGCCGCCGCTTCATCTTCATAAACACCAGGATGATGAGTAAAAGATAAAAGGCATATACAGCTTTCTGTATATGCCTTTCATGATCTAAGACGTAAGACGCAGGCCGATGACGCCGGCAAGTATCAGGCAAAGAGAAATCAGCTGAGAAAGCTGAAACCGTTCCTTAAACCAAATCAGGCTGACTGCTGTTACGCCTATGCTGCCTATACCGGTCCAGACGGCATAAGCAACACCGGAAGGCAGGACTTGCATGGCCTGTGAAAGACAGTAAAAAGATAAAGCAAATCCGGCAGTCATCACAATAATCGGCCATTTTTTCTTTGTGCCGTCTATATATTTCATGGCGATGGCAGCTATAATTTCTTCTATACCCGCAATAAATAATAAAAACCACGCCATTATTTTTCACCTCTCGGCTGAGTTTTATTTTCTTTTGTGAAAAGCTTCATTCCTAAAATACCGGCTAGCAGCAGCATCAAAAAGAAGATTTGCGCTGCTGAGAAGGATTCGCCTAAGAAGATCCCGGTCGTGTAGGTTCCGACCGTTCCAATTCCGACAAATACGGTATACGCCGCGGCCATAGGAATTTTTCGATAAGAGCGGATTAACAGTATAAAGCTTATCGCTATTAATAGAAAAACGATAATCCAATCAAAAAGCGAATCCGCATGTTTGAGGGAGGAGGCCCAAACCACTTCTAGAAGCCCTGCTATCAAAACAAGTACCCAATACAACAGTAACACCTCTTTTTATGAATGAACGTCAGTCATTTTTAGGTATTAAAAAATGAGCGGTGTCACCCAGTCATTTTTTAAGCTTTACCTAAGCTCCGTTTTAAGAATGTGAAAATTTCTTTTTTAGATACTTCAAGGTTTTCATCTTGTTCAAACCCGATATAAAACCGTTCTGCTGTGTTCTCAACCAAATTGATGATGGTTCTTGCCGTCCACTTTGCATTGATGCCTTCGATCACATCTTGGCTGTCGATCGCCTTGTTGATGATGTTCTCAAGCCAGGAATAATAAGGCTGATAAATGGTCTCCCATTTTTCCATGGAATGGTCGATGGCAAGCCCCGAATAGCAGAGGACAATAATATCTTTATGGCGCTCTGTGATGTGAAACGTCTCATCAATTAAGGTTTGTAAGACGGTCCAAAAATCTTCCTCGCCATTCAGTTTTCCTTTGATTTGCTCTAGCGTATGAGTGAGAAGGTTTTCCGCAATGGCCGGAATCAGAGCATTTTTGGATGAAAAATATAAATAAAACGTTCCTTGGGCAGTGCCGGCTTTTTTTACGATCTCTGAGATGGAGGCTTTATCGAGTCCCTTTTCCGAAATGACTTCAATCGCCGCCTGCAGAATCTTTTCATATTTTCCTGATGTTTGTTTTGGCACGAGGAACACCTCCTGTAATGACTGACTATCATTCATTTTATCTCGAGTGATGGCGTTTGTAAAGCGAAAAAAGAAGCAAGAGAAACTCCTGCTTCTTATTTATCATAATCAATAGCGGCTTTCGGGAGCCCGGTATACTTTGCCCAATAGTAAATCGCAAGCGAGCCGATGGCAACCAATATGAGATCGACGGGATTGCTGATAATGCCTAAGCCATGCCCGAAAGAGCCGATATAGGAAAAAATCAGCATCATGACATAAAATCCGACGAGCCACCAGGCTGATTTCAGCTGCTGGGCCAGGCTGACGTCTTCTTTAGGCGCGTATTTGCTGAAGCAGAGATAGATCAAAAACATGACGAGCTGTGAGCCGAGAAGCCAGGAAACGGTTGTCCATCCTGACCAGTACACAATAAAAGCTGTGAAAATAAATGAAAGCGGCCCGATGATGCTCATTCCTTTTAAATAAAACGGCCTGTTTAAGTCCTTCGCATTTACTCTCAGTGCGGCTGAACAAATTGGTGCAATCGCATAAGAAAGGATGAGAGCGACAGAACAGACATTGACGAGCGCGTTCCACGAAGGGAAGGGGAGCGTCCAGAAAATCGACATGGCAAATGAAAGCCAGAGTGAAGCACGGGGTGTTCCCGTTTCTTTATTGACCTTTGAAAATATGCCAAATAATGTGCCGTTCCGCGCCCAAGCGTAAACGAGGCGAGATGTCGTATTCATAAAAATATTCCCGTTTCCTCCCGGAGACAGAATGGCGTCTAAAATGACAAGCGTTGCAAGCCATCCTAAACCGAGCATGACCGCAATATCTTTAAACGGCAATGAAAATTCACGGCCGATTGCCGGCCAGCCGTTTTTCAGCGTTTCTGTCGGAATCGCACCGATAAAGGTGATTTGTAAAATCGTGTAAATAATGGTTGAAACGATAATACAGATAATTAAAGCGATCGGGATATTGCGTTTCGGATTTTGTACCTCACCGGCAACAGACACAATAGGGTGCAGCCCGAGATATGCAAACATGACACCCCCCGTCGAAATGGCGGCCTGTATGCCTGTAAAACCAAAAGGCGCAAACCCTTCAACCGATAAGTTTCCCGGCTGAAAATGAAAAAACAGCACAATAATGATCGTGACCGGTACGATATATTTAAAAATAGAAATAATGAAATTGGCTTTTGCAAAGGTTTTAACGCTCCAGTAATTCAGCAGGAAAAACAAGCAGAGCAAGGCAAACTGCAAAATCCAGCCTGCAATGGTCGGTGAGTCAGAGCCCTCTTTGGTCAGGCCAGGAAACCAATAGGCCACATATTGCCGGACGGCTGTGACTTCAATCGAAATCAGGCTTGTGTAAGCGACAATTGTGACAAATGAAATTAAATAGCCGACCAAATGGCCGTGTGAATAGACCGGATACCTGATGATGCCTCCAGTGCGGGGTAAAGCGGCTCCGAGTTCTGCGTACACCAGTCCGATTAACAGAATAATGGCTCCTCCGATAATCCAGGAAAAAGCGCCGGAGGGTCCTGCTTTTGAAGCGACATTACTGACAGCGAACAGCCATGCTGATCCAAAGATAGCTCCCATCCCGATCAGAATCAGATCAAACAGCGACATCGATTTTTGAAAATTTCCTTGTTTAGACATCCGCTTCCTCCTTAGAAACAAGCCTTATATTTCTTACAATGCCCAATATGAAACAGAGAATACCGTTCTGAATAAAAAACAGGCGCAGCCCGCGCTGCACCTGTTTTTATTCATGAATCGAATCAAAGTGTTTCACTGTTATATTTTTGAAGGAGGCTGTGCCGCCATCAGAAAAAAGGGTAATACCTTTATCTTCAGGCTTTGGGAAGACTTCATTTGAAAAAACGGTTTTCCCGTCGTCAACAAATACCTCTATCGTTGTTTTATCGACAAGTATTTTCAAATGCACCTTACGTTTGCTTACATCATAAGGAGCTTTGCTTTCGACATAGGTATTGCTTTTGTCAGGCTGATTTGTGGCTGCTCTATTGACATATGCATAGCCGCCTTCAGCGAAAATGCCGACATCAATATGGCGTTTTTGGTCTTCTGATTCTCTGAGCCTGACGCCTGCATTCTTTAGCTCTGACCAAGAAAGATCCGTATCAAGCTGATACGTATCACCTGTTATCGACAGAGTTTTTGATCCGTTCACATCCTGATCCTCTATTTCGTCAGTTGAAACAGTCAGCTGCTCCAAAGCTTCAATCGGCTGTGAGACGAGGCTGTATGTTCCGTCCTGCTCCTGCAGCCGGAGTTCGCGTATGACAGAATCTGTGCCGTTAAAGCCGTTCTTCATTGTCGGGGTGTTGTTGGCATAATCCCAATTGTTCATCCAGGCAAGCGCATACCGCTTTTCTAATGGATCTGTGCTTTTGCTGTCTTCGAACGTCACACCGCCGTACCAGTCGAAGCCATAGTCAAGCCATTGGGTTTCAGTCTGATCGGCTGTAAATTCTTTTCCGTCGAAGCTACCGGTCCAGTAGGCGTACGTATTTGGTTTGCCCCACGGTTTACCGTTCGCGCTCGCACCGAGAACCCATTTATTCGTTCCGTCGCTTGCCCGCATCATGTAGAGGTCAGGACATTCGACCATTCCCGCCTGCTCTGGGAAGAATCCGCTTGTGTAATGCCAGTCCTTAAGATTATCGGATTCATAAAAGCCGATTTTTGATCCTTCAGCCATGACCATGACCCATTTGTTATCCTGGTCATCCCATATCACTTTCGGATCTCTAAAATCGTCTGTGCCCGGATTAGGCATAACGGGGTTGCCACTGTAGAATTTGAATGATTTTCCTTTGTCTGTGCTGTACCACAAATATTGTTCCTGTTTTTTGTCTTTGGCTGAGGGCTGTGTCACAATCGCGACAAGCGCATTTTTCCCGAAGCCGGCTGTGTTCTCTTTATCCACCACGACGGAACCGGTCCAAATATCACCGTCCGGGTTTGTATATTTCGGAATCGCCACGCCTTCATCTGTCCAGTGCACCAAATCGTCTGATACGGCATGGCGCCATTCTGTACCGTTGCCTTTTGGGTAATCCCGGTTATATAGATAGAAATAATGATACTTGCCATCAAAATAGATCGGTTTTTGAGGGTCATTTTTCCATTTATCCGGCGTCGTAAAATGATATGCCGCCCGGTAGTCCGGCTTCTGTGTTGATTTTGTTTTTTGGTCATGTCCTTCTTTTGGAAATAAGTCGATAAACAGCAATATTCCTAAAAAGCTCAGGAATACGGTTAGCCATTTGCCTGCTTTTTTATAGTTCATATGGGATTCACCTTTATGATGTTGATAAGAAATAAAAGAAAATGCCAATAGGATATCGGCATTTTCTTTTGCGTTTTTATTTGTTAACTGTTAATTGTCCTTGTTCAAGGATGCTGTTTTTCACAACAGATGTCTTTTTGCCTTTGATGTTCAGTAAGAAGCTTGGCGCAAACGTTGCCTGTTTGTCTGCATAGAAGCCTCTGTTAGTCATGTAGCTTGTAATAACGACATTGTTTCCTTCAGCTTGCGGTACGGCAAAGTGTGAGTAAGTAAAGGTCACATCGTTAGGATCAAGATCCATTTTCAGCACAAGGCCGGTTTTGTTCAGCGGCTTGTACGGGCCTGTTAAGGAGTTAGAGACATAACCCAGCATGTAAATATCGTTAGATGTAATGCCGTCGATTGTCATTTTTGATCCTCTAGAGTCAGTGAACAGATACCATTTGCCATTCATTTTGAAGACATTCGCACGTTCGATTTCGTCAGTTACTGTGTTAGATGTGATCAGCGGCTTCATGACTTTCTTCAGTGTGTAGTCATCGTTAAGCTCAATCATGCCAAGTGCGCCGTTAGCTAATTCTGCAGTGCGTTTTTTATCGCTTTGCAGAAGTTTTTGACTTTCTTGACGGAAGAATGATGAGCTTTTGCCATAATAAGCTTTGTTAAATAAAGATTCTTCGCCTTGGTAGCCGTCTTCAGTTCCTGTGTTCGCTTCAAATACCAGGTATTTGCGGCCGTGATCTTCCACGTAGTGAGGGTCTCTCAGCGTATGGTTATCGCCTGAACTATAGTTGCCCTCATCAATGAACTGCTGAACATTTTGATATGTTTTGCCGTCGCCATCAAAAATGGACTTGTGATCTTCTACACCGTTAATCGTAAGAGAACTGTCTGAAGTTGACACGTTAACCTGTGCAGTTGTCAGTGTTTGTTTGCCGTAATGTTTACCGGAAAAGTCAGTGTAGAATAAACGGATTTTGCCGTCAGATGTAAATGTAGCTGATCCTGACCATTCTTGTGTCTGATCTTTTAAGATGGGATCATTTGCATCAAACTTGTCACTGTCTTTAAAGACACGGCCTGCGTTCTTCCAGCTGTCAATGGAAGTCTCGCCAACTTTTTGATAGAACATGTAAATCGATGTGTCATCCGCGTTTTTAGGGTCTCCGGCTAATGCAAAGACAACATGGTAGCCATGGTAGTTTGCGACTGTGCCGTCAGCGTTTTGCAATGGCCAGCTGTCCCACACGTCCAAGCCTTTTGCGGAAGAGATGTTTTTAATCTTCGATTGGTCAAATTCAGGCACCTGATATTTTTCATTCTTTTGCTGTTCAGGGATTTGCAGCATGTCGTGGCGGGTAATATGGGAAATGCCGTACGTTTCTTTATACGGTTTGTGATCTGCTTCTTTCGCAAACGCTTGAGTCGCGCCTCCTGCCAGCAGTGCGGTTGTAAAGGTTAATACTGTTGCTTGTTTGGCAAACTTTTTGATGTTCATCGTTCTTGTCTCCTTTTTTATGTACTGTGTTAGCGGTCTGCTTTCTTCCAGCCCTCCTGTTGATAATGGCAAGTCGATTACGTGCAATAAAAAAAGACCTAAAATATGTAAAGGGATGACGTCAAAGAATACACTTTGCCCTTAACACATTTTAGGTCTTGCCTGCTTTATCAGTAACAAACCTGCGTAATTTGCTTTTCGACATTATTCTATTAGACACTGAATCTTATTTCAACGGGTCTATTTTCCTCTTTTGTTTGATAGAAAATGAATAAAAAAAATTTAAGAGTACAGGTCTTATGGACTAATCCGGCTGATTGTTTCTTTACATCTTCTATAGGTTATAACAAGCTTTCGCATGGGCACAAAGTTCCTTTTTATCAGGCCTATCCGAACAACACAAAAGTGATAAAGAAATGTAAATTCATAAATCATTCACAATATGTGACAGTATAAATAAAGCCATTTTAGCTTCATAAGGGAAGGAATGATAATAAAAAAAGATTTTAAACGGTGATCCTTTTTCTTCTATGATATAAGCATTGACTTATATAATCGGTGAGTTATACAATGAACGCGGAAGGGAGCTGATGCTTTCATGAAGCATGCCTTGACATCTGCTGAAATCAGTCACTGCCTGAAGCTTCTTCATGATCAAACCAGGCTTTTGATCATGAAGCTGCTGGAGGAAAAAACATACTGTGTCTGCCAGTTTGTCGATATGTTTGACATGAGCCAGCCAGCTATCAGCCAGCATTTACGGAAGCTGAAACAGGCTGGATTTGTGAATGAAGAGAAAAAGGGACAGTGGCGGTTTTATTCAATTAATTCGGCTTGTCCTGAATATGGATTGATTCAATCGATTCTCGGTCACATCAGCTCAGATGATGACGTGTTGCAGTCTATTCAGAAAAAAGAAACTCAAGTTTCTTGTAAGTAGGAGGTTCTCGTTTGAGTTCAGCAGTTTTAGCAGCAATTATCTTTATCCTTACACTTATTTTTGTTATTTGGCAGCCGAAAAATCTGTCTATTGGCTGGTCAGCCTGCGGGGGAGCGGTTTTGGCTTTGCTTGCGGGGGTTGTGAGCGTAAAGGATGTGGCGGACGTTACCGGCATTGTATGGAATGCGACTCTGGCGTTTGTGGCGATCATTCTCATCTCACTCATTTTAGACCACATTGGCTTTTTCGAATGGGCTGCTTTGCATATGGCGAAGGCGGCTAAAGGCAGCGGCCTGCGTATGTTTATTTATATTTCCGTTTTAGGCGCCGTCGTGGCGGCGTTTTTTGCCAATGACGGTGCGGCGCTTATTTTAACGCCAATTGTGCTTGCGATGATGCGGGCTTTGCGTTTTGAAGAAAAGCTGGTGTTCCCATTCATTATCGCGAGCGGGTTTATCGCTGATACAACATCGCTTCCGCTTGTGGTCAGCAATTTGGTGAATATCGTGTCGGCCGATTTCTTTCACGTCGGGTTCATTGAATATGCGGCACGGATGATTGTCCCGAATCTCTTTTCGCTTGCGGCAAGTATACTCGTCTTATACTTATTTTTCAGAAAAGGGATTCCGAAACATTATGATCTCAGTCAGGTGAAGAAACCGGCTGACGCCATTAAAGATATAAACATGTTTCGTATGTCATGGCTTGTGCTGGGCATGTTATTAATCGGTTATTTTGTAAGCGAGATATGGTCCATCCCCGTATCCTTTATCGCCGGTGCGGTGGCTGTTTTCTTTCTTATTATGGCGAAGAACAGCCCGGCCGTTCATACGAAGCAGGTGGTCAAAGGGGCACCGTGGGCGATTGTGTTTTTTTCCATTGGGATGTATGTCGTCGTGTACGGGTTAAGAAACGCCGGCTTAACAGACCTTCTGTCCAGCCTTATACAGGCAGCCGCAGATCAGGGGCTATTGGCGGGAACCATTGGAATGGGCTTTATCGCGGCTATTTTATCATCGATAATGAATAACATGCCGACCGTCATGATTGATGCTATTGCGATAGCCGGTACAGATACACATGGAATAATGAGAGAAGCCTTAATTTATGCAAATGTCATCGGTTCTGATCTGGGACCGAAAATCACGCCGATTGGGTCGCTGGCGACGCTGTTATGGCTTCATGTTCTCGCCCAAAAAGGAGTGAAAATCTCTTGGGGGACATACGTGAAAACAGGGGTGATCCTGACGGTTCCGACCCTGCTGATTACTCTATTCGGCCTTTATATCTGGTTATTGATCATTCACTAAAACATCTGGGAGATGAACAAACATGTCTAAAAAAACCATCTGCTTTTTATGCACGGGCAACTCCTGCCGCAGCCAAATGGCTGAAGGCTGGGCGAAACAATATCTAGAAGATGAATGGAATGTATACAGCGCGGGAATCGAAGCGCACGGGCTCAATCCGAATGCTGTAAAAGCGATGAAGGAAGCGGGGATTGACATCTCCGGCCAAACATCAGATATCATCGATCCGGCTATTTTAAACAGTGCTGATCTTGTCGTGACGCTTTGCGGGGACGCGGCTGATAAATGCCCGATGACGCCGCCTCACGTCAAGCGCGAGCACTGGGGCTTTGATGACCCTGCAAAAGCGGAAGGATCGGAAGCGGAAAAATGGGTGTTCTTTCAGCTAGTTCGTGACGAAATCGGCGAGCGGCTCAAGCGCTTTGCGGAAACAGGTAAATAAGCTGGAAAAGCCGGGAGGATGGTCTCCCGGCTTTTTTGTGGCTCTCATCGCGGTGATGATGATGGCTGTACCCCAGGTAGGGGATACCAAACGATATTGCCATTGGTAATTCTCGTAATCGCAATTTAAAATGTGGATTGATCTTCTATCTTTTTTATGGTCTTGTAATAGAAGCGGTAATCCGTTTCGGAACTAGAAGCTTTCATTTTTGTTTTGAGTTTAGTCGGGCAGATACCGTTTCAAAGCTTGTAAGGATCAATATAATAATGTATTGCGAAAGCAAACAAATGATAGAAGCGAAAGAAAACGTATAAGGAGGAATAAGTCAATGCCGCCCAGGCCAACTAAATGGATTAAGAGAAACGATCGACCGGAACCTCTTTTATCACCAAGTGTCATGCAAGGCAGAAATGGAAATACCCCATCCACTCAACAAAACCAGCTCTTCGCACCAATTACATCAGATACGAACCAGCCTATTTCTGCTTTCAGAGCCACCAGCAATGCGAATCTGTCAGTGGCTGCAAATGCAGCTAGCGGAGTTCGATTTCAAAATGTACAATTTGATTTGGCGAATGAATATAACCCCAACACATCTACATTTTCACCGAGAACAGCAGGCGTATATTCTTTAAATGCATCAGTTGAGTTTCAAACGAATGCGATTGTTGACTTCAACTTAGAAGTCGTATTTCTCGTGAATCAAGATGTGATAGGCGGAAATAGCCAATTTCAAGCAGGAAATCTTCCGGCAGTCGTAGCCATTACGGAAATTCTTCAGTTAAACGCCGGAGATACGGTGACAGTTGCAATGAGAAGTACTGCCGCCGGATTCATTCAAGCGACTCCGAGAACCCGTTTTGCAGCCGCCAGAGTTCCTTCTCCGACTGCGTAAAAAAGAGATTTTGATTCAATGTAAATCTAAAGTTGATTTTTCCTGCTAGAGGATTGATCAGCTTTTTTTATATTTTCAAAATAATTGAAACATTAATAGCTCAGTATCGTATGAAAAAGGGGAGGTGGAGCAATGAAGCAGAAGAAAAGGAAGGAACTTAAGACTTTATTTGAAACATTAGGTGAAAGAAAACATTTCAACGGGGCGGTTTTAGCCGCAGAGGATGGCGACATATTATATCATCACGCTTTCGGTTATGCGGATTTGCCGGGAAAACGGCTTTTGCAAGAGAATTCTTTGTTTGAGCTGGCATCACTATCAAAGCCTTTTACAGCAATGGCAGTTGTTCTATTGGAGGAGAAAGGGATGCTTGGTTATGAGGATATGGTGGAGCGCTGGATTCCCGGATTTCCTTATGAGGGCGTTACGATTCGGCACTTATTGAACCATACATCCGGGCTTCCCGATTATACGGAGTGGTTTTTTGTCAATTGGGATAAAAGCAGGATCGCAGTGAATCAGGATGTAGTGGATATGCTGATGAATGAGCAGCCTCCTTGCTATTTTGCTCCGAATGAAGGCTGGCTGTACAGCAATACGGGGTATGTGCTGCTGGCAGTTTTGATCGAGAAGGCATCCGGCATGAGCTATGCGGATTTTTTGAAACAACATATTTTCACCCCGGTCGGCATGGCGAACACGAGAGTATATAACAGAAGGCTGCGTCCTGAGCAGATTGATGACTATGCGTATGGATATGTGTATGATGTGCATTCCGGCCAGTACGTTCTTCCAGATGACCTGGAGGAAACCAGCTATGTTGTGTATCTGGATGGAATACAGGGAGACGGTACAGTGAATTCTGTCACAAGCGATTTATTTCGTTTTGATCAGGCTTTATATCAGGACAAATTGATCAGCGAGGTTTCTAAGGAAGCCGCGTTTTCTCCTGTACAACTGAACAATGGGGAAACGGTTGACTACGGATTTGGCTGGGTGCTGCAAAACAGTCCTGAAAAAGGACGAATTGTCAGCCATAGCGGAGGCTGGCCCGGCTATTCGACGATGATGATCCGATATATAGACCATCGTAAAACGCTGATCTATTTGAGCAATATGGAACAGGATGCCGAATATGAACAAGCGATTCTGAAGGCGGCGGAGAATATTTTATTTGACCAGCCATATGAAATCCCGGAACGTCCTGCTGATAAAAAGAAAAAAGACATTGATACAGCGATTTACAGCCGCTATGTTGGCAGCTACTCCATTCATGATGGGACAGCTGCGACGGTGACAGCCGAGAACGAGCGGCTTTATCTGCAAATTACCGGACAGATGAGGTTTGAATTATTTCCTTCCTCGGAAACCCGTTTCTTTATCCAATCATTGCCTGTTGAAGTTGAATTTATGTTAGGGGATGGTGCTGCGAAGAGCTTTATCATTTATCAGGACGGAACAGAGGAAGAAGCGGTCCGGACGGATAGAAAGGAATGAATTTGATGATTGGGATATTAGCTGGAATGGGGCCAAAATCGACCTCTCCGTTTTTAGATAAGGTCATTGATTACTGTCAGAAGCTGTATGGCGCTTCACATGATATCGACTACCCGCAGATGATGATTTATTCCTGTCCGACCCCCTTTTATGTCGATCGTCCAATCGATCATGATGAAATGAAAAAAGCGATTATTGATGGAGCCGTCAAGCTGGAGAAGACCGGTGCGGACTTTATTTCTCTTCCTTGTAATACGGCGCATGCCTATTTTGAAGACATCCAGCAGGCATTGTCGATTCCTTTGTTACATATCATTGAGGAAACGGTGAAGGAGCTTCCGGATTCAGCACAAAAAGTGGCTGTTTTAGGAACAGATTCAACCATACAATCCTGTATTTATCAAAAAGGGTTGAAGGCGGGCGGACATGAGTTTATTCATGAGAAACATTGGCAGCGGGAAGTCAATCAGCTCATCGCCGCGATCAAACAGCCGAATCATGTTCACAAAACTCAGGACATATGGCGGGAGCTATATTTGGAAATCAGTAAAAGAGCGGATCTCATTATTTCGGCTTGCACAGATTTGAACACGGTGTTAGATCATGTTCACGGTGATATCCCGATTATAGATTCCTCTAATTGTCTCGCAAAAAGCACGGTCAGCACGTATCTTACCTATCAAAACGAACCAATCAACAAGGGCTGTATGTAATCGGCTCTTGTTTTTTTGTGTTCTTATCGTTTGACAGCCTCATGTAATGTTGTTAAAGTAAACATGTAAATAGTTACATAATCTCTTCTGAAGATCAGGTGGTGCTTATGAAGAAGCCAGTTTTAAAGAAATCGTCTCTCTAGACATGAAGGTTGATCCTCCGATCACCGTGGGTGAGACAGGCTTAGGGCTGAGACGTTGGATTCCGATTCGATCGGGAACAATAACCGGGGAAGTGGAAGGACGTATTTTGCCGGGCGGAGCTGATTCGCAAATCATTCGCGCTGACGGCAGAACAGATTTATCTGCCAGATATGTCATAGAAACAGCAGATCATGAACTGATTTACATTAAAAACAATGGAATACGGCAAGTCAGCAAGCCGTTCCGAACACAAGCAGCTGCCGGTGAAATGATTGACACCTAGCATGTTTATTTCCGCACGGTGCCGACTTTTGAGACAGGCAGTGAAACCTATCGATGGCTGCATGACCGCTTGTTTATAGGTTCCGCAGAAAGAACCCCTGATTACGTTCGATTAGACATTTATGAAGTAGAGTAAAAGACTAAGGAGAGTGTGAAATATGGAAAACTTTATCGGAAGCCACATGATTTATACTTATGAAAACGGTTGGGAATACGAGATTTATATTAAAAATGACCATACAATTGATTATAGAATTCATAGCGGAATGGTTGCCGGACGCTGGGTTCGGGATCAGGAAGTGAACATTGTCAAACTGACAGAGGGCGTATATAAAGTGTCTTGGACAGAGCCGACAGGTACAGATGTTTCATTAAACTTTATGCCGAATGAAAAACGCATGCACGGCATTATTTTCTTCCCGAAATGGGTGCATGAACATCCTGAAATCACGGTCTGCTACCAAAATGACCACATTGACCTGATGAAGGAATCACGCGAGAAATACGAAACCTATCCCAAATACGTAGTGCCCGAATTTGCTGACATTACATTTCTGAAAAATGAGGGAGCCGATAATGAGGAAGTCATTTCTAAGGCGCCTTATGAAGGAATGACAGACGATATTCGCGCAGGGAAATTGTAAGAAAACAAAAACCCGGTAAAGAGAATGACTTCTCTTTACCGGGTTTTCTTTTTGCTGAGTATGTGGGCACCATCACAATTCCCGCGAAAAACAGTATGATTCCAATCCAGCGAATGGGCTGGTAATAGGCTGTGTCTCGCAAAAAAACGACTGCTGATAAAATGAAGATGCACGCTGCCACAACGATGACGGCACCCATGCAGCCCGATTTCCCCATGTGATTCTCCTTATGAGTGTAATAGTTTTTTCCGCTTCTCACCATCAGGATCATGCTCAATAGAAAGTTCGGAATTCAAAATCAAGGTTTCTCGTTTGTCTTCAGTATAAGCCGGCCATTGTACATCCTCGCAGCTTGGATTTCCTGTTTTTGCGAAGGCAAGCCATGCTGATTGTATTGTGTGTGAGAGCTGTTTGACCTCATCCGTAATGTCTGCTTGTACCATTCGTTTCAGTCCGTTTAGATTGCCGAACACAAACGGCAGTTCCAGTGCGTGAACCGCTTTATTGTACGGCGGCTTGTCCGGATGCCAGTCGAATCGGTACATCCAGACAGGTGCGTAACGGGACTGGGCGGAGGCGCAGGCTACGGCCGGGCGCCAAAACAGCAAATCGGTCATGATATGAATTTGGCTTTCGAGAGAGCGCGGATACAGATCGGCCGCTTTCTTTGCCAGCGGCTGACCCAATAGATACTCAAGCGCTTCATCAATCGTTTCCTGAGAGTGAACTTCTGAATCCGGAGTGAAAAATAAATATCCTTCATCACGATTTGTTCCGACTAACAGCGGAATGCCGTCAGCGGCCCCTTCAGCAATGGCTTTCTCCGGCTCAGCAGGCAGTGTTTTCGGATCAAGTGCAGGCTGGAAGAACAGCTGAAAGATATTTTCATTTTCGGTTTTTCGCAGCTGGTCGGCGGCTTTAAGCAAATCTTCCGCAGACACAGTATGCAGCCTGTCCAATTGGTAACGGTCAATTCCAAGGATTCGTAAAAAAGAATGCGCGGTGCTTGCCGCTTTTTCTTCTGTCATGGTTCGGGAAGAGCCGCTTTCCAAGATTGCTTTCTGGAACAGGCCTTTTGCAGCAGGCATGGCAAGCAGTGCGGCAATGCTCATACCGCCTGCTGATTCTCCAAACACCGTTACATTTTCCGGATCGCCGCCAAACGCAGAGATATTGTCCTTGACCCATTTCAGAGCAGCGGTTTGGTCAAGCAGTCCAAGGTTGTCGGAATACGCTTCATCAATTGAAGACAAATGCAAAAAGCCGAATGGCCCCAGCCGATAGTTCAGTGTGACGACAATGACATCCCCCTGAGCCGCCAGGTTTGATCCGTCGTATAAAGGCTCACTGCCCGCGCCGAGATAAAATGTGCCGCCATGAATCCACACCATGACAGGACGATTTTTGCCCGGAGTGTCAGGTGCAAATACATTTACATACAGGCAATCCTCAGACTGGCGGGGGAGTTCAGGGTATGAATATGAAAGTAAATCAGGCGGCTGCGGGCAAACCGGGCCGTATGCAGTTGCGTCCAGTACGCCTTCCCAGGCCGCCGGCGGATCAGGTGCTTTAAAGCGCAATTGTCCGACGGGCGGCTTTGCGTAGGGGATGCCTTTCCATGTTTGGACACCGTTTTTTGAAATGCCTTTCACTGTGCCGTATTGCGTTTTGACCACTGATTCAGACATAGCGTTCTCTCCCTTTTTCCCCCATTATAAACAGATTTGTCCTGATGGTGCGAACCTCAGCCCTTATCTGATATTCATTTTCCCATCGTTTTTAAAAAGGATTTGACTTCCTGAACCGTCAGGCCGATTTCTCTCGCTTCCGCCATCAGCGCTTTCCACTCTTCTATATTCGATTCTGTCAGCTTTCGGTTTCGGTAGGAGGCGGTTTCAGGCTCCTCTTTCTTTAGCTTGTTCGTAAAAGTGAACAATTCTTCTTTTTCCATTCCGGCTTGAACAGCTTGTACAAGATGCACACGCCATTCTTCCTCTCCGCCGCTGATTTTTTGATACATCATCGTTTCAGCGTCGAATAATTCTGTTAATTCGACATCCAGGGTTGCTGATACTTTTTTCAAAAATTGAACGGACGGATTCGTATGAACGCCTCTTTCAATCTTGCTTAAATAGGATTTAGAAACGC
This sequence comes from Bacillus sp. FSL K6-1012, assembly GCF_037964915.1. NCBI lineage: Bacteria > Bacillati > Bacillota > Bacilli > Caryophanales > Bacillaceae > Bacillus > Bacillus sp. FSL K6-1012. The sequence goes on along the minus strand of NZ_CP150175.1, from coordinate 3,569,300 downwards.
CTGACTCGATAGCCAGCTGATTAATAGAATAGCCTTTTCTTTTGCGGTACAAACGGATAATTCTTCCAATCATAATATGAAATTCTCCTCTATTCCTGTCGTTATTTCGTTCATTATAAGGAATTATTCGTTCTTTATAAAATTTAAAATAATAAGGGAAGCGCAGTAAATAAGAGGAAAATCATGATATTGTTCTCTAAAGAGAACTTATTGGCTTATTTTGCAATTTTTAAATAATAAAGTTTTCTTTTATAATCCAATCATTAACAGAAAGGGGCTTGGGAAGCCAGCCGTGAGAAGGCTGAAGGCTATGAATATATGAATGAGAATATGAGTTTTAAAGAATTATACGCGATTGTCAGACATAGATTCGTGCTGATTCTGCTCATCACAATAGGCGTCACCTTTATTACAGGTTTTGTGCAATTTAAGGTTATTTCACCGACTTATCAGGCGTCGACTCAAGTGCTGATTCATGAATCAGACGGTGAAGAAAACTCGAATCTCAGTGACATCCAGCGAAATCTTCAGTACAGCAGCACGTTCCAATCCATTATAAAAAGCACGGCCTTGATGGAAGAGGTCAAGGCGGAATTGCATCTTTCTGAATCGGCTTCCTCGCTGAAAGGAAAAGTGATGACAAGCAGTGAAAATGAATCAGAAATTATCACTGTTGCCGTTCAGGATCACAATCCGGAGCGAGCGGCTAAGATTGCGAACACGTTAGTCAGCAAGTTTGAAAAAGAAGTAGATGAAAGAATGAATGTCCAAGGCGTACATATTCTATCAGAGGCGAAGGCTTCTGAAAGCTCGATGATCAAGCCGTCCCGAATGAGAAATATGGTCATGGCTTTTGGAGCGGCCGTGATGGGCGGCATTACACTGGCATTTTTTCTGCATTTTCTCGATGATACGTGCAAAAGCGCACGGCAGCTCAGCGAGAAAACCGGATTGCCCTGCTTAGGCTCCGTCCCTGATGTCAAAAAGAAACGGAATCGCAGGGTTGGATAAAACATTTCGAGGAGTGAAGTGAGTGGTCTTTAGAAAAAAGCAAGCAAGGCGAGGTTTGGCTCAAATATCCGTTTTACATCATAAATCAATTGTTGCGGAACAATATCGCACCATTCGGACAAACATTGAGTTTTCATCCGTACAGACCAACTTGCGGTCCATTCTCGTCACCTCCTCTGTGCCTGGTGAAGGAAAATCGTTCAGTGCAGCGAATCTTGCGGCAGTCTTTGCGCAGCAGCAGGAAAAGAAAGTGCTGCTGGTGGACGCCGATTTAAGAAAACCGACAATTAACCAGACGTTTCAGGTTGAAAATCTGACCGGGCTGACAAATGTGCTGGTCGGCAATGCTTCTCTAAATGAAACGGTGCAAAAGACACCGATCGATAACTTATATGTGCTGACAAGCGGACCGACGCCGCCGAATCCGGCAGAACTGTTATCCTCGAAGGCAATGGGAGATTTGATATCAGATATCTATGACCAATTCAGTCTGGTGATCTTTGATTCTCCTCCGCTTTTAGCTGTCGCGGACGCTCAAATTTTAGCGAACCAGACAGATGGAAGCGTGCTCGTTGTCTTAAGCGGAAAAACAAAAACCGATACCGTCCTGAAAGCGAAGGACGCACTGGAGCAATCCAATGCAAAGCTTTTAGGCGCTCTCTTAAATAAAAAGAAAATGAAAAAATCTGAACACTATTCCTATTAATTTGTGCTTTTAGGTGATGTCTCCTTACCTGTATCAATGGAGGCACTCGGCTCCGCTGTGGGCAAGATTGAACAGGCTGCCTTAGATGCTGGTCGTCGCTGGCGGGGCGTGAGGACGGGTTAAATGCCCACTTATTTGATATACATAGGAAATGTTATCGGTTTAGCTGCTGTCGTTTTTTAGATGACGAAAACCGCCGCAGCTAAACCGATAAAAGTATTAGGGGGGAAAAGGTTGAGTTACCGGAGAAGACTGTCAATGATTATCGCGCTGGATACTTATCTCGTTTTGAATTCAGTTATTGCAGGATATCAATTTTTAAAAGATTCTTATCAATTTTATGACTCCGGAGCATTATTGCTTACCGCTGTCAGCTTGCTCCTCAGCTATCATGTATGTGCTATCCTGTTCCGTCAGTATAAACAGGTCTGGACATACACCGGGCTCGGCGAACTGATCGCTCTGCTTAAGGTCATTACGATTTCAGCCGCTGTGACCGGCATCATTCAGTACGCTGTGTATCATACGATGTTTTTCCGGCTGTTAACGGCGTGCTGGGTGCTTCAGCTTCTGTTCATCGGGGGGACCCGCGTTTTATCGAGAATATTAAAAGAAAGCATCAGAAAAAAACGCAGCACGTCGGCCCGCGCACTGATTATCGGAGCGGGATCAGGCGGAACCCTGATGGTCAGGCAGCTGCTGCAGAAAGACGATCCCGACATTACACCTGTCGCTTTTATTGATGACGATCAAACGAAACATAAGCTGGAAATGATGGGGCTGCCCGTCATCGGCGGAAAAGAAAGTATCATGCCTGCGGTGCAAAAGCTCAAAATTAACTATATTATTATTGCGATTCCTTCTCTTCGTACCCATGAACTGCAGGTGCTATACAAAGAATGCGTGCGGACCGGGGTGAACATCAAAATCATGCCTCATTTTGATGAAATGCTGCTTGGAACGCGCACTGCCGGGCAAATCAGAGATGTAAAGGCTGAGGATTTACTCGGCAGAAAGCCGATAACCCTCGACACAAGCGAAATTTCAAACCGCATCAAAGAAAAAACAGTTCTCGTCACAGGAGCGGGCGGTTCAATCGGCTCGGAAATCTGCCGGCAAATCAGCGCGTTCCAGCCTAAGGAAATCGTTCTTCTCGGTCATGGGGAAAACAGCATTCATTCTATTTATTCTGAACTGAATGGACGATTCGGAAAACACATCGTGTTCCACACAGAAATTGCGGATGTGCAGGACCGCGACAAAATGTTTACCTTAATGAAAAAATACGAACCGCACGTCGTCTATCATGCGGCTGCCCATAAGCATGTGCCTTTAATGGAGCACAACCCCGAAGAGGCAGTCAAAAACAACATTATCGGAACAAAAAATGTGGCGGAAGCGGCAGATATGTGCGGGACAGAGACATTTGTGCTCATTTCATCTGATAAAGCGGTGAACCCGGCCAATGTAATGGGGGCAACAAAACGCTTTGCTGAAATGATTATTATGAATCTGGGGAAATTCAGCAGAACAAAATTCGTCGCTGTCCGCTTTGGCAATGTGCTCGGCAGCCGAGGCAGCGTCATTCCGGTTTTTAAGAAACAGATTGAAAAAGGCGGTCCCGTTACGGTGACACATCCGGCGATGACCCGCTATTTCATGACCATTCCCGAAGCGTCACGGCTTGTCATCCAAGCTGGAGCGCTGGCGAAAGGACGCCAAATTTTTGTTCTTGATATGGGCGAGCCCGTGAAGATTGTCGATCTCGCCAAAAATCTCATTCATTTATCGGGCTACACGACAGAGCAGATTCCGATTGAGTTCACAGGCATTCGCCCGGGTGAAAAAATGTATGAGGAGCTGCTGAACAAAAATGAAGTTCACGCCGAACAAGTTTTTCCGAAAATCCATATCGGCAAAGCGGTGGACGGCGACTGGCCATTGCTGATGCGCTTTATAGAAGATTTCAATCAGCTGCCGGAAGCCGAGCTCAGAGAGCGGCTGTTTGCGGCAATAGACACATCAAACGAAATGACGGCTGCCGGCGTTCGTTAGGGGGAGTGGAGATGACGAAAAAAATACTATTTTGTGCCACTGTCGATTATCACTTTAAAGCCTTTCATCTTCCTTACTTTAAATGGTTTAAACAATTGGGCTGGGAGGTTCATGTCGCTGCGAGCGGACAGACGCGGCTGCCGTATGTCGATGAGAAATTCTCCATTCCGATTCGAAGGTCACCCTTTCATCCTCAGAACCTTGCCGTTTACAGACAGCTGAAGAAAGTGATCGAAACCAACGAGTACGACATCGTTCATTGCCATACGCCGGTCGGAGGCGTTCTCGCCCGGCTTGCGTCACGGCATGCGAGACGAAACGGAACAAAGGTGCTCTACACCGCTCACGGATTTCATTTTTGCAGCGGAGCGCCGATGAAAAATTGGGTCCTTTATTATCCGGTTGAAAAATGGCTTTCTGCCTATACAGACTGCCTGATCACCATAAATGAAGAAGATTACACACGAGCGAAAGGGCTTCAAAGACCGGGCGGAATGACAGAAAAAATTCACGGCATCGGCGTTAATACAGACAGGTTCCGGCCAGTCAGCCTTGAAGAGCAGCATAGGTTGAGAGAAAAGCACGGCTTCCAAAAAGACGACTTTATATTGATCTATCCGGCTGAACTGAACCTCAACAAAAATCAGAAGCTGTTAATTGAAGCTGCCGCACTGCTGAAAGATAAGATTCCTGAGCTTCGTCTTGTTTTTGCCGGAGAAGGAGCGATGGAACAAACGTATCGGGCCTTAGCTGAAAAGCTTGGAGCTTCCCGCAATGTTTGCTTTTACGGCTTTTGCCGCGATATTCACGAGCTGATTCAGCTTGCGGATGTATCTGTCGCCTCCAGCATCAGAGAAGGCCTCGGCATGAATGTGCTTGAGGGCATGGCGGCGGAGAAGCCGGCGATTGCCACTGAGAACCGCGGACACCGGGAAATCATCCGGGACGGAAAAAACGGGTTTCTCATCAAAATTGGCGACAGCGCCGCTTTTGCCGATCGGATTGAACAGCTCTACCTTGAGCCGGAACTGCGGAGAACACTCGGACAGGAAGGCCGCCAAACAGCCTTGCGCTTTTCGGAAGCGCGAACGGTAGAAGAAATGGCAGATATTTATTCCGTGTACATGGATATGGATAAAAAGGAGAAAAGCGTATGAATTCAGGACCGAAAGTTTCTGTCATTATGGGCATTTATAATTGTGAACGCACTTTGGCGGAAAGCATTGAATCCATTCTCAGCCAATCCTATAAAAATTGGGAGCTGATTATGTGCGATGATGCGTCAACAGACGGCACGCTCCATATTGCGAAGCAGTATGCCGCTCATTACAGCGACCGCATCAAGCTGATTCACAATCAAACAAACAAGCGGCTGGCCGCTTCGTTAAATCACTGTCTTTCTTATGCGACAGGCGAGTATATCGCCCGTCAGGACGGAGATGATCTGTCCTTTCCGCGCCGTCTGGAGAAGCAGGTTGCCTTTTTAGAAAAGCATCGGCACTACCAGGTGGTCGGCACCGGCATGCTAGTGTTTGATGAATTTGGCGTAAGGGGCACACGGATGCTGCCTTCTGTTCCGGAGCCGGCCATCATGGCGAAAGGGACGCCGTTTTGTCATGGGACAATCATGATGAGAGCCAGCGCTTACCGTACGCTGAAAGGCTATCGTTCGGTGCGGCGGACAAGACGAATGGAGGATATCGATTTGTGGCTCCGCTTTTTTGGAGAGGGCTTCCGAGGCTATAACCTCCAAGAAGCGCTGTATAAAGTAAGGGAAGACAGCGACGCATTCAAGAGGCGGTCTTTTACCTATTCAATCGACAACGCTATTCTTGTGTACCAGGCATGCAGACGCCTGAAGCTTCCTTTTTCCGCTTACATCTATATCGCAAAACCGCTCATTCGCGCGTTTATGCCTCCTGCTGTGATGAATCGTTACCATAAAAAAAGAGTGATGAATCAGAAGGAAGGGCTTGTGAAGCATGAATAACAGCCAGCAGCGCGTGCTCCATGTTTTCAGTGGCATGAACAGGGGCGGCGCGGAAACCATGGTCATGAATTTATATCGGAAAATGGATAGAAGCAAGGTGCAATTTGATTTTTTAACCTATCGAAATGATCCGTGCGCTTATGATGAAGAAATTTTATCGCTAGGCGGGCGGCTTTTTTATGTCCCGAGTATCGGACAAAGCAATCCCCTCACATTTGTGAAGAATGTAAGAAACACAATAAAAGAAAACGGGCCGTTCAGCGCGGTTCATGCGCACACAGATTTTCAAACCGGCTTTATCGCGCTTGCGGCAAGGCTAGCCGGGGTGCAGGTCAGAGTATGCCATTCCCATAACACCTCGTGGAAGACCGGCTTCAATTGGAAGGACCGCCTGCAGCTGATGGTGTTCAGACGCCTCATTTTGGCTTATGCGACTGAATTGTGCGCTTGCGGAGAGGATGCGGGCCGGTTTTTGTTCGGGCGATCAAATATGGAGCGGAAGCGTGTTCATCTGCTGCCGAACGGAATCGACCTTGATTTGTTCTCTCCCGCCGGGCAGGCGGCCGATGACGAAAAAAAAGCACGCGGCATAGCGTCTGACCGTCTGATCATTGGTCATGTGGCCCGATTTCATGAAGTGAAAAATCACGCGTTTTTGCTGAAGCTTGCCGTTCACCTGAAAAAACGGGGAGTTCGCTTTCAGATGGTTCTCGCAGGAGACGGACCGCTGCGGGAGCAGATGGAGGAGGAAGCGCGGCGGCTGAATTTGCTTTCAGATGTCCTCTTTTTAGGAACTGAAGAACACATTCATGAGCTCATGCGCACTTTTGATGTATTTGTCATGCCGTCGCTGTACGAAGGCTTGCCTGTTGTGCTTGTGGAAGCGCAGGCTTCGGGCCTTCCGTGCATTATTTCCGACACGATCACAGAAAAAGTCGACACGGGCCTCGGACTTGTGAAAAGGGTGAGTCTCTCTAAGCCGATGGACATTTGGGCTGAAACGATTGTAAGAGCGGCCGCCGCAGGCAGGCCGAAGCGGGAGCTCGTGAAAGATACCCTTGCGAAACTTGGCTATGATGCGCGGCGAAATGTGGGTGCATTGATGAATTTATATCAGATTAGCACTGAAAAAGGACAATAAAAATGATTGTGTATGTCGTCAATATGGGAATTGTATATATTTGGTCTTGGTTTGCTAAAATGTGCGGCGGCCGGGATGAGTCACTAGCTACCGGCTATCGTCCGAACAAGCTTCTCATTTGGATTCCGCTTGCCTCACTTGTGCTTGTTTCGGGCCTGCGTTACAGGGTCGGTACAGATTTTCAGACGTATACGCTGCTGTATCAAATGGCAGGAGATTATCAAAATATTTGGCAGATATTCGGTTTCGGCACGGCGAAAACGGCAACAGATCCGGGCTTTACCGCACTGCTATGGCTGATGAATTTCATCACGAAGGACCCGCAAATCATGTATGTGACCGTTGCGGCCGTGACCTATATCTTTATTATCAAGACGCTGGCAGACTACGGAAGACCGTTTGAGCTGAGTGTCTTTTTATTTTTAGGGACCTTTCATTATTACGCATCCTTTAACGGAATCAGACAATACATGGTGGCAGCCGCTTTGTTTTGGGCGATTCGCTATATCATCAATGGAAACTGGAAGCGTTATTTTCTGATTGTGCTGGTCAGTTCGCTCTTTCACTCCTCGGCGCTGGTGATGATTCCGGTCTATTTTATTGTCAGAAGAAAAGCCTGGTCACCGGCAATATTCGGCCTCTCAGCTTTATTTCTCGGCATGACCTTTTTATATCAGAAATTTATTTCGGTATTTGTCGTTGTCCTTGAAAACAGCTCATACAGCCATTATGAAAAGTGGCTGATGACAAATACAAACGGAATGAATGTGGTCAAAATCGCTGTTTTGGTCCTGCCGCTGTTTTTGGCCTTTTGTTACAGGGAGCGTCTCCGAAAGCTGTGGCCGCAAATCGATATTGTCGTCAATTTGTGCCTTCTCGGGTTTTTATTCGGTCTCTTGGCCACAAAGGACGTGATCTTTGCCAGGTTTAATATTTACTTCGGACTGTATCAAATGATCCTAGTCCCTTATTTTGTCAGAATATTTGATAAGAAATCGAATGCGTTGATCTATATCGCCATTGTGGTTTGTTATTTTTTATACAGTTATTTGCTTATGCCGGTTGATTCTTCCGTTCTGCCGTACAGAACGATTTTTTCCCGGTAATTTATGCAAGAGGAGCCGGTCATTATGGAAACACCTGCGGTTAGTCTGTTAGTCGCTGTTTATAATACAGAAACCTATATCAGAAACTGCCTTGAATCTTTAAAGAACCAGACATTGGACAATATTGAAATCATCATCGTCAATGACGGTTCGGCAGACGCCAGCCCGGACATCGCGGAGGAATATGCAGAAAAGGATAAACGATTCAGAGTCATTCACCAGGAAAACCAAGGGCTCGGTGCGGTCCGGAACAGAGGGATCGAGGCGGCCCGCGGCGAATTTGTGGCTTTTATTGATTCAGACGATTGGATCGAGCCTGATTATTGCTTGCAAATGGTTCAGGCAGCATCGGAGGAAACCGATCTGGTCATTTGCAACTATGCCGCGGAGTTTGAGGACACTGAAAAAACCGTTGTCTCAGACATTGCGGAAACCTATCAGGATCAGCCGAAGGAGTCCTATATCAAGGCGTTATTCGAAGGGAAGGTCAGGGGATTTTCATGGAATAAACTGTACCGAAGAAGCATGATTGACGCACACCGGCTTTCGTTCCCGCTCAGAGGTGAGCTGGAGCATGTCGAGGATCAGTTTTTCAGCTTCAGGGCACATTTTTTCGCCCGCTCGGTTTCCTATGTAGAAGCGCCTCTCTACCATTACCGAATTCACCTTTCCTCCATCGTGCAGGGTTATCAGAAAAAACTGTTTGAATCAGGACTGGCGCTGTATCAGGCAAACGCAGCGTTTTTACAGGAGAACAACAAGCTGGAGGAGTACCGTAAGGAGCTTGATTTCTTTATCGTTCTCCATGGGACCATCTGTCTCTTGAACGAATGGAAAACAAGCGGCAGCCGGCGTCTTTTGGAAAGGCTCAAAACGGTCGGCGTGATTTGCGCTGATCCGGTGTTTCAAGGCAGTCTGTCGAAAACGGGAACAGCGCCTTTTGACGCAAAACGGTCATGCCTGCTGCTGATGGCGAAATACAGAATGATACCGTTCGTTGCTATGGCGTCCGCCGTGTATCAGCGAGTGATCGAGTACAAAATGAAAATCAGAGGGTGAAGACATGTCGTTATATTCATTGAAAATCAATCTTGCAGAATGGCTGCTGCTAAAGGTCAAGTACCCGTCCCAATTTTGGCTGGGTGCGGCCGATCAGCCGGTAAAGGCTGCCGCACATAAGAAGAAAATCATACTGACCCTGCTGCCTTCCCATGACAATTTGGGGGATCATGCCATTGCTTATGCCAGCAAAGCGTTTCTTGAGCAGGAATACTCCGATTTTGAAATCGTTGAGGTCGATATGAAGGACATATACAAATCAGCAAAAGCGCTGATCCGCTCCCGCCACCCGGAGGATATGGTCTTTATCATCGGCGGCGGAAACATGGGGGATTTATACCGGTATGAAGAGTGGACGCGCCGCTTTATCATTAAAACGTTTCATGATTATCAAATCGTCCAGCTACCGGCAACCGTTCATTTTTCTGATACGAAAAAGGGACGAAAAGAGCTGAAACGGGCGCAGAAAATTTATAACGCGCACCCCGGTTTATTGCTGATGGCGCGGGATGAAACTACGTATCAATTTATGAAGCGGCATTTTAAAGAAAAAAAGATCCTGAAGCAGCCTGATATGGTGCTGTATTTAGATAGAAGCAGCACCCCTGCGGAACGTGAAGGGGTGTATATGTGTTTGCGCGAGGATCAGGAAAGCGTGCTTCAGGAGGATCAGAGAAACCGCGTGAAGGCCGCTCTTTTTGATGAATTTGGCGAGCTCAAAGCTTTTACGACAACGATCGGTCGCCGGGTCAGCCGCGGCACACGGGAACAGGAGCTGGAAGCGCTTTGGTCTAAGCTGCAAAGTGCTGAAGCCGTTGTCACTGACAGGCTGCACGGCATGATTTTTTGTGCGCTGACAGGAACGCCGTGTGTAGTGATTCGGTCTTTTGATCACAAAGTCATGGAAGGCTACCAATGGCTGAAAGAGATTCCAACCATGAAGCTGATTGAACAGCCGGAGCCGGAAATTGTGACAGCCGCAGTGAAAGAGCTGCTGACAAAAGAAACAAACCGTGCCGGCTTTCCGCGGGATATGTATTTTAAAGGGCTGCGGGATAAAATCAGCGGTGAAGCACAATGACACCGCTCGTCAGCATTATTGTCCCGATGTATAACGTTGAACCATTCATTGAAGAATGCTTCAATTCACTGCTTGCCCAAACGCTTACTGATATAGAAATCATCCTTGTTAATGATGGAACACCTGATCGATCTGGTGAGATGGCAGAGGCATACGCGAAACGGGATGAAAGAGTTCAAGTCATTCATAAAAAAAATGGCGGCTTGAGTTCGGCTCGAAACGCGGGAATCAAAGCGGCGCGCGGCACGTATATCGGGTTTGTAGACGGAGACGATTATGTCTCTCACGCCATGTTTCAAAGGCTTGCAGAAGAAGCGGAGCAGCACCGGCTCGATATCGCTGGCTGCGGATTTTATAAACAGTTTGAAGACAAACGGGTATACGTACCGCCGCAGCTCGAAACAGGCCGTATGCTGACAAAAGCGGATATAGCTGTACAGCTCCAACGTGCCCACGAAACGAGATTTATCTGGTATGTATGGCGATATGTGTATCGCCGTGAGCTTTTGGAAAGGGCGAACCTGTGGTTTGATGAAGACATCCGTTTTGCTGAAGATTCACCCTTTAATTTATCTGCTTTTTATGAAGCCGAGCGGGTAAAAATGCTGGATGAAGGCTTGTACATATACCGTGAAAATCCGAACAGCCTGACGGAACTCCCTTATAAACCTGCGATGGATGAAAATATCCAAAAACAATATCAAGCCAAACTCGCATTTTACAATCAGTGCGGCTTATCGGCTGTGTGCAAAGAAGATTTAGATGTGTACATTTGCAAGCACCAGCTTCCGATGCTTCTGGCAAACGCCTGTGCCTCATCGCACCCGGCGAAAGACATCAAAAAACAGATCAGACAGATTTTATCCTATGACATGGTTCGGCAGGCTGTCAGACACACACCGTTCCAGCATAAGAAATTAGGCAGAGGCGAGCGATTGGTCTTAGGACTGTGCAAATGGCGGCTGATCTTTCTCATCAAGCTGTTTTTTGAGACACGCGGAACCATGAAAGGCAGTGCAAAGCAGGCATGAAATTCACCATTAACTTCAGCGCCAATCTCACAGCTTTTCTTCTGTCCGTATTCCTGTCTGTCTGGATGACGCCTTTTATTGTCAAAACGCTCGGTGTGGAGGCTTTCGGCTTTGTGAATTTAACGCAAAATGTGATTAATTATTTTTCAATTATCACGGTGGCGCTCAGCTCCGTGGTTGTGCGTTTTTTTTCTGTTGCAGCCCACAGGGGAGAGCAGGAAAAAGCAAATGCGTATATCAGCAATTATTTGGCTGCGTCTGTTTTGATTTCATTGCTGCTTCTGCTGCCTCTTGTGAGTGCGGCTTTTTTTATTGACCGCGTTATGAACGTCCCTCAGGATCTATTGGCTGATGTTCGGCTGTCGATTTTGATTGGGAGTCTGCTGTTTCTTTTAACATTTTTGATGGCGGGGTTTGGGGCGGCGCCGTTTTATGCCAACCGGCTGTATATCACCAGTTCGATTCAGGCGGTGCAAATGCTCATCCGCGTACTGTGTGTGCTGGCGCTGTTTGCCTGCTTTACGCCAAAAATCTGGCAGATTCAGCTTGCCGCTTTAGCCGGTGCCGTCATAGCGTCTATTCTATCTTTCTGCTTTTTCAGAAAACTGATTCCATGGTTTTCATTTAGGCTGAAAGATTTGTCATTCCGCATAAGCAAGGAACTGTTTCAGGCAGGAACCTGGAACTCAGTCAATCAGATCGGCGTGCTGCTTTTTTTGCAGATCGACCTATTAACCGCCAACTTGGTGCTGGGTGCATCTGAAGCGGGAAAATACGCGGCGATTATCCAGTTTCCGCTGCTGCTGCGCAGTTTGGCAGGAACAGTTGCATCTCTATTTGCGCCTGTCATTACTTCTTATTATTCAAAAGGCGATATGGACGGCTTGGTCAAGTACGCCAATCAGGCAGTGAGACTGAACGGGCTTTTGCTTGCGCTTCCGGCTGCATTATTGGGAGGTTTGGCCGGGCCTTTTCTGACGATCTGGCTTGGACCGTCCTTTTCCTCTGTAGCGCCGCTTTTATATATTCACGCCGGATATTTGGCGGTCAGTCTTGCCTTTATGCCGCTGTTTTATATATGGACCGCCTTTAATCAACAAAAAACACCGGCGCTCGTCACCCTGCTGTTAGGCGCAGTGAATGTTGTGCTGGCGGTCACATTAAGCGGGCCAGCGCATCTGGGGCTTTACGGCATTACGCTGGCCGGGGCGATTTCGCTTGTGCTGAAAAATGTCATCTTTACGCCGCTATATGTATCACGCATTACCGGCTACAAAAAGCATGTGTTCTTTACAGGCATGTTCGGTCCGGTCTTTGCCGCTTTATTTGCCTGGGCGGTTTGTGAGGCCATTCAGTTATGTATCACCATTGAAAGCTGGACATCACTGATTGCCGCAGGTGCCGCTGTCAGCTGCTGCTACGGGGTATTCGCTTTTATGCTTGTTTGTACGAAAGAAGAACGACAGCTGGTGCTGAAACGGTTTAGAAAAACGAAAGGAGCTGTAAATATTTGATCCTGAAACGTCTTTTTGATCTGACGGCCGCTATTCTTTTATTGTGCTGCACAGGTGTCATTATTCTATTCACTATCGCCGTTGTCAGGCTGAAAATAGGATCGCCTGTCTTTTTTAAACAAGTACGGCCCGGCTTGCATGGGAAGCCGTTCACCCTTTATAAATTCAGAACGATGACGGACGAACGGGACAGTGAGGGAAACCTGCTGCCGGATGCAGTCAGGCTTACGAAAACAGGCAGGCTGATCAGAAAGCTGAGCATTGATGAGCTGCCGCAGCTTCTGAATGTTTTGAAGGGGGACCTCAGCCTCGTCGGTCCCCGGCCGCTGCTGATGGACTATCTGCCGCTTTATACGAAACAGCAGGCACGGCGCCATGAGGTGAAACCCGGGATTACAGGCTGGGCGCAGGTCAACGGCAGAAACGCGATTTCCTGGGAAAAGAAATTTGAACTGGATGTTTGGTACGTTGACAACCGTTCATTCTTGATCGATTTGAAAATTTTATGTCTGACGGTACGCAAAGTTCTTGTGTCAGAAGGTATACAGCAAACCAATCATGTGACCGCAGAACGCTTTACAGGAAGCGGAGATGTGTCCTCATGAGAAACGTGGCCATTGTGGGAGACGGCGGTCACGGAAAGGTGATCAGAGAACTCATAAGCGCCCGTTCAGACACGCGCTTAGCTGCGGTGCTGGACGATAAATTCAGCACATTTGATGCCGGGAAAGAGCTGTACACAGGCCCCTCGGCAGCAATTCCTGAATTGCGCAGGCTGATCCCTGACGTCATGTTTGTGATTGCAATTGGAAACAACAGCGTCAGAAAAAAGCTGGCGGAGCGGCTGGGGTTATACAAAGAAGATTTCATCACATTAATCCACCCGTCAGCCATCATCAGCAAATCGGCTGTCATCGGGGAAGGAACGGTTATTATGGCCGGTGCGATTATTCAGGCGGATGTTCAGATCGGCGCCCATTGTATCATCAATACGGGCGCGATTGCAGAGCACGACAATCAGATCGGTGACTTCGTTCATCTTTCTCCGCGCGCCACGCTTTCTGGTGGTATTGCGGTTCAAGAAGGGGCTCATGTGGGCACCGGGGCCTCCGTCATTCCGCAGGTAACTATTGGCTCTTGGAGCATTATCGGCGCAGGCTCCGCGGTGATCCGCTCCATCCCTGACGGAGTAACGGCAGCCGGCACCCCGGCGCGCGTGATTTCCTCTATTCAAACCTAAAGCAAAGGATGGTTACATGCATAAAAAAATTTACTTATCCGCCCCTCATATGAGCGGCAGGGAGCAGCACTATATTTCAGAAGCCTTTCGCTCTAACTGGATTGCGCCGCTTGGGCCGCTTGTGAATACATTTGAAGAAAAACTGGCTGAACGAGTCGGCGCCAAAGGGGCGGCTGCGGTCAGCTCAGGCACCGCCGCAATTCATTTGGCGCTACGTTTGCTGGATGTAAAAGCGGGAGATACCGTGTTTTGTCCGTCCTTTACATTTGTGGCAACGGCAAACCCGATTTTATATGAAAAAGCGGTGCCTGTTTTTATAGATTCTGAGCCGGATACGTGGAATATGTCTCCGAAAGCACTTGAAAGAGCACTGGAGGAAGCGAAACGAAAGGGAAATCCGCCAAAAGCGGTCATTGCTGTCAACCTGTACGGACAAAGCGCGAAAATGGATGAGATTGTAAGCCTGTGCGGCTTATACGGAGTGCCGGTCATTGAGGATGCGGCTGAATCCCTCGGTTCGGTCTATAAAGGGAAGCAGAGCGGGACATTCGGCCGTTTCGGCGTTTATTCATTTAATGGAAACAAAATCATTACCACTTCAGGAGGCGGGATGCTTGTATCAGACGATGAAGCTGCCATTGAAAAAGCAAGATTTCTCGCTTCACAGGCCCGCGATCCTGCTGTTCATTATCAGCACAGTGAAATCGGGCACAACTACAGATTGAGCAATATCCTTGCCGGAGTCGGCATTGCCCAGCTTGAGGTGCTGGATGAGCGGGTGGAGAAAAGACGGGAGATTTTTAAGAGGTATGAAAATGCGCTTGGCAGCCTAGATGGCGTTTGCTTTATGCCGGAATACTCAGAAGGCGTGTCCAACCGCTGGCTTACTGCACTCACGCTCGATAACGGGCTGATTCCATATGAGGTAGTTCAGCATCTTGCTGAAGAACAGATTGAAGCGAGACCGCTTTGGAAGCCGCTGCATACCCAGCCTCTGTTTACTTCGTCTGCATTTTATTCCCATTCAGATTCTGAAAGTGTGTGCGAAAACTTATTCAGGCGAGGGATCTGCCTCCCATCCGGAACAAATATGACCGAAGAAGATCAAGACCGAGTAATCGATGTGTTGTTACACTTATTCCAAACAACAGAGGTGAAGAGATGGACAGCAAGCATTCAATGATCAGCCTGAAGAAAAAACTGGCCGGGCTGCTCGAAATGATTCCGAAGCAATCCGAAATCATTTACGCCGACTATCCTCTATACGGAAATGTAGGGGATCTATTTATTATGAAAGGAACGGAAGCCTTTTTTAAAGAAAATGACATTCGGGTCAGAAACCGCTGGAATCCAGACAATTTCCCAATCGGGCGTAAGCTTGATCCGAATCTGATCATCGTCTGCCAGGGAGGCGGCAACTTCGGGGATTTGTATCCGTACTATCAAGGATTTAGAGAGAAAATCGTTCAAACCTATCCAAACCACAAAATCGTCATTCTGCCGCAATCCATCTATTTTCAAAATGAAGACAACTTAAAACGGACGGCTGACATTTTCTCTGCTCATTCAAATCTGCATATCATCACAAGGGAAAAAGCCTCCTATGCCACGGCACAGGCGTACTTTCAAAACAATCATATCAAGCTTTTGCCTGATATGGCCCACCAGCTGTTTCCTATCATTCCGACACAGCAGCCGACCGGCCAAAAGCTGAGATTTATCAGAACAGATCATGAAGCAAATGATGAGCTTCAAAGACATGCGCAAGCGGAAAGCTATGACTGGCGTACAGTGCTGTCAGCTTCAGACCGCCGGACAATCGCTTTTCTCCAAACGCTGAACGTCCTGAACAAAAAAGCGGGCAATCCTCTGCCGATCGCATTTATATGGAGAAAATACTCGGATTACATCGTCACCAAAGCCATTCGCTTTTTCAGCCGTTACCAATCGGTGGAAACGTCAAGGCTGCACGGCCATATTTTGTCCTCTCTTCTTCAAAAAGAAAACACGGTCATTGATAATTCCTACGGAAAAAACGCCAATTACTATCATACTTGGATGGAGGGAGTGCCAAATACTCAAATCATTCGGGACGCCTCAAAGAAGGAAAACCTTCCTGCTCACATGTGAGCGGAAGGTTTATTTTGATTCTCCGCGTTTTACTTTGTTGTAGGCTTCATCTAAATGCTGAATCCGCTTCAGGACAACTGAGTTTTTTGTCAGCTGATCCTGCACAAGTGTTGAAACGACAGAACGGTAGTAGCTGTTCATTGCGTGGATCTTATCCTCAGACGGGTTCATTTCAATATGCTGCTTTAAGTTTTCAATAAAATACGGTACAGAAAAAAGTTCAGACATTTCTTTTGGCAGCTCCTTTTTCATAAATGTATACGGTGTCATCCCAATCATGTACAATGAAGAAAGGGGAGTGAGCAAGATGGATATGAAACTTCAGCAAGTACAAGTACTAAAGCCTCAACTGACACAGGAGCTCAGGCAGGCCATTACGCTGCTTGGCTATCATTCGGCGGAACTGGCCGAATACATTGATGAGCTCTCACTGGAAAACCCTCTTATTGAACGAAAGGAAACAGACACACCGCCACTATCTTACCATAAAACAAACAAAAACAGGATCAGCAGGCAGGAGGCGGGCCTTCAATTAAGCAATCCGCAAAAAACACTGCAGGATGTCCTCAAACAGCAGTCACTGGATATGAATCTGTCAAACACTGAAAAAAAGATTTTTAATTATCTGATACATTCGCTTGATTCAAACGGATATCTGGAGGAAGATGTGGAGGAGGCAGCCCGGCGCCTGTCTGTTTCGGCAGAGGAAGCGGAAGCGGTTCTGAGAAAACTACAGTCGCTTGAACCAGCGGGAATCGGCGCAAGATCTCTTCAAGAGTGTATTCTGCTGCAATTACAGCGTCTCCCGAACAGAAATGAACAGGCAGAACTGCTTGTTTCAGAACACTTTGATGTATTTGCGCAAAAAAACTGGAAAGCGCTTTCAAAAGAAACTGGAATCCCGCTTCACGCGATTCAGGATATTTCTGATAAAATTGCTGCGCTTCACCCAAGACCCGGCCTTCTGTTTGCCAGTCCGGAGCAGGATATGTATATTGAACCTGACATTTTCATCATCGTTAAAAACGGCCAGATCACAGCGGAACTGAACAGCCGCTCGTTCCCGGAGATTGAGCTGCATCCGCAGTACAGGCCGCTTCTATCGTCGGGCGCCTGTCAGGATACGGTTTCCTATTTATCTGCGAAATATCAGGAGTGGCGCTGGCTGAGCCGCGCGCTGAAGCAGCGGAAGCAGACGATCACCAGAATTGTAAATGAGCTGACCGCGCGTCAAAAAGATTTTTTCCTGAAAGGGCGGAGCGCCATGAAGCCGCTGACACTGAGAGAGGTGGCGGATTGTCTGGGCCTGCATGAATCAACCATCAGCCGGGCCATTAAAGGGAAAACGATACAAACGCCTTACGGATTGTTTGAGATGAAGATGTTCTTCTCAGGAAAAGCAGAGGCCTCTGGGGATGGCGATACATCCAACTATGCGGTCAAAACGCATCTTCAAGCATTGATTCAGCAAGAGGATAAAACAAAACCCCTCTCAGATCAAAAGCTTGCCGACCTGTTATATGAACAGCACCGCATCCAAATCTCCAGACGCACAGTGGCGAAATACCGCGATCAATTGAACATTCCGTCATCGGCAGCAAGAAAACGGTACAAATAAAATCCTCCCTGTAAGGGAGGATTTTTTTACGGGATCATCCAGCTGAAAAACTGGTGCTGCAAAAAGGTGATGATACAGACGAGCAGCAGCAAAAACAAGCTGTGCTTGATCGTAAAGCGGAAAAGATCCGACTCCTTCCCGGCGAGTCCGACTGCCGCACACGCGACCGCGATCGACTGCGGGGAAATCATTTTGCCGGTGACGCCGCCTGATGAATTGGCCGCGACCGATAGGACAGGGTCCATTCCGACCGACAAGGCCGTTACTTTCTGCAGGTTTCCAAACAGCAGGTTAGCCGACGTATCCGAGCCGGTAATAAAGACGCCGAGCCAGCCGAGAACCGGCGAAAAGAAGGTAAACATCGAGCCTGTCAGCGCCAGCGTCATGCCGAGCGTCGTGCTCATTCCCGAGGAGTTGGTGACATATGCAAAACCAACGACCGAGGCGATCGTTAAAATCGGAAACTTCAATTCCTGCAGTGTTTCGCTAAAAACAGCTCCCCATTCTTTCCACGAAATGGACGTGATGAATTTTGACAGCACTGCGGCAATTAAAATCGCGGTTCCTGCCGAACCGAGCACCTCAAGCTTATAAACCGCTTCAATCGGAGTGCCGTCAGCATTGACGATCTGATTGTTCAAAAAAGGCACCCCAGGAGCAAACGTCAGCTGTTCTCCAATCACATTCAGCCATTTTAAGACAACGGCTGTGCCTTCGTAATGCCCTGTCAGCGCGGATTTGACCGAAGGAATGCCCCAAACAGAAATCATCACCGTCAGCAGCAGAAACGGCGACCAGGCCTTAAAAATCTGCCCCCCGGTGTAAGCCGGTGCATCAGGGTGCAGTTTTGCCGCTTCAATCGCGGCGGCCGATTCCTGCTCCCCCGCAAACCGGAATGTCTTCTTCGGCTTCCACCATTTTAAAAACACAGCTAGCGCAGCCATCGACACTAGCGCCGACAAAACATCCGGCAGCTCCGGCCCCAGAAAGTTGGAGCTGAGATACTGAACAGCGGCAAAGGAAACACCGGAAACAAGAATCGCCGGCCATACCTCAAAGGCTTTCCTGAATCCGCTCATAATGATAATTAAATAAAGAGGAATAAATACAGATAAAAACGGCAGCTGCCGCCCGACCATTTGAGAAATCTCCATCGCCGGAATCCCTGTCGGCCCTTCTACAGCTGTAATCGGAATTCCAATCGCCCCGAAGGCTACTGGCGCCGTATTGGCAATCAAACAGATCCCCGCCGCATAAAGAGGGTTAAAACCGAGGCCGACAAGCAGTGCGGCCGAAATCGCGACCGGCGCCCCGAAGCCCGCCGCTCCTTCTAAAAAAGCCCCGAATGAGAAAGCGATCAGCAGCGCCTGAAGCCGGCGGTCATCGGTAATGGAGAGAACAGAGCTGCGAATAATATCAAACTGTCCCGTTTTTACAGTGATTTTATACAAAAAAACAGACGTCACAATGATCCAGCCGATTGGCAGAATGCCGTATACGGCTCCTTGTGTAGCGGACATCAGCGCTTTTTCCGCCGGCATCCCGTAAATCAATACAGCAATCAGCAGCGCGATTCCCAAGGTGGACAATCCCGCCGTATACCCCTTCATTCGTTTAATTGCGAGTGCCCAGAAAAAGAAAATAATCGGTACAAGTGCGGCAAGCGCAGATAAAAGCAAATTTCCCCCTATAGGCGTATATGCCTGTGTCCATTGCATCCCAAACCCCTCCTTCAAACATAACTGGCTATGTGTAAGCGGTTTCTAAAGATGATATGATCATCTGATGACTAGATAATAAGACCAGTTACCTAGCATTATATTTTGAAAAAAATCAAAGTACAAGACTTTTTGACGAAATTGTCTAAATCTTTTGGCGGCGCCCAAAAGGGAGTATAATAGATCGTAAACAGCCAGACCTACAAGTTGCGGGGTGAATTGCATTGAAATATAAACAGATTAAAACAAAAAAGATATATGAAGAAGTAGCGGATGCATTATTAGATATGATCAAAACCGGCCAACTGAAGCCGGGGGATAAATTAGACTCCGTGCAGGCGCTTTCTGAAAGCTTTCAAGTCAGCCGTTCAGCGGTGCGCGAAGCGCTTTCCGCATTAAAAGCGATGGGGCTTGTCGAAATGAAACAGGGAGAAGGCACCTATCTGAAGGAGTTTGAACCTGATCAAATTTCTCAGCCTCTGTCAGCCGCCCTTTTAATGAAAAAAGAAGATGTCAAACAGCTGCTCGAGGTCAGAAAGCTGCTTGAAATCGGCGTGGCTTCATTAGCTGCCGAAAAACGGACAGAAGAGAATCTCCAAAGCATTCATGCGGCGTTAAAGGAAATGGGGGAGATCGAAGCAGACGGGGAGCTAGGTGAAAAAGCAGACTTCGCCTTTCATTTGGCACTCGCTGACGCTTCACAAAACGATCTGCTCAAACATCTGATGAATCACGTATCATCATTGCTGCTGGAAACGATGAGAGAAACGCGGAAAATCTGGCTGTTTTCCAAGAAGACCTCGGTACAGCGGCTTTATGAGGAGCATGAACGGATTTATAATGCCGTGGCTGCCCAAGACGGAGCACAGGCGGAAGAAGCGATGCTGGCACACTTGACGAATGTGGAAGATGTCCTTTCGGGATATTTTGAGGAAAACGTGCAATAACCGACTCATTTCCCGGGCAATTCTGCTGGTGCATACAAACAACCAAGACTGAGCTGTAATGGTTCAGTCTTATTTACATTGTGCGGCTGACACAGCTTGACATTTACGAAAAAGGAAGTAAAATATTTTACTAAAACGACCACTGGCATGTTTGAAAATGGAGGCAGATATAATGGCGACAATAAAAGATATCGCACAAGCCGCGGGATTTTCGATTTCAACCGTTTCCCGTGTTTTAAATAACGATGAGAGCCTTTCTGTACCGGACGAGACGCGTGAAAAGATATATGAAGCCGCGGAGAAACTTAATTATCGCAAGAAAACTGTAAGGCCTCTGGTGAAACACATTGCTTTTTTATATTGGCTGACAGATCAAGAGGAGCTGGAAGATGTCTATTTCAAAACAATGAGATTAGAAGTAGAGAAATTGGCGAAAACCTTCAATGTCGACATGACGACCTATAAAATAACGGACGGTATTGAATGCATTCCAGCTCATACAGAAGGTTTTATTGCCGTGGGCACCTTTTCTGATAAAGAATTAGCGTTTCTCAGAAATCTGACGGAGAACGGCGTTTTTATTGACTCTTCCCCTGATCCCGACCATTTTGATTCGGTAAGGCCGGACTTAGCGCAAATGACGAAGAGAACGGTAAACATCCTAGTTGAAAAAGGGCATAAGAATATCGGATTTATTGGCGGCACGTACAAAAATCCGAACACGAATCAAGATGAAATGGATATTCGTGAAAAAACGTTCCGATCCTATATGCAGGAAAAAGGGATGCTGGACGAGCGCTATATTTTATGCCACCGCGGCTTCTCCGTCGAAAATGGCTACCGCCTGATGACTAAAGCGATTGAAGCATTGGGTGATCAGCTTCCGACCGCCTTTTTTATCGCGGCAGACCCGATTGCGGTCGGCTGTCTGCAGGCCCTGAATGAAAAAGGAATCGCGATACCAAACAGAGTGAGCGTCGTGAGCATCAATAACATCAGCTTTGCCAAGTACGTCTCTCCGCCGCTGACGACCTTTCATATTGATATCAAGGAACTATGTAAAAACGCTGTGGAATTATTGCTTGAGCAAGTGCTGGAAAAGCGGAAAACAGTTAAAACGTTATATATGGGAGCTGAATTAATCGTCAGAAAGAGCATGAATTAAATCGTTTCAAAATGGCTTAGTATTCTAAGTCATTTTTTTGTTTGGTAAAAAAATTTACTTAGAAGAGTAAATAGTTTGTTTACACATTTTCTCAGTCATGCTATATTATTTTTAAAGCGCTTTCATATAATACGGAAGGGTGACAATTGATGAAAATGATAAAAAAGTACGCCGGTGTCATGCTCTGCGCGGCTGTCAGTTTATCTTTAGCCGCCTGCGGACCGCAGGAAAGCAGCAGCGAAAAAACAAGTTCAAAGGGCTCAGAGCTTGTCGTGTGGGAGGATAAAGAAAAAAGCATCGGCATTAAAGACGCTGTTGCCGAATTTGAAAAAGAACATGATGTAAAGGTCAAAGTTGTTGAAAAACCTTATGCCCAGCAGATTGAAGATTTGCGTATGGACGGCCCGGCCGGCACAGGGCCTGACGTGTTAACAATGCCCGGTGACCAGATCGGAACGGCTGTCACAGAGGGATTAATCAAAGAATTAAACGTTGAAAAGGATGTTCAATCGCTCTACACAGACGCATCCATTCAATCTCAAATGGTGGATCAGAAGATTTATGGCCTGCCTAAAGCCGTCGAAACAACAGTGCTTTTTTATAACAAAGATCTCATCTCAGAGGACGAATTGCCGCAAACGCTGGAAGAGTGGTACGACTACTCTAAAAAAACGGCTGATGGCAGCAAATTTGGATTTTTAGCCTTATTTGATCAAATTTATTACGCGCAAAGTGTCATGGGCGGGTACGGCGGATATATCTTTGGAAAGGATAAGGATGGAAACGATGATCCGTCTGATCTTGGAATCAATAATGAAGGCGCTGTCAAAGGTGCTGAGCTGATTCAGAAGTTTTATCAAGACGGCTTATTCCCGGCTGGCATTGTCGGAGAGCAGGGAATCAATGTACTCGAATCACTGTTTACAGAAGGAAAGGCTGCTGCGATTATCTCAGGCCCGTGGAATGTAGAAGCCTTTTCGAAAGCGGGAATTGATTATGGCATCACCAAGCTTCCGAAGCTGGAAAACGGCAAAAACATGAGCTCCTTTATCGGCGTCAAAAGCTACAATGTCAGCGCATTTTCAAAACATGCAGAGCTGGCGCAAGAGTTAGCCGTTTTTCTGACAAATGAAACGAATTCCAAAAAACGATATGAACAAACGAAAGAAGTTCCGGCCGTTCAATCATTAGCGAGTGACAAGGCGATCATGAAAAGCGAAGCGGCACGGGCGGTCACCGAACAATCCCGCTTCTCAGAGCAGACGCCGAATATACCGGAAATGAATGAAATATGGACCCCGGCTGATTCGGCATTACAAACGATTGCAACAGGAAAAGCGGACCCGAAAAAAGCCTTAGATCAGGCTGCCGAAACAGCCAAAGGGCAGATGAAGGCAAAGCATAGCGGAACATAAAGAGAAAAGTAGATTTGTATTGTAAGAGAGGTGAAAACGGTGCAGCATCGTAAAGTCGCTTTGTTATTGTCAATCATTCCGGGCCTTGGTCAATTCTACAACAAACAATGGATTAAAGGCCTCCTGTTTCTCCTCTTGGGCGCATCGTTTTTTGCGGTATTTGGAGATTTGCTGAATATGGGGCTTTGGGGAATCTTTACGCTGGGAACAGAGGTGCCGCGGGATAACTCGGTGTTTCTGCTGGCGGAAGGCATTATCGCTGTCATTGTGACATGCTTTGGACTTGCGGTATATTATGTGAATTTGCGAGACGCTTATCAAAGCGGAAAACGCCGTGATGAAAAGAGGCCCTTGAGCTCTCTCAAGGAACAATATCAAAATATCGTCGCTCAGGGCTATCCATATGTCGTCAGCGGGCCATCTCTGTTTATTTTAGTTTTCGCGGTGATTTTTCCCATCTTATTCAGCTTTGCCTTAGCTTTTACAAACTATGATTTATATCATTCTCCTCCTGCTAAATTAGTAGATTGGGTTGGTTTTCAAACCTTCACTGATATTTTTACTGTCGATATTTGGCGCTCGACCTTTTTTGATGTGCTGGCTTGGACGGTGGTGTGGACGCTTTGTGCTTCCACTCTGCAAGTCAGTCTGGGGATATGGCTGGCGATCATTGTGAATCAGAAAGACATCCGGTTTAAACGGTTTTTCCGGACTATTTTGATTTTGCCATGGGCTGTTCCCGGATTTGTCACGATTTTAATTTTTGCCGGTTTGTTTAACGATAGTTTCGGCGCAATGAATCATGACATCTTGGCTTTCTTTGGCATTGATCCGCTTCCGTGGATGACAGATGCGAATTGGTCGAGGCTGGCGCTGATCCTCATGCAAGGCTGGCTTGGTTTTCCGTATATCTTCCTTGTTTCAACGGGTGTTTTGCAATCGATTCCTGAAGATCTTTATGAAGCGGCGACAATTGATGGTGCTTCCATCTTCTCAAAGCTGAGATACATCACGCTCCCGATGGTGTTCATTGCGATGGCTCCGATTATCATTACGCAATTCACATTTAATTTTAATAACTTCAATATTATTTATCTTTTCAATGGAGGCGGTCCGGCTGTTGCGGGATCAACAGCCGGCGGAACAGATATCCTCGTATCGTGGATTTATAAATTGACGATGCAGTCCAGCCAATATTCCCTTGCGGCTGCTTTAACCATTTTATTGTCTGTGTTTGTGATCGCCATTGCATTGTGGCAATTCAGACAGACGAAGTCTTTTAAAGAGGAGGGCTGAGACATGCTGGCAGATATGAAGGTCAGAAAATTTATGCGGCTCCTTTTCTCTTACTTGTTTTTAGCCTGCATGGCGGTCATCATTGTGTATCCTCTCCTTTGGACGGCAGGCGCCAGCTTTAATCCCGGCAACAGTTTAATCAGTACATCCCTCATTCCGAAGAATCCGACATTTGACCACTACAAAGAATTATTTGCGGGCAAAGAAAGCCTTCAATATGTGCAGTGGTATATCAATTCGATAAAAATCAGCCTGTTTACGATGGCTGGCTCACTGATCTGTGTGACGTTTACGGCCTATGCGTTTTCCCGCTTTCGGTTTAAAGGGAGGAAATACGCATTAACGCTCTTTTTATTGCTGCAAATGATTCCTCAGTTTTCTGCATTGATCGCCTTGTTTGTGCTGGCTCAAATGTTAGGAATGATCAACAGCCATTGGCTGCTGATCCTGCTTTATATCGGCGGCCTGATCCCGATGAATACGTACTTGATGAAAGGATATATGGATTCCATTCCGATTGATTTAGACGAAAGCGCAAAGATTGACGGGGCAAGCAGCACGAGGATCTTTTTGCAGATCATCCTGCCTTTGTCAAAACCGATGGCGGCAGTGGTTGCGATGAATGGATTTACCGGCCCGCTCGGAGATTTTGTTTTGTCATCAACGATATTGAGAACACCTGAATCATATACATTGCCCGTAGGCTTATTCAATTTAGTCAATGATGTCATGGGAGCAAGCTATACGACATTTGCGGCGGGTGCCTTGCTCATCAGCATACCGGTTGCCGTCATCTTTATCATGCTGCAAAAGAATTTTGTGTCCGGATTAACCGCAGGCGGAACGAAAGGATAAGAGAATAAGGGGGAGAAAATCATGTCAAAGCTTGAAAAAAAGCACGTTACAAAAGCGAAGTTTATGCTCCACGGAGGAGACTACAACCCTGATCAATGGCTGGATCGGCCGGATATTTTAGCCGACGATATAAAGCTGATGAAGCTTTCCCATACCAATACGTTTTCTGTCGGCATTTTTGCATGGAGTGCGCTTGAGCCGGAGGAAGGTGTATATCAATTTGAATGGCTTGATGATGTTTTTGACCGTATCCACAGTATCGGCGGCCGTGTCATTTTAGCAACGCCGAGCGGAGCGCGTCCTGCCTGGCTGTCGCAAACCTACCCTGAAGTGCTGCGGGTCAATGCCTCCAGAGTGAAACAGCTGCACGGAGGCCGGCATAACCACTGCCTGACGTCCAAGGTCTATCGTGAAAAAACGCGGCACATCAACCGTTTATTAGCAGAAAGATACCGCGGACATCCGGCGCTTTTTATGTGGCATATTTCCAACGAATATGGAGGAGAATGCCACTGTGACCTATGCCAGAACGCTTTCAGAGAGTGGCTGAGAATGAAATATGACAATAGTCTCAAGGTATTGAATAACGCGTGGTGGACGCCGTTTTGGAGTCATACATTTAATGACTGGTCACAAATTGAAAGCCCTTCCCCGATTGGAGAAAATGGCTTGCACGGCCTGAACTTGGACTGGCGCCGGTTTGTCACGGATCAAACCATTTCCTTTTATGAAAATGAAATTGTACCGCTGAAAGAGCTGACGCCGGACATTCCGATAACAACGAATTTTATGGGTGATACACCAGATTTAATTCCTTATCAGGGTCTCGACTACAGCAAATTTGCAAAGCATGTGGATGTTATCAGCTGGGACGCTTATCCTGTGTGGCACAATGATTGGGAAAGCACAGCAGATTTGGCGATGAAGGTCGGCTTTATCAATGATCTGTACCGAAGCCTGAAGCAGCAGCCCTTTTTATTAATGGAGTGTACGCCTAGCGCTGTCAATTGGCATAACGTCAATAAAGCAAAGCGCCCCGGCATGAACCTGCTTTCATCTATGCAAATGATTGCCCACGGATCAGACAGCGTCCTCTATTTCCAATTTCGAAAATCACGAGGATCATCGGAAAAACTGCATGGGGCGATTGTGGATCATGACAACAGCACAAAGAACCGTGTCTTTCAAGAAGTGGCAAAAGTCGGGGAGACATTGGAACAGCTGTCTGAAGTCGTTGGAACGAAGAGACCGTCTGAAGCTGCTATTTTGTATGATTGGGAAAATAATTGGGCGCTTGAGGACGCTCAGGGATTTGCAAAAGCGACAAAGCGTTATCCGCAAACACTGCAGCAGCATTACCGCACATTCTGGGAACAGGATATCCCGGTCGACGTCATTACAAAAGAACAAGATTTTTCAGCGTATAAGCTGCTGATCGTCCCCATGCTGTATGTAATCAGTGAAGAAACCATTTCGCGATTAAAGAAGTTTACGGCTAACGGCGGAACCTTGGTGATGACCTATATCAGCGGAATCGTCAACGAGCATGACTTAACGTATACAGGCGGCTGGCACCCAGACTTGCAAACGATATTTGGAATTGAGCCGCTCGAAACAGATACGCTGTATCCGAAAGACCGAAATGCCGTCAGCTACCGCAATCAAACGTATGAAATGAAAGATTATGCAACGGTGATCGAATTGAAAGCCGCAACGGCAGAGGGTGTGTATCAGGATGACTTTTATGCGCATACCCCTGCGGTTACAAGCCATCGATATGAACAAGGAAAAGCGTATTTTATCGGCGCGCGTTTAGAGGATCAATTTCACCGGGATTTTTATCAAAGTTTGATAAAAGAACTGTCTTTGTCTCCGGTTTTTCCGGTTAAGCATGGTAAAGGCGTCTCCGTACAGGCGAGACAGGATCAGCACAATGACTATATCTTCATCATGAATTTTACGGAACAACAGCAGCTGGTTTCGTTTGATAAGCGTGTGAAGGATATCGTTACTGGTGAAATGCTTTCAGGAGACCTGATCTTGGAAAAATATGAAGTGAGAATTGTCGTGAACTCACATTGAGGTGTGCCTCCGCTCTATATGGGCGGGGTCTTTTTTGAAATCGCTTACGTGAGAGGGTGGAAATATGAAAAGCAGAATCATCGTGCTGTTAGCCGCTGTCATCGTCTGGAGCGGGATCGGAAGTTCGACGGGATATGCCGCCGCAGAGGGGGAGAAATATGTGTCAGAGCTTCAGGCAAATAACCTTTTTGTTAAAAAGGTAGCGGGCATGAACAAGGACTTTATCAAAGGAGTTGACGTGTCGAGCATTATTGCTTTAGAAAACAGCGGTGTAACCTTTTACAATGCAAGCGGAAAACGTCAGGACATCTTTACAACCTTAAAGCAAGCAGGTGTCAACTATGTCCGCGTCCGCATTTGGAATGACCCGTATAACGCTTATGGCAATGGTTATGGGGGAGGCAATAATGATGTTCAAAAAGCCATCCAAATCGGAAAAAGAGCAACCGCGAACGGGATGAAGCTGCTGGCAGACTTTCATTATTCCGATTTCTGGGCAGATCCTGCAAAACAAAAGGTGCCAAAGGCTTGGGCGAACTTAAGCTTCGAAGCTAAGAAAGCGAAGCTCTATGGATTTACAAAACAAAGTCTGCAAGCCATGGTCAAGGAAGGCATTGATATCGGTATGGTACAGGTCGGAAACGAAACAACAGGAGCATTTGCCGGGGAAACGGATTGGAAGAAGATGAGTCAATTATTCAATGAAGGAAGCCGGGCAGTCAGGGAAACAAATCGTGACATATTGGTCGCGCTGCATTTCACCAACCCAGAAACGTCGGGACGATATTCATATATTGCTGAAACCCTCAACAAAAACAAAGTCGATTATGATGTATTTGCCAGCTCATATTATCCATTCTGGCACGGTACGTTACACAATTTGTCCTCCGTGCTGAAAGCTGTTGCGGATACGTACGGCAAAAAAGTCATGGTGGCGGAAACGTCATACACCTATACGGCTGAAGACGGAGACGGACATGAAAACACAGCGCCTAAAAGCGGTCAGACGCTGCCATACCCGATTTCAGTGCAAGGCCAGGCAAATGCCGTAAGAGATGTGATGGACGCAGTGGCAAAGACAGGAACAGCCGGATTGGGCGTTTTTTATTGGGAGCCTGCGTGGATTCCGGTCGGCCCGAAGACGCAATTGGAGAAAAATAAAACGATATGGGAAACATATGGTTCCGGATGGGCCTCCAGCTATGCAGCCGAATACGATCCTGAAGACGCAGGTAAGTGGTATGGAGGAAGTGCAGTGGATAATCAAGCTTTGTTTGATTTCAACGGACATCCGCTGCCATCATTACAGGTATTCAAATACGCGGAAACAGGCCATATCCCGAAAAAATAATGAAAATCCATGAGGTGTAACAACGCATTGTTATCTCTCATGGATTCTTTTATTTTACATCTACTAAAATAAAACACTCATCATCGTTTTTGGGCTCAGCTTGAAGAGATGAGAGGATTTTGTTTTTCAGCTCAGCTATAGGCAAATCAGGATGATTCTTTATTAAACGGTGTAAATAACATGATGCCGTCGGGTCCATCACACCGTCTGTATACAGAAGCAGCCTTCCGCCGCGTGTATAGTGAAGGCTGCTTGACTGAAACACCGCTTCTTCAAACATCCCAATCGGCGGTGCGGTTGCGTCCAGCGTTGATTGGGTTCCCTCGGCATCCTGCCATAATGCGGGCGGATGGCCCGCGTTGACATAATCAATTCTTTGCCGGTCTGTATCAATGATGAGGCAAATAGCGGTACAGTAATGCCTTGCTTCCTCGTCGTTTTGAAACAAACTGTGAAGATGGTAGTCTAGTTCCTTCATGACTTTGTCGGGACTGATCCCTTGTGTCATTAATCGCTGGAATAAAGGATGGAGGGACATCGTAACTAATGCAGAAGAAATGCCGTGTCCCATCACATCAAGGAGGATCAAGCCGTAGCGGTGCTCATCGATTTGATAAAATCCATATAAGTCGCCTGATAAGTCACTGGATGCTTTATAATACGAATCAATCTGAATTTGATCATTCAAGATCGGCTCGGTCAATGAATTTTCTTGAATCTTTCTGGCGAGTTCAAGCTCTCTTTTTGTATTCGATCTGAATTGCTGATTTTGCTTATTGATCGCAAGAAGCTCTTCTTGTTTCACCTTCAGCGTCTGCAAAGCAATTTCCAGCTCCGCATTTGCTTTCTGTTTGGCGAGCAATGCTTCCTCAGCCGCGTTTCTGGCAATCAGCAGCTCATTTTCATATTCGTTTCGCTTCCGCATCGGAATGACAACGCATTCTGTTACAGCGGCTTCCTGATCCGCTCTCCGAACTGCGTTTACAAGGACGGGGACTTCTTCCCCATTGTTTGTTTCCAGGGAGATGTACATTTCTTCAATGTGTTGTTCAAGCTGCAAAAGCGGAACAAAATAAAGCTGATAAAAAAGCTTTGCAGGAACGGTTAAAAGAGCATTGACATGCTGGCCGATCACCTGTTCCGATTCGTAATCAAGAATCTTAAGCAAGGTGTGATTGACAGCTAAAATTGTACCCTCTTCTGATAAAGTAAGGAAACCGCATGGTGCATGATTCAATTGTTGATCCATTCAGAGGGTCACCTCTATCCCTTTCGTTCCTAAATCACGTATGCGTTCAAATAATCGCTGATCAGCTGTATCGTCTCTTCGGGATGGCTCATATGCGGGCAGTGCCCTTGAGCCTTCATCTGTTTCAGTGTGCTGTAAGGGAGATGCCTGTGCATATACTCACCTACTGCCGACGGTGCAATGACATCATTCGAACATTGCAGAATAAGTGAAGGCACGGTCACCTTTGGAAGATCCCTTCGATGATCTGAAAAAAACGCCGCCTTCGCGAATTGCCGTGCAATGATAGGATCAGTAGAACAAAAACGGCTTTCCAGCTCTTCCTTAATTTCTGGCCGATCTGGCTGATTCAATACGGTTGCCGCAAAAACGGTTGCCCAGCCTATGTAGTTTTTCTCCATCATATCTATTAACCCAAGGAGCTGCTCTTCCTCAAAACCCCCGTAATACTCAGGCGGATGATTTAAATAGCAAGGAGAAGGCCCCACCATAATCAGTTGTGAAAAAAGCTCGGGACGTCGTAATGATGCAAGCATGCCAATCACAGCCCCGACAGAATGCCCCACAAAAACGGCTTTTGACAGATCTAACGCTTCACAAACATCCAGAACATCCTGGGCATAGCCGTCAAGTGTGCGGTAACGATCCATATCATATGCGTGCAAATCAGAATTTCCCGCACCTACATAATCAAATAGAATCAGCTGGTATTCGTCTTCAAAGGCAGGAACTACGGCATCCCACACGCTTTGATCACACCCGAATCCAGGTGCAAATACAATTGGTGTTGTGCCGTTCCCCCTCACCTTCACATGATTCCTAGTCAAAATAGCTTGATCCATAGTCGGCTCCTTTCAGCTAAAACGACATGAAGATTAATATGTATATCATACCACTTCAAGGCCTGAATTGCGGGCTTTCTATGAAAGTAAATAGGCGTCTTGCAGAAAGAGGACATGCGGCATGGAGAGCTGGATTGATTGGAAGATGTAGCGGAAGGATTGCCTAGGTGCCGGATATAATATAAAGCGGTAATATCATCTGAATGACACAAATGACATTTGTCATCTCAAATCATGACACCCCTTACTAAAATCATCTGATCCGGTATTTTACAATCAATGTAAGCAATCAGGAGGTGCTCATAAAATGAATGAGGTTGTGTCAGTAAGAAATGTCACAAAACATTTTCAGCAAAAAACAGCAGTGAAGAACATTCATTTCAGCATAGGAAAAGGAGAAATCGTGGCCATCCTTGGCCCGAATGGCGCAGGGAAGACAACAGCGATCTCTATGATGCTGGGATTGCTGAAGCCAAGTGAGGGTGAAATCAAATTATTTAACCGTCAGCCTGATGAAAAACAGGTGCGTGAAAAAATCGGTACCATGCTGCAGGAAGTAAGTGTCATGCCGGGATTAAAGGTCTGCGAAACCCTCGAGCTTATCCGCAGTTATTATCCCCATCCATTATCCATGAAAGAGCTTGTCTCGCTGACAGCACTCACAAAAGAAGATTTGAAAACACCGGCAGAGAAATTATCCGGCGGACAAAAACGCCGTCTGAGCTTTGCTTTGGCACTTGCCGGCAATCCGGAGTTACTTGTATTTGATGAACCGACTGTCGGAATGGACACGACATCAAGACACCAGTTTTGGAAGACAGTGAACAGCTTGGCGGATCAAGGAAAGACCATTATTTTTTCAACTCATTATTTACAGGAAGCAGATGATGCCGCGCAGCGCATTTTGTTTTTTGCTGAAGGACGGCTTGCCGCAGACGAAACGCCGAAGCAAATCAGAGCAAGGATTCAGAAGCAGTCTGTTTCCTTTAAGGTTTCATCGGATGAATCATTGGAAAAGCTTTATCGGCATCCGGAAGTAGAACGAGTGACTCAAAAGCATCAGCGAGTCAGCATTCAAACGTCAAATACTGATAAAGTGTTAGCGCTCATCTTTCAAGAAAACATCAATGCACGTGATATTCGTATCGAACAAGGAACGCTCGATGAGGCATTTCGACAGCTTGCTGACGGGAACAGGGAGGCGATGTGAGATGAACATGCTGCGGAAACAGTGCATAGCTGAAATGAAAAGGGTGCTCAGGAATAAATACTTTGTGTTTTGGTCGCTTGTTATGCCGATTGCCTTTTACTATCTCTTTACAAACGTAGTGAATACCAATGTTCCTGACAAGGATGCCTGGAATGCCCATTATTTAATGTCAATGACCACCTTCAGCGTAATGGGTTCGTCTATGATGACGCTTGGAATCCGTTTGGTACAAGAACGGGCACAAGGCTGGTCAGTTTTTATCCGCATCACGCCTCTGCCGGATCATATTTATTTGGCGGCTCAGATGATCGGGCAAAGTGTCATTCATCTTTTATCTATTACTGTCATCTTTCTTGCCGGCGCCATCATAAACGGCATTGACTTGTCACCGTTTGAATGGGTCATGAGCGGGCTTTGGATTTTAATTGGGGCATTTCCGTTTTTAGCGTTAGGGACATTAATCGGTCTCATGAGAAAAGTAGAAACGGCAGCCGGGGTCAGTAATGTGCTTTACATGCTGCTGGCGATAAGCGGGGGCATGTGGATGCCGATCGAGGTCATGCCGGACATATTGAAAAACATAGGTCAATGGCTCCCGTCTTATCATTTTGGGAGCGGAGCGTGGGCTCTTGTTCAAGGCGAGCTTCCAACCTGGAAAAATATTCTGATGTTAATCGCTTATTTAGTGATCTTCATGCTACTATTTAAGTATATAAGAAGAAAACAAGAAGCGGTGTAATACATGAAACTCATAAATTCCATATTTCCAAAGCATTTCGGTTTTTTCCCTTATATCTTTTTGGTGTATACCATTATGCCGTTTCTTTCTTTATTGAGAGAATCAGGCAGCAAACAAGTGCTGGGATATGGCATGCTGCTCCTATTTGTTGTGACATATCGTCAATTGTTCGTCAGTGCGGACAGACCTTCATTTACGTATTGGTTATGCGCGCAAATGGCCATTATTTTTATTTATAGTTTGTTTTATCATATCAGCTATATTTATTTAGGGTTTTTCCCGGCAAACTTTGTGGGCTATTACCGTGAGAAAACGAAGTTCAACCGTGCTTTCTTTGGGCTTGTCTTCATGCTGATATTTCCTTGCCTGTATCATTTTCTGGCGGATTCGGCTTCGATCAGGGAGCTGTTTTCTGTTCTTCCGTTTCTGGTCATTATGCTGATTTCTCCCTTCGGAATTCGTTCCATGTTTCGAAGAATAGAGCTTGAAAAAAAGCTTGACCAAGCCAACGAACATATAAAGGAACTCACTAAAAGAGAGGAACGTGTTCGGATAGCCCGCGATCTTCATGATACACTCGGCCATACCCTCTCGCTCCTCACGTTAAAAAGCCAGCTGATTCAGCGGCTGGCGGCAGCAGATGCAGAACGGACCAAGCTTGAAGCAAAAGAAATGGAAACAAGCTCGCGTGCGGCACTCAAACAAGTTCGTGAGCTTGTAGCGGATATGAGAACGGTCACCATGACGGAGGAGCTAGCCAACATTCGGCACATTTTAAGAGCGGGTAATATTACTTTTCAATACGAAGGGACCGAAGATTTTTCAGACATATCCCCCGTCACTCAAAATATTGTCAGTATGTGTATGCGGGAGGCAGTGACAAATATCATCAAGCACAGCAAAGCGACCCATTGTGCAGTCACCATTTCTCAATATGCCGACAAAATGACCGTTCTCATACGGGATGACGGAACAGGAGCGGTGAAGGAGAAGATGTTTGGGAATGGATTGCGGGGAATGGAAGAGCGGCTGATGTTTATTGACGGAGAGATGACTCTTTCAGACCATAACGGAACGGTGTTGACACTGACGATTCCGCTCATTAGAAAAGCAGAATGATAGGAGGACGAAATAGATGATTCGTCTGTTTATTGCTGAGGATCAGCGAATGCTTTTAGGCGCTCTGGGATCCTTGCTTGACCTGGAAGAGGATATGAAGGTCATCGGACAAGCGTTAAATGGAGAAGAGGCGCTGAAAGCCATTCTCAGGCTGGAGCCGGATGTCTGCATCATGGACATTGAAATGCCGGTTCACAGCGGGCTGGAGGTTGCAGAGGAGCTAATGAAAAAAGGCTGTAAAAGCAAGGTCATTATTCTGACAACCTTTGCCCGCCCAGGATATTTTGAACGCGCCGTCAAAGCCGGTGTACACGGATATCTTTTGAAGGATGGGGAAATTGACGATCTGGCAGATGCCATACGAAAGTGTGTAAAGGGAAAACGGATGTTCAGCCCGGAATTAACCTTCAACATGATTCGTGATGAAAATCCGCTGACTGTAAGAGAACAAGAAATACTGCGGCTGGCTGCTTTAGGCAAGACAACAAAAGACATCACACTTGAACTCTATTTATCTCAAGGCACAGTCCGAAACTATATTTCAGAAATCATCCAAAAACTGAATGCGAAAAATCGGACAGAAGCGGCTAGTATTGCTGAGGAGAAAGGATGGATTTAATGAGGAACCTGGTTAATCATACATAACCAGGTTCCTTTTTATTTACATGGTTATTTTTGGTTGGTCTATTTGTCCGCAAAAGCTTGTACTATACACCAGGGTTATGGGATATGTCAGGTTCAGCGTTCATCGGTGCTTTTTTGTTTGAAACCCTTTTGCGCTAATGAGAGGAGGCGCGGGTTGGATCGTCCTTCTCAGTGCTCTTTCGTTCCTTTATCTCTTTGTGAAAACATATAAGAAATACGCAGGAACATTAAAAAGCAATATCAGCCCTTTTGAACGCTCTGTCCTATGTACAGGCGTTTTTTTATTGCTGAAATCATTAGAAAATGCTTTCAATTTTGTGTCCAAATAGTGTACGATATTGGTAAAAGCTTTAACTTCAGGTCATCAGATGACCAGATCATATATTGGGGATGAGAGAGGGGTTCATCATGAAAGTCTCACTTTTTGTCACTTGTCTTGTTGATATGTTTCAAACAAACGTAGGAAAAGCAACGGTAGAGCTGCTTGAGCGGCTCGGATGTGAGGTTGATTTTCCGGAGGGGCAGATCTGCTGCGGGCAGCCGGCTTACAACAGCGGTTACGTCAATGACGCCAAAAAAGCAATGAAACGAATGATTGAAACGTTTCAGGAGTCAGATTATGTCGTCAGTCCATCCGGTTCCTGCACCACAATGTTCAGGGAGTATCCGCACCTGTTTAAAGATGATCCGAAATGGGCGGATAAAGCGCAGAAGCTGGCGGATAAAACGTATGAATTAACAGATTTTATCGTCAACGTCCTTGGGGTAGAGGATGTCGGCGCGACCCTTCATAAAAAAGCGACCTTACATACGTCATGCCATATGACGAGGCTGCTTGGCGTATCTGAGGAGCCGATGAAACTGCTGAGCCATGTGAAGGGGCTTGAATTCACGTCACTTCCGGGGAAACACAACTGCTGCGGATTCGGAGGAACGTTCTCTGTTAAAATGGCGCAGATTTCTGAGCAGATGGTTGATGAGAAAGTCGCATGTGTGGAGGATACGGGAGCAGAGGTGCTCATCGGCGCTGACTGCGGCTGTTTGATGAATATCGGAGGTCGGCTTGATCGTAAGGACAAGAATGTCAAAGTGATGCACATCGCCGAAGTGCTCAACAGCAGATAACACTGGATACAGAGGGGGAAAAGGATCATGGCGATGAAAATCGGTACTGACGCTTTTAAAGAGCGGGTATCACAGGGGATCGATAATGAATTTATGAGAGGCGCTGTCTCGGGTGCGCAGGAGCGTCTGCGGACGAGACGGCTGGAAGCAGCCGAAGAGCTGGGAAACTGGGAAGAATGGCGTTCGTTATCTGAGGAGATCAGACAGCATGTCCTTGAAAATCTTGATTTTTATTTGGAGCAGCTTGCATCCAATGTATCAAGCAGAGGGGGACACGTTTATTTTGCTGAGACAGCTGAAGAAGCTTCCTCTTATATCCGCAGCGTGATTCAAAAGAAAAACGGCAAAAAAATCGTAAAGTCTAAATCTATGGTGACAGAAGAAATCAATCTGAATGAAGTGCTGGAGAAGGAAGGCTGCGAAGTCGTCGAAACTGACCTCGGCGAATATATTTTGCAGATTGATGATCACGACCCGCCGTCACATATTGTGGCACCGGCTCTTCATAAAAATAAAGAGCAGATTCGCGATGTGTTTAAAGAAAGACTGGACTATAAACACACAGAAAAACCGGAAGAGCTCGTCATGCATGCGCGCGGCATCCTTCGGAAAAAATTTCTGGAAGCCGATATCGGCATTACCGGCTGCAACTTTGCCATTGCCGACACGGGTTCAGTCAGCCTTGTAACCAATGAAGGAAACGGGCGGCTTGTCACGACATTGCCGAAAACACAAATTACTGTTATGGGAATGGAGCGCATTGTCCCGTCATTTTCCGAATTTGAAGTGCTTGTCGGCATGCTGACAAGAAGTGCTGTCGGACAGCGGCTGACGAGTTATATCACGGCCTTAACCGGCCCAAAACTGGAAGACGAAATCGACGGCCCGGAGGAATTCCATCTTGTCATTGTTGACAATGGCCGGTCCAACATTCTCGGCACCGAATTTCAGTCTGTGCTGCAATGTATCCGCTGTGCTGCCTGTATCAATGTCTGCCCTGTGTACC
Organism: Bacillus sp. FSL K6-1012; assembly: GCF_037964915.1. NCBI lineage: Bacteria > Bacillati > Bacillota > Bacilli > Caryophanales > Bacillaceae > Bacillus > Bacillus sp. FSL K6-1012. The sequence goes on along the minus strand of NZ_CP150175.1, from coordinate 3,532,854 downwards.
GCCATGTCGGCGGACACTCATACGGCTCGATCTATTCGGGGCCGATCGGGGCCGTTTTATCGCCGCTGCTCGGCGGTTATGACGATTATAAGGAGCTGCCGTACGCGTCTACACTGTGCGCGGCTTGTTCAGAAGCCTGCCCGGTCAAAATCCCGCTTCATGAGCTGCTTCTCAAGCATCGTCAGAACATCGTCGAAAAAGAAGGCAGAGCGCCGATCAGTGAAAAGCTTGCGATGAAAGCGTTCGGTCTTGGGTCTTCCTCTTTGTCGCTTTATAAAATGGGCTCAAAATGGGCGCCGGCCGCCATGACGCCTTTTACAGAGGATGACAAAATTTCAAAAGGGCCCGGCCCGCTTAAAGGCTGGACGCAAATCCGCGACTTCCCGGCACCGCATAAATCAAGATTCAGAGACTGGTTTACAGACAGAGAAACAAGTGAACGCACGAAGGAGGAGCAGTGATGACGAAGGGAACCATTCAGAATCAAGAGAGCTTTTTAAACCGGATCGCGTCACGCCTTGGCCGAGACAGAAGAACGGGTGGCGTGGCCGTCCCGGAGTGGGCGCATCAGCCGCAATATAAAACATTTGAAGGGTATTCGGCCGATGACTTAGTCACGGTGCTCAAAAACCATTGTGTCAAAATCCATACTGAGCTGATTGAGACGGATTCAATCGGTTTGTACGATGCCTTGCGCGAACAAGTCAGCCGGTTTTCCGGAGGGCCTGTCATCATTCCGAAGGACCCCCGGTTTGAGGCTTACGGTTTAAATAGCCTGCTCACCAAAGACTGGCCTGGTGAAGGAACGCAAGTCTGGGAATGGGATGCTGACCAAGGTGAAGAAAATATCAAAAAAGCGGAGCAAGCGAATGTGGGGATTACATTCAGTGAAATCACACTGGCCGAGTCGGGTACGGTTGTCCTTTATTCTTCAAAAGACATCGGCCGCTCTGTCAGTCTTCTGCCGACAACCTATATTGCCATTGTGCCGAAATCAAGCATAGTGCCGAGAATGACACAAGCCAGTGATATCATCCGGCAAAATATGGCTGACGGCATCACGGTTCCCTCATGCATTAACTACATTACAGGACCGAGCAACTCCGCCGACATCGAAATGGATTTGGTGGTCGGTGTTCACGGTCCGGTTAAAGCGGCTTATATTCTCGTATCTGACCGCTGATCTGAAAAAGCCCGGCAACTTATGCCGGGCTTTCTGCTTGAAAAAACTTCATTTTCCAAAAATTTGGCCGATGAGAAGAATATGACGTCAAAAAGGAGGGAACGAAATGAAAAAGTGGCTGATCATAGCTGTTTCACTAGCTATTGCGATCGTTCTGTTTATGTATACAAAAACAGAAGCAAAGGCTGCCGGTATGACATTAGGCTATACAACTGGGGATACGGCATCATACAATTCTCTTACGAAGTACCATAAATATATCAGCTCCATTGCCACTGATACGTTTGCGTTTGATAAAAACGGACGTGTGATTGGCGATGTCCCGAGCAAGCAGCTTACATACGCGAAGAAAAATAAAATCAAAACGTGGGCCGTCATTTCCAATTATAATGACGCTATTTATGATTTTGACGGAAACTTAGCGAATCGGGTCATGACTGACAAAACAGCGAGAAAACGATTCACAGACCAGCTCATTTCTTTGGCAAAAAAGCACCACTATTACGGAGTCAATATTGATTTTGAGGCAGTTAATCCGAAAGACCGTTCTGCATACTCAAGCTTCATTCAATATGTCTCACAAGCTTTGAAAAAGAAACATATCAAAACAATGGTTTCCGTTCCGGCCAAAAGCGCCGATGATAAAAACGATGACTGGAGCTGGCCGTATGATTATGCGAAAATCGGGAAATATGCCGACTATGTGCAAGTCATGACTTACGACGAACACGGCATTTGGGGCGAACCGGGCTCAGTGGCAAGCACAAGCTGGATCAAGCGCTCGCTGCAGTTTTCTGTCAAAAAAATCAAAGCAAACAAAGTGATCATGGGGGTCCCTGCGTACGGCTATGATTGGGATCTGAAAGACGGAAGCAGCAGCTCAGCGAAGGAATGGAATGACATCAAGTCCCTCATTAAGAAGCAGAAAGCAAAGCCGGCATTCAATAAAAAAACAGGTTCTATGACGTTTTCTTACACTGACAAAAAGAAACATAAACATGTCGTTTGGTATGAAAATGAAAAAACAATCGAAACAAAAAGCCGTCTGGCGAAACAATATAAAATAGCCGGTGTCTCTGTCTATGCTTTAGGACACGAATCGGAATCCTTCTGGAAGGCCATTCAGAAAGGGACAAAATAACAATTTCTTTTTTCTCGCAAGTTATTGACAGAGAAAAGAGAAGCACGTATATTATGTTAATATATTCAGATCATAAAATTTAAGTTTTTCAGAAAACTAAAACACATAGATTGGGAGCAGTAAAAGAAAGGTATCAGAACAGAGAGCTGCGGGATGGTGCGACGCAGCCTGATTCTTCTTTGAACTCGCCCGGGAGTGGTAGGACGAAACGGAATAGATTGAATATTCCCCATGTTTTAACGGCTAACCTTCGTTACAGGGTCAAAAAGCTGGATTCTTCTAGGAAGGATCAACAAGAGTGGTACCGCGGTCAGCCGAAGGCTCGTCGTCTCTTTATCTATTCGTATAGATAAGAGACGGCGGGCTTTTTTTGTTTTTGAAGACGAGAAGGAGAGGAAAAAGAGGATGAAAAAGGACAATCAGACGTTAAAACGCACGATGACGTCCCGCCATATTATGATGATGGCGCTGGGCGGTGCAATCGGAGCAGGTTTATTTAAAGGAAGCAGTTCGGCAATCGATGTGGCAGGGCCATCGGTCATTATCGCATACCTGCTCGGCGGCATTATTTTGCTGTTTATAATGCAGGGGCTCGCAGAAATGGCTGTGCGCAACCGAAACGCGAGAACCTTCCGTGATCTTGTACAGCAGGTGTTAGGAAATTACGCTGCATATTTCTTGGACTGGATCTACTGGAAAATGTGGGTGCTTAACATTGCGGCTGAGGCTGTTGTAGCTGCGATCTTTATTCAATATTGGCTGCCGGGCTGCCCGATCTGGGTGCTGGCATTAGCAATTTCTCTTGTTGTTACGATTGTGAACTTGCTTTCTGTAAAAATCTTCGCCGAAACTGAGTATTGGCTGGCTATGATCAAGATTACCGTTATTGTTATCTTTATTTTATTAGGATTGCTGCTCTTATTTGTATCATTCGGTGATCATACAGCGGCCGGGTTTTCGAATCTGACAGAGCACGGCGGATTTTTCCCGCACGGAGGCACCGGGCTGATCACAGCCATGCTTGTCGTCATCTATTCCTATGGCGGTACAGAAATTATCGGTGTGACGCTGGCTGAGACAAAAAATCCGGAACAGGTTGTCCCGAAAGCAGTCCGCAGCACATTAACACGGATTGTCGCATTCTACCTGCTTCCGTTTTTCATCATTGTCAGTCTGATCCCGTGGAATCAAGTGAATTCCGTTCCGGAAAGTCCTTTCGTGATGGTCTTTAAAATGGTTGGCATTCCGGGCGCGGATCATATCATGAACGCAGTCATCCTTTTGGCGATCATTTCTTCAATGAACTCAGGTTTATACGGATCATCACGCATTTTATATACACAGGCAACTGACGGAAGACTTCCGAAAATCTTTTCGAAGCTTTCATCGAAAAACGTCCCGATGTTTGCGATTCTGATGTGCACTTCTTCTCTATATATTGGCGTATTGATTTCTCTGTTCGCAGGAAGCCAAACGTTTAATTACTTAATGGGTTCATTGGGATATACCGTTTTATTCATTTGGCTGATCATCGGATTCGCCCATTTGAAATCGAGAAAAGAGCAAACTGAAACACCTGCTTATTATGTCAAATGGTTCCCGTACACGACATGGTTTGCGGTTCTGGCATTACTCGCCATTCTGATCGGGGTCATCATGACAACGTCAATTGTCATTACGCTCATCACTGCGGCGATCTACCTTTTGATTACAGTTGCATATTTGGTCAAAGGACGCAAGTATCAGTAAATAAGAAAAACCCTCTTGCCACAGGGACTGACCCCTGTTTTTGAGACAGGGATCAAAACACTTTTATACAGCCAATTGCCGATAGCTTATCGGTGATTGGCTGTTTAGTTTCGTTTGAATACGAATGTTGTTATAATAATAAATGTATTCTTTGACAGTGCGTTCTACGATGGCGGTCGTGGTTCGATTAATGCTGTTAAGATAGAACGTTTCAGACTTTAGTGAGGAATGAAACGATTCGATGGAGGCATTATCAGCGGGCGTCCCTTTGCGGGACATGCTCATGGTAATGCCTTTTGTTTTAACAGCTTTCTGATACTCATAAGATGTATACACAGATCCTTGGTCACTATGTAACACACAGTTCTGAGGCAGTGTTGGCAGTTGCTCAAGTGTGTTTAAGACAAAGTCTTTGTCCTGCTTATCTCCAATCGTGAAAGCAATCACTTCTCCATTGTATACATCCAATATACTGGAAAGGTACAATTGTTTCTGTCCATAAGGCAAATATGTGATGTCCGTTACTAGTTTTTCAAGAGGACGATCAGACTGAAAGTTCCGATTCAATATGTTATCGACCACGGCATATGGCTGCCCATTCTTCTTGCGTTTTTTCACCTTAACCCGGCACTGCCACTGATTTTTCTGCATGATACGCTGAACCGTTTTATGGTTAATACGCATTCCCTTTTTTAATATAGCTGTAATTTTTCGATATCCATATCGATACTTGTGCTCTCGGCACAACGTGCCGATTTGTTTTTCCAAATGGCATTTGGGATGATCTTTCGTCAGGTTCTTTTTCCAACGATAATAAGATGCTCGTGAAATACCTAAATGAACACAGATATTCTGTACGGTCATTGTGTTGCGCAATACTTCTACAAGTTCGACTGACGTTTGACTATCAACTTCCTTTCCAATTCGTTGTACTTTTTTAAAACTTCATTTTGTTGTCTCAGATAACGGTTCTCAGCCTGCAGTTTCTCTAATTCGGAAGAGTACTCCGGACCTTTTCCGTAAGTGTATTGCTTACCAACAGGCTGTTCAAATCGATGTGTTTCCCCAGCCTTATGCCATCTAACCCATGTCTGAACCTGCGTCTTATTCTTGATATTCAATTCCTGCATGATCTCTTTCATAGGCACACCTGCCAATCTCATTTCTACAGCCTTCTGTTTGACTTCAATCGGATAACTCGCTCTTGTTCCCATACAAAAAACACCTCCAAGTCTTATTTCGGATAACAACTATCCGTTTTCAAACTTGAAGGTGTTTTTTATTTGTCTCATCTTATGGGGTCAGTCCCACATCCGGCAAGAGGGTTTTTTTTATTGTGCGGCCTTCTCCTTTACACCAATCGACGCGGTTTTCTGTGCTTTGGATTTCGAATTCACGAGGCAGATGCTCGTGACAATCAGCAGCAGACCCGCCAAGAGGCTTAAGGTGAGCGGTTCATGCAGGAAAATGGAGCTGGCCACGATTGATATGAGCGGGATCAAAAAAGTATATGATGCGACCTTGCTTGCTTCTCCTGAACCGACAAGGGTAAAAAAGACAAGCCAGCCGAGCGCGATGACGAATACAGAGATGAACAGCAGGCTCGTGATAAAAGGAGCTGTCCATTGGATCGCGGAAAAGCTTTCTGTCCCAAAGCCGGATATCAACAGAAACACGCTTCCGATCGTCAGCTGCAAGGCGACCATCCAAATGGAATCGACGCGGCTCCCTGTTTTTTTCATATATACCGTCCCGAACGCCCAGCTGATTGCGGAACCGAGAGCGAGCAGAACCCCAATGACAGAAATATGCCCGCCAAAGCCCGCGGCACTAATGACCGCTACACCCGCAAAACCGAGGATCAGCCCGATCACTTTCATCGCAAACATCGATTCGCCAAGCCACAGCCAAGAAAACACACCCATCAGCACCGGCTGAAAGAAGACGATAGCGGAAAACAAGCCTGCTGGAAGATAATTCAGCCCGATCATTTGCAGACCATAGAATAATGTAATATTTAAAATCGCAGAAACAAGATAAATCGGCCATGTTTCTTTTAAGCGCAATTTATGAATGCGCGGCAGTGCGACAATGACTAATAAAAGTCCGCCGATCAGCGTCCGGATGCCCGCGAACAACAATGGCGGCGAATAGGCGAGCGCTGCTTTCGACAGCGGCCAATTGACGCCCCACATGATGACGAGAAAGGCGAGCAGGAGCGCTGTCCGCGTTTTTGAGAGCTGGTTCACTTTTTGATCACTCCTTGTAGAACTTTTCCATCATATGATACGGTAGAATATAAGATAAATAAAATGAATCTTTTTTATAAGGAGCATAAGTAAATTGTTATGACCATTACACAATTAAGGGTTTTCGTAAAAATAGCTGAAACGGGAAGTTTTACAAAAGCGGGGCAGGCGCTGAACATGACGCAGCCGGCTGTCAGCCATGCGATTTCTGCCATTGAAGCAGAGCTTGATGTGAAGCTGATCATCCGTGACCGCCGCAATGGCCTGATGCTGACCGAGACAGGAAAAAAGGTTTTAGTCCACATCAGGGAAGTTTTAAAAGGTGTTGAAAAAGTTGAACAAGTCGCGGCCGCGGAAAAAGGCTTCGAATTGGGAACGATCCATATTGGCACATTCTCAACTGCCTCGGCTTATTTTATGCCGAAGCTGATCAGTGAGTTTAAACAAAAATATCCGAAACTGGAGCTCGTACTGCATGAGGGAACCGTAAATGAAGTTAAGGAGTGGCTTCACACGCGGATGATAGATGTCGGCATTCTTCTGTATCCAACAGACGAGATGGAGTACATTCATCTGAAAAAAGATAAAATGGCCGTCGTGCTCAGAGATGATCATCCGCTTTGCAGCCGTTCAGCCATTACGCTGAAAGATCTCGATCATGAACCAATAATCGTCTGTGACGGCGGCTATGAATCACCTTTTCACGATATGTTCAGGCAGGCGGGCGCTACGCTGAACGCCGCTTTTACAGTCTATAACATGAACACCTCGATCAATATGATCAGAGAAGGCTTGGGGCTGGCGATTTTATCAGAAATGTCCATGTCGGGCATGCTGCTGCCGGAGCATGTGGTGACGCGGGATCTGGACCCGCAGGTATACCGCGATGTGCAGCTTGCTGTTCCGTCGCTGAAGGAGGCTTCTCTGGCGGCTAAGCTTTTTATTGAGGTTGCGCAGGAGCTGTTTATTGAGGGAAAATACGAATGCTAATATAGGAGCTCATTTTTTTGAGCTCCTTTGCTAATAGATATATATTAATTATTATCGGTTTATCTTAAAAGTATTGGTAGTGTTTGTTGCTTTAGAACCATTAAAGGTAGCTTTAACACGATAATAGCCTGTTTTACAACCTTTTAGAGAAAATGATTTAGTCACCCGGTACATAAAAGAAAAAGTCGTTTTTTTGCAAGTAGTCCATTTACTACCGGACTTTCGTTGTAAGTAGAGGTTTCCTTTAAATGTACTAGCTCCTGGATACGGCGATGCAAGAGTAAAATCAACGGTTGTTGCTTTTTTAGTGTAGTAGGATGCATCAGTAAATCCATTTACATTTAAGTAGTGTTGATTACCAGACCAAAAATCAGCTGCTAAGGCTTTATTAGTGTTACCACCTAAAATTAATGTTGCTAATAAGATTGTGGTAAACCCTGTTATTAAGAATTTTTTTAACATAGAAACTTCCTTTCTTTTTATTATATTACTAATATTAACATTATCGACATTTGTTTATCAAGAATGGTTATATTAATTTAGGAAATTTCACTTGTGTTAAAAGGGCATTAGGGATTTTGATCTAGTATATATAAATACTAAACTATTTATCTTATATTCATAATAATTTTGTATTTTCTAGTTGAAAATTGTTCGAATCTCATCGAATCAAATTCTTTTAATCCTAAACGCAGTTGTGTTATGGTGTGATAGAAGTCCTTTCGATAAAGACATAACAGCATGAGGCTGTTTACTTATATCACAACTGCAAAGGAGAACAATATGTCTAACAACCAACGCAAAGATACCTTGCTTTCTGTCTTGAATTTATCTCCTGTTGTTCAAGGAGGAACGATAGCAGAGTCATTCCGAAACAGCATGGACTTGGCGCGCCGTGCTGAGGAATGGGGCTATCATCGCTACTGGCTCGCTGAGCATCATAATATAGAAGGTGTCGCAAGCTCTGCCACATCGGTTCTGATTGGCCATATTGCCGGCGGTACAAAGAAAATCCGCGTCGGTTCCGGCGGTATTATGCTTCCGAACCACTCGTCACTTGTAATCGCTGAACAATTCGGCACACTGGAAACACTGTATCCCGGACGGATTGATCTGGGGCTCGGACGTGCACCGGGAACAGACCAATTGACTGCAAGGGCGCTCCGCAGAAACATCGGCAGCGGTGAAGATTTCCCAGAACAATTAGAGGAACTGCGCAATTACTTTAAACCGTCAGGAAACGTGCGCAATCAAGTCCGCGCCATTCCGGGAGAGGGCATAGATGTGCCGATTTGGCTGCTGGGCTCAAGCGATTTTAGTGCCCGTCTTGCAGGTGAGCTGGGCCTTCCGTTTGCATTCGCTGCTCATTTCTCACCGGCGAATACGGTTCCCGCTTTGGAGCTGTACCGCAATTCCTTTACACCGTCAGAAGTGCTCGATGAACCGTATGCGATGGTCGGCGTAACGATTATCGCCGCAGATACAAACGAGAAAGCGCAGCATCTGGCTACATCGCATTACCAGCGATTCCTTGATCTTGTCCGCGGCACGCCGAACCAGCTGAAGCCGCCAGTAGAAGACATGGATCAAATCTGGAGCCCATATGAAAAGGCAATGGTTCATGAGCAGCTTAGTTCAACCATCGTCGGCGGTCCTGAAGAAGTGAAGGAAAAGCTCGAAGACTTTGTCAAAACAACTCAGGCCGATGAAATTATGGTCAACTCAGAAACCTTTGATCACGCTGACAGAATGCGTTCATTTGAAATCGTGGCTGACATTTGGAAAAACAGATAAAGGCCATAAAAAAGCAATGTAAAGGGGAAACCCATACATTGCTTTTTTATTCATTCAGCTTTCTTGCGGACTGACGGATGATCAGCTCAGGCTCAAAAATGACATCTTCCTGCTTAGGCTTTTTATGCTCTAAACAGTCAATAACATATTTTGCAGCCGCTTTTCCCAGCACAGACTTTGGGTGCTTCACAGAGGTTAATTTCACCTCAGAGATTTGCGCGAAATGGGAATCATCATACCCAACGATGGACATATCCTCAGGCACCTTGATATCCATCTCCCGAAGCATATCAATAACCTTCAGTGCAATTTCATCATTATAGCAAAGAATAGCAGTCGGCATGTTTTTGCTGTTTTTCTCCAATGTCTCTTTTACTTTCTCCAGCAGCTTTGATTCCTTTTCTTCCGTCGTAAACGTCACAATCATATCCGGAGAAGGAAATAACTCACGCTCGCGATGCGCCTGTATAAATCCGTTCATCCGTTTGACACCCTGCGTGTCATCAGCTTTAAAAATACCCATCATGTGCGTATGGCCGAGAGAGAGCAGGTGCTCGGCCGCCATCATGCCGCCTTTCACATCATCCAGAGTAAAACTCGGTGCGGCAAGCTCGGCGTATGACGCATTAATCATCGCAAAAGGAATGCCGTTTTTTTCTAAATTGAGATAGTAGCCAATATTCGGCGTTTGCAGAGCGCTTTTTGTCGGTTCTACAATCAATCCGTCAATATGCTGTGACAGCAGGTTTTCTAATCCTCTGCGTTCATTATCCGGATTGTTGTTTGTGCTTGTCAGAAGCATAGAATATCCCTGCTCGCTTAAATAAGACTCGATTCCCCTAATGATGCTCGGAAAAATATAGTCTGATATGTAGGTCGTCAGAACGCCGATCGTTTTATTGGAATGCAGCGCTGATTTAGCAGAGCGTGAAGCGACAAAGGTGCCCCCGCCTTGCACGCTGTAAAGCAGGCCTTGCGATACGAGGTCTCCGATGGCTTTACGAATGGTATGCCGGCTGACGCCAAATTGCTGCATTAACTCGTTTTCGGTAGGGATCTTTTGATCGGGCAGAATTTTGCCTTGATTAATCCATGAACTGATTTCTTCTTTTACTTGAGCATATTTTGGTAACATATCCATTCCTCCAAAATGTATACGGACAAATTTTAGTATATCACAGTGATCTATACAAGAAAACATTGACAGAAAATGCAAACGGGATTATTCTATATTTGTACGTACTAATAAACAATAATTTTCGTTAAATTTTTAAATAAGTACGTACAATTGGAACGGAAAATGTAAACGCTTTACTCAACTTTCGGGAGGGCAGAGAAATGAAGAATACTCCAACTCAATTAGAACCAAATGCTCCTGTAACAAGAAGCCATTCAATGGGATTTGTGATTTTGATATCATGCGCGGCGGGGCTTGGCGGTTTATTGTACGGCTATGACACTGCAGTTATTTCCGGTGCTATTGGTTTTCTAAAGGATTTATACAGCCTGAGTCCGTTCATGGAGGGGCTGGTGATTTCAAGCATTATGATTGGAGGAGTTGCGGGAGTCGGGGTATCCGGGTTTTTAAGCGACAGGTTCGGACGCAGAAAAATCTTAATGACAGCGGCCCTGTTATTTGCGGTATCAGCAGTTGTTTCTGCTGTTTCACAAGACGTGTCGACCTTAATCATCGCGAGGATTATCGGAGGTTTAGGGATCGGAATGGGTTCGTCATTATCCGTGACTTATATTACAGAAGCGGCGCCGCCCGCCATACGCGGAAGTTTATCTTCCTTATATCAGCTCTTTACGATACTGGGTATTTCCGCAACGTACTTTATTAATCTCGCTGTCCAGCGTTCCGGAACATATGAATGGGGCGTGCAAACCGGATGGAGATGGATGCTCGCTTACGGAATGGTGCCATCCGTTATTTTTTTCCTAGTCCTGCTGGTCGTGCCGGAAAGTCCAAGATGGCTGGCGAAAGCAGGCAGAACAAAAGAAGCGTTATCGATTCTGACACGCATTAATGGAGAAACTGTCGCAAAAGAAGAATTGAAGAACATTGAAAACTCTTTAAAAATAGAACAAATGGGGTCACTATCACAGCTCTTCAAACCAGGTCTCAGAAAAGCGCTTATCATTGGAATCCTGCTGGCGCTCTTTAATCAAGTGATCGGCATGAACGCCATCACCTACTACGGACCGGAAATCTTTAAAATGATGGGATTCGGACAAAATGCCGGATTTGTGACAACCTGTATTGTCGGTGTCGTGGAAGTCATTTTTACCGTCATCGCAGTTTTATTGATTGATAAAGTCGGGCGCAAAAAACTGATGTCCATCGGTTCTGCTTTCATGGCTATTTTTATGATCTTAATCGGGACTTCGTTTTATTTTCAGTTAACAAGCGGATTTATGCTGATCTTCTTTATATTAGGGTTTGTCGCCGCGTTCTGTGTATCGGTCGGGCCGATCACATGGATTATGATTTCTGAAATTTTCCCGAACCATCTGCGGGCGAGAGCCGCAGGGATCGCCACCATCTTTTTATGGGGAGCAAACTGGGCGATCGGGCAGTTTGTGCCGATGATGATCAGCTCGTTCGGACTGGCCTACACGTTCTGGATCTTTGCCGTCATTAACATTCTCTGCTTCCTGTTTGTCGTCACAATCTGTCCGGAAACGAAGAATAAATCGCTCGAAGAGATTGAAAAGCTATGGATAAAATGAAAACGCTTTAAAATATGTAGCCCTTTCGATTGAGAGGGCTCTTTTATTTTGTGCGCACCATTAACGGTCTGCTGTATAAGATAGAGATATAAAGGAAAAAATAATGAATAAGAAACGCAGCTGCATGAAAACTGCGCGAATATTGTCGATGAATTGGCTCTTAACAGTTGAATAAACATTTCCACCCTGTTAAAATAATTAAAGAAAGCAGAAATAATTTTTTTTGGCTATGATGGGACGTTTTTTGTCATAGCGGGACGTTTGATGTCCAGCAAAAAAAGGAAGGAACGTTTGAGTCATGAACCAGTTAATACAAGCTCAAAAAAAATTATTGCCTGATCTTCTGCTCGTTATGCAAAAGAGGTTCGAAATCTTGCAGTATATCAGGCTGACAGAACCCATCGGCCGCAGAAGCCTCTCTGCCAGTCTCGGAATCAGCGAGCGTGTGCTGAGAAGCGAGGTTCAGTTTTTAAAGGAACAGAATCTGGTCGATATTAAAACAAACGGCATGACGCTGACAGAAGAGGGTTATGAACTGCTTTCCGTTTTAGAAGATACGATGAAAGATGTTTTAGGTTTGACGCTTTTGGAAAAGACATTAAAAGAACGTTTAAATCTAAAGGATGTCATTATTGTATCCGGAGACAGCGATCAATCCCCATGGGTCAAAAAAGAAATGGGAAGAGCGGCTGTCGCATGTATGAAAAAAAGATTTTCAGGCAAAAATATCGTCGCTGTGACCGGCGGTACGACAATTGAAGCTGTCGCCGAGATGATGACGCCGGATTCTAAAAACCGCGAGCTTTTGTTTGTGCCTGCAAGAGGCGGGTTAGGCGAAGACGTAAAAAACCAGGCGAACACCATATGCGCGCATATGGCGGAAAAGGCTTCAGGCACTTACCGGCTTTTGTTTGTTCCGGGTCAGCTGTCACAAGGCGCCTATTCATCTATTATTGAAGAACCTTCTGTCAAAGAGGTGCTGAACACGATTAAATCAGCGAGTATGCTGGTTCACGGAATCGGCGAAGCTAAAACTATGGCTGAGCGGAGAAACACACCTTTAGAAGACTTAAAGAAAATAGATGATAACAACGCGGTGACAGAAGCGTTCGGCTACTATTTTAACGCGGACGGCGAAGTGGTCCACAAAGTGCATTCTGTCGGAATGCAGCTGGATGACATAGACGCCATTCCCGATATCATAGCGGTAGCGGGCGGATCATCAAAAGCCGAGGCGATCGAGGCTTACTTTAAAAAGCCGCGCAACACGGTTCTCGTCACTGACGAAGGAGCCGCAAAGAAGTTATTAAGGGATGAATAATCCCTCAATATAAATATCTCTCACTTATTTAAAGGAGGAAACAATCATGGCAGTAAAAGTCGGTATTAACGGTTTTGGTCGTATTGGACGTAACGTATTCCGCGCAGCATTAAACAATCCTGAAGTTGAGGTAGTAGCGGTTAACGATTTAACAGATGCTAACATGCTCGCTCACCTTTTACAATATGATTCTGTACACGGAAAATTAGACGCTGAGGTTTCAGTTGACGGTAACAACCTTGTTGTTAACGGTAAAACAATTGAAGTTTCTGCAGAACGCGATCCTGCTAAACTTAGCTGGGGTAAACAAGGCGTTGAAATCGTAGTTGAATCTACTGGTTTCTTCACAAAACGCGCAGACGCTGCGAAGCACTTAGAAGCTGGCGCGAAAAAAGTAATCATCTCTGCTCCTGCTAACGAAGAAGATATCACAATCGTTATGGGTGTTAACGAAGATAAATACGATGCGGCTAACCACGACGTTATCTCTAACGCATCTTGCACAACAAACTGCCTTGCGCCGTTTGCAAAAGTACTTAACGACAAATTCGGCATCAAACGCGGTATGATGACAACAGTTCACTCTTACACAAACGATCAGCAAATTCTTGATCTTCCGCACAAAGACTACCGTCGTGCGCGTGCAGCAGCTGAAAACATCATCCCAACTTCAACTGGTGCTGCTAAAGCAGTTTCTCTAGTTCTTCCTGAACTAAAAGGCAAACTGAACGGCGGAGCAATGCGTGTTCCAACTCCAAACGTTTCTTTAGTTGACTTGGTAGCTGAACTGAACCAAGAAGTAACAGCTGAAGATGTAAATGCAGCTCTTAAAGAAGCAGCTGAAGGAGATCTTAAAGGAATCCTTGGCTACAGCGAAGAGCCATTAGTTTCTGGCGACTACAACGGAAACAAAAATTCTTCTACAATCGATGCTCTTTCTACAATGGTTATGGAAGGCAGCATGGTAAAAGTAATCTCTTGGTACGATAACGAAAGCGGCTACTCTAACCGCGTTGTTGACCTTGCAGCTTACATCGCTAAAAAAGGTCTTTAATTCATAGCTGAAAAAAGGACCTTACTTGGTTCTTTTGAATAGAAGCGCTATAATGAAAGCGGACAAGGGAAGGGGACGGACTCCCTTTCCCTTTTTCCATGAAGACCGGCTTTCAGAAAACGTTCTGTGAAAGAGAAGCATCTGCGTTTTGCAGCTTTCCGGCGCCTTCGCCTGCGGCCACTGCCCTGGCTTCAGACGATCTGCCCTGTGCCGAAAAGTATGCGATCTGCCCTCGCGGAGTAATCGCTTGATCAGACGGTTTCACGTTTTTCGTGCTGCATGCAAACCATTTTGAAGGAGGATCTCCTAAAGCATGAATAAGAAAACTCTCAAAGACATCGACGTAAAAGGCAAAGTTGTATTCTGCCGCGTTGACTTTAACGTTCCAATGAAAGACGGGGAAGTAACAGACGATACACGTATCCGTGCTGCACTTCCGACAATCAAACACCTTGCAGACCAAGGCGCGAAAGTCCTTCTTGCGAGCCACTTAGGCCGCCCGAAAGGCGAAGTTGTTGAGGAGCTTCGTTTAACTCCTGTTGCTGCACGCCTCGGCGAACTGCTTGGCAAAGAAGTGAAAAAAGCGGATGAAGCATACGGTGATGCTGTAAAATCACAAATTTCCGACATGAAGGACGGAGACGTTCTTGTATTGGAAAACGTACGTTTCTACCCTGGTGAAGAGAAAAATGATCCTGAGCTTGCAAAAGCATTTGCTGAGCTTGCAGATGTATATGTGAATGACGCATTCGGTGCTGCCCACCGTGCTCATGCATCTACAGCTGGAATTGCCGAGCATCTGCCAGCGGTTGCAGGTTTCTTAATGGAAAAAGAGCTTGACGTACTCGGAAAAGCAATTTCCAACCCCGATCGTCCGTTCACTGCCATTATCGGCGGAGCGAAAGTAAAAGATAAAATCGGCGTCATCGAAAGTCTTCTTGATAAAGTAGACAACCTGATCATCGGCGGCGGTCTTGCTTACACATTCGTTAAAGCGCTTGGTTATGAGGTTGGTAAATCTCTGCTTGAAGAAGATAAAATCGAGCTTGCGAAAACATTTATGGATCGCGCGAAAGAAAAAGGCGTTAACTTCTACATGCCTGAAGATGTACTCGTTGCAGATGATTTCTCTAACGATGCAAACGTAAAAATTGTGCCGATCTCTGAAATCCCTAGTGATTTAGAAGCGATTGACATTGGTACAAAAACACGCGAAACGTATGCTGATGTAATCAAAAACAGCAAACTTGTCGTGTGGAACGGACCGATGGGCGTATTCGAAATCGACTTGTTCGCTCAAGGAACAAAAGCGGTTGCGGAAGCATTGGCAGAGGCAAAAGATACATACTCTGTCATCGGCGGAGGAGACTCTGCAGCAGCGGTTGAAAAATTCGGCCTAGCTGACAAAATGAGCCACATCTCAACAGGAGGCGGCGCATCCCTTGAGTTCATGGAAGGCAAAGAGCTTCCAGGGGTAGCTGCACTGAACGATAAATAATTTTAAAACTGCTATAAGGAAGTGGAACAGATGAGAAAACCAATTATAGCCGGTAACTGGAAAATGAACAAAACACTCGGCGAGGCTGTCAGCTTCGTTGAAGAAGTGAAATCTTCCATTCCAGCAGCAGACAAAGCGGAAGCTGTTGTTTGCGCGCCAGCGCTTTTCCTAGAAAAGCTGACTTCTGCTGTTAAAGGCACTGACCTTAAAGTCGGCGCCCAAAACATGCACTTCGAAGAAAGCGGCGCGTTCACAGGCGAAATCAGCCCGGTTGCTCTGAAAGACCTTGGCGTTGACTACTGCGTCATCGGCCACTCTGAGCGCCGTGAAATGTTCGCTGAAACTGATGAAACAGTTAACAAAAAAGCACATGCTGCTTTCAAACACGGCATTGTGCCGATCATCTGTGTTGGAGAAACGCTTGAAGAGCGTGAAGCCGGCAAAACAAATGATCTTGTGGCTGACCAAGTGAAAAAAGGCCTTGCTGGTCTTTCTGAAGAACAAGTTGCAGCTTCTGTTATTGCTTATGAGCCAATCTGGGCAATCGGAACAGGCAAATCTTCTACATCTAAAGATGCGAACGACGTGTGTGCGCATATCCGTAAAACCGTCGCTGAAAGCTTCGGCCAAGAAGCGGCAGACAAGCTTCGCATTCAATATGGCGGAAGCGTAAAGCCTGCAAACATTAAAGAATATATGGCAGAGTCCGATATTGACGGTGCTTTGGTCGGCGGCGCGAGCCTTGAGCCACAGTCATTCGTTCAATTATTGGAGGAAGGTCAATATGAGTAAAAAACCAGCTGCACTCATCATTCTTGATGGGTTCGGA
Organism: Bacillus sp. FSL K6-1012; assembly: GCF_037964915.1. Taxonomy (NCBI): domain Bacteria; kingdom Bacillati; phylum Bacillota; class Bacilli; order Caryophanales; family Bacillaceae; genus Bacillus; species Bacillus sp. FSL K6-1012. Next base: position 3,516,313 of record NZ_CP150175.1, on the reverse strand, counting down.
TTACGAAACGAAACAGTAGGGAACGCAGTCGCTTTGGCGAAAAAACCGAATTTTGACCGCTATTGGAATCAGTATCCTCATCAGACACTGACTGCTTCAGGCGAGGCTGTAGGTCTTCCTGACGGACAGATGGGGAACTCCGAAGTAGGCCACTTAAATATCGGTGCGGGCCGTATTGTGTACCAAAGCTTAACACGCGTAAATGTTGCCATTCGCGAGGGAGAGTTCGAACGCAATCAAACATTCCTTGACGCGATCAGCAACGCGAAAGAAAACGACAAAGCCCTGCATCTGTTTGGTCTATTATCAGACGGCGGCGTGCACAGCCATATCAATCATTTATTCGCGCTGTTAAAGCTTGCGAAAAAAGAAGGACTGACAAAGGTATATATCCATGGCTTCCTTGACGGCCGTGATGTAGGTCCGCAAACAGCGAAAACGTACATCAACCAGCTGAACGAACAAATCGAGGAAATCGGTGTCGGAGAAATCGCCAGCATTTCCGGACGCTACTATTCAATGGACCGCGACAAACGCTGGGACCGTGTAGAAAAAGCGTACCGTGCAATGGCATACGGCGAAGGCCCGACATACCGCAGCGCACTGGATGTTGTTGATGATTCATATGCGAATGGAATCCACGATGAATTCGTTATTCCATCTGTCATCACAAAAGACAACGGTGAGCCTGTTGCGAAAATCGAAGACGGCGATTCTGTGATTTTCTATAATTTCAGACCGGACCGCGCCATCCAGATTTCCAACACGTTCACGAACAAAGACTTCCGCGATTTCGACCGCGGCGAGAATTATCCGAAAAACCTGCATTTCGTCTGCCTGACTCACTTCAGTGAAACAGTTGACGGCTATGTGGCGTTTAAACCGATAAATCTTGATAATACAGTCGGAGAAGTATTATCTCAGCAAGGATTAAAACAGCTTCGAATTGCAGAAACTGAAAAGTATCCGCACGTCACGTTCTTTATGAGCGGCGGCCGTGAAGCTGAATTCCCGGGTGAGGAGCGTATTCTTATCAACTCGCCGAAAGTCGCAACATACGACTTGAAGCCTGAAATGAGTGCGTATGAAGTGAAGGACGCGCTTGTCAAAGAAATCGAAGCTGACAAGCATGACGCGATTATCCTTAACTTCGCAAACCCAGACATGGTCGGCCACTCCGGAATGGTTGAACCTACAATTAAAGCGATTGAAGCAGTGGACGAATGCTTAGGCGAAGTCGTTGACGCGATTCTCGCTAAAGGCGGACACGCTATCATTACCGCTGATCACGGTAATGCTGATATTCTGATCACAGAATCAGGCGAACCGCACACTGCACATACGACAAATCCAGTCCCTGTAATTGTTACGAAAGAAGGCATCACGCTGCGTGAAGGCGGAATCCTAGGCGACCTTGCACCAACGTTATTAGACCTTCTCGGTGTTGAAAAACCGAAAGAAATGACTGGAACATCTTTAATTCAAAAATAAGCTGAAAATCAAAGGAGAGACAAACTCATGCCATACATTGTTGATGTTTATGCACGCGAAGTATTAGACTCCCGCGGCAACCCAACAGTTGAAGTTGAAGTATATACAGAAACAGGAGCATTCGGCCGCGCATTAGTGCCAAGCGGAGCTTCTACAGGTGAATACGAAGCAGTTGAGCTTCGTGACGGCGACAAAGACCGTTACCTTGGAAAAGGCGTGTTAACAGCTGTTAACAACGTAAACGAAATCATTTCTCCAGAGCTTCTTGGCTTTGATGTAACTGAACAAAATGCAATCGACCAGCTTTTAATCGAGCTTGACGGTACTGAAAACAAAGGCAAACTTGGTGCGAACGCAATCCTTGGCGTATCTATGGCTTGTGCACGTGCTGCTGCTGATTTCTTACAGATTCCTCTTTACCAATACCTTGGAGGATTTAACTCAAAAACGCTTCCTGTACCGATGATGAACATCGTCAACGGCGGAGAGCATGCTGACAACAACGTAGATATTCAAGAATTCATGATCATGCCAGTAGGTGCTCCTAACTTCCGTGAAGCACTTCGCATGGGCGCTCAAATCTTCCACAGCCTGAAATCAGTTCTTTCTGCTAAAGGAATGAACACAGCTGTAGGTGATGAAGGCGGATTCGCTCCAAACCTTGGTTCTAACGAAGAAGCGCTTCAAACAATCGTTGAAGCAATCGAAAAAGCCGGCTTCAAACCTGGCGAAGAAGTAAAACTTGCAATGGATGCTGCATCTTCTGAGTTCTACAACAAAGAAGACGGCAAATACCATCTGTCTGGCGAAGGCGTTGTGAAAACATCTGCTGAAATGGTTGACTGGTACGAAGAAATGGTTTCTAAATACCCAATCATCTCTATCGAAGACGGACTTGACGAAAACGACTGGGAAGGCCACAAGCTTCTTACTGAGCGTCTTGGCAAAAAAGTTCAGCTTGTTGGTGATGACCTCTTCGTTACAAACACGAAAAAACTTGCTGAAGGTATCAAAAACGGCGTAGGCAACTCTATCCTGATCAAAGTAAACCAAATCGGTACATTGACTGAAACATTCGATGCGATCGAAATGGCGAAACGCGCAGGCTACACTGCTGTTATCTCTCACCGTTCTGGTGAAACTGAAGACAGCACAATCGCAGACATCGCTGTGGCAACAAACGCAGGACAAATCAAAACAGGTGCTCCGTCACGTACGGACCGTGTTGCGAAATACAACCAGCTTCTTCGCATCGAAGATCAGTTGGCTGAAACTGCTCAATACCACGGTATTAACTCTTTCTACAACTTGAACAAGTAATAAAATGACCGCCGAGATATGTCTCGGCGGCTTTTTTATGCAAACTTTCCTAGCTGTCATTCTTATTCTCCTTCTATCTGATTACCTTGATTTGGTAATTAGTATTCATTTTATTGCTTTTTAAAGGAATCAACACAGCAGAACCGAAAAGAAAGGAGTGAATAAGAGGAGGAATGTAAAAATGAAACTGATATTAATGTCCGCAGCACTGGCCGGAAGCGTCATATGGGGAGCTTCGGCTGAACAGCTGAATGAGAAGCAGCCTCTTTCTGTGTCTGAAATGGCCCCGTTGTTTGATGAAGAGCATGCGTATGAAACCATTCATGAGCTCAGTGAAGTCATAGGTCCGAGAGAAACAGGGACAGAGAAAGAAAAAGAAGCGGCATCATACATATCGAAACGGCTTCAAGATGAGGGGTTAACTGTTCGGGTTCAGCCATTTCATGTGAAAACATATTTTACTGGTTCAGTAATGGCAGGCGATCATGAATATCCAATACGCTCAGCAGATAAGAACTTTGTGGAAGATGAAGAAAAAATAGAGGCTGCCGTCTTTGACGGAGGCTATGGGTTAAACCTTGAAGTAAAAGAAGCAAAAGGAAAAATAGCCGTTATTAGAGAGGGGAAAATATCAGTATCTCAAAAAATAAAAAACGCCCAAGATGCTGGTGCGAAAGCTGTCATTATTTATAACCGCAAGACAAAACCTCTCGCGATCCGTCCGGTAAAACCAAAACACACCACAATACCGACAGCGGGAATGAAAAAAGAAGACGGAGAAGCTTTGCTGAAAGAAAAGCAGGCTGTCATTCAATTTAAGAACTATCAAAACCGCACTTCACAGAATATAATAGCGACACGCAAAGCGCAGCACACAAAACACCCGGATATTCTTTATGTAACTGCCCATTATGACACAGTTAAAGGTGCACCTGGGGCTGATGATAATGCATCAGGCACATCTGCTGTGCTGGAGATGAGTAAGCAAAGCAAGGATCTTCCTAAAAACAAAGAAATCCGTTTTATCTTATTCGGAGCTGAAGAGCTGTGGTCAGCGGGTTCCTCATATTATGTCAGTACGCTTACATCAGATGAAATCAAACACAGCCGGGCAAACTTTAACGCTGATATGATTGCGACTGACTGGAAAGAAGCCAGCCAAATGTATATAACCACTCCGGATGGCAAAAAAAATGCAAGTGTCAATTATGCAGTAAACGCTGCCCGGAAAGCACAGCTTGAAGCACCCCGCCTCACACAACTGGGATACTCGGATCATGTGTCTTTTTATGAAGCGGGCATACCTTCAGCTAATTGGATTTGGCTCAGCCCGGATACACAAGAGCCTGGTTCATGGTATCACACTGAAAATGATAATATAACACATATCAGCAAAGATAGATTGAAGGAAGCGGGGCAGCTCTTGCTATCTGCTGTAAAAGAGGCGAATATAGAATAAAAAACAGGCTTCGGCCTGTTTTTTAATTTTTCACTAAATTCTTTCAATTAAGGGAGATTCTCTCACCATTCTCCTAATAAATACCTTATCATAGGTACGTAAAATACCAATTACTAGTAAATTACAACATAATGTCCTACAAAATAAAAGGATACAAAACTCATTTACCGTTTTTTTACTTTTGTTATAATTGCAGTATCGATCGATAATTGTTTAATTTTGTAAAAATATATCCTTTTCTATCTTATAGGGGGTCCAAAAATGAATCCTGTCACACAAGAAGCTCGAAACCTAGGTCATAAGCGGCTTTTAGAATTGATTGAAACAAAACAGGCTGTTGTAGGTGTATTAGGGATGGGATATGTGGGGTTTCCTCTTGCATTGGAATGTGTCAATAAAGGATACAGCGTCATCGGCTTCGATAGGAACAGCGAAAAAGTTTCTTTGCTGAAAGACGGGCACAGCCATATTCGGGATATAGACGATAACCAATTAAAAGCGGTATTACAAACAGAGCGTTTTCAAGTGAGTGAGAATATGTCTCTCATTGAACACTGCGACATTATTGTGATATGTGTTCCGACACCTTTGAACAAAAAAGATAAAATTCCCGATCTAAGCTACATAGACAGTGCAGTTGACAGTATGTTGGCTTACGGAAGAACAAATCAGCTCTTAATTTTAGAAAGTACAACCTATCCGGGTACAACCAAACAAAAAATCGCCGATAGAATGGCAACAGGGCGGCAGGTAAACATAGGCTCAGATTTTTTTATAGCTTATTCTCCTGAACGAATTGATCCTGGGAACAGCCAATATGAAGTTGCCGATATCCCTAAAGTGGTCGGCGGAATGACCCGGAATTGTACAAAACTTGCCTCAGCGTTTTACAACACTATCGTTGCAAGCATTCATCCAGTAACCTCACCTGAAGTAGCAGAAACAGCTAAACTCCTAGAGAATACCTACCGTTATGTAAATATAGCTCTCATCAATGAAATGGCACTTAATTGCCGAGAACTCGATATTGATATATGGGAAGTGATCAATGCAGCAGACACAAAGCCGTTCGGGTTTCAAAAATTCAGCCCCGGCCCTGGCGTAGGCGGCCATTGTATACCGATTGATCCTTTTTATTTTAAATGGATAGCCAATCAAAAGGGATTGCAGACAAAGCTGATTGATTTAGCTGATGAAATTAATTCTGAAATGCCGTTTTCAGTGTCCGACTATGCCATGAAGCTGGTTGATAAAGAACCGTGCAGCATTTTATTAATAGGTGCTGCTTATAAAAAAAATACCAATGATTCTCGTGAGTCTTCTGCATTTGCAATTATCGATGATCTGATGAAAAAGGGATGCACGATAGATTACTATGATCCTTTTATCAGTGAAATTCGCCTGGAAGACGGCAGCATCAAGCGCTCCGTCCCTTTCACTAAGGAGCAGATCAACCAATATGATGTCGTCATTATTCATACTGATCATGATGATATAAATTACAGCATATTGCGGGATACAGCCCCTATTATTTTCGATACCAGAAATATTTGCAGAGAAAAAATGGCTGACAATGCAAAGCTTGTCACACTATAGGAGGGAACTACCATTAGTAAACGATTTATCTCTTTTCACAGACCTGATATCACAAACGAAGAACTGGAAACTGTAGCCGAAACAATCAAGTCAGGATGGATTTCAAAAGGTCCGAAAGTGATTGAATTTGAAAAAAAGCTGGGCGAATATCTAGGCGCGGAACACGTAATCAGCTGTAATTCAGGAACAGCTGCCTTACACATGGCATTGCTTGCACTCGGTGTAGGAGAAGGCGATGAAGTTATTGTTCCAAGCTTCACGTTTTGTTCAAGTGTAAACGTCATTTTGCATGTCGGAGCAACCCCGGTTTTTGCGGACATCTGCGAGGATGATTTATGTATAGATCCGGAAGATGTTAGGCAAAAACTTTCACCGCGCACAAAAGCAGTCATTGCGGTCCATTTTGCAGGTCATCCGGCAAATTTGGATGAGCTTAGCAGCATATGCAAGGAAAATGGACTGTACTTGATTGAAGATGCCGCTCACGCGCTTGGGACAAGATATAACGGGAAGATGATCGGCACACACGGAGATGCAGTATGCTTCAGCTTTTATGCAACCAAAAATATTACGACGGGAGAAGGAGGAGCTCTTATTCTTAAGGATGAAGAGGCAGCCGAGAGAGCGAGACTGTATGGGTGGCATGGCATTACAAAAAATGCTTGGAATCGATACGGTGAAAAGGGCAGCTGGCGATATGATGTTTTACTTCCCGGCTTTAAGTACAACATGACAGATATCCAGGCTGCGCTCGGGCTCATTCAATTGAAACGTGCTGCTGAGATCCAAGAAAAACGGACAAGAATCGCAAAGTATTATGCGTCTGAGCTTACAAATCAATTAGAAAGAGCAGAACTTCCTTTGACAGACATCCCCAGCCATATCACCCACTCTTGGCATTTGTTTATTCTGCGGGTGAAAAAACGCGGGGAAATGGAGCGAGACCAGTTTATTGAAAATATGAAAGCGAAAAATATTGGCTTGAGTGTCCACTTTATCCCTGTGCATATGCATCCCTACTATAGTGAGCATTTTCCCGCAAAGCTGCCGGTAACTGAACGCATCTTTCCTGAAATTGTATCACTGCCTCTTTATAGCCAGCTATCGAAGGAAGATTGTCAATATATCGTTCAATCAATTAAAGATGTTTTATCTTTAAGCCAGGAGGTCGGACAATGAAACACATTGCTATCTTAGGTGGAGCAGGCTTTATAGGAAGTGAATTAGCCGGGTTATTACAGAATAAAGGCTATCATGCGATCATCGCTGATCAAAAAAAGCCGGATTTTCAGGCGGAGTTCCGACAAACGAATATTTTAGATCGGCAATCGCTTAAGGAATCATTAAAAGGAGCAGATGCTATTGTTCATTTAGCGGCAATGGTCGGAGTAGACAGCTGCCGCAGCAATGAAGAGGACGTCATCAAGGTAAATTTTGAGGGAACGAAAAACGTAACGGAGGTATGCAAGGAGCTAGGCATCAAAACCCTTCTTTTTTCCTCCAGCTCAGAGGTATTCGGGGACTCACCCGATTATCCGTATACGGAATCGAGTAAGAAGCTCCCTAAATCTGCTTATGGAAAAGCAAAATTGAAGTCAGAGGAATATTTGAGGGAGCAGGCATCAAACTCGTTGAATGTCAGAGTTGTCCGGTACTTTAATGTATACGGCCCGAAGCAGCGGGAGGACTTTGTCATTAACAAGTTCTTCAGTTTGGCTGAATCTGGTGCAGAGCTTCCTCTTTATGGAGACGGCGGCCAAATCAGATGCTTCAGCTACATTAGTGATATCGTTAACGGAACATATCTGGCACTTCTGCATAAAGGCAGTGTTTTTGAAGATTTCAACATAGGAAACAATATGCCCATCAGCATAAAAGGGCTGGCAGAGAAAATCAACGTAATGACAGGCAGGAAGAAAGAGAATTACACCTTTAAAAAGCTGGGTGAGGATGGTGTCCGAGGTAAGGATATTGAAATTTTCAAACGTGCTCCTTCCATCGAGAAGGCAAAGCGAATGCTTGGATATGCTCCTAAAGTTCACCTTGATGAAGGCCTGAGGATGATTAAAGTTGAAAGACAAAAACAAAAACTTCCATTATCCTGAGAATCCCAAACAGATCAAGTTTCCCATTTATGCGAGGCAGCTTTCAGGCAGAAGTCTTTTCCCGGCATTCACTCATTTCATCTCAGCTAAAAAAACCAGGTTGGCAGAAAAACTGGAAAAACGCTATGGAAAGGGTATCGAATTGACTTCGAGCGGAAGTGCGGCGTTGGTGCTTGCACTGAAACTTTCCGGAGCGGAGCCAGGAAAAGAAGTTATTTTTTCTTCTTTCAGCTGTCCGAATGTAATTGATGCTGTGCTTCAATCCGGGGCTTCTCCAGTTTTCGCTAATCTGGATGATGATTTATCCCTGTCTTTTGAAGATGTGAAAAACAAAGTGACCGAGAGGACATGCGCTGTCATTTTGACGCACGTCTACGGTCGGAAGGAAAACATGAATCTTATTGAGTGGGCGAAAGCGAAGCGTATTCGTGTCATCGACGATGCTGCTCAGGCTATGTTTACAAAACAAGCCGGAACATTTGCAGGCGGTTTGGGGGATTTCGGTATCTTGAGCTTTGGAATGTCAAAGCCTCTCGGCAGTATAGGGGGCGGAGCATTAATCGCTCGGAAAGATGTGCTGGACAAAATCAGCAGGCTGCCGATGGAACAGCGAAAGCAAGTAGATGCTGATTATGATGCTTATAAGAGACAGCAGCGAATGCAGGCCTTGATGAGTTCTAAGGCTCTATCTTTCTTATTCAGAAAAGCAGGTGTTCGTACTTCTTTAAAAACGAGCAAACTTGAAGTCCTTCCGAAAAAACCTGCTACTGTCCCTTTATTGCGAATGCATCCGGTGAGACAAGCCATTATCGAATACCAGCTGTCCAAGATGGAGCAGTTGGTGAAAGACTCATCAAGAAATTTGGAGACGGCAAGATACATTTTTGCGGAGGCCGAAGAGTTATACGGGATCAAGATGATTCAGCCTCAGGCGGGAGAGAGCCTGAACTATTTGACAATCGTATTTCCTCATGAAGGCGAAAGGTACGATTGCTCCGTTTTTTTAGCGGAAAAAGGCATTCAAACATGCTGGAACTACCTTCCTCTTCACCTGATTCCGCTATATCAGCCTTATTCACAACTTGAGGATGAAAATTCTCTTTGGAAAAGAGTTCTTTCACTGCCGTTCAAACCGCCTCTTGGCACAGAGCAGGTGAAGTATATTGCTGAAACTGTTTTAACGTATGCAAAGCAAAAGAATAAGAAATGAATGTTGGTGATATATCGTGGAAAAAACAGCATTTTCCGTAACTCCTCAAGCATGGGATCGGGCTGCTGACATATTTCAGGCTGGGTTGTTTCAAAGCTATGATTGGGGGAAGCTCATGGAAGAGCTCCCCAATACCTCGTTTCACCCCGTCAGGCTGACATCGGACGGCGGACAAGTGATATATGTTCCGGTGTTTGAGCAGAATGGCTCGCTCAGCGGTAATATGATAGGATACGGCGGCGTCATTTCAGACCGTCCAATTTCATTCGAATGGCTGCAAAGTGAAATCAAAGCATTATTTGGACAGAAACTATCGCGGCTCCTGCTTCCGCATGACCAAACTCCTTTTATCGAAGAAATGGGAAAACAATGGGTGGAGAAAACAACACATATTTTATCGCTTCCCGATACATTTGAAGAGCTATGGACAAACTGTTCGGGAAAAGCACGGACTGCAGTCAGATATGCGGAAAAGAAAAATGTATCCGTCCGCTTAATCGGACAGGAGTCGATTCATGAGTTTTACGATTTGTATAAGGCGCATATAGCAGCTATCGGCGCAGCATATATGCTAAGCCAGGATTTTTTTCAGAGGCTGCATGAAAGCCTTGGCAGACAAGTCTTTTGGGTAGGGGCATTTCTTGAGAATGAAATGATCAGCAGCAGTATTTTTCTATATGACCATTCTCATTTCTATTATTGGCAGAATGTAAACAGCCCTGCCGGTAAAGAAACGCAGGCTTCTTATCTGTTAATGCGGAACGCTTTATCATTCGCCATCGACAAGAAGCTTCAATGGGTTGATTTTGGATATTCTCACAGTAAAGAAATTGCCAGACCGAAACGATATTGGGGAGCTGAAGAGAAACGATGTCGACATTTCACAGAAACGGAGTAAAAGTGGTAAGCGGCCATCAGTCCAGTTATCTCCCTTGGTATGGTTTTTTTGAAAAAATCCATAAATCAGATGTATTTGCGATTCACGATACAGCCCAGTTTGAGAAAAAAGGATTTCTCAATCGGAACAGGATAAAAACGTCTCAAGGCCCTATGTGGCTGACTGTTCCTCTTCTGATGAAAAATTATAAGGATATTGAGCTACGTGATATGAAAATTGATCAAGAACAAGACTGGCGAAAGAAACACTGGATGGCGATAAAAATGAATTATGCAAAGGCTCCCTATTTCGAGGAATATCAAATGTTTTTTAAAGATGTCTATCAGCAGGAATGGGAGTACCTTCACGATTTGAATATGTACATCATTGATTTTTTTCTGCGTGAACTTCGTATTTCAACGCCAATTTGCTATGTTTCGGAGCTCGAATGCCGGAATGAAAAAAAGAGTGATTTTGTGCTCGCACTTTGTAAGGAACTAGGGGCTGATCATTATTATTCAGGCAGCCAAGGATCAGACTATTTAATAGAAAGTGATTTTGATAGAAGCGGAATTACAATCGAATACCAGCAAATCAGGACAATACATTATCCGCAGTTATTCGGAGAGCACATTCCTCATCTCTCTATGCTTGATATGCTTATGAATTGCGGGGCGGATATTTCCGAAACGTTAATCAAAGGGGGACAATATAATGAAAGTAATGGTATTTGCGGCGCACCCGGACGATGAAATTATCGGCGTCGGCGGAGCTCTGGCGAAACATGTCCGTCAAGGAGACAGTGTGTCGGCTGTCATTATGGCTGAGGGAAAATCGTCCAGAAAAGAAGACTATGAAAAACCTTGTGATTCGCTCATGCAGCATTCCTATAGTGAAACGGAACAAGCGCTTAGCACGCTCGGCATAAGCGATTTTGTCAGATTAAATCTTCCTGATAACAGGCTTGATTCACTGGATTTGCTGGATGTCGTAAAAGAAGCAGAAAAACAAATTGAACGCTTTCAGCCGGATATTGTATATACACAATACGGCGGTGATATTAATATTGACCATACCGTAGTATTCAGAGCGGTGATGACGGCAACCCGCCCGCTTCCAGGTCATTCCGTAAAACAGGTCCTGGCATACGAAACATTATCCTCGACAGAGTGGAACTATTTGAATAAGGATCAATTCCACGCGAATTTCTTCATTAATATAGAAGAAGAGCTTGAACTGAAGCTGAAGGCTATGGCGTGCTACGATTCGGAGCTGAGGGATTTCCCGCATCCGCGGTCCTTGCAAGCGATTGAAAATAATGCATATGTTTGGGGAGCTAAATCCGGTTTTTCTGCAGCAGAAGCTTTTATGCTTGTGAGAGGGACGTGGTGACGGATGATTGCGCAAATACCGTTTTTCGGGTTAGACCCGAAGCAAATTGATAAAAAGTGGGTCGAAGCAGGATATGGCCTTGAAGCCAATATTTTTGACGGAAAATCGTTTGAAGCAACAGATTATGTGAAAACCTTCAAGCGGACACTTGATTACACAAAACAGCTTGAGCCGTCATTATTGACACTTCATTTTCCCACCGACAATGCGGATTATGTTCATGAAGCGCATATAAAGGACCGTCTGCTTCATTTTGCAGAGCTTGCGGATGTATATGGCGCCAAGGGGATAATTGTTCATGCCAATCAATTTATGTCCGTTGAAGAATTTCAAGGCTATGATTTAGAAGGAAACCGCAGAAAAGTCATTGAATTTTTTGCAGAGTTTGATGAAGAGCTAAAAGGAACAGATATATGGATTGGAGTCGAAAATCTGCCGATTATCGGGAATCTGGGCGAAGACTTTGACCCGATATTCATTTATCCTGAGGATTTTGAGGAACTGATTCAGCTCGGTTTAAAACATATCGGGATTACATGGGATCTGTGTCATTGGGCCATTACCTATCAGACACATTTATCATCATCACTTATGTTCAGGAATGAAAAGCTGAGATACCCTGACTTTTTTCAATTTCTTTCCTTAAAGGACAGCATTAAACATTATCATTTCAGTTCGTTTTGCCAGCTAGCCTTCCCGCATGGAGGTGTCCGCTGTTTTGAAGGGCGTCATCCCACAGAAGGAACGATAGATGAAACATTGCTCAGACAAGCAGCAGAGATGTTAAAAGAGATACACCGCGGTGATGGCACAGGTATCGTATTTGAAGTGATGGAAGAGGATTATACACAAAGAAAAGAATCATGGAGAACATTAGAATGGTTCGGCGGTGCTTCTGATGAAGATCAAAAACGGCCGTGATTCGGCATATCGAACACCAAATTATGCAAAACTTTGGTCTGCACAAGTATTTTCTTCCGCGGCGGATGGCGTCTGGCTCATCGCGCTGCCGCTTCTTGTACTCGATTTGACCGGAAGCAAAATATTGGTCGGGGTGATTTCTTTTATCGAGCTCGTTCCCCTGACCTTCGGAATGTTTACAGGCCCCTTAATTGATTCTTTACGAAAAAAAACCATATTGTATATGTGTAATACAGGAAGGGCAGTCATTATGATTCTCTTGGCAGTCCTTAGCGCAAATGGTTTTTTAACTGTATGGATCATCGGTGTATGCGCATTTTGTTTATCGCTACAATCGATGCTCTTTTCCCCGGCGAAAGTCGCGCTTATCCCGATACTTGTCCCTCAGAAACATCTAGATCAAGCGACATCTTTAATGAATACAAGCGAACTTATTGGTCTGATCGTCGGAAAGCTGATCAGCGGCGTTTTGCTTGCGGCCATTCCGTTCGGGCTGCTGTTTTTCATTAATGGAACCGCCTTTTTTGTATCCGCTGCATTGATTGCAGTTATCCACATTTCAGAACCTGCCGGCCTAAAAAGCAAAGGGGCAGAAGCCCTTAAGACAGGATACAGAATGCTGAAAGGCAACTCATCTTGGATGACTTCTGTCGGTTATTTTTTTATCGTGAATCTTGTCATTGCCGGGTTTATTTCGGTTATGGGGCCGATTCTTGCAGTGGAACGTTTTCATGAAAACTATTCTGTGTGGTTCGCCGTCATGTATGCAATGTTTCAGGGCGGAATGCTCTTAGGTAATCTTGCTGTATTTTTTAAGTGGAATACTAAGCGGCTTGAACGGCTCTATCCCAGAACTTTAACAGCTGTCGGATTGCTCATAATGTTTTTGTTTTTTCAGCTTAGCGGGCTTGAATGTGTCATTTTTTTGATACTAGGTGTTATTATCTCGTATATTGATGTGCAAACAGTTCTGTTTTTTCAAAAGACTGTTCCGACTGAATACTTCGGAAGAATTTTCGCGCTTATTTTTTCTATTGTAAAGATGGGAGAACCTCTTTCAGCAGCTGTTTATACAGTGCTTCTTGTGTTTATGGACGCTGATTATATTTTTCTGGCTGTCGGTCTGACCCTCGTGCTGACTTTTTTCATACTGTCAGTGAGGCAGGGAATGCAACGGGATGCCGGGAAAAAAGCGAATCAGTTTTTTTAATTTCTATATGAAAGAGCTGCCGATTATCATACGGCAGCTCTTTCATTAAAGATCCAAATAAAGTCTCACCATATCACGGCATTGTATGCCGTTTTCGAAAATGTCCTCATCATAATGTCGGGTAAAGAAATCATGATCGATGGCCTGCAGGCGGAAACCGCATTTTTGATAGAGAGAAAGCTGATGAATGCTGGAATTTCCCGTGCCGATTTCAATCGTGTCCGCACCCAGCTCCTTTGCCTTTTCGATGGCGTCATGGACAAGCTGTTTGCCAAAACCCTTCTTTTGAAGAGACTCTTTTACGGCAATATTTACAATTTCAACTGTTTGCGGCCTTGTTTTTAGCAATACATAAACACCGGCAAGTTCATCACCGGCCCAAGCTGTGTAACATTCTCCTCTTTCAAGATATTCATCTACAATGTCTTTCGACGGATCGGCGAGCAGCAATAGATCGTATAATTCGTCATTTGCTTTTTCTCTTATTTGAATCCTGAGCTTTTGCACGTACATTCCACCTTTTCATATGTTTATAGAGATATTTTCATGATTTCCTCCAATTTCATACCATTCTATTATAAAATATGTAACATAGGAAATCTGTACAAAATAGCGGATAAAAAATAGGAGGAAAGTCACATGTTTTGTAAGGAATGCGGTCAAAAAAATAATGAAGGGGCCAAGTTTTGTAAAGAATGCGGCACCCCGATCGGAGGGAGCAGCAGACAGGCAAATAAAGAAACAGCAAGCACTGCTGAAACGAGGCAGGCTCCGCGGAAACCAATCCCTAAGAAAACCATCATGTTATGGAGCAGCATTGCCGCAGCGTGCGTCATATTATTCACTGCATATAAAACCGGAGCGTACCTTACTTCTAAGGACAGGTTAGTCGACAAATTTGAGCAGGCTGTAAATGATGAGGATAAAGACCAAATCGCTTCGCTGCTAACACCGGCAAATGACAGGCTCAAGCTTACTAAACAAAACGTAAAGCCGTTTCTTACATATTTAAAGGATCATCCTGACAAAAAAGATGAGCTTTTTTCATCGCTGCGTGCTGAAACAGTCCAAAAGGATATTGTTTACGCGGAGAAAGACGGGAAAACTTTGCTAGTATTTGACCATTATGATTTAAAGATAGCACCTGTTTATTTTGAAGTAACCAGCAATTATAAACATACGGATCTCTATGTGAATAAAGAGGAAGCCGGATCTGTAAAGAAAGCAGATCAAGCACAAACCCTCGGACCGTACATTCCCGGCGAATATACAGTCTCAGCCAAACTGAAAAACGATGTAGTCGATCTTGTGAAAAAGGAAGACATTCAGGCGGTTGGTGACAATAGCTTTCGTGTTGATCTCTCATTGGAAGCGGATAATGTAACATTCAGCTTAGCTGACGCTATTAAGGATGGAAAGGGAGATTTGCTGATTAACGGCAAATCCATCCATAAGGATCCGTTCAAATCTGTCACATACGGACCGCTTCTGACAGACGGATCAATGACAGCTGAGGTCGAAGCGGAGTTTCCGTGGGGAAAAACAAAAACAGCGGGTGTGCCGATTGATAGCAAAGAAATGGAGTTAACATTAATTCCTGACCAAGACACACAAGAAACAATCATGAATACGATTGTCAAAACGACAAAGCAATATTCCAAAGCGCTTTCTGATGGAAATACAGCTCAGATGACAGAGGCAAGTGCCAGTTGGAAAGCCGAAGTAAAAGATAACGTGGATTCGAAGAAAAACACGGATTCTTACTTAAAAGATAAATATCTGGAAACAGACTTTGATTTGGATACATTTGCTCTATCCCAGAAAAATGACGGTACATGGCAGGCGTCAGTAAAAGGAAAAGAACTTCACCAGTCGGCTAATTATAATGACTATACGAAACCTGAAATGTCGGATGAGAGCCCGAGCTATGAATATCTGCTTTCATATGATAAAAAACAGAAAAAGTGGATGTTCGAAGATGCAGAATCAACTTTTGATTCTGCCGGCACAAATATAAAGAAAATAAAAAATGATCATGCAGAGACGTACACGTCAGCCTGGGCAGACGCAAAAGGCAAGAAAGCAAGCGTAAGCCCATCGGCCGGCGATGTCACGGATGAACAAGTGACATCATTTATGGTTAGTTATCTGACAAATCAATCAACCGCAGTGAATTTAAATGAATTTGCGGTCATGGAAGGCAATCTGGAAAAAGGAAGTTCATTATATAATGATCAGCAGAAATTGGTTAAGAAGCTGTACAGCGAGGGGACGACTGAAGTATTTATTGATGTAGAGGTAAAAAGCTTTAATCAAAGCGGCTCGAATATCACAATTAAAACATATGAAGAATTTGATATTACAAAATCAGGCGGCAGTACAAAGCGCAGAACATACAACTGGACCTACACCGGCGTAGTGAAAGACGGAAGAATTTATTTAACATCTATTCAATAAAAACAAACCCCCATCACCAGCAGGCGATGGGGGTGTTTTTTAAAAAAAGATATAACGGAAAATCTCTTTGATATAATGTTCGATGATGAACCGAAACGCAACGCACGTGATCAGATAAATCACAATGGTTGAGTAAATGATATCAGCTTTTCCTTTATACGAATGCTGGTAACTGCTCAGCATCGCAGGGGGAATAGCGAAGAATGCGCCGATTAAACCAATCGCTAACACGGTGAAACAAAGATCTGTATGTAATAAAAACAATAGAAGTGCAAGAATCAAAATAGCTGTAAATGGAATAAGAAACGCACCAAATCTGGAGAATGAATCTTTAAATGAGACTTGGTTTCCCGCGATTTTTAAGGAAAAAAAGATCAATGCATGCAACCCGAAAATAAAAAGGGCAAAGTAAATGGTTGGCTTTAAAAAGATTTCTGTAAAGCTCGCACTGCCGGGACCTTCTGAAAAAAGAATATAAAACATCAGCGGAGTTAGTAAACTGAAAAGCACCATTGTAATGATTCCGCTGATCAGCTGTTCGCCGCCTGTTGTTTTGCACTCCTGATAAGGGCGTTTCAGAACAGCCAGAACAAATGAACCGAACTGCTTTGCTGCTTGTTTTGCAGCTTCAGCTCCCGCCTGTGCTCCTTGATTTTCGCCGGCTTGGCGTGGAAGAGGCGATCCGCATTTCTCACAAAACTTTCCGCCATCTGCTTGATGGCCGCATTGAGGACAAAACATATGATGACTCCTTTTACATGTAATATAGGGAAAATAGACTAATAATGTCATTATAAAAGAAAAAAGTAGAAAAGTAACCAATATCCAGCCAAAAAATTTTCTCCAAGATTATGTATCAGAAAAAAGACACGAGCTGCCAGATGCGAACCCGTGTCTTGTTTCTAGTTATTCATATATTTTTCAAATACGTCACCGAAATCTTTAATATGGTACTGCGAGCGGACGGAAGTGACCCATGTAAACCCGAATTCGGTCAGCTCTTTGTATTGTGTTTCAATATTGACGTGCTCAGGGCGGGTATGCTGAAGGATGGTGACTGCTCGTTCCAGACTTTGTTCAGCCTGATTGATCAAAATGTCATTTTCATAGATCGTTTCAGAGATACGGAGAAGGGCTTTATACAAATCTTTCAGCTTTTCAATTTGCTCTTTATGCACATCGATGTCAAATTGTTCAGAGCCCAGCTTGAACTTGATTTCAACATCCAAATCGACCTTCCCGGCGGTTTCCAGAAAAACATCAGAGATTTTATATTGGGAATAAGGGTAGCGTTTCAGCGTTCGTTTGGAGGAAGTGGCACGTTCGCCGTCAACATGGATCAGCGCCAGATTCGTGAAGCAATATTCATCGGCTTTTGTTTTAATCAGGAAATAAATTTTTTCGTTGTCTTCATGCATGACATAGTCATCAGCATCTGTTTTGTCATAATCCTGAGGTTCGATAATTTTTCCGATATCTGATAATCCGAGTGCATCTGCTGCAATTTTCTTAAACATATAGATACATCCTTCCTATTTACATAGTCACTTCATTGTAGCACGCGGCGTTTCCGAACGGCTATAAACGTTTGCGAAGAATCAGCCTCTGGGTAAGGCCAATGTCACATGGAGGAAGTATACGATGTTCTCATGTATGATGTTTCCAATATTAATCTCATCATGTAGAAAAGCAGTTCCCTTACTTCAGGGAGCTGCTTTCAGCTGTTTTCGGCACGTATTCAAATACTTCTTCACTCTCAAAAAACTCAATTAAGCGGCTCAGCCAATCATAGTAATGAAGCCATTCTCTTAATTCATTCAGCAGCTGATTGACTTTCTCTTCGGCTTCTCGGGGAAGCTCGTCCCTTTGTAAAAGATCCGTCAGCTCCCGGTTTAATTTTTTGTACAGCACTTTGTTTTTGCTCACGACCTTTGTCCAGTTCGCCGCAAATAAAGATATGAAGGTTTGATAATAATCCTGCTCTACGTCGTAAAGATCTTTTCTTACGCCTTTTTCAAACACCTTTTCGGCAATGTTGGCATCAATCATTTCACGGACGACCTGGCTCATCCGTGTTTTGCTCATGCCTGTTGCTTCTGACAGCTCGCTTAACGTCATCGGTTTTCGATTCATATAAATAATCCCGAGCACACGCCCGACAGTAGAAGGCATTCCAAACGTATGCATGTTTTCGGCAATCTTCTCGATGAGATGCTCTTCAGCATGTTCAATGATGTCGAGAGCAGTTTTTTCCACAGCTGATCATCCCTTCAAATGGCAATTGATGGTGTCAATATATCATATTTCTGCCAGTTGTTGAAAACAGCTGTATGCGGAGGAAGCGAGAGGTATCCGGCGTAATTGTAAGAACACCCTCTCTGCCTGAGTCATAACAATAAATAATCTGTAAATAACATATAATTTCAACACATTGTAAACTTTTTATTTTACAAAGTTCAAATTATAATAAAGATTATACTTTTCAGAAAAATTAACGGAAACCTGCGGAGGTGCACGGATTGCTGAAATTAGAACAAGTGTCAAAAGTATATAAAGGCGGCAAAAAAGCTGTGAACAGCATTGATTTAGATATTGCCAAGGGCGAATTTATCTGTTTTATCGGCCCGAGCGGCTGCGGAAAAACGACGACGATGAAGATGATTAATCGATTGATAGAACCGTCGTCAGGAAAGATCTTTATAGACGGAGAAAACATAATGGAACAGGACCCGGTTGAACTGCGGAGAAAAATCGGCTATGTGATTCAGCAGATCGGTTTGTTTCCCCACATGACCATTCAGCAGAACATTTCACTCGTTCCGAAACTGCTGAAATGGCCTGAAGAAAAACGGAAAGAACGGGCGAGAGAGCTGTTAAAGCTTGTTGATATGGGCCCTGAATATTTAGACCGTTATCCCCACGAGCTCAGCGGCGGACAGCAGCAAAGAATCGGCGTGCTGCGCGCACTGGCTGCGGAACCCCCTCTCATTTTAATGGATGAACCGTTCGGAGCGCTTGACCCGATCACGCGGGATTCCCTTCAGGAAGAATTTAAAAAACTGCAGAGAACGTTAAACAAAACCATCGTGTTTGTGACCCACGACATGGACGAAGCCATTAAGCTAGCTGACCGGATTGTGATTTTAAAAGCGGGTGAAATCGTTCAGGTCGGCACACCTGATGAGATTCTCAGAAATCCGGCAAATGAATTTGTAGAAGAATTTATCGGGAAAGAGCGCCTGATCCAGACAAGGCCTGAAATTGAGCGGGTTGAGCAGATGATGAACAGAATGCCTGTCACGGTTACAGCGGACAAAACGCTTTCTCAGGCCATTCAGCTGATGAGAGAAAAACGCGTCGACTCGCTGCTTGTTGTAGATGAGCAAAATGTGCTGAAGGGATACGTAGATGTTGAAATCATTGATCAAAACCGCAAAAAAGCGAGCGTTGTTGGTGATGTGTACCGCTCGGATATGTATACCGTGCAAAAAGGAGCCCTTCTCCGCGATACCGTCCGGAAAATCTTGAAGCAAGGAATTAAGTATGTTCCCGTTGTTGATGAAGAGCACCATTTAGCAGGGATTGTGACAAGAGCAAGCCTTGTGGACATCGTATATGATTCCATATGGGGCGAGGAAAACCAGCTAATGACGATCTGATCAGGGGAGGAGCTCTTACACATGAATCAAATGATGACTTTTTTACAGACGAACGGCGGAGAGCTGCTGTATAAAACAGGTGAACATTTATATATTTCTCTTATTGCTGTTGTATTGGGTATTATCGTTGCGGTGCCGCTCGGCGTTCTGCTGACCAGAATGAAAAAAGGCGCAGGCGCGGTTATAGGTGCCGTCAACATTGTGCAAACCTTGCCGAGTCTGGCGATTCTGGCATTTTTTATCCCGCTTCTCGGTGTGGGAAAAGTGCCGGCGATCGTCGCTTTATTTTTCTATTCGGTGCTTCCGATTCTGCGCAATACGTATACAGGCATTAAAGGTGTAAACAAAAATCTGCTTGAGTCAGGAAAAGGGATTGGAATGACCGGCTGGGAGCAGATCCGGCTTGTCGAGATTCCGCTGGCGATTCCGATTATTATGGCAGGCATCCGCACATCCACGATCTATTTAATCGGCTGGGCGACCCTTGCCTCATTTATTGGCGGCGGCGGTCTTGGTGATTACATTTTTATCGGACTGAACCTGTATCAGCCTGAATACATCATTGGCGGTGCTGTGCCGGTTACAATCTTAGCCATTATCATTGATTATTTGCTAGCCGTGACGGAACGAAAAGTGACACCGAAGGGATTGCAAGGGATGAAGGAAGTTTCTTAAGGAGTTGGCTGTATTGAAAACGAAAAAAATCAGATGGATCGGCGCGCTCGCTTTCGCCTTTGTCATGCTGCTGAGCGGCTGTTCTCTGCCGGGACTTGGCGGCGCCTCACAAGATACGATCAAGGTCGGGGCGCAAAGTATAACAGAATCAGAAATTTTAGCGAATATGATTGCGCAGCTTATTGAACACGATACGGATTTAAATACGGCTTTAGTCAAAAATCTCGGATCAAACTATGTTCAGCACCAGGCGATGCTCGGCGGTGACATTGACATATCCGCCACACGCTATTCTGGCACGGATTTAACGAGCACCCTCGGAATGGAGGCGGAGAAGAATCCGGAAAAAGCGCTGAACTTTGTACAGAAAGAATTTGACAAACGTTTTAAATATAAATGGTTTGATTCTTACGGGTTTGATAACACATACGCCTTTACCGTAACAAAAAAGTTTGCGGAAAAGGAGCATGTAAACACCGTGTCTGATCTGAAGAAAAACGCTTCTGAATATAAGCTGGGGGTCGACAATGCCTGGCTGAAACGGAAGGGCGACGGATATAAAGGTTTTGTCAGCACGTATGGATTTGAGTTCGGAACAACCTATCCGATGCAGATCGGACTTGTTTATGACGCAGTCAAAAACGAGAAAATGGACGCCGTTCTTGCTTATTCCACAGACGGCCGGATTAAGGCGTATGATCTCAAAATCCTAGAAGACGATAAACAGTTTTTCCCGCCGTATGACTGTTCGCCGGTGATTCCGGAAAAGGTGCTTAAGGAACATCCGGAGCTTGAAGGCATTATTGATAAACTAATCGGGAAGATTGACACGGAAACCATGCAGGAGCTCAACTACGAAGTGGACGGCAAACTGAAGGAGCCATCTGTTGTGGCAAAGGAATTTTTAGAGAAACATCATTATTTTGACTAAGAAAAGAGGCAGACCAAATGGAAGTATTACAGCAGCTTTGCACTTACTATTCGCAAAACGGTAGTTATGTGCTGCAAGAGTTTTACCGCCATTTTCTGATGTCGGTGTACGGCGTTTTGTTTGCGGCCATCGTCGGCATTCCGCTTGGCATCCTGATTGCCAGATACAGAACATTAAGCGGCTGGGTTTTCGCCGTCACGAACGTGATCCAGACGGTGCCGGCGCTCGCCATGCTGGCCGTGCTGATGCTAGTGATGGGGCTTGGCGCGAATACGGTCATTTTATCGTTATTTCTTTATTCACTGCTGCCGATCATCAGAAATACGTACACAGGCATTGTCAGCATTGAACATGCCTATCTTGAATCCGGAAAAGCGATGGGTATGACAAAGTTTCAAGTGCTGCGGATGGTCGAGCTTCCGTTGGCGCTTTCTGTTATTATGGCCGGCCTCCGCACCGCGCTCGTCATTGCTATCGGCATTACTGCCATCGGGACATTTGTCGGCGCCGGAGGCCTTGGAGACATCATCGTCAGGGGATCAAACGCAACAAACGGGACCGCGATTATATTAGCTGGCGCGATCCCGACAGCCCTTATGGCGGTGATAGCTGATTTGGTCATGGGCTGGCTTGAACGCGCGTTAAGCCCGATTAAAAATAAAAAAAGAAACTATATTAAAGCTGAAAGAAAAACCACCTCTATTTAAATAAAACAGGGGTGGTTTTTTTAGTAAACAACCTGTGTTAGTCCCTTTAACCGATACTTTCCAGCGTTGAAGTTAGACAAGTATTTTAAAAAAATCTTCAAATATCAGATGGTTATTGCCAATTTTAAGGTTGTTTTGAGAAAAGTTTCAAGTTATAATAATAATACATTTATACAAACATCTAAATGTCTAAATGTTTTTCGAAAAGGAGAAAACGCTATGAATAATGTTTTCAAAGCTATATCAGATCCAACTAGGAGGAGAATTTTGGATTTGTTAAAAGGAGGGGATATGACTGCGGGAGATATTGCAGAACATTTTAATATCAGTAAACCGAGTATTTCTCACCATTTGAATATTTTAAAACAGGCGGAAGTCATAGCTGACCACCGTAAAGGGCAATTTATTTATTATTCTTTAAATACCACAGTACTTCAAGACTCAATAAATTGGATGCTTAACTTTATAAATAAAGGGGATAACGATTTATGAAGAAAAATATAATTTCCATAATTATTGTTTGTTTGAGTTTCTTGACTTCAATTATATTTTATCAGTACCTTCCGGAAGAAATACCGATACAATGGTCAGGAAATAAGCCGGCTGCCTTTATATCTAAACCTCTAACACTTTTTATTATACCTATTGTTATGCTTATTTATTATCTTACTTTTTATATGTTAACCATTAAGTCAACGCAAAAAAATAAAGCATTGCTTTTTCTAGCTTCTAATAATATGTTAATCCTTTTATATATTTTACAGCTCTCAACCCTTTTAGTAAGTTTAGGATACGAACTGGATATTGATTTAATAATTGGTCTTGCTGTTGGTATCTTTTTAATTATTGGTGGAAATTCCATGCAGTTAGCAGAGCAAAACCATCTTATCGGATTGAGGACACCTTGGACATTAAAAGATGAGACTGTTTGGAAATTGGGTAATCGCTTTGCCTCTAAAGTACTTGTAGCGTGTGGTTTTATCATAGCCATTCTTTCATTTTTTACAGGGGAATATATTATTATGATTATGATTGTGTTAGTGTTGCTAGCATTAGTTATTTCAACGACTGCTTCCTATCTTTATTACAAAAAGTTAAACGGTTAACGTTAAAAAAGTGTCTTGCGGAGTAACCCGCAAGACACTTTTTTTATAATGATTATTGATGAATCAATTTTAGGGTTTTTGCAGCAGCAGCTTCTAGATCAGAATTATTATTAGAAGCTGAAGAGGAATATTTGGCAACGTATTTCCAAACTGCAGTTGTTACGGCGGCAGCGGTTTGCAATGCTACCGCGTTAACGCCTACAACATATAAATATCCAGCTGCTACACAGACGGCATAAAGCCCGCAAGATGGAGTTGCTTTATTGGTAGAGTATTTTACGTTTTGATTTTTCTTGGCATATTTTTGGATAAGTTGATCTGCTTTATTCATATTATCAATGAGTTTTTTAGGGTCTTTACTGTCAATCGATTGTTTCAATTCATCCAGATATTGTGGTTGATCTTTTTTTATAAATTTGACTACATCATTCACTAATTTTTTACCTTCTGTACTATTCGCCTCTTTTACGAGTTTAGGGTCCAAATCGCTAGAAATTAATTTACCAACCTCTCCTTGGCCAAATAAAAGTCCTCTAAAGTAATCTTCTCCAGAAAATGTATTGTTTTCTTTAGCAGATGTACTTGACTCCTTAGAGAATCCTACTAATGAAAAAACCAATATCGTCACCATGGAAACAATCAATAGCCTAAGTAATTTACTTTTCAAATTATTATACCTCCATTAAGTTATTTCTCCATTATCTAAATATTAGTTATGAAACAATTTTGTAAGGAACTTGACTGATTCACCTCCTAATCTTTTGAAATTCCTTTTTCCTTTTACGGATATATATTTAAATAAAGGAGAACACCAATTCAAATTGATATTTTGTTGTATAGGATGTAGATATATAATTAATGCAGATATCATGATTAAGCCGAAACTTACAATACCGATGCTGATTATTATCCCTATGTGAAATATTATTCCTAATATTAATGCAATTTTTTTTATTCTGATATTAGAAACTATACTTGCTGCTAAGAACAGCTCAAAAATAGTTACTAACCAAGTGATGACAACAATATAGTTGCTTTCAAGCAGTGGATTCAATAAATTAAGTTGATAATCAGGCAATCCAAAAACAGGATCAGAAAAGAAATAATAAATTGCTGTCCCTTCAGCCCACTCTTTATTTTTCAAGCGCTCTAAAGCTGCATTTAAATAGATTACAAAAACTTGAATTTTAATTATTGTCACTAAATAAAATAATACTATCTTCTTTGTGAAAGATTCATAATTGATATCTATTATTTTCCAATGATTTTGCCTTGAATCTAATAATGTAACAGGAAATAAAAGAAATGAAAGAACAGTTGCAATTTGTTCACCGCCATCAATAGTTAAAGCTGAAGTTTGAATGCTATAGCAAATATACCAGTGGAAAAAACCGGTAAATCTAGGCCTCCATCCTATAACCACTAAAGCTAATATAAAAATCATTAAGTATCTTATAACCTCAAAACTGATGCTATATTTGTTAGCAAAACAAAAGGCAGTGGGAATATAGACATTTTCACACGTGACATTATTTGCACTATAACTAAATAAAATATCAGCACTATTAAATACTAAAACTAGTAATGTTGAGAAACCAAGTAAACTTCTAGAAAGTGCATATGTATTTTTCCATGGATTATAGGTGTCAATATAACCTTCGAAACTATTTAATATTTTCATATTATTTTTACTTTTAGCACCTTTCTTTCAAAAGAGGTAGTTTGTTTAAAATCTATCCAATACCATGAGAGTGGCTTTTGTCGGTATATAAGGTACTCTCCTTTGCTAAGATGTGTATAGTCCTTGCTTTTTTTTACTTCAATAGGCTTCATTTGTCTCTCTAAATTTGTGCAGGAAGTGTTGTTTTCACATGTTTTCCAATTCTTTGGTTCGATATTCTCAACAATTTTGCCTAATTCTATTGCCTGAACTCTTCCTTCTCTTTTTATCCCGAAAAAATTATTAGGAAGTGCATTAGGTAACTTTAAATTTTCTTTTGTGTGAAACGAAATGTTTTCTTCAGTAGGGCTTTTACTATAAAAGCCAAAGCCTTGGGGAGACAATTGTTGCAAAAAATTTTTTTTAAACAGTGGATTCTGAGGTGAGATATTACTAAAGTAATAGGAAGAAAGTGAAAGGAAACATATAGTCGTTATAGTTATAATTGCTCTTTTTTTGATTTGGGTTACCTCCTTTAAGCCAATCTAATCATTTCAAAAAGATTATATAATAACTAGTAAGAATAATCAACATAAAATGGATAATAAACAAAATATTGTAAATTATATTTGGTTTTGTTTTGTGGGAAAAATTTGATATTTAAAATTTGTATTGTACGTAAAGTTCCCAATATCAATTTTGGGAACTTCTTTACGGTTTCGGCACATATTTAAAAATCTCTTCACTCTCAAAAAACTCAATCAGACGGCCGAGCCAATTGTAATAGTCGAGCCATTCCTTTAATTCCTTCAACAGCTCATTCACCTTTTCTTCCGCTTCAGGAGAAAGCTCTTCATCCAAGATACTGAGCAGCTCCCGGTTGAGTTTTTTATGCATCATTTTATTTTTGCTGACGACTTTGCTCCAAGTGGCTGTAAACAGAGTGATAAAGGTTTGATAGTAATCCTCTTCAACATCGTATAAGTCTTTTCGCACGCCCTTTTCAAACACCTTCTCGGCGATGTTGGCATCGAGCATGTCCCGCACGGCCTGGCTCATTCGCGTTTTGCTCATGCCGGTCGCTTCTGATAATTCCGTCAGCGTCATCGGCTTGCGATTCATATAAATAATGCCCAGCACACGTCCAACGGTAGAGGGCATTCCAAATGCATGCATGTTTTCCGCGATTCTTTCTATGAGGTGGTCTTCAGTCTGTTCAATTATCGTTAACGGATCTTTCTCCAACAGTTTCAATCCTTTCAGCTAACAATTCCGATGTCAATATACCACATTTTTGATGCGGCGGAAATGCTGTAATCATAGAATTTGGCAGGAAATTGGAGCAATAAGGAGATCATTACCGGTCAATACGGGTAAATCAGGGTTTACACATACTTTATAAATAATATGAACAAATTGTAAACTTTTTATTTTATAAACTTTATTCTATAATGGGAAGCATTCAATTATCTGAAAAATTAAATATGAACTGAACGAATTGAATGAATTTAATTTTGGAGGTGCGATGTTTGCTGACATTAAAAAATGTCTCGAAAACATATAAGGGCGGAAAAAAAGCTGTGAACAGCGTGAATCTGGAAATTGAAAAAGGTGAATTTATCTGTTTTATCGGTCCAAGCGGCTGCGGAAAAACGACAACGATGAAAATGATTAACCGATTAATTGAGCCGTCAGCCGGTCAGATTTTTATTGACGGCGAGAACATGATGGAACAGGACCCGGTAGAACTCAGGCGTAAGATCGGCTATGTCATTCAGCAGATCGGACTGTTCCCCCATATGACCATTCAGCAGAACATATCACTTGTGCCTAAGCTGCTGAAATGGCCGGAGCAGCAGCGGAAAGAACGTGCGCGTGAGCTTTTAAAATTGGTTGATATGGGACCTGAATATTTAGACCGTTATCCTCATGAATTAAGCGGGGGACAGCAGCAGCGAATAGGTGTATTACGGGCACTTGCCGCGGAACCGCCGCTTATCTTAATGGATGAACCGTTTGGGGCGCTTGACCCGATTACGAGGGATTCCCTTCAGGAAGAATTTAAAAAACTGCAAAAAACCTTACATAAAACCATCGTATTTGTTACCCATGATATGGATGAAGCGATTAAGCTAGCAGACCGGATCGTCATTTTAAAAGGCGGAGAGATTGTGCAGATCGGAACGCCTGATGATATTCTGAGAAATCCGGCAAACGAATTTGTTGAGGAGTTTATCGGCAAGGAGCGCCTGATTCAGTCATCAAGTCCTGATGTTGAGCGGGTTGATCAAATTATGAGTACACACCCGGTGACCATTACGGCGGATAAAACGCTCTCTGAAGCGATCCAGCTGATGAGGCAGGAGCGTGTCGACTCGCTCCTGGTTGTAGATGACAGCCATGTTCTTCTAGGCTATGTAGATGTGGAAATCATTGATCAATGCCGGAAGAAAGCCGAGCTCGTAGGCGAGGTCCTGCATCAAGGCATCTACACCGTCTTGGGCGCAACACTGCTGCGGGATACAGTACACAAAATTTTAAAACGGGGTGTAAAGTACGTGCCGGTTGTAGATGAAGACAGCCGTTTAATAGGAATTGTGACGAGAGCGAGCCTGGTTGACATTGTGTATGAGTCCATCTGGGGAGAAGAAAAACAGCTCGCAGTATTGTCATAGGGAGGTTGTCAGACATGAATCATATCATTGAATTTTTGCAAACCAACGGAGGCGAACTGCTTTATAAAACATATGAGCATATCACCATTTCTCTCATCGCCGTCATTTTAGGCGTGGCTGCCGCTGTGCCTCTTGGGATTGTGCTTACCAGAATGAAAAAAGGAGCCGGCACCATTATCGGCATTGTGAATATCATTCAGACGCTGCCCAGTCTGGCAATCCTCGCTTTCTTTATCCCGCTCTTGGGAGTCGGAAAAGTTCCGGCTATTGTGGCCTTGTTTTTCTATTCCGTTTTGCCGATCCTGCGCAACACGTATACCGGGATTCGCGGCGTTAACAAAAATCTGCTTGAATCAGGAAAAGGCATCGGGATGACGGCAGCTGAACAAATCCGCCTCGTGGAACTGCCGCTTGCCGCGCCCGTCATCATGGCGGGGATCAGAACATCCACGATTTATTTAATCGGCTGGGCGACGCTTGCATCTTTTATCGGAGGCGGCGGATTGGGCGATTACATTTTCATCGGCCTGAATTTATATCAGCCGGAATATATCATCGGAGGAGCGGTTCCCGTCACGATATTGGCGATTGTCATTGATTATGTGCTGGCGTTGACGGAACGAAAAATCACGCCTGCCGGACTGCAGGGAATGAAGGAAGTTTCATAAGGAGGCTGCTCATGAAAAGAAAACATCTTAAATGGCTGAGCGGTTTTACGCTCGCAGTAATGCTGATGCTAAGCGGCTGTTCGCTTCCCGGGCTCAGCGCCGCTTCAGACCAGACCATCAAAATCGGCGCGCAAAGCATGAGTGAATCAGAAATCATCGCAAGCATGCTTGGCCAGCTGATCGAACACCATACGGATCTAAAAACAACAACCATTAAAAATCTTGGCTCCAACGCGGTGCAGCAGCAGGCCTTGATGAACGGAGAAATCGATATTGCGGCCACAAGATATACAGGTGACGCGCTGACAGGCACGCTGAGGATGAAACCTGAAAAAGATCCGGACAAAGCGCTGGCGCTGACACAGCAGGAGTTTAAAAAAAGATACGATTTAAAATGGTATGACTCCTACGGGTTTGATAATACGTATGCCTTTACCGTCAGCAAGAAGCTTGCAGACCAATATCATTTAGAAAATGTATCAGACGTCAAAAAATGGGCGCCGCAATTAAAGCTGGGCGTCGATAATTATTGGATGAAGCTTAAAGGGAACGGCTATCAGGATTTTACGAAAACCTACGGCATGACATTCGGCGGCACGTATCCGATGCAGATCGGGCTTGTGTATGACGCGGTGAAAAGCGGAAAAATGGACATTGTCCTCGCTTACTCCACGGACGGGAGGATCAAGTCCTATGATCTCAAAATGCTAAAGGATGATAAACAATTTTTCCCTCCGTACGACTGCTCTCCTGTTGTTCCGGAACAGGTGCTTAAAGAACATCCTGAACTGGAAGGCATCATTCAGAAAATGATCGGAAAAATCGATACAGCCACGATGCAGGAGCTTAACTATGAAGTCGACGGTAACCTAAAAGAACCGTCTGTCGTTGCCAAGGAATATTTGCAAAAGCATCACTACTTCGAATCGTGAAAGGGGGATTGACCAATGAATGTACTTGAACAGTTAATGACGTATTATGCACAGAACGGCAGCTATGTAATGGAAGAATTCGGCCGCCATTTTCTCATGTCGGCTTACGGCGTCTTGTTTGCTGCTGTCGTCGGGGTTCCGGTCGGCATCCTCATTGCGCATTTCCGCCGCTTGTCAGGATGGGTATTCGCCGTAACAAATGTCATTCAGACGATTCCGGCGCTCGCCATGCTGGCAGTCCTGATGCTTGTCATGGGGCTCGGCGCAAACACAGTGATTTTATCATTATTTCTGTATTCCCTGCTACCGATTATCCGAAACACGTACACAGGCATTGTCAGCATTGAACACGCATACTTAGAATCAGGAAAAGCGATGGGGATGACGAAATTCCAAGTTCTTCGGATGGTTGAGCTCCCGCTCGCGCTTTCTGTCATTATGGCAGGCCTTCGAACGGCTCTCGTCATCGCTATCGGCATTACAGCAATCGGCACATTTGTCGGCGCCGGCGGCCTTGGGGATATGATCGTCCGCGGGTCAAACGCCACAAACGGAACGGCGATTATTCTAGCCGGCGCGATTCCGACTGCGGTGATGGCGGTTGCGGCTGATTTGCTCATGGCTTGGGTGGAGCGGGCGTTACATCCGGTCAAGAAAAAAAGAACCAGGGTGAGACGTATTCAAACAGCTGCATAAGAACAAAAAAAGAGGCTTGGATGATTCCAGCCTCTTTTTTCTTATTTAAATTGTAAACTGATCCATTTTCTCATTAAGTTCGTTCGCCAAACGCTCAAGCTCCTCAGCATTTTGAAGCACTTGATCCATTGAATGGGCGGATTGTTCGGTAATGGAAAATGTTTCTTCAATGCCGGCGGCGGATTCTTCAGAAACGGAGGCGATATTTTCAATCGATTGGTTAATTGTGATCGATTGGTTTGTTAACTGCTTTAATCCGTCCGTTACTTCCTTAATAC
Source organism: Bacillus sp. FSL K6-1012 (assembly GCF_037964915.1). Lineage (NCBI taxonomy): Bacteria > Bacillati > Bacillota > Bacilli > Caryophanales > Bacillaceae > Bacillus > Bacillus sp. FSL K6-1012. Next base: position 3,486,288 of record NZ_CP150175.1, on the reverse strand, counting down.
TGTCCGCTACATAGGTGACCGATTGCTTAATGTTCTGCATGGCCTGTCCGGTGTCAGTCAGGTTTTCAGTACCTTTTTCTACTTCGGTAAAGCTGCTTTCCAGGTATTGAATGACAGTGTTGATTTCCTGCTGTGTGCCGCCAACTATTTTAGTGATATCCTGAACGGAGTCAGATACGCCATCTGCGAGCTTTCGGACCTCCTCAGCCACAACGGCGAAGCCTTTGCCGCTTTCTCCTGCGCGGGCTGCCTCAATTGCAGCATTAAGTGACAATAAGTTCGTTTGCTCGGCAATGCCGTTGATGACCTGAACAAGCTTGTTGATGTCCTGAGAATGCTGTTCCAGCGATCTCACTTTATGAACGGCCTCCTGAACGATATGATGGATTGTTTTCATTTGCTGCACTGACGTATCCATATTTTCGTTTCCGTTTACGGCGAGTTCGAGAACGTTTTGAGACGTATCGCTGATCGTCATGCCGTGATTGTAGGCTTTATCAATGCTTTCTGTAAATTCATTCATTGATTCGGCGATTGTCACAGCGTCTTGCGCCTGCTGCTCGGAGCCTTCAGCCATTTCGTTCATCGTTTCGGTAATATGCCTGCTGCCGGTTCTTGTTTCATTCGTTGCAGTGGTCAGCACCTGTGATGAAGAAAGCACGCGGGTGGAGATTTCTTTTGAATATCCGACGATATCTCTTAAATTCCCTACCATTTTCTGAAGCGCTTCGTTCAGATCGCCAAGCTCGTCTTTTGAGGCCAGCGGCTCTATGTCATTTGACAGATTGCCCTCGGCGATTTCATTCGCAGATGACTTCATTCGAATAATCGGTTTTACAATGCTGCGATTGATATAAAGCCAAATACATATGCTGATGGCGATGGAAGCTGCCAGAAGCAAAGCCGTGTAAATGAGGCCTTTATAATAAACGTCCTTGGTTTCTTTCACCGCCGTGTTGCTGCCTTCTTTATTAAAGTCAACCAGTTCAGTGATTGATTTTTTCATATCCTCAAAGCTTGCTTCAGTCTGTACCAATAAACCCCTTGCTTTATCTATATCATTCGTGCGTCCGCTCTCTAAAATCTGGTTATGAATATTCGTATATGAGTTGACTTCAGTCTTGAGCTGTTCGAAAATGCTGCGTTCTTTGTCATTAGAGATTGTCTTTTCGTAGTTATCAAGCTTTTCATTGATATCCTTAAGGATCTGGTTCATATCTTGGTCCAGCGTATCCATTTTATCTTTGTCTGTATAAATCAGGAAATCCTTTTCCTTAGAGGAAAGGTGCTCTGTCAAATAATTAATAGATGTAATTTCTTTAATGCCGTCTATCCATTTCGTGTTGATTTCATCTGTCTTTTTGATGATGTGCTGCATATTGAAAGCGCCTATTCCGCCTATAAGCAGATTGATGAGGATCAGTGTCAAAAATACCAGGCTGAATTTGCGGGAAATCGTCAGTCGCATTTACGTGTTCTCCTTTTAAAAAAGTGATGTGATGTACTATATATCGGCTGAAAAATTGTTTTTTCACCTGGAAATAAAAAATAAAAAACGGCTCTTCTCTCCGTGGAGATAGAACCGTTTTAGCAATTACATATGAAAGGAAGGGTCAATCCATTCAGTCGCCCATTTGGAGATTTCACCCAGAATGGGCGCTAACGCCATTCCTTTGTCGGTTAATGAATATTCGATGCGAACCGGAGTTTCGGGGATGACGTCCCGCTTAACAACTCCTTCAAGCTCAAGTTCTTTCAGCCTTTCTGACAGAACTCTGCCGCTTAGATTTGGAAGTGCTGCTTCTATTTCGCTAAATCGCTGCTGGCCGTTCAACAGTTGAAAAACGATTAAAGCAACCCAGCGTTTGCTCAAGATGTCGACTGCTTTTTCAAATCTAGGACACATTTCTGATTGGTTCATACTTTTCACCTCGTCTGTCATTATTATAACGCAAATAACGAGGGAACGTATGCATGCGTGATTGATAAAATGCGGAAAGAGATGCAGAAGATTACGTGGAAGAGGAGCGTTTTTTCGCTTCGGAAGCTAAAAAATCGAAGTATTTGCTGAGATTTTCAATATCCTGCTTGGAGAGATGCCGCCATTTTTCGCTGTTAAAAAGAGACAGGTTCTCCGTTCCTCGAGTGACAGCCGTCTGATAAATCGCATAAATAGACTGATAGCTTTCCGAAGCCTCTCGAATTTCTTCAGGAAAAGCGGTAATGTGCCCTGCGGCTGCCATCAGGTTTTCGTGCGGTATTTTCAGCACCGCTGCGAGCTTTTTTATGGTCGCGGGCTTTGGTGTGCCGCGCTTGCCGTTTTCTATTTTTGAAATGGTCGCTGAGCTGATGCCCGAGTACACCGCAAGCTGGTTTACTGTCAGTTTGCGGGCGCGGCGCAGCGCCCTTAATTCCTGTCCGAATGTTGACATGATGATCGCCTCGCATTTCTGGAAAGAGTTATTGATCAGCAGATCGTTTTTTGGCTTCGTCTGAAATAAAAGAGAAATAATGATCCAGCATGAGCAAATCCTCTTTGTTGAGATACTGCCATTTTTCACTCTCAAGAAGGGCAAGATTTTTCAGGTCATAAGCCTCCGCCTTTTCAAGCAGCTGGCACTTCGTTTCATAAGGCGCTCTGGCTTCATGAATCTCTTCGATATATCCCGCTTTATACATAAGCCCTTCATAAGGAATTTTTAAGGCCTCCGCCAGTTTTTTGATGGTGGCAGGTTTAGGAACGCCGCGTTTGCCGTTTTCAATTCTGGAGATGCCGGCCGCGCTTACACCGGAATAAGTCGCCAGCTGGTTGACTGTCAACTTTCTCTCCTCACGCAATGCCCGTAATTGTTCGCCGAAGCTTTCCATATGTCTCACCCCGTCCCTCACTGTTACTCATATTTTAGTATGTTTATTGACTAAAGGGAATAGGTAGGCTGGAAATGTATTGACAAAAGTTAACATACGCCGTAATGTAAATGTATAGAAAAAGTTTTTTCATGAACGGAAGGTGAGGAAAGTGCCAGTAGAAAAGATACAGATTAGACGTGATTATGTATTGCAGTATATGGTCAATAACGATTATTCCCTCAATCAGCTTGCGCTGGAAATCGGAGTCTCACCCGCCACACTGAGCCGTGTGCTGAATGGAGAAAGACGGCCGGGGCAGCTTGTGATCGGAAAAATGCTTCACTATTTTGACTTGAAGTTTGAGGATCTTTTTTACTATGATTTCGTTGACAAAAGTCAATAACTTAAGAACGCCTGGGGAACCAAGCGTTTTCTAAGCCTTATCATCAATGTGTCAAAACAAAACCCGTCACAAGTTCATTGCATGTTTTCCATTGTTTTGTCGGCAGCTGATGGCCCTGGTATTCCAGCCTGAAAAATTCAGCGTGGCTGCATGCTTTCCGGTAATAGCCTGCATGTGTAAAGGTCCAGTCGCGCAGGCCGCCATACATAAACAGCATCGGCATGTTAAAACGGGGCAATTGTTCAAGGCAGCTGTAGCGGAGAGAATCCCGATAATATTGATACCAATGGCCGAGGTCAGCTTTTTTCATATGATTCGTTAATAGATTTCGGAGCTGTCTGTTTTTCGTATGGCTGCTGGCGATAATTTTCATCAGCATGCCGGGACTTTTTTCAAGAAGATACATTCCCATTTTGTGAAGCTGCTGACCGGCCATGGTATGAACAGCGGGGTACGCGCCGGCCAACACCAAATGAGATACTTTGTCCGGCCGGGTGAAGCCGATGTGCTGTGCAATTAAGCTGCCGGCGGAATACCCGAATACTGCAGCCTGATCAATGTGCAAACGATCCATAAATTGCACGATCTCGTTTGCGTAATAGGAAATCGAGATTTGCTGGTCTGCATGATCGCTGTCGCCATGTCCGCTTAAATCGGGAAATATCACCCTGAAATGATCCGCCAGAAGGCGCTGATAATAAAAAACCTTGCGTCCCATGCCCGGCGGGTGAATAAAAATGATAGGGATTCCCTGTCCATATTCCTCATAATATAGATGTTTCTTATTGACTGTGCTGATGATCGGCATTGTTGTTCTCCCTTTTCGCTCAATTCATACGAATAGGCTAACCAAAACAAAATGTCTTATCCGGTCTTTTGGCGTCTGATACGGCGTGACATGCCAAACCTTTTCATGTAAAATAGAAGTAATGTAGGCCAGTGAGTCTGGAGGTGTAAGGGATGCACGCGGTTTTGATTACCTTATTGGTTATCGTCAGTATTGCACTTATTATTGTCGTTTTGCTTCAATCCAGTAAAAGCGCCGGATTATCTGGTGCGATTTCAGGCGGAGCGGAGCAGCTCTTCGGGAAACAAAAAGCAAGAGGTCTTGATTTGATTCTGCACCGCATTACGGTTGTGCTGGCAGTCTTGTTTTTCGTGTTGACGATTGCGCTTGCTTATATCCTATAGGGCAATGTTTGTATAAGGTCTGATGTAAAGTCAGGCCTTTTTCACGTTTCTGGCTGATATTCAGAGCGTTTTTTTCTTATCAAACTGTGGAAAACTAAAATGGTCGTGCAGAAAGAAAGGGAGAAATGAGCATGAAAGTTGTGACACCAAAACCATTTACATTTAAAGGCGGAGACAAAGCGGTGCTTTTGCTGCACGGCTTTACAGGGAATACAGCAGATGTGAGAATGCTGGGACGTTATTTGAATGAACGGGGCTATACGTGCCACGCGCCTCAATATGAAGGACACGGCGTTCCTCCTGAAGAATTGGTACATACGGGGCCTGAAGATTGGTGGAAAAACGTCATGGATGGCTATGAATATTTAAAATCTGAAGGCTATGAGGACATTGCTGCCTGCGGACTGTCGCTTGGCGGGGTTTTTTCGCTGAAATTGGGTTACACTGTACCCATAAAGGGAATTGTCCCAATGTGCGCGCCAATGCATATTAAGAGTGAAGAGGTCATGTATCAGGGCGTCCTTTCATACGCTCGCAATTACAAAAAGTTCGAGGGGAAAAGCCCGGAGCAAATTGAAGAAGAAATGAAGGAATTCGAAAAAACGCCGATGAATACCCTTAAGGCGCTGCAAGACTTAATTGCCGATGTGCGAAACAATGTCGATATGATTTATTCACCGACATTTGTGGTGCAGGCCCGTCATGATCACATGATTAATACCGAAAGCGCAAATATTATTTACAACGAAGTGGAAACTGATGAGAAACAGCTGAAATGGTACGAGGAATCAGGCCATGCCATTACGCTCGACAAAGAACGTGACCTCGTCCATCAGGATGTGTATGAATTTTTAGAGAAGCTCGATTGGTAATCAACAGGAGGTCGGATAATGGAAAAAGAAGCATTTATGGATAAGCTTCTCTCGTTTATGAAGGAAGAGGCGTACAAGCCTCTGACTGTTCAGGAACTTGAGGAGATGTTACAGATTACGGATGCCGAGGAATTTAAAGAGCTCGTCAAAGCGCTGGTTGCGCTGGAGGAAAAAGGGCTTATCGTGCGGACGAGAAGCGACCGCTACGGCATTCCGGAAAAAATGAATTTAATTAAAGGAAAGCTTTCTGCGCATCCGAAGGGATTTGCCTTTTTGCTGCCTGAGGATACGTCGTTAAGCGATGTGTTTATTCCGCCTAATGAGCTGAATACAGCTATGAACGGCGATATTGTAATGGTACGCCTGAATTTGCAGTCAAGCGGCTCCAGACAAGAGGGTACCGTCATTCGTATTTTAGAAAGAGCGATTCAGCGGGTTGTCGGAACCTATACAGAAACAAAAAACTTCGGTTTTGTCATTCCGGATGACAAAAAAATCACAAGCGATATCTTCATTCCTAATAGCGGGAAAAATGGCGCGGCTGAAGGGCATAAGGTGGTTGTTAAACTGACCAGCTATCCTGAAGGCCGAATGAATGCAGAGGGTGAGATTGAATCCATTCTCGGCCATAAAAATGATCCGGGCATTGATATTTTATCAGTCATCCATAAGCACGGACTGCCGGGTGAATTCCCTGCCGATGCAATGGAACAGGCGACAAGCACGCCTGATACGATTGATGAAAAAGACCTGATAGACCGCCGTGATCTCCGTGACCAGGTCATTGTCACCATTGACGGAGCGGACGCGAAGGACTTGGATGACGCGGTTACAGTGACAAAGCTGGATGACGGCAGCTATAAGCTTGGCGTTCACATTGCCGACGTCAGCCATTACGTGACTGAAAACTCGCCGATTGACAAAGAAGCGATGGAAAGAGGAACGAGTGTGTATTTGGTTGACCGTGTGATTCCGATGATTCCGCACAGACTGTCAAACGGTATTTGTTCATTAAATCCGAAGGTTGACCGCCTGACACTTTCTTGTGAAATGACCATCAACAGTCGGGGAGAAGTCACAGAGCACGAAATCTTCCAAAGCGTCATCAAAACAACGGAAAGAATGACATATTCCGATGTGAATCAGATTCTTGTTGATGATGATGATGAATTAAAGGAAAAGTACGAACCGCTCGTGCCGATGTTCAAAGACATGGAGCGGCTGGCAGAAATTCTTCGCGAAAAGCGGATGAACCGCGGCGCCGTAGATTTTGACTTCAAAGAAGCAAAGGTGCTTGTCGATGAAGAAGGCGCGGTCAAAGACGTTGTGATCAGAGAACGCTCAGTCGCCGAAAAACTGATTGAAGAATTTATGCTTGTTGCGAACGAAACCGTTGCAGAGCATTTCCATTGGATGAACGTTCCGTTTATTTACCGGATACACGAAGAGCCTAATGCTGAAAAACTGCAAAAGTTTTTAGAGTTTGTGACAACATTTGGCTATGTTGTAAAAGGAACGGCGGGAAATATTCATCCGCGCGCGCTGCAGAGCATTCTTGACGCTGTTCGTGACAGACCAGAGGAAACAGTGATTTCTACTGTCATGCTACGTTCCATGAAGCAGGCGAAATACGACCCGCAAAGCTTAGGGCACTTCGGCCTGTCAACAGAATTCTATACCCATTTCACATCGCCGATCCGCCGTTATCCGGATTTAATCGTCCACAGATTGATCAGAACGTACTTAATCAACGGCAAGGTCGATGAAGCGACACAGGAGAAGTGGGCTGAACGGCTTCCGGATATCGCTGAACATACTTCATCAATGGAACGCCGTGCAGTTGACGCAGAGCGTGAAACAGATGATTTGAAAAAAGCGGAATATATGCTTGATAAAATCGGTGAAGAATTTGACGGCATGATCAGCTCTGTGACAAACTTCGGGATGTTTGTCGAGCTGCCGAATACAATTGAAGGACTCGTCCACGTCAGCTTTATGACGGATGACTATTATCGCTTTGACGAGCAGCACTTTGCGATGATCGGCGAGCGGACGGGAAATGTGTTCCGCATCGGGGATGAAATTACAGTTAAAGTCGTTGACGTCAATAAAGACGAGCGCAATATTGACTTCGAAATCGTCGGTATGAAAGGCACCCCGCGCCGTCCGAGAGAAATGGACAGCCGCAGCCGAAAACGCGGAAAACCTGCCAGAAAACGCGTTTTAAGCACAAATACGCCTGTATCTCCTGCTCCTTCCGAGGAAAAAGGAGAGTGGTTCACAAAGCCGAAGAAGAAAAAGAAAAAACGCGGCTTTCAAAACGCACCGAAGCAGAAACGGAAAAAGAAGAAATAGCAGCTCAACCAGCAAATAGGGCCGCAGCGCTCTATTTGCTTTCTTTCGGAAACAGCTTTTCATTGTAGCCATGCGTGACATTTGGTAAAATAGAGCGTATCGCAAAGGTGGACAGTTTTTCCTTAGTGAGAGGAGGTTCTGGCATGCCGAAAGGGTCAGGAAAAGTATTATCTCAAAATAAAAAAGCCAATCACGATTATTTTATAGAAGAAACATATGAAACAGGCATTGTATTGCAAGGAACAGAAATCAAAGCGATTCGCGCCGGACGCGTGAATCTAAAAGATTCCTTCGCCAAAATCGAACGGGGAGAAGTATTTCTCCACAATATGCACGTCAGCCCGTATGAGCAGGGAAACCGCTATAACCACGATCCGCTCCGGACGAGAAAGCTGTTAATGCACCGCAAGGAAATTAACAAGCTGATCGGCTTAACGAAGGAAAAAGGTTATTCTCTCGTTCCGCTCAAGCTGTATTTGAAAAACGGCTTTGCCAAAGTTCTTCTCGGTCTGGGTAAAGGGAAGAAAAACTATGACAAACGTGAAGATCTGAAGCGCAAGGATGCGAAGCGTGAAATTGAAAGAGCGTTCAGAGACAGTCAAAAAGGGTTCTAAAAGCATAACGCTTGATACTGAAATCCAGCCTGTGCTATACTGATTTCACGATGAGATGACACGGTCTTTTCTTGAAGGATTTGTCAATTGAAATGAGCCGTGATCATGTTATAATAAGAATGTAGCCAGTTTGAGTGAGAGCTTGATATTTCTCCCGTATTTCCCTTATAACAAGGGGACGTTACGGATTCGACAGGGATGGATCGAGCTTGAGCTGCGAGCCGAGAGGCGATCTCGTAAACACGCACATAAATATAACTGGCAAAACTAACAGTTTTAACCAAAACGTAGCATTAGCTGCCTAATAAGCGCAGCGAGCTCTTCCTGACATTGCCTATGTGTCTGTGAAGAGCACATCCAAGTAGGCTACGCTTGCGTTCCCGTCTGAGAACGTAAGAAGAGACAAACAGACTAGCTCTCGGAAGGCCCGCCCGCAGGCAAGAAGATGAGTGAAAACACAAATATGCAGGCTACGCTCGTAGACGCTTAAGTAATCGATGTTTCTGGACGTGGGTTCGACTCCCACCGTCTCCATACATACTTTGAAACCGCAGTGCTATCAAAGCTTCTAAAGCTTTCGAGGGCCCTGCGGTTACTTTTTGGTAACACTTTTAAAATTTTTCGTTTTCCATGAAGCCAATAACTTCATGTTGTGCAGACGGGTAAAGGTGACTATACCTGTTCAATGCCATGACCAATGGATTGCATTTTTTATTGATCAAGTATGATGCATGTGAAGTCTGAAGTCGTGGAGCACTATTTTTTTAACCCCTGATTTTCTAAGGTATTTTTCGTAGCGTCTATCAATTGCGCTAGTCGCTATGCTATCGTAAAAAGAACCAAAAATCCTATAATCTGATTTTACTGGCGCTGTGTTTTCAGCGCTATTTTTTATGTCTTTTAAAAGAGACAGTTACTCTATCGACTCTATCTGAACCTGCATGTGAATTTTATCCTTAATCTCAATTATTCGGGAGATGCAATTGAGATGCTATGGGAGGTTTGTGGCTTAGTGTTAGGGGAGCTGTACACATGAAAAAGAACAAAGGAGGTTAAACAAGCTTGTAGGGGCACTGCGTACTCACTGGTTTTTAGTAAATATACAGTGTTGCCTGAAGCTGGAACTTCATTCTAAGGCGATAATTATATTTTCTGTTTCATAAAGGACCTTACTATAGAAGCCACCTTTAGAGGTGGCTTTGTCATTTATCAATTTTCTTGTGGAGCAATCTTTGCCACTGGAGCACCACAGAGTAAGAAGAATGCAAATACTGCTGGTGGGGAAATTGCTAAACCTATAGTTCCTAGAAATCCTACAACAGTCAACCAATCGCCGTTTTCAATTGCTTTTTGAACTTGATTCAAAGCACCTTTACTTAAGTTAAGTGCATCTTCTAAACATCCTTGAACACTACTGATTTTTACATTCGGATAATTATATTCCTTATTCATATAATTAGCGAAAGCGATCATGCCGTCTTTTTGACCTGTAGTATAAGGAGACTTTTCAAGCTCATCCTCTTTGACTGTATACCCCGTCTCTTTGTCAAAAACTAAAATCTTAGTAAAGATGTACTCAACTTCTGCTACAGATTTTTCAATTTGTTCTTCAGTTAAGCCATCTAAACCGTCCTCCGGATTCAATTGTGTTGCTGAAGCTGCTGGTGCTATTGTGGCAATAGCAAGAAAGAAAACCGATGCCAGAAAAAACCATCTTTTCAACATGTGTGAACTCTCCCTTTTTTGAAATGGTAAAGCAATTCAATAGTAACATACATTTTTTCAAGAAAAAGGGAATTTAATTTAGAATTAACAAAATAGACATAATTGGCAAAATATCGACAGAAGATTGTTACCACAAATGCAAAGCAAGAAACGAAATTGCCCATGCAAATATGCCGAACATTACAAAGAACCTAAGAAAAGTTTCATATTTTGTAAGTTTTCGTTCTCTTTTTGTTTTACCTAATCTCCAATAAAGGGCGTAGCCGGAGAACAATAAAATTATTTGTCCCAGTTGCGACACGGACTCTAAAAATTCTATACCATTCATTGATTTCACCTCTTATTTTATTATCGCAGACGGAAAAACCGTTTCCAACAGTTATATAAAAATTAAGCAATCCGTAATATGTCTAATGGTATAAGAAATGATGTTTCCCTTATCCAGCAGAACCATAAGTGTATAGTAGCAGAATACGTTACGTCCCTCCACTAAAGAAACAGATGTGTTAATAAAAGATAAAAGAGCCAAGTTTTAGGCTCATTCACATTGAAGCTTTATCATTTATTTTTATGATTCGTGTCCTCCTGTCAATTTTGCTCTTTGAAGCGCGTTCCTGCCGGTATGTAAGAAACTGCTCTAAGAATTGCTTTCGATCCATATTTGCTTCTTCTAATATCAACGATTACGAATCCAATCGATAAATTAAGCCCAACTCACACGAGAAGGGCTTTTTAGATTATCCATACTTTCTTTTCTTTATCCCAAGAAAGAGCGCCTTTACGGATCAGCTTTTTATTGCCTCACGTATTTCCTGTTCGCTTTTCCCGGTCTTTCTTTTAAGTTCGGGAAGAGTCGGATTTTTTCCGTAATGACGCATATTAACATATCTGATATAACTTTCATTCAAAGTCTGTCATACTCATTTGTATTTCCTAGCTTCTCACTCACACCCCATACCACCAGGCGGATCACACCACATCCCGATGGCTGGATCATAATATGTACTACTGACGGATCGAGTTTTGTATTCTTCATTTGTCTCAACTCCCATCACAAAGAATATGATAATACTTTAATTAAATTATATCTGTGAGTAGGGATTCCGTGGCAACATTTTGGCAACAAATTCAATGAAAATCCTTATTTATCAACATTTTTCCACCATTTTAAAAATATATAATTGTAGTATAATAGACTCCCACCGTCTCCATACATAATGCAAATAAAGCAGAACCTTTTACAGGTTCTGCTTTATTTTTTCGTATAACAGGCACCAATAAGTGCGTACTTCCATTTGAATCCCAGCTGTTTCATACTGGTTTTACAGCAGATATTTTACCAATCGCATTTCTGTTAATAAATAAGAGGAAACAAAAACGGAGGGATGAACGAATGAAGCTGAATTTACGTGGGAAAACCGCACTGGTGACCGGCTCAACGTCGGGGATCGGCAAAGCGATTGCCGCTTCGTTAGCGGAAGAAGGCGCTGCGGTTATCATTAACGGACGCCGGGAAGAAAAAGTGAATCAGACGATAGACGATTTGAAAACACAGCATGCAGAGGCTGTGTTTTATCCGGCCGCATTTGATCTTGGAACCGAAGAAGGCTGCAATGACCTGTTTCAGGCATATCCGCAGGTTGATATTTTGGTCAATAATTTAGGGATTTTTGAACCGGCGGCGTATTTTGATATTCCCGATGATGAGTGGTTCCGATTTTTTGAAGTGAATATTATGAGCGGTGTGAGGCTCACACGCAAGTATTTACACAAAATGATAGAGAAGAAAGAAGGCCGGGTGATTTTTATTGCCAGTGAAGCGGCAATCATGCCTTCTCAGGAAATGGCCCATTACAGCGCGACGAAAACGATGCAGCTTTCCATTTCCCGCAGCTTGGCGGAGCTGGCAACCGGCACAAATGTAACGGTAAATACAGTCATGCCGGGTTCAACCTTAACAGAGGGAGTGGAAACAATGCTGAACTCTCTTTATCCTGGTGAAAACCTGACTGTTCAAGAAGCTGAGACCCGTTTTATGAAGGAAAACCGTCCGACTTCAATTATCCAAAGGCTGATCCGGCCGGAAGAAATCGCTCACTTTGTTACATTCCTAAGCAGCCCGCTGTCTTCCGCGATTAATGGCGCGGCACTTCGGGCGGACGGCGGCTTGGTCCGCAGCGTCTTTTAGAAAACCTCTCCCTCTGGGAAGAGGTTTTTTTATTGTATTGATTTCCAGAACTTGCTGTCGTATAATTTTGGTACTGAAATAGTTTTTTTAGTACCGAAAGCGAGGTGGTTGATTTGGAAAAAAGAATATTGGCGGAAACCATTCGGCTGATCAGACAGAAAGGTTTTTCATTTACAATGAACGATCTGGCGGGAGCGCTTGGAACAAGCAAGCGGACGCTTTATGCGCATTACCCGTCGAAAGATCAGCTTACGGAGGCCGTCGTGGCGCAGTTTATCGCAGAGATGAAGCAACTGGAAAAAAGCATCTATGAAGATGAGACCCTAGATGCGCTTGAAAAGGTGAAACAAATGCTGATCGGTCTTCCAAAGGAAATGGAGCTGCTGAACATGGGGTTATTACAAGAGCTGAAGAAATCCCATTACGATGCGTGGCTCAAATTAGACACGTTTATGAAGGAAGAATGGTCAGTTGTTATTGGATTGTTAAACGAGTGCAGGGAGCAAAAGAAGATCAGAAACATCAACATTGATTTATTGGTTCAAATGTATATAGGAAGCATCAACCAAGTATATGATCCTGATTATCCGCTCAAACATCAGTACACGACAGGAGAAGTTCTTGAATCAATCGTAGATGTATTATGTAACGGGATAACAGAAAAATGAGGAGGCTGGTGGCGCGTGCAGTGGATGTTTTTATGTTTGGCCATTTTATTTGAAGTTGCCGGAACGGTCAGTATGAAGCTTTCAGCGGGTTTCACGAAGCTTCTGCCGAGTGTGCTATTGATGTTTTTTTATGGCGGGAGTCTTTTCTTTCTGACGCTTACGCTCAAATCTATCGATGTATCTGTTGCTTACGCTGTCTGGTCGGGGATGGGCATTGTCCTGATCACAGTTGTCGGGTTTTTGTATTTTCAAGAGAATATAAGTGTCATGAAACTGATTTCAATCGGGCTGATTATTGCCGGTGTTGTGTCTTTAAACCTGATCGATCAAGGGGCGGAGCCTCAAACGGTACATAAAAATGAGCAGTAACATGAGAGTGATGAAACTGTTCTTTCTCGTGACTGATATCGGTTTTATATTGTACTGGCTGTCTGCCGGCTTTTCATTAATGCCGGAAAGCTGGGCCTTTAAACATTATCAAGATCCGTTTATGATCGCCTGGAATTGGTCCTTTTTTCCCTTGGATATCTTAATCTCCATTACTGGTTTGTACAGCTTGTATTTGCAGCGCGTCAAAAGAGCAATATGGAGGCAGCTGGCGCTGATTTCTCTTGTGCTGACCTTCTGTTCAGGCCTTCAGGCTTTATCATTCTGGACATTTAGCGGGGATTTTGATCTTGCATGGTGGCTGTTTAATGGATACCTTTTGATTTATCCTTTATTTTTTATTCACAGACTTTTATCTAAGCAGTGCGAGTAGCACTGTTTTTATTTTTTGAAAACACTTTGTTTTCTGAAAAGTAAAACGATATAATATGTAATATATTGCATATTACATGTCAGGAGGATATACGTTGACGACTCAGAAACAACGGTTGTACGGCTTTTTAATGGTGATTGTCGGAGCTGCTTTTTGGGGATTATCGGGAACGGTTGCCCAGCATTTATTTGAAACGAGTGATGTATCGGTAGAGTGGCTTGTAACGGTGCGTTTACTGTTATCAGGCCTGTTGGTGCTGATTATTGTGTCCGCCGGTAAAAACAGGAGGGCAGTTTGGGGCATATGGAAAGATAAAAAAGCGGCTGTCCAGCTTATTGTTTTCGGGATTGCCGGCATGCTGGGTGTTCAGTATACGTTTTTAGCTTCAATCGGAACCGGAAACGCAGCGGTGGCTACGCTGCTTCAATACTTAGCGCCTGTTCTGATTATGCTGTATTTGCTTCTGACCCGAAAGAATTCATTTCAGTTTTCCGATTTTTTGGGGCTATTATTGGCTTTAGCAGGCACTTTTTTGCTGCTGACGAATGGAAACATCAGCAATTTAACAGTTTCTCCTTTATCTGTTGTATGGGGTCTTCTTTCTGCTGGCGCACTTGCCTTCTATACGCTGTATTCCAGTTCTCTTTTGAAAACATGGGGGTCGGCTCTCGTCATTGGCTGGGGGATGCTGATCGGGGGCGTCGGCATGAGCTTTATTCATCCGCCTTGGGCAGTACAGGCAGAAGGCTGGACGGTTTCTGGAATTGTATCGGTGGCTTTTATTGTTATTTTCGGAACGTTATTGGGATTCTGCATGTACCTAGAAAGTTTGAAATATTTATTCCCGCAAGAAGCGAGCATGCTGGGATGCACTGAGCCGGTTGCCGCAGTCGCGTCTTCTATTCTTTGGCTTGGCGTGTCCTTTGGGTTGTTTCAAGCAGCAGGAGCGGCATGCATTTTAGTCATGATTTTTGTCCTTTCACAGAAGAAAAGTGCCGGCAAAACGGCAGCATTAAAAAACAAAACCCATATTCAGAGGTGATGCTTTGTGCCGATACCGTCCAATGCCCCGAAGCCGAAACGGCAGACTGCCAAAAAGCTTGCTTTTGAGCAAATTCAAAAATGGATCGTGGAAGGAGTGCTTGTGCCCGGAGAAAAATTGAATGACGATGCGTTGGCCAAAGCGCTTGGCGTCAGCAGAACACCGGTCAGAGAGGCTTTGCAATTATTAGAGATGCAGGGGTTTGTTGAAATGTCTCCGGGGAAAGAAACAAGAATTTCACAGATTGAAAAAAATGATGTCTTCAAAGTCTATCCGCCGATGGCGTCTCTCCAATCCACCGCTGCCGAATTGGCAATTGAAAACATTCATTCGTCTCATATAGAGCAACTGACAGCCATCAATCACGAAATGAAAGCGGCAATTGACCGAAACGAAATCTATGAAGTGCTTGGCATTGATAAAGCGTTTCATGATGTGATAATTGAGGCGGCTGATAATGAATATATCCGCAATTTTACCTCAGTTCTTCACATGCATATTCTTCGGCTTGAGTACCTTTTTTTCAAGTCTCCGCAGAATTCTATTGAAGAACATAACCAAATCATTCAGGCATATAAGGAGAAGAACCGGAAAAAGGCGGCTGAGCTGACATACAGCAACTGGATCAAACCAATGCATGACATTGCGAAAAAACTTGTGTAATGAAGGCAGAGAAGATATGTCTCTGTCTTTTTTGATGAGAGCATATCCAATGAGAAGATGGGTCTGTTTCTGGGCATACTATGGCGAATAAACGGGAAGAGACCAACATCATGTCGTTAAAGAGGGTTATGTAATATGAACAAGTCTTCTGATCAAAATCGAAGAACAGTGCCAAGTGTCGTCAAGGATGCCTTTCGCATTCATGCAACCCCTTTCCCATGGAAAAAGGCAATCGGGTCAGGCGTCGCTTCAGGATTTCCTGTGTTTGTCGGCGCAATGTCGGGACACACGGATTTCGGTTTGACCGCTAGCATCGGCGGCTTTGTTTTTTTATATGCAGGCGGGGAATCGTATACGAAACGTATTCTGAAGCTGCTGTTAGTTTCATTGGGGATCGCCGCATCGTTTGGATTAGGGACGCTTTTGGCAGGGACTTTCTGGAGCATGGCGGCTGTTCTGGGGCTTATCGGGGCAGCTGCAATGTTTATTTTTGGCGCGCTTGGGATACAAGGGCCAGCACCGATGTTTTTTGTCCTTGCCTTTTTGGTGAGCTCGGGTTTGCCGGCAGATCCTTCAGAAGCTCCGTTCAGAGCGGGACTGACATTTGCCGGCGGGCTTTTCGCCACAGGAATCGCCTTGATTGGCTGGATCAATAACAGGCATGGACCGGAAAATACAGTGCTGAAAAGAACATACCGCCAGCTTGCATCCTGCCTTTCCGATGTCGGAACTCCTGATTTTCATAACGCGCAGCATCAGACCGTGCTGATGCTGAGAACAGCCCGTCAAACGGTGCTCGGCAAAGGGAATAGATGGAGAAAATCGCCTCATGATGAACGTTTTATCCGCTTGCTGGAAAAAGCGGATGATCTCTTCATCTCGATTATTCATTTTTCTGCCGAAACACCAAACGCAGATAAGGCCCAGAGCGCAAAGGCACTTCGCCAAACTGCCGACATGCTGGGGCAATCTCGTGTTTCCGATGCGTTTCCTATTCAGGAGGATGAAGCGGAGCCAGCCCGGAAGCTGTATGAAGAAATCAACGAGGTGTTGAGTATCGCTTCAGGGCGGAATGATGATCCATCGGACGCGGAGCCAAGCCGTCTGCCATCCTCCTATTACTTTCTGAGAAATGCCTTTGACTGGGAGTCACCTGTTTTGATTCGGGCATTAAAGTATGGGATTGTGCTGTTTGCGGCGGCTTTGTTTGCCAATGCTTTCGGTTTTCACCGTTCTTACTGGATTCCGCTCTCGGCAGCGGCGGTGATGCTGGGCACGACTGTTGTCTTTACGCTGCAAAGAGCCATTCAGCGTTCGGCAGGAACCGTAATTGGCGTGATGCTGGCAGGAGCGATCCTGTTCTTTAAGCCATCCGGCGTGTATATCGCTTTATGTATCACAATGCTTCAATTTCTTCTTGAAATGCTGATTGTCCGCAATTATGCTTTGGCTGTTCCTTTTCTGACCGCAAACGCGCTTGTTATCACAGAAAGCATGCATGGCGGCTTGGGGGCCGGTTATTTTATAGCGGCGAGGCTGACCGATGTGGCTGTCGGCAGCACAATTGGCCTATTGGGAACGATGCTTTTGTGGAGACGTTTTTCAGCAAAACGCCTGCCTGAATACATGAGGGAAGTGATCAGGCTGGAAGGGCAGTTTATGGAGAAACTGTTAGCCGGACAGCAAATAGACGGACATCAGCTTAGAGTGAGCTTAGTCAGGCTTCGGGATGCATATGATAAAGCACTTGGAGATTTTCCAAAAGCGAAAGCGGATACGCTGTGGGCGGCGATCTCTGGAGTACAGCACTTAGGTTATTATTTGCTCTCGGCTCAAGCCCATCATCGTCCGCCCTCTCCGGTTTCTGAAGAAGAAATAAACCATTTGAGAGCGTTTTTTGAACAGGCTGAGCAATCAGTACTGATGAAAATGCCGCCCGCTGTTGTAGAAGTGCCGCGTTTTCCGTATTATCCGCGAATCAGCGGGGAGCTCTACACATTGTATACAGGTTTGCGAACAGCTTATGAAAAGTAAGCTGTTCGTACGGATTTAAAAAAATCTTTAATTCGAGATATTTTTCTTGAAAGCAATTTTTATTGCACCTATAATAAGGTTTAAGAGATAAAGAATAATCATGACGCGTCTGAATGATAATAACGGATGTGTAATTTTAAAATTGAAAGGGCTGGTAAAAATGGCAAAAGTATTGTATATCACTGCTCACCCGCATGATGAAGCGACTTCTTACAGCATGGCAACCGGTAAAGCGTTCATCGAATCATACAAAGAAGCAAATCCAAATGATGAAGTTGTACATATCGACTTGTACAAAGAAAACATTCCTCACATTGATGCTGATGTATTCAGCGGCTGGGGCAAGCTCCAGTCCGGCGATGCACTTTCTGAAAACGAAAAAGAGAAAGTGGGCCGTTTAGGAGAGCTTAGCGATCAATTTGCATCAGCTGATAAATATGTGTTCGTCACACCATTATGGAACTTCTCATTCCCGCCGGTGATGAAAGCGTACCTTGATTCAGTTGCAGTAGCAGGAAAATCTTTCAAATATACTGAACAAGGTCCTATCGGCTTGTTAACTGATAAAAAAGCGATTCACATTCAAGCGCGCGGCGGCTATTATTCAGAAGGCCCTGCGGCTGAAATGGAAATGGGCCACCGTTACATTGGCATCATGATGAACTTCTTCGGCGTTCCATCCTTCGATGGCATTTTCGTAGAGGGTCATAATGCAGAGCCTGACAAAGCACAGCAAATCAAAGAAGATGCGATTGCCCGTGCAAAAGAAGCAGGAAAAACATTCTAATGAAAAAGCCTCCCCGTATAAAGGGAGGCTTTATTTATTGTTCTAACGAAATGGTCCGTTTCTCTTCACTGCTTTTCACAGCCGCTTCAATGATCCGGATGACATCAATTCCCTCTTCAGCTGTGACAGGCAGCGGCGCGCCTTCGCGTATGCTGTCCGCTATTTTGCGGTAATAGGTAAGGTAAGAGCCGTTAACTGATGGAATGGTTTCTGTTTTTTTGTTCTCGCCATGAACAGTTGTCAGCTGACCGTAAGACTCGTGATCATCCGCACCCCAGCTGTCATCCTCCGGTTTTTTCCCGGCTCTGAGGGCATCCTCCTGTCCGTCAATCCCGTATTTGATAAAGCTTGATTGCTGTCCGTGAATTTGATAACGCGGCCCGTTTGCCGGGACGATTGATCCGGCGTATAGAATGGCTTGAAGCTTGCCGTAATCCATTGTCAGATGAAAATAATCAACGGTTTCAGCATGTTCTCTTTGAGCCATGACTTTTGCGGTTACAGCTTTAGGCATTCCGAATAAATGCAGGGCCTGGTCTATGATATGAGAGCCGAGATCATACAGCGTACCGGTGGCAGCCCCTTCTTTTTCCCGCCATCTTGCTTGAATCTCAGGTTTGTATCGATCATAGGAGACCTGATATGTATTGATATCTTCTAGAGACCCGTCATCAATGAGTTTCTTAATTGTTAAAAAGTCATTATCCCATCGCCTGTTATGGTATACGCTTAACAAGACGCCTCGTTCGTCGGCCGCTTTTTTTAATTTCTCCCCTTCTTCAGCAGTGGCTGTCATCGGTTTTTCAATAACGACATGTTTGCCCGCCTGAATGCATGCCAATGCGTGCTCGTAGTGGAGGCCGCTCGGAGTGGTGACGATGACAAGCTCAATTGCCGGATCATTTGTCATCTCCTCAAGCTCATGCACTACCTCGGCATCAGGGAAATCACGCTTCACCTCTTCCGTTCGCGATGTCATCACCTTGCTGATATGATACTCGTCCAGAACGGCAAGCAGCGGCGCGTGAAAGACCGAGCCTGACAGTCCGTACCCTAATATCCCTACCTGTATCGTATTCACTTTTCTTCTCCCCTTTTAAAAGTGCTTTGATAAAGGTATATACCCTTATCTTCAAATGGTAAAACCTGCATAGTGGCTTTTTTTGCCGCCGCAAGCTTAGACAACGGTTTGGACAATCAGTATAATGGGAATTAATATATGAAACAGAGGTGTGCGCATGGAGAAGCATAATGAACATAAAGCATTAAACCATAAAAGCTCGAAAGAAAAGGATCAAATTACAAACCGATTGAAACGGATAGAAGGCCAGGTCAGAGGTATTCAAAATATGGTGGAAAACGATCGATATTGTGTAGATATTCTTGTACAGATTTCAGCTGTTCAGGCGGCAATGCAAAAAGTGGCTCTCCACTTGCTTGAAGATCACGCCCATCATTGCGTAGCAGACGCCATCAAAAGCGGAGACGGGGACCAAGCCATTTCTGAGCTATTAGACGTATTTAAAAAATTAGCGAAATAATCATGTTTTATTATTGTAATACCCTACGGGGGTATGGTAGGATGAAAACAGATCGAATAAACAGGAGGAATTCATATGGAACAAAAAACATTGCAAGTTGAAGGCATGTCTTGTCAGCACTGCGTCAAAGCAGTTGAAACGAGTGTGGGAGAACTGGACGGGGTTAGTGCTGTTCATGTCAATCTTGAAGCGGGGAAAGTTGATGTCACGTTTGATGCCGGCAAAGTGTCAGTCAAAGACATTGCGGATGCGATAGAAGACCAAGGCTATGATGTAGCCAACTGATTCACGTTATCGCGCCTTCATCAAGGCGCGATATTTCTTTCATTTTTATATACCCCCCGGGTGTATATAAAGGAGTGAGTGTATTGAGTGAGCAAAAGGAAATTGCGATGCAAGTATCTGGTATGACTTGTGCGGCGTGTGCCGCCAGAATTGAAAAAGGCCTGAAGCGGATGCCTGGTGTCACGGATGCCAATGTGAATCTGGCGACGGAAACGTCAAATGTTACCTATGACCCTGCTGAAACAGGAACAGAAGCAATCCAAGAAAAAATAGAAAAACTGGGTTATCACGTCGTAACGGAAAAAGCTGAGTTTGATATTGAGGGCATGACCTGTGCAGCATGCGCCAATCGGATTGAAAAGAGGCTTAGCAAATTAGAAGGCGTTACAAATGCTCCGGTGAACTTTGCTTTAGAAACTGTAACAGTTGAATACAACCCAAAAGAAGCGGCTGTCAGCGATTTTAAAGAAGTCGTTGATAAGCTCGGATATCAACTTAAGCTGAAAGGCGATGAGGATAGCGAAGCCGCTGCTTCCAAAAAGAAAGAAGAACGGCAGCAAACAGCGAGACTGATCTTTTCAGCTATTCTGTCATTTCCTTTGCTGTGGGCGATGGTGAGCCATTTTACATTTACTTCGTTCATTTGGGTGCCGAATTTATTCCTCAATCCGTGGATGCAATTTGCCCTTGCGACCCCGGTGCAGTTTTTGATCGGCTGGCCGTTTTACGTCGGCGCATATAAGGCGCTCAGAAATAAAAGCGCCAATATGGATGTATTGGTTGCACTCGGAACAACGGCTGCTTATGCTTACAGTCTTTATCTTACGATTCGAAGCCTCGGTTCCCATGGGCATACTGACGGCCTTTACTATGAAACAAGCGCGATTTTGCTGACGCTCATTTTGTTAGGAAAGCTGTTTGAAACGAAGGCGAAAGGGCGCTCATCAGATGCCATTAAAAAGCTCATGAAGCTGCAAGCCAAAACAGCGGCGGTCGTAAGAGACGGACAGGAGCAAATCATCCCGATAGATGAAGTGGCTGTTGGTGATATTGTTCATGTCAAACCAGGCGAACGAATTCCTGTCGATGGAGAGGTGCTGGAAGGCCGCTCGGCTGTAGATGAATCCATGATTACAGGAGAAAGTCTTCCCGTTGACAAATCTCCCGGTGACAGCGTGACAGGAGCGACTGTGAACTCAAACGGTTTCCTGAAAATCAAGGCTGTTAACGTCGGGAAAGAAACAGCGCTTTCTCATATCATCAAAATTGTGGAGGAAGCACAAGGATCAAAAGCGCCGATCCAGCGTCTCGCCGACCAGATCTCAGGCATTTTTGTGCCGATTGTATTGGGGATCGCCGTCCTCACGTTCCTTATTTGGTATCTTTGGGCGTCTCCAGGTGATTTTGCTGAAGCGATCAGCAAGTTTATTGCGGTTCTCGTCATCGCCTGTCCATGTGCACTGGGTCTTGCCACCCCGACAAGCATTATGGCAGGATCCGGACGGGCGGCTGAATTCGGCATTCTTTTTAAAGGCGGAGAGCATTTAGAAAAAACACACCGCCTTGATACCATTGTTCTCGATAAAACCGGAACAGTGACAAACGGAAAGCCGAAGCTGACTGATGCCATTCCGGCCGATGGCTTTGAAGAAACAGAGCTGCTCCGGTTCGCAGCAGCAGCTGAGACGGGCTCGGAACACCCGCTCGGCGAAGCGATCGTTGCCGGTGTGAAAGATAAAGGGCTGGAGATACCGAAGCTCACCCATTTTGTAGCGAAAGTAGGCGCTGGTATTTCAGCCGAAGCCGGAGGCAAAACGATACTCGTCGGCACAAGACGGTTAATGGAGAGCGAACGGATTGAGCATGAGGCTTTTCTTCCTCGGATGGAGGAGCTTGAAGGAGAAGGAAAAACGGTGATGCTCGTGTCCATTGATGGAGCAGCAGCGGGGCTTGTAGCGGTTGCCGACACGATAAAAGACACGTCGCGGGAGGCAGTCACCCGTCTGAAAGAGATGGGTCTGGATGTCATCATGATGACCGGGGACAATCGCAGAACGGCAGAAGCGATAGCAAAGGAAGCTGGAATTGACAGCGTCATTGCTGAGGTCCTTCCTGAGCAAAAGGCAGCGGAAATCTCCCGCCTGCAAAAAGAAGGACGCCAGACGGCAATGGTCGGTGATGGCATCAACGATGCACCCGCGCTTGCCACAGCGGATATCGGCATGGCCATTGGAACAGGCACCGACATCGCGATGGAAACAGCGGACATAACGCTCATTCGCGGCGATCTGAACAGTATTGCGGACGCCATCCGTATGAGCAGACTTACGATGAAAAACATTAAACAAAACTTATTCTGGGCACTTGGCTATAACAGTCTTGGCATACCAGTCGCGGCCCTTGGATTTTTAGCGCCATGGATAGCGGGAGCGGCAATGGCTTTTAGCTCTGTATCTGTTGTTCTGAATGCGCTGCGTCTGCAAAAAGTAAAATAAAAACCGGTGATTTGCCGGTTTTGTTTTTCATTGACACTTTCTTGGAAAACACCATATAATAGATGTAACTATTATATGAGTATATGCTCATATATGTAATTTTGATACTCACACTCATTCATATGCTTTGATGAGGGAACCCTAAATCGGAAGGTAAGGTGAGACAAATGAAACAAGTGACGCGGGAATATGTTCTGGACGGTTTGGATTGCAGCAACTGCGCACAAAAAATCGAAAATGGCGTCAAAGGCATCAAAGGCGTTGACGGATGCGCGGTTAACTTTGCAGCAAGCACACTGACTGTCTCAGCCGATGGCAAAGAAGAACAATGGGTCACCAATAAGGTCGAGAAAAAAGTAAAATCAATTGATCCTCATGTAACAGTTCGTCCGAAACATAAAAAGAAATCAGCAGATGACGGTTATCGAAAAAGAATGATCAATATGCTGATCAGAATGGCAGCAGCGGTCCTTCTCGGAGCGGCGGCATATTTGATTCATGCCGGCCCAATGCTGGAATTTTTATTATTTTTCGCCGCCTACTTGATAATCGGAGGAGACATTGTCGTTCGAGCGGTCAAAAATATCAGCCGCGGACAAGTGTTTGATGAACATTTTTTAATGGCTCTTGCTACAATCGGCGCTTTTTTAATTCAGCAATACCCGGAAGGCGTTGCTGTGATGCTGTTTTATCAAATCGGCGAGCTGTTTCAAGGAGCCGCGGTCAGCCGTTCTAGAAAATCGATCAGTGCATTAATGGATATCAGGCCGGATTACGCCAATATGAAAATAGGAGACGGCATCAAGACCGTTTCTCCGGAGGACGTGCAGACAGGAGATATCATTGTCGTCAACCCGGGAGAAAGCATACCGCTGGACGGAAAGGTTGTGCAGGGATCGGCGATGGTTGATACATCAGCGCTGACAGGAGAATCTGTACCAAGAAAAGCGGCAGAAGGACAAGAAGTCATGTCCGGCTTTATCAATCAAAACGGCGTTCTGCATATAGAAGTAACAAAAGGCTATCAGGATTCCGCGGTATCCAAAATATTAGATTTGGTTCAAAATGCGAGCAGCCGTAAAGCGCGGACCGAAAACTTTATCACGAAGTTTGCCAAGTATTATACACCGGCTGTCGTCATTATCGCCGCCCTGCTGGCATTTGTCCCGCCGCTGTTTATTCCTGGCGCTTTACTTTCTGATTGGGTGTACCGCGCGCTTATTTTCTTAGTCATTTCATGCCCATGCGCCCTTGTTGTCTCCATTCCGCTCGGTTTCTTCGGCGGAATCGGCGCAGCTTCGAAGGCCGGGGTGCTTGTGAAAGGAAGCAATTACTTAGAAGCCTTACATCAAGTCAAATACGCTGTGTTTGATAAAACAGGCACACTGACAAAAGGCAGCTTTGAAGTGACAGAGATCAAACCTGCGAAAGGTTTTTCGAAGGCGACTTTACTCAAAGCCGCGGCATACGCTGAGCTCCACTCTCAGCACCCGATTGCAGAATCTGTGCGGAAAGCCTATGGGAAGCCGCTTTCCCCGGACACAATCGAGTCATATGAGGAAATATCCGGGCACGGTATTTTCGCAAAGGTGAACGGAAAAGAAATCCTTGCGGGGAACAAGAAGCTGATGGAAAGAGAGCAGATTGAGAGCGTCCCGGATGAAAACGCCGGTACAATTGTTCACGTGGCTATTGATCAGCGCTATGCCGGGGCGATCATCATAGCAGATGAAGTAAAGGAAGACGCAAAACAAGCGATCGCAGATTTGAAATCGCTCGGTATCAAACAGACAGTCATGCTGACGGGCGATTCAAAACAGACAGGAGAAACAGTCGGAAAACAGCTCGGCCTCGACGAGGTTTATGCGGAGCTGCTGCCGGAGGATAAAGTGGAGCGGGTAGAAGCATTGGAATCGAAGCTGCTCCCGAATGAAAAACTCATTTTTGTCGGTGACGGAATTAATGACACTCCGGTGCTTGCACGCGCGGACATTGGAGCGGCGATGGGCGGACTCGGGTCAGATGCAGCTGTAGAAGCCGCGGATGTTGTGCTGATGACAGATCAGCCGTCAAAAATAGCGGAAGCGATTCGGATTGCAAAACGGACTCGGCGAATCGTGTGGCAAAACATCGGATTTGCTTTAGGTGTTAAGGCCATTTTCCTCTTACTCGGAGCGTTTGGATTTGCGACCATGTGGGAGGCGGTTTTCTCAGATGTCGGTGTTACGCTTCTCGCTGTTGCAAACGCTATGCGCGTGATGCGCCTCAAAATAAGATAATTGTCGGAGAGAATTCACTATTTCGGGCTTTTCTTATAGACGGTTGTCTTGTTAAAATAAAGAAGTGGGTCAATTGAGATCCGCTTCTTTTTTAATTTTAAAACGATGAGGTGTCGGAGTGAAAAAGAAACAGCAGTCTTCTGCGAAATTCGCGGTCATCCTTACGGTTGTCGTTGTTGTCTTGTTAGCAGCAATTGTCATCATTAATAACAAAACGGAGCAAGGCAACGAAGCAGTGTCAGGACAGCCGTCTATCAAAGGCCAGCCTGTGCTTGGCAAAAATGATGCACCGGTAACGGTAGTGGAATTCGGAGATTATAAATGTCCGTCTTGCAAGATGTTTAACAGCGACATCTTCCCTAAAATCCAAAAAGACTTTATTGACAAGGGCGATGTGAAATTTTCTTTCGTGAACGTCATGTTCCATGGAAAAGGCTCAACGTTAGCGGCTCTTGCCTCAGAGGAAGTATGGAAAGAAGATCCTGATTCTTTCTGGGCATTTCATGAAAAGCTGTTTGACAAGCAGCCGGACACAGAACAGGAATGGGTAACGCCGGCGGTTCTCGGTGATATCGCAAAAAGCACGACAAAGGTAAATCCTGATACGCTGAAGGACAATCTTGATAAGGAAACATTTGCTTCTGCAGTGGAAAAGGATTCGGACCTTAATCATAAAATGAACATAAAAGCAACGCCTACGATTTACGTTAATGATAAAGTGATCAGTGATTTTTCGGATTATGAAGAAATTAAAGAAACGATAGAAAAAGAGCTGAAAGGGAAGTAAGCGAATGAAAAATAGAATTGTTTTTTTATATGCTTCCTGGGTTGTTGCTCTTAGCGCCATGCTGGGCAGCCTGTATTTCAGTGAAATCAAAAAGTTCATCCCATGTGAACTGTGCTGGTACCAGCGTATCCTCATGTATCCGCTCGTTCTGATTTTAGGAATCGCCACCTTTCAGGGTGACACACGCGTGAAAAAGTATGTGCTGCCGATGGCAATTATCGGCGCATTTATTTCGATTATGCATTATCTGGAGCAAAAAGTGCCGGGCTTTAGCGGCATCAAGCCATGTGTAAGCGGTGTGCCTTGCTCGGGTCAATATATTAACTGGTTCGGTTTTGTAACCATTCCGTTTCTGGCCTTGATTGCTTTTATTCTGATCATCATTTTTATGTGCCTTTTAAAAGGTGAAAAATCTGAATAAGAAAAAAGCGCCCGCGAATGCAGGGCGCTTTTTTAACTTGTACAAATGATAGGAGCTGCCAGAGGTAAACCCATGCTGATCGGTGTTTGCTGTTTTCCCTCTAAATTTATCTTTTTTTATCATAAAAATGTTATTGATTTTCACCTGAAGCGGTTATAAAATCTAGAGGTCGTCAGAAAATTTAACAAATATAAAGGGAGTCATCAGAATGGCTTGGGAGCTGCTCAGTGTGATCGGCATCATTGCGTTTGCGGTTAGCGGCGCAATTGTTGCGATGGAAGAAGAATATGATATTTTAGGTGTTTATATATTAGGAATTGTCACAGCTTTTGGAGGAGGAGCGATCCGCAATTTGCTGATCGGCGTTCCGGTGTCAGCATTGTGGGAGCAGGGTGCGTACTTTCAAATCGCTCTGGTATCGATCACGATCGTTTTCTTGTTTCCAAAGCTGCTGCTGAAGCATTGGAACAAATGGGGAAATTTATCGGATGCGATTGGTCTTGCAGCCTTCGCTATTCAGGGCGCCCTGTATGCCGTTAAAATGGGGCATCCGCTTAGTGCCGTTATCGTGGCTGCGGTGCTGACGGGAAGCGGCGGAGGAATCATTCGGGACCTGCTTGCCGGGCGCAAGCCGCTCGTGCTGAAAGCGGAAATCTATGCGGTATGGGCGGCGCTCGGCGGTTTAATCGTCGGCTTGGGCTGGACCGGAAACTCGATCGGTTTATACGCGCTGTTTTTTGTGCTCGTCGTATGCCGCGTTTGTTCTTATATGTTCAATTGGAAGCTGCCAAACCGTTATTTTCGCTTAGATAGCCAGTAAATAAAAGAAACCTCATCCATGTCGGAGAGGTTTTTTTATTGCAGCCAGCTGGATCAAAGTCTTTTCAAATGCTGACCACGCAGAGCAAAGTTGTTTGAAATTAATAAGTAGCCCAAAATGTATAGCTGATGGTCTTTTTAGTTCCTGTGTTAGTGAATTTGAATCTGTAATTTGTTTTGTAGCTTTTAGAAGCTTGTTTGTAACTTAAATTTGTAGAGCCTTTTTTCTTTGCATAAAAAGTTTTCACATTTTTCCAGCCTTTATTTGTCTTTTGTTGCAGAGTTGCTGTAATTTTCCCGCTGCCTGATCCGTTTGCCGTAATGTTGGCCCAAGTTCCTTGCCCTGGATAATAAATATGAAAAGTTGGCGAGTAAGTATAGTTTTTAAATGAGCCCGAATGGTAATGAGTACTCCATATTTGACCTTTTTTAACCCAATCTTTAGCTTCTGCTTTGTTGTTTACTAGGTCAATAGCCGTAAAACTTGTTACGGCTACGACGAAAGCCAGCAACATCATATATAGCTTTTTCTTCACTGAGTATTTCCTCCTAGCTTATTCTGGTTCTTTCTTCATGTTCATATCATAAACCATGAGAAATAATGTAACATCGTCCTAATCTCCCGAATTAGAAACTTCATTTTGTTGAAATATGTCGAAATTGGATAAAAAATGACTATTTTACTGCGTCTATAGGTATGATAGCAAGGATGGAAGGCTATTGATTTTAGTTGCTATATGGATGATAATACAGCCAGTTTAGTCACTCTTCACGTGAGATGAACTGATAAACACGGCAAAGCTCTGTGTGTTTTTAAAATGAAAAAGATATATTTTCATATGGAAGATTGAATGTTATAAGGAATCGATACTGATGA
The DNA here is from genome assembly GCF_037964915.1 of Bacillus sp. FSL K6-1012. Classification (NCBI taxonomy): domain Bacteria; kingdom Bacillati; phylum Bacillota; class Bacilli; order Caryophanales; family Bacillaceae; genus Bacillus; species Bacillus sp. FSL K6-1012. The sequence continues at coordinate 3,458,632 of NZ_CP150175.1, read as the reverse complement.
AAGAGAAGATTCGCAACCTTAAAAAGCACGTACAACAGTGAAATCTTAAAATAAAAAAAACGATTTCGAGTTGAAATCGTTTTTTTTATGCATATAAATAACCCAAACCTTGAACGATGTTGGGTGAATGTGCTATTATAAATTGTATTTGCCTGTTTTTATCATATATTAAATATATATCCAATTCTATTTTACATTATTTCTTCTTCGTTTGTCAACTATTTTCTGGAGGTGCCGTTCATGAATCAGCATGATAAGGAATGGAAAGAAGAGCAGTCAAGAATAGATGATGTACTGCAGGAGCTCGAGAATAAAGAGCGGCTTCTCGAAACGTCCGCGGGCGGATTAAAGCATGATATTATCGGATTACGAAAAAACTTCTGGGAGGATGTCACGGTTAACTTTGATGACGTCCATGAAGCGGTTGAAACGATGGCAAGCATTAAGCAGCAGGCAGAGCTGCTGTCTGATCGGGAACGGAATCATCGGCATATGGATCAGCAGCTCAAACGAATTCATCAATTAAAAGCATCGCCTTATTTCGGCCGGATTGATTTTATTGAAAACGGCGAGAAACAGGCGGAGCAGATCTATATCGGTTTAGCATCCTGTATGGATGAGCAGGAGGAACACTTTCTGATTTATGATTGGAGAGCACCGATATCAAGCCTTTACTATAATTATTCCCCAGGAAAAGCTGAATATGAGGTTCCCGGCGAAACGATAGAAGGGGAAATGGTGCTGAAGCGCCAGTTTATTATTAAAAACGGCGCTCTCAAAGCGATGTTTAATACTGATATGACGATCGGCGATGAAATGCTGCAAGAGGTATTAAGCCATCACTCTGATACACAAATGAAAAACATCGTGTCTACGATTCAGAGAGAACAAAATCAGATTATCCGAAATGAAAAAAGCAAATTTCTGATTGTGCAGGGTGCGGCAGGCAGCGGAAAAACGTCAGCAGCGCTCCAGCGTGTCGCTTATTTGTTATACAGGCACCGCGGTGTAATTGATGCTGGACAAATCGTTTTATTTTCCCCAAACTTTTTGTTTAACAGCTATGTCTCCTCTGTTTTGCCTGAATTAGGCGAAGAAAATATGGAACAGGCGACGTTTCAGGAATATATCGAGCATCGGCTTGGCCGCAAGTTTCAATGTGAAAGCCCCTTTGATCAGCTGGAATATTGCCTGACCAAAACAAAAGATGACAGTTTTCAATCAAGGCTTGCCGGAATCACGTGGAAGGCAGGCTTATCTTTTCAGCAATTTATTGATGAATACGCCAGCAGGCTGTCTTCTGAAGGAATGATCTTTAAAAATATCGTTTTCCGCGGACAAAAACTGATCACAAAGGAACAAGTCCAAGCGTATTTTTACTCGCTTGATCAAAGCCTGTCCATTCCGAACCGGATGGAACAAACGGCAAATTGGCTGCTGAGTGAGCTTAACAAGCTGGAGAAAAAGGAACGGCGAAAGGATTGGGTCGTTCAGGAAGCCGAGCTTCTCGACAAAGAGGAATATTTGGAAGTGTACAAAAAGCTGCAGGCAAAGAAACGGTTTAGTGAGAGTACATTTAACGATCATCAGAGAGAACAGCAGCTGCTTGCCGCCATGATTGTAAAAAAGGCCTTCAGAGCAATTAAACAGGCGGTCAGGCAGCTGGCGTTTCTTGATGTCAAACAGCTGTATCTGCAATTGTTTTCTGACTGGGGAAGCAAAGCTCAAACAGAGGATACTGCGGCAATAGGGGAGCTGACAAGATCGGCATTTGGAGAAAATAAACTTCTCTATGAGGACGCGTCTCCATTTCTATATTTGCAGGATTTGCTAGAAGGCAGAAAGAAAAACATGCAGATCAAACATCTATTTATCGATGAAGCTCAAGATTATTCTCCATTCCAGATGGCGTATATAAGGAGTATTTTTCCGTCTGCCAGCATGACGGTGCTCGGGGATATCAATCAGTCTATTTACGCCCATGCGATAAACGGTGCAGCACGTATGGATGCCGGCTTTGAAAAAGAGCAGGCTGAGTGTGTCCGTTTAAAAAGAACGTACAGATCAACGAGACAAATTGTGGAATTGACAAAAGCGCTGCTGCAGGACGGAGCGGACATTGAGCCTTTTAACAGAGATGGGGAAATGCCCTGCGTGTTAAAAAGCGAGGGTCGCGAGGATCTTTGTCAAAAGCTTATGCGAGAAATTGGGCGACTTAGAAAGAAAGGGCATGAAACCATTGCTGTTATTTGCAAAACGGCGCAGCAGTCAAGACAGGCACACGCTCAAATAAGCGAATATACCGATATTCGGCTGATTCATAAAGAAAACCAAACGTTTCAAAAGGGAGTCTGTGTTATTCCGGTTTATTTAGCGAAGGGAATTGAGTTTGACGCAGTACTTGTCTATGATGCCTCAGAAGAACAATATAGAACAGAGCACGACCGGAGGCTGCTGTACACTGCCTGCACCCGGGCCATGCACGGGCTGACCGTTTCTTCTATCGGTGAACCAAGTCCGTTTGTGAGTGCTGTGCCCCCTCATTTATATAAGAGTGCTGATTGAAAGAGAAGGGTGCCTTCTCTTTTTTCTTCATTTAAATGAGACAAAGGGGTTTTATCATTAATAATCTTAATCGTTATCATCATGTAAATATATTTTACTTGCGGTGTGTCTTCCGGTAAAGTTCAATTAGATACTATTTCGATCAGTTTATACAATTTTGTGAGGTGGATACGTTGCAACTTCAGGTAATGAACAGTCCGTTTAATCAGGAGCAGGCAGAGCTCCTTAACCGCCTTCTGCCAACCTTGACAGAATCTCAGAAAATCTGGCTGAGCGGCTATTTATCAGCGCAATCTGTTTCCGTCCTGGAAACATCGGGGGCGCCGGCTGCTGTGTCTGCGGGTGTAACGGCACCGGCCATTTCAAAAGAAGTCACCGTCCTTTACGGTTCACAGACGGGAAACGCACAAGGGCTTGCAGAGAACGCCGGCAAGCAGCTTGAGGAGCGAGGCTTTCAAGTCACCGTTTCATCCATGAGCGACTTTAAGCCGAACCAGCTCAAGAAAATTAACAATCTTCTGATTGTCGTCAGTACGCATGGCGAAGGTGAGCCGCCTGATAACGCGCTGTCGTTTCACGAATTTTTGCACGGAAGACGGGCGCCTAAGCTTGATGATCTTCGCTTTTCTGTTTTGGCGCTTGGTGACAGTTCATACGAATTCTTCTGTCAGACAGGAAAAGAATTTGATCAGCGCTTAGAAGAGCTTGGCGGGAAACGAATTTCTCCGCGCGTTGACTGTGATTTGGATTATGATGAGCCGGCTGCTGAATGGCTGGAAAGCGTATTTGAGGGCTTAAGTGAAGCTGAGGGCGGAAGCGCCGCGCCTGCGCCGGCCGCAGCGCCTCAAACTGGTGAATCTGCGTATTCAAGAACAAATCCGTTTCGGGCGGAAGTGTTAGAAAATTTAAATTTAAACGGCCGCGGATCAAATAAAGAAACACGCCATGTGGAATTATCTCTTGAAGGATCAGGCCTTACGTATGAACCTGGTGACAGCCTCGGCGTCTATCCGGAAAATGATCCGGAGCTTGTCGATGCGCTGCTTCAGGAAATGAATTGGGATCCCGAAGAGATTGTGACGCTGAATAAGCAAGGCGATGTCCGCCCGCTGAAAGAAGCGCTGATTTCTCATTATGAAATTACTGTTCTCACAAAGCCGCTTCTTGAACAGGCTGCTCATTTGACGGGAAGCGAGGAGCTTAGAGAGCTTTTAGCACCGGGAAATGAGGGTAAAGTGAAAGCGTATATTGAAGGGCGCGATTTGCTTGATCTGATCCGGGATTATGGCCCGTTCAGTGTAACGGCGCAGGAGTTCGTATCCATTCTTCGAAAAATGCCGGCCCGCCTCTATTCAATTGCGAGCAGCTTATCCGCAAACCCGGATGAAGTGCATTTAACGATTGGTGCAGTTCGGTACGACGCGCATGGCCGCGAACGAAAAGGCGTCTGCTCGATTTTATGCGCGGAGCGTCTGCAGCCGGGAGACACACTGCCGGTTTATGTCCAGCATAATCAGAACTTCAAGCTTCCGAAGGATCCTGAAACACCGATTATCATGGTCGGCCCTGGGACAGGCGTTGCGCCGTTCCGTTCCTTTATGCAGGAGCGCGAGGAGACGGGAGCTGAAGGAAAAGCATGGATGTTCTTCGGTGATCAGCATTTTGTCACAGATTTCCTATATCAGACAGAGTGGCAGAATTGGCTGAAAGACGGCGTGCTGACAAAAATGGACGTAGCGTTCTCACGCGATACGGAAGAAAAAGTGTATGTGCAGCACCGCATGCTTGAGCAGAGCGCAGAACTGTTTGAATGGCTTCAAGAAGGAGCGGCTGTTTACATTTGCGGAGATGAAAAGCACATGGCACACGATGTCCATAACACACTCTTGGAAATTATAGAAAAAGAAGGCAATATGACCCGTGAAGAAGCGGAAGTTTATCTTGCCGATATGCAGCAGCAAAAACGTTATCAGCGTGATGTATACTGATTTGACCTGAAAGGAGTTTTTCAACATGGTGACCAAAATCTTAAAAGCACCGGACGGCTCTCCAAGTGACGTCGAGCGCATTAAAGAAGAAAGCGATTATTTGCGCGGCACACTAAAAGAAGTGATGCTGGATCGGATCAGTGCGGGAATTCCGGATGATGACAACCGCCTGATGAAACACCACGGCAGTTATTTGCAGGATGACCGCGATCTCCGCAATGAACGCCAAAAGCAAAAGCTTGAACCGGCCTATCAGTTCATGCTGCGCGTCCGTATGCCGGGCGGCGTATCGACGCCTGAGCAATGGCTCGTGATGGATGATCTTTCGCAGAAATACGGTAATGGCACCCTAAAGCTGACGACGCGTGAAACGTTCCAAATGCACGGGATTTTAAAATGGAACATGAAAAAAACCATTCAGACGATCCATTCGGCTCTTCTGGATACAATCGCGGCTTGCGGGGACGTAAACCGGAATGTGATGTGCGCATCGAATCCTTACCAGTCTGAAATCCATTCCGAAGTATACGAATGGTCCAAAAAATTAAGTGATGATCTCCTGCCCCGAACAAGAGCGTATCATGAAATTTGGCTTGATGAGGAAAGAGTGGCCGGCACGCCTGACGCAGAAGAAGTCGAGCCGATGTACGGGCCGCTTTACCTGCCGCGGAAATTCAAAATCGGTATTGCGGTTCCGCCGTCAAATGACATTGACGTCTTTTCGCAGGATCTCGGATTCATTGCGATTGTGGAAGACGGCAAGCTCATCGGTTTTAACGTGGCAATCGGCGGCGGTATGGGAATGACGCACGGCGACAAAGCGACATATCCGCAGTTAGCCAAGGTAATTGGATTCTGCCGCCCTGAACAAATGTATGACGTTGCTGAAAAAACAATTACGATTCAGCGTGACTACGGAAACCGTTCCGTCCGTAAAAATGCCCGTTTCAAATACACAGTTGACCGCCTCGGTTTGGAAACAGTGAAAGAGGAATTGGAAAACCGTCTCGGCTGGAGCCTGGAAGAAGCGAAGCCGTACCATTTTGATCATAACGGCGACCGCTACGGATGGGTGGAAGGCATTGAGGATAAATGGCATTTTACGCTGTTTGTCGAAGGCGGCCGTGTGACGGATTACGAAGATTATAAGCTGATGACAGGCTTGCGTGAAATTGCTAAAGTTCATACAGGCGATTTCCGTCTGACAGCCAATCAGAACTTGATTATCGGTAATGTTCCAAGCGAGAAAAAGGATGAAATCAACGCATTAATCGATCAATACGGGTTAACTGACGGAAAGCATTATACAGCGCTGCGCCGCAGCTCTATGGCGTGTGTTGCTCTTCCGACCTGCGGATTGGCGATGGCTGAAGCAGAACGTTATTTGCCGTCCCTTTTAGATAAAGTGGATGAGATTATTGATGAAAACGGTCTTCGTGATGAGGAAATTACCATTCGCATGACAGGCTGCCCGAACGGCTGCGCCCGCCATGCGCTCGGAGAGATCGGATTTATCGGAAAGGCGCCTGGGAAATATAATATGTATCTAGGCGCTGCGTTTGACGGCAGCCGCTTAAGCAAAATGTACCGCGAAAATATCGGAGAAGAAGACATTTTGAGCGAGCTGCGCGTCCTGCTTTCCCGCTATGCGAAAGAACGCGAGGAAGGTGAGCACTTCGGTGACTTCGTCATTCGCGCCGGTATCATTAAAGCGACAACTGACGGGATGAATTTTCATAATTGAGATGAGAGACAGGGGGGATTGCCCTGTCTCTTTTTGATTTTGCTTTGCGGCAAAAAAGTTCACCATGAGCATATCATGAGAAAAAATACCCTAAAAAGGGTACTATAAAAGAAGACTAGTGTGGAGGAGACTCCTGCGGAATCCAGTATTGGATGTAAGGCCATCCTTTATCTTTTGCAAGCCTCAGCCTCTTCGGACAAATATTGATCAACTCATCATGCAGATACGCAGCAGATTAAGGAGGTTATGCATTTGGACATATTTTTAGTCGTCCTTGTTTTACTGGCTATTATTGCGATTTCTAACATTGTCAATCGGTTTATCCCGTTTATTCCAGTGCCTCTGATTCAGGTGGCGCTTGGGATTATTGCCGCCTCATTTCCACAGGGGCTTCATTTTGAATTAAACACGGAATTGTTTTTCGTCTTGTTTATTGCGCCTCTTCTATTTAATGATGGAAAGAGGACGCCTCGGGCTGAGCTTTGGAATTTAAGAGCTCCCATTTTATTGCTTGCACTTGGCCTTGTATTTGCGACTGTGATTGTAGGAGGATACACGATCCACTGGATGATTCCTGATATTCCGCTGGCAGCGGCCTTTGGGCTGGCAGCCATTCTTTCACCGACTGATGTTGTCGCTGTCAGCGCATTATCAGGAAGGGTGAAGATGCCGAAAGGAATTCTGCGCCTGCTTGAAGGGGAAGGACTGATGAATGATGCATCAGGTCTGGTCGCCTTTAAATTTGCGATTGCCGCAGCGGTTACCGGGGCATTTTCACTGGCGCAAGCAGCTGTCAGCTTTGTGTTTATTTCTGTTGGCGGCCTTTTGTGCGGGGTTGTCATTTCGTTCTTGATTATCCGCTTTCGTCTATTCCTGCGCCGCCTTGGCATGCAGGATGTCACGATGCACATGCTGATTCAAATTCTGACGCCTTTTGTGATTTATTTGGCAGCGGAGGAAATCGGTGTTTCCGGCATTTTAGCCGTTGTGGCGGGCGGTATTACGCATGCGGTTGAACAGGACCGTCTCGAATCGACGATGGTGAAGCTGCAAATCGTCTCATCGAGTACGTGGAACATTATTTTATTTATTTTGAACGGTCTTGTCTTTGTCATCCTTGGCACACAGATTCCGGATGTCATTTCGGTGATTTTTAACGATACAGCGATCAGCAACATGAAAGTGATCGGCTATATTCTGGTCATTACATTTACGTTAATGCTTCTTAGATTTCTGTGGGTGCTGTTCTTCTGGAACGGCAAGTGGTTCTTTAATAAAGATCAAACCATTTATAAGCCGGGACTTCGTTCTACATTGTTAATTTCCATTTCAGGTGTGCGGGGAGCGGTTACGCTTGCAGGTTCATTCTCCATCCCATATTTCCTGGAGGATGGCACACCGTTTCCGGAAAGAAATCTGATTCTCTTTTTAGCCGCAGGCGTCATTTTATGCACGCTTGTTATTGCCACCTTCGTGCTTCCGCTTCTGACTGAAAAAGAAGAAGAGGACGAAGAAAAAAATAAGAAGCTGCTGACGGCGAGACGCAAGCTGATTAAAACGGCTCTCAAAACGATTAAAGAAGACATGAATGATACAAACAAAACGGCGTCTCTTGCGGTCATTGCCGAATACAATGAGAAAATGAAAAACCTTCGTTTTCAGCAATATACTACGTCAACCCGCATAAAAAAGTATGAACGGAAAGTCCGCGCTCAAGGGATTAAAGCCGAGCAGGAAGAACTGATGAAACTGCTGGAGCGGGGAGACATCCCGGAAGAAACGGCAAACGCTCTGCAAGAACGGTTTAATGAATTGGAAATTTTGTATGCCAACCCGTTTAAAGTCGGTTTATCAAAAACAAGGCTGAAACGTCTGATGTATTGGATTTTCTTCGGAGAACATAAAAAGCCGGAGATGTCGATTTTAAACGAAGAGGGATTAATGAGAGCAACTAGGGTTAAAACGGCTAAAGCTGCGATAGGACATTTGGAAAAGCATATACCGGAAGAACATAAGGAAGTATTTTTCTCGGTCATCTCGTTTTATAAACAATTAATTTTCAGATTGGAGCACAGCCATCACGAACATAAATCGAACGCCCATTTTGAAAATCAGAAGCTGGAAGTGAAGCTGAAGGCTGTGCAGGCGATCAGAAATGAGATTCAGACGCTCTTTGAGGAGCGGGAAATTTCCCGGGACATCTCTCATGAGCTTCGCCAATATATTAATGATGTGGAAGCCGCAATGCTAGAAGGCGGCGAATAATTCCAAGAAAAAAAGCTGGCATCTGGGGACTGACCCCCGTTTTTGAGACAGGGATCAAAACACCTTTTATACAGCCAATTGCCGATAGCTTATCGGTGATTGGCTGTTTAGTTTCGTTTGAATACGAATGTTGTTATAATAATAAATGTATTCTTTGACAGTGCGTTCTACGATGGCGGTCGTGGTTCGATTAATGCTGTTAAGATAGAACGTTTCAGACTTTAGTGAGGAATGAAACGATTCGATGGAGGCATTATCAGCGGGCGTCCCTTTGCGGGACATGCTCATGGTAATGCCTTTTGTTTTAACAGCTTTCTGATACTCATAAGATGTATACACAGATCCTTGGTCACTATGTAACACGCAGTTCTGAGGCAGTGTTGGCAGCTGATCAAGTGTGTTTAAGACAAAGTCTGTGTCCTGCTTATCTCCAATCGTGAAAGCAATTACTTCTCCATTGTATACATCCAATATACTGGAAAGGTACAATTGTTTCTGTCCATAAGGCAAATATGTGATATCCGTTACTAGTTTTTCAAGAGGATGATCGGACTGAAAGTTCCGATCTAATATATTATCAACCACGGCATATGGCTGCCCATTCTTCTTGCGCTTTTTCACCTTAACCCGGCACTGCCACTGATTTTTCTGCATGATACGCTGAACCGTTTTATGGTTAATACGCATTCCCTTTTTTAATATAGCTGTAATTTTTCGATATCCATATCGATACTTGTGCTCTCGGCACAACGTGCCGATTTGTTTTTCCAAATGGCACTTGGGATGATCTTTCATCAGGTTCTTCTTCCAACGATAATAAGATGCTCGTGAAATACCTAAATGAACACAGATATTCTGTACGGTCATTGTGCTGTGCAATACTTCTACAAGTTCGACTGACGTTTGGCTATCAACTTCCTTTCCAATTCGTTGTACTTTTTTAGAACTTCATTCTGTTGTCTCAGATAACGGTTCTCTGCCTGCAGTTTCTCTAATTCGGAAGAATACTCCGGACCTTTTCCGTAAGTGTATTGCTTACCAACAGGCTGTTCAAATCGATGTGTATCCCCAGCCTTATGCCATCTAACCCATGTCTGAACCTGCGTCTTATTCTTGATATTCAATTCCTGCATGATCTCTTTCATAGGTACGCCTGCCAATCTCATTTCTACAGCCTTCTGTTTGACTTCAATCGGATAACTCACTCTTGTTCCCATACAAAAAACACCTCCAAGTCTTATTTAAGGATAACAACTATCCGTTTTCAAACTTGAAGGTGTTTTTTATTTGTCTCATCTTATGGGGTCAGTCCCCTGACGCCAGCTTTTTTTTCTATAGGTTAGGGGCGATGGAATTCGACAGTGTTGTCGTTTCGATCGAACCAGCCTCTGAAGGCCCAGTTGATCCAGCCGCCGTCTCCTTTGTTTGTGAAGCTTCCGTCCTCAAATACCCAAATGCCGTACGTAATGCCGTCATAAACGGCCGAGCCGTAAAACTGCACACCATTTAAGTGATCTTCATATTCCTGGCTTAAGTTAAAAACCATGACGTTATATTTTTGGCCGGATGCGTAGAAGGAAGACTCCATGAGATTTTTCACAAAACCGTCCCGGTTCTGGGCTGATTTAATGGCATCTGAAATTTGGTTGGCAATCCCTAGCAAATCAAGGTTGACGTTTAAACCGACTTCTGCGGCAGCTGTTCCGGCTGTTGTTTTCTGTGAGATCTTCGGTGCGGGATTTTCCTCAGCAGAGGCAAGGGACAAAGGGGCAATTGTCAAAGCGGCGCCAAGTGCAAGAGTCATTGGGATACGAATACGTTTCAATTTGTTTCCTCCTCTATGTTTTTGTGGGCTACAGTATTCGCTTACCCTGCTCACTGTCTAAATAATCTTATAATTGATAAAATAGGAAAAAAATAGTACAAATGCGTATTGTTTACTATGAAATAAAAAACGTCCGTATGAAAAAAGAAGCAAAAAGAGGCTCTTAAGCGTATTATTGGTATCTGCTGAGAGGAATGTGAGATAATATAGACGCTTACATTTCAATGGAAGGGTGGATGTTCAAGTGGCAACAAGTTTAAAAGATACTGTAAAGCTACATAACGGAGTTGAAATGCCTTGGTTCGGTCTTGGTGTTTTTAAAGTAGAAAACGGAAGTGAAGCGACTGAATCGGTTAAAGCTGCGATTAAAAATGGCTACCGCAGCATTGATACAGCGGCTGTCTATAAAAATGAAGAAGGTGTAGGCATCGGCATTAAAGAATCCGGTGTTGCAAGAGAAGAGCTCTTCATTACATCAAAAGTATGGAATGAAGATCAGGGCTACGATACAACGCTTGCTGCCTTTGAAAAAAGCCTGGAAAGACTTCAGCTTGATTATTTAGACTTATATTTAATCCACTGGCCTGGCAAGGATAAGTATAAAGATACATGGCGCGCGCTTGAAAAGCTGTACAAAGACGGCAAAATCCGCGCGATCGGCGTCAGCAACTTCCAAGTTCATCATTTAGAAGAGCTTTTGAAAGATGCTGAAATCAAACCAATGGTGAACCAAGTTGAATTTCACCCTCGTTTGACGCAAAAAGAATTAAGAGACTACTGCAAAAAACAAGGCATCCAGCTGGAAGCATGGTCTCCGCTTATGCAGGGCCAGCTGCTTGATAACGACGTGCTGACACAGATCGCTGAAAAATATAATAAATCTGTAGCACAAGTGATTTTGCGCTGGGATCTTCAGCATGAAGTTGTAACGATTCCAAAATCGATTAAAGAACACCGTATTATCGAAAACGCTGATATTTTTGATTTCGAATTGTCTCAAGAAGACATGGACAAGATTGATGCGTTAAATAAAGATGAACGTGTCGGTCCAAACCCCGATGAGCTTCTGTTTTAATCAAAAACTCCCCGTCTAAGTACGGGGAGTTTTTTAATGTGTTTTTTTCAGTTGAATCAAAAACAGCATCAGAAAAGAAATGACGATGATACAGACGACCCACGCCCATGCAAGTGCGTTGTTGCCGGAATCCAAAGCGACATAAATGGCTGTCGGCAGCGTTTGGGTAACACCCGGGATATTCCCGGCAAACATTAAGGTGGCGCCGAATTCACCGAGCGCCCGCGCCAGACTGAGAATGCTTCCGGTCAGCAACGATGGATACGCCAGCGGAATGGAGATATGGATAAAAACCTTCCATCTGCTTGCGCCGTCTACCATTGCCGCTCCCTCTATATCGGGGTCAATATCGGAAAATCCGGTTTTGGCCGATTGATACATAAGCGGAAAAGCCACGATAGCAGAAGCAATCACAGCGGCCCACCAGGTGAAAATGACGGGCTGATGAAAGATCCATTCGATTGTTTGTCCGATGAAGCTGTGCTTTCCAAACATGACGATCAAAATAAAACCGACAACGGTGGGCGGAAGAACGAGAGGAAGCATAAAAATCGTTTCGAGTGCGGTTTTTCCGAAAAATGATGCTCGTGACATCCATGCCCCTGCCAAAGTTCCGAGAATGATCACCGCGATTCCGGCGACCGCCGCCACTTGAAAAGAAAGCATAACCGGCGTGAAAAATTCTGAAGTGCTGATGTTATTCAGCAGTAAAACCATATTTCTCAAACACTTTCATCGCTTCGTCAGTTTGCAGGTAATCGTAAAATTGCTTCGCTTCCTTATGGTGTTTCGTATCTTTTACAATTCCTAACGGGTAAACGATCGGGCTGTGTGTATCAGCTTTTGTCTCATCGACGATTTTGACTTTCTTAGAGATCAGCGCGTCTGTTTTATAAACGACACCTGCGTCTACATTGCCTGTTTCTACATATGAAAGAACCTGGCGAACGTCTTTTCCGTACACGATCTTATCTTTTACTTTGTCCCATAGAGACAGCTTTGTCAGTGATTCTTTTCCATATGCTCCTGCCGGCACGGATTCCGGGGTTCCAAGAGCGATTTTTTCTGAATCAGTCAGATTGTCGAAGCCTGTGACTGGTGAATCTCCATCCTTAGGCACAACGAGCACAATTTCATTTCCGACTAAATGAGTGCTGTCTTTTTTAGCGATATCCCCATCATCTACAAGCTTTTGGAATTTGTCCTCAGCGGCTGAGAAGAACAGATCCGCCCCGGCTCCTTGAGAAATTTGCTTTTGCAAGGCACCTGATGAGCCAAAGTTATCTTGGATTGTAATATTGTGATGGGTTTTCTCGTAATTCTTTTGAATTTCCTCGAGTGCATCCTGGGCACTGGCAGCTGCTGAGACAGTTAAGGTCACTTCTTTCTCATTGTCACTTGATGACTGGCTGGCAGAGCAGGCTGCTGCAAGCAGAAAAACAGTTAATGCTGCGGTCAGAATGGAATACTTCTTAAACATGATTGCACCCCTTATAATTAGTTATATCCAATTATAACTGATTATGTTTGGGTTATGTGGGTTTTTTTACATTCTCCGAAAAGGTATAATGAAATAGGAGAGTGATGATGATGAATGAAACCTCTTCCTATACGATAGAAGAAGTTGCTGGTCTGCTGAAGGTATCAAAGCTGACCGTTTATGATTTGATTAAAAAAGGCATGATCCCTGCTTACCGTGTCGGAAGGCAGATGCGTGTCGATGAAGCAGATTTAAAGCAATATAAGGCGAACATGAGAATGTCTCAGCCTGTGTCTTCACCCGAAGAGCCGAGAAAGGCACAGGAGCCGATGCCGGAGGGAAGGCGGAATGTCGTCATCAGCGGACAGGATATATCGATGGATCTGCTCAGCAAGCATTTGGAAAATGCCATTCAAGAGACGCCGTTCCGCCAATACAAAGGCAGCTTAAACAGCCTCATTGACATGTACCAAGGCAAATGCGACATTGTCAGCTTGCATCTGTACGATGCGGAAACCGCTCAATATAATACGCCTTATGTCAAACGCATTCTGTCAGGCGAACCGTTTTGTCAGATGAATGTTGTCCTTCGCAAAGCCGGCTTATACGTTCAAAAAGGAAATCCGAAAAACATACAAGGCTGGGATGACCTGAAACGAACCGACATCCGCATCATCAACAGAGAAAAAGGATCGGGCGCAAGAGTGCTGCTTGACGAACAGCTTGGTCTGCTTGATGTGACACCCTCAGACGTCAAGGGCTACAGTGACATTGTGACTGATCATTATGCTGTTGCCTCCCAAGTCTCGAGGGGACAGGCAGACGCGGGAATCGGGGCGCAGCACGCGGCACATATGGGAAGCGTTGATTTTATCCCGCTCATCGAGGAACAATACGACATTGTCATTTTGAAAAAACACCAGCAGCTGCTTGAAGCTGTAAAGAGCATCTTGAAATCGGAAGAATATAAGGCCAACCTGTCTCATCTTAATGGCTATCAAACGAAGCTGACAGGTAAAGTGATATACGAAACATGAAAAAAATCCCTCGTAGAGGGATTTTTTTATTGACCATAAAAACGCAGAAGGTCTCCATTTAACATTTTATCAGAGAGAGACAGCTCTTCATTTGCTTTTTCTTTATAGGGAGCGCACGCATCTTGATTTTCTAACACTTCTCCTGTTTTTTGGCTGTAGCATGTGTTTTTCGTATATACATAGTCGTTCGTGATAAAGCTGCCGTTTCTCAGCACGGCAAATGGCGTTCGGTTGTTTGACAGCAAATCATTGCCAAACTGAATATCACCTTTTGTATCAATTCCGAGCAGGTGCATCAGAGTCGGCCTGACGTCAACCTGTCCTCCGGCATCGGAGATTGTTTCCGGGTTTTGATCAGTGATTCCAGGAATATGAATGATAAACGGCACCCGCTGAAGCTGGACGGTGTCATATGGCGTAATTTCACTTTTTTCTAAAAACTCAGCCAGGGCTTTATTATGGGCTTCTGATATGCCGTAATGATCTCCCATAAAGACAATCATCGAGTTATCGTATAAGCCTTCATCCTTGAGCTTTTTGATAAAATGCTTCAGTGCTTCATCCTCATAGCGAACCGTCGTCACATAGCGGTTTAACAGGTCGCTGCTTGAATCATATTCATCAATCAGCTGATCCTTTTCATCAATTTCAAACGGAAAATGGTTCGTCAATGTGATGAAATTGCTGTAGAACGGCTGCGGCAGGCTTTTCAGTTTAGAAGCTGACTGTTCCAGAAATTCCTTATCCTTTAATCCCCAGCTTGTTGAGGTTTCAGGAGTCACATGGAACTCATCGACATCAAAAAAACGGTCAATCCCAAACGTTTTATACATTACATCTCTGTTCCAAAATGTTTTATGATTGGCGTGAAAGACGGCTGAATAATAATCATTCTGCTTGAGTGATTTGTACATCGTATGAAATTGATGGTCACTTTTCGTAAAAAAGACGGCGCCGCTTAGGGAAGGGTATAGAGAGTTAGCGACGATAAATTCCGAATCAGACGTTTTGCCTTGCTCTGTTTGCTGATAAAAATGATCAAAGGAATAGCTTTTTTTCATCAGATCATTCATAAACGGGGTAATTTCTTTTCCGTTTACCTTTTCATTCAGAACAAAGCTTTGAGTCGATTCAAGCGTCACAAAAATCACATTCCGTCCCTTTGCCAGTCCGAACTTGCTTTGATCAGGCTTGCTGTAGTCAGCCTCAGTGTAGTTTTTGATTGTAGAGAGGCTGTCTTCATCGGCAAATGCCTTCGCACTCATATTGACAGTCTGAGAAATGGTATCGTAGATGTGGAACTGAAACAGGCCAATACTTTTGACGAGCACTTCCCGGTCGAAGGAATGTGCCAATAGCTTCGGCTGTTCAATTTCTGCAAGTCCCAGCGTACATATAAGAATCCCGCAGGAAGCGGCATAGTACCGCTTGACCGTACGGGGGTTCGCTTTCGACTCGGGACTCTTCTCTTTTCTGGAGAGCAGCAGAAGAAAAGCCAAATCCGCAAACAGAGCGATGAACAAAGGATTGAACAGTTCTTTTACACTGCTGCCCATATCGCTCATGTTGCTGGCCTGAAACAAAACCGGGATGGTAATAAAATCGATATAAAAGCCGTAAAAAATCGTGTTGGAGATCAAAATGGCAGTCAGAACCAAATTGGCAATCAGCAAAAAGATGCGCTGCTTGCTGCCTTTTAAAAGCAGTCCAATCCCAAATAGAGGGAGTATGAAGCTAAGCGGATTGATCAGCAGAATCAGCTCCTGCAATAGAGAGTCGATCTGCAAATCAAAACCCAGTTTATAGATCACATAAGTTTTGATCCACATGAATAAGATGGATAAACTTAAAAAACGCTGATTGTGAAAAAAGGTTCCTTTCATCAATTTATAACTCCTCACGTTTTCTTGAACATCTGCCATGAAGATGCTTCTTATGTAAAACCTACTAAAAACAGTCTTCTTAGACAAGCTTCAGCACTCGTGTTTAAAACATACGCCCATGGAACAGCATATAAAAATAATAGCATGACGCTATTGTCAGACCGGCCAACACAAGCTGTTCGGAAAAACTGCCTGTCTTCATATACAACGGCAGCCGTATGCGAATGGTTGAAGGGAATAACAATTTGATGCCATTCACTGTCCAGGCATCCAGAACCAAGTGGCTTGCCATTCCGATCATCAGCCCTGCTGATATGTTTTTATCTGGAATATATGTGGCTGTGATAAAAAACATGATGAGCAGAAACAGCAGGCTGTGTGTAAAGGTGCGGTGGCCAAATACGGAACTGACAATTTTCGATAAGATAGGAAATCTTCTTCCGATTTTACTTTGCGTGTGGCAGATGTCGGGAATTAATGCGCCAACCGCGCCGGACGCCGCCATGAGTACTGGGTCAAATCCATAATAATAAGCCGCTGCGGTACAAGAAGCGATGCCTCCCATGATGTGTGTTTTTCCTGTCATTTCCCCGCTTCTCCTTTATCTTTTGCAAAAATCTCTGAATTACAAATATATCAAGAGAATGTATGTTTGAGCAACAGAACTTTGGCCGATAAAAAAATGAGCCGCATAATTTCCTGAGAAAAAGGCATCTTAAAGATGTACCTATTTTCTAAAAGAGGTGATACGAATGGCTTTCTTTAATAAAGATAAAGGTAAACGTTCTGAAAAAGAAAAAAACGTAATCCAAGGAGCTCTTGAAGATGCCGGTTCAGCTCTTAAAGATGATCCGCTTCAAGAAGCTGTACAAAAAAAGAAAAATAATCGCTAACCGCATGCGGATAGGGCTTGGCTCTATCCGCATTTTCCATCTGTTCCCTTTGACAGATCATTCTTTCTTTGATAACCTTCTGGGAGTAACTGAATAAATAAATCCTCACTCTTTCTCAGTGAGGTAGAGGTTGCGCGGATGATGAGTCACACATGCCAGGCTGACAGGAGCTGTTAAACATGTGTAAAAGGCATCAGCGCCGAAGTGTGGAGAAAGCCGATCCTTCTCTATGCTGGGACTGTATCTGAATAAGTGCAGGACTGCCGCGTGCTTTTTCGCGGAGGGCTATCCGGAGATCAAGGGTGTGTGTTTCTTTAAGCATGGACTTTTGTTCAGGCTTTTTTTGTGTTTACATGATCTCGGGTTCTGGTCCGTACAAAGAATCATTGGAGGTACTGGAATGGAACAGACAAAAAAATGGGGTTTTTGGTTATTAACGGCGTTTGTCGTTGGAAATATGGTTGGATCGGGGATTTTCTCCCTGCCAAGTTCGCTTGCTTCGATTGCAAGTCCGCTTGGCGCTACGTCCGCCTGGCTTTTGACAGGTGCGGGCGTGCTGATGATTGCGCTTGTCTTCGGGCACTTGTCTATTCGCAAGCCTGAGCTGACAGCGGGGCCGCAAAGTTATGCGAGAGCGCTGTTTTCTGATCCGAAGAAAGGGAACGCTGCCGGATTCACAATGGTGTGGGGCTACTGGGTGGCGAGCTGGATCAGTAACGTGGCGATTATCACAAGTCTAGCCGGTTACTTGACTTCGTTTTTCCCAATTTTAGTTGATAAACGTGTACTGTTTGCTGTCGGCAGCCAAGAGGTGACACTCGGCCAATTGCTGACGTTTGCTGTATGTACGATTTTGCTCTGGGGAACGCACACGATTCTTGTTGCAAGCATTAACGGTGCTAGTAAATTAAACTTTATCACAACGTTTTCAAAAGTATTAGGTTTTGTTTTCTTTATCATTGCCGGATTGTTTGTGTTTCAAACGACATTATTCGATCATTTTTATTTTCCGATTCAAGGTGAGAACGGCACAAGCATTGGCATCGGCGGACAGGTTCACAACGCCGCCATTTCTACTCTATGGGCGTTTGTGGGAATTGAATCAGCAGTGATCTTGTCTGGACGCGCGCGTACTCAGCGTGATGTGAAACGTGCGACCATCACAGGTTTGTTGATCGCGTTAAGCATTTACATTATTGTCACATTGATCACAATGGGGGTTCTGCCGCACGATAAGCTTGTCGGATCTGAAAAACCGTTCGTTGATGTGCTGTATGCGATTGTTGGAAACGCAGGAAGCGTGATTATGGCGCTACTGGCGATTCTTTGCTTATTCGGAACGATGCTCGGCTGGATTTTGCTTGGCTCTGAGGTTCCGTACCAAGCTGCTAAAGCAGGAGATTTTCCGGCGGTCTTTGCGAAAACAAATAAAAAAGGAAGCCCGGTTATTTCTTTGATCATTACAAATGTGATGTCACAGGTCTTCATATTCTCTGTTATTTCCCGGACAATAAGTGACGCATTTACGTTTTTAACGACAGCGGCAACCCTTGCGTATTTAATTCCGTATTTAGTGTCTGCGATTTACAGCCTGAAGCTTGTTATAAAAGGCGAAACGTATGATCAGCTGAAAGGTTCCCGGGTAAAAGACGGATTGATCGCGATTTTAGCGTGTGTATACTCATTGTTTGTTATCGTAACAGGCACAGCGGATTTAACGACATTTATTCTCGGTATCGGTTTGTTCTTTGTCGGTCTGGCAATTTATCCGTTTGTGATAAAGAAATTCTCTAAAGAAAAACAAGCATAAAAAAAGACACCTGACAATGCAGTCAGGTGTCTTTTTTATAAAAACGTATTTCTCCTGTTATAAGTCCCATACACAAAATAGCGGACAGGAACGCTGTCAGTGATAGGACATTCGAATATGCAAAAAACGCTTTTTCCGTTTCTTCAGAAAATGAAACAAAGCCAGCACTTAAATAAAAACGAGAAGCACATGAGAAAAAGGCTTTCCGATATAAAGACCGTTGAAAAAACTTACGGCGATGATGATGCAGCTTAATATGAATTGAGAAAGAAAATATGCGATGCGGTTCAATATGAGTTGCTCCGTCCTGTCGGATTCTTTGCAATATAGAAAAGAGCCGCAGATCAGTGCGGCTCTTTGTTTATTTTGTTAAGCTTTTCGTGATAAACTTCAGCTGTCCTTCTAGTGAAATCGGGTCTGAGAAATAGAAGCCGATCGGGTCAATTTTATAGACATGATCATTTTTGACAGCATCGAGGTTTTTCCAAATGGAACTGTCAAATACGCCGCCATCGTCTCCGCCTGATTGCCATGGACCCGCGAAAATGTAATCTCCGGCGAAGTCAGGGAGCTTTTCTAAAGAAATGCTGGTATACCCTGGGCCTTGGTCAATCGCTTTTTCCTTTGTCAGCTTTGTGGCCTGTAAACCAAGATCTTTGTAGACGATGCTTCCGCCTCTTCCGAAATCTTTACCGAATACATAAATGTCTTTGCCGTTTGTTTGCATAATAGAAACTGTTTTGTCACCAATGACTTTTTGAATTTTTGTTTTGGCTGCCGCGACTTTTTTGTCCCACTCGGCAAGCCACTTCTCCGCTTTATCTTCCGTTCCTGTCATTTTTGCGAATTCTTTAAACTGTTCGATGTTATCGAGTTTATCGTATTTCACCGCAACAGTCGGCGCGATTTTTTCGAGCTTTTTAATATCGGCGCCTTGTGTAGTCCAAACGATGATCAGGTCAGGCTTTAAATCAATCACTTTTTCAACAGAAGTGCCGTCTCCGATATTTGTGACACCATCGGTTTTACCTTTGTAGTAAGGGTTTTTAAATACATTTTCAGGTGCACCGACGACGTTGATGCCCAGTGTTTTGAAGTCTCCGTAGTAGCCGTCAGCCATGACAACCACCCGTTTAGGATGTTTGGGAATTTTTACATTTCCGTTTTCAGCCTTGTATGTAACGGTTTCTTCGTCTTTTGAATCAGAGGAAGAGCCTTTGCTTTCTGAGTGATTTCCGCAGGCTGCCAGCGCTGCAATCAATAAAAGAGCAAAAAAAGCGGCACCAAGCTTCTTGTATGTATGGGTCATATCTCATACCTTCTTTCCAAATAAATAGATGATAAAGAGAATCATTATCACCTGTGATTATATCATCACAAGTGCCAGTTGACACGATATTTTTGCATTCATATTCTCATTTTTATCAAAACGCTCTATTAAATCAGCAGAAAAAAGTGATATACTGAAACAGCAATTGATAATCATTATCATTATCGAAAGGAAGTACGGCTGTTGAGTCACATGAAAAATAAACAGATGATATCAGATGAAGAAATTCAATGGACATCCCGGTCGTTTGGTGCGGTCATTGTGCTTGTTGCGGGGGTATGTTTATTATGCTTCGGCGCGATGCTGTCCATTTCTCTCGGTGCTGCGGATATCCATTTACGGACTGTGTGGGACGCCATCTTTCATTTCCAGCCAAATGAAACCTCACACCAAATTATACACGATCTTCGGCTGCCAAGAACGGCTGCTGCCACGCTTGTCGGCGCATTGTTAGCCGTGTCTGGGGCGATCATGCAGGGCATGACGAGAAACCCATTGGCGGAGCCTTCTATTATGGGGATAACATCGGGCTCTGCTTTTGCTATTTCGATTGCGTTTGCTTTTTTTCCAGGGCTTTCTGGCTTCGGGCTTGTGCTGTGGTCCTTTGCGGGCGCCGGACTGGGGGCATCGACGGTATTGGGCATCGGCATGTTTTCCAGGGGCGGTCTCACGCCTGTAAAGCTTGCTCTTGCCGGAACGGCCGTCAGTTATTTCTTTACGGGCATTTCAACCGCAATTGCGCTCCGTTTTGATGTAGCACAGGATGTCAGCTTTTGGTACGCAGGCGGGGTAGCGGGTGTGAAATGGTCAGGCGTTCAGCTGCTGGTTATTGCAGGAGCTGTCGGTTTGACGTTTGCGTTTATCATTGCCCGGTCTGTGACGGTGTTAAGCCTCGGTGACGATCTGGCGAAGGGGCTTGGGCAGTATACATCAGCGGTGAAACTGGTTGGCATGCTTGTCGTTGTGGTGTTGACGGGAGCTGCTGTTTCCATTGCCGGCACCATCGCGTTTATCGGACTGATCATTCCTCATATCACAAGGTTTTTGGTAGGGGTTGATTATCGGTGGATTATTCCTTGCTCGGCGGTGCTTGGCGCTGTTTTGCTTGTTTTTGCTGACATTGCGGCCAGACTCGTGAACGCGCCGTTTGAAACGCCTGTCGGCGCGCTGACCTCTCTCATCGGTGTTCCCTTTTTCTTTTATTTGGCACGTCGTGAAAGGAGAGGGCTGTAATGAAAACGAAAAAACCTCTTGTTGTGATAGCAGTAACTTTTCTGCTGATCATGTTTGTCTTTTTTATCAGTCTGAATCTGGGTGTCATTAAAATTGCCCCATTGGAAACGCTCAAGGTCTTTTTCGGCCAAGGAACGGCGCGGGATGAGCTTGTCTTATTTGAGTTCAGGCTGCCGCGAATAATGTTGTCGCTGCTTGTTGGGGCGGGTATTGCTGTTGCCGGAGCCATTTTGCAAAGCGTGTCTCAAAATGATTTGGCTGAACCGGGTATTCTCGGGATTAACGCCGGGGGTTCGCTTGCTGTTGTGCTCTTTATTTACTTTTTTCAAGGGTCAGCATCAGATCTCGGCTTTTTAGGGACGTTTATGCTGCCGTTCAGCGCTCTGGCAGGCGCGTTCCTCGCCGCGTTTCTCATTTATCTTCTGGCTTGGAAAAAAGGTGTGACTCCGATTCGGCTGATCCTAGTCGGAATCGGTGTAAATGCCGGATTTAATGCCCTTTTGCTTATTTTTCAGCTCAAAATGGACCCGCATGACTTTATGCAGGCTGCAGTTTGGATATCAGGCTCGATATGGGGGGCCAATTGGAACATGATCTGGGCGGTACTCCCCTGGATTGTGATCTTGCTTCCTTTTACTTTATATAAAGCACGCTATCTGAACATTTTACAGCTGGGAGACCACTTAGCGACCGGACTTGGCACTGCTGTTGAAAAGGAAAGACGGATTCTCCTTCTGGCAGCGGTCGCTCTTGCCGCATCCTGTGTGGCAGCTGCAGGAGGCATCGCGTTCCTCGGATTAATTGCACCGCATGTGGCAAGGAGGCTTACCGGTCCCCGCCACCAGACGCTTATACCGGTTTCCGCCTTTATCGGCGCGTTTCTGTTTCTTCTGGCTGATACGCTGGCGAGAAATGTATTGGCACCGTCAGAAATTCCGGTCGGACTTGTCATCTCCGTTTTAGGTGCGCCTTACTTTATTTATTTATTGATGAAATCGAATTGAGGAGGGGACCGAACTTGAATTCATTATCAACGGAACAGCTTGGGATCGGTTATGGCGACAGGCTGATTGTAGAAGATTTAAATATATCCATTCCTAAAGGAAAAATAACAACCTTAATTGGGCCGAATGGCTGCGGAAAGTCAACGATATTAAAAACGATGTCCAGAATTATGCGCTCGCATCAAGGTGCCGTTTACTTAAACGGCAATGCGATTCATAAAATGTCTACTAAGGACATTGCGAAGGATATGGCCATTCTGCCGCAGACGCCTGAGGCTCCGAGCGGTTTAACGGTGTACGAATTGGTGTCGTACGGCAGATTTCCGCATCAATCAGGCTTCGGCAGATTAAATGATGAAGACCGCCGCATCATCAAATGGGCACTCGAAGAAACCGGCATGGCGGAATACCATGAGCGTCCGATTGAGGCATTGTCAGGCGGACAGCGTCAGCGCGTGTGGATTGCGATGGCGCTTGCACAAGGGACAGAGCTGCTTTTGCTTGACGAGCCTACAACATATCTCGATCTCGCACATCAGCTCGAAATCCTGCAGCTGCTTGACAGACTGAACAAGGAGCAAGGACGGACGATTTTAATGGTGATTCATGATCTGAATCACGCGGCCCGATTTTCCCATTATATGATTGCGCTCAAAAAAGGCACGGTTATTAAGGAAGGGACCGCACTGGAGGTCATGACGCCGGATATTTTGAAGCGGGTATTCCAGATTGATGCCGAAATCGTCACTGATCCTCGTACAAATAAACCAGTATGCTTAACTTATGACCTGATTAAAACTGAAAAACAGCTTGTTTCTGTGTAAGAAAAATCCTGGTATGACGCCGGGATTTTTTTATTTTTAACCACAAAAATATAATTTTTCTTGCTAATTCCAGATTTTGAAGAAAAAGATTGAAAGTCTATTTGAATTAATAGATAATATTGGTTAGAATGTTTCGAAAATATTACGAAGATTACAGAAAGAGGAGATCATTGTGTCCAAGAAGAAAAAATGGCTTATTGCCGGTTCGATATGTGCCGGTGTGCTCGTACTGGCGGGGATCGGCGCCGGCGGTTTTTACTTTTTTACTCACATGAACCAAGTTGCCGTATCATCGGAGCCTTATGCTGAATCGGTCGCGGTGTATATGGGCGGTGAATCTGAATCTGCCCAATCGTTTTCGGGAAAAGTTGAACCAGAGAAACAGCAAAAAGTATACATAGATTCAGAGAAAGGAAGCATTAAAAAAACGTACGTCAAAGAAGGCGATAAGGTTAAAAAAGGCGATAAGCTTTTCGAGTACGAGGGCGAGGATCATTCTGACGAAATTGAGCAAAGCAATTTACAAACCGAAATGACAAACCTTCAAATCAGCCGCTTGCAAAAATCAATAGCAGAAACTGAGAAGAAGCTAAAGACAGCCGGAAAAGACGAGAAAGCACAGCTTCAAGACGAGCTTGACCAGGCCAATTTTGATTTAAAAACAAGCCAGCTTGAACTGAAGCAGCACCAAAAAGAACTGGCTGCACTTACGAAAAACAAAGGTTCAAATGTGATCACAAGCAAGCATGACGGTATCGTTCAAAGCGTCAATCAGGATATTGCGGACGGCGCAACGGGTGATCAGGCAGCAGGCCCGTATATCCAAATCGTTTCAACGGGCAAATACCTTGTGAAAAGCCAAATCAACGAGCTGTTAATGGACACGATTAAAAAAGGCAGCAAAGTCAGAGTTACGCTGAAAACAGGCGGTGAAGGCGAGTGGAAAGGCAAGATTACTTCAATCGGCAAGCTTCCTGCTGGAACAGGCGAGGGGGAAGAGTCAGAAAGTTATGCTGAAGAGGAAATGAATCCCCAATCCTCTAACTATCCTTTCACTGTTTTATTGGACAGCCATAAGGGCCTTGAAGTCGGCTATCATGTCAATATTGAAGTCATGAGTGACGAAGCAGATGCGAATACCATTAAGCTGCCGTCCGACATGATTATCCAGGATGATGGCGAACCATACGTTTGGAAGACGGATGAGGAGCAGAAAGCGGTTAAACAGCCTGTTGAAATCGGGGAGACAGACGAAAGTGACATGGTCGAAATCAAAAGCGGCCTGACGCCGGAAGATTATGTGATCTATCCTGATCCCGAGGTCAAGGAAGGAAAGCAGGTTACAGTCAATGCTGACACTGAATAATATTTCTAAATCGTACAAGCTGGGCAAAGAAGAGGTGCCGATCTTAAAGCATATTAATCTCACCGTCAAAGCTGGTGAATTTCTGGCCATTATGGGGCCGTCCGGTTCAGGGAAGTCTACGTTAATGAATATTATAGGCTGTTTGGACAGGCCGACCTCCGGAAACTATATGCTGGACCAGATGGATGTATTAAAAGGGAAAGACGGTGCTTTGGCTGACATTCGCAACGAATCGATCGGGTTTGTGTTTCAAACCTTTCATTTGCTGCCGCGCCTTACCGCACTTCAAAATGTCGAGCTGCCGATGATTTACAATAAGGTAAAGAAAAAAGAAAGAAGGCAAAGAGCCTATGAAGCTCTTGAAAAGGTTGGTTTGAAAGATAGGATCTCTTACAAGCCGCCAAAGCTGTCCGGCGGACAAAAGCAGCGGGTGGCGATTGCCAGAGCCCTTGTCAATCAGCCTCGGTTTATTCTGGCAGATGAACCGACCGGGGCGCTTGATACAAAATCAAGTGAACAAATTTTGTCGCTGTTTTCACAATTGCATCGGGAAGGAACAACGATCATTATGATTACCCATGACCCGGACGTCGCCAAAAAAGCCGACAGAACCGTTTTCATCAGAGACGGAGAATTAGTGTTAGACGAGAGAGGGATTAGCCATGCTTGAACATATTCGGATCTCCTTTCAATCTATTTTTTCACATAAGCTGAGGTCGATTCTTACGATGCTTGGTGTCATTATCGGTATAGCGGCGATCATTGCGATCGTCTCTATGCTGAAAGGCCAAAGCGAGCAATTAAAGCAAAGCATGATCGGCATGGGAAATAACGCGATTAATGTTGTGTACCAGCCAACAGGCGGGGAGGAGGAAGGCGGTTATCAGGAGGTTTCTTACACGTCCGCACCCCCTGTATCTGAAGAAACCATTAAGGCAATAAAATCAGACCCGGTTGTAAAAGGATTATCTTTATATTACTTGTCCGAAGGCGCCACCGTTTTTCACTTAACGAACGTTTCTTATCCTCAAGTGTACGGAGTGGATGCTGATTATTTCAATATGTTCCCGATCAGCATCACTGAGGGGAGAAAGCTGGCGGAAAAAGAATTAAACAGCACACACCAAGTGGTTATGATCAATGAGGCCGCAAGAGATGAGCTGTTTCCTGACGGTGACGCTCTGCACAAAAACATTGAGATGAATGGTGTGCCGTTCCGGGTTGCCGGTGTTTTTCATGAAAAGAAACAGGAAGAAAGCATGTTTGATGGCGAATATGCGAATCCGGTTTTATATGTGCCGAAAAAAGTGTGGCCGCTTATTGAAGGATTTGACGCGCCGACACAGATTGCGGTGCAGGCAGACTCTTCTGAGCATATCCAAGAAGCCGGTGTAATGGCCGCGGACCTTCTAAATCAAGGACTGTCAGATGCTGATTTGGAAAAAGCGGAGTACAGCGTGATGGATCTTCAGGAGGTCGCTCAGGAAGTGGAGTCCTTTAACCAGTCATTTGCTCTGCTGCTTGGCGGAATTGCAAGCATCTCACTTTTGGTCGGAGGCATCGGTGTCATGAACATTATGCTTGTTTCAGTGACGGAGCGAACGCGGGAAATCGGAATTAAGAAGGCGCTCGGTGCCAAGCGGCGCGTGATTTTATTTCAATTTTTAACAGAGGCCGTCGTGCTGACAAGTATTGGCGGAATTCTCGGTGTGCTGGCGGGCTTTGGCATCGCTAAACTTATCACGGTGATCTTTCCGATGCCTTTTATCATCTCCGTTCCGGCAGTTATCGGAGCACTCATTTTCTCAATGGCAGTCGGCATTATTTTCGGCTTGCTGCCGTCCATTAAGGCATCGAAGCTTCAGCCTGTTGACGCACTTCGATATGAATAAAAAGAACGCATCCAATCGGATGGCGTTCTTTTTTTAGCTGGGCAGTGCTGAATTGCATTTATCCAAAATAAGAAAAACGGCTGCGAGGATCATTTCTTCTGTGGTTGACAGCCAAATGTTATGAATCATTTGATCTGCCGTATAAGCGGTCATCCATAAAAACAGCAGCTGGACGGTGCCGGCCATAAGGATAAAAGCTCGTTTTCCAGTCTTAAAAAACGTAAAACTATGTATCATCAGCCGTTCAAAAGGTTCAAAGCATAGTCCGAGCACAAGAAATAA
The DNA here is from genome assembly GCF_037964915.1 of Bacillus sp. FSL K6-1012. Lineage (NCBI taxonomy): Bacteria > Bacillati > Bacillota > Bacilli > Caryophanales > Bacillaceae > Bacillus > Bacillus sp. FSL K6-1012. The sequence continues at coordinate 3,432,136 of NZ_CP150175.1, read as the reverse complement.
CACAGCAAAAAGCAGGACATGAGCAGCTGATCGGTAGCTCGTTCCCGCCAAAGAAAAGACACAGAGAATGATTGTAAAATAGCAAAATAACACAGCCGCCGCTGCCAGCACATACTGTACGGCCTGCCGTAATAAATACTTTTGATGTATCACTGGTTCAGCTCCTTATCAGCGCTTGCAGAGAGAGAACGAGCGCTCTCTGCAAGCTGCCAGTTTTTTATTTACTGCTTTTCTTTTTCACAACCGGATGCTTTTCTTTTGAAAGGACATCCGTAAATTCTTTGCCTAAGTCAAGGTGTTCTTGGATGAAGGTTTCAGGAAGCATTGCGAGCCATTGGTTTAAAGACACATCGGCATAATGGTCATCTTTAAAGATTTCTAAAAAGACGAGCGGTTCATCGCCTAGGTTTTCTACGTAGTGGCCCATCGCAAATGGAACATAACCGACATCACCGGCTTGATAGTTAAAGGTTCTCGCATGGCCGTCAGCAGCAAAAACAGTCATTCTCGCTTTACCGGAGATGTAATATTGCCATTCATGCGTATTCGGATGCCAGTGAAGCTCTCTCATGGCGCCTGGTTCCACGGTTACAAGCGCGGATGCAATGGTTTTAGACACTGTAAAGTTTGTCGAATCCGCAATGTACACCTTTCCCCCTTCTGATGCAATCGGCTCCTGTTCAAGAAGGCGGTACGTAAACGGATAAGGCACTTCGCCGTACGGCCCTTCCACAATGTCATCTTTTAAACAGCCGGGCACAGGTTTTTCAAATATATATTTTTCTTTGCCTGGCAAATTGGCGATTTCTTCTTCTGTTACGCCAAAATTAGCGGCAATCACTTCTTTAGGGGTGTGGGCAAGCCAGTCTGTCAGCTGGAACGTGCTGTTTTCAGAGAATGACCCGTCGTCAAATACGAGCAGGAACTCTGCCCCTTCTTCAAGCGCTTGAATCGAGTGCGGCAGGCCTGACGGGAAGTACCATAAATCTCCTTCGCCTACATCATCAATAAAGCTGCGGCCCTTTTCATCCACAATCGTGACGCGTGCTTTCCCGTAGATCATATAAGCCCACTCTGCTTCCTTATGCCAATGAAGCTCTCGAATGGCGCCAGGTTTCAGCCGCATATTAACAGAAGCCAGGTTTTCTGAAATCGGCAGCTCACGTACGGTAACTTCACGGGCGTACCCGCCTTTTTCCAAACGGTTATGAGTATCTGAGAAAGAAAACTTCATATTTTCAACGGTGCCATGATCTGTTTCCGGCGGTACGAGCATATCGGGATTCTGCCGGTCCCTTTCAATATTACGCGGGATTTTCACTGTCGCTCCCTTATCTCCTCTGATTGGCTGCGGAATATCGTTTTGTTTTTTCATTTTCCTGTCTCCTCCTTAAAAATAATTGTGGCGCAGAAAGAGAATGTGAAAGGCCTTTCGTTTTCCCTTCTGTCTTGTTAAGTGAAAAAAACCGATGAAAAGTCAACTTCGATACAAAATTAATGTTTCGCTTTTTGATCTTTCAGCTCTGTCATCAGTTCAATGAGCTGATCGAATTTTTTCTCGAAACGGGTCAGCAGGTACATTGCGATCAGTGCCGGGAACCCGAGATTGCTGATCTGCTTGACGACTTCCTCTATAAAAACCTGATCCATGAAAAACACCTCCCTCCTTTTTGTGCAGTCATGTAAGTAAGTGAAGGGAATCCAAGAAATCGTAAACCATGACTGGAAGGTTTGCTTCAGCAAACGCTAGTCTGAAAGTAGTAGTTTACTTTTTTTTGCTTTCCTTCATTTAATTTAGTAGGGAGGCGGTTTGATGGACTATCAAGGTCTGTTGCGATCGAAATGTAAGGAGATTATGAAGCATCCCATCGTGAAGCATTTTTTGAGCAACCCTCAGCATTACCGTTTGTTCAAAAATGTAATGGAAAACCCGAATGAAAAGGATGCAAAATCGTTGGACGAGCAATTCAAGCAATTTTATAAGGAGATTCGCATCGTCAAGTATATGAATTCAATGATTCGGATTTTTTCCATCGATTTTGATAAGCGGGTTCGCAAAAATCAAAAACGGTATCCGCTGACGGTTGATCATCCGGAAGCAGGAGAACGACTTCCTGCCGAAGCGGGAAGTGACGCGTTTGAGGAATTTTTAGACCTGCAGGATGATTTGAGCCAGCATGTCCAGGATTATCAGCTTTATCAAGCGATCCAGAAGCTGACTGACAAACAAAAAAGCGTGCTGACAAAAGTCTATCTTCACGGTGCCACGATGCAGGAAATCGCTGATTCATTAGGTGAGTCCCGGCAAAATATCTCTAATATTCATAAAAAGGGATTAGAAAATATCAGAAAGCAGCTAGCGGCGCAAAAAAAGGGGGAAAAGTAAACTGTGAGCGGCCAGTTTGAACATAATAGGAATAAAGATGAAATGTACGACATTGAGCATCTGATTGCATGCTTTTCACCGATGATCAGAAAAAAACTCAGCAATACGTCCTATCAAGAGAGAGAAGATTTGGAGCAGGAGCTGAAAATCAAAATGTTTGAAAAGGCTGATATGCTTCTGTGTCAGGATGTTCCGGGATTTTGGGAGTTTATTCTGTATATGGTAGACGAGAACTCATAACGATACCTCATTCTAAGAAAAACGGGAACATTTTGCAGGTTCCCGTTTCCTGCTGTTCACCCCCGTCAAGAGCCCTCCTATTCAAAAATGTACCAAAAAGAAACGATATAATGATAAGATGAAAAAAAACAGTGACAGAAAGGAACATAAAAGTGGAAAATGCGTCAATTTTAATCGTAGACGATGAGAAAGCGATTGTGGATATGATCAAACGCGTTCTCGAAAAAGAAGGTTATCGACATATACTGGATGCGGCAAGTGCAGAGGAAGCCATTCCGGTTGTCAAGACAAATAAGGTTGATTTAATCGTATTGGATGTCATGATGGGCGGAATGACCGGTTTTGAGGCGTGCACATTAATCAGGGAGTATTCAGACGCCCCGATTTTTTTCCTGACGGCGAGATCATCGGACGCTGACAAATTATCGGGTTTTGCGGTCGGAGCTGATGATTATATTACAAAACCATTTAATCCGCTGGAATTAGCCGCGCGGATCAGAGCGCATTTAAAGCGTACGTATCAGTCGAATGCAGCTGAATCAAACAAAACCTATACATATGATTACTTTACATTTTCTCCGCAAAATGCCGAGCTGATTGTGGGCGGGGAAACTGTAGCCTGTTCGGCTCAGCTTTTGCAGCTGCTTCAGTATTTTTGCGAACATCCCAATGTGGTGCTTTCTAAAGATCAAATTTATGAAAAAGTATGGGGCTATCCTTCGTACGGAGATAACAATACCGTCATGGTTCATATCCGTAAGCTCCGGGAAAAAATTGAGCGTGACCCGAGCAATCCGGAATATATCGTAACCGTTCGCGGTCTCGGATACCGTTTTATCCCGAGTCCAGAAGGAAACGGAAAGCGCCCATGAGGTTAAGGTGGAAGTTTCTGTTTCACTTTTTCGGGCAGATGCTGATTGTTATCCTTCTTCTTTCGATCATGCTTGTGGCTTCCTTTTTCTATTTAGACGCGCGATTCAGCGATGCGGAATCCAATTCAGGGCTGACAAAGGCAACGACTGACACGCTTGAGGCGTATCTCGATGTAAACGAAGACGGGTCATGGGAAGTGGACGATTTTCTGAAGAAATCTGTTGATAAACAGCGCGGCTGGATGCAAATCATTGATTCTAATGGGAAAACGGATTATTCCTACAGCGTGCCGAAAGACGTGCCCGGCACCTACACCAAGAAGGAGCTTTTGTCTATTTATAAAAGCAAGAAGCTTGATAACTATAAGCTGAATTATTGGGCAATCAATATTGAAGACAAGTCGTACCTCCTCTTGTTCGGCTGGAAATCAAAGAGCGAACAGCTGCTGACTTCCATTGAAAGCCGTGAACCCTCCATCGACTCTTTGTCACAATATAAGTCCAGTACAATTAACTATATTAAGCGTGAAAAAGGAGCCGTGTATCTGTTAGACAGAAACGGGAACTTACTCGACAGCATTAACAGCAAGAAAAGCGAAAGAAAAACGATGAACCAGCTGGAGCTTCTCAAATACAGCTCTAAACCATGGAACTATAAACGGGAGATTTCTGTTAAATTCCTCGATCAAAACAGGTGGATGGTCGCTTCGGTGCCAAACCCTGTCTATATTACTGACCAGGAGTTTAATAAATCGTTTCTGAGGGTTGTCCTGAAAGCGATGTTTCTGATTATGGGCGTTCTGATTCTTTATATATTCTGGATGACTGCCTGGTATATGTTCAGATTCGGTTTGCCGATTTTTCATACAATCAAATGGCTTGTCAATCTATCAAAAGGGAAGCTTGAAGAACCGAAAAACCATAAAGGGCGCCCTGTCAGTAAAAACAAAAAGGGAAAAATCAAACAGCCGTACCGCTTCTTCGGTGAGATATTTGAATCTATGGATCAGCTGACTGAAACGCTGAGACGGGATAAGACAAACAGAGAAAAAATCCAGGCGACACGGGAAGAATGGATCGCCGGTTTGTCTCATGATTTAAAAACACCCCTCAGCAGCATTTACGGCTACAGCATGATGCTTGAATCGAAGCAATACGACTGGTCTCCTGATGAAGTGAAAGAAATGGGACAGGTTGTCAGAGAGAAATCGGAATACATGTCAAAGCTGATCGAGGACTTAAATTTAACGTATCGTCTGAAAAATGACGCTCTGCCGATGGAGAGAAAGCTCACGAACCTCATTCCGTTTTTTAAAAATGTCATTGAGGACTTCAAGAAAAATCCGTTTTCTGAAGGATATGATATTTCATTTGTATCAAGAGAAGAGCATATTGAATTTGCGCTGGATGAAGCCTGGTTCAGACGCATTCTGGAAAATCTGCTCGGAAATGCTGTGAAGCACAACGATAAAGGAACAGCGATCCAGGTGATTCTTGAACAGACAAAAAATCATATTTCATTGAAGGTCAAAGACAATGGAAAAGGAATGGATGAGGAAACGATTACCCATTTATTTAACCGTTATTACAGAGGAACCAATACGAAAGATCCGGCTGCCGGGACGGGGCTTGGACTGGCGATTGCCAAAGAGCTGGTGCATTTGCATAACGGAACGATTCACGTCAACAGCAGGATCAATATTGGCTCCGTCATTACCATCCTTTTCAAAAAAGAATAAGGCGTGTGGTTTGGACACCTCTTTGCCGGGAATAACAATATATAGACTGAAGCTAAAGAGGTGTTACACATGGATGCAGTATTAGAAGCAGACACTAGGGCAGTAATCGGTGAAGGTCCGTTATGGGATGAAGAAAACGGCCGTCTATACTGGGTTGATATTTTAGGAAGCGAGCTCCATATTTTCGATCCTAAAGAAAAAATCAATCGTTCGGTCAAATTTACATCCTTTGTGACGGCGCTTGCGAAATATTCAAAGGATGAGCTGATCATGACGATGAAAGACGGTTTTTACCTGTATCATCTTCATGATGACAGTCTTGAAAAAATCAAACAGCCGAAGGATATGCATGAGAGCCTTCGGTTTAACGACGCCAAATGTGATCCGTACGGAAGGCTTTGGGCAGGAACGACGAGCATGGAAGGCGAACAAAAACAAGCCTCGCTTTACCGTTTGGACACAGATGGCAGCCTTGTCAAAATGAAAGATCAAGTTTCAACCTCGAACGGTTTGGATTGGGATCGCGAACGCAGCCTGATGTACTACATTGACACGCCGACGCAGGAGATTGTGTGCTATCAATACGATCCCGAAAGCGGAAACGTCTCAAACCCAGAAACCGTCTATCGTTTTGAAAAATCGGATGGATTGCCGGATGGCATGACAATTGATCAAAACGGCATGCTGTGGGTGGCGCTATTTGGCGGGAGCCGTGTGGTTCACATTGATCCTTTTCAGAAAAAAGAAATTGGTTCAATAAGTGTTCCGGCCAAATATGTCACGTGCTGTGCGTTCGGCGGCCAGGACATGAAAACCCTTTACATCACAACAGCTACTGAACAAATGACTGAAACAGAAAGATATGAACAGCCTCATGCGGGCGGATTGTTTTCAGCCCAACTGGAAACGGGCGGATACCAGCCGGTTCCATTCGCTGGGGAGTTATAAAAAAAACGCATCCGAAAACGGATGCGTTTTTGTATTTAAAGTGAACGGATAATGCCGCCTTCCACACGCTGTGCCGTGCCGTTAATGGCAGATGCAGCGTCAGATGCGAGGAATACAATTGTGCTCGCGACTTCTTCGGCTGTTGCGTATCTTTGAATGAGTGAAGTCGGCTCATTCACTTTAAAATAGTCTTTCACAAATGTATCTGTATCCTGGCCGGCTGCCTTTGCGGCGCCCTCCATATAGGAAGCAACGCCTTCTGTCCAAGTAGGACCCGGAAGCACTGAATTAACCGTAACCTTTGTGCCCTTTGTCATTTCAGCCATTCCTCTGGACAGGCTGATCAGCGCTGTTTTGGTCATTGAATAAGGAATCATAGTCGGAAGCGGTTTGACGCCTGCTTCACTTGCGATATTCAAGATGCGGCCGCTGTTTTTGGCAAGCATCTTTGGAAGGAAGTGACGGCTTGTCCGAACAGCGCTCATCACGTTTACTTCAAAATATTGATTCCATTCTTCATCCGTTACCTCGGCGAAATCCTTCACTTCAAAGAAACCGAGATTGTTGACAAGAACATCTATATCACCGATCTGCTTCACTTTTTCAAGAAAAGCTGCTGCTTCATCCGGTTTTGATAAGTCGGCGGCTGCTCCATGAACCGTTCCATATGAAGAAAGCTCTTCAACCGTGCGATCGACTGTCTCTTGTTTTCGGCCATTGACTATAACGGCTGCACCTTCTTGCAAAAAGCTTTTCGCTGCGGCTTTCCCGATGCCGGAAGTTGAGCCTGTGATTAAGACAAGCTTGTCTTTTAGCTGTAGGTCCATAAGAATCATTCCTTTTTATTGATCATGCTACTTAGTATACAAGATGAAATTTAGTGTTTACGAGAATTTTGCTTCCATACATACAGCGGCGGAAAAGTCATTCATACTGCATATACAAGCCTGTCAGCCATATAGTATAATAACTCCGAAAAAGGATACGAATGTCAAACAGGTGCCGGTACGTGAAAATAGCCGGCTTAATAGGGAAACCGGTAAAAGCCGGTGCGGTCCCGCCACTGTAATTGGCCTTTGCGCCAAAAGCCAGGATACCTGCCTGTTTGATAAACACGAAGTCTGCGAGGACAGATGATGTGTAAACAATAGGCTTTTTTGTTGTTTACAGCGTCTTTACCATCGTAGAGATGCTTTTTTAGTTCATTTAGGAGGAAAGGGTATGAAAAAATTAGCCGGAATATGGACGGCGCTACTGCTGACCGCCATTATGATTTCAGGCTGCGGCAATGCGGCAGGTGAGAAGGATTCCAATGCGAAGCAAAAGACAGCTGCGTCTGAAGCGTTCCCTGTCACAATTGATGATGCGTCAAACCAGGATGTTACCATCAAAAAGGAGCCGAAAAAAATTGTTTCGTTAATGCCGAGCAACACGGAAATTACATATGCTCTCGGACTCGGTGACAAAGTGGTCGGCGTCACCACAAACGATACATATCCAAAGGAAGTCAAACAGGTTGAGAAGGTTGGGGATATGAATGTAAACGTCGAGAAAGTCATTTCTCTTAAACCTGATCTCGTTCTCGCTCATGAATCTTCCATGTCAGCTTCAGCAGATGCTATCAAGCAGCTGAAGGACGCTGGCATTGCTGTGCTGACTGTCAATGATGCACAATCATTCGCAGAGGTTTACAAATCAATCGAAATGATCGGTGAAGCTGCCGGAGCTGAGAAAAAAGCGGGCCAACTGGTCAACAGCATGAAATCAGACCTGCAGGAGATTAAAGAAAAAGCGAAATCCATTTCAAAAGACGAGGAAAAAAGCGTCTTTATTGAGGTTTCGCCTGATCCTGACATTTACACAACCGGAAAAGACACGTTTATGAATGAAATGCTGAATGTCATCCATGCTAAAAACGCTGCAGCGGATCAAAAAGGCTGGGTGCAAATGACAGACGAGGCCATCGTAAAGCTGAATCCAGACGCCATTGTCACAACGGACGGTGTAAAAGCGGATGCGGTGGAAAAACGCGATGGCTGGAGCGGAATCAATGCTGTGAAACATCATCGCGTTTATGATGTTGATCCTGATCTCGTCACGCGTTCAGGTCCGCGTCTGATCGAAGGGGTCGAAGAACTTGCGGAAAGCATCTACCCGGATACGTTTAAAGAATAATCGTTTTGCTGCTTATAGCATCAGTTTCTTATTTTTAGCTGCCAGTATCATATTGGGCATTTCCTGCGGCAGTCTGCCAATTCCGATATCCGCCATCTTTCATATCTTTTGGCATGAAGGTTTTGGCGGCTCTGCCGGCTCCTATGATCCAATGTATACAAATATTATGATGAATATCAGACTGCCGAGAGTCGTGCTGGCCGCCCTTGTGGGGGCGGCTCTTTCTATCGCAGGGGCTGCTTTTCAGGGGCTTTTGAAAAATCCGCTCGCTGATCCGTATACGCTCGGTGTTTCGTCCGGTGCTTCCGTCGGGGCGGTTTCAACCTTATTTTTTGGACTGCAATTCCCCGTCATCGCAGGCTTTACACTGCCGGTTGTAAGTGTAGCTGCAGCGCTTGTCACGATTGTGGCTGTTCTTTCGTTCAGCCGCCTCGTTCACGCTTCGATGTCTGTCTCTACGCTTATTCTGACCGGTGTCATCATCAATTCATTTTTGGGCGCATTTATTTCTCTCATCATTGCTCTGACAGGTGATAATTTGCTGCCGATTGTGCATTGGCTGCTTGGCAGCGTCTCGATGAGAGGCTGGAGCTACGTTGCCCTGTTTCTCCCGTTTTTTCTTTTAGGAACCGTGATCCTGATCATAAACGGAAGAGAACTCAACGTGATGACCTATGGAGAGGAGAAAGCAAGGCTTCTCGGGGTCAGCGTCCAGCACAGAAAAATGCTGATTTTAATTGCAGGGTCACTGCTGACAGGCAGTGCTGTGGCTGTATCCGGCACCATTGGCTTTGTCGGGCTTGTGATTCCGCATATCACAAGATTGCTGTGGGGAACGGATCACCGGCATTTATTGCCGCTGTCTGCCTTGCTTGGCGCGGGATTTCTCGTTTTGGCCGATCTGCTTTCGAGAACAATGATTGAACCGGTTGAACTGCCGATCGGCATTATTACAGCCTTAGCGGGAGCTCCTGTTTTCGCTCTGATTTTAATTCGGCAGCATCGCGGGGGGAGAAGCTTATGATCAAGGCAGAGGGGCTGTCGGGAGGTTACGGAGACAGCCGGCTGATTAAAAATATCAGTTTAACAGTGAAGAAGGGAGAATTTCTTGGCATTCTCGGACCGAACGGGAGCGGAAAAACAACACTGCTTCACTTGCTGACAGGAACACTTCCGGCAATAGAAGGCTCCGTTTGTCTGGCTGGCAAACCACTCACTGAATATAAACCGAAGAAACTGGCGCAAATGATGGCAGTTCTGCCGCAAAAAACAGAGCAAGCCTTTAGCTTCACTGTCAAAGAAACCGTATCCTTCGGCAGATATCCATTTCAAAAAGGGCTGTTCAGCCAGCAGACTGAAGAGGATGAAGCCATTATTCGGAATGCGATGGAACAAACAGGGGTACTCGCTTTCGCTGAGAAATTGATTCGTGATCTAAGCGGGGGCGAACAGCAGCGGGTTTATTTGGCTCAAGCACTGGCGCAGCAGCCGCGTATTTTATTTTTAGACGAACCGACTAATTTTCTGGATTTGGCCTATCAAAAAGAACTGCTCGATCTTATCAAGCGCCTGACGAGAGAAAATGGGCTGACTGCTGTCAGTGTTTTTCACGATCTGAACACCGCTAGCCTGTACTGTGATGAAATCGTCTTTACAAAAAACGGAACAGCCGGGCCTAAGCAAAAACCGGAAACCGCCATCACAGAAGAGCACATTAAGGCGTTGTATAACACGAAAGTCAGCACTTTCATCCATCATCAATTGCCTAAACCGCTTATTGCAATTCAGCCTGAAAACAGCGACCTAAAGCAGCAGGCGATTCCGTTTGAAACTTTGCTGCAAGTGCGGCGCGACGAGATCCTCTTGCAAACGGAAATCCCGCTCCGCACGCTGGCTTCTGCTCCTGTCGGTTCAGGCTTTTCTTGGAACCGGACGTTTCTCCATAAACGGCTGCCTGCCCAGTCTGATCAAAAAGAGGAGCTTTCAGCCTATTTATCTGAAAACGGCTTTTATCCGCAGGAAACCTGTGCGATGGCCTCCTCCGGCAGACTTGACCGGCTTGTGTGCCGTACGTTTGAAGACGAAGAGCTGTCCGTTTGTATTTGTGTCATGTCCGGCTTTTCGATATGGATTTTGATCAACGGCTTTGCGACAGACCAATTCTTTGTCAGGGCTGTCATGGGGGCGGAAGCTGAGCGGATGAAAGTGCTGTGCGGTGAACAGGATGAACATGGAGAAATCCTCGTTGCAGCGACACAAACTGAAGAGACATCTTCAGAAACCATAGAAAAACGGCTGAATCAATTGATTCGGTTTGGGACAGCTGAATGTGTGCGGGAGGCTGCGGACCTGCTTGAATAAGTCTGTAAAGGAGACAGATATGATGAAACTATATACAAAAACAGGCGATAACGGGCAAACGAGTTTAATCGGAGGCAGAACAGACAAGGACAGCCTCCGAGTAGAAAGCTACGGCACGATTGATGAGCTGAACAGTTTTGTCGGACTGGCTTTGGCTGAGCTTTCCGGGAAGCGCGGCTTTGAGGATCTAACGGCCGAGCTGCTCAACATTCAGCACGAGCTCTTTGACTGCGGGGGCGATCTGGCAATCATCACAGAAAAAAGAGACTATAAGTTGAAGGAAGAATCCGTCTCCTTTTTAGAAATGCGCATCGACGCCTATACAGAAGAGGCACCTGACCTAAAGAGATTTATTCTTCCGGGCGGATCAAAGGCCGCTTCGCTTCTCCATGTGGCGCGCACCATTACAAGGCGGGCGGAACGCCAAGTGGTGGCGCTGATGAAAACGGAAGAGATCCATGAAATGGTGCTCCGTTATCTCAATCGATTGTCCGACTATTTCTTTGCCGCAGCACGGGTTGTCAACGTGAGAAGCGGTATTGACGATGTGGAGTATGAAAGAAGCGCTATTGTGTTTCGCGATCGAAACAGCAGCGGATCATAAAAACACATTAATGAAAGCTGGCATTTTCAGTACATGCCGGCTTTTTATTTTTTTCATTTTGTCAATTTCCCTTTTTACGACAAAAAATGAACCTTATGAATTATTGACTGAAAAATGGAAAAATGAGATATTGTAACAAATTGATGTAAAAAATAGGCAGTGGGGGGCTCTGATAGATGGTGAGACTCATTGAAAGTGATAGCGTCTGGAAGAGAAATTTTAACTTTCTTTTTTTCTCAAGAATAGTCAAGATTTCCGGCGATATGTTCGCATTTAATTCGATATTATGGTTTTTGATTTTTGACGGTGAAGGTGCGATCGGAACTGCTTTATTGATTGCTGTCACCTTTTTGCCGGAAGCCGTTTTAGCACCTGTGACGGGTCCTTTCATGAAGCAGAATACATTGAAATTCTGGATGTACTTTTCAGACCTGACAAGAGCCGCGGTTGTTTTAATCATTCCGATCTGCCATTTCGGCGGATTCTCTCCGCTGTGGTTTGTTATGACTCTTATGATTGTGCATTCAGCTACTGGCGCTGCCTACAATCCTGCTTCCATTGCTTTAATCCCTCAAATTGTAGATGAAAAGGGCATTCAAAAAGCAAATGCTGTGCTGCAGTCGTCCGCCCAAATTGTTCGGCTTGGAGCTGTGACACTATGCGGCGCTCTCCTTACGTTTATCAGTCCTTCATATACAATGCTTATGGCTCTCGTACTTTATCTTATTTCTGGTTTTCTTGTTCTCTTTATCAAATACACTGCTGTTGAAACAAAATCGGAATCAGCGGCCGTTGCACAGAGAGGTACATATTTTGGCAGACTGAAACGCGGTTTTGTCCTTGTCAGAAAACACCAAATCTTATATCCGCTCGCTATCTATTGTATTTTTATGAATTTCGCGGCAGCCCCTTGGGAAGCGCTCTCCGCTGTGTATGTTGCGGAGGATTTAAACGGACAGCCGATTGTATATTCGCTATTAAAAGCCACCACCGCAATAGGCGCGTTTTTATTGGGATTTGTTCTGACAAAAGTAAAAGTAAACAAGTACGGACTGCTCTTCGTAACGGCAGGCATTATTGAAGGGTTCGCATTCTTTATTACCGGAATGAATACCTTTTTGCCGCTCGTCTTTTTCGCCGCCTTTACTTTTGGCGCTGCAGTCAGTGCGATCAATGTTCCCGAGTATACGATTATACAGACATCTGTCGATAGCGAGGACCAGCCGCAAGTTTATGCCGTCATACATATGATCTCAAATATTTCGATTCCGGCCGGCGCTGTCATTTGCGGATATGCCGCAAATGCTTTTGGTTCAGGAAATGTGATCGCTGCCGGGGGAGTTGTGGAAATTATCGCGGGTATCGGAATCCTTCTGTTTACAAAGCTGGCCAAAGCAGAACAATCCGATTTGGTAAAAGAAAGGGAAGCAAGTGTTCATCTGTAAAGGTTTTTGAAGAAGCCATGCCTCGTGCATGGCTTTTTTTATGCCGCTGGGTCCGGTGCTGTCTACGACTCTGGTCTTATCCAAAAATCAATCTCTGATTCGTTTTGCTCATCTGCTGTTTTGTATAAGATGAAGACAAGGAAAACGAAAGGAGGATCTGCATGAAGATCAACAAGAAAACGATAGGCGGATTCTTATTAATTGTATTTGGAATCTCCGTCTTTTTTGGGGGAGGCAGCTTCGGATTTATGATTCCGCTTGTGATCGGAGGCTTGCTGACATACGTGGGAATCAAAAGATTCGCAGCGGGCAAAACCATCACAGGCATCATCTTGGGCGGAATCGGGGCGATGATGCTCATTTGCTCACTGCCGTTTCTCGTCGGAATTGCACTCGCAGCCGCTATGGTGTATTACGGCTGGAAACTGATGAAAAACGGATCCGCGGAAAGCGATGTGTCAGGCTTTGACCCTGAACCAGCTTCTGCCGGCTACCAGTCTCATTTTGATGACGAATGGGAAAATTTCTTAAAGAAAAAATAACACATGATATGAGGAGGAATAACGGTATGGTATTAAAAAGAATGAGAGATATGTTTGTTGCGTCAGTTCATGAAGGCTTGGATAAACTGGAGAACCCTAAGGTGATGCTTAATCAATACGTTCGTGATATGGAAAGCGATATTGCAAAAGCAAAACAAACGATCGTCAAACAGCATACGATTGCCTTTCAATTTAAGAAAAAATATGAAGAAGCAAATGAAGTGGCTGGAAAGCGTAAGAATCAAGCTCAGCTCGCTTTTGATGCCGGTGAAGAAGAGCTTGCGAAAAAAGCGCTGACAGAAATGAAGTATTTAGAGGGAAAGGCAGCAGAGCACAAAGCTTCCTACGAACAGGCAAGCAGCCAGCTGGCTGAGCTGAAAGAACAGCTGGCCACACTTGAAACAAGGCTTCAGGACGTAAAGGATAAAAAACAGGCGCTGATTGCCCGGGCAAACGCCGCAAAAGCAAAAGAGCATATGAACGCGACATTCGACAAAATTGACAGTGAAAGCGCGTATCGTGAATTTCTGCGGATTGAAAACCGAATTGAGGAAATGGAAATCCGTGCTGATTATTCGAAATCAGCGGAAGCCGGCACAGAATCGAGCCGAAGTGAATTTGCAGGTGAAGTAGAAGCTGAAATCGAAAAGATGCGGGAACTCTCATTGAAAAAATCAGATCAAACATCACATGCAGCAAATGAATAAGCGGGACAGGGAAGGGTTTTCGTCAAGTCCTTCCCTTCCGCACGTATCAATTCACAGGCTTTTCCTTTATAATAGAATGAATGAGAAGGATGAAAACAAATGAAAAAAATGCTGGGCAAACTGCTGATCATTGCCGGTATTCTTGTTTTTTCCGCAGTTGTTATCAAAGACGTGCTTGCTGAAGGCCTTTCATTCATAAACGGCACTGAAGCTGATTCAGCCAGTGCTTCACCGCATGAGATCGAAAGCGTAATCATTGAATCGGATCACAAGAATGTGAAGATCATAGCGGAAGAGCGTAATGACATATCAGCAACCATCTCAGGTGACTCTGGGAAATTGTTTGTGGCTGAAAAGAGAAGAAAGCTGGAGCTGACGGCAAAGGAAAAAGAATTTCAATTTTTGAATGGATTTCATCGCGCTTCCCTTGTCGTCCGCATTCCATACACGTACAAAGGCGGTTTGGTTGTGAGAACCTCAAGCGGCGACGTGTCTGTAGCCGGTAACAAACATCTCACGCTTTCCGAGCTGAACGCAGCGTCTGCAAGCGGAAATATGGACGTAACGGGTATCCGCCTTCAAGAGCTGAAGATGAAGGGCTCTTCCGGGGATGTGTCGATATCAAATACAGACGCTAAAACAGCCGGCATCCGCTTAACTTCAGGCGACGCAAACTTGGACGGTGTTTCAGGCTCACTTGATGTACGGATGACATCAGGAAACTTTCGTGCGGATTTAGAAAAGGTAGCAGGCTCTTCAGCTGTCACATTAACGAGCGGTGATGTGTATCTGGAGCTTCCCGAAAACGGCAGTTTCAAAGTTAATGCGGCTTCAGAGAGCGGAAGCGTCAGCTCGGCGTATCCATTTGCTGATACAGCACATAAAGATCATCATCAAATCACAGGCTCACATGGAAGCGGCCAGCATCTAGTCGATATTAAAACAGACAGCGGGGATGTAGCGATACAGTAGCATCTGGCAGAAGAAAGGAGGCGGAACAACCAGAATGACAAAAAAACAGCTTCTCGGACTTATGATTGCTTTATTTGGCATCAGTATGTTTTTGCAAATTATCGGAATAGGCGATCTGCTGTTTTGGCCGCTCTTTTTTCTGATTGCCGGCTATTTTTTAAAAAAGTACTCCCGTGACTGGCTTGGGTCCGTCATGTATATCTTTGCCGCTTTCTTATTTTTGAAAAATCTGTTCAGCATCACCTTTAACTTATTTGGCTACGCGTTTGCCGCATTTTTAATCTACGCCGGCTACCGGCTTGTGAAAGGAAAGCCAATTTTTGAACCGAGTGAGAAGCCTATCGACTTAACGAAAAAAGAAAAACAGTCCGAGCCTCCTAAAGATGTGAAACACCCTGACATGCGAAGCTTTTTTATCGGCGAGCTTCTGATGATGAAGCAGCCGTTTGATCTGAATGATTTAAATGTATCGGGTTTTATCGGCGATGTGAAAATCGACTTGTCAAAAGCGATGATTCCGGAGGGAGAGAGCACGATTGTCATCAGCGGAGTGATCGGAAACGTTGATATTTATGTTCCATCAGACCTTGAAGTGGCTGTCAGCTCGTCCGTTTTTATCGGCGACATTAATCTGATCGGCTCGAAGAAAAGCGGATTAGGCACAAAGGTATACGCTGCGTCTTCTGATTTCAGCGAGTCCAAACGCCGGGTAAAGGTATCCGTCTCCCTATTTATCGGTGATGTGGATGTGAAATACGTATGAGAAAAAAACTGCTTGCCAGTCTCCAGTGGCGCGCCATTCGCATGACAACGGGAATCAGTCTGCTCCTTTTTGTCTGCTTGATTTCTTTTATGATGGTTTACTATCGGCTCGATCCGTTTGTGCTGCTGTCGTCAAGCTGGTTCGGGATTCCGTTTATCCTGATTTTGGTGCTGATCAGCCTTACGATCGGTTTTGCGTCAGGCTACATGTACGGCAACCGGCTGAAAACAAGGGTCGATACATTGATCGAATCGATTTTAACATTTGAAAACGGTAACTTCGCTTATCGTATACCGCCGCTCGGGGACGATGAAATCGGGCTTGCAGCCGATCAGCTGAATGAAATGGCGAAGCGGGTTGAACTTCAAGTCGCTTCCCTGCAAAAGCTTTCAAATGAACGGGCTGAATGGCAGGTGCAAATGAAGAAATCAGTCATTACAGAAGAACGCCAGCGATTGGCAAGAGACCTGCACGATGCTGTCAGCCAGCAGCTCTTTGCGATATCCATGATGACCTCCGCCGTATTAGAACACGTAAAAGATACGGATGATAAAACTGTGAAACGGATCAAGATGGTAGAGCACATGGCGGGAGAAGCCCAAAATGAAATGAGGGCGCTGCTGCTCCATTTAAGGCCAGTGACGCTCGAAGGGAAAGGGCTGAAGGAGGGTCTTACGGAGCTTTTGGACGAGTTCCGGAAAAAACAGCCGCTTGATATCGAGTGGGACATACAGGATACACCGATTTCCAAAGGAGTAGAGGATCATTTATTCAGGATCGTACAGGAGGCCCTTTCGAATGTATTCAGGCATTCAAAAGCCTCAAAAGTATCCGTAATCCTCGGTGCAAAGAACAATCAGCTGCGGCTGAAGGTCATTGATAACGGAAAAGGATTTAAGATGGACCAGGTAAAAGCGTCATCCTATGGCTTGAATTCGATGAAAGAACGTGCAAGCGAAATCGGCGGAGTTGCCGAGGTAATTTCGGTTGAAGGAAAAGGCACACAAATCGAAGTAAAGGTCCCGATTTTCCCGGAAGAAAAAGGAGAGAACGAACGTGATTCGAGTATTGTTGATTGATGATCATGAAATGGTCAGAATGGGGCTCGCCGCTTTTTTGGAAGCACAGCCCGATATTGATGTCATCGGCGAAGCATCTGATGGCAGCGAGGGTGTACAGCTTGCTGTTGAATTAAAGCCTGATGTGATTTTAATGGATCTTGTCATGGAAGGCATGGACGGCATTGAAGCGACAAAGCAAATTTGCCAGAAGCTTTCCGATCCGAAAATTATTGTGCTCACAAGCTTCATTGATGATGACAAAGTGTACCCGGTCATTGAAGCGGGAGCGCTCAGCTACTTATTAAAAACGTCAAAAGCGGCCGAAATCGCTGATGCGATCCGTGCCGCAAGCAAGGGAGAGCCAAAGCTTGAATCAAAAGTGGCGGGGAAAGTATTATCCCGGCTGCGCCACTCAGGCGAAAACGCGCTCCCGCATGAATCCCTCACGAAACGGGAGCTTGAGATTCTCTGTCTGATTGCAGAAGGAAAAACAAATAAAGAAATTGGGGAGGAGCTGTTTATCACGATCAAAACAGTCAAAACCCACATCACCAATATTTTATCAAAGCTGGATGTCAGCGACCGGACACAGGCAGCCGTCTACGCACACCGCAATCACCTCGTAAAATAGGCGTCCGTTATTTGGACGCGCCCTTCGTTCCGAAGTCTCTGACGACCACATTGACATGATATTCTATTTCCGCATTGCTGAAATAATCATCCCATTTGTTTGAGATCTTTTTCCATTTCTGAGGATAATGGATTCTGACTTCGTTTCCCAGTCCGGTCACGTCTGTTTTGATCTCTTTCTGCAGCGTGCCCTTAATAAATGCTGTGACTGTGTCTTCTAATCGTTTTTCGACTGTTCTTTCAATATCTTTGATATATGAATCCTTAAACGAATCTTCATCAGGATTCCAGTCCTCGGATAAACGCCCTTCAATATTGCGTGTGACGGTGAATGTAAACTTTCCGTCCTTGTAGGATGTCTTGACCTTTCGATTGCTGGAATACACTTCGTAAGAAAAAAGATAGCCATTACGTCTCAAATCAATGACGCCGCCTTTGACCGCGCCGGTAAATAAGTTAATATTTTGAACTTCACCCGGTGTTAAATTTCTGCTCCATAACTTATCTTTTATGATAGCAGCTCCGTTTATTGCGAGTTTGCCGTTTTCCACACCGACATGGGGAATGAGGAACGAATCGTCAGAGGTCAAGTGTTCTGAAATCTCCCCCAATGTAACAGGCTCCATCATTCTGATGGTGACCTTGTCATTCTCTGTCAGATCATAAATCACATTGGATGCGGGCTCGCCTTGATCATTCATTTTAAATATGTCCTTCGGGCGTCCATCGGTGACAAACACATACGAACTCCGCCTTGTCCCGTTGTCTCTGACAAATTGATTAATGATCGAGTCCATTCCAATATCAGCAAGCACGTCCTTGGAAAATAAAATGAGACGTAAATGCTGGGAAAATGTAGGATTGTGCTTTAATGCCGACGTTCTCATCATTTGATGAACCGTTTCACCCTTTGTGACAGCAATCTGTGTCGGATCAGATGAAGAGCCTTCCTTTGAACTGATTTTTTTCGGCACAAGAATCTGCTGGGTCAGTTCTAAATTATGATCATCCGGCTTGTCTAAGCCTACTCCGATCACCAAACTTAATTCTTCGATATTCTTGCTGTCCCAGCATCCGGACAGCAAAAGGGTGCATATGAAAATACATAAAATCCGGATTTTCATTTTGCTGTAATCCTCCTTTTGACAGCTACAATGAAAAAGAGAATGAAGGGAAGTAAAAACACGCAGACGAAAATGTATCCGAGATAATCGCTATACATCATGACCTGATTGGCGTCATCCGGCCACAAAGAAAAATAATAGACAGCCGCGCCAATGAGAACCATGCTTTTTTTAGTCGATAATCCAAACGTCTTCTTCAGCCCGTTAGCGGCAAAATACCCGTAAATGACAAACGTTGTGAAAAATTGAATAATCCAAACGACTAGCAAAAACGATTCAAACCGTTCAATGAATATGCCTTTCAGCTCAAAAGACTGAAAGAGAGAAATGGTCGGCCAGATCAGCGTTTTCACCTCAGGAGCTGTCAAAGCCCCGACAACGATGATATACGTCAGGATATATAAAATAATCGGAATCAGAAATCCGATAGCCGCGTATCTGAATGTGTATTTCTTTTTCTTCATATGTTCAGGAAGAAACAGCATCACTTCCATTCCTAAAAAAGAGATGGAAACGACAGTTAGGGAGTTCGCAATGGGTCCCAAGCCCTCACCTAAAACAGGGCGCAAGTTATTGATGTCAAAAATTTTAAAACTGATCCCAAACACTATCAGCAAAATAATAATCGTAATCGTTAAATAAAAGGGAAACAGCCGCGAAACATCACTTAGCCCCCCAATGATTAAATAGATGCCGCAGCAGATAAACGTTAAAATAATGACCTGAATCGGCGTTCTCTCCAGCAGGAAAAACTTCACCATTTCAGCCATCGCCCTGGTTTCAAAACTGGCCACTCCGATAAAATAGCAGGAGATCAAAAGCCCCATGATGCTGCCAATCCATTTCCCAAGCCCTTCCCGCAGATACTCAAACAGTGAGGGATATTGATGTTTTTTCTGAATGAGCGTGTTTAAATAAATGAAAAAAATAAAAATGACACCTTCTAATATCAGCGAGATCCAGCCGTCAGGAGTATTACCCTTAGTGGTCAGCGCTCGGGGCAATGTTAAAAGACCAGCACCGAGCATTGTATTTGCAACAACAGAAATACCTTGAAAGGTATTAAGTTTGAGTGGAGTCTGTTTTTGGCTCATTTGGATTATTCGCCTCTTTTGGTTTGTTTTTAATTGGGAGACGGATAATGGAATCCTCTGTATTTTTCAGGCTGAAAAATCCATTTGGCGAAAAATACGGAGATCCAAAGCTCGTTTGTCTCGTAAGGTGCGTATAAATGACCAGCATAAATAAAATAATCCCGTACAGCCCGAGTATTGCGGCGGAAAACATCGAAATAAAACGCAGCACCCGGAAAGACAGCCCCATTCCGTATTGGGGAACGGTAAAGGATGCAAGGGCAATGACACTGACGACAATCACCATAATCGAGCTGACGAGATTCGCTTCTACCGCCGCTTGTCCGATGACGACACCCCCGACGAGGCCGATCGTCTGGCCAAGTGGGTTGGGAAGACGCAGCCCGGCTTCTCTTAGTAGCTCGATCGTCACTTCCATCAGCAAGGCTTCAAATATCGGAGGAAACGGCACGTTTTCCCTGTTTGCTGAAATTGTGACGGCGAGCGCGGTGGGCAAGAGCCCTTGATGGAATGACACGAGTGCGATATAAATCGATGACAAAAACAAGGTGATGAATATAGAAGCAAAACGCAGCGACCGGATGAGGGATGCCGAGATCCAGCGTTCGTAGTAATCATCCGGAGATTGCATCAGTACACCGAGTGAAACCGGCACCAAAAGCACAAATGGGGAACTGTCCACCAAAATCGCAACCCGGCCGTTGAACAGGGCGGACGACACCTTATCGGGCCTTTCCGTATTTTGAATTTGCGGAAACGGCGAGTATTTATTATCTTCAATAAGTTCTTCAAGCGTTCCGCTGTCCTGGATATCCTCCAGTTTGATATTGTTAAGCCGCGCTTTTACTTCTTTCACAACGGACTTTTTTGCTTTGCCTTCAATGTACATCATCGCCGCCGGCTTCAGTTTGTTATCGCCAATCATGATTTTTTTGGTAATGAGTTTCGGATGAGAGGTCCTTTGCCTGATCAGAGCAAGGTTTGTATCGATATCCTCCACAAATGCAACCTTTGGTCCGCGAACCACTTTTTCAGTTGTCGGCTCTGTCAGGCTTCTTGTTTGTTTCTTTCCTGTGGACAGGATATAGGCTTTGTTGAGGCCATTAACAAACACCGCGCAATTGCCGCTGAGAATTTCCTTAACCGTTTTTTCGGACGTTTCTACTGGCCTTGCGTCAATTTGGTCGAGGCGTTTTTTGACCTGGTCAAGCGTCAGCGTCTCCTCATCCTTGATTAAGGTTTTGATTGATTCCAAAACCTTCTGCTGGTCATTCAATTCACTAAAGTAGAGATAGTAAAAAACAAGTCCGTTCGCCAGCATTTTTTTATTTTTCACCAGATCATCGTTTTCTTTTAATTTTGGAAGCACCAATGCTAAATTATCGTGTATATATTCCTTAAATTCTGTTTGTTCCAACGAGGTCACCTCTTGTCCAAAACCTTAGTAGAGGTTATCTTTTCCTGTTAAAAAAATGATATACTGTGTTACAGTATTTTATGGCAGAAGTTTTTTTATGAAAGCGGAGGATATGAAGTGGCACAGGTAAGACTTGCAGGAAAACAAGAAGAAATAGAACAGCTCATTAAATCATTTGAAAAGCATTACGATGTCTCTTATACATCGAGGGAGTACGGACGAACGAATCCGAAGTACAAATATTCAAAGGACTCCCGCGTATATCTTGAATTAAAATTAAAATCTGCCAAGATCGAAAAATAAAAAGGATTTTTTATATCACTGGCGAATTTGATCTATTGAAGCAACCGTTATGGAGGGATACATAAAATGGACTACAGAATTGAAAGAGACACCATGGGAGAAGTAAAAGTTCCTGCTGATAAATTTTGGGGCGCCCAAACACAGCGAAGCAAGGAGAACTTCAAGATTGGTTCTGAAAAAATGCCGATGCGTGTTGTGAAGGCGTTTGCAATATTGAAACGCAGCACGGCGATCGCTAATAAACGCCTGGGCAATCTAGATGCGGAAAAAGCGGAAGCCATTGCAGCAGTTTGTGATGATGTGCTCAAAGGCAAATACGATGATAACTTCCCGCTTGTTGTATGGCAGACCGGAAGCGGCACACAAAGCAACATGAACATGAACGAAGTGGTGGCCAATCGTGCGACTGCGTTATTAAAAGAAAAGAACTCTGATCAAACGATTCATCCAAACGATGACGTTAACCGCAGCCAAAGCTCAAACGATACGTTCCCGACAGCGATGCATGTTGCTGCCGTTTTATCTGTCTATGAACAGCTTGTGCCTGCGCTTGATCAGCTTCGCAATACGTTAGACGAAAAAGCGAAAGCATACAATGATATTGTGAAAATCGGACGTACGCATCTTCAGGATGCCACACCTCTGACTCTTGGACAGGAAATCAGCGGATGGGTGCACATGCTCGATCGTTCGAAGGAAATGATTTTAGAAGCGACAGACAAAATGCGCGCGCTTGCAATCGGAGGTACAGCTGTCGGAACAGGAATCAATGCTCACCCGGAATTTGGAGAGCTTGTTTCAGAGGAGATCACGAAACTGACAGGTCAAACGTTTAACAGCTCGTCGAATAAATTCCATGCGCTGACAAGCCATGACGAAATCACATATGCACACGGCGCTTTAAAAGCTCTTGCCGCTGATTTAATGAAAATCGCAAACGATGTCAGATGGCTTGCGAGCGGGCCTCGCTGCGGCATCGGGGAGATTGTCATTCCTGAAAATGAGCCTGGCAGCTCCATTATGCCTGGAAAAGTGAACCCGACACAAAGTGAAGCACTGACGATGATCGCAGCGCAAATTATGGGGAACGATGCGACAATCGGCTTTGCCGCAAGTCAGGGGAACTTTGAACTAAACGTATTTAAACCTGTGATCATTTACAACTTCCTGCAATCCGTGCAGCTGCTGAGTGACGGAATGAACTCCTTCCATGATAAGTGTGCTGTCGGTATCGAGCCAAATAAAGAAACGATTCAGGAAAACTTGTCGAATTCTTTAATGCTGGTTACGGCGCTGAATCCGCATATCGGATATGAAAATGCCGCAAAAATTGCCAAGCTTGCCCATAAAGAGGGATTGACGCTGAAAGAAGCGGCTTTGAAGCTTGAATTGCTGACAGAGGAACAATTTAACGAAATGGTGAAACCGGAAGATATGGTAAAACCAAAGGCGTAATAGAGAAAAAACGGCTGCTTGTAAAGCAGCCGTTCTTCTAAATATATTGCTGTTTCAAGAGATATGTAAGCTGCTCAGCATCCTCTGCGAGAGCTTCCGACTCCATCAGATTATGGATCATTCCTTTTATGATCACCAGCTTTGGTGTTTTTTTCTTCATTTCTGCTTCAAGTATGTCCAAGCTCTCCGATAATTCAAAAGAGGAGTTTGTGTTCAAGTTTTTTATTTTTTCACGAAGGCTTTTCACAATCGATTCAGTCAGCGGGTCAGGCCGTCCGTGAGACAGGGGCCCGAATAAAGAGCTTGCTTCTTCTAATGTAATGAAAGGCTCATCGTTTCGTTCAGACATGCCTTTGACCATATCATCAATTCGGTTAATAACGATATCTGCTAATTGATCCGGCTTCACAGTATACCCGAGCAAAATCATGCATTCCAGGTAAATCTGGCTGATTCCTTCTATTAGAAAACAAAGCTCCGCTGTATAAGGTTCAGCTTTCTCTCCATATATGTTTAACAGACTGTCAATGTGAAATTGAAGGGAAGTCTGTCGGATTTTTTTCGCGTATTGCTCTACTTCATCCGTATAAGGCAGAGAACCTTCCTTCATCTGCATTGTAATAAAGTCTTTGTGTTCAAGGATGTTTTCATAGAACACGGTAAGCTGCTTGCGGTAAGCTGTTCTGGGACTGTCGCCTTTCGTTTTAATATTTAAAATACGGGTAAACGTTTTATCATAATAGTAATTCAGCATAGACAAAAGCAGCGCTTCTTTAGAAGGAAAATAAATATAAAAAGCGCCTTTAGAAATTTTGCATGCTTTGGCAATTTCCTGAACCGATGTTGAGTTATATCCTTTTTGGGCAAACAGTTTAATGGCTGTTTCAAAAATCAGCTTCTCTTTTTCCTTCAAATGGTTCCACCCTTTCGGAGCCTGAGGCCTACATAGGATATGACCATATAGTCATACCGTACGTTATAAATTTAACCTTATTGTAACTTGTTTTTTTATCATGTATTATTTATATTATAAATTGAGATGACCGAACGGTCAAAGCTCAAGCGAAAGGGTGAATCTGAAATGAGAGAATTGGACGAAATGATCAGCCGCTTGCGAAACAGAGGAATTAAAGTGGAAAAAGTCAAATATCCGAAGCAGACGTTGTCAGAGAAAAAATGGGTTCATCAATGCAAACAGCCGCTCAAAACAAATTACAGAGATTTTAACGGCTATTCTTTCACATAAAAAATAGACTGCAAAAACATCTACAGTCTATTTTGGCACTGCTATGCGGTATGTTACACCCGTTTTGTCATTTTCAATTGAGATAGACGCCTTATGAAGAGTTAAAATACGTTTTACGATGCTGAGCCCAATGCCGAATTCGCCTTTCTTCCCTTTATTAAAAGGCTCATAAAGGCTGGAAAGCATCTCATCTTCAATATGCGGTCCGTCATTTTTAATGGTGATAAAGATATTCCGATCATCTTGTTTCATGATGATTTCAATCTTTGTTGCGGCATAGCGGATTTGATTTTCCAGTATGTTCTCCAGAAGCTTGTTCCATTGCTCGGGATCACCCGGCATGAGAATGTCTTCTTCTACATCAATTCCCCATGATATTTCTTTTCGCGCCCATTTCAGTCTTTCAATGACTTCTTCTGTCACTTCCATAATACTGAATGTTTCATGTTGTACTTTTTGCTTAGATAAGTAATCGAGCTTTGTTAAATATAATAAATCTTTTATTTTTTTCTCCAGCTTAAGGGCTTCGCCTTCAATGACATCTACTGTATTTTCAAGATCTCCTTTAGGAAAAATCCCATCTTTGATGGACTGGGTATATCCCCTGATCACCATAACCGGCGTTTTTAAATCGTGAGAAATATTTTGTAAAAGGGTTCTTTCTGTTTCATCCTTTTGCACGAGCTTTTGGCGCATCTCTTCGATGGTATGGCCCAATTTGCCGATTTCATCTTTCCGATCCACTATGACAGGATCATCCCAATCCTGTTCTGAAATCCGTTTGACGTGCTTTTCAAACGAAACGAGAGGCCTTGATAAATATTTCGCAAGCCAAATCGCCGGAATCCAGCTTAATAAAATGACAACCGCTATAATAAACAGCAGCTGTTTGAACAGGGTGAAGGCCAGATCGTCCCGATAAGAATCAAGTGCATAGGACAGCATCATGGCGGATTGCCGGTTGACGGAAAGTCCCTTCTTAATGACAAAAAACACTTTTTCGCCATTAATTTCAGCGCTGTATCGTTTCTTTTTGGCTTCCTGTTTATCAGCCAGCTGGTATACCTTATGGATAAAATCAGACGACAGGATTCGTAAATCCTTGTCTGACGAAGCCGCTTCATTTTCGGGCAGAAGCACGTGCTGTACAGAGCGCACGGTCGTCGGCGCCGTGGCTTCCTCGCTGTAATAGCGCCTTTCGATAGAACCAGGCAGGCGGTACTCAGTCAGAACATGCTGTTCATTTTCAATGGTGGTGTACGTTTCATTGGTGAAAAAATCACGCAGCGTGTTTGAAAATAAAACAAGCAATAAAATCGATATGGCTAACAGGATGCCGGAGATAACAACCCATATTTGAAACGAGAGCGGCTTGTTTTTCATGATGTCATCATCCTGTAGCCAAACCCGTAAATGGTCTCCACTTTGAGTTCAGGCATCTTTTTACGCAGCCTCCGGACAAGATCATCAACAACGCGGTCAGTTCCAAAGTAATCATGTCCCCATACCTTGACGAGAATATCCTCACGGGAATATGGATGTCCTTTATGATGGATAAATAAGAGGAGGAGATCAAATTCCTTCGACGTTAAATTAATCAAATTGCCGTTTTCATCATAGACCTCACGGGCGTCTTCCGCGACCCGATAGGAGGAGACGACGGTTTCGTTTTTTTGTGCGGCCGGCGCTTCCTTATAGACAAGCTGCAATAGTTTTTGCACACGTATAATCAGTTCCCGCGGGAGAAATGGTTTTGAAATATAGTCATTGCTTCCAAGCTCTAACCCAAGCACTCTGTCAATATCGGCGTCTCGTGCGGAAATAAAAATGACCGGCACGTCAGGGTCTTTCTCTTTGATTTCTTTTATTAATGTATAGCCGTCAGTATCCGGCAGCATGATATCGAGAATCCACAGGTGGGGAGACGGCGTCATTTTTTTTCTGGCGTCTTCGCCTTTCGTAAAAGATGTAATGTTCCAGCCCTCATTCTCTAAATACTTCGTCAGCAATTCATTCAGATTATCCTCATCCTCAACTAGATAAATGGTATATGACAAGGCTCTTCACATCCTTTCAACGTCATTATAAACTAGTTTTAACATACGGCAGGCAATTTTCATAATTTCACATATTCTTTTCATTTTTATCCCACAATGTTTGTTTATGATGTGTATAAGGGAAGAAAGGAAAAGAAAAGAGCGGGGAAGATGTAGGATGATCAAACATATTCTATTTTGGTGCTTTGCTTTTCTCCTCATTATTGGGACAATTGAACTTGTACATGCGATGAATATGTAACGATAAACGAAAACCGAATAAGGAGTGTATGCATATGGATTACAGACGTGATGACCAGAACGGAGAACAACACACAGAACCTTCACATACAGAAAAAATGAATACAGAAAACCGGAAGCTGATTGAGCATCCTGAACAAGAATTGCTTGATCCGCTTCATTCTGATGAAGCGGGACGAAAAGAAACGGCTTCCGCTTTAGAAATGGAGAAGAAAGAAACAGCTGTAAAAAAAGAGAAGAAGCGGAGAGCCGCATGGCTGAGCCCGATTTTAGGCGGGATCATCGGCGGCGGACTGATGCTCGGCATCGCGCCTTATTTGCCGTCTGACCATAATCAGACGACCGAAACGGCTTCCGCAAATAAACAGGTGCAATCAGACAACTTTACAACGACACCTGTGACAAACGCGACCAACGTGGCTGATATGGTAGAGGACTTAGAGCCGACAATTGTCGGAATCTCAAATATCCAAACCTCTCAAAATAACACATTCGGCACAGAAGGCAGCTCCGGCTCTGAAAGTGAAAGCGGAACGGGGTCAGGGGTCATTTTCAAAAAAGACAATAACAAAGCATATATCATTACAAACAACCACGTGGTGGAAGGAGCGAATAAGCTGACTGTTACTCTGTACAATGGTAAAACGGAGACAGCCAAGCTTGTGGGAAGCGATACAATTACAGATTTGGCTGTTTTGGAAATCAGCGGCAAGAACGTCAAAAAAGTGGCGAGTTTCGGTGACTCTTCGCAGCTGCGCACAGGTGAAAAAGTCATCGCCATCGGTAACCCGCTCGGCCAGCAGTTCTCCGGAACAGTGACACAAGGGATCATCAGCGGACTTAATCGGACGATTGATGTCGATACGACTCAAGGTACGGTTGAGATGAATGTGCTGCAAACAGACGCGGCAATCAATCCGGGGAACAGCGGCGGCCCGTTAATCAATTCAAACGGCCAAGTGATCGGTATCAACAGTTTGAAAGTAAGTGAAAACGGGGTTGAGTCACTCGGTTTTGCGATTCCAAGCAACGATGTAGAGCCAATTGTTGACCAGCTTCTTGAAAACGGAAAAGTGGAACGTCCATTCTTAGGCGTGCAAATGATTGATATGTCACAAGTTCCTGAAACGTACCAGGAAAACACACTCGGCCTGTTTGGCGATCAATTGAGCAAAGGTGTCTACGTCAAAGAAGTTCAATCCAATTCACCGGCGGCTAAAGCAGGAATGAAATCTGAGGATGTGATTGTCAAATTAAACGGCAAAGATATCCAAAGCAGTGCGGATATCCGTCAAATCCTATATAAAGATTTAAAAGTCGGAGATAAAACAACAATTCAAGTGATACGAAACGGAAAAACGAAAAACCTGAACGTGACACTGACCAAGCAGACAGAAAGCCTCGGCAGCTAAATAGCAAAAAAGCTGAACCCGAAGAGGGTTCAGCTTTTTTTTAGCCTAAATAAGAGGAAAGCATCCACACTTGTTTTTCGACTTCATCGATTAATCCGACAAACAAGTCTGCTGTCGCATTGTCTTGATTTTCTTCCGCAAGGCCGATGACGAATTTAGACTCGCTGCTGATTTGTTTGTAGTCGTTCACCAAAGCTTGGACCATTTCTGAAGCTGACGTTTCGTTTCCGCCGTCTGTGATAGATGCTTGCTCAGTGTATTCTTTCAAAGTGGCAACAGGCTGTCCTCCGATAGCCAGCAGGCGCTCAGCAATCGTATCCACAGTTTCCGCCGCGTGGTCATACAGTTCTTCAAATTTTTCATGCAATGTAAAGAAGTGAGGTCCTTTTACATACCAATGAAAACGGTGCAGCTTGGAGTATAGAAGAAACCAGTTTGATAATTGGGTGTTCATTGAATTCTCAACTAATGTCAGGTTTGTTTTTGCGTTTTCGGTTTTCATAATCTTACGTCCTCCTTGTGATCTGTTAATTTAATTATACCACGTATTAATTAAAAATCAATACTAAATTATAATAATTATAATTTAGATCGACTGAATAGTTTTTTCTTCAGGATAGACTCCCATGCGGACCAAGGAAAAAGCGCTCGGAATAACAGGGTGAGCTTGACGCCTTTTCCGATCGGATAACGCAATTTCTTTAAACGCTGTTTCATCGCTAATTGATAAATGAGGTCGGCAACCTCTTGGGGATCTCCGCTTTCATCGGCATTTTTTTCAACATAAGAAAGGATCTTTTTATAGTATTGATGATAAGCTGAATCGTCAGCCGGCACAGTCATGTGATTCGATAACGATGTTGACCAGATCGATGTTTTGTATGAGCCTGGCTCGATCAGAGCGGTTTCAATGCCGAAAGGAAGCAGCTCCAGACGCAGGCTTTCTGAAAACCCCTCCAATGCATACTTGGAAGAGGCGTAAGGCGACAATGCGGGAAATCCGGTTAAACCGCTGATACTGCTTACGTTTATAATCTTTGCCCCGCTATGCTTTCGTATGTAAGGAAGGACGGTTTTTGTGACATTGATTAATCCGAAAACGTTCGTTTCAAATTGCTTTCTGAAATGCTCCATCGGCACATCCTCGATAAATCCTCCGTAAGCTGTCCCCGCGTTGTTGACGAGTAAATCAATTGGGGCATACGCACTTATGGTTTTTCCAAAGGCTTCGATCGAGTGTTCATCAGTGATATCGAGAGCGGTGATGTGAATGGAGTCAGCTACATGATGTTTTGCTGCTAAACCGCGCAGCTGTTCCGCTTTCTCGGGCTGCCTTGCTGTGGCAATGACGAAAAATGACTGAGCCAGTTTGACTGCTGCCAGCAGACCGAAACCGCTAGACGCTCCTGTAACGATAGCTATTTTTTTATTCATTTTCCATATCCTCCTGTTCGGCGCTACAGCTATTGTACAATGATGCACAGAGAATGACGCTATAAAAGAAAATTTTATACAATAATTCAGAATTGTTCTATAATAAAATCAAATAAGGAAAGGGGTTTTGAGTCATGGGATTGCAAGGGGTAAACAAAACATGGGATCTGGACTCGTTTTTTAAAGGCGGGAGCCAGTCAGAAGAATTCAAGGGATATATTGAAAAGCTGTCACAAAGCCTGCGTGCATTTCAAGACATGGCAGATGCATTTGAGGCGCCAGAAACATCTGATGATGCTGGAAGGCTGACCGCATTGCTTGATGCATTTGAACAAAATTCGGTAAAGCTGCAGCAGGCCGGTGCTTTTGTCTCTTGTCTTCAGGCACAGAACATTAGCGATCAGAAGGCGAATGAACATAAATCATTCATGCATCAGCTAGTCGCAGATTTTCAATCCTCCCTTGTCACATTGGATCATAAACTTGTGGAAATTGATCAAGGCGTGTGGGAAGAATTGCTCAAAACACCTGGACTGCGAGAGGTATCATACATATTAAATGAAAGAAGAGAACGGGTTGCGGAAAAGCTCAGCCCAGACAAAGAAAAACTGATTGGAAGCCTTGCGGTTGACGGTTATCATGCCTGGGATGATTTATATCATATCGTTGTCGGAAAAATGACCATTCCGTTTGAGGAAAAACAATTATCTGTCGGACAGGCGGAAAACATGATGTCTTCTCAGGACCGTGATGTCAGAAAAACCGTTTTTGAACGCACCAATCAAGCTTGGGAGCGGGAACAGGATATTTTCAGCAGCACGCTGAATCATTTGGCGGGGTTCCGGCTGGAAACCTACAAAGCGAGAGGATGGGAGGACGTTCTGAAGGAGCCGCTGCAAATCAACCGGATGAAAAAAGAAACGCTGGATACGATGTGGCAGGTCATTACTGAAAATAAGCAGCCGTTCGTTCAGTTTCTCAACCGGAAAGCATCCATGCTTGGACTCGAAAAGCTCAATTGGTATGACGTTGAGGCACCGATTGGGTCTGCCGGGAAGGAATATTCATACGATGAAGCCGCAAACTTAATTGTCAGCCAATTTTCCACGTTCGGCCGAAAGTTGTCCGCTTTTACAGAAAAGGCGTTCCGTGACCGCTGGATTGAAGCCGAGGACAGAAGCGGAAAAAGAGTCGGCGGCTTTTGCACGAGCTTTCCGGACAGCGGGGAATCCCGTATCTTCATGACGTTTTCCGGCAGTGCCTCGAACGTTTCAACGCTTGCCCATGAACTCGGGCATGCCTTTCATCAGGAATCGATGCTCAATGTAAGGCCGTTAAATCGATCCTACGCCATGAACGTAGCGGAAACTGCCTCAACTTTTGCGGAAATGATTGTGGCAGACGCGACTGTCAATCAGGCGGAAACAAAGGAAGAAAAGCTTGTGCTTCTGGAGGATAAAGTGCAAAGAAGCGTTGCTTTCTTTATGAATATCCATGCGAGGTTTTTATTTGAAACGAGATTTTACGAGGAACGAAAGCGGGGAATTGTGCCGGCGGACCGTTTAAACGAGATGATGGAAGAAGCGCAAAAAGAAGCGTTCTGTGGCGCTTTAGGCGAGTATCATCCGCTATTCTGGGCGTCAAAGCTCCACTTTCATATTACGAGAGTGCCGTTTTATAATTACCCTTATACGTTCGGCTATCTGTTTTCTCTCGGTATTTACGCTCTGGCGCTTGAAGAAAAAAACACGTTTGAAGAGAAATATATAGCGCTATTGCGTGATACGGCATCCATGACCGTAGAAGATTTAGCGATGAAGCATTTAGGCGCAGACATCACGAAGAGAGACTTTTGGGAAAATGCCATCAAGCTGGCAGTGCAGGACGCCGAAGCCTTTTTGCAAATGACTGAATCATAAAGGAAAGCCGGGCGCTGAAGCCCGGCTTTTTCTGCTCTTTTCTCTGAATGAGGATTCCATCCCTTGGACATACCTAAAAGAAATGGAATTCTACAGGGGGGAACCATTATGCATTTGATCAGAGCGGCGGGGGCCGTTTGTCTCGCAGTTGTTCTGATTGCGGGCTGCCGTCTCAATGAAGAACAGCAGCAAGCAGAAGGAGAAAATACAGCAGTTACTCATATGAAATCTGTTCCTTACAGCAATTTCTCGCTTCGCGTCAGCTATGGTGACGGTGAGCATAATCGCTATGAAGGGATATACGAAAAAAACGGAACTCATGAAACAGCAGAAATACAAGATAAGCTCTCAGGCATCAATCAAGAGGGAGAAGAAGCGCTGGATGAGATGAAAATGATTCTGAGCGAGCTATCCGTGACAGATCAAATGGCTGAAAAGGAAGTGATTCACAGTGTGCTGGCGGCTTTTAACCTTGACAGCCACTATGATCATATCGACTTAAAACTGAAGCTTAAGAACGGCGCTGTCAGAGAAATTAAAAAATAATCATGTGCTGAAAAACCCATAACCGCCATTTTTGACCAGAAAACTAATTGAAAATGATTTTCAAAGTCACTGTTTTCTGCTACAATGAGGGTATATGACCATATCAGAGACTGAATATTGTATCACTTGCATTGATGACAATTTACTTACATGCATGTCTATATAAAACGTGCGATACATAGAGCTGCTAAAAAGCCAGCAAAAAGGAGCGGTTATGGGTATGAGTGCAATTTCTACAGAAACGCTGAGCTTAGGGTACGGGGATGCTGTTATTATTGATGAACTGAATTTAACGATTCCAAAAGGTGAAATTACCGTATTTATCGGCAGCAACGGCTGCGGAAAATCGACACTTTTACGTTCGTTGGCGCGGCTGATGAAGCCGAGAGGCGGTTCTGTGCTATTGGAAGGAAGAGCGATCGCCAAGCTTCCGACAAAGGAAGTCGCAAAGGAGCTTGCCATCTTGCCGCAGGGGCCTTCTGCTCCGGAGGGACTGACGGTGCATCAGCTTGTAAAGCAGGGAAGATATCCTTATCAAAACTGGCTGAAACAGTGGTCAAAAGAGGATGAGGCAGCTGTTGAGAGAGCGCTTAAAGCCACAAAGCTGGAAGAGATGGCTGACCGCGCCGTCGATTCCTTATCAGGCGGACAGCGCCAGCGGGCTTGGATTGCGATGACGCTTGCCCAGGAAACGGATATTATACTTCTGGATGAACCGACAACGTATTTGGATATGACGCATCAAATAGAAATTCTTGATTTGCTGTTTGAGCTGAATGAGAAGGAACAGCGGACGATCGTCATGGTGCTCCATGATTTGAATTTAGCGTGCCGCTACGCACATCACCTTGTGGCTATTAAAGATAAACAGATTTACGCTGAAGGCCGTCCGGAAGAGGTCATTACTTGTGATCTGGTGCAAAATGTGTTTTCTATGAACTGTCAGGTCACACAGGACCCGCTGTTCGGAACGCCTCTTTGCATTCCTCATGGCCGGGGCAGATGCATTGTCCGGGAAGCGGCTTTCACATCACATGGATAAATAACACGGCTAAAGGAGCTTTCATCAATGAGAAAGCTCCTTGCTGTTTTTTTGAAAGGAAGATGTATAAATGGAACAAAAACTGCAAGAACAGCTGGATGGATTGCTTGAAAAATATACCGAGCTGCTCCTTGGGGAGTCAAATCATGAATTAAAAGAAGAAGTGAAGCAGTGGATCTTGTACACGCATATCGCCAAAAGCATGCCTCCGCTCGCTAAGCATTGGAATACTACATATCCTGACGCAAAGCAGGGCATGAAAGACATCATACAGCATATCAAACAGTTAAACGAAGAGCATCGAAACAAAGAATAGGCTAAAAAAGCAGTCTGCCGCTCATGAACGGCAGACTGCTTTTTGTTATGTGGCTGTTTCATTTGGTGCGAAGGAATCCATAAAGGTGCGCAGCGCGCTGCTGATAAACGAATCCTTCCGGAAAATAAACTCCGTTTTCATCTGTCTGAGAGGTTCAGGGAGCGTGTACAATCGGATCGAACCTTCAGACTCGTGTTTTTGTACAACAGTCCGCGGCAGCAATGAGATGCCAAGGCCCGCTGTTACCCCGCCTATAATCGCTTCAAGTGTGCCGAACTCCATAATCACCGGCTGTGTGACGCCGACGGAGTGCAGCCATTTTTCAAGGGTATCTCGGTAGGAACAGCCTGTGCTGTAAACGAGAATCGGCTTTGTGATCGCTTCTTCTGCACAGGACACAGAAGAAGCGGACACGACTACGGGCTCCTCCTCAAATGCGGGGAAGGACTGAAGCTCAGGATGATTGCATTCACAGCCGATAAACGCTCCATCGAGTTCATACCGAAGAACTTTATCGATTAAAAATTGTGTATGCCCTGTTGTTAAAGACAGCTGTACGTTTGGATACTCTTCATAATACGAAGCAAGCAGTTTTGGTAGCCTGACTGCGGCGGCTGTCTGAGTGGAACCGATCATCAGCTGTCCGCTCGGCTCAGTTGAGGAAGAGAGCGCTTTGGACGCCTCATCCAGCAGCCCGATAATTTTATCCGTATAATCCAGCAGAAGCTTTCCGCTAGAAGATAGTGTCATGCCTCGATTATGGCGCAAAAAAAGGGTGGTGCCGAGCTCAGCTTCCAATTGCTGAATTCTGGCCGTCACATTTGATTGCACGTAACCAAGCAGCAGTGCGGCTTTCGTAATTGTGCCTTCACGGGCTACCATTTGAAACACACGCAGATCTCCGCTTTCCATGTTGAATCCCCCGTTCTTTTGATATCAATCTAAATGATATCGAGTATCTTTAACAATCATTATACGTAACACCAAACCTCCATTACAATAGAATCAGCAGTTTAGATTTCAAAATATATACAAACAACAAGGAGTGGCGGCAATGGATCTTAAAAACAAAACAGCTCTCGTCACTGGGGGCGGCACGGGAATAGGAAGAGCAGCATGCATTGAATTAGCGAAACGCGGAGCGATTGTTGCGGTGAATTATTCACGCTCGCAAGCTGAGGCGGAGGAAACAGCAGAAATCATCAAAAGCGAGGGCGGGCAGGCCGTTGCTATCCAAGCCGATGTGTCCAAAAACAGTGAAGTGCAGGACATGGTTCAAGCGATAGTAAAGCAATACGGCACGATTGACGTTTTAATCAACAACGCAAGTATTACACGGCATATTCCAATGGATGATCTCGACGCCGCGACAGAGGACGTATGGGACGAGTTGTATGCAGTCAATGTCAAAGGAATGTTTTTTTGCGCGAGAGCAGCGGCTCCTTTCATGAAAAAAAGCAAGGCTGGGGCGATCGTTAATATCGGCAGTATCGCGGGGTCAACCGGGGCGGGCTCTTCTATGCCTTACGCTGTGTCAAAAGCAGCGGTGCACGGCCTGACAAAATCATTGGCACACGCTTTGGCGCCAGAAATCAGAGTGTGCGGTGTCGCACCCGGAGCTGTCGCGACAAGATGGTGGGCGGGGCGTGAAGAAAAAATGAAAAATATGAGCGGCACTTTGCTGTTGCAGCGAATTGCTGAAGCGAGTGATGTGGCACGGCTGATTTGTTCCGTGCTTGAACAGGAATCCCTGACAGGACAAATCATCACGATTGACAGCGGCCAGACGATGTAAAGAAAGGAGCGCCTGAGAGATGCCATTTGTACAGATTCATTTACGAGCGGGGAGAAGCAAAGAATGGCTTCAAAAACTGAGCAGTGCCATTCACCAGTCTATGATCGAAGAAATCAATGTACCGGCTGATGATTACTTTCAAGTGATCCGGCAATACCAAAAAAGCGAATTTTTTTATGATCCATCTTATTTACAGGTAGAGCGTACAGATGAACTGATTTACATCCATTTTACATTGAAAGATTCAAGAACAACAGAACAGAAAAAATCGTTTTACCATTCAGTGGCAAGCCGGATTCATTCGAAGCTCGGTGTAAGAAAAGAAGATGTGTTTATCATACTGGCCGGAAATCAGGATGAGGATTGGTCCTTCGGAAACGGAAGGGCCCAGATGATCGAATAAAAAAGCCCCGCGGTTATGTCCGCGGGGCGCTCTATTAATGAGAAGGGGATTCAACGGCTTGTGCCGATTTTTCCTTTTGTTCATCCGTTTTCTTATTCGAAAGCTTAATAGGCTTTAAGAATAAGGTAAATACAGCTCCGACTGCGATAAAGATCAGGCCTGTATAAAATACGCTGTGGAGCGAATCCATCAACGATGTTTTTAATATCGGCATAATATGGGATGAGAAAGCCGCAGGGATTTGTTTAATTGCGTCCGGGCTGAACAGTGATTGCAGCAGCCCTTGCGGATTTGTGTCAATCATGCCCTTTAATTGAGATGCAAAGGCGTTTGCCTGTGCCGGGAGCGAGTCTAAATATGGAACCAGTTTATCAGTCAGCAAGCTTCCGGATCTGGCATTCATTACAGCGCCCAGCATGGTAATGCCGAATGTGCCCCCGATAGAACGGAAGAATTGGCTGGAAGAGGTGACGACCCCAAGCTCCTCTTTCGAAAAGCTTTCCTGTAAAGCCAGCGTCAGAATCGGCATAACAAGACCCATTCCAAGACCGATAATGGCCATATAGGATGTTGCGACAAGTTTGCTCGTGTCTAAATCCAAGGTGGTTAACAGAAGGAATCCGCCAGCCATAATCAGCATGCCTGTTATGATTTGCGGTTTAATTCCTATTTTGTAAACAAGCTGGCCGCCGATAATGCTTGTGATGATCATTGAGATCATCATCGGTGTCATAATGGTGCCTGATTCAGATGCGCTTACACCGACAATTCCCTGCATAAAGAAAGGAACAAACGTAATCGCGCCAAACATTCCGATACTCATAAAAAAGCCGATCAGGTTCAAAAACGTAAATGTTCTATTTTTAAATAGATACATTGGAAGAATCGGTTCTTTCGCTTTCGATTCAACAATAATAAAGCTCACAATTCCGATCAGTGCGAGTGCGAACAAGCCGAGAATCTGCCATGAACCCCATGCGTAATCTTTCCCGCCAAAGCTTAGGGCAAGAAGAAGGCTGACAACCCCGACAATCATTGTGAAAATACCGGCGATATCAAAGTTGATCGGACCGGTCTGCTTACGGCCCTGCAATCCTCTGGCAATAAAAATAACTGCGATAATTCCAACAGGAAGGTTAATGTAAAAAACCCATTTCCAGTTTAATGAATCAACGATCCAGCCGCCGATTTGCGGCCCGATAACAGAAGCAAGCCCGTAAATGGCTCCAAAGACCCCTTGGAATTTGGCACGCTGTTTCCCTGTAAATAAGTCACCAATGACAATCATGGCCATCGGCATCATAATACCTCCGCCAATTCCCTGCAAACCGCGGAAAATAATCAATTCTGTCATATTGTTGGCCATTCCGCACAGAGCTGAAGCAGCCATAAAAATAAGCAACCCTGATACATAGACGATCCGGCGCCCCAATAAGTCCGCTAATTTACCGGCAATCGGCACGACCGTTGTTGATGTTAACAAATACGCCGTAGTCAGCCAGGTCATCATGCTCAAACCGCCAAGATCTCCGACGATTTTCGGCATGGCAGTTCCGACAATGGTACCGTCAAGGGCTGAGAAAAACATGGCAATGATTAAGCCTGTTATTAATAAAGTCCGTTTTGATTGTTTTCCTTCATTACTCATTTCATCCGTTTCCTCTTTTCCTATTTTACGTTTCATTGGTTTCGGCAGCAGCTTGTGCCAGCTTTTTCGTCATATGCGCTGCCTGCAGCAGTTCCTCTTCCGTCAGGTAGGAAAGGTATCGTGCCATTATGGCTTTTCTGCCCGCCAGAACGTCCTCGAACTTTCTGTCTCCTTCATCGGTAAGGCTGATATTAATGACTCGCCTGTCTTGGGTATTGTGTTTTCTGACGATCAGATTTTTTTGTTCAAGGCGGTCTGCCATTAACGTTACCGCGCTTGGCTTGACCTCCATCCGTTCGGCAATTTCAGAAATTTTAAGGCTGCCATTCTTTTTTAAGCTTGCGAGCACAAACAGCTGCGCGGGGGTAATCCCCTGTTTCTCCATACTATCCAGCATTTCAGGCTGTATCTTTTGAAAGAGCGCCTGAAGCGATAATTGAATATCAGACATTAACTGATCCGCACTCTTCATCTTCATTTCTCCTCTTTAATATAATCCATGTTTATATTTAATGTATTGAAATAGTTAATGCTTATTAAATATAAATAAGCGTTAATAAAAAGTCAACTGATTTTACACACAAAAAAAGGATAGATGCCAGTAAAGCACATCATACCCTTTTTGCGGATCTGATTGACAGAGCTTTATTGCTGATAAGGAGACTGCTGCTGAATGGTTTGCTGGAACTTTTGATAGGATTGCTGCAGCTTTTGGGCGTCTTCTGCTTCAACAGTATACCATCCGTATTGGAACATGAGATCATACAGTTTTCTTTGCGCTTTTTGTGACTCATCAAAAATGGATTGAATATCCTGATAGAGAGATTCATGGCTGAACTCATGCAGAGCAGTGCAATACGCAGTGGTCATGTATTTTTCCGTTGTCAAAAGTTCATTGACGACATCTCTGTCATTCATTTCTGATGTAGTCGGCACAGGTGTTTGCGGGTTGCTGATTTTCTGATTTTGCTGATTCATTTTGGCGCCTCCTTATTGGATATAGCCGGACTGCTGCTGGCCTGGCTGCAGGTGCTTTAATATTCTTTGATAGTGATCGTGATGCATATGTCCGACGCGGTCTAGTTCTTGTTTTAATGTTTGATCCTGGCACTGCTGCGCCATAAAATGCGCTTTTTTCATCGCGAGCAGATTCCAGTTCAGCATGTCATTCAGATACAAATGATCCTTTGTCGAAATAACAGAGGGCGGCATTTGAGATTGCTGCTGATTGTTCATTGTAATCCTCCTTTGCGTTCTATTCGTTTTATGTTTCCTTCAGTATGGGAGTTATATACAGGTGTTTTGAAGAAGGCTGTATCGTCAGGAGGGAATTGGATGTTGAGACATATGTTTTTATTCTTATCTCAAAATAAAACGCTCACCAAGCTTGCCAAAGCATACGGATCACGGCTGGGGGCGCGGAGATTTGTCGCGGGGGACACGATTGAATCGGCTGTTCGGACCATTAAAAAGCTGAATCGATCCGGTTTGTGCACAACCATTGATTATTTAGGCGAGTATGCGGCTACACAAAAAGAAGCGAGTCGAGTCGCAGAGGAATGCAAGAAGGCGATTCAAGCGATTGCCGAACACCGGTTAGATTCCGAGTTTTCCCTTAAGCTGACGTCACTGGGGCTCGATATTTCAGAAGAGCTGACCGTTTCACATTTGCGTGACATTTTATCTGCTGCGAAGGAAAATGACGTGGCTGTGACGATTGATATGGAGGACTACTCACATTATGAACAGACGCTTGCCATCTACAGGCAGTGCAAGCAGGAATTTGACATGCTGGGTACGGTGATACAGGCGTATCTTTACCGGGCTGCAGAAGATATCCGAAAGCTGCACGATCTGAAGCCGAATCTCAGACTTGTCAAAGGCGCTTACAAGGAATCTGCGGCCGTTGCATTCCCTGATAAAAAAGGAACAGACCTTCACTTTCAGAGCTTGATTAAACTTCATCTGCTGAGCGGGAACTATACTGCCGTCGCTACACATGATGATGACATCATTGCGTTTACGAAGAAACTCGTTGCCGAGCATCAAATCCCGCTGTCACAATTCGAGTTTCAAATGCTTTACGGGATTAGGCCGGAGCGGCAGAAGGAACTCGTGAAGGAAGGGTACAAGATGCGTGTATATGTCCCGTATGGAACCGACTGGTTTAGCTACTTTATGAGAAGAATCGCCGAAAGACCCGCAAATGCGGCTTTTGTGTTAAAAGGGATTTTCAAAAAGTGAAAGCAGCCGCGAACCGCAGCTGCATTGTTATTGTTCCATGTTGTGTTTCTTATACTGCTGATTTTGGCTTGTCCGTTTTCCGCCGCCGTAATGCTGTGTCGGACCGGCATCCCCTTTCACGCTCGCCGCGCTTACTGCTGCTGAAGACGGGTTCTTTTTCTCTCGCACCATTCCCTTCACCTCCGGGTTTAAGTTTCCCGTCTTCTATTTGCTTCATACAAAAAAATAACAAATTAGCTATTGAAGTCGAAACAAAAATCTTTTATGATGAAAGAAGAAACGGGTTTCCATTTTTTTTGACCAAAAAATGAATGATTATTCATTCAACGTTCAAGGGGGATGTCTCATGCACAAACACATTCAAAAAGCAGCCGTTTTAGGATCGGGGGTTATGGGTTCCGGTATTGCTGCGCATTTGGCTAACATCGGAATTCCGGTCCTGCTGCTTGATATTGTGCCGAACGATTTAACAAAGGAAGAGGAGAAAAAGGGGCTGACGAAGGAAAGTCCGGAGGTGCGCAGCAGGCTGAGCAGATCTGCGGTGAAAAAGCTGCTGAAACAAAAGCCCGCCCCTCTTACGTCAGCACAAAATACCGCTTATATTACTCCCGGCAATCTAGAAGATGATGTTGAGAAGCTGAAGGAAGCTGATTGGATTATTGAAGTCGTTGTCGAAAATCTTGAGGTCAAAAAGAAGATTTTCTCTCTCGTGGATGAGCATCGGAAACCGGGCAGCATTGTCTCGAGCAACACGTCCGGCATTTCAGTGCAGGCAATGGCTGAAGGCAGGTCTGATGATTTTAAAGCTCATTTTCTTGGAACACACTTTTTTAACCCGGCGCGATATTTAAAGCTGCTGGAGATCATTCCGATTAAGGAAACGGATCCTGACATTCTGGCGTTTATGACATCCTTCGGTGAAAATGTCCTCGGCAAAGGTGTGGTCACAGCAAAGGACACACCAAATTTTATCGCAAATCGAATCGGGACGTACGGACTTCTCATTACGGTTCAAGAAATGCTGAAAGGCGGCTATCAGGTCGGAGAAGTCGACTCCATCACAGGCCCGCTGATCGGAAGACCGAAAAGCGCAACCTTCAGAACGCTGGATGTTGTCGGCCTTGATACGTTTGCCCACGTCGCCCGAAACGTATATGACAAAGCAGAGGGAGACGAAAAAGAAGTGTTTCGCCTGCCTGACTTCATGAATGACATGCTGCAAAAAGGCTGGATCGGAAGCAAATCCGGTCAAGGCTTTTATAAAAAAGAAGGAAAAACGATTTATGAGCTTGATCCGATGACGCTTACTTACGGAGAACGGTCAAAGATGAAAACGCCGGCTCTTGAAGCGGCAAAGCAAGCTAAAGGGATAAAAGCTAAAATTAAAGCGCTTATTTATTCAGAAGACAGGGCTGGCCAGCTGCTGTGGAATGTCACGTCGCAAACGCTGCTTTACTCAGCCCAGCTGCTCGGAGAAATTGCCGACGATATTCATGCAATTGACCAAGCTATGAAATGGGGATTCGGCTGGGAACTGGGGCCATTCGAAATCTGGGACGCAATCGGTCTCAGACAGTCGGCGGAAAAGCTTGAACAGCTTGGAGCGGAGATTCCCGGCTGGATAAAAGATATGCTGGACAAAGGGAATGAGACCTTCTATATCAGAGAAAACGGAACAGTGCTTTATTACGAAAGCGGCGAATACAGAGCTGTAAAAGAAAACAAGAAACGAATCCATTTACAGTCAGTTAAAGAAACAAACGGCGTCATTGCGAAAAACAGCGGAGCGAGCTTGATCGATCTTGGTGACGATGTAGCGCTTCTGGAATTTCACTCGAAAAGCAATGCCATCGGGCTCGACATCATTCAAATGATCAACAAAGCATTGGAAGAAACAGAGCGGAATTACAAAGGGCTTGTCATCGGCAATCAAGGAAAAAATTTCTGCGTGGGCGCCAATCTTGCCATGATCTTAATGGAAGTACAAGATGAAAACTTTATGGAAGTTGATTTGGTGATACGGCGTTTTCAAGAGACAATGATGAACATCAAATACAGCACGAAACCTGTTGTTGCCGCTCCATTTGGCATGACGCTCGGCGGAGGAACGGAAGTGTGTCTCCCTGCTGCACGAATACAAGCGGCAAGCGAAGCCTATATGGGACTTGTAGAATCAGGAGTCGGCCTTATCCCTGGCGGAGGGGGCAATAAAGAGCTGTACATCAATCAACTTCGCCGCGGTCTTGATCCGATGAATGCGGCCATGAAAACATTTGAAACGATCGCAATGGCTAAGGTGTCAACTTCCGCCCAAGAGGCTCGGGAACTGAACATTTTAAAAGAGGCTGACCGTATCAGCACTAACCAGGATCACCTCCTGTACGATGCAAAGCAGTTAGCCGCCTCTTTATACGATACCGGCTGGCGGCCGCCTGTAAAAGAAAAGGTCAAGGTGGCGGGGGAAACAGGTTATGCCGCGCTTCTGCTCGGTGCAGAGCAAATGAAGCTGTCCGGCTACCTATCTGAGCATGATATGAAAATCGCTAAAAAGCTCGCTTTTGTGATTGCCGGCGGAAAAGTGCCGTTCGGAACAGAGGTGGATGAAGAGTATTTATTGGAAATTGAGAGAGAAGCGTTTTTAAGTCTGGCAGGCGAGGCGAAATCTCAAGCGAGAATGCAGCATATGCTGGTGAAAGGCAAACCTTTACGGAACTAGGAGGGAGTTTATGAAAGAGGCAGTTATTGTGGCAGGAGCAAGAACACCGGTAGGGAAAGCGAAAAAAGGTTCATTGGCCACCGTTCGCCCGGATGATTTGGGAGCCATTTGCGTGAAAGAAACGCTGAAACGAGCAGGCGGCTATGAGGGCAATATTGACGATTTAATTATTGGCTGTGCAACACCTGAAGCAGAACAGGGGCTCAATATGGCGAGAAATATCGGCGCGCTTGCGGGTCTGCCATATACGGTGCCGGCGATTACGGTCAACCGCTACTGTTCCTCAGGTCTTCAGTCCATCGCATATGCGGCAGAAAAAATTATGCTTGGCGCCTACGATACGGCCATTGCAGGCGGAGCGGAATCTATGTCACAGGTTCCGATGATGGGGCATGTGACCCGTCCGAACCTCGCATTAGCCGAGAAAGCGCCGGAGTATTACATGAGCATGGGACACACGGCAGAACAGGTTGCGAAAAAATACGGCGTTTCCCGTGAAGATCAGGATGCTTTTGCCGTGCGCAGCCACCAGAAAGCTGCCAAAGCCCTTGCAGAGGGGAAATTTAAAGACGAAATTGTCCCAGTCGAATTCAAGGTGACAGAAATCGGCGAAAACCATAAGCCGCAGGAAAAACATACTGTTTTTTCTCAGGATGAAGGTGTCCGCCCGCAAACGACCACAGACATTTTAAGCACATTACGCCCGGCCTTT
Organism: Bacillus sp. FSL K6-1012; assembly: GCF_037964915.1. Lineage (NCBI taxonomy): Bacteria > Bacillati > Bacillota > Bacilli > Caryophanales > Bacillaceae > Bacillus > Bacillus sp. FSL K6-1012. The sequence continues at coordinate 3,389,568 of NZ_CP150175.1, read as the reverse complement.
TCTGTTGACGGGACAGTCACTGCCGGAAATTCCTCGCAAACAAGTGACGGGGCGGCGGCTGTCATGCTGATGGATCGCGAAAAAGCGGATGCGCTTGGTTTGGCGCCGCTTGTCAAATTCCGTTCCTTTGCAGTTGGCGGGGTGCCGCCGGAAGTCATGGGCATCGGGCCCGTGGAAGCCATTCCGCGCGCACTGAAGCTTGCCGGGCTTCAACTGCAGGACATCGGGCTGTTCGAACTGAACGAAGCGTTTGCATCACAAGCCATCCAAGTCATCAGGGAGCTGGGGATTGATGAGGAGAAAGTGAATGTCAACGGGGGCGCTATCGCACTCGGACACCCGCTTGGCTGTACGGGCACAAAGCTTACTCTCTCGCTGATTCACGAAATGAAACGAAGAAACGAGCAATTTGGTGTCGTCACAATGTGTATCGGCGGCGGAATGGGAGCAGCCGGTGTATTTGAATTATGCTAAAGGGGGAAAAACAAATGACGAAAAAAACGGCTGAAGTACTAAAAGGCGGCGGCTTCTTAATCGAGGATGTCACATATGATCAGATGTATACACCGGAGGATTTCACCGACGAGCATAAAATGATTGCGAAAACAACGGAGGATTACATTGAGCAGGACGTTCTGCCGCATATAGATGAAATTGAGAACCATCAATTTGAACATTCCGTCCGGCTTTTGAAGAAAGCGGGAGAACTGGGGCTTCTCGGAGCCGATGTGCCCGAGGAATACGGCGGGCTGGGCCTTGATAAGATCAGCTCGGCGCTGATCACTGAAAAATTTTCGCGTGCGGGAAGCTTTTCACTTTCTTACGGTGCGCATGTCGGCATCGGTTCCTTGCCGATCGTATTCTTCGGAACGGAAGAGCAAAAGAAAAAATATCTCCCTGATCTGGCTTCAGGGGAAAAGATCGCTGCGTACGCACTGACTGAGCCGGGTTCCGGATCTGATGCGTTAGGCGCAAAAACGACAGCGGTGCTGAATGAAGCTGGAACGCATTACGTATTAACCGGGGAAAAACAGTGGATTACCAACTCAGCTTTTGCCGATGTCTTTGTCGTTTACGCCAAAGTGGACGGCGAAAAGTTTTCCGCTTTCATTGTAGAAAAAGATTTTCCGGGCGTATCAACCGGACCTGAAGAAAAGAAAATGGGAATTAAAGGGTCATCGACGAGAACCCTTATTTTGGATCAGGCTGAGGTGCCGAAGGAAAACCTTCTTGGAGAAATCGGCAAAGGGCATGTCATCGCTTTTAATATTTTAAATATCGGCCGCTACAAGCTGGCAGTAGGAACGATCGGCGCGTCCAAACGGGTGATCGAGCTGTCTGCAGCTTACGCAAATCAGCGCCGCCAATTTAAAACGCCGATCGCAGGCTTTTCGCTGACCCAGGAAAAAATCGCGACGATGGCATCAAGACTGTATGCGATGGAAAGCTCTGTGTACAGAACCGTTGGGCTGTTTGAAGACAATATGAGCCAGTTTACAGCTGAAGACCTAAAGGACGGAAGACAAATTGCGAAGTCCATTGCCGAATACGCCATTGAATGCTCTCTCAACAAGGTGTTTGGCTCTGAAACGCTTGATTATATTGTCGATGAAGGCGTGCAAATCCACGGCGGCTACGGATTTATGCAGGAGTATGAGGTGGAAAGAGCCTATCGGGATTCCAGGATCAACCGGATTTTCGAAGGAACAAATGAAATTAACCGGTTAATCGTGCCAAGCACGTTTCTGAAGAAAGCGATGAAAGGCGAGCTGCCTCTTTTTGAAAAGGCACAGGCGCTTCAAGAAGAACTCATGATGCTTATGCCTGAGGAGCCGGGCACCGGCGTATTAGAGCAAGAGAAATATATGGTCAAGCAAGCCAAAAAAATCGCCCTGTTCGCCGCGGGCCTTGCCGCGCAAAAATACGGAAAAGCGATCGACCGCGAACAAGAAATCCTCGTAAACGTTGCTGATATTGTCAGCAATGTATATGCAATGGAATCAGCGGTGCTCAGAACGGAAAAGGCAATTGCCGCGCAAGGAAGCGATAAAGCAGCGCAAAAGCTGCTGTACACAGAAATTTTCGTTCAAGAAGCCTTTAACGAAATTGAAGCCCATGCGAAAGAATCTTTACTAGCAATGGAAGAAGGGGATTCTCTCCGTATGATGCTCTCGGCTCTCCGCAAGCTGACACGCGTGACGCCTAAAAATGTCATTCGGAAAAAACGTGAAGCGGCAGCGGGTGTGTTCGAGGCAGAAAAATATATTGTCTGAGTCCCAAGGAGCTCCGCTCATCCGGAGCTCTTTTTTTATGAAGCACTGTTTTAGGTTTTTAAAACAAACTGTGTTAAAATAACCTCGATTATTTTATTGAGGGGGAAGAAGATGTCGTTAACTTTTTACTGGTACCCTAAATGCGGAACGTGCCGCAAAGCGAAAAAATGGCTTGAAGAACACGGAAAAGAAATCAACGAAATACATATTGCAGAACAGCCTCCAAGCAAAGAGGAGCTAAAATCGCTTTATGAAAAAAGCGGGCTGGATTTAAAGAAATTCTTCAACACAAGCGGCATGAAATACCGTGAACTGAATCTGAAGGAAAAACTGTATCATATGTCAGAAGACGAACAGCTTGAACTGCTGGCTTCAGACGGAATGCTGATCAAGCGCCCGCTCACAACAGACGGCGAAAAAGTGACAGTCGGCTTTAAAGAAGATCAATTTGAAGAAAACTGGTCATGATGTAAATTTTTTTCGAAAAGTGTGGTATCTTCTTATTGTAGTGCTGTAAAAAATGGAGGGATTCAATTGAGCATACCTAAAGATTTGCGTTACTCAGAAGAACACGAGTGGGTAAAAGTTGAAGGAGAAAAAGCCAAAATCGGCATTACCCATTTTGCCCAATCCGAGCTCGGAGATATCGTGTTTGTTGAGCTTCCTGAAGTCGGCGCTGAAATTAAAGCGGACGAGCCTTTCGGAAGTGTAGAATCCGTAAAAACGGTATCTGAGCTTTACGCACCGATTAACGGAACTGTAGTGGAAGTAAACGAAGATCTTGATGACAGCCCGGAGTTCGTCAACGAATCTCCGTATGAAAAAGCATGGATGATCGTCGTTGAACCGTCTGATGCGTCTGAAATTGAAAAACTAATGACAGCAGAGCAATACGAAGAGATGACACAGCAAGACTAAAACCGGATAGCTGAGCAGGCAATTGGATACGCTAACGCTATGGGAGGTGTCCAATATGGCTTTCAGCAAACAAAAGCTCGATGTCACCAATGATGTGACAGGCCGCTTTCAAAATGGCCGGCTCTCGTTATATCATGAAGATGAGATGATCGGCCAAATGACAGGCATGAATGAATATGAGCTTAAGTCCGGTTTTACCTATGAAAATGAAAAGTTTTATAAGACAGCCGACGTGGTTTCAGGAGACGATCAGAAATATGTGGATTGTGACTACGAAAGCGGCTGGTGTTAATGTTGGCGGTGAATTTCACTGCCTTCTTTTACAATCTGAACGTTTCAAATTTGGCGGCAGGTGAAGCAGATGAACATGGACGAGCTGGAAAAAGTCTTGATTGTTGAAGGGAAATCAGATAAAGAAAAGATTGAAAGCGTCCTGAATGAGCCAGTGCGCATTCTCTGCACAAACGGAACAATCAGCCAGCTGAAGCTGGAGGAATTGGCTGACGAGCTTTATGAGAAGGACGTCTGTATTTTGGTTGATGCCGATGAATCGGGCGAGAAATTGAGAAAACAGCTGAAAAGGGAATTTAATGAAGCCTTCCATATACATATCGACAAAGCCTATAAGGAAGTCGCGGCGGCGCCCAGACACCATATAGCATCTGTATTGCTGAGCGCAAATCTGAATGTCCATACGATTTTTCTTGAAAGAAAGACCTGAGGTGTTATAGCATGAAAGAACTCCAAGAACAAGAACTTGAACACATTACTGATGATGTGTATCTCCTATATTTATATACTCCGTTTTGCGGGACCTGCCAGCTGGCAAGCAAAATGCTGACAGTCGTCGAAGAAATGCTTCCGTCTGTCGCCTTCTATAAAAATAATCTCAACTATTCACCGGCGTTTGCTAAAGCATATCAAATTGAAAGCGTCCCTTGTTTTCTGCTGTTTAAGGGCGGGAAAGTAATTGAAAGAGGGTATGCGTTTCATTCCGTTTCTTACTTATATGAGCTGATCAAACAAAAATCATCTTCTGCATCTCATTTATGACATTTTTCTCGGCGCATTCCAATGAAATTGTCGTTCGTTTTATAAAGGGGTTCTTGCGCTGAGGAGAGAAATGTGTATGTATGACCAACAAATAGGAGGTTGTACAAATGGAGAAAGCGGAAGTTTTAGAAGATGATTACCAGCATCTGTTTTTAAAACCCCTTTTGAACACTTCAACATTGCTCATTACCTTCCAAGGAGAAACAGAAGCCTTAACCGTCTCAATAAACGAACAAGGGGAAATGAAAAAGATTTCTCCGCCCCACACGTCCAACCTGACCTTTTATGGAAACCAAACAGAAATCATTGATCTTTTGCATGGAGACATTTCCCTTCAGCACCTGATCCAGAGCGGAAGCCTAAAGGTAAAGGGTTCATTCAGAGCGCTGTTAAAGCTGGAAGCCATTCTGTGGCTGACTAATGGTTTTTTTCAGAGGATTCTAAAGAATTGAAAAATAGTAAATTATTATAATAGTAAAAGTTGACATCATTTATTTTATTGACATTTTATCATTCGCCATGCTATTCTACATTAAGAATTTCCGGACGAAAAAGACTATATATTTCTCTTATCAAGAGAGGTGGAGGGAAGTGCCCTATGAAGCCCGGCAACCATCAACACTGTTGAAATGGTGCCAATTCACACGAAGCGTTCAGCTTTGAAAGATGAGAGAAAGGCGTTTTATATAAGCCTTTCTGCTCAAGTATGCAGAAAGGCTTTTCTTTTGCAGAAAAAACCGGAAGATTTCTTAGAATAGTGTTAAGGCAGGTGATCGCTTTGATCAATCTTCAGGATGTTTCAAAAGTGTATAAGTCGAAACATGGAGATGTCAATGCTGTCCAAAATGTCTCGCTTTCCATAAAAAAAGGTGAGATTTTTGGAATTATAGGATATAGCGGAGCTGGTAAAAGTTCCTTAATCCGTCTGCTGAACGGACTTGAGAAACCAAGCTCAGGAATCGTGGAAGTGGCGGGAACAAAGATTAATGAAGTAAACGGACGCAATTTAAGAAAAGCACGCCATGAAATCAGTATGATTTTCCAGCATTTCAATTTGCTCTGGTCGCGAACTGTCAGAGATAACATTATGTTTCCTTTAGAAATTGCCGGGGTGAAAAAAAGCGAGCGGATCAAGCGTGCCAATGAACTGATTAAACTGGTAGGTTTAGAAGGAAAAGAAAAATCTTACCCATCCCAGCTGAGCGGCGGACAAAAGCAGCGGGTCGGAATCGCCAGAGCGCTCGCAAACAATCCGAAGGTTCTCCTTTGTGATGAAGCGACATCAGCTTTAGATCCGCAAACAACTGATTCAATCTTGGATCTTTTGTCCGATATTAATGAAAGACTCGGTTTGACGATTGTGCTGATCACACACGAAATGCATGTCATCCGCAAAATCTGCAACAGAGTCGCTGTCATGGAAAACGGAAAGGTTGTTGAAGAAGGAGAAGTTCTCGATGTCTTCAAGAATCCGAAGGAAGAAATGACAAAACGATTTGTCCAGCAGGTGACTGAGCCTGAAGAAACAAAAGAAACGCTTCAGCATCTTCTTGACGAAAAAGCGTCAGGAACAACGGTTCAGCTCACATTTGTCGGCGAAGCGGCTGAACAGCCTCTGATTACAGAGATGATCAGAAACTTCAATGTCAGTGTCAATATTCTGCAAGGGAAAATCTCGCAGACGAAGGACGGAGCATACGGTTCATTGTTCATCCATATTGACGGTGACGAGGAAGAAGTGCAAAACGTGATCCGGTTTATTAATGACAAACAGGTGAAAGCAGAGGTGATCACGAATGTTTGAAAAATACTTCCCGAACGTTGATGTAACTGAATTATGGAACGCGACATACGAGACGCTTTATATGACGCTGATCTCTTTGGTTTTTGCCTTTGTCATCGGGGTGATCCTCGGTCTGCTGCTCTTTCTCACAAGCAAAGGGAGCCTCTGGCAGAACAAAGCGGTCAACACTGTGATTGCGGCCATTGTCAATGTATTCAGGTCTATTCCGTTCCTCATTTTAATTATTTTATTACTAGGTTTTACGAAGTTTTTAGTCGGCACCATCTTAGGGCCGAACGCGGCACTTCCGGCGTTAGTCATCGGCTCAGCCCCGTTTTACGCGCGGCTTGCTGAAATTGCGCTGCGCGAGGTGGATAAAGGCGTCATCGAAGCTGCGAAATCAATGGGAGCCAAAACATCAACGATTATTTTCAAAGTGCTGCTTCCGGAATCCATGCCGGCCCTTATTTCTGGGATCACGGTTACGGCCATCGCTTTGATCGGCTCAACGGCAATTGCGGGCGCCATCGGTTCAGGAGGCCTTGGAAACCTTGCATATGTAGAAGGATATCAGTCTAATAATACTGATGTGACCTTCGTTGCTACTGTATTTATTTTAATCATCGTTTTCATTATTCAAATGATCGGTGATGTCATAACAAATATAATAGACAAACGATAAGGGAGGATTTACATTGAAAAAGCTATTTTTAGGTGCATTACTGCTTGTATTTGCAGGAGTTATGGCTGCCTGCGGTTCTAATAACGCTGAATCCGGCAAGAAAGAAATTGTTGTTGCAGCTACAAAAACACCGCATGCAGAAATTTTAAAAGAAGCTGAACCATTGTTAAAAGAAAAAGGCTACACACTGAAAGTGAAAGTGCTTAGTGATTACAAAATGTACAACAAAGCCTTAGCTGATAAAGAAGTGGATGCGAACTTCTTCCAGCACATTCCTTACCTTGAGCAAGAAATGAAAGAAAACAAAGATTATAAACTTGTGAATGCCGGCGCGATTCACTTAGAGCCATTCGGTATTTATTCTAAAAAATACAAATCATTAAAAGATCTTCCCGACGGTGCGACAATTATCCTGACAAATAACGTGGCTGAACAAGGCCGTATGCTTGCAATGCTTGAGAATGCAGGATTAATTACACTTGATTCCAAAGTGGAGACAGTCGATGCAACACTGAAAGACATTAAGAAAAACCCGAAAAACCTTCAGTTCAAAAAAGTAGCGCCTGAATTAACGGCAAAAGCATATGAAAACAAAGAAGGAGACGCGGCCTTCATCAATGTGAACTATGCGATCCAAAATAAATTAAATCCTAAAAAAGACGCGATTGAAGTGGAATCAACAAAAGATAACCCTTACGCCAATATCATTGCAGTGAGAGATGGCGAAGAGGATTCTGCAAAAATCAAAGCGCTGATGGAAGTTCTTCACTCTAAAAAGATCAAAGACTTCATCGATAAAAAATATGACGGAGCTGTGCTTCCTGTATCTGAATAAGACTGAAACCCCGGATGAGAAATCCGGGGTTTTTTGGGTATTTTCCTTAAAGCTGTTCATAATAAAAAGGAATGTTAAACAGATGGAGGGATTTTCTTTGAATCAAGATAGAGGAAGCATGCAGGACGCGCTAAAACAATATAAACAAAGTTTAGGCACATTTGAACAGAAGATGCCGATGATGGGAAGAAAGTTTAACGAATTTACCGAACAATGCTTTGCAGCTAATTCGCTAACAGAAAGAGAAAAACAGCTGATTGCACTGGGGATCGCCATCAATGCTCAGGACGAATATTGCATGATCTATCACACAAAAGGCTGTCTTGACCAAGGAGCGACGGAAGAAAACATTCTTGAAGCTGTCAGTGTGGCGGCTGCATTCGGAGGCGGAGCTGCTCTAAGCCAAGGTGTGACAGTTGTCCAGCAGTGCATAGAGGAATTTGGAAACACTACGCATTAGAAGAAGGAATATTCCGAAAAACGATTCTCATTTCAACTCAAAGGGTCCTTTCGTCTCATCCGTTGTTATATCAAGCCATATCCATTTTGCAGCGCCGGTCGAAGAGCTGATACAATAGCAGTAAATAAATGAAGGGATTGATTCATTATTTGCAGCAGCCAGGACAGACTGGACCTCGATTATACGTCAGAAATGGAAAAAGCGATGCAGCTGTCGCATGGAATCGGGTACGAGGAATACGGACGCCGGCTGGATACAAGAATGGAAGTTGAGCGGCAGAGAGAGCTTGAATATAAAAAATGCAAACGGTATTCTGCGGAGCTTAATGAGAAAATCGGTCTTTAAAAAAGGGTGGGAATCCACTCTTTTTCTTTTTCAATTGCTTTAATAAAGTGCTGAACTTTGTTAAACTTGAGAAATGTGCAAGGCACGATAAAAAGTTGTATTTACTTTTCATTTGTTATAAAATTAGAATGAGAATAAAATGAGAATAATGATTATATATTTTTGGAGGTATAGATATGGCTGCTTCAACATTAACGATCAAAGATCTTCACGTTGAAATCGAAGGGAAAGAGATCTTAAAAGGTGTAAACCTTGAAATAAAAGGCGGAGAGTTCCACGCCGTAATGGGACCGAACGGTACTGGTAAATCAACTCTGTCAGCTGCTATTATGGGGCATCCTAAATATGAAGTAACGAAGGGCAGCATCACGCTTGACGGCAAAGATGTACTGGAAATGGAAGTGGACGAGCGTGCGCAGGCAGGTTTGTTCCTTGCAATGCAGTACCCAAGTGAAATCAGCGGTGTGACAAATGCCGACTTCCTTCGTTCTGCGATCAACGCGCGCAGAGAAGAAGGCGATGAAATTTCCCTTATGAAATTCATCCGCAAAATGGACGAAAACATGGAGTTCTTAGAAATGGACCCTGAAATGGCTCAGCGCTACCTCAACGAAGGCTTCTCAGGCGGGGAGAAAAAACGCAACGAAATCCTTCAGCTAATGATGATTGAACCGAAAATCGCCATCCTTGATGAAATCGACTCAGGTCTTGATATTGACGCTCTGAAAGTTGTATCAAAAGGGATCAACAAAATGCGCAGCGAAAGCTTTGGCTGCCTGATGATCACTCACTATCAGCGTCTGTTAAACTACATCACTCCTGATGTGGTTCACGTTATGATGCAAGGCCGCGTTGTAAAATCCGGCGGTGCAGAGCTTGCACAGCGTCTTGAAGCAGAAGGTTATGACTGGATCAAAAAAGAACTTGGCATTGAAGACGAAACTGTAGGCCAAGAAGCGTAAGCGTTAGGGGGATTAATATGACACTAGATACAAAACTATCCGTAGATCAGGAGTATCTCAAAAGCTTTTCCGAAAAGCATCAAGAACCTGCCTGGCTGAAAAACCTGCGCTTACAGGCTCTTGAACAAGCTGAGGATCTGCCGATGCCGAAGCCTGACAAAACAAAAATCACAAACTGGAACTTCACGAACTTCGCGAAGCATACAGTTGATAATGAGCCGCTTTCTTCATTAGAAGATTTGACTGATGAAGCAAAAGCGCTGATCGATGTCGAAAACGAAGATAAAACGTTATATGTACAGCGTGATCAGACGCCTGCATACCTTTCTCTTTCTCAGGAATTGAAAGACAAAGGCGTCATCTTTACTGATATTTTGACTGCTGCCCGCGAGCACAGCGACTTAGTGGAGAAATACTTTATGAAAGACGGCGTGAAGGTTGATGAGCATAAATTAACTGCACTTCACGCAGCTCTTGTTAACGGAGGGGCATTCCTCTATGTTCCGAAAAATGTTCAGGTGGAGACGCCGGTTCAGGCTGTTTATGTCCACGAAAGCAACGATACAGCTCTATTCAACCACGTATTGATTGTGGCGGAAGACCATAGCTCAGTAACGTATGTAGAAAACTACATCAGCACGGTCAACCCGAAAGATGCTGTATTCAATATTATCAGTGAGGTTATCACAGGTGATAATGCCAGTGTGACATACGGTGCGGTGGATACTCTGTCTTCCGGCGTGACAACTTATGTCAACCGCCGCGGTGCTGCGCGCGGACGCGACAGCAAAATCGAGTGGGCTCTCGGCCTCATGAACGATGGCGACACCATTTCCGAAAACACAACAAACCTTTACGGTGACGGCACTTACGGCGACACGAAAACGGTTGTTGTCGGAAGAGGAGAGCAAACAGAAAACTTCACGACACAAATCATTCATTTCGGTAAAGCTTCTGAAGGATATATCTTGAAGCACGGTGTGATGAAGGATTCCGCTTCTTCTATCTTTAACGGAATCGGCAAAATCGAACATGGCGCTTCTAAAGCGAATGCGGAACAGGAATCCCGTGTGCTGATGCTCAGCGAAAAAGCGCGCGGAGACGCAAACCCTATTCTTTTAATTGACGAAGACGATGTAACTGCAGGACATGCGGCATCTGTCGGCCGTGTGGACCCTATTCAGCTTTACTACCTGATGAGCCGCGGGATTGCGAAAGAAGAAGCAGAACGCTTAGTCATCTATGGATTCCTTGCGCCGGTAGTTAACGAACTTCCGATTGAAGGCGTTAAGAAACAATTGGTTTCTGTTATCGAAAGGAAAGTGAAGTAATGAATATCACAGATATTCGTGAACAGTTCCCGATCCTTCATCAGCAAGTGAACGGACATGATCTCGTTTATCTCGACAGCGCGGCGACTTCTCAGAAGCCGCGTGCTGTCATTGAAACACTGGATAAGTATTATAACCAATACAATTCCAATGTTCACCGGGGCGTCCATACGCTTGGAACCAGAGCGACAGACGGTTATGAAGGAGCGCGTGAAAAAGTCCGCAAGTTTATTAACGCGAAGTCAATGGCTGAGATTATTTTCACAAAAGGCACGACCACATCACTGAACATGGTGGCGCTAAGCTATGCACGCGCCAACCTCAAACCGGGTGATGAAGTGGTCATCACCTATATGGAGCATCATGCGAATATCATTCCGTGGCAGCAGGCTGTCAAAGCGACTGGCGCCACATTAAAATATATTCCGCTGCAGGAAGACGGCACGATTTCATTAGATGACGTCAGAGCAACGGTCACAAGCAATACAAAGATTGTTGCGGTATCTCATGTGTCTAATGTTCTCGGCACGATCAACCCGATAAAAGAAATGGCGAAAATTGCTCATGACAACGGGGCTGTCATTGTGGTGGACGGTGCACAAAGCACGCCTCACATGAAAATTGACGTGCAGGATCTCGATTGCGACTTCTTTGCGCTTTCTTCCCACAAAATGTGCGGCCCTACCGGAGTAGGTGTGCTGTACGGAAAGAAAGCCCTGCTGGAAAACATGGAGCCTGCCGAATTCGGCGGTGAAATGATTGACTTTGTCGGGCTTTATGAATCAACTTGGAAAGAGCTTCCGTGGAAATTCGAAGCGGGTACTCCGATTATTGCTGGAGCAATCGGTCTCGGTGCCGCAATTGATTTTCTCGAAGAAATCGGTCTTGATGAGATTTCCCGCCACGAGCACAAGCTTGCAGCTTATGCGCTTGAACGCTTCCGTCAGCTTGACGGCGTGACGGTTTACGGACCGGAAGAGCGTGCCGGGCTGATCACATTTAACCTTGATGATGTTCATCCGCACGATGTGGCAACCGTACTTGATGCGGAAGGGATCGCTGTCAGAGCGGGTCACCATTGCGCCCAGCCGCTGATGAAATGGCTGGATGTAACTGCTACTGCGAGAGCAAGCTTTTATCTGTATAATACAGAGGAAGAGATTGATAAGCTTGTGGAAGCTCTTCAAAAGACAAAGGAGTATTTTACAAATGTCTTTTAATGCAAACTTAGATACATTGTACAGACAAGTGATTATGGATCATTACAAAAACCCGCGCAACAAAGGGGTTTTGAATGACAGCATCGTCGTGGATATGAACAACCCGACATGCGGCGACCGAATCAGACTGACAATGAAGCTTGACGGAGACATCGTGGAAGATGCGAAATTTGAAGGGGAAGGCTGTTCCATTTCAATGGCATCCGCTTCGATGATGACTCAGGCGATTAAAGGGAAAGATATTGAAACAGCCCTTTCCATGTCTAAGATTTTCTCGGATATGATGCAAGGGAAAGAATATGATGATTCTATAGATCTGGGTGATATTGAAGCCCTTCAAGGCGTTTCAAAATTCCCGGCCCGTATTAAATGTGCAACCCTGTCATGGAAGGCACTTGAAAAAGGAGTCGCTAAAGAAGAGGGCGGCAATTAAAAGGATTGGAGTGAAAATGGATGGCTAAAAAAATGCCTGATATTGGTGAATACAAATATGGTTTTCACGACAAGGACGTTTCCATTTTCCGTTCAGAGCGCGGATTGACAAAAGAAATCGTAGAAGAAATTTCTCGCATGAAAGAAGAGCCTCAATGGATGCTTGATTTCCGCTTGAAATCACTTGAACATTTCTACAACATGCCAATGCCACAATGGGGCGGAGATCTAAACTCACTGAACTTTGACGAAATTACGTACTACGTAAAACCGTCTGAGCGTTCAGAGCGTTCTTGGGATGAAGTTCCTGAAGAAATTAAGCAAACATTCGACAAGCTCGGGATTCCTGAAGCTGAACAAAAATACCTTGCGGGTGTTTCTGCTCAGTACGAATCAGAGGTTGTATACCACAACATGAAAGAAGATCTTGAAGCGCAAGGCATCGTCTTTAAAGATACAGACAGCGCGCTGAAAGAAAATGAAGATATTTTCCGTGAGCACTGGGCAAAAGTGATTCCGCCGACTGATAACAAGTTTGCGGCGCTGAACTCAGCTGTTTGGTCCGGCGGATCTTTCATCTATGTGCCAAAAGGCGTGAAGGTTGAGACACCGCTTCAAGCTTACTTCCGTATCAACTCTGAAAACATGGGTCAGTTCGAACGTACACTGATCATCGTTGACGAAGAAGCAAGCGTGCATTACGTTGAGGGCTGTACGGCACCTGTTTACACAACAAACTCTCTTCACAGTGCGGTTGTTGAAATCATCGTGAAAAAAGGCGGCTACTGCCGTTATACGACGATCCAAAACTGGGCGAACAACGTTTACAACCTAGTAACGAAGCGTACAGTATGTGAAGAAAACGCAACGATGGAATGGATCGATGGCAACATCGGATCTAAACTGACAATGAAATATCCGGCTTGTATCCTAAAAGGCGAAGGCGCGCGCGGTATGACGCTTTCTATCGCTCTTGCGGGTAAAGGCCAGCATCAGGATGCGGGTGCAAAAATGATTCACCTTGCGCCAAACACATCTTCCACAATCGTATCAAAATCGATCTCTAAACAAGGCGGGAAAGTAACCTACCGCGGAATCGTCCACTTCGGACGTAAAGCGGAAGGCGCCCGTTCCAACATCGAGTGTGATACGCTCATTATGGATAACAAATCAACATCAGATACAATTCCTTACAATGAAATCTTAAATGATAACATTTCATTGGAGCACGAAGCGAAAGTGTCTAAAGTATCTGAAGAACAGCTCTTCTACTTGATGAGCCGCGGTATTTCCGAAGAAGAAGCGACTGAAATGATCGTAATGGGCTTCATCGAGCCATTCACAAAAGAGCTTCCAATGGAATACGCAGTTGAAATGAACCGTTTGATTAAGTTCGAAATGGAAGGTTCTATTGGATAACTAACGAAAAACCCTTGTTTATCAAGGGTTTTTCTTATTTTTGGCACGTGCCAAGTTTCTATTGTGCCAACTTTTATGCCAAGTTTTTTGTTATCTTGATGTGTAAGAAGCGTATTTTTCAAGCTCATCTTGTTCGATTTTTTCAGTTATGTGTGAATATTTTTCACTTGTTGTTTTAGTGTTCTTGTGTCCGAATCGTTTTGATAGATAGATATAGCAGACTTACACATGACTCAAGGGCGAAAACAGTGTGCGTGTGTCTGAAAGCATGTAAGCCTCTATATTCAACCCCTGAAGCTTGGTGATAGTTCCGAATCGTTTCACGTATAGTGGAAGGTGTAAGATAGTGCTCATTGTAATTTTGAAAAATGATTCCATTTTTTTTTGAACCTTGGATTTCCAAGAATCAATTCATTTTGCTATGTTTTAAACGTTTTTAATTCACAAATAACTTCTTCATATACGAAGATTAGGCGCAGTGTTTTAATATAGAGTTGGAGTCGGAGGAGAACAATAGAAGGAAACAATATCTCTTAAATCAACGGAATAATTATTCCATCTTCCACCGAAAAACCTATATCCATAAACTCTTGATTCCCCGATAGTCGTTAAGAAAAACCAGAAATTATCATCGTTTCTAAGCCACAAATACGTGAAACGATACAAACAATTTTGTAGATCCCAGGGATTCAGGGCATAGGGTGTCATTTGTCTTTGATATACCATAATTCGAGGTTCACTCCTTATTGCAATTAGACTTTTAACCAGTTTACGCTCAGGGTCAAAACTTGGATTGGATGTATGCCTAGTAGCCCAAAAAAATTTAAATATGAATAAAGAAGCTTATATGGAGTGGTTTATAGATTAGACACCTATTTTTATTGAGAACGGGATCTCTATTTTAAAAGGAAATTAGTACAGTTTAAATAAGCCGTGGACTTGTTCAACTAACGGGTGCATTACTTTGTAAGAACCTTCAAACGAAATGAAACGTACTCACGGCAGCACCCGTGAGTTATCACTGTAAAACTCTTATATCATGTGACTTCAGCCCATGCCAACACCGTGCTAAGTTGAGATTATAATCTATTTTAAACCATTTGAAGAAATGGCTTTATATCAAGGGTTTGGGCGCCTTTTATAAATCATTTCGTACCATTTCGAGCAAAATTAATCAAGTTCGAAACGGAAGGTTCAATCGGTTAATTTTCTTTTGAAAAGGACGTGACTGGTTACCAGTTGCGTCCTTTTATGTATGCAGAAGAAAATCCGCAGGCCGAGGGGGCCCGCGGTTTCTACACTTCATTCTCCTGATTGATGATTTGCTTTACAGATGTGCCATTGTGATATCCATTGTTCATCTCTCGTAATTGCGTATAAGCCGTGTCAAATTCCTCTTTTGACATCTGTTTTGCGGCTAATGCTGAGCATAAAATGGCAAAGGCGATCGGCATTGTATCAATGTGGATTTCGATATGGACTTCTGAGTTGCCGCTGTTTTCGATCATAGATCCATTGCTAGGCATATCTTGAGTATGTCTGTTGATAGGAATGATATTCTCGTTCATTACTCTTCTCCGTCTTGAGACTGTGCCTGTGCCTGATCCTGATCTGTATTCACGTTGACTACGACTTTTGCATTGCCGCTGTTTTCAACTTTAGCAACTGATACATTGCGCTTTTGGTTTTCTTCATTTTCATGACGATTTTCGCTCATGGTATCATCCTTTCTCTATTGATAGTGACAGGATATTCAATAGGAGAGTGAAGAGATTGGACGAACTTCGCGGTTTTTCCACATTGGGGCTAAAGGTCGAAGGAAAGCACTCTATTTGGTAAAATGAATAGATATTATAAAAGAAAAGGTGTTTGCATATGAAGTCTTACATCATCGTCGGCGCAGGCATACTAGGTGCATCGACGGCTTATCATCTCGCAAAATCAGGAGCCCGGGTTACGGTGATTGACCGGAAGGAACCGGGACAAGCTACGGATGCGGCGGCGGGAATCGTCTGTCCTTGGCTGTCGCAGCGCCGCAATCAGGATTGGTATCAGCTCGCTAAGGGCGGAGCGCGATATTATAATGATTTAATCAATCAATTGGAAGAGGACGGAGAAACAGACACCGGATACAAGCGTGTCGGTGCGATCAGCATTCACACTGATGCGATGAAGCTCGATAAGATGGAGGAGCGGGCGTATAAGAGACGCGAGGATGCGCCGGAGATCGGTGACATCACCCGTTTGTCTGCGAGTGAAACGAAAAAGCTGTTTCCCATTTTAGCTGATGGCTATGAATCGGTTCATATCAGCGGCGCCGCTCGTGTGAACGGGAGGGCGCTATGCCGGTCGCTTTTAAATGCTGCCGAGAAACATGGTGCAGTCATTGTAAAAGGAAACGCGTCCTTGCTTTTTGGGAACGGAAGAGTCACCGGTGTCCAAGCAGACAAGCAGCAGTTTGAGGCTGATAATGTGATCGTGACTGGAGGGGCATGGGCCAATGAATTGATGAAGCCTCTGGGCATTCATTTTCAAGTGTCCTTTCAGAAGGCGCAGATTATGCATTTTGAAATCTCTGGCGCAGATACCGGATCGTGGCCGGTGGTGATGCCGCCGAATGATCAGTATATTCTGTCCTTTGATGACGGCAGAATTGTAGCAGGCGCCACCCATGAAAATGAGGCCGATCTTAAAGACCTGCGTGTGACAGCAGGGGGACAGCATGAAGTCTTGAGCAAAGCACTTGCCGCAGCCCCGGGGCTTGCTGACAGCACAGTCATTGAAACAAGAGTGGGCTTCAGACCGTTTACACCGGGGTTTCTGCCAGTGGTGGGTGCCGTGCCGAATGTTCAAGGACTTTACGCCGCTAACGGTTTAGGCGCGTCGGGATTAACGATGGGGCCGTTTCTCGGTTCAGAGCTCGCAAAGCTAGTTCTCGGAAAGCCGACAGAAATAGACCTTAGCCCTTATGATCTTGCCGGAGCGCTTGCATAATAATGAAAGGCATGACAAACAAATATAATAAAGCTGTTCTAGCTTTTCTTTCCTGTCTGTGTTAGCATTTATCTTTAATGAAAAAGAGGACGTGAACTGATTTTGATAAAAATTGATATACCCGCACCGAATGTGACGATCACCGAGCGACAGCAGTCAGCCAATCATAACGAACCGAAAATAAAGGCGATTCACGGGTTCATTGACTTTCACCAGATACCAAGGGATAAAGGCGGCATCTTCATGTTTTACAACATTCATGACGAGCTGCTGTTTGTCGGTAAAGCCAGAAAGTTAAGACAGAGAATTAAAAAGCATTTTGAAGACACTGTCTCACCGATCAAAAATCACAGAGACGAAGTTTATAAAATTGAAGTATGTGTAGTTGAAGATCCAATGGAAAGAGAAATTTACGAAACCTATATCATCAATACACAGCACTCGAAGTACAATATAGACAAGGTATTTTTTAAATAAGAAGTCAGTCTGCGGATTGAGCAGTGAAGCCAGAGCTTATGTTAAGTTCTGGCTTTTTGATTTGGCATTTTTCTACACGTAGGCCTGTTGTCTATCACCTAATTAAATTATTGAGAAATTTCAGAAAATGATATTGACAATCCAAGCTGCGGACTTTAATATAACAATATATAATGTTATATAACGTTATATAATAAAAACGAGGAGTGAAGGATTTGAGTCAGGTCACAGCAAAAGTTAATCGTGAGGTTCAAGCTTTCTTGCAGGATTTGAAAGGAAAAACCATTGACCATGTATTCTTTGTCGCATGCGGAGGGTCTTCGGCCATCATGTATCCGAGTAAATATGTGTTTGACAGGGAGTCAAAATCAATCAGCTCTGACCTTTACAGCTCTAATGAATTTATTCAGCGAAACCCTGTTCAGCTTGGTGAAAAGTCTCTTGTCATTTTGTGCTCGCATTCGGGAAATACCCCGGAAACGGTAAAAGCCGCTGCATTTGCGAGAAGCAAAGGCGCGCTTACGATTGCAATGACGTATAAGCCGGAGTCTCCTTTAGCACAGGAAGCGCAATATGTAGCCCATTATGACTGGGGTGATGAGGCGCAGGCGATCAATACGAACTATGGCGTTCTATATCAAATCGTTTTCGGCGCTTTGCAGGTATTAGAAAACAATACGACATTTGAACAAGCAATAGAAGGTTTAGATCAATTGCAGGCTGTGTATGATGAAGCCCTTAAGCAAGAAGCAGACAACGCACAGCAATTTGCAAAAGCACATGAAAAAGAAAGCATCATTTATACAATGGCAAGCGGTGCAAACTACGGTGTCGCTTACTCCTACAGCATCTGCATTCTCATGGAAATGCAATGGATTCATTCCCACGCCATTCATGCCGGAGAATATTTTCACGGACCGTTTGAAATTATTGATGAATCCGTGCCGTTTATCATCCTGCTCGGTTTAGATGAAACAAGGCCTCTTGAAGAGCGGGCGCTTACCTTCTCGAAAAAATATGGCAAAAAGCTGACTGTGCTCGATGCCGCATCTTACGACTTCACTGCAATTGACGATTCAGTAAAAGGCTACCTTGCTCCGCTTGTTCTTAACCGTGTGCTGAGAAGCTATGCGGACGCTTTGGCAGAAGCGAGAAATCATCCTTTATCTCATAGAAGATACATGTGGAAAGTTGAGTATTGATCTGAAAAAGAGGAACCATTATGCATTAGACTATAATGTTATATAACATTATAGTCTAATGTCCAGAGGAGGCCAACCCTTTGAAGAAAATGTTTTTATTTTTGATCATTGCAGCTGTCAGTATGCTCACCATTGCGGGCTGTTCGAGCCAGAGCAGTTCAGCGGATGGAAAGGTGACATTGAAATTTTTCCACAGATGGCCGAAGGAGCCGGAAAAAAGGTATTTTGAAGAGGTTGTAAAGGAATTTGAAAAAGAGCATCCGGATATCGACATTCAAACTGAAGCGGTTTTGAATGACTCCTATAAAGATAAAATTAAAGTTATGCTGGGAACCAGCAGCCCTCCTGATATTTACTTCTCATGGAGTGACGAGTTTGCTTTTAAATTTATCAGAGGAAATAAAGCACTTGATCTCTCGTCCTACTACAAAGATGATACAGATTGGTCATCGCAGCTCGTTCAATCGCAAGTTACACCATTTACGTATGAAAACAAACAATATGGCGTGCCGTGGCAAATGGACGCTAAATCATTTTTCTATAATAAAGATATTTTTAAAAAGCTCAATTTAGAGCCCCCGGCGACTTGGGATGAACTCATCGATGTCTCCAAGAAGCTGAAAGAAAATGGCTATACGCCGATCAGTTTCGGAACAAAAGCGCCTTGGACAATCTCACATTATATCGGCACGCTGAATCAGCGGATGGTCGATGAAAAAACAAGAGAAAAGGATTATAACGCCAAAACGGGTGAATTTACCGATGAAGGCTATGTGAAAGCACTTGAAAAGCTGCAGGAACTGATGCCTTACTTCAATAAACATGTAAATTCCGTCGACCATGAATATGTGAGACAGCAATTTAAGAGCGGAAAGTCGGCGATGATATATGCGGAAACGGCTGAAATCAAACTGGTCGAGCCAGTGAATCTAGGGATGTTCTCATTCCCTGAAATCAGCGGGCAAAAAGGATCTTCAGAAGCGTTAACGGGGGCGCCTGAAGGATTTATGATTTCTTCGAAAACAAAACATCCGAAGGAAGCAGTGGAATTTTTGCAATTTCTGACGTCGAAAAAAATGGGTGAAAAGCTCGTTAAAGACGTTGGCAAATACAGTGCGGTGCAAGGAACGGCAACCGAAGAAAATTCTACAGCCATTCAGCGTGAAGCCGTTCAGCATATCGTAGATGCCAAATCAATGGTTCCGTGGTTCGATATGGATGTTGATGTTGAAATCGCAGATGTGTACTTAACAAGCGTCCAGCAAATGCTTGGCGGCGACATGACACCGGAGCAAGTCATGAAAGCCGTCCAAAAAGCAGCCAAGCAAGTGAAGGCGTCAGCTGAATAAATCAAAGAAAAGGTGAAGCGACGCACCTTTTCTTTTTATAAAGGAGATGAGTTATCCTTGGTCAACCAAAATAGAATAATCCCCTATTTGTTTTTACTGCCGGCTCTTGTTTTTCTACTTTTCGTTTATATCCCGATTTTTGAGAATGTCTTTCTCAGTCTGTTTCAATGGAGCTCTTTTTCTCCGGAAAAAACGTTTATCGGATTGAAGAACTATGTTGAATTATTTCGTGATCCTGTCTTTTATCAAGCCCTCACGAATAACGTGCTCTACGCAGTGATCTCAATTATATGCCAGGTGTTTGGCGGTTTGATTTTGGCGGCGGTGCTTGAGGATAAGCTGGTCAGAAAATGGTCGCCTTTTTTTCGTACCGTTTTCTTTTTGCCGGTTGTCATCTCAATGACGGTTATCGCGCTTTTATTTGATTTTATTTACAACCCTGAGACGGGGCTTTTGAATCAGCTGCTTCAGGCAATCGGGCTGGATCAGCTGACGAGGGCATGGCTCGGGGAGGACAGCACGGCTATGCTTTCTGTCATCTTTGTATCGCAGTGGCAGTCTGTCGGTTATATTGCGATGCTGTATATTGTGTCGATTCAAAAAATACCGGATGAACTGTATGAAGCGGCGCGGCTTGACGGTGCGGGGAAAATTCAGCAGTTTTTTCACATTACCATTCCCCAGACGAAAGAGATGTCTTTTGTTGCGGTGGTGATGACGCTGACAGGCGCTTTTACAGTGTTTAACGAGCCGTACATTTTGACAGGCGGCGGACCGGGAAACGCTTCTGAGGTATTAAGCACATTCTTATATAAAAGCGCCTTTACAAAGGATATGATGGGCTATGCTTCAGCGATTGCCACTGTTGTGTTACTCATTACGCTTGCTTTGTCGCTCATGCAAATGAAGTTCTTTAAAACCGGAAAGGAGGATTAACAGATGCTGCCTCAAAAGAAGACAGATTCGTTCAGATTAGAGCCTGTGCCTGACCGGCACATCGAGGTGAAAAGAAAGCCGAGGCGAAAATGGTATATCGGAGAAACGTCTGTATGGGTTTTTCTGTTTCTTTATCTTATCGCGATTGCTTATCCGCTTTTATGGATGGTCATGAGCGCCTTTAAAAGCTCGGATGATATTTTTGAGAACAGCTGGTCGCTGCCGTCTTCGTGGCATCCGGAGAACTTTGTGTCCGCCTGGAATCAGGGGATTTCTTCTTATTTTATGAACAGTGTGATCGTGACGGCGCTGACATGTGTGATTACTGTTTTTATCAGCGCATGGGCGGCGTACGGGCTTTCGAGGTTAGAGTTTAAAGGAAGAGGGTTCTTTTTGGTGCTTTGTCTTGGCGGTTTGATGCTGACGCCTCAGGTCAGTCTTGTGCCGCTTTATTCCATTATTCAGTCGCTTGGGCTTTACAATACGTATTGGGCTTTGATTTTGCCTTATGCGGCTTATCGGATTCCATTTACCATCATTTTAATCCGCTCTTATTTTCTTTCTATTTCTAAAGAATTAGAAGAGGCGGCTTATTTAGATGGGTGTACGAGTTTCGGAGTATTTTTCAGAATTTTCTTACCAATGAGTGTGCCGATTTTAGTGACGTCGGGTATTCTGACAGCTTACCATACGTGGAATGAGTTTATGTTTGCGATTATTTTCATAGATGACGAGAATTTGCGGACCATTCCAGCGGGGCTGATGCAGTTCCGAGATGCACTGCAGACGGATTGGGGCGTCTTGCTGGCGGGATTAACGATTTCTGCCGCGCCGATTATTATTCTATTTTTATTTATGCAGAAATATTTTGTCCGCGGGATTGCAAGCGGAAGTGTAAAAGGATAAAGGAGGAAGCATAATGAAATTAATTGCTGTTGGAGACAACGTTGTAGACTACTATCAGGATCAAGAAACATTCTATCCGGGAGGAAATGCCTTAAATGTCGCAGTGCTTGCAAAACGGCTCGGGCATGAGTCTTCTTATATCGGAATCGTTGGCAATGACGAAGCCGCGGCTCATCTGCTGAATGTGCTGAAATTGGAGAAGGTCAACGCTGATTTTATTCGCCAGGCGCATGGGGAAAACGGAATGGCAATCGTTACCCTTGATGAACAGGGGGACCGGACCTTTGTCCGATCGAATAAGGGCGGCATCCAGTCGCGTCTCCGTCTTGTGTTTCAGGAAAAGGACTTATCTTTTATCAGCGGGCATGATCTGCTGCATACCAGTGTGTACAGCAGGCTTGAGAACGATTTGCCGCAGCTGTGCGGGCTGATCCCGGTCTCTTTTGATTTTTCAACAAATCGAGAGGATGAGTATTTGAAAAAGGTCTGTCCTTATGTGACGTACGCGTTCTTTTCAGGAAGCGATTTGAGTGAGACGGAGTGCGGCCAGCTTGCCAAAAAGGCACATGAGTACGGAGCAAAAATCGTTTGCATGACCCGCGGCGGGCAAGGGGCGATCCTGTCTGCGGGAGACCGAATCTATCATCAGCCGATTGTGGAAGCTGATATAATAGACACACTCGGAGCGGGAGATTCATTTATCGCGGGATTTTTGACTGCGTTTTGTGAGAAGCAGGATATGATGAACGCTTTGCGCCAAGGAGCGGAAACAGCTGCGAAAACATGCGGAGTGTACGGGGCATTCGGCTATGGCTATCCCTATCGCCTGGAGGAAGGGGGAAGCAGTGAAAAAACGAGAATACTATAAGCAGTGTCTCGTTTTTTATGCCTGTCATGTGTAGGGACTGTTGATTGTAAATGTGACACGGTTTGTGTGCATCAAAAACAGTGAGCAGTAGATCGGCTGATCGTTTGAGGTAAATGCGGTTTTATCGATTTCAAACAGCGCATCCCCGATATCGCAATCTAAGTATTTGCTTTCCTCCTGCTGGGCATAGACAACATTTAATAGTTTTGTATTGTGAGTGGGAACAACTTGGTATTGCTGCTTTAAAATATCATGCATAGATACACCGTCAGCAATAAACGTATTGATGGCAGGAAACATGTCCAGCGGGTAATGCGTGATCTCAAAGGTGAGCGGCTGATCATCGTTATATAAAATCCGTTTTAATTCAACGACAGGGCTCTCGGGATTGATCTGAAGCTTTTCGGCGATCGGTTTCGATGCTGGAATGATTTCATGGGACAGAACCTGGTGCTTCGGTTTTTTTCCGGTTGATTCCATAAATTCCGAGTAGCCGTTTACTGCGATCAGCTCTCTCTTCAATTTAGGGCTTTTAACGAACGTTCCTTTTCCCTGCTGCCTGATCAGATAGCCTTCTTCGACCAGATCGAGAATGGCTTTTCTGACGGTAATGCGGCTGACATTATACTTGCTGCAAAGCTCGTTTTCTGTGGGCAGCTTGGCAGCCGGGGAATACAAGCCCTTTTTAATGTCATCTGTTATGATTTGTTTTAGCTGAATGTATAAAGGTGTTGAACTTCCATTGTTTAACAAGGGGTAGCCTCCTTTTAAGCTATTATTTATATTATAATGTATTATGACGTTATAATACAAATTTGCGTTTTTTGTTTTAGAAATATAGCAAATATGGGAATCGATTACTCTAAAAATAACAGAAAGACCGAGTTGTTTCCAGTGACGAAATAACGGAGAAAAAAAGACGGGGGGAGTTTTCTGATGGCTTCATTAACATTTGAACATGTCAAAAAATCATATCATTCACAATTAACGGTGAAGGACTTTGATTTAGATGTAAAAGATAAAGAGCTTTTGGTGCTGGTGGGGCCGTCAGGATGCGGCAAATCGACAACCCTGCGGATGGTGGCTGGGCTGGAAAGCATTTCGGAAGGAAGCCTCTTCATCGATGGGGAACGGGTCAATGATCTTCCGCCGAAGGAGCGTGATATCGCGATGGTGTTCCAAAACTATGCGCTGTATCCGCATATGACTGTTTTCGATAACATGGCATTTGGACTGAAGCTTAGAAAAATGCCGAAACAAGAAATTGCCGAGCGGGTGCATGCAGCTGCAAACATTTTGGAGATTGAGCATTTGCTGAAGAGAAAACCGAAGGCACTTTCCGGCGGCCAGCGGCAAAGGGTGGCGCTTGGCAGATCAATTGTGCGGGAACCAAAGGTCTTTTTAATGGACGAGCCGCTTTCTAATCTTGATGCGAAGCTGAGAGTGACAATGCGGACAGAAATCAGCAAGCTTCACCAGCGGCTAGAAGCAACCATTATCTATGTCACCCATGATCAGACTGAAGCGATGACGATGGGCGATCGGATTGTCGTCATGAATGAAGGTAAAATTCAGCAAGTGGCCAAGCCTCATGATATCTATCATTATCCGGCAAACCTGTTCGTGGCCGGGTTTATTGGCTCTCCCGGAATGAACTTTTTCAAAGGCATGATTGAAGAGCACCATGGCGAGCTGTTTTTCACAAACCCTTCGATCCGGCTTCATATCCCTGAAGAAAAGGCAAAACGGCTGAAGAAAAAAGGCTATGCCGGACAACCGATGACAGCCGGTGTACGGCCGGAGCACATCGCACAAATGACTGGAAATGACCGGCTGTTTGATTCTGTGTTTAAAGCGACGGTGGAAGTGAATGAAAATTTGGGATCTGAGCTGATTGTGCATGTCAGCGCCGGGAACGAGCGGCTCACGGTTCGCCTGGATGGCGGCAATCGAATCTCCGCGGGCGATACAATTCAGCTGGCGGTGAAAATGGATCACGCCGTCTTTTTCGATGCTGAAACGGAACAGGCTGTGTATTAGAAAAGGTGCTCCCTTCGGGGGAGCACCTTTTTCTTACGGCCAAATGTCGTCTGCCCATTCAGGGTGATCGATAAATGGATTTCGGTTGTGCTGATATTTTTCATAAATGATTTCATTTCTTTTTCTTTCGCGGGCATCAACAGGGTCCTGCCTATTCCATTCAAGCAAGGCGGATTGTTTTCCATGATAAGGAGCAGAGCCGTTTCCTGTCCTATCATTGAGCTCAAGGTCAGGGTAGCCGTCATCTCCTTCGTAACGGACAGCCATGTAAAACAGCATGCGGGCGACATCGCCTTTCACATCATCGCGGGGCTCCCAAGAATCTCCGTCATAATAATTTCCGGGTGCTTTCGCATACTCGTTGCCGCCGTTGTCAAAGTCCATGTTGCCTCTGGCACTGTTTACTTGGACGTCTGCTGGACGCAAGTGATGAATATCAGTGCCGGGCCCTTTGCTTGTACCAAAATCGCCATGGGATTTCGCCCAGACATGCTCCCGGTTCCAGTCCCCGACATTGCCGCCGTTCAGGTTTTTCGAACGGGATTCATTCGTATAGAGCAGGATGACGTTATTCGGATTGGCCGGATCTGCATCTGTTTCTTTCAGCGCGTTCCATACCTCGCTGTAAGACAGCATCGTATGTCCGCTAATGATGCGGTGCAGCGCGCTTTTTAACGCCTCTCCGCTTTTTCCTTCAGCACCTTCATAATAGGTGTCTGTGTCGGCGTATGGTGCAGCGGGAGAGACTAATGTGAGAATGCCTCCGGAGGCTGCGGAAGAAGTAGCTGCACGGCCATTCAGGTTCAATCCGGTTTGCGCGCTTGCTGAGGCAGAGGGCGCAAACCATCCGGAAATCAGTAATACACAGACGAGCGGCAGAAACCTTGCTTTTTTTGTCATCACTTGCCCTCCTTTAGATCAGATCATGTCTATTATCTAAAATTGAGATAAAGGTTAGAAGTGTCATTTTGTATATTTTTTATTAAATTTGTAAATTAGTAACTTTGGAGGAGGCGGAACTCTATTGTTCCAGGATCTTTAGTCCGCGTTATTGCTCCCGCTGAGTTTTGGCAAGCGCTGTTCCTTGATCGAGTGCTGCTTCACTGAAAGCATTGCCTTCCCGTGTTTTTCGCTAGTTCATACAATAAATCTTTAGAACCACTTTTTCCTCTCGCTGTTTTTTTAATCCATCGCTGCCTATTGACTCTCTTCCTTACTGGCTGCTATTCCTAAAATGGAATGGCAGGCTGGTTATTATGACCAAAAAACAAACGTTTTTTTGGTTTATGTGCTGATGAACTATACGTCTTCCTCCCTCTATAATGAAGTCACCATAACGGCCAGAGGAGGAAGCACATGGAAAAGCAGAGGCTTTCAGTAGAAAGCGGCATCGCTGATTACATCGATTGGCTTGCCCAATTCGGTGCGTCTGCTGATGGCGGAGTGACGAGACTTTTGTACACCAAGGAGTGGATGGACGCGCAGCTCGCCGTGAAAGAGGAGATGTCGGCATTTGGGCTTGACGCCAGATTTGACGACGTCGGCAATGTCTTTGGAAGGCTTCAGGGCACCCAGTCTCTGGATGAAGTGATTTTAGCCGGCTCACATATCGATACGGTGATCAATGGGGGAAAGTATGACGGCTCATATGGCGTGCTTGCGGCAATGCTTGCTTTAAAGCAGCTCAAAGAAACATATGGAGCGCCGAAAAAAACGCTTGAGGCCGTGTCTTTATGTGAGGAAGAGGGCAGCCGTTTTCCGATGACATACTGGGGATCAGGGAATATGATGGGTGCTTTGTCATTGAAGCATGCGGAAGTACCGAGAGACGGATCAGGTGTTTCATTACAAGAGGCGATGCATGACAACGGTTTTGGCAGAGGCGTGTATCCGTCAGCGCACAGGACAGATATCAACGCTTTTATTGAAATTCACATTGAACAAGGACAGACGCTTGAAATGTCAGGACGAGATCTCGGTGTGGTGACAAGTATAGTCGGGCAGAGGAGATATCTGATTACGCTTGAGGGAGAATGCAACCACGCAGGGACCACCTCCATGAAGTGGCGCAAGGACCCGCTCGCAGCCAGCAGCCGAGTGATTCATGAACTGCTGTTTCGCGCTGAAGAACAGCCGGATGAGCTTCGTCTGACATGCGGAAAAATGACGGTGCAGCCCAATGTGGCCAATGTCATACCTGGATGGGTGCAGTTTTCAATCGATATTCGACATCAAAATCAGTGTGTACTGGAGCATTTTCATGAAGAAATGACTGCTGTCATCAACGGCATTTGTAACAAAAAAGGGATTCACGCCATGATTGATGAATATATGCGGATAGAGCCTGTGCCGATGGACAAAACGCTTTCTGCCAAGGCTCTTGAGACAGCGGCAGAAAACGGTATCAGCTGTGAAGAAATGGTGAGCGGGGCAGGGCATGATGCGCAAATGATCGGAAGGAGCTGCCCCGCTTGTATGCTGTTTGTGCCGAGCAGAGGCGGCATCAGCCATTCGCCGAAGGAGTTTACTTCTGCACGTCAGCTTGAGATCGGCGTCCGCACATTGACTAATTTATTATACAAACTGGCTTACTGATGAAGGAGGAATGGCTGTGTCAGGCAGAAAAGAATTATGTACACCGTTAAGAACGATTATGACACCGGGGCCTGTAGAGGTCGATCCGCGTGTATTAAGAGTGATGAGCACGCCGGTTGTCGGCCAATTTGATCCGGCGTTTACCGATATCATGAATGAAACGATGGAGATGCTCCGAGAATTATTTCAAACGAAAAATCGCTGGGCGTATCCGATTGACGGCACCTCCCGGGCGGGAATCGAAGCGGTGTTAGCGAGTGTCATTGAACCGGGAGATGACGTGCTTATTCCGATATACGGACGCTTTGGCTTTTTGCTGACTGAAATCGCTGAGCGGTACGGGGCGAATGTTCATACGATTGAGTGTGAGTGGGGAACGGTTTTTGACCCTGAGGATATTATACGGGAAATGAAAAAGGTGAAGCCGAAAATTGTGGCGATGGTGCACGGGGAAACATCAACTGGCCGAATCCATCCGCTGAAAGCGATTGGAGAAGCGTGCCGTGCTTGGGATGCACTGTTTATTGTCGATGCGGTAGCGACAATTGGGGGATGCGAGGTGAAAGTGGATGAATGGAACATTGACGCAGCTATCGGCGGCACGCAAAAGTGTTTGTCTGTTCCGTCGGGGATGGCGCCGATTACATATAATGAACGGGTGGCGGACATCATTGCGGCGCGCAAAAAGGTGGAACGCGGAATTGCGACTCAGGCAGACAAGGCGCCGCTTACCGGAAATCGTCCGATCACCAGCAATTATTTTGATTTGAGCCAGCTTGAGGATTATTGGAGCGAACGGCGGCTCAATCATCATACAGAAGCGACGACGATGCTTTATGCCTTGCGTGAGGGCGTGAGACTGGTGCTTGATGAAGGACTCGAAGCACGTTTCGAGCGGCATCAATACCATGAGGCCGCATTAATCGCCGGGATTAAGGCGATGGGGCTGAAGCTGTTTGGGGATGAGAGCTGCAAAATGCCTGTTGTCACCTGTGTGCAAATCCCGGACGGCATGGACGGAGAGTCGGTCCGCCATATGCTTTTGGCACAGTTCGGAATCGAAATCGCCAGCTCATTCGGCCCTTTAGCCGGAAAGATTTGGAGAATTGGTACGATGGGCTACAGCTGCAGAAGAGAAAACGTACTGTTTGTCCTTGCAGGATTAGAAGCTGTGCTTCTCAGACACGGCGCAGTGATCGAAGCGGGAAAAGCGCTTCAGGCCGCGCTTGATGTATATGAAAATGCTAAGAGCCAGGCAGCGATTTAAAGAAAAAGCTTGCGGAATTCCGCAGGCTTTTTTCATTTTCGCTCATTCTCCAATCTGATTTTCTCCGTTTGACTCTTTTTACAAATCCGTTTTCTCTGTGTTGCATTTTCTGACGGAGCATGAGTCACTTTTTCTTTTTTCATCTATTCTTTATACAAGGCACCTATAAAATGACGTTTTATTTCTTACAGCAATTTTTGAAAGGGGGATGCGGCATTGGAGTATTTTCACACGATTTTAGATGCGCTTCTGGAAGATCAGGACGAAGCTGTGCTGGCGACCATTGTACAAGTCGAAGGCTCTGCATATCGAAAAGCGGGCGCCACCATGCTCTTTAAGAAAAACGGAGAAAGAATCGGCTTGCTGAGCGGCGGGTGTCTGGAAGAGGATATATCCAAAAGAATCGGTGAACTCGGCGATCAGCTGACGACAGCGCTTATATCCTATGACATGCGGGCTGAAGACGATCTTTCGTGGGGCATGGGAGTCGGCTGCAATGGCGTTATTCATATCTATGCGGAACGAATCTCTCAGGAAAAAAAGCGGCACTATGAAAGAGTAAGAGACTGCCTTCATTCAGGAAAAGCCGTAACAGCCGTTACACAGATTGAATCCCCACAGTCAGGGCGTTATCTGTTTTTGTCAGAGAACGGATATTTTGGGCACTGGCCGGATGTGCCGCTTCAAGATATTCAACGCACCGCTTCAAGGCTTCATGTACCGCATTTTGATCCATCATCAAACATTTTTATTCAGCGTATTGAGCCGAAGCCGCGTCTCATTCTGTTTGGGGCGGGCCCAGATATGATACCGCTCGCCAATTTGGCGGCTGAGACCGGATTTTCTGTCATTGTGACAGATTGGCGGCCTGCATATTGCACAGCCTCTCTTTTTCCAAAAGCAGATCAGCTGATCACTGCCTTTCCGGAGCAGATGCTGAGTGAATTTGAATTTTCGCCTCAGGATTTCGCTGTTGTGGCGACTCACCATTTTCAGCACGATCAAGTCATCGTTGAATCCTTATTTTCTCGAGACCTTCATTATATCGGGCTTCTAGGCTCTGAAAACCGCACGAAACGGCTGCTGAATGGAAAACAGCCGCCCGCGCATTTTTACAGTCCGGTCGGGTTGAAAATCGGCGCGGAAGGCCCAGAGGAAATTGCCGTCAGCATCGTTGCGGAAATCCTTCAAACGCGAAAACGGCTGGCGGTTACATGAGCATTATCGGTGTATTTTTGGCGGCCGGAAAAAGCGAGAGAATGGGCACAAACAAGCTGGCATTGCCGCTAAAAGGAGAAACGATCGGATCGGCTTCATTAAAAACAGCTCTATTATCCCGTCTTGACCATGTGCTGATTGTCGAGAGGACAGAACATGCTTCACTTGAGTGGATCGGGGAGCAATATCAAGCACCGCCTTTTCTGGATCGCTGGAGTTTGCATGTCTGTAAAGAGGCGGAAAAGGGCCAAGGGCATTCCGTCAGCAGCGGGGTGAAAAAAGCGGAAAGCATGGGGGCAGACGGGGTCGTCATTCTGTTGGGTGACCAGCCGCAGCTTTCTGTCGATCATGTAAATGCCCTGATATCAAGGGCTCATGAAATGTTTGCCGTGTCAGCATCTTTGCGTACGCTCAGTCCGCCTATTTATTTCTCATCCGCCTGTTTTCCATATGTAAAGGAGTTAAAGGGAGATGAGGGTGCCCGCAGGCTGCTGAAAAACGGACAGCTTGGCACTGGAGCGGTGCTGGCAGTGAAAGCGTGCGAGGAACTGGAAGATATTGATATGCCGGAGGAATATGACACTGTCAGGAGGCGAATACATGAACGGACAAGTGACACAAGCGCGAATGAACATTCAATTATGGAGGCCGGCAGCGCTTGATGAGGCATTTTCTCTTTTGGAGCAGCTTGCGCCAGATGTGTGTGCAGTATCGGGCAGCACGCTGCTCCAGCTCCAATGGGACAAAGGAATTCTTCCGAAAGCGCATCTCATCAGCCTTGAAGGCATTGATGAGATGAAAGGCATTACCGCTGACGGCACCCATATGTCGATCGGGGCGCTCACCACGCTGAATGAATGCAGAAAAAACAGCCTCATCAAGCGGGATCTGGCTTGCTTATGTGATGCAGTTTCTGCTGTTGCAGCGCCGGGAATCCGAAGCCGGGCCACAATTGGCGGCAACATAGCGAGTAAAATAGGGGATTTGATTCCGCTTCTGCTTGTGCTTGATGCGGAGCTTATCGTTTATCAGAAGGAGCTTGTCAGGCTGCCGCTTGCTGAATGGATCTCCAGTGAAGAGTATTCACATGGAATCGTGACGCGTGTGATCATCCCGCATCATGATGGAGATCGTGTGTTTTTCCGCAAGCTGGGAAGGCGGCAGGCATTTACCGGAGCGGTTGCTGTGGCGGCAGGACGTTTACTGAAAGACAGTGACATTCGCCTCGCAGCGGGCCATGCCGATATCAGGCCGAAAAGATTAATAGAAAGCGAGGCGAAATGGATGGATCCTGAATGGGAGGCGCACGAGCTGTACGAAACACTTATCAAGGAGCTGCCGTTTTCAGCCGATGCTTTCGTGTCAGCGGCATACAGAAAAAAAGCGGCTGCCAACGTCATCATGTCCGAGCTGATGTTTGAGGGAGGGGAATAAATGAGCGTAAGCAAACCATCAAGAATAAGGCCAGATGGAAGGGAAAAGGTCACGGGTGAATTGAAGTATATGACTGATCTCACTTTTCCGGGGATGCTGTATGGCAAAATTCTGAGAAGCGCTTATCCTCATGCGGAAATCGTGTCGATTTGCACAAAAAAGGCTGAAGAAATGGAAGGTGTGCGAGCGGTTGTCACCCATAAGGACGTTCCAGGTTTCAACCGTTTTGGAATTGTCATCCCTGACCAGCCGGTTCTATGCGAGGATAGAGTGCGTTATGTCGGAGATGCAGTGGCGGCCGTCGCAGCAGAAACAGAAGATATTGCCGAAGCCGCGCTGGAGCTGATTCATGTGGTGTACAGGGAGCTGGAGGTCATTGATTCTCCGGAAAAAGCGCTCCGACCAGATGCGCATATGCTGCACCCGGACGGGAACATCCTTCATCGCGCGTTTTTCTCGCACGGCGATGTGGAAGCGGGATTCCAATCGTGTCACACGATTCTTGAAGAAACCTACGAACTGCCGCGGCAGATGCATACGTATATGGAAACGGAAGGGGGTGTAGCTGCTCCGGAACGTGACGGGGGTTTTACAATGTACGCTGGCACTCAGCACGGCTACAAGGACCGTTTTCAGCTTGCCCGCATTTTTGGTATTCCTGAAGAGAAAATTCGGGTTGTGTCGAGTCCGATGGGCGGCTCATTTGGCGGAAAGGATGAACTGAATATTCAGCCGTATGCCGCGCTTTTGGCCCGTAAAAGCGGACGCCCGGTCAAAATTCATCAGACGAGGCAGGAATCTGTACGCTCAGGAATCAAACGCCACCCGATGAAAATCACGATCAAAACAGGGGCTGATCAAACAGGAAAGCTTCTGGCTCATGATGTGAAAATCATTGCCGATACAGGCGCTTACGCCACGCTGGGACCGGCAGTCCTGGACTTTTCTGCTGAGCATGCCGCGGGTCCGTACCGCATCCCGAATATCCGCACTGAAGGGATCTCTGTGTTTACGAACAATGGGGTGGCGGGAGAATTCCGAGGCTTTGGCGGCAATCAAATTACATTTGCGCTTGAAACCCATCTTGATCGCCTCAGCAGCATGCTCCGCATCGACCCACTGGAACTGCGAAGAAAAAATATCAGAAAACCGCATGACCTGGGCCAGCTTGAGCATCGGATTGCGCCCACTGACGGAGCGGCGCAGGTGTTGAACGTCATTTCTGCATCTCCTATTCTCAAAAGAAAACATCAGACGTCTCGTTATAAACGAAGAGGTGTTGGAGCCGCGATTACCATGCACGGGGGCGGGCTTGGCTATGGCCGGATGGATGCCGCAGGAGGGCGCCTTTCCCTTTCAAGTGACGGCAAAATCACGGCTTCGTTTGGGTTTGAAGAGTGCGGGCAGGGCATCCTCGCCGCGATTGAACATATTGTCACCGAAGAGCTGGGCTGTGCGGCGGAGGATATTTCCATTATCATCGGAGATACCGCAAAAGTGCCAAAGTCAGGCTCCTCCACAGCATCCCGCGGCACGAGCATGGTGTGGCACGCGATCCAGCGTTTGAAGAAACCGTTTCTATATCAGCTGAAAAAACGTGCCGTACAACTGGTTCCCTGTTCGCCGGAACAACTCATTTTCGGCGCTGGGGGGCTGCGGATGCATAATACAAAGGATCTGGTGGTGACCTATAAGGAATTGGCAGAAAAAGGCCCTTTGACTGAGGAAACAGCATTCGATTTTCCGACAACGCCTGATCCTGTGGTCGGCGGCCATTTTCTCTACTCATTTGGAGCGGCTGCAGTTGAGGTGGAGATTGATCTATTAACAGGCGATGTCAGAGTGATAGATTGTGAGCACGCCATTGCGGCAGGGCCGGTTGTCAGTCCGCAAGGCTATCGTGGACAAATCGAAGGCGGCGCTGCTATGGCGCTCGGCTATACGCTGATGGAGGAAGCAAAAATGACGGACGGCCGTTACACGGCGGAGAATTTGGATCAATATGTCATTCCGGGAATCAAAGATGTTCCGGCAATGAAACTGACTGCGATAGAAGAGCTAATGGATGGTGACTCATATGGCCCGCGCGGTGTCGGAGAAATAGGAACGATCGCCATCACCCCGGCGATTGTAAAGGCTGTACATGACGCGATAGGGTGCTGGGTGAATAAACTGCCGATTTCGCGTGAAGAGCTGCTTGATGAAATAGACAGAAAGGGGATAAAGCAATGGACGTAAAAGAAGCAGGATCTTTCTCTGCAAGAAAGCAGCGATTCCGAATGAAAGTGAATGGAATAGAGCAGGAGGTTGATGCGGTTCCTACAGCTTGCTTGAGTGACCTTCTCCGGACAGAATTCCAGCTGACCGGAACTAAGGTTTCCTGCGGAATCGGCCGTTGCGGAGCATGTTCTGTCCTGCTCGACGGCAAGCTCGCCAATGCGTGTATGACCATGGCATACCAAGCGGACGGCCATTCGATCACAACCATTGAGGGGCTTCAAAAAGAAGAACTGGATATCTGCCAAACCGCTTTCCTGGAGGAAGGAGGCTTCCAATGCGGATATTGCACACCCGGGATGACGATTGCGCTTAAAGCTCTGTTTCAGGAAAAACCGCAACCTACTGACGAAGATATTGAAGAAGGGCTGGCGGGCAATTTGTGCCGGTGTACCGGTTATGGAGGGATTATGCGGTCAGCTTGCAGGATTAGAAAAGAGGTAGCAAGTGGGAAAAGGCAGTCATTGGACTTTTTCCGCAGCTACGGCAAAGCACCGGATATAAAAAATTAAGCGAATCGATAAAGGATAAACTTCAATTACAGATCGTGAAGATGAAATACCTCTTCTCCCTTTACTTTTTGCCTAGTTGTGTTTGATACTAGAAATGAGTAATGTTACAAATTAAGGAAAGAGGGAGAAGAGATGATGAATAACTTAAATTGGTGGAAAATACTTTTACTAACCTTTCTTTGTTCCCTGATTTTTTCTGTCGTCTTTGTCACTGTTCAACGGATTGACTTAATACTCAATCCACCGGAAGTACCTGTTAAATCGATTGAAAAAATAAAATAATTCATTTTGGAGAAAAGGGAATGAAAAAATTTTTTTGTAGGTGCGGAAGAAATCGATCCGATAGAAACTAACAAATCCGTTAACAAGCGTTTCTAAATGGTGGGATTAATTGAAGAGCGTGATCAAGACGCGGCCGCGTTGTGGGAAAACATCTCGCTCTCATCTCATATTGTAATGGAGGACGAGGATTTGTAGCGAGTGTTATATTTCCCTGCTCAAAACCTTGTCGCTATAGCAAAACAAACGCCATAAAGAATTCTTATGGCGTCTGACGGATATGGGGTAAGGTGAGTTCTTAATAGCCACCGAAGAAAGAAGTGCCAACGATGATTAATAGGATGAATAGCACCACGATCAAAGGGAATGACCTCATAACTTCACCTCCCTTAAAAGAGGATAGTACATGATATGCTGATGGAGATAACTTGATAGTGATACTAGTTTAATTGATTTTAAATTTTTTTTAGTCTAAGTAGAAATAGAGAACGATAAATTTAATATTTAAAAACAAACTCGAACTCTCAAATACGAGGTCCGGATGTGGCATAATTCGCAGGAACCTTCTCACAATAGGGAGGGTCTTTTATTTATGCAGTGATCCAGCAACCCCTAAACATTTGCGGAGCCCGCCTCACCAGCGGGCGGGCTCTTTTCTTAACTCCCCCTATACACCTGATAACCAAACGGCGACAGCAAAAGCGGGATATGATAATCAGCTTCCGGATCAGAAAGATGGAAACGAACTGTTACAATCGTTAAGAACGGCTCAGCCGTGTTCGCTTTCTTTCCCGCAAAGTACTCCCCCGCATGGAACTCCATCACATACTCCCCTGATTTCAGCTCTTCTCCCGCAAGGAGCGGAGCGTCGACTCGGCCGTCTTTATTCGTAAAAGCCCCTTTGATAAGAATAAGACTTTTGTCTTCGCACAGCCGCTTCAATTCGATTTTTACGTTTGCCGCGGGTTTGCCGCAGGTTAAGTCCAAGATATGCGTTGTCAGCTTCCCCATCAGGCATTCAGGCTCCCTAATGCTTCCCCGGCTTTCCGTTTTTCTTTCTCGGCGTCTTCTCTCGTCACGGTGAACCGCTGGAAACCGAATGGCGGGCGCGGTTCTGTGTAGACTTTTCCTTTTGTGCCCGGAATCTCTTCGACGACTGTATCCCATGTGTGATTTTGAGATTGGAAGCTGACATCCGCGAGCTGCGGGAATCTCGTTAATATTCTGCATCCGATATGATAGATTAAGTTTTGAATGGAGGGCGTTTCGAGCTCGTGAAATACAGTGCTCGCTAAGTCACGGACCTGCTCAGCCGCCACGTAACGGGCTGGATCGGCGGCGTATGCATCTTCCGTATGTTCGTAACGCCAGCTGATGTTTAAATAGACAAAGAGCGGACGATTTCCATCTTCAGGGAGAGTCGTATATTCGTCTCTGATAAAGCCGACGAAGGAGTTTCCGCTTACTTTGACAAGCTGGAGATCCGTTATTTCGCTGTATTGCTCCTTCAGCGTTATCGTATCCCCCATTCGTTCTGCTTTCAGCACCGACCGAGCGCGTTCATTGCACGATCTTCTGAAGACAAGCTGGCTTGTCCCGAGCTCTTGATCCTCGTATGCAGGCATCGCTTCAAACGGAATGTCTTCACCTGTCAGGGTGATCGTATCCATATGAGAATAGGTGTCTAAAAATCTGTGAGCCACATAATGCAAGAAGCCTTCGGTGGTTGTTCCCTCATAGGAAGCGAGGTGGCGCTGAATAAAGTTTTTCATCGAATCCGTAGCCACGATGAGCGTATTATCTCCGTCTGTAAATGACTGCAAAAAGGCATCTCCGCCAATTTCGCATGTCACGTCAATGCCAACAACTGTATTGGTTCTCCCGGTAAAAGAAGACTCTGGGATTTTCTTTATGCCTGTGAGCGGTTTTAAAAACGTTCGGTATGCAAACACATTTCCTTTGCCGTAAGACATGGTTCTTTTCATTTGAATCTCTCCTTTTTCTGTAATGATGTCCTCTAAACGAAAGCGGGCGATGCGGTATATTTCCTCAAGAGCCTGCTGGAATTCTGTTTCCGGTTTGTTCTTCAGCCTTGTCAGCAGA
This sequence comes from Bacillus sp. FSL K6-1012, assembly GCF_037964915.1. Classification (NCBI taxonomy): domain Bacteria; kingdom Bacillati; phylum Bacillota; class Bacilli; order Caryophanales; family Bacillaceae; genus Bacillus; species Bacillus sp. FSL K6-1012. Next base: position 3,353,398 of record NZ_CP150175.1, on the reverse strand, counting down.
GCTTGGCGGATCTCCTGTTTCGTTTTTTCCTTTACCGCTAAAATAAAAGGAAAACCGAAGTTATGATAGTAGTCTTCATTTCGTTTGAGAAATTCCTCGTATTCCTGCTGTTCAAGCTTACTGAGCCCTGCGTTTTGCTGCTCTTTTACAGAGGAAGCGCTCATTGGTTTCTTGGTGCCGAGGCGAGGGTGTTTGCAGATGAGCTCAAGCTGTGTCTTGCGATCCGCAGCTTTGACTAAGCGGGACATTTTTTGATGCAAATCAGAAAGGGAGGAAAATGGGCGGAGTGCCGCGGCCTCCTCCGCAATCCATGCAGAGTGCTCGAAAATAGATCCAAGTGTGTCAGTCAGTGTTTGTCTATCCATTTGATTCAGGTCGTTAATCGTGAACATGAGCCATCACCCTTTACGTATTGATTTCCGCGCCATGGGGCCGTTTGAATTGAAAAAAAGCGTTCAGTGCGATCGCGGTTAAGCTGCCAATGACAATGCCGCTTCCGGTCAACACGGAAGCTGCTCCCGGAAGAGATGAAAACAAAGCGGGCACCGTCGTGGCGCCAAGCCCTAAGCTGACAGAAGAAGCAATGATCAGCAGATTGCCTTGTGATTCAAAATCGACGCCGGAAAGCATTTTAATACCGTAAGAAATGACCATGCCGAACATGACAATCATCGCGCCGCCGAGCACTGCATTCGGGATCACGGTCGTCAATGCCGCGGCTTTTGGAATCAGACCGACTGCCATCAGCATAAACCCGGTGATGGCGATGACATTGACACTTTTCATTTTTGAAAGCTGAACGATACCGACATTTTGCGAGAAGGCTGTATAAGGAAACGCGTTCAATAAGCCGCCAAGCACAATCGCAAGCCCTTCCGCACGGTAGCCTTTCTCAAGATCTTTCTCTGTTAGTTTCCGGTTTGTCATATCGGATAGAGCAAAGTAAACACCCGTTGATTCAACAAGGCTGACAATCGCAACCAATAGCATGGTGAGAATGGCGGGCAGCTCAAAGGTTGGCATGCCGAAATAAAATATAGAAGGAATATGAACCCAGGACGCCTCCGCGACCTCAGAAAAATCGACTTTTCCCATAAAGAAAGCGGCTGCCGTTCCAGCTGCAAGGCCGAGCAAAATCGCAATGGAGCGGATAAACCCTCTAAAGAAATAAAACAGCACTAAAATAAAGGCTGTAACGGCAAAGCCAAGGAGCACGTTGCCTAGTGAGCCGAAGTCTTTGCTGCCTTCGCCGCCGGCCAGGTTATTCATCGCCGTCGGAATCAGGCTGATGCCGATAATCATAACGACTGAGCCGGTTACGACCGGCGGGAAAAAACGGACAAGCTTCCCGAAGAAGCCCGCGGCTAAAACGACAATCAGCCCGGCTGCGATAATCGAACCGTAAATCGCTGAGACACCGTATGTGCTGCCAATAGAAATCATCGGGCCGACTGCAGTAAACGTACAGCCGAGCACAACAGGAAGGCCGATGCCGAAATAGCGGTTTTTCCAGAGCTGTAACAGAGTCGCAGCCCCGCACATAAACAAATCAATGGCAATTAAATACGTCAGCTGGCCCGCATTGAGCCCGATCGCAGCTCCGACGATCAGAGGGACGAGAATGGCTCCCGCGTACATCGCCAGCATATGCTGAAGCCCAAGCATCAAAAGCTGAAAGGAATGATACTGTTCCTTCATCTCTATTTACACCTCTTTTTCTAAAACGAGTGTGTTTTCTAATACAGGCTGTTTTTCCTTCTGAACGGTTTTTTCCTTTCTGTCGCGCAAACTGAAGAATAGGTTTAAAAGGATCGCAGTCAGGCTTCCTGTGATCATGCCGTCACTGACCAGAATGCGGATCGGAGCGGGAAACTCTGCGAAAATCGCCGGTACTGTGCTGGCGCCGATACCGAGTGCGATTGAGCAGGCGATGGTCAGCAGATGATATTGGTTTTTCAGATCCACTGTACTGAGCATTTTTACTCCGGAGGCGATAACCATGCCGAACATGACAACGGTTGCGCCACCGAGCACAGCCGCGGGAACGGAGGAAGCAAGAGCGGCAACCTTAGGAATCAGCCCGAGGAAAAGAAGGATACAGCCCGCGGTGACGACGACGTTTCTCGTTTTCACCTTTGTCAGCTGCAATAATCCGGCGTTTTGTGCAAATGTATTATAGGGAAAGGCGTTGAACAGCCCGCCTATCATAATGGCGAGTCCTTCCGCCCGGTAGCCTTTGACCAGGTCTTTTTCGGTTAGAGGCCGGCCGCATATCTTTCCGATGGCGTAAAAAACGCCGGTTGATTCAACAATAATGACAATTCCGACGATCAGCATCGTGATGATCGGACCGATTTCAAAAGATGGAGCGCCGAAGTAAAACGGCTTCGGGATTTGAAAGAAAGGGGCTTCAGATACAGATGAAAAGCTGACCTTGCCCATGACGGCAGCCGCCGCAGTACCCGCAGCAATCCCGATCAGAACGGAAAGCGTTCGGGCAAACCCTTTGAGAAAGCGGTTGAGGACTAAGATCAGGATAAGGACGCTGACAGAAAGAAGAAGATTTTCGAGCGAACCGTACTCGGGATTGGCGCTGCCGTTTGCTTTTTCTCCGCCAGCCATATTTTTCACACCTGTCGGAACAAGAGAAAGACCAATCAAGGTGACAACAGTTCCTGTTACGACAGGAGGGAATAACACGGTCAGCTTGCCGAAGAAACGGGCACACAAGAAGATCAAGACACCGGCTGCGATGATTGAACCGTAAATCGCTGAAATGCCGTAATTTGCACCAATTGCAATCATCGGGGTGACGGCCACGAACGAGCTGCCGAGCATGACGGGAAGCCCAATGCCGATGTGCGTTCCTCGCCAGGTCTGCAAAAGCGTCGCGGCTCCGCATGTTAACAGGTCAATCGCCAATAGGTAGGACAGCTGTTCCGACGTTACATTCAGCGCTCTGCCGACAAGCAGAGGCACCAAAATCGCACCTGCGTACATGGCCAGCACATGCTGCAGGCCAAGAGTGAACACCGCAAACGGTTTTTGTTTCACTATAGCTCCTCCTTTTACATGTGAACTTTAGTAACATGATAGCGTGCCGTTTGCCAGATGTCATTGGGTACAGTAGCTGAAAAATAGGAGCGTTATTGCTGAAAGTAACGAAAAACCATTTCTTTTGTAACATTATATGACAAATGCTAGCTGATCAGCCGCTGCATCCGCAAGGCAAGCCGCAACCGCATTGTCGTTTCGGGATCTTTTAAGCTCTTGCCCAGTAATTCTTCACACTTTTCGAGGCGGTAGATGACCGTATTGCGATGCACGTACAAGCGTTTTGCCGTCTCGGAAATCTGGCAGTGTGTCTCTAGATAGACAGACAGTGTGTGAAGCAGGCTTTGATCCTCCTGCTGCTTTTCAGCCAAGCTTTGAAGAGTGGAATTGTAAAATTTCTTCAAATCCTCAACCGGGAGCAGGCGGAGAAGCTCAGGAACATCTTTCGCGTGGTACACTTGGATAAACTCCGTGCTTCTTGATAAATGTCCTGATTGGAGAGCGTCAGACGCTTCTGTGAAAGCGTCCGGAACATCGATCAGCTTTTGGCAAATGTTGCTGATGCCAAAGGACAATGTCCGTTTAAATTGGTTTTTAACCTGTGCCTGAAACTGCTCTAAAAAGCTGATCACCGAAGCGTGCATTTCACTCCAGCTGTCTGTCGCCTCGATCAGCAGAATGCCGACATTTCCTTTAATAAAGAGGTGAGGCGGGAATGGGAAGGCAGACAATTCGCCTTCGAGAAATTCAAATACACTGTCAGAGGCCAGCTGATTTTCAGTAAAGCTGATCGATCTGTCATTCCGGTCGAGCTTTCCGGCGATGCACATATATTTTTGATCCCAGCTGAGCTTAAATTCTTTTGCCCGGTTTTTAATTTCGTCGTCTGAAGAGAACGACCGCTCGATAAAATTACTGAAAAACTCATTCCGCGCCCGCCGGCTGTATTGCTTCAGCGCGTTTTCCTTCAGCAGCTCAAAGGAAATCACGTTCGCAGCCTGTTCAATGGTGAGAATCAATCCTTTATCAGCGGCTTGGACCATTTCCGGTATAAGCAGGTAGCCGCAGCTTTTTTCGTGATTATAGATAGGAAGGACAGAATATGTTTTCTGATTTGAGATCGAAGAAAAACAAGTGAAAAACGGCCCGGACACGGTGTGCAGCGTGCTTTTGAGCTTTTCGGTTTCAAATGAAATCTGATGAGATGCAGAAAGCATTTTGGCATGCTGGTCAAGGAGCAGCACGGGAAGATGAAGGAGGTCTGATACCTTTTTGAGCAGAGATTGCAATCCCTTGCCGCTCATAATGTGGTTTGTGAATTTCTTATGTGCGTAAATGGCTTGCTGAAGCTCGTTTGAACGCATATCAAGAATATGGCTCAGCGTGGCGTTGACAATGTCTCCGAGGCGTATATGCTCAGGGAGCTCGATGATCGGAAACGCGTGTGAATCGGCGAGGTCAATGATTTCTTTCGGGATATCCTCCAGGTACCGTTTTGTTTTAATGCCGAGACCGGCACAGCCGCGTTTTGCCATTTGCCGAATCAGCTCTGATAACTGGTGAGGATTGTCCTTCAGGTGATACGCGGTGGTGACGAGCAGCTCGTCTTTATGCAGAAAATCCGCGATATCAGGAGCATCCATCATGTTGACATGCTGAACCTCTCTTTCTCCCCCTGCTTTGCCCGCAATTAAAACTGCATTTTCGTAAGCCGGTATTTTCATCACATCAAAAATATTCATAGCTCATTCTCCTTTTTTCACAAAAAGTAACCATTGGTTAAGATGAATAAATTTCATTATTAATTCTAGCTGTTTTGCTGATGTAATACGATCATAGTAACAGTAAAATGTTGAAAATAGACTGATTGTGTTACATAAACTGACATAAAAATTCATCATCCTTACAGGGGAGGGTTCAGTATGGCTTACGATTTAGTAATAAAAGGAGCAAAGGCAGTCACGCCGGATGGTGTTAAAGAAGCTGATATTGCAATGAAAAACGGGACTATTGCCAAGATCGGTTCTGCAATTGAAGCAGAGGGGGCACCAGTTGTGGAGGCTAGCGGGCAATATATTTTTCCGGGTTCGATCGATTGCCATGTTCATTTCAACGAACCGGGCAGAGAGGATTGGGAAGGGTTTGAAACGGGCTCACAGATGATGGCTGCAGGCGGCTGCACCACTTATTTTGATATGCCGCTGAACTGCATTCCATCCACGGTGACGGCTGAAAACATTCTCGCAAAAGCTGAAATCGGCAGGCAAAAATCGGCGGTGGATTTTGCGTTATGGGGCGGCCTTGTGCCCGGTCATATTGATGACATACATCCGATGGCTGAAGCGGGTGCGATAGGATTTAAAGCATTTTTATCAAAATCAGGCACAGAGGAGTTTCGCTCTGTTGATGAACGGACCTTGCTCAAAGGCATGAAAGAAATCGCGGCCGCAGGAAAAATCCTTGCTCTTCACGCAGAAAGCGATGCGATCACAAGCTTTTTGCAGATGGAATGGGCGAATAAAGGGAAAGTGAATGCAGATGCATACGCGGCCTCCCGCCCGGAGGAAGCCGAAGCTGAAGCGGTGTATCGCACGATTCAGTATGCGAAAGTGACGGGCTGTCCGGTTCATTTTGTCCATATCAGCACGGTGAAAGCGGTTCGGCTGATTAGAGAGGCGAAACGGGAAGGGCTTGATGTTTCGGTCGAAACATGCCCGCATTATGTTTTGTTCAGCCATGACGATTTACGGGAAAAGGGTTCTGTCGCAAAATGCGCCCCTCCGCTCAGATCGCAGCCATCAAAAGAGGCGTTAATTGATACGCTGATCGCGGGGGATATTGACATGGTGTCCTCGGACCACTCCCCCTGCCGTCCTTCTCTGAAGCGGGAGGATAATATGTTTTTGTCATGGGGCGGAATCAGCGGCGGGCAGTTTACTTTATTGGCCATGCTTGAATTGGCCCTTGAGCGGGATATTCCATTTGAAACCATTGCTGAATGGACAGCGGGGGCACCCGCGAAGCGATTCGGCCTTCAGCAAAAAGGGAGGCTTGAAGAGGGGCGAGACGCGGATCTCGTTCTCGTCAGCATGGAGCCGTACACAGTCACAACAGAAACGATGTTTGCAAAACATAAGCAGAGCATTTATGAAGGACATACTTTCCCCTGCCGCATCTCGGCCACCTACAGCAGAGGACGGAGCGTGTACAGTGATGGGGAGAAAGCAGACAGCGGAATTGAGGGAGCATTGGTCGTTCCTTCGTAAGCCCGGCAGATTGAATTCTGCCGGTTTTTTTATGTCAGTGACTTTGGTTTTTAAAAATCAATCATCGTGGTATCTTTTTAAAAAGGGGGCTTTCGATGATGGAACACATCAAACACATACTAAATCAATCATGGTCGCTGCATACGAGTTCCAAATGGACGAAAGAATGCCCGGCATGCGGCCAATGCGGCGTGACGGCATTGGTGATACAGGAGCAATTCGGGGGCGATATTTTCAAAACAAAGGTCGGTGGGAGCTGGCATTTTTATAACAGCATAAATGGGGCTGTGTATGACTTTACGAGTGAACAGTTTCAGGAGCCTATTGAGTACCAAAATATCCCTTCCTCAAGAGAGGAGGCGTTTTTGGATACCAATGAGGAACAATATCAGCATCTGCGCTCAGCGTTTTTCCGCAATATGAACAGCATTTCCGAGGAAACCTGAAAACGCGTGTGATAAACTGGAAGAGAGGTGAATGATTGTGATTTATATCGGACTGACGGGATGGGGGGATCATGACAGCATTTATCCGCCGAAAACGGCCAGCCAGAAAAAATTGCAGGCCTATTCCTCCCATTTTCCGATCGTGGAATTAGACGCGAGCTTTTACGCGATTCAGCCGGCGCGCAACAATGAAAAGTGGGTGAAGGAAACACCGGAAACCTTCCAATTTATCATTAAAGCGTATCAGGGCATGACGGGGCATCAGCGCGGCGACATTCCGTTTGACTCCAAAGAGGAGATGTTTGATGCTTTTAAGCTGTCCTTAACGCCATATTTACATAGCAATAAGCTCGCCATGGTGCTGTTTCAATTTCCGCCGTGGTTTGACTGCAAGAAAGAAAATGTCGCTTATTTAAGATGGTGCAAAAATCAAATGGGCGATATTCCTTGCGCGCTTGAGTTCAGAAACCGCTCCTGGTTTTCGCCGCCATTTTATGAGCAGACGCTTTCCTTTATGAAAGCGGAAGGCTGGATTCACAGCGTATGTGATGAACCGCAAATCGGCGATGGAAGTGTCCCGACTGTGTTGCGGGCGACCGATGAAAACAAAACGCTCGTCAGGTTTCACGGACGCAATAAGCAGGGCTGGATGAAGCCTGATGGCGGGAAAAACTGGCGTGAGGTCAGATATTTATACCGCTATAACAAACAGGAGCTGGAAGACTGGAAAAAGCATCTGAATGAATTGCAGCAGCAGTGTAAAGATGTATTTGTCCTGTTCAACAACAATTCCGGCGGAGACGCCGCGGATAACGGCAAGCAGATGCTTGAACTGCTTGATATCGAGTACTCCGGACTTTCTCCGAGACAGCTCGATTTATTTTAGAAAAGAGGTTTTGATTGATGTCGTTTGTGATTTTGATCGTACTGGGATTTATTGCGGGTACGGTAGGAAGTTTGATTGGACTCGGCGGCGGGATTGTCATCGTTCCGGCCATGATGTTTTTAAGCGCGGTGACGCCGTATTTTCAGGATGTGACGCCGCAGGTCGCCATCGGGACTTCGCTTCTGGTCATTATTTTTACGGGTCTTTCCTCAACTTTGGCTTATATTAAATATAAAACGGTTGATTATAAAAGCGGGCTCATTTTCTTTATCGGTTCAGGTCCCGGCAGCATTATTGGGGCTTACGTGTCAAAGCTTTTTAATTCAAACTCGTTTTCCATTTGGTTTGGCATATTTATGATTCTTATTTCATTATCCTTAATGCTGAAAGCGAAGGCGCGGCCGGTAAACAAAGAGCACAGAGGAATAATACGGACTTTTCAGGATGATGCCGGAGAGCCCTATACTTACTCGTATCAGGCGCCTGTCGGGATTGCCATCGCCTTTGTTGTCGGCTTTTTAGGCGGGCTCTTTGGAATAGGCGGCGGCTCGCTGATGGTTCCGGCCATGATGCTGTTATTTCTGTTCCCGCCAAAGGTTGCGGTGGCAACGTCCATGTTCATTATTTTCCTGTCCTCTATGACAGGATCTGTTTCACATATCATGTCCGGGCATGTGAATTGGCTGTATGCCCTCGCACTTGTGCCCGGCGCTTGGTTCGGCGGAAGGCTTGGCGCCGCCATCAACCGAAAAATGCAGACGAAAACGATCGTTATGATTATGAGGATCGTATTAATTTTGATCGGCTGCCAGCTCATTTATGAAGGCATTTTCAGCTGAACGATTAGGGAGAGAATGGTATGAAAGAGAAGCTCCGCTTATATCACACAAATGATTTGCACAGCCATTTTGAAAATTGGCCAAAAATAACAGATTATATTGAGCAAAAAAGAAAAGAACATCAGTTGCACAGCGAAGAGACGCTCGTTTTTGATATTGGTGATCATATTGATCGTTTTCATTTTGTGACAGAGGCGACATTCGGAAAAGCCAATGTAGACCTCTTAAACCGTCTTGAAATTGATGGAGCGGCTATCGGCAATAACGAGGGGATTACGCTTCCTCATGAAGAGCTTGCTTCTTTATATGATCATGCCGAGTTTCCCGTTATCGTCTCTAATCTGTATGACAAAAACGGAAACCGCCCGTCCTGGGCGGTTCCTTACCATATCAAAACATTGGGAAACGGCATGACCATCGCTTTGTTAGGCGTAACGGTGCCGTATTATCCCGTATATGACAAGCTGGAATGGACTGTTACTGATGCGCTCGAAAGTATAAAAGAAACCATACAGGAAGTGAAAGGACAGGCTGATATCATCGTTCTCCTGTCGCATTTGGGAATTCTTGACGATCAAGCGGTTGCTGAAGCGGTTCCGGAGATTGACGTTATCCTCGAGTCTCATACTCACCATCTGCTTGAAAATGGACAGATGGTCAACGGCGTATTGCTTGCCAGCGCTGAGAAATACGGAAACTATGTCGGCTGTGTAGACATCACGATGGACACTGAAAAGCGAAAAATCATCAGCAAAACAGCGTCTGTTCAAAACATGGCTGAATGGACAGGGGAATCGGCGGAAACCAAAGCATTTCTTGAGGAAAAAGAGCGTGAAGCCAAGGAAAAGCTGTCCGTTGCCGTTGCGGAGCTTGCGCAAGATGCTGAAGTCAAGTGGTTTGAAGAATCTGATCTGCCTTTACTTTTGGCATATGCGTTAAAGGAATGGTGCGGAGCCGACATCAGCATGGTGAATTCCGGCGTCATCCTCGGACCGCTTAAAGCCGGCCCGGTGACCAAGCTTGACCTGCACCGCATCTGCCCTCACCCCATCAACCCGGTTACTGTCCGCCTGACGGGAGAGGAACTGAAGGAAACGATTGTTCATGCCGCTTCGGAACAGATAGAGCAGCTCCGAATTAAAGGATTGGGCTTCCGGGGAGAAGTGATGGGAAAAATGGTGTACGCGGGTGTCGATGTCGAAACAAAACGGCTGGACGATGGGATGACCCACGTCACCCGGATTACGCTGAACGGAGCTGACATAGATAAAAATAAACAATACGCTGTGGCCGTGCTTGACATGTTTACGCTCGGCAGGCTGTTTCCAATCATCCGCGACGCCGAGGTAAAAGAATATTTTATGCCGGAATTTTTGCGGGATCTGCTTGCCTGGAAGCTTGCACAATAAGGAGGTCAGCCCACAACAAGCCGTGCCCTTCATCATAAAGTGATGAAGGAAGGGAGTGGTTGACGTGGTAAATCTGACACCGATTATGATCGAAGGACAGCCTTTTACAGCTGTGACAGTAAAGCTTCCAAAAACAAATTTCATGGCAGTTTCCAATGATCACGGATACATTATGTGCGGCGCGCTTGATGTGGCGCTGCTGAATGAAAAATTAAAGGAGCGTGGAATTGTGGCGGGACGGGCGGTTGGTGTGCGAACAATTGACCAGCTGTTAGACGCCCCTTTAGAATCCGTCACATATGCCGCAGAAGATCTTGGCATTCATGCCGGCATGAGCGGCAGAGAAGCGCTTTTAAAAATGGTGAAATAAAATAAATTGGCCCGGCTATTACTATGTCCCCCCTTACAAGCATACATTGTGATATGTAAGGGGGGATTTTCTTGCCAAGATATCGCGGCCCTCTTCGCAAGAGAGGACCTTTGCCTTTCCGGTACGTGCTGCTGCTGTCACTCGTATTTTTTATCATATCAACAACAGTCAGCCTTTGGATTATCAACGGCTCGATTAAACCGGTATTAATGAGCATCGGTGAAATGGAAACGAAGCGTGTGGCAACAGAGGTGATTCAGGATTCGATTGAGGATTATATGTCTGACAGCGAAAATATGAAAGATATGTTTCAAATGAATTCTGATGAAAACGGAAATTTAACGACAATCGATTTTAATACACAGATTATAAACAGTGTGAAAACAAAGGTGACAAAACAGCTTCAGTCTCATTTGAAAGAGATGGAAACCCACACCGGACACAGCGGCGCCAGTGAAAATATTATGATCAACATCCCATTGGGACAGGTGACAGGAAACAGCCTTCTTGGAAACCTCGGCCCGAAAATCCCGGTCCGGTTCAATTTAATTGGTGACGCCTTTACGGACGTCAAAACAAAAATAAAGCCATACGGCATTAACAACGCACTTATTGATATCAGCATCTTCGTAGAAATTAAAGTGAAGGTCATTATCCCGTTCGCAAGCAAAACGGCCGTGGTCACCAATAATGTTCCTGTATCAATTAAAGCAGTGCAGGGCGAAGTGCCGCAATTTTATAACGGAAGCGGCGGTTCAGGTGTTACGCCTTCTGTCCAGCTTCCAAGCAGCAAAGAAGAAGACAGCCATGATTCAAAAAATGAAAAAAACAGCAAATAAAGCCGCCTTTTCATGAGGCGGCTTTCATCATTTCTTTTTCTTGTACTCATAGCGCTCCCAAGCTCTCAAATGAGGATAAGGATCAAACGACCATTCAGTTTTTCCATTATCCTTATACATGCCATAGTGCAGGTGCGGCGGAAATTTTCCGGCCGTGCCAGGCGGGCCGTATCCTGAGCTGCCCACTGACCCGATCACTTGACCGGGCTCAACGATCTGCCCTGTTTTAATGCCTTTTGCAAACCCATTGAGATGGGCGAAATAATGATACGTATTGTTAATATCTCTGATGCCGATTCTCCATCCTCCAAAGCGGTTCCAGCCTTTCATTTCAATGACGCCGTAACAGGTGGATTTAACAGGAAGGCCATAGTGGGCAAAGAGATCTGTTCCTTCATGAATCCGCCTTCCCCCAAAGCCGCGGGCGTCTCCCCACGTGCTGCGGTAGCTGTAATCCGTTCTGATCGGAAGCGGAAACGCATGCTCGCCCAAATCAATATGACCGTAAGCCTTAAACAGCTTCATGAACTCGGATATGATTCCCACCGTTTGATCACGGCGGTAATAATTCCAGAGCCCAATGCGGATATTCTCCTCATCTGTGCCGTATGACAGCAGATATTGTGCGAATGTATACAGAATGTCTTCATCATTGCTGACCTCGGCTTTCCCGTCGCCGTCACCGTCCATTCCGATTCCGTCAAACACTTTTATGCTTAACGGCGCATCGTCTTTCGGATTCGGGTTTTCTGGTCCGCTCCAGATCTCATCCGGTACATAGATGCTGATGATTCCCGTTTTTTCAGGCAGATCCTTTCTGTTGCTCCGCACATTCTCCTCGTATTGATCAACAGCGGCAAGCGCATACCAAGGAATCTGCGTTACAGCCTCGACTTTATGATATAATTCCATCCGTTTGGAAAGCACCGGATCTGAAAGCTCTTTTCCAGACGCATAAGGTTCAAATGCAAACAAAAGGAGAAGAAGGGCAGATAACACAACTTTCACAAAATAATCTCCTTTCAATATTGAATACACATAGTTTGCGGCAACCCGGCGAGAAAATGTCAGTAATCATCTTCCCTTGTCGAGAAATTTTTCCTATGTTAAAGTGTCTAAAGAAAAGACTTTCTTTAGTTAGAAAAACATTATTTTTGTTGCAGAAATGAAAAAACTGCACCTATCTCGTTTTCAGAATGTTTCGTGTCAGAAATTGAGTATATTGGATATTGGAGATGATGGGAATTGGCAAAGAAAGACGAACACCTCAGAAAGCCCGAATGGCTCAAAATCAAATTAAATACAAATGAAAATTATACAGGACTCAAAAAACTCATGCGGGAAAACAATCTGCACACCGTATGTGAAGAAGCAAAATGTCCGAATATTCATGAATGCTGGGCAGTGAGACGTACAGCGACATTTATGATCTTAGGATCCGTTTGTACGAGAGCGTGCCGTTTCTGCGCAGTCAAAACGGGTCTTCCGACTGAGCTTGACCTGCAAGAGCCGGAACGCGTAGCAGATTCCGTCGCTCTGATGAATCTGAAACACGCGGTTATCACAGCTGTTGCGCGTGATGACCAAAAAGACGGCGGTGCGGGTATTTTCGCGGAAACTGTCCGTGCAATCCGCAGAAAAAGCCCGTTCACAACGATTGAGGTGCTTCCGTCAGATATGGGCGGAAACTATGATAACTTAAAAACGTTAATGGATACGCGCCCTGACATCCTGAATCACAATATCGAAACGGTTCGCCGCCTGACGCCAAGAGTCCGCGCGCGTGCGACGTACGACCGTTCGTTGGAATTTTTGCGCCGCGCGAAAGAAATGCAGCCTGACATCCCGACAAAATCAAGCATCATGATCGGACTCGGTGAAACGAAAGAAGAAATTATCGAAGTGATGGACGACCTCTTGGCAAACAATGTTGATATTATGGCAATAGGCCAATATCTGCAGCCGTCGAAGAAGCACTTAAAAGTCCAAAAATATTATCACCCTGATGAATTTGCAGAATTGAAGGAAATCGCGATGCAAAAAGGCTTCAGCCACTGTGAAGCCGGTCCGCTTGTCCGTTCCTCCTACCATGCGGATGAACAGGTTAACGAAGCATCTAAAAAACGCCAAGCGCAAGCATAATGCCAAAACGCCAGATCATCTGGCGTTTTTGTCATTCCTATTCGTTTCCTTGTCCTGGCGTGTTTCTCCATTGGCATTTTCGTTTTCCGAGACAGGGCTTCCTTGCGGGGAGGTTTTCATTTCTTGTATCGTCCCCGACATGATGTCTCTGACATCTCTTGAACCGGAACCGAGATTGCTGTAATTTTTGATGGCCTGCATGTGATTTGGATTGTCGGAAATGTACACATGATAGTAACGCGGAATCACCGAAACCGCCGTTTTTTTCACTTGATCAGCTGTCAGCTCACGGTTTTTCGAATCTGTTTTGTACACGACAAGCGCTTCTTGGTCAGTGACAAGCGCTGCGGCATCTTGAATATGAGGGAGCTGAACCGTTAAGCTTGATATAATGTGAGCGGTTTCTTCACGGTCTGGCACCGGAGTTTCTTGCTGTTCGCCGTCAAATTGTTCTTTTTGATAGCGGACATAACCAAACTGTTCATTCTCATCATGCCTGTTAAAAGCTTCATTGCGGTCAGATACATGAATGGGCCTGGTTTCATTTTGATGCTGGGCATTCTGTTCAGCGTTATTGAGTCCTGCGCCTCCGCATCCGGATAAAAGCCCGGTCATCAGGCAGAGGCTGACAGCAGTTCGCTTCATTTGTAATCCCTCCTCATGTGTAGGGTAGCCAAATCACACGAATTATTCTTTAGCAATTGATGGGGACGGGGCAATGAATTATGATAGGAATGAGTGAAAAAGAGGTGAGATCATGATTCTTATTCAAAATGCCGAATTTGAGCTGGTGCACAATTTCAAAGACGGCTTCAACGAAGAGGCTTTTAAAGCCCGTTATTCCGATATTTTAAATAAATACGATTACATTGTGGGAGACTGGGGATACGGCCAGCTCAGGCTCAAGGGCTTCTTTGACGACCAGAATCAAAAGGCGACCTTTGAAACGAAAATCAGCACATTGGACGAATACATTTACGAATACTGTAATTTCGGCTGTGCGTATTTTGTATTAAAACGGATCAGAAAATAATCATTACACAAAGGGGATGCTGTCATGTATTTTGTTGACAGAAACAAGATAGAGCATACACTTGGGTTCTTCGAGCGTCAGCTGGCGCTGTTTCATTCACAAACAGACTGGGAATCCGAGATCGAGGGGCTCGCGCTTGAACGCATCGGCCACCTGTTAATCGAATGCATTCTCGATACAGGAAATGACATGATTGACGGTTTTATTATGCGGGACCCGGGCAGCTATGATGATATCATGGACATACTGGTTGATGAAAAAGTCGTAACGGAAGAAGAGGGGGCAGAGCTGAAGCAATTGATTGCGTACCGAAAAACATTGGTTCAGCAATACCAGCTCGCTGACAGTGCAGAGCTTTACAAGCTGATCACCGCGCATCTAGCGGTCCTTCAAGTCTTTCCGAAACGAATCAGAAGCTACTTGGAAACAGAGCTGGGCCCTGTTTCCGCGTTTAAATAACGACAGGAAAGCCACAGGAGTGTTTAAAAATGAAAACATATAAAGGATATTTAATTGATTTAGATGGAACGATGTACAACGGCACAGAAAAAATCGAGGAAGCGTGTGAATTTGTCAGAACGCTGAAAGACCGCGGCATTCCTTATCTTTTTGTGACAAACAACTCTTCCCGCACACCGAAGCAGGTGGCGGACAAGCTGGTCTCTTTTGACATTCCGGCAACAGAGGAGCAGGTTTTTACGACAAGCATGGCGACTGCCCAGCATATCGCCCAGCAGAAAAAAGACGCGTCTGTGTATGTGATCGGGGAAGAAGGAATTCGCCAGGCGATTGAAGAAAACGGCCTGACCTTTGCAGAGGAAGATGCGGACTTTGTTGTTGTCGGAATTGACCGCGGGATTACATACGAAAAACTTGCCGTCGGCTGCCTCGCAATCAGAAATGGCGCCCGCTTTATTTCCACAAACGGTGACATTGCCATACCGACTGAAAGAGGCCTCCTGCCGGGCAACGGTTCACTGACCTCTGTGTTAACCGTATCCACAGGCGTGCAGCCGGTATTTATCGGCAAGCCGGAATCCATCATCATGGAGCAGGCGATGCGTGTTCTCGGCACTGATGTATCCGAAACACTTATGGTCGGCGACAACTACGCGACTGACATTATGGCAGGCATTAATGCAGGGATGGATACGCTGCTTGTCCACACAGGCGTAACGAAAAGAGAGCATATGACAGACGATATGGAAAAACCGACTCACGCTATTGATTCTCTGACTGAGTGGATTCAGCATATATAAAAAAGGGCGCCCCAAAAGGGTGCCCTTTATTCTGTATGCCGCGCGCGGTGTGCAAGCCTGCTGGAGGCCGCAGCGGAAATGGCGCCGACAATGTCATCAAGAAATGTATGGCATTCGCCGGTTGATTTATCATTTAAACGGCCGAGGATACCGGGTTTTTCTTTGTCGATGTAGCCATAGTTTGTAAACCCGATGGACCCGTAAATATTCACGATGGAAAATGCCAGAACTTCATCTACTCCATATAGGCTTTCATCTATCTCCAGCATCGTTTGCAGCGGTTCAGACAGTTTTTTCTGCTCAGCAAGAACGTCCAATTCAATGCCCGTTAAAATCGCGTTTTGCACCTCACGCTTTGCGAGGACCCGATTCACATTCAACGTGCATTCATCCATGGTTAAATCCGGATGATATTTTTTCTGCAGAAAAAAGACAAGCTCGGCAATATCGGATACCTCAACGCCGCGCTCCTTCATCCGTTCTCTTGCTTTGGCTTCCATCTGACTGATTTGTTCTTTATCTGACATCAACTTCACCCAATCTTTTTTTACTAGTTTATACAAAACGTACGAGATGTTTACGACTTTTTCTTGCTCCTTCGTCGGATTAAAATATGTATTCATAATTCCGCCTGTGTATGACTACGATGTGATGAGCCCTAATTCAACAGGCAGGTGATCATTGTGAAAGGCACAATAAAAGAAAAATACGGCATTCATATCAGGCAGCTTTCAATGTATCAGCATACGTATCAATGCTTTCAAACACCGAATTCCTTCTTTTTGATTGTTCCCGTTTCCCATTTTTCAGATGAGGAGCTGGCGGAGCTTTATTACATGAGTCAGTATTTACAAGAACAAAGTGACCCATACGTTTCCGTTTTTATCTTTACAAAAGAAGGCGAGCTGACCTTTGAACATGAAGGAAAAACGTACGCCCTGCTGAAGGCGGCCCCTCCTTTTTCAAACCGGGCATTTTCCATAGGGACAGAAATGGCGGAGTTTCATCGAAAGGGCAGAGGATACCCGTACGAAGTGAAGGAGGCCGGAAGAATCGGGCAGTGGAAAGACCTGTGGGGAAAACGCATTGATCAGCTTGAAGCGTTTTGGCAGCGAAAGGTTCATACCCCTCCGCACGAGCCCTTTGATAAAAAAATGATTGAATCGTTTCCATATTATTTAGGACTGTCAGAAAACGCGATTCAATATTTAGTCGATACCGAGCTCGATGACAAACCGCAAGCAGCTGATTCAGGAACAATATGCCATCAGAGGATGGAAAAAAATACGTGGTCTTCTGAATCCCTAATCAGGATTCCGGCTGACTGGGTATTTGACCACGCTGCACGCGATTTAGCCGAATATATGAGACACACATTTTTGCATCATCGTGATGATTTTAACCGGCAGGGCTTTCGCTTTTTGCAGGAATATGAGCAAATCACACCGCTGTCTTCATTTTCGAAACGTCTTTTGTACAGCCGTCTCCTTTTTCCGCTTCATTATTATGAAATCGTGGAAGGCTACTATATTTCTTCAGAATCGGAAAAGCACTATTATGAAGAGCAGCTCGACTACATTCTCAGCGATTCGGGCTATGAACAATTTCTGAATGCCGCCCAGGAGTTTATGAACATGAGAGCGCAGAACATTTTTGTCCCCCCTGTCAGCTGGCTCGGAAAGGGCGGCTTGTAAGGAAGGAGAAAATCTGACAAAAATAATTAGAAAATAAAGAATCTTGTCATATCAATTGGTTAAGCGTTTACATTCGCAAAATTCAGCAGATTGTTGTCTTGTCAAAACAGAAATGGGCTTATATAATATTTGTAACTTATATGTCTGTGTTGAGTTAACAATTGTCTCTCTTGAGAGGACAATCCGAAGAAGGGTGGAGTTTTTTTGAAAGCAATTCGTGTAGGGCTTTTAGGCTTAGGTACCGTCGGAAGCGGTGTCGTTAAAATTATTCAAGACCATCAGGATAAGCTGATGCATCAGGTTGGCTGTCCAATTACAATAAAAAAAGTGCTTGTGAAAGATTTAGAGAAAAAAAGAGAAGTAGATTTGCCGAAGGAAGTGCTCACGACAGAAGTATATGATGTGATCGACGATCCAGATGTTGATGTCATCATCGAGGTGATCGGCGGTGTTGAGCAGACAAAGCAATATTTGCTTGACGCTTTGAGATCGAAAAAACACGTTGTCACGGCAAACAAAGATTTAATGGCCGTGTACGGTTCTGAACTGCTAGCTGAAGCAAAGGAAAATGGCTGTGATATTTACTTCGAAGCCAGCGTTGCCGGCGGGATTCCAATTCTTCGCACATTAGAGGAAGGCCTCTCATCAGACAGGATTACTAAAATGATGGGAATCGTAAACGGAACAACGAACTTTATCTTAACCAAAATGATTAAAGAGAAAAGCCCTTACGAGGAAGTGCTTAAGGAAGCGCAGGATCTGGGGTTTGCCGAAGCTGACCCGACTTCAGATGTGGAAGGGCTCGACGCCGCACGGAAAATGGCAATATTGGCGCGTCTCGGCTTCTCAATGAACGTCGATCTGGAAGATGTCAAAGTGAAGGGGATCTCCCAGATTACAGACGAGGATATCAGCTTCAGCAAACGTCTCGGCTACACAATGAAGCTGATCGGAATTGCCCAGCGTGACGGCAGCAAAATTGAAGTCAGCGTTCAGCCGACGCTGCTTCCAGACCACCATCCGCTTTCTGCCGTGCATAATGAATATAACGCCGTCTACGTGTATGGCGAAGCTGTCGGAGAGACGATGTTCTATGGCCCGGGAGCGGGAAGCATGCCGACAGCCACATCAGTTGTGTCTGACCTGGTTGCTGTCATGAAAAACATGCGTCTCGGCGTAACCGGCAACAGCTTTGTTGCGCCGCAATATGAGAAAAACATGAAGTCGCCGTCCGATATTTATGCACAGCAATTTTTGAGAATTCACGTGAAGGATGAGGTAGGCTCATTCTCGAAAATCACGTCTGTGTTCTCAGAACGGGGCGTCAGCTTTGAGAAAATTCTTCAGCTGCCGATTAAGGGGCATGATGAGTTAGCAGAAATCGTCATCGTCACACACCACACATCAGAAGCTGATTTCAGTGATATCCTGCAAAACTTAAATGATTTGGAAGTCGTTCAAGAAGTCAAAAGCACATATCGTGTAGAAGGGAACGGTTGGAGCTAATGTGGAAAGGACTTATCCATCAATATAAAGAGTTTTTACCCGTAACGGATCAAACACCGGCGCTTACGTTACATGAAGGCAATACGCCGCTCATTCATTTGCCGAAGCTGTCTGAACAGCTCGGGATTGAGCTCCATGTCAAAACAGAAGGCGTAAACCCTACTGGATCTTTTAAAGACCGCGGGATGGTCATGGCGGTGGCAAAGGCGAAAGAAGAAGGCAACGACACGATTATGTGCGCGTCAACCGGAAATACATCAGCGGCTGCGGCTGCTTATGCAGCCCGCGCCGATATGAAATGTATTGTCATCATCCCGAACGGGAAAATCGCGTTTGGCAAGCTCGCTCAAGCAGTCATGTACGGAGCTGAAATCATTGCGATCGACGGCAACTTTGACGATGCCCTTAAAATTGTCCGTTCAATTTGTGAAAAATCACCGATCGCGCTTGTCAACTCGGTCAACCCTTACCGCATCGAAGGCCAAAAAACAGCTGCCTTTGAAGTATGCGAACAGCTGGGCGAAGCACCGGACGTTTTGGCGATTCCGGTCGGAAACGCGGGAAACATCACAGCGTACTGGAAGGGCTTCAAAGAATATCATGAGAAAAACGGCACTGGCCTTCCGAAAATGCGCGGTTTTGAAGCGGAAGGTGCAGCTGCGATCGTCCGCAACGAAGTCATTGAAAACCCGGAAACAGTGGCAACAGCGATTCGTATCGGAAACCCGGCAAGCTGGGATAAAGCTGTAAAAGCGGCTGAGGAGTCCAATGGGAAAATTGACGAAGTCACTGACGATGAAATTCTTCATGCGTATCAGCTGATTGCCCGTGAAGAAGGCGTGTTTGCAGAACCGGGCTCCTGCGCATCTATTGCAGGTGTGCTGAAACAAGTAAAATCCGGAGAAATTCCGAAAGGCAGCAAGGTTGTGGCTGTGTTAACAGGGAACGGGCTGAAAGACCCGAACACAGCGGTCGACATTTCTGAAATGAAGCCGGTCACCCTGCCGACTGATGAAGACAGCATCCTCGAATACTTAAAAGGAGCGGCCCGTGTATGAACGATGCCGACATGCTGTTCTCTGTCACTGTTCCAGGAAGCACGGCTAACCTAGGCCCCGGCTTTGATTCAGTCGGAATGGCGCTCAGCAGATATTTGAAGCTGACCGTCTTTGAAAGCGATCAATGGTCTTTTGAAGCTGAAACAGAAACAGTCGCCGGAATTCCGGCGGGTACAGATAATATGATCTATCAAGTGGCGAAACGGACGGCAGATATGTACGGAAAAGCAATGCCTCCTGCACATGTGAAAGTGTGGAGCGACATCCCGCTTGCACGCGGTCTTGGCAGCAGTGCTGCGGCCATAGTGGCGGCTATAGAACTGGCAGACGAATTATGCGGTTTACAGCTCTCCGAAGCAGACAAGCTGCATTTAGCCAGCCTTGAAGAAGGACATCCGGACAATGCAGGCGCTTCTCTCGTCGGCGGGCTTGTGATCGGACTGCATGAAGACGACGAGACGCAAATGATCCGCGTGCCGGATGCCGACATTGATGTTGTGGTTGTCATTCCTTTTTACGAGGTGCTGACAAGAGACGCGCGGGACGTGCTCCCGGCAGAGTTTCCATATGCGGACGCTGTAAAAGCCAGCGCCGTCAGCAACATTCTCATCGCGGCGATCATGTCAAAGGATTGGCCGCTCGTCGGAAAAATCATGAAAAAGGATATGTTCCATCAGCCGTATCGGGCGATGCTTGTCCCGGAATTGTCTAAAGTGGAGCATGTTGCCGAGATGAAAGGCGCTTATGGAACTGCCCTCAGCGGAGCGGGCCCGACGATTCTCGTCATGACCGAAAAAGGAAAAGGAGAAGCGCTGAAAGAGCAACTCGCACTTCATTTCCCGCATTGTGAAGTCGACGCTTTGACCGTTCCGAAAGAGGGAAGTATAATAGAGCGAAATCCTTTCTATCAAGTGAAAAGTGTATAGTTCATTCCAAGCGTTCCTCAGCGTGAGCAGAGGACGCTTTTTTTCTTCATGATATAAAGGGATTTTTATTTAGAAAAACGAAATACATGTAAAAAGGAGGAGATTGATATGAAAAAGCTGATGACCGCCGAAGATATGACAGCCATTGTCTCGGTGACGGACCCTCAATACGCCCCGGACGGCAAGCGTGCGGCTTATGTGAAGTCACAAGCAAACAAAGAGAAAGATTCATATACTTCAAATATATGGGTATATGATGCGGAAAGCGGCGCGTCCATTCCTTGGACACACGGAGAAAAGCGGAACACTGATCCTAGATGGTCTCCGGACGGACGCCAAATTGCGTTTGTTTCTGACCGTGATGGCGAAGTGTCTCAGCTTTATATAATGAGCGCTGAAGGCGGTGAGGCAAAAAAACTGACTGATATTCCGTATGGTGTGTCTCAGCCAGTATGGTCTCCGGATGGAGAGTCAGTGCTTGTCACGGTCAGCCTGGGAGATGAAGAAAGTGTTTATGATCAAGAGAAAACGGAACCCGACAGCTTTGAACCGGTTGAAGTGCATGGTTTAGCCTATAAACGGGACGGAAAAGGGCTGACGAGAGGGGCGTATGCGCAGCTTGTGCTTGTCAGCGTGAAGTCTGGTGAGGTAAAACAGCTGACAAATGAAAAAGCTGACCACTTCGATCCGGCTTTTTCTCCTGACAGCAAATCTATCGTTTTTTCAGCTAATTTGACTGAAACGGATGATGCCAGCAAGCCGCACGATGTCTGCTTGGTGTCGCTGGAGACTGAAGATCTCAAGCTGATTACCTCTCATCGCGGCTCATTCGGACCCAGCTCTTTTTCACCGGACGGAAGGTACCTTGCTTTGCTTGGGCATGAACAGGAATATCGGAATGCAACGCTAGAAAAAGCGTGGCTTTATGATATAGAGCAAGACCGCCTTACGTGTCTCACTGATATGCTGGACGTTCACTTAGCGGATGCGTTGATTGGAGACTCACTGATAGGAGGAGCTGAACAGCGCCCGGTTTGGACAAAAGACAGTCAAGGGTTTTATGTCATCGGCACAGAACAAGGCAGCACGGGAATCTATTATGTTTCTATAGAAGGACTCGTATATCCGATTCGGTTAGAAAAAGAATATATCAACAGCTTTTCCATTCATCCTGATGAACAAAGCTTTATTGCCAGTGTGACAAAGCCTGGCAGACCTAGTGAGCTATACAGCATTCCGCTTGGACAGGAAGAAAAACGGCTGACTGATGCGAATGACAAGTTTGTTGACGAGCACCTCATTTCGTTACCTGAAGACATTCAATATGTGACAGAAGACGGGATGACGGTGAACGGCTGGCTGATGAAACCTGCTCAGGCTGCAGAGGGCAAAAACTATCCGCTTATTCTCAATATACACGGCGGTCCGCATATGATGTACGGGCATACATATTTTCACGAATTTCAGGTGCTGGCGGCGAAAGGATATGCAGTGGTTTATGTAAATCCAAGAGGAAGCCATGGCTACGGACAGGAATTTGTGAACGCAGTCAGAGGGGATTACGGCGGAAAAGACTATCAGGACGTGATGCAGGCAGTGGATGAGGCGATCAAAAGAGACCCGCAGATAGATGCCGAGCGGATAGGGGTCACAGGCGGAAGTTACGGAGGCTTTATGACCAACTGGATCGTGGGGCAGACAAATCGTTTTAAAGCAGCTGTCACTCAGCGTTCGATTTCAAACTGGCTCAGCTTTCACGGCGTTAGTGATATCGGCTATTTTTTCACGGACTGGCAGCTTGAGCATGACATGTTTACCGATACAGAAAAACTGTGGGACCGTTCCCCTTTAAAATATGCGGCAGACGTGGAGACGCCCCTTTTAATTCTTCATGGCGAACGTGATGACCGGTGCCCGATTGAACAGGCTGAACAGCTTTTTATCGCCTTGAAAAAAATGGACAAGGAAACCGTGCTGGTCCGTTTTCCGAAAGCGTCGCATAATTTGTCACGCAGCGGACACCCGGGACAGCGGATCAAGCGCCTGGCCTATATAAGCTCATGGTTTGACCAATATCTCTCATAAAAAAAGCCAGGCTGATCAAATATCAGCCTGGCTGCTTTATTAAAAGACTTGTTCTACTTCAATTACACCAGGCACTTCTTCAAGAAGAGCGCGTTCAATTCCGGCTTTCAGCGTAATTGTTGAACTTGGGCAGCTGCCGCATGCGCCTAGAAGACGAAGTTTAACAATACCTTCATCAACGTCTACAAGCTCACAGTCACCGCCGTCACGAAGTAAAAACGGACGAAGTTTGTCCAGTACTTCCTGCACCTGTTCTTTCATTTCAACTTCAGTCATGACATTCGCTCCTTTCGTCGTCATAAAACCATTATATTCAGTGTAACAATAAAAATCTATTGTTTGGTTTGCAGAATTGCTCCCATTATTATAGCACATTCAGACTTGAACACAAAAACGGTTTTTTTCTATAAAAACGTCTTTTGTCTCTGTATACTTAATAGAAAGAATGTAACGCAGAGAAATGGGGGCACTTATCAATGACCAAAACAGTCATGCTCAGCGTATATGGGGCAGAAACCGTTTGTGCAAGCTGTGTCAATATGCCGACGGCTAAAGATACATATGAATGGCTTGAGGCTGCGCTGAAAAGAAAATATCCGAATCAGCCTTTTGAAATCCAATACATCGACATTTACGAGCCGCCTGACGTCGAAAACGTAAAACAGCTTGCGGAAAAAATCAGAAATGACGAATATTTTTATCCGCTCGTCCTCGTAGAAAATAAAATTGTCGGAGAAGGCAATCCGAAATTGAAGGATGTATATGAGGAAATGGAGAGATACGGTTATACAGAAAACCGCTGACTTCATCAGCGGTTCTGCTATTATCCGTTATGGTGTTTGTACATCCACAGCAAGCCGGATTTCAGCAAACGCGGAACACGGCCGATCAGCGGCCGGTCAGCAACAAGTCCGAAGCCGGCTTTTTTTCCGAGTGAACCTAAAACGCCTTTCAGCTTAAACTGAGGCATTGATTCAGGAAGGGCTTCACCATTCCAGCGTTTTTGCAATATTTGGACAATCTGTTCAGCTTGAGCTTCTGCCAGCTGGGCACTCGGTGCGTGAGGAAGGCTGGCACAATCTCCGACAACGTACAGATGTTCATCACCCGGGACATTGTGATGAGGGGTTAACACGACACGGCCTTGTGCGTCCTTTTCCACATCCAAGTCTCTGACGACTTTATTCGGCTGTATGCCGGCTGTCCATACGATGGCGTCTGCGGAAATTGCGTCATCGTGGTTATACACAACGCCTTCTTCTACTCTTGTGATATTTGCCCTGTTAATAATGCGGACACCGTGCTCTTCGAACCATTTTTGCACATATTTGCTCAAACGCTCGGGAAAGCTTGATAAAATGAGATCTCCGCGGTCAAACAAAATAATGTTCAGATCGTCACGGCTTTCTCTTAATTCACTTGCAAGTTCAACGCCGCTAAGGCCTGCTCCGACAATGGCAACAGTCGCTTCGGCGCATAAGTTGTTCAGCTTTTGATAGGTTTCGCGGGACTGATCGATGGTTTGAATGCTGTAGGTGAATTCGGGCGCTCCCGGCACGTTATGATATTTATCCTCGCAGCCGAGCCCGATCACTGCGTCATCGTAAGAAATCGGTTCGCGGTCATGGAACAGCACTTGTTTTTGTGCAATATCAATTGATGAAATATCGCCGTACTCGACATCCAGGCGAGGGTGCTCTGGGAACGTCACTCTGATATGGTGGTCAGAAATTGTGCCTGCGGCAAGGGCATAATATTCTGTTTTTAAGCAGTGATAAGGATTTCTGTCAATTAACGTGATTGAAACATCATGAGGCAGCTGGTTGGGCAATAAGCGATGAAGAACACGCATGTTTCCGTAACCTCCGCCGATCAAGACCAATTTTTTCATTTGAATTCCCCTTTAACCCGAAGAGTATGATAGACACATTGATGAAAAATACGAACTTTGTAAAATAACATCTAGAATTATATCGAATTTGATCTAAAATCACAATATTAGTTTCAAAATAACCTACAAATTAGCCTTAAAACGCAAATTAGTAAAACGTTATTGCAGGAATGATATGTTACGATAATAAATTTTAATGCGTTCGTTGTCTTTGACGAATAGTGAAAAATTCGCGATAATGTTCATATGTGAGGTGAAACCGCATGAATCCAATGATTGAATTTTGTGTAAGCAATCTGGCTCACGGCTCTCAGGAAGCCCGAGCGATTTTAGAGAAAGATCCGAATCTGGATGTTCTTGAATACGGCTGTTTAAGCTATTGCGGGAAATGTATGGAATCACTATTCGCTCTAGTAAACGGAGAAGTCGTTACGGGTGAAACACCTGCTGAGCTTGTTGAGAATATATATACATTTATTGAAGAAAACCCAATGTTTTGAAGAAAAGGGCCTGTCTCAGGCCCTTTTTTATTTTGCGGTACAAAAGTACTGAAAAAATGTGTAGACATCAAAAAATATTATTGTTATCGTATAAAAGATTTGTTTTAAATAAATTTTAAGAGGTGTAGGTGTATTCATGAATGTTCTTTGGGGACTGCTCGGCGCAGTTGGGATAATCGCCATCGCGTTTTTATTTTCAGAAAAGAAAAGCAATATTAGAATAAGAACCGTCATCGTTGGTTTATGTATACAGGTGGCGTTTGGATACATCGTGTTGAAATGGGAAGCGGGACGCGCTGTTTTTTTATGGTTTTCAAGCCGTGTACAGCTTCTGATTGATTATGCGAATGAAGGCATCAGTTTCATATTTGGGCCGCTTTTAAAAGTCGGCGACAGCCCGGCGTTTGCATTAAGTGTACTGCCTGTTATCATTTTCTTCTCAGCACTGATCGCAGTTTTATATCATTTGAAAATCATGCAGCTCATTTTCCGTGTGATCGGCGGCGGATTGTCGAAACTTCTTGGTACAAGCAAAACGGAATCTCTTGCGGCTGCTGCTAATATTTTTGTAGGGCAATCGGAATCTCCGTTAGTGATCAGGCCCCTCATTGCAGGACTGACGCGCTCTGAACTGTTTACAATTATGACGAGCGGTCTATCGGCTGTTGCGGGTTCAACTTTGTTTGGCTACGCCCTTCTCGGTATTCCGATTGAATACTTGCTCGCGGCGAGCTTCATGGCTGCTCCTGCGGGTCTGGTATTCGGAAAATTACTCATTCCTGAAACGGAAACGCCGCAAACAGTAAAAGGCGATTTCAAAATGGATGAAGGCGAAGGAGCGGCCAATGTAATTGACGCGGCTGCAAAGGGTGCGTCAACAGGTCTGCAAATTGCGCTGAACGTTGGTGCGATGCTGCTTGCATTCGTCGCATTAATCGCCGTGGTCAATGGTATTCTCGGCGGTGTTTTCGGCTTGTTCGGTTTAAAAGATGTCACATTAGAATCTATCCTCGGCTATGTATTTTCTCCAATCGCCTTTATGATTGGTGTGCCATGGCATGAAGCCTTGCATGCCGGAAGCTTTATCGGCCAGAAATTGGTGCTGAATGAGTTTGTCGCTTATTCTAACTTCGGTCCGCACATCGGCGAGTTTTCTAAAAAAACCGCTACGATTATCAGTTTTGCGTTATGCGGGTTCGCAAATTTCTCTTCGATTGCGATTATGCTCGGTACGCTTGGCGGTTTAGCGCCAAGCCGCCGCTCAGATATCGCACGCCTCGGGTTAAAGGCTGTTCTGGCGGGAACATTAGCCAATCTGCTGAGCGCGGCTATTGCCGGCATGTTCATATAAAAGATAAAAGCTCCTTGCGTCATTGCAAGGAGCTTTTATGTATGAAAAACGGGGGATAATTGTATTGTGTCCGTTTATAATAGCTTTTATACTAAGAAAAAGAGAAAAAGTTGGAGGCATCTATGAACTCATTTCGATTTACCAAAATGCACGGACTTGGAAACAGCTATATATACGTGAATCAATTTGAAGAACAACTGCCGGAAGAACAACTGTCTGAAATAGCGGTTCAAGTGTCTTCCGTTTATACAGGGATCGGCTCCGACGGTATGATCCTCATATGTCCTTCAGATCAAGCACCTGTCAAAATGCGGATTTTTAATAATGATGGGTCTGAAGGGAAAAACTGCGGCAACGGCCTGCGCTGCGTTGCAAAATACGCGTATGAGCATATGCTGGTTGAGGAAACATCTTTTCTGATTGAAACCCTCTCCGGGCTTGTAAAAGCGGAAGTTCAAGCTGAAAACGGAAAAGTGAATGTTGTCACTGTCGATATGGGTGAACCGCGTCTGACAAAAGCCGAGCTTCCGATGCTTGGCGGCGGTGAGGAGCAAACCATTAATGAAACAATGACATTTGGCGAAGCTGAACTAAAAGGCACCGCGGTTTCCATGGGCAATCCGCATATCGTTTTTCCGATTGCCGATATTGAACAGGCACCGCTGACGACATTGGGACCGGTGATTGAAAAAGATCCAAGATTTCCGGAAGGTGTGAATGTCGAGTTTGTGGAAACCGTGAATGAGCATGAACTGCACTTCCGCGTGTGGGAACGGGGATCAGGCATCACACAGGCTTGCGGAACAGGCGCTTGTGCAGCGGCTGTCGCATCTGTTTTAAACGGCGTATCAAGACGAAATGAAGACATTACGGTTCATTTAGCGGGCGGAGATTTGGTCATTAATTGGAAAGAGAACGGCCATGTGATGATGACAGGTCCGGCAGAGACTGTTTGTGAGGGCGTCTATTTTTTATAAAACAGCTAGTTTGAGAAATGAGCCGATCAAGTTTATAATAAAAGACAACATCCGGTTTCTAAAAGGAGGTTCACATTAATGACCAACCCTGTAACAATTACAGAAGCAGCAGCTTTGCATATAAAAGATATGATGAAAGAGCATGAAGAAGAAAACGCGTTTCTGCGTGTCGGCGTTAAAGGCGGCGGCTGCAGCGGCCTTTCATACGGAATGGGCTTTGAGCATGAAAAAAGCGAAGCAGACAGTATGTTTGAGGAGCACGGCATTACTGTTCTCGTTGACAAAGAAAGCCTTGATATCATGAACGGCACTATTATAGACTTTAAGCAATCCATGCTTGGCGGCGGTTTTACCATCGATAATCCAAACGCCATCGCCTCATGCGGCTGCGGTTCTTCTTTCAGGACAGCGACGAATGCAGGTAAACCAGAAGAGTGCTAATAATAGAAAAAGCCAAGTCAAGCGGCGAGCCGCTGACTTGGCTTTTTTTATTTTTAATACTTATCTCCATTAAAAATCGAATTCTTCACGATGACATAATCCACATTGCGGATAGCCTCCAGCTTAGTTCCGCCAGCATAAGAAATAGAAGATTGAAGATCCTGTTCCATTTCAATCAGCGTATCCATGATTGCGCCTTTATGCTCTACGTGCATTTTTTTGCCTTCAACATTTTTCTTTTCGCCTTTTTGATATTCAGAGGCTGAGCCAAAGTATTCTTTGTAGAGCTTTCCGTCTTTTTCAATGGTTTGTCCCGGTGATTCCTCGTGTCCGGCAAATAGTGAACCGATCATGACCATGGTGGCGCCGAATCGAATTGATTTTGCGATGTCGCCATGGGTGCGGATTCCGCCATCCGCGATAATCGGTTTGCTGGCGGCTTTTGCGCACCAGCGCAGCGCGGCTAATTGCCATCCGCCTGTGCCGAAACCGGTTTTAATTTTCGTTATACATACTTTTCCCGGTCCGATGCCGACTTTTGTGGCATCCGCTCCGGCATTTTCGAGCTCTCTGACCGCTTCCGGTGTTCCGACATTTCCCGCGATGACAAAGCTGTCCGGAAGATGTTTTTTGAGGTGCTGAATCATCTCAATGACGGCATTGGAATGTCCGTGAGCGATGTCGATGGTCACGTATTCAGGGACCAGATTTTCTTCTGCCAGGTGACGGACAAATTCATACTCCTCATCTTTGACCCCAACGCTGATAGAAGAGAATAGGCCGCGTGCGTTCATGTCCTTTATAAAGTCAATCCGTTTTTCAGGTTCAAAGCGGTGCATCACATAAAAGTAGCCGTTTTCGGCTAATGAAACCGCAAGTTTCTCATCTATAATCGTCTGCATATTGGCAGGAACGACGGGCAATTTAAATGTACGTCCGCCTAAACGCACGGATGTATCACATTCAGAACGGCTGTTCACAATACATTTTGCAGGAATTAGCTGAATATCTTCGTAATCAAACACGTTTTCCATAGAATCCACTCCTAAATACGAATATTTATAATAAATATATATCAAATGTTCGCCTTGTATAATGTACTCTGTTTGAGAGAGGATGTCAAACGATTTATCTGATGATGGATGTGATCCAGGTGCGGAAGCTTGTCATTCACGATGAGTTTGGGTATCATAGTCTTAACGAATGATCTCATAGAGCGGATGATAAAACGCTAATATATAAGTTCAGCACAGCTTGGTCCTACAGCACCAGGCTTTCTTTATGACATGGATATGTGAAAGGAGCGAGTGGAGATGACTCAAAACGAAGAACAAACACCGAAGTCCCAAAAGATCCAAGACCGCATTATCATGGCCATGATCTGGGTTGTAGCAGCCCTTGTGATTGCGCTGGTTATCGGAACTGCGATGAATTATATAAATATCTTTAAATAAAAAAGGAGCTGTGTCATCTTGACACAAACTCCTTTTTTTATTATTTATTTTCAAAAAGACTTGTAGAGTGCAGAGGCTGTACGCGAGCTTTCGGGTCCATGTAAGCTTTCGCGTTGTTAACAGCTGTCGGTGCTTCGCCGAAGCCGCTTGCGATCAGGTTGACTTTTCCTTCGTATGTGCAAATGTCACCTGCTGCGAAGAAGCCTTCGATATTTGTTTCCATCGTTGATTTGACGACAATGGAATTTTTCTCAATTTCAAGTCCCCAGTTTTTAATCGGTCCAAGAGATGAGACGAAGCCGTAGTTGACAATTAAGTCATCGATTTCTAAAATCTCTTTGCGCTCGCCTTTCACTTCCTCAAGCACAAGCTGCTCGATTTTGTCTTCTCCGATGAGCTCTGTCGGAACAAATGGAGTCAGGACATTCACTTTAGATGCGTGAAGGTTTTCCACACTGTGCTCATGCGCGCGGAATTTATCGCGGCGGTGAACGATGGAAACTTCTTTTGCGATTGGCTCAAGCATAAGCGCCCAGTCAACCGCTGAATCTCCTCCGCCCAGAATCGCAACGCGTCTGCCGGCAAATTTTTGTAAATCATCAACGAAGTAGTGAAGGTTTTTGCCTTCGTATTGTTCGGCTGTTTCAAGCTCGAGCTTTCTTGGTTTGAATGCGCCGTTTCCTGCAGTGATGATGACCGTTTTAGAGTAATGGGTTTCTTCGTTTGTCACAAGCTTAAACACGCCGTCTGCTTGTTTTTCAACAGATTCAACCGCTTGCTCTAAACAAATCGTTTGGTCGAATTTCGCCATTTGCTCTTTTAAGTTGTTCACTAGCTCTTGGGCGCGGATTTTCGGGAATCCTGCTACGTCATATATATATTTCTCAGGGTACAGGGCACTAAGCTGTCCGCCAAGCTGAGGCAGGCTTTCGATAATTTTGACGCTTGCCTGTCTCATGCCTCCGTAAAAAGCGGTGAATAAGCCGACCGGTCCCCCGCCTATAATTGTAATATCATAAACCTTTGTATCCTCTCGCATACGAAAATTGCCTCCTAAATGAAAATTGTTATTAATTATACCATATTGCTCTTAAAATTGACGAGTCAGCAGAAAAATTTGCGAGTGCATTGTATGCGCATTCATTCTTGATCATATGCCCGCGGGCCGATACGATAAGAAAAAAATGAATTCATCTTTTTTCTGAATGTTTCATGAACCAGCCGGATACACATGATAGTAGTGCTATGGGTGTGGACTTCACAAAAAACTTTTCAATATATTTCATAAAATCCTGCCAATAAGCTGAAGATAACACAAATGATGATTTTTATATGCGTCTAACAGAAAAAAAAGAGAAGGTGGATGTGATGGCATTGAATAAGCCCAAAATCGTGATTTTAGGTGCAGGTTATGGCGGATTGATGACAGTGACAAGGCTGACGAAGCATGTCGGTCCGAATGATGCTGATATTACGCTTGTGAATAAACACAATTATCATTATGAAACGACATGGATGCACGAAGCGAGCGCCGGCACGCTCCATCATGACCGCTGCCGTTATCAGATAAAAGATGTAATCAACCAGTCACGTGTCAATTTTGTACAGGATACCGTGAAGGCAATCAAAATAGACGAGAAGAAAGTTGTGCTTGCCAATGGAGAGCTGCAGTACGATTATTTAGTTATCGGCCTCGGAGCGGTACCTGAAACGTTCGGCATTAAAGGCTTAAAAGAATTTGCGTTTCCGATCGCCAATATCAATACATCTCGTGTGCTTCGGGAACATATTGAGCTGCAATTTGCGACTTACAACATCGAAGCTGAAAAAAGGCCGGACAGGTTAACAATCGTTGTCGGGGGAGCCGGGTTTACGGGTATTGAATTTCTTGGCGAACTGGCTGCCCGCGTGCCGGAGCTCTGCAAGGAGTATGACGTTGACAGAAGCCTTGTACGCATTATCTGCGTAGAAGCAGCGCCGACCGTATTGCCGGGCTTTGATCCCGAGCTTGTCGATTATGCTGTTCACTATCTTGAGGAGAATGGCGTTGAGTTTAAAATCGGCACGGCGGTTCAAGAGTGTACCTCAGAAGGAGTCACAGTCGGCAAAAAAGATGAGGAGCCCGAGCAAATCAAATCGCAAACGGTGGTGTGGGCGGCAGGTGTCCGCGGACATCCGATTGTGGAAGAAGCCGGCTTTGAAAATATGCGCGGCCGGGTGAAAGTCAATCCTGATCTTCGCGCGCCCGGACATGACAACGTGTTTATTCTCGGCGACAGCTCGCTGTTTATCAATGAAGACACTGACCGTCCTTATCCGCCGACCGCCCAAATTGCGATGCAGCAGGGAACTACGGTCGCTAAAAACATTGCAAAACTCATTAAGGGCGGCGAGCTTGAAGAATTCAAACCTGATATAAAAGGAACGGTGGCTTCTCTCGGCGAGCATAATGCGGTCGGAGTCGTGTACGGAAGAAAACTGAAAGGCACGCCGGCTTCTTTTATGAAAAAAGTCATCGATAACCGCTCGCTGTTTTTAATCGGCGGACTCGGACTCACACTGAAAAAAGGCAAATTTAAGTTTTTCTAAAAACCCGCTCTCCGCGGGTTTTGTTTTATTAAAAAACGTCAAAATAAAAAGAGAACAAGAGCAAAATAAAAATGTTTCCGCTTACATCAAAAGATTTGTCACATGATCTGACTTTATCATTGACAGCTCGGTATGGTATTATTATCTGAAAATTAAGAAAAAGGTGATGCTAAGATGAAAACCGCAACGACAACCGCTTCACAGGCATGCCCGTTTTGCTCAGGGAAAGGGTATTTTCAATTAATCCTCGGCGGTTCAGAAACTTGTCCTTCATGTCAGGGGACAGGTAAAGACAGTCATTCATTTTCCAGCCGTTGACTTTTTAAAAGCCCCCGCGGTACACTAAAAGTAACGCAGGGGGTGGGGTTTTGATTAGTCTGCCAGTCGTTATCATCTCAATTGTTTTATTTTTTGTTTTGTTTTTTGGAATCGGTTTCTTATTAAACATGCTGCTGAGAATGTCCTGGATTATGGCTGTGATTTATCCGATTGTATGCCTATTTATAATCAGCAAGGAAAAGCTGATCAGCTATATCCAATCGCCAGGCGAATCCTTTGCCAGCCTGTTTCAGAGAATCGTATCGTTAGCTGCTGCAGATGTATTGATTTTAGCCAGCGGTCTGGCCGGCGCCATTGTCTCAGGCATAGCGATCAACATGCTCAGAAAAAGAGGATATCAGATGTTTTAATGCCGCTTTCTTTCTTAAGAAAGCTTTTTTTGTGCCTTCAGCGCATTCACCGTTTTGAATATTGCTCCCGCTATTTGGGAACAATGATTCGGAGGAGAGGTGAATAATGTTGAAAATGATCAGACGTTTGCTGATGGCCTGTTTATTTCTGCTCGCGTTTGCCACGACATATTTAGCCATATCAGGAGTAGAGGCGAAGGACTTATCAAAATGGGTGCAAGAAAATAATGAGAAGCACTCGAAGAATACAGGGCTGACATTAAAAGCATTGCAGCAGAAAAACGAAAAAACGATGTCCGCTGCAGCCAAAGCAAAAGACAAACCATTGGAAGAAGCCTTTGACTGGAACCAGTATCCGGCGCGAAAAGTAACGGCTACAGGCTATACAGCGGGAGTCGAATCGACGGGTAAAAAACCTGGTGATCCATTATACGGGCTTACATATTCAGGTGTTAAAGTGAAAAGAGATTTATACTCTACGGTTGCCGCCGATCCATCCGTTTTTCCGATCGGCACCATTTTATTCATCCCGAACTATGGTTTGGGCGTCGTTGCGGACACAGGATCGGCCATCAAGGGAAACCGCATTGATCTGTACTTTGAAACCGTTCATGATGTCTACAATGAATGGGGCAAAAAAACCCTGGACGTGTATGTGATTAAGAAGGGGACCGGAAAAGTCACTGAGGATGAACTGGTAAAGCTTAATGAAACAAAATCATTGCAGGTGTTCAGAAATCAATATAAAACCGTGAAAGAATAAAACGCTCCAGCTGCGGCTGAAGCGTTGTTTTTTTACAGAAAAAAGTATGCCAGTGCCAGTGTTAATAAAATTCCTGTCAATCCCCCAAAAAAGACCTCGATTGGCTGATGGCCGAGAAGCTCTTTTAGCTTTTTTTGTTTTTCTTTCTCTTCGGCTTTCGGGAAATCTTTTGCTTCATTCACAAAACGGTTAAAATCAATCACAAGTTTATTAATGACTGTTGCCTGCTCGCCGGCATGACGTCTGACGCCGGTTGCGTCAAACATGGTAATGACGGCAAAAATGGCTGAAACCGCAAAGAGAGAGGAACCTAATCCATGCTCTAAGGCTACGCCTGTAGAGAGCGCCGTAACAGCTGCGGAGTGGGAACTCGGCATGCCGCCTGTGCTTGTCACCAGCGACCAGTCCAGTTTTCTGGATACGATAAATTGTATCGGCACTTTAATGACTTGTGCAAAGATGATGGCAGCAAGGCTTGATAATAAAGGAAAATTCATAAAAAGTTCCATAGGCGACATCCTTTCTATATGAAAATCTTTCGTGTTACAAAAGAAAAAAGCAGGTCTTTGTCTGTTGTTTGATAAAATAAATGTAAGGAAAGAATGTTTTTCCTATTATACCATTGTTCATTACAAATACCCATTACGTTAGGAGTGTAAGCCTTATGTTTTATGCGGTTCAACAATTAGAGCATACTGAAACCCTAGTGGTCGGACTTTTTCAAAAAAGCCAGCTGACAGGCAAAGCAAAGGAAATTGATGAAAAACTGGAAGGCCATCTGACTCAGCTTCTGAAAGACGGTGATGTCTCTGCCAAACGGAATCAAGTATCAAAAGTATTCCCTCCGTCCGCCGCTGGTATGAAACGTATTTATTTCGTCGGTTTGGGAAGAGAGGCGAATTATTCATTTGAAGAGGCGAAGGAAAGCTTTGCCCATGTTTTTCAAGCCATTCATAAAGACAGAAAACAAGAGGCTGCCGTACTGCTTGACACATTTATTTGTGAAGAAGTTCCCGCAGCGGATGCCGCTCACGCATTAGCTGAGAGCTGCCTGCTTGCTTCTTATGAGGTGCAGGATTATAAGCACAAATCTAATGAGCCGGATAAACAGCTTGAATCCATCTATGCCGTCACAGATGAAGATACACAAGAAGTGCAGGCCGGTCTTCTTGTCGGCCGGGCATACGGGCAGGGCACAAATTCGGCGAGAACGCTTGTTAATATGCCGGGAAATATGCTGACAGCAACTGACTTGGCTTCTTATGCGTCCGAGCTTGCGGCGAAGTATGATTTTGAGTGTGAAATATTGGAGAAATCGGATATGGAAGAGCTCGGTATGGGCGGAATCCTTGCGGTAAACCAAGGCTCTGCCGAACCGCCCAAAATGATTGTCTTGAAGTATCAGGGCAAAAAGGAATGGGAAAACGTTATCGGGCTTGTCGGAAAAGGAATTACCTTTGACACAGGCGGTTACTCTATTAAAACGAAAACAGGAATTGTCGGCATGAAATCCGATATGGGAGGAGCGGCAGCGGTCCTTGGCGCAATGGAAACGATCGGCGAGCTTCGTCCGGAGCAAAATGTGCTGGCTGTCATTCCGTCAACCGACAACATGGTTTCAGGCGGAGCGATGAAGCCTGACGATGTCATCGTGTCATTAAGCGGAAAAACAATTGAAATCCTTAACACGGATGCAGAAGGAAGGCTTGTGCTTGCAGACGGCCTTACATATGCAAAACAGCATGGCGCGTCTGTACTTGTTGATGTGGCAACGCTCACCGGCGGCGTTGTTGTGGCATTGGGCACAGAAACAACCGGCGCCATGACAAATAACGAGAGCTTTTATCAGCGGGTGGCTGAAGCTGCGGAAGAGTGCGGTGAGGCCATCTGGCAGCTGCCGATTACAGAAAAGGATAAAAAACGTGTGAAAAACAGCCAAATGGCGGATTTAAACAATTCACCGGGACGGGAAGGCCATGCCATTATGGCAGGAACGTTTCTAGGTGAGTTTGCTGAAACGACTCCTTGGGTCCATCTTGATATTGCAGGCACAGCAACTTCAAGTAAAGCAAGCTGCTTCGGTCCGTCCGGTGCAACCGGCGTCATGGCAAGAACACTGGCTACGCTGGCAGAAAGATTCACAGCGGAAGAAGACGCAAAAGCATAATAAATATAGCCCTGCTGCGATTTCGCGGCAGGGTTTTTTTCTCCAAAATCTTTAGTTGACTAAAGTATTATGAATATGATAAGATACTTTCGTACTTTATTTATCTACTACATTAGCAAACTAAAGGATTTTTGGAGGGGTATCATGAATGCAGTCGTAATCGCAGTGCTGCTTATGCTTGTCTTAAGTCTTCTGCGTGTCAATATAGTTATTGCTTTAATCATAGGTGCTTTGGCCGGCGGCTTAACAGGAGGACTCGGTCTGGGTGAAACGGTTAAAGCCTTTACAGAAGGGCTCGGCGGAAATGCCACCGTTGCAGTCAGCTACGCTATGCTTGGTGCGTTTGCTGCGGCTTTAACGAAAACAGGTCTTCCGGATGCTATGGTAGAAGCTTCTGTGAAATTAATTGGAAACAAAGAAGATACTCGAAAAAAGGCACTGTCTAAAGTGCTTATCGTACTGATTATTTTAATCGTAGCTTGTTTTTCACAAAACGTGGTACCGGTTCACATCGCATTTATTCCTGTGCTGATACCGCCGCTTTTGAAAATCTTTAATGAGCTTGAAATGGACCGCAGGCTGATTGCGTGTGTGATTACGTTCGGCTTAACGGCTCCTTATATTGTACTGCCTGTTGGCTTCGGCCAGATATTCCAAGGCATGCTGAAGGACAACATGGCCGATGCGGGTTTAAACGTTCCGCTTGGCGATATCCCGTACGCGCTGATTATACCGGTTGCAGGCATGGTTGTCGGTTTGATTTTATCAGTAGTCGTTTATCGAAAACCAAAAGTGTATGAAACAAAAGAAATCTCAGGTGTAAAAGCATCTCCATATACGAAAAAAAGCTTGGGAATCGCGGTTCTCGCCATTTTAGTGTCACTCGGCGTCCAGCTTTATTTATCGCAGACATTGGGAGTAGAAGGGATGATTATGGGGGCGCTGGCCGGTCTGATTATTCTGTTTGTCAGCGGTGTAATGAAACGTGACGAAGCGGATTCATTGATTACTGACGGTATGGTATTAATGGCCTTTATCGGATTTGTTATGCTTGTTGCAGCCGGTTTCTCAAATGTATTGACAAAAACCGGAGATGTCGAGTCATTGGTCAAAACATCAGCAGGTATTATCGGGCACAGTCAGTCGCTGGGTGCATTACTGATGCTGATTGTCGGCTTGCTGATTACTATGGGAATCGGCTCATCTTTTGCAACGATTCCGGTGATCACAACGATCTTTGTGCCTCTATGTATGCAGCTCGGATTCAGCCCGATGGCAACGATTGCGATTATCGGAGCGGCTGCCGCGCTTGGCGACGCCGGTTCACCTGCCAGCGACAGTACACTTGGCCCGACTTCGGGTCTGAGTGCGGACGGACAGCATCACCACATTTGGGACACTTGTGTGCCGACATTTATCTTTTATAACATTCCGCTTGTTATTTTTGGCTGGATTGCGGCGCTTGTCTTATAGAAAAAAGGCTCTCCATAACGGGAGAGCCTTTTTTGTTTATCATTTCAAAAAACCGTCCATCGGAACGGATTTTAAGTGGACGATATTTGATGTCTGTTAAAGCCGGTTGCTTTATGAATAGAGCGGTAGATCGCAGGTGCGATAAACGTCAGCAGCACAGCCAGTGCCGTGTCTTTTACCATAAACCAAGTCATAAAGCCCCAAGCCGTGCCGTAGCTCACCGGTGTATGAATCCACAGCTTCAGCGCAAGATACATATAGGTGGTGCCGATGATATACATAATGGCCGTTCCGATAAGAGAAGCAATCAGAAAACGGATTTTACTTGGCTGAATTTTGCGTTCTAATAACCATCCAGCTGCGAATGCTGCAGGAATATATGAGATAATGAAGCCGCCGCTTTTACCTGCAAATGGTGCGAAGCCCGCGGAAAACTGAGCGAACACTGGTGCCCCGGCCAATCCGACAAGCGCATATACAAGCATCGCGATAGCAGCGCGTTTGCTGCCGAGAAGCAAAGCCGCCAAGAGGCAGAAAAACGGCTGCATCGACAGCGGAATGCCGGCAACTTGCAAAAAGGGCGCGACTGATGTAATGTTGGCGCCGACAGCCATAAGTGCGGCGAACATGCCGATCAGCGCCATATCACCCGCACGAAGTTTAGGTTGTTTCATCGTTGTTCCCCCTTAGGTTTACATACACAATCATAGAGTAATAAAGATCTGAATGATTGTCAACATAAATATAATTTAGGTTAACAAAAGGAGGATTTGCATGTATTTCGGAAAAATAAAACAGGCAGATCAGTCAGGAAGAGTGCCGCCCAATCAAAATGTGACGACTTCGTTTCCTGTGCTTCATACGGGGAACGTTCCGTATTATGAGGATATGACGAAGTGGAATCTGCAAGTATACGGATTGGTTGATCACCCGATGCTTTTAAGCTTTGAAGATATAAAAGCTTTTCCTCAGTGCGAATCAGAAAATGACATTCATTGCGTGACAGGCTGGTCGCGGCTTGATAACGTTTGGCAGGGGGTAAGGACAAGGGATATTGCGGAGAAAGCCGGGGTAAAAGAAGAGGCGGGCTATGTCATTTTACACGCGGAAGAGGGCTGGACGACAAATCTGCCGCTCGATGACTTTTTGGCTGAAACATCACTGCTCGCTTATGCGCATAACGGCGAACCTTTAACGCCTGAACACGGCTTCCCGCTGCGAGGGGTGTTTCCTCATTTGTATTTTTGGAAAAGCGCTAAGTGGCTGCGCGGCATCCAATTTACGAAAGAAAATCATCCCGGTTTTTGGGAGCAGAACGGCTATCATATGAGAGGCGACCCTTGGCGGAATCAGAGATTTACATGGGATTAAGGTTCTAGTAAACGTAGGATAATCAGCATCTTTTACAGGATTTTATTTCCATATTGCTAGTCATCAGGTACCTTATTTAGAGAAGGTGCCTTTTTTATTAAGGAAAAAGTTGACTTTGTTTGCCAGAAAACCTATTATTTGAGTTGTCTAGTTGATAGTGAAAATCATTATCATAAATGCAGCCAGTTTTAAGGAGAGGAATGTCGTACTGCATGATTGAGAAAAAAACAGATGAGGCTAAAGGCGGGACCTACAACGCATTTACCATTCCGGGAACGGAAGTGCGTAAAATGTCTTCACGCAATGACAGCCGCGGCTATCAAATCTTTATCTCAAAACCGAGCACGGAGCCGCCGCCTTCTGGTTATCCGGTTATTTATCTGCTCGATGCCAATTCTATCTTCGGTACAATATCGGAAGCTGTTCGAGTGCAGGGGCGCCGTCCTGAGAAAACAGGGGTGATTCCCGCTGTAATTGTCGGTATTGGCTATGACACAACAGAACCGTTTTCTTCTGCGCGCCACCGGGATTTTACAATGCCTACGTCTTACTCGGAGCTTCCGGTAAGGCCTGACGGCAAAGAATGGCCGGAGCATGGAGGAGCGGGGGACTTTTTAAGGTTTATTGAGGAGGACCTCAAACCGGAGATTGAACAAGATTATGAGATTGACAGAAACAGACAAACGATCTTTGGTCACTCTCTTGGCGGGCTCTTCGTTTTGCAGGTGCTCTTAACGAAACCGGATGCATTCCAAACGTATATCGCGGGCAGTCCGTCCATTCATTGGAATAAACCATTTATTGAAAAGGAAACTGAGCGTTTCGTTTCCTGTTTAAAGAAAAACGATCAGCCTGTCAATCTTCTGCTTGCGGCAGGAGAATTGGAAAAGCATCATAAATGCCGAATGAACGA
The DNA here is from genome assembly GCF_037964915.1 of Bacillus sp. FSL K6-1012. Taxonomy (NCBI): domain Bacteria; kingdom Bacillati; phylum Bacillota; class Bacilli; order Caryophanales; family Bacillaceae; genus Bacillus; species Bacillus sp. FSL K6-1012. Next base: position 3,314,007 of record NZ_CP150175.1, on the reverse strand, counting down.
TAACGCGAAGGAGCTTTACGAGCGGCTGTCTACTTTGGCTGAACAAGGCATACGGACAGAATTTTGCGAGTTTTCAGGAGAAGGACATATTTCGGTTCTTCCTGTTTTGGTCAGCAGGGCATTGCGTTTCGCGCTTCACCCTGACGGCCCGCACATATCAATGAGCTGAGAATTGTCTCAGCTCCCATATTTGTCACAAAAATTATATTTGACTGTCGGATGACATAAGGATATGATTATTTTTATAATTGATAATGATAATCATTATCAATTGATTGTGATTAATGGTAAGGTGAAGCAGTCTTTTTCGCAAAATGTCATTTTTGGCGTTACAAGCGAAGAAAGGAAATGATGAAATGAATGTAAGAGGTATAGAAGGCAAGATCGCATTGATTACAGGGGCTGCCCAAGGAATAGGTGAAGCTGTTGCACGGACGCTTGCCGGTCAGGGGGCGCACATTGCTGCGGTTGATTACAATCCAGAAAAGCTCGAAAAAGTCGTGAACAGCCTCAAAGCTGAGGGGTGTCATGCCGAAGCCTTTCCGGCGGATGTGAGAGACAGTGCGGCGATTGACGATATCACGGCTCGAATCGAACGTGACATGGGCCCGATTGACATATTGGTGAACGTAGCGGGTGTGCTTCGGCCAGGGCTGATTCATTCTCTCAGTGATGAGGAATGGGAGGCCACTTTCTCAGTGAATTCGACTGGTGTTTTTAACGCGTCGCGCTCAGTCAGCAAATATATGATGAACCGCAGATCCGGTTCGATTGTAACAGTAGGATCAAATGCAGCCGGTGTGCCAAGGACATCTATGGCGGCATATGCCTCATCAAAGGCAGCGGCCGTGATGTTTACAAAGTGCCTTGGCCTTGAGCTTGCAGAATACAACATTCGCTGCAATATTGTTTCTCCCGGATCAACGGAAACAGACATGCAGTGGTCCTTATGGGCTGATGAAAATGGAGCAGAGCAAGTCATCAAAGGATCGCTTGATACATTTAAAACGGGAATTCCGCTCAAAAAACTGGCCCAGCCTTCGGATATTGCGGATGCCGTGCTCTTTTTGGTTTCTGAGCAGGCAGGCCATATTACGATGCACAATTTATGTGTAGATGGCGGCGCGACCTTAGGCGTATAACTTAACTCAAAGGAGGTTTATGAAGATGTTGGAACAAAACGTTATATCTGAAACAAAGGCGGAGCATTTGCTTCGTGATTATCAGCCGGGCACTTTTTTCCTGGCTTCCCCTCACCGTGTGCTGCTTGGAAAAGGAATAAGTGAAACCGTGCCGGATGCAGACGGCCAAAACCAATTAGAAACCTTACCCGGCCGCATTGCTGAGGCGCTTAACAAAGCAAAGCAATCGGGGCAAAGCCGTCCGGTTGTTGTGGGAGCTGTTCCATTTGATCATTTGAAATCGCCCCGGCTCGTCGTTCCGGAGGAGGTACGGTGGTCAGGACCGCTTCAATTCGATCATGCCAACATCGAACAGCAGCGGGAACATACATATCAAATACAGCCTGTTCCTGCACCGGAGGACTATAAAAAAGGTGTAGAACAAGGATTGGCAAGCATTGCTGACGGCACACTCAGCAAAATTGTCCTGTCCAGATCGCTGCATCTGACATCATCTGAAGCGATACAAACGGGAGAACTGCTTCACCATCTGGCGCGGCATAATACACACGGTTATACTTTTGCAGCCGATGTATCCGGCCGAGATGATTCATCTTCCCATCGGACATTACTCGGAGCAAGTCCGGAGCTTCTCGTTTCGAGAATGGGAACCCAGGTGGTATCCAATCCGTTAGCGGGCTCTAGACCTCGCAGTGATGATCCTGTTGAGGACCAGCGCCGGGCCGATGAATTGCTTTCCTCCGCAAAGGATCTTCATGAGCATGCTGTTGTGGCTGATGCGGTTGCCGCCGGGCTGCGGCCTTTTTGCCGGACGCTGGACGTTCCGGAAAAGCCTTCGCTGATCCAAACTGAGACGATGTGGCATTTGTCCAGTGTCATTAAAGGAGAGCTTTCTGATCCGACTGTAACCGCGCTGGAACTAGGCGCCGCGCTTCATCCTACGCCGGCAGTCTGCGGAACACCGACTGGCCTTGCAAGAGAAGCCATCCGGGAAATTGAACCTTTTGACCGAGGTTTCTTCACCGGCATGGTAGGCTGGTGTGACGATGCAGGCGATGGCGAATGGATCGTTACGATTCGCTGTGCAGAGGCTGAAGAACGTTCACTTCGTCTTTTTGCAGGTGCCGGTGTTGTAGCCGGATCAAAAGCAGAGGACGAGCTCCAGGAGACATCCGCAAAGTTTCGGACAATGCTTCGGGCAATGGGTGTCAATCACATATGATCAGAAATAAATGCAGGAGGGAAACAGCATGCTGAATGGATTTACGCCTTGGCCCAAGGAGTTTGCGGAAAAGTACCGGGAGAACGGGTGCTGGGCCGGTGAGACTTTTGGAGATATGTTAAGAGACAGGGCTGCCAAACATGGCGATCGTATCGCGATTACATGCGGGGACACCCATTGGAGCTATCAAGAGCTTGACACAAGGGCTGACCGTCTGGCAGGCGGATTGCAGAAGCTCGGTATTAAACAAATGGATCGTGTAGTGGTGCAGCTGCCGAATATCGCGGAGTTTTTCGAAGTCATCTTTGCGCTTTTTCGGCTGGGGGCGCTCCCGGTCTTTGCACTGCCCTCTCATCGAAGCAGTGAGATTACATATTTTTGCGAGTTTGCTGAAGCGGAGGCTTATATCATCCCCGCTTCTCATTCGGGATTTGACTACCGCACACTTGCCAGACAGGTTCAAAGCAAGCTGCCGTCCTTGAAACACATCATTGTCGCAGGTGAGGCGGAGGAATTCCAGCCGCTTGAGGCATTGCATACAGAACCTGGCGAGCTGCCTGAAGTAAAATCTTCGGATGTGGCGTTTCTCCAGCTTTCTGGCGGAAGCACCGGCTTATCGAAACTGATACCGCGAACCCACGATGACTATATATACAGCCTGCGGATGAGTGCGGAGGTTTGCTGGCTTGATCACAGCACTGTGTACTTGGCCGCATTGCCGATGGCGCACAATTATCCGCTGAGCTCACCTGGGGTGCTAGGCGTATTATACGCTGGAGGAAAAGTGGTTTTATCTCCTTCTCCGAGTCCGGACGACTCGTTCCCTTTGATTGAACGGGAACAGGTGACAATAACAGCTCTTGTCCCGCCGCTTGCAATGGTATGGATGGACGCTGCTGCCTCACGAGATGACGATTTATCAAGCCTTCAAGTGCTGCAGGTAGGCGGCGCGAAATTCAGCGCTGAAGCCGCGCGCAAAGTGAAATCTGTATTCGGCTGCACCTTGCAGCAGGTCTTCGGAATGGCAGAAGGACTCGTTAATTATACAAGGCTTGATGACCTGGAGGAAATTATTGTTAATACCCAAGGTAAGCCGATGTCTTCTTACGATGAAATACGTGTGTGGGATGACCAGGACCGTGACGTGAAACCTGGTGAAACGGGGCACCTGCTGACACGGGGACCGTATACGATCCGGGGATACTATAAGGCTGATGATCACAATGCGGCTTCGTTTACCGAGGACGGCTTTTACCGCACTGGCGATCTAGTGAGACTGACACCCGACGGTTATGTTGTCGTGGAAGGACGGGCAAAGGATCAAATCAACCGCGGCGGAGAAAAAGTGGCGGCTGAAGAGGTTGAAAATCATCTTCTGGCACATCCGGCTGTGCATGATGCGGCAATGGTCTCAATGCCTGACCAATTTCTTGGTGAAAGATCCTGTGTTTTCATTATTCCCCGGGATCAAGCGCCGAAAGCCGCAGAGCTCAAAGCTTTTCTAAGAGAACGCGGGCTTGCAGCATATAAAATTCCAGACCGGATCGAATTTGTTGAGTCCTTCCCGCAGACAGGGGTAGGAAAGGTAAGCAAAAAGGCACTTCGCGAAGCAATCGCCGAAAAACTTCTTGCAGGTTCGAAAAAATAGAAACGATTTGAAAGGGAGTGTTCAAATGGCTATTCCTGCCATTCAGCCGTATCAAATGCCGACAGCGTCTGATATGCCAACAAACAAAGTATCATGGGTGCCTGATCCAAATCGGGCAGTCTTCTTAATACACGATATGCAAAACTATTTTGTCGACGCGTTTACAGCAGGAGCGTCTCCGGTAACAGAGCTTTCAGCAAATATACGCAAGCTGAAGGATCAATGTGTTCAGCTCGGAATACCTGTTGTCTACACAGCGCAGCCCGGCAGTCAAAATCCGGAGGAACGGGCATTGCTGACTGATTTTTGGGGACCTGGATTAAGCAGCGGTCCTTACGAGGAAAAAATTGTGGCCGAGCTTGCACCGGAAGACGATGATCTCGTATTGACAAAATGGAGATACAGCGCATTTAAGAGAACGAATCTGCTTGAGATCATGCGTGAACAGGGGCGCGATCAGCTGATCATCTCCGGGATTTATGCTCATATTGGCTGTCTCGTTACAGCATGTGAAGCGTTTATGGAGGATATCGAAGCATTTTTTGTTGCTGATGCAGTTGCGGACTTTTCTCGGGACAAGCATAAAATGGCCCTTGACTATGCGGCTGGGCGCTGTGCGTTTACGCTGATGACCGACAGCTTGCTTGATCAGCTGAAACATACGCCTTCTGCGGCTCAAAAGCCATCAGAAAAAGCTGAAAAACATATATTTACCTGCGAGAGTATCCGAACACAAATTGCTGAGCTTCTTCAAGAATCGCCTGATGACATTGCAGATAATGAAGACTTACTGAATAGGGGACTTGATTCTGTAAGGATCATGACATTAGTTGAACAATGGCGCCGTGAAGGAGCCGAGGTGACATTCGTCGAACTGGCTGAACGGCCGACAATAGAAGAATGGCAGAAATTGCTTTCAATCCGCATTGAGAGAGTGCTGCCAAACGCGGACTATTTATAAAAGGAGGTAAAAAAACGGATGCCTGATACAAAAGATCTTCAATATTCTTTAACCGGAGCGCAAACCGGTATTTGGTTTGCTCAGCAGCTTGATCCGGATAATCCAATCTACAATACAGCCGAATATATAGAAATCAACGGCCCAATCGACATTTCTCTTTTTGAAGAAGCTTTACGGCACGTGATAAAAGAAGCGGAATCACTTCATGTCCGCTTTGGTGAAGATATGGACGGGCCCTGGCAAATGATGAATCCATCACCGGATGTACAGCTCCAAGTCATTGACATTAGCTCTGAGCCTGATCCGGAAAAGACAGCTTTACACTGGATGAAAGCTGATTTGGCAAAGCCGGTCGATTTACAGCATGACCCATTGTTCCGCGAAGCTTTGTTTAAAGCCGGGCCACAGCGTTTCTTTTGGTATCAGCGCATTCACCATATAGCGATCGACGGCTTTGGGTTTTCTTTGATCGCCCAGCGGGTTGCACATGCTTATACTGCACTTGCAGGAGGGCGGTCCGCTGATGATCGTTCCTTCGGCTCTTTGCAGGATATTTTGGAGGAGGACGCAGCGTACCGCTCGTCTGAAACATATGAAGAGGATCGGCAATTCTGGCTGAATCGTTTTGCGGACAGGCCTGAAGTTGTCAGTTTAGCAGAACGGGCGCCGAGAACCTCAAAAAGCTTTCTGCGCCAGACTGCTTATTTGCCGCCATCAGATGTAAACGCGCTGAAAGAAGCGGCGCGCTATTACACCGGAAGCTGGCATGAAGTCGTGATTGCGGTATCAGCTGCTTATGTGCACCGTATGACCGGCTCTGAGGATGTTGTGCTCGGACTGCCTATGATGGGACGGATGGGATCGGCATCCCTGAATGTTCCGGCTATGGTGATGAACCTTCTCCCGCTGAGGCTGTCTGTGAGTCCTTCGATGAGCTTTTCTGAGCTTGTGCTGCAAATTTCCCGGGAAATCCGCAGTATCCGGCAGCATCATAAATACCGCCATGAGGAACTGCGGCGGGATCTGAAACTAATAGGAGAAAATCATAGATTATTTGGCCCGCAAATAAATCTTATGCCTTTTGATTACGGTCTCGACTTTGCCGGAGCCCGGGGGACGACGCACAATCTGTCAGCCGGTCCTGTTGATGATTTGTCGATAAATGTCTATGACAGAACAGACGGAAGCGGACTGCGAATTGATGTGGATGCCAATCCTGAAGTATACAGCGAGTCAGAAATAAAGGTGCATCAGCAGCGGATCTTACAGCTTTTACAAACGGCATCAGCCGGTGAGGACATGCTGATTGGGCAAATGGAATTTCTTTTGCCGGCAGAAAAAACACGGGTCATAAGCGAATGGAATGAGACAGCAAAATCCGAGCAGCTGCTCAGCCTTCCGGATATGTTTCAGGAGCAGGCTGACCGTTCCCCTGAACGTATCGCCCTGATTTGCGATCACATTCAATTAAGCTATCAAGAGCTGAATGAACAAGCAAACCGCCTCGCGCATCTTTTGATAGAAAAAGGGCTTGGGCCGGAGCAGTTTGTCGCCTTGGCCCTGCCGCGGTCTTCCGAAATGGTAGCTGCAATGCTGGCCGTACTAAAGACTGGTGCTGCTTATCTTCCGCTTGATCCGGAGTTTCCTGCCGACAGAATTTCATACATGCTGAAGGATGCAAAGCCATCATGCATTATAACGACTGAGGAAATTGCAGATACTCTGCCTGACGATCTAACGGCACCGCAGCTTGTGCTGGATCTGCCTGTGACAAAAGAGATTGTGAAGCGTTATTCTGCTGACAATCCAAATGTACATGTATCTCTTGCTCATCCGGCGTATATCATCTATACATCAGGATCAACAGGAAGGCCAAAGGGTGTTGTTGTCACGCTGAAAAGTTTAAGTAATTTTCTGCTGTCTATGCAGGAGACATTTTCTCTCAATGAACAAGACAGGCTGCTGGCTGTGACGACTGTCGCTTTTGATATTTCTGCTTTAGAATTATTCCTCCCGCTTATCAGCGGAGCGAGTATTGTTGTTGCTCAAAAAGAAACAACCCGTGAGCCGCAGGCATTAGCTAAAATGATTGAATATTTTGATATAACAATTATGCAGGCAACGCCGACCCTGTGGCATGCGTTGGTCACAAACGAACCTGAGAAACTTCGGGAGCTCAGGGTGCTTGTCGGGGGAGAGGCGCTTCCGAGCGGGCTTTTAGAGGCCTTGCACGCGCTTGATTGTCCAGTGACTAATTTATACGGTCCTACTGAAACAACCATTTGGTCTGCGGCAGCTTTTCTCGAAAAAGGAGTACAGGGTGTGCCTCCGATCGGAAAGCCGATTTGGAATACGCAGGTATATGTGCTCGATAATAGTTTGCAGCCCGTTCCGCCAGGCATTGTTGGAGAGCTCTATATTGCGGGAACCGGATTGGCCCGCGGATATTTAGGGCGCCCTGATTTAACGGCGGAGCGCTTTGTTGCTGATCCGTACGGACCGCCGGGCACACGGATGTACCGGACCGGAGATCAGGCCCGCTGGCGTGCGGATGGGTCTCTGGATTATATCGGGCGGGCCGATCATCAAATCAAGATTCGCGGTTTCCGCATTGAGCTTGGAGAAATTGATGCCGTGCTTGCTAAACATCCTCAAATGAAACAGGCTGCGGTTGTCGTTCGAGAGGACCAGCCGGGAGATAAACGTTTGGTGGCGTATCTGGTCGTTTCTTCAGCTCTAGATATTGCTGAGCTTCGCCGTTATGTCGGTGCCAGCCTGCCTGATTATATGGTGCCTGCGGCATTTGTGGAGATCGATGAACTGCCATTAACACCTAACGGCAAGCTTGACCGGAAAGCATTGCCGGCACCTGATTTTGGGGCGTCTGTCACTGATCGGGGACCGCGAACGCCTCAAGAAGAGATACTGTGTGATCTGTTTGCGGAGGTTCTAGGTCTTGCACGCGTAGGCATCGATGACAGTTTCTTCGAGCTGGGTGGCCATTCTCTCCTTGCTGCACGTTTGATGAGCCGTATTCGTGAGACGATGGGAGCTGAGCTGGGCATCGCCAAGCTCTTTGACGAACCGACAGTTGCCGGACTTGCTGCACATCTTGATCAGGCGCAGAGTGTCCGTCCCGCTTTGCAAAGAGCTGAACGTCCTGAGAACATTCCGCTTTCTTTTGCACAGCGCCGGCTATGGTTCCTCCATTGTCTGGAAGGGCCAAGTCCTACATATAATATCCCGGTTGCCGTCCGTCTTTCAGGTGAACTGAACCAAGAAGCACTGCAAGCGGCCCTATATGATCTCATCAGCCGCCATGAAAGCCTTCGGACCATTTTCCCTGAATCACAGGGGACATCTTATCAGCGCATTTTGGACGCCGATCAGGCCCGTCCTGATTTATATGTTACAGAAATGAAGAAAGAGGAGCTTTCTGAGAGGCTTGCCGATGCTGCTCGCTACAGCTTTGACCTTGCAGCTGAGCCTGCTTTCCGGGCCGAGCTTTTTGTTATCGGTCCCGACGAGTACGTGCTGCTGCTGCTCGTGCACCATATTGTCGGAGACGGATGGTCATTGACTCCTCTGACTCGTGATCTGGCTGCTGCTTATACCGCCCGCTGTCACGGGAGAGCTCCCGAATGGACACCGCTTGCTGTGCAGTATGCGGATTATGCGCTCTGGCAGCAAAGTCTGCTCGGAAGCGAGCATGATCCAGACAGTTTGATTGCCGGTCAGCTTGCTTTCTGGAAAGAAAGACTGAAAGATTTGCCCGATCAGCTCGAGCTGCCAACCGATTATTCACGACCTGCTGAGCCGAGTCATCAAGGAGATACAATCCATTTCCATATAGACTCAGAGCTTCACAGCCGATTGCTGGAGCTGGCCCGTGCCAATAGAGTAAGTCTGTTTATGGTGCTACAATCAGGACTTGCCGCCTTGCTGACAAGGCTCGGAGCTGGAACTGATATTCCGATTGGAAGCCCGATTGCGGGGCGGAATGACGATGCGCTTAGTGATCTTGTGGGACTGTTTATCAATACATTGGTGCTCAGAACAGACACCTCTGGTGATCCGAGTTTCCGTGAGCTTCTTGACAGAGTGCGGGAAGTGAATCTGGCAGCCTATGAAAATCAGGATCTGCCGTTTGAGAGACTTGTAGAGGTGCTCAATCCTGCTCGCTCCCGGGCGACGCATCCATTATTCCAAGTCATGCTCGCGTTCCAGAACACACCTGACGCAGAGCTGAGCCTGCCTGGTACAGAAAGCAGCCTGCGCATTCACAGCGTAGGATCTGCCAAATTTGATTTAACATTAGAAATCAGTGAAAGCCGTCTTGATGACGGGACACCAAATGGACTGGAAGGACTGCTTGAGTACAGCACCGATCTATTTAAACGGGAAACTATTCAAGCTCTTGCTGATCGCCTTCTGCGGCTGCTTGAGGCTGCCGAGGCTGATCCTGATCAGGAAATCGGAAGACTGGATATTCTTGCACCAGAGGAACGCAGTATCACGGTAACGGATTGGCAAAGTGTTTCTGAAAAGATTCCGCAAGCGTGTCTTCCGGAGCTGTTTGAGAAACAAGCTGCGCTGAGCCCTGATTCCATTGCTGTCGTTTATGAAGATCAGGCGATGAGCTATATGGAGCTGAATGAAAGGGCGAACCGGCTTGCCAGGCTGCTGATCAGTAAAGGCGTCGGACCGGAGCAATTTGTGGCATTAGCTTTGCCTCGCTCATTGGATATGACTGTTAGCCTGTTAGCGGTACTAAAAGCGGGAGCTGCATACCTGCCGCTTGATCCGGACTATCCGGCTGACCGAATCGCTTTTATGCTGAGCGATGCGCGGCCTGCGTTTATCATCACGAGCTCACAGGCGGAAAATCAAATCCCGCCTGCAGAAAATGTGCAGAACATTGTGCTGGATGATCCGGAATTACGCGAGAAACTAAAAACATACAGCCCTTTGAATCCGGATAATACGGACAGGATTCGCCCGCTGTCACCTTACAGCACGGCTTATGTTATTTATACATCCGGATCAACAGGCGTTCCAAAAGGCGTCATGATTCCTCACCAAAATGTGACGAGGTTATTTGGAGCGACCGATCACTGGTTCCATTTCGGTTCAGACGACGTGTGGACAATGTTCCATTCCTACGCGTTTGACTTTTCTGTTTGGGAGATTTGGGGACCTTTGCTGCACGGCGGCCGCCTTGTTATCGTGCCTCATGACATCAGCAGATCTCCGGAAGCGTTTCTGCGTCTGCTGGTAAAAGAGGGTGTGACTGTTTTGAACCAGACACCATCAGCGTTCTATCAGTTTATGCAGGCGGAAAGGGAGCAGCCTGATCTCGGACAGGCGCTCAGCCTTCGATATGTTGTTTTTGGCGGAGAAGCGCTTGAACTCAGCCGTTTAGAGGATTGGTATCATCGCCACCCTGAAAAGGCGCCGAAACTGATCAATATGTATGGTATTACTGAAACAACAGTGCACGTCAGCTATATCGAATTAGACCGGAATATTGCAGCTTTACGAGCAAACAGCCTGATCGGCTGCGGAATTCCCGATCTTGGGGTGTATGTGCTGGACGAGCGTTTACAGCAGGTTCCGCCGGGTGTGGCTGGAGAACTGTATGTGTCAGGCGCCGGATTGGCCCGAGGCTATTTAGGACGGCCCGGTTTAACGGCGGAACGCTTCATCGCTGACCCGTTCGGGCCTCCGGGCACACGGATGTACCGCACGGGAGATGTAGCCCGCAGGCGTGCTGACGGTTCTCTCGATTATGTCGGCCGTGCCGATCATCAAGTGAAAATCCGGGGCTTCCGGATTGAACTGGGAGAAATTGAAGCTGCGCTTGTTCAGCATTCACAGATGGAAGATGCGGCAGTGATCGTGCGTGAGGACCAGCCGGGAGATAAACGTTTGGCAGCTTATGTCATACCTTCCTCGGAAGAAACGTTTGATACGGCGGAACTGCGCAGGTATGCTGCTGAGAGACTGCCGGATTACATGGTGCCTTCAGCCTTTGTGACGATGAAAGAATTGCCGCTGACGCCGAATGGAAAGCTTGACCGTAAAGCGCTGCCTGCTCCAGATTTTGCTGCTGCGGTGACAGGTCGCGGGCCGAGAACCCCGCAAGAAGAAATCCTTTGTGACTTGTTTATGGAAGTGCTTCATTTGCCGCGTGTCGGTATTGATGACCGTTTCTTCGATTTGGGCGGACATTCCCTGCTCGCAGTTCAGCTGATGAGCCGCATACGTGAAGCGCTCGGGGTTGAACTCAGCATTGGCAATCTATTTGAAGCGCCGACTGTGGCAGGGCTTGCCGAAAGACTTGAGATGGGATCAAGCCAAAGCGCACTTGATGTTTTGCTGCCGCTCCGAACAAGCGGAGACCGGCTTCCGTTGTTTTGCGTACATCCGGCGGGCGGACTTAGCTGGTGTTATGCCGGACTGATGACATCTTTAGGAACGGATTATCCCATCTATGGACTGCAAGCACGGGGAATTGGACAGCAGGAGGCGCTTCCGAAAACACTCGATGACATGGCTGCCGACTATATAGAACAGATTCGGACGATCCAGCCGAAAGGGCCGTACCATTTGCTTGGCTGGTCCTTAGGCGGAAATGTCGTTCAAGCAATGGCAACACAGCTGCAAAAGCAAGGGGAAGACGTTTCTCTATTGGTTATGCTGGACGCCTACCCAAACCACTTCCTTCCTATAAAAGAGGCACCGGATGATGAGGAAGCGCTTAGTGCCCTCCTCGCGTTAGGCGGGTACGACCCAGACAGCTTAGGAGATAAACCGCTTGATTTTGAAACAGCTATTGAGATTCTGCGGCGAGATGGAAGCGCACTTGCCAGTCTGGACGAATCGGTCATTTTGAATCTAAAGAATACGTACGTCAATTCTGTCGGCATTTTAGGTTCATATGCACCGAAAACCTTCCGTGGAAATGTTCTGTTTTTCAGATCAACTATCATTCCTGAATGGTTTGACCCGATTGAACCTGATTCGTGGAAGCCTTATATTAACGGACAAATTGAACAAATCGACATTGACTGCCGCCATAAAGATCTCTGTCAGCCGGAACCGCTCGCAGTCATCGGCCGGGTTCTGGCGGCTAAATTGGAAGAAATGAATCAATAAAGGAGGAAAAGCAATGGCAAATCCTTTTGAAAATGCGGATGGCATATACCTTGTTCTCATCAATGAAGAGGGCCAATATTCCTTGTGGCCCGGCTTTATCGATGTGCCGAGCGGCTGGACAGTCGTTCATGAACAAAAAGGGCGTAAGGCTTGTCTGGACTACATCCAATCGCATTGGAGCGATATGAGGCCGAACAGCCTAAAGCCTGTCGAAAATGTCTAAATGCATTGACGGTAAAAAAAAGAGACTGCAGCAGGCAGTCTCTTTTTCTATCTTACGCAGACGTTTGGGTATGATCGCAATCTCTGACCGGGTTCCCGTTTTCATCCGTACACCATGACTGGGATAAGAACGCCAAAAACACAGCCGCCCACTGATCGGCAAATTGAATCAGAATACCTCCGTCATGCCAAGAGCCGTTGTCTTTTTTCCAGCGGGTATCCAGCGCATTGCCTTGATTCATGTGGATATTGTGCATACCGTTTGTCGGGGTAAAGCCGAATATTTTATCTGCCGCCTGTTCAGGTCCAAATTTTGATCCAAATATATAAACCGGCGCTTTCTCTTCTTTCGCTTTCTTCATATACGTTTCAATAAAGTCATTTAAATCATTATCAGGCCCCGTGATTTCATGAGGCAAAGGCTTCATTTCCCGCGGATCAAAAAGATTGCTCCGCACATAATCCAGGGCTACTTCACGGTTTTCGTCATTGATCTTCGTATATCCATACGGCATGTTCGGAAGAATGGTAATTGAGCTCGAATCAAACTGATCATCAGCTAAATACAATACTTCTGATTCCTCAGAACTGGACATGACATTGATGGCGCACCTGTAATACGTATTCTCTTCACCGAGCATCTTCACTTGGAAATGAGGACTGTCATCATCTGTTTCCCGCTTCATATCTAAGACAACGCCTTTTAACACGCCATATTGCTGAACAGCCATATGAATCCTCCTTTATGATCAAGTTCTTCGTTTTAATTCGAGAAATCATTTCCATTTTCCTTTTTAAAAGATAAAAAAAGCCTGCAGAAATTTTTCTGCAAGCTCCATATGAGTTAAGCGCCCGCCACAGATGATTCATCGTGTAAGGCTTTCTCGGCAGGGACATATTCGTATCCTAAATCTTTGGCAACCGCCTCATAGGTCACGTGGCCGTTTGCTGTGTTTAATCCCGCTCTTAGTGCCGCATTGTCCGCGAGAGCTTGTGCTGCCCCTTTGTTTGCGATTTGCAGCGCATATGGAACCGTGACGTTCGTTAATGCAATTGTTGATGTGCGAGGCACAGCGCCCGGCATGTTCGCAACAGCATAGTGAACGACGCCGTGTTTTTCATATGTCGGCTGATCGTGTGTCGTAATGTGGTCGACAGTTTCGACGATGCCGCCTTGGTCAATTGCAACGTCCACAATCACTGAACCAGTCTTCATTTGTTTCACCATTTCCTCTGTGACAAGCGTCGGAGCTTTAGCACCAGGGATTAACACGGCGCAAATGAGAAGGTCCGCTTCGGCTACCGAGTCGGCGATATTGACCGGGTTAGAAATTAACGTTTTAATTTGATGGCCGAATATATCATCAAGCTGACGCAGGCGATCCGCGTTTAAGTCGATGATTGTCACATCTGCACCCAGGCCGACAGCCATTTTCGCCGCGTTGGTTCCGACTACACCCCCACCGATAATGGTTACCTTTCCGCGGGCAACGCCAGGCACTCCGGCAAGAAGGATTCCTTTTCCGCCTTTAGGTTTCTCCAGGAACTGCGCTCCGATTTGCGCTGCCATTCTGCCTGCCACCTCGGACATCGGTGTAAGCAGCGGCAATGTCCGTCCCTCACTTACCGTTTCATACGCGATCGCTGTGACGCCTTTATCCTTCAGTGCCTGTGCAAGCTCCGGTTCAGCCGCTAAGTGGAGGTAAGTAAACAGTACAAGCCCTTTCCGGAAGTATGCATATTCTTCCGGAAGCGGTTCTTTGACCTTCATGACCATTTCAGCGTCCCAGACCTGTTTAGGATCAGCAATGATTTCCGCTCCTGCTGACTCATAAGCTTCATTTTCAAAGCCGCTTCCAAGGCCTGCGCCTGATTCAACCAGCACGCGGTGACCGTTTGAAACGAGCTGTGAAATACCCCCAGGCGTCAATGCGACACGGTTTTCATTGTTTTTTATCTCTTTAGGAACCCCAATGATCATATCTATTTCCTCCCGTATATGTGATATGTTCAGTGTAGCTTGATTTTTTGGAAAATTCTTTGTTTGAAAAAGAAAATAAAAAAACAAGGGTTTGTGAAATTTCACAAACCCTTGTTTCGAAGTTTGATATCCAAATATATAGTAAACTTTTGATTCACATTTTTTAAATCGATCTCAGCGATCTGGCTGATTCGCTTCAGCCGGTAATTCAATGTATTAACGTGAATATTCAAGAGCTTAGAGGCGGTATTCACATTGCTGTCGGCTTCAATAAAACGTTCGAGCGTTTCGACCATATTGGACTGGTGATCCCGGTCGTACTGCTCGAGTTTTGAAAGGGAGTAGTTGAAATATCCCGTTTGCTTCCGTTTCTCATCTAACACGTCCAAGTATTGATAGATGCCTAATTCTGAAAAACTGAAAAGATGCTTGGTTTCTTCAGCAAACCGTTCCTTTGCTTTTAATACGGACAATGCTTCCTGATATGAACGGCAGACAAACGAAATGGAGTTGTATATTCCGCCAATTGCAATAGAAGCATCCTCTATTTTATAACGTTCCCTCAGCTGCCTTTGCGTGCTGAAAGCGAACTGTTTTAAATCTTGAAAAGGACGATCCGTTTTTGGCGCGGTTAAAATGATAAGTTCATTAGAATCAACGGTTGTCAGCAGAGCATGAACCTGCTGGGTCGTTTCCTGCAGATAATGAAGCTGCTGTTCTGTTTTTTCGGTCAGCTCGCCGTTTACCCGGATGATCATCACGGAAAATTCAGAGGGAACGACCATTCCAAGCTTGTTAAACCCATCCGTCATGTCCTGTTCTTGATAGATGTGTCCGGTCAGCATTTTCCAGAAAAATTCTTGGCTGCGCTCCTCATTTTTCGTTTTTCGGATTTGGAGCTTAAGCAGCTTGTTTCTGACTGCATTAGCCGCCATTTTTAATGTCAGCAAATCATCATCCGACAGTGTTTTTTGAATTTCAAGCGCCCAAATAAACCCCAGCACCTGGTTGTTCTTCCAAATCGAAATCGCGACGCGGTTGCTTAGTCCGACTTCGTCAATTTCCTTCACTCTGATCGGCTGGTCCGTTTTTAGCAGTGCGGGAATCGTCCCGTCTTTCCACAATTTATTAATAACCTTCTCCGGCACTCTTCTGCCAATGATCGTAGACGTCCGTGCAGGATCAGTACAATCGCTGTGGGTGCTGTAGGCTAGCAGTTTGTGGTTCACATCTTCAATGGTGATCGGACATTGCAGCACTTCACTGATATGGTCAGCCACATCTTCCAGTCTGTCAAAACTGTATTTAAACGGATCCTTTGGCATGGTCATCATTATCCCTACTTTTCCATCCTTTTATTCTTTGTTCTCTTTGACATCAAATCGTCTTGCTTTTATTATGATTGTTCTTGTTTGTGAAAATCAACAACAAAGAATGGCAGTATAATAGAAGTGAAAAACACTTTTTAAATATAATGAGATACATATTCTGTCTTGGGCGGTGAACAGACTGATGAATATTTCTGAAAACTGAACCTTTCAGAGATGGTGCTGTAGCATCAAATTTTCTGAAAGGTTTTTTTTGGGAGTTAGAGAATCATTTGGGCCTTTTGGATTATTTGGAGAAGGCGGAGCGGATTGAGAAAATAAACCTATTTGTTTAACAAAATATGTAATTTTTAAGAGGTGAGAGGTAAACCATTGGACTCATTTTGTAAAATTAAAACATATTTGTTTGACTGTACCGAAAAACTGTTTTTATAATAATTACGTTCTAAAAATAAGTGAATTAGCCCATATTTAGGCTGATGGCACAGGAGGTAATGAGGAATATGGCAGGATTAATTCGTGTCACACCCGAAGAGCTAAGAGCGATGGCGAAGCAATATGGCGTTGAAAGCCAAGAAGTATTAAATCAGGTTGATCGTTTAAACCGAATGATCTCTGATTTAAAAAGCATGTGGGAAGGTGCTTCTAGCGAAGCGTTCGCAGATCAATACGAGCAGCTCAAACCTTCATTTATCAAAATGTCAGATTTGCTTCAAGATGTAAACCAGCAGCTTGATCAAACAGCAAATACTCTTGAGTCTACTGACCAAGACATCGCAAATCAAATCCGCGGATAACAGTATGAAAGGGAAGGAGCGCCTGATTCACCAGAAGACGGCGCTCTTTCTATGTAAGGGTGAATGAACATGTATATTGATATTACGATAGATTTGAAACATTATAACGGAAGTGTCTTCGATCTCAGATTGTCAGATTACCACCCGGTGAAAAAAGTCATTGACATCGCTTGGCAGGCCCAAAGCGTTTCCATACCTCCGCGCGAAGGGCACTGGATCAGAGTGGTCAATAAGGATACGGTGTTTTCTGGAGAATGCAAGCTATCTGATTGCGGCATTACAAGCGGAGACCGGCTTGAAATATTATGAAAGGATCTGGTTGAATGTCAGGTGAACAAACATCATATTTAGAAAATCAATTAGAAGCTGCTTCTCAGAAAACGGAAGACGGCTATACATTTACCTTTCAACGGGAAAAAATAAAGCTTCTGGACGGTCTCGAAGCGAACGTGATCAAGGATGTAAATCCATCTTTTCATAAAGAGATCGATGTGACGGAAGACGAAGTGATCATCACAATCCAACCTCCTCCCTCCTATAAAGAATTTCGCTTGATAAAAGCTAAAGATAAAAAAAGCAAATGGCAGTTTGCCTATCAGCTTGTTCAGGCTGTACAGCAGCACAAGTTATCAAGGCTGCATTTGATTGTGGCCCCGGAAAACATTGTATTCGATAAAGGACTGACCCCATATTTTCTTCATTACGGCGTAAAAGAAAGCATTCCGCCTTACGAGCATGATGAGGAAAGAGTCTGGCAGGAGCTGAAAGCCGCAGCGGCTTTGGCAGTCGACGGCGCTTTTGCATTTGAGGACTATTTGAAATTCAATGAAACGCTGACATTCTCTCCGGAGGCAAAAGCGATATTGGACGCGAAGTCCTATGATGAACTGCTCGAGCTGATTCAGACACATATCGATGAGCTCGAAGCCAAAGCAAAAACATACATACATATCCCGAAAAAGAAGTGGAACATCCAAAGATATATCGGCCTGGGACTCATTGTGTTGCTTGTGCCGGCTCTGATTTATTCGATGTATGCCTTATTTTTCGCGCAGCCGAAGCATCAGGCGATTGTGGAAAGCAACCGCGCTTTTTTGAACAAGCAGTACAGCGGGGTCATCAACACGCTGGCTAAATATGATGCGGAAAGCCTGCCTGAATCAGTGCAGTATCAGCTTGCAATGTCTTATGTTGAGGTTGAAAAATTAGGCGACACTCAAAAGAAACAAATTGAAAATAATCTGGTCACGCTGCAATCAGATCCACAGCACTTTCTTTATTGGATAGATATAGGGAGAGGCGAGAATAAAGAAGCCATTAGTATCGGAAGAAAGCTGGAGTATAACCCGTATATAGGGCTGGGGCTGATCCGATATAAGGCTGAGATATTAGCAGATGACAGTATGAAAGATGATGAAAAGCAAAAAGAATTGGATACGGTACAAAGCGAGATCGACCAAATTACCAAACAAATGAAAGAACAAAAAGAAGAAGCGATAACAGACACGGCAGAAACTGATACAGCCAGCCAAGCCGCTGAAGAACAATCAGATAAAGAAAAGCAGCAAGCTGAAGAGAAAGCGGCAGAAGAAAAAGCCGCAGCCGAGGAAAAAGCGAAAAAAGAAGAACAAGAGAAAAAAGAGAAAGAAAAGAAAGATGAGAAAAAAGATGACAAATAAAGTGAAACATGAAGTTCAGGTCATCGCACGCCGTATTTCGGCCGTTAGGGGGTTCGCCATTTGAGTCTATTATGGGTTTTCTATCAGCAAAACGTCCAAAAACTAAAACTGTCTGATCTCCCGGCGTCCCAGCCGGTGACCATAGGGCCTGATGTGAAGGATTCCATTACGATCGGCACCATTCCGTTTGAGAACGGAGTGATTTCTCTTCAAAGGAAGGAATCCGGCGGCCAGTACGATGTTTTCCTGGGAAATGATTGCCTGGGCAGTCTTGAAACTGATACATCATTTTCTCTTCAAACGGATCAGCAGGATATATGTCTGTTTTTAATTGCCGGCAAACCTGAAAAATCCGTTTATTTTACAGGAAACAGAGACGAAATGACATGTTCCTCAGAAAAGACAGATGCAGATATCTATCTGAACCCGAATGATTTTGCTTTTGCGGAGCAAAGCACATTTTCATTACTGCATATCGGCGAGAAATGGTCGATTCTCCCAAAAAGCGGAAATGTGTTCTTGAACGGAGAGAAGGTAATAGGTGCTGCACCGCTCAAGCCGGGGGATGAAATATTCTGGAACTTTACGCAAATGAGAGTAACTGAACAAGACCTCTTAGAAATCGTTCATTACACACCGCTTGAAACAGTGTTAACCAAAACCGTCAAACCAAGCACAGAAATGCAGAAGAAATATCCGCAGTACAGAAGAACGCCGCGGATGGTGTACGATTTGCCAGATGACCGTGTGTCCTTCAGTTTTCCCTCTCAGGAGAGCGATCAAACCAATAGAGGGCTGTGGCTCGTCATCCTGCCTCCGCTTGTGATGCTGATCGTGATGGGCGTTGTCGCTATCATCCAGCCGCGAGGCATATTTATACTCGTATCACTGGCAATGTTTATGATGACCCTTATTACCTCGACCGTTCAATATTTCCGGGATAAAAACCAGCGGAAAAAACGCGAGGAAAAGCGGGAGCGCGTGTATAAGCTTTACTTAGATAATAAGAGAAAAGAGCTTCAGGCGCTTGCTGAAAAGCAAAAGCAGGTTCTTGACTTTCATTTTCCTTCTTTTGAACAAATGAAATACTTAACAAGTGAAATCAGTGACCGAATTTGGGAAAAATCGCTCGAAAGCAAGGATTATCTCCAGGTTCGGCTCGGGACCGGAACAGTTCCTGCAAGCTATGAAATCAATATGAGCGGCGGAGACTTGGCGAACCGTGATATTGATGACCTTATGGAGAAATCGCAGCACATGCAGCGTGTCTATAAGGACATTCGCAATGCGCCGGTTACGGTCGATTTGGCGGAGGGGCCGATGGGTCTTGTCGGGAAATCGCAGATTGTTAAGAATGAGATTCACCAGCTGATCGGCCAGCTTTCGTTTTTCAACAGCTATCACGATTTGCGCTTCGTCTTTATTTTTCATGAAGAGGAGTATAAAGACTGGGAGTGGATGAAGTGGCTTCCGCAATTTCAAATGCCCCATATTTATGCGAAAGGCTTTATTTATAATGAACAAACGCGTGACCAGCTCCTGTCCTCACTTTATGAATTGATCAGAGAGCGCGATCTCGAAGATGACAAAGAAAAACTGCAGTTTAAACCGCATTTTGTATTTGTCATTACGAATCAGCAGCTGATTTCAGAGCACGTCATTCTTGAATATTTAGAAGGGCAGCATGAGCAGCTGGGCATCTCTACAATTGTCGCCGCGGAAACAAAGGAAAGTTTATCAGAAAACATTACGACCCTTGTCCGCTATATCAACGAAAATGAAGGCGACATTTTAATACAAAAGAAAAAAGCAGTAAGAATTCCGTTCCGGCTCGATCATCATCAGCGCGAGGACAACGAACGGTTTTCACGCACGCTTCGCACGCTGAATCACCAGGTGGGCATTACGAACTCCATTCCGGAAATGGTCTCGTTCTTGGAGCTTTTCCATGCGAAGGAAGTAAAAGAAATCGGAATCCAGCAAAGGTGGCTGACGAGTGAATCGTCGAAGTCGCTGTCGGTGCCGATCGGCTATAAAGGGAAGGATGACATTGTGCATCTGAACCTTCACGAAAAAGCCCACGGTCCGCACGGTTTGCTTGCGGGGACGACAGGTTCGGGGAAAAGTGAATTTCTCCAGACCTACATCTTGTCACTTGCGGTGCATTTTCACCCGCATGAAGCGGCTTTCTTATTAATTGACTATAAAGGCGGAGGAATGGCGCAGCCGTTCCGCAATATTCCCCACCTGCTTGGCACGATCACCAATATTGAAGGCAGTCAAAACTTCAGTATGCGTGCGCTCGCTTCGATTAAAAGCGAGCTGAAAAAAAGGCAGCGTCTGTTTGATCAATATCAAGTCAATCACATCAATGACTATACAAAGCTGTACAAGCAGGGGAAAGCAGAAGTAGCAATGCCGCACTTATTCTTAATTTCTGATGAGTTTGCAGAGCTGAAAAGCGAAGAGCCTGATTTTATCAGAGAACTTGTCAGTGCTGCACGTATCGGCCGAAGCCTTGGCGTACATTTGATTTTGGCGACACAGAAGCCGGGCGGTATCATCGACGACCAAATCTGGAGTAACTCGCGCTTTAAAGTAGCGCTTAAAGTTCAGGATGCCACCGATAGTAAAGAGATTTTGAAAAACAGCGATGCCGCGAACATCACGGTTACCGGACGCGGTTATTTGCAGGTCGGAAACAATGAAGTGTACGAGCTGTTCCAATCCGCCTGGAGCGGGGCCCCTTACTTAGAGGAAGTTTACGGAACAGAGGATGAAATCGCGATTGTCACGGATACCGGCCTGATACCGCTTTCTGAGGTCGACACGGAAGAAATGGCGAAAAAAGAGGTTCAGTCAGAAATCGAAGCAGTGGTTGACGAAATCGAACGCATTCAAGAGGAAATGGGAATCGAGAAGCTGCCGAGCCCTTGGCTGCCGCCGCTTGCGGAACGTATCCCGCGCACCCTTTTCCCATCAGAAGAAAAGGACCATTTCCACTTTGCTTATGTTGATGAACCTGATCTGCAAAGACAGGCGCCGATTGCTTATAAAATGATGGAAGACGGAAATATCGGCATTTTCGGCTCCTCAGGCTATGGGAAATCGATTGCAGCGGCAACATTCCTGATGAGTTTTGCAGACGTCTACACGCCTGAAGAGCTTCATGTCTATATCTTTGATTTCGGGAACGGAACGCTCCTGCCATTAGCGAAGCTGCCGCACACGGCGGATTACTTCCTGATGGATCAGTCGAGAAAAATTGAAAAGTTCATGATCCGGATCAAAGAGGAAATCGACCGCCGAAAACGTCTGTTCCGTGAAAAAGAAATCAGCCATATCAAAATGTACAATGCGCTGAGCGAAGAAGAGCTTCCATTCATTTTCATCACAATCGACAACTTTGATATCGTCAAGGATGAGATGCATGAGCTTGAATCGGAATTTGTCCAGCTTTCCAGAGACGGACAAAGCTTGGGGATTTACTTTATGCTGACGGCAACGCGCGTAAATGCTGTCCGCCAGTCGCTCTTGAACAACCTGAAAACAAAGGTTGTCCATTATCTGATGGATCAATCTGAGGGATATTCGATTTACGGACGGCCGAAGTTCAGCCTGGAGCCGATCCCGGGGCGCGTGATCATTCAAAAAGAAGAGCTTTATTTCGCCCAAATGTTCCTGCCTGTTGAAGCAGAGGATGATATCGGCATGTTCAACGAGCTGAAAGCAGAAGTGCAGGTTCTTCAGGATCGCTATGCTTCACTTCAGCAGCCGGCTCCGATTCCGATGCTGCCGGAAAGCCTGTCGACGAGAGAGTTTTCTCTCCGCTTCAAGCTGGAACGCAAGCCTTTATCTGTGCCGATCGGGCTTCATGAAGAAACCGTCAGCCCGGTGTACTTTGACTTGGCTAAGCACAAGCATTGTCTGATATTAGGGCAGACACAGCGAGGAAAAACAAACGTCTTAAAAGTGATGCTTGAGCATCTGCTTGATGATGAAACGGAAATGATCGGTTTGTTTGACTCGATCGACCGCGGTTTATCCAAATATGCAAAAGAAACAGATGTCGCATACATGGAAACAAAAGATGATATTGAGCAGTGGATTGAAACAGCAGAAGACATTTTTAAAACAAGAGAAGCAATGTATGTAGAAGCCGTTCGCCAGGGAGACGCACAAAGCCTGCGATTCTCTCAAGTGGTTCTGATGATTGACGGAATTACGAGATTCCAGCAGACGATCGATACGAGAATTCAAGACCGCTTGGCGAACTTTATGAAATCTTACGCGCATCTTGGCTTCAGCTTTATTCCGGCAGGCAATCACAGTGAGTTCTCCAAAGGCTATGATTCCCTGACGACTGAGATGAAGCAAATCAGACACGCTATCCTGCTGATGAAAAAATCTGAACAAAATGTCATTCCTCTTCCGTACCAAAGACAGGAGCCGGAGATTCAGCCGGGCTTCGGATATGTTGTGGAAAACGGGAAGGAGCAAAAAGTTCAAATTCCTTTATGTTCTGCTGAAAGGGAGAGTGCTAGATGACAGAACAACGAAAAAACTTGATCAAGTTAATATCAGCCGTCATCATTATTTTGCTGCTGCCGGTTTTGTTTTTCCGGTTCATCGGGGAAGATCCGGCGAAAAAAGCAGCCAATTCCACGCGACAAATCGCAGTGGTGAATGAAGACACAGGCGTATTGAGTGATGAGGTGAAAGCGGACGATGAAGATGATCAATCCGCCCAGTTCGGTAAGGAAGTAGCTGCCGTTCTGGGGGAACGTCCTGATTATTCTTGGACGGTCGTGAACCGAAGTGCAGCCGAAACAGGCCTGAAATCGAAAAAATACGATGCGATCGTCTACATTCCCTCAGATTTCTCAAAAAACATTTTGAGCTATGACAAAGAGCGTCCTCAAAAAGCCACGCTTGAGTTCAGCATTCAAGATAACCTGAATGCGGTCAACAAAGAAAAAGTGCAGCGTGAGCTTGAAGATGCCCAGAAAACAATGAACAAAAAAATGTCGGCCTTATATTGGAACTTTGTCTCACAAAAAGTGGACAATATCAGAGGAGAGTTTGACAAGATCGTCAATAAAGAATCTGAATTCCAAAATGTCATGTACAATTTCTACAAACCAAGCTCTAACGATTTGGCAGGTGAAATCAAACGCCAGAAAGACCTAATCGATGAGCTGAAGAAATCAATGAATGAAGCCCAAGGCACGACAAAAGAAAAAGCATCGACAGCGGAGGAAGCAAAAAACACGCTGAAAGACTTCGTTGATACAGTTGAACGATACAAAGAATATCAAGAAAATCAAAAAAAGCTGCTATTGGCAGCTCAGGATTCAACTCAGCAGCAAATCCAGACAGGATTGGATGCCATTTCAGCACAGCAAAAGGCCAATCAGTTCAGCGAGCAGATGAGCGGCCTGTCAACAGGGATCAGCCAAGTGAAAACACAGCTTGGACAAACCAGCACAGTTCTGGCAGCCGCCCAGCAAATCAGGGAAGGCCAAGTGCCTCAGCAGGAACTTGGTATGGCGAAGATACAAAGCGATTTAATTAATCAATACCAGGCCGCATCAAGACAGGCTGCACTAAATCAGGTGTACGAACGGCTAGTTGAAGCGCGCGAGGCGCTCACTGTTGCGAAAGGTGAGCCGCAGCCTGATGGAGGTAATGGTTCAGATGATGAAGATAAAGACCCGAACGAAGAAAATCCTGAAGAACTGAAAATCGATCTTGAAAAACAGCGTGAAGAATTGAAAAACATTGCCGCTGACATTCAAGATATTTCAGACAATCTGAAGGAGCCTGAAAAAGAGGATCCGACACCGGAGGACCCGGGAACTGAAAAACCGGGAACAGACGAGCCGTCCACTGACAAGCCGGATCATCCAGATGACGGAGGCAGCACCAATCCCGATGATACACAGGGAGACACCGGAAACGATGATAACAGCAGTGATACCGGGAATGACGGGCAAACGGACGGCAATACTCAGGATCAAGACCAGCAGCAGGGAACAGACGGTCAGGAGCAGAACGGAGATGCCTCCAATGGTGAGTCAGACAGCGGACAAACCGAAACGGGCACATCTGCCGAACAGACTGCTTCATCTGACTCAGCCCTTCAATTTATCCAGCTGGCAAACGAAAACGAAGACACGACTCAGCCTGGAAATGAAGATCAACCAGGAAACGAAGACATTTCTGATATCGCAAAAGCGAAAGAACAGCTCAGCAAAGCGTCAGAACGAATTAAGCAAATCGAAGAAGAGCTCAAAGAAAAAGAAACTGCCCATAATGATGAGCTGAATAAGAAATTAGAAGAACTTAAAGAGCAAATGGATGGGCTTAATGATGAAATTGATGACTTGAAAGACCAAGTGGAAAAACTCGAAACGAAACTTGAAAATCTCGAAGCGAAACGGCAGAAGGAGTTCGAAGGGATTTACAGAGCGATTCGCGAGCTGGAGAATAAAGATCAGCTTCAATTCCCGGGGGAAATCAACACAGAAAGCATCTCCGCTTTAATGAGATACTATAAATATTTATCTGTGTATGACTCTGTATTATCCGGAACGATAGACAGCACTGCAAAAAACTTTGCCATTGACGGCCAGCAGGACAACGTCAAATCAGTCCTAGCCATCAAACCGGAAGAATCAGCAAGCTGGGAAGATCTCAAAAACAACACGATGCAAACCGATGAAGACATCGACAATTTCATCAATGGCATGACCGAGTTTGCAGACAACTACGGCAGCTATATCCGTGATTCTCAAGCCGGTGTTCTCGACGAACTGACGAAAATCTCTGAGAGTGCGTCTAAAGCGTCAGAACAGCTTGTAACCGGTGCGGCGCAGGAATCTGCAACGTTCAATAATGATGGTCTGTCAGGCACAATGGCACTGAGCGTGCAAGATACGGTCGGCCAGGAAGTGCTGCAAATGTCAGACGTGATGGGCTCATTATCTGAACGCCAGTCAGGCATTATTGATTACACAACCAACATGCAGCAAAGCGTAAATGATGTGCAGACGAAAGCTGACACCTTAAACAACAACTGGGGTAAAAATGTTGCTTCCACGAAGCTTGTACGCAGTGACGTATACGGCATTCTGGGCAATACATTAGTAGACGGCCAAAACAACGGCTATGTATATGATTACTTGGCAAACCCGCTTAAAATCAGCGGTCAGGTTCCGGAAGAAAAAATTCAGACGGTGCCGCCGGTTGTCATCCTGGTTATTATTTTGATCAGCAGTCTGTTAATCGGATATTTCAGCTCGTATTATCAAAATGCGCCGCTGCTCGTCAAAGGAGCGCTTTTCGGAATTCTGAATATCCTTGTCGGCTTGATGATCAGCTTGTTCGGTTTGAATATTTATTCACTGCCGGACGATCAGACGATTAAGTGGTCTGTATTTACGATTTTATTGCTGGTCGCAAGCTCTGCCTTTATCCGGGCGGCATTCCGATTCGGATCAATTCCTGGATGGGTTGCTTCAGCGGCAATGATTTTATTCTATGTTGCGCCGCTTATTGATTTAATTATGCCAAACTTCACATTTGAAGATCCGGTGTCGAAGGTATATATCGACATCCAGTACGGAACAGGGCATTTGTTTACAATGGGAATATCGGTTCTGCTGATCATTACGTTGATTGCAGCGGCTCTGCCGCTTGTCATTCGCTTGATAGCAGAAAAAACAGCAGAAAGCGATGAAACGTATGAAGCGTAATCGCAGCTTGGAAAAGGGGATCATGATGTGTATGCTCTCCTTTTCCCTTTTCATACCCTCTGCCGCTGCTGCCGAAACCGAAGAAAATACGGATGTCGCGCCAAACCAATATGAAAAGAAAGATATTGAAATCGATACGAATTATTTGCATGAAGATTCTTCCTATGAGGAGAAAACAGAACTGCCTGAGGAGCAAAAGGATATTACCTTTGATAAGCCGAAGGATCGGGACGCCGAGCTGATAAAGGATTTGTTTACATCAACAGATGCCGAGGGCTCCAACACCATCGCCGCTCAATCTAAACAGCTTGGGATTACATTTGCCGAGAAACCGATCACAAAAGCGTCATCAACGGAAATGAAAGAAAAAGATTCATCTTCACTCCTGCTTCCGATCATCTATAGCGTGCTGATTCTGCTTGGGATCGCAGGCATTGTTTTTCTCATACCAAAGGTTATCGTGCAGGAAAATAAAAAGGCGTAAGCGCCCGCGCTTGTTTTGCATAAAAGCGGTCCGTACAATAAGAACGGAAGGAGGAGGTTTCCAATGGAACTTTATATCATCACCGGAGCGTCAAAAGGACTGGGGAAAGCCATTGCATTACAGGCTCTGGAAAAAGGCCATGAAGTCCATGCTCTGTCCAGAACAACAACAGATGTTTCTCATGAGAAACTGACACAGCACCAGATCGACCTGATCAATCTCACAGAGGCTGAGCAGCAATTCAAAACATTGCTTTCATCCATCAATCCGGCTGATTATTCAGCCATCACACTGATCAATAATGCCGGAATGGTGACGCCGATCAAACGCGCCGGAGAAGCGTCTCTTGAAGAGCTGCAGCGCCATTATCAGCTTAATCTGACAGCGCCGGTGCTCTTGAGCCAGCTGTTTACCAAACAGTTTGCTGCTTTCAGCGGAAGAAAAACAATCGTAAATATTACCTCTGGCGCGGCCAAAAACCCATACAAGGGGTGGAGCGCGTATTGCAGCTCAAAAGCCGGACTTGATATGTTTACGAGAACGTTCGGATTTGAACAGGAGGATGAAGAACTGCCGGTGAACATGATTTCTTTCTCACCGGGTGTCATGGACACTGACATGCAGGCCGTCATCCGTTCATCATCGAAAAAGGATTTCCACGATATCGAGCGGTTTCGGAAATTGAATGAAACAGGAAGCCTTCGCAGTCCGGCCTTTATTGCCGGCACGCTGCTTTCTTTATTAGAGACAGGCGCGGAAAACGGGCGCATATATGATATTAAAGAGTTTTTGTAGAGCAGAGTGAATCTGCTCTTTTTTTATATAAAAAGGCGATAACTTAAGCATTCCGGAGTCCGGCTGCATATACTGACTGAAACTCTGCTTTTAGGGTATAACAAACATGAAAAGTAAACAAAAATGATATGACATAAGAATTGAGTTTCTCTGCAAATTATGTTAGGATTCTAAAAATATCTAAAGGAGGGGTTTCCATGAGAAAGGTTACATTAATGGATGTCTTCGCCCATCCAATTGCACAAAAATATTTACAGCGTTCCGGCGTGGCTCATGCGATTGCCTGCGCCTATCATGCATACAGGCTGTCTGTAAAGGCTGATATCAGCCCTGATTTAGCCGCAAAAGCGGCATTGCTGCATGACATCGGACATTATGAATGGTATACAGACGGAAAATGGGATTATGAGAAATACAGAAGGAATGACATCCATGCCATTAAAGGGGCGGAACGGGCGCATAAGCTCTTGATTCGTCTTGGTGAAGAACCGAAAGCGGCAAAAGAGATTGCTCTTGCCATATTGCTTCATACCGATTCCTATCTGCCTGAAGGTGAACTCGATAAAAATACGCTGCAGCAGATTGTCAAAAAAGCGGACGAACTTGATGAAGAACCTGGCGGCCACCATCATTACCGACAAATTGACGAAGCAACCGCACTGAAAAAAATAGAAAAACTGGACCGATTAATCGACCAAGCCCAGTCTTCTATAAAAAAGCCTGTATAGGTCCCGCCTGTATTCGGAACAGCGTCCGCTTTCTTCGCTGTCTCCGTTTCATCACCATTTCCTTACACCCGCGTGAATCACACTCCCCAATCGTCTCCGCATCCCCTGGTGTTATCCGGTAAGCCTGTGTCATTATCCTTAACCGTGGCATAAGCTGAGATAAAACATATAAAGGGGATTGAAGTATGGCCAACCAAGGTAGTCCGCAACTGGTCTCATTAGTCGATCCTTATGTCTATCAGACCATCAAAAAGCTCATCGGCTCAAAATTCATTATCCAGACAGTACGAGATACGGTCAGAGGCAGACTGATTGATGTAAAACCGGACCATATCATCATTGAAGCAGCCCGAAATTCTGTTTTTTTTATCAGTATCCAGCACATGGTTTCCGTCACGCCAGATTACAGTGAACGGGTGTAACAGTGCTTGCGCTTGAAAAATAGGCGTACACAGGGACGTCCTATTTTTCAGTTAAGCGCTGTAAAAACGCTCCGTCATAAATTGTGCCGCCAAGATCAAAGCCGGAGCGGTCATCTGAAATAATGCCTAAACAACAACCGAAGTGATACCCGCCCGCATCCTTTACATATAAACGGGGCTTCCCGGCAAACGGAGCACAGCGCCGCTGCCTCTCAGTCATTCTATCGTTTTGATTCACATCAAGCAGGATAAAATCTAAACGTTAAGCTAGTCCGCAAGTACATAAATCAGTGCGGCGTCCCTGCCGTATGTCACAGCCTGCATAATCAACAGCCCATTCACTGATTAAGAGTTCTGATATCAGTTCATTTTTGTTACAATGATGGGGTGCAAGTTCTTTTATCTGATAGACAAAGAAAAACTAGGAGGAACAAGCTTGTTGAAATCAAAAGTCCATTTTTG
Source organism: Bacillus sp. FSL K6-1012 (assembly GCF_037964915.1). NCBI lineage: Bacteria > Bacillati > Bacillota > Bacilli > Caryophanales > Bacillaceae > Bacillus > Bacillus sp. FSL K6-1012. The sequence goes on along the minus strand of NZ_CP150175.1, from coordinate 3,285,221 downwards.
GACATTGCAAATTTTATTTGTTTTGCTGATTATTTTCGTAGCAACAAAAGTTTCATTTGTGTTTCAGCCGTTTATCGTGTTTATCTCGACATTGTTTTTCCCGATGCTGATCGCCGGAATTCTGTATTTTATTTTTAATCCGGTCGTCCGACTGCTTGAGAAAAAAATGCCGCGGACATTATCGATTCTGCTCATCTATTTAGTATTTATCGGTTTGCTTGCCTTCGTTTCTGCGGCAGTCGGGCCTGTCATTACATCGCAGGTGACCGGGCTGTTTAACAATCTTCCTGAATATATAAAACAGATTCAGGCATTAACAAAAGATTTATCTCACTCTCAGTGGTTTACCTGGATGATGACACAGGATTATGTATCCATATCAAAAATTGAGCAGTCTCTGACAAGCTTTCTCCAAAACCTGCCGCAAAATATTACATCCAGTTTATCCGCGGTGTTTGGTGTCGTGACAAATATCACACTTGTCATTATCACTGTTCCGTTTATCCTCTTTTATATGCTGAAGGATGGACACCGCTTTCCGCACCTGGCAGTCAAAATTCTTCCGGCTTCTTACCGGACAGAAGGTCTAAAGATCTTTAAGGATTTATCCGACACACTCGCTGCGTATTTTCAGGGACAGCTGTTAATCTGTCTTTTTGTAGGGACAGCGTGCTTTATCGGATACTTGATTACCGGGCTGCCATATGCGCTGATTCTTGGAATTGTCATGGCCATTACAAATATCATTCCTTATGTCGGGCCTTTTCTCGGCGCTGCGCCGGCTGTCATTATCGGCTTTATGGATTCACCGGCCAAAGCGCTTTTTGCGATCATTGTGGTTGTGATCGTTCAGCAGCTCGACGGAAATCTGCTTTCTCCGCTCGTTATCGGAAAACGTTTGAATACGCACCCGCTTACCATCATTTTGCTGTTGATTGGAGCAGGAAGCTTCGGCGGCATTCTCGGCATGATTTTAGCTGTGCCGGTGTATGCGGTAGTCAAAGCGTTTTTCCTGAATATCGTGCGGCTGATCAAGCTGCGCCAGCGGTCACGCCTTGAAGAAAACGAACGTCCCGCTGAATAGGCGGGCACCATTGGCTCCTTTCCGCATATGATGCTGTAAATCAGTGCGGAGGTGGGGAAATGCCTGCGATTGTAGGGCCGATATATATTATGTCTATATCAGGTGATGCTGCGGCCAGCTTTGGAGATGTGTTTGCGATTGCGCCGAAAAGCGTCGATCACACAGGTGCTGGGTCTGGCACATTTCAGCTGGGGGATTTTGTGAAGATCAATAACGAATATAGTAAAACAATTTTAAACGATGCCGATATCATTGATGATACCGTTTCGTTTAACGGGTAACAGCCTTTTCTAGAGAGGCTGTTGCTTTTTTATTGTATAATATGGATAGTCTTTTAGTTAGCGAGGTCATGTTATGAAAATCAGAAAAGCAAATATCAGCACACAAACAGGAATGATCACTGATGTATATCTGCATGAAAACAGAAAAGAGCTGCATACGCTAGTAGCCGTTCCGCAGCTGGAGTGGAGCACGATTATTTCATACGAGGAAGAAAAATCATCGCTGCCTGAACGGCTGGAGGCTTCTTTGCGCCGGCATACAGAGGACGAGCCTGCTGGTGAGCTGGCAAAAAAAATCATTCACTGGGTAACGGAAATGTAACAGCCCTTGAAAGTTTAGCCCCCGCAGGATCAGGCGATAATGAAGACAAACAAGACGGGAGGACGAGCTTTTGAGTGATGAAACGCTGGATCTCTATTTACAGCAAGGAATGTACGGGCCGCTGGAAACAAAACCAGATGAGCGCCATTTGTTTTTAGGCTCATTGCGGGAAAGAGTGCTTTTGGCACTGACGAAAGGGCAGGTGCTCAGAAGCAAACCGTATCACGAAGCGGAGCAAGCGTTTAAACGCAATAAACATATATCTCTTCTTATCAATGGAGAGCTTCAGTATCAGTCTTATTCACCTTATGTAAAAATGGCGAACCGAAACGGAGTGCCTTTTAAAGTCGTATCTGATCTTCAGTTTCATACGCCTTTAGGCCTTATCATTGCGGCGGACAGTGCGGTAAATCATGAATCTATATATATTCAGGACGACATTTTTAACCGGTCGGTGCTGAAATCTTAAGAGACAAACGGACTGTTTGTCTTTTTATTCATGGCAATTCCCTTACAACGGGAGATAAGATATAATGTTCTCATACTGATGGCGGGGAGGCCGGCTATGAAAAAAGCACTTATTTGTATTGATTATACGAATGATTTTGTGGCGAGTGATGGAAAATTGACCTGCGGGGAGCCCGGCAGAATGATTGAAGAGGCGATCGTCAATTTGACAGAAAACTTTATCACAAACGGTGATTACGTCGTATTTGCAGTAGATTCTCACAATGAAGGGGATCAATATCACCCTGAAACCCGTCTGTTCCCGCCGCATAATATCAAGGGTACGGAAGGAAAAGACCTGTACGGAAAGCTTTTGCCTCTATATCAGAAACATGCACATGATCATAATGTATATTACATGGAAAAAACGAGATATTCTGCTTTTGCGGGTACTGATTTAGAACTGAAACTCAGAGAGCGGCAGATTGACGAGCTGCATTTAGCCGGCGTCTGCACAGATATCTGTGTCTTGCATACAGCGGTTGATGCATACAACAAAGGTTTCCGGATTGTTGTGCATAAACAGGCTGTTGCCAGCTTTAATCAGGAGGGGCATACGTGGGCTCTTTCCCATTTTGCAAACAGCATCGGAGCGCAAGTGGCAGAGTAAGGAAGGGGAAAAACAGTGTTAGAGTACGGTTTTAAAGATGACAGCCTGTCATTACATACAGACCTTTATCAAATCAATATGGCGGAAACTTACTGGAGAGACGGCATTCATGAAAAGAAAGCGATTTTTGAGCTTTTTTTCAGAAAGCTTCCGTTTGAGAATGGCTATGCGGTTTTTGCGGGCTTGGAAAAAGCCATTGAATATCTGGAAAACTTCAAGTTTACCGATAGTGACCTGACTTATTTACGAGATGAGCTTGGCTACCATGAAGATTTTATTGATTATTTGAGCGGTTTATCTTTTACAGGTTCTCTTTATTCCATGAAAGAAGGAGAGCTGGTTTTTAACAATGAGCCGATTATGAGGGTGGAAGCTCCTCTTGTAGAAGCGCAGCTTATTGAAACAGCTTTGCTTAACATTGTGAATTACCAAACATTAATCGCGACAAAAGCAGCGCGCATCAAAGGCGTCATTGGTGATGAAATTGCACTTGAATTCGGAACAAGACGGGCGCATGAAATGGATGCGGCTATGTGGGGAGCGAGAGCAGCGTTAATCGGCGGCTTCAGCGCGACAAGCAATGTAAGAGCCGGAAAGCGCTTTAATATCCCGGTATCAGGCACACATGCCCATGCGCTAGTGCAGGCCTACCGCGATGAATATACAGCATTCAAAAAATACGCGGAAACGCATAAGGATTGCGTCTTCTTAGTCGACACGTATGATACGCTTCGTTCAGGCATGCCGAATGCGATTAAAGTGGCCAAGGAATTCGGAGACCGCATCAACTTCATTGGCATCCGCCTGGATAGCGGCGATTTGGCGTACCTGTCAAAAAAAGCCCGGAAAATGCTTGATGAAGCAGGGTTTACAGACGCGAAAGTCATTGCATCGAGTGACTTGGATGAGCATACCATTATGAATTTAAAGGCTCAGGGAGCGCGCATAGATGTCTGGGGTGTCGGCACGAAGTTGATTACAGCTTATGACCAGCCGGCTCTCGGCGCGGTTTATAAGCTCGTCTCCATCGAAGAAAACGGAGAAATGGTCGACACGATCAAAATTTCATCCAACCCTGACAAAGTGACGACACCTGGCAGAAAGAAAGTGTACCGGATTATTAATCAGTTAAATCATCATTCTGAAGGAGATTACATTGCGCTTTATGACGAGCAGGTGAATGACCAGAAGCGGCTGAGAATGTTCCACCCGGTTCATACCTTCATCAGCAAATTCGTCACGAATTTCTATGCGAAGGATCTTCACGAGCTGATTTTTGAAAAAGGCATCCTATGCTACCAGAACCCTGAGATTTCTGACATTCAGCAATATGTACAAGACAACCTCAGCCTTCTGTGGGAGGAATATAAGAGAATCAGCAAACCTGAAGAATACCCGGTTGATTTAAGCGAGGACTGCTGGAGCAACAAAATGCAGCGGATCCATGAAGTGAAAAGCAGACTTGAAGAAGAGCTCGAAGAATAAAGCAAACTGGCCTTTCGTTCGCGAAGAGGCCAGTTTTTTTGTGGGAATAATATTTTTCATGTTTAGACAAATTTCGTCAAATTATTTGATATACTTAGGGTGGAAAGCCGCGTGTTTTGTAAGGAGGATAAATCAATGAGGGTGTTTGTTGCAAGACAGCCTATATTTAATCGAAAAGAACAGGTTGTCGCTTATGAACTTTTATATAGAGAGAGCGAAGAGAATGTGTATTCCGCTGCAGACGGCGATCAGGCTACAACAGATTTGGTGATTAACAGCTTTTTAAACATCGGAATCGAGAAGCTGACAGAAGGAAAACGCTGTTTTGTCAATTTCACTGAAAGCCTGATGTTTTCGGATCTCCCCACCTCCTTCAATCCAAAACAGCTTGTGATTGAAATCCTTGAAGATATACCGATCACTCCGGCTCTCGTCTCAAGGTGCAGAGAGCTGAAAAAAATGGGGTATACGCTGGCACTCGATGATTTTTACGCGATAAACCCGAAAAATGAAAAATTATTGGAAAAGCTCATGAGCTATATTGATATATTGAAAGTTGATTTTCTTAAAACCACCCGAATGGAACGCCGAAACATTTTGCAAACCTACAGCTATTGCGGCCTGATTTTTTTAGCTGAGAAAGTAGAAACACGCAAAGAATATGAACAAGCGGCGCAAGATGGCTTTCAGTTATTCCAAGGCTACTTTTTCAGCGAACCGCGCATCATCAGCGGCCATGATCTGTCGACCCATTTTTATTCTTACTATGAATTGCTCAACGAATTAAGCAAAGAGCAGCCTAACATCCAGCGTGTAACTGAGTACATAGAACGTGATTTATCGCTGTCATATCAAATTTTAAAATTCTTAAACTCTTCCCATAGCCGCTTAACCCAAAAGATCGACAGCATTAAGCAGGCTATCATGCTTCTTGGGTTTAACGAAATCAAACGGTGGATATACATCCTATCCTTTAAGGATTTAAGCAGAAAAGGGAATTCCAGCAAACACGAAATCATAAAAATTTCTTTAATGAGAGCAAAGCTATGTGAACTGTTGGCTAGAAAAACAGCGCGCCCGCAGCCGGCCTCGTATATGCTGATCGGGATGTTTTCTCTCATAGACACCCTTTTGCACAGAGAAATAGAAGAGATTATTCAAGAATTGCCTTTAATAGATGAAGTAGGTCAAGCGTTATTAGGTCATCAAAATGACTATTACCAAATGCTTGAGCTTGTGAAGTTAATCGAAACCAACAATTGGGACACTTGCGGAGAATTAGCAAAAGAATTGGACAAGGAAGAAGCGTACGACTGTTATTTGGAAGCCTTGGAGTGGTGTCATAAGCTCATGGGCGAAAAGTAATTGCGGTCTTCTGACCACCGCAATGCCACGATAATTCGGCTTTGCGTGCTGATCAGGCTGATGTATATGCCATCGGGATTAAAGACCGAATCCACATCATGCCGGACGCCTGTCTGTTTGATTAGACGTTTTACTGTCTGTTTATCTGACTGCTCCGCTGCGGTCATGATGCGGCGCGAAAGCTCCTGTGACCCCGCAATGCGCCTAAGTACAAGCTGAGCATCAGCGAGCAGCCCGGCGGCATCCTGTGCGGAACGGATAAAGGTTTCTGTATTGGCGGCAGGAGCGGGCGGACGGCGTATGTCGTACGGATAGACGTAAAACCAAGGATAAGGATATCTCATGGAAGCACCTCGCAAAAAGGGGATATGTCTATATGTATAGATCACTCAGGTGCTGGATATGACAAAGCGAAAAGGCCACAACTTTGCGTTGCGGTCTTTTCGGTGTTTGTCGGTCACGATACGCCAAGAATCGCATATTGAATTTTGAAAAAGCGGCGAGGGGGACTATAGTCTTACATTGTGAAACAGATAAACACAATAAAATCAAAGGAATTAAGAATCTTTCTCAATTCCATCTTAAATCACCGTTTTCACACGTAGAAAAATAGTCCTGTTCTCATTGTGATTCCTTTAAGCACAAAGACCTATTGATATTTGCGGTGTCACGCAGGATCTTTTTGTATACTTTTCGGTGAAAAATAACTCGAAACCAGATACACTATTAGTAACAGATCAAATACCTAGGACTCGTTCACCATACACAATTCATTGATCTTTCAAAAAAAGGAGTGTGGAAACGATGGAAAAGAAACTTGAAGAAGTAAAACAATTGTTATTCCGACTCGAACTTGATATTAAAGAAACGACAGATTCATTACGAAACATTAACAAAAGCATTGATCAGCTCGATAAATACACATATGCAATGAAAATTTCGTAAAAAAGACTTGGAAACAAGTCTTTTTTTTCGTTCTTCCCGTACAATAAATGGATAAAGTATTATATGATTGTTAAAAAACGAAAAACTTGCTGTCCTTTAAATGTCCCATTTAGTAAAATGGAATGGGAAGGGGGAAGTCGTTATTGAGCAGATGTGTTTAGATACTGTCCGGATCAAGGAGAAAATGAAGGATATTGTAAGCCAAAAAATAATGAATCAAGACTTGAATCACTATCTTCAGGATTTTATTGGATCCAAGGATACTTTTGAGTTTGCTGATTTGGCTTTTCATCATTATCTAGCTTTTAACGGTCAGGACAAAAAAGCAATTGAATTGCTAGCTGCCGGAATTGAATTGCTTATACTCTCATTTGATATTTATGATGACTTAGAGGATAAAGACAATGTAAATGCTGTATGGATGAAGATTGACTCGTCTATCGCTTTAAATGCCGTTACAGCTCTTTACACCCTAAGTATTCAGGTTATGTGTCAAGCTAGTCATGAACCAGAATTTTCACAAGAGATATTGAATTTTGCGTTACAATCAATTCAAGGCCAGCATGATGATATTGTGAATGCGCCGCAAACTGAAGAAACCTGTCTTGACATGATCAAAAATAAGTCAGGAGCGCTAACGGCATTGCCCTGTGTAATGGGAGTAATGCTGGCAACAGGCAAATACCATCCCATTGTGGCTTCTTATTCTTATGAACTTGGCATTATTGCACAAATTGAAAATGATTACCAAGGTTTATATTATTTAAATAACGATTTTGTTCAGAAAAAGAATACATTGGCATACTTATATTTAAATAAACGTTTTAATGAAGCTTCTGAAGAAATCTTGAGTTGGTATGAAAATGCTGCGTTGTTCTTATCATTAGATCCCAAATATATAAAAGATAAACTAACTGAGGCAGGCGTAGTGCAATATTTACTTGTGATGAAACACTTGTCATTACAAAAACTCAAAAAAGAAATCGCTAGATTAGATTTACAAGATAATAAGATAGAAGAATTAATAACAGGAATGATAAAATAAAGGAGGATTTATATGCAGGAAATCGTTGGATACTTAGTGAAAAATCCGGAAGTTTTAGATGAGGTCATAGAAGGAAGAGCCTCCTTATTGAATATAGATAAGGATCAATTGAAAAGCATAGTTGATGCTTTTGGAGGATTGCAAATTTATACCAATGGTAATTGGGTTCCTTCGTGAGGCTTTATTAAATGAAGGCATGGTACAACAAAGTTTCAATTTTGTTGATTTTAGTAAGTTTAGTTTATGTAACTTATTTAACGTATATAAGTTCGAGTAAACTTTTAGTTGGTGCAGCGGTAGCCAAAAACCATGACAATGAAGTTGTGGTAACAAACATTGAGGAATTCTCTACGGCTTACTATTCTGGATTACAAAAAGGGGACGTTATTAAAAGTATTAATAATCATAAAGTTAAACGTCCTCTTGAAGTTCAAAAATATAATTCAAACCATGTGAGTTCAATAGTCGTCGAGAGGGATGGAGAAAAGGTTAGGGTTAAGCCTGATTTAATGAATGATGGGAATTTTACTACTTTTGTAATCCCACTAATATTTTATATAGCTTGTCTATTTTGTTGTTTCTTTGTCCTGAAAATAAATGAATCGAAAAAATTATTCTCTGCTTTAATTTTAATCATTTTTTTGTTATCTGCTTCTTTAGCATATTTAAGTGCGGGTGGATCCGCAAAGGGGGATTTGTTAAGCAGATGTATAATGGTATTCACTTTAACATCTGTAATGCTTAACTATCTTCTCTTCTTATATCAGTATTTTAAAGAGCTAGGCACTGTGTTATTTAACAAAAAAGTTTTTATATTATATTCAATTCCAGTATTAAATCTAGTTTTTGAATTGTTTCGTACTCAACTTTTCTTTAGGCATTATGTGCCTAAAATAAATTTACTATCGTTCTTTATTTCATTTATAATCGTGAGCGTTTATTTTGGATCTATTTTAATTAAAAGTAAGGATACTGAACAAGCGCATATTATAAAAGTTCTTACCATAATTAATATTTTATCTTTTTCGCCGTTTTTGTTTTTATATATAATACCTTATGTATTCTTAGGTACAGATGGCATTTCTTCTTTTCTAGCTGCTTCTTTTATGTTCCTAATACCATTTTCTTTGGTTTATCAATTTATGACAAATAAAATTTATAATGTGGACTTTATTTTAAGCAGGTTAAAATATTATGGAATATTAGCATTAACACCCACAATTGTTTTAGTTACTGTATTTGAGTTAATGGGAAGTCCAGCTGGAGATTATTATTATTTCAGACTTGCGATTCTGATGTATTTGATTATGGTGGCAGTGTTTTATTATAAAGAAGTACTTGATTTCAGATTTAGATTAAAGAGAGTTTCGGAAAAATTTAATTATCAAGACAGCACATATAAATTTACACAGCTGATTAGAGACTCAACCTCCTTGACCCAAGTATTTGAAGAACTGAAAAACACAATACTTGAGGTTTCACTTGTAAGCAGAGCTCATGTTTATGAGGTTTCAGCTGATGGAAGTATTAAACTCCATGAAGAACTTAATATAAATTCATTTGAAAAAGTCTATCAAAAAGAGTTCAAAAAAGTAACATCTGAAATTGGTAAAATTGTTGAATTTAATAAGGGATTTGTCATGAAAATAGGTGAACGCGGCGGAAAATCATTTGTGATTCTATGTTTATCTAAAATGAATACGCCCCGCCTCACGCTTGAAGAACTTTCTTGGCTGAAAACCTTGGCTTTTTATACAAATGTCTCAATCGAAAACGTCATGAAAATTGAAGAGCTGATGAGTCATTTAGAAGAAATAAAACAACAGGAATCAAACCCCGTCTGGCTCAAAAAACTCATGTACACCATTGAAGAAAAACAACGCTCTGATCTCGCCCGCGATCTCCACGATTCCGTTCTTCAGGATCTGATTTCATTAAAACGCCAGTGTGAGCTGTTTTTGGCTGATTTTAAGAAGGATGATGATCCATGTCGTGAAGAGGTGCAGGGCAAGCTCGTGCAGATGAATGAGCAGATGTCTGATGTGATTTCGATGACGAGAGAGACGTGTCATGAATTGCGGCCGCAGCTTTTGTATGATTTGGGACTGGTGAAGGCGTTGTCCAAGCTGGTGGCGCAGCAGCAGGAGCGGGTTCCGTTTCATATCCGCTTAAATACCGGCAGATTTACGGCGTCGCTTGATTTGGATTCGCAGCTGAATTTGTACCGGATCATTCAAGAGTTTTTATCAAATGCAGTGAAACACTCTCAGGCGACGGAAGTGCTTATCATGCTGATCAGTATTCAGAACAAAATTGTTCTTCATTATGAGGACGATGGTGTCGGATTTGATCTGGAGAAAAATAACGAACATTCCATGAGTATGGGTCTTTCTGGCATTAAGGAGCGAGTCAGGGCTTTAGATGGACGCCTCCGAATCGAAACAAGTGAAGGAAAGGGCTTTAAGGCCGATATTGAAATGGAATTGTAATGGTTTTATAACGTAAACGACTTGGCAGAAGCCAAGTCTTTTTTATAAAATGGAAATGAGTGAGTAAAAGGGAGGAAAACATGAAAAAGATACTAGTGATTGATGACCATCCGGCTGTCATGGAAGGCACCAAGACAATTTTGGAAACGGATTCGAATTTGTCTGTTGATTGTCTCAGTCCTGAACCCAGCGAACAGTTCATACACCAGCATGATTTCTCATCATATGATCTCATCTTAATGGATTTGAACTTAGGCGGCGATGTCAATGGGATGGAGCTTTCTAAACAGATTTTACAAGAGAATCCTCATTGTAAAATTATCGTATATACCGGTTATGAGGTCGAGGATTATTTTGAGGAAGCGATTCGTGCGGGTCTGCACGGCGCCATCAGCAAAACCGAATCAAAGGAAAAGATCACCCAATACATATATCACGTGCTCAACGGAGACATTTTAGTCGATTTCGCTTACTTTAAACAGCTGATGACTCAGCAAAAAACAAAGCCGGCCCCTTCCTCTCAAAAAGAACAAGATGTGCTCACACCAAGAGAATGCCTGATTCTTCAAGAAGTTGAAAAAGGTTTTACCAACCAAGAAATTGCAGATGCGCTTCATTTAAGCAAGCGGTCCATCGAATACAGCCTGACGTCGATTTTCAACAAGCTTAATGTCGGTTCCAGGACGGAAGCGGTGTTGATTGCAAAATCAGACGGTGTGCTTTAAATAAGGGAGTTAAAACTATGGATATGAAACATACATTGCTTGGCGCGCTGGGAATTGAAATTGTAGAAAGCACAGCGGAACGCTGCGTGGCAGTGATGCCGGTGGATCATCGGACCGTCCAGCCCTTTGGTTATTTGCATGGAGGCGCTTCAGTGGCTCTTGCGGAAACTGCGGCGAGTGTGGGTGCCCAGCATCTAATCGATTCTCGTACACAAGCTTGTGTCGGTTTGGAGATTAACGCCAATCATCTGAAATCTGTCAAGGAAGGAACGGTAAAGGCGGTAGCCGAGCCCGTTCATAAAGGCAGAACGACCATTGTGTATCAGATTCACATTTATGACGGGCAAGAGAGGCTGATCTGTATATCCAGATGCACGCTGGCTGTCATCACAAAATAAAAAAACAGCCGGAACTCTGCCTGTCCGGCTGCTCATTTTTATAGGTAAGAATCCTCTTTTCGTTTAATTACAAAGTTTCTGATTCCGTTATAGTCATCCTGTACACTTCTTTCATCCAGCTTGACACCAGAGTTGTACGCAGCTCGGCAGATCAAGTGTCCCCCGACCGGCGTCGTAATAAAGATAAAGAAAATCCCGAGCAGAATTTTTGCTGATATCTCTCCTGTTATAAACCACAAAAAGAAGAAGACACCGAGCAAAATCATATTTACCCCTAATGTTGAGCCTTTAGAAGCAGCGTGAGAGCGTGTGTACATATCGGGAAGGCGAAGCGTCCCGAAGGAAGCCGCAAGACAGATTAGCGCCCCCATTAAGATCAATATCGCCACTGCTATTTTAGCGATCACGATCATTTTCGATAATCTCTCCTTTCTCTAAGAACTTAGAAAACGCAATGGTTCCGATAAAAGACAAAATACCCAGCAATAATATGATATCAAGAAAAATACTCGTATTCAGCAGGATGGAGACAAGCGCTGTCATCGCTATCAGATTAATGCCGATTGCATCCAGAGCCACAACCCGGTCAGGAACAGTCGGCCCTTTGATGACACGAACGACATACAACAGGGTGGACACCGCCATAATGCCGAGCGCGATTTGAAGGATTAACGTAAACATCAGCGGCTCACCTCCTGTATGGCTTTTTCAAATGACTCACGAATATCAAAAATCGCTTTTTCCGCATCCTCAATATCCATCGCGTGAATATAGAGAATGGTCCGGTCATCGGAAATATCCATGACCAATGTTCCCGGCGTTAATGTAATAAGCAGTGAAAGCAGGGTAATTTCCCAATCCTTTGTCAGCTCTGTTTTAAATGCGAATATGCCTGGTTTGATATCCAGTTTTGGCGACAGGACTGTTTTCAGCACACTGACGTTGGCAAGGTATAATTCCCTTATAAAGATCAAAAAAAGTTTGATAATCGAAAACATTTTCCATAGATAAAACGGATGAGCAAGGAAGCGCCGGAAGAAGAAGAGAGAGATCATTCCCAGGATAAAGCCTGTGATGAATCCGGCGGCGCTTGCGTCATTGCTCAGGAACATCCAGCAAAAAGCGAGAAATACATTTAATAAAATTTGAAATGCCATGCGATCTACTCCTTCAAAACAGCTTCAATATATTTTTCCGGATTCAGCAAAGTCTCGGCCGCTTGATCAACGTACGGTGACACCCATTCTGTACCCAATCCGAAGAGAAGAGACAGCAAGAGAAAAATAGCTGCCGGATATAGAAGCCCTTTAGCTGTTCTAAGATTTTGCTTCGGTGTTTCTTTTTCTTCGCCCCAAAACGCATGGATAAAGATTCTTAACACGGAATACAGGACGAGCAGGCTTGAAAGCAGGATCAGCATGGAAATCGTAAATTCACCTTCAGCGAAGCCGCCTTCTGCAATTTTAAATTTGCCTACAAATCCGCTGAGAGGCGGGATGCCGGCAAGAGATACAGCCGACATGAAGAACATCCATCCAAGAACGGGGTATCGTTTGATCAGCCCGCCCATTCGTTGCAGGCTTGCTGTTCCTGTCAAAGCAATCAGCGTGCCTGCCAGCATAAATAATGCGCCTTTAATCAGCATGTCGTGAATCAGGTAGTAAATCGCACCTTGAATGGATGCGGGCGTTTGAACTGCAACACCGAACAAAATAACGCCGACAGCGGTAATAATGTTATAGATCACGATTTTCATGACATTCTGATAGGCAAGTGAACCGATGACACCTAAGATGACAGTGAGAGCCGCGAGCCATATCATCAGCTGGTGGGTAAACGCTGTATCGTGAATGAAAATCAGTGTGAACACTCTTGTGATCGCATATAACCCGACCTTTGTCAGCAATGCGCCGAACAATGCAGAGATGGCTGCCGGCGGCGCGTAATAAGAGCCGGGAAGCCAAAAGTAGAGAGGGAAAATCCCGCCCTTCATACCAAACACGATAAGTAACAGGACACCGATTACAGTAATCAGCCCAGTTTGTCCGGATTCGCTGATTCTCACACTTAAATCCGCCATGTTTAATGTGCCGGTCACCGCGTATAAAAAGCCGACGCCGATGACAAACAATGCTGATGACACAATATTAAACACAATGTATTTAAGCGACTCCCGCAGCTGAATTTTTGTGCCGCCTAATACAATCAGCATATAAGAAGCAATAAGCAGAAGCTCGAAAAATACGTACATATTAAATAAATCGCCTGTTAAAAACGCTCCGCTTACACCAGCCAGCAAAAACTGCACGCCGGAATAATAAAAGGCACGTTCCCGTTTTTCACCGATAGAACGGAAGGAATAAAGCACAACCAATAATCCGATGACTGCCGTGGTGAGAACAAGCAGGCTGGCAAATTGATCTGCAACAAGCACAATTCCGTAGGGGGCTTTCCAGCCGCCCAAACTGAGTGTCTGGATGCCCTTAGTAAAGACAGTCTGTACGAGTATGCCGCTGATCACAATCCCGATTGCCGACGCCGCAGTGCTGAAGATCCGCATGAGCATGATGTGTTTGTTCATGAAAATCAGCAGAATGGCGGACAGGAGCGGGATCAGAATTGGCAATATAACAAAATTATTCATGTTGATCATTTCCCCTCATTTGATCCAAATCGTCCGATTTCAATTCCTGATAGGCCCGAAACGCCATGACGAGGATGAAGGATGTAACTCCAAATGAAATGACAATAGCCGTCAAAATCAGGGCTTGCGGAAGCGGATCGACAAATGACTTGGCATGCTCGCTCAAAATCGGAGCGGCGCCTTTTTTTAATCCTCCCATAGTTAAAAGCATTAAATGAACGCCGTGGCTCAAAAGCGCTGTTCCGATAATGACCCGAAGCAGGCTTTTAGACAGCAGCAAATACGTAGCAGCCATAAAAATAATACCTGCTGTAACAGCCATTAAGATTTCCATTATTCTTCCTCTCCAATCGTTTGAATAATGGTCATCGTAATGCCTACGACAACAAGATAAACGCCTAAATCAAAAAGCGTCGCCGTGGCGAGCTCCGTTTTCCCTAAAATCGGCAGATGAAAGTAACCGAATGTGTGGGTTAAGAAGGGCGCTCCGAAGACAAAAGAGCCAACGCCTGTTAAGACAGCGAGCAGCAGACCGGCTCCCGCGACGTAAATGAAATTAACCGGCAAAATGGAACGCACGGTTTTTAAATCATAAGCCAAGAGCAATAGAACGATGGAAGAGGACGTGATCAGCCCGCCGACAAAGCCTCCTCCAGGGGCGTTATGCCCCGATAAAAATAAATAGAAAGAGAAAAGCAAAATGATAAAGGATACAAGCTTTGTCACGGTTTGAAGAATCAAGTCATTTGTTTTTTGTTCATTCACCGCTTTTCCCCTCCTCTTTTACTTTTGTTTTAATCATGCTGAAGATGCCGAGAGCGGCAATCGTTAATACTGTAATTTCAAACATTGTATCAAAGCCCCTGAAATCAACGAGAATGACATTGACGACATTATCTCCTCCGCCAAGATCGTGGCTGTGCTTTGTAAAGAAGGAGGCGATACTGTCTTTTGTCCGCTGGCTTGAGGATGCAATACCGAGCAGGGTGACAATAATGCCGACTCCTAAAGCAATGATAAAGTTTGTCATTCGGAACGTTCTCGTTTTCTTTTTCAGCCGCAGTTTCGGCAAATGATAGAAACAAAGCAGAAACAGGGCGACGGAAATCGTCTCAATGACCAGCTGGGTCAAAGCCAAATCGGGCGCTCTGAAAATAACAAAAAACAATGCAAGCGTATAACCGACAACGCCAAGTGAAATAATCGCCGTCAGTCTGGATCGGGCGAATACAGTCGCCGCTGTCGCGCTGATCATGACAAGTGTCAGAATCATTTCGTATATGCCGATTTTCGCCATACCCTCAGTTGTAAAGGAAAATCCGCCTTTCAAAACGAGAGCCCCGCTCATCAGAATGATAAATCCAGCGAAGATATATAGAAGATAATCCCGCAAAAATCCGGTCATATATTGTTTTGTCACTCGATAAGAGCCTTTTTCCATGATGGTCAGGAGCTTCTCGTATAACCGATTGAGCGTGAGTTTCGATGGAAACAGCTTATAGATCCCTTTCCACTTGTTTATCGTCAAGTATCCGATCGTACCGACAGCGATAATGCCCAGTGTCATCAGAACTTCGGCTGTAAACCCGTGCCACTGCGAAATATGAACATGAAACTTCTCATGGCTGTCCAGCAGTGTCGGATAGATTGAATTCATCGCAGGCTCTATCAAGCTGTAGGACAATATATTCGGGAAAAAGAAGAGACTGACAGCGAGCGCAACAAGAATGACAGGTGATACGAGCATTCCAATCGGCGCTTCATGAGCCTGTTTTTCGAGTTTTTCAGGCTGGTAATTGCCTTTAAATGTTTTAAACAGCAGTTTCATGCTGTAGATAAATGTAAACACACTTCCTGCCCAAGCGAGGACAGGGAACAGCGCTCCCCACGTCTGGACGTTGAACAAATCGACATGTGTCACACGAAGCATGCTGGTGAAAAACATTTCTTTACTCAAAAATCCGTTAAACGGCGGGAGACCAGCCATTGAAAATGTGCCAATCAAGGAAATCGTAAATGTAATCGGCATGATCGCCATCAGTCCGCCGAGCTTTCTGACGTCCCGTGTGCCTGTTTCATGATCAATGATGCCGACTGCCATAAACAAGCTTCCTTTAAAGGTAGCATGATTGATGAGATGGAAAATGGCAGCCATGGCGGCAACTGTGTAATATTCTGTATGGCCGTAATGCAGGGCTGCAGCGCTGACACCAAGCATCGAGATGATCATGCCGAGCTGGCTGACGGTTGAAAACGCCAAAATGGATTTTAAGTCGGTTTGTTTGACGGCATGGAATGAACCCCAAACCATGGTGAAAATCCCGACGAGAGAAACAATCCAAAACCACTGAGCTGAAAAGGCGAAAATAGGACTGAATCTTGCAATCACATAAATTCCCGCTTTGACCATCGTTGCTGAATGGAGATACGCGCTGACAGGCGTCGGCGCTTCCATGGCGTCAGGCAGCCAAATGTAAAAAGGAAACTGGGCGGACTTTGTAAATGCGCCTAGTAAAATCAAAATCATCGCCGGAATAAATAGATCATGGCCGGCAATCAACTGAACCTGATTGATCATTTCTCTGATACTGAATGAATCTGTGATCAGATAAAGGAGAATGAATCCTCCCAGCATACACAGTCCGCCGCTTACCGTAATCAAGAGCGATTTTGCGGCGCCGTAGCGAGATTTTTCACGCTTGTACCAATATCCGATCAGCAAAAAGGACGAAAGGCTGGTAAGCTCCCAAAACATGTAGAGAACCATGACGTTGTCAACAAGAACAACACCGAGCATAGCGCCCATGAACATTAATAAATAGACATAAAAAGGCCCAAGCTGTTCTTTTTCTTTCGATAAATAAAAAATACTGTAAAGAGTGACCAACGAGCCGATCCCCGTTATCAGTAAGGCGAATAGCAGTCCGAGACCGTCTACATAAACGGTAAAGTTAATGCCTAATGAAGGAATCCACTCCAATACCGATCGTAATGTTTCTCCCGACTGAGTCATTCTGATCATTGGAAGAAAGTATATAAACAGCAAGACGGGCAGGATCAGAACAAACCAGCCCGTATGCACTCTTTTTGCGTATTTTGCCAGAAAGGGAATGATAAAAGCAAATACAAAAGGCGATAAAATAGCAAAATGTAAGAGCTGCAAAGACAAGACCTCCTTTTCTTTAATTGAAACCTGTTCTATGTATAAATAATTAGAATATACGGTCAAACGACCCAGTCCAAATTATATCGCACTTTTTTGGAAGCCGCCATGCTTCAACCTGCCGCGAATGAATTTTACAAGTTCTTTTGACCTTAAAATAAGTTTAACAAAAATCAGGTTATTTGTATATTTAAAATCGCTCCTGATCAAGCTGTATGTAAGGAGCTGATCATGGTGAAGAGAAAGGTCCTTATGTGCTCAGGTTTATTCTGCTCGATATGTGCAGGGGCATTCATGCTGAATCAATATGACGGCCGTGCCCGTGTGGCAGACAATGATGATTGGGAACTGTATTTATTGGAGCATCACCTGTCAACTAAAATGAGTGAGGCGGAATCTAAGGATAGGCCGTTTGGGCCCAGGGAGTATATGCGGATTGTGAACAAATAAAAAAAGAGTTCCGTCTAAGACGGAACTCTTTTTCTGATTATGAAGTGAAAAAGCGAAGTAAAATCGTCGCGCAAATGACAGTTCCAGCTCCGCCAAGACGTGTAGAAATTTGGGCGAATGGCATAAGGCCCATTCTTCCTGAAGCGGACAAAATGGCGACATCTCCCGTTCCGCCGAGACCGCTGTGACAGCAGGTAACGATTGCGGATTCAACAGGGTACATGTTCATCAGCTTGCCTACAAAATATCCGGAAGAAATCATGGCAACGACAACTGAAATACAAATGATGACAAACGGAATAGAAATCACAGACGCCACGTCATCTAAAGGGATAAAGAGAATCCCGAGGCCTACCATAAGCGGCCATGTAAAGCTTGATGAAATAAACTTATAAAGCTGGTACGCGCCATCCTCCATTTTTTTCGGAAGGATATTTGCATATTTGATTGCAGCTGCTGAAATAATCATTAAAATAGCGCCCGGGATGAAGATAAATTTCTCCAGTAAACCGCCGAAAATAAAGAACGTACAAGCGATCAGGACTCCGGCTCCCATCAGTTTAAAGTCAATTTTAGCTTCAGCCTCTTTTTGATTGAAAATATCGTTCGCTTTCTTAGATTTAACGAGACGCCCATTGCCGTTTAGGTCAGGACGTTTTTCGCCCAGTTTTTTCATTAAAGCAGCACAGATAATAGCAAAAACGTTTCCAATGATAGCGGCAGGAACCAGCTGCGACACATACACATCAGCGGAAGACCCCAATATTTGCGAATAAGCAATCGAGAGCGGCAAAATTCCTTCACCTATTCCCCCGGCAATAATCGGCACAACGACAAAGAAAAAGGAATCATAGGCACTGTAGCCGAAGATGAATCCGACGAGCACGCCGGCCGCAACCGCCGCAATTGTGCCCGCTACTAAAGGAACGAACATTCTGATGAATCCCTGTATTAAAACAGTTCTGTTCATTCCAAGAATGCTTCCTACAACAAGACAAGCGATATAGAAATAAAGAAAGTTAGACGTTTTCATTAAATTGGTTACAGCATCTAATGATGATGGATTCAACACATTATAAAAAACTAAAAAAGATGGCACAAACAAAGATAAAATAGCAGGACCGCCAATATCCTTTAAAATCGGAATCCGCTGGCCGATATCGCCAAGAAAGACACCTAAAATCATAATGATGGCAAAACCGCCCAGCATGTTTGCAGGCAGCTCGTTGTAATAGGCCGCAAGAATAATAATGACAGCTAATGCTGTATATAATGGGAGAGGAATCACGCCGATTTCCCAAGTCCATATTTTCTTAAACAGGCTTTTCTCCTGTGCGTCTTTGTGCTCAGGTAAAACTTCCTCTGTTTTGTGAATTGCTCCCATTGTCATACACCCCCATGTATTGTTTGTTACAGTCTACAAGAAAGCGCTAACAAAGGATATTTTTTTAAGTTAAATAATTAATAAACAACTAAATTAATTGGGTATTTTGGAGCAGAAAAAATCCCTGAGAAGCCGCTTCCCAGGGAGATGTGGTTACCGTTTTCCTTTGATATAAGGCACACCATTTGCTTTTGGCGCATCTGCGCGTCCGATAAAGCCGGTTAAGGCGAGAATGGTTAATACGTAAGGGGCAATCAGCATATATACATTCGGTATGTCCTTAAAAAGAGGGAGCAGTGAGCCGATAATGCTTAAGCTTTGCGCGAATCCGAAAAACAGGGCAGCGCCGAGTGCGCCGATCGGATGCCATTTTCCGAATACAAGGGCGGCGAGTGCGATAAAGCCTTGCCCGGAAATGGTAGAGTGCGTAAAGTCGAGGGCAATCGTTGACGCATATACGCCGCCCCCGAGGCCGCCGAACAATCCGCTGATCATCACGCCGATATAGCGCATTTTGTAAACATTGATCCCCATAGTATCGGCCGCCATCGGATGTTCTCCGACGGAACGAATACGGAGGCCGAACGGGGTTTTAAACAAGATAAACCACGAAATAAAGGCCAGGACAATTGCGAGAATAGACGTATAATAGACATCTGAAAAGAAGATTTTTCCCAATACGGGGATGTCGCTCAAGCCGGGAATACTTGTTTTATAAAAAGGCTCGGGAATTTTGTCTGTTTGCGCCTTTCCGTAAATCAGCTTTACGATAAATAAAGTAGCCCCAAGCGCCAGCATATTAATGGCGACGCCGCTGACTGTCTGATCAGCGCGAAACGATATCGCCGCTGCCGCATGAATCAGTGAAAACAGCGCGCCGGCTGCCATAGCGGCAATGAGCGAAAGCCAAGGTGCTGCGGCTCCCAATTCAGGGCCTAAAAATAAATTGAATAAAACACTGGTGAATGCTCCGATAATCATAAGGCCTTCAAGGCCGATATTGACGACGCCTGATCTCTCGGAAAATACGCCGCCGAGAGCGGTTAAAATAAGCGGGGCTGCGTATACGAGTGTGGCAGGGACAATGATTGATACAATCTGCAGAAAGTCCACTTAGTTCGCCCCCTTTTTCTTCAATTTATCCGCGACAAAACGAATGGCATAGCTTGAAGCAACAAACAGAATGATAATGGCAATCACAATATCGACAACCTCAGAAGGTACGCCTGATTCAATTGGCATATTTAATGCCCCGATTTTGAGGCCGCCAAGCAAAGCTGCCGCAAGCACAACACCGACCGCAGTGTTCCCGCCCAGAAGAGCGACGGCAATACCGTCAAAGCCGACGCCGGTAAATGCGCCTTTGACAGCTGCGTATTCAAACGTTCCCAGGCCTTCCATGGCACCTGCAAGGCCTGCAAAAGCTCCTGAAATGAGCATGGAGGTCATAATATTCTTCCGCACGCTCATACCGGCGTACTGGGACGCATGCTGGTTGAATCCGACTGCCCGAAGCTCAAAGCCTTTCGTTGTTTTGTTAATCATAAACCACATAACAACAGCTGCGAGAAGGGCGATGACGATCCCCCAGTGAAGCCTTGAATAATCCGTAATCTGCTCAAGAAACGGCGAGCGCAGTGAGGCCGATTCGTGAATTTTTTCCGTCTTATCCTGATTGTCTGTCAGGACTTTTGAAATCAAATAATTGGTCATATGCAGCGCGATATAATTCATCATAATGGTGACAATGACCTCATGAACATAGAACCGTGCTTTTAAAAAGCCGGGAATAAATCCCCATAAACCGCCTGCTGCAGCCGCTGTGATCAGTGCAAGCGGCATATGAATATATGCCGGTCCGTCAAACGCCGTTCCGACCCAAACGGCAGCTGTCCAGCCCACTAGCAGCTGTCCCTCTACCCCGATATTGAAAAGCCCGGTTCGGAACGCGAAAGCAACAGCTAATCCGGATAAAATATAAGGTGTAATCTGCCGGACGGTTTCCCCGATGTAATAGATTTCTCCAAATATCCCATTCCATAAAGCGGAATAGCCGCTGATCACACTGTATCCGCTCGCAAGCATAATAAGTGCGCCGGCCAGCAAGCCAAGCATGATTGCAATGAGCGGCACGAGTAAATGAGAGAGTCGTTTAACCATTTGCTTTCCCCGCTTCCTTTTGCGTGCTTCCCGCCATCAAGAGGCCGAGCTCTTGCTCAGTCGTATCCTGCGGATTGACGCTGGATATGATGCTGCCTTCAAAAATGACAGCGATTCTGTCACTGAGATTCATGATTTCATCCAGCTCAAACGATAGAAGAAGAACGGCTTTTCCGGCATCACGCTGTTCAATGAGTTTTTTATGGACAAATTCAATCGCTCCGACATCAAGGCCGCGAGTCGGCTGGGCGGCGATTAACAAGTCAGGATTTCGGTCAATTTCCCTTCCGATTATTGCTTTTTGCTGGTTTCCGCCTGACAATGCCCGCGCGTGTGTATATTCATCGGGGGTTCTGACATCGTACTCGCTGATCAGGCTGCGTGCTTTCTTATACATTTCGCCTTTATGTAAAACACCGAATGCTGAATAAGGCTTTTTGTAATAGCTTTGGAGCACGATATTCTCACCGATCGGAAAATCCAAAACGAGGCCGTGTTTATGGCGGTCCTGTGGAATATGCCCGATTCCGGATTCCGTTACTTTTCTCGGCGTCAGGTTTTGTATCTGTTTTCCGTTTAAGGAAATGGTTCCAGACTCCGTTTTTCGGAGTCCTGTAATCGCTTCAATCAGCTCTGACTGTCCGTTTCCGTCAACGCCGGCTATGCCGACAATTTCTCCGGCATTGACAGAAAGCGATAAATTCCTTACAGCTTCTACTCCGCGAGTATCTTTTACAGTGATTCTGTCAATCGCCAGCACTTCAGATCCCGGCTGAGCCGCTTTTTTTTCTGTTTTGAACGATACCTCGCGGCCGACCATCAGACTGGCGAGCTCGTCTTGATTTGTATCCCGGACATCCAGTGATTTGATGCCTTTTCCTTTGCGGATAATGGTAACGCGGTCACAAACCTCCATGATTTCTTTCAGTTTATGGGTAATTAAAATAATTGATTTTCCCTCATTGACGAGGTTCTTCATGATTTGAATGAGCTCTTTGATTTCATGAGGCGTCAGCACAGCTGTCGGTTCATCAAATATCAGATTGTCAGCCCCGCGGTAGAGGGTTTTTAAAATTTCTGCACGCTGCTGCATGCCGACGGATATGTCAGCTACTTTTGCCTCGGGATTAATTTGAAGTCCGTATCGGTCGGAAATGTCCTGAACCTCTCGGACAGCCCGTTTTCGGTCAATCCGCCCGAGCTTTTTCGGCTCCTTCCCGAGAATAATGTTTTCAGCAACTGTAAATGTATCGACAAGCATAAAATGCTGATGCACCATGCCGATTCCGAGATCATTCGCTTTGTTCGGGCTGTTGATGTGCACCTTCTCACCGCGGACCCGAATTTCCCCCTTTTCTGGCTGATACAGCCCGAAAAGGACGTTCATCAAAGTTGATTTGCCCGCTCCGTTTTCACCGAGCAGCGCGTGGATTTCGCCTTTTTTGACCTGAAGATTAATGTTGTCATTTGCGACGATACCGGGAAACTCCTTGCGTATATTGAGCATTTCAATGACATATTCCACAGAATTGACCGCTCCTTTTTTCAAGATGCTTTTAAATAAGAGACTGGCAATAGAAAAGCCGCAAGGACATGTGCAGCTTTGCTCTGAAAGAAAAACAAGGGATAAGGGCTCTTCTCCTTATCCCCGCGATTCTTATTCAGCTTTGAAATTTTTCAGCTCTTTCTCTGTTCCCGGCACTTCTAATCCGTCGATGATTTTTTTCTTCCAATCATCAACTGCTTTGATTACATCATCCGATAGGTTTTGTTTAGAGGAAGAAATGCCGACTCCGTCTTGATCAAGTCCGTATGTAAGAGTTTCTCCGCCGGGGAATTTGCCTTCGCTTGCTTTCTTTGTTAAATCTTCAACTGCTGTATCAACCTTTTTGACCATGGAAGTAAGGGTGACGTTATCGTCTGTTCCTTCTACTTGGCCTTCTGCGTATTGATCTTTATCGACTCCGATCACCCAAACATCACGCTTCGGGTCTTCTTTTTTCAGGTTCTTGGCTTCTGTAAAGACACCTGTGCCGGTGGCGCCTGCGGAGTGGTAAATCACATCAACGCCTGACTTATACATGCTCTCGGCGGTTGCTTTTCCAACGTCCGCTTTATCGAATCCGCCCGCATACTTCACCTGGACAGTTGCGTCAGGTTTTACGGCCTGAACCCCTGCACGGAAGCCGACTTCGAATTTTTTGATTAACTCGGATTCCATGCCGCCCACAAATCCGATTTTTCCTGATTTGCTTGTTAAAGCTGCGGCCACTCCGACGAGAAATGAGCCTTCCTGCTCTTTAAACGTAATGCTTGCGACGTTGTCTTTATCGACAACTGCGTCAATAATCGCAAAGTTTGTATTTTTGCGCTGATCGGCGATTTCACTGATTGAATCTTCCATTAAATAACCAACGCCATAGATCAAGTCGAAATTCTCACGCGCTAATTTATTTAAGTTTGTTGTATAATCTGCATCTGATTTAGATTGCAGGTAGTCGTATCCGTTTTTTCCTTTTTCCAGGCCATTATCTTTACCGAAGGCTTGGATGCCTTCCCATGCTGATTGGTTAAAAGATTTGTCATCAACCCCGCCAATGTCGGTGACCATCGCCACACTGAATTTGTTTTTGCCCTCACTGTTTCCGCTGCTTTTTTCGCTGTTTCCGCATGCGCCTAAAATGGTGCCCGCTGCGATTACAAGTGACATCGCCAATCCGATTTTGCGTTTATTCAAGATATAACCCCCCAGAAAAATTTGGCCTAAGCTGATCCGGTCAGTCATGAGATGGGATGCCTCACTCAATTCTTAGAATCGATAAAATTTTCAGATAATAACAATTAGAATGAGCTGAGACAGTTCTGATCTTCCCTTAGTAAGTGTGGCGTGAATGTTTCCTTCGAAAGGCGGGGAAGAGAAGGATGCGGAAGGTGTTCCGGGCGGAAAACCGTGACATCTCTTTCTGAAGTGTGACTTATGACTTAGTCTAGGGATCAACTAACCACTCATAATTTATCATTTTACTTACAAGAAATAAATAGAATTACGCATTATTTTTTAAAAAATAAGTATTTTTAGAATTATATACTCAAATATACAAAAAAGTCCTTTATTATTCTTGTATAGCTTATTGGCGAAAGGTTCAAGCACCTTGGCAAGAGATGTGACAGAAAAAAACGCACTGCTCGACATGAACAGTGCGTTTTTTTATAAATATTGCTTAATTCCGTTAAGGTTGCCTGTATTGACATTGTACTGAAACACTGGTCTTCCGATCGTTCCGTACGCCATTTCGACATTCAGAACCTGTATATCCTCAAGAAATTTTAAGTATTTTCGGATGGATACTTGAGATATTTCAGTATGATTTGCCAGGTCTTCTGTCGTAAAGGACTCGTTTTCAAAGGATTGAATGCTGGACCAAATCAGCTTCAGCGTGCTTTTTGTCAGCCCTTTTGGCAGGTGCACTTTTTCTGTCGCTTCCTTCTTATGAAACAGTTCCGCGTCCAATTCTTTTTGGCTCATGTTTCGATGGGTGGAATACACTTTTTGTTTTCGTCTGTAATCAGAAAGGGCAGTCTGAAAACGTTCAAATTCAAACGGTTTGATTAAGTAATCCACAGCTCCGTAACGAAGTGTTTTTTTGATGACGTCCAGCTCGCTTGCCGCAGAGATGACAATCACGTCAACCGCTTCATTTTGGGCTCTCAATTCCGTCAGCAGCTCAAGCCCGTTTTTGCCCGGCATATAAATATCAAGCAAAATAAGATCGATATGATGCTCTCCTAAAATATGCAGAGCGCTTTGAAAGGAAGAGGCGATACCTTTCAGCTGAAAGCCTTCTATTTGGCTTAAATATCGTTTATTTAATTCACCCACCATGGGGTCATCTTCAACTATTAGTACATTAATCATGGTTTTCCTCCTTCGGTTCGTACGGGATGCGAAGACTGAATGTGGTTCCTTCATTTTTTTCGCTGGTGATAATCATTTGGCCCTTTAAATTCTCCATGCTTTGCTGGGTGAAATAAAGGCCGAATCCCCGGTTTTTGCCCTTTGTTGAATAGCCTTGTTCGAATACCTTGACTTGGTCTTCTTCGGACATGCCGGCTCCTGTATCGGTAATTTCGATGTCCAATATCTTGTCATGAAAACGCATGGACATCGTGATTTGTTTTTTCGGCATATTGGCAACAGCGTCCAAGGCGTTGTTGATGAGATTCCCGATAATCGTAATCAGTTCATGAATGACTGAAGGATCTGCTGCGTTTGGAATAACCCCGCTGCATTCAATATCGAGATTTGCGCCCTGCTCTCGTATGTAGCTCTGTTTTCCCAACAGAAATCCGGCCAGCACGGAGCTTTTAACATCATTTATGATTTCACTCGTTTCTGATTTTTGCTGAATGGCAATATCTTTAATATAATCTCCAAGATCGTCATACTCTTTCAGCTGGACGAGACCTAGTATCACATGCAGTTTGTTCATAAATTCATGAGACTGCGCTCTCAGTGCGTTTGCATACATTTTAACACCGGAAAGCTGTTCAGCTAAATGTTTTACCTCGGTTTTGTCCCGGAATGTCGCAATCGCTCCGACGGTTTGTCCTTTTAGCTGGATGGGCACTTCATTAAATACAAGCTCTAATCCGTTAATGCGCACATCTCTGTCTTGAAGAGGTTTTCGGGTCTCAATGACATTTTTCAGACGGCTCTTCGGCAGGATGTCATTGACATCCTGATCGACGGGATTTGTTTCTATGCCCATTTTAATGAAAAGGCGCTTTGCTTCGGCATTGGCAAGCTTGATTTTACCGTGTTCATCGACAGCGAGTATGCCTTCTTTCGTTGATTCAAGCATGGCGCTCCGTTCTTGAAGAAGTGTCGCGATTTCATACGGTTCAAGTCCGTACATGATATTTTTCACCGTGCGTGCGACGATAACAGCTCCGATGACGCCGACGAATATACTGACGCAAATAATAAAATAGAGCGGCCGTAAGCTGTGGCTGATGACTTCGTCAATTTCATTCACTGTGATGCCGACCGCAACGGCTCCGACTTGTTTTCCATTCTTAGCGTAGACAGGCACGAACGCTCTCTGCGATTTCCCAAGCGTGCCTGAGGCAGTGCTGATATGGACATGTCCTTTTAATACTTCGGCTTCATCTCCGCCCCTGAATTTTTTTCCGATTTTGCTGTGGTCCGGATGGGTTCTGCGAATGCCGTTCATATCCATGACAACGACAAATTCTGTGCCGGTAATTTTCTGGACGTCCAGCGTGTAGCTGAGCAGTTCCTTCTGGTTTTTTCCGCTCTCCAAAGCGGAGGCAGTAATCGGTGCGTCGGCAACCATTTCAGCCGTTTGCAGCGCTGTGTCTCTTTCCTGATCACGTATCCTTTTAGAGGTTTGGGCACCGACAGTAAAAAAGGTGATGAGCAGTGCGATTAACACGACGATACAGACAAATATGGTGAGTCTGGTTTGCAGTTTTAATGTTTTTTTCATATAAAACTTCCTTACGTTTTATGATTCCTGCGTACTACTTTACTCTCAAAATGCCGCTTTGTGAAGATTTGGGACCGTAATTCGTAAAAAGGAGAAAAAATGGAATAATTTATCTTGTCAATGTGTTTTAAGTCCTCCATAATAAATGAGGTAGATTACAGAAAGGGACTTTTTTATATGAAAAATACTTATTTGACAGGATACTTTCCGCTGATTGCGATCCTGCTTTTTAGTTCGTCTTTATCCATTTCAACTTCACTCTATGCATTGAAGATGCTGTCTTCATTTGGAATGTACGATGGGATGCTCGATTACTTCTCTGAGAAAGGAATCAGACTTGCGTTATTTGCGGCCTTTGCACTTTTATATTTTATGGTTCTGTCCGCTCTGAAATTAATTGCAAATACCGTGACTGAGCTGTCACTGCTGTTTTTCGCAAATGATCCGGAAGGAAACAACCTGAAAACAGTCAGAATGGGCTCTATCATATATTTAGGCGGCGGGATCTTATCCTTTGTGCTATTGCAAAATGTCATCTGGATTGTGATCTGGTTTGCAGTTGTTACACTTGCTTACTTTGTGTTCGTTGTTTACCGGATTTATTCAACACTTTCTATCATGTCATTGGTCGGATTCATTCTGTTGGAACTGCTGTTTTGGTTTACATTTGTTATCGGTATTCTGTTCATATTTATCAAGCTTTATAATAGCATAATGGCTAGCTTACCTGTGTAAGCTAGCCATTTTTTCGTTTATGGTAAAAATCTATTTTTTATAGAAGGGGAGGGGAGCATACATTCATTTTTTTTGCCGAACCACTTATAGCGGTTTTTGGCAATAAAAGAATAGAGTATATCTCTGACAGGTTTCGGAACTGCAAAAAACAGGACGAAGAGCCGCCATGGGCCCCGCAGATGCCTGAAAACCTTTATGGCTGCAGTTGACTTAGTGTAAACCTGGCCGTCTTCAATAAAGACAAAGCTGTCAAAATGCTCAGTCGGAAGCCCGCTTTTTTTCAGCAGGCTCTGTCCTGTTTCCGATTGAAGCGATGCAAATGAAATCAAACCGTTTGGATCACGCTTTATGATAAATTGAACGGCACCGTTGCATAAGTTGCACACACCGTCAAACAGCAATACGCGATTTGGAATTTGTTTTGATGTCACTGCAGATCCCCTCCGATTCTTTAATAAGCTGCCTGCAGCGTTCCTTTCCAGATGGAAAGCTGAGGGCTGATACTGTGAAGGTATTCAACGCTGCTCGGTGTATCTTTTCCGACCCAGACACCCATTGTGTACGTATCTGTCAGGCCGACGAACCACATATCATGATAATCATTTGAGGTTCCCGTTTTACCGCCGATATAAGGCGCTTTGAAATATGCTTTTTTCCCTGTCCCGCTTTTGACAACGGAAGACATCAGTTTTTTCAGCTGCATGTTTGTGCGGACGCTGAATATCTGTGTCGCTTTGTCATTCCATTTATAAATCGTTTTTCCTTTTAAATCCGTCACTTTTGTAATCGCGTGGCTCGGCGAGTAGCTTCCGCTGTTGCCGAATGTTGTATACGCCTTTGTCATCTCAAGAGGCGTCATGCCGTGTGTAAATCCGCCAAGCGCCGCCGGCAGAAGATAGTCGCTGTTGACAAGCTTTGAAAAATGATACGGCTCAATATAGCTGAATGCTTTTTGGATGCCAACACGGTCCAGCATTCTGATGGCCGGTGTATTATACGAGTTTTTAAACGCTGTATCGAGCGTTACTGTGCCGTATGTGCGGTTATTGTAGTTTTGCGGACAGTAGTCCCTGCTGCAAAATTTGCCGGCATCAATTGTACTGCTTGCCGTCGCACCTGTCTGTTCAATATAAGGTCCGTAATCGAGAAGCGGCTTAATGGATGACCCTGGCTGTCTGTATGCTTGGTAGGCACGGTTAAAATCATACTTATGATAGTTTTTGCCGCCGGATAGAGCGACAACTTGATGCGTCTGGTGATTAATCACAGCCGCTCCGCCCTGTACGCCCGCATACGGAAGCTTCGAATTCATTTGTGCCACGACTTGATTTTGCATGTACGGATCAAGTGCGGTATAAATTTTTACGCCGTCTTTCAGAAGTGTGCTGACTCTGGCGGACAGCTCGTTTTCTATCTTGTCTTTTTGTTTTCCTGACGCTTTTTGAAGACGCTTATCAAAGCCTTCAGATTCAGACACTAGTTGAGTGAATTCATCATTTACGTAGGAAACGTAGTCCGGATATTTGTCTTCTTTCTCTTCGACATCCAGTTTGATTTTTTGTTTTACGGCTTTTTTCAGCTCTTTGTCCGTAATGACTCCGGCATTTTTTAACCCTTTAAGCAAGCGTTCTTGACGGCTTTTCGTGTAGTCAAAATGCTTGAGAGGATCATATAATGTAGGGTTATTAGGTATAGCGCAAATAAAAGCCATTTCTCCCAGTGTGAGAGATTTCAGCGGTTTGCTGAAATAGAATTCAGCAGCTGATCCGACGCCATAAACGCCGTTATTAAAATAAATCGTATTTAGGTAGGCTTCAAGAATCTCATTTTTCGTATACTTTTTCTCAAGCTGATAGGAGTACGCGAGCTCAGTCAGTTTGCGGCTGAAGGAGCGCTCGTGGCTCAAATACAAGTTTCTTGTAAGCTGCTGTGTGATGGTGCTGGCCCCCTGGTCAATCTTTTTGTCCTTCACGTTGGAAGCGGCCGCCCGCACCATCCCCATAAAGTCAAAGCCTTTATGTTCGTAAAAATGGCGGTCCTCGGAAGTTAAAAATATCTGTTTGACTTCTTCGGGAATCTTCTTGAAGGGAACCAGCACACGGTTCTCATCATCGCTGACGATTTCCGAGACCAGAGATCCGTCCCTGTCGTACATGTAGCTGTTCTGAACAAGGCTGATCTCTTTCAAATCAATATTCTTATCAAGCACCTGATCCAGGGACTTCATTTGTTTTACTTCTTTTCCGGAAGCGATAACTGTAAATGCAAACAATGGGATTATGCAAAGGAGCAAAATCCATCCGATAATTTTTCGTAACATGGTCACTCTCTTTTCTCCTAAATTCTAGCCATATCGTACCATTCTTTTGAGTTTACGAGAAGGTTAAATTTAGAAGACTCCTCAATTTTTGCTGAGAATCAGCTTGCTTTGGCATACGATTCTTTTTGGAATTTCTTCATGATCCAAAGCAGGCAGGCACCTGCGAAAAAGAGAAATGCTGTGACATAAAAGGCTGCAGAGATATTGAAGTGACTCGATATAATACCGCCGAGAAGAGGTCCGAGAACGTTTCCTAAAAAGCGAAAGCTGACATTGTAGCCGAGGACCTCTCCCTGGATGGAGCCGGGAGCCTGAACGCGGATTGCCGCTGTGATGCATGGCAGAAGGCCGCCCATCGCCATCCCGAATAAAAACCTGAAAACAAGCAGCACACTGAATGAAGAAGCGAGTGCCTGCGGAATAAAAAATAAAGAGGCGGCGATTAAAAGCCCGATTAAGATGCGGCGGTGGCCGTAGCGGTCTCCTAAATCTCCCCATTTTCTTGCCAGAAGCAAACTGCCGAGTCCGGTTGCCGAAAATGCCATGCCGGAGAAAAAGGCCAGATTGTCAGATCCGTGCAGCTCGTTTACATATAAAGCGAGCAACGGCTGGATACTGAAATTTCCTGTTTGAATCAGCATGGTTAACAGCATCATGACCCAAAGCGCGGGCTGGTGAAAAATATAGGAGAGCACTTCTTTTCTCGTATAAGACTGACGTTTATTTATCTTCTCTGTGAGCGGCTGTTCTTTGACCCCGAATAACACGAGAAGAACGGCTGAGAAAATCACAAAGGATGTGATAAAAAAGGTATACGTAAAGCCGAAGTGGTCAGCAAGAACGCCTCCCAAAAGCGGGCCGAACAAGCTTCCGGACACTTGCCCCATTTGGAGCGTGCCAAGCGTTTTGCCGGCTGAGCTTTTAGGCGTCTGCGCGGAAATCATTGCAAGGGATGTCGGGATAAATCCGGTTACAAGTCCCATTGCCATACGCAGAAAAAACAATTGATAAACCGACGTGACAAAGCCCATTAATAAAATGCTGACGGCAATGCCGGTTCCGGTTGTCAAAAGGATTTTCTTGTAACCGCGTTTGTCTCCGAACCGCCCCCAGAATGGGGATACCAAAAAAGCCATTAAAAATGTAATGCCGAACACATAACCGCTCCACCTTTGCACAAAGCTGTTGGAAAAGGTGCTGAGCGTCTCAATATACAAGGAGAGAAACGGGACGATCATCGTTGTGCTGGCTGATACAAAGAAATTCGCCAGCCACACAATGACAAAGTTTTTCTTGCGGATAGAAATAACATCACCTTCTTATTATTTCGGGTTCCTTACTAATTATAAAGAAACAGTGCACCATTTAAAAGAAACAATGCGGCTGGGAAAATTCATTATTTTTAGAAAATGAAGAAATGAAGAGAAGGAGAATTGATATACTATAAAGATAGCATTCTTCTGATCGGAGGAAAGGCAGGTGTAAAAATAGTGGAGGCAGGCAACTTACTCATTATTGATTTCGAATTTACGATGCCCGAAGGAAAATACAGTCCGCAAAATTTTTTTCCGGAAATCATTGAAGCAGGAATTGTAAAGTCGGTTAATGGTGAAGTAGTTGAGACGTTTTCGAGTTATATCAGGCCGAAAAAATTCCCCAAGCTGACGAAACGCTGCAGATCATTTTTAAACATTACGCAAAACCAGGTAGATGAGGGGATGAGGTTCGAGGACTTTATCCGTAAATTAAATGAGCTTGATCCTGAAAAAAATTGCACGATCATCACATGGGGAAACATGGATATGAAAGTGCTGAAGCAAAATTGTATGTTTAACCATATTCCTTTCCCTTTTAAAGGGGAGATGAGAGATTTATCGCTTGAATATAAAAACTTTTTTGGAGACCGGACACTGACCGGCTTGTGGAAGGCCGCGGAAGAGTACGGAGATAAAGGAACCGGCACCCATCATAAGGCGCTTGACGATGCTCTTACAGCCTATAAGCTTTTTAAGCTTGTCGAGCAGGATAAGCAGTATCTTGAAAAACCAAAACCGCCGACAATCGGCGAGAGGATTGATTTATCTGAACTGTTCCGGCGCGCCACATAAAAAACCCAATCTTTTGTCAGACTGGGTTATGGCCGAGTGAAGTATTCTTTTTCTAAAACGTCCAGATTATTCAGGGAGCGCTTTGCCCATTCTGAATCATCTCCGGTCAGTTTGGCTCTCAGCTGTGCAACCGCTTCCCGCAAAGACTCGTTATAATCCGGCACTTCACTGTCATAGGGCTTCACCATATGATGAGGGATATTGGTCTGTTCGCCGAAAGCGAGCGCTCTTCTCTCATGGAAAAACGGCACATCTGCCTGTTTTGGATTGTGAAGGTCTCCTTGAGCGGGATGGGTAAGAACCGCCTTGATTTTGACTAAATAATGCTGCGGTCTGCAATCTGTTATTTCTCCTATGTATACACCTGTTTTGTAAAACCCTTTTACGATAGAGCCTTTCTCAAATGTACTCATCTGTTATCACCTCGCATTCATTCTATAAAAGTTCCAATTGATTTGCTAGTGAGGAAGGTCGGCAGGGAGCTTGATCGTCACAATGGTTCCTCTTTGAAAGCTGCTGCTGAACGAAATGGTTCCGTGATGGTGTTCAATGATGGAAAACGTCACAGTCAGTCCAAGTCCCGTTCCGTTCGTTTTTAAAGAGTAATAAGGTTCACCCAGCTTCTGCATTTGGTGATCCGTCATGCCGACACCGTTATCTGAGATTTTGATTACGATCATATGGCCGCTTCTTTTGGCTGAAACTTGGATGACCCCTTTACCCGGGGGAACGGCTTCAATGCTGTTTTTCATGAGGTTGATCACAGCCTGCTTCAGCTTTGTTGCATCCCCGTATACCAAAAGGTCCGGCTCGGCGTCCGCCTCTACTGTCACAGATTTGTAATTGGCATACGAAATCATGAGGGAGCTCGTCTCTCTGATAAGAGAAGATAAATCAAAAATCTCTTTTTCATATAATTGCTGTTTGGCGATATCAAGATAATTTGTAATAATGCCCTGAGCCCGGTCAAGCTCTGACAGCACAAGCTTTTTATAATCCGCACTGGATTTGTTTTGAAAGGATTCATCATTAAAAAGCAGCTGGACAAATCCCCGGACAACTGTCAGCGGATTTCTAACTTCATGAGCCACACTTGCCGCAAGTTCACTCACAATCTCCATTTTTTCCGAATGAATAAGCTGGGAACGCAGGGCGATATTTTCTGCGATGCTTTCTATAATATAAATGCTTAAAAGAAGAACGATGCAGCGGAACAAACCCGATACAGCTGCCTCATAATATAAGGATTCTGAATTTTGAAAATTTAAAATATTCACGGCGGAAAAAACCAAGATGGAGGCGAAAAATAAGAAGATCTCCAAGCAACCGATGAATAAAGACAGCAGCAGTTTTCTCGCTTTGGACATGAATGGCCACTTTTTTTGAAGCAAAATTGGGATGATGATATGAAAAGGCAGCAAAGTAAAAACAAAAATGGCGGAAGGCTCAAAAAACAGCAGTTCAAAACATAAGACGGATGCGGCGACTGTTAGCCCGGAAGCAGTGTTTATGTAAAATAAACAAATGATGACAGGAATGATTTGAAGACCGTATTGGATGTAGTCCATTTCCTGTATAGGGAAGATAATGCATAAAACGGAGGCGCCGCATGCAAATAACGTGACCAATCCGTTGTTGATTTTTGGTACAAGGATTGACGGTTTTCCAAGCCAAAACACTTGGTAAAGAAGAATGGGAAACAAAATAAAGCAAATATGCAGGAGATAGTCTTTTAGAATTTCCATTCGAGTGAAATCCTTTCGTATAAAATATGAATCTATTATAACACTTATCATTAGAAGTAAAATACAAAATTTCTTTATAAAGAACGCCTTTACGATTGATGCGTAAAGGCGTTTGTGACGAATATTTACTCCAACGCTGTTTTTATTCGGCGCAGTCCGTCCTGCAAGGTTGCCAGAGGGCACCCTGCATTCAAACGCATAAATCCTTCTCCGCCAGGGCCGTATTTCTTGCCGGGCTCCAAAATAATTTTCCCTTTGTGCAGCATCTTTTGCTGCAGCTCTGCATCAGACAGGCCGTATGCGCGGAAATCGAGCCAGATCAGGTAAGACGCATCAGGCTTCATCATCTTGACATTCGGGAGCTCGCTGGTCAAAAAGGCTGCCGCCTCATCCATATTTTTCTCAAGATAAGATATCAGTTCATCAAGCCACGGCCCGCCATTTGAGTAAGCGGCTTCGATTGCGCTCACGGCAAACGCGTTTAATCCGCCTAAACCGTTTCGCTGCAGGCTTGCTGAAAATTTGGCGCGCTTCAGCCGGTCTGGAATAATAATTGCTGACGCCTGCAAACCCGCGATGTTAAACGTTTTGCTCGGTGCTGCGCAAGTCACAGAAATCTCAGCGAAATCGTCAGAGAGAGAGGCGAACGGTGTATGGGTATTTCCGTAGAGCATCAAATCGGAATGAATTTCATCTGAAACGACTGTAACGCCGTGTTCAAGGCATAATTCGCCGAGCTTCAGCAAATCTTCCCGGCCCCAGGCACGCCCTGAAGGGTTATGCGGATTGCATAAAATAAACATTTTGACGCTCGGATCACTGATTTTTGTCTCCAAATCTTCAAAATCCATTACATATGTTCCGTCTTTTTCTTTAAGAGGATTATGTAAAATACGCCGGCCGTTTTTCTCAATCATATGGTAAAAAGGCGTGTAAACAGGGGATTGGACAATCACTTGATCCTTTGGTTCTGTAAAAGCCTGAACCGCCATGCCTAAAGCTGTGACCACACCGGGACTGAATGTAATGCTTTCCGGGTTCACCTTCCAGCTGTGCCGGTTATGCATCCATGCACACACTGCATCTTTTGTTTTCTGATCTGGAGCTGTATATCCGAAAATCCCTTGTTCCAGACGCTGTTTTAATGCTTCTGTTATGGCTTCCGGCGCACGAAAATCCATATCCGCCACCCACATCGGGAGTGCGTCTGTCACGCCGAATAATTCGCCTGCCTTGTCCCATTTGACGGATTGGGTGCCGAGGCGCTGTTCTTGTTTATCAAAATTCATTCTGTTCCACCTCTTATGTATGTTTATTTTTCTTAGCGTAACTATGATAAAATAGATCTGCAAATTTTATTATAAGCGGTGATGAAAATGGAAGAAAGTCAAGCGGTCAGGGAAATGATCAATGTCATTGCCAAATGGGACCCGTTTAAATATGGTGAAGATTTTTATGAAACGGAGGCTGTTGATGTCGTACAGGCCGTCTATGATGAAGACGATCCTGAAGTGTTAGCGAAAAGCATACAGCATATTTTCGAAGCTTCTTTTGAACAAACACTTCCGATCGACAGCTGCCGGAATGTGGCTGGCCAGCTGCTGTTCATTAAAGACAGCAGCTCTTGCACGCCTTGAAAAAACCGGTATACAAACCGGTTTTTTTATTCTGTGATAAACTCTGCAATTCGTTCGGAAACGAATTCAGGGCGTTCTTCCGGCACCAAATGCCCTGTTTCCCGCAATGAATACAGTTTGGAATCCGGCAGGTCACGGTGCAGGCGTTCGCCGATTTTCAACGGAACCACCTTGTCCTCCTCGCCCCAAATCAATAAAGCGGGTTTGTTGATTTTTTTCAATTCCTCACACTGTAAATCTCCTTCTCTGTGCCGGATGAACCTCGTCATTGCTTTGAAAATCTGTTCATCTTGAAAAGGTTTGCCGTAGCCGTCAATCATCGCCTCGTCTATCAGCGATTTGTTGTGAACGACATTTAATAAGTTTTTCATCACGCCTTCTTTGGAAAGCCAGCGTTTGATATAAAGATGAAAATATGGGAGGTGAGTCCCGAAGATAATCGTCGGGTGCGAGCGTTTTAAATAACCTGAACTGCAAAGAAGCACAATCTTCGAGAAGAGCTCAGGCTTTAATAGAGCAGCCGACAGCGATATCTGTCCTCCCATCGAATGCCCGACAAGCGCCGCCTGTTTGACTTGCAAGTGCTCCAGGAGTCCGATGATAAGCATGGCGAGGTTTTGATAGGTATATATAAATGTCCTTGATTTTTCTGATTGGCCGAAAGGAGGCAAATCGAGCGCGATGATGTCATACTGGTCCCGAAGCAAGGGGATTAATTTTCTGAAGCTGAAAGCAGAAGATAAAAAACCGTGTACGCAGACAATTGTTTGTTTGCCTGGATTTTGATAGTGCTCATAATATACATGTACTCCTCCGACTTTAACACGCCTTATTGGTGTAACCGCCTCCATTTTGCCGTCACTCCCTTCATAGGATGTCCTGTATTATGCCCTGAAATTGTCAGTTCTAGCGGAAGTTTCTCCTCGTTTTTTCTTAGCATTCGTCAAAAAACGTGATATAATGTCATGAGATTTCTTGACATTGCAAAGGTGTGAATTGAATGAAATTGACCGAGAAAGAAACAGAAATATTAGAAATTTTAGACGAAAACAGCCGCGCCGATCTAGAAACAATCGCAAAGATGGCCGGTATCCCTGTAAATGAAGTAAAAGCGATCATTGACAAATTGGAAAAAGAAAAGGTTATTATCGATTATTCCGCTATGATCGACTGGCGGAAGGTGGACGGCCATGAAGGCGTGACAGCCATGATTGATGTGAAAGTCACTCCGAAGCGCGGAGTCGGTTTTGACGAAGTGGCGGAGCGGATTTACCGATTCCAGGAGGTAGAATCAGTCTACCTGATGTCAGGCGTATACGACCTGTCTGTCGTGATCCGCGGCAATTCAATGTCTGACGTTGCGCGTTTCGTATCTGATAAACTGTCAACTCTTGATTCAGTTGTGTCTACGACAACACATTTTATCCTGAAAAAATACAAGCATGACGGCAAAGTATTTGAAACGGGAGACGACGACAAAAGAATCGTGGTGTCACCGTAAATGACTTCTTATTTATCCGATTATGTACAACAAATAAAACCATCCGGCATCCGCAGATTCTTTGATTTGGCGGCAACGATGGAAGGGGTTATTTCTTTAGGAGTCGGAGAACCTGACTTTGTAACGGCTTGGAATGTCCGTGAAGCAAGCATTCTTTCCCTTGAACAAGGGTATACGTCATATACCGCTAATGCAGGTTTATACTCATTGAGGGAGGAAATCAGCCGTTATGTCAGCAGCCGGTTTGGTCTTACATACTCTCCTGACGATGAACTGATTGTGACGGTAGGGGCGAGTCAGGCTTTGGATATTGCGATCCGCGCCATTGTAAATCCCGGTGAGGAAGTGATTATTCCTGAGCCGTGTTTTGTGGCGTATGAATCGCTTGTGTCTTTGACAGGCGGCGTCCCTGTTCATGTCCATACGACGGCTGATAAAGGTTTTAAAGCGACTGCTGAGGATTTTGAAGCGGCAGTGACCGAAAAAACAAAGGCCATTCTCATTTGTTCGCCTTCGAATCCGACCGGCTCGGTTTACTCAAAGAAAGAGTTACATGAAATTGCTGAGTTTGCCAAAACACATGATTTGATCGTACTGAGCGACGAGATTTACGCAGAACTGACATACGATGAGGAATTTACAAGCATAGCAGCATTCCCGGGGATGAAAGAGCGGACGGTTGTCATTTCGGGATTTTCAAAGGCGTTTGCCATGACAGGCTGGAGACTCGGTTTTGCCGCGGCGCCTTCAGAAATTCGCAACGCGATGCTTAAAATCCACCAGTATGCGATGATGTGCGCGCCTGCAATGGCGCAATATGCAGCGCTTGAAGGATTAAAAAACGGAATAGAAGACGTAGAAAAGATGAAAAAGAGCTACCGAAGAAGGCGTAATTTGTTTGTCGAAACGCTAAATGAAATCGGTCTCAGCTGCCACCATCCGAGCGGTGCTTTCTATGCTTTCCCATCCATCAAAAGCACTGGGATGAGCTCAGAACAGTTTGCCGAGGAGCTGCTGATGCAGGAAAAAGTAGCCGTTGTTCCCGGTAATGTGTTTGGGCCGAGCGGAGAAGGATATATCCGCTGTTCGTATGCGACATCAATTGAACAGCTGCAAGAAGCATTGGTCAGAATGAAGCGCTTCTTACACAAAACAACATAAAAAAAGATACGAACCTTTTGTTCGCATCCAATAAAAGGGGGAATACTAGAAAGCCTTTGGTATTTGCAGTATGCCCTCTTTTTGATATGCTTAAACCTGATATCATATTAAAAAAAGTTTCCTTTGCGGAAATGAGACATGTATGATATAATTTTAAATTGCGTATAAACAGATATTTAATTTAACTTAGGAGTTGTTATGAATGGCAGCAAAATTTGAAGTGGGCAGTGTTTACACTGGTAAAGTTACAGGATTACAAGCGTATGGTGCGTTTGTTGCATTAGATGAAGAAACTCAAGGTTTAGTACACATTTCTGAAGTGACTCACGGTTTCGTAAAAGACATCAACGAGCACCTTTCAGTTGGCGACGAAGTACAAGTAAAAGTACTTGCTGTTGATGAAGAAAAAGGAAAAATCAGCCTTTCTATTCGTGCGACACAAGCTGCGCCTGAGAAAAAAGAAAGCAAACCAAGAAAACCTAAAGCTGCGCAAGTAAGCGAAGAAGCTTCTGCACCACAAGGTTTCAACACATTAAAAGATAAGCTTGAAGAGTGGATTGAAATGTCCAACCGTAAAGACCTTATCAAAAAATAAGCATGAAAAAAGCACCGGACAGGGGACTGACCCCCGTTTTTGAGACAGGGATCAAAACACCTTTTATACAGCCAATTGCCGATAGCTTATCGGTGATTGGCTGTTTAGTTTCGTTTGAATACGAATGTTGTTATAATAATAAATGTATTCTTTGACAGTGCGTTCTACGATGGCGGTCGTGGTTCGATTAATGCTGTTAAGATAGAACGTTTCAGACTTTAGTGAGGAATGAA
Source organism: Bacillus sp. FSL K6-1012 (assembly GCF_037964915.1). Lineage (NCBI taxonomy): Bacteria > Bacillati > Bacillota > Bacilli > Caryophanales > Bacillaceae > Bacillus > Bacillus sp. FSL K6-1012. Next base: position 3,246,619 of record NZ_CP150175.1, on the reverse strand, counting down.
ACGATTCGATGGAGGCATTATCAGCGGGCGTCCCTTTGCGGGACATGCTCATGGTAATGCCTTTTGTTTTAACAGCTTTCTGATACTCATAAGATGTATACACAGATCCTTGGTCACTATGTAACACGCAGTTCTGAGGCAGTGTTGGCAGCTGATCAAGTGTGTTTAAGACAAAGTCTGTGTCCTGCTTATCTCCAATCGTGAAAGCAATTACTTCTCCATTGTATACATCCAATATACTGGAAAGGTACAATTGTTTCTGTCCATAAGGCAAATATGTGATATCCGTTACTAGTTTTTCAAGAGGATGATCGGACTGAAAGTTCCGATCTAATATATTATCAACCACGGCATATGGCTGCCCATTCTTCTTGCGCTTTTTCACCTTAACCCGGCACTGCCACTGATTTTTCTGCATGATACGCTGAACCGTTTTATGGTTAATACGCATTCCCTTTTTTAATATAGCTGTAATTTTTCGATATCCATATCGATACTTGTGCTCTCGGCACAACGTGCCGATTTGTTTTTCCAAATGGCACTTGGGATGATCTTTCATCAGGTTCTTCTTCCAACGATAATAAGATGCTCGTGAAATACCTAAATGAACACAGATATTCTGTACGGTCATTGTGCTGTGCAATACTTCTACAAGTTCGACTGACGTTTGGCTATCAACTTCCTTTCCAATTCGTTGTACTTTTTTAGAACTTCATTCTGTTGTCTCAGATAACGGTTCTCTGCCTGCAGTTTCTCTAATTCGGAAGAATACTCCGGACCTTTTCCGTAAGTGTATTGCTTACCAACAGGCTGTTCAAATCGATGTGTATCCCCAGCCTTATGCCATCTAACCCATGTCTGAACCTGCGTCTTATTCTTGATATTCAATTCCTGCATGATCTCTTTCATAGGTACGCCTGCCAATCTCATTTCTACAGCCTTCTGTTTGACTTCAATCGGATAACTCACTCTTGTTCCCATACAAAAAACACCTCCAAGTCTTATTTAAGGATAACAACTATCCGTTTTCAAACTTGAAGGTGTTTTTTATTTGTCTCATCTTATGGGGTCAGTCCCCAGGAATGTTCGGTGCTTTTTTTTATCCTATCGCATTTCAGGATTTGCTGCCTCTTCACGTGATCTTTCCTCGTTTGGTTTAAACAGCAGACCGAGGTTGATTAAGCCGGCGATTCCGACAAGACCGTAAATAATACGGGAAAGAGCTGACCCTTGGCCGCCGAAGATGGCCGCTACTAAATCAAATTGGAAAAATCCGATCAGTCCCCAGTTAATAGCGCCAATGATTGTTAATACAAGGCAAATTCTCTGAATTGTACTCATGTTTTGCAACCTCCTCCATGAATTATTAAAACAGTTATAGATTGTGACAAAATGGAGAATCTATACATGCATTCTCCATATTGAGAGTAGCCGGACGAAACGGCCCAAACTCAGCTTGTATCTGTTTCTTTCCCAGCATCTTGCAAATGAAAACTGCCCGATACGCTGAAAACGGAAAGAGCTGATTGCTTTACATGGAGCGCAGGCATTCTGCATAATGAAAATCTAAGGAGGAGATGTCATGCAAAACTTTACATATTGGAATCCGACGAAATTAATTTTCGGCCGCGGAGAAGTTGAAAAACTCCCGGAGGAACTGAAACCTTACGGAAAAAATGTATTGTTAGTCTACGGAGGCGGAAGCATTAAACGCAGCGGCCTTTATGATCAAGTGATGGAACAGCTGAATAAAGCCGGTGTCACGGTGCATGAATTAGCAGGCGTAGAGCCGAACCCGCGTGTGTCGACTGTTAATAAAGGTGTTGCGATCTGCAAAGAAAACAACATTGATTTCTTATTGGCTGTCGGCGGCGGAAGTGTCATCGACTGTACAAAGGCGATTGCTGCGGGGGCAAAGTATGATGGTGACGCGTGGGATATCGTAACGAAAAAACACCAGCCGAAGGAAGCTTTACCGTTCGGAACTGTTTTGACTCTCGCCGCAACTGGCTCTGAAATGAACGCAGGTTCAGTTATTACAAACTGGGAAACAAAAGAGAAATATGGCTGGGGAAGCCCGCTCGTGTTCCCTAAATTCTCTATTTTGGACCCAGTGAACACATTTACTGTTCCTAAAAACCACACGATCTACGGAATGGTTGATATGATGAGTCACGTGTTTGAGCAATACTTCCACCATGTATCAAACACACCTTACCAGGATCGCATGTGTGAATCTCTTTTACGCACAGTCATCGAAACAGCGCCTAAGCTGATCAATGATCTTGAAAATTACGAACTGCGTGAAACGATACTTTACACAGGGACAATCGCTTTAAACGGGATGCTGTCAATGGGCGCAAGAGGGGATTGGGCCACTCATAATATCGAGCATGCCGTTTCAGCCGTTTACGACATTCCGCATGCCGGCGGACTTGCGATTCTCTTCCCGAACTGGATGAGACATACATTATCAGAAAACCCGGGCCGCATGAAGCAGCTTGCGGTGCGTGTGTTTGATGTAGAAGAATCTGGAAAATCAGATGAGGAAATCGCGCTGGAAGGCATCGACAAGCTGTCTGCTTTCTGGACAAGCCTAGGCGCTCCAAACCGTCTGGCTGACTACGATATAAATGACGAACAGCTCGGCACAATTGCCGACAAGGCAATGGCCAACGGTACGTTCGGCCAGTTTAAATCACTTAACAAAGAAGATGTACTCGCTATTTTAAAAGCATCTCTATAACAAAAGGGGGAAATAGCCGATCCGGCTGCTTCCCTTTTTCTTTGGACTTATGTTACAATTGTTAATCTGTTTTTTGATACAGCAATATTTGGAGGTTTTACAATGGAAAATTTCACTTATTATAACCCGACGAAGCTGATCTTCGGAAAAGGCCAGCTTGAACAATTAAGAAAAGAATTAAAGCAATACGGTAAAAATGTTCTGCTTGTCTACGGAGGCGGAAGCATTAAACGTAATGGCCTTTATGACCAGGTAACAGGCATATTAAAAGAAGAAGGCGCCGCTGTCTATGAACTGTCGGGGGTAGAGCCGAACCCGCGTCTTGCAACTGTGGAAAAAGGCATTGACCTATGCAGACAGCATGATATTGATTTTCTGCTTGCTGTGGGCGGCGGAAGTGTCATTGACTGCACAAAAGCGATCGCTGCGGGAGTAAAATACGACGGAGACGCTTGGGACATTTTCAGCAAGAAAGTAACAGCCGAAGATGCACTGCCGTTCGGTACCGTTCTAACCCTTGCTGCTACAGGTTCTGAAATGAACCCTGACTCTGTGATTACAAACTGGGAAACAAACGAGAAATTTGTATGGGGAAGCAATGTAACTCATCCGCGGTTCTCGATTTTAGACCCTGAAAATACGTTTACAGTGCCTGAAAATCAAACGGTTTACGGTATGGTTGACATGATGAGCCACGTGTTTGAACAATACTTCCATAATGTCGAAAACACACCGCTGCAAGACAGAATGTGCTTTGCCGTTCTGCAGACGGTAATCGAAACAGCTCCAAAACTATTGGAGGATCTGGAAAATTACAAACATCGTGAAACGATTTTATATGCAGGCACAATCGCTCTGAATGGCACGCTTCAAATGGGCTACTTCGGCGACTGGGCTTCTCACACTATGGAGCATGCCGTATCAGCTGTTTACGATATTCCGCATGCCGGCGGACTCGCGATCCTGTTCCCGAACTGGATGAGATACACGCTTGATACAAATGTCGTCCGCTTTAAAAACCTTATGCTCAATATGTTTGACATTGATACAGAAGGCAAAACGGATAAAGAAATCGTGCTTGAAGGAATCGACAAGCTGTCTGCGTTCTGGACAAGTCTGGGTGCGCCTTCCCGTTTATCCGACTATGATATCGGAGAGGAAAAACTGGAACTGATTGCTGATATCGCAGCCAAAGAAATGGAGCATGGCGGCTTCGGCAACTTCCAAAAACTGAACAAAGATGACGTGCTTGCCATCCTTCGCGCGTCACTCTGATTTCTAAGGACGGAATGCAGTCATTCCGTCCTTTCTTCTTGACTTGATTTCACAGATAAGTTCATATAAAGTGAAAGATGAAAACATTATACCGTTATGGAGGGACAAGCAATGACGCATGTACGCTTTGACTACTCAAAAGCGTTGACTTTCTTCAACGAACATGAACTTACATATTTACGCGACTTTGTAAAAACAGCACACCATAATATTCATGAAAAAACAGGCGCGGGCAGCGATTTTCTAGGCTGGGTGGACCTCCCTGAACATTATGATAAAGAAGAATTTGCGCGCATTAAAAAAAGCGCGGAAAAAATCAAATCTGACTCTGATGTATTGCTTGTTGTCGGTATCGGAGGTTCTTACCTCGGCGCGCGGGCAGCGATTGAAGCGCTTAATCACGCGTTTTACAATACACTGCCAAAAGCAAAACGAGGCAATCCGCAAGTCATTTTCATCGGAAACAACATCAGTTCGTCTTATATGAGAGATGTCATGGATCTTCTCGAAGATGTTGACTTCTCCATTAACGTCATCTCTAAATCAGGTACAACAACTGAACCTGCAATCGCTTTCCGTATTTTCCGCAAGCTTCTTGAAGAGAAATACGGCAAGGAAGAAGCGAAAGCGCGGATTTACGCGACAACTGATAAAGAGCGCGGCGCGTTAAAAACACTTTCTAACGAAGAAGGCTTCGAATCATTTGTCATTCCTGATGATGTCGGCGGCCGTTATTCTGTCTTAACAGCCGTTGGTCTCCTGCCGATTGCTGTCAGCGGCGTCAACATTGACGACATGATGAAAGGCGCGTTTGATGCGAGCAAGGATTTTGCCACATCAGAATTGGAAGATAACCCTGCATACCAGTATGCGGTCGTTCGCAATGTGCTTTACAATAAAGGTAAAACGATTGAAATGCTTATCAACTATGAGCCGGCGCTTCAATATTTTGCGGAGTGGTGGAAGCAGCTGTTCGGCGAAAGTGAAGGCAAAGACGAGAAGGGCATTTATCCTTCTTCTGCCAACTATTCAACAGACCTTCACTCATTAGGACAGTACGTACAGGAAGGCCGCAGAGACTTGTTCGAAACGGTGCTGAATGTCGAAAAACCTAAACACGAGCTGACAATCGAAGAAGCCGATAACGATCTTGACGGCTTAAACTATTTAGCCGGAAAAACTGTAGACTTCGTTAACAAAAAAGCATTCCAAGGTACAATGCTGGCTCATACAGACGGAAATGTTCCGAACCTAATCGTCAACATTCCTGAGCTGAATGCATATACTTTTGGATATCTTGTTTATTTCTTTGAAAAAGCCTGCGCGATGAGCGGTTATCTCCTCGGCGTCAATCCTTTTGACCAGCCTGGAGTAGAAGCATATAAAGTCAATATGTTTGCATTGCTTGGCAAACCTGGCTTTGAAGAGAAAAAAGCTGAGCTTGAAAAACGTCTCGAAGATTAATGTACGAAAGCTGACTGGCATTTGCCGGTCGGCTTTTTATAAAATCAGAAAGGTGCTGATGTTCATGAAACAAGTGGTCAAACATCTCATCATTGCGGGTTTTTCTGCAGCTGTTTTAGTTATTCTCATATCCTTTGATGCCGTGAATACAGAGTTTTCTTCCAACCTTGGCGGCACACTCTCACACTTTTTTATCCACACCTTTCTTCTGATCGGGCTGCCGCTTGCCATTTTTACCGATGCGGTGCACCATTTTCTGAAATTGAACAGATCTCACACCCTTTTAACAAAGTTAGGACTCTATACAGCTGTTGTCTATGTTTCATGGGAATCTGCAGCGGGGATTGCTGCAGCGATGACTGTTTACTTCTTAATTGAATGCGCTTTCTTTTCGGTTGGCCGTGCAAAGGAAAAAACGGTTTCCATGTAATCAGCCTCTGAATGAAGTCTTGTTCTGCGGGACAGGATAAACGAAAAAAGGGGCAGTTTGATGATTACGATACCTTCCGCGATAGATGGACAACCTTTCTTGCTTCAAGAGCTGGAACAAGTCATGAAGCCGCTCGGTTATGTGATAAACGGCGGCTGGGAGTACGACCACGGCTATTTTGATTATAAAATTGATGATAGAGACGGATATTTGTTTTTAAGAATTCCCGTCAATGCCATACAAGGCAGTCTGGATGAACGCGGGGCAGCTGTCCGTATCGGAACTCCGTTTATGCTGAGGCAGGTGTTCCAGGCAGGCCTTGATGATCATGCTGAAGGAGGGCCGTTTCAATCGCTGTTTAATCAATTTTCTGAGCCCGAGAGACGGGACGCAGAGATTGATCCGGCGTATTTGGATATCGGCGCCTCCCTTGTCAAAGAGCTGGAGGATGTTTTGTTGGGTTAAAGCGCAAGGAATTGATCCGTTTCAAGCACTTTATATGAAAGAGGAGGGGTAATCATAGGCCCTTCCTCTTTTTGTATGCCGATAATAGTGGTGTTGTGATCAAGAAAATAGAGGACGCATGTTTTATAAGCGGCACCATGCAGTTCAGAAGGAACCGAAATCAGCCTCACTTTTTTATCGAGTGTCAGCTCGATTAAGCTTTGCGGTTTAGACAGCTGCAATTTGACCCGGTAATGTTCCAGCATCACGCGGCTTAAGAGCTGAGACGTCCCGATAATTTTATTAGCGCCCGCCCGTTCTGCATTGGTGACAAAGCGGTCTGTCAGAATTTCGACAATACAGTATGCCAGCGGATTCAATCCTTTGACTGATAACAGAATCAGCACCGACAGCATATCCGCTTCCGCTTCACTTTTATATTGGTCGGCAGTGACCATAACTGTGTCCGCCTCAGTAATATTGGCTCGTTTCAGCGTTTCATCATCAGCGGCGTGTCCGCGTATGAAATGGACATTTTCAATGAGCGGCCCTTCTTTTAACGATTCATCAATCAGAACGACTGTCTTGGAGGGCGCCGCCAGCTGAAGCTCTCTCAAAAGGCGATTTGATTTTTCATTCCAGCCGATAATAATCACATGGCCCCGTCCTTTGTAAGCGACCTTTCCCTCTATGTAGCGGTGCTGTTTACTGAAAGCGGCAGCGGATAAGGTGGCAAAGTAAGCAGTGACAAAGCTTGCGCCGATGAATATCAGCAGCATTCCGGCTGCTTGACCAAGCGGCGTGTGCGGCACATAGTCTCCGTAGCCCACTGTTGAGATGGTAACCACGGCCCACCAAATACCTTCGAAGACGGAAGTAAACTGCTCGGGCTCAAGTAAATAAATGATTTGTCCGAACAAAAGAATCAGAAAAAGAATGATCAGCCCGATTCGGATAAATAAAGGCCATCTCAGCCAAGAAATAAAGATCCGGTTTGACTTCATTCTTTTTCCCCTTCTTCAGATAATGAAATAGATAAAATCTGTTTAATAATCGTATTCAGCTTCTCATTTAGCTTTTCCTGACCGTACAGGTCGCGGGCCTGCTTCATGAGATCAGCTGTATCGTCTTCAAACTGAATGAGCGGTTCGTCGATTTCGGATTCATTATAAAACTGGATAAATACGTCCAGCCCTTCATTCATTCGGTCAATCGCTGTACTCAGCTGTTCCTTTTCCTCGCTCGTCACTTTCATGTTCATCACACCCGTGCTCTTTTTATAACAGTATGTCCCACTTCCGGCATTGTTTTTCAAAAAATGAACAAAACATATAAAACCGGATTTCTCCATAAACTAAAACAAATAGGCGAAAAAAGGATGGAACAGATGACGATCATTCAAAGAACCGTCGTGGTTTTGATCGGTACCCAGCTTGCGGCATCCGCAGTGATTTTGTTTATTTTCGACTTGAATTCGTATAATCACTTCTCCGATAGCTTCTCATGGCATCATTTTTTGAAAGAGCTGATTGGAGGCTTTTCTTTTTATTTGTTTTCGGCCGGCTTGTTCCTTTTGCTTATCGGAATGTGTGCGCCTAGACGGAAGAAGAAGCGCTTTTCTGTACACGAGAAAGAAAACTCATTAAAATAATCGTAATAAAGAAACATACGATCTTTAAAAAAGGATGATGAAACATGCTGTTTATATTTTTAACAATAGCCGCATTGGGATTGTCGTTTTGGGCACAATTTAAAGTAAAGAGCAACTTTGAAAAATATTCAAAAGTGGAAGCCTCAAGCGGTCGAACAGGGGCAGAAACGGCAAGACGGATTCTAGATATAAACGGTCTTTACGACGTGCCGGTCGAACCGGTAAGAGGCGCTTTAACAGACCATTACGACCCGACAAGACGGGTGGTGCGTTTATCTGAGCCGGTCTATTATGGCCGCTCAATTTCCGCCATCTCCGTAGCTTCCCATGAAGTCGGACATGCCTTGCAGCATCAGGAGTCATATGGTGCGCTTGTGCTGAGACATAAAATTTTCCCAGTCGTGAATTTTGCATCCGGTGTAGCTCCTTTGCTTTTCTTAGGAGGCATGCTTCTCGGCAGCCTGAATTTGATCGGGCTTGGCATCATTCTGTTTTCAGCCGCTGTCTTTTTCCAGCTGATCACACTGCCTGTCGAATTCAATGCAAGTTCACGCGCGAAGCAAATTATTGTGTCAGAAGGATTCATCCGGAACAATGAAGAGAATGGGGTAAATAAAGTGCTGAGCGCCGCCGCCTTAACGTATGTGGCCGCCGCCCTGGTTTCCCTGTTTGAACTTCTTCGCTTTGTGATGATCTTCTTAAACGGTCGTAATGAGAATTAACGTTAAGGAGGTGGCCCCTTACCATTTATGGTAAGGGCTTTTTTTGCTTATATTACAATTGATCGCCATTTTTGTTTTGATTGGCATTACGGCTGTTTTCGTTGCAGCCGAATTTGCAATCGTCAAAATCAGAGGTTCAAAAATCAATCAGCTCATCGAAAGCGGAGACAGCCGGGCGCTTGCCGCACATAAAATCATCTCCAATCTTGACGAGTATTTATCAGCCTGCCAGCTCGGGATTACAATTACAGCCCTCGGCCTTGGATGGCTTGGTGAACCGACATTTGAACGCATTCTTCATCCCTTATTTACAGCGGCAGGCATACCGGAACCGTTTAACCACATTGTCACATTTGTAATTGCATTTATCATCGTCACTTTTTTGCATGTGGTAATGGGTGAGCTTGCTCCGAAAACGGTTTCCATTCAAAAGGCTGAAGCTGTCAGTTTATGGATTGCAAAGCCGCTGATCTGGTTTTATAAAATCACATATCCGTTTATCAAAGCATTGAATGGCTCTGCAAGCTTTCTTGTGAAATTGTTTGGTTTTCATTCAGTCAAGGAGCATGAGGTTGTCATAAGCGAGGAGGAACTGAGGCTGATCCTGTCAGAAAGCTATGAAAAGGGAGAAATCAACCAGTCCGAATTTCGCTATGTGAATAAGATTTTTGAATTCGACAACCGCGTGGCGAGAGAAATTATGATTCCGCGAACAGAAATCGCTGTCATCTCTCTGGAGCAGTCGCTTGAAGAAGCGATTCATCTCATCATTAACGAACGGTATACACGGTATCCTGTCATCAAAGAAGATAAGGATCATATTTTAGGGATTATCAACAGCAAAGATATGTTTAAAGCATATTTTCTCGGCCAGCCGATTAAGCTGAAGCAAATTATGAGACCTGTCATCAGGGTCATTGAAAGCATTCCTGTCCAGCAGCTTTTAATCCGCATGCAGAAGGAACGGATTCATATGGCGATTCTCGTAGACGAATACGGGGGAACGGCGGGGCTTGTCACTGTCGAGGATATTATCGAAGAAATTGTCGGGGAAATCCGTGATGAATATGATCAGGATGAAACGCCGCATATTTTGAAAAAAGGCGAGCACCATTATGTGATGGATGGCAAAGCGCTAATAGATGAAGTGAACGACCTGCTCGACATTGCCATTGAGAATGAAGAAATTGATACGATTGCAGGCTGGCTTCTGACGCAAAAAATGGAGCTGGAAGCAGGAGATATGATACAGGCGGAGGGCTGCGAGTTTAAAATCCTCGACGCTGAAGACCATCACATTCGATTTGTCGAAATCAAAAAAACAGAGTTTTAATCAAAAACAGCCGGGCTGGATCGCGGCTGTTTTTTGAGCTCAAAGAAAATCAGGACCAAAGGCTTCTGAAAAATTGATCAGTCTCTTGTCATCGGCAAGAGGCTTTTTTTCTGAAAAAATGAATGCTTCAAAGGCCTTTTTCTACATAAGATATAAAAACCGCACACGCAGGAAGGAGTGGCTGTATGAAAAAGGCTTGGTGGAAGGAAGCGGTGGTCTACCAAATTTATCCCCGCAGCTTCAAGGATTCAAACAGCGATGGAATCGGGGATATTCAAGGAATCAGGTCCAAGCTTCCGTACATAAAAGAACTTGGTGCCGATGTGATTTGGATTTGTCCTTTGTACGACTCACCCAATGCGGATAACGGCTATGATATAAGAGATTACAAAAACATATTGAGCGATTTCGGCACAATGGCAGATTTCGATCAGCTGCTTCATGATATTCATGAGCTTGGCATGAAGCTCATTATGGATCTTGTCGTGAATCATACAAGTGATGAACATCCATGGTTCATTGAATCACGTGCATCTTTACAATCCCAAAAACGCGACTGGTATATTTGGAAGGACGGGAAAGACGGAAAAGAGCCAAACAATTGGGAAAGCATTTTCGGAGGATCGGCTTGGCAGTATGATCAGCAGACAAGCCAGTATTATCTCCACCTTTTTGATAAAAAGCAGCCAGACCTGAACTGGGAAAATCAAGAGGTAAGAAACGCCGTTTATGACATGGTCAATTGGTGGCTCGATAAAGGCATAGACGGATTTCGGGTGGATGCCATTTCTCATATTAAGAAAAAAGAAGGGCTGCCTGATCTGCCGAATCCGAAAGGGCTGTCCTATGTTCCTTCTTTTCCTTATCATATGAATGCTGAGGGCATATTGGATTTTTTAACAGAGCTGAAGGAAAACACATTTTCCCGCTACCCGATCATGACGGTCGGAGAGGCAAACGGTGTCGCGGCAAAGGAGGCGGCTGAGTGGGCGGGGGAGGAATCCGGCATTTTCAGTATGATTTTTCAATTTGAACATCTCGGTCTGTGGGATATAGAGATAAATGAAAGCATCGATATCGCTGCTTTCAAACGGATTTTAACAGAGTGGCAGAACAGTTTGGAAGGAATCGGCTGGAACGCTTTGTTTATGGAAAACCATGATCAGCCCCGTTCTGTTTCTGTATGGGGAAACGACGGGAATTCCTTAAAGGAAAGTGCAAAAGCACTCGCCGCTGTTTATTTTCTGATGAAAGGCACGCCGTTTATTTATCAGGGACAGGAAATCGGCATGACCAATGTGGCGTTTCCTTCGATTGAGGATTATGATGATGTCGCGATGAAGCGGCTGTATGACATAGAGACCGCAAAAGGCGCTTCTCACGAGGAAGTGATGAAGATTGTCTGGAAAAAGGGAAGAGACAATTCTCGAACACCAATGCAATGGAATGCATCTCCTCACGCTGGGTTTTCCGATGCCAAGCCATGGATTGGGGTTAATGACAATTACACATGGCTGAACGCCGAGGCGCAAATAAACGATAACACATCTGTCTATCACTTTTATAAAAGCTTGATCAAACTCCGCCAAACATATGATGTATTTATTTATGGCCAATACGAGCTGATTCTGCCGGAAGATCAGCAAATCTTTGCATACCTTCGCAAAAATGAGAGCCAAACTGCGCTCATTGTGGCAAATCTGACGGGTGCGCCGGCGTTCTGCAGATATCCCGCATTGCCGTTATCTTCTGACAAACTCCTATTGTCGAATATGGAAACAGAACCGCACAAGCATACGACATCACTGCTGTTAAAACCTTATGAAGCCAGAGTATATCTATGGCAATAAAACTCCAGAAACAAGCTGGAGTTTTTGTTTTCTTCAGGTTTATGAGCCTGGTTTAACAGGAAAAAAAGAACACAGAACGAATATGCAAAGAGAAGGGGAATTGGAAGGAGAAACAAATGCTGAAAACTCTGCAAATCAAAACAAACAAAAGAGATGAAATGGTTGAAATCACTCACGAGGTCGAAGCGTTTCTTCAAGAAACAGGAGTGGCAAGCGGGGCAGCGCTGATTTACTGTCCGCATACGACGGCGGGCATTACAATTAATGAAAATGCCGATCCCGATGTGAAAAGAGATATGCTCCGAAGATTTAATGAGATGTATCCATGGGACCATGAGCTGGACCGCCATATGGAAGGCAATACAGCTGCACATATGAAGTCCAGCACGGTAGGCGCTTCACAGCATGTCATCATTGAAAACGGGCGTCTCATTCTCGGGACGTGGCAAGGTATTTATTTCTGCGAATTTGATGGTCCGCGTCATCGAACTTGCCATATCAAAATCATGGAATAACAGGAGGTGCTTCTATGACTCAATGGATGAAAGCATTATCATTATCAAAGCCTGTCATTCAGGCGCCGATGGCAGGCGGCCTGGTCACACCCCGACTGGCAGCCGCTGTGTCGAATGAAGGCGCGCTCGGAAGTCTCGCTTCCGGATATCTCAGTCCAGCTACGCTTGAAAAACAAATCATCGAGATGCAGGAGTTGACAAGCAGCGCTTTTCAGGTAAATGTGTTTGTGCCGGAAAAAAGGAAGACACCGGACGATAAAACGGTTCACACATGGAAACAGAACATTCCGTTTGCGGAACAGGCGGCTGCTTTTCCTTTAGAGGAGGAAGAGTGGGAGGATTTTCATCAAAAAATAAATCTGATTCTTACATACAATGTAAGAGCCTGTTCATTTACGTTCGGCATTCCGCCTGATGAAAGCATTCATTTATTAAAGAAAAATGGCTGCTGTCTTATCGGAACGGCTACTTCGCCGCAAGAAGCCGTCCTGCTGGAAGAGCGCGGAATGGATATCATCGTGCTGCAAGGCAGTGAAGCAGGCGGCCACCGCGGTTCTTTTCTGCCGGTCAGCGGAGAGTCTTCTATTGGCTTAATGTCACTGGTTCCCCAAGCTGCAGACGCTGTTTCGGTACCCGTGATTGCGGCAGGCGGAATTGCAGACCGCCGCGGCGTCCAAGCGGCTCACTGTCTCGGAGCGCAAGGTGTACAGGTCGGGACTCCATTTCTTATGTGTGAGGAAAGCGAAGCCTCTGAAACGTACAGACAGGAATTAAAAGAAGCGCATGGAACAGACACGCGCCTTACCGCATTGTTTTCGGGGAAGTCTGCAAGGGGTATAGTCAACCAATGGATGAAAGAGCAACAAGCTGAAGAGGCAAATACACTTCCTTATCCATTGCAAAACACGTTAACAAAACCAATGAGAAAACATGCCGCCGCAGCCAAAGATTCTGGTCACATGTCTCTGTGGGCGGGGCAATCAGTCGGATTGCTCAATGGGCCCTCTGACGTGAAAACGCTGATAGCTGAGCTTTGCCAATCGTAACGTAACTAACAGAGGTGACAGACGATGAACATTCTTCAATATTCTTATAAAAAGAAAGGGAAAATTGAGTTTGTATTTGAAGACTGGCCTCATTCAAAAGTTACAATGGCTCCCATCAAAGGGTATTATTTTGTCCGGTTTATCAAGTGGAGCAGCCAAGATCCCATCGTGACGAGAAATGACCTTGAAAAAATGGAATGGGCTGCGAACCAGTATGTCGGCACAGCTCCTTTCTATCGAAAACGAAAAGCATTTGAAACCCCATCGTCCCCAAAATAGACGGTGGGGTTTTTAGCGGGTGATGGGATAGAGTGACGGAATATCAAGCCTGGTCGCTTGTGAAAGGAGATAAGCTGACTGTACGGCTCCTTTTCGTCTGAAAGAATTCAGCTTATCAATAATTTGCTGAGCGTTTAAAATTCCCAGGCCGTGAGCAAAATATTTGTCCTTTTCTAATAAAATCACATTTTCGCCTCTCCACTGCGCTTTCTGCGGATCAAATTCAGGATTTTTAAAATACAAACAGTCTCCAAGGAAAAAGTGATGTCCCGTTTCCGTATATATCGGCAATTTCTCATAATGCCAGTCATATAAAATAATTCTGTCAAAGGCTGCGTCGAATTTTTCTTCTCCGATGGTTTTAAGCAATGCTAAGTAATAAATCACAACGATTGCCGTCGCGCATTCAAACGCGTAAAACGGGCCGTTTTCTGCAATATCCCGAATCGCCTTTGAAGGCGGCATTTTATACTTAAGCTCCAGAGCCCCTTCCGGTGAAACCCGCCAATACGCTGTATTCCCGTATGTTTTTACAAAGGTGGCGAACTTCGCCCCGCTTTTATGCAGCGCTTTTGCCGATTCAACGATATTCATGCGCAAATGAAGCTCAAACATCAGTTCAGCGATCGAATGATAATCAAACTGAACGGGTGTTTCAATCATTTCTTTTAGCAGCGGATTCAAGTTCTTGTCAATTTGCCAGTTTTCAATGTCTTGGGGACGGAGCCATTGTCCGGATACAATAATCATCTGAAGCCCCCCTTGTTTTTTATAAACTATGCACAAGGCTTGGGCAATGAAAGCTAAAAAGACAGAGAAAAAAGCTGAAAAGGAAATTTCTTGTTTTTGATTTTAAAAACTTTTTAAAGCAGCCGATATATAGTGTATCAACCTGAAGGAGAAGCTGGATATGAAGACTTTTATCAATTGGCTGACAAAACCGTCAATTTCTAGAAAACTAATGATTTCATTTGTTGTGATTTTAATCATTCCGATTCTTATATTGGAATTCAGTTCTTACCGCTCAGCAAGCGGAAAACTGGATCAGGAAATCATGGGAAATGCGAAAAATAGTGTCGATTCATTTAATACAACAGTTACAAATGATTTAGGAGCAAAAGCGAAAGGCATCAGCTTTTTCAGCGAATCACTGAAAAGCTCCGCATTTAAAGGAAAATCCAAACAAGAAGAGCTTAAGGCCAAGTTTTCGCAATATGTTTCCATTAACCAAGATGTAGCCAGAATTTACGGAGGGGCAGAAAACGGAACATATGTACAGGCACCGAAAGAAAAATTGCCGGATGGCTACGATCCGAGAAAACGCTCTTGGTACCAGGATGCAATGAAAGCCGGCGGTGAAATCGTAGTGACCGATCCTTATGTGGCAGCCAGCGACGGAAGCATGGTCATTACCATTGCTCAGGAATTGAAGGATGGTTCAGGCGTCGTTGCCATGGATATCACAATTGATAAACTGTTAGAACAGATGAAACAAATTAAAGTCGGAAAAGAAGGCTATGTTTTCATCGCGACGAAAAACAAAACATATGTCGCCCATCAAAACCATAAGGCTGGTGAAAAGCTGTCTGGCGACTGGGTTGCCAAAATGTATGACAAGGACAGCGGCGAGCTGCAGTATACCCTGAATCATGAAGATAAAAAGATGACATATACGACAAATCAACTGACTGGCTGGAAAATTGCCGGCACCATGTATATGAGTGAAATCAAGGAATCCTCAAAATCTGTCCTGACAACAGGCATGATCGTGCTGATTGCTTCAATACTTATAGGCGGGATGTTAATCCTGTTTATCGTTGGTTCGATCACAAAACCGTTAAAACGTCTGGTTCAATCATCAAAAATGATCAGCAGCGGGGATCTGACAGAAACCATCGAAATCCGTTCGAAAGATGAACTGGGCGAGCTTGGCGAAAGCTTCAACGAAATGGGACAATCCTTGCGTTCGCTTATCAGCACTATTCAAGACTCTGTTAATAATGTTGCCGCATCATCCGAACAGCTGACTGCATCAGCCGGACAAACGAGCAAGGCGACGGAGCATATCACAATGGCAATTGAGCAGTTCTCAAACGGAAACGAAGAGCAAAGCGAAAAAGTGGAGTCCAGCTCTCATCAGCTGAACATGATGAATGAAGGGCTCCAGCAAGTCTCACAAACATCATCAGACATTACGAAAGCGTCTATCCAATCAACGGAAATCGCGGGTACAGGCGAGAAGTTTGTCCAGCAGACAGTCGGGCAGATGAATTCAATTAATGAGTCGGTTCAGCAGGCTGAAGCAGTGGTGAAAGGGTTAGAAGAAAAATCAAAAGATATCACGAGTATTTTACGAGTCATCAATGGGATTGCTGATCAAACAAACCTGCTGGCATTAAATGCAGCCATTGAAGCAGCGCGGGCCGGGGAATCTGGACGAGGCTTCTCTGTTGTAGCGGAGGAAGTGCGTAAGCTGGCCGTTCAATCTGCAGATTCATCTAAAGAAATCGAGAATCTGATCCAGGAAATCGTTGCAGAAATCGAAACTTCTCTTCACATGTTTAAAGCCGTTAATCAAGAAGTGCAATCAGGGCTAGTTGTCACAGACAATACAAAGGAAAGCTTCCAAAGTATTTTCAGCATGACAAATGAGATTGCAGACAAATTGCAGACGATGAATACAACCGTAGAACAGCTGTCAGGCCGTTCAGAGCATGTATCGGCATCGGTGAGCGGAATTGCCGATGTTTCAAGAGAAAGCTCGGCAAGCATTCAAGACATTGCTGCATCGGCCGAGGAGCAGCTTGCTTCTATGGAAGAAATCAGTTCATCAGCCACGACCCTGGCGCAGATGGCAGAAGAGCTCCGTGATCTGACAAAGAAATTTAAAATTGAATAAGAGCAAAAAACAGCGCTTATGAAGCGCTGTTTTTCTGTATAAGAAATAATAAAAAAGACCTGTCTAAATCGGTGAGTTTTGAACTATTTTTCATTTTTTCCTTCATTTTCAATGTAAGATAAAGGAATATCAGCCGATATAATTTGTAAATTATTGAAAGAAGGTTCAAGAGGAATGAAAAAAACACTCACCACCATTCGCAGATCATCAATTGCCAGGAGACTCATTATTTCTTTCCTGCTGATCTTAATTGTCCCGATTACGGCACTATCGGTAAGCGCTTATCAATCAGCCGTTGCATCTCTTGACATACAGATGACGCAAAGCGCAAAGGAGAACGTTCAAATATTAGATAACATTATTGATGGCAAAATCAAAACGACTGAAAAAAGCCTCGCGTTTTTCAGCGATTGGGCGACAGCAGACAAGTTGAAAGACAAGAAAAAAACGGAGCTCAAACAAGAATTTAAACAATTTATTCAAATGAATGACAATGTCGCTGCGGTGTTTTCAAGCAGCAAAGACGGGACATTCACACGCTATCCGCACGCAGACATGCCGAGTGACTTTAATGCTTTAGAACGTGACTGGTACACAGAAGCCATGGCTAATAAAGGAAAGATAATTGTGACCGAACCTTACGAATCCATTTCATCAGGAAAAATGGTTGTCACCATTGCACGCCAGACAAAGGATGGATCAGGCGTTGTCGCCATGGATATGAAAATCGATGACCTTGTGGCAACAGCAAAAGAAATCAGTATTGGCAAAGAAGGCTATGCCTTTATCCTCAGCCAAAATAAAGAAGTCATCGCCTACTCCGGTGAAAAAGCGGGTACGCAGTTAGAAGGGGAGTGGATAGACAAACTTTACAAAGACAAAAGCGGCGACTTTGAATATACGCACAAAGGAAAGAAGAAGAAAATGGCGTTCGCCACAAGCGAAACAACAGGCTGGAAAATCAGCGGCACGATGTATGCCGACGAGATCCATGATGCCGCAAGCAGGGTTCTAGTTATGGCATCAGTTGTTCTGGCCATTGCCATTGCAGCCGGAATAACGGCGATTTATTTTGTCATCCGGTCGATTACAAGGCCTTTGAAACGCATCGTTGCATCAGCAGAAAAAATCAGCAAAGGCGATTTAACAGAAACGATAGAAATCAAATCAAAAGACGAACTCGGGGTTTTGAGCCAAAGCTTCAACAATATGGCGCACTCTCTCCGCTCGCTGATATACGGCATCAAAGAATCTGTAGAACATGTCGCCTCATCGTCAGAAGAGCTGACAGCTTCCGCAGATCAGACAAGCAAGGCCACTGAACACATTACAATGGCGATCGAACAATTTTCAAACGGAAGCGAAAACCAGAGCGACCGAATCGAGACGACAACAGAACAAATTAACGAAATGAACGACGGACTTGCTGAGCTGGCCCGGGCGGCGGCAGTCATTACAGAAACCTCTGCAGACTCCACCGAAGTGTCAAGCACAGGGGAAACACTTGTTCAGAGAACAGCCGGCCAAATGAATACGATTGATCATTCTGTGAAAGAAGCGGAGCAAGTGGTCAAAGGCCTGGAAATCAAATCAAAGGATATCACAAATATTTTACGTGTTATCAACGGCATCGCAGATCAAACCAATCTTTTAGCATTAAATGCCGCCATTGAAGCGGCAAGAGCAGGCGAGTACGGACGAGGCTTTTCTGTAGTCGCTGAAGAAGTGAGAAAACTTGCGGTACAGTCGGCAGATTCAGCTAAGGAAATTGAATCGCTGATCAGCGAAATCGTAAAAGAGATCCATACATCATTAAACGTTCTTCAATCCGTAAATAAAGAAGTGGAAACAGGTCTGGTCATGACAGACGAAACAAAACAAAGCTTTAAACATATATCAAAAATGACGAATCAAATTGCCGCAGAATTGCAAAACATGAATGCGACGGTTGAACAGCTGTCGGCAGGGTCTCAGGAAATTTCCGCTGCTTCTATAGATATCGCCGCTATTTCTAAAGAAAGTTCAGACGGCATTCAAGATATCGCAGCTTCAGCCGAGGAGCAGCTTGCCTCCATGGAAGAAATCAGCACATCAGCACAGACGCTTGAAAAAATGTCCGAAGAGCTGCGGGATTTGACAAAACGATTTAAATTGGATGATTAATAGGTCTAAATCACTAATTTTTAATAGGGATTTAGTTATTTTTCTTGAATTTCTTCTTTTTTAATGTATATATTTACCCATTTTCAGCCGATATGAAGGGTAGCATAAAAAAGGAGAAATGAACTGATGAAAAAAATACTCCAACTTATTAAACAGAGATCAATTACACGGAAGCTTCTGGTTTCCTTTCTATCGATTCTCATCATACCGGTTGCCATAGTAGCGGCGATTGCTTATGGATCTGCCAGCAGCTCGCTCGACAGACAGATGATGGGAAGCGCCTTAGAAAATGTACAGCAACTAAACGAAATCATTAACACCAGCATCGGAGAAAAAGAAAACAGCGCCGAATACTTCAGCGAATGGCTGACACAAAAGAAATATAAAGCAAAGAGCAATGCCAGCATTGAAGAGAAATTCTCACAATATATTAAAATCAATAAAGACGTGGAATCTATTTATACAAGTGACAAAGACGGGCGCTTTACCCGTTACCCGGATCTGCCGATGCCAAGCGATTATAATCCCGTTGAACGGGACTGGTACAAAAAAGCGGTTGCCAATAATGGCAAAGCCGTCGTAACAGATCCATACAAAACAGCATCTACGAACACAATGGTTGTGACAATTGCCCAGCAGACAAAAGACGGATCAGGCGTTATCGCAATCAACATGACGATCGATAACCTGCTGAAAACGACGAAACAAGTGAACATCGGCACAGAAGGCTATGCTTTTATTATGACGAACGACAAAAAGGTCGTTGCGCATCCTGACGAGGCTTCAGGGACCGAATTGAAAGGCGACTGGCTTGAACAGATGCTGTCTGCCGATAAAGGCGATTTTCAATACAGCATGAACGGCGATAAGAAAAAAATGGCCTTTGATACGAACAAGCTAACGGGATGGAAGATAGGCGGAACGATGTATCTGGACGAGATTCATGATGCGGCTAAGCCTGTGCTTCACCTTGCATCAATTGTCCTGATTGCAGCCATTCTCGTCGGTATCATCGTGATGACATTGGTTATTCGATCAATCACGACACCGCTGAAACAGCTTGTCGGTTCATCTAAGCGGATCAGTGAGGGAGATTTAACGGAAACGATTGATATCCGTTCAAAAGATGAACTGGGCGAACTGGGCAAAAGCTTTAACAATATGGCGTCTTCACTTCGCTCTCTCATACACGCCATTCAGGATTCGGTAGACAATGTTGCCGCTTCCTCCGAGGAATTGACGGCATCTGCCGCGCAAACAAGCAAGGCGACCGAGCATATCACATTGGCAATAGAACAATTTTCAAACGGCAATGAAAAACAAAATGAAAACATCGAAACAGCGGCGGAGCATATTTATCAGATGAATGACGGATTGACGAATATGGCTCAAGCTTCTGAAGTCATTACAGATTCATCTGTTCAATCGACAGAAATCGCGAGTGCGGGCGGACAGCTTGTTCATCAGACTGTCGGCCAAATGAACGTGATAGACAAGTCCGTGAAAGAAGCAGAACAAGTTGTTCGCGGATTGGAAACCAAATCAAAAGACATCACAAACATTCTGCGCGTGATTAACGGTATTGCTGACCAGACGAACCTGCTTGCACTAAACGCTGCCATTGAAGCGGCGCGCGCAGGTGAATACGGGCGCGGCTTCTCCGTCGTAGCAGAAGAAGTCAGAAAACTGGCTGTACAGTCCGCTGATTCAGCTAAAGAGATTGAAGCACTCATCATTGAAATCGTGAAAGAAATCAACACATCTCTCGGCATGTTCCAGTCTGTGAACCAAGAGGTGCAAACAGGCCTTGACATCACAGATCAAACTGAGACAAGCTTTAAACGAATCTCTGAAATGACAAACCAGATAGCCGGAGAACTGCAAAACATGAGTGCGACGGTTCAGCAGCTTTCTGCCAGCTCTGAAGAGGTATCGGGAGCGTCTGAGCATATTGCATCGATTTCAAAAGAAAGCTCAGCCCACATTCAAGATATCGCGGCATCAGCCGAAGAGCAGCTTGCTTCTATGGAAGAAATCAGCTCATCAGCAGAAACACTTTCAAGCATGGCTGAAGAGCTTCGCGATATGACAAAACGATTCAAAATTGAATAATGAGTCAAAACACCCAAGGTTCTGCGCTTGGGTGTTTTTTTTAGTTTTTTTATTAAAGCTTTTATCCTAGCTTGACGATATTATTTTTAGCTTAAAGGAGGAATTATCGAGAATGGGAAAATTCATACATTGGATCAAACAGCCATCAATCAGCAAACCGCTTATCGCTGCGTTTCTGACAGTGCTCATTTTGCCGATTGGGGTATTAGCATATTTCAGTTATCAATCAGCTTGGAACGCACTGGACAGGGAACTTACGAATAGTGCAATAGGAAACGTTGAAGAACTCAACAGCACACTTGAAAACAAATTGAAAAATAAAGTAAAAGCAATTGATTATTACAGCGAGACGATTGATAAGGACATATTACAAGGCAAAAATAAAACCTTACTGAATGAAAAATTTAAGCAGTACACAACACTAAATGCCGATGTAGGAGCAATCTATGCGGCTTCAGAAAATAAAAAGCTTTACAAATATCCGGAAAGCGGCGTTCCTAAAGGTTTCGATCCGACAGGACGTGACTGGTACAAACAGGCTGTTGCGAAAAAAGGACAGGCTGTATTCTCAGAGCCATATACTGACGAAGCGACAGGGGATATCGTTATTACAATTTCCAAACAATTAAAAGATGGCTCAGGGGTCATAGCGCTTGATTTAAATCTGGATGAAGTGCTGGCAGCTTCACAGAGAATAAAAATCGGTAAAAACGGCTTTGCATTTATTACAACAGGCAACAAAAAATATATCGCCCATCCGACGATTAAGCCTGGAACAACTGGATCCGGCGACTGGACAAAAGAGGTATATTCAAAAGCAGACGGTTCATTTCAATATACCTTCGAAGGCAAAGAAAAGAAAATGGCATTTACGACAAATAAATTGACAGGGTGGAAAATCGCGGGTACGTACTTTGTCAGTGAATTGCAAGATGCTTCAAGTCCGGTACTGAACACTGCCGTTATCATTCTATGTGTGTCAATTGTGATCGGCGGCATACTCATTCTCTTTATTATACGCGCCATCACCAAACCGTTAAGAAAACTGGTTTTAACATCTGCGAAAATCAGCAGCGGAGATTTAACGGAAGTGATTGATATTCAGTCGAAAAATGAGTTTGGCCAGCTAGGAGAAAGCTTTAACGAAATGTCTGAATCATTGCGTTCTGTCATCGGTGTTATTCAAACATCTGTAGAAAATGTGGCATCATCTTCCGAAGAACTGACGGCAAGTGCAGCCCAAACGAGCAAGGCGACTGAACACATTACGCTGGCAATCGAACAATTTTCAAATGGCAACGAGGCGCAAAGCGAGAAATTGGAAACAAGCTCAGATCATCTTTCTCAAATGAACCATGGCATATCAAAAGTGGCTCAGGCTTCATCAACCATTACGAAGTCTTCGATCCAGTCCTCTGAGGCAGCCGGAAGCGGAGAAAAACTGGTAGAGCACACAGTCGGCCAAATGAAGACAATCGATGAATCCGTACAAAAAGCGGAAGCGGTTGTCAAAGGACTTGAAACAAAATCTCAGGACATTACCAGTATCTTAAATGTAATCAATGGCATTGCCGATCAAACGAACTTGTTGGCTTTAAATGCAGCAATTGAGGCAGCCAGAGCCGGAGAATACGGCAGAGGCTTCTCTGTTGTAGCGGAAGAGGTCAGAAAACTTGCTGTGCAATCAGCACATTCTGCGAAGGAAATTGAAGGATTAATTCAAGAGATTGTCAGAGAAATCAGCACGTCGCTCTCTATGTTCCAATCCGTGAATCATGAAGTTAAAGAAGGCTTGCAAATTACAGACCAAACAGCTGAAAGCTTTAAGCAAATCTACGAGATGACATCGCAAATATCCGGTGAATTACAAAATCTGAATGCAACGGTTGAACAGCTGTCAGTCGGATCACAGGAAGTATCAAGTGCGGTTGAGGAAATTTCCGAAGTAGCGAAAGAAAGCTCAGCGGGCATTCAAGATATCGCAGCTTCGGCGGAAGAGCAGCTTGCGTCTATGGAGGAAATCAGTTCTTCAGCTGAAACATTGGCGAACATGGCGGAAGAACTTCAAGACATTACGAAAAAATTTAAAATTGAATCTTAATAGAAAAAGAAAGCGGCATATCTTTGCTGCTTTCTTTTTTTGTTTCTTGATAAAAACAAAAATAAACAAAAGGTATTCAAAAACAAACAAACATAATATATAATGAAAGCGGATACAAATAAAAGGGACGGAGGAAGATGAAAATGGTGAAACATGTATGGGAATCAGAACATGCCGCCCAGCTGCCAAAGGGTGTTGAAGAATTGGTGTATCGGTCCAATTTAATCGGAGCAGACCGCACTGTATGCAACTGGGGCGGCGGCAATACGTCGATGAAAACAACGGAGAAGGATTTCAGAGGCCGCGAAACAGAAGTGATGTGGGTAAAAGGAAGCGGCTCAGACTTGGCAACAATGAAAACGCATAACTTTACCGGCCTGAGATTAGATGACATCCGTCCGCTGATTGAAAGAGACCAGATGTCAGATGAAGAAATGGTAGATTACTTGTCTCATTGTATGATAGACAGCAAACATCCCCGCCCTTCCATTGAAACACTCTTACACGCATTTTTGCCATACAATCATGTTGACCATACCCATCCGGATGCAATTATCAGCATTTGCTGCGCTGATAATGGAAAACAAATTGCCGAAGATATTTATGGCAGCCGGTTTGTATGGGTGCCATACGTTCGCCCGGGATTTACTCTGTCTAAAATGATCGCAGACGGCGTGGCAAACAATCCAAATGCCGAGCTTGTCTTAATGGAAAAACACGGCTTAGTCACTTGGGGAGATACGTCAGAGAAGTGTTATGAGAAAACGATCTCCATTATTCAAGAAGCTGAGCAGTACATTCATGAACGCATCAACCAAAAACAGCGATTCGGCGGCAGGCGATACGAGTCACTGCCAGCAGATAAGCGGAAACAAATTCTGGCGGGTATCATGCCTGTTATCCGAGGAGCTGTAAGCGATGAAAAGAAAATGATCCTCTCCTATGACGATCATGAAGAGGTATTAGAATTTGTAAACAGCGTGCAAGCGCCGGAGCTTTCTCAAATTGGCGCTGCGTGTCCGGATCACCTCGTTCATACAAAGCGTGTCCCGCTGTACATTGAATGGAATCCGGAAACGCAAGATGCACAGGAGCTGGAGGATCTTCTGAAGTCAGGGATCGAGCGCTTCAAAGCAGAGTATCAAGCTTACTTTGCACGCAATCAGCAGGAAGGGGATCAAATCTTTGAATCAGCGCCGCGTGTCATATTGATTCCTGGCATTGGCATGGTCAATACGGGAAAAAGCCTTGCCATGTCAAAAGTTAGCGGTGCTTTATACCAGAGAGCTATTGCTGTAATGAAAGGCTCTGCCTCACTCGGACGATTTGTTTCATTAAACGAAAATGAATCCTATCATGTTGAATACTGGCCGCTGGAATTATATAAACTCACGCTGGCCCCGCCGGAAGCAGAATTTTCTCGAAAAGTAGCATTGATAACAGGTGGCGCCGGCGGAATCGGAAGTGCAGCCTGCCGGCACTTTGCAGCAGAAGGCGGACACGTGATCGCGGCTGACCTGAATGTAGAAGGCGCACAAAAAATTGCCGAGGAAATAAACGAAACGTACGGAGAAGGACGCGCAATGGCTGTCAAAATGGATGTGACAAATGAAGATGAGGTACAGTCTGCCTTTGAACAAGCAGCGCTTACCTACGGCGGCATTGACATTGTCGTTAATAATGCCGGGCTGGCAACATCAAGCCCTTTTGACGAAACAAGTTTAAAAGAATGGAATCTCAATATCAATGTATTGGGAACCGGCTATTTTCTCGTGGCCCGGGAAGCGTTTAAGCAAATGAAACAGCAAAACATAGGCGGAAGCATGGTGTTTGTGGGATCGAAAAACGCTGTCTATGCGGGAAAAAACGCTTCAGCCTACAGTTCGGTAAAAGCACTTGAAACCCATTTGGCTCGATGTATTGCAGCAGAAGGAGGAGAATACGGCATTCGTGTAAACTCAGTTTTGCCTGACGCGGTTCTCCAAGGCTCAGCGATTTGGGGGTCAAGCTGGCGGGAGGAACGGGCTGCGGCATATGGAATAGAGCCGGATCAGCTAGAGGAACATTATCGGAAACGCACAACGCTTTTGGTTAATATTTACCCTCAGGATATTGCCGAATCAATCGCGTTTTTGGCTTCTTCTAAAGCTGAAAAGACGACAGGGTGTATGATTACAGTAGACGGCGGCGTCCCGGCAGCTTTTACGCGTTAGAAGTATGCTATGATATGGGAAAAGCAAGACGGATATTAATGAGGAAGGACGTTACCGATGTTAGTAGCAGAACGGCAGAAAAAAATAGTCGAACTAGTGAATAAGCGTTTAAGCATCCGCGTATCCGAATTGAGTGACATATTTTCTGTCACAGAAGAAACGATTCGGCGGGATCTTGAGAAGCTTGAGAAAGAGCATAAGCTGAGCCGCAGCCACGGAGGTGCGGTCAGCATTCAGCAGCAGGAGTCAGAAATTCATTTTTCTGAACGTGAAATTACAAATGTAATAGAGAAAAAAGCCATTGCTCATGAAGCGGCCAAATATGTAAAAAGCGGTGACCGAATCATTCTCGATGCAAGCACTACCGCTTGGTACATGGCGAAAATACTCCCTGATATTGAGCTCACCGTCATTACAAACTCAATGAAGGCAGCCATTGAACTGAGCAAAAAACAAAAGATATCAGTTATTTCAACCGGCGGTATCTTGCTGACAAAATCATTATCATTTGCGGGACCGTTAGCTGAGCGTTCACTTGAAACCTATCATGTAAATAAAACCTTTCTGTCCTGCCAAGGGTTTGATATGGAACATGGAATGAGCGACTCAAATGAGTGGCAGGCACTGCTTAAAATACGGATGATTGAAAGATCTGATCAGACCATTTTGATGGCCGATTCAAGCAAATGGGGGAACCGCGAGTTTTCACATATCGCCTCTTTGCAGGATGTCAGCTGCATCATTACCGATTCCAGACTTGATCCGGTATCAGTAAAAGCCCTTGAAGAAAAGAATGTGAAAGTGACAGCCGTCCCCCTTCCTAAAGAAAGGGTGAAAGGATGATATATGCTGCTGTTGATATAGGGGCATCAAGCGGGAGAGTCATAATAGGCGAACTCCAGGAAGGAAAGCTTGCAGTACAAGAGATTCACCGATTCGCAAACGGCTTCATGCAAAGAGACGGACATGGCTATTGGGATATTGATCATTTGCTAGAGCAAATCCTGCAAGGGCTGCAAAAGGTGAAAGCCCTTGGCTATGACTGCTGCACCGTCGGCATTGATACATGGGCCGTTGATTATGTCTTGCTGGATGAGAAAGGCAGCCGCTTACGAGAAGTCATATCATACCGGGATAAAAGAACAGAGAACACAATGGAGAAGCTTGCGCAAACGATATCAAAAGAAACAATCTATCAAAAAACAGGCATTCAGTTTCAGCCTTTTAACACAATCTATCAATTATATGAAGAAGACCAGGAGCTGCTGAGAAAAACAGAGCAGATTTTAATGGTGCCGGATTATTTAGGCTATTGCTTAACCGGCAAAGCAGCAGCGGAAATCACAAATGCGTCCACGACACAGCTCTTAAACGCCTTAACAGGAAAGTTTGATCTCGAATTGCTCGAAGCCGTGTCTGTTAAGGAACAGCAATTTCCGCCGCTGACTGAACCGGGACAGGAACTTGGCATGCTAAGAAATGATTGGTTTCCAGGCTATGATCTGCCGGCTTGCAGGGTGATTACCGTCGCAACACATGATACTGCTTCAGCTGTCCTCGCCGCACCAGGCATAAACAATGATTGGGCGTATATCAGCAGCGGAACATGGTCGCTAATCGGAATTGAGAACGAAGCGCCGATTATAAATAAACTCGCATTGAAAAACAATTATACAAATGAACGCGGCGCAAACAACACCATTCGTTTCCTGAAAAACATCATTGGCATGTGGATGATACAAGAAGTCCGGAAACAATTACGAGAAGATTACAATTTTCAGCAACTGACAGAAGAAGCTGGAAAAACAAAACCGTTTCAGCAGTTTATCAACTTAAATGATGATCGTTTTCTGTATCCGCATGACATGATAAAGGAAATACAAAATTATTGCAGAGAAACCTTCCAACAGATTCCTCACACAGCAGGCGAACTTGCCTGCTGTATCTACAGCAATTTAGCCATCATCTATGCGATAGCCATCTCAGAACTAGAAACCATTACAGGGAAAAACATTCAACAGCTTCATATTATCGGAGGAGGCGCCCAAAACGACTTCTTAAATCAATTAACCGCTGATATGAGCGGAAAAACGGTATACGCCGGACCTGCTGAGGCGACAGCCATCGGAAATCTGCTGATGCAAATGATTGCTGCCAAAGAAATAAAGGACGTAAACCAGGCCCGCAAGACCGTCAGAAACTCCTTTCCCATTAAAGTGTTTATCCCTAAAGATACTGACAGAAGCGCCATCATTCAGTCCTATCATCAAACTGTTTTGAAAGCGCTATCTAAATAAAAAGAGGTGATCAGCTTGAAAAGAAAAGCGAGTATCATGTTCGTCCATAAAGATAAATTCAAGGAATACAAACAGAGGCATGATGACATTTGGCCAGAAATGGCGGAAGCGCTTAAAGCCCATGGGGTGCATCACTATTCTATTTTTTTAGACGAAGAGACAGGCCGGTTATTTGCTTATTTAGAGATAGAGGATGAGGAAAAGTGGAAGAAGATGGCAGACGCAGAGGTGTGCCGCAGATGGTGGAAATCAATGGCGCCATTAATGAAAACAAACGCCGATGACAGTCCCGTTTCAATCGATCTGAAGGAAGTCTTTTATTTCGAATAAAAGGGAGAGAGCCGTATGACGATAAAAGCGAATTATGACAGCGCAAAACAAGAATATGAAAAATGGGGAATTGATGTTGAAGCTGTGTTCCGGCAATTGCAGCAAGTTCCGATCTCAATCCACTGCTGGCAGGGTGATGACATTGAAGGGTTTGAAGTGAATAAGGGCGAGCTTTCCGGCGGCATTGACGTCACAGGCAATTATCCCGGAAAAGCGCAAACCCCGGAAGAATTAAGAAGAGATTTGGAGAAAGCTCTGTCTCTCATCCCGGGAAAGCATCGGGTAAACCTGCACGCTATATACGCAGAAACAAACGGAGAAGTTGTTGAACGTGATCAGCTGAAGCCGCATCACTTTGAAAATTGGGTGAAGTGGGCAAAGGGTCTTGGTATCGGATTAGATTTCAATCCGACACTGTTTTCACATGAGAAAGCGGATGACGGGCTTACACTCGCACACCCTGATCCATCCATCCGGGAGTTTTGGATTCATCACTGCATCGCGTGCCGCCGCATCGGAGCGTATTTCGGCAAAGAATTAGGCACGCCTTGCTTGACGAATATTTGGATTCCGGACGGCTATAAGGATATTCCGAGTGACAGGCTGACGCCGCGCAAAAGATTAAAAGAATCATTGGATCGGATATTCCGCGAGGAAATCAGTGAAGATTACAATGTTGATTCGGTCGAGAGCAAGCTGTTCGGACTTGGATCAGAATCATATGTCGTCGGGTCTCATGAGTTTTATTTAGCCTATGCTTTAACGAACCATAAGGTATGCTTGCTCGATACGGGACATTTCCACCCGACAGAAACGGTATCAAACAAGATCTCGGCGATGCTGCTTTACACAGACAAACTCGCCTTGCACGTATCCCGGCCCGTTCGCTGGGACAGTGACCATGTCGTGATGTTAGACGATGAATTGAGAGAAATCGCCCTTGAGATCGTCCGTAATCAGGCATTAGAGAAAGTCGCCATCGGTCTGGATTTTTTCGATGCCAGCATTAACCGTGTCGCCGCTTGGACTATCGGAACGAGAAATATGATGAAAGCTTTAATGTACGCTTTGCTTCTTCCGAATGACCATTTAAAACAATTGCAGGATGAGGGGCGCTTTACAGAAAGGCTGGCGCTGTTGGAGGAATTTAAAACCTATCCTTTCGGTGCCATCTGGGATTATTACTGTGAGCAAATGGGAGTGCCGGTAAAAGAAGCTTGGCTTGATGATATCAAAGAATATGAACAAAACGTGCTTTTCAAAAGGCAGGCATCCTCACCGATCGTTTAAAAAAATCCGCCCGCGTGCAACATGCCGCGGGCGGATTTTTTAGGCTTGATCAGCAGGGTACACAATACCCATCTGTTTTCTTGCTTCCTCCATGATGTTAGCAGTGATCAAGGAGCGTTCATATGTATTTTCTTCAGATTCCTGTTTCTTCTCTTTCACGAGCGAAACAAATTCAGCCGCTTCGTAAAACATTGCCGGTTTAGGATCAGAGAGCGAAATGTTTTCCAGGCGGCCGTCACGATAGCGGATTTCCACTCGTTCAGGACGATGGATCGTATCCAATACTATTGTCCCGTCTTCTCCTTGGATTTCAGCAGGCGCGTAGGAAGTTGAGATTTTAGAATGCATCAGTACGGCCTCAAACCCGTCATATGAGAGAATGACGGTACCTTCTCCATCAACGCCGGAAGATAAAGTGTATCCGTTCGCTTTCACGGCTTTCGGCTCTCCAAACAGTACAACGGCAGGGTAAATACAATAGATGCCGATATCCATCAATGAGCCGTTAGACAGCTCAGGCTGAAACGCGTTCAAAACAGTTCCGTTTCTAAACGCATCATACCTTGAAGAGTACTGACAGTAGCTTGCGGTAAATCTGCGGATTGTGCCGATTTTGTGGAAGTGTTTTTTCAGCTCTTTAAAATTAGGCAGGAATGTGGTCTTCATTGCTTCCATGAGGACAACACCATTCGCTCTGGCGGCTGAAATCATCTCTTCTGTTTCTCTGGTATTTGAAGCAAGCGGTTTCTCGCATAGCACATGTTTGCCATGTTTCATAAAGAGGATCGCCTGCTCCTTGTGAAGAGCATTCGGGCTGGCGAGATATACAGCATCAAAGCCATCGCTTGCCGCCATTTCCTGAAGGTCGGAGAAGGTATGTGCAGCCCCATGCCGAGCGGCAAACTCAGCGGCGCGTTCAGGTGTTCTTGAATAAACGGCTGTGAGCTGGAAATCTTCAACTTCTGAAGCTGCTTCTAGAAAGCGGTCTGTAATCCAGTTGGTTCCTACTATTGCAAATCGTATCACGCATATCGCTCCTTTTGTATGATATAGCTAAATTATAGCTTAAAAAGATGAAAAGCACATGATAGATCAAATCACATTTTTTAGATAAGGAAGTTTTTCCAGCAATTAGCGGTTTTTATTTTTCATTATAGGTACGATAGTGTACAATTTACTTAAACTATGTATGACGGAGGAACGATAGTGGAGACGTTGCAAACATGGAGCGGCAGATTCAAGCGATTCTTCTTGGACAACAAGTTTGTTTTATTCCTGCTTGTTCTGCTGCTGATTGGTTTAAATATTCTCGTATTTACAAAAACATCATTTATTTTCACCCCGATCATTGTTCTGCTCAAAACGATATCGCTTCCGATTATTTTAACAGGCATTGTTTTTTATCTGTTAAACCCTGTCGTTGATTTCCTTGAGAGAAGAAGAATCAGAAGAATCTATTCCATTTTGCTGTTATATCTGTTGATTATCGGGCTGATCACGATCACAATCGTGTCGATTATCCCCTTTTTAAAAGAGCAAATTATGAGTTTGATTGACAACATCCCGAGATATGTGGATGTTGTTGAGAATCAGACAAAAGAACTGATCGGCAGTAACTTTGTCAATCAGGCGCAGCAAACGATGAACATTAATATATCTGATCTCGCGACAAAGGTGTCAGATCAGGCAGCGACGATTGTAAACAGCACCTTTACCGGCGTTGGGAATTTTATCGGCGCCTTAACTGAGATTATCATTTCGATCGTGACAGTTCCATTTATTCTTTTCTATCTGTTAAAGGACGGAAAGAAATTGCCGATCTACATACTGAAGTTTGTGCCGACACAATTAAAAGAGCAAACATACACAGTTTTAAGCGAGATGAATCATCGGCTAAGTTCTTATATCAGAGGACAGATCATTGTCAGCTTCTGCATTGGATTTTTGCTGTTTATCGGCTATTTGATCATCGGACTGGATTACGCTTCGCTACTTGCCGTTATAGCGGCTTGTACAAGCATCGTGCCGTATTTAGGTCCGACAATCGCCATTACGCCTGCGATCATTATCGCAATTGTGACATCGCCTCTGATGCTGCTCAAGCTTGTGATCGTCTGGACAATTGTTCAGCTTATTGAAGGGAAACTGATCTCCCCGCAAATTATGGGGAAAAACCTTCATATCCACCCAATCACCATTATTTTTCTGCTGTTAACCGCCGGCAAGCTGTTTGGTGTTATCGGAATTATTCTTGCGATTCCGGGCTATGCGGTTGCCAAAGTCATTACGACACATTTATTTGACTGGTTTAAAATGCAGTCGCATCTATACGATGAAGAAAAAAATGAAAATGCAAAGAGTCATAAAGCATAAATTTCATTTATAGTTATATAAGACGGGCTTTCCATTTATGGAAGGCTCCCGTTATGTGAAAAATAAATGTCTAATGGGGAGAATTAAAATCATGACTCTATGGGAATTGTTTGTAGCTGCTATTTTAGGAATCGTAGAAGGGTTAACAGAGTACGCACCGGTTTCTTCGACAGGACATATGATTATAGTAGACGATATCTGGCTTAAATCAGGCAGTCTCATGTCTGAAGAAGCAGCCAACTCATTTAAAGTTGTCATTCAGCTTGGCTCTATTTTAGCGGTTGCGATTGTGTTTAAAGACAGGATTTTGAATTTGCTTGGCTTGAAAAAAAATATCACGAGTGACCAAGAGCATGGTCACAAATTAAGCATTGCCCAAATCGCAGTAGGGCTTGTGCCCGCCGCGGTTCTCGGCTTTTTGTTTGAGGATTATATTGATGAAAATTTATTTTCAGTCCGCACCGTGGCCATTGGCTTAATTGCCGGGGCAGTTTTAATGCTTGCAGCCGATTGGATTAATAAACGGAAAGAAACGACAGACACTCTAGACCGTATTTCATATAAGCAGGCAATCGGCGTCGGTTTATTCCAATGTCTTGCCCTTTGGCCGGGTTTTTCACGCTCCGGCTCAACGATTTCCGGCGGCGTTATTCTCGGGTTGAATCACCGTGCGGCAGCCGATTTCACATTCATAATGGCAATGCCGATTATGATGGGAGCCAGCACCTTAAGCCTAGTGAAACACTGGGACAGCTTAAGCTCCGATTTAATGCCGTTTTTTATCGTCGGCTTTATCTGTGCCTTTGTTGTTGCGCTGTTTGTGGTCCGTTTCTTCCTAAGACTGATTAACAAAATCAAACTTGTTCCGTTTGCAATCTACCGAATCATTCTCGGCGTGATTTTACTTTTGTTTATGATGTAAATCGAAAAATAAGGCTCCGGAAAGGGCCTTATTTTTTCTGTCAATTAGAAAGGAACAGCTTGTTTTTCAAAAAAAAATCATCTATAATAAACATGACGTTACATACGGGGCCATAGCTCAGCTGGGAGAGCGCTACGCTGGCAGCGTAGAGGTCAGGGGTTCGAGCCCCCTTGGCTCCATACCTGTAAACCCTTATTCTATAAGGGTTTTTTTGTTTTTAATAGATAGGATTCATTCGCTGAACCCTTCTGTTGATCCGAAATCATATGTCCTCAGGAGCATTTCATAAACCAATGATAAAGTCAGATATTCCTTCATTAGGCTCCTGCGTTTGGAAAATGACATATAACAAACTAATCAAGTAAAGTAGTTCAGACTATAAATCATGAATTTTCCAATACACCACTTTGTTCTTCAAAGACCGTCATGTCTTCCAAAGGGGGTGAGTAAACATGAAGAGACACCATTCGTTCGGAAGTCGGATTGGACATTTTGTGAATTAAACCTTTGGTTGATATAAGACATTCTCCTTTGTGGACAAAATATGAATTGGAGAGTTCTGTATGATCGCCGGTTGAGCGATAAATAGAATTAAGAAGTTTTCCTTCTAACACCATTGCACTACCAATGGATTGACCATGATCGTGGACTGCTGTCTCCTTGTTTGGGGGAATGTTAATCACGATAATTTCTAATTCATTGTTTCTATAGATGGCATTTCGGCCGTAAGCGTACTGGTCTGGTTCCTTTATATATGGTTGACTCAATTCTGCCACGTTTGGAATTTGTTTTAAAGAAGCTGCCAAATCTTTAACCGATGGATTTTTCAAGCCGCCAAAAATTTCTTCGATACACTTATACAGTTCCATTCGTTTTTACCTCCCGGATCATTTAAAATTGCCTAGCATTGGTATTTCGCAGATTAGTTCATGATATTTACC
The DNA here is from genome assembly GCF_037964915.1 of Bacillus sp. FSL K6-1012. Taxonomy (NCBI): domain Bacteria; kingdom Bacillati; phylum Bacillota; class Bacilli; order Caryophanales; family Bacillaceae; genus Bacillus; species Bacillus sp. FSL K6-1012. The sequence continues at coordinate 3,213,223 of NZ_CP150175.1, read as the reverse complement.
CATAGACAATTTAGAGGCGGCAAACGCCTAGTGAACACAAAAAAATGTGCGGTCAACATGTTGTTCTTATCACCAACTTATTCGGGTTGATTAGTTTGAATTTTGATGAAAACAGTGAATTGAAAGGTGCCGTCATTACCCAAGCGAAGACCGATAGGATTAATTTTAAAACGGCCTGCTTTAAATCGCTTGAGGGAGCAGGCAGGGACTCATAAGTCACGATATCGGGCAAAAGCCGTTTAGGTGTTTGATTTGTGCTTGAAATTTGCGCCATTGACAAAACACAATCGGTTTGGAATAATGTTTGAGTATATGCTCATTTTTTCACATATTATCATAAAATAATATCATTTCCCATGATGGGGAGAGAATCCGAATGAAAGCTAATGGCATGCAAAATCTATTAGCTTCTTTTGTTTTCAAAAAATGATGTGTTTCGTATGTATTCATATAGGAAGGAATGACAACATGAAGACAAAACACTATTGGGTGATTTCTTTGCTCGCTGTTTTAGCGGTCGGGCCGGGATTGATGTCTAACACGGCATTGTCGTCAGTTCAAGGCCTTGTTCAGAAGACGGTTGGAACAAGTGACTTCACATCAGTAAATCCAATATTGATCGGCAATATGGCCTTCGCTTTATTAGTTCCGGCAGGACCGCTGCTAAGGAAAAAATTCGGTGCCCGTCCGATCTATCTGGCTTCATTACCCGTTTTTATACTTGGCTCACTGCTCTTCGCATTTTCAAGCGATATTGCCTGGATGGCGGCAGGACGCTTTTTACAGGGAGCGGCTACAGGTGTCATGCTGATGATTATGATTCCGATGCTAGTCCTGTCATTTCCGATTGACCGGCGGAATTACGCACTACTGGTGCTTATCGGCGGGTTCTATGGCTCTGTTATTATCGGTTCGATTTTAGGAACGATCGCGTTGAGCTACGGCCACTGGAGATGGCTGTTTTTTACCTTTGGCACATTGTCTTTGATCGGCGTCGCAGTGAGTTATTTCTTTCTCTATGATGAGCATCATGGGGGATCAGAAAAGGAACAGTCATCACTCGACAGAGCAGGGATCATTTTATCTGTATGCGTGGCCGCAGCCTCAGCGTTTACATTCATTTTTCTGCAAAAATGGGGCTTTTCATCAGGTTATGTACGGGCTGGTTTTGGGGTTGCTTTATGTTTGCTCCTCATTCTGTTATTTGTAGAATATAAGGTGAAAAACCCTTTCATCTCTATTAAACAGATGCTGCTGCCTAAACCTGTGCTCGGTTTATTTATCATAGCGGCAGGAACGATTACGGTAGCTGTCAGTCTGGCAGCTTTTCAAGGCTTGCTTCGTCAAATGTATGATATATCCCGAGATCATCTCATTCTTTTAAACATGACTCTATTGATTGGAGTGGCCATCGCAGCTATTGCGAGTGCTCTGTTATATGATAAAGTCGGACCAGGGATGCTGGGGATTATAGGTTCTCTCATTCTCGTTTTTGTGAATTTTCAATGGCTTCATATGCAATATCAATCGTCTCTCTATGTGTTTGCGGCGCTGTTCATCATGCTGGCAGCAGGAACCGGCCTGACGGTCGCAGCAGGACTAATGGGAGCCGCTATGGGCGGCCCGCTTCCTGATCTGGTCAAAAGAATGACAGCTGTTCAGTTTTTAAGATTGTTTGTCTATATGGGTGTGCCTATCCTGATCGGCTATTTCACGAAAAAGGATGCTGCCAGACAAAACGGATCGATGCAGGATGCTATGATGACTGCCTATCATGATCTGTTTTTGATTTCTTTTATCCTGAGCGTGCTGCTCGTTTGTTTATCGTTTTGTATGAACGCCACCGGAATGGGGCACAAGCTGGCTCATAAGCCTCATGATAAAGGAAAATCCGCTCCGGAAAAACCGGCTGTTTCTGCACATGGACTGACAAAGGCTGCCGTAAAATCTCATAAAGTCATACATGATCAAGAATATCGTGATGCGCTCAGACATTTTAAACAGCACAGTCTTACAAAAATAGATACATGATCACTGCCTTTCCCTTGATGGGAAAGGCTTTTTGTGTGTTCTCTCTCAAACTTTATCCCTAAAGAATTGAAAAATATTAGAAGTACAAGTAAAATTCTTAAAGGTAGATTCTTTTACACTCGTAATCTTTTAAATCGAAGGAAGGTTTTCATGGCCCGTAAAAAACTGAAAAAACGTAGACTCTTCATCTCTCTATTTTTCGTTGTATCGATTCCGCTAGCCTTGTTTGTTTTAGCGACAACTCTTTCAAAGCCAATTGAAACATCCAAAGAACCTGAAGAAATTGATGAACAGCAAGTATTTATTGACAGCCTTTCCGGACATGCTCAAATTTTATATGAAAAATATCATGTCCTTCCCAGCATAACGATAGCTCAGGCCATACTCGAATCTGACTGGGGAAACAGCGAGCTTGCCTCTAAAGCCAACAACCTGTTTGGCGTAAAAGGAAATTATAAAGGACATCACGTCACCATGGATACAGATGAATTTGAAAAAGGAAAAAGAAAAACGATTCGCGCGAAATTCCGCAAATACAGCACGTTTTTTGAATCAATGGATGATCACGCCAAATTATTTGTCCAAGGCACATCGTGGAATAAAAAGAAGTATAAGCCGGTGCTTGAAGCTGAGGATTATAAAGAAGCAGCAGGCGCTCTTCAAACATCAGGCTATGCCACAGACCCGGAATATGCTGACAAAATCAGCGCCATTGTGGAAAAGTACGATTTAGATGAATACGATGAGGTGAATCCATCTCTGAAAGCTGTGGATTTAAAAGGCTCCATCAAAGACAGCGCCGTTCAAGATGTATGGTCTAAGCCTTCTACTGATGATCAATCCATTAAGCTGACCTCTGCGCAATCTTACGTTGGCAAGGATATAAAGGTTGTATCTAAAAAACAGAAAGGCCAGTCCGTATGGTACCAATTCCAAGTCAATAATAAACTGGTCGGCTGGATTGATGACTCAGCTGTTGAAATAAAGGAAGCAATCTGAGCCGTTTTTCCTGGTATTTTTATTTTTTTGTTCCATTCAGGGGAATTTGAGGTATAATATTCCACGGAAGTTATCACTTAATAACTATGCTTCAGGAGGGAACAAAGGTGCAGAAATATAGACGGAGAAACACGGTTGCCTTTACTGTATTAGCTTATTTCACTTTTTTTGCGGGAGTATTTTTGTTTTGTATCGGACTCTATAACGCTGATAATCTCGAACTCAATGAAAAAGGCTACTACATTGCAGTGATGATCCTTGTAGCGGTCGGCGCGATCCTTACACAAAAAGTGACGCGTGATAACGCAGAAGATAATGATATCATCGCGGAGCAGGAAAAAAGACAAAGTCAATCTCATATTGAATCATAAAAAATCCGGCATGTAATATGCCGGATTTTTTACATTACCCAGTAAACACCTCACCGTCAGGGTAACGAATATTTGATTTTTCTGTTTTAGCAAATGAAAAAACAAACGTCAACGGTCCGATTCTTCCGATGAACATAATCGCAATAATGATACATTTCCCCGCTGTTGTCAGTTCGGGTGTCAGCCCCATTGTCAGTCCGACCGTTCCGAAAGCTGAAAAAGTTTCAAAAACAACCTGTATAAACGGCGCTTCTTCTGTAATGGTCAAGGCGAAAATCCCTATAAAGACGATGAACAAACTGATAACACTGACTGCTAAGGCCTTAATAATGATCGGATATTTTATGGTCCGGCGGAAAATAACAGTTTCTTTATGCCCTCTTAAATAAGCGATAACAGACATCAAAATCACAAGAAAAGTAGTCAGCTTAATACCGCTCGCCGTTGAAGCGCTGCCCGCTCCGATAAACATCAACAGCAGGACAAATACAATGGTGCCTTCTCTCATGCTGCCAAAATCCACAGAGTTGAAGCCCGCGGTTCTCGGCGTCACTGCCTGAAAATACGAAGCCCACAGTTTATCTGGCAAATGCAAGGAACCAAGCGTGCCGGGGTTGCTGTACTCTAAAATAAAAATAATCAGTGTGGCAGCAATATTCAAAACGAACGTTCCCGCTAGCATCAGTTTTGTATGTAATGAAAAGGCTTTGAAACGCCGATTTTTCAGGATGTCAAATAGCACCGTAAACCCGATGCCCCCTGTGATAAATAAGATAGTAATGACAAGATTGACTGCAGGATCACCAACGTAGCTCATTAAATTATCCGGCCATAAAGAAAAACCGGCATTGTTAAAAGCCGATATTGCATGAAACACGCTGGCAAACAATCCGGATGCCCAGCCATACTGGGGCACAAGCCGGATGGATAAGATCAGGGCGGCGATCAATTCGATACTGATTGAAAATAGAAACAGGACTTTGACAAGGCCTATCACGCCGCCGATTGTCGGCTGGTTTAAGGCTTCCCGGATCAGCATTCGTTCTTTCAATCCGATTTTTTTTCCTAAAATCATGACGATCAGAACAGCAAATGTCATAAAGCCAAGCCCGCCGACTTGAATCAGACCCATGATGACAGTTTGCCCGAACACCGTAAATTCTGTCCCAGTGTCAACAACTGCAAGCCCGGTAACAGTTGTAGCAGAAGCCGCTGTAAAAAGGGCATCTATCCATGACAACGGCTTCGCAGTAGAAATCGGGAGCTTTAACAAAAGAGAGCCAATAATAATAGTAAGAAAAAAACCAATCGCAAGCACTTGCGGGGGAGAAAAACGAACCCACTTGATTACAGTTTCCTTATGAAGTCCCACCTTTGTCTACATCCCTTCGTTTTCGAAGCGTTTAATATCCTTTTTGTGACCCATCATCACCAGGCAGTCTTGTTCGTAAATCACCTCTTCCGGTGCAGGAGAAAGGCGAACATCTCCATTATGTTTAATTGCCAGGATGGTACATCCGTACTTCGCTCTAACATTCAGATCATGAATGGATTTGGAATTCAGCTTTCGTGTTGCCAGCAGCTCAACAATACTGTAATCATCAGATAAGTCGATATAATTCAAGACATTTTCATCAGAGAGACTTTGTGCGATTTTGACGCCCATATCCTTTTCCGGATGAATAATGCGGTCGGCGCCGATTTTTTCCAGCACCTTATGGTGATAATAATTTTGAGCTTTCACCCAAATATTTGGAATGTGAAGCTCTTTTAATAGCAAAGTGGTCAGTGTGCTCGCTTGAATATTCGCCCCTATAGCCACGACGACATATTCAAAATTACGAATTCCCAGTGAAAGCAATTCGTTTTCTTCAGTGGCATTGGCAATGACCGCATGGGTTGCGTAGGAAGCGAAGGCATTGACCTTTTCTTCGTTAATATCAATGGCAAGGACCTCATGGCCCATTCTGTGCAGCTCTTTGCAAATGCTTCCGCCGAACCGTCCAAGCCCGATGACTGCAAATTGCTTGTTTTTTATTCTTCCCAATGTTCAAGACTCCCTTAATAAAATTAGCGTTTTGAAGTAAAAAAGACCATTACAAAGAATGGTCAAAATAGACCTCCTCTCTGTATACGCCTACGAGGTTAGCTGTCGGATTAGGGATTCAGAGTACCCCTTCTTACTAAGTAAGATTCACCCCAAGGCCGTTTTGTGAAACAGCCAATCATTGGTTTCCCCGTTCGTGTTTGATTAAGCGGTAAAAGAGACTTTATGAAATTGAACACTCAAGAATTTACTCCTGTTTCTAGTGTTTGTCAATTTAAATTTAATACAAGTGAAAAGGTAACTGGAAATAGAGGGAAAAGGGAGAGGGAAAGGAATCAAAAAACGTAAAAAAGACCGGCGTTAAGCCGGCCCTCTGTGATTATTTACAGCCGCATGGCTGAGTCGGAGGTGTGCTGCGCTTAGCCACTTCGATGCTGGCTTCCGCGTAAAATTTATTTCCGATGCTCAGTGATTTGTTCTCTGCACGGAAAGTATATGTACCAGCGGCAGGAAGCGTTTTGTTATTCAGTTTTAACTTGAATTCACCAGCGCCTAATAAATCAAGAGCCAGAGGTACCCTTACTGTTTTACCGTTATTGAGGATCTGTGTTTCGCGCAATGCATTTCCGTTCATCGTATCTTTTGTATTTGCTGTAAATCCGCTTGGCAATGTAAATTCCATCACGCCAAGGCTGAGAAGCGTGTTTGGACGGTATGTCAATTCGATATCAGAGAAAGACCATTCTGTTTTGCTCGCTCCTGTAATTGTTGCAAACAATGAAGCTGTTGATTGGGCTCTCATCGTAGACTCAGTATGAGCAGAAGATGACTTAGATTCAGCTGCAAAAGAAGCTGAAGGTGCAGAAACGAGTAAACCGAGACTTAATACACTGATGGCCAAAGAAGATAATAACTTGCGTTTCATAACAAAAATTCCCCCTAATAAGTGATAAAGATTAAAGGCCTGCCTCTGCTTTCCACCTCCTCTTAAAGGCCAAATACAAATTTTACCTACATAAAATTACCATCAAATAAAATGGAAGTAAATGGGGTGTTTTTCCCGTATTTTTCAAATTTGTAGTAAATATAGTGAAAAAACAAAAAAACGTCCGGTTTTCCAGACGTTTTTTGATTATTTTGTTTCAATTGGTATAAATTTAAAAATCTCTCCGCTCTGCACCGATTCAGCGAGACGTTTCAGCCAATCGTAGTAGGCTTTAGAACTTTCCAGCTGCTCGTATAAACGCTGCGCTTCATTCTTCGTTTCCTCATTGAGTTCTTCCTTATGCAATATCTCTTGTAAATCAGCCTGAGCCTCCTCAATTGCTGATACATTCACCTGAACTTCACGTTCCCATTTTGGCGGAAAGAAATTTGTGAAAAATTTAAAGAAATCTTTTTCGGCTACAAATGTGTGCTTACGGATGCCTCGGTGAAATGTCTTTTTCACGACATTTAAATCCTGAAGCTTTTTGACACCCGTGCTCATGCTGGGCTTGCTCATTTGCAGCTCCTCCCGCATTTCGTCAAGCGTCATCTCGTCCCGCATGTACATCGTTCCATATAATATCCCGACACTTCGGGTAATTCCGTAAAGATCCATTGTTTCAGCAATGGAGTCAATAACAAGATCCCGTGCCTGTTCTATAGCTGCAAATTCTGGATTTTCATCCATACTGACCCTCTTTTCCTTTAGAAAATTAAATTTGTTAAGTCATTTCTTTATGTTCTTTATCTTAACGAAACCTAGAGAAAAGTCAAAATGAAAATCACAATTAGGGCTTTGACAGTTTAAAAACCATATGTTAGATTAAGGTTGTTAAAAACATTAAATTTTTATTTAACAAACTTTATTTTCGTCAAGGAGGACTTAGATGAGTCAAACATTATACATTGACGGTGAATGGATCAGTGCCGAAAAAGGGCAGGTCCGCAGTATTATTAATCCATTTAATCAAGAAGAAATTGCAACAGTTAGCGAGGGCGGACGTGAGGATGCCGTTAAAGCAATCGCTGCTGCACGAAGAGCTTTTGATGCAGGAGAGTGGCCTTCTCTTTCAGGGCTTGAACGCGGAAAAATAGTTCTGAAAATTGCGGAATTAATCAGACGCGATCTAGACGAGCTGGCTGAGCTCGAATCCCTTGATACAGGAAAAACACTTGAGGAAAGCAAAGCCGATATGGACGATATCGCCAATGTTTTTCAGTATTATGCTGGTCTGGCAGATAAAGATGGAGGAGAGATCATCTCATCTCCAATCCCTGATTCAGAAAGCAAAATCATCAGAGAGCCAATTGGCGTATGCGGACAAATCACGCCGTGGAATTATCCGCTTCTGCAAGCGAGCTGGAAAATCGCCCCGGCTTTAGCGGCAGGCAATACAATTGTCATGAAGCCGAGTGAGATCACACCGCTGACGACAATGAAAGTCTTTAAGCTGATGGAGGAAGCCGGGGTTCCAAAAGGTGTCGCAAACCTTGTGTTGGGACCGGGCGCCACAGTGGGTGACGAGCTTGCTGTAAACAAAGACGTTGACTTGATTTCGTTTACAGGCGGAATTGAAACAGGCAAAAAAATCATGCGGGCGGCAAGCGGCAACGTTAAAAAAATTGCGCTTGAGCTTGGAGGGAAAAATCCAAATATCGTCTTCAAAGACGCAGACCTGGAAGTCGCGGTTGATCAGGCGCTAAACGCCGTATTTTTCCACGCCGGCCAAGTATGCTCCGCCGGGTCCCGATTGCTTGTAGAAGAAGATATTCATGACCGATTTTTAGCAGAGCTTGTCAAGCGGGCGAAACGCATTAAACTCGGAAACGGTTTTCACGAAGAGACAGAAAGCGGTCCGCTTATCTCCGCGGAGCATAGAGCAAAGGTTGAAAAATATGTAGAGATCGGACTGGAAGAAGGTGCAAAACTGGAGACTGGCGGCAAACGTCCGGAAGATCCAGCATTTCAAAACGGTTTTTTCTATGAACCTACCATTTTCTCAAACTGTAAATCTGACATGAGAATTGTTCAGGAAGAAGTATTTGGGCCAGTATTAACAGTCGAAACATTCAGTTCTGAGGAAGAAGTAATCTCACTGGCGAATGATACGATTTACGGATTGGCCGGAGCTGTATGGTCGAAAGATATTGAAAAGTGTGAACGTGTAGCAGCCCGTTTGAGAATGGGAACGGTTTGGATTAACGATTTCCATCCGTACTTTGCGCAGGCGCCATGGGGCGGCTATAAGCAATCCGGGTTCGGACGGGAACTTGGAAAAATAGGGCTTGAAGAGTACACAGAAGTCAAACATGTCTATCGCAACACAAAACCGGCAGCGGTTAATTGGTTCAATTCATAAGAAGGGGAGATTGATTATGACATTAAATATGAAAGTAGAAAGCATGCATAAATTTCACACATTTGAAATTCCGACTGTGATTAAGCACGGAATTGGCGCCGTCAACCATGTAGGAAAAGAAGTAGCTGGACTGGGTGTTTCAAAAGCATTGCTTGTTACAGACCCTGGAATTTATAAAGCCGGCGTCGCAGATCCTGTCATCGAGTCATTAAAAGGGGCAGGCATTGAAGTGGTGCTCTTTAATAAAGTTGAGCCAAACCCTCCTGTACGGCTTGTAAATGAAGGTTCCGAGCTTTACAAAAAAGAGAACTGCAACGGCTTGGTGGCAGTCGGAGGCGGAAGCTCCATGGACACAGCGAAGGCCATCGGGGTAGAAGCGACTCACGAGGGAAGCGTACTTGATTATGAAGCAGCTGAAGGAAAGAAACCGCTGGAAAACCGCATTCCTCCGCTTACGACAATTCCGACAACCGCTGGAACAGGCTCAGAGGTAACGCAATGGGCGGTTATTACAGATGAAGAAAGAGAATTCAAATTTAACACAGGCGGTCCGCTGATTGCCGCGCATTTGACTGTGATTGACCCAGAGCTTCACGTCTCAATGCCGCCGCACGTAACAGCGATGACGGGGATTGATGCTCTCGCTCACGCCATTGAGTGCTACACAATGAAATTTGCGCAGCCGATTACAGACGCAGTGGCGTTGATGGCGATTGAATATGCCGCTCACTACATTAAGAGAGCATTTGCTGACGGAGAAGATCTCGAAGCTAGATACGGAATGGCACAGGCTGCTATGCTTGCCGGTCTTTCTTACGGCAGTGAATCAGCGGGTGCTGCTCACGCCATGAGCCAAACACTCGGCGGTATCATCCCTGTCGCTCACGGCCAATGTGTAGCGGCAATGATGGGCCCTGTTATGGAATACAACTGGAAGGGCTATCCGGAGAAATTTGCCCGTATCGCAAAAGCGTTCGGCATTGATACAAGCAATATGACAACAGAAGAAGCTGCAAAAGCATCTGTCAACTGGATGTACGATCTTGTGAAAGAGTTAGAAGTACCGACTTTAGAAGAACAAGGGGTATCGCCGGACATGATCGAGCGCTTGTCAAAAGAAGCAATGAAAGATCCGCAAACCTTCGGAAATCCTAGAGATTTAAATGAGAAAGCATATAACTGGATCTACAAACGCTGCTTTAATCTTACGCCAAAAACTGTATAATGCGATGATCCCGCTCCTTTACAGAGCGGGATTTTTTTGGATAATTGAACATAAGTGACAATCCTAGAGATGAAGGACGGTGCAAGCTTATGTGGAAACGCATGACCGCAAAAACGGAAGGCTTATATGTTGCAGATACAGAAAGCTTTGTAACAAAACAAATGGACAAGCTCGATTTTGATTATGGCGGCATTCCCGGCGACTTACATTTCGGCCTGACAAAAAAAGCTGGGGCCCGAGAGCCAATGTTTTCAAGAGGAACAGAAATTTTTAACCGCAGACAAATTTCAATTGTTTCAACAGAAGAATGTGACGAAATTGCTTTGAAAATGGGAGTCCCGAGTATTTTTCCCGAATGGCTCGGTGCAAATGTTGCAATTAGCGGTATACCTGATTTCACAACATTAAAAGAAGGAAGCCGGCTTATATTTCCGAGCGGCGCCGCTTTACTGTGTGAGGGAGAAAATGATCCGTGTATCCAGCCGGGTGAAGTCATCCAGTCTTATTATCCGGACAAGCCAAAGCTTGCATCGGCTTTTGTCCGCCATGCATTGGGGATAAGGGGCATTGTATGTATTGTCGAGAGACCCGGTGCCGTGTATGCGAGTGACGAAATAATCGTTCATTCATACCAGCGGAACATCAAACAAAAAGCAGAAAGAGTCTGAATAAATCAGACTCTTTCTATTTTCTCTTTAATTTCTTTGATCTGGCTGAGGTGGCGTTTTTCGTGATGGCCGATAAATTCGATCCATTGTCTGACGGTCAGCTCTTGAAACAAGGGATGCGGCAATACTCTCTCAAAATCTTCTTCTTTAAGAGAGGCAATAACAGCTGTCAGCTGCTCCCTTACAACATCAAGCTCCCGTTTCATTTGGCTGCCTGAAATAAAATCATGATCCGGTTCAAGATGGGCCGGCGCTTTCCGTTTATTGCTTCTATCCTGGGCGGCCGTAAGCGGTTTTTCCTCAATCTCCTTAACAGGCGCTTCCTTTACTCGTTCTTTCAGCATGTTTTGGGCGGTCATATCAATTTTCTTCAAATGATCAAGAACTTCCCGTATACTCCATTCATCAGAAGAAGGCTTCTGATTCAGCTTTTCATCGGAAAGTCCTTTTACTTCATTCCATGTTTCTAATCTGGCTTCATTAAAGATACTCATCATATCTCCTCCTGAAAAAACATTACCATATATAAGAGCATTTATCATTTATAAAGTGCTTCGCGGGGAAGCATTTATCGAAAAATTTTGAAACCTTTTCCTCTGTATCTCGTATAAAAGGTAACGACGGCCGTCGGTTAAAGTAGCAGCTTAGAAAGGATGAGAAAATTGGAGTTATACGGTATTCCTGTCCAAACGATTTACCTTTACACCCTTATCATAGCCGGAAGCCTCACGCTGCTATTTTTATTTTTCGGAGATGTGTTTGAAGGGCTGTCCGAAGCTATTCCGTTTTTACACCCGACATTGGTGCTCTCATTTTTCACATTTTTCTCCGCATCTGGATATATAGGCGAAACAGTTTTCCCCCTCTCCAGCCTGATTATTGCTCTAATATCCTGTCTTCTTTCAGTGCTGCTGGTGATATTGCTCCATTTATTTGTGCTTGTCCCTTTATCATCGGCAGAAGAATCATTGACTTATCGAGAAGATGATCTTAGAGGCAGACTCGGAAAAGTCATAACCGCTGTTCCGGTTGATGGATTTGGAGAAGTACTGATTGAAGGGATAGGCGGTACGATTTCAAAATCAGCGATCAGCTTTGAAAATGAACAGATCAGTTACGGAACAGTCGTCTTAGTTGTGGATGTCAAAAACGGAGTTCTTTCAGTTACTCCGCATGAACCTTTATAAAACAAGGAGGAATGTCATATGACAATGCCGATTATCATCGTCATCGCAGTTGTATTCTTTTTACTCATCGCACTTATAGCGGTATTTATTACAAAATATCGTACGGCAGGGCCTGATGAAGCGTTAATTGTTACAGGAAGTTATCTTGGAAATAAAAATGTTCACGTTGATGAGGGAGGCAACCGCCTGAAGATTGTTCGCGGAGGGGGAACATTTGTTCTTCCGGTTTTTCAGCAGGCTGAGCCGCTAAGTCTGTTATCAAGCAAACTCGATGTATCGACACCTGAAGTGTATACCGAGCAAGGTGTGCCTGTAATGGCAGACGGAACTGCAATTATTAAAATCGGCGGCTCTATTGGAGAAATCGCCACAGCAGCCGAACAATTTTTAGGAAAGTCAAAAGAAGACCGTGAGCAGGAGGCCCGTGAGGTACTGGAAGGCCACCTCCGTTCCATTCTCGGGTCTATGACAGTAGAAGAAATTTATAAAAACCGCGAAAAATTCTCTCAAGAAGTGCAGCGTGTCGCTTCACAGGATCTTGCGAAGATGGGTCTTGTGATTGTCTCCTTTACCATTAAAGATGTCCGTGATAAAAACGGCTATCTTGAATCACTAGGTAAACCGAGAATTGCGCAGGTAAAACGTGATGCTGACATTGCAACCGCAGAGGCCGATAAAGAAACAAGAATTAAGAGGGCGGAAGCCGATAAAGAAGCCAAAAAATCAGAGCTTGAACGAGCGACGGAAATTGCCGAAGCTGAAAAAATCAATCAGCTTAAAATGGCTGAATACCGGCGAGATCAAGATACAGCAAAAGCCAACGCTGACCAGGCATACGATTTGGAAACAGCCAAAGCACGCCAGCAGGTGACTGAGCAGGAAATGCAGGTCAAGATTATAGAACGCCAAAAACAAATTGAATTAGAAGAAAAAGAAATTCTCCGCCGTGAACGCCAGTATGATTCTGAAGTGAAGAAAAAAGCCGATGCAGACCGCTATTCAGTTGAGCAATCTGCCGCTGCTGAAAAAGCCAAACAGCTAGCCCAAGCCGATGCCAAGAAATACAGCATAGAAGCGATGGCGAAGGCTGAAGCTGAAAGGGTCAGAATTGACGGCCTTGCAAAAGCAGAAGCTGAAAAAGCAAAAGGTGAGACAGAGGCCGAGGTTATTCGCTTAAAAGGTCTTGCTGAAGCGGAAGCGAAAGAAAAAATTGCCGCTGCCTTTGAGCAGTACGGTCAGGCTGCGATTTTCGATATGATTGTCAAAATGCTTCCGGAATACGCGAAACAGGTATCAGCACCGCTTTCAAATATTGATAAGATCACCGTTGTTGATACAGGAGGAAACGGTGATTCAAGCGGCGCCAACAAAGTCACAAGCTATGCGACAAATTTAATGTCCAGTCTGCAAGAAAGCTTAAAAGCGTCTTCGGGAATCGACGTAAAAGAAATGATTGAGAACTTTTCAGGAAAAGGCAACATCAAACAGAGCATCAACGAACTGACAAATGAATTAAAAGAAACAAAACCTGTTCAAAAATCTGAATAACCATTGCGGAAAGGATTAGAGAATGAATGGTGACTATAAGAGAAGCACGACTAGATGATATAAAGGCAATCGCAAAAGTGCATGTTGACAGCTGGGTGACAACATACAGCGGCATTGTCTCCGCTGAATACTTAAATGGTTTGAACTACAAGGATTTTGAATCCAAATGGAAAAGCCGTTCATTAAAGGGGGTCTTTGTAGCAGAAGATGAAGAAGGTTCAGTATTCGGCTTTGCATCTTTTGGTCCAATTCGTTCAGAGCAGAGCGGCTATGACGGAGAGTTGTATGCCATTTACCTTTTAGAAGAAAAACAGCGGCAAGGTGCAGGCAGAGCGCTTTTGACAAAGGGAACAGATTTTTTGCTTGATCAGGGCTTTACGAGCATGTTTGTTTGGGTCGTAGAGGAGAATCCTTCGATTACATTTTATCAGTCGTTTTCACCTGAAAGAGCAGCCGAGGATAGTTTTGAAATCGCAGGAGAAAGCATGAAAGAAGTAGGGTTCGGCTGGCCGAATCTTGCTTCATTAAAAAATCTGCTTAACGGAAGATAAAAAACAACCCCCAGCGGAACGGCCGCTGGGGGTTGCTAGATTAAGCTTTTTCAGTTTTCAGCAAGCGCGGAGCTGTCATGAACAATAAACAAAGGACAATCGCACAGATAATGAATGACGGAACCATATAAGTAGCATTATAAGTTAATGAGTAGATCCATACCGGCGTTCCTTTTGGTGCAAAGCTGCCGAAAAATACAGCCCCTGAAATCACGTGTGCAGCATAACGCAGAAAACTGCCGATAAAAACTGCGCAAATAATTGATACGATCAATTTCCCTTTTGCTCTTGATAAGGCGGATTTGCGGACAGCGGAAGCGAAAAAGCCGCTTATGCCGACAGCGGCGAACGCTGCAATGTAATCAAGCAACAGCTGAACAGGGTGCTGAAGAAATAGATTTCCGATCGCAATTTGAACGAGACCTGTCAATAGACCGGTGGTAAGCCCCGCTTTAACTCCCCAGCGAAAAGAAATCAAAAAAATCGGAATCATCATGATGGATACCGACCCTCCTTGAGGCATACGGAGGAACATTCCGGAAACGATGTCTAAAATGACAGCAGCAGCAGTCATGATTGCAATTTCAATAAGACGTACCAGTTGTCTTGATTGAGCCATAAAAATCCCCTTCCATCGATAGACAATCCAAAAGGACAACAAAAAAGCAGCACGCGGAAGGATGAGGAAAGTTCCACGCACTGCTTTACAATCTGCAATTCATTTGACTTTGCCACATCCCTACGCCAGCGTTAACTAACAGGTTCAAAGGGTCAGAACGAAACCGCTCACTCTCAGCTTTTATGCTCCCCTTGTGGTCATCGGATATTTAGTTCGTTTCTACTATACAAGAAAAAGGTTAAAACAACAAGATGACATTGCCTGTAGTAAATGTTCTTTAATAGATAAATGTTTTATAAAGCATTACAAGTTAGATAGAATAAAGATGATTACAGTTTTATTGTTTTATAGATTTTTTTAAAAAACTATTGCAATAAATAATTATAGGTGTTATATTATTAAACGTCGCTGATGAACAGCAGACAAAACAAGAAGCTTTAAACAACTTTTAAAAAAGTTGTTGACAATTAAGAAGTTGAGTGTTATATTAGTAAAGCTGCTTCATTGAGAGTGGTGATGATCTTTGAAAACTAAACAAGACAAAACGTACCTGTTAATTCAAGTTTTATTATAAATCGCACAGCAATGTGCGTAGTCAGTCAAACTGAGGTCTGCACGATGCAGATCACGCAGATGTTGCCACAGGATGTGGTGAACTTAATCTGCGATCCATTTATCGGAGAGTTTGATCCTGGCTCAGGACGAACGCTGGCGGCGTGCCTAATACATGCAAGTCGAGCGGACAGATGGGAGCTTGCTCCCTGATGTTAGCGGCGGACGGGTGAGTAACACGTGGGTAACCTGCCTGTAAGACTGGGATAACTCCGGGAAACCGGGGCTAATACCGGATGCTTGTTTGAACCGCATGGTTCAAACATAAAAGGTGGCTTCGGCTACCACTTACAGATGGACCCGCGGCGCATTAGCTAGTTGGTGAGGTAATGGCTCACCAAGGCAACGATGCGTAGCCGACCTGAGAGGGTGATCGGCCACACTGGGACTGAGACACGGCCCAGACTCCTACGGGAGGCAGCAGTAGGGAATCTTCCGCAATGGACGAAAGTCTGACGGAGCAACGCCGCGTGAGTGATGAAGGTTTTCGGATCGTAAAGCTCTGTTGTTAGGGAAGAACAAGTACCGTTCGAATAGGGCGGTACCTTGACGGTACCTAACCAGAAAGCCACGGCTAACTACGTGCCAGCAGCCGCGGTAATACGTAGGTGGCAAGCGTTGTCCGGAATTATTGGGCGTAAAGGGCTCGCAGGCGGTTCCTTAAGTCTGATGTGAAAGCCCCCGGCTCAACCGGGGAGGGTCATTGGAAACTGGGGAACTTGAGTGCAGAAGAGGAGAGTGGAATTCCACGTGTAGCGGTGAAATGCGTAGAGATGTGGAGGAACACCAGTGGCGAAGGCGACTCTCTGGTCTGTAACTGACGCTGAGGAGCGAAAGCGTGGGGAGCGAACAGGATTAGATACCCTGGTAGTCCACGCCGTAAACGATGAGTGCTAAGTGTTAGGGGGTTTCCGCCCCTTAGTGCTGCAGCTAACGCATTAAGCACTCCGCCTGGGGAGTACGGTCGCAAGACTGAAACTCAAAGGAATTGACGGGGGCCCGCACAAGCGGTGGAGCATGTGGTTTAATTCGAAGCAACGCGAAGAACCTTACCAGGTCTTGACATCCTCTGACAATCCTAGAGATAGGACGTCCCCTTCGGGGGCAGAGTGACAGGTGGTGCATGGTTGTCGTCAGCTCGTGTCGTGAGATGTTGGGTTAAGTCCCGCAACGAGCGCAACCCTTGATCTTAGTTGCCAGCATTCAGTTGGGCACTCTAAGGTGACTGCCGGTGACAAACCGGAGGAAGGTGGGGATGACGTCAAATCATCATGCCCCTTATGACCTGGGCTACACACGTGCTACAATGGACAGAACAAAGGGCAGCGAAACCGCGAGGTTAAGCCAATCCCACAAATCTGTTCTCAGTTCGGATCGCAGTCTGCAACTCGACTGCGTGAAGCTGGAATCGCTAGTAATCGCGGATCAGCATGCCGCGGTGAATACGTTCCCGGGCCTTGTACACACCGCCCGTCACACCACGAGAGTTTGTAACACCCGAAGTCGGTGAGGTAACCTTTATGGAGCCAGCCGCCGAAGGTGGGACAGATGATTGGGGTGAAGTCGTAACAAGGTAGCCGTATCGGAAGGTGCGGCTGGATCACCTCCTTTCTAAGGATATTTACGGAATATAAGACCTTGGGTCTTATAAACAGAACGTTCCCTGTCTTGTTTAGTTTTGAAGGATCATTCCTTCGAAACGTGTTCTTTGAAAACTAGATAACAGTAGACATCACATTCAATTAGTAACACAAGATATCACATAGTGATTCTTTTTAACGGTTAAGTTAGAAAGGGCGCACGGTGGATGCCTTGGCACTAGGAGCCGATGAAGGACGGGACGAACACCGATATGCTTCGGGGAGCTGTAAGCAAGCTTTGATCCGGAGATTTCCGAATGGGGAAACCCACCACTCGTAATGGAGTGGTATCCATATCTGAATTCATAGGATATGAGAAGGCAGACCCGGGGAACTGAAACATCTAAGTACCCGGAGGAAGAGAAAGCAAATGCGATTCCCTGAGTAGCGGCGAGCGAAACGGGATTAGCCCAAACCAAGAGGCTTGCCTCTTGGGGTTGTAGGACACTCTATACGGAGTTACAAAGGAACGAGGTAGATGAAGAGGTCTGGAAAGGCCCGCCATAGAAGGTAACAGCCCTGTAGTCAAAACTTCGTTCTCTCCAGAGTGGATCCTGAGTACGGCGGAACACGTGAAATTCCGTCGGAATCCGGGAGGACCATCTCCCAAGGCTAAATACTCCCTAGTGACCGATAGTGAACCAGTACCGTGAGGGAAAGGTGAAAAGCACCCCGGAAGGGGAGTGAAAGAGATCCTGAAACCGTGTGCCTACAAGTAGTCAGAGCCCGTTAACGGGTGATGGCGTGCCTTTTGTAGAATGAACCGGCGAGTTACGATCCCGTGCAAGGTTAAGCAGAAGATGCGGAGCCGCAGCGAAAGCGAGTCTGAATAGGGCGCATGAGTACGTGGTCGTAGACCCGAAACCAGGTGATCTACCCATGTCCAGGGTGAAGTTCAGGTAACACTGAATGGAGGCCCGAACCCACGCACGTTGAAAAGTGCGGGGATGAGGTGTGGGTAGGGGTGAAATGCCAATCGAACCTGGAGATAGCTGGTTCTCTCCGAAATAGCTTTAGGGCTAGCCTCAAGGTAAGAGTCTTGGAGGTAGAGCACTGATTGGACTAGGGGCCCCTACCGGGTTACCGAATTCAGTCAAACTCCGAATGCCAATGACTTATCCTTGGGAGTCAGACTGCGAGTGATAAGATCCGTAGTCGAAAGGGAAACAGCCCAGACCGCCAGCTAAGGTCCCAAAGTATACGTTAAGTGGAAAAGGATGTGGAGTTGCTTAGACAACCAGGATGTTGGCTTAGAAGCAGCCACCATTTAAAGAGTGCGTAATAGCTCACTGGTCGAGTGACTCTGCGCCGAAAATGTACCGGGGCTAAACGTATCACCGAAGCTGCGGACTGTTCTTCGAACAGTGGTAGGAGAGCGTTCTAAGGGCTGTGAAGCCAGACCGGAAGGACTGGTGGAGCGCTTAGAAGTGAGAATGCCGGTATGAGTAGCGAAAGAGGGGTGAGAATCCCCTCCACCGAATGCCTAAGGTTTCCTGAGGAAGGCTCGTCCGCTCAGGGTTAGTCGGGACCTAAGCCGAGGCCGAAAGGCGTAGGCGATGGACAACAGGTTGATATTCCTGTACCACCTCCTCACCATTTGAGCAATGGGGGGACGCAGGAGGATAGGGTAAGCGCGGTATTGGATATCCGCGTCCAAGCAGTTAGGCTGGGAAATAGGCAAATCCGTTTCCCATAAGGCTGAGCTGTGATGGCGA
Organism: Bacillus sp. FSL K6-1012; assembly: GCF_037964915.1. NCBI lineage: Bacteria > Bacillati > Bacillota > Bacilli > Caryophanales > Bacillaceae > Bacillus > Bacillus sp. FSL K6-1012. Next base: position 3,194,663 of record NZ_CP150175.1, on the reverse strand, counting down.
GCGAAATATAGTAGCGAAGTTCCTGATTCCACACTGCCAAGAAAAGCCTCTAGCGAGGTGAGAGGTGCCCGTACCGCAAACCGACACAGGTAGGCGAGGAGAGAATCCTAAGGTGATCGAGAGAACTCTCGTTAAGGAACTCGGCAAAATGACCCCGTAACTTCGGGAGAAGGGGTGCTCTGTTAGGGTGCAAGCCCGAGAGAGCCGCAGTGAATAGGCCCAGGCGACTGTTTAGCAAAAACACAGGTCTCTGCGAAGCCGTAAGGCGAAGTATAGGGGCTGACGCCTGCCCGGTGCTGGAAGGTTAAGAGGAGCGCTTAGCGTAAGCGAAGGTGCGAATTGAAGCCCCAGTAAACGGCGGCCGTAACTATAACGGTCCTAAGGTAGCGAAATTCCTTGTCGGGTAAGTTCCGACCCGCACGAAAGGCGCAACGATCTGGGCACTGTCTCAACGAGAGACTCGGTGAAATTATAGTACCTGTGAAGATGCAGGTTACCCGCGACAGGACGGAAAGACCCCGTGGAGCTTTACTGCAGCCTGATATTGAATGTTGGTACAGCTTGTACAGGATAGGTAGGAGCCTTGGAAACCGGAGCGCCAGCTTCGGTGGAGGCATCGGTGGGATACTACCCTGGCTGTATTGACCTTCTAACCCGCCGCCCTTATCGGGCGGGGAGACAGTGTCAGGTGGGCAGTTTGACTGGGGCGGTCGCCTCCTAAAAGGTAACGGAGGCGCCCAAAGGTTCCCTCAGAATGGTTGGAAATCATTCGCAGAGTGTAAAGGCACAAGGGAGCTTGACTGCGAGACCTACAAGTCGAGCAGGGACGAAAGTCGGGCTTAGTGATCCGGTGGTTCCGCATGGAAGGGCCATCGCTCAACGGATAAAAGCTACCCCGGGGATAACAGGCTTATCTCCCCCAAGAGTCCACATCGACGGGGAGGTTTGGCACCTCGATGTCGGCTCATCGCATCCTGGGGCTGTAGTCGGTCCCAAGGGTTGGGCTGTTCGCCCATTAAAGCGGTACGCGAGCTGGGTTCAGAACGTCGTGAGACAGTTCGGTCCCTATCCGTCGCGGGCGCAGGAAATTTGAGAGGAGCTGTCCTTAGTACGAGAGGACCGGGATGGACGCACCGCTGGTGTACCAGTTGTTCTGCCAAGGGCATCGCTGGGTAGCTATGTGCGGACGGGATAAGTGCTGAAAGCATCTAAGCATGAAGCCCCCCTCAAGATGAGATTTCCCATTCCGCAAGGAAGTAAGATCCCTGAAAGATGATCAGGTTGATAGGTCTGAGGTGGAAGTGTGGCGACACATGGAGCTGACAGATACTAATCGATCGAGGACTTAACCTAATTTCTAATGATGTCACACCTGTTATCTAGTTTTGAGAGAACACTCTCAATTGTTTGGTGGCGATAGCGAAGAGGTCACACCCGTTCCCATGCCGAACACGGAAGTTAAGCTCTTCAGCGCCGATGGTAGTCGGGGGTTTCCCCCTGTGAGAGTAGGACGCCGCCAAGCAATTGCACGTTAGTGCAATTATGGAGGATTAGCTCAGCTGGGAGAGCATCTGCCTTACAAGCAGAGGGTCGGCGGTTCGAGCCCGTCATCCTCCACCATTTTAACTATACATAATATGTTTACATATGAGCCGGTGTAGCTCAATTGGTAGAGCAACTGACTTGTAATCAGTAGGTTGGGGGTTCAAGTCCTCTTGCCGGCACCACTTTTATATGATATAATATTCAAGTCTCTTGTAAGAAGAGCCATTAGCTCAGTTGGTAGAGCATCTGACTTTTAATCAGAGGGTCGAAGGTTCGAGTCCTTCATGGCTCACCATTTATACGTTGCGGATGTGGCGGAATTGGCAGACGCGCTAGAATCAGGCTCTAGTGTCTTTACAGACGTGGGGGTTCAAGTCCCTTCATCCGCACCATTTCTGCGGAAGTAGTTCAGTGGTAGAACACCACCTTGCCAAGGTGGGGGTCGCGGGTTCGAATCCCGTCTTCCGCTCCAACTATACCATCCACGCCGGGGTGGTGGAATTGGCAGACACACAGGACTTAAAATCCTGCGGTAGGTGACTACCGTGCCGGTTCAAGTCCGGCCCTCGGCATTATAATTTGCGCCCGTAGCTCAATTGGATAGAGCGTTTGACTACGGATCAAAAGGTTAGGGGTTCGACTCCTCTCGGGCGCGCCATGATCTACATGAAATCGGGAAGTAGCTCAGCTTGGTAGAGCACATGGTTTGGGACCATGGGGTCGCAGGTTCGAATCCTGTCTTCCCGACCATTCTTGGGGCCTTAGCTCAGCTGGGAGAGCGCCTGCTTTGCACGCAGGAGGTCAGCGGTTCGATCCCGCTAGGCTCCACTTGATTTCAATATATGATTTGGCGGTGTAGCTCAGCTGGCTAGAGCGTACGGTTCATACCCGTGAGGTCGGGGGTTCGATCCCCTCCGCCGCTACCAAAGGACCTTTAGCTCAGTTGGTTAGAGCAGACGGCTCATAACCGTCCGGTCGTAGGTTCGAGTCCTACAAGGTCCACCACAATACGGAGGAATACCCAAGTCTGGCTGAAGGGATCGGTCTTGAAAACCGACAGGGGTGTCAAAGCCCGCGGGGGTTCGAATCCCTCTTCCTCCGCCATATATATTCTTGCATTTTATCATCGCGGGGTGGAGCAGTTCGGTAGCTCGTCGGGCTCATAACCCGAAGGTCGCAGGTTCAAATCCTGCCCCCGCAACCAAACAAATATATCCTTTTAAATAAGAAGCGCCCGATGGGTGCAACTAATTAAAATGGTCCGGTAGTTCAGTTGGTTAGAATGCCTGCCTGTCACGCAGGAGGTCGCGGGTTCGAGTCCCGTCCGGACCGCCATTTAAATAATAAGGCTCGGTAGCTCAGTTGGTAGAGCAACGGACTGAAAATCCGTGTGTCGGCGGTTCGATTCCGTCCCGAGCCACCATTTACAAATATATATATTTTGGCGGTTGTGGCGAAGTGGTTAACGCACCAGATTGTGGCTCTGGCATTCGTGGGTTCGATTCCCATCAATCGCCCCAAAAAATTGCGGGTGTAGTTTAGTGGTAAAACCTCAGCCTTCCAAGCTGATGTCGTGGGTTCGATTCCCATCACCCGCTCCATTTCTATATCGTCATGGGCCTGTAGCTCAGCTGGTTAGAGCGCACGCCTGATAAGCGTGAGGTCGATGGTTCGAGTCCATTCAGGCCCACCATACCATGACTTTTACGTTCCACAGTAGCTCAGTGGTAGAGCTATCGGCTGTTAACCGATCGGTCGCAGGTTCGAATCCTGCCTGTGGAGCCATATGGAGAAGTACTCAAGTGGCTGAAGAGGCGCCCCTGCTAAGGGTGTAGGTCGTGTAAGCGGCGCGAGGGTTCAAATCCCTCCTTCTCCGCCATGACGGCCCGTTGGTCAAGCGGTTAAGACACCGCCCTTTCACGGCGGTAACACGGGTTCGAATCCCGTACGGGTCATCCTGAAACCTTGCATATCCTGCAAGGTTTTTTTGTTTTTTAAAACTATATGATATGCGTCTGATTTTGTTTTTTATTCTATATCAAATTTACAACAAAAAACTCCATATCTTTTGTTTTTCTTCAGAAAATGAAGTTTTATGTCAATAAATATAAGCGCTTTCTAGAAAGGGCTTTTTTTTATTTCTACGAATAAATAATATAAATGAAAACTATGATGTCAGAAAGGATGATTACATGGCCGCTGCCAGCCCAACAGCACATGATGTTTATCTTTTTCACGAAGGCAGTCTGTTTAAAAGCTATCAGCTGTTTGGCTCGCATTATCGCGAGCTGAATGGCCAAAGCGGGTATGAATTTTGTGTGTGGGCGCCTCATGCGTCAGAAGTTCGAGTGGCTGGAGATTTTAACAGCTGGTCAGGTGAGCTTCATGTTATGCAGAAAGTTAATGATCATGGCATTTGGACGTTATTTGTTCCAGGTTTGAAAGAAAAGGAACGATATAAGTATGAAATCGTGACAAATAGCGGAAAGACCATGCTGAAGGCAGACCCGTATGCTTTTTATTCAGAAGTAAGACCGAATACGGCGTCTCTTACTTACGATCTTGCAGGGTACAGCTGGAATGATCAAAAGTGGCAGAAGAAGCAAAAAGCTAAAACGATATATGAAAAGCCGGTTTTTATTTATGAGCTTCATCTTGGTTCATGGAAGAAGCATCCCGATGGCACGCTTTACTCCTATGAAGAATTAGGCCAGTCTCTTATTCCTTATATCAAAGAGCAGGGATTTACCCATATCGAGCTGCTGCCCGTTTATGAACATCCTTATGATCGCTCTTGGGGTTATCAAGCAACAGGGTATTACAGCCCGACAAGCCGATTTGGCACGCCTCATGATTTGATGAGGTTTGTTGATGAATGCCATCAGGCAAACATCGGCGTCATACTTGATTGGGTCCCCGGACATTTTTGTAAAGATTCGCATGGGCTTTATCAGTTTGATGGAGCGCCTCTTTACGAATATCAAAAAGAGCATGACAGGGAGAACTGGCTGTGGGGCACCGCTAACTTTGATTTAGGAAAACCGGAAGTTCATAGTTTTTTAATTTCTAATGCGTTGTACTGGGCGGAATTCTATCATATAGATGGTTTTAGGGTCGATGCGGTGGCTAATATGCTGTATTGGCCAAATCAGGATGAACGCCATACGAATCTCTATGCAGTTGAATTTTTAAAAAAGCTAAATCAAACAATGCGAGAGGCATATCCGCATGTCATGATGATAGCGGAAGATTCCACCGAATGGCCTCAAGTAACAGGTTCTGTTGAGGAAGGAGGACTCGGCTTTCATTTTAAATGGAATATGGGCTGGATGAATGATGTGCTGAAATATATGGAGACGCCTGCTGAACAAAGGCGGCACTGCCATCAGCTTGTGTCTTTTTCCTTGCTTTATGCGTTTAGTGAACATTTTGTATTGCCATTTTCTCATGACGAAGTCGTCTATGGAAAAAAATCACTTCTTCATAAAATGTCTGGCGACTATTGGCAGAAATTTGCCCAATATCGGCTTTTACTCGGTTATATGACGGCTCATCCCGGAAAAAAACTCATTTTTATGGGATCAGAATTTGCCCAATTCGATGAATGGAAAGATACAGAGCAGCTTGATTGGTTTTTGAACTCCTTCCCCATGCATCAAAAAGCAAGTGTTTTTACTCAAGATCTTCTCCGCCTTTATCAAAAAAGCAAAATCCTTTATGAAAATGACCATCGTGCTCAATCATTTGAATGGATTGATGTCCACAATGAGGAGCAATCAATCTTTTCTTTTATTCGGTATGGCAGACGGCACGGTGAGGCGCTTATCATCTTATGTAATTTTACACCCTCGGTCTATCATCAATACGATGTTGGCGTTCCCTTTCTTACCCAATATATCGAAGTGTTGAACAGTGATAATGAAAAATATGGGGGCTCAGGTCAATTGAATAAAAAGCCGTTGGCAGCCAAAGCTGGAGCTGTTCATCACAAACCGTGCTATATCACAATGACAATCCCCCCTTATGGCATTTCGATTATGCGGGCGGTGAAAAAAAGAGGAGAGATAAATGAATGAAAAAACAATGTGTGGCTATGCTCCTTGCCGGCGGGAAGGGCAGCCGTCTCAGCGGATTAACAAAAAACATGGCAAAACCGGCCGTATCTTTTGGGGGAAAATACAGGATTATTGATTTTACGCTCAGCAACTGTTCGAATTCAGGCATAGACACAGTAGGCATCTTAACGCAATATCAGCCGCTGGAGCTGAATTCCTATATTGGCATTGGCAGTGCATGGGATCTTGACAGGCACAATGGCGGCGTTACGGTATTGCCTCCTTATGCCGAGTCATCCGAAGTGAAATGGTATAAAGGGACGGCAAGCGCAATTTATGAAAATCTCAATTACCTGAACCAGTACGATCCTGAGTATGTGCTGATCTTATCAGGCGATCACATTTATAAAATGGACTACGGCAAAATGCTTGATTTTCATATTGAAAAGAAAGCGGATGTGACCATCTCCGTGATTGAAGTAGGATGGGAAGAAGCGAGCCGATTCGGCATCATGAAGACAAATGAAGACGGGATAATCACACATTTTGATGAAAAGCCTAAATTTCCAAAGAGCAATTTGGCATCCATGGGTATTTATATTTTCAATTGGCCGCTCTTGAAGCAATACCTTGAGATGGATGACCGGAATCCGTATTCAAGCCATGACTTCGGCAAAGACATCATTCCTTTGCTTTTGGAGGAGAAAAAGAAGCTTTCCGCTTATCCGTTTAAAGGATATTGGAAGGATGTCGGCACGGTGCAGAGCTTATGGGAAGCCAATATGGATTTGCTGAAAGACCAGTCTGAGCTAAGGCTGTTTGAACGCAATTGGAAGATTTACTCTGTCAATCCGAATCAGCCTCCGCAATTTATTTCGCCTGAGGCGCAGGTTCATGACTCACTTGTGAATGAGGGGTGTGTTGTTTATGGGAATGTGTCTCACTCCGTTCTATTTCAAGGTGTCACCGTCGGTAAGCACGCAACGGTCAAGCGTTCAGTGATTATGCCGGATGTGACAATCGGTGAGCATGTCGTGATTGAGAATGCTATCGTGCCCAAGGGCTTAGTGCTTCCGGATGGCGCAGTGATTAAATCTGAAAAAGACATTCAGGAGGTACTGCTTGTTTCGGAGGAATTTGTAGAGAAAGAATTGATTTAATGACTGAAGAGGAGGCAGAATCAGTTGATCAATAATCAAATGTTAGGTGTTATAGATGAAACCACATATAAGCATTCTCTTCAGGATTTAACCGCACAGCGGTCGCTTGGTGCGATTCCTTTTGCTGGCAGATACCGTTTGATAGATTTTATGCTGTCCAATATGGTGAATGCGGACATTAGGAGTGTGGCGATTTTTCCGAAATATCGCTACCGGTCTCTTATGGATCATCTTGGAGCAGGGAAGGAATGGGATTTGCACCGAAAAAAGGACGGCCTCTTTTTTTTTCCGTCACCGCATTTGCATGATGAGTATAATGAATTCGGTTCATTTCGCCAGTTTTCTGATCATCTTGATTACTTTCATAGAAGCACACAGCAATATGCCGTCATCACCAACAGCCATACTGTGTGCAACATTCAATTTCAATACGTGCTGAAAAGACATCAGGAGGCGGGCTGTGACATTACCGAGGTCTTTCAGGACGGTCAGTCGCTGCAAATCTATATCATGTCTTCTGAACTCTTGAAAGATCTGATTTACGGACATATTGAAAAAGGATACAGAACCATTCAGGAGGTTGTTGAAAAAGAAGCCCCCGCATTGACCATTTGCCCATATGAATATTCGGGGTATGCAGCTGTTATTGATTCTGTAGAAAAGTATTATACCCACAGTATGGAGCTTATTCAGCCGCGTTTTTGGCAGCAGGTGTTTTTGCCTCAGCAGCCGATTTATACAAAAGTGAAGGATGAGCCCCCAACGAAATACGGGAAGAACAGCACTGTTAGAAATTCTTTAGTGGCAAACGGCTGTGTGCTTGAGGGGGAGGTCGAAAACTGCATTTTGTTCAGGGCGGTGCATGTCGGGAAAGGCACAAAACTGAAAAACTGCATTATTATGCAAAAAACGCAGATTGGTGAGGATTGTTTGCTGGAGCAGGTGATTGCTGATAAAGATGTCAAAATCGGCAATACAACTGAAGCTGCGGGAACGGAGGAGCAGCCGCTCGTATTAAAAAAAGGTTTGGTGCAAGGAGAGCTGATGAATTCTTGAAGGTGTTATTTGCTGTCTCAGAATGTATCCCGTTTGTAAAATCAGGAGGCCTGGCCGATGTGGCCGGCGCGCTGCCCAAAGTGCTTTCTCGTCTTGGGAACGACGTAGCGGTGATCATGCCGAAATACAGTCAAATTCCTGATCCTTGGAAAAAGCGTATGAAGAAAACAGCTGAATGTACGGTTGCTGTTGGCTGGCGTCAGCAATATTGCGGGATTGAACATTTGGCTGAAGATGGTGTGAATTATTATTTTATCGACAATAAATATTATTTCTCAAGGGATTCCCTGTACGGGCATTTTGACGATGGGGAGCGGTTTGCTTATTTTTCAAGAGCTGTGCTGGAAGCGGCAGAAGCAGTGAGTTTTCAAGCCGATATCATTCATACCCATGACTGGCATACAGCGATGGTCAATTACTTGTTGAAAGAGGAATACAGCAAGCGCCCTTTTTATAAGCAGATGAAAAGTGTGCTCACGATCCATAACTTGCAGTTTCAAGGTATATTCCCGCCTGAGGTGACACATGACTTGCTCGGTCTGGACATGAGTCATTTTCATTATGAGAGATTAGAATGCAATGGATTTGTTAATTTTATGAAAGCAGGGATTCTCGCTGCTGATCATGTAACAACGGTGAGCCCGACTTATAGAAATGAAATCTTAACGCCGTATTACGGCGAGCAGCTTGAGCCAGTTTTGCAGCATAGGGAAAAAGATTTAACAGGGATCTTAAACGGTATTGATGACTCTTTCTATCAGACAGAGAGCGATCCGTATATTGAGATGCATTACGATCCTGAACGTCTTGATTTAAAGGAAGAAAATAAAACGAAGCTCCAGCGGCGGATGGGCCTTCCGGAACGAAAAGATATTCCGCTGATCAGTATGGTAACAAGGCTGACCAAACAGAAGGGGCTTGATCTTGTTAAGAGAATGATGCACGAGCTGCTGGGGGAGAGAGACATACAGCTGATTGTGCTCGGTACGGGGGAACGGGAATTTGAGGACTACTTCCGGTACATTGAATTTGCATTTCACGATAAATGCAGGGCGTATATTGGATTTGATGAGCCGCTGGCCCATCAGATTTATGCGGGCTCGGATTTGTTTCTGATGCCGTCGAAATTTGAGCCGTGCGGTCTGGGGCAGATGATCGCGCTTCAATATGGCGCTATTCCGATTGTCAGAGAAACAGGCGGGCTTTATGACACTGTCCGTTCCTACCGGGAGGAAGAGGGCACAGGCAACGGTTTTACGTTCGCAGCCTTTAATGCTCACGATCTGAAATTTACGATCGAGAGGGCGCTGTCGTTTTATCGCCAAAAGGATGTATGGAAGAGCATTATGAAGACCGCAATGAATGCAGATTACAGCTGGAAACAATCAGCCAAACAGTATCAGCGCATTTTCGAGCATGTGACAAGGAGTGGACGGGATGTTCTCGAGTAAAGAATGCTTTGCGGCCTTATTTTTAAAGCGTCTGGAAATGACGTGCGGGAAAAGCTTTAAGGACTCTTCCAGGCTTGATCAATATAAAACCTTAGGCAATATGATCAGAGAGTACATCAGCGCTGATTGGATCCAGACAAATGAAAGAAGCAGGTCCAATTCCGGAAAGCAGACATATTATTTGTCGATTGAATTTCTTCTCGGACAGCTCCTTGAACAAAATTTAATGAATCTCGGTATTCGGGATGTAGTGGAAGCGGGTCTGAAAGAAATCGGCATCAGTTTAGACGAGATCCTTTATATGGAGAGCGATGCAGGGCTTGGGAATGGCGGTCTGGGGCGATTGGCAGCTTGCTTCTTAGATTCTCTGGCTTCGTTAAACTTGCCAGGGCATGGGATGGGGATTCGCTATAAGCATGGCTTATTTGAACAAAAAATTGTTGACGGGCATCAGGTTGAGCTGCCTGAGCAATGGCTGAAAAACGGAAATGTGTGGGAAGTAAGAAATGCTGATCAAGCGGTTGACGTGCCGTTTTGGGGCGAGGTGCATATGACTGAAAAAAACGGCCGTCTGCATTTTCGTCATGAGCAAGCAACAATCATTACCGCCGTTCCTTATGATATCCCGATCATCGGATATGATACGGGCACAGTCAACACATTAAGACTTTGGAACGCCGAGCCTTATGCGCATTATCATGGCGGCAATATTTTGTCTTATAAACGGGAAACAGAAGCTGTATCTGAATTTTTATACCCTGATGACACGCATGACGAGGGTAAGATATTACGGCTGAAGCAGCAGTATTTTTTAGTATGTGCAAGTTTAAAAAGCATTGTGAACAATTACCGCAAAACGAATCAATCATTATATGGTCTGCATAAAAAAGTAAGCATTCATATTAATGACACCCATCCTGCACTTGCTGTGCCTGAACTGATGCGGATTTTGCTTGATGAAGAAAACATGAGCTGGGATGATGCCTGGCATATCACGGTACATACGATTTCTTACACGAATCATACGACACTGTCAGAAGCGCTTGAAAAATGGCCGATTCATTTATTTAAGCCGTTGCTCCCGCGAATGTATATGATTATTGAAGAGATTAATGAGAGGTTTTGCAGAGCGGTTTGGGAGAAGTATCCCGGTGACTGGAAAAGGATAGAGGATATGGCGATTACGGCGCACGGTGTTGTCAAAATGGCTCATCTCGCAATAGTGGGAAGCTACAGTGTAAACGGAGTTGCCAAAATTCATTCTGACATTTTAAAGGAACGGGAGATGCGTCATTTTCATTTGATGTTTCCGAATCGGTTTAACAATAAAACAAATGGAATTGCCCATAGGCGCTGGCTGTTAAAAGCTAATCCCGGCTTGTCCGCGATGATAACGGATGCGATAGGCGATGAATGGATAAAACAGCCTGAATCCTTGATTCGGCTGGAACCGTACGCTACTGATCCCGCTTTTATTGAGCAGTTCCAAAACAACAAAAGCAGAAAAAAGCAAGAGCTTGCTGATCTGATTTTTTGCACGGCCGGAGTGGCTGTAAATCCGGACAGCATATTTGACGTACAGGTGAAACGGCTTCATGCGTATAAACGGCAGCTGTTGAATGTTCTTCATATTATGTATTTGTATAACCGCCTGAAGGAGGATTCGGGATTTTCTATTTATCCGCAAACCTTTATTTTCGGAGCAAAGGCTTCACCAAGCTATCATTACGCGAAGAAAATTATTAAACTGATTCATTCCGTTGCGGAGAAAGTAAATTATGACCCGGCGGTGAGGCAGCTGCTCAAGGTCGTTTTTTTAGAAAATTATAGGGTCTCTATGGCGGAGCAGATTTTTCCGGCATCAGATGTAAGTGAACAAATTTCGACTGCAAGCAAGGAAGCGTCCGGTACAGGAAATATGAAGTTTATGATGAATGGCGCGCTGACAATCGGCACGCATGACGGGGCGAATATTGAAATGCTGCAACGGGTCGGAGCTGATTGTGTTTACACTTTTGGTTTGAAAGCGGATGACGTTCTTTCCTACCAGGAAAACGGAGGCTACAGATCAAGGGAGTATTATCAGCATGACCGCAGAATCAGGCAGGTAGCAGATCAGCTGATCAACGGTTTTTTTGAAGGTGAAGCCGATGAATTTGAATCCATCTATGATTCGCTGCTGCCGCATAATGACGAGTATTTTGTATTGAAGGATTTCAGTTCATACGCGGATGCCCAGGAGCGTATTCAAGCCGATTATCAAGATCGGCGAAAGTGGTCAGAGCGTTCGATTTTAAACATTGCCCATTCAGGTTATTTTTCAAGCGACCGGACGATTCACGAATATGCGAAACACATTTGGAGAATTAAGCCGATGGTGTAAAAAAGCCGCTGTTTGAGCGGCTTTTTTTGTTCAAAGATTCATTGAATAGATCGTAAAGGATAAGACAGTTGCAAAGGCACTCCATAAAAAATAAGGCACTAGAAGCCAGCTTGCGGCCCTGCTGTATACTTTTGCAATGATGATTACAACCAGCGCTGTTATGGCGACAAGCAGGCAGTCAATGGATGCGGCAAGGAGATTCTTTTGCGTAAACTGAAAATAACTGAATGCCTGATTAAGCACATAATTGATCAAAAACGCCAGCCAAAAGCTTTTGGCCTTTTTAAATGAACATTTGGCAAAAACAATGGCAGCTGAAAGAGAAATCAGTGCAAACAGGACGGCCCAGATGATGCCGATCGTTGACCCGCTTGGCGTCCAGTCTGGCTTTTTCAGTGAATGATACCAACTTTGGTCGATCGGAAATAGAAAGTCTGCGGCTGAAAACAGTGCGTATGTAATGATAAAAACTACGATTGCGCCGATCATCTTTCTCATATATTTCCCTCCGGTATGTATTTATTTTACATGTAGCTTTACCCTTTATCTTGGATAGATCAAACCCCTGATATGCGGGGGAGATGATGTAGAGAGCCGCTCTAATGCGGTCATTTATGAAAACAAAAAAGAGAACCCCCTTTGCCTGGGGGTTCAATCTGCATGGAGATCGCCAAACGTCGTCATGATGCCTTCTTCATCCAGCTCTTCCTCATAACGTTCATGCGCCCTGCTTGGATACACTGTAATTTCTTTGCCGGTAATATCTGTGGCAATGAAATTCTCATATGATTCTGTATTGCCGATATTTTCTTCGGCATTCATCGTCATATCATCATAGCTGAGCGGCGGATTTTCCATGTCCTGCGGTGTTTCTGAGTTTCCGTATTTTTCAACGTCCTGGTAGGAATCTTCACTGTCGTAAGGCGCTCTGATTTCTTCATCATCGTCAAATTCAAATTGCCCGAAGGGTGTTTCTTCTTCGATTGGACGGTCTTTGGAAACAACATCCTGTGATGAATATTCCGCGAGCGTTGTAGCAGTCGGAAGCGCTTCTAGGCGTTCATAAGGAATTTCCTTTCCGCTGACCTCACAAATCCCGTACGTGCCGTTTTCTATCGCCTTCAATGAATGCTCAATGTCCCGGAGATGCTCCCGTTCATGCAAATCAAGAGCAATGTCTTTTTCTCGCTCATAAAGCTCTGTCGCCTGATCGCCTGGGTGGTTGTCATAAGCAGAAAGCTCACCCCACGAATCATATGGAAAAGCGGAATTGAGCTGAAAATGGTCATTGTCTTTGAAGCGGTTCAATATATCTTCTTTCGTTTGTTCAAGTTCCTTTTTTAAATGCTGAAGCTGTTCGTTTGTAAGCAATATGATCGCCTCGTTTCTCTGTAATGCATACCTTTAGTATGGACAGATCGCCTGAGAACTTTCATAAATCCCTAGTGGAGGAATATAGGAGATTTTCCTTATGTGGTAAGCGGATACAAGCTTTGCTATCAGTGGAGAAAGAAATTTAAGGTTTGTTTCTTTTTCATTTCTGCAATTAGGTTTATAATAGGTAAGGCAGGCCATTTGGACTGCATGATCTGTGTATTTGACACAATGTAGACACAGGTGTATGGTATTAAAAGCATTTTAAGAATTATGGAGGAATGTCTCATGGTGACAACGGTGCAGCGTACGTTCCGAAAGGAAGTTCTACATGCATTACATAAAGCCAAAGAAGTCAACCATGCTGTCTTAATAAGCTATTCGAGACAAATTGAGTCTCTTGACCCTCTATCATTTTTCAATTACGGAGCAAAAAAATATACAGGCAATCGATTTTTTTGGTCAGAACCTGAAAGTGAATTGACAATAGTCGGTCTTGGCAAAGAAGCTGTTTTCCAGACGAATCAAAAAAACGACAAGCGGTATCGCGAGGTTTTTGAACAATGGGAGCGCTTTAAAAAGACGGCTTTTCATATTTATGAAGAAGAAAAGCTGCAGCATTCTGCAGTGGGACCTGTCTTATTCGGAGGCTTTTCCTTTGACCCTTACGAAGAAAGAGGTACTCAATGGGACCATTTCTCGGAAGGGGATTTCTTTGTGCCTTCGCTTATGCTGACAATGTCTGCTGACGGTTCGTTTTTAACAGTCAACAGATGGGTCAGCGGAGAAGATGATGCAGAAGCTGTTTTGGAAGGCTTAAAAGCTTTTGCAGCGGAATTTATGGTCCCCGATTTAAATCAAGAAGATCAGGCTGTGATGACAGCATCTCAGGAGCTGGATAAGTCTGATTGGCTGAAAGCAATCGAAACGGCAACAAGCCAAATTAAAGAGAATCATTATGATAAAGTGGTTCTTGCCAGAGAGCTGCTGCTCACGTTTGACGGTCCGGTCAAAATGGAACCGGTGCTTAAAACGCTTTTGACCGATCAGCAGACAAGCTATGTTTTTGCAATCGAACAAGAAGGCAAAACCTTTGTCGGCGCATCCCCGGAAAGACTGATCAAAAGAGACGGCAACACTGTCATGTCTACTTGTCTGGCAGGTTCCATAAAGCGCGGCTCCGATGAAGAAGAAGACCGCCGCATCGGCCTTGAATTATTAAATGATGAGAAAAATCTGCTGGAGCATGACATTGTTGTAGGCATGATTCATAACGCTTTTGTATCAAGCTGTTCTGACGTTGAAAAGCCTGACGAACCTGTATTGTACAAAACGAAAAGCGTCCAGCACTTATTTACGCCGATTGTCGGACAGCTTCACGCGTCTGCTTCGCTTTTTGACTTAATTGAGAAACTGCATCCCACACCGGCGCTTGGGGGAGCACCTCAGAAAAAAGCTGTAGAAGTGATCAGAGAGATCGAACCGATGTCCCGCGGCTGGTATGCGGCTCCTGTCGGCTGGATTGACAGTCAGGATAACGGAGAATTTGCTGTTGCCATCCGTTCAGGGCTGATTGAAGGCAGCACAGCACGCCTGTTTGCCGGGTGCGGCATTGTGGAAGACTCTGAACCGCAATCGGAATACGAAGAAACACAGATTAAGTTAAAGCCGATGATCTCTGCACTGGGAGGTGAGAGACGTTGACAGTGAACCCGATTACTCATTACATCGGAAGCTTTATTGATGAATTCGCCCTTTCCGGAATTACGGACGCTGTCGTTTGTCCGGGCTCAAGATCTACACCGCTGGCAATTCTTGCTGCCGCGCATCCGGATATCAACGTCCATATCCAAATTGATGAAAGATCTGCCGGATTTTTTGCATTAGGGCTGGCAAAAGCACAGCAGCGTCCCGTGCTTCTGATTTGCACATCAGGAACAGCCGCGGCCAACTTTTATCCGGCTGTGATTGAAGCCCATTATTCAAGAGTACCGATTATAGTGTTAACTGCTGATCGGCCGCACGAGCTGCGTGAAGTAGGCGCACCGCAGGCCATTAATCAGCACTTCTTATTCGGTAACTTTGTTAAGTTTTTCACAGACTCTGCTCTGCCCGAAGAGTCGCCGCATATGCTGAGATATATCCGAACGCTGGCAGGCCGTGCCGCCGGGGAAGCGCAAAAGCGTCCAATGGGGCCTGTGCACGTGAATGTACCTCTTCGTGAGCCGCTGATGCCTGACCTTTCTGATCAGCCGTTTGAAAGAATGAGAACTGGGCGTCACGTGTCAGTGAAAACGGGTACGCAATCCGTGGACCGGGACTCTCTGTCTGACGTGGCTATGATATTGAAAGAGGCCGAAAAAGGCATGATTGTCTGCGGGGAACTCCACAGTGATGCTGATCAGCAAAAAATTGTGGAGCTGTCAAAAGCGCTGCATTATCCAATTTTAGCTGACCCGCTGTCTAACCTGCGGAACGGCGTCCATGATAAAAGCACCGTTATAGATGCGTATGACTCATTTTTGAAAGATGATGAGCTGAAGTCAGCACTGCGGCCTGATGTCGTGATCCGTTTCGGACCGATGCCTGTTTCAAAGCCGGTTTTTTTGTGGCTGAAGGATGACCCGGCCATTCAGCAGATTGTGATTGATGAGGATGGCGGCTGGAGAGACCCGACACAGGCAAGCGCACATATGATTCACTGCAGCCCGTCTAGTTTTGCCGATGCGATCATGGCTGAACATACGGGAATGGATCGAACATCGGAATGGCTGGAAAAATGGCAGATCGTGAATCAGCGTTTCCGTGAATATCTGCAAACGGTCAGCAGTGAAGAGGTTTCATTTGAGGGCAACCTCTATCGAATCCTCCAGCATCTTGTGCCTGAAAATAGCTCGCTGTTTGTCGGAAACAGCATGCCAATCAGGGATGTCGATACGTTTTTCGAAAATCAGGACCGCAATTTCCGTATCTATTCAAACCGTGGCGCAAATGGGATTGATGGTGTTGTCTCTTCTGCCATGGGTGTTTGTGAAGGAACAAAAGCACCTGTGACACTCGTGATCGGGGATTTGTCTTTTTATCATGATTTAAACGGGCTGCTGGCGGCTAAAAAACTGGGCATTCCGCTTACTGTGATCCTCGTGAACAATGACGGCGGAGGGATTTTTTCATTTTTGCCGCAGGCATCTGAAAAGACACACTTTGAAGATTTGTTCGGCACGCCGACGGGGCTCGATTTCAAGCATGCGGTTGAGCTTTACGGGGGCACGTATTCATGCCCGGCTTCGTGGGATGAGTTTAAAGCATCATACGCACCGCAGGCTGACAAGCCCGGCCTTCACATTATAGAAATCAAGACTGATCGCCAATCAAGAGTTCAGCTTCATCGTGATATGCTGAATGAGGCTGTGCGGGAAGTGAAAAAACAATGGGAACTGTAAACATAACTGTTGCAGACGGCGTCCGCTATGCTGTGACAGATGATCGGCCGAATGCTTCTGATGTCATAGTCTGTCTGCACGGGTTTACCGGCAGCAAACAATCCTGGACCTTTCTGGACCAGTTGCTGCCTGATTCCCGTGTCATCAAAATTGATTGCTTAGGGCACGGAGAAAGTGATGCCCCGCTGAATGGAAAAAGGTATAGCACGAGCCGGCAAGTTTCAGACCTTGCCGAAATATTTGATCATTTAAAACTTCACAAAGTGAAACTTATTGGTTATTCTATGGGGGGAAGGCTTGCATATTCCTTTGCCATCACATACCCCGAACGGATATCAGCGCTTGTGCTCGAAAGCACGACACCCGGCCTTAAAACCCTCGGGGAACGGAAAGAACGAATCTTGCGGGATCGGAAGCTTGCCGATTTTATTTTGCGTGACGGGATCAAAGCCTTTGTGGACTATTGGGAAGGCATCCCTTTGTTTTCAACGCAGCAGCGGCTTGCTGAAGGCGTTCGGCAAAGGATACGGTCGGGCCGTCTTAGAAACAATAACATTGGACTGGCCAACAGTTTAATCGGTATGGGCACCGGTTCACAGCCTTCCTGGTGGAGCCGGTTAAAAGATATTGCGGCGCCTGTGCTTCTCATCTGCGGAGAATGGGACGAAAAGTTTTGCGCCATTAATCAAGAGGTGCATAAGAAGCTTCCATCTAGTAGAATAGAGATTGTTCCTGAAGCAGGCCATACAGTGCATGTGGAACAGCCGCGTTTTTTTGGTAAAATAGTGAGTGGGTTTTTAACAAACTTATAACTCGTTCATATGGAAAAATAGAGGAGGTCATATCATGGCTGTAGAATGGAAAACTGAACGTACATACGATGAAATACTGTATGAAACGTATAATGGTATTGCAAAAATAACTATCAACCGCCCTGAGGTACATAATGCGTTTACCCCTAAGACGGTTGCTGAAATGATTGATGCATTTGCTCGCGCGAGAGATGATCAAAACATCGGCGTTATCGTGCTTGCCGGTGCCGGAGACAAAGCGTTTTGTTCTGGAGGAGACCAAAAAGTGCGAGGACACGGCGGTTATGTAGGCGACGACCAAATTCCGCGTTTAAACGTATTGGATCTTCAGCGTTTAATCCGCGTCATTCCGAAACCTGTTGTTGCGATGGTATCCGGATATGCGATCGGCGGAGGACACGTGCTTCACATCGTATGTGACTTGACAATCGCTGCCGACAATGCGATTTTCGGACAAACCGGCCCTAAAGTGGGAAGCTTTGACGCAGGATACGGTTCAGGCTACCTGGCTCGAATCGTAGGACATAAAAAAGCCCGTGAAATCTGGTACCTGTGCCGTCAGTACAACGCGCAGGAAGCGCTGGATATGGGACTTGTCAACACAGTTGTTCCTTTGGAACAGCTTGAAGAAGAAACGATTAAATGGTGTGAAGAAATGCTTGAGAAAAGCCCGACCGCACTTCGTTTTCTTAAAGCTGCGTTTAACGCGGACACAGACGGACTTGCTGGAATTCAGCAGTTTGCAGGGGATGCAACCCTTCTTTACTACACAACTGATGAAGCAAAAGAAGGCCGTGATTCCTTTAAGGAAAAACGCAAACCGGATTTCGGTCAATTCCCGCGTTTTCCGTGATCAGCAGATACGTATGAAACGAACAGCTTGAGCCATTGCGGTCCAAGCTGTTTTCTTTTCAATAAAGTAATTTTACCTCGGAGATGATGACATGCTGACAGAACAGCCCAACTGGCTCCTGCAACGGGCACAGCTAACACCTGAGAGAATCGCTCTCATTTATGGAGATCAAATCGTGACATTTGCTGAATTATTTGCCGCATCCAAACGAATGGCGTCCCAGCTTTCCGCTCATTCTTTTCGAAAAGGGGACACCGCGGCTCTTCTGCTCGGAAACCGGGCGGAGATGGTATATGCCGTACACGCGTGCTTTTTGCTCGGCGTAAAAGCGGTGCTGCTCAATACAAAGCTGTCTAAACATGAAAGGCTGTTCCAGCTGGAGGATTCCGGCGCCCGCTTTTTACTGACGGATGAAAGTTTTGACATGCAGGATTATGAGCATATGGTTGAAACCGTTAATGTGGATGAACTGGTAAAAGAAGATGCACAGGATATTGAAATTGAGCTATACATGCAAATGGACGAAACGGCGACTCTCATGTATACCTCCGGGACAACCGGCAAGCCCAAGGGAGTTCAGCAAACGTTTGGAAATCATTATTTCAGTGCGGTGTCTTCTGCTCTTAATTTGGGTATAACAGAACAAGACCGCTGGCTTATCACGCTGCCGCTCTTTCATATCAGCGGACTGTCCGCATTATTTAAATCTGTGATTTACGGAATGACGGTCGTGCTTCACCAGCGTTTTTCCGTAAGTGATGTATTGGATTCAATCGACAGGCATCAAGTTACGATTATTTCTGCGGTGCAGACAATGCTGGCAAGTCTTTTAGCAGAAATAAGCTACTGCCCGTCATCCCTCAGATGCATCCTGCTCGGCGGAGGTCCTGCGCCGCTTCCTTTGCTGGAAGAATGCCGAGAGAAAGGCTTCCCCGTCTTTCAATCGTACGGAATGACGGAGACGTGCTCACAAATCGTTACTCTCTCGCCGGAATTCAGTATGGAAAAGCTCGGATCAGCAGGAAAACCGCTGTTTTCATGCGAAATCAAAATTGAGCGGGACGGAAAAGCGTGTGAGCCGTTTGAACACGGTGAAATTATGGTGAAAGGCCCGAATGTCATGAAAAGCTATTTCAACCGGGAAAGCGCAAATAAAGCATCCTTTCAAAATGGCTGGCTGAAAACAGGCGATCTCGGTTATTTGGACAGTGAAGGGTTTTTATATGTATTAGACAGGCGATCAGATCTTATCATTTCAGGCGGAGAAAATATTTATCCCGCTGAAGTGGAGTCTGTGCTGCTTTCTCATCCGGCTGTTGCAGAAGCCGGCGTTTCAGGCGCGGAGGACATAAAATGGGGAAAAGTGCCTCATGCTTATCTTGTGCTCCATCAGCCTGTCAGCGCTGAAGAACTGACCGTTTTTTGCAAAGAACGTTTGGCGAAATATAAAGTTCCGGCAAAATTCTTTGTATTAGACCGCCTGCCGCGCAATGCGTCGAATAAGCTATTGCGAAATCAGCTGAAGGATGCGCGTAAAGGAGAACTGTTATGATCGAAATAGAAAAAATTACGCTTTATCATTTGAGCATGAATCTAAAAAAACCGTTCAAAAACAGTATTGAGACGCTTCAGGAGCGCAAATTTCTGATTGTAGAAGCCATCGATATATCCGGAGTTACAGGATGGGGAGAAGTGTCTGCATTCTCCTCACCATGGTACACCGAGGAAACGATTGGTACTTGTCTGCATATGCTGAAGGATTTTTTTATTCCTAATGTCGTCGGACGTGAATTCAGCCACCCTTCTGAAGTGCCGGACAGCTTGGCGCGCTATAAAGGTAACAGGATGGCAAAAGCGGGGCTTGAATCGGCTGTTTGGGATATTTATGCAAAAAAGAAGGGGATTTCTCTTGCGGAGGCATTAGGAGGGACAAGAGACAAAGTCCCTGCCGGAGTCGTTGTCAGCTTAGCGCCTCTTGAGGATATGCTGAAAGAAATTGAAGCTTATCAAAAAGAAGGCTATCAAAGAATAAAAATTAAAATTCAGCCAGGACAAGATGTGGAACTGGTAAAAGCCATCCGCAGCCGATTCCCTGGCATCCCGCTTATGGCTGATGCGAATTCCTCTTATGAACTCAAGGATATCAGCCGCTTAAAGGAGCTTGATGAATATCATTTAATGATGATTGAACAGCCGCTCCAAGCTGATGATATTGTTGATCACCGCCACTTGCAGAAGCATATGAAAACGGCGATTTGCCTTGACGAAAGCATTTGCTCAGCTGATGACGCGAGACGGGCGATTGAGCTGGGAAGCTGCAAAGTAATTAATATCAAGCCTTCTCGTGTCGGCGGATTGACGGAAGCTCTGAAAATCCATGATCTGTGCAAGGAGCACAATATGCCGGTTTGGTGCGGAGGAATGCTGGAGACTGGCATTTCAAGAGCGCAAAACGTGGCGCTGGCTTCCTTGCCCCAATTTACGATACCGGGCGATATTTCGTCATCTTCAAGGTATTGGGATGAGGATATTGTGGCCCCTGATATCCGTATCGATAACGGATTTATTTCTGTGTCGAAACAGCCTGGTTTAGGGGTTGAAGTAAATCAGGAAATAATGCGAAAATATGTGACCAAAATGGATGTTTTCACACAGCATGGATGAGAAAAAGGCATTTTATCAATTTGAGAGAATGTGAGTGTGCTGTTAGAGTAAAAGCGTTGAATACATCCCTTCTCGTTTGACCGGCTGCTGAACCAGCCGGTTTTTTTATGTGAAAATATCTTGACAGAAATGGACAAACGCGATATTTTTGCACTAAGGAAACTTTTTGTCCTATATAAACAAAACATGCTTTTGTCTAATTAAATGTCACATGTCTAAGAAAACACAACATAAGATAAAACAACAGGACATCGATGACAAAGAGGAGGAACAAATGAAAAAAAGAGGACTGATAGCGGCATTGATCCTTGCATGCCTTGCTTTAACGGGCTGTGGATCAGAGTCTTCCGGTAAAAGCTCTGATCAGCGGCTGCAAGTGACGGCAACGACTTCCCAAATTGCAGACGCGGCTGAAAAAGTCGGCGGAAAGCATGTTAAGGTCACTTCTTTAATGGGACCGGGAGTAGACCCGCACCTTTACAAAGCGTCACAAGGTGATGCGAGAAAATTGACATCAGCAGACGTTGTACTGTACAGCGGCTTGCATCTCGAAGGGAAGATGGAAGACATTCTCCGTAAAATCGGTGAACAAAAACAAGCGGCGGCGGTTGCCGAAGCGATTCCGAAAAGCAAGCTTATTTCTGCGGAAAAAGGGAAGATGTATGACCCTCACGTCTGGTTCAGCATCCCATTATGGATTTACGCAATTGATGAAATCGAAGAGCAATTCAGCAAAGCGATGCCTGAGCATGCGGATGATTTTAAGAAAAACGCAAAAGAGTACAAAGATAATTTGCAATATTTAGATAAATGGGCTCGTCAGGAGGTTGCGAACATTCCGGAGAAAAGCCGTGTGCTTGTAACCGCTCATGATGCGTTTGCGTATTTTGGGAAAGAGTATGGATTTAAAGTGGAAGGCCTGCAGGGGCTCAGCACAGATTCAGATTATGGTTTAAAGGATGTACAGGACCTGGTTGAGCTTTTGGCAGAAAAACAAATTAAGGCTGTTTTTGTAGAAAGCAGCGTGTCTGAAAAATCAATTAATGCCGTGGTGGAAGGGGCTAAAGAAAAAGGCCATTCGGTGTCAATCGGCGGTCAGCTCTATTCGGATGCAATGGGTGAAAAGGGGACAAAAGAAGGCACATACGAAGGCATGTTCCGCCATAATATCAACACGATTACCGAAGCGCTTAAATAAGGAATAGAGGTGAAAGAAATGTTTCCTGTTGAGCTGGAAAATGTAACAGTCGCTTATGATAAAAAGCCCGTTCTGCAAGAGATTTCGCTGCAGGTGCCGGAGGGGAAATTAATCGGTATTATCGGCCCGAACGGCGCTGGAAAGTCCACTTTGATCAAAACGATTCTCGGTCTTGTGCCCCGTGCCTCAGGAGACATCTCCATTTACGGCGAAACTTATAAACAACAGCGGACAAGAATCGGATATGTGCCGCAGCGAGGTTCGGTTGATTGGGATTTTCCTACCAGCGCTCTCGATGTCGTGCTGATGGGAAGGTATGGCCGAATCGGCTTGCTGAAAAGACCGAAAAAGGCAGACGCGGAAATGGCTGAAGCGGCTTTGGAAAAAGTCGGCATGCTCGATTATGCGAACAGGCAGATCAGCCAGCTGTCAGGGGGCCAGCAGCAACGGGTATTCCTTGCCCGGGCACTCTGCCAGGACGCCGACATTTACTTTATGGATGAACCGTTTGCCGGCGTGGATGCAGCGACGGAGCGGGCAATCATGACTCTTTTGGCGGAGCTTAAGGATAAGGGCAAAACCGTACTTGTCGTCCACCATGACCTGCAAACCGCCGAAGACTATTTCGATTGGATATTGCTGCTTCATTTAAGGAAAATCGCCTTCGGACCGGCGGAGGAAGTGTTTACGATTGAAAACCTTCAAAAAACGTATGGAGGAAGGCTGACATTTCTAAAAGATAAAGTGCTGGCAGAAGGTAATAAGGGGTGAGCGCATTGATAGAAAGTTTGTGGCTGCAGCTCCAGCATCCGAATACACAGTGGGTGTTGGCCGGGACGCTTTTGCTCGGCGCAGCAAGCGGCGTGTTGGGGAGCTTTGTGCTGCTTAGAAAACAAAGTTTAATCGGAGATGCGATGGCCCATTCTGCCCTGCCGGGTGTGTGTCTCGCTTTTCTGTTCACCGGAGAAAAATCGCTCCCTTTCTTTTTGCTCGGCGCAGCGCTTGCAGGGCTTCTCGGAACGTGGATGATTCAGCTGATACCGCGGCTGTCAAAAACAAAAGAGGACTCGGCAATTGGGATCGTTCTCTCTGTGTTCTTTGGCGTCGGTATTATACTGCTGACATATATTCAGCAGCTGGGGTCGGGAAGCCAAAGCGGACTTGATTCCTTTCTGTTCGGCCAGGCTGCTTCATTAGTCAGACAGGATATCATTTTGATTGCGGGAGTATCCGCCGTTTTATTGCTGCTTTGTACTGTCTTTTTTAAGGAATTTAAAATCATCACCTTTGATATCGCATTTGCAAAGGGATTGGGATTGCCGGTACGTTTTTTAAACGGACTTATGGCCTGTCTTATTGTCTGCGCTGTTGTGATAGGGCTTCAAACTGTAGGTGTCATCTTAATGGCAGCTATGCTCATTACACCCGCGATTGCCGCAAGATATTGGACCGAGCGTTTAACAGGCATGATCGTGATTGCCGGGATGACAGGCGGGATCAGCGGCGTGTCCGGAACATTGCTGAGTACAACAATGGAGGGCATGGCGACGGGGCCTTTGATGATTTTATTGGCAACGATCATTTTTCTTTTTTCGATGATTTGTGCACCTAAGCGGGGACTGGCTGCTAAAGGGATAAGATTAATAAGGCTGCGCAGAAAAACAAACCGGGAGCAGGTGCTTCTGACGATTTTTGAGCAGTATGAACATAAGGAAATATATGTAACGGAGGAAAGTATACGAAAGAAAAGGCGGCTTTCACCTTCATCATGTCATAAAGTTTTGAATGATTTGGAAAAAGAGAGGTGCGTTGTACGGATTGAAAACGGAGTTTGGAAAGTGACACAGGCTGGGATAGAAAAAGGTTATCTGACGGCTTTAAAATATCGGATGTATGAAATGTACCTCATGCATGAAATGGATATAGAAAAAGCAGGTGCGGATCAGGATGATTTTGTGCCGGACCGATTGCCGGAGGCTACAAGAGATAGGCTTCTTTCACTTTTGAAGCTGCATGGCAGGATGCCTGAGCTCCGTCAGCCATACCCTGAAATCGGAAAGGGGAAGATTGCCAATGAGCTTTGAAGCGTGGATTATAGTGACGGGCATACTAGTCGGTGTCAGCTGTGCGTTGATCGGAACATTTCTTGTATTAAGGAGAATGGCAATGCTGGCTGATGCCATCAGCCATACTGTTTTGCTTGGAATTGTGGGTGCTTTTCTTGTGACAAATAGTCTGGACGGGATTTCTATGTTCATCGGTGCAGCCGTGTCGGGACTGTTAACGGCATTTTTGGTACAGCTTCTTCACAGCAAAGGGGTTCAATCAGATGCCGCCATAGGCGTTGTTTTTACCTCCTTATTTGCAGTTGGTGTCATTTTGTTATCAGTATATGGAGCGAATGTCCATCTCGATATTGAACATTCATTAATGGGAGAAATCGCTTTTGTGCCATGGAATACGATCACGGTATTCGGAGTGGACATCGGGCCAAAAGCGTTTTGGATGCTGGTTGTTGTGCTGATTTTCAATATAACGATGGTCAGTGTGTGTTATAAGGAGTTCAAAATTTCTTCGTTTGATCCGCAAATGGCTTTGGCCATCGGAATACCGGTCATGCTGATTCATTACCTCCAGATGGGGATGCTGTCGCTTACGACCGTTGCCTCCTTTGATTCGGTCGGCGCCATATTGGTTGTGGCGATGCTGATTGTTCCGCCTGCTGCCGCCCATCTATTAACGGACCGGCTGCTTTATATGCTGATTATCAGCGCGGTGATCGGAGGGCTGTCAGCTCTATTGGGCTATATCTGCGCAACATGGCTCAATGTTTCCATCTCCGGAGCGATGGCGGCAATGACAGGAGTTTTTTATGCAGGTGCCTTTTTATTTTCGCCGTCAAACGGAGTGATGACGAAAAAGATAAGAATGCTCAAAACAGAAAAAGAAAGAGCTGTCTGATGCCAGCTCTTTCTTTTGATTTTTACAAATCTTGCGGTTTAAACGTTTTGCAGTCTGTTTCCCGGCTGTTTTCGGCAGTCTCGCCAGTATGGCTGACAACATAAATGGCATCGGCTGTGCATCTGTTGCCTTTGTCCCAATAAGAACAGTTGTTGACCTCGCATAGGATTTTCTGGTCCATGCCATCCCCTCCTTATAAAGGTTCAAGCTTAGTATAGCCGGAGGGCTTGGGCCCTATTCTTCCTGCTGGCGGATATACCGTTTATCCTTCATAAACAGCTTCCAGAAGAAGTAGAAGCCTGGGAACAGGATAATGAATGCAACGATATATGTCATAAACAGCGCTCTGAACGTGGCGGGCTCGGTGAAACCGGACATGATCGTCACGTCCGGATAAATCATATAAGGGAGGTGGGCGCGGCCGTACGCGTAGCTTGCCAGGAAATACTGTATCGCAATCGCGACAAGCGCCAGTCTGGGTTTCCCAATCTTTTTGCCGAAGCTTTTGTTAGGCAGAAAAAGAGCTATGCCTGCGATGATGAATGTAATAAACGACGCAATAATCCAGGAAAAATCATTCATCATTCCAGTATAAAGCCAGTTTGCTTCATTCCGCATCGTCAGCATAATGCATACGGCAAATAGGAGCGAAATCGGGCCGGTGATTAAGGCGCTTTTTCTGTACGCCGTGTAGGCGTCCTGTTCCTCAGCCACATTCGAAACATCCGCCAGCAGCAGGGAGGATAAAAATAAAGTGCTTAAAATCGCAAACCCTATAAATGAATAGGCGTTTGGGCTTGTCAAAATGGTAGACATATTCAAGCTGTATACGCCGTCTGTGTTTTCGATAAATCCACCGTGTGTCACCGGGAGAACCAAAATCAGAACAGCGGGAATAATAAAACCGGAGATGCCGGAAATATATCTGAGCAATTTCCTTTCCTTCGCTGTGTTTGAAAAAACGAGAAATCCGCTTCGGATTGCTAAAAGCAATAAAATAATGCTGCCGGGAATTAATAAAACAGTTCCGAGCACAAACGTCGCACCTGGAAAAAAGCTGAAAAGTGCAACGACGATGGCCACGATAAAGACGTTAGTGACCTCCCAAGTCGGCGACAGAAAGCGGTTTGCGATATCAGTCGCCTTCATATGCTCCTTATTTAAATAGATCATAGACCAAAATCCCGCTCCGAAATCCATTGTGGCCATGACGGCGTAAATAAACACAAAACCCCAAATAATTGAGATGGCGATCAGAGCGTCAGTTGAAATGTCCATTTGTCGATCTTCCTTCCATTTAGTTTCCTGCTTGCGAAGCTATTAAGACTCCGCCGTATTTAAATCCTCATCCACAGGGTGCTTTTTGAAATAGTAAAGCAGCACATAAACGACAGCTGCGCCCAACACGGCGTAAACAAATGTGAAAAACAGAAAGAGCACACCGATCGAGCCTGTCGTCGTGACGACATCTGATGTTTTCAGCAGATGATAGATGACCCACGGCTGTCTCCCCGTACAAGCAAAAATCCAGCCGAATTCAATTCCGATAATGCTGAGAGGACCGGCCGTCATGAAAATCAACAGCAGCCAGGTTGGAAAACGATCTTTCTTTAATACTTTTCTCCAGACGACACCGATAATGGAATAAAGAATGAGCAGCATTCCGACACCGACCATCGCATTAAATAACGTGTGGATAAAAAGCGGCGGCCATTCGTCTCTCGGAAACGCATTTAATCCTTTTACAACAGTGTCAAAACTGTTGGCTGCCAAAAAGCTTAATGCCCACGGAATCTCGATTGCCCATTTCACTTTTTCCTCTTCCGGATCGGTAAATCCGCCGATTGCAAGCGGGGCATGGGATCTTGTTTCAAACAGGCCCTCTGCTCCGGCGAGTTTTTCCGGCTGATATTCATGCAGCATCTGTGCTGATTCGTGGCCGTTTAAGGCTGTTATCAATGAAAAGATACCGCCGATCGTCAGCGCGAGCAGCAGGGCCTTCCGGTGAAAGCGATAGACGTTTTCTTGTTTTCTCGACCGGATCATTTTGTATGCGGCAACAGAAGCAACGATAAAGGCTCCTGTCATGAACGCAGACAGAACGACATGGCCGGCGGTTACAAAAAAGCTTGGGTTAAAAAACGCGGCCCACGGATCAACGTCAGTTATCTTTCCGTTTATAATTTTAAATCCGGCCGGGGTTCCTTCAAAGGCATGGACATTCGTGATCAGAATGGCAGACGCCGCGGCCCCGATCAGCACAAAGACAACAGCGATAATCCTCATGACCGGCGATAAGCGGTCTGCGGCATATACATAAATCGACATAAACAGGGCTTCGATAAAAAAAGCGTAGATTTCAATTTGGAATGGCAGGGACATGACCCGGCCGATGACTTCCATAAAACCCGGCCATAAAAGCGCGAGCTGAGTACCGGCAATGGTTCCGGTCGGAATGGCGACCCCCAGCAAAACAGCCTGTGCTTTTGTCCATCTCTTCGCCATGATGGCATAATGGTCATCCTTCGTTTTTTGATAGATCAATTCAGCTATTAAAATCATGAGCGGCAGACCGACTCCCAAGGTTGCGAAAATGATATGAAAGCCCATTGTCGTACCAAAAAGACTCCTAGCCAAAACTAAATCATCCACAATAATAAACCACCTTTCTCAAAACGATCTGTATGTAATATGGGTTTATTATTTGCTTCCTCGGTTAGATTATTCTTCCTGTTCTTAAAAGCATGAGGTTTATGAAGCGAAAGATCGGGAAACCTGTAAGGAGATTGACAAAATGTTTGTTAGGATATAAAATAAAACGTAATTATTACGATTTAATAAGGAGAGATAGACATGAAGGAAGGAATTCATCCGAAGAATCACAAAGTAATATTTCAGGATGTAAACAGCGGATACCGCTTTTTGAGCAGGTCTACCAAAACATCGGAAGAAACAGCGGAGTGGGAAGATGGAAACACATATCCGGTTATTAAAGTAGAGGTAAGCTCAGATACTCATCCGTTTTATACAGGCCGCCAGAAATTCAATGAAAAAGGCGGAAGAGTCGAGCAGTTCAACAAAAGATATAACATGGGAAAATGAGGCAGCCGCGGGGCTTGCCTTTTTTTCTGGCCTCAACATCTTGCCGATAGGATGACGAAAGGCAGAGGCTGTGATATATTGAAGAAAAAAGACCGGAAAGGAATACCGCTATGAGTCTTCTAAATGATATTCTTGACTTTAATAAAACTTTTATTGAACAAAAAGATTATGAAAAATATCAGACATCAAAATTCCCGGATAAAAAAATGGCGATTCTTTCTTGCATGGACACTCGTTTGGTTGAATTGCTGCCGCATGCGATGAATATGCGAAACGGTGACATCAAAATTATAAAGAGTGCCGGTGCGCTTGTTACACACCCGTTCGGAAGCATTATGAGAAGTTTACTGGTTGCAGTGTACGAGCTGAACGCAGATGAAGTCTGTGTAATCGGACACCACGATTGCGGTATGAGCAAAATCAGCAGTGAAAGCATGCTTAATAGAATAAAGGAAAGAGGAATTCCGGAAGAACGCATCGAAACATTGAAGTACTCCGGAGTTGACTTTGACCAATGGTTTAAAAGCTTCGATTCAGTGGAAGCGAGCGTAAAAGACAGCGTGGACGTCATTAAACATCATCCGCTGTTCCCGGAAACTGTGCCTGTCCATGGTTTAGTCATTGATCCTGAGACAGGAAAACTGGATGTTGTCGTAAACGGCTATAACGCTTAATCTTTGCGCTTTTTTTCAGGGACGGGGTCGACTCCGCCCGGATGAAATGGATGGCATTTCAAAATCCGTATGAGAGTCAGCCATCCGCCTTTAAGGGCGCCGTGCGTTTTAATGGCTTCGATTCCATATTGTGAACAAGTCGGATAAAAGCGGCATGTTGGCGGCGTCAGCGGCGAGATGAATTTTTGGTACCCTCTGATCAGAGCAATAAATATGGTTTTCATGTGTCTTCAGCAACCTTTCTGATGCAAGTATAAAAAAAATAACGCGGTTTGAAAAGTTATTCGATAATTCTTATCGGAAAGGTATGTTATAATAAAAATACATTTTTAAAAAAGGGAGAGTGCCATTATGCCTTCAGTAGAAAGTTTTGAACTTGACCATAATGCGGTTGTTGCCCCATACGTAAGACATTGCGGTGTGCATAAAGTAGGAACAGACGGTGTTGTAAATAAATTTGATATTCGTTTTTGCCAGCCGAATAAACAGGCGATGAAGCCTGATACGATCCATACACTTGAGCATTTGCTCGCTTTTACGATTCGCACTCATGCTGAGAAATATGATCATTTTGATATTATTGATATTTCGCCAATGGGCTGCCAAACCGGCTACTATCTTGTTGTCAGCGGAGAGCCGACTCCTGCGGAAATCGTTGACTTGCTTGAAGACACAATGAAGGAAGCTGTAGAAATTACCGAAATTCCGGCTGCCAATGAAAAGCAGTGCGGCCAGGCGAAGCTTCATGACCTGGAAGGCGCAAAACGTTTGATGCGTTTCTGGCTGTCACAGGATAAAGAAGAATTGCTAAAAGTATTTGGCTAAATAGAAAAAAGACCTTTTTGCCCGAAAGCAAAAAGGTCTTTTTTGTGACGTTACAGATTTTGTATACCATTTGCTGTAAGCGTTTGCTACTATTGATGTAAACGACGAAAAGGGTGATGGAATGAAAAAGACGGTCGCTGCAGTACTTTTTTCTGCTGTTTTTTTATTGAACGGGTGCGGATCTGAGGAGAATAAAGCACATACAGCAGCTGAGACGCCTGAGGTATTAGATGTAAAACTCACCGGACCGGAAAAAGTGAAGCCGGGAGAGAATGCTGCTTATGAAGCGGCGGTTTCTTACGGAGATAAAGCGGTGACAGATGCTGATGAAGTGGAGTTTGAGGTATGGAAAGACGGAGAAAAAAACGACAGCAAGATGTTTAAAGCCAAACAGGAAGATGGCGTATATCGATTTGAGACAGAGTTTAAGGAAGATGGCGTATACACTGTCCAATCTCATGTAACTGCAAAAAAACAGCACAGCATGCCGACCTTAAAAGTCCAAGTCGGAGACGCCGATGCTGCCACCAAGCAACCTGAAGAAGAGCAATCACACCATCATTGACTTTTTGGGTCTGAACCGGGAGCATTTCCTTCTTGAGGAGGGTCAATCGTGTGTTTTACATTATAGGCTTTTACAGTCGTCCAAACACTTACGAGCAAAACAGCCAGCACAATCAAAATACTTATCGTGATGAGAAGCGTCATGATTCCACCTCCGTTTTCAATAATTGTAACATAGTGGAAGACATTGTGACAGACGGGTAAAATAAAGGTTTTAGCGTACGATATGAAGGGTATACACCTAATATAAATAAGGAGGAAGATAATATGTCAGAACAATTGATTCAAGCCGTGAACAAACAAGTAGCCAACTGGACAGTCATGTATGTGAAACTACATAATTATCACTGGTATGTAAAAGGGAAAGATTTCTTTACACTGCATGAAAAATTTGAAGAGCTTTATAACGAGACAGCAACTTATATTGATGATTTGGCAGAGCGTCTTTTGGCTTTGAACGGAAAACCGATCGCGACAATGAAAGAATCTTTGGAAACAGCTTCTGTAAAAGAAGCGAACGGAAACGAAACAGCAGAACAAATGGTTCAGAGTGTGTATGATGATTTTACAGTTATCGCGGAAGAACTGAAAAGCGGCATGGACTTAGCTGATGAAGTCGGAGACGAAACAACAGGGGACATGCTTCTTGCCATTCACCAAAATATTGAAAAACATAACTGGATGCTGAAAGCTTACCTTGGATAATAGAAAAGAAAGACCGGATATCTTTGAAGATGTCCGGTTTTTATTTTGCCTCGCAAAAATAGGCGACAACTAGTCCATTTTTCTGAAAAATCCAATCCGTTCGGCGTGCTTTCCATAGAATATGGTAAGGCCGTTTCTGTGAAAGGATGTTGGGATAAATGGATAGAGACTTTGGCATCTTTTCGTTTTTTGCAGTCAGCGTTTCAGCAGCGGGGTTTTTCTTCGGAGGTTTTCAGTACTCACTCCTCATTCTGCTGTCTCTTATGGCAATTGAATTTATCAGTACGACCTTGAAGGAAACGATTATTCACAAACTGGCGTTCAAGAAGGTTTTTGCCCGTTTCGTCAAAAAATTAGTTACGTTGGCTCTGATCTCTGTCTGCCACTTTTTTGACCAGCTGCTGAATACACAGGGATCAATACGTGACTTGGCCATTATGTTTTATATTCTTTATGAATCTGTGCAAATTGTCGTGACAGCCAGCTCTCTCGGTATACCTGTTCCGGAAATGCTTGTGGATCTATTAGAAACGTTAAAAAATAAATTCAGGCGCAAACCGTAACTTTTATCTGTTCGCGGGTCATAATAAAGCCCAGAGCGTCAGTCATTTACATTTTGACAAGAGCTGCGGCCAAAAGCTGTACGAGCTGGTCTATCGTTTCAGATCCGGATGGCGTGCTGGGTTTCCCTTATTTTTTGATAAAAAGCTTCCGAAGAAACGTAACTGTGGTATGATGTATGGAAGATAGCTAGGAACGGATTTGAGGGATAAACATGTACGAGTTTAAAGATTATTATCAGAATACTGTTCAGCTCTCCTTTGACAATCAGCCCTTTTCGGACAGCCCGAAGCATGTCTGGGTCATCTGCCGTTTTGGTGACAAATGGCTTTTGACAGAACATGAGGACAGAGGCTTTGAGTTTCCGGGCGGGAAAGTGGAACCGATGGAGTGCGCGGAAGAGGCGGCGCTTCGAGAAGTAAAGGAAGAAACAGGGGCGAGAGTGAAAAGCCTCAAGTATCTCGGACAGTATAAAGTTCTCGGAAAAGAAAAGGTTATTGTGAAGAATATATATTTTGCAGATATAGAGAAACTTGAAAAGCAAAGCGATTACTTTGAAACGAAAGGGCCGGTTCTGTTTCATGAACTTCCGGAAAACCTGCCCCGCAATAAAAAATTCAGTTTTATTATGAAGGATTCTGTGCTTCCCATCAGTTTGAAAAAACTGAAAGAAGCGGGATGGATCAACTAAAAACCCGGCTATCCGCCGGGTTTTTATGTTCTGCCCTTCGTCCATTTCTTTTCTAACAGTTCTACGCCCTGATACATCAGGGTGGCAAATACAGCAATAATCAACAGGCTTAAGAAGACGAGTGTAAAATTGAAGACTTGGAATCCGTAAATAATCATGTATCCTAATCCGACCTTTGAAACAAGGAACTCGCCTACGATGACACCGACCCACGATAAACCGACGTTTACCTTCAGGGTTGAAATAATAGCGGGCGAAGATGCGGGAAGAATCGCTTCTTTAAAAATAACCCACTTGTTTGCGCCGAATGTTTTCATTACTTTAATATAGTTTTCATCCACCTCTTGAAAGGCGGTATAAACGACGATGGTTGTAATAATGACGCTGATGACCGCTCCCATCGCGATAATGCTGACAAAGCCGGGACCGAGCGCGACAATCAGGATAGGTCCGAGCGCCACTTTCGGCATCGCATTTAAAATGACCAGATATGGATCTAATATCCTGGCAAGCCGATTGGACCACCATAACAACGCGGCAAGACACGTGCCCAGGAAAGTCCCCAGTAAAAAGCCAAGCACCGTCTCAAATAAAGTAACGCCGATATGCGACAGCAATGAGCCGTCAGCAACCTTTTCAATCAGTAAACGCCATACGGCTGACGGCGAGCTGAAGATCAGAGGATCAATCCAGCTCTGTCTGCTTGCGATTTCCCATCCGGAGAAAAAGAGGATAAATATCGCAAGCTGAAAAGAATGCACATTCCATTTCTCTTTTTTCTGTTTAAATTGAAATTGCTCATGAAGCAGATCAATTGTTTCTTTGCTGTTTCTCAAGAGAATTCAGCTCCTTCCATATCGTTTGAAACAGCGTCTGGAAGGATGGCTCCTGACGGGCGTCAAAAGGCATCATCGCAGCCAATTCTCTAGGGATTGTGAAAATTTGATGAATGGTGCCCGGCTGATTAGAAAATAAAAAGATGGTATCACTCATCGCAATCGCTTCCCCTATATCATGAGTGACAAGCACCGCTGTTTTTTGATACTCCTTTAATGTGCGGAAAACGAGGTTTTCCAAAGACAGCTTCGTTTGAAAATCAAGCGCGGAAAATGGCTCATCCAGCAAAAGCAGACTTGGGTTTGGGGCAAGAGTTCTTGCAAGCGCGGCCCGCTGCCTCATCCCGCCTGACAGCTCCTTAGGATATTTCTTTTCAACATCAACGAGACCCAGATCCGGCAAAAGACCAAGTGCTGCGGCCTTGTTTTCTTCAGTAAGCGTGTCGGCAATTTTTAAACCGAGGAGCACATTTTCCTCAATGGATTTCCAGGGAAATAAGTAATCCTGCTGAAGCATGTAGCCAATGTTATGTTCTTTTTGATTCGGCTCGCGGCCTTCAATCAGAACTCTGCCTTCCGAGGGTTCAATCAAGCCTGCAATTATGGAAAGCAGTGTTGTTTTTCCGCAGCCGCTCGGACCGAGAAATGAGATGAAATCGCCTTTTTCGGCATCAAAATGAATGTCCTGTACGGCGGTTGTTTTTTCTTTAATAGAAAAATAAGTATGAGTTACATGGTCGACATGTAAAAAAGACATAGATGGCGCCTCCTATTTTTCCGAGGTGACTTTTTCGGCGATGTGTTTGTTCACAAGCTGACTGTATGGTATATGCTTTGGCAGTTCACCCGACTGATCCATAATCGTTTGGAGCAGTTCCCATTCTTTTTCGTTGAGGAGCGGGTCTGGAGAATACGAATTTTGTTTTTTGTAGCGTTCAATGGACGTTTCGATGACATCGGGATCTGTATCGTCAAATTCATTTTTAATCACTTCTGTGATGTCCTTCGCTGAGTGGTTTTCCACCCACTGCTGCGCTTTATAAATAGCTCTCGTGAATTTGACGGCTGTATCCTCGTTTTTCTTTAAATAGCTTTGTTTTGCCATAAATGTTGTATAAGGAACCTGGCCTGATTCTTCTCCGAACGAAGCAACGATGTGGCCGATGCCTTCTTTTTCAAAGAGTGAAGCAGTCGGTTCAAAAAGCTGGACATATTCACCGGTTCCAGAAGCAAAGGCATTGGATATATTGGCGAAGTCTACGTTTTGGATGAGTTCAATATCCTTATGCGGATCAATGTGATGTTGGTTCAGCGCATACTCGCCGACCATTTGCGGCATACCGCCTTTTCTCTGGCCGAGAAAAGTCTTTCCTTTCAGCTGATCCCAGCTGAAATTTTCGGCATCTTCTCTTGCGACAAGGAACGTTCCGTCTGTCTGAGTCAGCTGTGCGAAGTTAATGACAGGGTCTTTAGCCCCTTGCGATTCGACATAAATGGATGTTTCTGATCCGACAAGAGCAATGTCCGAGCCGTTTGAAAGAAGCGAAGTCATCGTTTTATCGCCGCCCCAGGTCGTATTGACGTCGACATCAAGGCCCTCATCCTTGAAAAAGCCTTTAGATTCTGCAACATATAAAGGTGCATAAAAAATGGAATGGGTCACTTCGGCTACTTTTACTTTCGTGAGTGTTGCTTCCTGCTTGCAAGCGCTCAGGGCAATGATGAGAAACACACTGCAAACGCAGAAACAGCCCAGCCTTAACCATTTGTTCACATGACAACCTCCTTATTTAGCATCAAGTTAATATCCTTTTTTGCTTTACATATCGTATGATGGGTATAAAAATGTGTGAATGCCTAATCCGGGTTACAGGATTTATTTTTAAAGGCAGGAAAGAATAAAGAAAAAAGGAGGCGGGAGCATTGATTGTTGAGAAAAGAAGATTTCCGTCGCCGAGCCGGCATGTGCGTTTGTTTACCATCTGCTACCTTTCAAATGGCTTAAAAGTGAAAGGGCTGCTGGCGGAGCCGGCGGCACCTGGGCAATATGACGGATTTTTATATTTGCGCGGCGGTATTAAAAGTGTTGGAATGGTGAGACCGGGCCGAATTATCCAGTTTGCGTCCCAAGGATTTGTTGTATTTGCCCCCTTTTACAGAGGGAATCAGGGAGGGGAGGGCAACGAGGATTTTGCAGGAGAAGACAGAGAGGATGCTTTTTCCGCTTTTCGCCTGCTCCAGCAGCATCCGCAAGTGAAAAAGAACAGAATTCATATTTTCGGTTTCTCCAGAGGCGGCATAATGGGAATGCTTACTGCGATTGAAATGGGACGGCATGCGGCTTCATTCGTTTCGTGGGGAGGCGTCAGTGATATGATTCTTACATATGAAGAGCGGCAGGATTTACGAAGAATGATGAAAAGAGTGATTGGGGGAACGCCGAAAAAGGTGCCTGACGAATACAAATGGCGAACGCCTTTTGACGAAGTGAACAAAATTGAGGCACCCGTTTTATTAATTCACGGAGAAAAAGATCAAAACGTTTCCATTCAGCATTCGTATTTATTTGAGGAGAAATTAAAACAGCTGCACAAGCCTGTAGAGACGTGGTACTACAGTACATTCACACATTATTTTCCGCCGAAGGAAAACCGGCGTATTGTGCGGCAGCTCACGCAGTGGATGAAAAACCGCTGACGGTGAAATATGTTATGATATAGAAAAAAGAGAACGAAAGGGGATTTCAATTTGGGAATGCCTGTTGAATTTAATACATTGATTGTGACAAAAGGAAAAGAAGTTCGCATAGATGAAAATATATTCAGATTAGAGAAAGACGGGTATCGCATTTATCCAATGGAGATTCCGATGGATGTCAGCAAAACAAAGTTTGGTGAAAAGTCAGGCACAGCCGAAGTGCAGAAGCTTGAATGGACAGACGGGCGGACAATCATTACGTACAAGCTGACTTCTTTGCATACAGTCAATTAAAACAAGCCAAGAGCTTAATTGCTCTTGGCTTTTGCTTTTTTAAACGAGAGGCCCGCCAGCTTGTGCGATGGCATCTGTATTTGTGAACTTTTTGAAGTTTTCTTTGAATTCGTTTGCCAGATACACAGCCTTTTCTCTGTATTCCTCTTTGTTATTCCACGTGTTTTCCGGCTGAAGGATATGATCGGGAACACCCGGAACATGAACCGGGATGTGCAGGCCGAAAATATCGTCAGTGGTCATTTGCACATTTTCTAATTTGCCTTCAATCGCTGCTTTTACCATCGCCCGTGTGTATGAAAGCTTCATGCGTTCGCCTGTGCCGTAGCCGCCGCCGGTCCAGCCGGTGTTGACCAAGTAAACGTCTGCACCGTGTTCGTCGATCTTTTTGCCGAGCATTTCCGCATATACATGGGCCGGGAGCGGAAGGAACGGTGAACCGAAGCATGTGGAGAATGTCGTCTCAGGAGACGTGACACCGCGTTCGGTGCCGGCTAGTTTACTCGTATAACCGCTTAAGAAGTGGTACATAGCCTGCTCCTTCGTCAGCTTGCTGATTGGCGGCAGAACACCGAATGCATCAGCCGTCAGAAATACAATCGCTGACGGGTGGCCCGCAATGCTCGGAGAGACAATGTTGTCGATCATATGAATCGGGTAAGCGGCACGTGTGTTTTCTGTATAGAAGGAATCATCGTAATTGGCTTCACGCGTATCTTCATCTACAACAACATTTTCGAGAACGGATCCAAACCGAATCGCTTTAAAAATCTGCGGTTCCTTTTCTTCGCTTAAATGAATGCACTTGGCATAGCATCCGCCTTCGATATTGAAGACACCAGTATCCGACCAGCCGTGTTCATCATCACCGATCAGTTTCCGGTCAGCATCCGCCGAAAGGGTGGTCTTTCCTGTTCCCGACAGGCCGAAGAAAAGCGCGACATCGCCTTTTTCACCGACATTGGCGGAGCAATGCATGGATAAAATATCTCGCTCAGGCAGCAGGAAATTCATGATGGAGAAAATCGATTTTTTCATTTCTCCGGCATACTCCGTTCCGCCGATTAAAATCGTGCGCTTTTCGAAAGAAACAATAATAAAGGTTTCTGAATGTGTGCCGTCTGTTTTTGGGTCCGCTTTGAAATGCGGAGCGGAAAGAATGGTAAACGGCTGTTCGACTGTTTTTTTATCATTGTCTTCAGGACGGATAAACAGCTGTCTGGCAAATAAATTGTGCCATGCAAATTCATTAACGACCGTGATCGGCAGTCTGTATTTTTCATCGGCACCGGCAAATCCTTCGAAAACAAACAGCTCATCACGTTGTTTCAGATAGCTGACAACTTTCGTGTACAGCCGGTCAAATGCTTCCTCGGAAATAGGCTGATTCACCGGACCCCAATCAATCTTACTCTTTGTGCTTGCTTCTTCTACAATAAATTTATCCTTCGGCGAACGTCCCGTGTAAGCGCCTGTGGTCGCCCGGACGGCACCCGTGGATGTCAAAATGCCTTCGTTGCGGGAAAGTACTTTTTCTGTAAGCTGAGCTGCAGATAAATTATGCTGCACATTAGGACTTGTTAATAAGGCTTGCAAATCAGCGGTTAAATCAACTGAGTTCATAAGAAACCTTCCTTTATCATTTTATTTGTGTTTTGCTAATTGTGAATTAGTATAACATATATTTTCAAATAGTCTATACTATTTATCGTTTTTTGTGTGTGCATTTCCATTGTTTTCCGCAATAAAGGCGTCTATTTCTCCTGATTCATATTGACATTGCAAACCCTTTTACGATAAGATATTTCATTGAGCGGATACTCTTATCCCGAGCTGGCGGAGGGACAGGCCCTATGAAGCCCAGCAACCGGTTTCTCTATTATTCATTATGTTCAAATTGTGTGAGACAACCAAGGTGCTAACCTGATGCAAGGTTGAATGATTCCTTGAGCGATAAGAGTGAAAGGCACAAAGACCAAACCCTTTCCTCGAACGGAAAAGGTTTTTTTATTTCATAAATATGCCAATTAACATCTCTAATATAAACGTAACATTGTATAAGAGGGAGCGAGTTCCGTATCATATATATAAGGTCTTTCGGGAGGCCTTGTGCAGGAGGAAGCAAATCATGAGTAAAAATCGTCGTTTATTTACATCAGAATCTGTTACGGAGGGGCATCCGGATAAAATCTGTGACCAGATTTCTGACAGCATTTTAGATGAAATTTTAAAGAAAGACCCTAACGCGCGTGTTGCTTGTGAAACGTCTGTGACAACTGGTTTGGTTCTTGTCAGCGGAGAAATCACAACTTCTACGTATGTTGACATTCCAAAAACGGTTCGTGAAACGATTAAAGAAATCGGATACACACGTGCAAAATACGGATTTGATGCGGAAACTTGTGCAGTTTTAACATCAATTGACGAGCAGTCTGCTGATATTGCGATGGGTGTAGACCAAGCGCTTGAAGCCCGTGAAGGCACAATGAGCGACGAAGAAATTGAAGCAATCGGAGCGGGTGACCAAGGTTTAATGTTCGGTTATGCGTGCAACGAAACGAAAGAGCTCATGCCTCTTCCGATTTCACTTGCTCATAAATTAGCCCGCCGCTTGAGTGAAGTGCGTAAAGAAGATGTTCTTCCTTACCTTCGCCCTGACGGCAAAACACAGGTAACGGTTGAGTATGATGAAAATAACAAACCTGTCCGCATTGACGCGATTGTTATTTCAACTCAGCACCACCCTGAAATTACGCTTGAGCAAATTCAGCGCAACATTAAAGAACATGTCATCAATCCGGTTGTTCCTGAAGAATTAATTGATGAAGAAACAAAATACTTCATTAACCCTACAGGCCGTTTCGTCATCGGAGGACCTCAAGGGGATGCGGGGCTCACAGGACGTAAAATCATCGTTGATACGTACGGCGGCTACGCACGTCACGGCGGCGGCGCGTTCTCTGGTAAAGATGCGACGAAAGTAGACCGTTCAGCTGCTTATGCTGCAAGATACGTTGCGAAAAACATCGTTGCGGCTGAGCTTGCAGATTCTTGCGAAGTGCAGCTTGCTTACGCGATCGGTGTTGCACAGCCTGTGTCTATCTCAATCAACACATTCGGTTCCGGAAAAGCTTCGGAGGAAAAACTGATTGAAGTTGTGCGCAATAACTTTGATTTACGACCTGCCGGCATTATCAAAATGCTTGATTTACGCCGTCCGATCTACAAACAGACTGCTGCGTACGGCCACTTTGGACGCCACGATGTTGACCTTCCGTGGGAGCGTACAGACAAAGCGGAACAGCTGCGTAAAGAAGCGTTAGGAGAATAATTTTATAGCCGCTTACTGGTTAAGCGGCTTTCCCTTTTTTATCGATGTATCCATGTTTATTTTTTTACATAACTGTGAAACCAAACACTGTTCACAGCGTCTATAAATAGGGGTTCAATGATGACAATTTTAAATATGGAGGCAATACTATGTGTGGATTTGTCGGGGTTTTTAACAAGCATCCGTTAACTCAAACCGCTGATCAAGAAGAACTAATCAAACAAATGAACCAAATGATCGTTCACCGCGGTCCTGACAGTGATGGATATTACCATGATGAGCACGTTGGATTCGGATTCAGACGGCTCAGCATTATTGATGTGGAAAATGGCGGACAGCCTTTATCATATGAAGATGAAAAATATTGGATTATTTTTAACGGGGAAATCTATAACTATATCGAACTGAGAGAAGAGCTTGAAGCAAAGGGATATACTTTCAACACAGATTCTGACACAGAGGTTCTTCTTGCGACTTACCGTCACTATAAAGAAGAAGCGGCTTCCAAGCTGCGCGGCATGTTTGCCTTTCTGATTTGGAATAAAAACGATCATGTTCTTTATGGAGCAAGAGATCCATTCGGCATTAAGCCGTTGTATTACACAACGATCAATGATCAGGTTTATTTTGCCTCAGAGAGAAAAAGTTTAATGGCAGCCCAAAATGATATTGAAATAGAT
Organism: Bacillus sp. FSL K6-1012; assembly: GCF_037964915.1. Lineage (NCBI taxonomy): Bacteria > Bacillati > Bacillota > Bacilli > Caryophanales > Bacillaceae > Bacillus > Bacillus sp. FSL K6-1012. Next base: position 3,154,748 of record NZ_CP150175.1, on the reverse strand, counting down.
AAAGAAGCATTACAGCAGTATATGTCTTTCCAATTCGTTCCTGAGCCAAGTACGCTTGATATTGATGTGAAAAAAGTAGAGCCGGGTTCTCAGTTTACAATCCGTCCTGACGGTGATATCACATTCAAAACGTATTTCAAGGCGCGCTTCCAGCCTGTTCAGACGGAAGAAGATAAACTTGTCAAAGAAGTCAGAGACGCTATCTATGACTCTGTAAACGTTCATATGAGAAGTGATGTGCCTGTCGGTTCATTCCTATCAGGCGGAATCGATTCTTCGTTTATTGTATCCGTTGCGAAAGAATTTCATCCAAACCTGAAAACATTTTCTGTCGGATTTGAACAGCAGGGCTTCAGTGAAGTTGATGTAGCGAAAGAAACTGCCGCTGCACTGGGCATTGAAAATATCAGCAAAGTCATTTCACCTGAAGAATACATGAACGAGCTTCCTAAAATCGTATGGCACTTTGATGATCCGCTTGCAGATCCGGCTGCGATTCCATTGTATTTCGTGGCGAAAGAAGCGAAAAAACACGTAACGGTTGCGTTATCTGGCGAAGGTGCGGACGAGCTGTTCGGCGGATACAACATCTACCGTGAACCGCTTTCTCTTAAACCGTTTGAACGCATTCCGTCCGGCTTGAAAAAGATGCTTCTGCACGTAGCGGCCGTTATGCCTGAGGGAATGAGAGGAAAGAGCTTGCTTGAGCGCGGCTGCACTCCGCTTCCGGAGCGTTATATCGGCAACGCGAAGATCTTTGAAGAATCCGTGAAGAAACAGCTGCTGAAGCACTATGATTCGAGCCTTTCGTATCGCGATGTGACGAAGCCTTACTTTACAGAAAGCAGCTCATACAGCGATATTAACAAAATGCAGTATGTCGATATCCACACTTGGATGCGAGGCGACATTTTGCTAAAAGCGGATAAAATGACGATGGCGAATTCTTTGGAATTGCGTGTGCCGTTCCTTGATAAAGTCGTATTTGACGTTGCTTCTAAAATTCCTGATGAATTGAAAACAAAGAACGGTACGACTAAGTATCTCCTTCGCAAAGCTGCTGAAGGCATTGTGCCGGATCATGTATTAAACCGCAAAAAGCTCGGTTTCCCTGTACCGATCCGTCATTGGCTGAAAAACGAAATGAACGAATGGGTGCGCAGCATTATTCAGGAAAGCCAAACGGACGCTTATATCCATAAGGATTACGTTCTTCAGCTTCTTGAAGACCATTGTGCCGACAAGGCTGATAACAGCCGTAAAATTTGGACAGTGCTCATCTTTATGATCTGGCACAGCATCAATATCGAAAAACGGTATATGCCTGAAGAGCTGAGCCATCAGCCTAAAGAAGTCATCTTTGTCTAACAGATAAGGCTTTCGATTCGTCGAAAGCCTTGTTATTATACCAGTATTTCTCCATCATCATTGATTACCCTGCACATTCGTGTGAAATATTCAGAAAAATGATGTAATGATATTTTTTTCTAGGGGAGAAGGGAACATGCAAAAACAAAAACAAGAATTGCATCGCGGTCTGGAAGAAAGGCATATTTCTTTGATGTCTTTAGGGGCTGCCATAGGAGTGGGACTTTTCCTTGGCTCTGCATCAGCTATTCAATTAGCAGGGCCGGGTATTTTGGTGGCATATGCCTGCAGCGGCCTGGTTATGTTTTTTATTATGAGGGCGCTTGGGGAAATGGCGATTCAAAAGCCGGTCGCGGGCTCCTTCAGCAGGTATGCGCGTGACTACTTAGGTCCGCTTGCAGGCTACTTAACCGGGTGGAATTACTGGTTCTTATGGGTTGTAACCTGTATGGCGGAAATCACCGCTGTCGGAATTTATATGGGATACTGGTTTCCGGATGTGCCCAATTGGATTTGGGCATTGTCGGCGCTGGTGATTATGACTGGTGTCAATTTCCTGGCCGTAAAGGCGTATGGAGAGCTGGAGTTTTGGTTCGCATTGATTAAAATTGTCGCGATCCTTTCTATGATTGCTGTCGGTTTATTAATGATCATTACAGGAGTCGGCAATGGAGGCATTGCGACTGGCATCAGCAACTTGTGGAGCAACGGCGGATTTTTTCCTCATGGAATAAAAGGGGTTTTATTGTCACTTCAAATGGTGATGTTCGCGTATTTAGGCATTGAGATGATAGGGGTGACGGCCGGCGAAGTCAAAAATCCGCAAAAATCATTAGCGAAAGCGATTGATACGGTATTTTGGCGTATCCTGATTTTTTACGTCGGTGCTTTATTTGTTATCATGTCCATTTATCCGTGGCAGGAAATCGGATCGCAAGGAAGCCCTTTTGTACTCACGTTTGAAAAAGTGGGGATTCCATATGCGGCAGGCATCATTAACTTTGTCGTTCTGACGGCAGCGCTGTCTTCTTGCAACAGCGGCATATTCAGCACCGGACGTATGCTCTTTAACTTAGCGGAGCAGAGCGAGGCGCCAAAAGCATACGGTAAGCTGACCAAAGGCGGCATTCCGGGTAAAGCCGTACTGGCTTCTGCGGGTGCGTTATTAGTCGGTGTGCTGTTAAACTATGTCGTGCCTGCGAAGGTATTTACTTGGGTCACAAGCATTGCGACGTTCGGAGCGATTTGGACGTGGGCGATCATCTTGCTTTCTCAGATCAAATATCGTAAAGGCATGCAGCCAAAGGATCAAAAGCAATTAAAATACAAAATGCCTTTTTACCCGTTCACGTCATATTTATCTTTGGCCTTTTTAGCATTTGTCATTATCCTGATGGCTTATAGCCCGGAAACAAGAGTCGCCGTAATTGTCGGTCCGATTTGGTTTCTGATTTTGATAGCCGTTTATTATGGCAAAAGCTTTCATAAGAAAAACGCAGCTGTGTCAACTGAACAACAGATCAGCTGACAAAAAGAGCTCCCGGAGGGCTCTTTTTTGTTTAAGTAAAGCTGCTCATAGAGAGCAGAGAATAGGAATATGTTTTTTGCAGAGACTGCTTACAGTGGCGTCTTGTTTTTTATGATAAGATAAAAGTCACACGTTTATTTTTACATGTGAACGTTTTATGGAAAATGAAAAACCCGAACTGCATTTGGTTCGGGTCAGCGATGGTTATCGCTTAAATAATATTTTGAAAAATGGTAAAGTAAAACGAAGCTGGTCTTACATTTGCTGAAGTGATTTATAATATTGACCCTTTGCTACATATTCAGACCGTATTCTCTGCATGTCTTTTCGGTCTTCATCCGTCAAAGGACGGATGACTTTTGCCGGGCGGCCGAAGGCTAGATGGTCTGGCGGAATGATTTTTCCCGGCGGAACAAGGCTGCCGGCACCGATAAATGCGCCTTCACCGATTTCGGCTCCGTCTAAAATGATTGAACCCATGCCGATTAAGGCGTTCTTGCGGATCACGGCGCTATGGAGTGTAACCTGGTGGCCTATCGTGGCGTCATCTTCAATGAGAAGCGTCCGATTCGGGCTTTGATGGAGGCAGCTTAAATCCTGGATATTGACTCTGTTACCGATTCTGGTCGGGGCTACATCGCCTCTTATGACAACCGAGAACCAAATGCTGGATTGTTCCCCGATGACCACATCACCGGTAATTGTTGCATTATCGGCTACAAAAGCCGTTGGGTGGATTTCCGGCGTGTATTCCTTATAAGGGTAAATCATATATCTTTCATCCTTCTTTCTCTATTTAATTTTTGTATGAGGTGAACCGCATGTGGACCTGGAAAGCAGACAGACCTGTGGCAGTGATTGTTATGATCCACGGGGCAAGTGAACATCATGGACGTTATAAATGGCTGAGTGAAATGTGGAGATCTTCGGGTTATCACGTTGTAATGGGTGATCTGCCGGGACAAGGGACAACCACCCGGGCCAGAGGTCATATTCGCTCATTTCAAGAATACATTGATGAAGTAGATACTTGGATAGATAAAGCGCGAACCTTTGAGCTGCCTGTTTTTCTTCTCGGCCACAGCATGGGCGGCCTGATTGCGATTGAATGGTTTAAACAGCAGAGAAACCCCCGCATTACGGGAATTATTTTATCATCACCGTGTCTCGGGCTGCAAATTAAAGTCAATAAAGTGCTTGATCTTGCATCAAAGGGGCTGAATGTCATTGCTCCGTCGCTTAAAGTTGATTCAGGATTATCGATTGATATGGCGACACGCAACGAAGATGTCATCGAAGCAGGCCAGAACGATCCCCTTTTTGTGACGAAGGTTTCTGTCAGATGGTACAGAGAGCTGTTAAAAACTCTCGAGTCTGCCATGGTGCCGACAGAGGCTTTTCTGAGGGTGCCGCTTTTGGTCATGCAGGCCGGAGATGACAAGCTGGTCGATAAAACGAAGGTCATCAAGTGGTTTTCAGGGGTTGCTTCCCACAATAAGTCATATAGGGAATGGGAAGGGCTTTATCATGAAATATTTAATGAACCGGAAAGAGAAGACGTTTTTAAAGCCGCAAGAGCATTTACTGATCAATATATATGAACTAGGGGGGTGCATGTGTTGACAGTACCGGAACATCCTTTTGGACTGATGGCAAAAGTATATCGTGATATTTTTCCGCTCGTTCATCAAGAGCTGAACATATGGAAGCAAAAATCAGAAGCAATTAAAAACAGTGAATTAAAAGCACAGGCAACCGCAAGTATTCGAGATAAAACGTTTCACTGCGAAGGCGGCGGCATATTGGCTTTATTGTCAGGAAATCATAAGCAGAAATGTGTTGAGTTCATCATCGCATACCAAACGATCAGCGATTACCTGGACAATTTGTGCGACCGCAGCACATCACTTGACCCGGAAGATTTTCGAATGCTTCATACCTCTATGCAGGACGCATTGACAGTGGGAGCTGAACCGCAAAATTATTATCAATTCAGGGACGAGCAGGATGACAGCGGATATTTGCAGGAATTGGTGAAAACGTGCCAGCGAGTCCTCGGTTCTATTGAACACTACGAAATGATTAAACCTTATCTGCTTGAGCTTTGCGGCTATTACTGCGATTTGCAGGTGCATAAGCACGTTGTTGAGCATGAGCGTGTCCCGCGCCTTGAAAAGTGGTTTACCCAATATGAATCAGAGCTTCCCGAGATGAAATGGTATGAATTCTCAGCTTGTGCAGGCTCCACGCTAGGCATTTTCTGTCTTGTCGCATATTCGTTTCAGCCCGATTTTACTGAAAGCACCGCAAAAAAAATCCGCAACAGTTATTTTCCTTACATACAAGGTCTTCATATTCTGCTTGATTATTTGATTGACCAGGAGGAGGACTTGCTTGAAGGGGACTTGAATTTCTGCTCGTATTATCAGTCACATGAAGAAATGATGAATCGGCTGCAGCACTTTATTCAGAAAGCCGATGAACATCTGCACGGCATTCCGCACGAAAACTTCCACCGCTTAATCAACCGCGGCTTGCTGGGTGTCTATTTGTCTGATGATAAAGTGGCGGGCCAAAAGGAAATGGGCCGGCTCGCGAAAAAGCTGATCAAAGCAAGCGGAAAAACCTCCTTTTTCTTTTATATCAACGGCAGAGCCTACAGAAAGTTTCAAAAAATGGCCTGGATGAAAAACTCAAAGAAAAAAGCTCAAATCATTTGCTGATTTGAGCTTTTTTTTCGATAGCAATAATAAACGGCGGGTCATTTTGCTGATTGATAAATCCGTATGTCAAGACACGGGCTGTTTGCTGATCCAAGTCCCGGCAAAAGTCGAGCACGTCGTTTTTTTCAGCTTTACCTTCCGGATGGCCGTGATAGACGACCAAAACAATCAGACCTTCATCTTTCATAATGCCGAGAAGCTGTTCAATTGCTTGAATCGTTGAATTGCCGTTTGTCGTAATCGATTTGTCTCCGCCTGGCAGATAGCCGAGGTTAAACACAGCGGCCGCCACTTTCCCGTGTGTTTCCTGCGGAAGTGATTCAGCAATTTTGTCATGGCTTTTATGAAATAAAGTTGTCCGGTTTTGATAGGTGTCACCGAGCCGCTCCTTCGTATTGGCCACTGCTGATTCTTGTATATCAAATGCGTATACATGGCCGTTTTCACCGACAAGCTCAGCTAAAAACAGGGTGTCGTGCCCGTTCCCCATTGTGGCGTCAACAACGATGTCTCCGTCCCCTGCGGCCATTTTTAGCAGCTCTTTACTGTAGGGAAGAATTTTTTTCAGAATCATAAGGCCGATTCCTCCTGAAGACGCTGAAAGAACTTACCTTGGTAGCTGCCTCGGTTTTCAAGTTCTTTATTGATAGCGCCAAGCACTTCCCATTTGTTCACACTCCACATCGGCCCAATCATCAATTCAATCGGCCCGTCACCAGTGATACGGTGTACAATCATTTCTGGCGGGATGATTTCAAGCTGGTCACAGACGAGCTGCACATAATCGTCTTGAGAGAGAAATTCCAGCTTTCCTTTTTCGTATTGCTTCACCATCGGCGTGCCCTTTAGCAGGTGAAGCAAATGGATTTTAATACCCTGGACGTCCAAATCTGCCACTGCTTTTGCCGTTTCCATCATCATATCGCGGTCTTCCAGAGGAAGTCCGTTGATTATATGCGAGCAGACGCGTATGCCGTGTTTTCTTAGCTTATTCACACCTTCAACGTAGCAGTCAAAGTCATGTGCCCGGTTGATCAGAAGAGCTGTGCGTTCGTGAACTGTCTGAAGCCCGAGCTCTACCCAAAGATATGTGCGTTCATTCAGTTCTGCCAAATACTCAACAACGTCGTCCGGCAGGCAGTCCGGACGTGTGGCGATTGAAAGGCCGACCACATCATCGAGCGCGAGAACAGACTCGAATTTCTCTCGCAGCACGTCAACCGGAGCATGCGTATTGGTGAAAGCCTGGAAATAAGCGATATATTTCCCGTCCTTCCATTTTTCGTGCATGCGGTTTTTAATGTCGTGGAATTGCGTCATTAAATCATCGGCCCGGTTTCCTGCAAAATCACCGGATCCCGCAGCGCTGCAAAAGGTACAGCCGCCGTGAGCGACAGTGCCGTCCCGGTTCGGGCAGTCGAAGCCGCCGTCAAGCGCTACTTTAAATACCTTATGCCCGAAATGATCTCTGAGATGATAATTTAATGTATGATAGCGTTTTTCCGTATTTGAATAAGGAAAAGGATTGTTCTGAATCACGATTAATGTGCCTCCTTGCGTACAATTGCATCCTAAAATTGTAGCACGCATTTCATATGAGAACAAATGAATATCGACCATAAATTTCTTTATTGAATCGTGTCGGATGAGGCTACACTATGGATGATGGATTGTTTCCATTACCAAGAGGAGGGGTTACTGTGGCAACAAGACAATCAGTAGATGAACATCTCCAACAATGTATGCAGGCGTATGATTATGCTGAAGAACAGCTGAAAATCGCTTCTAAACAAGAGCATTATAACGACCAAGAATACAGTGATGCGCAAATGCAGATTGAAAATGCGGTAAATGCCTTGAATAAACTATGGCTGTCATCAAATGATCAGCAGAGAGAACAGCTGTACAGAATGAGACTTCAGCTTCAAGCTTTGCAAAATAATATGATCTTGCAGCACCCTCTTGATGTGTAAGAAACGGACCCTTTTGATAAGGGTCCGTTTTTTTTTGTAAAAAAAGGATTGACTTTGCACAGTAAAGTATTTATTGTATTGAGTGTACTAATTGAAGTAATACACTATAGACACTGATGAAACAGTCATTTATATATTGAAATTAAGGGAGGCAGTTATGAAACACAAAAAACAAAACAAACGTAACATGCCAATGCTGATCGCGGCATCTGTGATCGCTTGTTCTTTTTTTCTTGTACTCGTTATGATCGGTTTTGAATGGCAAAAAAGTATAATTGATCCATTTTATTTATGAAAGGTTCAGATCGTATAGAAAGTAGGGAAGTAAATGATTCAAATCGATCCAAGAAGCTCAACGCCCATTTACGAACAAATTATTCAGCAAATGAAAGAGCTTTGTTTGAAAGGGATCATGAAGCCTGGTGATAAGCTTCCTTCTGTCAGAGAATTGGCGACGATCATTATTGCGAATCCGAATACTGTCAGCAAAGCGTACAAAGAGCTTGAGCGAGAGGGTATTATTGAAACGCTGCGTGGCAGAGGGACCTATATATCGGAAAATGCAAAAACGACACTGGTTGAAGGGAAGATGACGATGATTAAAGAGCAACTCAAACAGCTCATCATCGATGCACATTATGCGGGGGTTGAGCTGGATAAACTGCAAGAATGGATAAAGGAAATCAGCGCTGATGTGAAAGGGGGCAAGAGCGATGATTGAATTAAGACAGCTATCAAAAACGATTGACGGAAATCAAGTATTAAAAGATGTTTCATTAACAATTGAAAAAGGAGAAATCTTCGGGCTGCTCGGCCGCAATGGGTCAGGCAAAACGACAATGCTTCGCTTAATCCAGCAAATCATTTTCGCCGACAGCGGGACGATTTTATTTGATGGCGTAGAAATCAAAAAGCATCCGAAGGTCAAACAGAATATCATCTACATGCCTGTTCAAAATCCTTTTTATGATAAGTATACATACAAGCAGCTTGTTGACATCCTGAGAAGGATTTATCCGAAATTTGATGTCACGTACGCGAATGAGCTGATGAACAGATATGAAATTCCAGAAACGAAAAAATACCGCGAGCTGTCGACAGGTTTGAAAAAACAGCTGTCGCTCGTTCTGTCGTTTGCAGCGAGACCGGCACTGATTCTCCTTGATGAACCGACGGACGGTATTGACGCGGTAACAAGACATGATGTGCTGCAGCTGATGGTTGATGAAGTGGCTGAGCGTGATACGAGCATCCTGATCACCTCCCATCGCCTTGAGGACATTGAACGGATGTGCAACCGAATTGGTTTTCTCGAAGATAACAGACTGACAAATGTAATGGATCTTGATGAATTAAAAGAAGAATACATCAAAATTCAAATGGCGTTTGATGAAGATGTCAATCTGGCGATCAGAGAGCAAAACATTCCGATGCTTGATCAGGCCGGTGTGTTTTACACGGTGCTGATTCCGAAAAGCGATGAGAAGAACAAGAGCTTTTTGAGAGAGCTGAAGCCAAAAGTGTGGAACGAGCTTCCTGTCAACTTGGAAGAAGTATTCATTGCGAAGTTTGGAGGGAAGCGGAGATGGTAGACCGAGGTCTCCTCTATCGAGAGTGGAAGCAGAATCAAGTGGTGATTTTGTTAAGTATTGTGTTTTTGGTGCTGGCAAATCCGCTCTCTATTGTGAATTGGTATTTGTCTTATCAAGGATGTCTTGCTCATCAAGACCCGCAATATTGTGATTTTATAGTGAATTACACGAGCAACTTGATAGATATCAACTGGGTGCCGGGTGTCATTTTGGCGGTCTGCTTCCTGGGAATGGAACGTTCGAAAGGCACGATGGATTTTATATTAAGCCTCCCATATAACAGAAGCCAAATTTTCCAGACGAAATTTTGGTTAGGCGGTTTTGTGATTGTACTGTCACAACTGATTGGTTTTTTACTTGCATGGCTGCTGATTCTTGTTTATCAACCTGAGCATGTCTACTATTTTGAGCACAGCAGTGTTGGAGTAATCGTGATTAGCTTTATGGCTTACTCACTTGTGATGGCCGCCGGAGCGTTAACTGGAAATGCTTTTGCCCAGCTATTAACGGCATTTGCTGCTACGGTACTGCCGTATTTAATTGTTGTTTTGCCGATTCTAAACATAGAATATATTTTTGATGTAAATATATGGGATTATTTTCCTTCTGTTGAGGATTATTTTGCATTGGTTCGTAAGTTATACTATCTTGTGCCTATGGGATATGTTGCAAATGACTGGCTAACCGACAGTAAATATATTCTACTCATTCCGGCTGTCATGAGCATTCTGTTTTACTTGATTGGCTATATAAGCTTTAAAAAGCATCCAAGTGAACGAAACGGATACTTTTTCCTTTGGAACAGCTTAGATCGTCCGGTACAAATTTTGGTTATTGCTTTTGGCATTCTTGGGTTTGGCTTGTTTGGATATTCTGCCGGACATTCCATGATTGGTTATATTTTTGGAATGATCATTGGTGCGGTTGTCGGCTTTTTTGTAAGCTACTTTGCAATTTATAAGAAAACAAAACATTAAAGAAGTGCTTTCAGTTGGGAGGGAAGTGATGTGCCGGATTCCGGGCTGTTTTATAAAGAGTGGAAGCAAAATAAAGCTCTGTTAACCATGATTTTTTTGGTATTTATGCTTAGCAATCCTTTTACTGTATTAAATACGTACATCTCATACCAAGGCTGCGTGGCTAATCAGAACGAGTGGGTCGGAACCTGCGTATTTACGATTAACTATTTAAATGGCACATTTATCTCGCTGTTTTGGATTTGGGGTGTCGTTTTGGCTGTCAGCCAGCTTGGAATAGAACGAAGCAAGGGCCTTTTTGATTTTACATTAAGCCTTCCTTATACGAGAGGCCAGATATTTAATATGAAGTTCCTTACCGGCGGGATGGTGATTGTGGCACCGCAAATTTTTGGATATATATTATCCGTTTTGCTTCTAGTGCTTTTGAAACCCGAACAAGCCGTTTATTTTCATCACTACAGCCTGGGAATGATCATCGTCAGTTTGCTGGCTTATTCTCTGGTCATGGCGGGGGGAGCTTTGACGGGCCATATTTTTGCACAGCTTTTGGTTTCAGCTACTGTTACGATTTTGCCTTTTTTGCTCATGACTCTTCCTGCTATCAACCTGGAAATCCTTCTTGGCGGAACAGTAGAATTTATACATGGTCCTGTGCCCGAATGGGTGAAGTATCTATTCCCGGTTACTTACGTTGTGCCGAACTGGGTTGAGGATTCTCCGTATTATTTAGTGATTCCGGCCATCATGACGATCATCTTTTACATCATCGGCTACATCAGTTTTGTCAAACTATCTAATGAACGGAACGGATATTTCTTTTTGTGGAAAACGCTTGACCGCCCGGTACAGGTCATTGTCATTATCATTGGAATCATGGGCTTCGGGTATTTTGGATTTGCCGCAACGGAAAGCTTCGCCGGCTACATATTTGGCATGACTGCTGGCGCTGTGATTGGTTTTCTTATCAGCTATTTTGCGATTTATAAAAAAACAAAACATTTATAAGGGAGAGAGAAAAGATGATTGATGTTCAGCATATTAACCATTCCTTCACGATCGGAAAAAAGGGCCGTGAGAATGAAGTGCCTGTCTTAAAAGATGTCTCGTTGACTGTTGCGAAAGGAGAAATCGCCTGTATCGTCGGACGAAGCGGGTCGGGGAAGTCAACGCTTCTGAATTTGATTTCAGGCTACATCTCACCGACAAAAGGGCGTATTGTGATTAACGGAACTGATGTCACGGGCTTTAATGAAAAGGAATGGGCGCAGTTCCGCCTTGAACACTTTGGGTTTATTTTTCAAAGCTTTCAGCTCATCCCGGGCTTAACGACGTATGAAAATGTCGAAATGCCGCTGGCGCTAAAAGGGATCAAACCGTCTGAGCGCAAGAAAAAGGTACAGGACATGCTGAAACGCGTCGGTCTTGAAAACCATGCTGCTCACTATCCTAATGAACTGTCAGGCGGCCAGCAGCAGCGTGTCAGCATTGCGAGAGCGCTGATTTTAAATCCGTCGATTATTTTAGCGGATGAGCCAACGGGAAGCCTTGATTCAGAAACGGAACAGGAAGTGCTGGAATTGATTCAGCAGCTGAACCGTGAGCGGGGCATTACATTTGTGATTATTACTCATGATGATGAAGTAGCTTCAATCGGACACTCAAAATTCCAGCTGCATGACGGTGTGTTAAAAGGAGGTATTACCGTTGAGATTTAAGGATCAGGTTCATTTTATCAGAAGAAATATGAAGAAAAACAGGCTCCGCGTCTTTATGACAATTCTTGCGACAACAATGGCGTGTGCGTTTTTGGTTGTGCTATCGTCTGTAGGATTTGGGATTCAAAAGACAATCACAGATATGACAATGAGCCAGCAAATTGTGACTAAAGTCAGTGTAATGGGCAAGGAAGGGGATAAGCCTATTAAAAAAGCTGATTTAGAGAAGTATGATCATGTAAGGTCAGTTGTAGAAAGAACGCAAGTGTATGAGCCAAACAAAGCAACTTTAGGCAATCGCACAAATGAAAGCTCTAATCTTATCTTTACCAATATGAACGATGAATTAAAGGCCAATATGGAATTAGAAAAGGGAAGAGTCGCAAAGTCGGAAAATGAAATCGTAGTAGGATACGACTTTGCAAAGAGATTATTGACGAAAAAAGAATCTGAAGCATATAACAAAAAAATCGAAGAAGCAAAAGGAAACCCCGAAGATATAGAAGAACCAAAGGGCTACACGAAAGACATCCTGAACAAAACGATCGAATTAAGTGTATCAAAAACAGATCCTAAAACAGGGGATGTTACGAAAACAAAAACATATGACTTTAAAATTGTCGGTATTACAAAAAAACCATCTCAAGATTGGATGGAGGATTCAAACATCTTCATTAGTGATCAGTTCAAGAAGGACTTTTCGGAATTTTTGGACTTCAAGGGCGGGAATGTTGAAAAAAATATTGGCGTTTTTGCTGATAAATTTGAGAATGTGGAACAGCTGACAAATGATCTGACAGATGACGGATACTATGTCACATCAGTTACTACCGAGCTTGAAGGAGCCAACACCTTCTTCATGGTCTTCAAAATCGGCCTGATCTTTGTCGGATGTATCGCGGTTATCATTTCAGCCATTGGGATATTTAACACGATGACGATGGCGGTTACAGAAAGAACGCAGGAGATCGGCATTATGAAAGCGATTGGGGCGAGTCCGTCAATCATTCGCCGAATGTTCTTGATGGAAAGCGCGTATATCGGAATTTTAGGCTGTGTGATTGGGATTATCATTTCTTACGGCGTGAGCTACCTTGTCAACCTTGCCGTTCCGATGATTCTCGCGGCGACAGGCGGAGGCGAAGCGGGCGATCTGAATTATACGTTTTCTTATATTCCGCTCAGCCTTGTCATCATTGCGGTTGTGATTTGCGGCGGTGTCGCTGTGATCTCGGGTATGAACCCGGCCCGAAAAGCAACAAAAACCAACGTGCTGACAGCATTAAGAAGAGAATTGTAATCAGAAAAAGCCGGCTGAACCAGCCGGCTTTTCTGTATAGCGCATCAACAAGATTTGCTATACACTTGACATAAAAAAGGAAAAAGTGCGGTGAGTCCATTGTTTAAACTTTTGCTGATAGAAGATGATAAATCGCTGTTTCATGAAATCAAGGAGCGCTTAACGGGATGGTCCTATGATGTATACGGCATACAGGATTTCAGCCAAGTAATGCAGGAATTTGCGTCAATCAAACCTGATTGCGTCATTATCGATGTTCAGCTCCCTAAATTTGACGGGTTTCATTGGTGCCGGCTGATCCGTTCCCGGTCAAATGTTCCGATTCTCTTTTTATCCTCTCGTGACCACCCTGCTGATATGGTCATGTCGATGCAGCTGGGAGCGGATGACTTTATTCAAAAGCCGTTTCATTTTGATGTGCTGATTGCGAAAATCCAAGCGATTTTCCGGCGCGTGCATCATTATAATACGGAGCCGAGCACGATCAAAACATGGTGCGGGGCTGCCATAGACGCAGAGCAGAACCTCGTCAGCAATAACGAAGGCTCTGTTGAACTGACTAAAAATGAAATGTTCATTCTAAAACAGCTAATAGAACAAAAAAACAAGATCGTCAGCCGGGAAGAGCTGATCAGAAGCTTGTGGAATGATGAGCGTTTTGTCAGCGATAATACACTGACCGTCAATGTCAACCGCCTGCGGAAAAAATTGGATGAACTGCAGCTTGGAACATATATCGAGACGAAGGTCGGCCAAGGCTACATGGCGAAGGAAGAGGATCATTTCTATGATTAAAGCATTCCTCATCGAAAGACGAAGCTGGATTGCCGCATTTTTGCTGCAGCAAATTCTGATTTTGCTGATAGCCTTTGTTGATCCGTCTATTCCATTTAAAAATGTTCTTTATATTGTTTATTTGTGTGTCCTGATCTTTGTTGTGTTTGTTATCATCCGTTTTCGGAAAGAAATCGCATTCTATAAAAGCCTCGAAGAATGGGAAAATAATCTTGATGTCACAGCCATAAGTGAACCGGAGACGCCGTTTGAAGAGATGATTGAAAAAAGCATCACCGGACAAACGGAACAATTGAAGCAATCTGCATTGCAGAATCGCTTGGCATTAGAAAATGAAAAAGATGAACTGATGGCGTGGATACATGAGGTCAAAACGCCATTAACAGCGCTGCATTTAATCATCGATCGGATGGAAGACCCATCATTAAAATCCCAGCTATCGTATGAGTGGCTGCGCATCCATCTGCTTCTTGATCAGCAGCTTCATCAAAAGCGCATGTCCTTTATTGAAAATGATCTGTCTTTAGAGATGATCAAGCTTAAGCCATTGATTATCAAAGAGATCAGAGACTTGCAATCGTGGTGTATACAGAAAGGAATCGGTTTTGACATTCAGCTGGAGGCAGAGGAAGTCTTGAGCGATGCGAAATGGCTGGCCTTTATCATCAGGCAGCTGCTGACCAACGCCGTAAAATACAGTGAAGCCGCTGATATTGTGATCAACAGCTATGAAAAAGACGAACGGAAGGTTCTTGAGGTGAAAGATTTTGGACGGGGCATTGACAGGAAAGATGTCTCACGAATTTTTGATAAAGGGTTTACATCCACAACCGATCATCATAATCAGTCTTCTACGGGCATGGGGCTGTATCTGGCGAAGAGAGCCGCAGGACCGTTGCTGATCGATATCAATGTGCATTCAGAGCTTGGGGATGGAACAATCTTTACTTTAACCTTTCCGAAACGAAATCAATTCGAACGTGTCATTAGCGTGTGACGAAAATGTCACATGCTTTTCTTTTTTGTTCGCCTAATCGAAGGAAAAACCCGTCAATCCTTTTTATAATAACAGTATCCAATATAAAGGAGACTACGGATATGATGATTTTAGAAGCGAATAAAATTCGAAAAAGCTATGGTAACAAGCTAAATAAACAGGAAGTGCTGAAGGGCATCGATATTCACATTGAAAAGGGCGAATTCGTCAGTATTATGGGTGCTTCAGGGTCGGGCAAAACGACTTTGCTTAACGTTCTGTCCTCGATTGATAAGGTAAGCCACGGAACGATCAACATTAACGGAAACGAAATGACGTCCTTGAAGGAAAAGCAGCTGGCTGAATTTAGAAAACAGCACTTAGGCTTTATCTTTCAAGATTACAATTTGTTAGACACATTAACAGTGAAAGAAAATATCCTTCTGCCGTTATCGATCACGAAAATATCAAAAAAGGAAGCAAACCGCAAGTTTGAGGAAGTGGCGAAGGAATTGGGTATTTATGAATTGCGGGATAAGTACCCGAATGAAATTTCCGGCGGCCAGAAGCAGAGAACATCCGCCGGGAGAGCGTTTATTCATGACCCGAGCATTATTTTCGCTGATGAGCCGACCGGCGCGCTCGATTCAAAATCAGCCTCTGATCTATTAAACAAGCTGAGCCAGCTCAATCAAAAACGCAGCGCCACAATTATTATGGTTACCCATGATCCCGTTGCAGCGAGCTACTGCGGCAGAGTCATTTTTATTAAGGATGGCCTGATGTATACGCAGCTGAATAAAGGAGGCCAAGACAGGCAGACGTTTTTCCAGGATATCATGAAAACACAAGGCGTGTTAGGCGGGGTGCAGCATGAACATTAATCAGCTCATACTGCGAAATCTGAAAAAGAATATCAGGAATTATTACCTCTATGTGTTTGCTTTGATCTTTAGTGTGGCGCTTTATTTCGCATTTGTCACACTCCAATATGACCCGGCCATTAATGAAGTAAAAGCTTCCATTAAAGGCGCCGCGGCTATTAAAACCGCTTCAATTTTGCTTGTGGCTGTTGTATCAATCTTTATTTTGTACGCCAATACCATTTTTATTAAAAGGCGGAGTAAAGAGATCGGGCTGTTTCAATTAATCGGAATGACAAAGCACAAAATCTTTCGAATCTTAAGTGCGGAAAACATCATGCTGTATTTCGGCTCGTTAGCCATCGGGGTTTTTGCCGGATTTTCAATCTCAAAGCTTGTGCTCATGATCTTGTTCAAAATCGTCGATGTCAAAGCTGATGCGAAACTGCATTTTTCTGAGCAAGCCTTGGTTCAAACAATCATTGTGTTCTGCGGCATTTACCTTTTGATTATGATCATGAATTATACGTTTATCAAAAAACAAAGCATTTTATCTTTGTTTAAAGTAACGTCTTCCACTGAGGATAAAGTGAAGAGAATCTCTTTTTTCCAGATGCTGATCGGGGCGCTGGGCATCGTGTTGATTTTAACGGGATACTACGTGTCTTCCGAGCTATTTAGCGGAAAATTCAAGACCATAAACGAACTGTTTTTCGCAATGAGTCTTATCTTAGGTTCCGTCATTATTGGGACGTTTCTCTTTTATAAAGGATCGGTTACGTTTATCTCGAACATCATTCGGAAAAGCAAGGGCGGCTACTTGAATATCTCAGAGGTTCTGTCACTGTCATCGATTATGTTCAGAATGAAATCGAACGCTTTGCTTCTGACAATTATCACAACCGTTTCAGCGCTCGCCATCGGGCTGTTATCCCTTGCTTATATTTCGTATTACTCGGCAGAAAAGACTGCTGAACAAAATGTAGCGGCGGATTTTTCATTCATGAATGAGAAAGATGCCAAACGATTTGAAAGCAGTTTGAGTGAAAATGACATGTCGTACGTCAAAAAAGAAATGCCTGTCCTGCAATCGTCTTTTGATCTCACAAATATCATGGATGGAACTTCGAAAGAGATGCAGAGCGATCCCAGCAACACACAGCTCGCTGTTGTTAGCGATAAAGATGTAAAAGGAGTCGATGTGGCGGCTGGGGAAGCGGTTTTCTCAGGATATACTGACTTGCTGCAAAAGATAATGGTTTTAAAAGACTCCGGCAGCATTAAAGTCAAAAGCAAGAATGAGACAAAATCATTACACTATAAAGGATTAAGAGAAGAGTTTCTTGTATCCTACACGTTTACAAGCGGGGGAATGCCCGCAGTCATAGTGGATGACAACCTGTTTAAACAGCTGAATAAAGATAAAGACCCTCGCATTCAGCTGGCGCAATCTGAATTTATCGGCATCAATATGAAACATGGAGATCAGCTTGAAAAAGCAAATGAGCTCTTTCAAAAGGTCAACAAGAAAGATCTACATTTATCAAGGCTGGATACAAGTATTGCGCAAAAATCTCTTTTTGGTATGGTCATGTTCATCGTTGGTTTCTTAGGATTAACATTTCTCATCACATCGGGGTGTATCCTTTACTTTAAACAAATGGGTGAAAGTGAAGAAGAAAAACCGAATTATACCATCCTAAGAAAACTCGGTTTTACACAGGGCGACCTGCTGAAGGGGATACGCATCAAACAAATGTATAACTTCGGCATTCCATTGGTGATCGGCCTCTTTCACAGTTACTTTGCCGTACAATCCGGCTGGTTCTTATTCGGATCAGAGGTATGGTCGCCGATGATTATGGTGATGGTGTTATATACTGCACTCTATTCTATTTTCGGTATTCTGTCGGTTCTTTATTATAAAAAGGTGATTAAGTCGGCATTGTAAAACAGTAAAAGCTCCAGAGAACTGGAGCTTTTTTGTTTATCGTTTCGGCGCCCGATACCCGGCTGCCTCAGCCTCTTCAACTGAACAAAACATTTCAGCAGGGTCTGTCGTCCGGTCATAGTATGTACTGCCTGGCGTATGATAAATGCCGTTTTTGCTGCCTTTGATAAGACAGCCTTCTGCTGTATCAGCTGAGCTGGTTTCGTTGCTTTTATTTGTGCTGGTTGAAGAATGTTCGCTGTTTTCTTTTGTGCTGGCTGTTCGGTTTTGTGCCTCTTTTAATTGCTTTTCAAGTTTTGTTTTATCTTGTTGAAGGGCTTCATTTTCAGCCTTTGCTGTTTTGGTATCATCTTTGAGCTGTTTTTGTTTTTCTTGAAGTTCTTTATTTTCTGCTTTTAATGATTTCTGAGTCTTTTTTAGTTCACTATTTTCTTTCTCCAGCTGCTTGAGCTTGTCTTGATCTTTTGTGTCGTCTTTCAGTTTCTTTGCTTCAGAGCTGATGGCTTCATACTCTTTCTCAAGTGCTTCATGCTCTTGTTTAAGACTTTTATATTCAGTGTTTAGTGCTGAATATTTTTTATCAGCATTTGCTGCGGCAGCGTCAGGTTCTGTCAAAGCTGCTCCGGTGAAGAGCAGAATGAGGCCTCCAATGAAAAGCGGCCAAAAGAGTTTTTTAGAGAATCGTTTTTCTTTTTTCAGCACATATCTGACGAGATGGTACACTCCATAGCCAAGCGAAAAGAGAAATGCAAAAAAACCGAGGAATGCGAATGCCATTTCCATGAAATTTACCCCTTTTTCTATTTATTTTACAATTTTTGAGCAATATTTGTTAGATGTTTTCACACTCATCTGTTGAAAAATATGAGATAGACAGATAGAATGAATGTGCTATGATAACTGGATTCGTACGGAGCCTGTTGAGGTTTCCGTTTTTTCATGAGCTTTTATAGATAAGAAAGGGGGATCAGTATGCCGCGCGCATTGAAAATTTTAGTGATAGGGATGTTTATTAATGTGACAGGGGCATCCTTTTTATGGCCGCTTAACACGATCTATATTCATAATCATTTAGGAAAGTCGTTAACGGTCGCGGGGATTGTCCTTATGCTGAATTCCGGCGCCAGTGTGGCAGGGAATTTATGCGGCGGGTTTTTGTTTGATAAAATCGGCGGGTTCAAATCCATCATGCTCGGAATTGCGATTACGTTAGCAAGTCTGGTGGGTCTCGTCTTTTTTCATGATTGGCCGTTTTATATCGTGCTGCTTACGATTGTCGGGTTTGGTTCGGGTGTTGTTTTTCCGGCCAGTTACGCAATGGCTGGATCAGTGTGGCCTGAAGGGGGAAGAAGGGCATTTAATGCGATTTATGTCGCGC
Organism: Bacillus sp. FSL K6-1012; assembly: GCF_037964915.1. Classification (NCBI taxonomy): domain Bacteria; kingdom Bacillati; phylum Bacillota; class Bacilli; order Caryophanales; family Bacillaceae; genus Bacillus; species Bacillus sp. FSL K6-1012. The sequence continues at coordinate 3,135,606 of NZ_CP150175.1, read as the reverse complement.
AAAACGCAGGTGTTGCCGTCGGTTCTGCGCTTGGCGGCGTGGTGGCGTCTTTCTCGTTTTCATACGTATTTTTGGCGAATGCCGCGCTGTATGTGGTCTTTTTCTTTATCGTATATTTCGGATTTCGAAATATTCAGACGAAGGATGTGTCTCAAACGTCTGTGCTTGATTATGACGCTGTAAGCAGCAAAGCAAAATTTACGGCTCTGGTTATTTTGAGCAGCGGGTATGTGCTCGGATGGCTGGCATATTCTCAATGGTCTACCACCATTGCATCGTACACGCAAAGCATCGGAATGTCTCTTTCTTTATATAGTGTGCTGTGGACGATTAACGGAATTTTAATTGTGGTTGGACAGCCGCTTGTCAGCTTTTTTGTGAAAAAATGGGCTGAGTCGCTGAAAGCGCAAATGATCATTGGTTTTGTCATTTTTATTGTGTCTTACAGCATGCTGCTGACTGCGAAGCAATTTCCAATGTTTCTGGCTGCCATGGTGATCTTGACCATCGGGGAAATGCTTGTTTGGCCTGCCGTGCCGACGATTGCCAACCAGCTTGCGCCTAAAGGGAAAGAAGGATTTTATCAAGGGTTTGTGAACAGCGCTGCGACAGGTGGCAGAATGATAGGGCCTTTGTTCGGAGGAGTGCTCGTCGATCATTCCGGCATTCACGCTCTTGTTTTATCACTTTTGGTTTTGCTTATGATCAGCATAGCCACGACGATTTTATACGACAAACGGTTAAAATCAGCTGATAAAGCGAATAAGCAAGCTTCAGTTTCTTCATAAGAAAGATCCCGCCGGATGAGCGGGATCTTTTTACATAATCGGAAGCACGTTCACGGCATCCTTTACATTAGAATATGTTTTCAGCGATGAGAAATTGGCATCCAGTTTATTCATTTTCATAGCCAATTCGGGCTTAATGCCGGTAATGATTAATTCGGTACCGGTCAATTTCAGCAAATGGCTCAGCTTGAAAATCTGGTCGGCGGTTTGTTCATTTACTTGGGCCAATCCTGATAAATCAATGATCAAATAATCATCTTTGGATGTTGATAAGATATTCGTCAATGTGCTGACGATGGAATTAAATCGCTCCTCTGTCAGGTTGCCGACTAGCGGAAGAGCCGAAATGCCGTTGCGAATCGGCACAATAGGAGTTGAAAGTGCAGTAATTTCTGTGAGGGAATCCTCGAGAAGCTGTTCATACTCTTTTTGCTTGGTAATGTCATTTTGAATTCCGACAAAATAGGTTTTGTCTTCTATTTCCAGCGGATCAATATATAACTCATTCCAGAACATCGTTCCGTCTTTTTTGTAGTTTTGAATCTGAACTGTAACCGGCTCTTTATTTTGTAAACCGGCTCTGATGTTGTCCACTTCACCAGCGTCTGTATCTTTCCCCTGTAAGAAGCGGCAGTTCTTTCCTAAAATTTCCTCGGCCTCATAGCCGGTCATTTGAACAAAGCCTTGGTTTACGTAGACAATCGGATTATCTTCAAGTGCAGGATCTGTAATCACTACACCGACTCGCGCGTGATCAAGCGCTTTTTTGATAACGTCCAGCTGTCCTTTTATTCCGAATGATTGAAAACTACCCATATAATTCCCCCTTAGGCCGCCAGCTTGCTGTGCGAAAGCCTGATATTCCCCTTTTTTTAATGAATTCTACAGTAACCGTAGCACAACACATGTTCTGATTCAAGCAAGCGCAGTTTGTTGTTTGTCATTCGGGCTTGTCCTCGTATACACTAAAAATAAGAACAGAGTTTGAACATATGAACGGAAAGGTTTCTACATGCTAAATAAGTGACTAGGTCAATGTCACTGGGTGAAAAATGAATCTAATGCATCAAGCTTACCGATCATGTGTTCACATATAATGGAAGAAACAAGCTTTTTTCAGATTTGCCAGTATGTAGATATCGAAAATCATCGGAATCGTTTAAGGGGGCTGGATGGCCTGAAGTCGCTTTACGAAATAAGGGCTTTAGGAAGGTGATGATGAAGATGCTGCATCAGGTATTAATTGCTTGTGTAATTGGAGGAATCATGGGGATTCTCGGTCATGTGAAAAAGAGAGGCAGACTGGAGAAACCCAGGATGACAAAGCGGTTTATCTATCTTGGATTTTTGGAAGATTGGTTTATCGGCATGACGGCTTCCATTTTACTTGTACTATCCGCTGACCCCGATTCAGGAATTCAACTTGTCATCTTATCCATTATCTCAGGCTACGGCGGTGAAGCTGTTCTCAGAAGCTTTGATTTTGTAAGAGAAATGAACAGCGGCGGCGAACCGGCCGAGTCGAAACGTCAAACCAAAACTCCACCAGAATAATTGTCCTCAATCTTCGCCCGTTCAGGGTACATTCCCATTGTATACAAACCTGCTTGCACTTATGAACAGAATTCTATAAAATACAGTTAAGATTACGGTTGCGATAAGAACAATGAAGAGGAGCAGTAAGAAGCAGATATTGTTTCAGAGAGTTGACGGCTGGTGAAAGTCAATCAAGTTTGTTTCCGAACTCACCTCAGAGTTGCAGCGGTGAAAAGCCGCTGACGCATAACTGCGTTAAAAGTATCAAGTGAGTGCGGCGTCTGCCGCGCTAACGAGGGTGGTACCGCGGGAAAACGAAAGTCTCTCGTCCCTTTTAGGGATGAGGGAGTTTTTTTTAGTTTGGGAATATTCTGAATATAATTGTCCCTTTCCCGTCAATACTTGAACCATAAAACGCCGTATTCAATCAGAAGGAGGTTTTTACTTTGAGTTTTCAGCACAAAGAGATAGAAAAGAAATGGCAAAATTATTGGCTGGAAAACAAAACATTTGCCACTCTTGATCATAATGAGAAACAAAAATTTTACGCGCTGGACATGTTTCCTTATCCGTCTGGAGCGGGTCTGCACGTCGGACACCCTGAAGGCTATACAGCAACGGATATCCTCTCCCGCATGAAGCGCATGCAGGGGTATGACGTTCTTCATCCGATGGGCTGGGACGCATTCGGTCTGCCGGCTGAGCAATACGCTCTCGACACCGGGAATGACCCGGCAGTGTTTACGAAGCAGAATATTGATAATTTCCGCCGCCAAATTCAGGCGCTCGGTTTTTCATATGATTGGGATCGCGAAATCAACACGACAGATCCTGAATACTATAAATGGACACAATGGATTTTCTTAAAGCTTTATGAAAAGGGCCTTGCTTACGTTGATGAGGTGCCGGTAAACTGGTGCCCTGCACTCGGTACGGTTCTTGCCAACGAAGAAGTCATCGACGGAAAGAGTGAACGCGGCGGCCATCCGGTCGAAAGACGCCCGATGAAGCAGTGGATGCTGAAAATCACAGCTTATGCGGACAGGCTTCTTGATGACTTGGAAGAGCTTGATTGGCCGGAAAGCATTAAAGACATGCAGCGCAACTGGATCGGCCGTTCTGAAGGTGCGCACGTTCATTTTGGCATAGACGGACATGATGAATCATTTACGGTGTTTACAACAAGACCTGATACATTGTTTGGCGCTACATACACTGTACTTGCTCCGGAGCATGCATTGGTAGAAAAAATCACAGCTGCTGAGCAAAAAGAAGCTGTCGAAGCTTATATCAAAGAAATTCAATCAAAGAGTGACCTTGAGCGCACGGATCTCGCGAAAACAAAGACAGGCGTCTTCACGGGAGCTTATGCGATCAATCCTGTAAACGGTGAAAAACTGCCGATCTGGATCGCAGATTACGTTCTTGCTTCATACGGAACAGGTGCAGTCATGGCTGTTCCCGGTCACGATGAGCGTGATTTTGAATTCGCCAACACATTCGGCCTTCCAGTCAAGGAAGTCGTGAAAGGCGGAAACGTGGAAGAAGAAGCGTACACAGGCGACGGAGAGCACGTAAACTCTGACTTCCTGAACGGGCTTAATAAACAGGAAGCGATTGAAAAAATGATCGCTTGGCTGGAAGAAACGAAAAACGGCGAAAAGAAAGTCACTTACCGTCTGCGCGACTGGCTCTTCAGCCGCCAGCGCTACTGGGGCGAGCCGATTCCGATCATTCATTGGGAGGACGGAACGTCAACAGCTGTGCCGGAGGAAGAACTGCCGTTGATTCTGCCGAAAACAAACGAAATCAAACCGAGCGGCACCGGCGAATCACCGCTTGCGAACATTAAAGAGTGGGTTGAAGTCACAGACCCTGAAACAGGGAAAAAAGGAAGAAGAGAAACGAATACAATGCCGCAATGGGCGGGAAGCTGCTGGTATTTCTTGCGCTACATTGATCCGCACAATCCGGATCAGCTGGCATCACCTGAGAAAATGGAAAAATGGCTTCCGGTTGATATGTATATCGGCGGCGCGGAGCATGCTGTGCTTCACCTTCTGTATGCCCGTTTCTGGCACAAGTTCCTTTATGATATCGGGGTAGTGCCGACGAAAGAACCGTTCCAAAAGCTGTATAACCAAGGAATGATTCTCGGTGAAAACAACGAGAAAATGAGTAAGTCAAAAGGGAACGTTGTCAACCCTGATGAAATCGTTGCCTCTCACGGCGCTGATACGCTGAGATTGTACGAAATGTTCATGGGACCGCTTGATGCTTCAATTGCCTGGTCTGAATCAGGCTTAGACGGCGCACGCCGCTTCCTTGACCGCGTATGGCGCTTGTTTGTTGAAGACAGCGGTGAGCTTAATGGCAAAATCGTTGAAGGCGCCGGTGAAACATTGGAGCGCGTCTATCATGAAACAGTCATGAAAGTGACAGACCACTATGAGGGCCTGCGTTTTAACACAGGTATTTCTCAGCTGATGGTCTTTATCAATGAAGCCTACAAAGCGTCAGAGCTGCCGAAGGAATATATGGAAGGTTTTGTGAAGCTTCTTTCTCCTATCGCGCCTCACCTCGCGGAAGAGCTGTGGGAAAAATTAGGCCATAGCGGTACGATTGCATATGAGGCTTGGCCTGTATATGATGAAGCAAAACTTGTTGACGACGAAGTTGAAATCGTTGTTCAGCTGAACGGAAAAGTGAAAGCGAAACTACAGGTTCCTGCAGATGCGACGAAGGAACAGCTCGAACAGCTTGCTCAAGCAGATGAAAAGGTCAAAGAGCAGCTTGAAGGCAAAACCATTCGTAAAATCATCGCGGTGCCGGGCAAGCTTGTCAATATTGTGGCAAACTAATCCTGAAAAAATCCCCTTTGTCAAAAAGGGGATTTTTTTCATCAGTCTCAAAATAGCAATCGTCCAGCTGACTTTGATATACTGAACATGATTATTGGTGAATAGGAGTGTTTTCTTTGGAAATAAAAGAAATCAGCACAGCTGCTTTGCAAGAAAAAATCGAGGCGGATGAAGAATTGTATTTGATTGATGTCAGAGAAGATGAAGAGGTTGCGGAAGGCATGATCCCGCAAGCGGTTCATATTCGCATGGGGGATATTCCTGAAAAAATGGACACCCTCGATAAAGACAAAGAGTACACTTTTATCTGCCGATCAGGGATGCGCAGCATGAATGTCTGCAGGTATTTGGATGAGCAAGGCTTTAAAACAGTCAACGTAGAAGGCGGCATGATGGCCTGGGAAGGCGAAACGAAACCGAAAAACTAGGGGAGAGATCACCCCTAGTTTTTTTTATTTGTATGCTGGAAGCCAATCGCCGTGCGCTTCAAATAAATCATCACACATAGAAATAATGTCATTGATGGACAGCTCCGCACTTGTATGCGGGTCAAGCATGGCTGCCTGGTAGACAGCTTCTTTTTTTCGTGTAACAGCAGCTTCAATGGTCATCAGCTGTGTGTTGATATTCGTTCTGTTTAACGCTGCGAGCTGCTCAGGAAGTTCTCCGGCAAAGCACGGGGTTATTTTTTTTCTGTCGGCGACGCATGTCACTTCAACTACCGCTTTGGAAGGAAGGTTTGTGATGAGTCCGGTATTTAAGACGTTTCCTCCGAAGGTGAACGGCTGATTCGTTTCCATTGCTTCTATTATTCTTGAGCCATATTCCTTTGAGCGTTTATGGGTGAGGTTTTTATTGTTAACAATGTCATCCCTCATTTTCTCCCAATCTTCTATCTGTTTCACGCATCTTCTTGGATATTCGTCCAGCGGGATCTGCAGCTCGTTGATCAATTCAGGATAATTCCGCTTAATAAAATAAGGATGGTATTCTGCGTTGTGCTCTGAAGATTCCGTGACGTAATAACCGAACTTATCCATCAATTCAAATCGCACCATGTCATGATGCTTTGTTTTTTGCTTTTCTCTCGCTCTCTTTTTGATTTCGGGATATAAATCAGCGCCGTCCTTTTTCACTTCCAACAGCCATGCCATATGATTGATGCCTGCGATTCGTTCTTCAATCCCGTCGTGCTCCATACCGAGAGATCTAAATAAATCTCTTGTGCACACTTGGACGCTGTGGCAGAGCCCGATCGTTTTCACATCCGTATAGCGAAGCATAGCGCCAGTCAGGGAGGCCATTGGGTTTGTATAGTTTAAAAACCAGGCGTCGGGACACATTTCCTCAATATCTCTTGCGATATCAAATAACACGGGGATTGTCCTGAGTGATCTGAATATCCCGCCGATGCCCACTGTGTCGGCAATCGTCTGCCGCAATCCGTATCGTTTAGGAATCTCAAAATCGATGACTGTGCTTGGTTTATAGCCTCCGACCTGAATGGCATTAATCACATAGCCCGCTTGCTGCAAAGCCAGTTTTCTGTCGTCATAGCTGTTGATAACCACGCTCGGATTATAGCGGTCTCTCAAATTTTCGAGCATAAGCTGAGATTCCTGCAAGCGTTTTGGGTCAATGTCGTAAAGCGCAAATTCAAATCCATTTAACGCCTCCGTTAACAAGCAGTCCCCTAAAACATTTTTTGCGAAAATTGTGCTCCCTGCACCGATAAATGTGATTTTTTTCATGTCGGTTCCTCCTTTATTTCATTATCCTTTTACCGCGCCTGATGACAGCCCGGCAATAAAGTATTTTTGCAGCGCCAGAAACAGAATGACCATCGGCAGCATTGCCATGATGGCAGCCGCGGCGACCAAATGCAGATTGTTGGCGTTTTCTCCGAAAAAACCGGCCATTGCGACAGTAAGTGTCTGCACCTTCTGATCCTGTAAAAAGAAAATCGCAAATTGATAGTCATTCCATATAAAGACACAGGAAATAATACAGATGGTGGCAGTGATCGGCTTCAGCAAAGGAAATACGATCGTAAAAAAGATTTTCAGCATTCCCGCTCCATCCATTCTTGCCGCTTCTTCAAGCTCTTTTGGAATGGTTGAACGGATAAAGCCGGAATACAAAAACACGGTTAACGGCATATACGCCGCTGTATTGATCAAAATGGCGACTGCGTGCGTATTGACCATGCCGGCGTCCACAACCATTCTGTACAAAGGCACCATGGACGTTAACGGAGGGATGATCATAATTGAAATCAGCAGCGCGAAAACGGCTTTATTCAGCTTGGTTTCCCGCCGGGCAAGAGGATAGGCGGCCAGTGAGCCGAATATGATTAATAACAATGCCGAAACACCTGTGATGATGATTGTGTTGATAAACGAGTTGCCAAGTGAAGCGCGCTCCCATGCCTCAGAAAAATTTTGAAAGGAAATATCAGCTGGAAACAGCCATTTGGAACTGTAATCTCCTTTTGCTTTCAATGAAGTGGTCAGCAGAATGTAAAAAGGAATGAAATGCGCACAGGCTACAATGGCAGCGAGAAGTGTAATAAACCGCAGTTTGTTTGAGCGGGCGGCTCTCATGACATTTCCGTCTCCTTTCTTTTAAAGTACGCAAGCGCGCAAAAGCTGATGATCAAAATGACAAATGCCATAAATATGCCTTGTGTCGCAGCATATCCGGCATCCTGCCGTTTAAAATACAGGTCATACATAAACGTTGACATGGATTGCGACGCGTTTCCGGGTCCGCCTGCAGTGAGCGCAATTATCACGTCAAACAGCTTTAAGCCTCCGATAATGTTGATGACCATATTGATCGTGATCGAGGGCATTAACAGCGGCAGGGTGATGCCGAAAAACTGCTGGCCCCGTGTCGCGCCATCCATTTCCGCTGCTTCATAGTAATCTTTCGGAATGCTTTGCAGGCCTGCCAAATAGACAATCATGGCGATGCCGACATATTGGTACGTGTTAATCATGACGATGATCCATGGGTTCGAAGACGGACTGGCGAGCGCGTTGATCGGGGTGATGCCGAAAACGCCAAGCAGGTCATTAAGCGCACCTCCGTCATATGAAAAGAAAAAGTACCAAATGTAGCCCATAATGAGCGGACTGATCATAACCGGCAAATACACAATGGTTCTTGTTATCGCTTTCATTTTTATGCTTTGATTTAGCAGCAGGGCGTACAGAAGCCCAATGCCGTTTTGAAAAAAGGTGCTGCCGAGTCCGTATAGCAGCGTGTTTTTTAAGATATGCCATGTGTCCGGATCAGCAAACAGCCTTTCATACTGAGCGAAACCGACCCACTGATAAACCTGAGAAAATCCGTTCCAGTTTGTGAAGGTGATAAAAGCGCCTTTTACAAACGGATAAATCATGAAGATCAAAACGGAGAGCAGAGCCGGAATATACATCCACCAAAGTGAGGATTGTTTTTTCGGCTTGACCTGTTTCACATGAACATCTCTTGCGATCTCACTCATTGTTTTCAGCTCCCTGTGTTCCAGATTGCTCCCGGAGTCGTTTATATTCTCTTCCCAGCTTTTTAGAAATCTCGTTGGGTGTCAAAATGTCTGCCGCAAGCTCCTGGCCGACCGTTCCCATCACATCCCACATCCCGTTCGGCAGGTACAATCGGTCGAAATAGGGCTCGACTTTCATATTCTGATAATGCTGATAGTCTTTGGCATAGAAAATATCAGCTTTTACATTGGTCAGCCCTGAAGGAAGCGATGTGGCTTCAGCCATTTCTTTCGCATGGGCGGGACGAGCCATAAATGCGATAAATTGCTTTGCTTCCTTTAAATGAGGCGAGTCTTTCCATGCTGCCAGTGTATAGCGCTCGCCGCCAATCCATATCGGGTCATCACCGGAGTGTATAGCTGGTGTCGGGATAATCCCAACCTTTACATTCGGGTTAATTTGGGCGACGTCTTGGCCGAGGGTGCCGCCCTGCATGGTAAAAGCAATTTTGTTTTGAGCCATTAACTCAATGAGCTGTGATTTTTTTGCTGTTACGGCATCGATATTGATGAGTTTTTCTTTCTGCATTTGTTTGAGGGTATCTGAAAGATAAGTAAATTTGCTCCAATTGAAGGTGCCGTCAATGAGCTGTTTCTTTTCATTATGGGCAGGATCTGTGATGAGAAGAGGTGTTGCGAATTGGTCATAATATTGGGCGAAAGAGCTTTTATCATATCCGGCGAACCAGAAAGGAACGATTTCTCCATTGCTTTTTTCTTTAATCGTTCTCAGTGCTTTTATAAAGTCATCCATCGTTTCCGGCGGATCAATGCCGAAACGGTCTAACATATTGCGGTTGTACGCCAGGCCGTCCTTTGCTTGGTTGATCGGATATGCGTATACCTTTCCGCTTTTGTTTTTAAGGATGCTGTTTAAATTTGGATCAAGATTCTGAGTCCAGTCCATATCCCGGAGATCGGCTGTATACTCCCCGTACCTGATTTTCCCCCAGCCATGAGTATCAAAGAGATCAGGCAGATCATTGGCGGCCATTCTGACACGCATCATATTTTCATAGTCATTGCCTGGGAAATGAATGCTGACGCGAATGCCGCTTTCCTTTTCGAACGCTGAGGCTAGTTTTCTGAATGTGTTTCTTTCACTGTCCGTTGACATCGTAGAATAAATGGTTAACGTCTTTTTGCCTGTATCTGTAGCGCTTTCTTCAGATGAGCAGCCCGGCATAATCAGCAGAATAAGAGAGAGAAATAAAACAAATATGTGTTTCATCTTTTCCTCCTTATGATCTTGATGAACGTTTGTCTTGCGTCACCTCCTTAGCTGTATATCCGCAGCTTTGCCTGATGATCAGTGTTGTCGGCAGGGTGACTTGATGAGGAATTGTTCGGCCGTTAAAGCGGTCGAGAAGCTGTTTTACGCCTGTTCGGCCCATTTCCTCTGTATGCACTTTCACGGTGGTTAAAGGTGTGCTTGCAAACTCGGCCTCTTCAATGCCGTTAAAGCTGACAATGGCTGTATCCCGCGGCACATGCAGATCGGCTTCCTGAAGTGCTTTCAATGCGCCGATGGCCATAGAATCACTTGCGATAAAAAAGGCTTCAGGCAGCTTGCCTTGAGTGATGGCTTTTTTCATCAGACGATAGCCCTCGCGCATGCTGTAATCGCCGACCAGGACGTGTTCAGGCTGAGGATGGGCGGACTGCAAAAAGGCAGTCTGGCGTTTGTCCTCAATTGTTCTGCGAATGCTTTGGCCGTCCCTCAGTGTATGCTCCTTCTCCTGCCCGCCGATATAGCCTAATCGTTGGTAACCTAAATCGAAAAGGTGATCAATTGCCTGGCGTGCGGCGGCTTCAAAATCAATCTCAATCGAGTCGTATATCTGCGGATCGGGAGAATGATTGATAAATACGGCATGCTCCAATCGGCCGCTGATATGTTGAACGGCTTCGTCATGGACACGGCCGATAACAATGATACCGTCTAATTCCCGAAAAATATGCTCCTGGAAGGAACCGAGATGGATGGAGTTTGTAATGAAAATTTCCTGTTCAAAGCATTCTTTTTCAATTCCTTTGCGAATAGAAGAAAAATAAGGATCCTGCCGTTCTTCATCGGGAGATAAGCAGCTCAGCACCCCGATAAGCGGCTGGGCGCGCTGTTTTTGTCCGCGGGCTTTTCGGCGTTTAGCGACAGTTTGATAGCCTAGCTCTTCAGCGATACTGATCACTCTTTGTCTCGTTTCACCAGCCACAGAAAGCGAATGATCTTCATTTAAAATTCTCGAAACAGTAGCATTTGAAACGTTCGCTTTTAAGGCGATATCTTTTATACGAACCATGGTTGCTCCCTTTCATTTGAATGAGATTTACTAAAACAAAAGAAATATTTTACTCATACGTTTTTGATAAATTGATACTATCATATGAAAGTAAGCGGTTACAATAATGAATTTCAGAATATTTTGTTATATTTAGTGAAAGTTTAGTAAACTACGATTTTTGTTTCTATATACTGTGTGAAAAATAAAGGGAATAACAAATCCGTCTCGTACATTGAAGATAAGCGAAGAAGGAAGGGTGATGGGATGAGTAACGAAAAAAGAGAGCTGCTGTTTCGATTGCTTGGTGATTTACCTGATCGGAAGCATACGGGGGCGGAAACGCTGCGTATTGAGGAAAAAGAGGGATATATAATTGAAACGCTGCTGCTTGATATAAATGGGCTTGAAAAGGTGCCTGCATATATTGTGAAGCCGAAAGCCGCAAAAGGACGGTGCCCGGTTATATTATTTCAGCATTCGCATGGCGGGCAGTATGAACGGGGAAAAAGTGAACTGCTTGAGGGAGCGGATTATTTGAAAGCGCCTTCTTTTGCTCGGGAGCTGACTTCTCTCGGATATGGCGTATTGGCAATCGACCATTGGGGATTTGGAGACAGACGGGGAAAATCAGAAAGCGAGATTTTTAAAGAGATGCTTCTGACGGGCAGGGTGATGTGGGGCATGATGATTTACGACAGTATAAGAGCCATTGATTATGTGCAGAGCCGCCCTGATATTCAGCCTGACAGAATCGGAACGATCGGCATGTCTATGGGGGGCTTGATGGCTTGGTGGACAGCGGCGCTTGATGAACGGATTAAGGCATGTGTGGATTTATGCAGTCAGGTTGACCATCATGTACTGATTGAAACACAGAATCTTGACCGGCATGGCTTTTATTATTACGTTCCGTCTCTTGCCAAGCACTTTTCTGCATCAGATATCCAAAGCCTGATCGCACCGCGACCGCATCTTAGTCTTGCCGGCATACATGATCGGCTAACACCCGCTGAGGGAGTGAACAAAATCGAAAAAGAATTAACAGCTTTGTATGCTGAAAAAGGGGCTTCTGATTGTTACCGTATGGTGCGCTCCGCTTCAGGGCATTTTGAAACAGCTATGATGAGGCATGAAGCTCTGCAGTTTTTGAAAAAGTGGCTGTGACATGAAAAAGGGCAGGCTTTACGTGTTTTTCTGAAATGGTTCTAAACAGGTAAGGAGGCGAGCATCTGCCCGTCTCTTCTTTTTTTAGTGGATCAATACAGTTATCAGGAATATACATGATAAATAGATTTTGTTTATGAGGAAATGGCGTTCTGATATTGACAGAATTGTGTATACATAATAGTATTCTAATTGTTAACCTTAATTTATAAATGGTTAACAAATAGAATGCTTTCTTCTGTAATCAAAGCTGAAAGGGCGAGAAGGTATGCAAGAAGAAACATTTTACAGTGTCAGAATGAGAGCTTCTATGAATGGGTCTCACGAAGATGGAGGAAAGCATATATCCGGCGGAGAACGGCTCATCACGTTCGATAATATGAAACGTACGGTGAATGCTTTATTAGAAAAAGGGTTATCTCACTCTAGAGGAAAACCGGATTTTATGCAAATTCAATTTGAAGAGGTTCATGAGCCGGTTAAGAAGATTCATCCATTACCAATGAAGACAAATGAAGTAGAATCCCCGGAAGAGGGACAAAGTCTTGCCCGATTCTTATTGGGGAAAGCGGGTGTTCCAAGAAAAGTGATTGAAAAAGCATATCAACAAATTTCTGAATGGTCAGGTATCAGGGGAGCAGTGGTGTTTGATATTCACACTGGCGAACGAATTGATCAAACACACGATAAAGGTGTACGGGTGTCCAGAATGGATTGGCCGGACGCCAATTTTGAAAATTGGGCGTTCCGCAATAACATGCCGTCCAATTCAAGAATAAAAGAGGCCCTTGCACTTGCTTCAAAAGTGAGTGAGCATCCGGCAACTGTTGCAGAATTATGCTGGTCAGATGACCCTGATTACATAACAGGCTACGTCGCGGGTAAAAAATTGGGCTATCAGCGTATTACAGCAATGAAAGAATACGGGACTGAAGAGGGCTGCCGAATCTTTTTTGCTGACGGCTCTGTAAATGTAAACACATACATAAATGATCTCGAGAAGCAGCCTATTTTGATAGAGTGGGAGGAAGATGATGACTCAAGATTTGATAGAAAAAAGTAAAAAACATCTTTGGCTGCCTTTTACTCAAATGAAAGACTATGATGAACATCCCTTGATCATCGAAAGCGGCAACGGAATCAAAGTAAAAGACATTAACGGCAAGGAATATTATGACGGCTTTTCTTCCGTTTGGCTTAATGTGCACGGGCACCGCAAAAAGGAATTAGATGAGGCCATCATAAAACAGCTTGGCAAAATTGCTCACTCCACATTATTGGGCATGACCAACGTTCCGGCGACTGAACTTGCCGAGACCTTAATCGAGATCAGTCCGGAGAAGCTGACGCGTGTTTTTTATTCGGACAGCGGTGCAGAAGCGATGGAAATTGCTCTTAAAATGGCGTTTCAATATTGGAAGAACATCGGGAAGCCTGAGAAACAAAAATTTATTGCAATGAAAAATGGGTATCACGGCGATACGATCGGTGCCGTCAGTGTCGGTTCAATTGAACTGTTCCACCACGTCTATGGCCCGTTAATGTTTGATAGTTATAAAGCTCCGATCCCTTATGTATACCGCTCTGAAAGCGGCGATTCTGTGCAGAGCCGTGATGAGTGTCTCTATGCGCTTGAACAGCTGCTGAAGGAACACCATCACGAAATTGCAGCACTTTCGATTGAATCAATGGTTCAAGGAGCATCCGGCATGATTGTGATGCCGGAAGGATACTTGGCAGGTGTGCGCGAGCTTTGTACAGCTTACGATGTCTTAATGATTGTTGATGAAGTTGCCACTGGTTTTGGGCGTACGGGGAAAATGTTTGCATGTGAGCACGAAAATGTTCAGCCTGATCTAATGGCTGCCGGCAAAGGCATTACAGGAGGCTATTTGCCGATAGCTGTCACTTTTGCCACCGAAGACATCTACCATGCATTCTACGATGATTACAAAGAACAAAAAACCTTTTTCCACGGTCACTCCTATACAGGAAATCAGCTTGGCTGTGCGGTTGCTCTTGAAAACCTGAGATTATTTGAATCTGAAAACATCGTTGAACAAGTCGCGCAAAAAAGTAAAAAGCTCCATTTACTTCTTCAAGACCTGCATGCACATCCTCACGTTGGGGATATTCGGCAGCTCGGCTTTATGTGCGGCGCAGAGCTTGTTCAGTCAAAGGAAACCAAACGGCCTTATCCTGCTGATCGGCGAGTGGGGTACAAAGTTTCTTTGAAAATGAGAGAGCTCGGGATGCTGACGAGACCGCTCGGCGATGTAATTGCATTTCTGCCTCCGCTTGCCAGCACAGCTGAAGAGCTCGAAGCAATGGTGTCTATTATGAAAGAAGCGATCCAAGAGGTAACCAGCCTTGAGCATTGACAGCTGGTTAAGCCGCCGGTTAGACAAAGCGAAGGGAGCCGGCGTATACCGTACACTGCGAACAATGAATGGGCCTCCAATTCCGGAGATGACGATTGATGGCAAAAATCAAACGGTCTGGTCGTCAAACAATTATTTAGGTCTCGCAAACCATAACCGCTTGATCTCTGCAGCTCAAGAAGCACTGCAGCAATTTGGAGCAGGAAGCACCGGCTCGCGTTTAACGACGGGCAATTCGATCTGGCATGAAAAACTCGAAAAAAAGATTGCCGGCTTTAAACGGACAGAAGCGGCTTTACTGTTTTCAAGCGGCTATTTAGCCAATGTCGGTGTCCTTTCTTCGTTACCTGAAAAAGGGGACGTCATTTTAAGTGATCAATTAAATCATGCAAGTATCATCGATGGCTGCCGCCTGTCTAAGGCTGATACGGTCATTTATCGCCATATCGAAATGGCTGATCTTGAAGAAAAACTGAAAGAAACACAGCGGTACCAGCGCCGTTTTATCGTAACAGACGGGGTATTCAGCATGGATGGCACGATTGCCCCTCTTGATCAGATCATCTCTCTTGCTAAAAGCTGCAATGCTTACGTGATCGTTGATGATGCGCATGCAACAGGTGTTTTGGGAGAATCAGGAGGAGGGACGAGTGAACATTTCGGTGTTTGTCCTGACATTGTCATCGGCACGTTAAGCAAAGCTGCCGGAGCGGAAGGGGGATTCGCTGCAGGTTCAGCGGTATTCATCGACTTTCTGCTGAACCATGCCAGAACGTTTATCTTTCAAACCGCTATTCCGCCGGCAAGCTGTGCAGCTGCCCATGAGGCGTTAGACATCATGGAGGCCAGCAAGGAAAAACGACAGCTTTTATATTCTTATATCCAGATGATCAAAACGAATCTGAAGCACATGGGCTATGTGGTGAAGGGGCATCATACACCGATTATTCCGGTGGTCATCGGCGATACCCGAAAAACGGTCACGTTTGCTGAAAAACTGCAGGACAAAGGAATCTATGCCCCTGCCATTCGTCCGCCGACCGTTGCGCCAGGAGAAAGCCGTATCCGATTAACCATCACTGCTGGGCACAGTATGAGGGATATTGATCATTTGCTGGAAGCATTTCGTTCAATCGGAAAGGAGCTGAACATCATTCCATGAGAGGTTTTTTTGTAACCGGAACAGATACAGAAGTGGGGAAAACGGTGATATCCTGCGGTCTTGCAGCCTTATTGCGGGAAAATAAGATGGATGTCGGAGTATTTAAACCATTTTTAAGCGGGATCTCCCCTCATCATCCAGAGAGCGATACAAGCCTGCTGAAAGAGATGTCGCAAACGAGTCTTTCGCATGAAGAGATTACGCCTTTTGCATTCAAAGAGCCGCTAGCTCCATACGTTGCAGGAAAGCTGGAGGGCAAGGCTGTCAAAATGCAAGAAGTCGTACGCCATTGGGAGCGGATAAGAGAAAAACATGGATGCTTCATCGTAGAAGGTGCGGGCGGGATTTCTGTGCCATTAGGAGAGGATTTTTTAGTCAGTCATGTCATAAAAGCGTTACAGCTTCCAGTGATTATTGTGGCCCGCCCTCATCTTGGAACGATTAATCACACCTTTTTAACTGTTCAATATGCCAAAAGCATGGGTCTTCCAATCGCCGGAATCGTCATCAATGGAATCAGTGATTCTCCTGATCATGATGAAAAAACCAATCCTGAAATGATTGAGAGCCTATGCGGTGTGCCGCTATTAGGAGTGACGCCAAAGCTGATAAACACAACAAAAGAAACGATTCAGGATATGGTGAAGGACCATATAGATTTATCATTACTGATCAATCGAGTGGGGGCATGAAAATGAATCAATGGATGGAACTTGCAGACCGGGTGCTGGACGGAGCAGAGGTGACCAACGAAGAGGCGCTTTCGATTTTAAACTGTCCAGATGAAGACATCTTGCTTTTGATGCATGGAGCTTTTCACATCAGAAAACGATTTTATGGAAAAAAAGTAAAGCTCAATATGATTATGAATGCAAAATCAGGGCTCTGTCCGGAGAATTGCGGCTATTGTTCCCAGTCTGCGATTTCGAAAGCGCCGATTGAGACTTACCGGATGGTGAAAAAGGAAACCCTTCTGGAAGGCGCAAAGCGGGCGCATGATTTGAACATAGGTACATACTGTATCGTGGCAAGCGGCAGGGGGCCGTCCAACAGAGAGGTCGATCAGGTCGTAGAAGCAGTACAGGAAATAAAAGAGACGTATGGGCTGAAAATTTGTGCGTGTCTCGGACTGCTAAAGCCGGAGCAGGCGAAGCGGCTGAAAGCAGCCGGAGTAGACCGCTATAATCATAATGTCAATACATCTCAGAGAAATCATTCAAACATTACCACGTCACATACGTACGAGGACAGGGTCAATACGGTTGAGATTGCAAAAACCTCCGGCATGTCTCCATGTTCAGGCGCCATTATCGGGATGAAGGAAACGAAGCAGGATGTCATCGATATAGCACAAAGCTTGAAAGCCCTTGACGCTGATTCCATTCCGGTGAATTTTTTGCATGCGATTGACGGCACACCATTAGAAGGCGTAAATGAATTAAACCCGCTGTATTGTTTAAAAGTGCTGGCGCTGTTCCGTTATATCAATCCGTCAAAAGAAATCCGCATTTCTGGTGGAAGAGAGGTCAATCTCCGCTCATTGCAGCCATTGGGGCTGTATGCCGCCAACTCCATCTTTGTCGGAGATTATTTAACGACTTCCGGACAGGAGGAGACGGAGGATCATAAAATGCTGAGTGATTTAGGATTTGAAGTAGAATCGGTCGAAGAAATGAAAGCCAGTTTAAGTGCAAATAGCTGAAAGCAAGAATAGAAGCAATCGGTGTCATGTCGATTGCTTTTATTTTTATAGAGTCAAAATGATGATGTCAGAATCATGAGAGGGAGCATATGACAATTCCAATTTCACTTACACCTTCTGCGTTTTTTAAAAACCCTTATCCTTATTACGATACATTACGTTCTGCACACCCTTTATATAAAGGGAATGTTTTGAAGTATCCAGGCTGGTATGTCACGGGATATGAGGAAGCGGCAGCAATTCTGAAAGATACCAGATTCAAAACACGTGTCCCGCTGCCCGAGACGTCTATGAAATATAAGGATCTAAATCATGTCCAGAAGCAGATGATGCTGTTTCAGAATCAGCCTGATCATAGGCGTCTGCGTCTACCGGTCAGCGGCGTATTTACTCCGAGAATGACAGAGGGCTATCGCCCATTTATAAATGAAACTGTCCATCAGTTGCTTGATCAAGTGCAAGGGAAAAAAAAGATGGAGCTGATTTCTGACCTTGCTTTTCCTTTGGCAAGCAGCATTATAGCTAAGATCATAGGTGTGCCGGCAGAAGGAAGGGATCAATTTAAAGAGTGGTCGTCAAGCCTTGTTCAAACGATTGATTTTACCCGATCAAGAAAGGTGTTAACAGACGGCGATCAGATCACTGTAGTGATGAGGGAGTATTTTAGAGAGCTCATTCAAAAACGAAAACAAAAACCGCAGCATGACGTGGTCAGCATGCTGCTGAAGGAAGGACAGGCTGGTAAGCTGACGGAGGAGGAAGTGGCATCAACGTGTATATTGCTGGCGATCGCCGGACATGAAACAACAGTGAATCTCATCAGCAACTCAATTCTTTGTCTGCTGCAGCATCAAGAACAGCTTTTGCAGCTCAAAGAAAACCCAGCTCTGATTCATACCGCAGTTGAGGAATGTTTACGTTATGAAAGCCCCACACAAATGACAGCCCGTGTTGCGTCAGAAGATATTGAAATGAATGGCGTAACGATTCGACAAGGGGAGCATGTCTATATTCTGCTGGGGGCTGCCAATCGAGACCCAAAAGTATTCGCGCATGCCAATGAGTTCGATATCACCAGAAGCCCTAATCCCCATCTTTCATTCGGACAGGGCCACCATATTTGTATAGGTTCCTCACTGGCACGGCTAGAAGCACAAATTGCAATTAACACTCTTCTGCAGCGCATGCCCGGCCTGCAGCTCGCTGTTTCTGAAGTGCGATACCGGAAGCTAATTGGTTTTAGAGCGCTTATGGAGCTGCCGGTTATTTTTTAATGAAGGTTAAAGGAAGCCATGTGAATGCTGAAAACGTGTCATCCCCGGCGAAAATGGGCAATCTATAAAAAAAGGGGAGTGAACATATGAGAAAAGTGCTGATCGCCGGCGGAAATGGTGTGATTGGGAGGATATTGGCTAAAGGGCTTATGTCTGAGTACGAGGTGACGGTGCTGGATAAAGACCGTTACGAGGGCTTAGTACACGCTATTCAGGCAGACGCGTCAAACTATGATGATCTATTGAAAAAGATTCCGAGAGATACAGACGTGATCGTGAACTTACTCGCTGTCAAAATCAAATACGATGTCATGGACACAGCTGAATTTGAAAAAATGACGGATATTTTTTATAGAGCAAGCTACTATTTGTGCCGCGCGGCAGCAGAGCTCGGCATCCCAAAGGTTGTTTTCGCCAGCAGCAATCATGTGACAGATGTGTACGAAAAAGACGGGCGTTCGCTCTTAGGGCGGGAAATCACAACCGACGATTATCCGCTGTCAAAAAATCTATATGGCGTCCTAAAGCTGACCTCGGAACATATCGGCCACCTGTTTTATCTAGAAAATAAGCTCTCTGTCATCAACCTTCGAATCGGAACGGTCGTCACAGATGAAATGGATACACTGCATGAGAACGACCGGACGAAAAAAACGCTTCTTTCCCACCCGGACTTGCTGTCGATTTTTAAAGCAGCCATTGAAACGAATATCCGTTACGGCACTTATTACGCCGTCTCTGACAATCCCGGCAAGCCGTGGTCAATAGAATCCGCGGTTCAGGAGCTTGGGTTTGCGCCTCAAATTAATACCGCTGAGCTTCTGAAAGAGGAAGAGAACGGCAATAACAGAGCATAATCATTTTCTAAGATTATGCTCTTTTTCTTTTATGATCGGTTTCAAGCCAGTTCCGATGCCGCCGGGCAAGGGACAGTGTTCAAATGATTATAGACATGGCAATCGCACATTTGCTACATTTTAGACACGATATCGTCACAAGCTGCAGCTCGTTTATTAAAAATGATAACGCTTACAAAGGGAGGTGGGAACGATCGCACATTCACTGAAAAATCGCCTGTTTGATATTTTGATTTACGGATTTTTGCTGATGTTCGCTTTAATATGCGTACTTCCGTTTATTCATGTCATTGCGGCATCCTTTGCCACAGTAGAGGAAGTGGTTTCGAAAAAATTCATTTTAATACCGACCACTTTTTCGCTCGATGCCTATCGTTACATTTTTTCGACAGATATCATTTATAAAAGCTTGCTCGTTTCTGTGTTTGTGACAGTTGTAGGCACGGCGGTCAGCATGTTTCTTTCTTCATTGATGGCTTACGGTTTATCCCGCCGCGACTTAATTGGGCGGCAGCCGCTCATGTTTCTCGTCGTATTTACGATGCTCTTCAGCGGCGGAATGATTCCGACTTTCCTTGTGGTCAAATCGCTTGGATTGCTCGATTCTTACTGGGCCCTTATTTTGCCGACAGCGATTAATGCCTTTAACTTGATCATTCTGAAAAACTTCTTTCAAAACATCCCGGCGAGCCTGGAAGAGTCCGCAAAAATTGACGGCTGCAATGACTTGGGGATTTTCTTCAAAATTGTGCTGCCGCTGTCTCTTCCAGCGATCGCAACGATTTCACTGTTTTATGCGGTGACGTACTGGAATACGTATATGACGGCGATCTTGTACTTAAATGATTCAGCTAAGTGGCCGATTCAGGTGCTTTTGCGCCAAATCGTTATTGTATCAAGCGGGGTACAAGGGGATATGTCGGAAATGGGCTCGGGCAGCCCGCCGCCTGAGCAAACGATCAAAATGGCAGTAATAGTCGTAGCGACCATTCCGGTTCTGCTGGTCTATCCATTTATTCAAAAGCATTTTGCAAAAGGGGCTTTGCTGGGGTCTGTCAAAGGATAAAGAATATGAAACGGAGGGATATGATGGGAAACAAATGGAGGGTGCTTCTGATTGTGCTTGTATTTGCTCTCGGAGGAGTGCTGGCGGGCTGTAAAGGAGCTGATCAATCATCAGGCAAGGCGGACTCGGATTCAAAGGTAAAGCTGTCTATGATGGCGATTTTGTATCACCAGCAGCCGCCGAAAGACAGGGCGATCAAAGAAATTGAGAAGCTGACAAATACAGAATTGGACATCACGTGGGTTCCTGATGCGGTGAAAGAAGACAGACTGAATGCGGCGCTTGCAGCCGGCAATCTTCCGCAAATCGTGACGATTCAAGACATTAAAAATTCGTCTGTCATGAATGCCTTCAGATCGGGAATGTTCTGGGAAATCGGCGATTATATCAAAGATTATCCGAATTTAAACAAGATGAATAAACTCATTAATAAAAATGTCACAATCGATGGCAAGCTTTACGGGATATACAGAGAGCGTCCCCTCTCGAGACAAGGCATCGTCATTCGGAAGGACTGGCTGGACAATTTGAATTTGAAAACGCCGGAAACACTGGATGATCTTTATGAAGTTGCCAAAGCGTTTACAGAGAACGACCCGGACAAGGATGGAAAAGATGATACATTCGGATTGACTGACCGAAATGATCTGATTTACGGCGCTTTTAAGACGCTTGGCTCATATGAAGGCATGCCGACAGACTGGAAGGAATCAAACGGCACATTTACGCCTGATTTCATGACGAAAGAATACAAAGACACAATGGATTACATGAAAAAACTGCGTGATAACGGCTACATGAATAAAGACTTTCCGGTCACAAGCAAAACCCAGCAGCAGGAGCTGTTTTCTCAAGGAAAAGCCGGCATTTATATCGGGAATATGGTGGATGCTGTCAATTTGCGTGACAATGCTTCCGATAAATCAATGGAGCTGGAGATCATCAACCGCATAAAAGGTCCTGACGGAAAAGAGCGTGTATGGGCGTCAGGAGGGCATAACGGTGTATTTGCTTTTCCGAAAACGAGTGTGAAATCAGAAGCCGAGCTGAAACGGATCTTGGCGTTCTTTGACCGAATAGCCGAAGAGGACGTCTACAGCCTGATGACATACGGCATTGACGGGGTTCATTACAATAAAGGAAAAGGCAAAACATTCACAAGAAAAGAAAGCCAGGTAAAAGATTGGCAGACTGATATTCAGCCGCTGTCCGCCTTAATCGCCATTGATAAAGCCTACTTAAAAAACACCGGTGATCCGCTGCGGACAGCGTACGAGGAGCTGACGGAAGACAATGAAAACATCATCGTCTCCAATCCGGCAGAGAGCTTGTATTCCGCCGCGGAGTCTGAGCGCGGAGATGAACTGAAAAAAATGATAGACGATGCCACCTATAAATATATGATCGGAGAAATTACAGAAAGCCAGTTTGATAAAGAAGTTGAAAAATGGGAAACAAGCGGAGGAAAGCAGATTATTCAGGAATACGAGGAAGCGTTTAAAAAAACAAAGTGATATTGAAAAAACCCAAAACGCACTAGCGGTTTTGGGTTTTTATATGCTTCTTTTTTGCTGGCGGTAGTTGCCCGGTGTGATGCCTTCCAGCTTTTTAAAGGATCTGATAAAGTTTTGCGAGTTTTTGTATTTGAGCTTTTCAGCTATGTCTTTCACCGCCATGTCGGATTCAGCCAGCCAGCTTTTTGCCATATGGTGGCGGTAATTCGAGACATACTCGCTGAATGAAATGCCCATTTCTTTTTTGAAAATACTGCTTAAGTAGTTTGGGTTGTAATGTAGCCTGCGGGCAATTTCGTCCAGCGTTAAATCGGATTCAAACTCATGGTGGATGATATGGATTATGTTGTCGGAAATATTTTTATACTGTGCATCGGCCCGGGCATTTACTTTGTCTGTCATCGGATCAATGAATTCTTGCTTCAGCCAGTTTTCAGTATCCTCGAATGTCTTCAGCTCAAAAATTTGGTCATACAGCATTTTGTTTTCTTCAAGCTCAAATAGTTCAATTCCGAGTACATGCATCAGTTCAATGACATGATTCAGAAAACGGGCGATTGCGATCTGAAATTGGTACGGGTTGGTGTTGTGTGTAAAAATCGACTGTAAAATCGCGTGCAGGCATTTGTCTGCTTTCTCCTTGTCACCGGCTTTTACAGCATCGAACAGCTCATGCTGAAGCTGCTTCGGAAAATGGGTTTTGAACGTTTTTTTCTGATCCAGGTCTTCATAAAAGATTATCGATTTGTTTTCTGCTTTCAGCCGGTATTTTAACGCTTCTAAGCCTTCCGCATAAGCGTTTTTCGCCATTGCTAATGCATCAAACGGCTGGCTGACGCCGATGCTGACAGACAGGTGCAGCTCAGCTTCAACTGTATCCTGAATCATCCGGGCAGTATCATTCAGCTCGGCCATAAATTCCTCTTTTGTTCCGCTCTCATTCATCAATATGGTTGCCTGCTGTTTATCAACTACCGCTGGTGCGAGGCGTTTTTCCGCGGGGATGTTTCGCTCAATGAGGCTGTTGACGGCAAACAACAGCAGATCCATATCTTTTTTCTCATACGGTGTTTGATTCAGCGTGTCAATTTGGAGCACCAGCAGGGCGAGATGCCGCCATTTTTGTTTTAAGCCGAGGCTTTCAAAGCGGTTATTGACCTCCTCATCCGTCAGCTTTCCAAGCATAAGCCTGACCATAAAATATTGCTGAAGATGAGTGGCCTGCTGCCTCATTGTTTCTTCAAGGTCGTCGTTTCTGTTTTTGAGCTGTTTGAAGCTTTGCTCAATTAATTCAAACTCGTTTTGATGAGGCTGTTTTTCTGGAAAGGCTCCGTGCCGCGCAAACGATTCATAAAGCAGCCGGATCGGCTTATAAAAATGACGGGAGCCCAGCCAAGAGAATAACAATGAAAGCGCTAACAAAATGAAACATACCGTAAAGGTGATCCAGCCGATCGACTTGGCTTCTTTTTTTAGTTCGGGCAGGGAAACGAGAGAAAAATAAGTCCACGTGTTATAGTCTGATTTTTGATAGGTCACTTTATAATGAATGCGGTCAATGACTGTTTCAAACTGGCCGCTTTTGGAGCTTTGCGCCAGCATTTTTTTGACAAAATCGTCGTTTTGAAGAGAATCGCCTATATCAGACATGTTGTTGTGAAGGATGATTCGGCCTTTTTCATCAATGATAAACACGCTGTTTGCGCTTGAATAATCAGGCATATTTTTAACGAGTGAACAGCTTGGGATGCTTGCGGCTGCCAGTCCCTTCGTGTTTGTGCTGTTCAGCGGGAGCTGCTTAATCAAATTGATATTATACCGGCAGCTTTCTGAAACGCCTTCCTTTGTGGAGATCAAACGGTTATTTTTTTCCAGCGTCCAATAGGACCGGCTCGCTTTGTTTTTCGAATACGCCTCGGCTGCTTCATGAAGGGAGTCCGTATTCATGCGGTACAAACCGGAATTGTTCATGTACCAGTTTTTCATATAGCTGACAAGCGTCATGTTGGACAAATCGGTATCAAAGCTTTGCAAATAGTTGAGCTCTTGGTTCACTTGGTCATAGATTTGAAATTGGTCAGAGTGCAAAGGCTCGGACAGTGTGCGGAGGAGAGGCGGCGAACTCACATAGTGGGTTAAAGAATGATCGACGGTTTTTAGGATGTGCTCGATGCTTAGCTGGGTCTGCTGGAGTGTGTCGAGTTTTTCCTCCGAAACGTTGGAGATGGCCGTTTTCTGAGAGTGCTCGTACGAAAACAAACCGACCAAAATGACGGGAATGGTGCTGAGTAAACAAAAAAACGTGATGAGTTTGTAATAAAACTTGTATTGGCTTCTTTTCATAAAACCCCCCATTTCATAACACCTTAATACAATTAATCCAAAGATTGATAGATATTGTCAATAATCATTTTCTAATATCGGTGTCTTTTTTTCAGATAGAGAGGCAAAACCCTTGATGACAAAGGGCTCAGGCAGAATGTGATCATATGATTGTAGACGGACTTTTGCACGCTGCGCTACAGTGAAAACAAGAACCCGTGAAAGGAGGCTTTGAAAAAGATGAAAACAGCAGAAGCGCAAGCGCCGGCTGTAGACGCAGTCATGTTTAAAAAAGAAAAAAGAAAGCGCTTACTAAATAAGCTGCTGCAGCAAAAGTTTTTGTACTTTATGATTTTGCCGGGATGTATTTATTTTTTGCTTTTTAAATATGTTCCAATGTGGGGAATCGTGATTGCGTTTCAGGATTATCAGCCGTTTCTCGGCATTTGGGGCAGCGAGTGGGTCGGGCTGAAGCATTTTATCAGGCTGTTTACAGAGCCTACATTTTTTGTCCTGTTAAAAAATACGCTCGTGCTCTTTGCCTTGAATCTGGCCATTTTTTTTCCGGTGCCGATTTTATTAGCGCTTCTTCTAAACGAAGTGCGGATCGCACTCTTTAAAAAATTCGTTCAGACGCTGATTTATATTCCGCACTTTATGTCCTGGGTCATTGTTGTATCGCTGTCATTTGTGCTTTTGACAGTAGACGGGGGCCTGATTAATGAACTGATTACGTTTTTTGGCGGTGAAAAAATCAATTTTCTGCTGAATGAAGAATGGTTCCGTCCGCTGTATATTCTGCAGGTCATCTGGAGAGAAGCGGGCTGGTCAACGATCATCTACCTGGCCGCAATGACGGCGGTTGATCCTCAGCTTTATGAAGCGGCGAAAATGGACGGAGCGGGACGGCTGCGGCAAATGTGGCATATTACGCTGCCGGCTATCAAAAGCGTCATCGTCGTTTTGCTGATTCTAAAAATTGGGGACACGCTGGAGCTTGGCTTTGAGCATGTATATTTGCTGTTAAACGCCACAAACAGGGAAGTCGCGGAAATTTTTGATACGTACGTTTATACTGCAGGGCTGAAACAGGGCCAATTCAGCTACAGTACAGCGGTCGGCGTATTTAAAGCGGCGGTCGGGCTGATTTTGGTCATGCTTGCGAATCGTTTGGCGAAGAAATTTGGCGAGGAAGGAATCTATTAAGAAAGGGATGGTATCAATGGATCAATCAATCGCTGTAAAGTCGCCTCTTACGTATGCGGAGGCATTGGCAGAAACGATTATGAACACGTATACAGTTGAAGAGCTGCCGCCTGCAAACCGCTGGCACTATCATCAGGGCGTTTTCTTATGCGGGGTTTTGCGTCTTTGGGAAGCAACCGGACAGAAACGGTACTTTGATTATGCGAAATCTTATGCGGATCTCCTAATTGATGATTACGGCAATCTATTATTTAAAAGAGACGAACTCGACGCGATTCAGGCGGGCCTTATTCTTTTTCCTTTATACGAAAAGACGAAGGATGAACGCTATGTAAAAGCGGCAACAAGGCTGCGGGGCTTATACGGAACGCTGAACCGAACGTCAGAGCAGGGGTTCTGGCATAAGGACGGCTATCCATATCAAATGTGGCTTGACGGTTTATATATGGGCGGGCCGTTTGCACTGAAATATGCCAATTTGAAGCACGAGCCGGAGCTGTTTGACATGGTTGTGCTTCAGGAAGGCCTGATGAGAAAGCATACGAAGGATCCAAAGACCGGACTCTTCTATCATGCGTGGGATGAAGCGAAAAAAATGCCTTGGGCCAGTCAAGAGACAGGCTGCTCTCCGGAGTTTTGGGCGCGTTCAATCGGCTGGTACGTCATGTCACTCGCAGACATGATTGAAGAGCTGCCTGAGAAGCACCCAACCCGTCATGTCTGGAAAAAAACACTGCAGGACATGCTCGAAAGCATCTGCCGCTGCCAAGACAAGGAAACAGGATTATGGTATCAGATCGTTGACAAGGGCGACAGATCTGACAACTGGCTGGAAAGCTCGGGATCGAGCCTGTATATGTATGCCATCGCTAAAGGAATCAATAAAGGATATCTCGACAGATCCTATAAAACGTCTTTGTTAAAAGCGTATCAAGGGCTGATTCAGCATAAAACTGAAACAACAAAAGACGGCGCGTTTCTCGTCAAAGACATATGTGTCGGAACGTCGGCAGGATTTTATGATTATTATGTCAGCCGGGAACGGAGCACAAACGACCTTCACGGGGCGGGAGCGTTTATTTTGGCGATGACAGAATTGGAAGCGCTTCTCGGGTCAGACGAAAAATGAAAAGATCTCTATGTGCGGCTGTATGTGTGATCGTCTCGTTGCTGTTTTTGGCTTCGTGCTCAAGCAGACCGGACGGCATTCATGTCATCCTGTTTTCAGATATGCAGGCAGGCGTACAGGATAACATAAAAGAGGCCGCTGAAAAGAAGGCAGGCAGGGCAGAAATTTTTCCCGCTTTGCCGGAAAAGCTGCTGACTGAAATTACGGCTCGCGAGGGTGACGTCTTTATCGTGCCTGAAGACTTGTTTGCAGCTTACGATGATCCGGAAAATTTTCAGCCGTTAGACGGATTGTCACTGAAACATTCATCGCCCTATACAGCCGTAAATCAAAAAACGGGAGAAAAAACAGTCTATGCCGTTCTGATTGAGAAAGGGGAAAAACAGCTGAACGGCTATTCTTTTCGGCTGAATCGAAATATGGCGGCGTTTATCCCTGTATACTCCGAAAAAACAGAGGAAGCGCTGCAGCTGATTTCCCAATTAACAGAAGTCCGATAGGGGTGGGGACCATTGAAAAGCATCGTCATTTGCGGATTAAGCAGCAGAGCCCTCAGCATGTTTATCAAACCGCTGCTCAAACTGTTTTCATCCACTTATGAAATTACGGGATTGCTGGATGCCGATCCGAAACGATTCGCCGTCTGCAAAGAGGCATTTCCGGAGCTTGCGCAAGTACCGGAGTATAAAGAAGAAGATTTTGACAATATGATGAGCGTTTCGAAGCCAGACATTGTGATTGTGACGGGAAGGGATGACACCCATGTTACCTATATATTGAGAAGCCTTCAGTGGGATACGGATGTCATAACGGAAAAACCGATGGTGACGACGGTGCAGGATGCAAAGCGGGTGCTTGAGGCAGAAGCGAAAAGCAAAGGGAAGGTTACTGTCGCGTTTAATTACCGCTACAGCCCGTATCATCGGAAAATCAAAGAAATGATTTTAGAAGGAAAAATAGGAAGGGTCACGTCTGTTGATTTGAATTGGTATATTGATACCTATCACGGCGCCAGCTATTTTAAACGCTGGAACCGATCCAGGCAATTTTCCGGCGGCCTTTCTGTCCATAAATCCACACATCATTTCGATCTGGTGAATTGGTGGCTCGGCCAAAACCCGGCGGAGGTATTTGCTTACGGCGAGTTGAATTACTACGGGCCGGACAGTGAGTGGAATCCGCTGCCGGAAGAAGACGGGCGTTTTTGCGGCACATGCCGGGTCAAAGAGAAATGCCATTACTATGCGAGATGGCACCCCCGTGCCTCTAAAGCTTCTGTAAAGGATGATCATCTCAAGGCGGATGCAGACCAGTCAAGCTTATATACCGCATATCGCCCTGACGCGTGCATTTTTGACGAGGAGATCGACATTGAGGATACGTATGTGGCGGCTGTCAAATATGACGGCGGTGCGCTTTTAAGCTACTCGATCACATTTTCCGCTCCGTACGAAGGCTACCGCCTTACGATAAACGGCACAAAAGGACGCATTGAATCAAATGAATTCCATGAGCCTTCCAGAATTCCGTTTGCTTTTCCCGAGCAGACGATTGAGTATTATCCGCTTTTTGAATCGAAGCAAACCATTCAAGTCGTCAAAAACGAGGGAGGACACGGCGGAGGTGATCCGCTTTTGCTTGCTGATCTATTTATAGGCAAAGATCCGCTGCGCCAGTATGACATTTTGGCCGGAGCCGAAGCCGGAGCCTATTCTATCGCGGTCGGTGAGGGAATATGGCGCTCCGTTGTTGAAAAAAAACCAATTGATATTAAACAGCTTTTTCATATGCAAAATGTATAAAAGCGAAGAGGAGGGGCTTTCGTGGAACATGACGGATCAATGGCACGGGTGCTGCGTTTTTGCGAGTGGATCATGAGGTTTGCATATACCAATTTGCTTTGGCTGCTTTTTACAATCCTCGGTCTCGGAGTGTTCGGTGTCATGCCCGCGACTGCCGCTTTATTCGCTGTTATGCGAAAATGGATTCAGGGTCAGGATCACGTTCCGGTGCTGCCGACATTTTGGCAGGAATACAAAGCTGAATTTCTCCGTTCCAATCTGATCGGTGCTGTACTGGTGTTAATCGGTTTGATCATTTATATCGATTTGGCCTTTATTTACCCAAGCCACTTTTTATTGCATATCCTGCGCTTTGCTATTATGATATTTGGCTTTCTGTTTGTATCAATGCTTTTTTATGTGTTTCCGCTGATCGTCCACTTTGATTGGAAAAAGCGCCTGTATTTTAAGTTTTCCCTCTTGCTGAGTGTGGCGTACTTACAATATACCCTCGTCATGCTTGCGCTGACGGTCGCGCTCTTTTTCCTGCTGGCTTATCTGCCGGGAATTGTCCCTTTTTTCAGCGTCAGTCTCATCAGCTACTGCCACATGAGGATCGCTTATGCCGTCCTGGTGAAGCTGGAGCAGCAGGACCATGAACCGGCAAAGAAACATCCTGCACCAGGAGCTATTTATCCGGAGACGAGGTAAACATTTTCTCTATCATATATTGATTCCAAACGGAATAGATTGATAGAGAAAGGAGAGCGGATAAATGCTGAAGGTGGCAGTGTTTGATGAAGAGCATGAAAAAGATTTGCAAACGGAGATCAATTCATTTTTAAAAGGAATATCGGAAGAGCAGCTGGTTGATATCAAATATACGGTTTCAGCGGCATGTGACCCTGAAGGCGAGCAGCTCTACTGTTTTTCCGCACTCATTTTATATCGAAAATAAAAAAAGATCTTTCCGCGGACTGCGGAAAGATCTTTTTTATGGTTAAGCCTTTTTCACTCTTGGGCTTCTTGGTTTCTGGAATTTCTCTGCTGCTCTAATTTCTTTTCGTTCTCTTGCCAATGCTTTATAAAGGGCAGCAATCATGAGCAGGATAACAATTGAAAATGGCAGTGCCGCCAGAATCGCTGTGTTTTGCAAAGCGGCAAGTCCGCCGGAATACAAGAGCGCAGCTGCCATAGCAGACTGAATGATGCCCCAGCTGAGTTTGACTGAGTTAGCCGGGTTTAATGAACCGTATGTCGTCTGCATACCAAGGACAAATGTCGCTGAATCAGCTGATGTAATAAAGAACACGGCGATCAGGATCAATGCCAGGATAGACGTGATCATTGTCAGCGGATAGTGATCCAGTGTTCCGAACAGCATCGTTTCGGAAGACTGCTTCGCCACATTAAAGATACCTTTTTGCTGAAGGTCCATCGCGGAAACACCGAAAATGGAGAACCATAGGAAAGCCAAAATACATGGTGCCACCAGGACGCCGATCAAAAATTCACGGATTGTCCGGCCTCGGGATACACGAGCGATGAAAATGCCGACAAATGGAGACCAGGAAATCCACCATGCCCAATAGAAAATCGTCCAGCCGTTGATCCATTCACGTTTGCCTGGATCGTTCGGCGCCAGTCTGAAGCTCATTTGAACAATGTTTTGAATATACTGCCCAATTGAATCTGTAAGTGAGTTCATGATCAAAACGGTAGGTCCGACAAACAGCATAAACAGCATCAGCAATCCGGCTAGCACCATATTTGTGTTGCTTAAATACTTAATGCCTTTTCCGAGTCCGCTCCAAGCCGATAGTAAAAAGAGCACTGTTACAATAACAATCAAAATCAATTGAACGATAAAATGATTCGGAATTCCGAATAGGTAATTCAATCCGCCGTTAATTTGAGTTGCGCCGATCCCCAGACTCGTTGCAACGCCGACAACTGTAGCGAAAACAGCAATACAGTCAATCAGTTTACCGATCGGGCCGTTTACTTTATCGCCGAGAATCGGAGTCAGTGTGCTGCTGATTAATCCAGGCGCGTCTTTGCGGAATTGAAAATATGCGATACATAATGCCACGACGGCATAAATGGCCCAAGCGTGCAGTCCCCAGTGGAAAAACGTGTACCGGAGCGCATCTCTGAAGGCTTGGGGGGTTTCTGTTTCACCTGATGGAGAGCTAATTGCGTAATGGCTGATCGGTTCAGCCGCACCATAGAATACTAAGCCGATTCCCATGCCTGCACTGAACAGCATGGCAAACCAAGATAATAACCCGAATTCCGGTTTTTCATCCGGTTTCCCCAGTTTAATTTTTCCAATCGGGCTGACAATTAAAAAGAGACAGAACCCGACAAACAAAGAGACAACTAATAGATAATACCAACCAAATGAATCTGTTATAAACGATTGTGCCGATTGAGACACGTTTTGCAGGCTGTCAGGAGAAATAACGCCCCACAAAACGGCTGCGGCTGTGATGACAATCACAATCCAAAATACACTAGATATATTCTTCAAACATTCTCACCCTCTGACTTTTTTGTGTACGCCTATATCTTCCTCGCAGGCTTAGTATGGTCGTACGATGGCAGATCATTCCTTCCTGTAAATTACCCCGCAATCAGGTGAAACAAAACAAATCTCACCCTAACATTTTTGCGGGAAATTTTCAAATGCCCGGCATGCTGTAAGAGTTTGAAAAGTCTAAGGTTTACGTACGGGAAAAGCGTCCGGCATTCAGTCCGGCGAGTCTGCCTGTGACGAGCGCAGATGTGATATTGTATCCGCCTGTATAACCGTGAATATCTAAGATTTCGCCGCAAAAATACAGGCCGTCCATTTTTTTAGACGCCATCTTTTTCGGGTCAATCTCCTTTACCGATACACCGCCTCCTGTGACAAACGCTTTGTCTAGAGACAGTGTGCCGTTTGCGAGAACGGTAAATTGCTTGCAGTCTTTGACAAATTGTCTGAAAGGCTCCTTCGGCAGCTCAGAAAATGATATGTTCGGTGAAATGCCGTTCTTTTCGAGCAGGAAAAGAAGGTAGCGCTCCTGCATCCAAGGCTTCAGCACATTTTTTAACGCTTTTTTCGGCGCGTCTTTCAGCTCCTTGTGCATCTTTTGGAATAGCGTTTCTTCATTGATATCCGGAAACAAATCAATTCTGACGGGCACTTCCGGCTGTTTTTTCAGCTCTTTCACGATAAACTGGCTGCACCTGAGTATGGCGGGGCCTGAGAGGCCGAAATGAGTAAACAGCATGTCCATCTTATGTGTGATAATGGCTTTGCCTTTTTTGTTTAATACACTGACGGCGACACCTCTGAGCGATAAACCCTGCAGTGTTTTTTTCTTAATAAACGGCTCGGCAGATGTGACGGGCACCTCTGTCGGGAACAGCTCTGTTATTGTGTGGCCTGCGGCTTCGGCCCATTCATAGCCATCACCCGTGCTGCCGGTATGGGGAACGCTTTTTCCGCCAACCGCGATAATGACTGCCTGACTATGAATCACTTCGCCATTATTCGTCACAATGCCTGCCGTATGTCCATCTTCATATGTAACAGATTTGATTTTTTCGTTCGTTCTGATCGTCACACACAGCTGTTTCAGCCTGTTTAACAGGGCGTCGACAACACTTTGCGCTTTGTCTGTCACTGGAAACATCCGGCCGTGATCCTCTTCCTTCAATTTGATCCCGAGATTTTCAAAAAACTTGATAATATCTTCATTATTAAATTCAGAAAACGCACTGTATAAAAAACGGCCGTTGCCGGGGATGTGCTTAATAATTTCTTCGACAGGAAGGCGGTTTGTCACATTGCAGCGGCCGCCTCCGGATATGGCAAGTTTACGGCCTAACTTATTTCCTTTATCTATTAACAAAACATCAGCACCCTGTTCTCCGGCTGCAATGGCAGCCATCAGACCTGAAGGGCCTCCGCCGATTACAATTACGTCATACTGCTTCATCTTTATCATCAACTTTCTTTTTACATTTCGTGTGCGGAACGCTGTCCGCAGTACTATTATAGCGAAAGACAGGTTCTGCTTAAACGTATTTTGCCGCAAACTTGCATTGTTCCTGAGATTGCTTTTGTATTTATTACCGTCTATATGCCCAGTTGTGTTAAAATAGAAAAGTTGAATCTTCGTAGAAAATGGTGATGAAGAAACATGTCAAGCAAACTGTTAAGAGGCACGTTTGTGTTAACGCTCGGTACATATATTTCACGGATACTGGGAATGGTTTATTTAATTCCTTTCAGCATCATGGTCGGAGCGACAGGCGGTGCGTTATTTCAATACGGATACAATCAATACACTTTATTTTTGAACATTGCCACAATGGGCTTTCCAGCCGCCGTTTCTAAATTTGTTTCCAAATATAATTCCAAAGGGGATTATGAAACAAGCAGAAAAATGCTGAAGGCGGGCATGTCGGTTATGCTTGTAACGGGAATGATTGCCTTTTTTATACTATATTTATCTGCTCCGTTTTTTGCGGAAATATCGCTTGGGGGCAAAGATAATAACGGTTTGACGATTGATCATGTCGTATATGTCATCCGCATGGTCAGCTTAGCGCTTTTAGTCGTGCCGATTATGAGTCTTGTGCGCGGATTTTTCCAAGGTCACCAAATGATGGGGCCGACGGCTGTCTCTCAAGTTGTTGAGCAGATTGTCCGCATCATCTTTTTATTGAGTGCGACCTTCTTGATTTTGAAAGTCTTAAACGGCGGCCTTGTGATCGCTGTCGGTTATGCAACCTTTGCAGCTCTGATCGGTGCCTTCGGCGGGCTGATCGTATTGTATATTTATTGGAACAAACGAAAAGGCAATCTGCTGGCGATGATGCCTAATACGGGGCCGACAGCAGATTTAAGCTACAAGAAAATGTTTTTCGAGCTCTTCAGCTATGCCGCTCCCTACGTGTTTGTCGGACTAGCTATCCCTTTGTATAACTATATTGATACAAATACGTTTAACAAAGCCATGATTGAAGCGGGGCATCAAGCTATCAGTCAGGATATGATGGCCATTCTGACACTTTACGTGCAGAAGCTCGTGATGATCCCGGTTTCTCTTGCGACGGCATTCGGACTGACCTTAATTCCGACGATCACAGAATCGTTTACAAGCAGAAACTACAAGCTGTTAAATCAGCAGATCAACCAGTCGATGCAGACGATCCTGTTTTTAATTATTCCGGCTGTTGTCGGTATATCGGTATTAGCAGGCCCTGTGTACACGTTCTTTTACGGATCAGAGAGCCTTCATCCTGAATTGGGGAAAGATATCCTGTTTTGGTATTCGCCAGTTGCGATCTTGTTCTCTTTGTTTACTGTCAACGCCGCCATATTGCAGGGCATCAATAAGCAAAAATTTGCGGTTGCCAGTCTGGTGATCGGTGTCGTGATCAAACTTGTGCTGAATGTCCCGCTGATTAAGCTGATGCAGGCTGACGGCGCTATTTTAGCTACGGCACTCGGGTATACTGCTTCACTTATATACGGATTTATCATGATCAAACGGCATGCCGGCTATTCGTATAAAATATTAGTGAAACGGGGCGTTCTAATGCTGCTCTTGTCAGCAGTGATGGCGATAGCCGTTAAAATCGTCCAGTGGGTGTTAAGCTTTTTCATCTCCTACGAGGATGGCCAGCTGCATGCTGCGATCGTCGTGCTGATTGCCGCTGTGGTCGGCGGAGCTGTCTACCTGTATTGCGCTTATCGTTTAGGGTTTTTACAGAAAATATTCGGCCGCCGTTTACCGGGGTTCTTAAAGAAAGGCAGACATGCCGCTGATTAACAGAATATGTTGAAACAGAGGGCTCGCTTGATGCGGGCTTTCTTTTATAGGAAGGAGAGATTGGCATGAGACTAGATAAGCTGCTTGCCAACAGCGGGTATGGTTCGAGAAAAGAGGTCAAATCGATTGTGAAAGCGGGAGCCGTCATGGTCGACGGAAAGCCGGCAAAAGATGTCAAGGCGCACGTGGACCCTGATGCGCAGGAGGTGACCGTTTATGGCGAGCCGATTGATTACCGCGAGTTTATTTATATCATGATGAATAAACCGCAGGGCGTGCTGTCAGCGACTGAGGACAGCCGGCAAAAGACAGTGGTCGATTTGCTGACGCCGGATGAACTTAGATTCGAGCCGTTTCCTGCCGGCCGGCTTGATAAGGATACAGAAGGATTTCTGCTGCTGACAAATGACGGTCAGCTCGCTCACCGGCTGCTATCGCCGAAAAAGCATGTTCCGAAAACGTATGAGGTCCACTTAAAGTCGCAAATTTCGCCAGAAGACATCAACAGCTTAGAGACTGGGGTATTTATTGAAGGCGGCTACAAAACAAAGCCGGCACAAGCAGAAATAAAGGCAAACGATAAAGGGCATACCGTGATATACCTGACGATAACAGAAGGGAAATATCATCAAGTCAAACAGATGGCAAATGCTGTCGGCAATGAAGTCATTTATCTGAAGCGGCTCTCAATGGGACGCGTATCCTTGGATCCTGCTTTGGAGCCGGGAGAATACCGTGAGCTTACAGAAGAAGAACTTGAATGGCTGAACGAGCCGCAAGCATGAAAAAATCCCGCATCACACATGCGGGATTTTTATTATATATATAAGCACACAAAAACAAGGCTAAGAACGCTCCTCGCCCTGTATCTATCAGGCCGCTCACAGGGCGGCCCTATGTAATTTTTAATGTTATGAGGTAATCTTTACTTTCTTTCTCGTTGTCTCCCATTTGCCACGGCTTGGACTATGAACAAGATCATTATATGCTAACACATTTAAGTCTCTTTGAATCGTTCTAGGTGTAATGCCGAATTCGTCAACCAGTTCCTGTGTTGTCACAAGGCCTTTCTCTTGAATAAACATGTAAACTGATTTGATTCGAGTTAGCATACGGTTTGTTGAAGGTTTCAAAAAACCACTCCCTATCATAAGATCGGATGGACTTGACTAACCACAACTCACGACTATCAACTGCGTACGAAATAGCAACTAAGGCAGACATCTGTAATATTTAAATAATTCGCCTTCATTATACACGATTTCGCAGCGGTGAATCTAGGAATAAGTATGATAAATTTTTTCCAATTTGAGTTTGGCCGCCATCCTTGTTGGATTACTATGTATTTCACCACAATATTATTATGGATAAAGAAACTTTTTTTATTCTGATTCGTATGTGATTTGGGGGGTGAGTGAGATTGAGAATGTTGTTGGAAGCATCGATAGAGCAAGCAGGGTATACAAGCCGAAAAAAAGTGCTCACCGATGTTTTATTGGAAGTCAGAGAAGGGGAGCTTGTCGGGTTGATTGGAGCGAACGGCGCTGGAAAAAGTACTGCCATCAAGGCGATACTCGGCCTCTCGCAAGACTTTAAAGGGACTATCGCTTGGAATGATTGCTCGTTTGCTTATATTCCGGAGCACCCGTCCTTTTATGAGGAATTAACGCTGTGGGAGCATCTCGACCTGATCAGCACTTTGCACGGCATTGGTCAGAGTGAATTCGAATACCGTGCCCAAAGTCTTCTTGAAACATTTTCGCTTGATCATGTCATGCATGAGCTGCCGGTGACGTTTTCGAAGGGCATGCAGCAAAAGCTGATGCTGATTCAGGCCTTTCTTTCTAAGCCTGATATGTATGTGATTGATGAACCGTTTATCGGCCTTGACCCGATATCGACAAAACGCTTTGTGGACATGCTGAAGGCTGAGAAAGATAGAGGAGCCGGCATTCTCATGTGCACACACGTACTTGATACCGCGGAAAAAATCTGCGACCGGTTTTACATGATTGATAAAGGTTCTTTGTTTCTTCAGGGAACGTTAAAAGATATTCAAGAGCAGACAGGGTTAGACGGGCAGTCATTGCTTGACTGTTTTTATACGGCGATTCAAGGAGGAAAGGCATGAACGGGCGCTCTCTCTTTTTTCGAAGGTGGCTGGATTTTTACCGATATCAGTTTAAGGTGCTGCATGCTGTCATTGATTGGACGGTTGCGCTCTACATTGTCCTGCCGGCGCTTGCTTTTGTGATTTATCAGTATGTGGAGTGGACGAATGGAAACGGCCTTCTTTACGAGTGGTCTGAGAGAGTCGAATGGAGATGGTTATACGCTGTCGGTATACTGATTGTTTGCACAGGCTCCATCCATACTTTTTTACTGGAAGCGGACCAGGTGTTTTTGCTGCAAAAGAAAGCGATCATTCGCCAGATGAAACAATACGCATTGGTGTATTCTTTATTGTTCACGTTCGCCAAATGGCTGTTGCTCTTTTTTCTTTTTCTTCCCTTTATCATTGATTCTGTTCGCGTCACTATTCCAGAAAGCGCTGCTCTATTGATCTATGCATTCGGTCTTCATACGCTCTTTTTATCCTTGAAGCAGGACAGGGTCAGAAAACCAAGATCTATTTGGAGACAGATTGCAGACTTTTTTCTCAAGGCTGTGCTTTTGGCGTGTTCTTTTCTCATGATTACCTTTACTGAGTGGCACTTGCTCTCGCTTGCCGGTGTTTTGTTTTTTATTTTTGCTTTCATACGCAGTTTGAAAAAGACGGCTTCATTTTCGGCTTTTGAGGCAGAGGTGCTTGAGGAGAAAAAAATCAGGCTCACTCTTGCAGGTCTTGTAATGATGACGAGCCAAGATGTGAGAATGCCGAGAGTAAAGGACAGGATGAGGAGAAAACCACTATTATTCCGGAATTCTAAAAGGATATTTAAGAAACGGACAATGTATACAATTTATAAAGAATTGTTTTTTAAAGTCATGCTGAGGAATGGGGAGTATGCGAGGCATCTGTATATGCTTTTGTCGGCTTTTACGGTTTTAACAGTCGTTTCCCCGATCGTTCTTAAGGTGATTGCGCTGCTGGTTTATACAGGTGTTTGCCGTTATGTGCTTTCGCTTATTTTTGACAAAGTGATGGATGCGCCGATCTTAATTGGGGCTGATAAGGAAAGTGATGAATATTACCGGGCCAGAAAAAGCTGTGTGAACACGCTGCACTATGCTTGTGTTGCCTGCTGCTTTTTGGCGGCTGCTATCTCTTTTTTGGTGAAATAAAAACCCAAACGGATGCCGTTTGGGTTTTCTGTATGTTATAGAATAAATAGCTGGATGAAAAACAGAACGGCAAATGCGAGGACGAGCGGATGAATGTCTCTCCATTTTCCCCGTGCTGCTTTCACAATCGGATACGAAATAAAGCCAAGCGCAATTCCTGTGGAAATGCTTGATGTAAGAGGCATGGTCAGAACAACGAGAAATGCCGGAAATGCCTCGTCCATCTCCTTCCAGTTAATATTCGACACCGAGCCCATCATCAGGCTGCCGACAATAATCAAAGCCGGTGAGGTGATGGCGGATATGCCGGATAAGGCGCTGACAAGCGGACTGAAAAACATCGAAGCTGCAAACAATACCGCGACAGTTAAAGACGTAAGACCTGTTCTTCCCCCGGCTGCGACGCCAGCTGAAGACTCGACAAACGCGGTTGTCGGACTTGTTCCGAAAACAGCACCGACTGTGGTCGCCGTTGAATCAGCAAGCAGCGCTTTTCGCGCGTTCGGGAGCTTGTTGTTTTTCATCAATCCGGCTTGCTCGGCCACACCGATCATCGTACCGGTCGTATCAAAAATCGTTACAAGCAGAAATGAAAAGACGACAGCGTACAGGCCGTGATGGATCACATCGCCAAAAGCGGAGAACGGATTTGAAATAATCAATCCCTCAGGCAAATGCGGAAAAGACATAAAGCCTTTAGGAAAATGCAGCTGGCCGGTAAAAAACGCGATCAAAGCGGTAGCTGCCATTCCGATAAATAACGCTCCGCTTACATTCAGCACCATCAGGATCACACTGATCAATAAGCCGATCAGCGTTAAGATAACCGCTGGCGAATGAAGGTTGCCGAGTGTGACCAGATTTGATTTATCAGCCGTAATAATTCCCGCCTGCCGTAAACCGATAAACGCAATAAAAAGCCCGATCCCTGTGGTGATCCCGTATTTTAAATTGTTTGGAATCGCTTCTATCAGTTGTTTTCTTAAAGGCGTTAACGATAGAATAATGAAGAGAACCCCTGCTGTGAATACTGCGCTGAAAGCTGTTGCGTACGTGATGCCGCCGCCGCTTGCGCCTACAACGTGATAGGCTAAGTAAGCGTTTAAGCCCATGCCGGGCGCAATGGCAATCGGATAATTTGCAGCCAGGGCCATCCAC
This sequence comes from Bacillus sp. FSL K6-1012, assembly GCF_037964915.1. Classification (NCBI taxonomy): domain Bacteria; kingdom Bacillati; phylum Bacillota; class Bacilli; order Caryophanales; family Bacillaceae; genus Bacillus; species Bacillus sp. FSL K6-1012. The sequence continues at coordinate 3,096,757 of NZ_CP150175.1, read as the reverse complement.
AGCGTTCCGACAATGGAGGCGATAATCGTTGCGGTAAAGACCTGGTCAAAAGGAACTCCGGCATTCGCTAAAATGACCGGATTCACCACTACAATATAGACCATTGTGAAAAAGGTCGTCAATCCAGCTATGATTTCTTGTTTAATCGATGTTTGCTGCTCTTTTAGATGAAACATAGTAACCTCCAATTACGAACGTTTTAACAAAACACCATTAATATTATTCGTTTTATTTAGTTTTTGCAAGTGATTTATTGCAGAAAGGGGATCATTATGAACTGGGAAGTCGAAGTGATCAGAAAAAAAGATGATTTGATTCGCGATACGCAGGAATTCTTGAGAATCAACAGTGTAATGGACGAAACAACAGCCGGGCCCGGCAAACCATTCGGAGAAGGGGTAAATGCCAGCTTGACCTCTTTGCTTGAGCTTGGAGAAAAAGAAGGATTTTCCGTAAAAAATCTTGACGGGTTCGCCGGTCATATCGAATGGGGCGAGGGTGAAGACATTGTCGGCGTTCTTTGCCATGTTGATGTTGTACCGCCCGGAGACGGCTGGACAAGTGATCCGTTTTCAGCGGACATCCGAAACGGACGGATTTATGCAAGGGGCGCCATTGACGACAAAGGTCCGACGATGGCGGCGTTCTACGCGCTGAAAATCGTCAAAGACATGAATCTGCCGCTTTCTAAACGTGTCAGAATCATTATCGGAACAGATGAAGAAAGTGATTGGAGATGTGTGGAGCATTATTTCAAGCACGAAGAAATGCCGACTCTCGGTTTTGCGCCAGATGCAGATTTCCCGATTATTAACGCGGAAAAAGGGATTATTGATGCTTCACTGCTCATCCCGCACCGCGCAAACGAAGCCGCTTCAGAAACAGTTCTTGCCTCGTTTACATCAGGTCTCCGTTTAAACATGGTGCCAGACGCTGCGGAAGCTGTTCTTGAAGGATCAAATATAGAAGAGGTTCTTGCCTCATTTAAAGACATGCTCCGCGCAACGGATCAAAAAGGTGAAGCTGAGATTGAGAATGGGCAGCTGATCTTGCGCATGCACGGACTTTCCTGCCATGCGATGGAACCGAACAATGGAGTGAATGCCGGCATCAAACTGGCAGAATTTTTGTGCCAGACTGAGCTGGATGAAGCCGGACAGCGTTTTGTTCAAGTCGTGACAGACAAATTTTCAGATGATACGAGAGGAAAGAAGCTGAATATTGACTGTGAGGATGACATTAGCGGAGAGCTGACATTAAATGTCGGAACACTGCGCTATACAGAAGGGCAAGGAGGCGAGCTCGGAATCAATATCCGCTATCCGGTAACGGCGGAAAGCAAAATGATTCGCGATGCGTTTGAAAGCGCCGCTGAATTTGAGCTTGAAGAATTTAAAGACAGCAAGCCGCATCACGTATCAGCAGACCATCCGCTAGTCAAAACACTGCAAAAGGTATATGAAGGCCAATTAGGCAAAAAAGCTGATTTAATTTCAATCGGCGGGGGAACTTACGCAAGATCTTTGAAAGCCGGCGTCGCATTCGGACCGCTGTTCCCCGGACGTCCCGATAGTGCGCACCAAAAGGATGAATATATTGAAATTGATGATCTCCTCAGAGCGACTGCTTTATATGCGCAGGCCATCTACGAACTTGCAAAATAAAAGGACCGGCTTCTTCTGAAGCCAGTCCTTTTTTTACACAAATGACCATAAATCAGTTGATAAATAACGTTCCCCGGTATCAGCTGTCATACAGACAACGACTTGATCAGGAGAGAGACGTTTGGCGGCTTCAATCGCCGCGAAGCAGGCAGCGCCTGAAGAAGGTCCGACGAGAATTCCTTCCTCCGCAGCAAGGCGTCTGGTTGTCGTATAAGCATCCTCATCAGTGATTTTGATAATTTCATCATATACATCTTGATTTAAAACTGGAGGAATGAAGCCTGGGCTTGTCCCAACCAGCTTATGCGCACCCGGTTTTCCGCCTGATAATACCGGAGACCCCGCAGGCTCGACAACATGAACCAAAATATCCGGGAAAAGTTCTTTTAGCGCTTCACCGGTGCCTGTAATGGTCCCGCCAGTACCGGAAGAAGCTACAAAAGCGCCTAGCGGTTTTCCGATTTCTTTTATTGCCCGGGCAATTTCCAGAGCAGTTGTTTTTCGATGCGCGTCAGGATTTGCGGTATTATCAAACTGCATCGGAATGAAGCTGTTCGGAATTTGTTCGGCGAGCTCTTTTGCTTTTTTAATGCTGCCGGGCATTCTTTCCGATCCGGGAGTTAACACAACCTCTGCACCATAGGCTTTGAGGAGGTTGATCCGCTCCTTCGTCATTGTATCCGGCATTACTAAAATCGCTTTATAGCCGCGGGCCGCCGCATTCATGGCGAGTCCGATTCCGGTATTTCCGCTGGTTGGCTCAATGATAACTGAGCCAGGCTTGAGTAAGCCGTTTTGTTCTGCTTCTATGATCATATTGTAAGCGGCTCTGTCTTTCACACTGCCGCTTGGATTGAAAAATTCAAGTTTTAAATAGACTTGTGCTGCGTTTTCCGGCTGAAGCCGATTCAATCTCACAAGCGGTGTATCTCCTATAAGATCAGAAGTGTTTTCAAAGATTTTCAACATTGTCATTCCTTTCTGAATAAAACAAGTGTCATATAATATCCTAACATAATAAACGGTTGCGCGAGAGTGTTTTCATATGCGGTTCCTCTATTCGCGCAGCCTCTTTATTGATAAAATAATAGCAGTCAAAGAAGGGAGTGTCAGACGGATGTCAGATATCCGGCCTCATTATTTCATCGGCGTGCCCATTCCGCCGGAAATTGCAAATCCGATTTACCAGGCTGCGAAAAGCGAGCCGGCGCTCACGTTTCAAAAATGGGTGCACCCGCTTGACTACCATATCACGTTAATTTTTCTCGGTGCGGCGGACGAAGCGCAAATCAAGCAGCTTGAAGGCTCGCTTGCCGAGATAGCTGTTGATGCCAATCCGTTTACAATTGAGTTTGACAAAATAGATGTGTTCGGAGACCGCAGGCAGCCGCGCGTGTTACATTTGGAGCCGAAGAAGAATACGGCGCTCGAAACACTGCGGGAGCATACAAAACAAGCTGTTCTTCAAGCAGGCTTTAAAGTGGAAAAGAGAGCGTATCATCCCCATATGACGCTGGCAAGAAAATGGACAGGCCAAAAGGGATTTCCGGCGCAGATCCCGTTTAAAAGCGGTGAGGTTTCAACGGCTATTGAACGATTTTCACTTTTTCAGACACACTTAAATCAATCACCAAAATATCAGGAAAAATACAAATTTTATTTAACTTAATTCATGCGGAGTGGAGAAACAAAATGGCACAAATCATCAAAATACATGATTATATATCGAGATATGAACTTGATCCGTACCATTATATGAATCAGTTTATACGGCTGAAAAAAGAGCGCTGGATTTCATTATTAGAAGCAGCGGAGCGCCAGCATGAAGAAAGACAAGCCAGTGCTGAACAGCCGGAACCGGTGCAGAAACGAAAAAAATTTTCATTGAAAAGAAGAAAAGAAGAGATAGAAGCCGATATACAAGAAGAGAGACACCAATGGTTTGAGGAAGAAGACGATCTGAACGTAAGGCTGCCGAAGAGCAGGATGGCGCTTGCTTCCTTTTATAAAAGACATTTATATGAATTTCAGCTCAAATGGGCAAGCTCTACTCTTTCCGAGATGTCAAATCTGTCAAACCAGGTGAAGCAGGACCGCATTTTGCATTTTCTGGCCCAGCAGCTTCCTGATTCTTATTTTATTATGTATAAGCCTGTGCTCAAAATTCAGCAGGCGGCAGTAGAATTAAGCATAGTGATCATTTCACCTCTTGACATTTTTTGCGTTTCTTTTATAGAGGCAGAGGAAGACAGTGTGTACATAGGATCTAAACATCGTTTTTGGGAGAAGAAAACAGGCTCTCAGACTGAATCGGTATTAAATCCGGCGTTGAGTCTGTTTCGGACGGGATCTGTTGTGTCGAAGATCGTAAAGGAAAAAGGCGCTGATATTCCAGTCTCGAAATTACTCCTGAGCAGAACGTCATACATTGATTACCCCGAACCGCCGTACGGTCTGGAAATAGTGGACAAACGGGGCTTGGCGGACTGGATGGAGAGGCAGAAGAAAAACACTGCTCCGATAAAACATCATCAATTAAAGGCTGCAAAAGCTTTGTTGTCTTATTGCCTGTCAGACTCCTATCGCAGACAAGAGTGGCTGGAGTAAAGCAGAACGATTTGAGCGGTTTTCTCATAACATAAGCAGGTGAGAAAGATGAGCCAATGGTTTTTTATTATTAATCCGGCAGCAGGGCATCGAAAAGGCCTGCGTGTTTGGAAGTCGATACAAAAGGAATTACTGAAACGAAAGATTGAGCACCGCTCATTTTTAACTGAACATCCGGGACACGCCGAGGTTCTCGCCCGGCAGATTTCAACGATTCAGGAACATAAGCTGAAACGCCTGATCGTTATCGGCGGAGACGGAACGATGCACGAAGTCGTCAACGGGCTGAAAGATGTTGACGATATCGAACTGAGTTTTGTGCCGGCTGGCGCGTACAATGATTTTTCCAGAGGATTCTCCATTAAGAAAATAGATCTGATTCAGGAAATCAGAAAGCTGAAGCGTCCGTTAACGCGAACGTTTCATTTAGGAAGCATTAATTTGCTTCAGGATAAATCGCAGGTTCTTTATTTTTTGAATCATATCGGAATCGGCTTTGACGCATACGTCAATAAGAAGGCGATGGAATTTCCATTAAAACGGGCGGTCCAGTTTCTGCGCCTCCGCTTTGTTGTCTATCCGCTTTCCCATTTGTACGCGTCGGCTACCTTTAAGCCGTTTTCGTTGGCTTGTACAATTGAAGGAGAGACACAGGAATTTCATCATGTCTGGTTTGCGGTCGTCTCCAATCATCCGTTTTACGGAGGCGGCATGAAGGCGGCCCCGCTTGCGAATCCGCGCGAACAGGCATTTGATATCATCATTGTTGAGAATCTGCCGTTTTTGAAAAAGTATTGGTTTTTATGCTTGATGACATTTGGAAAACACACCAAAATGGACGGCGTGACGATGTTTAAAGCGAAAGACCTTACGTTTTACACGAAGGACAAAATTCCGTTCCATGCTGACGGAGAAATCATGGGTACAACCCCATTCCGTCTGGCATCGAGTCCCTCACCCTTACGGATCAAAACATAAACGTTTTTGGAGGAGAGAGATTCTGATGGTCTGTATCCAACGCAGCTTTGAAGCGTATGCCGATGAAATGAATATCATTACGGTTCTGATTCCTGCTGATCAAAAAGATACCTTTACGCCGCCTTTTCAGCTTGAGACAGATACAGCGGAAATTCCTCTGACAGTCAGTCAGGAATGGCAAATAGAAGGGAAATACAAGTATGTATGTGTAGCTGAACAGCCGGTGGCTTTCGGAAAAACGCATCATGTCAAAGCATCTGGCGGCGGAAAAACGGATCTCCAAATCGGGGCGGTTGTCAGGACGGATGCGTTTGATGCTGCATTTTATTATGACGGAGAGCTCGGAGCTGTTTACGCTTCGGATTATACTGAATTTAAGGTATGGGCGCCTGCTGCGACGTCAGCTGCCGTCAAGCTGTCACATCCCGAAAAAAGCGGGCACACGCTTCAAATGACAAGAATGGAAAATGGAGTATACGCCGTTACAGCGGCTGGAGATCTGCACGGTTATGAGTATGTGTACCGGATTTGCAACAATTTAGAATGGACAGAAACGGTTGATCCGTATGCAAAAGCTGTGACGGTCAACGGAGAGAAGGGTGTCGTGCTGCGCCCTGATCAAGCAAATTCGGCTCCTTCGCTTACACCATTTTCAGACCCCGTTGAAGCCATTATTTATGAGATGCACATCCGAGACTTCTCCATTTATGAAAACAGCGGTATGAAGAACAAGGGGAAATATGCGGCGCTTGCTGAAACGGACACCAAAACGAAAAATGGCAGTTCTACAGGACTTTCTTATTTAAAAGAGCTTGGCGTTACGCATATAGAGCTTTTGCCGCTAAACGATTATGCCGGAGTTGATGAAGAAAACCCGCTTGCCGCCTACAATTGGGGCTATAATCCGCTTCATTTTTTCGCCCCGGAGGGAAGCTATTCCTCCAATCCTCACGACCCTCAGACAAGAAACACAGAAGTAAAACAAATGATTCACACCCTGCATCAGCATGGCCTGCGTGTCATTCTGGATGTTGTTTATAACCATGTATACCAAAGAGAGCACTCGCCCTTTGAAAAAACGGTGCCCGGTTATTTCTTCCGGCATGATCAATTCGGAATGCCTTCGAATGGCACCGGCGTAGGGAATGACATCGCCTCAGAAAGGCGGATGGCAAGGAAATTCATTACGGATTGCGTCATGTATTGGCTGAAGGAATACGATGTCGACGGCTTCCGCTTTGATCTGCTCGGCATTTTAGATATTGAAACGGTTCTTCATATGAAAGAAAAAGCATCTGAGGTAAAGTCCGGAATCCTTCTCTTTGGGGAAGGCTGGGATTTGGCAACACCGCTGCCGCCTGAACAGAAAGCGACATTGGCGAATGCATCGAAAATGCCGGGCGTCGGTTTTTTTAATGATTCGTTTCGTGACGCTGTTAAAGGGAATACCTTTCATATCGCGGCGGCGGGTTTTGCCCTTGGGAACGGCGAAAAAACGGAAACAGTCATGCACGGGATTGCCGGATCTTCCGGATGGAAAGAGACAGCCCCGCTTGTGTCTGCGCCGAGCCAGTCCATCAATTATGTCGAGTCGCATGACAACCACACATTTTGGGATAAAATGAGCCTCGCGCTTCCTCAAGAAAGTGAGAGCCGAAAAAGAAGCAGGCAAAAGCTGGCGTCTGCAATCATTCTGCTGGCCCAGGGAGTGCCGTTTATTCACAGCGGACAGGAATTTTTCCGGACGAAGCAGGGGGTGGAAAACAGCTATCAATCCAGTGACAGCATCAACCAGCTGGACTGGTCGCGGCGTGAAACATTCAAGCAGGATGTTGACTATGTCCGCAGGCTGATTTCGCTCAGAAAAGCGCATCCGGCATTCCGGCTTACGTCATCAGCCGATATTCAGCGCTGCCTTGAATGTCTGGCTCTCAAAGAGCACCTTATTGTATACCGGCTGTTTAACCTCGGCGCAATCGACGAATGGGAAGAAATCATTGTCATCCATCATGCCAGCCCCGATTCTGTTACATGGCAGCTGCCGAAAGATAAGGCTTACCGCCTTCTATGTGATACTGACGGGTTTCGTGCTGATCATGGAGAAATCAAGAAAGCGGTTGCTGTAAACGGCATCGGAACGGTTATCTTATATTTAGCACGAGATCTTACGAGTTTTGCTTGACGAAGTTTGTGCTATAGCGCTAAAATTTAAAAGACGGCTATTGATTAGCATATGAGACTCTCAATAGCTGTCTTTTTTATTTTTCATACGATTCGTACGAAAAAGGCATTCGCTGGATAGACTGAAGACGAATTGGCCTTTATTCTAAAATATTTTAAGAAATGATGGGTTGAACATTGATATGAACTGGTTGGGACAATTACTAGGTAGCGATTGGGAGATCTTCCCCGCCGGAGGAGCTACAGGAGATGCATATTATGCGAAACATAACGGGCAGCAGCTTTTTTTAAAACGTAATAGCTCACCTTTTTTAGCTGTTTTATCCGCCGAAGGCATTGTTCCTAAGCTGGTTTGGACAAAACGGATGGAGAATGGGGACGTCATAACGGCCCAGCACTGGATGACCGGCAGAGAGCTGAAGCCGAAAGACATGAGCGGACGGTCCGTTGCTGAATTGCTTCGTAAAATACACACATCAAAAGCCTTGCTGGACATGCTGAAGAGACTTGGAAAGGAACCGCTGAATCCAGGGACTCTGCTGTCTCAGCTTAAACAGGCTGTATTTGCTGTGCAGCAATCTTCGCCGCTGATTCAAGAAGGGATTAAGTATTTAGAAGATCATCTGCATGAAGTGCATTTCGGTGAGAAAGTCGTTTGCCATTGTGATGTCAATCATAATAACTGGTTATTGTCTGAAGACAACCAGCTGTATTTAATTGACTGGGACGGCGCCATGATCGCTGATCCGGCGATGGATCTGGGGCCATTGCTGTACCACTACGTCGAAAAGCCAGCTTGGGAGAGCTGGCTGGGCATGTACGGTATTGAGTTAACGGACGGCCTTCGGTTAAGAATGGCATGGTATGTGCTATCTGAAACAATCACTTTCATTGCCTGGCATAAATCCAAAGGAAACGATAAAGAATTCCATGATGCAATGGAAGAACTGCATATGCTGATGAAGCGAATTGTTTAATAATCAGGAATACGAATCCATTTCCTCTACCCATTGAGACAAGCTGCTCTGATGCTCTTGTATGTGTGAGTCGATAGATTTGGATGATATTCCTGATTGGCTGTATCGGTACACATCTTCCAGCACGTTTTTTAAGTGTGAATCGAGCTCGGTGTTTGCCATCAGCGATTTAATCACACGTTCAAGCTGTTCGTACTCTGCGACGGTTCCGCAGCAGTCTAATTGATGGTCAGTCAAAATGTCCTTCAATAGATCAACTTGATTCTCGTAATTTAAACCCATAAAACGGTACACATCCCTTCAGTATCTTACGGGTTAAATTGTTCAAAACAGTATGGTTTTATGCATGAGACACGAGTGTTCCGACAGATGGGAACCTCTTTTTTTATGTGATCTGCTCTAAAAAGGCACACCTTCAAAAACAAGCTTGCGGGTCTTTTTAATTCATGGTATGTTGTTAGTCGAAATAATAGATAGAGGTGTCAATCATATGAGAATGCGCCACAAGCCTTGGGCTGATGACTTTTTGGCTGAAAACGCAGATATTGCCATCAGCAATCCTGCTGATTATAAAGGAAAATGGAATACAGTGTTTGGCAACAGCAATCCGATCCATATCGAGGTCGGTACAGGAAAAGGGCAATTTATTTCCGGGATGGCCAAACAAAATCCTGACATTAATTATATTGGTATTGAGTTATTTAAAAGCGTAATTGTGACAGCTGTCCAGAAAGTAAAGGATAGCGAAGTGCCGAATGTAAAGCTTTTGAATATAGACGCGGACACGCTGACAGACGTGTTTGAGCCGGGTGAAGTCAAACGGGTGTACTTGAACTTTTCTGATCCTTGGCCGAAAAACCGCCACGAAAAACGCCGTCTGACGTATTCCCATTTTCTCAAGAAATATGAAGAAGTGATGGGGAAAGGCGGAGCAATTCATTTTAAAACAGACAACCGCGGCCTGTTTGAGTACTCGCTGAAAAGCTTCTCGGAATACGGTCTGCTGCTGACATATGTCAGTCTTGATCTGCATAACAGCGATATGGAAGATAACATCATGACAGAATATGAAGAAAAATTCTCAGCACTCGGCCAGCCGATCTATCGGGCTGAAGTTGAATGGAGAGCGTAAAACAGACTCTGACACAGGAGTCTGTTTTTTTTATGCGCTGTTTGCTACGATGATGACAGGGGGGATGAAAATGGAAACGATGAAAATTGGAAACACGACGTTAACTTGGCTTGACGGAGGGGTGACTCACATGGACGGAGGAGCCATGTTCGGTGTTGTTCCAAAGCCGTTATGGTCAAAAAAATACCCAGTCAATGAAAAAAACCAGATTGAACTAAGGACAGATCCAATTCTTATTCAAAAAGACGGGCTGAACGTGATCGTCGATGCCGGTATCGGGTCCGGAAAGCTGACTGAGAAACAAAAAAGAAACTACGGTGTGACCCAAGAATCCAATGTGAAAACATCATTAGCAGCGCTCGGGTTAACGGTTGAAGATATCCACGTGATCGCCATGACACACCTTCATTTTGACCATGCGTGCGGATTGACGGAATACGAAGGAGATAAACTGGTGCCAGTTTTTCCAAATGCCGTTATTTATACTTCATCTGTTGAATGGAATGAAATGCGCCATCCGAATATCAGATCGAAAAATACCTACTGGAAAGAAAACTGGGAGGCGGTTGCCGGCCAAGTGAAGACCTTTGAAGACACTTGCACGATAACAGGGGGGGTTACACTGCATCATACCGGGGGCCACAGTGCCGGCCACTGTGTTCTTGTATGTGAGGATGCGGGTGAAACCGCGGTACATATGGCGGATTTGATGCCGACACACGCCCACCGCAATCCATTATGGGTGCTGGCTTATGATGATTATCCGATGACCTCTATACCGCAAAAGCAAAAGTGGCAGGCGTATGCAGCGGAAAAAGACGCATGGTTTATTTTTTATCATGATGCCGTATATCGCGCACTAAAATGGGACGGGGACGAAAGAATGACAGAATCACTCAAACGAAAGAAACAATAGCATATTTTCATGTTTACCCTGCATGATTTCCGGCTAATAAAGCAAACCTAGTACTAATTATGCTCAGAAAGGAAGAGGCAGGGTGAAACAATTTGAAGTAACGAACGAAGGAGAAATTCAGACAACATTAAGAGGCCTTGAAGTACTCTCTGTTCCTTTTTTGAACAAAGGAGTAGCTTTTACAACAGAGGAAAGAAAAGCGCTCGGATTGAATGGCTTTTTGCCGCCGAAGGTATTGACCATTGATGAACAGGCAAAAAGAGCGTACGAACAGTTTTCCTCACAGCCTGACGATTTAAGTAAAAACGTTTATTTGACAGCGCTGCACGATCGAAATGAAACGCTGTTTTACCGTTTGTTAAATGACCACTTAGGGGAAATGCTCCCGATTGTATACACGCCGACAGTAGGTACGGCCATTCAGAGATACAGCCATGAATACAGGAAGCCGAGAGGGCTCTATCTGTCCATCGATGACCCGGAAGGCATGAGAGAGGCCTTTAAACAGTTTAAAGACAAAAGTGATGCCATCGATTTAATTGTCGCAACCGATGCTGAAGGGATTTTAGGAATCGGAGACTGGGGAGTCGGCGGTATCGCGATATCAATTGGCAAGCTTGCGGTATACACGGCCGCTGCCGGAATTGATCCGAGCAGAGTGCTGGCTGTCGTTTTGGATGCGGGCACAAATCAAGAGAGCCTCTTGAACGATCCGCTTTATGTCGGCAATCAGCATTCCAGAGTGCGCGGTGAACGCTATGACCAATTTATTGATGAATATGTCTCACTTGCAAGAGAGACATTCCCGAATGCATTGCTCCACTGGGAGGATTTCGGAGCGAAAAATGCACGCAGCATCTTGAAACGCTATAAAGATAAAATATGTACGTTTAATGATGATATACAAGGCACAGGCGCTGTTTCACTGGCGGCAGTTTTATCCTGTGCAAAAGCATCAAAAGTCCCGCTGAAGGATCACAGAGTCGTGATATTCGGAGCGGGGACGGCAGGAATCGGAATTGCTGAACAGCTGCGGGAAGCATTAGTGCGCGAGGGGCTGAGTGAGGAAGAATCATACCAGCGATTCTGGTGCATAGACCGAAACGGGCTGTTAACAGATGATATGGATCAGCTTCTCGATTTCCAAAAGCCTTATGCCCGTTCGGCTGATGAAGTGAAGGATTATCAGCGTAACGGAGAAGGAGGGGGCATTGATCTCCTTGAAGTGGTCCGGCAGGCGCAACCGACGATCCTGATCGGAACATCTACGGTTTCCGGTGCCTTTACTGAAGAAATTGTAAAAGAAATGGCGTCACACGTAAAACGTCCGGCGATTTTGCCGATGTCGAATCCGACGACTCTTTCCGAAGCAAAACCGCAAGATTTAATTGAATGGACGGAAGGCCGTGCGCTGATTACGACAGGAAGCCCGTTCCCGCCAGTGGAATATAACGGTGTAACGTACCATATTGGCCAAGCAAACAACGCGCTTGTTTTCCCTGGTCTCGGGCTTGGAACGATTGTCACCAAATCAAAATTAATAACCGATGGCATGTTTGAAGCATGTGCCCGCGCGATCGCAAGTATGGTCAATGTCGGAGTGCCTGGCGCGCCGATGCTTCCGAAGGTGGAGGATTTACGGACTGTATCGGCAACGGTTGCAGTTGAAGTCGCTAAAACCGCCATTAAGGAAGGCGTGGCCACTGAAGAGCCTGAGGATATCATTCAGGCTGTGCAGGACGCGATGTGGTATCCGGTATACAAACCAATTCGCGCGATATAATATAAAAAGAGCCGCTGCATGGGCAGCGGCTCCTATTTTACGCTTGTCCGGTGTTAAGACGCGATTGTATCGATGACATCTACAATTCTCCCCGTTTTCGCATCCACCATCACTTCATATTGCTCTAGTTCTCCGAAACCTGACCGTGTAACACCGGTCTTGTACACCTGCACGGTTTCTCCATTCACATTGTAGGGCTCCGGCTGGGTGTAGATCCATGATCCATCAATCGGCCCCCGCTGTTTAAAAGCGGATTTTACGATACGAAGCGCTCTTTCTGAAGAAATATAAGGCTTCATCACATATTGCTTCACAACAACAGCCGTACAAATTCCAAGTCCTGCTCCTAAAAGAAGATGACGCAATTTCAAAATAAAGCACCTCCTGATTGATCATACTTCCATTATACAGAAACCGCCAAATCTTGTTAAGCGATACGCGGCTCATTGAGCAGATTCAATCAGAGTGCTTGGAAAACAGAATTTTTTCTAATAAAATAAAAGAACTACATAGAAATGAGGGGAAAACATGAATCAAGAAACGAAAGCGCTTTTCCAAACACTGACGCAGCTTCCCGGAGCGCCGGGCAATGAGCATCAGGTCCGTGCGTTTATGAAGCAGGAGCTTGCCAAATATGCCGATGATATCGTTCAGGACAGACTGGGAAGTGTTTTCGGAGTCAGAAAAGGCGGAGAGGACGCGCCGAAAATCATGGTGGCTGGACATATGGATGAAGTCGGATTTATGGTGACATCCATTACAGATAACGGATTACTGAGGTTCCAAACGCTCGGCGGCTGGTGGAGTCAGGTGCTGCTGGCACAAAGAGTGGAAATTCAAACAGATAACGGCCCGGTTCCGGGAGTTATTTCAAGCATACCGCCGCATCTGTTAACAGATGCTCAGCGAAACCGTCCGATGGATATCAAAAACATGATGATTGATATCGGAGCGGATGATAAGGAAGACGCTATCAAAATCGGCATTAAACCGGGCCAGCAAATTGTCCCTGTATGCCCGTTTACCATTATGGCGAATGAAAAGAAAATATTATCAAAAGCGTGGGATAACCGGTACGGCTGCGGATTGAGCATTGAATTGCTGAAGGAATTGCAAGGTAAAGAACTGCCGAATACGCTTTACGCTGGCGCAACCGTTCAGGAAGAAGTCGGCTTAAGAGGCGCACAGACAGCGTCTCATATGATCAAACCGGATTTGTTCTTCGCGCTTGACGCCAGTCCGGCAAACGACATGAGCGGCGATAAACAGCAGTTTGGGCAGCTTGGAAAGGGCTTTTTGCTCCGCATTCTTGACAGAACAACAGTCATGCACCGCGGAATGAGAGAATTTGTTCTGGATATGGCTGAAACGCATCAGATTCCATATCAATACTTTGTTTCGGGCGGCGGAACAGATGCAGGCAGAGTGCATATTTCAAACAGCGGCGTTCCGTCAGCAGTTATCGGGATCTGCTCCCGCTACATTCATACAAATGCATCTATTATCCATATTGATGATTACGCTGCGGCTAAAGAAATGCTGATAAAGCTCGTAACTGCCTGTGACAAGCAGACAGTTGAAGCAATTAAAGAAAATATGTAAAACCTGGAGAAAAAGCTTGTTGAGCAAGGCTGTAAGCCATGTCGACAAGCTTTTTTCTTATTTTGTTTCAAATACATAGGAAAGTGCTTTAATGGCTTGGTTCACCGTTTCAACAGTCATATTCGCTTTGTTTGAAAGCTCTTTTAATGGGTGGTGGAGCGATTCAGGACGAATGATGATCAGGGGTTTGCCTTTTGCGATGGCATAGGAAGCATCCATTGCTGTGTTCCATTGTTTATACTTTTCGCCAAACAAGGCGATTACAAAGTCGGCTTTATTCATCAAGACGGCAGTTCTGAAGTTATTGATATCAGAAGCCTTGTCGTCCTTATAGACTGCGTTTGGCTGAGCGCCCATGATTTCTTCTCCGATATTGTCTGAACGGTCGTGATGCTCCATCGGGCCGACAAACGTAATCGGCAGCTTCAGTGACTTCGTTTTCTCCTTTATTTCCTCCCGCCAATTGCTGTGGATTTCTCCGGCTAAATAGACGATAAACTCCAAACTGGATCCCTCCTTATGTATGACCATTTGTCAATTTTACCCTCATGTAAAAGATGTTAAACGAAACGTGCTTGATAATGCAAATAAAATATGATAATGATAATGGGAAAGCTTATCTTACATATTCATTCGTTGCATATAAGTGGTTTTGCCGCAAGCAGTTTGGTATGATCCAAATGGACGAGTATCGATAAACTAACATGTAAGAACATAAACAACTGGAGGGATATTTGATGAAAAAAATCGAAACAACGCAAGAGCTGGAAAAAGCGGTAAAGGATGATTGGGCAGTATTTATGTTTTCTGCTGACTGGTGCCCGGACTGCCGTTTTGTAGAGCCTTTTCTTCCGGAATTGGAAGCAGACTTTCCTGAATTCACTTACTACTATGTAGACCGCGACAAATTTATTGATACATGCGCGGAGTGGGAGATTTACGGCATTCCAAGCTTTGTTGTGTTTAATGAAGGAAAAGAAGTGAATCGTTTTGTGAGCAAAGACCGCAAAACAAAAGAAGAAATTGAACAGTTTTTAACTGACTCTCTCGCAAAAGCGTAAAGGAGGATATCCGGTTTGAAATTGACCTCAAGGAAGCTGTCAGACATATTGAAACAGCGCCTTCAGCACGAGAATCGCTCCTTTTTATTTGACAGAGAAAAAGACACCCTCCGTGTTGAGGATGAAACAACTAAAAAAGGAATTACGCTCGACCTGCCGCCGATTATTGCAAAATGGGAACTGAAAAAAGACGAAGCCATTGACGAGATCGTTTACTATGTATCAGAAGCCATGACAGCTATGGAAGGGAAGTCGCAGGAAATAACCGGGAAGGAAAGCCGCATTTATCCGGTCATCCGCTCAACCTCTTTTCCGGACAAGTCCAGCGAAGAGATTCCGCTTATTTATGACGATCATACCGCAGAAACAAGAATTTACTACGCGCTTGATCTGGGCAAAACCTATCGTTTAATTGATCAGCGCATGCTGGAGAAAGAAAACTGGACAAGGGAGCGGATCAGAGAAACGGCTGCGTTTAACCTCCGCTCTCTGCCGACGGTTGTCAAAGAGGATACAGTTGCCGGTAATCTCTTTTACTTCTTCAGAGCAAACGACGGTTACGACGCCAGCCGGATTCTGAACGAAGCGATTTTAAATGAGTATAAACAAAATGCTAAAGGTGAGCTCGCGATCTCTGTTCCGCATCAGGACGTTCTGATACTTGCTGACATTCGGAATGAATCAGGGTATGATATTTTAGGACAAATGTCGATGAGCTTCTTTGCAGGCGGCACCGTTCCGGTTACGGCGCTTTCTTTCCTGTACAATGAAGGAAAGCTGGAGCCGGTGTTTATCTTGGCAAAAAGCCGTCCGAAAAAGGATTAGAAAGGATTTTTTACTTATGAACGCTTTTTATAATAAAGAAGGTGTGGGAGATACACTTCTGATCTCTCTAAAAGACGTAACGCGCGAGCAAGTAGGCTATGAAAAACACGGCGACGTCGTCAAAATTTTCAATGGCGAAACAAATGAAACGACGGGTTTTAACATCTTTAACGCGTCTTCATACTTAACCATTAATGAAAACGGCCCTGTTGCCCTTTCAGAAACATTCGTTCAAGATGTGAATGAAATGCTAAACAGAAACGGCATTGAAGAAACATTAGTCGTTGATTTATCGCCAAAGTTTGTTGTCGGATATGTTGAATCAAAAGAAAAACATCCAAATGCGGATAAATTAAGCGTATGTAAAGTCAACGTAGGAGATGAAACGCTTCAGATCGTTTGCGGCGCGCCTAATGTTGATCAAGGTCAAAAAGTTGTCGTTGCCAAAGTCGGCGCTGTGATGCCGAGCGGACTCGTCATTAAGGATGCTGAGCTTCGGGGCGTACCGTCGAGCGGAATGATCTGCTCCGCAAAAGAGCTTGCATTGCCTGACGCTCCGGCTGAAAAAGGAATCCTTGTATTAGAAGGAGACCATGAGGCTGGAGACGCATTTCAGTTTTAGACTCCCATAAACGCGCCGAAAAAATCGAATCATGTAAAAAAAGCCGCTAAGCCCTTGTTTAGCGGCTTTGTTTTGCTGAAAGCTTAATCTTTTCTGGGCCGACAAGCAGTGGTATACTAAAAATCGTCCCAGAAAACTATAAGGGAGTTAGAGATGAATTATGAGTTGGCTTCATAAATTTTTTGATTTGTTTTTAGGAGAGAGTGAAGAGGACGCTGAACGGGAGACAAAACCTGCTCAAATTCCGAAACAGCCAGAATCGCATCACTCCGAAGGACAATTAAAACGATTGGAAGATCCTAAAATATATTACGAATATCCTAAAGGCAAGTTCCGTTTTCCGGTTGTGCCTGACGGATACCAAAAAAATGATTTGAGAAGGCGCCGCCCGCCATCGGAGGAACCGCAAGCCGAGCCTCGTTCGAGCGCTGCTCAGCACAGAGACCGCACAAATAATGAAAAAGAGCATCATACATATGAAAAATCAGAGCCGGCCAAGAAACCTTTTAAACCGACAAATATACCTTCGCCTGTATATGGATTTAATCAAAAACCATCTGTGAAAAAGGACGTGCCGAAACAATCTGCGGAAAAAAAAGGTGTGCAAAAAAAGCCGGAACCTGTAGAAGAGAAGGTAACGCTGCTTTCAGAAGAAATCGAACGCGAACGCAGCTATCCAATGCCGGACCGGCCGCCGCAGCAACAGAAGAAGGAGCCTCTCTTTTCATATGACCGATTCGAAGAACAGCCTTCTGGCGTCCTAAAAAGTACGAATGAAACAATGGCAAAGCACTCAGCAGAGGAGCTGTCAGACAAAAAAGTAAACGCTGGAGACGAAATGGCTCCAAAAGCTGCTGAGATGCGGTCAGAAGAAACAGAACAAATGAAGCAGCAGGAAGAATCTTTCTTGCGCGAAGAAAAATCTTGGGAAGAGACTGTGACAGGTGCCGGAATGGAAGCAGAAAAGCTGTCAGGTAACGAAGGATATGCCCGCGAAGAAGCTGTTCCGGAAACTGCTGACACCGTCTCAACTCAAGCAGAACAAACGGAAAACCAAGAGCCTGAAAAGGAAGAGCATTTCTTACCCGATGAGCGATATGGGGAAGAGGCTGTGACAGGTGCTGAAACTGAGGCAGAAGAGCCGTCAGCCAACGAAGGAAACGTTCGTGAAAAAGCTGTTCCAGAAACTGCTGACACCTCAGCCCCAGCAGAAGAAATGGAATTCCATGAGCATGAAAAGCCTTTCTTGCATAATGAACGATACGAGGAAGAGACTGTGGCAGATGCCGGGCAAGAAGCAGAGGAACTGTCAGACAGCCATACAGCTGCTCACGAAGAAATCATTCCGGAAGCTGCATCAGCTCAAGTGATAGAGGAAAACAGCCAGCCTGAAGCAACCGCGGCCCAGATAAATGACTATCCAGAACCCGAACATAGCACAGAAGAGGATTCTCCATCCTATTCTGCGGCGGATGAAAGCCGGGAGGAAGAAGGTCCTGCGGGTGAAAGACGCACGGCCCCAGCAGAACAGCAGAACAGAACCGAGAAGTCGAGTAACAATCCTGAACGAAGTCCAGCACTTCAGAAGGGACCGTCTGTTCCTTTTAATGTTATGATGCTGAAAAGCGATACGCATAAACAGCAAAAAGCAGGGGAGCGCCGCGGAAGCTATGTGTTCCCAAATGTCTCACTGCTTGATGTGCCGCCAGCACAAGTTCAGGACGATACTGCGTGGATAGAAAACCAGCGTCAGCTGCTTGATTTAACTTTGAAAAACTTTAACGTTCGGGCCAATGTGGTTCATGTAACGCAAGGGCCGTCAGTCACAAGATTTGAAGTACACCCTGAACCGGGTGTAAAGGTGAATAAAATCACCAACCTGTCTGATGACATTAAACTCAGCCTGTCCGCCAGAGATATTCGAATAGAGGCGCCGATTCCGGGGAAAAACACGATCGGAATTGAAGTGCCGAACCGCACGAGCAAGGTGGTTGATTTGCGCCAAATGATTCGCAGCTCTGCTTTCAGGACGAGCACGTCACCGCTTACGGCAGCACTTGGATTGGATATTTCGGGGAATCCTGTTGTCATTGATCTGAAGAAAATGCCGCACGGTCTTATTGCCGGAGCTACAGGATCGGGAAAAAGCGTGTGCATCAATACGATTTTAGTGAGTCTGCTTTATAAAGCTGATCCGAGTGAAGTGAAGGTGCTGCTGATTGATCCGAAAATGGTAGAGCTTGCGCCTTACAACAAAATTCCTCATCTCGTCAGCCCTGTCATTACCGACGCCAAAGCGGCTACAGCTGCTTTAAAATGGGTCGTTGAGGAAATGGAGCGCCGCTATGAACTGTTTGCCCATTCCGGTGTTCGCGATATTGACCGTTTCAATCAATTAACTTCTGATCACCAAACGGGCGAAAAATTGCCGTATTTAGTTGTGGTCATTGACGAGCTTGCGGACTTGATGATGGTAGCTCCAAATGATGTAGAAGAAAGCATTGCCCGGATTGCTCAAAAAGCAAGAGCCTGCGGAATCCATTTGCTAGTCGCGACTCAGCGTCCGTCAGTCGATGTCATTACCGGTCTGATTAAAGCGAATATCCCGACTAGAATTGCGTTTTCTGTCTCCAGCCAGGTTGATTCCCGAACAATTATTGACATGGCTGGTGCGGAAAAACTTCTCGGCAAAGGAGATATGCTCTTTTTAGAGAACGGTTCTGGAAAACCGGTCCGTCTTCAAGGCAACTTTGTATCGGACCGAGAAATTGACCGTGTCGTTTCCCATGTCAGAAACCAGCTGCCGCCAGCTTATTTATTCGAACAGGAAGAATTGGTCAGACAAGGCTCTGCCTTAAAGGAAGAGGATGAGCTGTTTTATGAGGCGTGCGAATTTGTTGTTGAGCAAAACAGTGCAAGCACGTCAAGCCTGCAAAGAAGATTCAGAATCGGATATAATCGGGCTGCAAGGCTGATTGATATGATGGAAGCGGAAGGTATGATCTCTGAGGCGAAAGGAAGCAAGCCTCGAGAGGTGCTGATCACTGCAAGTGATTTAATAAACGAATAATATAGGTTCATTTTCACAGCAAACATGGTATGATAATGGATAGAGCATTTAACAGCTATGCCGCTTTACAGCAAATGGGCATAGAAATCGTGATATTCAGGTTTAATCGGAAAGAAATAACCGGATACTGAACATAACAAAAAATATAAGGATACGCCGTCAGGCGGCTTTTCAGCCGCCGCGGTCGCAAATTGAAATGAACGTCATATACTGGGGAACAGATAGACGTTTGTTGGAGGTACAATTATGACTGTTTATCATTTTGTTGGAATAAAAGGGACGGGTATGAGTCCGCTTGCCCAAATACTTCATGATAATGGATATACTGTCCAAGGATCGGATATCGAAAAATTCATTTTTACACAAACGGCGCTTGAAAAAAGAAACATCACTGTTCTTCCTTTTAGCGCGGATAACATCAAACCCGGCATGACAGTTATCGCTGGAAACGCATTCCCAGACACGCACCCTGAGATTGAAAAAGCGATGTCTGACGGAATTCCGGTGATTCGTTATCATAAGTTTTTAGGTGACTACATGAAAAAATTCACCAGTGTCGCGGTTACTGGTGCGCACGGTAAAACGTCGACTACGGGGCTGCTGGCTCACGTTATCCAAAACGCAAAACCGACGTCTTTCTTAATCGGGGACGGAACAGGCCAAGGAAATGAAAACAGCGAATACTTCGTATTTGAAGCGTGCGAATACCGCCGCCATTTCTTAAGCTATCAGCCTGACTACGCGATTATGACGAATATTGATTTTGATCACCCTGATTACTTCTCAAATATTGACGATGTGTTTGACGCTTTTCAGGAAATGGCTCTTCAAGTTAACAAAGGCATTATTGCCTGCGGTGATGATGAGTATCTGCCGAAAATCCATGCGAACGTGCCTGTCGTTTATTACGGCACAGGAGAAGAAAATGATTTTCAAGCGAGAAACATCGTAAAAAGCACAGAAGGGACAACTTTCGATGTCTTTGTCCGCAATACATTCTATGACACATTTTATATTCCTGCGTACGGCCATCATAATGTATTGAACTCATTGGCGGTCATCGCGTTGTGCCATTATGAAGAAATTGACGCCAGCGTTATTAAACATGGCCTCAAATCATTTGGCGGCGTCAAACGCAGATTCAATGAGAAACAGCTCGGAAACCAAGTGTTAATTGATGATTACGCTCATCATCCGACAGAAATAAAAGTGACGATTGAGGCGGCAAGACAGAAATATCCTGATCGTGAAATCGTTGCGGTATTCCAGCCTCATACATTTACGCGGACACAGCAATTCCTTGATGAATTTGCTGAAAGCCTGAGCGGGGCAGACTGTGTGTATTTATGCGACATCTTCGGGTCAGCCCGGGAAAACGCAGGAAAGCTGACGATCGGCGACCTGCAGGGAAAAATTAATAATGCCAAGCTGATTGCAGAAGATGATACATCTGTTTTAAAAGCTCATGATAAAGCCGTTCTCATCTTTATGGGAGCAGGAGATATCCAAAAATATATGAGAGCCTACGAAAACGTCATGGCATAATAAAAAGCAGTGATTTCACTGCTTTTTATTTATCTGAAGAGAAATCCTCTTAAAGGATTTTTCAAATGTAATGGAGAATAATATGTATACAGCCCAACAGATATGTTTATGATTTTACAAATCGGGTAAACAGCAGTATATCCTGCAGCAAGGAGGTTTAAGATGATTATCATTCTTTATTTAAGCGTTGCACTAATCGCAGTAGCATTTCTCGTCTTAGTGATCTATTTGTCTAAAACACTAAAGTCACTGCAGCTGACATTAAAACATGTTGCATCCACGCTCGAAGGGCTGGAGGGACAAATGAAAGGCATTACCACTGAAACTGCCGAGCTTTTACATAAGACCAACCGCTTGGCTGAAGATATTCAGGAAAAATCAGAAAAGCTGAACACGGTCGTTCATGCTGTTCAAGGGGTGGGAACCTCTGTGCAGCAGTTCAATACATCAATGAAGCAGGCGGCAGGGTCTGTATCGGCATCAGTGAGAGAAAACCAAGATAAAATCAATCAGGTTGTCACCTGGAGCCAAGCAGCAATGGAAATTTGGGAGAAGTGGAAGCGAAAGAAATCAGCTCTTTAAGAGAGAAAAACACTTTGAGGAGGAATAATGATGAGCAAAGATGGAATTAATAGTAAAGATTTTTTAATCGGTACTTTAATCGGAGGAATCATCGGAGCCACCACTGCGCTTTTCCTAGCACCTAAATCTGGGAAAGAACTACGCGACGATCTCGGAAATCAAGCTGTTGCTCTGCGGGATAAAACAGATAAAATGACGGCAGATGCAAAAGAAAAAGGCACACAATATGTCAGCATTGCAAAAGACAAAACATCTAACATCACACAGCTTGTCGCCGATCAGTCAGGACAGATCATGAACAAGGTCAAAGATTTAAGAGACCGTTCAAAATCTGCAAATACCGAGTCATCATCTGCTACGCAAGATATGAAAAATGAAGCAATGCAGGCGGCTGACGAAGCAAAAGATCAAGTCCTCCAAACGAAAGAAGACGTAAAAGACGAGCTGAAAGATGCACAAAAACAGGCCGAGCACATCAACCGCTGAGCCCGGAAGGAGCAGACTTGACTAATGGCAAAACAGCTAATTCAATCTGAGGAAGAGTTTAAGCGTATTGCAGAAAAGGAAGGCACTTTCTTGTTTTTTAAGCACAGCTTAACATGCCCGATCAGCCAAGCCGCATTTCAAGAATTTAATGCCTTTGCAAATCAGCATGAAGAAGTGCCGGCTTACTATCTGCAAGTACAAGAGGCACGGCCCCTGTCAAATTTCATCGCAGAAACATACGGAGTCAAGCACGAAAGCCCTCAAGTTTTCGTGATCCAAAACGGTGAAGTAAAGTGGCATACCTCACATTCACAAATTACAGAAGCGGCGATTGAGCAGCATCTGTCCTAGAAAAAAGCGTCCAGATATGATCTGGCGCTTTTTTTTTGAAAAAAACTATTGATCATTTTCTTCACATCATGTACGATAGCATCATACATTACTTTATCACTTAAAAGCGTTTGGGTAATAAAGTAGACTTTTTTAAAAATTTTGTATTTCAGTATTTCCATTTGGTTTTACTTATAGTAAGATGCATGTTAACTACAAAATAAAAATGAATGTGCAGGGAAAGGATGAAAAAAATGAGCAACACAGAATTAGAGCTTCTAAGGCAGCAGGCAGACGAATTAAACTTGCAAATTTTAAAATTAATCAACCAGCGCGGAAATGTTGTGAAAGAGATCGGTAAAGCGAAAGAAGCGCAAGGTGTCAATCGCTTTGATCCTGTCAGAGAACGCACAATGTTAAATAAAATCATTGAAAACAATGACGGACCATTCGAAAATTCTACTATCCAGCACATTTTTAAAGAAATCTTTAAAGCGGGTTTAGAGCTTCAGGAGGAAGATCACAGCAAAGCGCTGCTTGTTTCCCGTAAGAAAAAACCTGAAGATACAATCGTTGATATCAAAGGTGAAAAAGTCGGAGACGGCCAGCAAAGATTTATCGTCGGACCATGTGCGGTTGAGAGCTATGAGCAGGTGGCGGAAGTGGCTGCGGCTGCTAAAAAACAAGGGATTAAAATTCTCCGCGGAGGAGCCTTTAAGCCTCGTACGAGCCCATACGATTTCCAAGGCCTCGGTGTAGAAGGACTCCAAATCTTAAAACGTGTAGCGGATGAATTTGATCTGGCTGTTATCAGCGAAATCGTAACTCCGGCTCATATTGAAGAAGCGCTTGACTACATTGATGTAATTCAGATCGGTGCGCGTAATATGCAGAACTTTGAATTGCTGAAAGCTGCAGGTTCCGTGAAAAAGCCTGTGCTTCTGAAACGCGGACTTGCTGCAACGATCTCGGAATTCATCAATGCAGCTGAATACATTATGGCACAAGGCAATGATCAAATTATCCTTTGTGAGCGCGGTATCAGAACATACGAAACAGCAACAAGAAACACGCTCGATATTTCAGCTGTGCCAATTCTGAAACAGGAAACGCATTTGCCGGTCTTTGTTGATGTGACGCATTCAACAGGCCGCCGCGACCTCCTTCTTCCGACAGCTAAAGCCGCTTTAGCGATCGGTGCTGACGGCGTAATGGCAGAGGTTCATCCTGATCCATCAGTCGCACTTTCTGACTCTGCTCAGCAAATGGCGATCCCTGAATTCGAAAAATGGCTGAATGAACTGAAACCAATGGTGAAAGTCAACGCCTAATGGAATGAGATCAATACAAAAGGCCGCATATGCGGCCTTTTTTTGCGCTTTCTCGTTTATTTAATTATAAAACTCAAGTATACGTTTTCATCATCTATAAAAACGTGTATAATTTCATGAGAAGTATTTAAATTTGATGAATAATGAAAAATAATGTAGACTACTGACTTACGCTTACAAATCATAAACGACATAAATTCGGACATTATGACATTTCTCTACATAAAGTGTTTATGCTATAGATAAGGATAAGTGTATCCAGTAAAAGGAGTGGTTTTAGGATGAGCAATATTACGATCTACGACGTAGCGAGAGAAGCTAATGTAAGCATGGCAACCGTTTCCCGTGTCGTGAATGGAAACCCGAATGTAAAACCGACAACGAGAAAAAAGGTCTTGGAAGCCATTGACCGTCTCGGCTACCGTCCAAACGCGGTGGCAAGAGGGCTTGCAAGCAAAAAAACAACAACTGTAGGTGTCATCATTCCTGATATCTCAAGCATTTTCTATTCAGAGCTTGCGCGCGGAATTGAAGATATCGCGACAATGTATAAATATAACATCATTTTGAGCAACTCTGACCAAAACTTGGAGAAAGAGCTGCACTTATTAAACACAATGCTCGGCAAACAGGTCGACGGCATCGTATTTATGGGCGGAAACATTACGGACGAGCATGTAGCGGAATTTAAGCGTTCGCCAGTGCCGATCGTGCTTGCCGCTTCTGTTGAAGAGCAAGGTGAAACACCATCAGTCGCAATTGATTACGAGCAGGCGATTTATGACGCGGTGAAGCTTTTGGTTGATAAGGGGCACACTGATATCGCGTTTGTTTCCGGCCCGATGACAGAACCGATCAACCGCTCAAAGAAACTGCAAGGCTACAAACGGGCGCTTGAAGAGGCGAATCTTCCGTTTAATGAACAATTTGTCGCTGAAGGTGATTACACGTATGATTCCGGACTTGAGGCACTTCAGCATCTCATGAGCCTGGACAAAAAACCGACAGCGATTCTTTCCGCAACTGATGAAATGGCTCTCGGCATTATTCATGCCGCACAGGATCAAGGCCTTTCCATTCCTGAAGATCTCGACATTATCGGCTTTGATAATACGAGATTAAGCTTGATGGTTCGGCCGCAGCTTTCAACAGTAGTTCAGCCGACGTATGATATTGGCGCGGTTGCCATGAGACTGCTGACAAAGCTCATGAATAAAGAGCCGGTGGAAGAGCATATTGTCGAATTGCCGCATCGTATAGAGTTAAGACAGTCAACCAAGTCATAAGAAAAACAAGAAAGCAAGCTTCACCTCTAAGGTGGATTCTTGCTTTTTTCGTATGAGTGAGGAGAAATGATGAAACGTTTTGATTATCTTACACCTGTTGGTTTTGTGTTAGGAACGATTATTATTGTGATTGGAATTATTTCCGGATCGGGAGTAAGCGGTTTCCGCTCTTTTCTAGATCTGACTTCTTTCTTTATCGTAACAGGAGGGCTTTGCGCCGCTGTTTTTATCAGTTTTCCGCCGAGAGAGCTGAAAAAAACGCCCACTGTGTTAAAGCAGGCATTTATCCGCCAGGAAGACAATGTAAAAGATCTTGTGAAAACCTTCGTTTCCCTTTCCGATCATGCGCGCAAACATGGGCTTTTATCACTTGATGACCAGGCCAGAGAAATCAGAGATCCATTCTTGAAAAAGGGGCTGCTTCTGGCGGTTGACGGCTGGGATGAAGAAACGATTCGGCTTGTCATGGATTCAGAAATTGCAGCAATGGAGGAACGGCACCGCAAAGGCCGGCGTGTTTTGGAGAAGGCGGGGGAATTCGCTCCGGCATGGGGCATGATCGGGACACTGGTCGGGCTGGTGCTGATGCTCAAAAACTTAAATGACCCTGATATGCTCGGCCCGAATATGGCTGTTGCACTTTTGACGACTTTATACGGATCATTGCTGGCAAACATGGTATTTAACCCGATTGCGGCTAAGCTCGAAGAAAAAACAGAAAGTGAAATCTTCATCAAACAGGTAATGGTGGAAGGTATCATCGGGATACAATCCGGAAAAAATCCGCGCAATCTGGAAAGCCAGCTCGTCGTTTTCAGTTCTCGGGAAGAATGGCGGAAGCAGCATAATCAAGTAAAGACAAAAAAGGGATCTGTACATGAAGCTTAGAAGAGAGCGCTTTGAACGAAGGAATGGAAACGGGAAAAACAATCAATCATCCTCGGGCTGGATGGTCACCTTTACAGATCTGGTTACGCTGATCCTTGTGTTCTTTATTTTACTTTTTTCGATGTCGCAGATCGATCTGCAGAAATTTAAAGCAGCGGTGAACTCGATCCAAAAGGAAGGCAGCGGACTTCAGCCAGACCAAACAGCCATCGATCAAAAAGACACGCCGTCAGCCGATGCAAAGAAGCAAGAGAATCAGCAGGATCAACTGCTGCAAAAAGTGAATACATACATTCAAGAGCACCAGCTGAAGGCGAAAATGACAGCAAAGCGGGATGAACGCGGTGTCGTGCTCGTTCTTCAGGAAGCGGTGCTGTTTGATTCAGGCGAGGCTAAAGTGTTGGAAAATGCTGAAACGCTTCTTCACCAAATTGCAGTTCTTCTTCAGACTATTCCAAATGATATTCAGGTGGAGGGCCATACAGACAGCCGAAATATTTCAACGTACAGGTATCCGTCCAACTGGGAGCTATCCGCAGCACGGGCAAGCGGAGTGATTCAATATTTCACATCAAAAGAGAAACTCCCGTCGAAGCGATTTATCGCTGTTGGCTATGCGGATACAAAGCCTGTAAAGGATAACAAAACAAATGAACACATGAAGGAAAACAGACGTGTAGAAATCGTCATCAAAAAATCAAAAACGACCTCTTCGTGAAGGTCGTTTTTTTATTTTGTTTTTTCCTGACGCTCTGATCGTATCGCATATAACGCTTTACTGACGGTTTGGGCATTTTTTTCTGTAATTTCTGCCTTGCGTGGAATCGGCGGATATAAATCGGCGGGATCGCTCCAACTGGACGGAAGGGTGACTGGGCATTGCTTTTGCCATTTTGCGATCCATTCAGATGGAATGTCATGTCCCGGATCGATCCCTTTCATTTCAAGCCATACTCGGGCCCAGGCACGGGGCACCACACGCCAAATATCATATCCGCCTCCTCCGACGGCGATCCATCTTCCGCCGCAATATTGATGCGCTAAAGCGTGAGCAAGCCGCGGAATCTGTTCGTAAATGGCAATCGTTGCTGACAAATGCGTCAGCGGATCGTAGTAATGGGCATCAGCTCCATTTTGGCTGATAATCACATCTGGCTGAAAATAAGCGGCGATTTCTGAAGCTGCTGTCTGGTAAGCCTCAATAAATGAATCATCCTCCGTAAAAGCATCAAGCGGGATATTAAAGGAATATCCGTAGCCTTTTCCGCTGCCTTTTTCCTGAATCTGACCGGTTCCGGGGAATAAATATCGTCCCGTTTCATGAATGGACAGGGTGCATACGTTGGGATTATCATAAAACGCAAATTGCACACCGTCTCCGTGATGGGCGTCCGTATCAATATACAGCACCTTGGCTTGATATTTTTTCTGAATATACTGAATCGCTACAGCGCTGTCGTTGTATATGCAAAATCCAGAAGCCCTTCCGCGAAACCCGTGGTGCAGGCCTCCCCCAAGGTTGGCAGCATGCAGTGCTTGTCCAGACATGACATAATCCGCAGCTGTTAAGGTTCCGCCGACTAATAGTGAGGCAGCTTCATGCATGCCTGCAAAGACGGGTGTATCTTCAGTGCCGAGCCCGTAGCTTTCCCCTTCTTCGGGTGGAAGTTTTCCGGCGCCGGCAAGCTGTACTGCCTGAATATAATCGTCCGTATGCACAAGAGCCAGCTCATCTTCCGCCGCAAGCCGGGGACTGACGATATCCCCCTCGTCAAAGGCATCCATCGATTTGAGCAAATCATATGTCAGCAGAACACGCTGCTGATTAAAGGGGTGCTCCTGATGAAACATATAAGTCTGATAAGAGGGAGAATAAATAAATACACTGTCCCTCATAGCTGATCCCTGTGCTCTGACGGCCATACGATGAGATGCCCGTTTTTTTGCAATTCCTGCAAAAACGGCAGCGGATTCATCGTCTTGACACGGAATACAAGCACCTTTGCGCCGGAATCGTCATGGGGATAGACAAGAACGCTCAGTATTTTTACCTGAAGTCTTTGGCAGAGGCCGCTGATATCGGCGAGGCTTTTTGTGATGTCATTTACTTTTATCTCAACCTGCGATCCGGGCTGGTCAGCGCCTGTCAGCTTCACAAAAGTCCGCAGCAAATCGGTTTTTGTCAGAATGCCGATTAACTTGTGATGCTGCACGACTGGAAGGCAGCCGATGCCATGCTCGTAGAAAACTGCTGATATTTCTTCAACAAAATCAAGCGGATGGGCGCACACGACGTCTTTTTTCATAATGGATTCAACGCTTCGTGTGAGAAAACGGCTGCGTTTGCTTTCTTCAAAAATACTGGGGCTGGCCTGTTTCATATCTCTGTCTGTAATCATCCCAATCACATGGCGGTCTTCATTAATAACAGGCAAATGCCTGATATGAAATTCCTTCAGCTTGTGTATTGCCGTTTCAAGCGTATCCGTTTTCGTTAATGTGATGACATCCTTTTTCATGATTTGCTCAACAATCATTATCTTTTCCCCTTTGTCAGTGTCAGTTAATACATATAACGATGATAAAAACGGAGCCTGTCAAATCGTTCAATTGATTTCTGGCTGACGTTTTTTCCGATGCGCGCCATCAGGCAGTTCGCAGGATGGGAGCTGATCTCTGGCTCATCGGTGGCAAACCAGACCAATCCGCCTGCGTTCATCATTTTCTCCATGATCTTTCTGTACTCCCACACATCCTTTTTCATCCCTTTTAAATCCCAATGCCAGTAATATTCTGTCGTCATCACAATGTAGTTCTCCATTTGTTCGTCCATCATGCTGACGGTCAGAAGTGTTTTTCCGACAGAACATCCCCGGTATTCCGGCGCCACCTCAATGGCTCCGAGCTCAAGCAAATCCTCCATATTTCCTTCTGACCATCTTTCGAGCGGGTCAGGGTATAGATACGTCACATAGCCGACAATGGCCTGGCCGTCTCTGGCAATGATAATGCGTCCCTCAGGAAGGCCGGCGATATCGACTAATGCTTCATGCTGTTCCCGGGGCGGCCGAAATGCGGTCAAATCCTTATGAAACTCATAACCTGCCAAGTCTTCTGGAGAGACAGGCCCTTCTATCAGTAAGGAGCCGGTTGCTGTTTTGATGTTTGCAGAGTGATATGTTTTATGATGTTCCACTGATTCACCGTCCCATCAATTTCTATAAAAAATACATGCCTCCTTTAAGAATAACAAATTATAAAGCGTTTTCAACATGGTTTATATTTTAAAAATTGAGAAGAATATGAATATATACTATAATAAATGTGACAACTTCAGCAAAGGGGGATGTTTGGACATGAATTTGAAAGCGTTACCAGCTATAGAGGGGGATCATAACCTAGAAAACTACGATGAAACGTATCGGCAATTTGATTGGTCCGAAGCGGAGAAACATTTCTCTTGGCATAAGACAGGGAAATTGAACGCGGCTTATGAAACGATAGACCGCCACGCCGAATCTTTTCGGAAAAACAAAGTAGCGCTTTATTATAAGGACGCAAAACGGGATGAAAAATACACATTTAAAGAAATGAAAGAAGAAACAAACAGAGCCGGGAATGTACTGAGACGGTATGGAAATGTGGAAAAAGGGGACCGCGTTTTTATTTTTATGCCGAGATCACCCGAGCTTTATTTTATTATGCTAGGCGCTATCAAAATCGGCGCAATCGCCGGGCCGTTATTTGAAGCGTTTATGGAGGGGGCTGTTAAGGACCGGCTGCAAAACAGCGAGGCAAAGGTTGTCGTCACGACGCCTGAGCTTTTGGAAAGGATTCCTGTTGAAAAGCTGCCTGATTTACAGCATATATTCATAGTCGGCGGCCAGGCTGAAAAGAGAGGAACAAACATCATTCATTATGATGAAGTGGCTAAGCATGAGAGCACAAGACTGGACATTGAATGGATGGATAGGAAAGACGGCTATTTGCTTCACTATACATCAGGATCTACGGGTACGCCAAAGGGTGTGCTTCATGTCCATGAGGCGATGGTTCAGCAGTATCAGACAGGAAAATGGGTCCTTGATTTAAAGGAAGAGGACATTTATTGGTGCACGGCCGACCCAGGCTGGGTGACTGGAACGGTGTACGGGATTTTTGCGCCGTGGCTGAACGGAGCGACAAATGTTATTGTCGGCGGACGATTTAGCCCGGAAAGCTGGTATGGAACGATTGAGCAGCTTGGCGTAAACGTCTGGTACAGCGCGCCGACTGCCTTTCGAATGCTGATGGGAGCCGGAGATGAGATGGCTGCCAAATATGATCTGACTTCACTCCGCCATGTGCTGAGTGTCGGTGAACCTTTAAACCCGGAAGTGATCAGATGGGGGCATAAAGTTTTTAATAAACGGATTCATGATACATGGTGGATGACAGAGACGGGCGGACAGCTGATCTGCAACTATCCTTGCATGGATATTAAACCAGGCTCGATGGGAAAACCGATTCCCGGTGTAGAAGCAGCAATCGTTGACAATCAGGGGAACGAGCTTCCGCCGTATCGAATGGGGAACCTCGCCATTAAAAAGGGCTGGCCATCTATGATGCACACGATTTGGAACAACCCTGAAAAATACGAATCTTATTTTATGCCTGGCGGATGGTATGTGTCGGGTGATTCTGCCTACATGGATGATGAAGGGT
This sequence comes from Bacillus sp. FSL K6-1012, assembly GCF_037964915.1. Taxonomy (NCBI): domain Bacteria; kingdom Bacillati; phylum Bacillota; class Bacilli; order Caryophanales; family Bacillaceae; genus Bacillus; species Bacillus sp. FSL K6-1012. The sequence goes on along the minus strand of NZ_CP150175.1, from coordinate 3,066,187 downwards.
ATTTTTGGTTCCAAGGCAGAGTGGACGATGTCATCATGACCTCCGGTGAGCGTGTCGGACCTTTTGAAGTGGAAAGCAAGCTTGTCGAACATCCGGCAATTGCGGAGGCGGGGGTGATTGGAAAACCTGATCCGGTGCGCGGCGAAATCATCAAAGCCTTTATCGCTCTCAGAGAAGGGTTTGAGCCGTCTGATAAACTGAAGGAAGAAATCCGCCAATTTGTCAAACAAGGTCTTGCAGCCCATGCGGCTCCGCGTGAAATTGAATTTAAGGATAAGCTGCCAAAAACACGGAGCGGTAAAATCATGAGACGTGTGCTGAAGGCGTGGGAACTGAATCTTCCGGCCGGAGACCTGTCAACGATGGAGGATTAAAAGGCGCCGTTGACACGGGATTTTATTTATGTTAAAAATGATATAGCTTCATATGAAAAGGTAAAGATTGAGACAAGTAGAATATCCTTACGTTCCAGAGAGCTGATGGCCGGTGAAAATCAGCACAGACGGATATATCGAATACACTCATGAACCGCTTTTGCAAACAAAGTCGCTCAGGCTTTCAGTAGTGAAAGAACGGACCTGATCCGTTATCAGGCAAAGTGATAAGAGCGAAAAGCTGTATGTATGCTCTTATTAGTAGGGTGGTACCGCGATAATCAATCGTCCCTTCGTTTACACGAAGGGGCGTTTTTATTTTATTAAAAAAGGAGCTTTATCTCATGACAAACTTACTTGAAGACTTATCCTTCCGCGGATTGATTCAGCAAATGACGGATGAAGAAGGACTGAATAAACAGCTGAACGAAGAAAAAATCCGCCTGTACTCAGGCTTTGATCCGACAGCAGACAGCTTGCATATCGGGCACCTGCTGCCCATTTTAACACTCCGCCGTTTTCAGCTTGCGGGGCACCATCCGATTGCGCTTGTGGGCGGCGCGACGGGTTTAATCGGCGATCCGAGCGGAAAAAAAGCTGAGCGTACATTAAACACGGCTGATATCGTTGTCGAATGGTCGCAAAAAATCAAAAATCAGCTTTCAAGATTTCTTGATTTTGAATCAGCGGAAAACCCGGCTGTTATGGCAAATAACTACGACTGGATCGGAAACATGAATGTGATCGACTTCCTTCGTGACGTCGGCAAAAACTTCGGCATCAATTACATGCTGGCAAAAGATACAGTCAGCTCCAGAATCGAATCCGGCATCTCTTACACGGAATTCAGCTACATGATTCTTCAATCTTATGATTTCTTAAACCTGTACAGAGAGAAAAACTGTAAGCTGCAAATCGGCGGAAGCGATCAATGGGGCAACATTACAGCTGGCCTTGAGCTGATCAGAAAATCTGAAGAAGAAGGAGCAAAAGCATTCGGTCTTACCATTCCGCTTGTAACGAAAGCGGACGGCACAAAATTCGGAAAAACCGAAGGCGGCGCAATTTGGCTTGATAAAGAAAAAACGTCCCCATATGAGTTCTATCAATTCTGGATCAATACAGACGACCGTGATGTAGTGAAATATTTAAAATACTTCACGTTCCTTTCAAAGGAAGAAATCGAAGAATATGCTGAAAAAACTGAAACAGCACCTGAAAAGCGTGAAGCGCAAAAACGCCTGGCAGAAGAAGTGACAGCGCTCGTTCACGGACGCGAGGCACTGGAGCAAGCGATTAATATTTCCCAAGCATTGTTCAGCGGCAATATTAAAGAGCTTTCTGCCCAAGACGTAAAAATCGGTTTTAAAGATGTGCCTTCTCTAGAAAAAGACAGCGCTGAAGAACTGTCACTCGTAGGTGTGCTGGTTGAATCGAAACTGTCACCGTCTAAACGCCAAGCCCGTGAAGATATTAAAAACGGAGCCGTTTACATTAACGGTGAACGCCAGACAGAAATTGACTATATCTTATCTGCTGAAGACCGCATTGAAGATCAATTTACTGTTCTGCGCCGCGGGAAGAAAAAATACTTCCTTGTCACATATAAATAAGAAAAAACATCCTTTGCTTAATTGGCAAAGGATGTTTTGGTTTAGCGCATAGGAATTTGAGGGAAAGAGTATATTAGATAGGGCAAACACGACCATTCACCACCTTTTCAATAGGAGGGAGAGCTCACCGTGAATCTCATGTGTACGATCGCCAAAGAAAGATTACAGCGGGATTATTGGGAGCAGCAGACCAGAGAAAGTGTTGTCCAGCAGGAAACGGTAGAAGAATTAGACGAAAAAAAACCCCCGACCGCATAGCGGCAGGGGGTTTTTTAAACGATTAACGAGAGTAGAACTCAACGATAAGCGCTTCGTTAATTTCCGGAGCAAGTTCAGAACGCTCTGGAAGACGAGTGAATGTACCTTCAAGCTTTTCAGCGTCGAAAGTAAGGTATTCAGGAACGAAGTTGTTTACTTCAACAGATTCTTTGATGATAGAAAGGTTTCTTGATTTTTCGCGAACACCGATTGTTTGACCAGCTTTTACTTGGTAAGACGGGATGTCAACGCGGCTTCCGTCTACAGTAATGTGGCCGTGGTTAACCAATTGGCGAGCTTGACGGCGAGTACGCGCTAAACCTAGCTTGTACACAACGTTATCAAGACGAGAATCTAAAAGAATCATGAAGTTTTCGCCGTGTTTACCAGTCATTTTTGCAGCTTTGTCAAACAATGTACGGAATTGACGTTCGTTTACACCGTACATGTGACGAAGCTTTTGCTTTTCTTGCAATTGCAAACCGTATTCTGATAATTTTTTACGTTGTCCTGGGCCGTGTGGACCTGGAGCGTAAGGGCGTTTTTCTAATTCTTTTCCTGTTCCGCTAAGAGAGATTCCTAGACGGCGGGACAGTTTCCAAGATGGACCTGTATAGCGAGCCATAATGTGACTCCTCCTTTGGTTTTAATTTTGTGGAAAATAAAAACCGTCTGTTCTATTCGACCATGGACATTTTGTTTTCATGTATCCTCGCTCCAGCAGCAGAGAGTTACACGATACACCTTACTGATAAGGAACAAAATGAAAACATAGAAGCTGAACAAAAAGGCTGCAATATTTCACACAAAGGTCATTATATAATTTATTTGTTTTGAAGTCAACCATTCATCCATTATCGCTTTGCTGTTTATGATATAATAAACAAAAATTAGTGGTAAACTTTTTAGGTGATAAAACATGATAGAACAAACAAAAGATCAATTACCCGCCTTTCGTTATCATATGCTCGATTTTTTATTAACCAAATCTGTAAAGGTCTCATTCACCGACTCTCTTTTATGGCTGACATCGGCTATTCAAACATATTTTCCATCACTTTGCGTATCCCTTTTACCGTCTCCATCTTATCACATGGCACAAATGGCAGAGGATGAAGTGCATTTTTCTGCATCGAAAATAAATGCCTCATTTTATGTTATCGAGGATCATGTCTCCGGCAGGAGCTTTCATTTAACATGCAGGCAGGACGGAGTGTTTCCGGAAGAGCTTCCGGATTTGATTTCTTCTTTTTTGAATCAGTCAATGAAACAGGAAAGACTTTATATCAAAACAATCTATCAAAAAAAGATATACAAGATGACAGAACTGTTCCATTCGCTGCTCGACCAGACGGAAGTGTTGAAGAAGCTTCTTGAAAGCTTACACACCACGTTTCCCCTGTTTCAATTTTCTCTGTTTATTTCTCATGATCAGGACCAATGTATAGGTGTTCCTGCAAAGGAACTGTATATGGAAGGGGAAGATGCCGATTCCTTTGCGCTTAAAGTCTATCTATCCGGGAACATTTTGCGGAAAAATGAAACGGTCGCTTACATTCCAATTAAAGGGCAGCAGGGAACGTACGGCGTTCTGATGGCAGGTGGGGCGGGAGACAGTCCTCTTACCGACGTGTACCTTGATGAAATGTCACTGATAGCAAATGCGGCGGGAAAGGCGTTTGAAAATGCCCAGCTCTATGAACAATCCAAAACAAGTATTGCAAACTTGGAATTAATTAATGAAACATCGCGCCGTCTCAACCAGCGGCTGACGCTGACGGATACGATGAACGATCTTGCTGTGAGAATGGCTGAATCATTTCATGCTGAAGAAGTGGGTTTTTTCCATATTGACCATTTTGAACATCAGACACTGCTTCCCGGGAGCACAGCATTTTTTAAAGAAACGAAGTCGTCTGATATATATAATGAAATAAAAGAAAAACTGTACGAAGGAGAGAATGGCGTTTTTATCGGAAATGGACAGTCTGTGTTTGGAAAAGCCGGATACGGTTCACTTATGGCTGTTCCGATGATGGAGAATGACCAGCTCCTGGGATTTGCCGTTTTGCTGAAAAAGGAAATGTACGCTTTTACATTTGAAATGTACAAGCTGTTCCAAGCGCTGATTCATCACGCAACGTTGGCTGTGACCAATTCGATGCTTCGCGACCGCCTTGAGCATCTTGTGAAAACGGATCAGCTGACAGAGCTGTATTCAAGAGTCTATTTAGATGAAAAAATCCAATACAGCATGAAAATTCATCAAAAAGGCGTTTTTATTCTTGTTGATATTGATAATTTTAAAAATGTAAATGATACGTACGGACATCAGACAGGGGACGAGATTTTAATACAGGTCGCTTCCGTTATCAAAAGCAATATCCGAAAGCATGATGTCGGCGCCCGCTGGGGGGGCGAGGAGCTGGCGGTTTACCTTCCGAATGTGACGGTTGCTGTCGGGAAACGGATTACCGAAAGGCTTGTTTGTGCGGTGAGAAAAAGTACGAAGCCTGAGGTGACGATTTCATGCGGAATCTCCTGCTGGGACTCAGAATCGAAAAAATCCTTGAAGGAGCTTGTTCACGAGGCCGACGAAGCGCTTTACACCGCGAAACGCAGCGGGAAAAACCGTTTGATGATTCACGAGTCGATAAAATGAAAAAAGCCCAAAACGCTACATGTTTTGGGCTTTTGCTGTATGCTCTACACTAAAGCTTTTTCAAGGATTTCTGCAAATTGTGTAAGATACTTTTCATCGATCTCATCAAATCGGTTTTTGACAGGGCTGTCAATGTCCAAAACGCCGACTAGGTTTCCGTCTACATGAATCGGAAGCACAATTTCTGATTGAGATGCTGCATCACAGGCGATATGTCCCGGAAATGCGTTTACATCCGCAACTCGCTCTGCTTTTCCGTTTGCATATGCTGTTCCGCAAACGCCTTTGCCGAAAGGAATACGGACACATGCCGGCAGACCTTGAAATGGCCCTAACACAAGCTGTCCTTCCCCTTCTTTAGCAAAATAGAAACCGGCCCAGTTGACCTCAGGCAATGAATGATAAAGCAGTGCTGACGCATTTGCGTAGTTTGCAATTTGGTCTGTTTCGTCTTCTGTTATGGCTTCGAGCTGTTTGAGCAGAAGCTGATAGTCTTTTTCTTTATCTCCAGATTGTTGTTCGACATGAAACATGGAAAACCCTCACTTTTTCTATAATATAAAACAAAATCCCGGCTTTTCTGCCGGCATTTGTCGATAAGTTCTTACAGGAACAGCCGGTCTCCGCCTTGAATTTGTAACAAGAGGAAGGAGTGAGCCGGTATGAAAGTAAGCACCAAAGACAAAATTATTGAATCTGCTGTCATGCTCTTTAACCAAAAAGGATTTTCTGGCACATCTGTCCGTGAAATTGCAAAGTCAGCTGATGTAAATGTTGCGCACATCTCCTACTATTTTAAAGGCAAAGGAGGTTTGATGGAACACTTAGTTTCAGAGTTTTACGAAGGCTACAATAAAACACTTGAAACAGCGGCAGGCAACATCTCTTTTCAAAGCACGCAGGAACAGCTTCTCCAATTGGTTTTCGATATTTTATCCTATCAGCATAACAATCGTCAATTAACTCGGTTTGTCTACCGGGAAGTCACCATTGATTCGACTTTAATAAGGGAAATAATGTCGACGTACCTGATGAAGGAAAAGTATATCTTCCAGCTGATTATTGAGGAAGGAGAAAAACAGCGAGAACATTTAACGCTGCCGCTGCCTCATTTTATTCTTCAATTAAAATCTCTCTTGATGATGCCCTATCTCCAGCCTCAATATATTTCAGAAGTGCTCTATATGCAGCCGCACGAGCCGTACTTTTATAAAATGTATTTTGAAGAAATCAAGATTTGGATCAGAAGCGTATTCCGGACAGGAGACATGCGGTCACAAATTAGCGCAGTTCAGTAAATTTCTCATACGCGTATCCGACATCACCCGCTTGATGGGCATCAGACCCGAATACAAGCGGGATGTTTTTTTGCTTCGCCGCCTCAATCATCCAATCCTCCAGATAAATATCCCCCGCGTATGTTTTTCTCAGACCTGATGTATTAAAGTCGAGCTCCATTCCGTTTTCCTTGACAGCGTTCAGGCACTCAGAAGCAAGTCTGTGAATATGATCGGACATTTTATAAGGAAACAGCCTGATGAATTTTTTAACGAGTGTGATGTGACCGACTCTTTTTGGCTTATAGGCGCCGAGAGATGCTACAATAGAAGAATAAATGCTGCGGTAATACAGTTCATATACAGCTTCGATGCTTCCGCACTCTGAGATCAGCTTTTTAAATGTATGCTCATCATAGTCGAGGCACAGATAAGACGAGCCTGTGCGCAAAAAATGAACGGATAAGATGCTGTCATCTAAAAATGGGCCGTATGTATTCAGAAACGATTTGATTTCATCTTCGTATTCAGCAATATAATCGACCTCAAGCCCGGTCCGTATGTCAAGCTGTCCGCGATATTCTTTTTTTAATCCGGAAATTTCATTAATGTAGCGTTCCAAAGAGGCTTGCGCCATCGCGCTGTCTTTTTGCGGTGTCGGATCGGTAAAAGAGGGAGGCAAAGGAGCGTGCTCTGTAAACGTAATTGATTGAAAGCCTTTTTTTATCGCTTCCTCCGCATATTGTCTGAGTGTGTCTGTTGTGCCGTGAGGGCAAAATGGTGTGTGAATATGTCCGTCTCGCTTTAGCATTGGTGTCACCCCGTGAAAAAATAGTCAAATCCTGCCGATTTTGCACAAAAAGTTTTTGATTTCTGCTCAAAAAATGTTGGTTACATGGTATCATAATAACAATGAAAACGACAGTTTTTCTCAATACATATCCTGAAATCTTTCTGAATAAATAAAACACCCTGACAGATTAAGGTTAACAGCAAGGGGGCTCATTATGGAGTTTGTCATTGGATTATTAATTGTACTGCTCGCGCTGTTTGCGGCGGGCTACTTTTTCAGGAAAAAAATCTACACGGAAATTGATCGTTTGGAATCTTGGAAGATTGAAATTCTCAATCGATCGATAGTGGAAGAAATGTCCAAAATTAAACATTTGAAAATGACGGGGCAGACAGAAGAGTTCTTTGAGAAATGGCGTGAAGAATGGGATGAGATTGTCACTGCCCATATGCCGAAAGTTGAAGAGCTCCTTTATGATGCCGAAGAATGCGCGGACAAATACCGGTTTAAAAAAGCCAATCAAGTGCTCGTTCATATCGACGATCTCCTGACAGCGGCGGAATCGAACATTGAAAAGATACTCCGGGAAATCAGCAATCTCGTCACAAGTGAAGAAAAGAGCCGCGAAGAGATTGAACAGGTAAGAGAACGCTACTCAAAGTCCCGAAAAAACCTGCTGGCATACAGCCACCTTTACGGAGAGCTTTATGACAGCCTTGAAGCAGATCTTGACGAGATTTGGAGCGGGATCAAACAGTTTGAAGAAGAGACAGAGGGCGGGAACTATATTACTGCAAGAAAAGTTCTCCTTGAGCAGGACCGCAATCTAGAACGGCTTCAGTCGTACATAGATGATGTGCCGAAACTGTTAGCCGACTGCAAGCAGACGCTGCCGGGCCAGATTGCAAAGCTCAAAGACGGATATCGCGAAATGAAAGAGAAAGGGTATAAGCTTGAGCATATCCAGATTGATAAGGAGCTGGAAAATCTGTCAAATCAGCTGAAACGGGCAGAACATGTTTTGATGACTGAGCTGGATATTGATGAAGCATCTGCCATACTGCAGCTCATAGACGAAAATATTCAATCTGTTTACCAGCAGCTCGAGGGTGAAGTTGAAGCAGGCCAATCTGTGTTAAGCAAAATGCCTGAGCTGATCATTGCTTACGATAAGCTGAAAGAAGAGAAGGAGCAGACAAAGGCGGAAACTGAACTGGTGAAGGAAAGCTACAGACTGACAGCTGGTGAGCTAGGCAAACAGCAGGCCTTTGAAAAGCGCATTGATGAAGTCGGCAAGCTGCTTGCGTCAGTAAAAGATAAGCTGGATGCAGAGCATGTCGCCTACTCTCTTTTAGTTGAAGAGGTCGCATCAATTGAGAAGCAGATTGAAGAAGTGAAAAAAGACCATACGGATTACCGTGAAAAGCTGCAGGCTCTTAGAAAAGAAGAACTGCAGGCGAGAGAGACACTTGGCAATCTGAAAAAAACAATTTCTGAAACAGCAAGACTGCTGAAGACAAGCAACATCCCGGGCATCCCGAGTCATATTCAAGAGATGCTGGAAAACGCGCATCATCACATTCAAGAAACGGTCAATCAATTAAACGAAATTCCTTTAAATATGGAAGAGGCCGGAGCCCATCTGAAACAAGCGGAAGATATCGTGAACAGGGCAAGCCGGGAATCAGAGGAACTGGTAGAGCAGGTTATGCTGATTGAAAAAATCATTCAGTTCGGAAACCGATTCAGAAGCCAGAACCATATTTTATCTGAACAGCTGAAAGAAGCGGAAAGACGGTTTTACGCTTATGATTATGAAGAATCCTATGAAATTGCGGCTGCAGCTGTAGAGAAAGCTGCGCCAGGTGCTGTGAAAAAAATAAAAGCAGATTTATCCGCTTAAATTCAGATCGTAAAAAAGAGCCCGCAGTTTATGAGCGGGCTCTTTTTTATTAAAAAAACGCCTGCGCAGTAACGCAGGCGACCATAACATTAACTTATTTCTTTAAGCTGCTGTTTGGATGTACCGATGAAAAAGGTAAGAATATAGCCGATAATGGCGGCGATGATTCCAGGAATCACCCAGCCGATGCCAAGGCTGTATAGCGGCAGATTGTCATTTAAAAACGTATTTAGAGCTCCGAGCGAAAAGCCGGCTGCTTTTATTCCGTCTAAAATACTGAATAATCCTGTACCGATTAAGCATGCAATGTAAACTTCACGTCTTTCTTTAAAGAGCTTATCAATAAATGAAAGAACGATAATGACAATGGCAAGCGGATAAATAGCTGATAAAATAGGAACTGAAAAAGCGATAATTTGAGCAAGCCCGAAATTAGAAATCATCAGGCTGAATAAAGTGACGATGGTAACGACAACTTTATATGATAACGCAGGGATAAGCTTTGAAAAATATGTGCCGCAAGAAGTGACAAGCCCAACGCTTGTGGTTAAACACGCGACTGTGATAGCTGATCCAAGTACGATATTTCCTAATGAACCGAATAAATAATGGGACGATGCTGATAAAATTTTAGCTCCTTCACCAACAGGCCCGATTGCGTTTGTGCTTGTTGCACCTAGGTAGGCCAGAGAAACATAAATGAATGTGAGCCCTAATGCAGCAATTATTCCGGCTTTAATACAAGCTGCCGCAAGAGCTTTTGATTGTGTAACGCCTCTGCTTTTCACAGCATTTACAACGACAACACCAAATACGATTGAAGCAAGCGCGTCCATTGTTTTGTAGCCTTCCAAAAATCCTTTAAATACCGGTGTTCCTTTATATGCTTCCGTTACTGCACCTAAACCGCCCATTGGCGTGATAATCGCTTTGAGAACAATCACTAAAATAATTGTGAATTTAATTGGAGTGAGAATTTTTCCGATTCGATCCACGACTTTGGTTGGGTTTAGCGCTAAATAGTAAGTAATGCCGAAAAAGATGAGTGTAAAAATTAATAAAGACAGTCTTTCAGGAACGCCAGCCAGAAACGGAACTGCACCAATTTCATAAGAAACGGTTCCTGTTCTCGGGATGGCGAATAATGGTCCGATTGATAAATAAAGCACAACAGTAAATACTGTACCGAATGCAGGGTGAGCTTTATCAGCAAGTCCTTTAGCATCCTTGCCGGTTAATGCGATAGCGATAATTCCGAGAAGAGGCAGACCTACCCCGGTCAGTAAAAATCCGCCGATGGCTTTCCAGACATTGTGTCCGGCTGCTTGTCCAAGTTCCGGCGGATAAATCATATTTCCTGCTCCAAAGAATAGCGCAAATAGCATGAAACCAATAATAATGGTATCTTTGACAGGCAGTGAGTGTTTCATGAAAATCCTCCTAATAATTATGTTAAAATATTCTGTCAATTAATTGTCAGATAATATGACGAAACGAACAAATCTTATTATATGGTAAAAAATTTAGAAGTCAATACTAGCTTTTTGTAATTTTCTATTAAATTTTGTTATGGTAACATAAATATCATACCTTGTACCGCTTTCATAAAGGAGTAAAAAAAGATGATATATTTAGATAATAGTTCAACGACCAAACCTTATCATGAAGTCTTGAACGTTTATGAACAGACTAGCAGCCGATATTTTGGCAATCCTTCATCTTTGCACCGATATGGAGCCGAAACGGAACAGCTGCTTCAGGCAGCCAAAAATCAAATAAAAAGAGCCTTGGGCCTAAAGAATTATGATATTGTATTTACGTCAGGTGCTACAGAAGCTAATAATGTGGCTTTAAAAGGAGCCGCTTTGTCAAAGATAAAAACAGGCAAACATATCATTGCCACTTCTATCGAACATCCGTCCGTTACTGAATCTTTGGAGCAGCTGACAGAGCTATTCGGGTTTGAAGTAACTTATCTTTCAGTAAATGAAGATGGATTTGTGTCCATTAAGGAACTGAAAGATGCGATTCGGCCGGATACCGTGCTTGTCAGCATGATGCATGTGAACAATGAAGTTGGCTCCGTGCAGCCGATTGAAGAGGCTGGAGAAGTGCTGAAGCAGTATCCGAACATTCTGTTTCACGTCGATTATGTGCAAGGCATCTTTAAAGTTCCCTTGGCGATCGAGAATGCCGGCATTGATCTTTGTTCCATATCCGGCCATAAATTCCACGGACTGAAGGGGACAGGTGCACTTTTTGTAAAGGAAGGAACGCGTCTTATCCCGCTGATAACAGGCGGTACTCAGCAAAAAGGCATACGTGCAGGAACCGAGCATACAGCAGGTGCGGTTTCACTAGCCAAAGCCATCAATCTTGCGGCTGATGATTATCATCATCACCTTGAAAGAATGGTGGCCGCAAAGGAATTGTTTATGAAAAAGCTGAGTGATTCAGACGGTGTTGTCTTAAATACTCCTCAAAGCAATAGCGCCCCGCATATCATTAATTTTTCTGTGCCGGGCATAAAAGCGGAGGTGCTTTTGCACATGCTGGAGGAAAAGGATATATTCGTCTCAACGACATCAGCCTGCTCGGCAAAGGAACATAAACCGAGCAAAGTCCTGTTACAGATGGGCAAGGGAGAGCAGATCGCCGGAAGCAGCATCAGAATCAGCTTAAACTACAGCCAGACAAGCGATGTGACAGAGCCATTTATGAACGCGCTTGTGCCTGGCATCAAAAAACTAAAAAAAATGATGAGGTAGAACATGAATTACGATCATATATTAATTCGTTTTGGGGAGATATCAACCAAAGGAAAAAACAGAAAAAGCTTTATTGAACGTTTAAAGCAAAACGTCAGGCTTGTCCTGAAAGACTATCCGACATTAAAATACTTTTCTAATCGGGATCGTATGACAATAACATTAAATGGAGTGGATCCTGAGGCTCTTTTTCCTCACTTGAAACAGGTGTTTGGCATTCAAAGCTTCAGTCTGGCCATTAAGTGTGAGAGCCGCCTTGACGATATTAAGACAACTGCCCTGCAGGCGATCAAGGATCAATATCAGCCTGGTGATACGTTTAAAGTCGCGACAAAGAGAGCGTATAAACAGTTTGAATTAGATACGAATGAAATGAACGCTGAAATCGGCGGCCATATATTGCGAAATACAGAAGGGCTGACAGTTGATGTCCGCAATCCAGACATTCCGCTCAGAATTGAAATCAGGGAGGAAGCAACCTTTTTGACGATTCGCAATGAAAAAGGAGCCGGCGGACTTCCTGTCGGTTCAGCAGGGAAAGCGATGCTGATGCTTTCCGGCGGTTTTGACAGCCCGGTAGCCGGTTTTTACGCAATGAAAAGAGGACTGTCAGTAGAATCTGTCCATTTCTTCAGCCCGCCATACACAAGCGAACGTGCGAAACAAAAAGTGATGGACTTAGCGAAGTGTCTGTCTCGCTTCGGAGGAAGCATGACGCTTCATATCGTCCCGTTTACAAAGACGCAAGAGCTGATCCAAAAACAAATTCCTGAAAACTATACGATGACGGCAACCCGCCGCTTAATGCTTCAAATTGCCGACAGAATCAGAGAAAAAAGAAACGGGCTCGCGATTATTACGGGGGAAAGCCTCGGACAGGTAGCGAGCCAGACGCTTGAAAGCATGTACGCGATTAATGCGGTTACGTCTACACCGATTCTGCGTCCGTTAATCGCTATGGATAAAACAGAAATCATCGAAATATCACGGGAAATCGGCACATACGAAACAAGCATCCAGCCATTTGAAGATTGCTGCACGATCTTTACGCCGCCAAGCCCGAAAACACGCCCGAAAAAAGAAAAAATCGAACACTTTGAGAGCTTTGTGGATTTTGAACCGCTGATTCAAGAGGCGGTTGATCACATTGAAACAATGACATTATATAGCGAACAAGAAGCAAACGACAAATTCGCAGAACTCTTTTAACTAAGAGCCGGCTCCTGTATACAATTACCAAAGATTTTCTGTATGAAGCCATGTGTTTTAACACATTCTATACTCACAAGGAGGTGAGACACATGGCTAACAATAACTCAGGTAACAGCAACAACCTTTTAGTACCAGGAGCTGCTCAAGCTATCGACCAAATGAAATTGGAAATCGCTTCTGAATTCGGTGTAAACCTTGGAGCAGAAACAACTTCTCGCGCTAACGGTTCTGTTGGAGGAGAGATCACAAAACGTCTTGTATCTTTTGCTCAACAAAACATGGGCGGAGGACAATTCTAATTTACAATTTCACATAATGGCTTAGGAGTGGGGTTTTTCCCCACTCTTTTTCGTTTTTTTATAAAAAAGGACCAGCGGCCTATAAAAACCGATGTTTATGGAGCTTGTTTTTAGGCATATCCTTACGGAAACGGCATGTATTTATGTATAATGGGTGGAGAAAGTGAGGAGTTGTTCGTGTTGAAACGAGAAGATTTAATTGCCCCAATGGAATACAATTTAGTTAATGAAATCGAAAAGTTCAGTGCAACTGGACAAAAAACCGCCCTATTATGGGAGGATGAATCGGGCAAACAAAAATCATGGTCGTATGAAAAGCTTATGGAAGAAACAAATAAAATCGGTGCGGCTCTGGCTGATCTTGGATTTAAAAAGGGAGATAAACTGATTGTAATGGTGCCGCGTGTGCTCGAAGCCTATGCCGTTTATCTGGCTATCCTGAAATCGGGAATGGTCGTTATTCCTTGTTCTGAAATGCTTCGTGCGAAAGATCTTGAATACCGGATTGAACATGCCGAAGTGAAAGGCGCCATTGTTTATTCTGCTTTTATTGGCGCTTTCCGTGATGTCAGTACTGCAGACCGCCTGATTAAACTGTCGATTGGTGAAAATGATGCCGGATGGAAAAATCTATTAACGATTGATGCGGATGGAAGCCGTTTTCAAACTGCTGATACAACAAGAGAAGACATGGCGTTCTTGTCTTATACTTCCGGAACAACGGGACAGCCGAAAGGTGTTGTACATACACATGGATGGGCATTTGCTCATTTAAAAACATCTGCCGGTGCATGGCTTGATATTTCTGAACAGGATACCGTATGGGCGACTGCTGCGCCAGGCTGGCAAAAATGGGTGTGGAGTCCGCTATTGGCGGTACTCGGAAGCGGAGCAACAGGTTTTGTGTATCAAGGCAGATTCAAAGCTGAAAAATATTTAGAGCTTTTAAACCGCTACAAAATCAATGTTTTCTGCTGTACGCCGACGGAATACCGTTTAATGGCAAAGGTCGAAGGCTTAGATAGCTACGATCTTTCAGCCCTGCACAGCGCTGTTTCAGCCGGTGAGCCGCTCAACCGCGAAGTGATTGACGTGTTCCAAAAGCATTTCGGCGTCAAGGTCAGAGACGGATACGGCCAAACAGAAAGCACGCTTTTAGTCGGTGTCTTAAAGGATATGGACATTAAACCGGGAAGCATGGGAAAACCGACACCGGGAAATCAGGTGGAGATCATCAATGAAGACGGTGAAATCTGCAAAACTGGTGAGGTTGGTGATATCGCTGTTCACCTCAGCACCCCGGCGCTCTTTAAAGAATATTTTAAAGATCCGGACAGAATGAAAACACAAATTCGCGGCGATTATTTCCTAACAGGAGACAGAGCAAGAAAAGATGAGGATGGTTACTTCTGGTTTGAAAGCCGGAATGACGATATCATTATCAGCTCCGGCTACACGATCGGGCCATTCGAAGTGGAAGATGCGCTCGTGAAGCACCCTGAAGTCAAAGAATGTGCTGTTGTCGCAAGCCCTGATGAAATAAGAGGCTCCATCGTTAAAGCATACGTTGTCCTGCAAGATCACGAAAAACGCAGTGATGAGCTTGTCAAAGTTCTGCAAAATCATGTGAAGACCATTACGGCTCCATACAAATATCCAAGAGAGATTGAATTTGTCGAAAGCCTGCCGAAAACGGCTTCTGCAAAAATCAGACGAGTGGAATTAAGAAAACGTGAAGAACAGCTCAAAGCCAATAAAAAGGCGTAAAGAAAGAGAGTGAACGTGAATGAAGGCGATATGGCACGGCGGTTTCATTTATACGATGCTCGAAGAAGGCCACCAAACGGAGGCTGTTTATGTTGAGGATGGTGTCATAAAAGGCACCGGCAGCTATGAGAGTCTGAAGAAGAAATACAGTTCACCGGAAACAAAAGACATCAGTTTGAACGGAGCAGTCATGTTTCCAGGATTTGTGGACAGCCATTTGCATTTGATCGGGCACGGAGAAAAACAGCTCCAGCTTGATCTGTCTTCGTTTACATCTAAAGAAGCTGTGCTGCAGGCTGCGAAGGCAAGAGAAGAGAGCCTGTCTGAAGACGATTGGCTCATTGGAGAGGGCTGGAATGAAAATCAATTCCAGAAGCCGGCTTATTTGACGAAGCATGACCTTGATCCTTTATTCCCGGACAGGCCCGTCCTGCTCAAGCGGGTATGCAGGCATGCAATAGCGGTCAATTCTGCGGCGCTGCAAGCCGCGGGAATTTCAAAAGCCACTCCTGATCCCGATGGCGGAGTGATTGGCAGAGATGCAGATGGCGAGCCGACTGGGCTTCTGTTTGATAAGGCGCAGGATCTGGTCCTGCAAGCCGTTCCGCCTGTATCTCAGCACTATGTTGATCAGGCGCTTACAGCGGCCATTCAGGATTGCTGGACAAAAGGCCTGACAGGCGGCCATTCGGAAGATTTGTCTTATTATGGCGATGTGTCCGTTCCGATGAATGCTTATGAGACGGCTGCGGCAAGCGGAAAGTATCCGTTTCGCTGTCATTTGCTCGTTCATCATGAAGCGGTTGATCGGTGGGAGCAAATGAAGAAGCCGTCTGGCCCGTACGTTGAATTCGGTGCGATGAAACTATTTTCTGATGGAGCGCTTGGCGGGAGAACAGCTTTGTTAAAAGAACCGTATCATGACGATCCTTCCACAAACGGTGTTCAAGTCCATGATGATGAAACACTCAGCCGCCTCGTTCAAAAAGCGAGAGAGAAAGGAATGGAGGTTGCCGTTCATGCCATTGGCGACCTTGCCTTTGAAAAAGTGCTGCAGGCTGTCGAGCAGCATCCGCCAAAAAGCGGCCGGCATGATCGCTTGATCCATGCGCAGGTGCTGAATGATGAGCTGATTGAAAAAGCAGCACGCATGCCGATTGCTCTTGATCTTCAGCCTCATTTTGTCGCCAGTGATTTTCCATGGGTGATTGACCGTCTTGGAGAAGACCGTATGAAAACAGCTTTTGCTTGGAAAACACTGATCTCTAAAGGCATTTTATGTGCAGGGGGTTCTGATGCTCCGATTGAGCCTGTTGAGCCGCTTCTCGGCATCCAGTCTGCGGTGCTCCGGACAAGCATCCGCGAACAGAACGGTCCGAGCTATAACGAAAGCGAGTGTTTAACAGTATATGAAGCTATCAGGCTTTATACAGCAGGAAGTGCTGAGATCATTTACAAAGAGCAGACACGGGGGAAAATAGCCGAAGGGTATGACGCGGATTTTACCGTTCTCAGTGAAGATCCGTTTACAATTGACCCGAAACAGCTTCATCTTTTAAAGATAGAAAAAACCGTTATCAACGGTCAGATTGTATATGAGAATCAACAGTAAAAAGGACAGGCGAATAGCCTGTCCTTTTCTTTTTTCTATAAAAATGTCCGTTTTACTTTCTCCCAAAATGAATTGTCCTTTAGTTTCACGGTTTTTATTTTTTTATCAGACAGCTTGATTTCAATCGTTTTCACGTTTCTTGTGCTGAGTGCTTCATTGTCCAAACCGATAATCGGGTGTTCATTTCCGGCTTGCACCACACGAAGCGTCAGCTTTCGTTCAGAGCTGAGGACAAACGGAGAGCCTAGCGTGCGGTAGGTATTATTGTTAAGCGAAGCAAGCTCCGTCACCTGCATGCAGGGTAGCAGCGGATCAACGACAGCTCCGGCCACAGACTTATTATAAGCTGTGCTGCCTGTAGGCGTGGAAATAATCATCCCGTCTCCTCTGAACGTTTCGAAGTGCAGATCGTCAATCAGCACATCCATCACAAAGGTTTTAATTATGCTCGAACGAATGGAAACTTCGTTTAAACAATGAAAAGGACTGGTCTGATCCACTGTCACTTCAATCAGCGGATATTTTCTGACCTCAATTTGTTCAAACGTCATCGCATCCACCATTTTTTCATGCTCATCACTATTAAAATCACAGTATAAATGAGCTTTCCCCTTTTTGGTGATGCCGACGTATAAGCAGTCGTCACGGAAATTCGTCTTTCTGACCGCCTGCAAAAATGTACCGTCTCCGCCTACACTGGCAATAATATTGGCGTCAGAAGGCTGATTGACAACAGTAAATCCGTTCTCTTCAGCCAATTGTGTTAAGGAGCTGACTTGTTTGTTTGTTTCCTGGTCCTGTTTGTGAAAAAAATAAACATTACGGCGATGATCGGTCATATCCCATTTCCCCTTTGCTGTCATATTTAAGTTTTTCTGCCATCCAGTATTTGTGATAAAATACCTTTGGTCATAAGTGTACCACGTTTGCCGGCGGCCCGTTAAGCCGGAGCTTTCTCATCAATGAAACATTTTTTCATTTGAATCGTATAATGAGAGAGTTTGGGAAAAAGGAGGAGAAAAAATGAATGCAAAAAGATGGATCGCATTAGTGATCGCCCTTGGAATTTTTGGCGTGTCCATCATCGTCAGTATCTCAATGAGTTTCTTTGAAAGTGTCAAGGGTGCTCAAACAGACCTTACATCACTGACAGATGAATCCCAGGAAGTGACACTTGAAAACGGAAGCCTTTCCAGCAAAATCGCCGTTTTGGAGGTCAGCGGCACCATTCAGGATAATGGTGATTCAAGCAGTCTGCTCGGTTCAGACGGGTATAACCACCGAACATTCTTAAAAAATCTTGAGCAGGCAAAAGAGGATGATGCGGTTAAAGGGATCGTACTCAAGGTAAACTCTCCGGGAGGCGGAGTGTATGAAAGTGCCGAAATACATAAAAAACTGGAAGAAGTAAAAAAAGAATCAAAAAAACCAATCTATGTGTCAATGGGGTCGATGGCAGCTTCCGGAGGTTATTATATCTCAACAGCTGCCGATAAAATTTTTGCGACACCGGAAACCCTGACAGGATCTCTTGGGGTTATCATGGAGAGCGTGAATTACTCAAAGCTGGCTGATAAGCTCGGCATCTCTTTTGAGACCATTAAAAGCGGGGCTCACAAGGACATTATGTCTCCTTCCCGTGAGATGACAAAAGAAGAAAAAAATATCATGCAATCTATGGTTGATAACTCCTATGAAGGCTTTGTCGATGTCATTTCGGAAGGCCGCGGCATATCGAAAGCGGAAGTAAAGAAAATCGCGGACGGACGCGTGTATGACGGGCGGCAGGCGAAAAAACTGAATCTTGTGGATGAACTCGGATTTTATGATGATACAATTGCGGCCATGAAAAAGGATCATAAAAACTTGAAAAACGCTTCTGTCGTCTCTTACGAGGAAAGCTTCGGATTAGGCTCTCTGTTTACCATGGGAGCGAACAAAATGTTTAAAAGTGAAATTGATTTTCTGAATATGAGAGAAGTTCTTTCACAATCCGGTTCGCCGAGAATGATGTATCTCTATGCGAAGTAGGAGGGATCAATAATGGATGCGACATATGAAGAGTTAGAGCGCAGCGACATCGCAGGCCCGGATCAAGCGGAACAGCTCACACACGCATATGCGGGCTTTTGGGTCCGTTTTTGGGCTTTCCTGCTTGATTGGCTCGTTGTGTGGGGGTTAAACCATTTAATCGTTTCTCCCATCTTTACTTTACTGGATCTGCCGAAAACATCCGACATGTTCACCATCTCAGCGTACAGCATCACAACGCTTTTCGTTTATCTGGCATACTTTGCGCTGATGACCAAATACTTCAGACAAACGCTCGGAAAAATGGTGTTCGGCCTTAAAGTAATTTCTGTCAAGCAGGGCCATAAGCTGACATGGAGCACTGTGATTTTCCGTGAAGTGGTCGGGCGGTATATTGATAAAATTTGGATTTTATATATCATCGTCGCTTTTTCTCCTAAAAAACAGGGGATTCACGATTACATTGCTGATACAACTGTGGTGCACGAAAAATTATATCGTAAATAACAGCTAAACCCGGACCCTGTCCGGGTTTATTTTTTGCTGAATGGGCGATAATGCTTCCTAGAGGAAGTGAAAGAATATGGTATATGTGCTGTCAGCCATTCTTATTCTTATAGGTATCGTGCTGCTTCTCAGAATGAAAATTCATGTTGCCGCGGAGTATCTTCATGCTGAGGATAATGACAAAATAACTTTGAAAATTACAACGCTGTTTGGCCTGGTTCGGATTAAAAAAACAATTCCGGCGATTAAGGTGAACAAAGATGACGGAACAGTCGATATCAGACAGAACACAAAATCGAAAGTGAAAAAAAGCAGCAGCAAGAAAAAAATTACGTTTGATGATGTGCAGCAAAGCATCAATAAAATTGAAATGCTTCTGCATCATGTCACTAAGTTAAGGAAAATCAGCGCCTCTTTTATAGCGCATTTGCATATCACAAAACTCGAATGGATCACAGTTGTCGGGGTTCATGACGCAGCAGTGACAGGTGTGTTAACGGGTGCCGTATGGGGAGTCAAAGGCGGTATCGCAGCTATGCTTCATGACCATTTAGACTTTGTGAACAAGCCTGTTTATGAAGTGATTCCATCGTTTCAAGTCCCTGTTTCCAAGACCCATTTTCAGTGTATATTCTTTTTTCGCTTTGGACATGCTATGCTTGCAGCTTTCAAATTCGTCAAATACGGACGGGAGCTTTCTGTATTAAAGAAAAATCCGTCGGCTCGAATGACTTCAAAGAATGATTCATCAGTTTAAGGAGGAAGCGTATATGGCAGACCATCCCATCCAAGGTTTAATGAAAACCGCAATGGAAAACTTGAAGGAAATGATTGATGTTAACACAATCATCGGGGATCCGGTTGAAACACCGGATGGAAGCGTGATTTTAACCGTTTCTAAAGTCGGATTCGGATTCGCCGCAGGCGGCAGCGAGTTTGGCGGCAAGCCGGCTGAGAAAAAATCGGAAGACGATGAAACAAGAGAACAAAAACTGCCCTTCGGAGGCGGAAGCGGAGGCGGTGTGTCCATTACGCCGATCGCGTTTTTAATTGTCGGTTCGACTGGCATCAGAATGCTTCATTTAGATGAAAATACACATTTGATTGAGAAAATTCTAGACGCAGCCCCTCAAACACTGGAACGCATACAGCAAATGTTTAAGAAAAATAACAAGAATCAAAACCAAGGCCAAAATCAAAACCAAATGAACAATATGAATTATTAAAGAAGGGTTAACTGCGGCGGCCGCAGTTAACTTTTTTTGGCATAAACTTTGCAGTTTGCAAGAAACTTTACTATGATAGAAACATACATACGAAAGGGAGGAATTATAATGGCTGAAATTACATTTAAAGGCGGTCCGGTTACGCTTGTCGGACAAGAAGTGAAAGTAGGGGATCAAGCTCCTGATTTCACAGTGCTGACAAACAGCCTTGAAGAAAAATCGTTAGCTGACATGAAAGGAAAAGTAACGATTATTTCTGTTATCCCTTCAATTGACACAGGCGTTTGCGATGCACAAACCCGCCGCTTTAACGAAGAGGCTGCAAAGCTTGGAGATGTCAACATTTACACAATCAGTGCGGACCTTCCATTTGCACAGGCGCGCTGGTGCGGAGCAAACGGAATTGACAAAGTAGAAACTCTGTCAGACCACAAAGACATGTCATTTGGCGAAGCGTTCGGTGTATACATAAAAGAACTTCGTCTGCTTGCGCGTTCCGTATTTGTGCTTGATGAGAACGGAAAAGTTGTTTACGCTGAATATGTAAGCGAAGCAACGAACCACCCGAATTATGAAGAGCCGATTGAGGCTGCCAAGGCATTATTGAAGTAAGCAGGTGAAAAAAGCTCCAGGCTGCCGCCGGAGCTTTTTTCATGGCAAGGAGGAACACATTATGCAAAACGATCATGTAGGTGCGGTATACGGGCTGCTGGATGATGCCGCAATCATCATAAAAAATGAATTGCAGATTTCATATATAGAAGCGCTTGCCGAAGCGGGAGAAATGTATTTTCTTGAAAAAACGGATCAGCTGAAGCTGCCGAATGAGAAGGCTGAAAAGCTTCAAGCACTGCTTGAAAAAGCCGAATTTGACACATATGAGCACGAGTGGGTGCGCAAAGCATTCCAGCTTGCCGTCCTAAAGGGATTAAAGGATATATCCCATCCAAACAGACAAATGACACCAGACACAATCGGGCTTTTTATCAGTTATCTGGTAAATAAGTTTATGGCAGGAAAAAAGGAGTTAACGCTTCTTGATCCGGCTGTCGGAACGGGAAATCTTCTGTTCACCGTGTTAAACCAGCTGTCTGAAAATACGGCGAAAAGCTATGGCATAGAGATAGATGACGTGCTCTTGAAAATCGCCTATGACCAGGCGAACCTTCTGAAAAAAGAGCTGGAACTGTTCCACCAGGACAGCCTCGAGCCACTGTTTATCGATCCGGTTGACACAGTGATATGCGATCTGCCGGTTGGCTATTATCCGAATGACGAAGGGGCAAAAGCCTTTCAACTGAAAGCGGATGAAGGCCATTCCTTCGCCCATCATTTGTTTATTGAGCAAAGCGTCAAGCATACGAAACCGGGCGGCTACCTGTTCTTTATGATCCCGAATCATTTGTTTGAAAGCTCTCAAAGCGACAAGCTGAAGCAGTTTTTCAAGGACAAGGTTCATATCAATGCACTATTGCAGCTGCCGAAATCAATTTTTAAAGACGAAGCCCATGCCAAAAGTATCCTTGTGCTTCAGAAAACAGATGAAGAGACGAAAGCGCCGAACCAAATTCTGCTTGCGAATCTGCCGTCTTTCTCCAACCAGAAGGCGATGCTCGACATGATGGCGCAAATAGATGCGTGGTTTACTAAGGAAAAATAGAAAATGAAAAAACAGTTTGAGCGTCCGTCATATGAGGAAGCTTAAGCTGTTTTTTTGTATGAACATCTGGGGGCAGATAAACGAATTGAATAGGGTTTCAAAACACAAAATACGAAAGGAGAAACTGCAGAATGTAAGCGTTAATCAATGTTAAGCGCAAAGGTAATGTGTCTGAAAATAACGACTTCTTATTGTAAGCGTTATCAATACACAAGTTGACTTGAAAAGCCGACATGACAATGTTTAAATGGAAAAGTCAGATATTTTTCGGGAGAAAATGATGATTCACCCGGGAAAAAAGTACGAAAAACGAAGATGTTGATACAGAGTAAAAAGGAGCGTCAATCATGTCCAAAATTATTGCAATTAACGCAGGAAGCTCGTCTTTGAAATTTCAGCTTTTCGAAATGCCTTCAGAAACCGTTTTAACGAAGGGCTTAGTTGAACGAATCGGTATCGCCGACAGTGTGTTCACGATTTCTGTAAACGGCGAAAAAAATACAGAAGTAACTGATATACCTGATCATGCGGTAGCGGTTAAAATGCTGCTTAATAAGCTGACAGAATTCGGCATTATCAAAGATTTAAATGAAATTGACGGAATTGGACACCGCGTGGTACACGGCGGAGAAAAATTCAGCGATTCCGTTTTATTAACGGACGAAACAATTCAGGAGATTGAAGATATTTCTGAATTGGCGCCGCTGCACAACCCGGCAAATATCGTCGGAATTAAAGCCTTCAAAGAAGTGCTTCCAAATGTCCCTGCGGTTGCTGTTTTTGATACGGCATTCCATCAGACAATGCCTGAGCAGTCTTACCTGTACAGCCTGCCATACGAATACTATGAAAAATTCGGTATCCGTAAATACGGCTTCCACGGCACTTCTCATAAATATGTGACTGAGCGTGCGGCAGAGCTTCTCGGCCGTCCGTTGAAAGATTTACGCCTGATTTCCTGCCACCTTGGCAATGGCGCAAGTATTGCAGCTGTTGAAGGCGGAAAATCAATTGATACATCTATGGGCTTCACGCCGCTTGCCGGTGTTGCAATGGGTACACGCTCTGGAAACATCGACCCTGCCCTTATCCCATACATTATGGAGAAAACAGGCCAGACAGCTGACGAAGTACTGAATACATTAAACAAAAAAAGCGGACTGCTTGGCATCTCCGGTTTCTCAAGCGATCTTCGTGACATCGTTGAAGCAACGAAACAAGGAAATGAGCGCGCGGAAACTGCGCTTGAAGTCTTTGCGAGCCGCATCCACAAATACATCGGTTCTTACGCTGCCAGAATGAGCGGTGTGGATGCGATTATCTTTACTGCCGGTATCGGTGAAAACAGCGTAGAAGTCAGAGAACGCGTTCTTCGCGGCCTGGAATTTATGGGTGTATACTGGGATCCTGCGCTTAATAACGTACGCGGTGAGGAAGCGTTCATCAGCTACCCTCATTCTCCAGTAAAAGTTATGATCATTCCGACTGATGAGGAAGTCATGATTGCACGAGACGTTGTTCGTTTAGCTAAATAATGCAAAAAGCACATTCTCTTGAATGTGCTTTTTTGTTGAAGCATGATAAAGGTAGAAAAAAACAAAGAGGTGAGCCAATGAGCGTTCAAGAGCATAAACAAGAAGCACCCGATATTGTCCGGTGCAAAGTGATTACTGTCAGTGATACGAGAACGGAAGAAACGGATAAAAGCGGCAGGCTGATGATCTCATTTTTAGAAGAAGCAGGCCATCAGATCGCTGCATATGAAATTGTAAAAGACGAAAAGGATGCCCTGCAGCGGTCTGTCTTAGCGGGATGCATGGATGATCAGACGGACGCGGTCCTTTTAAACGGCGGGACGGGTATTGCAAAGAGGGACGTCACCATTGAAGCCATTACGCCGTTGTTTTCTAAAGAGCTGCCCGGCTTTGGAGAAATATTCAGGATGCTCAGTTATACAGAAGACATCGGCTCCAGTGCGATCATGTCGAGAGCCACAGCCGGCGTTATCCAACACACAGCCATTTTTTCAACGCCAGGCTCCAGCGGTGCGGTAAAGCTGGCGATGAATAAGCTGATTATTCCGGAGATCGCCCATGTGGTCAGAGAAATCAGAAAAGACAAGTAAATGAATAAATACTACGAAACTTCACCTGGAAAAATGGGTGAAGTTTTTTTAATAAAAGTCTTGAAAAAAAGGAACTTACTTGTTAAAGTGTATACATACAAAATGTATTTTTATTAAATATAATTTATTTTTATACAAAAGAAACAGGGTTGAGAGGAGATTTTTATCATGGCAGAACAGAAAAAAGTCGTATTAGCATACTCAGGGGGTCTCGATACTTCCGTCGCGATAAAATGGCTTCAAGAGCAAGGGTATAATGTCATCGCCTGCTGTCTGGATGTCGGCGAAGGCAAGGACCTGGCGTTTGTTCAGCAAAAAGCGCTTGAAGTCGGCGCAACAAATTCTTACGTGATCGATGCAAAAGAAGAATTCGCCCAGGATTACGCGCTGTTATCTTTGCAGGCTCACACGATGTATGAAGGGAAATATCCGCTCGTGTCCGCATTGTCTCGACCGCTTATTGCAAAAAAATTAGTCGAGATCGCAGAAAAAGAAGAGGCGCAGGCAATTGCGCACGGATGCACAGGGAAAGGAAATGACCAGGTGCGTTTTGAGGTATCAATTAAATCATTGAATCCTGACCTTGAAGTCATCGCTCCGGTTCGGGAATGGCAATGGTCTCGTGAAGAAGAAATTGAATATGCGGCAAGCCGCGGCATTCCGATTCCGATTAATCTTGACAGCCCATATTCCATTGATCAAAACCTTTGGGGACGCGCAAATGAGTGCGGCATTTTAGAAGATCCGTGGGCTGCTCCGCCAGAAGGAGCATACGACCTTACAGCGCCGCTGGAAAAAACACCGGATACACCGGAAGTGATAGAAATCGCATTTGAACAAGGCGTGCCTGTATCCATCGACGGCGTCTCTTACTCACTTTCTGAATTAATTTTAAAACTGAACGAAATTGCAGGCGCGCATGGTGTCGGACGTATCGACCACGTGGAAAACCGCCTTGTCGGCATTAAATCCCGTGAAGTATACGAATGTCCGGGTGCGATGACGCTTATCAAAGCACACAAAGAACTGGAAGATTTGACATTAGTGAAAGAGGTCGCGCACTTTAAACCGGCCATCGAACAAAAGCTGTCAGAAATCATTTACAACGGCTTATGGTTCTCACCTTTAAAAGACGCGCTGCACGCTTTCTTAAAAGAAACGCAAAAACACGTTACAGGCATCGTTCGCGTGAAGCTGTTTAAAGGCCATGCGATTGTAGAGGGGCGTAAATCAGAATACTCTCTATATGATGAAAAACTTGCAACATATACAAAAGACGATGCGTTTGATCACCATGCGGCAATCGGATTTATCGAGCTTTGGGGACTTCCGACAAAAGTGAACAGCATCGTGAAAAAGAAGGAGCAGATTAAAGCATGAAGAAGCTTTGGGGAGGCCGATTCCAAAAAACACCGGAAAAATGGGTCGACGAATTCGGCGCGTCCATATCATTTGACCAACATTTAGTGACCGAAGACATTACAGGGTCTCTCGCACATGCTGCCATGCTGAAAAAATGCGGTATCCTGACAGAAGAAGAAGAGCTGAAAATCCGTGAGGGACTGAATGCCCTTTTGCAAAAAGCAGAAGACGGGGCATTAGAGTTCTCAGTTGATTATGAAGATATTCATTTGAACATTGAGAAAATGCTGATTGACGAAATCGGCCCTGTCGGCGGCAAGCTGCATACCGGAAGAAGCCGGAATGACCAGGTGGCAACTGACATGCATTTATACCTGAAAAACCATGTCGCTCACATTATCGAGCTGCTAGAGGCATTCCAAGGCGCGCTTATTGATAAGGCAGAAGCAAATATTGAAACCATTCTGCCGGGCTACACTCATCTTCAGCGCGCCCAGCCGATTTCATTCGCTCACCATCTGCTTGCGTATTTCTGGATGCTGGAGCGCGACAAGGAACGTTTTCAGGATTCAATGAAGCGGATCAACAAATCTCCGCTCGGATGCGGAGCGCTCGCGGGTACCACCTTCCCGATCGATCGTGAGTATTCAGCAGAGCTGCTCGGCTTTGATTCCATTTATGAAAACAGCCTCGACGGCGTCAGCGACAGAGATTTCATTTTGGAATTTTTAAGCAACAGCAGCATGCTGATGATGCACCTTTCCCGTTTCTCTGAAGAAATCATTCTGTGGTGCTCGCAGGAGTTTAAATTCATTGAGCTAGACGATACGTACGCAACGGGAAGCAGCATGATGCCGCAGAAGAAAAATCCGGATATGGCTGAGCTGATCCGCGGCAAAACAGGGCGCGTGTACGGTGACATGATGGGGCTGTTTACGATCATGAAAGGCCTTCCGCTCGCTTATAACAAAGACCTGCAGGAAGACAAAGAAGGCATGTTTGACACGGTGAAAACGGTCGAAGGCAGCCTGCAAATCTTCACAGGCATGATTCAAACAATGACTGTTAACAAAGACGTCATGAAGCAAGCGACAAAACAAGATTTTTCAAATGCGACGGAACTGGCTGATTATTTAGCGAAGAAAGGAATGCCATTCAGAGAAGCGCACGAAGTGGTCGGAAAGCTTGTGTACACATGCATCGAAAAAGGAATCTATTTAAGCGACATGCCGTTTGACGATTTTCAGAAGGCGAGCGATCTCTTCGAAGAAGATATTTACACTGTTTTGGATCCTTATCATGCGGTCGAAAAAAGAATGAGCGCAGGAGGCACGGGCTTCAAACAGGTTGAGGAGGCGCTCGTAAAGGCGAAAGCTTGCGTGGCTGCCGG
Source organism: Bacillus sp. FSL K6-1012 (assembly GCF_037964915.1). Lineage (NCBI taxonomy): Bacteria > Bacillati > Bacillota > Bacilli > Caryophanales > Bacillaceae > Bacillus > Bacillus sp. FSL K6-1012. The sequence continues at coordinate 3,039,348 of NZ_CP150175.1, read as the reverse complement.
AGTTTGTTAAAATTTCCTTCATAAAATCCCGTCATTATAGCCAACCTACCCCTATAACGATGGGAGGCAGAAGGATGAAAAAAGAACCGGAACGCTATATTTATGATGAACAAGAAAGCCAGGAGACAACAAGGCTCATTTCCGAAGCATATCAAAGCGGTTATGTGGATATCCCGGATCAAGAGCCTTCATCTTCTGCGGAATAAGCTGTCTATTATAGGCAGCTTTTTTTGTATGGCAAAGTGTAAAAAGTGATATTGCCGGCCTTTTATAGTAAAGTAGAAGAAGAAACACTTTATTGAAAAGCGGCGACGTTGCTTTGGGAGGTATTCATGTGCGACATGCTTTAATTACTGCCGGTTCGAAGGGATTAGGCCGCAAAGTGACTGAAACATTGCTTGCAAAGGGGTATTCAGTAACAGTGAATTACAGGCAGGATGAAGAGGCAGTAAACCGCCTGAAGGAAGCCTGTCCTGATTACCTTGACCGGCTGCAATTTGTAAAAGGTGATGTCACCAAAAAAGAAGATTTGCTGCGCATCGCAGACGCTGCCTTGGACCGCTTCGGGAGAATCGACTTTTTGATTAACAACGCGGGGCCATACATATTTGAACGAAAAAAGTTAGCTGATTATACCGATGACGAATGGTACGGTATGCTGGAAGGGAATTTAAGCGCCGTCTTTCACTTATTCAAAGCAGTTATTCCGGTCATGAGAAAACAGCAATTCGGGCGTATCATCACGTACGGATTTCAAGGCGCGGCACACGCACCCGGCTGGCTTCACCGCTCCGCTTTCGGCGCCGCAAAAGTGGGATTGGCTTCTTTAACAAAAACAATTGCGATAGAAGAAGCTGAATCGGGCATAACCGCTAATATGGTTTGCCCGGGCGACATTGTCGGCGACATGAAGGAAGCGTCAATTGAGGAAGCCAGACAGCGTATCGGTAAAGAAAAAACGCCGATAGGAAGATCCGGCACCGGAGAAGATATCGCCAGAATCATTACCTTTTTGTGCGAAGAGAACTCAGACCTGGTGACAGGAACTGTAATTGAAGCAACCGGGGGCCTCAATGTGATTAACAAGAATCAATCCACATAAGTTTTTCAGCATCTTAAAAAGGGAAAATGAAAACATCAAAAACAAAGTGACGAGGTGAAGGAAATGAAAGTAACGTATCACGGACATTCTGTAGTTGCAGTAGAAACGAATGACCACCATATTTTATTTGACCCGTTTTTGACAGGAAATTCGTTAACCGACTTGAAGCCGGAGGATGCAAAAGCGGACGCTATCTTATTGACTCACGGCCACAATGACCACGTGGGCGACACTGAGCAAATCGCAAAGCAAAATAACGCGCTGGTTGTGGCACCGAATGAGCTGGCTGTATATTTGGGATGGAAAGGGTTAAATGTTCACCCTATGCACATCGGCGGCTCCCATCAGTTTGATTTTGGGAAAGTGAAGCTTACACAGGCCTTTCATGGATCTGCCATCACTGACGAAGAAAATAAAACGATCACCTACACAGGCATGCCATCCGGTATTCTGCTGACTGTTGAAGGCAAAACGATCTTCCACGCCGGCGATACGGCTCTTTTCTCTGACATGAAGCTGATCGGGGAGCTGAACCATATTGATCTTGCCTTCCTGCCGATCGGTGACAACTTTACGATGGGGCCTGAAGACGCCAAACTAGCTGCAGAATGGCTGCGGGCAAAACAAGTTGTACCGGTTCATTACAATACATTCCCGGTCATCGAGCAAGACCCGGAAGCATTTGCAGACAGCCTGCCGGGCGGAGTCGGAAAAGTCATGGCCGTCGGTGAATCGATTGAGCTTTAAACGCTGAAAGCATCTCCTGAAAATCAGGAGATGCTTTTTATTTTTCGTGCGGAATGACCGTTGTCATTTCTGCCATTTATAATTCGGAACTGACCGCAGCTTTCAGCTCTTGGCTGCGCTGATGGAAGCAGTTGTTAATTCGATCAATTAAGTCCTTTGTCGCGCTGTCAAAATGTTTTTCTTTTCTGTTTGTCAAAAGCCCTATAGGCGGTGATATGTCTAGATTGATAATGGGGATGACTTTTGTGCCTTTCAGCGGTTTAGAATGTGCCGTACTGGTGAAGATTGAAATACCAATGTTTTCTCGCACGTAATATTCATGTGCCATGCTACTTGTGAGCTCCATTTTCTTGTAATGATTACTAAATGCCTTATGCAAGTGCTGTTCAATTTGAATACGAATGGGGCAATTGGCAGGCGTAAATATAAAACATTCGCCTTCTAAATCAGATAAATGAACAGCTTTTTTCTCAGCGAGCCGATGACGATCAGATACAATTAAATTTAAAGTGTCATAAAAAAACGGTTTGTAATAATTTTCAAGAATCAGTTCCGGTTCGCCGCAGACTGCAAAGTCAATAGTGCCGTCTAAGAGCTTTTGGCTGCAGGTATTGGCGTCATCTACGTTTACATTAACCGTTATCTTTGGATAATCATTTAAGAAATCCCTCAGAATATCAGGAAATATGAAGCTTGCAGTCGGCTCTGAAATGCCTACATTGATAATGCCGGCATCCCCTTCCTTTAAGTCGGAAAGAGTGTGCGTAAGCGCCTCGTATTGAGTTAAAAGATCCCCTGTTTTTTCGAAAAAGAGTCTTCCGGCTTTTGTCAGCTGCAGGTGTTTTCCCCGTTCAAACAATTGCACGCCTAAATCCTGCTCTAATTGCTTCATGCGCATCGATATTGTCGGCTGTGAATAGTTTAATATTTCCGCAGCCTTATAGAAGCTTCCGAATGTAACAATCGTATGAAACGTTTTAATTGAGCGAAACTCCAATGTGCTTCTCCCCCTGTCTTTTCATCATTACATTTTCTGAACTCAAGGATTATTTTTTTTGATTAGTCAAACATGAAAGTATGCTTTATAGTATAAACAATAAAAGCTTAGTAAACAAATAGGAATTGTATATTTTGTGGAGGAGAGTGCTCAAAATGAGTGAGGATATTTTTCGATTGGCAACTGTTGAAGATGCACCGGAGTTTTTAAAACTGGTTAACAGCGCCTTTCAGCCAATTCGGCAGCTGGATATTGATTGGCCTTCCACAAGAGCTGACATACATATGGTGTCAGAAAATATCAAAAATCATTCAGCAGTTGTGCTGGAGCGGGACGGGAAGCTCATCTCAACAATTACCATCCGGTTTCCATGGGAGAATGAAGCGCCCCCTTCAAAATATCCATTTGTATGGTGGTTTGCAACGCTGCCGGAATATAAAGGGAAAGGCGTCGGCAGTAAGCTGCTGACGTATGTTGAGGAAAAAGTGCTGCGGGATATGCTGAAGGCACCGGCGCTGACGCTCGGCACCTCGGCGCGCAAGCATCCTTGGCTCGTCGATATGTACAGAAGGAGGGGGTATGAAGTGTATTTTGAGCAGGAGAAAGATGGGGATATAGGTGTCATGATGCATAAGGTTCTGATTCCGGAACGATTTGAGCCGTCGCTTTTAGGCACCCCCAGCTGGGCATAATGAGAGGCAGCCTATGAATAAGCGAATGAGAATAGCTTTTCTGCTGTCGGTGTTTGGATTACTGGCTGGATGCGGACAGGAAACAAACGGGAAAACGGATAGTCAGGCTCAAACGATTATTGTCGGCACTGGGACAGATTTTCCGAATATTGCATTTTTAAATGAAAAAGGCGATTTGACCGGGTACGACATTGAAGTGATGAAAGCCATCGATAAACAATTGCCTCAATATACCTTCGAATTTAAGACGATGGATTTCTCAAATCTTCTGACGAGTCTTGGAAATAAAAAAATTGATGTGATCGCCCACAATATGGCCAAAAACAAAGAGCGCGAAAAACGTTTTTTGTATCATAAAGTGCCGTATAACTATTCGCCGATGTATATCACCGTGAGAGAGGATAATAACAAGATTCATACATTAAAAGATTTACACGGAAAAACAGTCATTGTCGGTGCCACATCAAATGCAGCGGATTATATCACGTCGTACAATAAAGCTCACGGCAATCCGATTCATCTGAAATACGCGGGGCAGGGAAGCAATGACACGGCCAATCAAATTGAAACCGGCCGTGCCGACGCAACCATATCCACACCGTTTGCGGTCGACTTTCAAAATAAAACGCACGCTTTCCGTCAAAGGACAGTCGGTGATGTGTTATTGGATACTGAGGTATATTTCATGTTCAATAAAGGCAGTCAAACCTTAGCTGATGATACGGATCAAGCCATTAAAAAGCTGGAGAAAAACGGAACGTTAAAAAGGCTGAGTCAAAAATGGCTCGGCGCAGATTACTCAAAATCAAGTTTTAAAAATAAATGAAGCTGAAAATGAGGCGATAAGATGAGGACAACAGCAGCTGTCATGACAATATTGTTTGCCGTTACAACAGTCCTTTCGGCTTGCGGCGGCAGCCAAACAACGGGGGCTGGAGAAAAGAAGGTGCAGACGATTACGGTCGGAACCGGGACCCAATTTCCGAATATTTGCTTTATTAATGATGATGGCGATTTGACCGGTTATGATGTCGAGCTGGTCAAAGAGATTGATAAGCGTCTGCCGAATTATAAATTCACTTTCAAAACGATGGAATTTTCCAACCTGCTTGTCAGTCTCGGCCAGCATAAAGTCGATATCGTGGCACATCAAATGGAGAAAAGCGAAGAGCGTGAAAAAAAGTTTCTCTTTAACGAGGTCGCCTACAATCATTTCCCTTTAAAAATAACCGTCCTTCAAGATAACGATACCATTCACGGGATTGAAGATTTAAAAGGGAAACGGGTCATTACAAGCGCAACCTCAAACGGCGCGCTTGTGTTGAAAAAATGGAATGAGAAACATGGCGACCCATTCGAGATTGCCTATGCGGGCCAAGGTTCAAACGATGCCGCGAACCAGCTGCAGTCAGGCCGTGCCGACGCGACAATCTCAACGCCTTTTGCAGTGGATTTTCAAAACAAAACGAGCGCGATAAAAGAAAAAACGGTCGGTGATGCGCTCTCCAATGCCAAAGTGTATTTTATGTTTAACAAAAATGAACAAACGTTACGTAAAAACATTGACAAAGCATTACAGGAAATCATTGATGACGGAACACTGAAAGAGCTCAGTTTAAAATGGCTGAGCGACGATTATTCCAAGGAACAGTATTGAGTATAAAGAGAGGGAGCCGTGATGGAAAAAGCGTTTGATATCAGCATGATTGCAGATTTTGTACCGACCTTAATCGGCTATCTGCCGGTTACATTATACATTTTAACGCTGTCATTGCTATTCGGGTTTGTATTGGGGCTCTTTTTAGCGCTGCCCCGCATCTATAACTTTCCTATTGTAAATCAATTTGCAAGAGTGTATATCTCGTTTTTCAGAGGTACACCTGTTATGGTGCAGCTTTTTATCGTGTTTTATGGCATACCGGCGCTGACGGGGGTGATAGGGATTGATACATCAAAAATGGATCCGTTTTATGCCGCTGTTGCAACATACGCGTTAAGCAATGCCGCAGCAGCAGCTGAAATCATTCGAGCAGGGGCGGGCAGTGTTGATAAAGGCCAAACGGAAGCGGCGTACAGTATTGGTCTCAGCGGAAGGCAGGCTTTCAGGCGCATCGTTCTGCCTCAGGCCTTTGTGCAGGCTTTTCCGAATATGGGAAACATGGTGATCAGTTCTTTAAAAGATACGTCTCTTGCTTTTTCAATAGGTGTGATGGATATGTCGGGAAGGGGCCAAACACTGATTACCTCAAGCAATCATTCTCTTGAAGTGTACATTGCGCTATCCGTTGTTTATTATGCCGTAGCAGTTTTATTCGAAAGGTTCTTTACATTGGCCGAAAAACGAATCAAGAAGGATCAAAAACGACTTGTTACCGTTTTTGACATGAACATACATTGAAATATGTACGGGGACTAGGAGGGGAGAAGAGTGCAATTTGACTTTCCATTTATTGCTTCCGCCATGAAAGAAATGATAAAAACCATTCCGCTGACATTGATGATGGCTGTTTTGCCGATCATTCTCGGATTTCTTGCGGCACTTGGAAATATAATGGTCAGAATTTTTAGAATAAAGGGATTGGCGGCTTGTTCAAGGCTTTATGTGTCATTTTTTCGGAGTACACCTGCCATTCTCCATATTATGCTGATTTATTTAGGCGTGCCGCCGATTGTGGATCGTGTCAGCAGCTTTTTTCATCTCGGCTGGTCCGCCAATGAGATTCCGGTCGCCGTGTTTGTGGTCATGGCTTTGTCTTTAACTGCTGGTGCTTATTTAACAGAAATTATCCGGTCGGGCATCTTGGCAATGGATACCGGACAGGTCGAAGCGGCCTATTCAATCGGCCTGACGCACGGTCAAACCTTTCGTCGAGTGATATTGCCGCAGGCGCTGATGGTTTCAATCCCTAACTTCACAAATTTAGGCATCGGGTTTTTGCATACGACCTCTATTGCAGCTATAATGGCTGTTCCTGAAATAACAGGGACAGCGACTATCGTTGCTTCTGATAATTATGCATTTTTGGAAGCCTTTATCGGAGCGGCGATTATCTATTGGGTGCTGACTCTTATGATGGAAACCGTAAATGGAATATTTGAGAGGAAGGCATCCAGATTTCAAGGAGGCACTTTATGATTGAGATTAAAAATATTCATAAGCGTTTTGGCATGCACCAGGTATTAAGAGGAATAAATCTGACTGTGCACAAAGGAGAAGTTGTGACAATTATCGGTCCAAGCGGGTCAGGGAAAACCACCTTTTTACGCTGCCTTAATTTATTAGAAAGGCCGGACGAAGGGATCATCTCTTTACATGACAAAGTGATTAATTGCAGTTTTCCGACAAAAAAAGACACTCGCTGGCTCAGAAAACAGACAGCAATGGTATTTCAGCAATATCATTTGTTTACTCACAAAACGGTGATTGAAAATGTCATGGAGGGTTTGACGGTCGCCCGGAAAATGAGAAAACAAGACGCGTATGCCATAGCAGAGAACGAGCTGATAAAGGTTGGGCTTCAAGACAAATTGAACGCTTATCCGAGTCAATTATCGGGAGGGCAAAAACAAAGGGTTGGAATAGCGAGGGCGCTTGCCATTAATCCTGATGTGCTGCTGTTCGATGAGCCGACAGCTGCGCTTGACCCAGAGCTGGTCGGCGAAGTTCTTGAGGTCATGCTCGATATTGTGAGGACCGGAGCCACTATGATCATTGTTACACATGAAATGGAGTTTGCGAAAAGGGTTTCAGATCAAGTTGTTTTTATGGATGAGGGCGTCATTGTTGAACAAGGAACTCCGGATGAAGTCTTCCGCCATACGAAAAAAGAAAGAACAAAGCGGTTTCTCCGCCGTGTTTCGCCGGAGTATTTATATGAAATAAAAGAACACATAAAGGAGCCGGTGATATGATCCGCTTAAGTATATTAGACCAAAGTCTGGCAGGTGAAGGAGAAACCGCAGCCGATACATTACAGCATACGGTGAAGTTGGCGCAGATGGCTGAAGAGTATGGATATTACCGTTTTTGGGTCGCTGAACATCACAACAATAGTGATATTGCCGGCTCCGCTCCTGAAGTTCTTTTAGGGTATCTTGCCGCAAGCACAAAGACCATACGTTTAGCATCCGGCGGCGTGATGCTGCAGCATTATAGCCCATACAAAGTGGCGGAGCAGTTTCATCTATTGTCTGCATTAGCTCCCGGACGCATTGACCTTGGAGTAGGCAAAGCGCCCGGCGGTTTTCGGCTGTCGACAGACGCTCTGCAATATGAATATGTAAAACCGGCGCGCAAGTTTGAAGAAAAGCTGGAGGATCTCACTCATTTCATTCGGGATGATTTTCCAGATGCCCACTGTTTTGCGCAACTGCGGCCGGCACCGCAGGCTGAACACAGGCCGGGACTTTTTCTGCTGGGGGGAAGCACAGAGAGCGCAATTTCAGCTGCAAAACTGGGAATATCTTTTGTCTTTGCTTACTTTATTAACGGTGAAGAGAAAGTGCTAAAAGAAGCCCGCCGAGCCTTTGACACGCATCTGCCAGCAGGCTCTGAAGCGGAATTTCACCTTGCTCCCGCTGTTTTTGCGGCGCGTACAAAGGAAGAGGCACAAAAACATATTGAGTCGCGTGAATCGATAAAAGTGATTTTGCAAGATGGGAGGAGAGTGAATGTCGGTACCCGCGAACAAGCCGAAGCCTATCTTGAGAACGTCAGCCAGCCCTATGACATCATCGTCCAAAAAACCGGGGTGATTGCCGGAACGAAGGAAGAAGCGGCGGACGAATTAAAACGTTTATCAGACACATACAGAGTTAACGATTTTGTCATTTTTTCACCGATCAAAAATGCAGACGAAAAACGGCTGTCTTATCAGCTGCTGAGTGATGCAGTTCTAGCCGCAAAACAATAAGGGGGATAAAACATGAGCGATTTTGTCAACGTTGTGGTTTGGAGTAAGAAAGGCTGTACATATTGCGAAGAAGTCAAAAATTATTTACATGAAAAAGCAATAGCATTTCAAAATATCGATGTTTCGGAGAAGGAAGAGCTGAGAGACATTTTACAGGTGAAATACGGAGTACGCCACGTTCCTGTGGTAGAAGTTGGCGGCGGTAATCGTTATGAAGGGATTACTGAAATTGGTATTAAAAATCTTGAGCTTGCACTTGCCAATTACGCTCAGATAAAGGAGGAAAAAAGGTGACGCGAAGAAATGATATTCAGTTTGGAGCCATTATTCATGGGGTTGGGGGAACAACTGACGGCTGGCGTCACCCTGAAGTCGATCCTTCCGCAAGTACAAACGTGGAATTTTACAAGCAAAAGGCTCAAACAGCTGAAAAAGGCTTGTTCAGTTTCATTTTCATTGCAGACGGCTTATTTATTTCTGAAAAATCAATTCCCCATTTTTTAAATCGATTTGAACCCATCACCATATTATCGGCGCTTGCGTCCGTCACAAAAAACATTGGTTTAGTAGGTACGTTCTCTACTTCTTTTACTGAGCCATTTACGATTTCAAGGCAGTTAATGTCGCTGGACCACATCAGCGGGGGGAGGGCTGGCTGGAATCTGGTTACTTCTCCGCAGGAAGGAGCTGCACGCAATCATAGCAGAACCAGACTGCCAGAACACACCGAGCGTTACGTTATTGCTCAAGAGCATTTGGATGTTGTGCGTGGTTTGTGGAATTCCTGGGAGAAGGACGCATTTATACACAATAAAGAAACAGGGCAGTTTTTTGATCCGGCAAAGCTTCATCGTCTGAATCACAAAGGAGAATATTTTCAAGTAGAGGGGCCTTTAAATATCGGGCGCTCAAATCAGGGAGAGCCTGTCGTGTTTCAAGCGGGTTCTTCAGAAACAGGCCGTCAATTTGCGGCCAAAAATGCAGATGCGATTTTTACCCATTCCAATTCATTAGGCGAGACAATCGCATTTTATGCGGATATTAAAAAGCGGGCTGCCGCTCAAGGGCGCGACCCTTCCAGCGTGCTGATTTTTCCGGGAATCAGCCCGATTGTGGCAGATACGGAAGAAGAAGCAGAGAAGAAATACCGGGAATTTGCAAAATTGATTCCGATTGAGAATGCAGTTACTTATTTGGGGAGATTTTTTGATGATTACGATCTGAGTGTGTTCCCGCTTGATGAACCGTTTCCCGATATTGGCGAAGTTGGAAAGAATGCTTTTCAAAGCACAACAGATCGAATTAAGAGAGAAGCGAAAGCCAGAAACATGACACTACGGGAAGTGGCGCGGGAAATGGCTTTTCCAAGGACTCCATTCATCGGTACACCAGAGCAGGTCGCCTCCTTGCTTGAGACTTGGTTCAAAGCCGAAGCTGCTGACGGTTTTATCATCGGGTCGGATATCCCGGGAACACTTGATGCCTTTGTAGAAAAAGTGATTCCGATTCTTCAAGAAAGAGGGCTGTACCGCAGAGACTATAACGGCGGGACATTGCGGGAAAATCTTGGGCTTGATACTTCGGTTCATCATCCTTTTGTACATTCATCAAATCATTAATAGGAGAAGCGGGAGGAGGATGACTTTTTTGGCAATCATTGCAGGTACGGTTGTGAAAGGAAAACAGTTGGGCAGAAAATTAGGATTTCCCACAGCAAATATAGAAACCGAAATAAACGGGCTTCCTAACGGTGTTTACGGGGTTCTGGCGGCGATCAATCAGCAATTTTATTTAGGGGTTATGAATATCGGAGTGAAACCAACGATTGGTCCTAATCTGAAAAAAACCATTGAGATTTTTTTGATTCACTTTGATAGGGAGATCTACGGAGAACATATGGAATGCAGCATTCTCTTTAAAATAAGAGATGAAAGAAGGTTTTATTCTTTGGAGTCACTAAAAGAGCAAATCAAAAAGGATATTTCATACGCTTCCAAACGCTTTGAACGTATGGGAATTGCATCTCAAAATAAAGAAAGCCTGCTCTCACACCCTGAGTTAAATCTTCCGGACCTCAGCTTTTACAAGAAGTGTAACAGTTTATACGGGATCAACCGCGGTGTATACAATGTGATTGACAATTGGTTTTTTGAGTATGGTATTACACAAGTTGCATATCGGCGTATATATATTTTATCTTTTTTAAGCTTTTTGCAGGCAGAGAATGAGAACCCTCCCAGTAAGTGTGTAAAATTTGGGCCGGGCGGTCTTGCATTTAAATTGAGCCGTTTTATTACTGCTTATATTGAAGAGACTGGAGATCTTGTGATGTTAAAGGCAGATAGGTAAAGAGCTGAAAGGAGGAGAAAACATGCCTTTAGATTATTGGAGAAATATAGAAGGGGCATACCCATATCAGACAGCAAAAACAATTGAAGATGATAGCGAGCATAATCCATTGAATCTCTTATCGCTTGAAAAAGAGCTCATCGCAATACGCCGGCATCTGCACCAATACCCCGAGCTGTCAAAAGAAGAATTTGAAACAACCGATTTTATTGCAAAATGTCTTGGAGAAAAGGGCATACCAATTCGTCCTACATCATTAAAAACAGGTGTATTCGCAGATATAGCAGGGGAGTCAGAAGGTCCGGCCATTGCTTTGAGGGCTGATATTGACGCGCTGCCAATCGAAGAAAAAACAGGGTTGCCCTATGCATCTAAAAAGAAAGGAATCATGCACGCGTGCGGCCATGATTTTCACACGGCAGCGCTTCTTGGTGCGGCCTTTTTGCTAAAGGAAAATCAAGATAGCCTGAAAGGAAAGGTTCGTTTGTTATTCCAGCCGGCTGAGGAATCAGGCGCAGGCGCTGCAAAAGTGATAGCGGATGGCCAATTGGATGGCATTGAAGCAGTTATCGGTCTTCACAACAAACCCGATATACCGGTTGGCGCTGTAGGGTTAAAAACAGGCCCTCTTATGGCTGCTGTTGACCGATTTAAAGTAACGATACAAGGAAAAGGCGCTCATGCAGCATTGCCGCATAATGGTTTTGATCCTATTGTCGGCGCCTCTCAGATTATCGTCGCCCTGCAAACGATTGTAAGCAGAAATGTAAATCCGCTAAAAAGCGCGATTGTAACTGTAGCGAAAATCGAAGGCGGCAGCACATGGAACGTCATCCCCGATACAGCGGTGATCGAAGGTACTGTTCGAACATTTGATTCAGAGGTTCGGGAACAAGTGAAGCAGCGTTTTCTGTCTGTTGCAGAGCAGATTTCTTCTGCTTTTTCTTTGAAGGCGAATGTGAAGTGGATTTCCGGACCGCCGCCGCTTTGTAATGATACAGCAATAACTGAAATCGCAAAAGCTGCTGCTCATAAAGCACAGCTTCAGGTCATTTCACCCGACCCATCCACTGCCGGGGAGGATTTTGCTTACTATTTGGAGCATATTCCCGGATCCTTTGCTTTTTTTGGAACAGGCGGTGATCATGATTGGCATCACCCGGCATTTACAATTGATGAAACTGCCATTATAAAAGCCTCTTATTTTTTATATGAAAGCGCTAGAAGATTATTAGGATAATGAACGCAGGAATGAAGAGTCAGAGATGGTTTGCTTTGAGAAAATATTTGATTGATACAGACGAGGTGTGCTGATGAAGAAATTAATTGTTTTTGCATTTATAGGCTTGTTATCGCAGTTAATAGACGGTTCGTTAGGTATGGCTTATGGTGTTACCTCAACTTCGCTGTTATTAGCTTTCAGCATAACGCCTGCTGTTGCTTCGGCTTCTGTCCATTTAGCGGAAGTCGTCACGACTGCCGCATCAGGAGTGTCACATATTAAATTTGGAAATGTTGACAAACAAACTGTTTATCAGCTTGTCATTCCCGGTTCAATAGGGGCTTTTTTAGGCGCTGCATTTCTCAGCCATTTACCCGGAGATGTGGCGAAACCCTATATTTCTTTGTTTCTGCTCCTGCTGGGCGGATATGTATTGATAAGATTTTTATTTCAATACAAGCCTGCACTTGAGAAAAAACATGTGCCGTTAAGCAGAAAACAATCCATTCCCTTAGGGGTGATCGCCGGTTTTGCAGATGCCACAGGAGGAGGTGGCTGGGGCCCCGTCACCACGCCGATTTTATTATCCCGAAAAGGCCTGAGTCCGAGGAAAGTAGTAGGAACTGTAGATACTAGTGAGTTTGCCATCGCAGTATCTGCAACTGTCGGTTTTCTTGTTTCATTGGGATGGGAGGATGTCAATTGGTTATGGGTGTGTTCGTTAATGGCTGGCGGAATTATCGCGGCCCCTATCGCAGCATGGCTCGTACAGAAATTTCACCCGCAATTGATGGGTGTGCTTGTAGGAGGATTTATTATATTAGTAAATGCGAGAACATTGATAAATGAATGGATTGAAAACACAGCTGTTTATCCATTTATCTATACGGCGATAGGAGCAATATGGCTGTTTGCTGTTTTATTTGTTTTATCTAAAATAGGGAATAAAAAGATTGTAAAAGCAGCAGTTGACATCAATATAAAAGAAAAATAAAGACATTGTTTTTATAGATGTGAAAGGAATCACGAAGGCCAGGCGCTTGCGGGAAGTCTGAATGATGGATTCGTTCTTCAGCACCCAACAGAACACTGCGCTGTAAGAAGCCGGGCAGGCTTCCTTTTTATTTTCCTGCCTCATTGCGAATCAATCATCCGAGCCCTTATAATAAAAGCAGAAGACTGTCCCTTAGAGGTGAAAGGTTTGGCAACTAAGCATGAACAAATTTTAACATATATTGATTCGCTGCCTGTCGGTGAAAAAATTTCTGTGCGGAGAATCGCAAAGGAAATGAAAGTAAGTGAAGGCACGGCGTACAGAGCGATCAAGGAAGCAGAGAATAAAGGCTTTGTCAGTACGATTGAACGTGTCGGAACAATCAGAATTGAACAAAAGAAAAAAGAAAATATCGAAAAGCTTACATATGCAGAGGTTGTAAACGTCATAGACGGACAAGTGCTCGGAGGCCGGGCCGGACTCCATAAGACATTAAATAAATTTGTCATAGGCGCAATGGAGCTGGATGCGATGATGCGGTACACGGCAGCCGGAAATCTTTTGATTGTCGGAAATCGAATCAATGCACACAGACAGGCGCTTGAGGCAGGCGCCGCTGTACTTGTAACGGGCGGATTTAACACAGATGACAGCATCGTGCAGCTGGCAGACGAGCTTGAGCTGCCGATTTTATCCACGAGCTATGACACCTTTACAGTCGCCGCTATGATTAACCGGGCGATTTATGACCAGCTGATCAAAAAAGAAATCGTTCTGGTGGAGGACATTTTAACGCCCGCTGACCGTACGATATATCTTTCACCCAAGGATAAACTTGAAAAATGGTACGAGAAAAATTTTGAAACGGGCCATGGGCGCTTCCCGGTTGTCGACGAACAAATGAAAATCCACGGGATCTTGACTTCGAAAGATATCGCAGGTCACGACCGGAATGCACCCATTGAAAAAGTCATGACAAAAAATCCGGTTACGGTTATTGGAAAAACGTCTGTCGCCTCAGCGGCGCAAATGATGGTATGGGAAGGGATCGAAGTGCTTCCCGTCACTGACGGACACCAAAAACTGATTGGCATGATCAGCCGCCAAGACGTGCTGAAAGCTCTTCAAATGATTCAAAAGCAGCCTCAAGTCGGGGAAAAGCTTGATGATATCGTCTCAAGAGGATTTAAAGATGAGGATGAGGATAAACAGGATCAGACGGTTTATCAGTATGAAGTAACACCGCAAATGACAAATCAGCTGGGGACGATTTCTTATGGCGTGTTTACGACCATTTTGACGCAAGCAGCCAATCGGTTTTTGCGCTCGAAAAAACGCGGCGAACTAGTGATAGAAAGCATCACCATTTTCTTTTTGAAGCCTGTGCAGATGGAGTCGGTCATCGAAGTCAAGCCGCGCATTTTAGAGGCTGGAAGAAAGTTCGGAAAAATGGAAGTTGAAGTGCACAGCCAAGGCCATATCGTGTCTAAAGCAATGCTGATGGTTCAGCTGATGGAAAGAAGCTAAGGGACGTCTCAGGCGCCCCTTACGCGTGATCTCTTTCAGCTTCTTTGGCGTGAAGGGGATTGTAATGGCTGTAGGCTTTATAACCTGCCCATGCGCTTCCGGCTCCGATGACGATAAAGATGCCGCCGATTACTAACGTTAATACTGAATGGAATAATATCATTTGATTGAGTCCGTAAAACAGCACCAGCGATCCTAATGCCATGCTAGATTTTGCTGAAAAGATTTCTTTTTCCAAAGATTGCTTTGCCCGTACGCCTTTTACTTTATAGTACACATAAAAGCAGGCTGAAAGCCCAATCAAAAAAACAAGAACCAGCATAAATGAAATCCTCCATCGTAAAAGTTTACAAACCCATTCTATACAAAAACGGGCTTGGTTTTGACGTTATTTTTCTTTTCCGTCGGCAGAGAATGTGATTTAATGAAAAAAAAACAATAAAGGAGTATCAAATGAAAACTGAATTGATCAGAACCATATCATTATATGACACGATTATCTTACATAGACATGTGCGCCCTGACCCGGATGCCTACGGATCTCAGTGCGGACTTACGGAAATCCTGCGTGAAACGTATCCTGAAAAAAATATTTTTGCGGTCGGCACGCCAGAACCGTCCCTCTCTTTCTTATATACCCTCGATGAGGTGGACGATGAAACATATAAAGGCGCCCTTGTGATCGTCTGCGATACGGCAAATCAGGAAAGAATCGACGATCAGCGTTATTTATCAGGCGCCAAACTAATGAAAATCGACCACCATCCGAACGAAGATCCTTACGGCGATCTTCTGTGGGTCGATACGAATGCAAGCTCAGTAAGTGAAATGATTTACGAGCTGTATTTAGAAGGAAAAGAGCACGGCTGGAAGCTGAATACAAAAGCCGCAAAGCTGATCTATGCCGGCATTGTCAGTGATACCGGACGCTTCTTATTTCCCAATACAACGGAAAAAACATTAAAATATGCAGGCGAGCTTATTAAGTATCCGTTCTCTTCTTCAGAGCTGTTTAATCAATTGTATGAAACAAAACTGAATGTGGTGAAGCTTAACGGCTATATCTTTCAAAATGTGTCTTTGTCTGAAAATGGCGCTGCTTCTGTTTTCATCAAAAAGGATACTCTTGAAAGGTTCGGCACAACGGCTTCTGAAGCGTCGCAGCTTGTCGGGACGCTTGGAAATATCTCAGGTATTCGCGCATGGGTGTTTTTCATAGAAGAAGACGATCAAATCAGAGTCAGATTCCGTTCAAAGGGGCCTGTTATTAACGGACTCGCCCGGAAATATAACGGCGGAGGGCATCCTCTGGCTTCAGGCGCCTCCATTTACAGCTGGGATAAAGCGGAACAGATTTTAGCTGATCTGGAGACGTTATGTAAAGAACACAAGTAGAGGGGAGACCCTCTCTCTTAGTGTTCATCTGTGACGGGGATGAACCAGCAGCCGAACTCAGTAAGGTCCTCGTAGACTTGGAGATTGTGAGATTGAAGTTCTTTTTTGATGAGGGAAGCGAGTGAGTTTGTTTCGGCATATGCAGAAAAACCTTGTCTGAGTCGGGCTGCTTGATCTTTTGCTAACTGACGGTCACTGTAAACCTCCATTTCCCTTCCTCCTCCTTTCGCTATTAAGCCTCATTTATAGTTTATAAAAAAGAATGGGAAAAAGCGACAGGAGTTTGAAAAATTTAAAAAAATTCCATATTTACGTCGCGAATGATATTTCGATTTCTACCGAAAGCCTTGTGTAAATAATTAATTCCTTGACGGCTGCCTCATATTTTTTTTCATTGATCGTATAGACTTTATTTTCAATTGTCCGTTTTAAAAGCTCCTTCGTTTTATAGACGCTTTCTATATCCTTTGTAATGACCTCTGAAATATCATCCTTTACATGCTCCTCGAATTTTGTTTTATCAGGCTGCGAGATTTTATATTTTTCTCCATTCAGCAATTTGACATCGACGCTTTGAATAAGCAGTTTTCTTTTATTGTCTTCATTTAGTTTGTGGAGGTCTTCCTGATAGATGGAAATTTGGTCGTTCAAGTCTTTGACGTGCTCTTTTTGTTTTTCGATGAGGGAAACCTGCTCCTCCTGGAATGTTCCGTATGTAAACAGGAAAAAAAACCAGCTGATCACGGCTCCGCACATCATACCTGCAAAAAAACGCTGCCATCCCGGTTTCTTGTAATGCTGCGGCACTCTCATGAAGAAATATGCTCCTGCGTCAGCCATGAAATAATAAGCCAGCCGCTTTGCGCCCCGCCCATGGCCGAGATAATGAGAAGAATCTGCTTGAATAAATCTCTCGTATTGCCTTCAAGAATACCCCGTTCAAAGCTGTATACCGCATCGAATGTACCGCCGATAGCGGCGACCAGCGCCCATATTTTTAATCTGTTCGCAAGCTTTGTAATAACCGTAAGCGGGGCTTCGCCTGCCAAATATGCTCCAAGGCCTCCGATGAGTGCGCCTCCGATCAGCACCCCTAATGCTATAAAATAACTGTTGATAAAATTTACCATAAAACCAGCTTCCTGATCCATCTTGATCACCTCACCTTTTATATCATATTGAGCATTCGGGACAAGTATGATGACGACTCGAAAAAGAACGTTTGTTTCTTTTGAAAACCCGACTTATAATGAAGAAAGAAATGGATCGTAATGGAGAAAGAGGTGATAGCATGTCTTTTGTTCACCTGCAAGTGCATAGCGGGTACAGCCTGCTAAACAGCGCCGCGGCTGTGGAAGAGCTCGTCAGTGAAGCTGACAGGCTCGGATATGCGTCTTTGGCGCTGACAGATGATCATGTCATGTACGGAGCTATACAATTTTATAAAGCATGCAAGGCGAGGGGGATCAACCCGATTATCGGCTTGACGGCTTCTGTTTTCACAGATGATGACGAGCTCGAAGCCTACCCTCTCGTCCTGCTGGCAAAATCAAATACAGGCTATCAAAACCTGCTGAAAATCAGCAGCGTCCTGCAATCGAAATCAAAAAACGGCCTGAAGCCAAAATGGCTTAACAGCTATCGCGAAGGCATTATTGCGATCACCCCCGGCGAGAAGGGCTATATTGAAATGCTGCTTGAAGGAGGGCTGTTTGACCAGGCCGCTCAAGCCGCACTTCATTTTCAGTCTATATTCGGAAAAGGCGCTTTTTATTTATCCTTTCAGCTGTTTAAAGAAAATAAATTCTTATCTGAGCAAATCCTCCGGCTGTCTGAAGAAACGGGAATTCCGGTCACGGCGACAGGCGATGTTCATTATGTAAGGAAAGAAGATCAGGCTGCCTATCGCTGTTTGAAAGCGATAAAGTCAGGTGAAAAACTCACTGAGGCATCAAACGAAGAGATGCCGGATCTCGACTTGAAATCCATTGATGAAATGCGTGTTATATACCAAGAGTATCCTGAGGCATTGCAAGCATCTGTTGAGATTGCAGAACAATGCCGGGTTGACGTCAGTCTGGGACAGACCCGCCTGCCATCATTTCCGACTCCAGACGGTACATCCGCGGATGATTATTTGACGGATGTTTGTATGACAGGGCTTCGCAGCCGCTTCGATACACCAGATGAACAGTATATTCGACGTCTTCAATATGAACTTGATGTCATCAAGCGGATGAAGTTCAGCGATTATTTTCTGATCGTATGGGATTTTATGAAGCACGCCCATGAAAAAGGGATTGTGACAGGACCGGGAAGGGGTTCTGCGGCGGGATCGCTCGTGGCTTATGTCCTCTATATCACGGACGTTGATCCGATCAAGCATCACCTGCTGTTTGAAAGGTTTTTAAACCCTGAACGAATCAGTATGCCGGATATTGATATCGACTTTCCGGATACGAGAAGGGACGAGGTCATTCAATACGTTCAGCAGAAATACGGCGCAATGCACGTCGCCCAGATTATTACCTTCGGGACGCTGGCGGCAAAAGCGGCGCTTCGGGACGTCGGAAGGGTATTCGGTGTAAGCCCGAAGGAAGCGGATCAGCTTGCGAAGCTCATTCCTTCAAGGCCGGGCATGACCTTGGATGATGCGAGAAAGCAATCGCCGGAGCTGAATAAGCGACTCAGTGAGTCAAGTCTGCTTCAGCAAGTGTTTACGATTGCCAGAAAAATAGAAGGTCTTCCGAGACATACGTCAACCCACGCGGCCGGCGTTGTCTTAAGTGAGGAACCGTTAACTGATGTTGTCCCGCTTCAGGAAGGACATGAAGGGATCTATTTAACGCAATACGCGATGGATCACCTCGAAGATCTGGGCCTTTTGAAAATGGATTTCTTGGGCTTGCGCAACCTGACACTCATCGAGTCCATCACTTCAATGATTGAAAAAGAAAAAAATATTAAAATAGATCTTTCGAGTATTTCTTATCAAGACGAAAAAACATTCTCCCTGCTGTCAAAAGGGGATACGACAGGGATTTTTCAGCTTGAATCCTCAGGAATGAGAAGCGTTTTGAAAAGGCTTAAGCCTTCAGGATTAGAAGATATTGTCGCGGTAAACGCACTGTACCGGCCCGGCCCGATGGAAAATATTCCGTTATTTATCGACCGTAAACACGGGCGCGTGCCGGTTCATTATCCCCATGAAGATTTAAGAGGGATATTGGAAGACACGTATGGCGTCATCGTTTATCAGGAGCAAATTATGGTGATTGCTTCGCGTATGGCAGGATTTTCTTTAGGCGAGGCGGACCTGCTCAGACGTGCAGTCAGCAAAAAAAAGAAAGACATTCTTGACCGAGAGCGAAGCCATTTTGTTGAAGGGTGCTTAAAAAAGGAGTATTCTGTAGACACTGCAAATGAAGTCTACGATTTAATCGTCAAATTCGCAAACTATGGCTTCAACAGAAGCCATGCGGTGGCATACAGCATGATCGGCTGCCAGCTTGCGTATTTGAAGGCTCATTATCCTTTATATTTTATGTGCGGATTGCTTACAAGCGTCATTGGCAATGAGGATAAAATAGCTCAATATCTTTACGAAGCGAAGGGGAGCGGGATTCGTATCCTTCCTCCGTCAGTGAACAAAAGCAGCTATCCGTTTACAGTTGAAGACGGAGCTGTCAGGTACAGCCTCCGTGCGATAAAAAGTGTAGGCGTCTCAGCAGTCAAAGATATATATAAAGCAAGAAAAGAGAAACCATTTGAAGATCTTTTCGATTTCTGCTTTCGCGTGCCGTCAAAAAGCGTAAATCGCAAAACGCTTGAAGCACTCATATTTTCTGGTGCAATGGACGAATTCGATCAAAACCGGGCTACGCTGCTCGCATCGATTGACGTTGCGTTAGAGCATGCCGAGCTATTCGCCGCGGACGATGACCAAATGGGATTGTTTTTAGAAGAATCGTTTTCCATTAAACCGAAGTACGTGGAAACCGAGGAGCTTCCGCTTGTGGATATTCTTGCATTTGAAAAAGAAACGCTCGGTATTTATTTTTCAAATCATCCGCTCTCTGCCTTTCGAAACCAGCTGACAGCGCGAGGAGCGGTACCCATTCAGCAAGCTCAGCAGGCTGTTAAAAAGCAGGTTTCACTCGGTGTCCTGCTGTCGAAAATCAAAACGATTCGGACAAAAACAGGTCAAAACATGGCGTTTTTAACGTTAAGTGATGAGACCGGCGAAATGGAAGCCGTTGTGTTCCCTGAACAATTCAGACAGCTTTCTCCGGTTTTAAGAGAGGGCGCTCTATTGTTTACAGCAGGGAAATGTGAAATCAGGCAGGAAAAAGTCCAGTTTATTATGTCCAGAGCGGAATTGCTGGAAAATATGAATGCTGAAAAAGCGCCATCGGTTTATATGAAGATAGAAAGCAGTCAGCACAGTCAGGAGATCCTGACAAAGATCAAGCGCATTTTGCTGGAGCATAAGGGGGAAACCGGCGTTTATCTCTATTATGAAAGGCAAAAACAGACGATAAAGCTTCCTGAGGCGTTCCATATCGATGCGGATCACCAGGTGTTATACCGCTTAAAAGAGCTGTTAGGTCAAAAAAACGTCGTTTTAAAACAGTGGTAACCATTCGCTTTTTGTTATACAATTGGAGCAATTATGTTACTCTGTTTAAATATTCTGATAGATCAACTCCGCAGAATGCAGCAATCAATGCAGCAGCATACGAATCAAAAAATTCCATTAAGGAGTGTTTAGGAGAATGTCATTAAGAGAAGAAGCATTACATCTGCATAAAGTGAACCAGGGGAAGCTCGAATCCAAATCTAAAGTAGAGGTTAAAAATGCGAAAGATTTAAGCCTTGCTTATTCCCCGGGTGTAGCAGAACCATGTAAGGATATTCATGAAGACATTAATAAAGTATATGATTATACAATGAAGGGGAACATGGTAGCAGTTGTGACAGACGGTACAGCTGTGCTCGGCCTTGGAAATATCGGCCCTGAAGCCGCACTTCCTGTTATGGAAGGTAAAGCCGTTCTTTTCAAAAGCTTTGCCGGCGTAGACGCGTTCCCGATTGCTTTGGGCACAAATGATGTTGATAAAATCATTGAAACCGTTAAATTGCTTGAACCGACATTTGGCGGTGTCAACCTTGAAGATATCGCGGCGCCAAACTGCTTCATCATTGAAGAGCGTCTGAAAAAAGAAACGAACATCCCGGTTTTCCATGACGATCAGCACGGCACAGCGATTGTCACAGTAGCTGGTCTTGTAAACGCGCTGAAATTGTCTGGAAAATCCATGTCTTCCATTAAAGTTGTGGCTAACGGCGCCGGTGCTGCAGGTATTGCGATCATTAAGCTTCTTTACCATTTCGGCGTGCGCGACATCGTGATGTGCGATTCAAAAGGAGCCATTTATGAAGGGCGTCCGAACGGTATGAACGATGTTAAAAACGAAGTGGCGAAATTCACAAACCAAGACCGTAAAGACGGCTCTTTGGAGGATGTGATCGCTGGTGCTGACGTATTTATCGGTGTGTCTGTCGAAGGTGCGCTAACAAAAGAAATGGTACAAAGCATGGCGAAAGATCCGATCATTTTCGCAATGGCAAACCCGAATCCGGAAATTATGCCGGAAGATGCGCGTGAAGCTGGAGCAAGCGTTATCGGAACAGGCCGTTCAGATTTCCCGAACCAAGTAAACAATGTGCTTGCCTTCCCGGGAATTTTCCGTGGAGCGCTTGACGTGCGCGCTACTCACATTAACGAAGAAATGAAGATTGCAGCGGTTGAAGCCATTGCTTCACTAGTATCAGACGATGAGCTTAGCCCAGAGTACGTCATCCCTGCACCGTTTGATAAACGTGTTGCGCCTGCTGTGGCTAAGGCTGTGGCGAAAGCGGCGATGGAAACAGGTGTGGCAAGAATTACTGTAGATCCTGAAGAAGTTGCAGAAAAAACCAGAAAACTTACGATTATTGGCGAATAATTTTAATTCATTCCAAAAATGGCAGCGCGTTGGCGGAGACCGGCGCGCTGTTCTCAAGTTAAACTTGCGGCTGAAATTTTTTTGGGGTCAGGACTTAAAAAAATTTCAGCCGAGTTTAACATGAGTTTTGAATACGTTACCAACCTTGCTGGTTCAACGATTTATTAGGTTTATCATGAGTCTGTCCGCACGCGTCTGCGGATAAAAAGTTGTCGAATTGAGGATGACAGCGTTTGACAAAAAAAGTACAATAGTTTCGGTAAAGTTATTAGCAAGTCTATCTGTCTGGATGGCATGCGGTGAAGAGAACCCTTCACAAAAGGGAGGTAATCATTTGTTAAAGGATATATTCACTAAAAAGAAAAAGTATGCTTCCGTACCGTCAGATCAAGCGAAGCACGATGTTCCGGAAGGCATTATGACAAAATGTCCTAAGTGTAAAAAAATCATGCTCACTAAAGAGTTGGATAAAAATATGCGGGTATGCATGAACTGCGATTATCATTTCCCAATGAATGCAAAACAGCGTATCGAAAGCTTGATGGATGAACAGTCCTTTGAGGAATTCAATCAGGGGATGTTATCGGAAAACCCGCTCGGTTTCCCGGGATATCTGGAAAAGCTTGAAAAAGATCGCGAGAAAACATCCTTAAACGAGGCTGTTGTCACAGGCAAGGGCACCATCGGGGGATTTCCTGCTGTTGTCGCGGTAATGGATTCTTCATTCCGTATGGGCAGCATGGGCTCTGTCGTCGGCGAGAAAATCACGCTTGCGATTGAAAAAGCAAAAGCGGATAAAGTTCCGTTTATTATTTTTACTGCTTCCGGCGGTGCAAGGATGCAGGAAGGCATATTAAGCCTTATGCAAATGGCAAAGACAAGCTCTGCCTTAAAATTATTCAGTGAGGAACAGGGTCTCATTATCTCAGTCATGACGCATCCGACTACCGGCGGGGTATCGGCAAGCTTTGCTTCTCTTGGCGATTATAATTTTGCGGAGCCTGGCGCGCTGATCGGTTTTGCCGGAAGAAGGATTATCGAACAGACAATAGGCGAAAAACTGCCGGAGGATTTCCAAACGGCGGAATTCTTATTAAAACATGGACAGCTTGATGCGGTTATTCACCGCGACGACATGAAAAAAACGTTAGAGAATCTGCTGGATATGCATCAAACAGGAGGTGACATTGAGTGGCTGCAAGATTAGAATTTGAAAAACCGGTGATTGAACTGCAAACCAAAATCGCCGAATTGAAAAAATTCACCCAGGATTCGGAAATGGATCTGAGTGCAGAAATCGAACGGCTTGAAGACCGTCTAGCTAAGCTTCAGGATGATATTTATAAAAATCTGAAGCCTTGGGACCGTGTTCAAATCGCACGTCTGCCGGACCGTCCGACAACACTTGATTATATTCATTACCTGTTTACAGACTTTTTTGAATGTCACGGAGACAGAGCGTACGGAGACGATGAAGCCATTGTCGGCGGTATTGCCAAGTTCCACGGCCTGCCTGTGACAGTTATCGGACATCAGCGCGGAAAAGACACGAAGGAAAACCTGGTCCGCAACTTTGGAATGCCTCATCCTGAGGGCTATCGTAAAGCGCTTCGTCTGATGAAACAGGCTGATAAATTTAACAGACCGATTATCTGTTTTATTGACACGAAGGGGGCATACCCTGGACGAGCAGCTGAAGAAAGAGGACAAAGCGAAGCAATCGCCAAAAACCTGTTTGAAATGGCCGGCCTTAGAGTGCCTGTTGTTTGTATCGTCATCGGCGAAGGCGGAAGCGGCGGAGCTCTAGGTTTAGGTGTGGGCAACCACTTGCATATGCTGGAAAACTCTACTTATTCTGTTATTTCTCCGGAAGGTGCTGCGGCACTCTTATGGAAGGACTCCAGTCTTGCCAAAAAAGCGGCGGAAACAATGAAAATCACTGCGCCTGACTTAAAAGAATTAGGTATTATAGATCATATGATAAAAGAAGTAAAAGGCGGAGCGCACCACGATATTAAGCTGCAGGCAAGCTACATGGATGAAACCCTTAAACAATCGTTAAAGACTTTGCTGAAGCTGAATGAAGAAGAATTAATTCAGCAGCGCTATGAAAAATACAAAGCAATTGGGAAAGTATCGATTGAAGATCAATATATCGGGGTAAACTAAATAAACGTGAAGCCTTTGGCTCACGTTTATTTTTTGTGACATTCCTTAAATTTTATTTAAAAACAATTTATTTAATTGTATAATAGGTAAGGTTTCATAGGGAGGATGGAGATCCCTTTTCATTGTTTTTAGGGCAATGATCATGTTATGTTTTAATCATATATGTTTGCTGAGGTGAATGGAGAATGAAACGTATAGGGGTATTGACGAGCGGCGGGGATTCCCCGGGAATGAATGCAGCAGTTCGCGCAGTTGTCAGAAAAGCGATTTATCATGACGTTGAAGTTTACGGCATTTATAACGGATACTCAGGATTGATCAGCGGAAAGATTGAAAAGCTAGAGCTCGGTTCTGTAGGTGATATTATTCATCGCGGAGGAACAAAGCTTTATACAGCAAGATGTCCTGAATTCAAAACGGTTGAAGGCCGTGAAAAAGGGATCGAAAACTTGAAAAAGCTGGGTATCGAAGGGCTTGTCGTTATCGGCGGAGACGGCTCATACATGGGTGCGAAGAAATTAACGGAGCACGGGTTTCCATGTGTAGGTGTACCGGGTACAATTGATAATGACATTCCGGGTACTGATTTTACAATCGGTTTCGACACAGCTTTAAATACAGTAATTGACGCAATTGATAAGATTCGTGATACAGCGACTTCTCATGAACGTACATATGTAATCGAAGTGATGGGCCGCCACGCCGGCGATATTGCATTATGGGCCGGACTTGCAGGCGGTGCGGAATCAATCTTGATCCCTGAGGCTGATTACGACATGCACGAAATCATTGCCCGGCTAAAACGCGGTCATGAGCGCGGGAAGAAACACAGTATTATTATCGTTGCCGAAGGAGTAGGCAGCGGTGTTGAATTCGGGAAACGCATTGAAGAAGAAACAAATCTTGAAACTAGGGTATCTGTATTAGGCCATATCCAGCGCGGCGGTTCCCCAAGTGCTGCTGACCGTGTTCTGGCAAGCCGACTTGGCGCGTATGCGGTTGAACTGCTGCTTGAAGGAAAAGGCGGACGCTGTGTAGGTATACAAAACAATAAGCTTGTAGACCATGATATTATAGAAATACTGGATCAAAAACACACAGTTGAGCAAAACATGTATCAGCTTTCAAAAGAACTGTCTATTTAAGAATGCAGCAGAAGGCTGAAGATTTCAGAAGGAAGTGAACGAATTGAGAAAAACAAAAATTGTTTGTACCATCGGTCCGGCAAGTGAAAGTATTGAAATGCTTACGAAATTAATGGAGTCAGGAATGAATGTGGCTCGTTTAAATTTTTCTCACGGAGATTTTGAGGAGCACGGAGCACGTATTAAAAATATCCGCGAAGCGAGCAAAAAGCTCGGCAAAAACGTCGGAATCCTGCTTGATACAAAAGGCCCTGAAATCCGTACACATACTATGGAAAACGGTGCTATTGAGCTTGAAACAGGCAAAGAGCTTATCGTTTCAATGGACGAGGTAGTTGGAACAACTGATAAGATTTCAGTAACATATGAAGGTTTAGTAGAGGACGTTGAAAAAGGCTCAACGATTCTTTTAGATGACGGGCTTATCGGTCTTGAAGTCCTTGAAGTGAATGCCGCTAAACGCGAAATCAAAACGAAAGTACTAAACAACGGAACACTGAAAAACAAAAAAGGCGTTAACGTGCCGGGTGTCAGCGTCAACCTTCCTGGTATTACTGAGAAAGACGCGAGAGATATCGTTTTCGGTATTGAGCAAGGGGTAGATTTCATCGCTGCGTCTTTTGTACGCCGTTCTACTGACGTGCTTGAAATCCGTGAACTTCTTGAGGAGCATAATGCTCAGGATATTCAAATTATCCCTAAAATTGAAAACCAAGAAGGCGTAGACAACATTGATTCTATTCTCGAAGTGTCTGACGGCTTAATGGTTGCGCGCGGAGACTTAGGTGTGGAAATCCCGGCTGAAGAAGTGCCGCTCGTGCAAAAAGACCTGATTAAAAAATGCAACGCACTGGGCAAACCGGTTATTACAGCGACACAAATGCTTGACAGCATGCAGCGCAACCCGCGTCCGACTCGTGCGGAAGCGAGTGACGTCGCAAACGCAATTTTCGACGGCACAGATGCGATCATGCTTTCTGGTGAAACAGCTGCCGGAAACTACCCGGTTGAAGCGGTTCAAACGATGCACAACATCGCATCCCGTTCTGAAGAGGCGCTGAATTACAAAGAGATTCTTTCAAAGCGCAGAGACCAAGTAGGCATGACGATTACTGATGCAATCGGCCAATCTGTTGCACATACAGCCATTAACTTGAATGCTACTGCGATTGTAACGCCGACTGAAAGCGGCCATACAGCGCGTATGATTGCAAAATACCGCCCGCAGGCACCGATTGTCGCTGTGACTGTAAATGATTCTGTTTCCAGAAAACTTGCTCTTGTATCCGGCGTTTTCGCAGAAAGCGGTCAAAATGCAAGCTCAACTGATGAGATGCTGGAAGACGCTGTGCAAAAATCATTACACAGCGGAATTGTAAAAAATGGTGACCTGATCGTCATTACAGCAGGTACTGTCGGTGAGTCAGGAACAACGAATTTGATGAAAGTTCATACTGTCGGCAATATCATTGCTAAAGGCCAAGGTATCGGCCGCAAATCAGCTTACGGTCCGGTTGTCATTGCGCAAAACGCGAAAGAAGCCGAACAAAAAATGACTGACGGCGCGGTTTTGGTTACAACTAGCACTGACCGTGACATGATCGCGTCTCTTGAAAAAGCGTCTGCTCTTATTACAGAAGAGGGCGGCTTGACAAGCCA
This sequence comes from Bacillus sp. FSL K6-1012, assembly GCF_037964915.1. Lineage (NCBI taxonomy): Bacteria > Bacillati > Bacillota > Bacilli > Caryophanales > Bacillaceae > Bacillus > Bacillus sp. FSL K6-1012. The sequence continues at coordinate 3,012,429 of NZ_CP150175.1, read as the reverse complement.
TGCTGCAGTAGTCGGATTAAGCCTCGGCATTCCGGTTATTGTTGGTTTGGAAAATGCGACATCCATTTTGACAGAAGGCCAGGATATTACGGTTGACGCTTCTAGAGGGGCAGTCTACCAAGGCCGTGCAAGTGTACTTTAATCACATCTGAAAATGGGAAGGGAGCGTATTCCCTTCCTTTTCTCTATTTGTCACTATTTTTGAACGAAGGCGTTTTACACATGTGGGGGGCTGGAGATGAGGTTTTTATTTTTGCTTTTTATTGTGTTTCCGGCAATTGAAATCGGCATATTTCTATTTTCGGGCAAGCTGATCGGCATTCTTCCGACGGTCCTTTTGATGATTCTGACCGGAATCATTGGGGCAGCAGCTGCCAAAAAACAAGGAACTGAAGTTTACTTCAAGGTTCAGCGTGACCTTCAATACGGCAAGATGCCTGGTGAAGCGATTGCTGACGGCCTGTGCATCTTTATTGGCGGCCTTTTGCTGATGCTTCCAGGCTTTTTATCAGATCTGGCCGGCGCATGCCTGCTTATCCCATTCACCCGCAGCTGGTGTAAGCCGATCCTGTTCAAATGGCTGAGAGGCATGTCGAAGAACAAGCGGATCATTATAAAATAAAAACGGCAGCCTGCATTATGGGCTGCTGTTTTATTTTTGCTGGACAGTGATGTAGGACCATATTTCCTTTAAGGCACCTGTTGTAATAAAAGCCTGGATGACGACGAGAACGGCAGGACCGGCAATCAGTCCTAAAAAGCCGAACAATTTAAAGCCGGCAAAGAGGGCAATGAGTGTTGCCAGCGGATCGATTCCGATTGATTTACTTAATATTTTCGGCTCTGTCAGCTGCCGCTGAACGAGTACGACAAGGTACAGCACACCAATTCCAATTGCTTGAGGAAGCTGGCCTGTAATCGATAAATACAAAATCCACGGCACGAAGACGGATCCTGCTCCTAAATAAGGGAGAAGGTCGACTAGCCCGATTAAAAAAGCAATCGTTGCTGCATGCTCAACCTTTAAGAGAGAAAGACCGATGAATACAATGACCATCGTAAGGAATACAAGAACAGCCTGCGCTTTAATGAAACCGGTCATTGCTTTTTTTAACTCGCTGCTGATCGCCTTTCCGTTTGCTGTTATTCGATCCGGCAGCACTGAAACGAGCATCGCTTTCAGCTTGTGCCAATCCTTTGTCATGAAAAATGTAGCAAGAAGTGAAAATATCAAAACAGCCGCGGTATTCGGAAGCAGCGCGAAAAACTTCGGGATCATTTCAAGAATGTGAGACAGCAGCAGTCCTGCGTTTTTGGCAGCGGAATCTCCAAGTGTCTGAATGTGAGTGACGATGGAAGCCTGCTGGTTGGTCTCCAATTCATGAAATAAAACGGTCAGTTCGTGATAGAGCGGCTGGATATGAGTGGTAAACAGTTTTTCACAATAAGAGATAAATGTGCTGATATGCGGGGGAAGGGTTTTTGCAAGATATGCAGTCCCTGTTACGATTTCTGCTATCACAATGGTCAGCACACCGAACGCCGCGAGCAGAAAAAAGGCAAGCACGCCGATGACATTTAAAGTTCGCGGGAATCCGGTCACCTTGTCCAAGTAGTCTACAACAGGGTGAATCGCTGTTGAAAGAATAAGGGCAATGAGGAACGGATATGTTAACGGAAACGAATAATAAACAGCGGCTGCTGATCCGGCTGTAAGCGACACGACAAAGAGTGTTCGGAAAAAAATAGTGATATAGGATTGATTCACAAAAACGCTCCTCCTCTCGTCAGCATGTCCTATTGTTATGTTTATTCACGGTACGGCTGTATATGAATACATTCATCTTAAAGGAGGGATGACGCGTGTTTACACAAGCGAATTTATTTTTAATATTACTCTTGGCTATTGCACTTATCGCAAAAAATCAATCGCTGCTTTTTGCTGTATCCGTCCTTTTGATCATTAAAATCGTGGGACTTGACCAAAAATTTTTCCCGACTATCCAGTCAAAAGGCATCAACTGGGGCGTGACCGTCATCACAATTGCTGTTCTTGTTCCAATCGCCACAGGAGAGATTGGATTTAAACAGCTTGGTGAGGCAATGCGTTCTTCTTACGCATGGATTGCATTGGGGGCGGGAATTGCCGTTGCGCTGATTGCCAAAAATGGCCTGACCCTGTTGGAAAACGATCCTCACATCACCACTGCTCTTGTCATCGGTACCATTCTCGCTGTCGCGCTTTTCGGCGGAGTCGCAGTGGGTCCGCTGATCGGAGCGGGGATTGCTTATATTGCGATGCAGCTCGTAAAACTGTTCACTTCATGAAAAAAGCGGCTTGCTGCCGCTTTTTTTTAATGCCAAAAAACCGCAAATAAAGGCGTTTTTTCGGGAAAATCATAGAATGAAAAAAAAAATTATAGGTAAACATTTAACAAATGTCTGATTATTGTTTATAATAGGAATAGGCACAAACTTAAAAAAGCTTATAAGAATTTGTTATGTTCTTTCATAAGCAAAGGGTTTCAGCACCAGCAGGCAGTAAAATGTAAGCATTTTCTTTTGGGGGGAGAAATACTTACAACATGCTTTTTAAGTTAGCCTCATGTTTTTACAACACTCTTAAAGGGGAAATTTATTGAAAAGGAGATGTTATATATGACAGCGACACGCGGTCTTGAAGGGGTTGTAGCAACAACATCATCTGTTAGTTCGATTATTGATGATACCCTTACATATGTGGGGTATGATATCGATGATTTGACAGAGAATGCGAGCTTTGAAGAAATCATTTACTTGCTTTGGCACTTAAGGCTGCCAAACAAAAAAGAGCTTGATGAGTTAAAACAGCAGTTAGCAAAAGAAGCTGCCGTTCCGCAAGAAATTATTGAGCACTTCAAATCTTATTCCCTCGAAAATGTTCATCCCATGGCTGCTCTTCGGACAGCGATTTCTTTACTAGGCCTGCTTGACAGCGAGGCTGATACCATGAACCCGGAAGCCAACTACAGAAAGGCGATCCGCCTTCAGGCAAAGGTGCCTGGTCTGGTTGCAGCGTTTTCCAGAATCCGCAAAGGTCTTGAACCCGTTGAGCCAAGAGAAGACTACGGCATTGCCGAGAATTTTCTCTACACATTAAACGGTGAAGAGCCTTCGCCAATTGAGGTTGAGGCTTTCAACAAAGCGCTGATTTTACATGCTGACCATGAGCTGAACGCGTCAACGTTTACAGCAAGGGTCTGCGTCGCAACACTTTCTGATATCTATTCAGGCATTACTGCCGCAATCGGCGCACTGAAGGGCCCGCTTCACGGCGGTGCAAACGAAGGCGTCATGAAAATGCTGACAGAGATCGGCGAAGTGGAGAATGTCGAGCCTTTCGTTCGCGCCAAGATGGAAAAGAAAGAAAAAATAATGGGATTCGGCCATCGCGTTTATAAGCATGGCGATCCGCGCGCCAAACATTTAAAAGAAATGAGCAAACGTCTGACCAACCTGACCGGCGAAAGCAAATGGTATGACATGTCGATTCGCATCGAAGAAATCGTGACATCAGAAAAAAAGCTTCCGCCTAACGTTGATTTCTATTCCGCTTCTGTTTATCACAGCCTCGGAATAGACCATGACCTGTTCACACCGATTTTTGCTGTGAGCAGAATGTCCGGCTGGCTCGCTCATATCCTTGAGCAGTATGACAATAACCGCCTGATCCGCCCGCGTGCAGATTACACAGGCCCTGACAAACAAACTTTTGTTCCGATTGAAGAAAGAGCCTAAAGAACCATGGGAGGCTGGCTTATGTTAATGAAGTTAGCCTCTTGTTCAGAACATCAAAGATGGTTTACACTTTAGAATGTTAAGAAAAATCATTTTGTTTTCTATATAAGAAAAATAAAATGTTTTCTAAATATGAATTACATACTGGGAGGTTTTTATTGTGGCACAAGGTGAAAAAATTACAGTCTCTAACGGAGTATTAAACGTACCAAACAACCCGATTATCCCGTTTATTGAAGGAGACGGAACCGGTCCTGATATTTGGAATGCGGCTTCAAAAGTTTTGGAAGCCGCAGTAGAAAAAGCATATAAAGGTGAAAAGAAAATTACGTGGAAAGAAGTTTATGCCGGAGAAAAGGCTTATAATAAAACAGGTGAGTGGCTTCCTGCTGAAACATTAGATGTCATCCGCGAATATTTCATCGCGATTAAAGGCCCGTTAACGACACCTGTCGGCGGCGGTATCCGTTCTTTGAACGTAGCGCTCAGACAAGAGCTTGACCTATTCGTTTGCTTGAGACCGGTAAGATATTTTACTGGAGTGCCGTCACCGGTAAAACGCCCTGAGGATACTGACATGGTCATCTTCCGTGAAAATACAGAAGATATTTACGCAGGCATCGAGTACGCAAAAGGCTCTGAAGAAGTGCAAAAGCTTATCAGCTTCCTGCAAAATGAATTGAATGTCAACAAAATCCGTTTCCCTGAAACATCAGGTATCGGCATTAAGCCTGTTTCTGAAGAAGGAACAAGCCGTCTGGTCAGAGCGGCAATTGAATATGCGATTGAGCACGGCCGCAAGTCTGTAACGCTTGTACACAAAGGAAACATCATGAAGTTCACGGAAGGCGCCTTCAAAAATTGGGGCTATGAGCTTGCAGAGAGAGAATACGGCGAAAAAGTCTTCACATGGGCTGAATATGACCGCATTGCTGAAAAAGACGGAAAAGACGCCGCTAATAAAGCGCAAAGCGAAGCAGAAGCAGCAGGCAAAATCATTATCAAAGACAGCATTGCTGATATTTTCCTTCAGCAGATTCTGACACGTCCAAGCGAATTTGATGTTGTTGCAACAATGAACCTTAACGGAGACTATATTTCTGACGCTCTTGCGGCGCAAGTAGGCGGAATCGGTATTGCTCCTGGGGCGAACATCAACTACGAAACAGGACATGCGATTTTCGAGGCGACACACGGAACGGCTCCTAAATACGCCGGACTTGATAAAGTAAACCCATCTTCAGTTATTCTTTCAGGTGTGCTGCTGCTTGAGCATTTAGGATGGAATGAAGCGGCTGATTTAATCATTAAATCTATGGAAAAAACAATCGCTTCCAAAGTCGTAACTTACGATTTTGCCAGATTAATGGACGGCGCGACTGAAGTTAAATGTTCAGAGTTCGGAGAAGAACTGATTAAAAACATGGACTAAGCAAGGAAACAGCCTAAAATTAGCCATAAAGGAGAAGAGAGACATGGGAAATACTCGTAAAAAAGTTTCTGTTATCGGAGCAGGTTTTACCGGAGCGACAACAGCTTTCTTAACCGCTCAAAAAGAGCTGGCGGACGTTGTTCTCGTTGATATCCCGCAATTGGAGAACCCGACGAAAGGAAAAGCCCTTGATATGCTGGAAGCCAGCCCGGTTCAAGGCTTTGACGCGAAAATTACGGGTACATCTAATTATGAGGATACGGCTGGTTCTGACATTGTTGTCATTACAGCCGGTATTGCAAGAAAACCTGGTATGAGCAGGGATGATCTAGTCTCTACAAACGAAAAAATTATGAGAAGCGTCACACGAGAAATCGTGAAATATTCTCCTGACTCTATCATTGTGGTTTTGACAAACCCTGTTGATGCAATGACATACGCAGTATATAAAGAATCTGGCTTCCCGAAAGAGCGCGTGATCGGCCAATCAGGTGTGCTTGATACGGCAAGATTCAGAACGTTTGTGGCGGAGGAATTAAACTTGTCAGTGAAAGATGTGACTGGTTTTGTTCTCGGCGGACACGGTGACGATATGGTGCCGCTTGTACGTTATTCTTATGCTGGCGGTATCCCGCTTGAAACCCTCATTCCAAAAGACCGGATTGACGCGATTGTGGAGCGCACAAGAAAAGGCGGCGGCGAGATCGTGAATCTCTTAGGAAACGGAAGCGCGTATTATGCGCCTGCGGCTTCACTGACAGAAATGATCGAAGCAATCTTAAAAGATCAGCGCCGCGTCCTTCCTACAATTGCTTATCTTGAAGGAGAATACGGCTATGAAGGCATCTACCTTGGTGTTCCTACAATTGTCGGCGGAAACGGGCTTGAACAAATCATTGAGCTTGAATTGACAGAATACGAGAAAGAACAGCTGAATAAATCAGTTGAATCTGTCAAAAATGTGATGAAAGTATTATCCTAAAATAAAAAGAGAAAGGCTGGTTTAATCGAAGCCTTTCTCTTTTTATTACAAAATGAAAGCGCTTCCTCATATTCCTCAGCTGCCTCTTGTATTTTTCTTTTAAAATGATGTAAAAGGCGAATTGTCGGAATGTCTGGCTTTCGTTAAAATAAAATCATGAAACATGGTAAGATGACATAAAATAGAGAAATAGGATGTCGGGGAATTAAGATACTGGAGGCACAGCATGAACAAGAAAATTTTAGTTGTGGATGATGAAGAATCTATCGTTACACTTTTGCAGTACAATTTGGAGCGATCAGGCTATGAGGTTATTACTGCTTCGGATGGAGAAGAAGCACTCAAAAGGGCGGAAACAGAAAATCCTGATTTAATTGTGCTTGATGTGATGCTTCCAAAGCTGGATGGAATTGAAGTATGCAAGCAGCTGAGACAGCAAAAACTCATGTTTCCTATTTTGATGCTGACAGCGAAGGATGAAGAATTTGACAAAGTATTAGGGCTTGAGCTTGGTGCTGATGATTATATGACCAAGCCGTTCAGCCCTCGAGAAGTCAATGCAAGAGTAAAAGCTATTTTAAGGCGTTCTGAAATGGCTGCGCCCTCTAATGATATGAAAAACGAGGAAACAGAAGGACAAATTGTTATCGGCGATTTGAAGATTCTGCCCGATCATTATGAAGCTTATTTTAAAGAAAATCAGCTTGAGCTGACACCGAAAGAATTTGAGCTGCTTTTGTATTTAGGCAGACATAAAGGCAGAGTGCTGACGAGAGATTTGCTTTTAAGTGCTGTCTGGAACTACGATTTTGCCGGAGATACGAGAATTGTTGATGTGCATATCAGTCATCTTCGAGACAAAATTGAAACGAATACAAAAAAACCGATCTATATTAAAACCATTAGGGGATTGGGGTATAAATTGGAGGAGCCAAAAATGAATGATTAAATATCGTGTGCGCCTTTTTTCTGTGCTTGTTGTCTGTATGATTGTGGTGTTTAGTGTACTCGGGCTGTTTTTACAGCAGCTCTTTGAATCTTCTGATCAAAAAAAATCGGAGGAACACATTGAAAAGGAAGCCAAATACATGGCTTCGCTGCTTGATGCCGGCAATCTGAATGACCAGGCAAATGAGAAAGTCATTAAAGATGCAGGCAGTGCGCTTGATGTAGAAGCGTCCGTGATCGATACAGAAGGAAAGGTGCTGTACGGGTCTGACGGCAGCGCGGCGGATTCTTCACAGATTCAGGCGCTTGTCTCCGGTCATGAGGGAGTTCTCGCGAAAGAGGAGAACATGCTTTACTATGGGCTTTCGCTTAGGAGCAAAGGCGAAAAAACAGGGTATGTGCTGCTTACTTCCCGTGAAGAAAGCTCGGGTCTGAATGGCGAGATGTGGGGCATGCTGACGGCCAGTCTTTGTACCGCTTTTATTATTATTGTTTTCTTTTATTCTAATATGACCTCTCGCTACAAAAGATCTATTGAAGCAGCCACAAACATGGCAACAGAGCTGTCAAAGGGGAATTACGATGCCCGTACATACGGCGGTTATATCAGGCGTTCTGACAAGCTTGGCCGGGCCATGAACAGCCTTGCCGTTGATCTGATGGAAATGACGAGGACGCAGGAAATGCAGCGCGACCGCCTGCTGACTGTCATTGAAAACATCGGTTCCGGGCTGATTATGATTGATGGAAGAGGTTTTATCAATCTCGTCAACAGGTCTTACGCGAAGCAGTTTCATGTCAATCCGAATCAGATGCTGCGCCGTCTTTACCATGATGCATTTGAACATGAAGAAGTGATCCAGCTTGTCGAAGAGATTTTTATGACTGAGACGAAGAAATGCAAGCTATTAAGGCTTCCAATCAAAATTGAAAGGCGTTATTTTGAAGTGGACGGCGTTCCTATTATGGGGCCGGATGATGAATGGAAAGGGATTGTGCTCGTTTTTCATGACATGACAGAAACGAAAAAATTAGAGCAGATGAGAAAAGATTTTGTGGCCAATGTTTCCCACGAGCTGAAAACGCCGATTACATCGATCAAAGGGTTTACGGAAACGCTATTAGACGGGGCAATGGAGGACAAAGAGGCGCTTTCAGAATTTCTCTCGATTATTTTAAAGGAAAGCAAAAGGCTTCAGTCATTGGTGCAGGATTTGCTTGATCTTTCTAAGATTGAGCAGCAAAACTTTACGCTCAGCATCGAAACGTTCGATGCAGCGAAAATGCTGGCTGATATTGAAACGCTGCTTAAGCATAAAGCGACGGAGAGAGGTATCTCTTTACAGCTGAACGTTCCGAAAGACCCTCTCTATGTAGCGGGCGACCCGCACCGGCTGAAACAGGTGTTTTTGAATCTCGTAAACAATGCATTAACCTATACACCGGAGAAGGGTTCGGTAGCTATCAATGTCAAACCGGGAGAAACAGAGATTCAAATTGAAGTTTCCGATACCGGGATTGGCATCCAGAAAGAAGAAATTCCCCGCATCTTTGAACGGTTTTACCGCGTTGATAAAGACAGAAGCAGAAACTCAGGCGGGACCGGTCTCGGTCTTGCGATTGTAAAGCATTTAATAGAGGCTCATGAAGGCAAAATCGATGTGACAAGCGAGCCGGGCAGAGGCACTGTGTTTACAGTGACGCTGAAGCGGGCTGCTGAAAAGCCTGTTTAATGTTTACAAAGCTTTAACAATATCTTCATGCACTGTTAAACCTATGCTGGTAGGATGTAGTAGAACCCCTTCATCCAAGGAGCCAATTTTGACGGCGGGAACCTTTTTGTGTTCCCGTCCTTTTTTGTGTGTTCTCATCGGTTCGCGTATTTTCCTTTCAAATTGAACTTTGTTAAAATAAGAGAAGCTAAAGACTATTATTATGAGATGAATGGAAGCTGCTGCTTCTTAGGAGGATATTGAATGACGGAACGAAAAAAATTAGTGCTTGTAGACGGAAACAGTCTGGCTTACCGGGCGTTTTTCGCATTGCCGCTGTTAAGCAATGATAAAGGAATTCATACAAATGCGGTTTACGGTTTTGCGATGATTTTGATGAAAATGCTTGAGGATGAAAAGCCGACGCATATGCTGGTTGCGTTTGATGCCGGGAAAACGACGTTTCGTCACGGCACATTTAAAGAGTATAAAGGCGGAAGGCAGAAAACCCCGCCTGAGCTTTCAGAACAAATGCCGTTTATCCGCGAGCTGCTTGATGCCTATCAAATCAGCCGCTACGAACTGGAACAATACGAAGCTGACGACATTATCGGCACACTCGCCAAATCGGCTGAAAAAGACGGCTTTGAGGTAAAGGTTTTCTCGGGCGATAAGGATTTAACACAGCTTGCAACAGATCAGACGACGGTTGCCATTACGAGAAAAGGAATTACCGATGTTGAGTTTTACACACCAGAGCACGTCCAGGAGAAATACGGACTCACGCCCGACCAAATTATTGATATGAAGGGTTTAATGGGGGATTCTTCTGACAACATCCCGGGTGTGCCTGGTGTCGGGGAAAAAACCGCGATTAAGCTGTTAAAACAATTCCATTCTGTTGAAAAGCTGCTCGAATCAATTGATGAGGTAAGCGGAAAAAAACTCAAGGAAAAGCTGGAAGAATTTAAGGATCAGGCCTTGATGAGCAAGGAATTGGCGACGATTATGACCGATGCGCCGATTGATGTGTCCGTTTCGGGTCTGGAATATCAAGGCTTTAATCGTGAACAGGTCATTGCCATCTTTAAGGACCTTGGGTTCAATACGCTTCTTGAACGGCTCGGGGAAGACGGTGTAGAGGCGGAGCAGGATCAGTCGTTAGAAGAAATTGATGTCAAAACAGTCACCGACGTGACTAGCGATATATTGGTTTCTCCATCTGCATTTGTCGTTGAACAGATTGGCGATAATTATCATGAAGTGCCGGTTCTCGGTTTTTCGATAGTTAACGAAACGGGATCCTACTTTATTCCAAAAGACGCTGCTGTCGAGTCTGCTGTGTTTAAAGAATGGGTGGAAAATGACGATCAGAAAAAATGGGTCTTTGACAGCAAGCGGGCTGTCGTGGCTTTGCGCTGGCAGGGCATTGAGCTGAAAGGTGCGGAGTTTGATACGCTTCTTGCCGCTTATATCATTAATCCGGGCAATTCGTATGACGACGTTGCCAGTGTGGCTAAGGATTACGGCTTGCATATCGTTTCAAGCGATGAATCAGTTTACGGCAAGGGAGCAAAACGCGCAGTGCCGGCAGAAGGCGAACTGTCTGAGCATCTCGTCAGAAAGGCTTTAGCCATTCAAAGCCTCCGGGAAAAGCTCGTTCAGGAGCTGGAGAACAACGATCAGCTTGAATTGTTTGAGGAGCTGGAAATGCCGCTGGCGCTTATTCTCGGAGAAATGGAGTCAACAGGCGTAAAGGTTGATGTTGACCGCTTAAAACGAATGGGAGAAGAACTGAGCGCCAAGCTGAAGGAATATGAAGAAAAAATTCATGATATTGCGGGAGAGTCGTTTAATATCAATTCTCCTAAACAGCTCGGCGTCATCCTGTTTGAAAAGATCGGCCTGCCAGTTGTGAAGAAAACGAAAACAGGCTATTCAACGTCTGCTGATGTGCTTGAAAAGCTGGCTGACAAACATGATATTGTTGACTATATTTTGCAGTACAGACAAATCGGCAAGCTGCAATCGACATACATCGAAGGGCTTTTAAAGGTGACAAGAAAAGATACACACAAGGTGCATACGCGCTTTAACCAAGCCTTAACGCAAACAGGGCGCCTCAGCTCGACCGATCCGAACCTGCAAAACATACCGATCAGGCTTGAGGAAGGGCGCAAGATCCGCCAGGCCTTTGTTCCGTCTGAAAAAGACTGGCTCATTTTTGCGGCTGATTACTCGCAAATCGAGCTGCGGGTGCTTGCCCACATTTCAAAGGATGAAAATTTGATCGAAGCCTTTACAAACGACATGGATATTCATACAAAAACAGCAATGGATGTGTTCCATGTCGCTGAGGATGAAGTGACATCGGCGATGAGACGCCAGGCGAAAGCGGTCAACTTCGGAATCGTATACGGCATCAGTGATTACGGGCTTTCACAGAATCTCGGCATTACGCGGAAAGAAGCCGGGGCATTCATCGACCAATATTTGGAAAGTTTCCAGGGCGTCAAAGCGTATATGGAGGACTCGGTGCAGGACGCGAAGCAAAAAGGCTACGTAACCACGCTGCTGCATCGCCGCCGCTACATCCCTGAATTGACGAGCCGAAACTTTAATATCCGCAGCTTTGCGGAGCGGACGGCAATGAATACGCCGATTCAAGGAAGTGCCGCGGATATTATTAAAAAAGCCATGATTGATATGGCAGCCAAGCTGAAAGAAAAGCAGCTGAAGACTAGATTGCTGCTTCAAGTGCACGATGAATTGATTTTTGAAGCGCCGAAGGAAGAAATTGAAATACTTGAAAAGCTTGTTCCAGAAGTGATGGAGCATGCGCTTGCATTAGATGTGCCGTTAAAGGTGGACTTTGCTTCAGGCCCATCCTGGTACGATGCGAAATAAACAGAGATAAAGGAAGTGATAGATGTGCCGGAATTACCAGAGGTTGAAACCGTCCGGCGCACTCTGACCGGGCTTGTAAGAGGAAAAACAATCAAATCGGTAGAGATCAGATGGCCGAATATCATCAAACGGCCTGCCGAACCGGAGGAATTTGCGCGAAACTTAGCAGGAGAAACCATCCAGTCCATCGGAAGACGGGGAAAGTTTTTACTGTTTAACTTGGATCATTATGTCATGGTCTCCCACCTTCGTATGGAAGGAAAGTACGGGCTTCACCAAGAGGAGGAGCCGGACGATAAACACGTGCATGTCATATTTACGATGACGGACGGAACCCAGCTGCGTTACAGGGACGTTCGGAAATTCGGAACCATGCATTTATTTAAACCGGGAGAGGAAGCAGGAGAGCTGCCGCTTTCTCAGCTCGGACCCGAACCGGATGCAGAAGAATTTACGAGTGCGTATTTGAAAGCACGGCTCGCGAAAACAAACCGAGCTGTCAAAACCGCTCTTCTGGATCAGAAAACGGTCGTCGGACTTGGGAACATTTATGTGGACGAGGCTCTGTTCAGAGCGGGCGTCCATCCCGAGACAAAGGCAAACCAGCTGTCAGATAAAAAAATCAAAAAACTTCATGCTGAAATTAAAAATACCCTTCAGGAAGCGATTGATGCCGGTGGAAGCACTGTCCGGTCGTATATCAATTCCCAAGGAGAAATCGGAATGTTTCAGCTGCAGCATTTTGTGTACGGGAAAAAAGATGAGCCCTGCAAAAATTGCGGCACCATGATTACCAAAATTGTCGTCGGAGGCAGAGGCACACATTTTTGCGCCAAGTGCCAGAAAAAATAGAGGAATGCTTCATCGTCCAAGCTGTCGGTGCATATATCAGTAACTCTGTAATAGAGGAAGTGCCGTTTTTCGGAAACACGGATTTTTCACTTTTCCATATACATGATTGTGATGAATCTCCGGGCATTTAACATCTGATACAAGAGCACCAACAGAAAGGAAGAAACGGATATGCAAATGGTTTCTATACTGCTGCTGGCGTTAGCTGTCAGCTTGGACAGTTTTTCAGTCGGATTTACGTATGGATTGCGTAAAATGAAGATACCGCTAAAAGCCATAATTGTCATTGCCTTCTGTTCCGGCACTGTTATGTTTATATCCATGCTGATCGGAAGCTTTCTCACCAAGTTTTTTCCCGTGTATGTGACTGAGAAGCTCGGCGGGTTAATATTGGTTGGAATCGGCGTGTGGGTTTTATATCAATTTTTCAGGCCGGCAAAAGACAAAGACTACTTATTGCATGAAAAAACGCTGCTTAATTTAGAGGTTCGGTCATTGGGCATTGTGATCCACATTTTGAGAAAACCGATGAGTGCGGATATCGACAAATCTGGTGTGATTAATGGGATTGAAGCGGTGTTATTGGGATTTGCCCTGTCGATTGATGCCTTCGGAGCAGGTATGGGAGCAGCCATTCTCGGTTTTTCTCCCATTGCGATGAGCATAACCGTCGCGATTATGAGTTCGCTGTTTGTGTCAGTCGGCATCAATGCCGGCCATATTCTGTCTAAATGGAGATGGATCGATAAAATGGCGTTTTTGCCGGGGCTTCTGCTGATCACGATCGGGCTCTGGAAATTGTAAAAAGGAGTGGATCTCTTGACCTTAGTCATTGGTTTAACGGGAGGAATAGCAAGCGGCAAAAGTACGGTTGCCAATATGCTGATAGATAAAGGAATCACTGTCATAGATGCGGATATCATTGCAAAACAAGCGGTAGAAAAAGGGATGCCGGCCTACCGGCAGATCATTGACGAATTTGGTGAAGACATTCTGCTCGAAAATGGTGATATAGACAGAAGAAAGCTTGGGGCGCTGGTCTTTACAAATGAACAGAAGCGTCTTGCTTTGAATTCAATTGTTCATCCTGCGGTCAGAGAGGAAATGCTCAAGCGGCGTGATGAGTCCATTGCAAATCAGGAGACATTTGTAGTATTAGATATCCCGCTTTTGTTCGAAAGCAAATTGGAGTCTTTAGTGGATAAAATTATTGTGGTCAGTGTGACAAAAGAGCTTCAGCTTGAACGCCTGACCAAGCGCAACCAATTAACGGAGGAAGAAGCGCTTAGCCGGATCCGCTCCCAAATTCCATTAGAGGAAAAAGTGTCAAGAGCGGATAACGTAATAGACAATAGCGGCACACTCGAAGAGACAAAACAGCAGCTTGAGGAAATTCTCAGCTGCTGGGCATAACAAAACACCGTTCATTATGAACGGTGTTTTTGTGATTAAAAATCAAAATTGTCCGGATCAGGACCGACGCGCAGATTTTCATTTAACGCATCAATTCGGTTCATGTCATCCTGTGATAATTCAAAATTAAATATGTTCGCGTTCGCTTTAATTCGATGTTCCTTTGTTGATTTAGGAATGGTGATGACACCGTGCTGTAAATCCCAGCGTAAAATGATTTGCGCGACTGATTTGTTATATGATTTTGCAATGTCTGTCAGTTCGGGATGATCAAGCAATTGTCCCTGCATTAAAGGTGACCATGCTTCCATTTGAATGCCTTGCTTCTTGCAATAAGCCATCAGCTCTTTTTGCGTGAGGCGCGGGTGGAATTCCACTTGGTTGATCATAGGCTTCATTTCAGCACCCTTCAGCAGATCCTCCAGGTGGTGGATTTGGAAATTGCTCACACCGATCGCTTTGACACGGCCTTCTTTATACAATGTTTCAAGTGCTCTCCAAGCTTCTTTATATTTGCCTTCCACAGGCCAGTGAATGAGGTATAGATCTAAATATTCCAAACCGAGTTTTGACAGGCTTGTTTCAAATGCCGCCAATGTTTCCTCATACCCTAAATCCGCATTCCACACTTTTGATGTGACAAATAGATCCTCTCTGGAGATGCCGGCTTCTTCAATTCCTTGCCGCAAGCCTTCCCCGACTCCCGCTTCATTTCCGTAGATAGCGGCCGTATCAATACTGCGGTAACCGTGAACAATGGCGGTTTTCACAGCATTGACGAGTTCCGATCCTTCTTCCACTTGGAATACACCGAGGCCGAACCACGGCATTTTCACCCCGTTATGAAGTGTTGCTGCTGCTTGTAAATGTGTGGTCATATTTGTTTCCTCCTTATTGAAATGTTAGGCTGCCTGCCGATCCTGTTTTTCCAGAAGACGGCTCCAGCCTGTTAAGATGACGGCTCCTGCTACCATTAAAGCTCCAATCCACGCGGTATGAATCAGCCCGATGGAATCGGTAATCACGCCGCCCAAAAAAGATCCTAGGGCAATTCCTGCGTTAAATGCTGCAATATTAATCGCGGATGCTACATCTACTGCGCTCGGTACAAAACGTTCAGCCAGCATGACGACATATACTTGCAGGCCTGGCACATTCATAAAGGCCAGCAAGCCCATAAAGAGAATCGTAATGAGGCCAGCAATTTTATAAGGAGCCGTAAATGTTAACGTAAACAGGACGAGCGCCTGTACGATAAACATATAAAACAGCGCGGCGATCGGATTTCGATTGGACAGTTTTCCGCCAATCATATTTCCGATAGCAATGGCAATTCCGTATACGAGCAGGATAATGGCTACAGTGCCGGCCTTAAAGCCCGTCACTTCCTGAAGCAGGGGAGACAGGTAAGTGAACACAACAAATGTTCCTCCGTATCCTAAAGCTGTTATGACAAATAAAAGCAGTAAACGGCCGTTTGTCACAAGCTTCAATTGATCCCGCATCGTTGTTTTCGTCCCTTTTCGTAAATTGGAAGGGACAAGAATGCCATTTGCAATGACAGCGATAATGCCGACGGCGATAATAACCATAAAGGCAAACCGCCAGCCGAGCTGCTGGCCGATAAACGTGCCGAAAGGAACTCCGGTTACTGTTGCGACGGTGAGTCCTGTAAACATAATGGAAATCGCACTCGCCCTTTTATTTTCAGGGACAAGATCAGCTGCGATCGTCGAGCCGATCGACATAAACACACCGTGTGAAAAAGCGGATATCACACGTGCTGCTAAAAGAATCCCGATGCTTGAGGCTGACGCGGCCATCGTATTCCCGGCGATAAAAATGATCATGATCCAAAGCAATAGCGTCTTTCGTGACATGCTTGAGGTTAATGACGTTAAAATAGGCGCGCCGAACGTAACACCCAGTGCGTATAGCGAAACGGTCAATCCTGCTGTTGTTACAGGAATGTGTAAATCATCAGATATTAACGGCAAAAGGCCGACGCTGATAAATTCAGTTGTCCCTATCGCGAATGCACTAATGGCGAGAGCCAGAAGTGCAGGAATGCTGCTTTTATTGGCTGAAGTCATTCAAGTTCCTCCTTTTCTGTTATGTGTTGTATGATTGAAATTCTGCCGAACAAGCTATATAAATAAAAGAGCAGATTCAATTCAGCCGGCAAATGTGATTATGAAAGATATCATCAAAAAAGAAAAGTACGTACTTTTAAGTGCTATAGTCACTTTTTGGTGCCTGTAAGGAGAGTGAACCGCATGGAGAAGAAAAAATATAACATTTCAGTTGAAGCGACTCTTGAAGTAATAGGCGGGAAATGGAAATGCGTGATTTTATGCCACCTGACACACGGAAAAAAACGAACAAGTGAGTTAAAGCGTTTAATGCCGAATATCACTCAAAAAATGCTGACCCAGCAGCTGCGTGAGCTGGAAGCTGACGGTGTCATTAACCGTATCGTGTACAATCAGGTTCCTCCTAAAGTGGAATACGAACTGAGTGAATACGGCCGCAGCTTAGAAGGCATTTTAGATATGCTCTGCGATTGGGGAGCAAATCATATAAACAAGGTATACGGCGATACTTTCTCTGTATTAGAAGAAAGTGTGCTCAATGATAAATTGAAACAGGAATCATAAGAAAATAAAGCAGGCAGTGCGCAGCGCTGGCTGCTTTTTTGATTCTTTATCCTCATATTGTGTGCAAGAAAACGTATGATACATCATAAATTAGCGTTATAATCGTTGATTTTTATCAATATGTACTGACGAATTCTTTTTAATGTGTTATACTAATTTCAGATGACAACAATTTAGAATGACATAATTGATGAGGGGTGACCAACGTGAAGGTAAAAGTAGCGATAAACGGGTTTGGAAGAATCGGAAGAATGGTCTTTAGAAAAGCAATGTTAGACGATCAAATTCAAGTAGTGGCTATTAACGCCAGCTATTCGGCTGAAACGCTGGCTCATTTAATAAAGTATGACACAAATCACGGACGGTACGACAAAGAGGTTGAGGCTGGAGAAGACAGTCTGATTGTGAATGGAAAAAAAGTACTCTTGTTAAACAGCCGTGATCCGCAACAGCTGCCTTGGCGGGAATATGATATTGACATTGTCGTTGAAGCAACAGGGAAGTTTAATTCAAAAGAAAAAGCGATGGGACATATTGAAGCGGGCGCGAAAAAAGTCATTCTGACCGCTCCGGGGAAAAATGAAGACGTTACCATTGTGATGGGTGTTAATGAAGACCAATTTGATGCTGAACGCCACGTCATTATTTCAAATGCGTCATGCACGACAAATTGCCTTGCACCGGTTGTGAAAGTGCTAGATGATGAATTTGGCATTGAGAGCGGTCTAATGACGACAGTGCACGCTTATACGAATGATCAAAAAAATATTGATAATCCGCACAAAGATTTGCGCCGCGCCCGGGCATGCGGTGAATCCATCATTCCGACGACAACAGGAGCGGCAAAGGCGCTTTCGCTTGTTCTGCCTCACCTGAAAGGAAAGCTTCACGGTCTCGCATTGCGTGTGCCTGTACCGAACGTCTCATTAGTTGATCTTGTTGTCGACTTGAAAACGGATGTAACGGCAGAAGAGGTAAACGAAGCATTCAAACAGGCTGCCAAAACGTCAATGTACGGAGTGCTTGATTATTCGGATGAACCGCTCGTGTCGACAGATTATAATACGAATCCGAATTCAGCGGTTATTGACGGGCTTACGACAATGGTGATGGAAGACAGGAAAGTAAAGGTTCTCGCATGGTATGACAATGAATGGGGCTACTCATGCAGAGTAGTTGATCTCATCCGCCATGTGGCGGCACGAATGAAACATCCATCTGCTGTATAGAATAAGGTCATGGACACAATTTAAGAAAAAACCCTTAACAGCATATTTCTGAAAAAACGCTTCTTGCAAATTAGACTTAAACACAGTATACTATTTTTCGTGAACTTCTTGCTTGAGACTGTTTCGGGATTACTTAAAGGGTTAGGACCTCTCCGGACTAACTTTCCCCCGTGGTAAATAGCCGACCCAGTTGTTGGAACTTCACTTTTTAATTCTTGTTAAGGGGGGTCCATGACTATGGAAACAATGGGGCGTCACGTTATCTCCGAGCTATGGGGATGCGATTTTGATAAGCTGAATGACATGGATTTTATTGAAAAAACGTTTGTAAATGCTGCTTTAAAATCAGGAGCTGAGGTGCGCGAGGTTGCATTTCACAAATTTGCACCGCAAGGCGTAAGCGGAGTCGTTATTATTTCCGAATCACATTTAACGATTCACAGTTTTCCTGAGCACGGATATGCAAGCATTGATGTTTATACTTGTGGAGACTTAGATCCTAATGTCGCTGCTGACTACATTGCAGAGGCATTACATGCTGATACAAGAGAAAACATTGAAATACCAAGAGGAATGGGGCCTGTGCAGATTAAACAGGCGCAAGCGAAAGTACTATAGAGCAAACACGAACACAAAGGGAGCTGGAGCTAGAAAGCGTTACGCGCTTTTTAGCTTATGCTCCTTTTATTTTTATGAACAAACAGGGGCGGCTAGCTTTTTCTTTTTCCGTTTTTTTTGTAAAATAAGAAAGAGATATGTCATAAACCGCCTGATGCTGTTAGACACAGCCTAAACAACGGCTCTCCCGACAGATGCCTGTCACATCACTTATAGCCGGAGGCTGCCGAATATACATTGCAGGGAACGAAATAGTTGGGAGCTGATTTTATTGAAATGTCCTTCATGCCAGCATAACGGAACGCGAGTCCTCGATTCACGGCCTGTGGATGACGGAAAATCCATTCGCAGAAGACGGGAATGCGAAGCCTGCCATTACCGTTTTACTACCTTTGAGAAAGTGGAGGAAACCCCGCTCATCGTTGTCAAAAAAGAAGGCGTGCGAGAGGAATTCAGCAGGGAAAAAATGCTGCGCGGCCTTATTAAAGCATGTGAAAAAAGGCCTGTTTCACTCAAAACGCTGGAAGATATGTGTTTTGACATTGAAAAAGAACTGCGCAATCAAGGCTGTTCCGAAGTGAAAAGCGAGTTCGTCGGAGAAATGGTCATGGATCGCCTGGCTAAGGTTGATGAAGTCGCATACGTGCGGTTCGCGTCCGTCTATAGGCAGTTTAAAGATATTAATGTCTTTATCGATGAATTAAAAGATTTAATAAAGAAAGAGCGTTAAAGAGCTAAAAGGATTCTTCTAGCTCTTTTCTCATGTGCAAAATTGGCATTTGATAGATATTCGAAACGGTGTAAAATGAGAGGTAGAAACATAATCGGAAGGTTTGAGAATGTATGGCTGACTACTGGAAAGATGTACTGCCTGTAGACCCTTATGTGGTGAAAAGCAAATCAATGCTGCAGGATATTGACAGACAAATTATTACACAACTGTACCAGCCCTTAATCGGCCCTGTTGCATTCTCTCTTTATATGACATTGTGGGGAGAACTTGAACAAAACCGTCTGTGGGGCGGAGAATCCACACATAGACAGCTGATGGGAATGACCCAGTCCAATTTGAAAACGATCCATCAGGAACAGGGAAAGCTCGAGGGCATCGGATTGCTAAAAGTATATATGAAAGAATCCGAGCGGCAGGAGCGCCTCTTTATATATGAACTGCTGGCGCCGCTGCGGCCGAATGAATTTTTCGAAGACGGCATGCTGAACGTTTTTCTGTATAACAGAGTCGGAAAAACAAAATATCAGCAGTTAAAACAATTTTTTACGCATCCGGCGATTTCAGAAGACGCCAAAGAAATTACAAGGCCGTTTAATCATGCGTTTGAATCACTGCAGCCGAGTGAATGGAAGCTCACATCCGATATGGAGGAAACGGTGAGACTTGCGACGGGAAGGGAGTATACAACTGTCGGACAGGCTCCGTCCTATACCGTTACAGAGGATGTGTTCGATTTTGATTTGTTTTTAGCGGGGCTTTCGGAGACGATGATTCCAAGAAAAGCAATGACACAGCAGGTGCGGGAAACGATTAAAAAGCTTTCTTATTTGTACGGCATTGATCCTTTGCAGATGCAAAATGTCGTCATGAGCGCGATCGATGAGCATGAAGTGATTACCACCGAAGCTTTAAGAAAAGCAGCAAGTGACTGGTACCAAATCGAGAGGAACGGACAGCTGCCGAACTTAGTGGAGAAAACACAGCCGGTACATCTGCGTGAAGGCGGAAAAGCGGCAGAAGAGGATTCGCTGGATAGTGAGCTGATCGCATTGCTGGAGGTCATCTCACCGAAAAAGCTTCTTCAGGATATCGCGGACGGAACCGAACCGTCAAAAGCAGATCTAAAAATTATAGAAGAAATTATGTTTGAACAGAAGCTGGAGCCAGGCGTCACAAATGTATTGATTTATTACGTCATGCTGAAAACCGACATGAAGCTGTCGAAAAATTATATACAAAAAATTGCCTCCCATTGGGCGCGCAAAAAAGTCAAAACGGTCAGAGAAGCGATGAAGCTTGCCATAGAAGAAAACCGCCAGTATCTCGAATGGGCTGAAGGGAAAACGAGCCAATCTTCTAAACGAAATCAAAAAGTGATTCGCGAAGAAAAACTTCCTGACTGGATGAAAGAAAAGAAAACGGCTTCCGATTCTGAAACCGGACAGCAAATGCTGCATGAACAGGACTTGGAAGAACAGAAGAAAAAGATGATGGAAGAAATGAAAAAACTGAAAAAATACTCTGCCTATTAAGAGCAGAGATGCGGGGTGAAGTAATACATGGAACCAATCAGCCGTTCCCTGCAGGGCGTAACCGGCAGACCGGATTTCCAAAAGCGTCTTGAACAAATGAAGGAAAAAGTGATGAAGGATCAAGACGTTCAGGCATTTCTAAAGGAAAATGAAGACGTCATCGATCAAAAAATGATTGAAAGAAGCTTAAATAAGCTTTATGAATATATTGGACAGAGCAAGCACTGCTCTTATTGTTCAGAAGACGAAAACAGCAATAATCTGTTGGAGGGCTACCATCCGAAGCTTGTGATGACCGGCCGCTCTATTGATATCGAGTATTACGAATGTCCGGTCAAACGAAAGCTCGATCAGCAGAAAAAACAGAAGTCTCTCATGAAAAGCATGTATATTCAGCAGGATCTTCTCGGAGCGACGTTCCAGCAGGTTGATATTAATGATCCGAGCAGACTTGCAATGTTCCAGCATGTCACAGATTTTCTGAAAAGCTATAATGAGACGGGAAAAGGGAAAGGATTATATTTGTACGGCAAGTTCGGTGTAGGAAAAACCTTTATGCTCGCCGCTATTGCCAATGAGCTGGCGGAAAAAGAGTATTCCTCCATGATCGTCTATGTGCCCGAATTTGTCAGAGAGCTGAAAAATTCGCTTCAAGATCATTCGTTGGAAGAAAAGCTGAACATGGTAAAAACCACGCCTGTATTGATGCTCGACGACATCGGAGCAGAATCGATGACGAGCTGGGTCAGGGATGAAGTTATCGGGACAGTGCTTCAGCACAGAATGTCCCAGCAGCTGCCGACTTTCTTCTCTTCTAATTTCTCGCCTGATGAGCTGAAACATCATTTTACGTATTCTCAAAGGGGAGAAAAGGAAGAAGTGAAAGCGGCAAGATTAATGGAGCGGATTTTATATCTGGCTGCTCCTATCCGTCTTGACGGAGAAAACCGCCGCCATTAATAACCGCTGCGGTTCAAAGGGGAAGGAACTGAGGGTATGAAACTTAAAACGGCTGTTAAATGGCTGGCAGTGCTTGCGGGAGCAGGCTTGATTTTTTGGGCAAATAAAAGGTATTTAAATCTATCTCCGAAAGAAATCCGGATATGGGTTTTATCATTCGGCATCTTTGCGCCGCTTATCTTTATCGGGATATCGATCGTCAGGCCGCTTGTATTATTTCCGGTATCAGTTATTTCTATTGCGGGCGGACTGGCCTTTGGCCCGATTCTCGGCACGCTCTACACACTATTTGGGTCGATGTGCGCTTCGGCTGTCTCATTTTTTGCAGCGGGCCTGTTTGCTGCAAAAACGAACAGCCATCATGAAAGGCTGGAAAACATCCAGAAACAGATGGAGGAAAACGGTTTTTTCTATATCTTTCTTCTGCGGATTCTTCCGATTAATTTTGACTTCGTCAGCTATGCGGCAGGGCTTTCTAATGTCAAGCCGCTCCCATATTTTGCGGCGACGGCTGCGGGAATCATCCCTGGGACCGTTGCGCTGAACGTGCTGGGAGCAAGCTTTTTTACGGGCAATTTGCCCGCCTTCTTTCTCGTCCTCGGATTTTATATCATTTTTATGACGCTGCCATTTATCTTCAGAAAGAAAATGCAAAGCTTGTTTCAAGAATCAAATTAAGATTTGCCGGTGACCTTTACGTCTATTTTAAAAACATCCCCCATATACTTGTAACAGATGCCGTAAGGGGGGACAAACATGCTTGAAATAATCTTTGAAGATGACCATGATACCGCCGCTTTTTTACATCTCATTCAGCATTCGGACGATCGGAAAAACATCATTGTCCGTGAAGGCATACGAAAAATCGGGATTGAAAAAGCTGAGCCGGCTTTCTCTATTCAGGGTTTTATGGAGCCGATTCTGGTCAAGTTTTTTTTAGATTGCAAAGAAGACGAGCATATGCTGTCGTTGATTGAAGAGACGTATTGTTTCACGGACCAGGATGAGCAGCAGCAAATCCTTCAGCTCGCACACAGTATTATAGAAGGAGAAGCTGATGTTCTTCCGTTTGAACCGATGAAGCCGCCGCGTAAGCAGTGTATTTTAGATGAGCTCCAAACGATTTGTTTAGAGAACGGGGTATTTTCAATTCGTTCCTTTCAAACCTTTCGCCTCGGAAAGTACTACGAACAGCTTAGAGAAACTGTGGAAGCGGCAATAGACGAATATAGGATGGAGCAGGAGTACCAAAACTTTATTCAGACACTCAGAGATTATGTAATGGCTAAACCGCCGCGAATTAAAAAGGTGCACATTGTCCATGATGGTTCATTTACACTGTGGGAGATGCGCTATGTGCCGGAACGGGAAAAAATGAAATACATAGACAGGCGATTTGTCCGGGATCATCCCATGTACATTGACTCCCATTTGCTTGCGCCGCTGATCTCCATCGCGCCTGATGAGGTGATTCTCTATACAGACCAGCCCGAGCATATGATGGTAAGGACGATTCAAAACGTATTTCAAGAGCGTGTGCAAATGCTTCCGCTTCACGCGTTTTCAAACGCTGAAACACCGGTCAAGCACTCAGAGGGATAAGTGCCGGCAGCCTGTAAACTTAAGGCTGCCGCTTGAAAAAAAGGAAATACAATCGTGTTGATTTTTTGGAACGAACAATTTATAATACATAGGAGATTAAGATTGACACACGTACTGATAAGGACATGAAGGAATGATACCGGCTTAAAGAGAGGGAAGTCACGGCTGCAAGCTTCCCAGCTAAGGACCATTCGCTTTACCGCCTTTGAACCTCAGCTGTGAACCCCCTTTATAAGGAACAGTAATAGCTGACGGGAACTCCCGTTACAGAGTTTAGAGCCGCAGATGCCGGTGTATTGGCTTGCGGAAAAAAGGGTGGAACCACGATTCCGTTTATTCAACCTCGTCCCTTTCATAGGGGGCGGGGTTTTTATATGCAAAAAAAGGAGTGACAATGATGTCAGATATGGTAAAAATCACATTTCCTGATGGAGCAGTCAAGGAGTTTGCGAAAGGAACAACAACAGAAGATATCGCGGCATCCATCAGTCCGGGATTAAAAAAGAAATCATTAGCCGGAAAACTGAACGGAAAAGAAATCGATTTGAAAACGCCGATCAACGAAGACGGCACTGTGGAAATCATTACTGAAGGATCAGAAGAGGGTCTTGAGATTATGCGCCACAGTACGGCTCACTTGCTGGCACAAGCGATTAAACGCATTTACAAAGACGTGAAATTCGGTGTCGGTCCGGTTATCGAAAACGGTTTTTACTATGATGTAGAAATGGAAGAAGCGATTACGCCGGAGGATCTGCCGAAAATCGAGAAAGAAATGAAAAAAATCGTCAATGCGAACCTTCCGATCGTTCGAAAAGAAGTCAGCCGTGAAGAAGCGAAAGCCCGCTTTGCGGAAATCGGCGATGACCTGAAGCTTGAACTACTGGATGCGATTCCTGAGGGAGAAACCGTATCGATTTACGAGCAGGGCGAATTTTTTGACCTGTGCCGCGGCGTACACGTTCCATCAACAGGAAAAATTAAAGAGTTTAAGCTGTTAAGCCTTGCAGGTGCATATTGGCGCGGTGACAGCAATAATCAAATGCTTCAGCGTGTATACGGAACAGCTTTCTTCAAAAAAGCTGATCTTGACGAGCATCTTCGCATGCTTGAAGAAGCAAAAGAGCGTGACCACAGAAAACTTGGCAAAGAATTAAAGCTGTTTGCGAATTCTCAAAAAGTCGGACAAGGTCTGCCGCTTTGGCTGCCAAAAGGCGCGACAATCCGCCGCACGATCGAGCGCTACATTGTCGATAAAGAAATCAGCCTCGGCTATGAACACGTCTATACACCAGTGCTTGGAAGCAAAGAGCTGTATGAAACATCAGGACACTGGGATCATTATCAAGAAGGCATGTTCCCTCCGATGGAAATGGATAATGAAACACTTGTGCTCCGTCCGATGAACTGCCCGCACCATATGATGATTTATAAAAACGATATTCACAGCTACCGTGAGCTTCCGATTCGTATCGCTGAACTCGGCACAATGCACCGCTACGAAATGTCAGGTGCGCTGTCAGGTCTTCAGCGGGTGCGCGGCATGACACTGAATGATGCCCACATCTTTGTCCGCCCGGATCAGATTAAGGATGAGTTTATCCGGACAGTTCGTTTGATTCAGGACGTATATGAAGATTTCGGCTTGCACGATTACACATTCCGTCTGTCTTATCGTGATCCGGAAGACACAGAGAAATACTTTGATGACGATGAAATGTGGAACAAAGCGCAATCTATGCTGAAAGCGGCAATGGACGAGATTGGCCATGACTATTACGAAGCAGAAGGCGAAGCTGCATTCTACGGCCCTAAACTTGATGTTCAGGTGAAAACAGCGATCGGCAAGGAAGAAACATTGTCTACTGTTCAGCTGGACTTCTTGCTGCCTGAACGCTTTGATCTGACATATATCGGTGAAGACGGCAAGCAGCATCGTCCGGTTGTTATTCACAGAGGTGTGGTATCAACAATGGAACGCTTTGTTGCATTCCTAATCGAAGAGCATAAAGGCGCACTTCCAACATGGCTTGCACCGGTTCAGTTCCAAGTCATCCCGGTTTCTCCGGCTGTGCATTTGGATTATGCGAAGCAAGTACAAGAACGCCTGCAGCGTGAAGGCCTGCGTGTAGAAGTCGACAGCCGTGATGAAAAAATCGGCTACAAAATCCGCGAAGCGCAAATGCAAAAAATTCCGTACATGCTTGTGGTCGGTGACCAAGAAGCAGAAAACGGTGCGGTAAACGTCCGTAAATACGGAGAGCAGAAGTCTGAAACCATTTCACTTGATGATTTTGTGAAAAAGGCTGTAGCTGAAGCGAAGAAATAATACAAAAAAGCATGATCTCATGTAAGAGATCATGCTTTTTTATTTATGTTCTAAAATAGGAAACAAATCATGAAGGCTGCTGATGATGTGATCAGGCGTCACTTCTGTTTCATTTTTCTTATCCGTCCGGTTGATCCATACGGTTTTGATACCGGCTCTGGAAGCGCCTAAAATGTCTGTATTCAGGTTATCGCCGATCATGATGGCATCCTCTTTCTGGATCTTCATCAGCTGCAGGCAATGCTCGAAAATAGAAGCATCAGGTTTCCCTTTGCCAAAAGCGCCTGAGATGACAATTTCATTGAAATAAGGGGCGAGCTCAGGCACGCCGGCGAGCTTCTCCTTTTGCAGACTCGGATCGCCGTTAGTCAAAAGCAACAACTCGTACTTTCCTTTTAATTGATCAAGCACATCAAATGTTTCATCGTAAACAAACGGGCGTTTTCGGCGTTCCGCTGCAAAAAACTCTCCCAAATATTCACCATATGCCGGATCGTCGACACCAAGCGCTTTCAGGCCGTTTGTCCATGCATTTTGTCTGTACTCCGGCACAATCTTATTCAGCTTCTGAAATCCTTCACTGATCGGCTCGGAGAAATTTGACCACAGCCCTTCAAACGGGTTAATGCCGATCATCACCGTATAAGGGTATGTCTCGTAAGACATGTACAATTCTCTCGCCGCTTCCCGAACAGCTGCTTCGAATTCCTCAGGGTCAAGACCATATTTTTTCTCGGCCTGTAAACATGTTTCTGCAAATGTTGTTCTGACGCTTTTCTCATCCCAAAGTAGTGTATCGTCTAAATCAAAAAATACGGCTTTCATGATCTTCTCCTCTGCTTCAGATTCAATTCTTTCTGCCAAAAGGCTCATGTTTATTCTACAATAGATAAAAGTCTTGTGAAATATGTTTTCAGACGATTTTAAAAAAACAGTCAGCCATGAAACGGTTTGCCGAAAAAATGATAAAATGAAATGGGAAAGAACAGGTGACACAGATGATTCAATTAATGATCATGATGCTGGAAAGGGTAGGGATTATCGTTATATTGGGATTTATTCTGGCCCACACTAAACTTTTCAGACAGGCTCTTCAAAATCCGGAGGGCTACAAAGGAAAAGTCGTATTGATTTCTATTTTTTCTCTTTTCAGCATCATCAGCAATTATACCGGCATCGAAATTCAAAAACATATGATTGTGAATAATGATTGGGTGTTTACAATAGATCCGTCGGGCTCTATTGCCAATACCCGTATTTTGGGCGTTGAAATAGGCGGGCTTTTGGGCGGGCCGTTTGTAGGAGCGGGAATCGGTTTATTAGCAGGCCTTCACCGTTTTTCGCTCGGCGGCAGCACGGCTTTAAGCTGTGCGGTCTCATCCGTTTTAGCAGGGTTTCTTGCGGGATGGATCGGCAGGTATTTTACGAAGCGCTATCGAATGCCGACACCGCGTATCGCAGCCCTCGTCGGGATCGGTATGGAGACCTTGCAAATGGTCATTATTTTGCTGATGGCAAAGCCGTTCATTGATGCTTGGGAGCTTGTCAGCATGATCGGGATTCCGATGATCCTCATTAACGGAACAGGCAGCTTTATTTTCCTGTCGATTATTCAAGCCATTATTCGCAAGGAAGAACAGGCAAGGGCGCTTGAAACGCACAGGGTGCTGACCATTGCCGATCAGACGCTTCCTTTTTTCCGTCAAGGGTTAAATGAAAGCTCTTGTAAAAGTGTAGCAGCCATCATCCATAATATGACCGGAACGGATGCGGTATCTCTGACGGACAATGAGAAAATACTTGCGCATGTCGGCGCGGGAATGGACCATCATATCCCATCTAAAAGCCTGATCACAGGCCTGTCTAAAAAGGTAATTAAAACAGGGCGTATCATGAAGGCTACTTCACAGGAAGAGATTGAATGCACCCATTCGGAATGCCCTTTGCACGCGGCGATTGTACTGCCTTTGACATCAAACGGCAACACAATCGGAACGTTAAAAATGTATTTTAAAAGCCCGGCCGGCCTCAGTCAGGTAGAGGAGGAGCTTGCCGAGGGGCTGGCCATGCTGTTTTCGACACAGCTTGAGCTCGGTGAAGCCGAGCTGCAAAGCAAGCTTCTGAAGGATGCGGAAATCAAAGCGCTTCAAGCACAGGTTAACCCGCATTTTTTATTTAATGCCATTAATACGATTTCTGCTTTATGCCGGACAGATGTTGAAAAAACCCGTAAGCTTTTGCTGCAGCTTAGCGTGTACTTTCGTTCTAATCTCCAGGGAGCAAGACAGCTGCTGATCCCGCTTTCAAAGGAGCTGAACCATCTTCAAGCCTATCTGTCATTAGAACAGGCGCGTTTTCCCGGGAAATATAAGATTGAGCTTGATATTGACAGCAGGCTGGAACAAATTGAGATTCCTCCGTTTGTCTTGCAGGTGCTTGTTGAAAACGCATTACGGCACGCATTTCCAAAAAAACAAGACATGTGCAAGGTAACGGTTTGTGTCTTATCTGACGAGTCATCCGTCTATATGAAGGTCACGGACAATGGGCGCGGAATTCCGCCGGACGTCTTGCCGGAATTGGGGAATAAACCGCTGCCTTCTAAGGAAGGAACAGGGACTGCGCTTTATAATCTGAATCAGCGGCTGATCGGTTTATTCGGGCAGCAGGCTGCATTACATATCAAGAGTGAGGTACATAAAGGGACAGAGGTTTCCTTTCAAGTACCTATGCAACAAATGAAAGAGGGAGAAGAACATGCTCAGGGTGTTAATAGTTGATGATGAGATTCTGGCAAGAGATGAACTGGCTTATTTACTCAAAAGGACAAATGAGGAATTAGAAATCAATGAAGCGGAAAATATTGAATCAGCGTTTGACCAAATGATGGATCAAAAGCCTGATTTGCTGTTTTTAGACGTTGACTTATCCGGAGAGAATGGTTTTGATATCGCAAAACGATTGAAGAATATGAAGAACCCCCCGGCTATTGTGTTTGCGACGGCCTATGACCAGTATGCACTTAAAGCTTTTGAAGTGGACGCTCTTGATTACTTAACCAAACCTTTCGATGAAGAAAGGGTTCGGCAAACAATGAAAAAGTATAAAAAGGTAAAGCGGGAGATTGATGAACCAGAACAGATCAGCCATGCCAGCCAGCATAAATTAGCCTTATCTGTCGGTGAATCGATTGTGATTGTGGATACGAAGGATATAATCTTTGCGGGAACCGAAGACGGCCATGTCCATGTTAAAACCTTTGATGTATCTTATTCAGTCAATGATACGCTCGTTGTCATTGAAAAAAAGCTGCCGGAAACTGATTTTCTCCGCGTCCATCGAAGCTTTGTCGTTAATACTGAGTACATCAAAGAGATACAGCCATGGTTTAATTCCACCTATAATCTGATCATGAAAGACGGATCGAAAATACCGGTCAGCCGGACATATGCCAAGGAATTAAAAAAGCTGCTCCATATATGACGGGGCGGCTTTTTGTATTTCATCCTTTTTATGCTGCAACTCATCTTTAATATTCGGCAAGTTATCATGTAAGCGCTTAATAGAGAGGGATTCTTATTTATAATGAGGGTACAAAAGAGAAAGAGGTGAAGAAAATGAGTGCTAAAAAAGTGTACGGATTTTTAACACAAGCATTTATTTTTGCCGTCATTATGCTGGTTTCCAATATGATTGCCGTTTTTGTCCCAATCCCTATACCGGCGTCAGTTGTAGGTTTGGTCTTATTATTTCTCCTATTATGTTTGAAAGTGATTAAATTGGAACAAGTAGAAACGCTCGGAGCGTCTTTAACCTCATTGATCGGATTTTTATTTGTTCCATCAGGTATATCTGTTATGAATTCTCTTGGTGTAATGCAGCAATACGGCCTGCAAATCGTCCTTGTCATTCTTCTCGCAACGATTATTTTATTGGGGGCAACAGGATTGTTTTCTCAGCTTATTCTTACATTGAGCGGAAAACGCAAGACTGCCGATGACATAAAAGCAAAAACAGTACAGCCCCCGCAGAAGAAAAACGAACTTGTTCATCATTAAGAGAAACAGGAGGTTCATGATATGGAAAGCACAATGAGTCCTTATTTCGGAATTGTCGTATCACTGGCCGCTTTCGGCATTGGCACCTTTTTATTTAAAAAAACAAAAGGGTTCTTCCTTTTCACTCCATTGTTTGTTGCGATGGTGCTAGGGATTGCATTTTTGAAAATCGGCGGTTTCTCTTACGCTGACTATAATAACGGGGGAGAAATCATTAAGTTTTTCTTGGAACCCGCGACGATTGCCTTTGCCATTCCATTGTACAAACAAAGAGATAAACTGAAAAAATACTGGTGGCAAATTATGTCCTCCATTATCGCAGGCTCTATCTGCTCTGTCACGATTGTCTATTTGCTTGCAAAAGGGATTCACCTTGATGAGGCTGTTATGAAAAGTATGCTTCCGCAGGCGGCAACAACGGCGATTGCGCTTCCTTTATCAAAAGATATTGGCGGCATCAGCGATATCACAGCTTTTGCTGTTATCTTTAACGCCGTCATTGTGTATGCGCTCGGCGCTTTGTTCTTAAAAGTATTTAAAGTGAAGAATCCCATTTCGAAAGGGTTGGCTCTCGGAACGTCCGGACACGCACTCGGTGTAGCTGTCGGGATCGAGATGGGTGAAGTCGAAGCCGCGATGGCAAGTATCGCTGTTGTCGTTGTCGGGGTCGTAACGGTTCTGGTTATTCCTGTGTTCGTGCAGCTGATCGGAGGATAAGCCAAGGCTGAACCCTTGGCTTTTTCTATTTTATGGTGCGTCTTCCGGATCGATATATCCTTGTTTAATGCCCCATTCCACTTGATCGTCATGCCACTTTTTTCGTTCTTCATAACCATAGCCGTCGTCATCAGGAAGCTCTGAAGCCGGCGGTTGAATGGCATCATCTGTCTGGCTCGGGGAAGATGGCGCATTTTGGCTGTTAGATGAGGAAGCCTCATTCTGCTGACGCTGTGCCTGCGCTTGCCGTTCTTTTTTGGCGTCCGCTTCCTGCTGTTTTTGGAGTGCTGCCTGACGCTGCCTTTCAAGCTCAGCTTGCCTTTCTGCTTCCGCTAATCGCTGTCTCCCTGCTGCAGCCTGTGCCAATCGTTGCTGTTCCGCTTCTTCCTCCTGTTGTTTCTTTCGTTTCGCTCTCTGCTCTTTTTCACGTTTTTTCGCTGCAGCGATTTGCCTTTGTTTCTCTGCTTCTTCCTTCGCCTTCACCTTTTCTAATTCAGTTGCGAGCGGATTCACCATTTTCAATGAAACGGGTTTTAGGTTTTTCAGCTCTTTCTCCAGCTTGTTTTCATGAAACGCTGCGGCTGTGATAACAGTCTCTTCTTTTGGCTCTGAAGATATGCTGTTGCTATTGGAGCAGCCGGTTACTATCAATGTCAAAAATAGAGTAAGCTGAATCGGTTTGTTCATGTGTCGGACTCCCTTCTGGTTCTTATATCGGCTTTTTTAGTATGAGGTTCACTTTGTTTAGCGTTTTTTCCTATATGTGGTTTTTGATAAACTGCGAAATAAGGAGAAGGATGGGGTAGTATATTGATCTTCATATAACAGAATCTGGTGCAGAGCATCCGCAACTTCTGATTTTTATTTATGGCGGGGGTGTCAGCGGCTGGATGCGGGAAGATCAAATCAGCTATTTTCAACATTTGTGGCGCCGTTTTGATCTTTTCCAGACTCAGACAAAATGCTTTATCTTCATGCCAGCCGATTCGAAACATACTATAAAGTAAGCAGTCAAATGAGTGCAGGTGCGCTTTATCAAATACTAATATGACATGCACGATACCCGATTCGTTAAGACAAACCAGTGCCAGCCTGCTGGTGACGGTCGGGAAAAAGAAAGAAAAGTGATGAATGCATCGGCAGCTGAAATCGCAAAGATGAATGAAAGTTCGAGAACGCTATGTTTCCAGGGATCTTCCATGGAGCGTCGCTGGCTCAGCCGATGCTGTTTAACAAAATCCTGCATGATTGGCTGGAGGGTTCAGAACCTTGCATTCTGGATAAGAATAAAAGATTTTCTTTTTCTCTCTTGCACTCATAAATAACCCATGTTACAATGAGAAAGTTGTTCCGGATAAGTCATCCTTGACTAAACATCCGGCATTGTGTAGAATAGTTATTGAATTGAATATAAATCACAAGCAGAAGCACCCGCTTCTCACCTGATTGACACATTCATGTAGTTGGCAGGTTGACCGTACATTTTTATTGATACAGATGTTCGTAGTGTGGGTGTTTTATAATGCCCGCACTTTTTGTTTGCCTGCAGAATGCAGTCAAAAGAGTTGTGAATCAATTCGAAGAAACTATGGAGGTGGCTCATTATTAGCAAAGATCAATTGGTTAATGAGGGTATCCGTGCACGTGAGGTCCGCTTAATCGGACAAAATGGCGACCAGCTTGGAATCAAGTCCCGTCAGGAAGCACTTGAAATAGCCGGCCGCGCAAATCTTGACCTTGTGTTAGTTGCAGCAAATGCAAAACCGCCTGTCTGCCGCATCATGGACTACGGAAAGTTCAGATTCGAGCAGCAGAAAAAGGACAAAGAAGCACGCAAAAATCAAAAAATCATTAACTTAAAAGAAGTTAGATTAAGCCCGACAATCGATGAGCACGACTTTAACACGAAGTTGCGCAATGCGATTAAATTCCTTGAAAAAGGCGATAAAGTGAAAGCTTCTATCCGCTTTAAAGG
This sequence comes from Bacillus sp. FSL K6-1012, assembly GCF_037964915.1. Classification (NCBI taxonomy): domain Bacteria; kingdom Bacillati; phylum Bacillota; class Bacilli; order Caryophanales; family Bacillaceae; genus Bacillus; species Bacillus sp. FSL K6-1012. The sequence goes on along the minus strand of NZ_CP150175.1, from coordinate 2,979,996 downwards.
ACGCGCAATCACTCATAAAGAAATCGGCCAGCGTGTACTAGACCGTTTTTCTGAAGCATGTGCTGAGGTTGCGACAGTCGAAACAAAACCAAAAATGGACGGCCGCAGCATGTTCTTAATGCTCGCGCCGAAAAACGAAAAGCAATAAGGAGGAAATCCCATGCCAAAAATGAAAACTCACCGCGGATCTGCTAAACGTTTTAAAAAGACAGGTTCTGGGAAGTTAAAACGTTCTCATGCATACACAAGTCACTTATTCGCCAACAAATCTCAAAAGCAAAAGCGTAAGCTTCGCAAGAGTGCTGTTGTAAGTGCAGGAGACTTCAAACGTATCAAACAAATGCTTGCTAACATCAAGTAATCGGACAAGGAACAATTAGGAGGGAAATTTAATGCCAAGAGTAAAAGGCGGAACTGTTACACGTAAGCGTCGTAAAAAGGTTCTTAAATTAGCAAAAGGTTATTTCGGTTCAAAACATACATTATACAAAGTAGCTAACCAGCAGGTCATGAAATCTGGAAACTATGCTTTCCGTGACCGTCGTCAGAAAAAACGTGATTTCCGTAAGCTTTGGATCACTCGTATCAACGCAGCTGCTCGCATGAACGGTCTTTCTTACAGCCGTTTAATGCACGGTCTTAAGCTTTCTGGTATCGAAGTAAACCGTAAAATGCTTGCTGATCTTGCTGTAAACGATCTTACTGCATTCAATCAGCTTGCTGATGCTGCTAAAGCTCAATTAAACAAATAATGATATAGAGCCGCTCTTAGAGAGCGGCTTTTTTATATAAAGGATGAGGCAACATGATAATTGCTGTATATCTAGTTCTGATCAATCTGTGCGGTTTTTGGGTGATGGGCGCAGATAAACGAAGAGCGCAGCGCCACAAATGGAGAATTTCTGAAAACCGGCTGTGGCTGATCGCCATCGTGTTTGGAGCGCTTGGTGTCTGGCTCGGCATGCAGACCTTCAGACATAAAACGAAGCACGCATCATTTCAATACGGTGTGCCGTTTCTTTTGGTGATTGAAGCGGTGTTGATCGGCATCTATTACAGTCCGTTTGATTTATAAAAAAGCAGAAAAGCGTTTACCGCTCTTCTGCTTTTTTTGCAAGTTTAATGGGCAGATCCCAGTCAATTTTACAATCCGGATATCGTTCCAGTACTTTTTCTTCAATATTCTCAAAATCTTTTGCGGAAAAGTTTTTTAGCTTCTCAGGAGACTCCGTCCATACAAAGATGGTGTGGATGAACAATGGATGATCCTTGGAAGGAATATGCTTTTCTCCTTCAAAAAGCACGCCTTTATACGTCAATTGAAAGTTCTTTCGGGTATTGTTCTGTTCATCGATAATATAAAAAAGTTCTTTTGATTGGGCCAGCTTCAGTCTTCTCTTTGGATTTGCGACATATTTGACCAAGGCATAAATACAGTAAGCAAATAGAGCAAGCAATAAAATCCGGAGAACCATGATAAACATTGTGTGAAGGCACCTCCCTCATTGTGATGATCTGATGTAATACGTAGAGCATAGAAAAAGGTTTCACTTTTTCTAAAAGAAGTTTGTTAAAAAAGATATACCCGCTTTTTAAGTGAAATAGTCGTATGGTTGCCGTCAGGTTTTGTATAATAATAATGCAGGACAGATGAAGGAGGTTTTTGGAATCATGGCAAAATTGGATGAAACGTTAACCATGCTGAAGGAATTAACTGATGCAAAAGGCATTCCGGGAAATGAAAGAGAAGTCAGGCAAGTGATGAAATCATACATAGAACCATTTGCTGATGAAGTGACAACTGACCGGCTTGGCAGTTTAATTGCAAAAAAAACAGGTGCGGAAAACGGTCCGAAAATTATGATTGCCGGGCATTTGGACGAAGTCGGCTTTATGGTGACACAAATCACCGATAAAGGCTTTATCCGTTTTCAAACTGTCGGCGGCTGGTGGTCTCAAGTCATGCTGGCTCAGCGTGTCACCATCGTGACGAAAAAGGGAGAGGTCACAGGTGTTATCGGATCTAAGCCACCGCACATTTTATCTGCTGAAGCGAGAAAAAAACCGGTCGATATCAAAGAGATGTTCGTTGATATTGGGGCTTCAAGCCGTGAGGAAGCATTGGAATGGGGCGTACTCCCAGGTGATATGATCGTTCCGCATTTTGAATTCACGGTCATGAACAATGAAAAATTTCTTTTAGCAAAGGCGTGGGACAACCGTATAGGCTGTGCGATCGCCATTGATGTTTTGAGGAATTTAAAAGACACAGATCATCCAAACGTTGTGTATGGCGTTGGAACTGTACAGGAAGAAGTTGGCCTAAGAGGAGCGAAGACCTCTGCGCACACGATACAGCCTGATATTGCTTTCGGTGTTGATGTAGGAATAGCCGGAGATACGCCAGGGATTTCTGAGAAGGAAGCGCAAAGCAAAATGGGAGAAGGGCCGCAGATTATTCTGTACGATGCATCTATGGTCTCCCACAAAGGACTTCGTGACTTAGTTGTCAATACAGCAGAAGAAGCAGGCATTCCATATCAATTTGATGCGATCGCCGGCGGAGGAACTGATTCCGGGTCCATTCATTTGACGGCAAACGGTGTTCCGGCGCTGTCCATTACCATTGCAACACGATACATTCATACGCACGCTGCCATGCTGCATCGTGACGATTATGAAAATGCGGTAAAATTAATCACCGAAGTCATTAAGAAGTTAGACCGGCAAACGGTTGACGATATTACGTACCAATAAAGATACGGAAGAATCCGCCTTGTGAGGCGGATTCTATTTTTTTGTCTGTACAAATTTTGGCGGAGTGACTACAATAAAGGAGATACCGAAAAATTCCTGAATCTGATCACGTACGAGATGCAGCTCATTTGTAAGGAAAGGAGGATTCAATTTCACAATTTGTAAGCGCTTTCTAAAATAAGGGAGGTTTGAAAAAATTGAAAAAGAAAAAAGCATGGAAACGGTTCTTTCACTTTTCGAGTGCTGCTCTGACGGCGGGTTTGTTATTGACTTCCGCTTCTCCGGCATCCGCTGCATTTTGGGGAGCATCTAATGAATTGCTTCATGATCCAACGATGATCAAAGAGGGAAGCTCGTGGTACGCGTTTGGAACAGGCCTTACGGAAGAAAGGGGGCTGCGGGTTCTCAAATCGTCGGATGCTAAAAATTGGACCGTGCAAAAATCGATTTTCAGCACACCTTTATCATGGTGGTCCACTTATGTGCCGAATTACGGCCAAAACCAGTGGGCACCGGACATTCAATATTATAACGGAAAGTACTGGCTGTATTATTCAGTTTCTTCTTTCGGAAAAAATGTCTCTGCCATAGGCCTTGCTTCTTCAACAAGCATCAGCTCGGGAAGCTGGAAAGACGAAGGCCTGGTGATCCGGTCGACGAGCTCCGATAATTATAACGCCATCGACCCGGAACTCACCTTTGACAAGGATGGCAATCCGTGGCTTGCGTTCGGCTCATTTTGGAGCGGAATCAAGCTGACCAAGCTGGATAAGAACACGATGAAGCCTACCGGATCGCTTTATTCCATTGCGTCGAGACCGAGTAATAGCGGAGCGCTGGAGGCTCCTACCCTCACGTATCAAAATGGTTACTACTATTTAATGGTTTCATTTGATAAATGCTGTGACGGGGTAAATAGTACGTACAAAATTGCTTATGGGAGATCTAAAAGCATAACAGGGCCTTATCTTGATAAAAGCGGAAAAAGCATGCTGGAAGGAGGGGGCACCATCTTAGATTCCGGCAATGATCAATGGAAAGGGCCTGGAGGTCAGGATATTGTAAATGGAAACATACTTGTGCGCCATGCCTATGACGCGAAAGATAACGGCATTCCCAAGCTACTAATCAATGATTTGAATTGGAGTTCGGGCTGGCCGTCCTATTAAACTGATAAGCCGGGTGAATACCTGGCTTTTTTTAAAAAGAAAAGATTGACAGTATCCTACTGAATTACTATAATGAAGTTGTTCGTACAAATTAATGATAATTCACTAGTTTTTGTTTATTAGTACGTATCTATCAATTTAGAATTGGAAGCGTTTTATTTTATAAGAAAGGGGCAGTTAACATGCTTCAGACAAGAGATTATGAATTCTGGTTTGTAACAGGAAGCCAGCATCTATACGGAGAAGAAACGCTGCAGCTGGTAGACCAGCATGCAAAAAGCATTTGTGAGGGGCTTAGCGGCATTTCTTCCAGATATAAAATTAAGCATAAACCTGTTGTAACTTCCTCGGAAACCATCAGACAGCTGTTAAGAGAAGCGGAGTACAGTGAGACATGCGCCGGTATTATTACATGGATGCACACATTTTCTCCTGCAAAAATGTGGATAGAAGGCCTTTCCTCTTATCAAAAACCGCTTATGCATCTGCATACTCAATATAATCGCGATATTCCATGGGGTACGATTGACATGGATTTTATGAACAGCAACCAATCCGCACATGGCGACCGCGAGTACGGGTACATCAATTCTCGTATGGGGCTGAGTCGTAAAGTTGTCGCGGGCTATTGGGATGATGAAGAGGTAAAGAAAGAAATTTCTCAGTGGATGAATACGGCGGCTGCGTTAAATGAAAGCAGACATATCAAGGTTGCCAGATTCGGAGATAACATGCGCCATGTTGCAGTAACGGACGGAGACAAGGTGGGAGCGCATATCCAGTTCGGCTGGCAGGTTGACGGCTATGGCATCGGGGATCTTGTCGAAGTGATGAATGGAATTTCTGACGATGAGGTCGAAACACTTTATGCAGAGTATGACAAGCTTTATGTCATCAGCGAGGAAACGAAACGAGACGAAGCAAAGATAGCGTCCATTAAAGAACAGGCGAAAATTGAACTTGGTCTAACCGCTTTTCTTGAACAAGGCGGATACACGGCTTTTACGACTTCATTTGAAGTGCTGCACGGAATGAAACAGCTGCCTGGGCTGGCCGTTCAGAGGCTGATGGAAAAAGGCTACGGGTTCGCCGGAGAAGGTGATTGGAAGACGGCTGCTCTCGTCCGGATGATGAAAATCATGGCTGAAGGTAAAAGAACGTCCTTCATGGAAGACTATACGTACCATTTTGAACCTGGAAATGAAATGATTCTTGGCTCACACATGCTTGAGGTGTGCCCGACAGTTGCTTTGGATCAGCCGAAAATTGAAGTACATCCGCTGTCTATCGGAGGCAAGGATGACCCGGCGCGGTTTGTATTCAATGGCATCAGCGGATCAGCCATTCAAGCGAGTCTGGTTGATATCGGAGGGCGTTTCCGTCTCGTGCTCAATGAGGTAAACGGACAGGAAATCGAGAAAGATATGCCGAATCTGCCTGTCGCCCGCGTTCTCTGGAAGCCTGAGCCTTCATTAAAAACAGCGGCAGAGGCATGGATTTTAGCCGGCGGTGCACACCATACCTGCTTGTCTTACGAATTGACAGCGGAGCAATTGATGGATTGGGCGGAAATGGCGGGGGTTGAAAGTATCTTGATTTCTCGCGATACATCGATTCACAAGCTGAAACATGAATTGAAATGGAACGAGGCGCTTTACAGGCTTCAAAAGTAGAGAGGAGGATGTCACTTGGCTTACACAATAGGTGTTGATTTCGGAACATTATCAGGAAGAGCGGTGCTCGTTCACGTCAAAACTGGAGAAGAGCTGGCGGCGGCTGTCAAAGAATATCCACACGCCGTCATTGATACCGTCCTTCCCAAAACGGGTCAAAAGCTGCCGCGGGACTGGGCGCTTCAGCATCCGGCAGATTATCTGGAAGTCTTGGAAACAACGATTCCATCATTACTTGAACAGACTGGTGTTGATCCAAAAGAGATCATCGGGATCGGAATTGATTTTACGGCATGTACGATCTTGCCTGTCGACAGTGAAGGACAGCCATTATGTATGCTGCCGGAATTTGAAGAGGAGCCGCACAGCTATGTGAAGCTTTGGAAGCATCACGCCGCCCAAAAACATGCTGATCGGCTCAATCAAATCGCCGAAGAAGAAGGAGAAGCTTTTTTACAGCGCTACGGAGGAAAAATTTCATCAGAATGGATGATTCCGAAGGTGATGCAGATTGCCGAAGAGGCGCCGCACATTTATGAAGCAGCTGATCGGATGATCGAAGCAGCTGACTGGATCGTGTATCAGCTGTGCGGCTCGCTGAAGCGAAGCAACTGCACAGCCGGTTATAAAGCGATTTGGAGTGAAAAAACGGGATATCCTTCAGAGAATTTTTTTGAAAAACTTCACCCTGCAATGAAAACGATTACAAAAGATAAGTTAGCGGGATCGATTCACTCAGTAGGGGAAAAAGCAGGCGGGCTGACGGAAAAAATGGCACAGCTGACGGGTCTCCTTCCGGGCACAGCAGTTGCTGTTGCGAATGTTGACGCTCATGTTTCTGTTCCGGCTGTCGGTATCACAGAACCAGGAAAAATGCTGATGATTATGGGAACCTCAACATGCCACGTTCTCTTAGGAGACGAGGTAAACATTGTGCCCGGCATGTGCGGGGTTGTGGACAACGGCATTCTTCCGGGATTTGCGGGGTATGAAGCCGGACAGTCCTGTGTGGGCGATCATTTTGAATGGTTCGTGAAAACGTGTGTCCCGCAAGCCTATAAAGACGAAGCGGAGAAAAAAAATGTCAGCATTCACGAGCTGCTGAGCGAGAAGGCAAACATGCAAGCACCGGGGGAGAGCGGCCTCCTTGCCCTGGATTGGTGGAATGGAAACCGTTCAATCCTTGTTGATGCTGATCTAACGGGGATGCTGCTTGGCATGACGCTGCTGACGACACCCGAAGAGCTTTACCGTGCGTTAGTTGAAGCAACAGCATACGGCACAAGGATGATTATTGAAACATTTAGAGAAAGCGGAGTGCCAATTGAAGAACTTTACGCAGCTGGCGGTATTGCTGAGAAAAACCCGTTTGTCATGCAGATTTATGCGGATGTCACAAACATGGATATTAAAATCTCAGGTTCACCGCAAGCCCCTGCCTTAGGATCTGCCATTTTCGGCGCGCTTGCGGCCGGTAAAGAAAACGGCGGCTATGATGATGTCACAGAGGCAGCGGCGTACATGGGGAAACTGAAAGATATTTCATATACGCCAAATGCTGAGCATGCCGCCGTATATGAAAAGCTATACGCTGAATATAAAGAGCTTGTTCAATATTTCGGAAAAGAGAATCATGTCATGAAGCGTCTGAAAACGATAAAAAATCTTCAATTTTCATCTGCCGCACAAAAGAATTCATAAAGGGTGATGAGCATGCTTGAAACGTTAAAAAAAGAGGTGCTGGCTGCCAACCTGAAGCTTCAAGAGCATCAGCTGGTGACCTTTACGTGGGGAAATGTGAGCGGTATTGACCGTGAAAAAGAGTTAATCGTCATTAAACCGAGCGGAGTCGAATACAGCGAGCTGACAGCCGATGACTTGGTTGTTTTGAATTTGGAAGGCGAGGTCGTAGAAGGCTCGCTCAAACCTTCTTCTGATACACCCACTCATGTTTATTTGTATAACGCGTTTCCAAATATCGGCGGGATTGTCCATACCCATTCTCAATGGGCGACAAGCTGGGCGCAAGCCGGAAGGGACATACCCCCTTTAGGCACGACACATGCCGATTATTTCGACAGTGCGATTCCGTGTACACGTGAAATGTACGATGAAGAAATCATTCATGACTACGAACTGAATACAGGCAAAGTGATCGCGGAGACCTTTCAGCATCATAAATACGAGCAGGTGCCGGGCGTGCTCGTTAATAACCACGGCCCGTTCTGCTGGGGCACAGATGCCTTAAACGCCATTCATAACGCGGTGGTGTTAGAAACGGTTGCGGAAATGGCGTATCACTCTATGATGCTGAACAAGAATGTCAACCCGATCAATACTGTTCTCCACGAAAAGCACTTTTATCGAAAACACGGAGCAAATGCGTATTATGGCCAGTCATAATCCCGCAGTATCACCGGCCGGTTTTCTGATTGACTTGGACGGTACCGTATTCAGAGGAAACGAACTGATCGATGGAGCAAGAGAAGCCATCAGTACACTTCGAAATATGGGAAAGAAAATCGTCTTTTTGAGCAACCGGGGAAATATCTCCCGTGCCATGTGCAGAAAAAAACTGCTTGGTGCCGGAATAGATGCAGATGTAAACGAAATTGTCCTGTCATCAAGTGTGACAGCAGCCTTTTTAAAAAGGAACTATCGTTTTTCAAAGGTATGGGTGCTTGGAGAACAGGGCTTGATTGACGAACTGAGGCTGGCAGGCGTCCAGACAGCAGATGAACCGAAGGAGGCGGATTGGCTTGTCATCTCGCTTCATGAAACACTCACCTACGAAGACTTGAATCAAGCCTTTAAAGCGGCCGCCGCAGGCGCTCGTATAATTGCCACGAACAAAGACCGCTATTTTCCTAATGAGGAGGGGAATGCCATCGACGTCGCCGGAATGATAGGGGCGATAGAAGCTTCTGCTCAGGCGAAGACGGAGCTTGTCGTCGGAAAGCCATCGTGGCTGATGGCGGAGGCTGCCTGTACTGCGCTGGGGCTTTCTGCACATGAATGTATGATTATAGGGGACAGCATTGAATCGGATATCGCAATGGGAAAGCTGTATGGCATGAAGAGCGCTTTAGTGCTGACTGGTTCAGCGAAACCGGGAGAACAGCGTTTGTATACGCCGGATTATGTACTGGAGTCCATTAAGGATGTAACCAAACTGGCTGAGGAGGGGATTCTGCTATGAATCATATCGCAGCTGACGTTCAGCGTGCTTTTGAACACGCGGGGGAGATGACATTTCCTGTAGAAGTAGAAGAAATTGTTCTAGAAAAACAAGCAGCCGATCGGTTGTTGGATTATGTAAAAAGAAAGAATGATCAGCGTATCGTCCTTGTCTGTGATCGGAATACGCACCGCATAGCGGGGATCGAGTTAGAAGACCGCTTGATAAAGGAAGGGCTTCAGGCGGAGTGTCTGATCATTCCGGAAAATGAAGCGGGAGATGTGGCGGCAGATGAACGGTCACTCATTCATGTGCTGGTCCATACGAAAAAATCAACAGATATCATGATCGCAGTCGGTTCGGGGACTATCCATGATATCGTGCGTTTTGCCGCCTTCCAGAGGGGGCTGCCGTTTATTTCTTATCCGACCGCCCCATCCGTTGACGGATTTACATCAGCCGGTGCGCCCATTATTTTATACGGTACGAAAACCACCATCCAAACGAAGGCCCCGTCCGCGCTGTTCGCTGATCTTGACATCTTAAAATCGGCGCCGCAGCCTATGGTGGCGGCTGGATTTGGGGATATGCTAGGCAAAATGACGTCTCTGGCTGATTGGAACATTTCTCATCATCTCGCTGGTGAGCCATATTCATCAACAGGCGCAAAGCTCGTACAAGAAGCACTTGATGCCTGTATCGAACATGCTGAAGACATTGCGATGAAAACGGAAACGGGCATCCGGGTCCTGATGGAGTCCTTGATTGTATCAGGACTTGTCATGCTGGCTTTGGATCATTCCCGTCCTGCTTCAGGAGGGGAGCATCATATTTCCCATTGGATTGAGATGGAATTAATGGAGAAAAAACGGCCTCAGATTCTCCATGGGGCAAAAGTGGGCTGTGCGGCCGTTTTATTGACTGACACGTACAGAAAGCTGATCCAAGCCGAAGGGCTGAACGAATTTTCTCCGCGTCAGCGGGAAGTCATTCAATCGGCTTATGAAACGCTGCCGGAAGGAAAAAAGCTGGCCGGCTGGCTGAAATCTGCCGGAGGCCCTGCGTATTTTGACGAAATCGGTGTCGGGCAGGATTCCGTCAAAAATGCCTTCAGACACGCACACACCTTAAGAGACCGCTGCACCGGATTAAGACTCATCAATGAAAACAAAACGCTTGTCAATCATGGTCTTTATGAATAGCCCGCACCTCGAATGGAAGGGGTAACATAGATGAAAAAGATGACTGTCTGTTTTCTTGCGCTCATGATGGTTTTGACATTATTTATCGCTGGGTGTTCAGCGGAACGGTCATCCGGTAAACCGGGTGAAACGGAGCTGACTTTTTGGACATTTAACGGACTTCATGAGCAGTTTTATGTGGAAATGGTGAAAGAGTGGAACAAGAAATATCCTGACCGTCAAATTAAACTGAATACGGTCGTCTATCCGTATGGCCAAATGCACGATAATCTGTCGATTTCCTTAATCGCCGGGGAAGGCGTGCCTGACATTGCAGATGTAGAATTGGCGCGGTTTTCAAACTTTCTGAAGGGCACCGATGTGCCGCTTGCCGATTTGTCCCCGCTTATTGAAAAGGACCGGGATAAATTCGTAGAGGCGCGTCTTACGCTTTACAGCAAAAACGGCAAGCTATACGGGCTGGATACTCATGTAGGAACGACAGTTATGTTCTATAACATGGATATTATGAAAAAAGCCGGCATCAACCCGGAAGCTGATATTAAAACATGGGATGATTACCGCAAAGCCGGACAGAAAGTGCGCAAAGCGACCGGAAAGCCAATGGGAACGGTGGAAACAAATGATTCAGCAACATTTTTATCAATGATTTCACAGCAAAACTCAGGGTATTTTGATAAAAATGGAAAGCTGATCCTGAATAATGACACCAACGTAAAAACGCTTCAGTATTTAAAAGACATGATTAATGATAAAACAATGATCGCTGCACCAGGCGGCGGGCATCACAGTGAAGAATATTACGGTTTTATGAACCAAGGCGGAGCGGCTTCTGTTCTGATGCCGATTTGGTATATGGGAAGATTCATAGATTATATGCCTGATCTGAAAGGGAAGATTGCCATTCGGCCGCTTCCGGCATGGAAAGAAGGAGGCGACCGTTCAGCAGGTTTGGGCGGCACAGCCACCGTTGTGCCAAAGCAGGCCAAACATGTCGAATTAGCGAAAGAGTTTCTCGCCTTTGCGAAGGGTTCTGAAGAAGGAAACAAAAAGCTTTGGAGTGTGCTCGGGTTCGATCCGCTTCGCTGGGATGTCTGGAGCTCCAAGGAATTGAAAGAGAAAAACCAATACACGGATTACTTCCAAAACGGAACAGGCATTTTTTCTGTGCTGCTCGATATCAAGGATGAAATCAATCCGATTTATTTACATGAGGATTTTGCCAAGGCTTCAGACCTTGTCAACAGAAGCGTATTATTCGACGCGCTCAAATCTCAGCAAAAGACGCCAAAACAAGCCTTGGACAGAGCGGCAGGTGAACTGAAACAGAAATAGAATCCCATTCAAAAAGTGAAAGCGGGGAGGTTCTCATGAAACCTGTGAAAACGGGAACGGCTCATCCCGTTCCTTCGGCTGCGAAAGAATCAGGCTGGCGAGGTATTTTTTATTCGAAAAAAGCGGCGCCTTATCTGTTTACAGCGCCATTTGTTTTATCCTTTCTTGTTTTTTTTCTATACCCCATCATTAGTGTCTTCATCATGAGCTTTCAAAGAATATTGCCTGGAGAGGTGACGTTTGTCGGGTTATCCAATTACACCGCTCTTAACAACCCGACGTTTTATACCGCCCTTTTTAATACGCTGGAATATACGTTTTGGACGCTGATTGTGCTGATTCCAGTTCCATTGCTGTTAGCCATATTCTTGAATTCGAAACTGGTCAAATTCAGAAACATTTTCAAATCAGCGTTATTTATACCTGCACTGACTTCTACCATTGTGGCTGGTATCATTTTCAGGCTGATCTTTGGAGAGATGGAAACATCTTTAGCCAATTCGATTTTATTGAAACTCGGCTTTTCACCGCAGAACTGGATGAACAATGAACATACCGGCATGTTTTTGATGGTGCTGCTTGCTTCGTGGAGATGGATGGGAATTAACATCCTTTACTTTTTGGCCGGACTGCAAAATGTGCCGAAAGAGCTGTACGAAGCCGCTGATATTGACGGAGCAAATACGATGAAAAAATTTATGCACATTACGCTGCCGTTTCTAAAGCCTGTATCCGTCTATGTTTTAACCATCAGCATCATTGGCGGGTTCAGGATGTTTGAGGAAAGCTACGTCCTTTGGCAAAATAATTCCCCGGGTAATATCGGCCTGACGCTTGTCGGATATTTATATCAGCAGGGCCTTGCTTACAATGAAATGGGATACGGGGCGGCCATCGGCATTGTCCTTTTGATTGTCATACTTGTTGTCAGCCTGATTTCATTAAAACTGTCAGGCTCGTTTAAGGGGGAGGGGTAAATGTTGCAGCACAGTCCTCAGTTTCGGGTGTACAGAATCGCGCTTACTCTATTTTTTATCATGCTGAGCCTGTTGTATATTTTCCCGATTTTCTGTCTGCTTTTAGGATCATTAAAGCCGTCATCTGAGCTTTTGCGGGTGGGGCTGAATGTTGACATTGATCCAAAAGTGATGAGTCTTGATAACTATACATTTTTGTTTAACGGCGGCAGCATTTATTTTAAATGGTTTTTTAACAGCCTTGTGCTCGGTCTATTAACGACAGTGCTTACTCTGTTTTTCTCGTCGATGATCGGATACGGGCTAGCGGTTTATGAATTTAAAGGCAGAAATATCATCTTTGTTCTTGTGCTGATTATTATGATGGTTCCGCTGGAAGTGATGATGCTCCCGTTGTTTAAGCTTACAGTCGGACTGCATTTGATCGATTCGTATACGGGTGTCATTTTGCCGTTTATCGTTTCGCCGGTAGCTGTTTTCTTTTTCCGGCAATATGCACTTGGCCTTCCGAAAGACCTGCTGGATTCAGCAAGGATGGACGGATGTACGGAATTCGGCATCTTTTTCAGGATTATGGCGCCTCTGATGAAACCGGCATTCGGAGCGATGATTATTCTCCAGTCTTTAAACAGCTGGAACAATTTCTTATGGCCCTTGATTGTGCTTCGGTCGAAAGAAATGTTTACGCTTCCAATCGGGCTGTCCAGCTTGCTTAGCCCTTACGGAAACAACTATGACATGCTCATATCCGGCTCAGTATTTGCCATTTTGCCGGTGATTATCATTTTCTTGTTTTTCCAAAAGTACTTTATCTCCGGCCTGACAGTAGGCGGAGTCAAAGGATAATGAAGGAGGAAACGTGTAATGAAAAAAGCGAGAGTGATTGTGGACAAAGAATATAAAATTGGTGAAGTCGACAAACGGATTTACGGGTCGTTCATCGAGCACATGGGGCGTGCTGTATACGAAGGCATATATGAACCTGATCATCCTCAGGCTGATGAAAACGGGTTTCGCAAGGATGTTCAGGCGTTAATCAAGGAATTGCAGGTTCCGATCATCCGCTATCCGGGCGGAAACTTTTTATCAGGGTATAATTGGGAGGATGGCGTCGGACCTGTCGAGAACCGCCCGAGACGCCTTGACTTGGCATGGCAAACGACAGAAACCAATGAAGTGGGAACGAATGAATTTTTAACTTGGGCAAAAAAGGTGAACACAGAAGTCAATATGGCTGTTAACCTCGGCACGAGAGGGATAGATGCTGCCCGCAATCTCGTAGAATACTGCAACCATCCGAAAGGCTCTTACTGGAGTGATTTGAGAAGATCGCATGGCTATGAGCAGCCGTACGGCATCAAAACGTGGTGCCTGGGTAACGAAATGGATGGCCCGTGGCAGATCGGCCACAAAACAGCTGACGAATACGGACGGCTTGCCGCGGAGACGGCAAAGGTCATGAAATGGGTTGACCCATCAATTGAACTTGTTGCCTGCGGCAGCTCAAACAGCGGCATGCCGACCTTTATCGATTGGGAAGCAAAGGTGCTGGAGCATACGTACGAGCATGTCGACTATATTTCTCTCCATACGTATTACGGAAACCGGGATAACAATCTGCCAAACTATCTGGCTCGTTCAATGGATCTCGATCATTTTATTAAATCTGTTGCTGCAACCTGTGACTATGTAAAAGCAAAAACACGCAGCAAGAAAACAATCAATCTCTCTCTGGACGAATGGAATGTATGGTATCACTCAAATGAAGCTGATAAAAAAGTAGAACCGTGGATTACTGCGCGGCCTATTTTAGAAGATATTTATAACTTTGAAGATGCCTTATTGGTGGGCTCATTGCTCATTACGATGCTGCAGCACGCAGACCGTGTGAAAATCGCGTGTCTTGCACAGCTTGTAAATGTCATCGCGCCAATCATGACGGAAAAAGGCGGAGAAGCATGGAGACAGCCGATTTTCTATCCGTACATGCATGCTTCTGTCTACGGCCGAGGAGAGTCGCTGCAACCGCTTATTTCTTCACCGAAGTATGACTGCGCTGATTTTACTGATGTGCCGTATGTTGATGCCGCTGTTGTGTACTCCGAAGAGGAAGAAACACTCACCATTTTTGCGGTAAACAAAGCTGAGGATCAGATGGAGACGGAGATTTCGCTCAGAGGCTTTGAATCGTATCAAATCGCAGAGCACATCGTACTTGAGCATCAGGACATCAAAGCGACAAACCAGCATAACAGAAAAAATGTCGTCCCGCATTCCAACGGAACATCGTCTGTCAGCGAAAACGGTTTAACCGCACATTTCACGCCGCTTTCATGGAATGTGATCCGTTTGCAAAAACAATCATAATAGCAACATGAGCCGGAGATCTGTCTCCGGTTTTTTATTTTTTCTTAGTAAATATGATTCAGTACCTTGTAATGTTCAGTAGTGGATGTTACCATGTGAGGGATGGTGGAAAATATAAACAAAATTACGGGCCGCAGGGAGGATTTGATCATGAATGCTCAATTTAAAAAGGGAGCATTAGAGTTATGTGTGCTTGTATGTATTGCTGAAAAAGACCAATACGGATATGAGCTGTCTCAAAACATTTCCCGGTATATGGCTATTGCTGAAGGCACCTTATATCCTCTTCTAAGAAGACTGACGAAAGAGGAGTATTTAGAAACATATATGGCTCCGTCTTCTGAAGGGCCTGCCAGAAAATATTACACGTTGTCAAAGCTTGGTGTCATGCGAATGAAATTGCTGCTGGCAGAATGGGATCAGTTCACAGCATCCGTCAACCAAATCATTGATGCGGCAAGGGGAGGAGAACGATGAATCAAGAACAGTTTTTACAGGAGTTAAGCAAAGCGTTACAGCCGCTTTCTGAAGAAGAGCGGAATGAGATCTTATTTGATTTTGAGGAATATATTACCGAAGGGATGAAAGAAGGCAGGCCGGAAGCGAACATTATCAGGGAACTCGGCTCCCCAAAACAAATTGCAAAGGAATTGGTGCCAGATGTGACGGAAACTGCTCCAGCAGTGCAGCGCCCTAAGAAGAACCTCTTCCAGATGGCATGTTCAGCAGCAGCGATAAGCATCTTGAATTTGATTTTTGTGCTGGGACCAGCTATTGGCATTTTTGGAGTGTACGTAGGTTTCTGCGGGGCAGCGCTTGCACTCTCTGTATCACCAATTATGTTTGTCGGCATGGTGATGTTTCAAATGAATACGCACATGATGCTGGAGTTCTTTTTATCACTCATGTTTGGCAGTCTGGGACTGCTATCTTGTATAGGGCTGTGGCATATAGGAAAGCTGCTGTATAGCGTGAGTTTACGATATATCAGATATAATTTAAAGCTGGTGACGGGGGCGCAGACATGAAAAAAATCATAATAGGATTGATCGCAGTATTTGCAGTCGGGGTAATCGGAGCTGTCATCTCTGCAGCTGCCTCGGATTTTACAAAAGAAGAGGTGAAAGCTGCCGAAACTTATGATCCTGCAGATATTAAAAAAATTGAGGTAGCAACGAGCTCGATGAATGCAGAGGTCAAAAGCGGGCAAACGGATGATATTCAGGTAGCTGCTGAAGGACAAGTCAGTGATAAAAGCAAAAAGCTGTTCGATGTGGCCCAAGATGGCAAATCATTAACAATCAATCAAATAGCACGCGAGAATATCATCTCTTTTATACCGTGGGGCAGCGAAAAGGATATGAAAATCACAATCACGATTCCGAAAAAGAAGTATGATGAGATAACCGTAACGACAACCTCTGGCGATATTCTGATAGAAAATGCGCAAACGGATCAATCAGCTGCTGACTCTACATCAGGAAATATTGAGCTGAAGCATACACGCATCGAAAACGAGCTGACGCTAAAAACAACGAGCGGAGATGTTCAAGCTGATCAAAATTCATTCGGCCAAGGTGAGGTAAAGACAACAAGCGGATCAATAAAAAGCAGCCACACAACAGCTGAAAAGGTGAACTATAAGACAACTTCCGGGGATATTGATCTTCTTCAGGATCATCAGAACGAAGAGGTCGACATCGTCACTACGAGCGGAAGTGTGTCAGTAGGGTATCAGAAAGAACCTGCATCTTTGGCAGTGGATTTTCAGGCTGACTCAGGTGATGCTGCGGTCAATCTCGACCACATCCTGTATAAAGAAAAGACAGAGCACCGTGTTGTAGGTTATGTAGGTGATAGCCCCTCTAACCGTTTAAAAGTTCGTACAACCTCTGGAGACATTGAACTAAACTAACTGCCTCAAGCCGGCCCATTCCAGCCGGCTTTTTTGAATAGGAAAAAATGACCGCTTTTTGCTCTGAAATTATGATATATTTATGAAAAACAGCAAAGGGGTTGGGGAGAAATGAATGCGGTTACAATTGTGATAGCGTCAATGTGTATATTGGCTATCGCCTATCGTTTATACGGAACATTTATGATGGTGAAGGTTCTCAAAGTGAATGATGATAAGCCAACGCCTGCACATGCGCTTGAGGATGGAAAAGACTATGTGCCTACAAATAAATGGGTCTCATTCGGTCATCATTTCGCGGCCATTGCGGCGGCCGGGCCGCTGGTCGGACCGATTCTCGCGGCGCAGTTCGGTTATTTGCCGGGATTATTATGGCTGTTAATCGGGGCGGTGATAGGGGGAGCTGTCCATGATATTGTTGTGCTGTTCGCGTCAATGCGTCAAAACGGAAAGTCGCTGTCGGAAGTGGCGAAGGATGAGCTTGGTCCTGTTGCCGGCTTTTGTACGGGACTGTCCATGCTGTTTATTATTACCATTACGATGGCAGGCCTGTCGATGGTTGTGCTGCACGCGCTTGAACGGAATCCGTGGGGGACATTTGCTGTAGGGATTACGATTCCGATTGCGATGGGTGTCGGCTTGTTTTATAAGAAAACAGGGAATTTAAAGCTGGCGTCTTCTATCGGTTTTCTATTTTTAATGGCCGGAGTGTTTATCGGGCCTTGGGTGCAGACTACCGCATTTGGTGATCTGTTAACCCTTGATACGAAAACGCTTGCAATCGCGTTGCCGATTTACGCTTTTTTTGCAGCAGCACTGCCGGTCTGGCTGCTGCTCGCACCGCGCGATTATTTAAGCAGTTTTATGAAAATCGGTGTGTTTATCGCTTTAATTGCGGGTGTGTTTGTCGTGAATCCGTCCATTCCATTTCCGGCTTTTACGGAGTTTATAAAAGGCGGCGGGCCTGTGCTTGCGGGTCCTGTCTGGCCATTCATCTCGATTACAATAGCCTGCGGCGCGATCTCGGGGTTCCATGCCTTTGTCGGTTCCGGCACCACGCCGAAAATGCTTAATAAATGGAGTGATATGAAGCCGGTTGCTTTCGGTGCAATGCTTGTTGAGTGCCTTGTCGGCATTATGGCGCTGATTGCGGCGACTGCTTTGCAGCCTGCAGATTACTTTGCGATCAACAGCACGCCTGAGGTTTTCCGTACGCTCGGCATGGATGTTGTGCATTTGCCTGAACTGAGCAGGGAAATCGGTTTGGACTTAGAAGGCAGAACAGGGGGAGCCGTCACGCTTGCGGTAGGAATGACTTATATTTTTACCGGAATTCCGTTTTTCAGCCATCTGGCCTCATACTTTTTCCAATTTGTCATTATGTTTGAAGCGGTGTTTATTTTAACGGCGATCGACGCCGGCACGCGTGTGGCACGCTATTTGATTCAGGACTTCTTCGGAGAGGCGTATAAGCCGCTGAAGAAAACGGACTGGATTCCCGGATCTGTATTTGCCAGTGCGCTTGCCTGCTTTATGTGGGGCTATTTGCTTTACTCAGGTGATATCGGATCCATTTGGGCGCTGTTTGGCGTTTCCAATCAGCTGATGGCTTCAGTGGGTCTGATTATCGGAGCAACCATTGTGCTGAAAATCGCCGACAAACGCCGTTACATCCTCACCTGCCTCATTCCGCTCGCCTATTTATATGTGACTGTGAATTACGCAGGCTATTGGATGGTGCGCTATGTGTATCTCAATCCAGACGCTGCGGGTTACAGTGTCCTGAATGGCGTTTTGTCTATCATCATGCTGCTGTTAGGCTTCATCATTATCGTGGCGGCAGTGAAAAAATGGGCGCAGATGTGGAGAGATCCCAGCTTAAGAATGGAAGCCTCTATACCGGGATAAAAGGAAAAATGGAAACCTTAAGGAGGAAAAGAAATGAATTTATCAATGAAGTATATCATCCTGTATGTATCGGACAGCCAGCGCTCGATTCATTTTTATCAGCATATTTTGGGGCTGCCGATCCGCGCGGAACACGGCACATATGTAGAGTTTGATACCGGCTCCACCATTTTGGCGCTCAATACACGAGAAAGTGTCAAGGAAATGACGCCGTTAGATATACCGGAAACACCCGTTTCTTCACAAACATTTGAAATCGGGTTTGTCACTGAAAGTGTAGAAGCGGTCATCAAAAAAGTAAGAGAACACGGCATAACCATTATCGGGGAGCCTAAAGTGAAGCCATGGGGACAGACGGTCGCTTATATCGCCGATCCTGATGGACATTATATTGAAATTTGCAGTCCGATGGAATAAAGCACAAAGCCCAAAACAGAAATTGTTTTGGGCTTTCTTATGATGTTAGCGATCCGGCGGCTTCTAATAGCAAATCAGCAAGGTGAACAGCTCGGACCCTATCGTTTAATCCCTCTCGTTCAATGCCGAGCTTCATCTGCAAAAGACATCCTGGATTGGCTGTTACAATGACCGCTGCTTCAGTTGCTTTGACAGCAGCCATTTTACTGTCCAGTATTTTCATTGACATGTCTGCTTCAACAATATTGTAAATTCCCGCTGATCCGCAGCAGCTGTCCGCTTTATCCATTTCTCTGAATTCAGCTCCCTTGATGCTTTGAAGAAGCTTTCGGGGCTCCGAAGATGTATGCATTACATTTCTCAAGTGGCATGAATCTTGATAGGTAATCAGCTTCGGTGTTTCAAGCTCCAAGTCTTTTTGGTGAAAATCAAGCTCAATCAAAACCGATGAAAAATCTTTTAGCTTCTGCACAAATGAAACAGCCCGCTCCGACCACTCGGGATCATCCTTCAGCAAATGGCCGTATTCAGTGAGGAAGGCTCCGCACCCGCCCGCGTTTGTAATGACAGCATCTACGTCTAGCGCTTCAAACGCAGCGATGTTTTGTTTCGCAAGCTCTTTTCCTGCATTTTTTTCGCCGCTGTGTCCATGCAGTGCGCCGCAGCATGCCTGCTCAGGCGGGATGACAATTTCACAGCCTGCCAGCTGCAGCACTTTCAGCGTGGCATTGTTTGTCGGCAAAAACATCGTATCCATTAAACAGCCTGAAAAAAAGGCAACCCTTTTTTTAGCTGGGCCGGCCGCCGGCAGTAAACGCGGCCGATGCTTCATTTCTTCACGTTTAGGCACATCCGGAAGAACGGCTTCCATCGTGCGCAAATGCTCAGGCAGAATGCGGAGCATGCCGGTTTTTCGCACAGCCGTCTGCAGCCCTGACCGCTGGTACAACCCAATGAGACTCACAGCCGAACGCATGCGGTTTTGATGCGGAAAGAGCTCCTGAAAAGCCGCTTTTCTCATAACACGCGCGCTGAGCGAGTGTTTTTTATTTTGGTGGATAATATCTCTTGCTTCCTCCAGCAGCTGTCCGTATTTAACGCCTGATGGGCATACCGGTTCACACGCGCGGCAGCCGAGGCAAAGAGACAGTGAACGCTCGACATCTTCATCCGGTTCAATCACACCGTCGGCGACTGCTTTCATTAAGGCGATTCGCCCGCGCGGCGAGTGAGATTCCTGAAAACCGGATTCGATATAGGTCGGGCAAGAAGGCAGACAGAAACCGCAGCGCATACAATTCAAAAGTTCGCTTTCATCCATACGCTCTTTAAACTCATGTTGGATCTGTTTCATTTCTTTTTCTGTTGTCATCTTTCCGTCACCACACGTTTTCTGGCATCTTTCGCAAACACTTTGCCCGGGTTTAAGATATTTTTTGGATCAAATGCCGCTTTCATTGCTTTCATCGCGGCGATGCCTTCTTTTTTCAGCTTCATTTCCAAGTAAGGCGCTTTCATGGCCCCGACTCCGTGCTCCCCGGTAATCGTGCCGCCAAGCTCAATCGCTTTTTCAAAAATCTCGGCAAAAGCCTGTTCGACTCGCTCCATTTCATCCTTATTTCTTATGTCTGTCGTGCATGTCGGATGAAGGTTTCCATCCCCGGCATGGCCAAAGGTGCAGATCGAAATATCGTATTTCGCGGCAATGTCATTAATGGCTTTTACCATATTCGCGATTTCTGAACGCGGTACAGTCGCATCCTCCAAAATGGTGGTCGGCTTTAAGCGGGCAAGTGCAGAAAGCGCTGAACGCCGGGCTTCAGTAAGGGCGAATGCTTCCTCATCTGTTTGCGCAGTTTGAACGGAGACGGCAGCGCCTTTTTTGCAAATTGCCTCAATGTTCTCCATGTCACGAGCCACGGTCTCAGCTGTCCCGTCCTGTTCGATCAAAAGAACCGCTTTCGCATTTGTCGGAAGGCCGATCTTGGCATAATCCTCAATCACCAAAAGGGTAGGCTGATCGAGAAATTCAAGTGTAGCCGGTATAATTTTTTCGGCAATAATGGCTGACACTGTTTGAGCAGCGGCATCAATATTTTCATAAAGGGCGAGCAGCGTCTTCTTTGTTTCTGGCTTCGGCACGAGTTTGAGAATCGCTTCTGTCACAATGCCGAGTGTCCCTTCTGAGCCGACAAAAAGGCGCGTGAGATCATACCCGGCTACATCCTTTGCAAGTTTTCCACCAGTGCGGATCATATCTCCGTTTGCCAAAACAACCTCCAGCCCGATGACGTAGTCACGGGTGACGCCGTATTTTAAGCCGCGGAGACCGCCGGAATTTTCGTTGATGTTTCCTCCGATGGTTGATATTTTCATAGAACTCGGATCAGGCGGATAGAACAACCCCTTGCTTTCAACCGCACGAATTATATCCAAGGTAATAACGCCAGGCTGGACTGTGGCCGTCAAATTCTCTTCATCAATCTCAAGAATCTGATTCATATGCTTAAAGAGAAGAACAAGCCCGCCTTCAGTAGGGCACGTGCCCCCGCACAGGTTTGTCCCCGATCCTCTCGGAACAATCGGTACACGGTGCTCACTGCAAATGTTTAAAATACGTGATACTTCATGTGTATCTCTCGGCGCAATCACTGCATCCGGCATAGACTGAAATTGCGGTGTCGCGTCATATGAATACACGAGACGGCCGGCTTTCGAGTCATCATAGTTTTCCGGTCCGACGATTTGGATCAGCTGTTCTTTTACATCTTTGGTGATCATGTTCACCCATCCCCCTATCAAAAAACGCTTTCAATCTATTGTAAAAGAAAAAAAGCAAAGCTTTCCATGTAGGGACATACAAAAAATGAAACTGAAACTCTCTCTAATTTGTATCTTGACCTAAAAAGTAAAGCGCGACATACATCGTGACGATGTCCTCTGTACGCTGAAAACTTAAACCCGTCAGCTGTTCAGCCTTTGACAGGCGATAGCGGAGCGTATTGATATGAATATGCATCTCTTCAGCCGTTTTTTTCAGGGACAAATCGTAATGGAAGAGAGTTCGTATCGTATTCATAAGCTCTTCGTTTCGGAGCGCTTCCTGAAACACTCTTTGCGGAAATTCATGTCGTGTACCCGGGCTGATCTCAGTCAGGCACATATCAAGCTTCAGGTCTTCCTCGCATACGGCGGTTTTGCGTTTAAGGCTGACGGCTAGCGCTTTTTCTGCCTGTTCGTATGACTGCGGCAGGCCGGAGCCGCTGACAGCCCTCCCAACGCCGGCAGCTGCGCGGCTGTTTCCGAGGCGTTCAGCCAATGAACAAATAAGCTGAATTTGCCGCAAAAGCTGCTCCTTTTGTTCATGTTTCGGCACTTCGTGATTAATCAGAATACGTTCATTTCCCCATCTGATGAATAGATCGGATGGAAACACTGATTTCCAGGCGCGTGTCATTTGATCAATATCGCCGGGTGACCATTCGTGCCCTTGAATGAGGATCATCTGGCGGAGGGAGGTAAGGTCAACGCCAAGAAGCTGCGCTTTTTCGAGAAAACCCGGAGACCATTCTTTTAATTGCAGCCAGTCGATCATAAAGGATTCCAGCATTCTCTCGCGCCACTGGGTCTGCTCCAGATGCCACGATTCTTTAATGAACAGCTCTGTCATTTTTCTGAGCAGCTCCCCGTACGGCTGAATCTCAGCAGGTTCTCCCGTCAGTCCGAACACGGCGATGACATCACGCTCAGAAAATACGGGGAGGTTTAACCCCGCCTTTACCCCTTCGAGTCTCTTTTCATCTTCTTTTGTAATGATCACATTGCGTTTCTCTTTCGCGCAGATGAGCGCTCCTTCATGAAATAGCCCGACTCGCTCATCATTTGTGCTTGCGATAATAAGGCCGTCTGTGCTGACAATAATGACTTCACGTTCGTACATTTTTTTCACTTCGGCAATGATTTTTTTCGCTAACAGCGGTTGTAAAAACATGGCGGCGATCCCCCTCATGTTTTTATTATATAAGAAAAAAACCGGGCGCTGTCACCCGGTTTTGATGTGCTATTGGGCAGGTTTTAATCCGCCTTCCAGCGTCTTTAACATTTCTTGTTTCTCACTCTCAGATGCGTGCTGCCAAATGACTTCAAACAAAACGCCGAGTCCCGGAAGCATTTTTTCTTCACCGCTTTGAATCGCGTCCACAATTGTGTGCTCAAGCTGCTCCTGATCATTGCCGGTTACATTGGCAATGACGGCATGACGTAAATTAAGATCCATATGAAGCGCTCCTTTTTTTCTAAAATGTAATACGTATATTCTAACCCTGCACCCGGTTTATTATGTGCTGTTCTTGCGATATAATAACATCATGTTAAAAAAAGGAGAGCCACACAGACAGTGAAACAAATAGAATCGGCAAAAAACCAAAAAGTGAAGGATTGGAAAAAACTTCACACAAAAAAAGAACGAACAAAAACGAATACCTATTTGATTGAAGGAGAACATCTTGTTGAAGAAGCCTTGAAGAGCCCGGGCGCGGTGAAAGAAATTCTTGTCAAGGATGAAGCGGACATCCCGCCGAATCTTGATATGGGCATCCAGTGCTACGTTCTGAGCGAAGACGCGTTTTCAGCTGTTACAGAAACGGAAACACCGCAGCGGATCGCCGCTGTTTGCCATATGCCGGAAGAACATCTCGCGTCGCCTAAACGTGTGCTGCTGATTGACGCTGTTCAAGATCCGGGGAATCTCGGCACGATGATTCGCACGGCGGACGCAGCCGGTTTGGATGCGGTTGTGCTCGGTGACGGCACGGCGGATGCGTTTAACGGAAAAACGCTGCGATCCGCGCAAGGCTCCCATTTTCACATTCCTGTTGTGAGAAGAAATTTACAATCATACGTGGATGAATTAAAAGCAGAGGGCGTAAAAGTGTACGGCACAGCACTGCAAAACGGGGCGCCTTACCAGGACATTTCACCATCCGGTTCATTTGCTTTAATCGTCGGCAATGAAGGGGCAGGGGTGGATGCCGGATTGCTGGAAAAAACAGATTTAAACCTGTACGTCCCGCTGTACGGGCAGGCTGAATCACTGAACGTTGCTATTGCGGCGGCTATTCTGGTGTACCACTTGCGAGGATAGTGTTGCGCCGAGCGGAGTATTTCACTATAATAGAACATAATATTTGAAAAACCGTGACAGAGGATCTCGATTTCTGATCAACTGCCTTCCAGGGAGAAAATGCCGCAGACTGAGAGCATTTTTAAAGCAGCCGGAAATTGGTTTCACCTCTCGAGTTGTCACCGGGACCGCGCACCTTGCGCGTAAAGGTGAACCGGAATCTGATTCCGTTATGTCAATGAAGCTGACGACAGCATCAGTCTGTCTGAAATAAGGGTGGTACCGCGGCCACAACTCGTCCCTTGTCCTATAAGGGGCGGGTTTTTTTGTTTTCTAAAGACATATAACGGTTTGTTTACATAAAAGGAGGATGCAAAATGGAAGAAAAGCTAAAACAGCTGGAACAAGAAGCTTTAGATCAAGTAGAAGCGGCAAGCTCATTGAAGGTTGTCAATGATATTCGGGTTCAATATCTCGGAAAAAAAGGGCCGATCACAGAAGTGCTGCGCGGAATGGGCAAGCTTTCTGCGGAGGAGCGTCCGAAAATGGGCGCTCTTGCCAATGAGGTAAGAGAACGAATCGCCAATGCGATTGCAGCTAAAAACGAAAAGCTTGAGGAAGAAGAAATGAAACAGAAGCTTGCGGGACAGACAATTGACGTCACACTCCCGGGTAATCCTGTCGCAATCGGCGGACGCCATCCGCTCACTGTTGTCATTGAAGAAATTGAAGATCTATTTATCGGCATGGGCTATACCGTTGAAGAAGGCCCTGAGGTCGAGACGGACTACTACAACTTCGAAGCGCTCAACCTGCCGAAAGAACACCCTGCCCGCGATATGCAGGACAGCTTTTACATCACAGAGGAAATGCTGATGAGAACGCAAACCTCTCCTGTTCAGACGCGGACGATGGAAAAGCACAAAGGCAAAGGGCCTGTTAAAATCATTTGTCCCGGAAAAGTATACCGCCGCGATAATGATGACGCGACGCACTCTCACCAATTTATGCAGATTGAAGGGCTTGTTGTTGATAAAAACATCAGCATGAGTGATTTAAAAGGAACCCTTGAACTGGTTGCGAAAAAAATGTTCGGGCAAGACCGTGAAATCAGACTTCGCCCAAGCTTCTTCCCGTTTACCGAGCCTTCAGTGGAAGTAGACGTAACGTGCTTTAAGTGCGGAGGAAACGGCTGCTCTGTATGTAAAGGAACAGGCTGGATTGAAATCCTCGGCGCCGGCATGGTTCACCCGAATGTGCTGGAAATGGCCGGTTTTGATCCGAAGGAATATCAGGGCTTTGCGTTCGGAATGGGTGTTGAGCGCATCGCGATGCTGAAATACGGTATCGATGATATCCGCCACTTCTATACAAACGATGTCAGATTTATTTCGCAGTTTAAACAGGCGTAAGAGGAGGATGCTAGAATGTTTGTTTCTTATAAATGGTTAGAGGATTATGTTGATTTAAAAGGCATGGATCCGGCTGTTCTTGCTGAGAAAATAACAAGAGCCGGTATTGAAGTTGAAGGAATTGAGTATAAAGGAGAAGGCATTAAAGGCGTTGTCATCGGCCATGTGCTGGAGCGCGAACAGCATCCAAACGCCGATAAGCTGAATAAGTGCCTTGTAGATATCGGAGCTGAGGCACCCGTCCAAATCATTTGCGGCGCGCCAAACGTGGATAAAGGGCAAAAAGTTGCAGTCGCTACAGTCGGAGCGGTGCTGCCGGGCAATTTCAAAATCAAAAAAGCCAAGCTTCGCGGTGAAGAATCAAACGGCATGATTTGTTCTTTACAAGAGCTCGGTATTGAGAGCAAGCTTGTGGCGAAGGAATATGCGGAAGGCATTTTCGTTTTCCCAAATGATGTTGAAGCAGGAAGTGATGCGTTAGCTGCTTTACAGCTTGACGATGCTGTATTAGAGCTCGGTTTAACACCGAACCGCGCCGATGCGATGAACATGCTTGGTGTTGCTTATGAGGTTGCAGCGATTTTAGACACAGAGGTAAAGCTTCCGCAAACGGATTACCCAGTCGCTTCAGAACAAGCGTCAGACTACATTTCTGTCAAAGTTGAAGACCAGGAAGCAAATCCGCTGTATGCAGCAAAAATCATTAAAAACGTAAAAATTGCTCCGTCACCGCTTTGGATGCAGACGAAACTGATGAATGCAGGCATTCGACCGCATAACAACGTCGTGGATATCACAAACTTTGTTTTATTGGAGTACGGACAGCCGCTTCACGCGTTTGATTATGACAGATTTGGCTCTAAGGAAGTCGTAGTCAGAAAAGCTGTTGAAAATGAAACAATCTTAACACTCGACGATCAGGAACGAAAACTGTCTGCTGATCACCTTGTCATTACAAACGGGTCGAAAGCACAAGCCGTTGCTGGTGTTATGGGAGGAGCAGAATCAGAAGTTCGGGAAGACACAACAACGATTTTGCTTGAAGCTGCGTTCTTCAACGGGCAGACGGTTCGCAAGGCTTCAAAAGATCTTGGTTTGAGAAGTGAATCGAGTGCAAGATTCGAAAAAGGCATTGATCCTGCGCGTGTTCGTCTTGCGGCAGAACGAGCGGCACAGCTGATCCACCTGTATGCCGGCGGTGAAGTGCTTGCCGGAACTGTTGAAGAAGACCATCTCACAATCGAAGCGAATAACGTTCATGTATCGGCTGACAAGGTGAACAGCGTTCTCGGCATGACGATCAGCAAAGAAGAACTGATCAGCATTTATAAGCGTCTTGGCTTTACTGTCGGAGAAGCAAATGACTTACTCGTTGTGACTGTTCCGTCACGCCGCGGTGACATTCGCATCGAAGAGGATTTGATTGAAGAAGCAGCAAGATTGTACGGCTACGACAACATTCCGTCCACACTTCCTGAAACAGCGGGAACAACAGGCGGATTGACGCCTTACCAGGCAAAACGCCGTAAAGTCAGACGTTTCCTTGAAGGAGCCTGCTTGTCACAAGCGATTACCTACTCATTAACAAACGAGAAAAAAGCGGCGGCATTTGCGATTGAAAAATCATTTAACACTGTCCTTGCGCTTCCGATGAGTGAAGAAAGAAGCATTCTCAGACACAGCCTTGTTCCGAATCTGCTTGAATCCGTTTCTTACAACCTGGCAAGACAAACTGATTCGGTTGCATTGTACGAAGTCGGTTCCGTTTTCCTGACGAAGGAAGAGGATACAAAACCTGTTGAAACGGAGCGCGTGGCAGGAGCGGTAACCGGTTTATGGCGCAAGCATCTGTGGCAGGGCGAGAAAAAACCGGTCGATTTCTTTGTCGCAAAAGGAATTGTTGAAGGGCTGTTAGATAAACTGAACGTCCTGGGCAGCATTGAATTTGTGCAATCAGAAAGAAAACAGCTGCACCCGGGCAGAACTGCGAACATTCTTTTAAACGGCTCTCTTATCGGCTTTATTGGCCAAGTCCATCCTTCACTGGAAAAAGAACTGGATATTAAAGAAACGTACGTGTTCGAACTTGATCTTCACACGCTGCTTACAGCAGACACGGCGCCGCTCGTGTACACGGCGATTCCGAAATATCCGTCTGTGACACGTGATATCGCGCTGGTGACGGATAAATCAGTGACAAGCGGCCAGCTCGAGAGCGTCATCAAAGAGGCGGGCGGCAAGTTTCTGAAAGAAGTAACCGTCTTTGACGTCTACGAAGGAGAGCATATGGAGGAAGGCAAAAAGTCAGTCGCTTTCTCACTCCAATATGTAAATCCGGAGCAAACGCTGACTGAAGAAGAAGTGACAAAAGCGCACGACAAAGTCCTGAAAGCGTTGGAAAACACTTATCAGGCCGTATTGAGAGGCTAATAAAAAAGCTTGCAGATAGGGACTGACCCCCGTTTTTGAGACAGGGATCAAAACACCTTTTATACAGCCAATTGCCGATAGCTTATCGGTGATTGGCTGTTTAGTTTCGTTTGAATACGAATGTTGTTATAATAATAAATGTATTCTTTGACAGTGCGTTCTACGATGGCGGTCGTGGTTCGATTAATGCTGTTAAGATAGAACGTTTCAGACTTTAGTGAGGAATGAAACGATTCGATGGAGGCATTATCAGCGGGCGTCCCTTTGCGGGACATGCTCATGGTAATGCCTTTTGTTTTAACAGCTTTCTGATACTCATAAGATGTATACACAGATCCTTGGTCACTATGTAACACGCAGTTCTGAGGCAGTGTTGGCAGCTGATCAAGTGTGTTTAAGACAAAGTCTGTGTCCTGCTTATCTCCAATCGTGAAAGCAATTACTTCTCCATTGTATACATCCAATATACTGGAAAGGTACAATTGTTTCTGTCCATAAGGCAAATATGTGATATCCGTTACTAGTTTTTCAAGAGGATGATCGGACTGAAAGTTCCGATCTAATATATTATCAACCACGGCATATGGCTGCCCATTCTTCTTGCGCTTTTTCACCTTAACCCGGCACTGCCACTGATTTTTCTGCATGATACGCTGAACCGTTTTATGGTTAATACGCATTTCCTTTTTTAATATAGCTGTAATTTTTCGATATCCATATCGATACTTGTGCTCTCGGCACAACGTGCCGATTTGTTTTTCCAAATGGCACTTGGGATGATCTTTCATCAGGTTCTTCTTCCAACGATAATAAGACGCTCGTGAGATACCTAAATGAACACAGATATTCTGTACGGTCATTGTGCCGTGCAATCCTTCTACAAGTTCGACTGACGTTTGGCTATCAACTTCCTTTCCAATTCGTTGTACTTTTTTAAAACTTCATTTTGTTGTCTCAGATAACGGTTCTCTGCCTGCAGTTTCTCTAATTCGGAAGAATACTCCGGACCTTTTCCGTAAGTGTATTGCTTACCAACAGGCTGTTCAAATCGATGTGTATCCCCAGCCTTATGCCATCTAGCCCATGTCTGAACCTGCGTCTTATTCTTGATATTCAATTCCTGCATGATCTCTTTCATAGGCACGCCTGCCAATCTCATTTCTACAGCCTTCTGTTTGACTTCAATTGGATAACTCACTCTTGTTCCCATACAAAAAACACCTCCAAGTCTTATTTCGGATAACAACGATCCGTTTTCAAACTTGAAGGTGTTTTTTATTTGTCTCATCTTATGGGGTCAGTCCCATATTCTCTGCAAGCTTTTTTCTATGAACGTTTTTTATCCGCCAGGCGCTGCGCTTTCTGCGTATTGGCAAAATGGAGTTTTGTAAAGGTTCGGAGAGCGGATAACCCTTTTTTGAGAATCAGTTTGGCGGCCGCTTCATCTACATGAGGGCCGGCCCCTTTCGGCAGTGTCATTCCCGCCTCGCGCGAAAGCTTATCCATTTCCATTAAAAAGGAATATCTCGCAATAATCGATGCAGCAGCCACTGACAGGTGAATGCCTTCGGCTTTTGTGCTGAAATAGGTGCGCTCCTGTACAATGTCTCTTCCCTTTAAATGGTTGTAGTAGACGCCGGGCTCGGCGAATTGGTCGATCAGAATCGCCTCAGGTTTTACTCCGTCCATTTTTCGCAAAAGATGGGTTATGGCCTGATTATGCAAGAGAGCTTTCATTTTTCCCTGACTCATGCCTCGTTCCTGCATGCTGTTGTACTTTTCGTTTTTTAAAACGAGCAGGCTGTACGGAATGGTTTTGATCAGGCTTCGGGCGATCTCAATGATTTGCGGGTCCTTTAGGTGTTTAGAATCCTTCACACCGAGTTCCTTCATTAAAGAAAGCTTTGTTTTGTCAACGTATGCGCAGACAACCGTCATTGGGCCAAAGTAATCTCCGGTTCCAACCTCATCAGAGCCGATGACAGACATGCCTGCGATGTCTGTTGGAGGGGCGTAGCGTGAATCAGCCGGCTTTTTTGCCGTTTTTTTCTTTTCCTGCGGCTCAGCAGTTCCCCAGCGGGCAGATTCTGCCTCTGCGTTTTTGCCCTGAAACAATACCTTCCCTGACTTATAAGCTGTAATGGTACAGCCTGCCGGTTTTGCCTGGAAAATGGCACCCTGCGGCACAGATGTAGTAAGTGAACTGTTATACGCTGTTTTCATTTGGTCAATAGCAGACATTGGTACTTTTATCACAGAATGGGACACGTAATAATCTCCTTTTTTTACACGATTCACTGTATCTACCAGTGTATCATAACAGCGGGAGGCTCGTCTTTCCATTCATTTAATAAACGTGTTATGATAGGAAATAGGATTCTCACGGAATGGAGGAGAAACGTTGTCTGACGGCAAAAAAACGAAAACAACCGTTGACATTTACGGCCAGCACTTCACTATGATCGGTGAAGAAAGCAGAGCCCATATGAGATATGTGGCCGGAATTGTTGATGATAAAATGAGAGAAATTAATCAAAAAAATCCATATCTTGATATAAATAAACTTGCAGTGCTGACAGCGGTAAATGTGGTGCATGACTATGTGAAATTAAAAGAGCAATATGAAAAACTGGAGCGTCAGCTTAAAGAAAAGGATTGAACAACTATGCTAGATATCATCATCTTAATCTTGCTCCTGATGGGGACTTTACTGGGATTAAAACGCGGTTTTATCCTCCAGTTTATCCGCTTGACGAGCTTTATTCTTTCGATCGCGTTTGCGTCTTTATTCTATAAAAATGTCGCACCGCATTTGAAGTGGATTCCCGCGCCCGATTTTTCAGCGGGACAGCCGGCGTTTTCTTTTTTCTCGGGAAATTTGGAAGCAGCCTACTATAATGCGATTGCGTTTGTCGTTCTATTTATTATCGCTAAAATCTTACTGAGAATCATCGGCTCATTCCTAAGTATTGTAGCGGGCATTCCTGTGATTAAACAAATCAACCAAATGCTCGGTGCCGTTCTGGGTTTTCTGGAAGTCTATTTATTTACATTTGTGCTGCTGTATGTTGCTTCCGTACTTCCGATAGACGGCTTACAGCAAATGATGGGGCAATCGTCTCTCGCAAATGTCATGATCAACCATACACCGTATTTGTCAGGGCTTTTACAGGAGCTTTGGACGCAATACGGAGGATAAAAAACTTCTCTTGTCCGGAGAAGTTTTTTTCAAGTATGATGGAAACATATGTGAACGTCTGGGGGTTATTCTATGCATAAAAAAGATATTATCCGGCTGCTGGAAACCATTGCAGTCTACATGGAACTGAAAGGGGACAACCCGTTTAAAGTTTCCGCATTCCGAAAAGCAGCGGCAGCCCTGGAACAGGACGACCGCAGTTTATCAGAAATGGACGACATGATGTCGCTGTCCGGTATCGGGAAAGGCACGTACAGCGTCATAAAAGAATATATAGATGAAGGAAAGTCAAGTACGCTTGAATCTCTGCAGCAGGAGGTGCCGGAAGGGCTGGTGCCTTTATTGAAGCTGCCGGGGCTCGGCGGCAAAAAAATCGCAAAGCTGTATAAAGAGCTCGGCGTACATGATGCAGAATCATTGAAGGAAGCCTGCGAACAGCAGAAAGTCCAAGGGCTTGCGGGATTCGGCAAGAAATCAGAAGAAAAAATATTGCAGGCGCTCGGGGAAGCCGGAAAACAGCCTGAACGTTTTCCGATTGGCTATGCGCTCCGGGTCGCGCGGGAAATTGAAGAGCATCTTTCTCGATTGACAGATATCATCAAATATTCCCGTGCCGGAAGTCTCCGAAGAGCACGCGAAACCGTCAAAGATCTGGATTATATTATTGCGACGGATCATCCCGCTGAAGTAAGAGAGCAGCTGCTTGCGCTGCCAAACATCAAAAGCGTCATTGCCAGCGGAGACACGAAGGTATCCGTCATTCTTTCCTTTGAATATGAAACCAGTGTCGATTTCCGTCTCGTGACGGAAGAACAATTCCCGACAACTCTTCATCATTTTACGGGATCGAAGGACCACAATATCAAAATGCGTCAAATAGCAAAAGAACGCGGCGAACGGATCAGTGAGTACGGTGTCGAGACGGTTGAAACAGGAGAAATCAAAACCTTCCCGAGCGAACGGGAATTTTACGCACACTTCGGCTTGCCCCTGATTCCGCCGGAACTCCGTGAAAGCGGACAAGAGGTGGAAACCTACAATGACAGCATTGAACTCATTGAGCACGAGCAAATCAAAGGCGATCTCCACATGCACTCCACATGGAGCGATGGTGCCTTTTCGATCAGGGAAATGGCTGAAGCATGCATGAAAAAAGGCTATCAGTACATGGCCATCACTGATCACTCCCAATATTTAAAGGTCGCCAACGGGCTGACTGCTGAAAGGCTCAAGCAGCAGGCGAAAGAAATTGACGCGCTGAATGCTGAGTTTGAGAACTTCCGTATTTTTAAAGGCGTTGAGATGGATATTCTTCCTGACGGCACACTTGATTATGATGACGATGTGCTGGCGGAAATGGATCTTGTCATTGCATCCATCCATTCAAGCTTTAATCAGCCGGAGCACGTCATTATGAAGCGGCTTGAGACGGCACTGACCAACAAGCATGTCGACATTATCGCACATCCGACCGGACGCCTCATCGGCAGACGTGCCGGTTACGAAATCGATATCGACAAACTGATTGAGCTCGCGAAGAAAACAAATACGGCGCTTGAACTCAACTCTAACCCTGCGCGTCTTGACCTGCGGACAGAGCATTTAATCAAAGCAAATGAACAAGGGGTTACATTGGTCATTAATACCGATGCCCATAACATCGAGATGTTAAACGATATGAAAACCGGCGTCACTGCCGCGCGCAAAGGCTGGACGGAAACGAAAAACGTCCTGAATGCCCGGTCGCTTGAAGACGTACAGGCATTCCTGAAGCGCAACGATTAAGTAAGGAGGCTCACACAACCGTGCAGCAAAAAGTATTATCATCTCTTGAATTCCATAAAGTGAAAGAACAGGTAATCGAGCACGCCGCTTCATCGCTCGGAAAAGAAATGCTTCTCCAGCTAAAGCCTTCTGCTTCGATTAATGACATCAAAAAACAGCTGGAAGAGGTAGATGAAGCCTCTGCGATCATCCGGCTGCGAGGCCAGGCACCGTTTGGCGGCCTTACCGATATCAGAGGGGCATTAAGACGGGCGGAAATCGGCAGCGTTCTCAGTCCCTCGGAATTCACTGAAATATCAGGACTGCTTTACGCAGTCAAACAAATGAAACACTTTCTCGGACAAATGGCTGAAGACGGAGTCGACATTCCGCTGATGCAGCAATATACTGAACAGCTCATTACACTGCCCGATTTAGAACGAGAAATTAATTCCTGCATAGATGATCACGGCGAAGTGCTTGATCACGCGTCAGAAACGTTAAGAGGAATCCGCACGCAGCTCAGAACGCTCGAATCGAGAATCAGAGACCGGTTAGAGTCCATTCTGCGTTCCTCCTCTGCTTCGAAAATGCTGTCTGATACGATTGTTACAATCCGAAATGACCGCTTTGTTATCCCGGTCAAACAAGAGTACAGATCAAGCTACGGAGGCATTGTGCATGACACCTCTTCTTCTGGCGCGACTCTGTTCATTGAACCGCAGGCGATTGTAGATATGAACAACTCGCTTCAGCAGGCGAAAGTGAAAGAAAAGCAAGAAATTGAACGGATTTTACGCGTGCTGACAGAGCATACGGCGGAGCACACAGAGGAGCTTTTTCAAGATTTGCAAGTCCTGCAGACGCTTGACTTCATTTTTGCAAAAGCGAAATACGCAAAAGCGGTCAAAGCTACAAAACCGACCATGAATGACAGCGGATTTGTCCGTCTGAAAAAAGCGCGCCATCCATTGCTTCCGCCTGATCAGGTGGTCGCCAATGACATCGAGCTGGGCGGCGATTTTTCAACCATCGTGATTACAGGACCGAATACCGGGGGGAAAACAGTTACTTTAAAAACACTGGGGCTGTTGACCTTAATGGCGCAATCGGGTCTTCATATTCCGGCAGATGAAGGATCGGAAGCCGCTGTATTTGAGCATGTGTTCGCTGATATCGGCGATGAACAGTCGATCGAGCAAAGCTTAAGTACATTTTCTTCCCATATGGTGAACATTGTCGGCATTTTAAAACAAGTCAACGAAAACAGCCTTGTGCTCTTTGATGAACTGGGCGCGGGTACAGACCCGCAAGAAGGCGCGGCACTCGCCATGAGCATCTTGGATGAAGTCCACCGCACCAATGCCAGAGTATTAGCGACGACGCATTATCCTGAGTTAAAGGCGTATGGCTATAACAGAGAAGGCGTCATGAACGCCAGTGTCGAATTTGACATTGAGACCCTTTCACCAACCTATAAGCTCTTAATCGGTGTGCCGGGCCGAAGCAACGCCTTTGAAATTTCTAAACGGCTCGGGCTTCCGGACCATATTATCGGGCAGGCGAAATCAGAAATGACGGCCGAGCATAATGAGGTCGATACGATGATTGCGTCTCTTGAACGAAGCAAAAAACGGGCGGAAGAAGAGCTTTCTGAAACAGAGGCGTTCAGAAAAGAAGCCGAAAAGCTGCATAAAGAGCTGCAGCAGCAAATCATCGAACTCAACAGTAAAAAAGACAAATTGATGGAAGAGGCCGAACAGCAGGCGGCTGAAAAAGTTAAAGCGGCCACAAAAGAAGCTGAAGACATCATTCACGAATTACGCTCGATTAAAAAAGAACACAAGTCCTTCAAGGATCACGAGCTGATTAACGCGAAGAAACGGTTAGAAGGCGCTATGCCGACCTTTGAAAAGTCCAAAAAACCGGAAAAACCGAAAACGCAAAAACGCGTCTTGAAGCCGGGGGATGAAGTAAAAGTCCTTACTTTCGGGCAGAAAGGAACATTGCTTGAAAAAACCGGCGGCAATGAATGGAATGTTCAAATCGGCATTTTAAAAATGAAAGTGAAAGAAAAAGACCTTGAATTTATCAAATCGGCTCCGGAACCAAAAAAAGAAAAACTCATTACGGCGGTTAAGGGCAAAGATTACCACGTATCGCTTGAACTTGATCTTCGCGGCGAGCGCTATGAAAATGCCCTCAGCCGTGTTGAAAAATACTTGGATGACGCGGTGTTAGCGGGATATCCAAGAGTGTCCATTATCCACGGCAAAGGTACCGGCGCTTTAAGAAAAGGCGTGCAGGATCTCCTGAAAAATCACCGCAGCGTTAAAAACTCCCGTTTCGGTGAAGCTGGTGAGGGAGGATCAGGCGTTACAATTGTTGAACTAAAATAAAAGGGAGTATGGCCATGAGTGATTTTTGGGAAAACGAGCTTGTGGAAATCGCGGCGTATTACAGTGTCGCGGTTCTCTGCCTCGTCCTCTTTTTGACTGTGTTTGAGCTGGTGACAGCTTATAAAAACTGGGAAGAGATTCAAAATGGAAATCTCGCTGTGGCAATGGCAACAGGCGGGAAAATTTTAGGGATAGCAAATGTGTTCCAGCACTCCATCTCTCAGCACAATTCTCTGCTGCAAATGATCGGCTGGGGTGTGTACGGATTTGTTATGCTTTTGATCAGCTACTTCATTTTTGAGTTTTTGACACCGCGGTTTAAAATTGATCAAGAAATTGAAAATGATAACCGGGCTGTCGGCTTTATTTCATTTGTCATTTCTGTCGGGCTCTCATTTGTTGTGGCAGCCGGAATATAAGGGGACGGAGAATAGATGGAAAAGCTTGCAAAAATACTGCTCGCCGCGGCGGGAATCTTTTTGTTGATTGGTTTTATTTATCTGTTCGTATGATGAGAAAAAGAAAGATTTTCCTTTCTTTTTCTTTTTTTTGCCGTCCATCTGCTATAATAATAGGGTGAACTCTAAAATCGAAAGGGGAGGTTTTATGCAGTCTCAAAAGCCGTGGCTTGCTGAGTATCCCGACGAAATCCCGCATGAGCTTCCGTTGCCGAACCAAACCCTGCAATCCATCCTGACAGACTCCGCCGCAAGATTCCCTGACAATACAGCCGTATCTTTTTTCGGAAAGAAACTCACCTTTCATGACATTTTGACAGATGCTCTTAAACTCGCAGCTTTTCTGCAGCAACATGGCCTGCAAAAAGGAGACAGAGTGGCTGTCATGCTGCCCAACTGTCCGCAATCCATCATTTCCTATTATGGGGTGCTGTTTGCCGGCGGTATCGTGGTGCAGACAAACCCGCTCTACACCGAGCATGAGCTCGAATATCAGCTGAGAGACGCAGAGGCCAGTGTGATCATCACCTTGGATTTGCTTTTCCCGAAGGCAATAAAAATGAAAACGTTATCAATCGTGGATCAGATATTGGTAACGAGTATAAAAGACTATTTGCCATTTCCAAAAAATATTCTCTATCCGCTTACGCAAAAACAAAAAGTGCACATTGATTATGATGAAAACGACAATATTCATACCTTTGTTTCAAGCATGAAGCGGGAAAAAACAGAGCTGATCACAATTCCGGACATTGACCCTGAACATGATATTGCCGTTCTGCAATACACTGGGGGTACGACGGGAGCGCCCAAAGGAGTCATGCTCACGCACAGAAATATTTTAGCCAATACCGAAATGTGTGCGGCTTGGATGTACAACGTAAAGGAAGGCGATGAAAAAGTGCTTGGCATTGTCCCATTTTTTCACGTCTATGGGCTGACGGCAGTGATGAATTATACGATTAAACTAGGATTTGAAATGATCCTGCTTCCCAAGTTCGATCCGCTGCAAACGCTCAAAATCATCGATAAACAAAAACCGACACTGTTTCCCGGCGCGCCGACGATTTACATTGGCCTCTTGCATCATCCCCAATTACAGCAATACGATCTGTCATCCATTAAAAGCTGCCTCAGCGGATCAGCCGCTCTCCCTGTCGAGGTGAAGCAGCAATTTGAAAAGCTGACTGGCGGAAAGCTTGTGGAGGGATATGGTTTATCCGAGGCATCTCCGGTGACACACGCTAATTTTATCTGGGGAAAAAACAAACCCGGCAGTATCGGCTGTCCCTGGCCTAATACAGACGCAGCCATTTACTCTGAAGAGACTGGCCAATTTGCCGCTCCGTATGAGCATGGTGAGATTGTCGTAAAAGGCCCGCAGGTCATGAAGGGGTACTGGAACAAGCCGGAGGAAACGGCTGCTGTCTTAAGGGACGGGTGGCTTTTTACCGGAGACATGGGCTATATGGATGAAGATGGATTTTTCTATATTGCCGACCGGAAGAAGGACATCATTATCGCAGGCGGCTATAATATTTACCCGCGGGAAGTTGAAGAAGCGCTGTACGAACATGAAGCGATTCAGGAAATTGTCGTTGCAGGCGTGCCTGATTCGTACAGAGGGGAAACGGTAAAAGCGTTTGTCGTGTTAAAGAAAGGCGCACAAGCCGACGCAGCAGAACTGGACGCTTTCGCCAGAGCCCGTCTCGCACCCTATAAAGTGCCGAAAGCCTATGAATTCAGAAAAGAGCTTCCGAAAACAGCGGTTGGGAAAATTTTAAGAAGGCGTTTACTTGAAGAAGAAACCGAAAATCATCATATCAAGTAACAAATAGAGCCAGAAAAAGAGAACATTTATGAATAAACTTGACAAACCGGAAAATCCTTCTTATCATAAAATTATGAATGAATAGTCATTCATTTCTATAGGAAGGAACGATGAAAATTGAAGCAAAAACGGCCAAAGTATATGCAGATTATTGATGCAGCAGTTGAAGTCATTGCGGAAAACGGCTACCACCAGTCACAGGTATCTAAAATCGCCAAACAAGCCGGAGTAGCGGACGGCACCATCTATCTTTATTTTAAAAATAAAGAAGACATTTTAATTTCTCTGTTTAAAGAAAAAATGGGCCAATTCATTGAGCGGATGGAAGAGGACATAAAAGAAAAGGCAACAGCAAAAGAGAAATTGGCGCTCGTGATTTCAAAACATTTCTCACTTTTGGCGGGCGACCATAACCTCGCCATTGTCACTCAGCTTGAGCTCCGCCAATCCAATTTGGAGCTGCGGCAGAAAATTAATGAAATATTAAAAGGCTACTTAAATATTTTAGACGGCATTCTGACGGAAGGAATACAATCAGGTGAGTTAAAAGAAGGCCTCGATGTCCGCCTCGCCCGGCAAATGATTTTTGGAACGATTGACGAAACCGTGACGACCTGGGTGATGAATGATCAAAAGTATGATCTGGCTGCTTTGTCAGACAGTGTTTTAGAATTACTGGTATCCGGAATTCACAATAAGTAAAGGAGTTCTGTCCTATGAATGCAATATCACTCGCAGTTGATCAATTTGTTGCAGTTATGACGATTCACAATCCGCCGGCAAACGCGCTTTCCAGCCGGATATTAGAAGAGCTGTCCTCTTGTCTTGATCAGTGTGAGACAGATGCCGGCGTGCGGTGCATTATTATTCACGGCGAGGGTAGGTTTTTCTCCGCCGGCGCTGATATCAAAGAATTTACATCACTGAGAAACAGTGAGGATTCCTCAATGCTGGCTGAACGCGGCCAGCAGCTGATGGAGAGAATGGAGAGCTTTCCAAAACCGATTATCGCAGCGATTCACGGAGCTGCCCTCGGCGGCGGGCTGGAGCTTGCAATGGCCTGCCATATCAGAATTGCGGCAGAAGATGCCAAACTGGGGCTTCCTGAGCTTAACCTCGGTATTATTCCCGGTTTTGCAGGTACACAGCGGCTCCCGCGATACGTTGGTACAGCAAAAGCATTGGAGCTCATTGGATCAGGAGAACCGATATCGGGAAAAGAAGCGCTTGACCTCGGACTTGTGACAATTGGAGCAAAAGATGAAGCAGAAGTGCTTGAAAAAGCGAAAACGCTTGCCGCCAAATTTGCAGAAAAAAGCCCGCAAACGATGGCGTCTCTGCTTGAGCTTCTCTATACAAATAAGGTGTATTCCTATGAAGGCAGCTTAAAGCTTGAAGCAAAGCGTTTTGGAGAAGCGTTTGAGTCGGAGGACGCCAAGGAAGGCATTCAGGCATTTCTCGAAAAAAGAAAGCCTCAGTTCAAAGGCGAATAAAAGGGGATATGATCATGAATCTATTTGTACTGATGAAACGGACGTTTGACACAGAAGAAAAAATCGTCATTGACGCAGGAAAGATTCAGGATGACGGGGCTGAATGGATTATCAATCCGTACGATGAGTACGCGATTGAAGAAGCCATTCAGCTGAAGGAAAAACACGGCGGCACCATCACCGTTGTTACTGTCGGCGGCGAAGAAGCGGAAAAGGAGCTGCGTACAGCGCTTGCCATGGGATGTGACCAAGCCGTTTTAATCAACATAGAAGATGATCTCGAAGAACCCGACCAGTATTCCATTTCTCAAGTTTTATACCACTATATGAAGGATCAGGAGTTTGACCTTATTCTCGGAGGAAATGTCGCGATCGATGGAGGCTCAGGACAAGTGGCGCCTCGCCTGGCAGAGCTTTTGGACATTCCGTGCATCACGACGATCACCAAACTTGACATCAATGGAAGTGACGCAGAAGCGGAAAGGGACGTTGAAGGGGATGTTGAA
This sequence comes from Bacillus sp. FSL K6-1012, assembly GCF_037964915.1. Lineage (NCBI taxonomy): Bacteria > Bacillati > Bacillota > Bacilli > Caryophanales > Bacillaceae > Bacillus > Bacillus sp. FSL K6-1012. Next base: position 2,940,484 of record NZ_CP150175.1, on the reverse strand, counting down.
AAAATCAAAACGACTCTTCCTTTGCTGGTCACAGCTCAGCAAGGCTTAAATGAACCGCGCTACCCATCGCTTCCGGGGATCATGAAAGCCAAGAAAAAACCGCTTGAAGAGCTTGAGCTGGATGATCTGGACTTGGATGAAGAAGATGCTGAACCAAAAATGAAAACAATTGAACGTTTTCTGCCGCCGAAAAAAGAAGCCGGAAAGCTTCTGCAGGGTGAGCCTGCCGAACAGGCAAAAGAGCTCGTATCATTGCTCCGCAGCGAGGCGAAAGTCATTTAGCGCTTGCACATTCAAAGAAACAGGGGGATGTTAGGATGGGAAAAAAAGTGATCGTACTCGGAGAAATTCGTGACGGAGAACTGCGAAATGTCACCTTTGAAGCGATCTCCGCTGGAAGAACCATTTCAGGTGATGGAGAAGTGATCGGTGTTCTTATAGGAGAAAACGTATCACAGCATGCAGAGGAGCTTATCCACTACGGTGCAGACAAAGTTCTCACAGCTGAGGACCCAAAGCTCAAGGCATATACGGCAGACGGATACAGCCAAGTGATGCGAACCATTATTGAAAAGGAGAAACCTGATGCGGTCGTATGCGGACACACTGCAATGGGGAAGGATCTGTCGCCGAAGCTTGCAGCCCGGCTCCAAACGGGATTGATTTCTGACGCTACAGATGTAAGCGTTACCGGAGAGAACGTTGTTTTCACAAGACCGATTTACTCAGGGAAGGCATTTGAACGTGTCATTTCAACGGATCCGATGACGCTTGTGACGATTCGTCCAAACAACATTCAAGCGTTAGAAAAAGACGCCAGCCGGGCAGGCAGCATTGAAAGCATCGAAGTTTCCCTTACGGATCTCCGTACCGTCATACAAGAGATCGTCAAAAAAACAGCGGACGGCGTTGATCTCTCTGAAGCGAAAATCATTGTTGCGGGCGGCCGCGGTGTAAAAAGCAAGGAAGGCTTTCAGCCGCTGCAGGAGCTTGCCGAGGTGCTGGGCGCAGCAGTCGGCGCTTCACGCGGGGCGTGTGACGCTGATTATTGTGACTATGCTCTTCAAATCGGACAGACCGGAAAAGTTGTCACTCCTGATTTGTATATCGCCTGCGGAATTTCCGGTGCCATTCAGCATTTGGCGGGTATGTCCAACAGCAAGGTAATTGTCGCCATCAATAAAGATCCTGAAGCCGATATTTTTAAAATAGCTGATTACGGTATTGTAGGAGATTTATTTGAAGTGGTCCCATTACTGACTGAAGAATTCAAACAGCTGAATATTCACTCATAAAGGGAAGCCCCGGACTGCAAAAGTTCGGGGTTTTTGAATACATACGTACAAATATTTAGTAATAAAAAAAATCGTTGACATGTACGGACATATATAATAAGGTTACTTTAAAAGCGCTTACATTCATGCTGGCTCCTCAGGCAAAACACAGATCCTATATTTGACTGTGGTGCTTTTCATATTTGTATGAAAGGAATGATCAAGCATGTCTGAACATACAGCAGTAATTCAAACGGATATTGTAAAAGGAACGATCAACAAAAATATATACGGTCATTTTGCTGAGCATTTAGGAAGAGGGATTTATGAAGGGATTTGGGTCGGAACGGAATCAAGCATTCCTCATATAAATGGTATAAGAAAAGATGTGTTAGAAGCGCTGAAACAGCTGCGTATTCCTGTCCTCCGATGGCCGGGGGGCTGCTTTGCGGATGAATATCATTGGGCTAATGGTGTGGGTGACCGAAAGACGATGCTCAATACTCACTGGGGCGGCACAGTTGAATCGAATGAATTCGGGACACATGAATTTATGATGCTGTGCGAGCTGCTTGAGTGCGAACCTTACATTTGCGGCAATGTAGGAAGCGGAACAGTTCAGGAAATGGCGGAATGGATCGAATATATGACCTTTAAAGAAGGCACGCCAATGTCGGATTGGAGAAAACAAAACGGAAAAGAAGAGCCTTGGAAGCTGAAATACTTTGGGGTGGGCAATGAAAATTGGGGCTGCGGCGGCAACATGCATCCAGAGTACTATGCCGATCTATACCGCCGTTTTCAAACGTATGTCCGCAATTACAGCGGCAATGAAATTTATAAAATTGCCGGCGGTGCAAACGTCGATGATTTTAATTGGACGGACGTGCTCATGAAAAAAGCCGCTGGCCTGATGGATGGGCTAAGCCTTCATTACTACACGATTCCGGGAGATTTCTGGAAGGGCAAAGGATCGGCCACAGAATTTACAGAGGACGAATGGTTCATCACGATGAAAAAGGCCAAGTACATTGATGAATTGATTGAAAAACACGGCACAATTATGGACCGGTATGATCCGGAACAGCGGGTCGGACTGATTATTGACGAATGGGGCACATGGTTTGACCCTGAGCCAGGAACAAACCCAGGCTTTTTATATCAGCAAAACACGATTCGTGACGCGCTGGTCGCAGCTTCTCACTTTCACATTTTCCATCAGCATTGCCGCCGGGTGCAAATGACCAACATCGCACAGACGGTAAACGTGCTTCAAGCTATGATTCTGACTGAGGGAGAACGGATGCTATTAACGCCGACATACCATGTGTTTGATATGTTTAAGGTACATCAGGATGCCTCTCTTTTAGATACTGAAACAACGTCCGCTGACTATGAATGGAAGGGAGAAACGCTGCCTCAAATCAGTGTGTCAGCATCAAGAAATGCTGAGGGCGATATAAACGTCAGCATCTGTAACATTGATCATCAAAATAAAGCAGAGGTGGAGATCGAGCTGAGAGGTCTTGACAAGACTGTGGATCATTCCGGCGTTATCCTGACTGCTGAGAAGATGAACGCCCATAACACGTTTGATGATCCGGAGCACGTAAAACCTGAATCGTTCAGCCGTTATTCTGTAAATAAAAACAAATTGAAAGCAAAGCTGCCGCCAATGGCAGTTGTCTTACTCACATTACGGACTGATTCTTAACCAAAAAAAGGAGCGCCGATCCACTAGAGGACAGCGCTCTTTTTTGTTTTGAAACAGGTCCAAAAGGGCATGGTAAAGTATATGACGGTTATAGAAGGGATGTTGTCCTATGCTTCGTACAATTTTAATGATCATCGGCGCAATCGTGGTGATCGGAGCGATTATCAGATTCGTGTTTTAATGCCCCATTCTATGAGTAAACCGATTGTGATCAGGAAAAAATAATTTATAAGCATTTAAATAGCGTGAACGAATGGGAGATGCTATACTAAAAATCATCATTTCACAATTGGAGGAATTCAATAATGGCTATCGTAAAAGCAACTGATCAATCTTTCTCAGCTGAAACAAGCGAAGGCGTCGTACTGGCTGATTTCTGGGCCCCTTGGTGCGGACCTTGTAAAATGATTGCACCTGTTCTTGAAGAATTGGATCAAGAAATGGGCGACAAACTGAAAATCGTAAAAATCGATGTAGATGAGAACCAAGAAACAGCAGGCAAATACGGCGTTATGAGCATCCCGACACTTCTTGTTTTAAAAGATGGAGAAGTTGTTGAAACATCTGTAGGCTTCAAACCGAAAGAAGCGCTTCAAGAGCTTGTAAACAAACATCTTTAATGTTCGGCTGCTTACATGCCAGAGCGATTCCAATTGAGGGATCGCTTTTTTTATTCGCCAATCGTGAACCATGGAGAAAAACACCTGTTCGTGTTAAACTGGAAACAAAGGACTAACTATAAGGAAGGGTAACATATGAACAAACAACTGAAAGAAAAACTCGCCCTCCTTCCCGATCAGCCCGGGTGTTATTTAATGAAGGACCGTCAGCAGACAGTGATCTACGTAGGAAAAGCAAAAGTGCTGAAAAACAGAGTGCGCTCCTACTTTACCGGGTCTCATGACGCAAAAACACAGAGGCTTGTGACGGAAATCGAGGATTTTGAATACATCGTGACGTCCTCAAATCTTGAAGCGCTTATTTTAGAAATGAACTTGATCAAAAAGCATGATCCGAAATATAACGTCATGCTGAAAGACGATAAAACCTATCCTTTTATAAAACTCACCCATGAACGCCACCCAAGGCTGATTGTCACCCGCAATGTCAAAAAAGACAAAGGGCGCTATTTCGGACCGTATCCGAATGTTCAGGCCGCAAGGGAGACGAAAAAGCTGCTCGACCGTCTCTATCCTCTCAGAAAATGCTCAAAGCTCCCCGACAGAGTGTGTCTTTATTATCACCTCGGACAATGTCTTGCTCCGTGTGTAAAGGACATTTCTGAAGAGACAAACAGAGAGCTGGTTGAGAATATTACCCGTTTCTTAAAGGGCGGCTATAACGACGTTAAAAAAGAGCTTGAAGAGAAAATGCTTGAGGCGGCTGAGAACCTTGAATTTGAACGGGCAAAGGAGCTTCGTGACCAAATTGCCCATATCGAATCAACGATGGAAAAACAAAAAATGACGATGAACGACTTAGTCGACCGTGACGTATTCGCTTACGCTTATGATAAAGGCTGGATGTGCGTACAGGTCTTTTTTGTACGGCAAGGAAAGCTCATCGAACGTGACGTCAGCATGTTTCCGCTTTATCAGGAAGCAGATGAAGAGTTCCTTACCTTCATCGGGCAGTTTTATTCAAAAAACAACCATTTTCTGCCGAAGGAGATTTTAGTGCCGGACAGCGTCGATCAATCGATGATTGAGCAGCTGTTGGAAACAAACGTCCATCAGCCGAAAAAAGGGTCGAAGAAAGAATTGCTTATGCTGGCACATAAAAACGCAAAAATCGCGCTTAAAGAAAAATTCTCTTTAATCGAACGTGATGAGGAGCGTTCAATCGGTGCTGTGCAGAAACTCGGAGACGCCTTAAATATTTATACCCCGCACAGAATCGAAGCGTTCGATAACTCGAATATACAAGGGACAAACCCGGTTTCGGCGATGATTGTGTTCATCGACGGCAAACCATACAAAAAGGAATACCGCAAATACAAAATCAAAACTGTCACAGGGCCTGATGATTACGGCTCAATGAGAGAGGTTGTCAGACGAAGATATACAAGAGTGCTTCGCGAAAACCTCCCGCTCCCTGACCTGATCATTATAGACGGAGGGAAAGGCCAGATCAACGCGGCCCGTGACGTCATAGAAAACGAACTGGGCTTGGATATCCCGATTGCAGGCTTGGCGAAGGATGATAAACACAGAACCTCCAATTTATTAATCGGCGATCCGCTGGAGACGGTTTATCTTGAACGAAACAGCCAGGAATTTTACCTGCTTCAGCGCATTCAGGATGAGGTGCACCGGTTTGCGATCAGCTTCCACAGGCAAATCCGCGGGAAAAGCGCGTTCCAGTCTGTGCTAGACGATATACCCGGAATCGGAGAAAAAAGAAAGAAAATGCTGTTAAAGCATTTCGGTTCCGTCAAAAAAATGAAGGAAGCAAGCCTCGAGGACATCAAAAAAGCGGGTGTACCCGCAGCGGCGGCACAGCTGCTTTATGATAAATTGCAAAAATAATGTTGTCCTTTTGAAAAAGTTCTGATAAAATGTGAACTAATTTCATAATTAGATCGTGTAATATGGTGAAGATAGAGGTGCGAACTTCAAGAGTAAGCCTTTGGAGAAAGATGGATTCTGAGAAAAAGGCTGAAAGGGGAGCGTCGCCGAAGCAAATAAAACCCCATCGGTATTATTTGCTGGCCGTGCATTGAATAAATGTAAGGCTGTCAAGAAATCATTTTCTTGGAGGGCTATCTCGTTGTTCATAATCATCTTGATGATTAATTGATAAGCAATGAGAGCAATTCCTCTCATTGCTTTTTTTATTGTGGACAAAGCGCTCTTTCTTCTCACCCGCACGAACCAAAATGTAAAGGGTGGTTATACATGGGTCTCATTGTACAAAAATTCGGTGGTACTTCCGTCGGCTCAGTCGAAAAAATTCAAAATGCAGCAAACCGCGTCATTGCGGAAAAACAGAAAGGCCATCAAGTCGTTGTTGTCGTATCAGCTATGGGGAAATCCACTGACGCATTGGTCAGCCTTGCAAAAGACATCACTGATCAGCCGAGCAAACGTGAAATGGATATGCTGCTGGCAACAGGCGAGCAGGTCACCATTTCCTTGCTTTCCATGGCGCTGCAGGAAAAAGGCTATGACGCCGTTTCCTATACAGGATGGCAGGCGGGGATCCGCACGGAGGCCGTCCATGGCAACGCCAGAATTACGGATATGAACACATCCGTCTTAGAAGGCCAGCTTCAGGAAGGAAAAGTCGTTGTTGTGGCAGGGTTTCAAGGCATGACAGACGACAGTGAAATCACGACATTGGGCAGAGGCGGTTCAGACACAACAGCAGTGGCTTTGGCTGCCGCATTAAAAGCGGATAAATGTGATATTTATACAGATGTGCCCGGCGTGTTTACAACCGATCCGCGCTACGTGAAATCAGCGAGAAAGCTTGCCGGCATCTCTTACGATGAAATGCTGGAGCTTGCCAATTTAGGCGCTGGAGTTCTTCATCCGAGAGCGGTTGAATTTGCGAAAAATCACCAAGTGCCGTTAGAAGTGCGTTCAAGTACAGAAACAGAAGCGGGAACATTAATTGAGGAGGAATCATCCATGGAGCAGAATCTTATCGTCAGAGGCATCGCGTTCGAAGATCAAATCACAAGGGTAACCATCTACGGGCTGACAAGCGGCCTGACCACTTTGTCTACTATTTTTACAACTCTTGCAAAAAGAAACATTAACGTGGATATCATTATTCAAACGCAGGCGGGAGACCATGAGACCGGAATTTCCTTCTCTGTTAAATCCGAAGACGCGGACCAGACTGTTGCCGTACTTGAAGAGTACAAAGATGCGCTGGAATTCGAAAAAATCGAGACAGAAAGCAAATTGGCCAAAGTATCCATTGTCGGATCAGGCATGGTATCAAACCCTGGTGTAGCGGCTGAAATGTTTGCTGTACTGGCGGAAAAAAACATATTAATCAAAATGGTCAGCACATCTGAAATCAAAGTTTCAACAGTAGTGAGCGAAAATGACATGGTAAAAGCGGTGGAAGCACTGCACGATGCATTCGAGCTCTCGAAACATCCTTCAGCTGTGTCATGACAACCAAAAAGGCGGGACTCATGCAGTCACCGCCTTTTTCATTAAACAGGGTCTTTCATATCCCATTTAACAGTCAGAACCACTTTATCGGCTCTCTTTTTTACTTGTTCGTATGATTCGGCAATCTGATCATTCATCAATTGAATTTGCTCGGCGATGAAGCCAGCTTCCAGCTGAAAGCAAGGTTCTTTCTGATATTTTAGCCGATTGGAAATGATCTGCCCTTCAAGCTCGAATTCTAGCTCCTGTTTCTTTGCGCTAACGTTTGTGAGGGTTCCCCAGCCTGCTTCTTCAAAGAAAGCCGGAAATTCTTCCCATGATTCAAGAGGAAACTTTCGGGCGAGATGTTTCCCTGCCCAATACATCATGGAAGAGTAATCTTGGCCAAGCATGTCTGGGAGAACAATCTCTCGTATCAGTTCATAGGCATAGGCGTTCATTTCAATTTCTTTTAGATTATGTATTGATGCTTCATATTTAGACTTCATATCTGTCTCCCCTCTCTCCTTCGTATATTATAGCCCAAACAGGGGGGAGGATTACAGAATGATCCTGTAATTCTCATGAAAAATTAAGAAAGAATTATATATTGATAAAATAAAATTTTTGAATCAACTAATCAATTCGGAAAATTAGAATTTATGTACGCGTTTTCTTGACGCCCTTTTGTGGTAGGAGTAAAATGAAATTGTCAATAAATCTTAATAAAGTGCTTACAATTGAAAGAAGTGGGGGAAGAGATTTAGCACATTTCGCACTTATCAAACAGGGGGTAAAGTAATGTCTGGGAACAGAGAGTTTTATTTTCGAAGATTGCATTCCTTGCTTGGCGTCATACCGGTCGGCATCTTTTTGATTCAGCATTTGGTCGTCAACCAGTTTGCCGCAAGGGGCGCGGAAGCATTCAATAATGCTGCTCATTTTATGGATAGTCTGCCTTTCAGGTATGCTCTGGAAATCTTTATTATCTTCTTACCTTTAATTTATCATGCAGTTTATGGTGTGTACATAGCGTTTACTGCGAAAAATAACGCAGGACAATATAGCTATATGCGAAACTGGCTCTTCGTCCTGCAGCGTGTAACCGGTATCATCACTCTCATTTTTGTGAGCTGGCATGTGTGGGAAACCCGCATTGCTGCACAGATGGGCGCTGAGGTCAATTTCGACATGATGGCGAATATCTTGAGCTCGCCGGCTATGCTGGGCTTTTACATTGTAGGTGTTTTATCGACAATTTTCCACTTCTCGAACGGTTTATGGTCTTTTGCTGTCACGTGGGGCATCACTGTAACGCCACGTTCTCAAAGAATTTCGACGTACGTTACGCTGATTATCTTTGTTGCACTGTCATACGTAGGCTTAAAAGCGATTTTTGCATTTGTATAAGAGTACTAGATTACTAGAGGGAGAGGGGCTATCATGAGTCAAACAAGCATTATTGTAGTCGGCGGGGGTCTTGCCGGCCTCATGGCGACAATCAAAGCAGCGGAATCAGGAATGGCGGTTAAGCTGTTTTCCATCGTTCCTGTGAAACGTTCTCATTCGGTTTGTGCCCAAGGCGGCATCAACGGAGCAGTCAATACAAAAGGGGAAGGCGACTCTCCGTGGGAACATTTTGACGATACTGTATACGGGGGAGACTTTCTTGCCAATCAGCCGCCGGTTAAGGCGATGTGTGAAGCGGCGCCATCAATCATCCACTTATTAGACCGGATGGGCGTCATGTTTAACCGGACGCCTGAGGGGCTGCTTGATTTCCGCCGATTTGGGGGTACACAGCACCACAGAACAGCTTATGCAGGTGCGACGACTGGCCAGCAGCTGCTTTATGCTTTGGACGAGCAAGTGCGCAGATACGAGGTTGCCGGTCTGGTCACAAAATACGAAGGCTGGGAATTCCTTGGCGCTATATTAGATGATGACAGAACCTGCCGCGGAATTGTCGCGCAAAACCTGACAAACATGCAAATTGAATCCTTCCGTTCTGACGCTGTCATTATGGCGACAGGCGGACCGGGAATCATTTTCGGTAAATCCACAAACTCCATGATTAATACAGGGTCTGCTGCATCGATCGTTTATCAGCAGGGAGCGTATTATGCAAATGGAGAATTCATTCAAATCCACCCGACAGCTATACCGGGGGATGATAAATTAAGGCTGATGAGTGAATCGGCGCGCGGTGAAGGCGGACGTGTGTGGACATACAAAGACGGTAAGCCGTGGTATTTCCTTGAGGAAAAATATCCCGCATATGGAAACTTGGTGCCGCGTGATATTGCAACACGCGAAATATTTGATGTGTGTGTGAATCAGAAACTCGGCATCAACGGCGAGAACATGGTGTATCTCGATCTGTCTCATAAAGATCCAAAAGAGCTTGATATTAAGCTCGGCGGCATCATTGAAATTTATGAGAAGTTTATGGGAGACGACCCGCGTAAACTTCCGATGAAAATCTTCCCTGCGGTTCATTATTCAATGGGCGGCTTATGGGTAGATTACGATCAAATGACAAATATCCCGGGACTGTTTGCCGCTGGAGAATGTGATTACTCCATGCACGGCGGCAACCGCTTGGGAGCAAACTCCCTGCTCTCCGCGATTTACGGAGGAATGGTAGCCGGACCGAATGCGGTTAAATATGTAAACGGCTTAGAATCTTCTGCAGAGGATATGTCTTCATCGATATTCGATGCCCACGTGAAAAAAGAAGAAGAAAAATGGGCTGAGATCATGAATATGGACGGAAACGAAAATGCGTACGTCCTCCATAGAGAGCTCGGGGAATGGATGACGGCGAATGTGACGGTTGTCCGCCATAACGACAAGCTGTTGAAAACAGATGACAAAATTCAGGAGCTAATGGAGCGGTATAAAAAGATTAACATCAATGACACGACAAAATGGAGCAACCAGGGAGCTATGTTTACACGCCAGCTTTCAAACATGCTTCAGCTTGCCAGGGTGATTACACTGGGTGCTTACAACCGTAATGAAAGCAGGGGCGCCCATTATAAACCGGATTTCCCTGAGCGTAATGACGATGAATGGCTCAAAACAACAATGGCTAAACATGTAAGCCCGTATGAAGCGCCTGAGTTTGAGTATCAGGATGTCGACGTATCACTGATAACGCCTCGGAAACGGGATTACTCGAAGAAGAAGGTGGCGAAATAATCATGAGTGAGAAAAAGACCATACGATTTATTATCACACGTCAAGATACACCCGACAGCACGCCTTACGATGAAGAATTTGAAATACCATACCGCCCGAACCTGAACGTCATTTCCGCTTTAATGGAAATCCGCCGGAATCCGGTTAACGTGAAAGGTGAAAAGACAACTCCTGTCACATGGGATATGAACTGTCTTGAAGAAGTATGCGGCGCATGTTCAATGGTTATAAACGGAAAGCCCCGCCAGTCTTGTACGGCGCTTGTTGACCAGCTTGAACAGCCGATCCGCTTAAAACCGATGAAAACATTCCCGGTCGTGCGTGATCTGCAGGTTGACCGCAGCAGAATGTTTAATTCTCTGAAAAAAGTAAAAGCGTGGATACCGATCGACGGCACGTACGATTTAGGACCGGGACCGAGAATGCCGGAAAAACGCCGCCAGTGGGCATATGAATTATCAAAATGCATGACGTGCGGTGTCTGCCTGGAAGCCTGCCCGAATGTAAACAGCAAATCGAAATTCATGGGTCCGGCTCCAATGTCTCAGGTCCGTCTGTTTAACGCCCATCCGACAGGAGCCATGAACAAATCCGACCGGCTGGAAGCGCTGATGGATGAAGGAGGCCTTGCAGATTGCGGCAACTCGCAAAACTGCGTTCAATCCTGTCCGAAAGGCATTCCGCTTACCACTTCTATCGCTGCCTTAAACAGGGATACAAACTTACAAGCATTCCGCAATTTCTTCGGAAGCGACAGAGTATAAGATGAAAAAAACCTCTTCCGCATGGGAGAGGTTTTTTTAACAATAAGGAGATGAGTGAAATGAAGCTTCCTGCTTACATTGACATGCCGTTTCAAAAATGGAAAGAATCCTTTTCTTTTTTTAATGAAGTATCTGTACGATTTTCTGAAACAGATATGTTTGGGCATATGAATAATGTAATCCCTTTCATCTATTTTGAAGAAGCGAGGATATCTTATTTTAAAAATCTGAATATGATGAAACAACATAAGCAAACCATGACAGTCGTCGCCAGTCAGCAATGTGATTATCTGCGCCAAGTTATGCCTTATGAAGACTTGCGTATTTATGTGAAAACAAGCGCTGTCGGCAGTTCATCCCTCACCTTGCATTACCTCGGAGAAAATAGCGTAGGGGAGCCTTGCTTCACCGGAGCCGTTGTCATGGTTCAAGTGTCAAAGGAAAGCGGAAAGGCTGTCAGCTGGACAAATGAGGAGAAAGAAAAGCTTCTCCATACACCATAAACTAATTCTTCTGTAAACGTCACCTCCTGCGCCCTCCTGACATATGATATCTTGACTATATCAAAACCCATTCGTTTCAGATTCGCTCTCACCTTAGCAAGGAGGGTTACAATACTTGAAGGAGAAAGAATTTCAATCGAAGCCGCTGCTAACGAAAAGAGAAAGAGAAGTGTTCGAATTGCTCGTTCAAGATAAGACAACAAAGGAGATTGCAAGCGAGCTATTTATCAGTGAGAAAACCGTTCGAAACCATATTTCAAATGCCATGCAGAAATTAGGTGTGAAAGGGCGTTCGCAAGCCGTTGTTGAGCTTCTTAGAATGGGTGAGCTAGAGCTTTAATCCTTGCCGGTATTCCTTCTTTTCAGGAGGGAGCCGGTTATTGCTGTTTGTTTGAAAAGTTCCAAATTCCTATATTAAACTTTAATGATACGATATAAAACGAGATTTTCAATTTGCTTTCATTTGCCTAATGTCCCTCTATTTCTCGTCCCGCGAGTCTTGCATTTTCTTTAAAAAAGAAGGAAAATAGACACGGAACGCTTTTGTGCGTAAGAGATCCTTGAGTGAGGGATGGACAAATGACATCAAAACCTTTGGAGCATGTTGCGGACATTGAAAAGTCGCTCCGCCACATTGCCGCGATCATTAAACAAAAAGGAAGAGAAATCCTAAACCAATACGCGATCACGCCGCCGCAATTTGTCGGTCTGCAATGGCTTTATGAATTAGGAGACATGACAATCGGCGAACTATCGGGGAAAATGTATCTGGCATGCAGCACGACGACGGATCTCATCGACCGTATGCAAAAAAATGAGCTTGTCGAGCGGGTAAAGGATCCGGCGGACAGACGTGTCGTCAGGATACACCTTCTGCCTGAAGGAGAACGCATTATCCAAGAGGTCATTACAAAAAGGCAGGAATACCTGCGTGATATGTTCGAAACGTTTACAGATGAAGAAATAGCCATCTTCGAAAAATCATTGATGAAACTGCAGCATGAAATGAAGAGAAAATGAGGCGATTTTGTTGGAACAACCAATAGGAGTCATTGATTCCGGGGTTGGCGGGTTAACCGTTGCAAAGGAAATCATGAGACAGCTACCAAAAGAAAATATAATCTACGTAGGAGATACAAAACGGTGTCCGTACGGGCCGCGTCCTGAAGAAGAAGTGCTTCAATACACGCGGGAGCTGACAAATTATTTGTTGAAAAACCACCACATTAAGATGCTGGTGATCGCCTGCAACACCGCGACAGCAATTGCACTGGAAGACATCCAGCGCGACGTTGATATTCCGGTGGTCGGGGTGATCCAGCCTGGTGCGCGGGCAGCGATAAAAGTGACAGAAAATCAGCATATCGGTGTAATCGGCACAGAAAACACCATTAAGAGCAATGCTTATGAAGAAGCCCTTCTGGCATTAAATGCCGAACTGAAGGTCGAAAATCTTGCCTGTCCGCTGCTTGTGCCGTTTGTGGAAAGCGGAAAGTTTCTGGACAAAACAGCAGACGAGATTGTCAAAACATCATTATCTCCATTAAAAGATACATCGATTGACTCGCTGATTTTAGGCTGCACCCATTATCCTATTTTAAAAGACGCAATTCAAAGATATATGGGAGAGCATGTGAATATTATTTCGTCAGGCGATGAAACAGCCCGGGAAGTGAGTACGATTCTATCGTATAAAGGACTGCTGAATCAATCTCCGTTTACCCCAGATCATCAATTCCTGACTACAGGAGAACGGGATCAGTTTGCGAAAATAGCAGATGACTGGTTTGGCCATGAAGTAGGTCACGTAGAATGCATCTCTTTGCGAGAACCAATTAGAAGATAGTTTTGCCCCGCAACGGCGTGTTGCGGGTTTTTTCTGTTTTTAATGGAATTCATCGGTCTATTTCCCGCAGAGGCTCGTATACATAGTAGTACAAACAGCCTTAGGAGGGAAAAGTATGCTGAAAAAAGGACCTGCAGTCATTGGTGCCACTTGTCTCACCTCTGCCTTGCTTTTATCCGGGTGCGGTTTATTTCAATCCGATAAGACAGCTGAGGAAATCGATCCGCCTCAAGACGTTACATACGTAAATGATGAAGCGGGGACCGATTCAAATACAACAGCAGCCGAAAAAACAAAAAATGAAAAAAGTGATACCGAAAAAGCGAATCAGGACTCTTCTACAGTGATGAGGGAGCTTTATCTCATTGATAAAAACGGTTATGTCGTTGCGCAAACGATGCCTCTTCCGAAAAGTGAAGGAACGGCTAAGCAGGCGCTTGAATACCTTGTGCAGGGCGGGCCTGTGTCAGAGATTCTGCCGAATGGCTTCAGAGCCGTTTTGCCGGCTGACACAACTGTTAACGTAGACATCAAAAAAGATGGCACTGCTATAGCGGACTTCTCGAAAGAATTTAAAAACTATAAGAAGGAAGATGAACAGAAAATCGTCCAATCGGTGACGTGGACGCTGACTCAATTCAGTTCAATTGATAAAGTGAAGCTGAGAATCAACGGCCATGAACTGAAGGAGATGCCTGTAGGCGGCACGCCGATCTCAGACGATTTAAGCCGTAAGGACGGGATTAATTTGGAAACTGCCGGCGTCAATGATCTCACAGCTACACATCCGCTGACAGTCTATTATTTAGCGGAAAACGATGACAGTGAATATTACGTGCCGGTAACGAAACGAATTGACAATTCCAAAACAGACGACATTACAGCGGCTATTAATGAACTGGCTGAGGGCCCGAGCAAGGCGAGCGGCCTGTTGACGGATTTCAGCGAAGATGTGAAGCTGGTCAGTAAGCCGAAAATCAAAGATGGACGTGTAACGTTAGATTTTAATCAATCGATTTTCGGAAGCGCCGATGAAAAAACGAAAATGATTTCTTCAGAAGTGCTCAACAGCATTGTGCTGACTTTAACAGAGCAGCCGGATGTAAAAAGCGTATCTGTTAAAGTGAACGGAAAAGCCGAGCTTGTGAACGAAAAAGGCGAAAAACTTTCAGAAGCGGTATCCAGACCATCTCAAGTGAATACAGGTAGTTTTTAAATTGGGATTTTTGATATACTAGAAAGAAAGAGGTTAGCGTTCCGGCTGCCTCTTTCTTTATTCAATTCCGGGACAAAAATGGTTTATGTACATACAATCGGAGGTAAAACATGAGACATGACGGAAGACAACATGATGAGCTGCGTCCAATCACATTTGATTTGGACTTTATCAGCCATCCGGAAGGGTCTGTTCTAATAACAGCGGGGAATACAAAAGTAATCTGCAACGCATCTGTAGAGGATCGCGTACCGCCGTTTTTGCGGGGCGGAGGCAAAGGGTGGATTACAGCTGAGTACAGCATGCTGCCGCGGGCAACAAACCAAAGAACAATCAGAGAATCTTCCAAAGGGAAAATTTCCGGCAGAACAATGGAAATTCAGCGTTTGATCGGCCGCGCGCTTCGGGCAGTCGTTGATTTAGAGAAACTGGGCGAACGTACGATTTGGATTGACTGTGATGTCATTCAGGCGGACGGAGGAACAAGAACGGCTTCCATTACCGGAGCATTTCTTGCCATGGCGATTGCGGTTGGCAAGCTTCTCAAAGCAGGAACGCTTAAAACAAACCCGCTCACTGATTACCTGGCAGCGATCTCTGTCGGAATTGATAAAGAGCAGGGAATTTTGTTAGATTTAAATTATGAAGAAGATTCTGCTGCTGAAGTTGATATGAATGTCATCATGACAGGCAGCGGCCGCTTTGTGGAGCTTCAGGGAACAGGGGAAGAGGCAACCTTTTCACGTGAGGATCTGAATGGGCTTCTCGGTCTTGCAGAAAAAGGCATTCAGGAACTGATTGACAAGCAAAAAGAAGTACTGGGCGATTCTCTTCCAGAACTGAAATAATGACAGAAAGGCTTGATCATCATGAAAGAAGCAATTATTGCAACTCACAATCCGGGAAAAGTGAAGGAATTTAAAGAAATCCTTGAGCCGAAAGGGTACGAGGTAAAATCATTAGCTGAAATCGGGTTTACAGATGAAATTGAAGAGACAGGCCATACGTTTGAAGAAAATGCGATTCTAAAAGCGGAAGCGGTGGCGAAAGCAGTGAACAAAATGGTGATTGCAGACGACTCCGGCTTGTCCGTTGATAATTTAGGAGGCCGTCCCGGCGTCTATTCAGCACGTTATGCAGGGGAACAGAAAGATGACCAGGCGAATATCGATAAAGTGCTGAGTGAGCTGAAAGGCATCGAAAAAGAGCAGCGTACGGCCCGTTTTCGCTGCGCGCTTGCCGTGAGTATTCCGGGAGAGGAAACAAAAACTGTTGAGGGGCATGTTGAAGGGTATATTGCCGAGGAGCCGAAAGGTGAATACGGCTTTGGCTATGACCCGATCTTTATCGTCAAAGATAAAGATAAGACAATGGCAGAGCTGACAAGTGATGAAAAAAATAAAATCAGCCACAGGGCTGACGCACTTAAAAAGCTGTCGAAGCTGTTGGAGGCATAAGGGGGAGCGTATATATGAACGTGCTGATTATCAGTGACAGCCATGGGCTTGAAGAAGAACTCCAAACCATCGCGAAACGTCATGAAGCGGATGTTGATCTCATGATTCATTGCGGAGACTCTGAGCTTGAAACCGGCCATCCGGCGTTAGAGCCTTATTCCGTTGTAAAAGGCAATTGTGATTTTATCGGCGATTTTAAGGACGAGCTCCTGCTGACGGCCGGTTCCAAAAAAATATTGGTTACGCACGGACACCTTCATGGTATTAAACAGACCTTATTAAACGTATACTATCGTGCAGAGGAGCTCGGAGCGGATATCATTTGCTTCGGGCATTCACACATCGCAGGAAGCGAAATGCTGCGCGGAAAACTGCTGATTAATCCCGGCAGCATCCGCCTTCCAAGAGTGCGCAGCACAGAAAGCTATGCTATACTGTCTTTAGAAAATGATACAGCAACAGTGCGTTTTTATAACCAAGCAGGCGATGAAATCATTGATTTGCAACACCGGGTAACCCTATGAAATATCACATGAGGAAGAAAATTTTCTTCCTCATGAAAAAAATTCTAAAAAACCGTTGACTTATCATTGCAACCCATATATAATAAATCTTGTCGCTGATAGTTAAAGCGAAAACAAAAAAACAAAACGTGTCCCAGTAGCTCAGCTGGATAGAGCAACGGCCTTCTAAGCCGTCGGTCGGGAGTTCGAATCTCTCCTGGGACGTACCAAGAAAAAACCTCAAATCTTAAAGGATTTGAGGTTTTTGTTTATGATGATTTTTATTTGTTATTTAACGTATCATCATCCAGATCGCGGACATTTCCTTCTTTATTCAGTCGCGGTTCTTCTTTTTTCACAGTTTCGGAAATATGTTCGTTTTCTTCGACAGTCCGTTTTCCGACAACCACTTCATCCGTAACAACTGGTTTTTTTGTCACTTCGAGCTTTTCCTCAACGATAGGAACTCTGACCGTTTCTGAGTCATTTACGGGAGAAGCGTCTGCCGTGTTTTCATCCACCGGACGGCGTTCAACGTAAATTTCATCATGTCTTACCGGAATGTCGATATCTCTTTGTTCTGTTTTGACTTCTTTTCCGATTTCCACTTCTCCGGTTTGGATATCTTCTTTATCCACTTTCAGCTGTTCTTCTCGAAGCGGCAGGGTCTTTTCTTCTTTTGTTGTATAATCCACTGTCTCATTTGCATTTGCAAAGCCGCCTGAAAGGGCATTGCCGTTATCAATAGGCGTATCTAAGTCTGCGTCTGTATCAACGGCTACGAGAAGCTTTCCGTCATCCAGGTCCTCTTGGTACTTGTCTATTTCGTCATTTGAGATATCCAGATCTGATAATGCTTTGCTGTGTGCGCCTGTATCATCCATTGTGAAATAATCTTTCAGTTTATCGAAAAAGGATTCAGAATCACTATCATTTGCTTCAAGGGCTTGATTTACTTCTGTCCCTGTACGAGATTCGAGATAATCGGTATCCCGGCGATTTGTGACAACAGAAATATCGTCAGAATCATACCCCTTTGTTAGTAAGCCTTCAATCACTGCAATGGTTTCTTGTGGAGTTTCGTATACACCAACTACACTTTTTGTCATATTAATCTCCTCCTTTATGAATTTGCATTATATCGTTCATGTCGTTTGTAATTCCCGCTGCTCTTTAAAATAAACAAGATTGAAAACATCCGAGTTTTTTAGAGTAAACTCGGATTATAATTTCCTGAAAAATGAATATACAGGAAAAGATATGAAAAAATTCGTAGTCTTGCCGATATTTGTTATGTGAAACAATTAAATAAAGGAGTGTTTTCTTTTGAAAAAATGGTTCGTTGTTTGTTTCTTATTCGTGATTACGCTGTTTCAATCGCTCCAAACAGTTAGCGCGGAAACAGTTGAATGGAAAGAAAGAGCAGATTTGCCTGAGCCGCGTGTCGGCGCAAGCAGCGGTGTAGTAGATGGAAAGATATATGTGATAGGTGGCGGAACAGTAAAATCAGGTACTTATGGAAATCAAACGTTTGTCTACGATCCTAAAACAAATGAATGGACAAAAAAAGCAGACATGCCCACGGAGAGGGGAGGAGCTGCGACTGTTACAGTTGACGGTAAAATTTATGTCATGGGTGGAAGGTCAAACGATGGAGTTGTCAAGACAGTAGAAGTATATGATCCAAAAAAAGATACGTGGGAAAAATCGGATGATCTCCCCTTTGAAAATAAGGTTTCACCTTATAGGATTTATGCAGAAGCTATTGGAAAGAAAATATATGTTGTAGCCTATGAGAATTCTCGCTATGCAACGACTTACAGTTATGATCTCGAAACCAAAAAATGGGATAAGAAACAGAAGTTAAATTATGAAGTAGTAACTGGGGGTTCTACAGCAGTAATTGATAATAAACTATATATCCTTGGCGGCACGCATTACATTCCCCAAATCGTTTATGTTTATGATCCAGAAAAAGACACATGGGCAGAAAATGGTAAAGGATTCAAAGCAGGATATTATTCTGCGCTTGCTTATAAAGGAAAAATTCTGATGACTGGAGGTGTAAGCCGAATTAGAGTGTACGATCCTAAAAGTCAATCAGTTACAGCAGTGACAAATCCGAAAGCATTATACAGAATGGCGCATTCTTCTGCCATTATTGATGATACGCTTTACGTAATTGGTGGAAGAGAAGAAAACTCCAGTTTTGGTGGGAGTTTTGGTGATAATGCAAATTCTAACATTAAATCAGTTATATCTATTTCGTTAAAAGATTTAAACATACCATCCGATTCAGAGGAAACTCCGAGAGATAAGGATGAAGGATCAACAACAACACCTTCTGAGGATAATTCAGCAGAAGACGGAGACGCCCTCCTTGTTGTCACCATGGTAAACGGTTTGCAAAAAGAGTACCAGCTGTCCATGAAAGAAGTGAACGGTTTCCTCAAATGGTATAAGCAGCGTGATGCTGGAGAGGGACCGGGCTTTTATGAAATTGATGAGCATGACAACAACAAAGGGCCTTTTGAAAGTAAAAAGGATTATGTTGTGTTTAAAAATATTTTGATGTATGAAGTGAATAAATATAAATAATAATTCAATCATCCAGTACAATGCTGGATGGTTTTTTTGTGTGATAAGCAATCGAGAAAGTTGTCTGCAGAAGGAAAAAACGTAGCAGATTGCTAATGTAAAATGCTGCCTAGATAGCAGAAGGTGAATTGTAACCACAAAAAAAGATAGATAAGACAGAAACATAATCCCGCACTTATCTATCCTTTATATTTCACAATTCCTTTGTCATAAACACGCTGTTCGGATCTTCTATATAGTCTGCAAACGGCTGGCAATACCGAAAACCGAAGCTTTCATAAAGTTTTCTTGCCGGCTCGAAAGAAGTCATTGACCCCGTTTCCAAACTCAATCGCTGATAGCCGCGCCGCTTGGCTTCTACTATAAGGTGCTGAAGAACCTTGCTGGCAACGCCCTTTCTTAAATGGGAAGAAGAGGTTCGCATCGACTTAATTTCTCCATGCCGGCTGTCCAGTTCCTTAAGTGCTCCGCAGCCGGCTAATTCATTGTCGTCCCAAGCGCTCCAAAATGTAATCTCAGGTTTTTTCAGCCTTTCTATGTCCAGGGCATGAATACTTTCAGCCGGAGACATGAGAGTCATGCTATGTAAATGCTCACTCACTAATTCGATCACTTGATGTCCGGTCAAATCATCTACTTTAATATGCAAAATGAATTCCTCCTCAAAAACCGTAACTCTGAACATACTTATCATTTATCTTAAAATATATCCTTTTTGCTTCCAAATAGTAAGATAGGAAACCTCACAGTCTATTAACTTTATTAAAGATGAATAAATTAACAAGTGCCGAACATAGATGTTCGGCACCTCATGATATTTTAATATCGAAATCCTCCGTGTACTCCAGATGCTCCGCCGAATCCTCCGGCGTGCGTTGCGGGAATACTGAAACCGCCGCCATGGCCGCTATAGCCGGCACCTGAAAATTGCTGCCCGTAAAATCCTGAAGCATATGGAAATGAGGAGTACATAGCAGAGGGGGTGCTTAGCGGGCTGTATGCCTGGCTGTACGGCTGTCCGTATCCAAAGCCTCCAAATGGCTGATGGCCTTGCTGATAAAAGCTGGGAGCTGCCGGATAAAATGGCTGGGGAAAGTTTGGAAAACCCCCGGGAAATCCTTGGATGTCTGCAAATGATTTATTCATCGTATCACCTTTTCTTTGCAAGATAACACCAGTGTATGACGAAAAATAATGAAAGAGCCTATCCGAACTGAAATCGTTTTTTTGCGAGAAGATCTTTCATATAGACGTTTCATCGAAACAATAACACGTCATATTATGTGACATATTTATATGAAATTGAAAAATTCGAGTGTAAACTTGATAGATTAATAAAAAAATTACAAAAACTTTTATCTTTTGAAATTCCTTATATACCAATAATGAAAGCGTATACAGTATAGTTTGATTAATCTAAATTGTCTAATAATTTTAAAAAATGCTGTTGACACTGCGTCCAAAGCGGCGTAATATGAGTTCAACAAAAGATAAACGCAAGTTTCACAAGCACAAATGATTGCAATATGATTCTGAAAAATAAAAAACAAACGATCTTCTTGGACGGCAGAATAGATGTTCAAGAGACTGAATATGAAAAGCGCAGATGAGGATAAGTAGCCTTGAAAAAGCTTTCCACAGAGAACCGGATTAGCTGAGAACCGGCGAAGCTTTACAAGGTGAACTCGCCTCAGAGTGCCAGTCTGAAATCACAGTAGGACTTGGCCGGGTGAACGATGATGTTTACTCGTTATTAAAACGGATAGGAATATCCATGAGACGGCCGCATGAAAGGCCGTAAACAAGGGTGGTACCGCGGAAAGAAGAGCCTTTTCGCCCCTTTTGGCTATCGCATTCAATGCGCGGCTGATTGTGGGCGGAAGGGCTTTTTTTATTGAATAATCAGCTATAAAGCTAATAAATGATGATCTTTAGAGGATGAAAATCCAAAAGGAGGAACTAAAAATGGGGACTAATGTACAGGTGGATTCAGCATCTGCCAAATGTACACAGACGATGAGCGGAGCGTTAATGCTGATTGAATCATTAAAGAAAGAAAAAGTAGAAATGATATTCGGCTATCCGGGCGGAGCTGTACTTCCGATCTACGATAAGCTGTACAATTCGGGAATGGTACATATCCTTCCCCGGCACGAGCAAGGCGCCATTCATGCAGCAGAAGGATACGCGAGAGTTTCTGGAAAACCAGGGGTCGTTATTGCGACATCAGGCCCGGGAGCGACAAACCTTGTTACTGGACTTGCGGATGCCATGATTGATTCACTGCCTTTAGTCGTCTTTACAGGGCAGGTGGCAACCTCCGTTATCGGCAGCGATGCTTTTCAGGAAGCGGACATTTTGGGAATTACAATGCCGGTTACAAAACACAGCTATCAGGTCCGCCAGCCGGAAGATCTGCCGCGCATCATTAAAGAAGCATTCCATATTGCGACAACGGGAAGACCGGGACCTGTACTAATCGATATTCCGAAAGATGTTGCAACAATTGAAGGAGAATTCAGTTATGATCACGAGATGAATCTCCCGGGATATCAGCCGACAACGGAGCCGAATTATTTGCAGATCCGCAAGCTTGTGGAAGCCGTAAGCAGCGCAAAGAAACCGGTTATCCTAGCGGGTGCGGGCGTATTGCACGGAAAAGCGTCAGAAGAATTAAAAAATTATGCCGAGCAGCAGCAAATTCCAGTTGTGCACACGCTTTTAGGACTTGGGGGTTTCCCGGCAGACCATCCGCTTTTCTTGGGGATGGCGGGTATGCACGGCACTTATACAGCGAACATGGCCCTTCATGACTGTGATCTTTTAATCAGTATCGGCGCCCGTTTTGATGACCGCGTCACAGGAAACCTGAAACATTTTGCGAGAAACGCAAAGATTGCCCACATTGATATTGATCCGGCTGAAATCGGAAAAATCATGAAAACACAGATTCCGGTTGTCGGCGACAGCAAAGTTGTCCTGCAAGAGCTGATCAAACAAAACGGCAAACAAGGCGATTCAAGCGAATGGAAAAAACAGCTTGCCGAGTGGAAAGAAGAGTATCCGCTCTGGTATGTAGACAATGAAGAAGAAGGCTTTAAACCTCAAAAACTGATTGAATACATTCATCAATTTACAAAAGGGGAAGCCATTGTCGCAACGGATGTCGGCCAGCATCAAATGTGGTCAGCGCAATTTTATCCGTTTCAAAAGGCAGATAAATGGGTGACATCAGGCGGTCTTGGAACAATGGGTTTCGGCCTTCCGGCAGCGATCGGCGCACAGCTGGCCGATAAAGATGCAACCGTGGTGGCGGTGCTTGGAGACGGCGGTTTTCAAATGACGCTACAGGAACTTGATGTTATTCGCGAATTGAATCTGCCGGTTAAAGTTGTGATCTTAAATAACGCTTGTCTCGGAATGGTAAGACAGTGGCAGGAGATTTTCTATGAAGAGCGTTATTCAGAGTCTAAATTCGCTTCACAGCCGGACTTTGTCAAATTGTCAGAAGCATACGGCATTAAAGGCATCAGAATCTCCTCTGATGCAGAAGCGAAGGAAAAGCTGGAAGAGGCATTGACATCAAAAGAACCGGTTGTCATTGACGTTCGGGTCGCCAGCGAAGAAAAAGTATTCCCGATGGTGGCTCCGGGGAAAGGGCTGCATGAAATGGTGGGGGTGAAACCTTGAAAAGAATTATCACATTGACTGTGGTGAACCGCTCCGGCGTGTTAAACCGGATCACCGGTCTATTTACAAAAAGACACTACAACATTGAAAGCATTACAGTTGGACACACAGAAACAAGCGGTGTTTCCAGAATTACCTTTGTCGTTCACGTTGAAGGAGAAAATGATGTTGAACAGCTGACAAAACAGCTTAACAAACAAATTGATGTACTGAAAGTCACTGACATCACAAATCAATCAATTGTCCAAAGGGAGCTGGCCTTAATCAAGGTCGTTTCCGCACCGTCAACGAGGACAGAGATTCACGGAATGATAGAGCCGTTCAGAGCTTCTGTCGTTGATGTCAGTAGAGACAGCATCGTTGTACAGGTGACTGGCGAATCTAACAAAATTGAAGCGCTGATTGAATTACTAAAACCGTATGGAATCAAAGAAATTGCGAGAACAGGTACAACGGCTTTTGCGAGGGGCACTCAGCAAAAGTCGTCATCCAATAAAACAATATCTATTGTATAAAACAAAACAAGGGAGAGATTGAAATGGTAAAAGTATATTATAACGGTGATATCAAAGAGAACGTATTGGCTGGAAAAACAGTAGCGATTATCGGTTATGGCTCACAAGGGCATGCACACGCGCTGAACCTGAAAGAAAGCGGAATTGACGTGATTGTCGGTGTCAGACAAGGAAAATCTTTCACTCAGGCGCAAGAAGACGGACATCGAGTATTTTCAGTAAAAGAAGCTGCGGCTCAAGCTGAGATCATTATGGTTCTTCTTCCGGATGAACAGCAGCAAAAAGTATATGAAGCTGAAATCAAAGATGAGCTGACTGCAGGCAAATCATTGGTCTTCGCTCACGGATTTAACGTTCATTTCCACCAAATTGTTCCACCGGCAGATGTTGACGTATTTTTGGTAGCGCCTAAAGGTCCTGGACATTTGGTTAGAAGAACATATGAGCAAGGAGCAGGCGTACCGGCCTTGTTCGCGATCTATCAAGATGTGACAGGTGAAGCGAAAGATAAAGCTTTGGCATACGCAAAAGGAATCGGCGGAGCAAGAGCAGGCGTTTTGGAAACGACATTTAAAGAAGAAACAGAAACGGATCTGTTCGGTGAGCAAGCTGTACTTTGCGGAGGATTAACTTCCCTTGTAAAAGCTGGATTTGAAACATTAACTGAAGCTGGTTATCAGCCGGAACTTGCATACTTTGAATGTCTTCATGAGCTGAAATTGATCGTTGACCTTATGTATGAAGAAGGCTTGGAAGGCATGAGATACTCTATTTCTGATACTGCTCAATGGGGAGATTTCGTATCCGGGCCGCGTGTTGTAGACGCAAAAGTAAAAGAATCAATGAAAGAAGTCTTAAAAGACATCCAAGACGGAACATTTGCAAAAGAATGGATCGTAGAAAACCAAGTAAACCGTCCTCGTTTCAACGCAATCAATACGAGCGAAAACGAACATCAAATCGAAGTGGTGGGAAGAAAGCTTCGTGAAATGATGCCGTTTGTCAAACAAGGCAAGAAGAAGGAAGCGGTGGTCTCCGTTGCGCAAAATTAATTTTTTCGATACGACGCTTCGTGATGGTGAACAATCCCCTGGAGTAAACTTAAATACACAGGAGAAACTTGCCATAGCAAAGCAGCTCGAAAGACTCGGGGCAGATATCATTGAAGCGGGATTTCCCGCTTCGTCCCGAGGTGACTTTTTAGCTGTGCAGGAAATCGCAAGAACCATAAAAAATTGTTCTGTGACAGGTCTTGCCCGCTGTGTAAAAGGTGATATTGATGCGGCCTGGGAAGCGTTAAAAGACGGTGCTCAGCCAAGAATTCACGTATTCATTGCCACATCGGACATTCATTTAAAACACAAGCTGAAAATGACGCGTGAACAGGTCATCGAAAGAGCCGTTGAAATGGTGAAATACGCAAAAGAGCGTTTCCCGATTGTTCAATGGTCTGCTGAAGATGCCTGCCGAACTGAACTGCCGTTTTTAGCGGAAATCGTAGAAAAAGTGATTGACGCAGGGGCTAGTGTTATCAACCTTCCGGATACAGTCGGCTATTTGGCTCCGGCAGAATACGGGAATATCTTTAAATATATGAAAGAGAACGTTCCAAACATTCATCAAGCGAAGCTGTCAGCCCATTGCCACGATGATTTGGGAATGGCGGTCGCCAATTCTCTCTCAGCGATCGAAAATGGCGCTGATCAAATTGAATGTGCGATTAACGGAATAGGTGAAAGAGCCGGAAATGCTGCATTAGAGGAAATTGCAGTTGCCCTTCATATCAGAAAAGATTTCTATCAAGTCGAAACAGGCATTACGCTAAATGAAATAAAACGCACTAGTGATTTAGTAAGCAAGTTCACAGGTATGGCTGTTCCGCGAAATAAAGCGGTAGTGGGCGACAACGCATTTGCTCATGAATCAGGCATCCACCAGGACGGCTTCTTAAAGGAAAAATCAACATATGAAATTATTTCACCAGAGCTTGTCGGTGTAACGGCAGATGCGCTTGTCCTAGGCAAGCATTCAGGACGCCATGCATTTAAAGACCGGCTGACTGCATTGGGATTCCAATTTGATAGTGAAGAGATTAATAAGTTCTTTACGATGTTTAAAGAGTTAACTGAGAAGAAAAAAGAAATCACTGATGAGGATCTTGTCTCTCTTATTTTAGAAGAAAAAGTAACAGACCGCAAGATTGGGTATGAATTTCTTTCTCTGCAAGTCCATTATGGAACATCTCAGGTCCCTACGGCTACGGTTTCTTTGAAAAATCAAGAAAACGCCCAGCTTATTCAGGAAGCGGCAACAGGAGCCGGAAGCGTGGAAGCGATATACAATACCCTTGAACGCTGTATTGATAAAGATGTGGAGCTCTTAGACTACCGCATTCAGTCCAATAGAAAAGGCGAAGACGCATTTGCCCAGGTTTATGTAAGAGTAGTAGTAAACGGAAAAGAATCAGCAGGGCGGGGCATAGCGCAAGACGTATTAGAAGCTTCGGCGAAAGCCTATCTGAACGCAGTCAACCGTCAATTGGTTTTCCAGTCTAATATGAACGGACTGCAAAACCATACAGCTGTCGGATCATAAAAGAAAGGAGAACGGTTAATTTGAAGAAACGGATTGCTCTATTGCCCGGAGACGGGATCGGCCCCGAAGTATTAGAATCAGCGACAGACGTGCTGAAAAGTGTTGCCGAACGCTTCAGCCATGAATTTGAATTTGAATACGGCCTTATTGGAGGAGCGGCAATTGACGAACACAACGACCCTCTCCCAGAGGAAACCATTGCGATTTGTAAAAAGGCTGATGCTATTTTGCTTGGTGCTGTCGGCGGCCCGAAATGGGATCAAAACCCTTCGGAGCTGAGACCCGAAAAAGGTCTGCTCAGCATTAGAAAACAGCTTGACCTGTTTGCGAATTTACGGCCTGTGAAAGTGTTTGAAAGCCTTTCTGACGCTTCGCCTTTGAAAAAAGAATATATTGATAACGTTGATTTCGTTATCGTTCGTGAACTGACAGGCGGTTTGTATTTCGGCCAGCCGAGCAAACGCTATGTAAACAGTGAAGGTGAGCAAGAAGCGGTAGACACACTGTTTTATAAGAGGGAAGAAATTGAACGCGTGATCAGAGAGGGCTTTAAAATGGCGGCTGCCAGAAAAGGCAAGGTTACCTCTGTTGATAAAGCGAACGTTCTTGAATCAAGCAGGCTGTGGCGGGAAGTGGCTGAAGACGTCGCAAAAGACTATCCTGATGTGAAACTTGAGCATATGCTCGTTGATAACGCGGCTATGCAGCTGATTTATGCACCGAATCAATTTGATGTCGTGGTGACTGAAAATATGTTTGGTGACATTTTAAGCGACGAAGCGTCCATGCTAACAGGTTCTCTCGGAATGCTTCCGTCAGCCAGCTTATCAAGCTCAGGACTCCATCTGTTCGAGCCTGTACACGGCTCAGCACCTGACATAGCAGGGAAAGGGATGGCAAATCCATTCGCGGCTATATTATCAGCGGCAATGCTTTTGAGAACATCTTTCGGGCTTGAAGAAGAAGCGAAAGCTGTAGAAGATGCAGTCAATCAGGTTCTTACTTCCGGAAAAAGAACAAGAGACTTGGCAAGAGGCGAAGAATACAGCAGCACTCAGGCCATTACAGAGGAAGTAAAGACGGCATTGATGAGTGAAAATACAATTTCTAACGTGTGACAGCTTATGGTGTAAGCGGTCTTAGTTCATAGGTAGAGGGAGGAAATAAAGATGATGCCTCGAACGATCATCGAAAAGATTTGGGATCAGCATATTGTAAAACATGGTGAGGGAAAACCGGATCTTCTCTATATTGATTTGCATCTCATCCATGAAGTGACATCCCCTCAGGCATTTGAAGGGTTGAGACAAAAGGGAAGAAAGGTCAGAAGACCGCAAAATACATTCGCAACGATGGATCACAACATTCCAACCGTCAATCGCTTTGAGATAACGGACGAAGTTGCGAAACGCCAAGTGACAGCGCTTGAGCGGAACTGCGAAGAGTTTGGCGTACGCCTTGCCGATCTTCACAGCGTAGATCAGGGGATTGTCCATGTAGTCGGGCCCGAGCTTGGCTTAACGCTTCCGGGAAAAACGATCGTATGCGGCGACAGCCATACTTCCACTCACGGTGCATTCGGCGCCCTGGCATTTGGAATCGGAACGAGTGAGGTTGAGCATGTTCTTTCTACACAGACACTCTGGCAGCAGCGTCCGAAAACGCTTGAGGTGCGTGTAGACGGGACACTGCAAAAAGGGGTAACGGCAAAGGATGTCATTCTTGCTGTTATCGGTAAATACGGCGTGAAATTCGGCACCGGTTACGTTATTGAATACACTGGGGAAGTATTCAGAAACATGACGATGGATGAGCGGATGACCGTTTGCAACATGTCAATTGAAGCCGGAGCAAGAGCAGGTTTGATTGCGCCTGACGAAGTGACATTTGAATATTGCAAAAACCGCAAGTATACGCCAAAAGGAGAAGAATTTGATAAAGCCGTAGCAGAATGGAAAGCACTTCGCACTGATCCAGGCGCTGTTTACGATAAATCAATTGTGCTTGACGGCAATGAAATTTCTCCTATGGTGACATGGGGTATCAACCCGGGAATGGTTCTTCCTATCGATTCTGAAGTTCCGGCGCCGGAAAGCTTTTCAGCGGAAGATGACAAAAAAGAAGCGATTCGCGCTTATGAATATATGGGGCTGACTCCTCATCAGAAAATTGAAGACATCAAAGTGGAGCACGTATTTATCGGTTCCTGTACAAATTCACGCATGACTGACCTCCGCCAGGCTGCCGATATGATCAAAGGAAAAAAGGTGGCTGAAAGTGTTAGAGCAATCGTCGTGCCTGGATCTCAGAGCGTAAAACTTCAGGCTGAAAAGGAAGGGCTTCATCAGATCTTCTTAGACGCTGGATTTGAGTGGAGAGAATCAGGCTGCAGCATGTGTTTGAGCATGAATAATGACGTTGTTCCTGAAGGAGAGCGCTGTGCGTCAACCTCTAACCGCAACTTTGAGGGCAGACAAGGAAAAGGCGCGAAAACACATCTCGTCAGCCCTGCGATGGCTGCGATGGCCGCCATTCACGGCCATTTCGTGGATGTCAGAAAGTTTTATCAGGAAAAAACAGTTGTGTAAGGAGTGCACGAGATGGAACCTTTGAAAACACATACGGGGAAAGCGGCCGTATTAAATCGTATTAATGTCGATACAGACCAGATCATTCCGAAACAATTTCTAAAGAGAATTGAAAGAACGGGCTACGGCCGTTTTGCATTCTTTGACTGGAGATACGATGCGAATGGCGAACCAAACCCGGAATTTGAATTAAACCAGCCGGCTTATGAAGGGGCGTCCATTTTAATAGCGGGAGAAAACTTCGGCTGCGGGTCATCGCGTGAACACGCTCCGTGGGCGCTTGATGACTACGGCTTTAAAATCATTATCGCACCGTCATTTGCTGATATTTTCCACCAAAACTGCTTTAAAAACGGTATGCTGCCGATTCGCATGCCGTATGACAATTGGAAAAAGCTTGTCGGACAATACGAAAATCAGTCACTGCAAATGACAGTCGATCTTGAAAATCAGCTTATTCACGACAGCGAAAGCAATCAGATCTCATTCGAAGTCGATCCGCATTGGAAAGAAATGCTGATCAACGGCTATGATGAAATTTCATTAACGCTTTTACTTGAAGATGAAATTAAGCAATTTGAGTCGCAGAGAAGCTCTTGGCTTCAAGCTTAAAAAAAGCTGCCCGGCAATTTGTCCGGCAGCTTTTTTTGCCTGGCAGAACCTTTCCTTTCTTGTTTTTGTGTACGGGTGTTGATACACTTGAACAAAATAAATGCCTGAAAGGAATATAGGTATGACGCATGACAAGAAAAACGCAAAAATTATTCCTTTTCCTCATTTGAAAGACCGTCTGGTGGAAAAAGGAATGTCCTCGCTGAAGGAGAAAAAGTATCAAGAGGCGCTGGAACTGTTTTCAGAAGCAATGAAATATGATGATACTGAATCAGATCTTCACTTGGGCATGGCCATTTGCTTTTTGGAGCTGGGCGAATTGGAAGAGGCAAAACGTGTATGCGAAAAGATGCTGAAAGAAGGATACGGCCAGTATTTTACAGTTTTACAAGTATACATGACGATCTTAATTCAGCTTAAGAAATACGAA
The DNA here is from genome assembly GCF_037964915.1 of Bacillus sp. FSL K6-1012. Classification (NCBI taxonomy): domain Bacteria; kingdom Bacillati; phylum Bacillota; class Bacilli; order Caryophanales; family Bacillaceae; genus Bacillus; species Bacillus sp. FSL K6-1012. The sequence continues at coordinate 2,910,866 of NZ_CP150175.1, read as the reverse complement.
GAAGTCAAAAGCACGATTGAGGCCGTCCTGGAGGAAAATCAGCTGCCCGCGGAAAGCGCCGAGCAATTTTATAAACTGCTTGATTTCAGCCGCAAAATGACCGACCCAGAGCGAGAAGACGAGGCTTGGGCCGAAGAGTATGAAGATGTGATTGACACGGAGAAAGTGTTAGCCAGCCCAGAGGAACAAATGAATTTAATCCATTCATTGAAAGACCGCAATGTAGCGAAGTATACGGGGCTGTTAAAAACAATTCTTGAAGATCCCGCTGCTCACCCGATTATCAAGACGATGATCGTGATGTTAATGGCGGAACACGACTACAGCAAACCGGTCCACATTACAAAATTCGGCGACTCCATGACAATCGAGCCGAGCGAGACTGTCCCGCCTGACGCCTCCCCGATTTTGCACCGCGTTCTCCGTGTGCTGGATGAAACGCTTGGGAATGAAAATCCGACCCTGTATGCTGCGGTAGAAGAACTGTGGAGAAGACATTTGTATGTTTTATATCCATTTCAGCCAAAACTGCTGTCTGCCGATCTTTGGGCGGCGGCCCTGCATAAAGTCGGCTATGAAATGCATGGGATTGAGATTGAAAGAGAAGAGCTGCATATGATGTATGAGTTTACCGACAGAGAACTTGATGAAGCGTGCACAATGATTAAAGATATTGAAGAAATTTCTTATTTGTAAATCACGCCATATAGTTGAAAGCGGTATGTGTTATGTTATAATATAATGGTTGTATTTGTGTATAACGGGTTATAAGAAATACGGTTGGACAGGCTTTGCAGTTCATTATTAAAATGTATACATAATGATTCTGATCTTTGGCAGCTTCGTTTTTGATGGACGAAGCCGAATGATTGCTTTAGAATGGAAGACCGACACAACCTGAATAGATTTTTGGAGGGAAACACATGTCTGTAAAATGGGAAAAACAAGAAGGCAACGAAGGCGTTTTAACGGTTGAAGTTGATGCTGAAACATTTAAAACGGCACTTGATGATGCATTTAAAAAAGTAGTTAAGCAAGTTTCAATTCCTGGATTCCGTAAAGGGAAAATTCCTCGCGGTTTATTCGAACAGCGCTTTGGCGTAGAAGCTCTTTACCAAGATGCTTTGGATATTCTTCTTCCTGTAGAATACCCTAAAGCGGTTGAAGAAGCTGGAATCGAGCCTGTGGACCGTCCTGAAATCGATGTTGAAAAAATCGAAAAAGGCGAAAGCTTAATCTTCACTGCAAAAGTAACAGTGAAACCTGAAGTGAAGCTTGGCGAATACAAAGGCTTAGGCGTCGAAAAAGACGACACAGCTGTAACTGACGAAGATGTTCAAAACGAACTAAAAGGGCTTCAAGAGCGTCAAGCTGAGCTTGTTGTAAAAGAAGAAGGCGCTGTTGAAGAAGGAAACACAGTTGTTCTTGACTTCGAAGGATTCGTTGACGGCGAAGCATTCGAAGGCGGAAAAGCTGAAAACTATTCACTTGAAGTGGGTTCAGGTTCATTCATCCCTGGCTTCGAAGATCAGTTAGTCGGCCTTGAAGCAGGTGCTGAGAAGGATGTTGAAGTAACATTCCCTGAAGAGTACCACGCTGAAGATCTTGCCGGCAAACCAGCTGTCTTCAAAGTGAAAATTCACGAAATCAAAGCGAAAGAGCTTCCTGAGCTTGACGATGAATTCGCAAAAGATATCGATGAAGAAGTGGAAACACTTGCTGAATTGACTGAAAAAACGAAGAAACGCTTAGAAGAAGCTAAAGAAAACGAAGCTGACGCTAAATTGCGTGAAGAGCTTGTTCTGAAAGCTTCTGAAAACGCTGAAATCGATGTTCCTCAAGCGATGATCGACACTGAGCTTGACCGCATGCTGAAAGAATTCGAACAGCGTCTTCAAATGCAAGGCATGAACCTTGAGCTTTACACTCAATTCTCAGGCCAAGACGAAGCTGCGTTAAAAGAGCAAATGAAAGAAGATGCTGCAAAACGCGTAAAATCTAACCTGACTCTTGAGGCGATTGCGAAAGCGGAAAACCTTGAAGTAACAGATGAGGAAGTTGATGCTGAGCTTTCTAAAATGGCTGAAGCATACAACATGCCTGTTGAAAATATCAAACAAGCCATCGGTTCTACTGACGCGATGAAAGAAGATTTAAAAGTTCGCAAAGCAATTGATTTTCTTGTAGAAAACCGTTAATATGGTGCATAATAATAGTAATAATAAAACAGGGCGCGAATGATTCGTGCCTTGTTTTGTACAATTATGATATATCTCTTTTTCTTGGGGCAATATAGTTAATGCAGGCTGTTTTTTTGTCATACATATAGAATGTGCAAGTCAGAAACACAATGTTACCGTCTTTTTGGAAAGTATGGTAAAATGCAATACATACTCGTTTCGTTTCAAGAATCATTTTCTTTTGCTCTGCCGGTAAAAGAAAAAGTGAGACAAGATTAAGGGGTGAAAGAATGTTTAAATTCAACGAGGAAAAAGGACAATTAAAATGCTCGTTCTGTGGAAAAACACAAGATCAGGTTCGTAAGCTTGTAGCTGGACCTGGTGTATATATATGTGACGAATGTATCGAACTCTGCACTGAAATTGTGGAGGAAGAACTCGGAACAGAAGAAGAAGTAGAATTTAAAGATGTGCCGAAGCCGCAGGAAATTCGTGAAATTCTGAATGAATATGTAATCGGTCAGGATCAGGCGAAGAAATCACTAGCTGTTGCGGTGTATAACCACTACAAACGCATCAACTCCAACAGCAAAGTGGACGATGTCGAGCTTTCGAAAAGTAACATTTCATTAATCGGCCCGACAGGAAGCGGTAAAACCCTTCTTGCGCAAACTTTAGCCCGTATTTTAAATGTGCCGTTTGCGATTGCTGACGCTACGTCCCTGACAGAAGCTGGATATGTAGGTGAAGATGTAGAGAATATTCTCTTGAAACTCATCCAAGCTGCTGACTATGACGTGGAAAAAGCGGAAAAAGGCATTATTTATATTGATGAAATCGATAAAGTGGCAAGAAAGTCTGAAAACCCGTCTATTACACGTGATGTGTCAGGTGAAGGCGTGCAGCAGGCATTGCTAAAAATTCTTGAAGGAACTGTGGCGAGCGTGCCGCCTCAAGGTGGACGTAAGCACCCTCATCAAGAGTTTATTCAAATTGATACAACAAACATTTTGTTCATTTGCGGCGGTGCCTTCGATGGTATCGAACAAATCATCAAACGCCGTTTAGGACAAAAAGTGATTGGCTTCGGTTCAGATAATAAGGCTGCAGATCTGGAGAAAGAAGACCTTCTTTCAAAAGTGCTTCCAGAAGACTTGCTCCGTTTCGGATTAATTCCGGAATTCATCGGACGTCTTCCGGTTATTGCAAGCCTTGAAAAGCTTGACGAAGAAGCGTTGGTTGCGATCTTAACGAAACCGAAAAACGCTCTTGTGAAGCAATTCAAGAAAATGCTTGAGCTTGATAATGTTGAGCTTGAGTTTGAAGAAGAAGCGCTGTCTGAAATTGCCAAAAAAGCAATTGAGCGTAAGACAGGAGCACGCGGACTCCGTTCCATCATTGAAGGCATTATGCTTGATGTGATGTTTGACCTCCCTTCCCGTGATGACATTGAAAAATGTGTGATTACTGGGGCGACTGTAACGCATGGAGAACCGCCTCGCCTTTTGTTAAAGGACGGTACTGAGGTTAGCCAAGATAAAACGTCTGCTTAAAAATGAAAATGAATCTCCTGAGTGGTAACATTCAGGAGGTTTTTTTGTTGTGTAAACTCTTCCGGAAAACGTTTATTCCCCTCTTTTGTGGGAGATACTAGCAATCAGAGGAATGAATTGGATACATAAATTGTTTTTCAGGAGGGACCACCATGAGTTGGACAGGGATCGCTTTATTTATTCAGCTGTTTTTTGGGATTATCATTGGTTTGTATTTTTGGAATTTGCTTAAAAATCAAAGGACACAAAAAGTCACGATAGATAAGGAATCAAAGAAGGAAATGGAGCAGCTTCGCAAAATGCGGGCTATCAGCCTGTCCGAACCGTTATCTGAAAAGGTGCGCCCTAAAAGCTTTCAAGATATCGTCGGTCAGGAAGACGGGATTAAAGCGTTAAAAGCTGCGTTGTGCGGACCGAATCCCCAGCACGTCATTGTCTATGGACCGCCGGGAGTCGGAAAAACAGCTGCTGCAAGGCTTGTGTTAGAGGAAGCCAAAAAACATAAGCAATCACCTTTTAAAGAGCAGGCTGTTTTTGTGGAACTCGATGCGACAACGGCTCGATTTGATGAAAGAGGAATTGCCGATCCGCTCATTGGTTCTGTACATGATCCGATATACCAAGGGGCCGGAGCGATGGGACAGGCGGGTATTCCGCAGCCGAAGCAGGGGGCTGTCACGCATGCCCACGGCGGTGTATTGTTTATTGATGAAATTGGGGAGCTGCATCCTATTCAAATGAATAAAATGCTGAAGGTGCTTGAGGACCGGAAAGTCTTTTTAGACAGCGCTTATTACAGCGAAGAAAATACACAAATACCGAACCATATTCACGACATTTTTCAAAATGGGCTTCCAGCTGATTTTCGTTTGATCGGTGCGACAACAAGAATGCCTAATGAAATCCCTCCGGCAATCCGATCCCGCTGTTTAGAGGTATTTTTCCGCGAGCTTGAGAAAGATGAGCTGAAATCAGTCGCCAAAACAGCAGTGGATAAGATTGAAAAGAATATTTCTGAAGAGGGGCTTGATTTGCTGACCAGCTATACGCGGAACGGCCGGGAAGCCGTCAATATGATTCAAATCGCGGCGGGAATGGCGGTGACCGAAGATCGGAAGGACATCACCATTGAGGATATAGAATGGGTGATTCATTCCAGCCAGCTTACCCCTAAGCACGAGCAGAAAATCGGCACTGCACCGCAAATCGGCATTGTAAACGGACTCGCAGTGTATGGCCCTAACAGCGGTTCGCTGCTGGAAATCGAAGTGAACGTAACACCGGCTCAGGATAAAGGGTCAATTAACATTACCGGAATAGCAGAAGAAGAAAGCATCGGCAGCCAATCAAAATCAATTCGCCGGAAAAGCATGGCAAAGGGCTCGGTTGAGAATGTGCTAACCGTACTGCGTACAATGGGAATGAAGCCTTCAGACTATGATATCCACATTAATTTTCCCGGCGGCATTCCGATTGACGGGCCGTCGGCAGGTATTGCCATGGCGGCGGGAATTTTTTCAGCCGTTCATAAAATTCCGATCGACAACACGGTTGCCATGACAGGCGAGATCAGTCTAAACGGACTTGTAAAACCGATTGGAGGCGTGATCCCGAAAATTAAAGCGGCAAAACAGTCCGGTGCCAAAAAAGTTATTATCCCGCATGAAAATCAGCAATCGATCTTAAAACAGATTGAAGGGATCAAAATTGTGGCGGTGAAAACGTTCCAGGAAGTGCTTGATGAAATTTTAGTGAACCCGCCTACTGAACAAAAACCGTTTAACATGCAAATGAATAAAGAATCGGTCTGACCCTATTTTAAAAATAGGGTTTTTTTCATGAAGGACATCTTTTCCTTTTTCAGATCAGAAAGAAAGGGTATACTACGAGGAGACTGTGTTATAGAAAATGAAACCATGCCGTTTATTGTACAAGGATGAAAAAGTTGTATTATAATGGTTCATACTAAAGTCACGGAGGTGTCAGTCACATGGCAGAAGAATTAAAACGCAGCATCCCGCTCCTCCCTTTAAGAGGTTTATTAGTGTACCCGACAATGGTTTTGCACTTAGATGTAGGACGTGACAAGTCGGTTCAGGCCCTTGAACAGGCAATGATGCATGATCATATGATATTTTTAGCTACTCAGCAGGATATTTCGATAGACGAACCGGGTGAAGACGAAATTTTTACTGTCGGCACCTATACGAAAATTAAACAAATGCTGAAGCTTCCGAACGGTACGATTCGTGTGCTGGTGGAGGGCATACAGCGCGCCCAGATCATTGAATACAATGAGCATGAAGATTATACATCAGTAGACATTCAGCTGATCCATGAAGATGATTCAAAAGATACAGAAGACGAAGCGCTGATGCGGACTTTGTTGGACCACTTTGATCAGTACATAAAAATTTCTAAAAAAATCTCAGCCGAAACGTACGCCGCGGTTACTGATATCGAAGAGCCGGGCAGAATGGCAGACATTGTTGCTTCTCACCTGCCTCTTAAACTAAAGGATAAGCAGGATATATTAGAAACGGCTGATGTCAAAGACAGACTGAACAAGGTCATTGATTTTATCAACAATGAAAAAGAAGTGCTTGAGATCGAGAAAAAAATCGGCCAGCGCGTCAAACGTTCAATGGAGCGTACGCAAAAGGAATACTATTTGCGCGAACAGATGAAGGCGATCCAAAAAGAGCTTGGCGATAAAGAAGGCAAAACAGGTGAAGTTCAAACGCTGACCGAAAAAATCGAAGAAGCGGGCATGCCTGACCATGTGAAGGAAACGGCTCTTAAGGAATTAAACAGATATGAAAAAATTCCGTCCAGTTCTGCCGAAAGTTCTGTTATCCGCAATTATATTGACTGGCTGGTCGCTCTCCCATGGACGGATGAGACAGAAGATAAGCTTGATTTAAAAGAGGCTGAACATCTTTTGGACAAAGAACATCACGGACTTGAAAAAGTGAAAGAGCGTATTTTAGAGTATTTGGCTGTTCAGAAGCTGACAAAATCCTTAAAAGGTCCGATTCTCTGTTTGGCTGGACCTCCAGGGGTCGGAAAAACGTCCTTGGCCAAATCGATTGCTAAAAGTATGGATCGGAAATTTGTCAGAATTTCACTTGGCGGGGTGCGCGACGAATCAGAAATTCGCGGGCACAGACGGACATATGTCGGGGCAATGCCGGGACGTATTATTCAAGGCATGAAAAAAGCCGGCAAGCTGAATCCGGTCTTCTTACTAGACGAAATTGACAAAATGTCTTCTGATTTCAGAGGCGATCCGTCATCCGCAATGCTTGAAGTGCTTGATCCGGAGCAAAACAGTACCTTCAGCGACCACTACATTGAGGAGACTTTTGATCTGTCAAAAGTGCTCTTTATCGCTACGGCTAACAATTTAGCGACAATCCCGGGACCGCTTAGAGACAGAATGGAAATCATTAATATTGCGGGCTACACGGAAGTGGAAAAACTTGAAATTGTGAAAGATCACCTTCTTCCGAAGCAGATCAAGGAGCATGGGCTCAAAAAGAGCAACCTGCAGCTGCGTGATCAGGCCATTCTTGATATTATTCGCTATTATACGAGAGAAGCAGGTGTGAGAAACCTCGAACGCCAGCTTGCTGCCATCTGCCGCAAGGCCGCAAAAGCCATTGTTTCTGAAGATAGAAAACGGATTACAGTTACGGAGAAAAATCTTCATGACTTTATCGGAAAACGAATTTTCAGATATGGACAAGCAGAAACGGAAGATCAGGTGGGCGTCGTCACGGGGCTGGCTTATACAACTGTCGGCGGAGATACGCTGTCGATCGAAGTATCGCTTTCTCCAGGGAAAGGAAAATTGATCCTGACGGGTAAGCTTGGCGATGTCATGAGAGAGTCTGCTCAGGCGGCTTTCAGCTACGTGCGTTCAAAAACAGAAGAACTTGGCATTGAACCTGACTTTCATGAGAAGTATGATATTCATATACATGTTCCTGAGGGTGCGGTGCCTAAAGATGGTCCGTCTGCCGGTATCACAATGGCGACTGCGCTTGTTTCTGCTTTAACAGGACGGGCTGTATCGCGTAAAGTCGGAATGACTGGCGAAATTACGCTTCGCGGACGCGTGCTTCCGATCGGCGGACTGAAAGAAAAAGCACTCGGGGCACATAGAGCGGGATTGACGACCATTATTGCGCCTAAAGATAATGAAAAAGATATAGAGGATATTCCAGAAAGCGTCAGAGAGGGGCTTACCTTTATATTGGCATCCCACTTAGACGAAGTTTTGGAACATGCCTTAGTAGGAGAGAAGAAATGAAAGTCACAAAGTCAGAAATCGTAATCAGTGCAGTTAAACCTGAACAGTACCCTGAAGGGGGGCTTCCGGAGATTGCACTGGCCGGAAGATCGAACGTTGGAAAGTCATCTTTTATCAATTCATTGATTAATCGTAAAAATCTTGCGAGAACATCATCAAAACCGGGAAAAACACAAACATTAAATTTCTACATTATTAATGACGAATTGCATTTTGTTGATGTACCGGGTTACGGTTTTGCCAAAGTGTCAAAATCCGAGCGTGAAGCTTGGGGCAGAATGATTGAAACCTACATCACGACACGCGAGGAATTGAAAGCAGTGGTGCAGATCGTTGATTTGCGGCATGCACCGTCTAATGATGATGTGCAGATGTATGAATTCTTAAAGTATTACGGCATTCCTGTTATTGTTATCGCTACAAAAGCCGATAAGATCCCGAAAGGAAAATGGGACAAACACGCGAAGGTTGTAAGACAGACATTAAATATTGATCCGGAAGACGAGCTGATTCTCTTCTCCTCAGAAACGAAAAAGGGGAAAGACGAAGCTTGGGGAGTGATCAAAAAAATGATAAACCGGTAGAGAATACTCTCTGCCGGTTTTATTTATCGTATAGATTTTTTTCGTTTTATCAATAATAACAATAAACTGATTCCGATAAATACAAATGGCCAATACTCTTTCAGCAGGGCCGTGGGAACATGCGCAGACTCGAGCCATGCCATAATCTGTTTGAAAAAGTAAAGAAACAGGGAAAAACAAATCATCGAAACAGCTTCATATACATATTCTTTTTTCTGAACGGTTGAAACGAGCAGTGAGAAGCCGACCATGAAGAGTAGCATTTCAAAATCATCCGGCCACCATGTCCACTTTGGCTTAGCGAAAAAGTGCAAACCGATTCCGAAGAGAAGCAAGCCGATAAAGAAATGGGGGGAGACAGCTTCTTTTTTTCCTTGGTATATAAAGGATGCGCCTAACAGCATAAGAAGAACAGGCCATTGATCCTGTCCTGAAAACAGTTCGGCTTGGCCGCTTTCAAGCCATGCGTAAACGGATGCGGCGAGCAGCAGACAAGGAAATAAAATTGATTTTTGTTTCATGCATATCACCTTCTTGTTTTCTAGAGCTGATTTTGAGTAATTTTCTGCTGTTTTTGGTATTGTCAATAGGAACATATTTTGTTCGTGAAGCTTTTTCTAATATAGCACAAGATTTTTGAAATCTGTTCACAATTTGCGAAAGAAACTATGTTATAATTATTATAAATAATGAATTCTATGTTAGAATGATTATAAATTAAAGTTTGGGTGTTGGGGGTGTAAGGAAAGCTATGCATATACTTGTTGTGGGAGTAGATTATAAATCCGCCCCTATTGAGATACGTGAAAAAGTAAGTTTTCAGCCGAATGAGCTTGCAGAAGCGATGGTGCAGCTAAAAGCAGAGAAAAGCATTCTCGAAAATATCATCGTATCTACCTGCAACCGCACTGAAATTTATGCGGTAGTCGACCAGCTCCATACCGGCCGTTATTATATAAAAAAATTTTTAGCTGACTGGTTTCACTTAAGCAAAGAAGACCTGTCGCCGTTTTTAAGATTTTATGAAAGCGATGCGGCTGTTGAGCATTTGTTCCGTGTAGCCTGCGGATTGGATTCTATGGTGATCGGTGAAACGCAAATTCTCGGTCAGGTGCGCGACAGCTTCAAAACAGCTCAGCAAGAAAAAACGATCGGCACGATTTTTAATGAGTTGTTTAAGCAGGCGGTTACAGTGGGTAAACGGACTCATGCCGAAACAGACATTGGCTCTAATGCAGTGTCTGTTAGCTATGCGGCCGTTGAGCTTGCGAAAAAAATCTTCGGAAACCTTTCAAGCAAGCATATATTGATCCTTGGTGCAGGAAAGATGGGCGAGCTTGCAGCCGAAAATCTGCATGGACAGGGAATCGGAAAAGTGACCGTCATTAACAGAACATACTTGAAAGCGAAAGAACTTGCAGACCGTTTCTCCGGTGAAGCGCGAAGCTTAAATCAGCTTGAAAGCGCGCTTGCAGAAGCCGATATTTTAATCAGCTCTACCGGTGCGAGTGATTTTGTTGTGTCTAAAGAAATGATGGAAAACGCGAATAAGCTTCGCAAGGGCCGTCCTTTATTTATGGTGGACATCGCCGTGCCAAGAGACTTGGATCCCGCTTTAAACGATCTAGAAGGCGTCTTCCTTTATGATATAGACGATCTTGAAGGGATCGTAGAAGCGAACCTGAAAGAGCGGAGAGAAACCGCTGAGAAGGTTGAACTGTTAATCGAAGAAACCATTGTGGAGTTTAAACAATGGCTGAATACACTCGGTGTAGTGCCCGTCATTTCCGCATTGCGTGAAAAAGCGCTGGCAATCCAGTCTGAAACGATGGACAGCATTGAACGGAAGCTGCCTCATTTGACGACAAGAGAGAAAAAACTTTTGAATAAACATACGAAAAGTATCATTAATCAAATGCTCCGCGACCCGATATTAAAGGTGAAAGAACTTGCGGCAGAGGCTGATTCTGAAGAAAAGCTGGCTTTGTTTAAGCAGATTTTTGATATAGAAGAAGCTGCGGGCCGGCAAATGATCAAAAGCGTTGAAGGCAGCCAAAAGGTCCATTCTTATAACAAGGCTGAATCAAGAGCGGGGTTTGCCCCACTTGTAAGTGAGTGAAAGCTGAATGATTGATACTGCAATGGCAAGACTTAATGAAGGGACAATCGTCATTTACGCATTAAGTGTACTCTTTTATTTTATAGATTTTCTTCAACACAACCGGAAGGCTGGGAAAATGGCCTTCTGGTTGCTTTCTATTGTCTGGACTCTGCAAACCGTGTATTTAGCCTACTTTATGTGGGTGACGGGGCGGTTTCCGGTATTAAATGTGACGGAGGCCCTTTATTTTTATGCTTGGGTGCTTGTCACACTGTCACTTGTACTGACAAAGCTGCTGCGTGTTGATTTTATTGTGTTTTTTACAAATGTAATAGGGTTTGCTATGATCGCCATTCATACATTTTCACCGACGGAGCAGCAGTCAGCGGCTTTTTCGGGTCAGCTCGTATCGGAGCTGTTAGTGATTCATATTACAATGGCGATTCTTTCTTACGGTGCTTTTTCCCTTTCTTTTGTATTTTCTGTGCTCTATTTGTTTCAATATCATCTGTTAAAAAAGAAAAAATGGGGAAAGTGGCTGTTGAGAATAGAAGATTTGTCTAAGCTTGATTATATGGCGTATGTTCTGAATGTCATCGGAGTTCCGATGCTTTTGCTGAGTTTAATTCTTGGCGTCATTTGGGCGTATGTGTCTCTAGAAACGCTGTATTGGTTCGACGCCAAAGTGCTTGGTTCGTTTGTCGTCCTGCTTCTGTACAGCTATTATCTTTATATCAGGCTGATTAAAGAGCTTCAGGGGAAGGTCGCCGCACTGTGGAATACGGCTTGTTTTCTCGTGCTGATGATCAATTATTTCCTGCTCGGAAGCCTGTCTCAATTCCATTGGTTCAGTTAAATAATGTGCCCAAGCAGATTCGGGAGGAAAGAAAAAATGAGAACGATAAAAGTAGGTTCCAGACGGAGCAAACTCGCTATGACCCAAACAAAATGGGTGATTCGCAAACTGAAGGAAATCAATCCTTCTTTTGCTTTTGACATAAAAGAAATCGTCACAAAGGGTGACCGGATCGTTGATGTTACCCTGTCAAAAGTGGGAGGGAAAGGGCTGTTTGTCAAAGAAATCGAACAAGCGCTTTTAAACGAAGACATTGATATGGCGGTTCACAGCATGAAGGATATGCCTGCCGTTTTGCCTGAAGGCCTTGTGATCGGCTGTATTCCTGAACGGGAAGATCCTCGTGACGCTCTTATTTCAAAGAATCGTGTAAAGCTTTCTGAATTGAAGGAAGGTGCTGTAATCGGCACAAGCAGTTTAAGAAGAAGCGCGCAGCTTTTGATTGAGCGCCCTGACATTACAATTAAATGGATTAGAGGTAATATAGATACGAGACTTCAAAAGCTGGAAAACGAAGATTATGACGCAATTATTTTAGCTGCAGCAGGGCTTTCCAGAATGGGCTGGAAGCAGGATGTCGTAACTGAATTTCTTGAGCCTGAGCGCTGTCTTCCGGCTGTTGGCCAAGGCGCTCTTGCAATTGAGTGCCGCGAATCCGATCGAGAGCTTTTAACGTTATTTTCTCAGTTTACGGATGAGTATACAAAACGGACTGTACTGGCAGAACGTGCCTACTTAAACGCGATGGAGGGCGGCTGTCAGGTGCCGATCGCCGGCTACTCGGTGATAAACGGCCAGGATGAAATTGAACTGACAGGGCTTGTGGCTTCGCCTGATGGAAAAATCATTTTCAAAGAAACCGTCACCGGAAACAATCCGGAGGAAGTCGGTAAGCGCTGTGCGGCTCTCATGACTGATAAAGGCGCTAAAGATTTAATCGATCGCGTAAAACGGGAGCTTGATGAGGATGGTAAATGATTTTCCTTTGAAAGGAAAAACAGTGCTTGTCACCCGAAATAAGACGCAGGCAAAATCGTTTCGGCAGAAAGTGGAGCAGCTTGGCGGAAAAGCGGTATTGGCCTCATTGATCACGTTTCGCCGAGCTCTGCCGAATGATCTGGCGGAACAGGTGCGAACAGATCTAACCATACCGGGCTGGCTTGTGTTTACGAGTGTAAATGGAGCGGATTTCTTTTTTTCTTATCTGAAAGAAAATCAGCTTATTGTTCCCGGTCATAAAAAAATTGCGGCTGTTGGTGAAAAAACCGCACGCCGTTTAGAATCGTACAACGTATCGGTTGATGTAATGCCTCATGACTATATTGCAGAACAATTGGCGGACGCTCTTAAGCAGCATGCCGAACCGTCAGAACGGATTTCAGTCATAAAAGGCAATTTATCTCGCGATGTGATAAAAAAAGAGCTTACGCCTCTTGGCTTTGAGGTGAAGGAATGGGTCGTATATGAAACTGTTCCTGATGAAGATGGCATCGAGGAATTAAAAAATGCCGCGAATCAGTATTCATTTGATTATGTGACATTTACAAGCTCATCAACCGTACATACATTTATGCATGTTCTGGGAGAAGGAATAAAAAAATGGCCGGTGCACCAGACGGACTGCATCAGCATCGGACCGCTAACGAGGGACGCTCTGCTGTCGTACGGAATCACGTCGTATATGCCTGATACATTTACAATTGACGGCATGCTTGATTTAATGTGCCGCATGTCTAGAAAGGAAGATAGAATATGAGTCAATCATTTAACAGACACCGCCGTTTGCGGTCATCAAAAGCAATGAGAGAGATGGTGAAAGAAACTCGTCTGCATCCATCTGATTTTATTTATCCGATCTTTGTCGTTGAAGGTTTAGAAGGAAAAAAAGCTGTTCCTTCAATGCCTGATGTTTATCATGTATCTTTAGATCTATTAAAGGATGAAGTGGCTGAGCTGGTCAGTCTCGGAATTCAATCCGTCATTGTTTTCGGCATACCTGAAGAAAAAGATGATTGCGGAACGCAAGCTTACCATGACCACGGTATTGTGCAAGAAGCAATTGCCGAAATTAAAAAGCACTTCCCTGAGATGGTTGTCGTTGCTGATACATGCCTATGTGAATATACAGATCACGGACATTGCGGTCTCGTCAAAGACGGACAGATCCTGAATGATGAATCCTTGGAGCTATTGGCACAGACAGCTGTCAGCCAAGCAAAAGCCGGAGCGGATATCATTGCGCCTTCTAACATGATGGACGGATTTGTGACGGTTATCAGAGAAGCGTTAGATAAAGAAGGCTTCATCAATATTCCGATCATGTCTTACGCCGTGAAATATTCAAGTGAGTTTTACGGTCCGTTCCGTGATGCAGCAAACAGCACGCCTCAATTTGGCGACCGCAAAACGTATCAAATGGACCCTGCCAACCGTCTGGAAGCACTCCGTGAAGCCCAATCAGATGTTGAGGAAGGCGCGGACTTCCTGATTGTGAAACCTTCACTTTCTTATATGGATATCATGCGGGATGTAAAAAATGAGTTTACATTGCCGCTTGTGGCTTATAATGTAAGCGGAGAGTATTCTATGGTGAAGGCTGCAGCTCAGAACGGCTGGATCAAGGAAAAAGAGATTGTCTTAGAAATTTTGACAAGCATGAAGCGTGCGGGTGCCGACCTGATTATTACGTATCATGCAAAAGACGCAGCAAAATGGCTTGCGGAGTAATTTTATTCAGTTGACAGGAGTTGAGGCAGATGAGAAGCTATGAAAAATCAAAAGCGGCTTTTAAAGAAGCGCAAAAACTCATGCCGGGCGGTGTAAACAGCCCCGTTCGCGCCTTTAAATCGGTAGACATGGACCCGATTTTTATGGAGCGCGGAAATGGCTCTAAAATCTATGATATTGATGGAAATGAGTATATTGATTACGTATTGTCATGGGGGCCTTTAATTTTAGGACACACAAATGACCGCGTTGTAGAGAGCCTCAAAAAAGTGGCTGAATACGGGACAAGCTTCGGGGCTCCGACTGAGGTGGAAAATGAATTGGCGAAGCTCGTCATTGACCGAGTGCCGTCAGTAGAAATTGTACGGATGGTCAGCTCAGGAACCGAGGCGACCATGAGCGCGCTTCGTTTGGCAAGAGGATATACAGGCCGCAATAAGATTTTAAAATTTGAGGGCTGCTACCATGGACACGGAGATTCTCTGCTGATTAAAGCGGGTTCAGGAGTGGCAACACTCGGTCTGCCTGACAGCCCGGGCGTACCTGAAGGAATAGCGAAAAACACCATCACCGTTCCGTACAATGATTTAGAAAGTGTAAAGCTTGCATTCCAACAGTTCGGTGAAGATATTGCAGGCGTCATCGTAGAACCGGTTGCCGGAAACATGGGAGTAGTTCCGCCGCAAGAAGGCTTCCTGCAAGGATTGCGTGATATTACTGAACAGTACGGCACGCTGCTGATTTTTGATGAAGTCATGACTGGCTTCCGGGTCGATTACAAATGCGCTCAAGGCTATTTCGGCGTAACGCCTGATCTGACTTGCTTAGGAAAAGTGATCGGGGGCGGACTGCCTGTCGGCGCTTATGGCGGTAAAGCCGAAATTATGGAGCGGATTGCTCCGAGCGGTCCGATTTATCAGGCAGGTACGCTGTCAGGCAACCCGCTTGCGATGACGGCTGGACTCGAAACATTAATGCAGCTCACGCCTGAATCATACAAGATCTTTATGAAAAAAGGTGACAGGCTGGAAGAAGGCATTTCAAAAGCGGCAGAGGCGCACGGTATTCCGCATACCTTTAACCGCGCAGGTTCAATGATCGGTTTCTTCTTTACAAATGAACCTGTCATCAATTATGAAACAGCCAAAGCATCGGATTTGAAGCTGTTTGCCAAGTATTATAAAGGAATGGCAAACGAAGGTGTGTTCCTTCCGCCGTCTCAATTTGAAGGGCTTTTCCTCTCGACGGCTCATACTGATGAAGATATTGAAAAAACAATTCAGGCAGCTGAGAACGTATTCGCTGAGATCAGCCGCGGATAAGTACGATAAAAACCGGTATCAAGGACATCCTTGTACCGGTTTTTCTATGCTTCCCCATTCATATTTTCTCCATTTCATACATACACCTTTAGTGACATCTAATTTTAAGGATTAGATGAAAGGAGGATATGAACTTGCCGCAAAATCATCGATTGCAATTTTCTGTAGAAGAATCGATCTGTTTCCAAAAAGGACAGGAAGTTTCTGAACTGCTTTCCATTTCATTAGATCCTGATATTAGGGTTCAGGAAGTAAATGATTACGTTTCAATCAGAGGATCGCTTGAACTTACAGGTGAGTACAACATAGATCAGAGCAAAAATACTGAAGAGTTTTATACCGATAAGCGATTTGTCGAAGAGGTCAGAACGAGAGAGGATGGAACTGCGGAACTGACTCATTGTTTCCCTGTCGATATAACCATCCCGAAAAATAAAGTCAGTCATTTACATGAAGTTTTTGTGTTTATTGATGCATTTGACTATCAACTAACAGACTCGCGCATCCTGACGATCCAGGCTGATTTAGCAATAGAAGGCCTTCTTGATGACACAGCAGACAGAGAGCAAGACATTCCTCTCTATGAAGCTCCTGATGAAGGTTTTTCTGAGCCGCCAGAGCTATTTGCTTTAGAAGCAGAGGACAGCGAAGAAGAAGCGCCAGCCGAGCCGCCGGAGCTTCTAGTCTCGGAAGCAGGGCTTCGTGAAGAGCAGGAAAATGAAGAGGAAGAAGCTGAGCGGTCAGAGCCATTGGCTTTGAAATCAGAGGACAGCGAAGATACAAAGGCGGAAGAAGCGCCAGCTGAGCCGCCGGAGCTTCTAGTCTCGGAAGCGAGGCTTCGTGAAGAGCAGGAAAATGAAGAGGAAGAAGCTGAGCGGTCAGAGCCATTGGCTTTAAAAGCAGAGGACAGCGAAGGTATAAAGGCGGAAGAAGCGCCAGCTGAGCCGCCAGAGCTTGTTGTCTCGGAAGCGAGGCTTCGTGAAGAGCAGGAAAATGAAGAGGAAGAAGCTGAGCGGTCAGAGCCATTGGCTTTAAAATCAGAGGACAGCGAAGGTATAAAAGCGGAAGAAGCGCCAGCTGAGCCGCCGGAGCTTGTTGTCTCGGAAGCGAGGCTTCGTGAAGAGCAGGAAAATGAAGAGGAAGAAGCTGAGCGGTCAGAGCCATTGGCTTTGAAATCAGAGGACAGCGAAGACATAAAGGCGGAAAAAGCGCCAGCTGAGCCGCCGGAGCTTCTAGTCTCGGAAGCGAGGCTTCGTGAAGAACAGGAAAATGAAGAGGAAGAAGCTGAGCGATCAGAGCCATTGGCTTTAAAAGCAGAGGACAGCGGCGGTATAAAAGCGGAAGAAGCGCCAGCCGAGCCGCCAGAGCTTGTTGTCTCGGAAGCGAGGCTTCGTGAAGAACAGGAAAATGAAAAGAAAGAAGCTGAGCGATCAGAATCAGCTGCTTTAAAAGCAGAGGGCAGCAAAGATATAAATGCAGAAGAAGCGAAGCCGCCGGAGCTCATTCTTTCAGAGGCAGGGCTTCGTGAGGAAGCGGAAACAGTAGAAGCAGATTCCCCAAAGGCTGCTTCAGTAATAGAGCTCCGCGAAAAAGCAGAGACGGAAGAAGAGCAGGCTGAACTGTCAGAACTGTCAGAACCGCTTGTTTCGGCGGCGGAAATATCACCTGCTGTAGAAGCTGAGCTTCAGCAAGAGGCTGAGCGTGGTGAAGAAAAAACAGAAAAACCAGATTCTTCTATTCTTGAGCATGCTCTGCGTCAAGAATCCCAAAAAACAGAATCGGAGCTATCGGATCACATAGAGCCTGCACCTCGACAGGATGCAGAACAACTGAAGGAAGTCCAGGAAACTATACATGAAGACGTTGTTTCTTTAGAAGGAAGCAGAGAGCAGGAAGAAGCGCCAGCTGCACTTTTAAAGGAAGAAGCAGCAGCTCCAACCCTGCATTTTAATCAAAAGATAAGTGCTGAAGGGGAATCTCAGGAAGAAGAGCTTACGCCGGCCTACCGTACCTTCCTGCCGGAACAAGATTCAGAAGAGCATTCCTTTTATTCAGCGCCTAAGCTGCTGGAGGAAGAAGAGCAGAAGAAAGAAAGCTTTGAAATTGAAGTGAGAAAAACACCTACACCTGAAGAATCTGAGGAAGAGGCGTCTTTTCATTCTTACCAGCTGCCAGACACTTCCGAACCTGAAAGGAAGGAAACAGATGCTATTGCTGGGGCTGTTCCTGCTGCTCAAACAAAGGGAACTGAAACAAAGGAAAATCATAATTCTCTTTATTTAACAAAACTCTTTACGAGAGAAGAAGATGAGTTTTCTAGAATGAAAATCTGTATTGTTCAGCAGGAAGATACCATTGAACGTTTATGCGAACGGTACGACATTACCTCCCAGCAGCTGATCAGGATGAATTCTTTGGCGCTGGATGATGAATTGAAAGCAGGGCAGATTCTTTATATCCCTCAATACAACAGCAGCCATGCGTAAGCCGTAAGCGATCGGAAAATGTGGTGAATGGAATGGAAGATGTCCAATCGGTTCTTCAGGAATACGGACTGACGGCTCAATTTATTGAGCCAGTCAGTTCTCGTGTGTGGAAAGTGTATTCAGATTATGGGGTATTTGCGCTGAAAAAAATGAAATCGGTTCGCGGCAAACATTTTACAGATCAAATGGTGGCAATTGAGGAAAAAGGCTTTCATTCCTTTGTTCCCATTTACAGAACAAATGGGGGAGATTTTTTCTCCGGGGGCGTACAAACTGGAGACTCCTATTACTTAATGCCTTGGCTCCAATTTGACCAAGAGGAAGAGCGGGATCAGAAACATGCCTATCTATTTAGAGAAACAGCCCGCCTTCACGAGAGAACTGCGCAGGAAATCAAGGTCAGGCGTGAAGACATTGAACGCCACTATGAACAAACGAGAAAAAAGTGGGAAAATGAAAAGGTCATTTATGAACAGTTTGTAGACAGAGCTGAGAAAGAATGGTACCTTTCCCCCTTTGAATTGCAGGCTGTAACCTATTATTCAGAAACCATTTCCGCCGTAAACTTTGCGCTTGAGCGGATTAAGGACTGGTATGAAGCGGCAAAAGAAAAAGGCTCCTCAAGGGTTGTCATTACCCACGGCAGCCTGTCTATTCACCATTTTCTGTATAATGATGCAGGGACCGGATACTTTACGAATTTTGAGAGAGCGTCTGTGGGGCCGCCGCATAACGACTTGCTCGGCTTTTACACACGAATGTTCAGCGGTTTTCCAAAAGCTTGTCCGGAGTGTGTCGATTGGTTTTATGCATATACGAAAGCATTTCCTCTGCATGAGGCTGAAATCAGTCTTTTTCTCAGTTACATGGCTTATCCGGCAACGGTGTACAAAGTGCTGAACCGCTATCAGACCGGGAAAAGACGGCGTGAAAAAGATGAATGTACACACTTATTAAAGGCATACTGGCAAATGAAAAATATTGAGCCGTTTGTGATGAAAATCCATCAAATTGAACAAGAGAAAAAATTTCAGGCGGAAAACGAGTCCACGTCTTAATTGGCGCGGACTTGTTTGTTTATATCCATTCCAAATGAAGCGCACAGGCTAACAGAATCAATATTGCGAGCAGCAAGACATCAAAGGTTGTCGGAAAGAAAATGGTTCTGATACCTTGAAAAATCGTAATCGGGATAATCACTTGCGCGGATACAAGCCGAATTTGCCTGACCCACGGCGGCAGGGAATAAGAGCTGAAACGTTTCTTCACGGTGCATCCTCCTCAACGCATTTACAAGCATCATATGTATACTTGGTCAATAGGTGCCTGCCCATCTTGTATAGGACGCAGTATTTTTGGAAAAGATGATTGACGAATCAAAAACACTTTTACTATAATAAAGAACATAAATAAAGTATATAATGAGCTGATAGATACACCTGCTTAGAACGGGAAGAGTACAAGAAAGACGCATGCAGAGAGAGAAGCCGCTTGCTGAAAGGCTTCTTATGTTGTCTGATTGGAAGGTCGCCCGGGAGCATAATTTCTTGAAAGAAGAGTAGAGAAATTCGGGAAACCCCCGTTATCCGTTGAAGCGCATGAACTGACAAAGTTCATGAAAAAAGGTGGTACCGCGAAAGAGCTTTTTCGTCCTTTTCCCAAGGATGAAGGGCTCTTTTTTCGTTCTCAGCCATTTTAAACATGCTGGAGGGTTATGATGGAAACGAATGAACAAACAATGCCGACGAAATACGATCCGGCTGCGGTTGAAAAAGACCGATATGATTTTTGGCTAAAAGGTAAGTTTTTTGAAGCAGGCAGCGATCAGACAAAAGAGCCGTACTCTGTCGTTATTCCGCCGCCAAACGTAACAGGAAGGCTTCACCTTGGCCACGCTTGGGATACCACGCTGCAAGACATTGTAACAAGAATGAAACGCATGCAGGGGTATGATGTACTGTGGCTTCCGGGTATGGACCACGCCGGTATCGCGACACAGGCTAAAGTTGAAGCGAAACTTCGTGAAGAAGGCACAAGCCGTTACGATTTAGGCCGTGAGAAATTCCTTGAAGAAACGTGGAAGTGGAAGGAAGAGTATGCTGATTTCATCCGCAGCCAGTGGGCGAAATTAGGGCTTGGCCTTGATTATTCCCGTGAACGCTTTACGCTTGATGAAGGCTTAAACAGAGCGGTTCGCGAAGTGTTCGTCAAACTTTATGAAAAAGGCTTGATCTACAGAGGCGAATACATCATAAATTGGGACCCTGCAACAAAAACAGCTTTATCAGACATTGAGGTCATTTACAAGGATGTTCAAGGCGCGTTTTATCACATGAGCTATCCGCTTGCTGACGGATCAGGTTCAATTGAAATCGCGACGACACGTCCAGAAACGATGCTTGGTGATTCGGCCGTTGCGGTTCACCCTGAAGATGAGCGCTACAAGCACCTTATCGGAAAAACGGTTATTCTGCCTATCACAAATCGTGAAATACCGATTGTCGGCGATGACTATGTTGATATGGAATTTGGTTCAGGTGCGGTGAAAATTACGCCTGCCCACGATCCGAACGACTTCGAACTTGGCAACCGTCATAACTTAGAGCGCATTCTTGTCATGAATGAAGACGGCACGATGAATGAAAATGCGCTGCAATATCAAGGCATGGATCGCTTTGAATGCCGTAAAAAGCTCGTTAAAGATTTACAGGAGGCAGGCGTTCTCTTCAAAATCGAGGACCATCTGCACTCTGTCGGACATAGTGAACGAAGCGGAGCGGTTGTTGAGCCTTATCTTTCTACCCAATGGTTTGTGCGCATGCAGCCGCTTGCTGATGCAGCAATTGAATTGCAGGAGAAAGAAGAAAAAGTCAACTTTGTTCCTGACCGCTTCGAAAAAACGTATTTGCATTGGATGGAAAATATCCGCGACTGGTGTATTTCCCGTCAATTATGGTGGGGCCACCGCATTCCTGCCTGGTATCATAAAG
This sequence comes from Bacillus sp. FSL K6-1012, assembly GCF_037964915.1. Classification (NCBI taxonomy): domain Bacteria; kingdom Bacillati; phylum Bacillota; class Bacilli; order Caryophanales; family Bacillaceae; genus Bacillus; species Bacillus sp. FSL K6-1012. Next base: position 2,889,752 of record NZ_CP150175.1, on the reverse strand, counting down.
AAACAGGCGAGTTATATGTCGGTCTTGAAGCGCCGGAGGACAGCGAAAATTGGGAGCAGGATACAGACGTGCTGGATACATGGTTCAGTTCTGCGCTCTGGCCTTTCTCCACTATGGGCTGGCCTGATTTGACAGCTGAAGACTTTAAACGCTATTATCCGACTGACGTTCTCGTTACAGGCTACGACATCATTTTCTTCTGGGTGTCACGCATGATTTTCCAAGGGATTGAATTTACTGGCGAACGTCCGTTTAAAGATGTTTTAATCCATGGCTTAATCCGTGATGAGCAAGGCAGAAAAATGAGTAAATCTCTTGGCAACGGTGTCGATCCGATGGACGTGATTGACAAGTACGGAGCCGATTCCCTTCGCTATTTCCTGGCGACTGGAAGCTCTCCTGGCCAAGATCTTCGCTTCAGCTATGAAAAAGTGGAATCGACTTGGAATTTTGCCAATAAAATTTGGAACGCTTCTCGTTTCGCATTAATGAACATGGATGGCATGACATATGATGAGCTTGATCTTTCAGGTGAGAAATCAGTAGCTGACAAGTGGATTTTAACGCGTTTAAACGAAACGATCGAAAGTGTGACACAGCTAGCTGATAAATATGAATTTGGTGAAGTCGGCCGCCATTTATATAACTTTATTTGGGACGATTTCTGTGATTGGTATATTGAAATGGCGAAGCTTCCTCTATACGGAGAAGACGAAGCGGCTAAGAAAACAACCCGTTCCATTCTTGCTTATGTTCTGGATCAAACGATGCGCCTGCTCCATCCGTTTATGCCATTCTTAACGGAGGAAATTTGGCAGCACCTGCCTCACCAAGGAGAATCCATTACTGTAAGCAAATGGCCTGCTGTTGTGCCTGAGCATACAGACACTGAAGCTGCTGCTGACATGAAGCTTCTCGTTGAACTGATCCGTTCTGTGCGTAATATCCGCAGCGAAGTAAACACACCGATGAGCAAGCAAGTTGAATTGTACATTAAAGCGAGCACGGACGAGGTCGCAGCCCGTCTCGAAGCAAACCGTTCTTATGTGGAACGCTTTACAAATCCGAGCGCGCTGAAAATCGGTACAGATATCGAAGCTGTTGATAAAGCAATGACGGCAGTTGTCACAGGAGCAGAGGTCATACTTCCGCTTGAAGGTTTAATTAATATCGATGAAGAAATCGCCCGTCTGCAAAAAGAATTCGATAAGCTGACGAAAGAAGTCGAGCGTGTCCAAAAGAAACTTGGAAACGAAGGATTTATAAAAAAAGCGCCTGCGCACGTAATTGATGAAGAACGTGAGAAAGAGAAAGATTATGTGGCAAAGCGTGACGCTGTTCAAAAACGAATGGCTGAGCTGAAGGGCTAATGAAAAGCCGAGGCGGTTTCTTGAGAAACCGCCTTGTCTTATAAAAGAGGGGATTATCATTGTTTACTGCATATGAAGAAGCGCGCAGCTGGATTCACAGCCGTCTAAAATTCGGAGTGAAGCCCGGTCTTGATCGAATGAAGCAGCTGATGGCGCGATTGGACCATCCTGAAAAGAAAATCCGCGCGCTCCACGTGGCGGGAACAAACGGCAAAGGCTCAACTGTCGCTTTTATCCGTTCTATGCTGCAAGAAGCGGGATACACTGTCGGTACGTTTACATCGCCTTATATCATCACATTTAATGAGCGCATCAGCGTAAACGGCACACCTATTACAGATGAGGAGTGGGTCACACTCGTTAATCAGGTGAAACCGATCGTTGAAGCGCTTGATCAAACTGAACACGGTCAGCCGACAGAATTTGAAATTATGACGGCTTGTGCATTTTTATATTTTGCTGCGTATCATCAGGTCGATTTTGTTATTTTTGAAACAGGTCTGGGCGGAAGGTACGATTCTACTAATGTTGTCGAACCGCTTTTAACCGTCATCACAAGCATCGGACACGACCATATGAACATTTTAGGAAACACCATTGAAGAAATCGCAGGCGAAAAAGCCGGGATTATAAAAGAAGGCATTCCGATCGTGACAGCCGTTACCCAGCCGGAAGCCTTACAGGTAATCCGGCATGAAGCTGAGCGAAAATCTGCTCCTTTTCAGTCATTGCATGATACAAGCAGGATTTATAATGAAAAGGCTCTCCCTGCAGGAGAACAGTTTTCTTTAAAAACCGGAGAAACGTGTTATGAAGATATGCGAACATCTCTCATCGGTACGCATCAAAGACAAAATGCAGCATTGTCCATTTTGGCTGCCGAATGGCTTAACAGGGAAAACATTGCTGAAATTAGTGGTGCTGCGTTAAGAAGCGGACTCGTAAAGGCTGCTTGGCCGGGCAGATTAGAGTTGGTTCAGGAACATCCGTCGGTATATTTAGACGGCGCCCATAATGAAGAAGGGATCGATAAGCTGACTGAAACGATGAAGCAGCGTTTCCCGGATTCCGATATTTGTGTGGTGTTCAGTGCGTTAAAGGACAAGCCGTATCATGACATGATTAAGAAACTGGAAACGATCGCGCACTCGATTCATTTTGCTTCTTTTGATTTTCCGCGTGCTTCTCTTGCGAAAGATCTGTATGATGCTAGTGAAATCAGCAGCAAAAGCTGGAATGAAGATCCGGAGCATGTGATCAAATTAATAGAAAGCAAAAAAGGCTCAAATGATATCGTGCTCATTACGGGATCACTTTATTTTATTTCTGACATTCGAAAAAGAATGCTGTAATGACTTTGGCCCGGCAGAATCAATAATGATATTCTGCCGGGATTTTTTCTGTCAAAATCTAAAATTGCTTATTATAGATCAATATGCTTGCTGTGCTACAATCCATAGCATAATCTAAAGAGAGTAAAGGTGTGTTGTCTATGATTCCGATTCTTTTTGTCCTCGGCCTTATCCTCGGTTCATTTTATTATACGGTTGGATGCCGTATCCCCTTGCACATATCCATCATAAGTCCGCGTTCGGCATGTTCCTTTTGCCGTCGAACCCTAACCCCGACGGAATTAATCCCTGTTTTATCTTTTATTCTGCAAAAAGGCAATTGCAAAAGCTGCGGCCAAAAGCTCTCTCTTATGTACCCGGCGGCAGAGCTCTCGACAGCGAGTTTATTTGCAGCCGCGGGATTTCGTTTCGGTTTGTCTTGGGAACTGATTGTTGCGTTGGTGTTTCTATCTCTTCTAATTATTGTTTCTGTGACAGATATTCACTTTATGCTGATTCCAAATCGCATATTGCTATTCTTTCTTCCCTTTCTGGCGGCTGGCAGAATCATTTCTCCGCTTCTTTCTTGGTATGAAGGCTTTATAGGCGCGGCTGCCGGTTTTCTTTTACTGGCCTTTATTGCCGTCATCACTCATGGAGGAATAGGGGGAGGGGATGTTAAATTATTTGTCGTTATCGGCCTTGTGCTTGGTGTAAAAATGCTTGCTGCCGCCTTTTTCTTTTCAGTTTTTATAGGCGCATTGTACGGAGCTGCCGCTGTACTGTTCGGAAGGCTGGCCAGAAAACAGCCGATTCCCTTTGCCCCGGCAATTGCGGCTGGAAGTATTTTCGCTTATTTATACGGTGACTCTATCATTTCCTTTTATGTCAAAACGGCGTTAGGCTGACTGATGAAAAATTTGACGAACGTTTTTTGGACAAGACGACAAAAGTCTTGTTCTTTTTTTTTTCGCCTGTGCTAAAGTGTGTAGCATGAAAAGCCACAAGAACGGTCACACAAATGAAGGGAGGAAGCAGAATTGAAAAAAAGGAAGCAAAAAAAAATCAGTAAAGCGGAAGAAAAAGCCCTTAAGGTGACGATTAATGGAAAAGAAGAAACAGTTTATGAACAAGAGACACCGGAGACAGAGCAAGAAAAAAACATGACGTTTTCAAATTGGGAGGAAAAGAGAAAGGCGGAGCAGGAGGTTGCGGCATCCCATGAACATCCTGATGAAGATGAATTCAACTGGGATTCAGACGAGGATAAGGTGTTTAAAGATGACCCCAAAGTTGTTCCGCCTTATCAAAAGAAGAAATCGAAGCTCTATTCAAAAGGAAAGTCAGGGTCGGCCAAGCCGGTAAAAAGAGTGGCGGCGACAATTGCCTTTGCTGCGGTTTTAGGCACAGGCTTAGGGCTATTCGCATTGAATATATCAGGCAATAAAGAAGCGTCGGCGCCAGCCTCCTTAGACGATTCTTTAGGCAGCCAGACGGCAAAAGCAGGAGATACATCTGCGGAGAAACAAAGCACCGGCGGTGAAAAACAAGCGGCACAAACGGAAGGTACATATAAAACATATGCAGTTCAAGCAGGAAAGTTTTCAAATGAAAAGGGTGCTGAGACGTTAACTGAACAGCTGACTGAAAAAGGATATTCCGCCGTCTCCCTGTCAAAGGATGACGGGTACACGTATGTCATCGCGGGTCTGGCAAATGATAAGGCTGTATCACAGCAGTTAGGGCAGCTTTTGATCGACAGCGATTTTGAAGCTTGGGGAGGCAAGGAATTATCCTTATCAATAGAGTCGGATATGACAGATTCTTTCAAGAAAACAGCAGAGCTCTCTGCGAAGGCGATTCTCGGAGAAGATATCACAAAAGCAAGTGTTAAAAAAATAGAAAAGTCGCTCGGTGAATCAGAAGCGGCTGAAACGGGAGAGAAAAAAGCAGTTTTGCAGGCGTTAAAGGAATTAGAGGACCCAAGTGCTGAAGCCGGATGGAAGGCTCAGCAGCAGCTTTTAGCCGTAATTAAATAATAGAAAGTGCCTGAGCCTTCGTCCTTAGTGACAGGCTTTTTTTATTTTGTCATGAAAAAGTTATTTTTCTGAAATTGTGGCGAGCCTCATGATTTGGTAGGATAAATGAGTATCTTTTTTTCTTAAGCAAACCCTGAAAGGATGACGAACATGGCTAAGCCGCTTATACTTGCATCACAATCTCCGCGAAGAAAAGAACTCCTCGATCTGCTTCAGATCCCCTACACCATTATTGTCAGTGAAGTAGAGGAAAAATTAAATCGAAACTTTTCACCTGAAGAAAACGTCCAATGGTTGGCAAAACAAAAAGCTAAGGCTGTGGCCGATCTCAATCCGGGCGCAATCGTAATCGGTGCTGATACAATGGTATGTCTTGACGGTGAGTGCCTAGGCAAACCGCAAGATCAAGAAGAAGCCGCTGCTATGCTCCGCAGGCTTTCCGGCCGTAGTCATTCAGTGATAACCGCTGTCAGTATTCAAGCTGCAAATCACAGCGAAACGTTCTATGATAAGACTGAGGTTGTGTTTTGGCCCCTCAGTGAAGAAGATATTTGGACTTATATTGAAACGAAAGAACCGATGGATAAAGCAGGTGCTTACGGCATCCAAGGAAAAGGCGCACTTTTTGTAAAAAAAATAGACGGAGATTATTATTCAGTCGTAGGGCTCCCTATATCAAAAACAATGAGAGTTCTGAAGGATTTTGATGTAGAAGCCTGACGATTTTTATAAACGGGAAGGGAAAGAAAAGGAGGGCTTGATCATACACGATCTGCCATTAAAACTCAGAGATTTCCCAAAGAAAGAAAAACCTAGAGAACGGCTGCTGAAAGTCGGAGCCGAGAACTTAGCAAACAACGAACTTTTGGCTATTTTATTGCGGACAGGCACAAAGAACGAATCTGTTATGAACCTTTCAAACAGGCTTCTGCGCTCGTTTGACGGGCTGCGTCTGCTGAAAGAAGCTTCCGTTGAGGAGCTGTCCAGCATCCCGGGAATCGGTCTGGTGAAGGCTGTGCAAATACTGGCAGCAGTTGAACTGGGAAGCCGTATTCATAAACTAGCCAATGAAGAACATTTTGTAATCCGCTCCCCGGAAGACGGCGCAAACCTGGTCATGGAGGATATGCGCTTTTTAACCCAGGAGCATTTTGTCTGTTTATATTTAAATACAAAAAACCAAGTCATCCATAAACGCACTGTTTTTATCGGAAGTCTGAATTCATCTATTGTCCACCCCCGGGAGGTATTTAAAGAAGCGTTCAAACGATCTGCCGCTTCCTTTATTTGTATCCACAATCATCCTTCGGGGGATCCGACGCCGAGCAGGGAAGATATTGAAGTGACAAGACGGCTGTTTGAATGCGGAAACCTGATTGGCATCGAGCTGCTTGACCATTTGGTGATTGGCGACAAAAAATTTGTGAGTTTAAAGGAAAAAGGATATTTGTAACACTTTTTTTTTCGTCGAATTAAGCTATAATAGAGTTTATGAGTTTTTCCCTTTAGGGTATTTTTGCTTTAAGAAAGGAAGATACATACATATGTTTGGAATTGGTACAAGAGACCTTGGTATAGATCTTGGAACTGCGAATACGCTTGTTTTTGTGAAAGGTAAAGGAATTGTTGTGAGAGAGCCGTCAGTCGTTGCTCTGCAAACGGATACGAAATCGATTGTTGCTGTCGGAAATGATGCGAAAAATATGATCGGACGGACTCCTGGAAACGTAGTAGCTCTTCGCCCGATGAAAGACGGCGTTATCGCTGATTATGAAACGACGGCTACCATGATGAAATATTACATCAATCAGGCCATTAAAAATAAAGGCATGTTTGCCAGAAAACCTTATGTGATGGTTTGTGTGCCATCCGGCATTACTGCGGTTGAAGAGCGTGCTGTTATCGATGCGACAAGACAAGCAGGAGCGCGTGACGCGTATCCGATCGAAGAACCGTTTGCTGCGGCTATCGGCGCCAATCTGCCGGTTTGGGAACCGACTGGAAGCATGGTTGTTGATATCGGTGGCGGAACGACAGAAGTTGCGATTATTTCCCTCGGAGGTATTGTAACATCTCAATCCATCCGCGTTGCCGGTGATGAAATGGACGATGCGATTATCAACTACATCAGAAAAACATACAACCTGATGATCGGGGACCGCACTGCTGAAGCGATTAAAATGGATATCGGCTCTGCTGAATCCGCAGAAGAATCCGATAAAATGGAAATCCGCGGCCGTGACTTGCTGACAGGTCTGCCGAAAACGATCGAAATTACTGGAAAAGAAATTTCTAATGCTTTGCGTGACACTGTGTCAACTATTGTAGAGGCAGTGAAAAGCACACTTGAAAAAACACCGCCTGAGCTTGCCGCAGATATCATGGACAGAGGTATTGTGTTAACCGGCGGCGGAGCGCTTCTTCGTAATCTGGACAAAGTCATCAGCGAAGAAACAAAAATGCCGGTCCTTATCGCTGAAGACCCGCTTGATTGTGTAGCGATCGGTACAGGAAAAGCACTGGAGCACATCCATCTTTTCAAAGGAAAAACTAGATAATCGGGAGTTCAATAGAAGAGGTGTAACACGATGCCGAATAAACGGTTAATGCTATTACTTCTGTGTATTATCATATTGGTGGCTATGATTGGATTTTCGCTGAAGGACGGCCGTAATACCACCTGGCCTGAGAAACTGATCGGTGATACGACGGGAGTATTTCAAAACATTTTTCATACGCCTGCCGAATTTTTTGCAGGGATATTTGAGAACATTAGTGATTTAAAAAACACATACGAAGAAAACGAGCGTCTGAGAGAAAAGCTTGACGGACAGACAAAATATGAAGCCAAGCTCCAAGAACTTGAAGACGAAAACAAATCCTTGCGTGACGAACTCGGCCATGTGAAATCAATAAAAGATTACAAGCCGATTTTGGCGACAGTCATTGCCAGAAGTCCTGATAACTGGGCGAAGCAGGTGACCCTTAACAAAGGGACTCAGCAAAACGTAGCGAAAGATATGGCTGTAACGAACGAAAAAGGCGCATTAATCGGGAAGATTAAAAGCTCCGGCCTTAATAACTTTACGTCTACGGTCCAGCTTTTAAGCGATACTGACCGGAATAACAGGGTCGCAACAACCATTTCCGGGAAAAAAGGCAGCAAAGGCTACGGTTTAATCGAAGGCTATGATAAAGACAAAAAACGGCTGAAGATGACCATAATCGAACGCAAGGAAAAACAAGACGTGAAAAAAGGCGATCTGATTGAAACGTCGGGCACAGGAGGCGTATTTCCAGAAGGGCTGACAATCGGTGAAGTGACTGAGATTGAGTCTGACTCTTATGGATTAACGAAAGTTGCCTATGTAAAACCTGCGGCTGATCTTTCTGATTTAAATAATGTGATCGTTGTTAATCGTGATGTGCCGACTGTCGATACAGAGGAGGAAGGATCGTGAAACGTTTCCTTCTCCCTTTCGTTATGATGTTGGTTTTTTCGGCGGAAAGCATCTTTACTGATCTGGTGCATTTCCCGTTCGTCACGGATGACCAGGTGCTCGTCCCGCGTTTTCTGATGCTTGTGCTGATTTTTATGTCGGCTTTTATCAATCAAAAACACGCGGTGATCTACGGTTTTATTTTCGGCTTTCTATATGATATGAATTATACAAGTCTATTAGGTGTTTATATGTTTGGCTTTGCGGGGCTAAGCTATTTGGCGTCAAAAGCGTTTAAAGTGCTGCACACAAACGCTTTTGTCGTCATCCTGATTGCTGTTCTCGCAGTTTGCCTGCTTGAATTTTATGTATTCGGCATTCAGTCGCTGATTCACAAAGACATTATGACGTTTAATGGCTTTGTGCTAGACCGGTTTATACCGACAGTTTTATTAAATATGATAAGCGCACTCATCCTGGTTCTCCCATTTAGATTATTTTTTATGAGTCTAAAGAAAGAATTGAGAGATGAGTAAAAAGGATTTTATCTTTTTTTGACGAAATGAGTATGTTGTTGAGGTGAATATTGTGAAGACCAAAAAGCAGCAATATGTAACGATAAAAGGAACAAAGAATGGTTTGACATTGCATCTTGATGATGCATGTTCTTTTGATGAGCTTCTCGATGGTCTTCAGAATATGCTGTCAATTGAACAATATACAGATGGAAAAGGCCAGAAAATCAGCGTTCACATTAAGCTGGGCAATCGCTGCTTATATCAGGAGCAAGAGGAACAGCTGACCGAATTAATTGCGTCAAAGAAAGATTTGTTTGTTCATTCTATTGAGAGTGAAGTCATTACTAAAAAAGAAGCACAGCGTATGAAAGAGGAAGCTGAAATTATTTCTGTTTCAAAAATTGTCCGTTCAGGCCAAGTGCTCGAGGTGAAGGGCGATTTGCTTCTAATCGGAGATGTGAACCCGGGCGGGACAATCAGAGCCGGCGGAAACATTTTTGTTTTGGGTTCGCTGAAAGGGATTGCCCACGCCGGATTTAACGGAAATAATCATGCGGTCATTGCTGCCTCTGAAATGCTGCCGACACAGTTAAGAATCAATCACGTGTTAAATCGCTCCCCAGACCACATTCAAAAAGGGAACGAAATGGAATGTGCTTATTTAGATACAGACGGAAATATGGTCATTGAACGCCTTCAACATTTGGCTCATTTAAGACCTGATCTAACAAGGCTTGAGGGAGGAATGTGAATTGGGTGAGGCTATCGTAATAACTTCGGGAAAAGGCGGAGTAGGTAAAACAACAACATCTGCTAACCTCGGTACCGCCTTAGCCATTTTAGGGAAGCGTGTATGTTTAGTAGATACTGATATAGGACTGCGCAACCTGGATGTAGTAATGGGTCTTGAAAATAGAATTATTTATGATCTCGTAGACGTTGTAGAGGGCAGATGTAAAATGCATCAGGCGCTCGTAAAGGATAAACGTTTTGATGATTTGCTCTATTTAATGCCCGCTGCTCAAACGAGCGATAAAACGGCTGTTGCTCCTGAACAAATTAAAACTATGGTCCAAGAGCTCAAGCAGGAATTTGATTATGTCATCATAGACTGCCCCGCAGGAATTGAGCAAGGATACAAAAACGCCGTTTCCGGGGCTGACAAGGCGGTAGTGGTCACAACGCCTGAAATTTCAGCTGTGCGAGATGCTGATCGCATTATAGGGCTTTTGGAACAAGAAGAAAATATTGAACCGCCGCGGCTCGTCGTAAACAGAATCAGAAATCACCTGATGAAAAACGGTGACACGATGGATATCGATGAAATCGTTCAGCATTTGTCGATTGATTTGCTCGGTATCGTTGCCGATGATGATGAAGTGATTAAGGCATCTAACCATGGCGAACCGATTGCAATGGACCCTAAAAATCGCGCCTCCATCGCATATCGCAATATTGCCCGCCGCATTTTAGGCGAATCTGTTCCTTTGCAGGTGCTTGAAGAGCAAAACAAGGGAATGATGGCTAAGATTAAGTCATTTTTCGGAGTAAGATCATAATTTCATAGAATAAAAGAGAAGAATCTGACAAAGCAAATGCTGTGTCAGGTTTTTTTGTTTCTGACTGCTCTGTGCTGAAGGTAAATCGAATAATTGCCGTGGACAAGACATATGATGTACAAACCCAACGAATGCAAAGGATGATGGCAATGAGTCACAGAGCAGATGAAATCAGAAAACGATTAGAGAAAAGAAGGAAACAGGTTTCCGGCTCAAAACGTTTCCCTACTCAGACAGGTTCCGAAAAGCAAAAACCGCCGTCTTGGGTCATGATGTCTGATCAGGAAAAACATGGAACCCTCCCGGTATATGAAGATGGCAATTCGAATTTCAGCGGAAGACACCCTTTGGTGAAAACAGACTCAATTATTCTGAAATGTCTTCTATCGGCCTGCCTTGTTCTTGTTTCTGCCATAGCCTATAAAACAAATATTGGACCCGTCAGCCAGATCAAGCCGGTCGTTGCACAAACCTTCGAAACAGAATTTCAATTTGCTTCAGCAAGTCATTGGTTTGAAACGAAATTTGGCAGCCCGCTTGCATTTCTCGCTCCTGAAAAGAAAAATAAGGAACAGCAGGTTGAAGTGGGTCAGGATCTCGTCGCACCCGCATCTGGTAAAGTTCAGCAGGATTTTCAGGACAACGGGGAAGGCATTAAAGTCGAAACAAGCAGCGATACAATCGATTGTATAAAAGAAGGCTATGTTGTTGAAGTCAGTAAAGACGGTGAGACGGGGCTGACAGTGAAAGTGCAGCATGCTGACAATACCTACAGCATTTATGGTGAACTGAAAGACGTGGATGTCGCTTTATATGATTTTGTAGATAAAGGCAAAAAGCTCGGTTCGATTAAACTCGATGATCATAACAAAGGGCTCTATTATTTTGCCATGAAAGACGGCGACAAATTTATTGATCCGATTCAGGTGATCTCATTTGAATAAATGGCTTGACCTCATCTTGAAAATTCATGTTCATCCTTTTCTTTGGATTATCGTGGCGCTGGGGCTGATTACAGGGCACATGAAAGCACTGCTGTGTTTGCTTGTGATTGTTCTGATCCATGAGCTGGGGCATGCCGCTCTGGCCGTGTTTTTTTCTTGGAGAATCAAGCGTGTTTTTTTGCTGCCATTTGGAGGAACAGTTGAAGTGGAAGAGCACGGAAATCGGCCGTTAAAGGAAGAGTTTGCGGTTATTATTGCCGGACCTCTTCAGCACATTTGGCTTCAGCTTGCGGCTTGGATGATTGCAGGCCTCGCCATAATTGATCAGCAGACCTTTGAACTGTTTACATTTTATAATCTATCTATTTTATTTGTGAATCTGCTGCCGATTTGGCCGCTTGATGGCGGCAAGCTATTATTTTTAATTTTTTCAAAGCATCTGTCTTTTCAAAAAGCGCACCGGCTGAATCTGAAGACTTCACTTGTGTGCTGCCTGCTTCTCGCATGCTGGGTTTTATTTGCGGTTCCTCTGCAAATCAGCGCATGGGTTTTGTTTGTCTTTCTGGCTGTTTCTCTGTTTGAGGAGTACAGGCAAAGACACTACATCCATGTGAGGTTTCTCCTGGAAAGATATTATGGGAAAAACCGTGAGCTTGAAAAATTGCTACCGCTTACCGTTAATGCTGAGGACAAAGTCTATCATGTCATGGCGGAATTCAAACGAGGCTGTAAGCATCCCATTATTATAGAAAAATCCGGAGAGAAGCTAAGCCAGCTGGATGAGAATGAAGTGCTGCATGCCTACTTTGCTGATAAGCGGACAAATTCCTCCATGGAAGAGCTGCTGCTCCCTTATTAAAATCGATTGACAAACGCCTTGTATTCTGATATATTTTTTAATGTTATGGATGTAGCACCAATGCTACAACCGCTCAGTACAGGTGTTAAGAGTTGTTTTACAGCCCCCTGGTATCTGGCGAGTCTTAGTCTAATAGGAGGTGCAGAGAATGTACGCAATCATTAAAACAGGCGGTAAACAAATTAAAGTTGAAGAAGGCCAAACTGTTTACATCGAGAAACTTGCTGCTGAAGCAGGTGAAACAGTTACTTTTGAAGACGTTTTGTTTGTTGGCGGAGACAATGTGAAAGTCGGCAACCCTACAGTTGAAGGCGCAACAGTAACGGCTAAAGTTGAAAAACAAGGCCGCGCGAAAAAAATCACTGTTTTCAGATACAAAGCAAAGAAAAACGTTCATAAAAAACAAGGTCATCGTCAGCCTTACACTAAAGTGACGATCGAAAAAATCAACGCGTAAGCATGATTCAGGCAACAATCAGACGGTCCCGTACTGACAAAAGCTTATTGTCTTTTGAAATGACGGGCCACGCCAACTTTGCTGAACATGGACAAGATCTCGTTTGTGCCGGAGTAACAGCCGTTGTGTTTGGATCCGTTAACGCGGTCATCGCGCTGGCGGGCTTCGAGCCGCTTCTTGATATAGGAGAAGACGGGGGTTATTTCTACTTTGAATTCCCTGAATCTCTCGATCCGGAGGCGCGCCAAAAAGCTCAGTTGCTGATTGAAGGCATGATTGTTTCGTTAGAGACAATTGAGCGGGATTATAAAGATCACTTGCGTGTGACCACAAACATAATATAGGAGGTGAGCTACATGCTTAGATTAGATCTTCAGTTTTTCGCTTCTAAAAAAGGAGTAGGTTCTACAAAGAACGGACGTGACTCTGAGGCTAAACGTTTAGGTGCTAAACGTGCTGACGGTCAATTCGTAACAGGCGGTTCTATCCTTTACCGTCAACGCGGAACAAAAATTTACCCAGGTGAAAACGTGGGCCGCGGCGGAGATGACACTCTTTTTGCGAAAATCGACGGAACTGTTAAATTCGAACGTTTCGGCCGTGACCGCAAAAAAGTGAGCGTATATCCTGTAGCTCAATAATGATTCAAAAACTCCGGTCGATGATGACTGGAGTTTTTTTTGCAATATGCGGAGTAAGCATCAAGAATGTTATGCAGAGTATGTGCGAGCAGACCCCGCCAAGAATGAGAACGAATGTCTCAAACCCACTGGATATGTTCCCCAAGCAGTAATACATAAAATGTTCTGCCTGGCTGAAAATCAACCGAAGCCAGAAAAAAGGAACATGATATTTCTGGGAAAAACAATTGTTTTTCTATCAAAGCCTTCTCTGTTATAATTCATAATACACACTTATACAGACTCCTAAATAAGAAATCAAATGATTGGGAGTGCGAAAATGAAGGATGTTTCAAAAAATCAAGAAGAAAATATAAGCGATACGGCTTTAACAAATGAACTGATTCATCTTCTTGGCCATTCCCGGCATGATTGGATGAATAAGCTGCAGCTAATTAAAGGAAACTTAAGCTTGCAGAAGTATGACCGCGTCTTTGAAATCATTGAAGAAATGGTGATAGACGCTAAGCACGAATCAAAGCTCTCAAACCTGAAAACACCGCATTTAGCGTTTGATTTTCTTACGTTTAATTGGAAAGCCCAATGTATGACACTTGAATATGAAGTTCTCGGGGAAATTAAGGATTTGTCAGCTTATGATCAAAAATTGGCGAAACTGATGAGAAAGCTGTTTGATCTGTTTGAACAAGCAGTCACTAGAGGCAGTGAAAATCATTTAACCGTTTCGCTTCAAACCGATCATCCTGACAGACAGCTGATTCTGTACCTTGATTTTCACGGCACTTTTGCCAATATATCTGCCTTTGACGATTTTCGGCAAAATGGATATGAGGACTTTGATATCATGCGTTTTGAGATCGCAAGTCACGAATGTCTGATTGAAATTGGGTTGAACTAGCGGAGTTTTTTAACGGTTTAGAACGGAGGACATTATGTTTGTAGATCAGGTGAAAGTGTATGTAAAAGGCGGCGACGGAGGCAACGGGATGGTTGCGTTTCGCCGTGAAAAATATGTGCCGAAAGGCGGCCCTGCCGGCGGCGACGGCGGAAAAGGAGGAGACGTCGTTTTTGAAGTGGACGAAGGTCTCCGTACTCTTATGGATTTTAGATATAAAAAACACTTTAAAGCGATTCGCGGCGAGCATGGCATGTCAAAAAACCAGCACGGACGAAATGCTGATGATATGGTCATTAAAGTTCCGCCTGGCACTGTTGTGACAGACGATGATACAAAACAGGTCATTGCCGATTTAACCGAACATGGACAGCAGGCTGTCATCGCAAGGGGCGGAAGAGGCGGAAGAGGGAACTCACGCTTTGCCACACCGGCGAACCCTGCACCTCAGCTCTCAGAAAACGGTGAACCGGGAAAAGAACGCTATGTTGTTCTTGAATTAAAAGTGCTTGCAGACGTCGGGCTTGTCGGGTTCCCAAGTGTAGGAAAGTCGACTTTGTTGTCCGTCGTTTCATCTGCAAAACCGAAAATTGCGGATTATCATTTTACGACACTTGTTCCGAATCTTGGCATGGTCGAAACAGATGATGGACGGAGCTTCGTTATAGCCGATTTGCCTGGACTGATTGAAGGGGCTCATCAAGGCGTCGGGCTTGGCCACCAATTTTTGCGCCATATTGAGCGGACCAGTGTTATCGTTCATGTCATTGATATGTCCGGCTTGGAAGGCCGCGATCCGTATGAGGATTATGTGACAATTAATCAGGAATTGAGCGAGTACAATTTGCGTCTCACTGAGCGCCCGCAAATTATTGTCGCAAATAAAATGGACATGCCGCAGGCGGCGGAAAATCTTGAAGGGTTTAAAGAAAAGATGACGGATGATTATCCGGTGTTCCCGGTCAGTGCAGTGACAAGAGAAGGTCTTCGCGAGCTTCTGTATGAAGTTGCCAATCAGCTGGAAAACACTCCGGAATTCCCGCTGTATGACGAGGAAGAGCTTACGCAAAACCGTGTTATGTACACGATGGAGAATGAAGAAGTGCCATTCAGCATTACGCGAGATCCTGACGGAGTCTTTGTGCTTTCAGGAGACAGTCTTGAGCGGTTATTCAAGATGACTGATTTCTCACGTGATGAATCTGTTAAACGATTTGCAAGACAGATGCGGGGAATGGGTGTTGATGAAGCACTCAGAGAACGCGGGGCCAAAGACGGAGACATTATCAGACTTCTTGAATTCGAATTTGAATTTATTGATTAATGATGGGTGAGAGCCTGGATATCAGGCTCTCTATTTTCAAAAGGGGGGATGCAAGTGAAAGAGGAGACGTTTTATCTTGTCCGTGAAGATGTGTTGCCTGATGCGATGAGAAAAACATTAGAAGTCAAAAAACTGCTGGATCGAAAAAAAGCAGAATCAGTGGCAGATGCCGTTCAAAAGGTGGATTTAAGCAGAAGTGCATTTTATAAATACAGAGATGCCGTTTTTCCTTTTTATACAATGGTTAAAGAACAAATTATCACACTTTTCTTTCATTTAGAGGATCGCTCCGGGGCGTTATCTCAGCTCCTTCAGGCGGTGGCTGACTCTGGAAGCAACGTTCTTTCCATTCACCAGACCATCCCGCTTCAAGGGAGAGCAAACGTAACGCTGTCTATCAGTACATCTGCAATGGAAGAGGATATTCATACATTAATGAACAAGATGAGAAAGTTTGACTTTGTAGAAAAGGTTGAAATATTAGGTTCAGGAGCGTAAGGGGAGAGAATATTGTCATGAAAGTCGGTTATTTAGGTCCAGCAGCTACATTCACACATCTAGCAGTCAGTTCTTGTTTCCAAAATGGCGCCGAGCATGTTGCTTACCGCACGATACCGGAATGTATAGATGCGGCAGTCGCAGGTGAGGTTGATTTTGCTTTTGTTCCTTTAGAGAACGCATTAGAAGGATCAGTAAATTTAACAATAGACTATTTAATACATGAACAGCCTCTGCCCATCGTAGGTGAAATGACATTACCGATTCATCAGCACTTACTCGTTCATCCTTCCAGAGAAAATGCGTGGAAAGATCTAGACAAAATTTATTCTCACTCACATGCGATTGCGCAGTGCCATAAATTTCTCCATCGGCATTTTTCTTCTGTGCCGTATGAATACGCCAATTCAACCGGAGCGGCGGCAAAGTTTGTCAGTGACCATCCCGAGCTGAATATCGGGGTGATTGCCAATGAAATGGCGGCTTCTACATACGAATTAAAAATCGTAAAACGGGATATACAGGATTATAGAGACAATCATACGCGATTTGTCATTCTGTCTCCTGATGAAAATATAACCTTTGAAGTGAATTCAAAATTGAATTCAAGACCAAAAACAACACTGATGGTGATGCTTCCGCAGGATGATCAGTCCGGAGCGCTGCATAGAGTGCTGTCTGCTTTTTCTTGGAGAAACTTAAACCTGTCAAAAATCGAATCCCGTCCGACCAAAACCGGGTTAGGGAATTATTTCTTTATTATTGATATTGAACAGGCGTTTGATGAAGTATTAATCCCTGGGGCTATGCAGGAGCTTGAAGCGCTCGGATGCAAAGTAAAGCTGCTTGGTACATATCAATCTTATCAATTATAAAAAGCCCTATTAGGGCTTTTTTTAGTCTTCAATCAAAATACCGGCTTCTTCGAGTGCTTGACAGGCTTGATCAATGCGATGTTCATCGGGTGCTGTCAGTGTATGAAGATGCACACCATCTGTCAGCTGTGATAAATAGGCGGCATTTGTGGAATTGATCTTTTTGATGAAATGTTCGACTTCTTTTCGCGTGCCGACTTGGATCGCTGCAGTTAAATCTCCGTATACAGGGTGCTCAATTTTTACGTCTTTTACAGTTACCCCTTCATCCACGATGAGCTGCAATTCTTCTTCTGTCCGTTCAGGCCCGTGCAGACACGCTATGATTCTTTCTGCCTGCTGATGCTTCTGAGCGGCGGCGTCCAGATAGACATAGCCTTGGCTTGTGGCGATAATCGGCTCGTTTCTCGCTTTTAAAAGCGAGATATCCTGAACGATCACCTGTCTCGAAACATTTGCTTTTTTTGCGAGCTCTCCTCCTGTCAGCGGCGATGTGGATTCCTTCAGCCACAAAAGAAGCTGCTCACGCCTATTGGCGCCCAAGAGCTTTAATTCTTCGGTCAATATGATATTCTCCTTTCCTTTGTTCCAAAAGCGCTGTAAACGTATGTAATAACATATCCAGCTGTTCAGTTGTTGTGTTTTTTCCGAAAGAGATGCGGATAAATTGCAGGGCTTCCTGTTCTGTTTTTCTTAACGCTTTCATCGTTTCAGACGGCCCGTGATAACCTGCAGAACAAGCGCTGCCCGTTGAAATGCAAATATTATTCCGATTACATTCTAACATAACATATTGTCCTTCAAATGAGCCAAAAAAACACCCGATAATATGGGGCAGACATTCTGTGTTTGCACCATCTGCCGCAAGGGTTACAGGGAGAGACCGAATACGGATTTGTTCTAAAAAGTATTGTCTTAACATTTGATTATGGGATATCTGACTTTCCATTTCACTTACGATCAGCTCCGCTGCCGCTGTAAAGGCTCCGATACCCGGTACGTTTATCGTGCCTGCTCGAAACCCATTCTCATGAACGGTGTCAGGGTACACCGGTTTCCAATTGACGTCCGGCCGAATATAGACAGCTCCGACTCCTTTAGGGCCGTGAATTTTGTGACTGGAAATAGAGAGAGCATCCACCCCCATTTCTTCAGTATGGATGGGCAGTTTGCCGAATGTTTGTACCGCATCACAATGAAGAAGAATTTGCCTGTTGTGAAGATACGATGACAGGTGTTTAATGGGCTGAATAATTCCTGTTTCTGAATTGGCATGCTGAATAGAAACCAGGCCTGTGTCCGGGCGAATATGAGCTGCCAATATTTCCTCGGTAATAAGTCCGTACTCGTTAGGCTTAATGATTGTCACGTCAAAGCCAAGATTCTGCAGTAAAGCAGCACAGTTATGGATTGATTGATGTTCCATGGCAGTCGTAATAAAATGTCTTTTTGTTTTTGGCAGGCCGTTTAACAATGATTGAATGGCAAGAAAATTGGATTCAGTGCCGCCGCTTGTAAAATATATACCGCCTGTTTCTCCGCCGATTATGTCAGCTATTTTCCCCCGGCAGTACTCCAGTATATGATTTGCTTTTCCCCCAGCGTCATGCAAGCTGCTGGCATTCCCGTACATATCAATGCTGAGCTTCTGAAATACGTCCAGTGCTTCCTCGCAAATTGGCGTGGTTGCTGCATAATCTAAATAAATCATCCGGTCTTTCCTCCATATGTTCTTCATAAAAAACTCTTGAGTTTATTTTATCGTTGTGTAAATATAGGTGTCAAGACAGGTGTAAACAACAGGAGGTGGCATATGTCTATAAAGACGATTGTGGTTATTGGTTCAGGAGCGGCGGCACTTGCCCTGGCTTCTGCACTTCCGCCATCATACCAGGTGACTGTCATCACGAAAAAAAGCACAAAAAACAGCAATTCAAGACATGCACAGGGCGGAATTGCGGCGGCTTATGCAAAAGATGACTCGATTGCGTCTCATATGGAGGATACGTTATATGCAGGCTGCGGACATAACGATCAAAACATCGTATCAGACGTTTTACTTGATGGAAAAACCATCATTGAGAACTTTTTGGAGAATGACTTTCCATTTGACCGGGATAAACAAGGCAAAGTCAGCCTTGGCAGGGAAGGAGCCCATACGCGTAACCGCATATTTCATGCGGGCGGAGACGCTACAGGCAGCATGCTTATTGATTACTTGCTGAAACAAATCAATAGCCAAATCGAAGTCATCGAGAATGAAACAGCGGTTGATTTGCTGATGAAGAATGGGCGCTGTGCCGGTGTAGTGGCGAAAGACAGCCGCGGCCGGATCAATTTGCGGCATGCGGATGAGGTTGTGCTGGCAGCTGGCGGATGCGGAAGCTTGTTTCAGCACCATACGAACGATCCATCTGTCACGGGTGATGGTCTTTCACTTGCTTACCGGGCCGGAGCGGAATTAACTGATTTAGAGTTTACCCAGTTTCATCCTACACTTCTAGTCAAAAATGGCGTCTCGTGTGGGCTTGTTTCAGAGGCAGTCAGAGGTGAGGGCGGTTTTATAACAGACCAAAACGGCCGCCGTATTATGGCCGGACGGCATCCGCTGGAGGATTTAGCACCACGGGACGTCGTCTCGCGGGTGATTCATGAAGAAATAGCAAAAGGAAAACGTGTGTATATTGATTGCAGCGCTATTTCTGACTTCGAAGTGCGTTTTCCCACAATCACCTCTATTTGCGAAAAGGCAGGGGTTGATATTCGTAAAAGAAAAATACCTGTTGCGCCGGGAATGCATTTCTTAATGGGAGGCGTTTCAGTCAATCGGTGGGGAGAAACAACTGTGCCCGGGCTATACGCGATAGGGGAAACTGCATGCACCGGCTTACACGGAGCCAATCGTCTTGCGAGCAATTCCTTGCTGGAGGCACTTGTGTTTGGTAAAAGAGCAGCAGAACATATCATGAGAAAACCGGTTGATAACAGGTATAGTCAATTCAACGGCGAAACCAGCGGAGTTTATGAGGTGCCGAATATCGAGCTTTCTGAACTGCAAAACAGAATGACAAGCGACATGTCCATAGTAAGAGAAAAAGACAGACTGATTGAGATGAGCAATTGGCTTTATGGGCTCCCATCTCAGAAGATAAATGTGAAGGATATCACAATTCCGCAGCTGGAGCTTTCTCACTTGTGGCAGGTTGCAAAGCTGATGACTTCGTCTGCTCTATTGCGGGAAGAAAGCAGGGGGGCGCATTTTCGAATTGATATTCCTCAGGCTGATGCAGGCTGGCAAGGAAAACAAATTGTCCATACAAAAAAGGGAACCAAAATGAGAAAAAACGAAGGGATTTGGAGAAATGAATCATTTACAGCTGAAAAAATTGCTGAATCACTTTTTTCATGAGGATATAGGGACGGGAGATCTTACATCACAGTCCATCTTTGAAGGACAGAACTGTGAGGCCTCAATTGTTGCAAAGTCAGACGGCATTTTCGCCGGAGCTGCGGTGATTAAGGAAGGCTTTGCTTTATTAGATGAAAAGGTTCAGACGTTTTTACACAAAAAAGATGGAGATCATTTGCGAAAGGGTGATGTGATTGCCGTCTTACGCGGGCCGGCCGCTGCTCTTCTTTCTGGAGAGAGGGTAGTATTAAATCTTATTCAAAGGCTGTCGGGTATTGCGACGATGACAAGGCAGGCTGTTGAACGGCTTGATGATGAACAGATTAAGGTTTGTGACACAAGGAAAACGACGCCGGGGTTAAGAATGCTCGAAAAATATGCGGTCAGGGTCGGAGGAGGATATAACCATCGATTCGGCCTGTACGACGGAATCATGATCAAAGATAATCATATTGCAGCTTGCGGTTCCATTGTAAAGGCGTGTGAAAAAGCGCGGCAGGCAGCAGGGCACATGGTGAATATTGAAGTGGAAATTGAATCTGAGGAGCAGCTCAGAGAAGCCATTCTTGCTGAAGCTGATGTCATTATGTTTGACAATTGCCCGCCTGACACTGTCCGCCATTTTGCAAATATCACACCAGATCACATTAAAACCGAAGCTTCCGGAGGAATTACATTAGAAACTCTGCCCGCTTTTAGAGGGACGGGTGTGAATTATATTTCCTTAGGATTTCTGACTCATTCAGTCAGAAGCTTAGATATCAGCATGGATGTAGCGTTAACAAATCAGTCAGTGGAGGAATGCGGTTATGTCAATTCTTGATGCAATCAAACAATTTGAAATGATGCCTGACCATTATAAAGGGCTGTCAATGAAAGAGATGGAGAGACGTGTTGCAGCCATTAAGGAAAAGTTCGGGAGCAGGTTGTTTATTCCAGGCCATCATTACCAAAAGGATGAAGTAATTCAATTTGCTGACCAAACGGGCGATTCACTCCAGCTTGCCCAAATGGCGGAAAAAAATAAGGATGCGGAATATATTGTATTTTGCGGCGTACATTTTATGGCAGAGACCGCTGATATGCTGACAGGTACGGACCAAACGGTCATCCTGCCAGATATGAGAGCGGGCTGTTCTATGGCTGATATGGCTGACATGCAGCAGACGAACAGGGCGTGGGAGAAACTTCAGCATATATTCGGCGACACGATCATACCATTAACCTATGTGAATTCCACAGCGGAGATCAAGGCATTTGTCGGAAAGCACGGCGGAGCGACTGTAACCTCATCCAATGCCAAAAAAGTGCTTGAATGGGCGTTTACACAGAAAAAACGCATTTTATTTCTGCCTGATCAGCATTTAGGAAGGAACACCGCTTATGAACTGGGTATACCGCTTGAGGACATGGCTGTCTGGGACCCGATTCAAGATCAATTAGAGAACGAGGCAGAACAAAACGATATCAAGGTTATTCTTTGGAAAGGCCACTGCTCTGTTCATGAAAAATTCACCGTGAAAAACATAAATGATTTGAGAGAACGAGATTCTGACATCCGGATCATTGTTCATCCTGAATGCTCCCATGAAGTCGTAATGCAAAGCGACGACAGCGGATCAACGAAATATATTATTGATACAATCAGCCACGCTCAGCCGGGAAGCAAATGGGCAATCGGTACAGAAATGAATCTTGTTCAGCGACTGATTCAAGAGCATTCCGACAAACAGATCGAATCACTCAATCCGGATATGTGTCCATGTCTGACGATGAATCGAATTGACCTCCCGCACTTGCTCTGGTCTTTAGAACAAATAGAAAAAGGAGAACCAGCAGGCGTGATCAAAGTGCCGAAAGTCATTCAGGACGATGCCCTTCTTGCGCTGAATCGAATGCTTTCCATCACGTAAACCAGAAATATTTCCCCTCCTGTACTCATAATTTCTTTCGATCAGGCATATGTTGTGAAGAAACATATTGTAATCACAACTGAACTGTTCACGTTTTGCATAGGAGGGGAAAACGTTGAAAATCCATATCGTTCAAAAAGGCGATTCACTCTGGAAAATAGCTGAAAAATACGGAGTTGATGTTGAGGAAGTAAAAAAACTCAATACGCAGCTCAGCAATCCAGATTTAATCATGCCTGGGATGAAAATAAAAGTGCCGTCTGGAGGTGTTCCAGTCAGAAAAGAGATAAAAGCGGGCAAAAGTCCGGCGGCAGTCGGGGATGAGAAGCAAGAACACCCATTTTCCAAGGAGAAGCCTAAATCCGTTGTCGACGTAGAAGACACAAAACCGAAAGAAAAGCAGTCTGTTCCTTTTGTCCCGCCGATGCCGAATTTGCATGATAATGTGTATCCTGAAGCTGATGTGAACGATTATTATGATATGAATCAGCTTTTTCAGCCTTGGTCGCCTCCTAAACCGGAGGAGCCTAAAAAGCATCATGACGGAAATATAGATCATATGTATGACATGCAAGATCAATTTCCACAACAGGAGGCAATGAGTAATATGGAGAATGCAAATTATCCGAATATGCCTAATACGCCTAAAGCGCCAGATGTAGGCGGTATGGAAGAAGAAAACATCCACCACACTGTTCCGAATATGCCGGCAGTTCAGCCATACTATCCGTATCCAGCCCATTTTGTGCCATGTCCGGTTCCTGTCTCACCGATTCTGCCTGGATCCGGCCTGTGCTACCCATACTATCCTGCACATGCATTTCCGATGCATCAGCCTTATGGCTTCCAGCCAAGTTTTGTATCACCTTCGCAATATGATCCGGGTGAATATGATAACCAGCATCATGAAAACAGCCATCACGGGCATTACGGATATCAGCCTTCGCACGGCGCGCCTCAATATGCATCGCCGGCTTATGGATCTCCTTATGGGCATATGCCATATGGTCCTTATTATGGCGCTCCTCAAGTGATGGGTGCTTATCAGCCAAATATGGCGCATGGTTATATGCCGCCATTTAAGGATCATGATGATTGCGGGTGTGACGATGATCAGCAGCCATACTTCTCAGCACCTGGTTATCAGGGAGGAGCATATGGAACTCCTTATATGCCTTACGGAGGAGCAAATCCGAATCCGTATGCAGCCGGAACTTCCATGCCAAATCAGCCTTCAACAAACCAGATGTTTGGACGCCCTGAAGAAGAAAGTGAATGATTGTTCGGGACGATGTAAATCGTTCCTTTTTTTATATTGCCTTACAATCGTCGAATGGTCATAACTGACACGCTTAACATATCTCCCTGATGCACATGATAAAAACGAGCACAACATGCTCAATCAGTCCTCGGGGGGTTTTTCCATTGGGTAGAAAGTTAACAATTGCAGGCCTCATTTTGATGACAGCCGGATTAACAGCATGCGGCGCAAATAATGATGCCCTTAATGATACGCGTAATAACGGTAATAACGGCAATACCCGTCCAATCGGATATTATACAAATGAGAATGACGCTGACAGACAGGGAGACGGGATGGATCACGACGGCCCGGTCTCTGAATTGATGGAGGACCAGAACGGCCAAAACGGCCGTGACCGAAACACAACCAATGTAAACGACCGTGTTACTGCAGATGATCGCGTCCCATTGGCAACTGACGGAACATATAACAACACAAATAACAGAAATATGAACCGAAATGGGACGAACAACAACGGGTATGACAACCAAGAGAACAGAAGACTTGCCGCAAAAATCGCCAATCGTGTGAAACAAGTCAAAAACGTCAACGACACACAAGTGATGGTAACGGATGACAAAGTAGTCATCGCTGTCAGAAGCCACGCTGATTTCACACAGTCTGACAGGCAAAATGTCAAAAAAGCCGCACGAAACTATGCGGATGGCCGTGACGTTCAAGTATCTACAGATAAAGGACTGTTCACAAGACTTCATAAAATGAACAGACGCTAGGACTAAGAAGGCTGCCGGAGAGTGATTCCCGGCGGTCTTTTTCTTTACAACGGCTTGCAATACCCATTAAAGTGTACATAGAAATATCAAGGAAGGTGAAAGCATGGCTGGCCATTCTAAGTGGAAAAACATCCAAAAAAGAAAAAATGCGCAAGACGCAAAGCGCGGAAAAGTATTTATGAAGCTTGCTAAAGAAATCTATGTGGCAGCAAAGCAAGGCGGAGCCGATCCTGAAGCAAATTCAGCATTGCGGCTTGTGATTGAAAAAGCAAAAGGCGCCAATATGCCAAATGATAATATAGACCGTGCCCTAAAAAAAGCCGCAGGAAGCCAGGACGGCAGCAGCTACGAGGAAATCACCTATGAAGGCTACGGTCCCTCAGGGGTTGCCGTCATGGTGGAGTGCTTAACTGATAATAAAAACCGTACGGCGACAAATGTGCGGACAGCTTTCAATAAAAACGGCGGAAGTCTCGGAGAAAGCGGATGTGTATCATTTTTATTTGAACGGAAGGGGTACATTGCAATTGACCGTACACATCGGCAAATAGAAGAGGATGACCTGATGCTTGATGTCATAGAAGCGGGCGGCGAAGAGCTGCAGACAGAGGATGAATACTTTGAGGTATTAACAGCGCCTGAACGTTTTGAAGAGGTAAAAACAGCACTTGAAGCAAATTATCCAGTCGATTCAGCTGAAGTAACCATGATTCCGAAAACATATGCAGATGCTGATGATGAGGCTGTTGAAAAACTGGATAAATTGATTGATGCGCTTGAAGACGATGATGATGTTCAGGCAGTGTATACAAATTACCAGTAATATAAAAATGACCGGCGCGAAGTGATCTCAGACCGGTCTTTTTACGTCTTAAGAGACGCGCTCATTTTCGTGTGTGTATTCTTTCTCCCAGAAATCAGCGTTTTTGATGCCGAGAGCTTTAGGATCAAAGACTGGGTCTAAGCCTTGTTTCTTCTGTTGCTCATAATCCTTTAACGCAATAAGCGCCGGCTTGGCGAGCAAAACAATGGCAATGACGTTCAGCCAAACCATAATGCCAAGTCCCGCGTCACCTAATGCCCAAGCAAGTGTAGCGGTTTTGACAGCACCGTAGAATGTCGCGGCTAAAATGATCATTTTTAAGCCGAGCATTGCCCACTTGCTTTCTCTGCCTCTCGCTAAATATGCGATATTTGTTTCAGCGATGTAGTAATAAGCCATAATGGTTGTAAAAGCGAAGAAGAACAAAGCGATAGCGACAAAGCCTGCACCAAAGCCGGGCAGCACACTGTCAATGGCGGCCTGAGTGAAGCCCGGTCCAGCTTCTACACCTTTCAGGTGATTGACAATAAATGAACCGTCGGCAGCCTGTGTATTGTACATACCGGTAAATAAAATCATGAATGCTGTAGCGGAACATACAAATAAAGTGTCGATATAAACAGAAAATGCCTGAACCAATCCTTGCTTTACCGGATGAGATACCTCTGCGGCGGCAGCAGGATGAGGGCCTGTTCCTTGTCCGGCTTCGTTTGAATAAATGCCTCGTTTGACGCCCCATGAAATGGCCATGCCGATGAGACCGCCGAATGCGGAATCTAATGCAAAAGCACTTCTGAAAATCAAAGAAATGACAGCAGGCAGTTCAGAAATATTCATCACAATGATGATCAGAGAGAGCAGAATGTATCCGACTGCCATAAACGGGACAATCATTTGTGAGGCACTGGCGATACGTTTTACACCTCCGAAAATGATAAAACCTAATAAGAGAACAAGAAAACAGCCAGTAATGGCAGGAGAGATGCCGAATGCATTTTGGACGCCCGCTGCAATGGAGTTGGACTGGACCCCTGGCATAAGGAGAGCCATTGCAATAAGGGCCGCAGCCGCAAATAAAACAGCAAACCACTTAATGCCTAATCCTTTTTCTATATAATAAGCGGGTCCGCCTCGATATTGGCCGCCTTGTTTCACTTTATAAATTTGGGCAAGAGTAGATTCAACAAAGGCGCTCGAAGCACCGATAAAAGCAATGGCCCACATCCAGAACACCGCGCCGGGTCCGCCGAACGCAATTGCTGTTGCCACACCTGCAATGTTTCCGGTCCCCACCCTGCCGGACAGAGCGATTGATAATGCTTGAAACGAAGATACCCCTGCCTCTGAGCTCTTGCCTTGAAACATCAGCACAATCATTTCCTTGATGTGTCTGACTTGTAAAAAACGGGTCACAATAGAAAAGATCAATCCAATTCCTAATAAAATATAAATGACGGGTGTACTCCATAAGACCGCGTTTAAACTAGCAACAAAATCTGCCATCAAGCTTCCTCCTCACGTCGTTTCGATTGCTTTATAAAGAGGATTTTGGGTTAATTGAACTATTTTTACAATCAATCTGTCACATTATATAACGTGTAATGATCATGAGAGGGGAGAATGGGGTGAAAAAAAGCGCAGCGTATGAAGTACGCCGCGCTTCTGTTTATAAAGGCATGTGGACACCAATTATGAAACAGTCTTTGAGAAATAAATAGCCAAGCTCATTGCGTATATAAAAGGCAAAACGAGAAGGATCTTTCATTATCTCATCTCACTGATGCTTGCGGCGGTTCCTCACGAATCCAATGATCATCCTTTCGCCAATCATAAGTTTCATCGATATCGAGATGTAAAGTCTGGCTGCCGATTTTTACTGTATTGTTGTTCAACCATTTAACAGATGGTCTGCTGTCAGGATAATTCCAATAGATTGTTTTTTCATTCACGAGTTCGCCTCTGGCGGCATCTGAGCCTAAGGTATTTTTGGATACATAAGTGTTTAGCGTATAGCTTCCGTCCGGTGATTCCACTGATTGTACGAGGCTGCCTTTCGGAACGTTTTTGAGTGAAAAAAACATCCAATAAACGGCACCGCCGAAGAACAGAAGACATGAGAATATAATAAGAGGGACTTTACTGCGTGTTTTGATGTGACTCTCTCCCTTTTTTTCTCTCATTTTATCATATCGCGGATTTTATACGATCTTTACATTTCTTTAAAATTTCCTCAATAAAGTGAAGGTATGATAAAGGAAAATAGATAAAGGGTGGGGGAGACAGAAATGGAAAACACATATTGTCATTCCAGCGAAAAGAACTCAGACGCGGTTTATTTGAGTGTGAGAGGATATCGCATCAAGCTGTCGCCTGAACAAATGAAATTGATTTCTGCTGTCAGAAAGTAAAAATAAAATGATAAAGGCAGCCGCTTATGCGGCTGCCTTTTCTATGAAGAATATTTTCTTTTCCGTTGTGCAAAGCGCTTCTGAAACCAAACTTTTTTATATAAAAAAGCAATAACCTCAAGCCAAAAGCCCGGGATTTTTTTCGGGAAAATCGGCTTTTTATAAAGCGTATGATACGCCGTTTTTAAATCGTCCCACTGCGTGCACGTTTTCGTCTGTTCAAATCTCGCAACATCAATGACCCGCACTGCTCCGGATTCTGTCAGAATCAGATTGCGCAAATGAATGTCTGACGGGTTGAGGCCAGCTGCACGGGCGTCAGAAAGTGCGTCCTCTACCTGCTGAATCATATCGTCGCTGATCGCGATGCCTTTTTTCAGGCAGTTGTAAAAGGTATCGCCTTTAATATATTCCATTAAAATAAATGAATCACCAGTTTCATAAATGTCAGGGTAGAATGCGGATCCGTCTAATTTTTCATAAATCGCTGCTTCTTTGACGGCTGTCGCTTGATACTCCGGAAAAAATACCTTCAGCGCCATTTTCCGGTCACCTTCTGTTATGGCAAACACATAGGCGCTTCGTCCCTTGCCGATCAATGTTAATTCCTCGGGTTTCTCTTTGACTTTATCAAATCTGCTGTTTTGGCGGTATATGACTGAATGGGCCAGTGCCTCTGCTTTTGTCAGCATTTCATTCACCTTCTTTGCTCTATTTTATGCAGTTGTTTATAGGAAAATCCAAAACTGTTCAGGAAAAAGAGCCTAAATATAGTGTATCTGGTCTTGGGAAAGAAGGCTACCTATAAGCTTTGATTGTGATAAAAGAGACATGAAAACGTTTATCCCACTCCTTGAAAAGCGCTTACAAATGGGATACTATTAATTTGAAATAAAGCGCTTTCGTAAACTATCAAGGGGGAACACGCCATGACGAAACAGATGGTGACAGGAATTATCGGTGCAGGGCGCATCGGCAAACTTCATGTTCAAAATATACATCGGATTCCTCATATGAAAATAAAAGCGGTTTCTGATATTTCTGCAAGCTGTTTACAGGATTGGGCCGCCAGTCACCACATTGAATACATAACCGCTGACTATAGAGATTTATTGCTTGATCCTGATATTGACGCTGTTTTTATCTGTTCGCCAACAAACACACATGCGCAAATCATCAGAGAAGCAGCTGAGGCGAAAAAACATATTTTTTGTGAAAAACCAATCAGTTTTTCTCCTGATGAAACGAAGGAGGCACTTGCGGCCGTGCGGAAACATGGGGTTAAGCTGCAAGTCGGATTTAACCGCCGTTTCGACCCTCATTTTAAGAAAATCAAAACCATTGTCTCAAATGGTGAAATCGGCACGCCTCATTTATTAAAAATTACGTCACGGGACCCTGAACCCCCGAATGTTGATTATGTCCGCACATCAGGCGGCTTATTTATCGATATGTCGATTCACGATTTTGATATGGCGAGATACATCATGGGAAGTGAAGTGACGGAAGTGTATGCAAAAGGAGCGGCTTTGGTGAATCCGTCCTTTGCAGAGCTGGGGGACATTGATACGGCTGTCATTACCTTGACATTTGCAAACGGTGCCATGGGTGTGATAGACAACAGCCGTCAAGCTGTGTACGGATATGACCAGCGGGTCGAGGTTTTCGGCACGAAAGGCTCGGCAGCAGCGGATAACAGCAGGCCGACGACGGTAGAAGTGTCAACGGCTGACTTTGTCATGAAGGATAAACCGCATTTCTTTTTTCTTGAACGCTATAAGGAAGCCTACACAGAAGAGATTCTTCAGTTTGCAGATGCGATCAAAACCAATCGGGAGACTGCCTGCACCGGCGATGACGGCTTTCAGGCGGAACGAATAGCAAGGGCGGCTCAGCAGTCACTCGCTTTAGGCATGCCTGTCAGCATTGAACATACTGAGAAAATTGTTTTTTAATATTCAGATAAAGGGATTGCAATACAGCAAGCTTGGGTATATACATTCCATTGATACTTTATAAAAAGTAGGCGGTGGAAATCATGAATACAGCACATGCTAAAGGAAATGCTTTAAACAAAATCGGAATTCCTTCTCACATGCTTTGGGGTTATATTGGTGTGGTCATCTTTATGGTTGGAGACGGACTTGAGCAAGGATGGCTGTCTCCTTTTCTTGTTGATCACGGTCTCAGTATGCAGCAATCTGCTTCGCTGTTTACGGTGTATGGCATTGCTGTCACGATTTCGGCTTGGCTATCAGGAACCTTTGTCCAGACTTGGGGGCCAAGAAAGACGATGACGGTCGGTTTACTTGCTTTTATCCTCGGTTCGGTTGCTTTTATCGGCTGGGCGATTCCTCATATGTACTATCCGGCTCTCTTGGGCAGCTACGCGCTCAGGGGCTTGGGATACCCGCTGTTTGCATACTCGTTTCTTGTATGGGTATCATACAGCACCTCTCAGCAAATCCTTGGTAAAGCCGTCGGCTGGTTTTGGTTTATGTTTACGTGCGGCCTGAACGTGCTTGGACCGTTTTATTCGAGCTATGCGGTTCCGGCGATTGGAGAAATCAATACGCTTTGGAGCGCTTTACTATTTGTGGCAGCAGGCGGAGTTCTCGCACTGTTTTTTAATAAAGATAAATTTATGCCTGTACAAAAACAAGATCAGCCGAAATGGAAAGAGCTGTCGAAGGCGTTTACAATTATGTTTGAAAATCCTAAAGTCGGCATCGGCGGCGTAGTCAAGACAATAAATGCTATCGGACAATTCGGATTTGCGATATTTCTTCCGACCTATTTGGCGCGTTACGGCTATTCTGTTTCAGAATGGCTGCAAATTTGGGGGACGCTGTTTTTTGTCAACATTGTATTTAACATCATTTTCGGCGCGGTCGGAGATAAACTGGGCTGGCGCAATACTGTCATGTGGTTTGGCGGAGTCGGCTGCGGCATTTTTACACTGGCGCTCTATTACACGCCGCAATTGATTGGGCATCAGTACTGGGTGCTGATGATCATTGCCTGCTGCTACGGTGCGGCACTGGCCGGATATGTTCCATTAAGCGCGCTTTTGCCGACGCTTGCGCCTGATAACAAAGGTGCTGCCATGTCTGTGTTAAATCTGGGGTCGGGTCTGTGCGCTTTTATTGCTCCCGGCATCGTGAGCCTTTTTATCGGCCCGCTCGGCGCAGGCGGCGTGATATGGATTTTTGCGTCATTATATTTTCTCAGTGCTTTCCTGACACAATTTCTGACGATTTCAGAACGGCACGCCGATATGTATCCAGAGGAACGGCTTGTCAGGAAAAATGTGCAAACAAATTTTGAGGAAACGGTTAAGCAGTAGCCTCTTTGGTCAGACTAGTCATAAACGTGTGCAAAGAGGTGTAAAGGGTGAAACGATTTAGCACTGCGTATCTGTTGCTGGGGATTTTATGCTCAGCCGCAGCTTTTCTAATGGGTGCTCCCCGCGCGTCAGGGGCGGAAGTGGAGCACTATGAACCGCTGCAAGTGCATGTGCAGCTTGAAAAAGTGTATTTGGATGGAGAGGTCAGCATCGAGCATAAGCGTGAAAAGGTGCTGTCCATGGATGACTTTTGGGCGGATTATGCGGGATGGACGCTTGTCGAACATAAAAATGGGTACGTTCTATTTCGGAAGCAGGTGGACGATATTTCTCCGCTCAGCAAGGTGAATGGTTATATCGGCGTTTCTGACAGCGGAGTAATTTCCACTTTTCATGGACGGCCGGAGTCGGATTCTGAACCGATTCAATCTTTTTTTCAAATTGACTTAGAAAGACTGGAGAGCCATATGCAAAAAAATCTCGAAAAAGGCATTCCGTTTCGGACGAAAGCGGAGTTTGAAGATGTCATAGAACATATCAAGACGTACAGCGGGTGACCACTGCTGATTGAAGACATGTGCTCATGTCTTTTTTTTCGTGG
The DNA here is from genome assembly GCF_037964915.1 of Bacillus sp. FSL K6-1012. Taxonomy (NCBI): domain Bacteria; kingdom Bacillati; phylum Bacillota; class Bacilli; order Caryophanales; family Bacillaceae; genus Bacillus; species Bacillus sp. FSL K6-1012. The sequence goes on along the minus strand of NZ_CP150175.1, from coordinate 2,858,465 downwards.
AACAATGAATGAGAAGCGAACATATGTTAACTTTTCTTTAAGCCTTTGGCTGTTTTTATGGTACAATGAAGAACAGTCAAAGAGGTGAATTTTCGTGATCGAATTTGTTAAAGGGACGATTGATTATGTATCTCCCCAATATATTGTGATAGAAAACGGCGGCATCGGCTATCAGATTTTTACGCCAAATCCGTTTATATATAAGGAGAGAAGTCAAGAAACCATTTTTACGTACCATCATGTAAGAGAAGATGCGTTTTTACTATACGGCTTTTCAACAAGGGAGGAAAAAGCGCTCTTTACAAAGCTGTTAAATGTGACCGGAATCGGTCCAAAAGGGGCACTCGCCATTTTGGGATCAGGTGACCCGGGAGCGGTCATTCAAGCAATTGAAAATGAAGATGAAGCCTTTTTAGTCAAGTTTCCGGGCGTCGGCAAAAAAACTGCCCGCCAGATTATCCTTGATTTAAAAGGAAAGCTGGCTGACGTCGTGCCTGAAATGATTGAAAATCTGTTCAATCATGAAGAAAGACTTGAAAAACAAACGGCAGAAACGGCGCTTGAAGAAGCACTCGAGGCCCTCAGGGTACTTGGTTATGCCGAAAAAGAAATCAAAAAGGTACTTCCTCACTTAAAAGAGGATATTGGTCTGACAACAGACCAGTACGTAAAAAAAGCATTACAAAAACTATTGAAGTAAGGTGATGTTCATGGATGAACGGCTCGTCTCAAGTGAAGCAGACAACCATGAATCAGTGATAGAGCAAAGCCTGAGGCCTCAGCGCCTGGTTCAATACATCGGGCAGCATAAGGTAAAAGAGAATTTGCGTGTTTTTATAGATGCCGCAAAAATGAGACAGGAAACGCTTGATCATGTTCTTTTATACGGTCCGCCAGGGCTTGGAAAAACGACGCTTGCTTCCATCGTTGCCAACGAAATGGGAGTGGAGTTGCGGACGACTTCGGGACCTGCGATTGAAAGGCCGGGTGATTTGGCTGCGATCTTAACGGCGCTCGAGCCGGGGGATGTATTATTTATCGATGAGATACATAGGCTGCACAGATCGATTGAAGAGGTGCTTTATCCGGCAATGGAAGATTTTTGTCTTGATATTGTCATTGGAAAAGGGCCTTCTGCCCGTTCAGTCCGTCTTGATCTTCCGCCTTTTACACTGGTCGGCGCCACGACAAGAGTAGGGCTTTTGACTGCGCCTTTAAGAGATCGATTCGGCGTCATGTCGCGGCTTGAGTATTATACACAAGAAGAGCTTGCTGATATTGTTACGAGAACGGCTGATGTGTTTGAGGTTGAAATTGATCAGCCGTCAGCGCTTGAGATTGCCAGAAGATCAAGAGGAACGCCGCGGGTGGCCAACCGCCTGCTGAGAAGGGTCCGGGATTTTGCACAGGTGTTAGGCGACAGCCGGATTACAGAAGAGATTTCTCAGGACGCTTTGGAGCGGCTTCAAGTCGACCGTCTTGGTTTGGATCACATTGATCACAAGCTGCTGATGGGAATGATCGAAAAATTTAACGGCGGTCCGGTGGGGCTTGATACGATTTCAGCCACGATCGGCGAAGAACCGCATACGATTGAAGATGTATACGAACCGTATCTTCTGCAAATCGGTTTTATCCAGAGAACGCCGCGGGGAAGGATCGTCACACCGGCCGTTTATCATCATTTTCAAATGGAGGCTCCCCGATATGACTGAATTTCCTAAGATCATTATGATTCTTGGTGCTGTTTTGCTTATTATCGGAGCGGTTTTGCATTTTGTCGGCAAGATGCCGGGAGATATTTTTGTAAAAAAAGGAAATGTGACGTTTTTCTTCCCGGTTGTCACTTGTATTATCATAAGTGTGGTATTATCAATCTTGCTTAATCTTTTCGGCAGAATGAAATAACAAAAGACTAGAATAAAGGTGAAATTATGAAAGTTGATTTATTTGATTTTGAACTTCCGGAACGTTTAATTGCACAGGTGCCATTGGAACAGCGTGACGCTTCAAGGCTGATGGTGCTTGATAAACATACAGGAGAGCTGACAGACAGCTCGTTTAAACAGATCATCAGTTTCTTTAAAGAAGGGGATTGTCTCGTGCTGAACAATACCCGCGTTTTGCCTGCCCGGTTATTCGGAACAAAAGAGGATACGGGGGCAAAAGTAGAACTGCTTTTGCTGAAACAGGAAGCCGGTGACAGGTGGGAAACGCTCGTCAAACCGGCAAAACGGGTAAAAAAAGGAACCGTTGTAACATTTGGAGACGGCAGATTAAAAGCTGTCTGCACGGAAGAGCTGGAGCATGGCGGCAGAAAAGTTGAGTTCCAATATGACGGTATTTTTTACGAGGTGCTGGAATCACTCGGAGAAATGCCGCTTCCGCCATATATTAAGGAACAGCTTGATGACAGAGAGCGCTACCAAACTGTGTTTTCAAAAGAAATCGGATCTGCCGCTGCGCCTACAGCCGGACTTCATTTCACGGAAGACATTTTACAGCAGCTGAAGGACAAAGGTGTTCAGATTGAGTTCATCACACTGCATGTCGGTCTCGGAACGTTTCGTCCGGTCAGTGCCGATGAAGTGGAAGAGCATAATATGCATGCAGAGTTCTATCAAATGTCAGAAGAAACGGCCGCGGCTTTAAACAGCGTAAGGGAAAAGGGCGGACGGATTATTTCTGTCGGCACGACCTCAACCCGCACGCTTGAAACGATTGCCGGTGAACATGATGGGCGATTTAAAGCATCAAGCGGATGGACATCTATTTTTATTTATCCGGGCTATGAATTCAAAGCCATTGACGGAATGATTACAAACTTTCACTTGCCGAAATCATCATTGATTATGCTGGTCAGTGCGCTTGCAGGCAGAGAAAACGTTCTGCGTGCGTATAACCATGCGGTTGAAGAAGAATACCGTTTCTTCAGCTTCGGCGACGCAATGCTGATTATATAAATTGAGAACAGGAGGCCTCATAAAAAGTGGCTGAACAACCAATACGCTATGAATTTATAAAAGAATGCAAACAAACAGGGGCGCGCCTGGGCAGAGTGCATACTCCCCACGGCTCCTTTGAAACGCCTGTTTTTATGCCGGTCGGCACACTGGCGACAGTCAAAACAATGGCGCCTGAAGAGCTGAAGGCAATGGACGCGGGCATCATATTAAGCAACACATATCACCTATGGCTTCGCCCGGGACAGGATATTGTAAAAGAAGCGGGCGGACTCCATAAATTTATGAACTGGGACCGCGCAATTTTAACAGATTCCGGCGGTTTTCAGGTCTTTTCATTAAGCAAGTTTCGTAATATAGAGGAAGAGGGCGTTCACTTCCGCAATCACTTAAATGGAGATAAGCTGTTTTTATCTCCGGAAAAAGCGATGGAGATCCAAAACGCACTCGGCTCTGATATTATGATGGCATTTGACGAATGCCCGCCATATCCGGCAGAATACGATTACATGAAACGGTCAGTTGAGCGGACAAGCCGCTGGGCTGAACGCTGCCTGAATGCCCATGCCCGGCAGGACGAGCAAGGCCTGTTTGGTATTGTTCAGGGGGGAGAATACGAAGATTTGCGTACACAAAGCGCGAAAGACTTGATTTCCCTTGATTTTCCGGGATATGCTATAGGTGGATTGTCCGTTGGTGAACCGAAAGACGTTATGAACCGGGTGCTTGAATTTACGACACCGCTTTTACCGAAGGATAAGCCGAGGTATCTGATGGGAGTCGGTTCTCCGGATGCTCTGATTGACGGAGCGATCCGCGGAGTAGACATGTTTGACTGTGTGCTGCCTACCCGTATTGCACGGAACGGCACGGTGTTTACTGCTGAAGGACGGCTCAATATGAAAAACGCAAAATTTGAGAGAGACTTCCGTCCGATTGATGAAGAGTGTGATTGCTACACATGTAAAAATTACACACGGGCGTATATCAGACACTTGATTCGCTGCAATGAAACGTTTGGACTCCGATTAACAACTTACCATAACCTTCATTTTCTGTTACACTTAATGGAGCAGGTAAGACAGGCTATTCGCGAGGATCGTCTGGGTGATTTCAGAGAAGAGTTCTTTGAGCGTTACGGCTATAACAAGCCAAATGCGAAAAGCTTCTAATATAAAAAGCCATAATGGCGAGTTTGTTTCAGAAAGGGGGGAAAAAGATGACAGGTACTTTAGGTACATTAGTTCCTATTATTTTAATGTTTGCGGTTCTTTATTTCTTGCTGATCCGTCCGCAGCAGAAGCAGCAAAAAGCTGTGCGTCGAATGCAGGAGGAACTGAAAAAAGGCGATTCAGTCGTGACAATCGGTGGATTGCACGGTACAGTTGACTCTATCGACGAAAGCAAAGTCGTCATTAAGACTGGTGATAACACACGTCTTACTTTCGACCGCCGCGCGATCAGAGAAACTTCTGCTGCTGAATAACAGCAGGAGTTCATACATAGCAAACAAAAAAGAGCGGGTAACCCCCGCTCTTTTTTTATTAGGAAGATCTGCTTCCTCTCAAATTCACTCCGAAAATGCCGCCAAGCATACATACGCCTAAAAAGCCAAGATGGAAGAGCAGCTGTTCTGCTGTAAATGTTTTTCCGAATCCCAGATATTGAAACAGTAAAATAATCAAGGAAAAGCTTAAAGCAGTCAATGCCCCAATCAGCCATCCTCTTTCCTTCCCTTTCCCGCCAGATATGAATCCGCCGATAAATAAAGAAAGAAATGATACGGCGGTGATCAGCCAGTTGAATGATGATTCTTCAAGCGAGGTTGCTGTCAGTAAAAGTGAAACGGCTAAACTCGTTAGGAGCATGGCTGAAAAAATAGCGATTAAGCCGTAGAGTATGCCTTTTCCAACTTGTTTCGTTTCCTCCATGAATTTCTCCTCCCTGCCTATCTATAAAGGCTTCTGTTCTTTTTAAACAAAGCCTCAGACATGCTGATGGCTCGTCTTTGTAAAAATGTATTCCCTCGTTCCGTGAATTAGACGTAAAAGCTTTATGAAATACGATCACTTTTTCTTACATAAATCGTATGTTTTGTTGCATGCTATGATGAGTTGGAGGTGCATGATGGAAGAGCTTCTTACTATAACGTTTCGCACAGTCGTATTATATTTTGTGATCCTGATTATTTTTCGTTTCATGGGCAAGCGGGAGATCGGAGAGCTTAGTATATTAGATCTCGTTGTCTTTATCATGATGGCAGAAATTGCTGTCCTGGCCATAGAAAACGTAGAGGACCATCTGTTTCATACCATTTTGCCAATGCTTGTGCTAATGATGATCCAAGTGACGTTTGCATACATATCCTTAAAAAACCGGAACGTACGTCAGCTTCTTGACGGCAAGCCCACCATTATCATTAAATACGGAAAAATTGACGAAAACGCCATGAAATCACAGCGTTATAATTTTGATGATTTGATGGTTCAGCTAAGAGAAAATAATATCGACAGAGTGGCTGATGTATCATTTGCTATATTAGAGCCGTCAGGCAAACTGACTGTCGTAAAAAAACAAAACAATGATGAACATAGACAGCTGGAGATGCCGCTTATCATTGACGGTGACATTCAAACTGAGAACCTGGCTCGGATCGGCAAAGATAACCAGTGGCTTGAGGAGAATTTATTGAAACAGGGATATACGAATCCTTCAGCTATATCATTTTGTTCGTTTACTGACGGCGAATTTTTTATTGATGAAAAAGATGGGCACCGCACTTGATTTTCATCGGACGATCAGGCGTCCGATAATAGGGATGCGGCGAAGCTCATCTTTTTTGATTAAACGGAAAACGAGCAGCAAGATGATATAGAAAACAGCGCTTATCGCAATCCATCCGGCAACATTCACAGCCTCCGACTCTCCGAACCGCACATATTGTTTGACAGCAGAGCTGAGGAACCCGCATATAAAAATAACCGCAAAGCAGAGCACGTACTCTTTTATTTTGATGCTGATCGGCAGCACTTTGCTCACTGTCGCTGCATGCAAAAGGGTGACGAGCACCATGCCCGTTACAATCGCTAATGCAGCACCCATGATGCCGAGAGACGGTCTCGTGGCAAGGACGAAAATAAGGCCTGTTTTTACAAGGGCTCCGATCAAGCTGTTCATCATTGCAGCTCCTGCTAAATTGAGCGCCTGCAGCACAGCCTGAAGCGGACCCTGGAAATAATAAAGCAGAAAAAACGGAGCCATGACTTTTATAAACACGGCTGCACCTGAGGACCCATACATCACGCTCATCAGCTCATCCGCAAACACATATAAAATCACTACTGAAATGCCCCCGCTAAGCAGGCACAGCCGCATGGCCTGCTCCAATCGGTATTCAACCACCTGAAGTTTTTTCTGTTCCATTCCTTCACTTATCGCAGGAACAAGCGCGGTCGACAAAGAATATGTAATAAAGCTGGGCAGAGTCAGCAGCGTCATGGCAAAGCCGGTCAGTTCCCCGTATTGCTTTGTAGCCGCAACTGTCGCCACTCCGGCAATTGCAAGGCTTTGCGCGACAACAATGGGTTCAAAAAACCAAGACAGGTTGCCGATAAAACGGCTGCCGGTTGTAGGAAGTGAGACGCTCATTAATTGAGAAAAAGTTTCTTTTCCATTTTTAATCGATTGAAAAAAATGTTTTCTGATTTTCATTGTTTTTTTGAATTTGAAACAAATGAATAAATAAACAAGTGACGCCAGCTCTCCTGCAACTGAAGAAAGCATGGCTCCCGCTGCGGCATATTCAATTCCGTAAGGGAGAAAAATCGTCGTACATACAGCCACGAGAGAAATGCGGACGACCTGTTCCAGGACTTGTGAAACGGCAAGCGGGTTCATGTTTTGTTTTCCTTGAAAATACCCTCTCAGCACACTGGATATGGCGATAATCGGCACGACCGGAGTAATGGCCAAGAGGGGGTACAGCGTCCTCTGATCTGTCAGCATGGTTTCCGCCATTACCGGGGCGAAAAATAAAAACAGCGGTGTGAAAATCAGGCTGAGAATCCCAGTGATGGTAAGAGACATGACTAAAATATTTTTCGTTTTTTGATGATCTCCGCGTGCGCTGGCTTCAGCGACAAGCTTACTGATCGCGACGGGAAGACCGAATTGAGTTAATGTAGTGGCTAAGAAAAAGGTAGGAGCCGCCATCATATAGAGCCCGACCCCTTCTTCACCGATAAATCGGGCGATGACCACCCGGTTGACAAAGCCGAGCATTCTTGTGACCATCCCTGCTGCGATAAGGATAAGAGTGCCCTTTAAAAACGTCTGTTTCGCCATTTTTACCCCCTGCCTTCTCAAACTACCTGGAATCATATACAATAAAGATATGCGTATATATCGTCCAAGCATGACAAGTCTTCTTGAAAAACAATAAAAAAGGAGCGTGGAATTCGTGGATAAGCATCCAGCCGATCTGTATAAAGACCACGTAAGGCCGTTTCTTTACAGCAAACTGGAAGAGTTTAAGATTCTGGGATATGATGATGTTGAGCTCGATAGTTTGTGGTCATACTTAAAAAACAAGAAGTGGAAAAAGAAATCGGAGCTGCACATCTATGAACTGACAAGGGATATTTTATCAGTGAAAATTGGAGAATTTATGAACTATGCAACCGTTGAGTCATTTAAAACGTCTAATTGGCTGGGCAGTGAAGAAGGTCAGGAAGCATTGGAAGAACTACTGAGGTAGCAGTTGATCTGCATAGGTTTAAGGGAGGATATACATAATGAAAAAAGGACGCTTGATTGCGTTTTTCCTTTTCGTTCTATTGATTGGCACGGGGCTGGGCTACTTTACAAAGCCTGCTGCAAACAATATTACGTTAGGATTGGATTTGCAAGGCGGATTTGAGGTGCTGTATGACGTACAGCCAGTAAAAAAAGGTGACAAAATCACAAAAGACGTTCTGGTCAGCACAGTAGAGGCTTTGAACCGCAGGGCGAATGTCCTCGGTGTCAGTGAACCGAACATCCAAATTGAAGGAAATAACCGGATTCGTGTTCAGCTAGCTGGTGTGACAAACCAAAACAGAGCGCGGGAAATTTTGGCGACTGAGGCTCAGCTTTCTTTCAGAGATACAAATGACAAAGAATTGCTGAACGGTTCTGATCTCGTTGAAAACGGGGCAAAACAAACATACGACGCCAAAACAAATGAACCGATTGTCAGTATTAAACTGAAAGATGCTGATAAATTCGGTGAAGTGACGAAAAAGGTCATGAAAATGGCGCCAAACAACCAGCTTGTCATTTGGATGGATTACGAAAAAGGAGACTCTTTTAAGAAAGAAGTTCAAAAAGAGCACCCTAAGTATGTTTCCGCTCCGAATGTAAGCCAGGAATTAAACACAAAAGACGTTACAATTGAAGGGCATTTTAAAGTCCAGGAAGCGAAAGATTTAGCCAGCATTTTAAATGCCGGGGCGCTGCCTGTTAAACTGACTGAAAAATACTCAACATCAGTAGGCGCACAATTTGGACAGCAGGCGTTGCATGATACGGTGTTTGCAGGTATTGTCGGAATAGCTATTATTTTCCTATTCATGCTTTTCTATTACCGCCTGCCAGGATTGATTGCGGTGATTACGCTATCAGTTTATGTATACATTACGCTCCAGATTTTTGACTGGATGAACGCTGTTCTCACTCTTCCGGGAATAGCCGCACTCATTTTAGGGGTCGGGATGGCTGTAGATGCCAACATCATCACCTATGAGCGGATTAAGGAAGAGCTTAAGCTAGGAAAATCCGTCCGTTCTGCCTTCCGCTCAGGAAACAGACGGTCATTTGCGACGATTTTTGACGCGAATATTACAACCATTATTGCAGCGGTTGTGCTCTTTGTCTTTGGGACAAGCTCTGTTAAAGGGTTTGCGACAATGCTGATTCTGTCGATTCTGACAAGCTTTATTACCGCAGTCTTCTTATCAAGATTTCTGCTCTCGCTTCTTGTGGAAAGCAGATGGTTAGACCGGAAAAAAGGCTGGTTTGGCGTCAAAAAGAAACATATTGTGGACATCCAGGACACAGATGAAAATACAGAACCGTATACGCCGTTCCAAAAATGGGATTTTACGAGCAAGCGAAACTTTTTCTTTATTTTCTCAAGTGCAGTTACCGTTGCCGGAATTATTATTCTGCTTGTATTTAAACTGAATCTGGGCATTGACTTTGCGAGCGGCGCACGGATTGAAGTGCAAAGTGACCATAAGCTCACGACAGAGCAGGTGGAGAAGGACTTTGCATCACTTGGCATGGAACCTGACACGGTTGTCTTGTCAGGCGAAAAGAGCAATATTGGTGTTGCCCGCTTTGTAGGAGTGCCTGATAAAGAAACCATTGCAAAAGTGAAAGATTACTTTAAAGACAAGTACGGATCCGAGCCGAATGTCAGCACGGTGTCACCTACTGTTGGTAAAGAACTGGCGAGAAATGCATTGTACGCAGTAGCCATTGCTTCAATCGGAATCATTATTTACGTTTCCATCCGATTCGAGTACAAAATGGCGATTGCTGCGATTGTTTCACTGCTTTATGATGCTTTCTTTATCGTCACATTTTTCAGCATTACAAGGCTGGAGGTAGATGTTACCTTTATTGCGGCCGTCCTGACGATTGTCGGTTATTCGATTAACGATACAATCGTTACATTTGACAGGGTTCGCGAGCATATGAAAAAGCGCAAGCCGAAAACGTTTGCCGATTTGAGCCATATCGTAAACCTAAGCTTGCAGCAAACCTTTACAAGATCCATTAATACTGTATTAACTGTAGTGATTGTTGTCATAACACTGCTGATCTTTGGGGCATCTTCTATTACAAACTTCTCAATCGCTCTATTGGTTGGGCTGTTAACAGGTGTTTATTCATCCCTCTACATTGCCGCGCAAATTTGGCTTGTTTGGAAAGGGAAAGAATTAAAAAAAGGTACGGAACAATAGAGTAGCTGTCAGGCTGTCCATTATGGGCAGCCTGATTTTTTGGCGTTTGATTGATCTTAAAATAGACATTTGCTATAATGACATACGCTTACAATTAAACATATAAATGGTGTGAAGAGGATTTGTGACAGGTTTTCATTTATGTGGGAGGGTTTGGGTATGAAGGTTCGCGAGTCGGAGCTGCCGGGTATCGGGCAAAAAGTTGAGATTGTCACCAGAAACCAAGATAAAATATCAATTATCATTCATGACGACGGCAGAAGAGAGCTGTATTATTTTGACGAAAATGATCATGAAGAATGTGTGACATCCGTACAGTTTGATGATGCGGAAGCGAGGCAGATTTCTGCGATTCTGGGCGGGATGGCATATAAACCGAAAGCGTTAGAAACCGTGGAAGTGGCTCTTGACGATTTGATCATAGAATGGTTTAAAGCAGAAGCAGGAGCACCAGCCGTTCACAAGACAATCGGTGATTTGGACGTGCGGCAGGAATATCAAGCGACAGTCATCGCTATATTAAAGAAGAATCAGAAAAAGCAATTGAATCCAGGGTCTGAAACAGTGATAGAAGAAGGAGATACACTCGTCATCTCTGGAGAGAGAGACGGACTGAAGAGGCTGATCCGTGAAAAATTAACCGCACTGGGGGCTTGACTCGCGTCAAGCCATGTTTAAAACCAATGTGAATAGGGAAACTAACCTCAATAAGTGAAGTTTGGGGGTAATCGAATGAACAAACAATGGACGATTATATTTGCACTTATTTTTACGTTGCTTGTCGCTGTTTTCGCAGTCATTAATGTAAGATCCGTAGAAGTTGATTACCTGTTTGGCAGATCAGAGTGGCCGCTTATTCTAGTCATTTTAGGTTCAGTACTGATGGGGGCGCTGATCGTTTTTTCTGCCGGAATTTTTCAAGTCATGAAATTAAAGAGAGAAATAAAAGCGTTGCGGAAAGAAACCAAAACCGCACAGGATGTGATACATAACCAAGAGGATGCTCATTTGAATGATGTTCAAGCCGACACACAGGATGCATCCGCCATTATTGAGAAAAAAGACTAGTTTTCGAATTATATTTGAAACCCTTCAGCCTGCTCTAGTATAATAGGGTGGTTGAGGGGTGAATTTATGTTAGCGTCAAAAATGCGATGGGAAATCCAGCGACCAGATCAGGAAAAGGTCAAATCACTCACAGAACAATTGGACATAACACCTCTTGTTGCGTCGCTGCTTGTAAAAAGAGGCTTTGATAAGGCAGAAAACGCGAGGCTGTTTTTACATACAAAGGATGCCGAATTCTATGATCCCTATGAGATGAAGGGGATGAAAGAAGCGGTAGAACGAATAAAACAGGCGATTTCACAACAAGAACAGATTATGATATATGGCGATTATGACGCCGATGGAGTTACCAGTACGTCAGTGATGCTGCACACTTTGCAAAAGCTGTCGGCGCAAGTTGATTTTTATATACCTGACCGGTTTAAAGAAGGCTACGGCCCTAATGAACAGGCATTTCGCTCGATTAAAGAACGAGGCTTCTCACTCATTATTACGGTTGATACGGGGATTGCCGCTGTCCATGAAGCGAAGGTAGCAAAGGAACTTGGCTTAGATGTCATCATTACCGACCACCATGAGCCTGGACCGGAGCTTCCGGATGTCCATGCGATCGTTCACCCGAAGCAGCCTGGCTGCACCTATCCTTTTAAGGAGCTTGCAGGAGTGGGCGTGGCGTTTAAGCTTGCCCACGCATTATTGGGCGAATTGCCAGATGAACTTCTTGACCTGGCGGCAATCGGCACCATTGCCGATCTAGTTCCGCTGCATGATGAAAACAGATTAATTGCAACATTAGGTCTCGAAAAGCTCCGGCGGACGAACCGGCTTGGCTTAAAAGAACTGATTAAGCTCTCAGGCGGAGAAATCGGAGAAGCGAACGAAGAAACCGTCGGATTTCAGCTCGCACCGAGACTGAACGCAGTCGGAAGAATTGAACAGGCCGATCCTGCTGTTCATTTGCTGATGTCAGAGGACCCGTTTGAAGCGGAAGAGCTTGCCGCTGAAATCGATCAGCTTAATAAAGAACGGCAAAAGATGGTCAGCAAAATGACGGATGAAGCGATTGAAATGGTTGAACAAGAAGGGCTTAATCAAACTGCGATTGTCGTGGCAAAAGCAGGATGGAATCCCGGAGTCGTCGGAATTGTTGCTTCAAAGCTTGTAGACCGTTTTTACCGCCCGGCCATTGTCCTTGGAATTGATGAAGAAAAAGGGATCGCCAAAGGTTCGGCACGAAGCATCAGGGGATTTAATTTGTTTGAAAGCCTTTCTGAATGCAGAGATATTCTTCCGCACTTTGGAGGCCATCCAATGGCGGCTGGCATGACGCTGAATGCCGAAGATGTGCCGGAATTGCGGAACAGGCTGAATGAGATAGCTGACAATACGCTTACAGAAGAAGATTTTATTCCTGTACAGGAAGTAGACCTCGTATGCAGCGTGGAGGACATTACGGTTGAAAGCATCACAGAGATGAATCTGCTTTCCCCCTTCGGCATGCTGAATCCGAAACCGCATGTGATGGTAGAAAACGCAGTGCTGGAAGATGTCCGCAAAATCGGGGCGAATAAAAATCATGTCAAAATGACGATTAGAAACGATTCCTCCCAGCTTGACTGCGTCGGTTTTAACAAAGGCGAGCTTGAGGAAAGTATAGTGCCCGGTTCAAAAATTTCGATTGTTGGTGAAATGTCGATCAATGAATGGAATAACAGAAAAAAACCGCAGCTGATGATCAAGGATGCGGCTGTTGCTGAATGGCAGCTGTTTGACTTAAGAGGAAAACGCACGTGGAAAGATACGGTTTCCGCCCTTCCGTCTGATAAACGAGTCATTGTCTCCTTCAAAGAAGAAACCGCAATGCTTCTTCAGTCTGAAGATCTTCGCCATGACGTGCACGTTATCAGTTCTGAAGACCAAGCGAAGGCATATGAACTTGACGGTGCATATATTGTATTACTGGATTCACCGCCTTCGCTGGACATGCTCGCACGTTTGTTGGAAGGCAAAGCGCCTGAGCGGATTTACTTCATCTTTCTCAATCATGAGGAACACTTTTTATCATCTTTTCCGGCAAGAGACCACTTTAAATGGTATTATGCATTCTTGCTGAAAAGAGGCACTTTTGACTTGAATAAACACGGCTCAGAGCTTGCGAGGCATAAAGGCTGGTCCGTTGAAACAATCAATTTCATGACAAAGGTGTTTTTTGATCTCGGTTTTGTTAAAATAGAGAATGGTGTGCTGTCTGTAATAAGCGGAGCGAAAAAACGCGATTTAACAGACTCGCAAACATATCAAGCAAAACAGCAGCTGATGGAGCTGGATCAAAAGCTGAATTATTCTGCGGCTGAAGAGCTGAAGGAATGGCTGAATAAGCTGATGAAACAAGATTCAGAGGCTTATGAAAGTACGAGGAGGACATAAAACAGATGGATTTAAAACAATACGTAACAATTGTACCGGATTACCCGAAAGAGGGCGTGCAATTTAAAGATATTACGACACTGATGGATAAAGGCGATGTCTATCGCTATGCAACAGATCAAATTGTGGAATATGCGAAAGAAAAACAAATTGATTTGGTTGTCGGTCCAGAGGCACGCGGCTTTATTATCGGCTGTCCGGTTGCCTACGCGCTTGGCGTCGGTTTTGCACCGGTGCGCAAAGAAGGCAAATTGCCGCGTGAGGTCATCAAAGTGGATTACGGTTTGGAGTATGGCAAAGACGTATTAACGATCCACAAAGATGCGATTTTACCAGGCCAGCGTGTGCTTATTACAGATGACCTGCTTGCAACAGGCGGCACAATTGAAGCAACAATCAAACTTGTTGAGGAGCTTGGCGGCATTGTAGCTGGTATCGCTTTCTTAATCGAGCTTTCTTACCTTGATGGCAGAAATAAACTTGATAATTATGACATCTTAACATTAATGAAATACTAAAGATAACCTCATAAAGGAAAAAGCACTCGATACAGGGTGCTTTTTTCCTATTGTTTTGCATTTATTTGATATATTATTTGGTGATTTGAACTTCTGCTCTTTACATCTATCGTTTTTTTCTTGATAATAAACTACAATACAGTTTACATTTTAAAAAAGGTGATTCCATGGCGAACGAACAAGTATTGACTGCCGAGCAAGTTATTGATAAAGCGCGCAGTTATCTATCCGATGAGCATATCGCATTTGTCGAAAAAGCATACCTGTACGCTGAAGATGCTCATCGCGAGCAATACCGCAAATCAGGCGAGCCTTACATTATTCATCCGATTCAGGTTGCGGGAATTCTCGTTGATCTTGAAATGGATCCATCCACAATCGCGGGCGGATTTCTGCATGATGTAGTGGAGGATACTGATGTGACGCTTGATGACCTGAAGGAAGCATTCTCCGAGGAAGTGGCAATGCTTGTGGACGGTGTAACGAAGCTCGGTAAAATTAAATATAAATCTCAAGAGGAACAGCAGGCGGAAAATCATCGCAAAATGTTTGTCGCTATGGCTCAAGATATCCGGGTCATACTGATCAAGCTGGCGGATCGTCTTCACAATATGCGGACGCTGAAACATCTTCCCCAAGAAAAACAGCGTAGAATTTCTAATGAAACGCTGGAAATTTTTGCTCCTTTGGCTCATCGCCTCGGGATTTCAAAGATTAAATGGGAACTGGAAGATACGGCGCTCCGTTATTTGAATCCTCAGCAATATTACAGAATTGTCAACCTCATGAAGAAAAAACGCGCAGAACGCGAGCTTTATGTCGACGAGGTTGTCAATGAGGTGAAAAAACGTGTCGAAGAAGTCAACATCAAGGCTGACTTCTCAGGCCGGCCGAAGCATATTTACAGTATCTATAGAAAAATGGTGCTGCAAAATAAGCAATTCAATGAAATTTATGATCTGCTTGCTGTCCGGATTCTCGTGAACAGTATAAAGGACTGCTACGCGGTGCTCGGCATTATTCATACATGCTGGAAGCCGATGCCCGGCAGGTTCAAAGATTATATCGCAATGCCGAAGCCGAACATGTATCAATCGCTTCATACAACAGTTATAGGGCCTAAAGGCGACCCGCTGGAAGTGCAGATCCGCACCTTTGAAATGCATGAAATCGCGGAATATGGGGTTGCGGCTCACTGGGCTTATAAAGAAGGAAAAGCAGCGAGTGAAAGCGCAACATTTGAGAAAAAGCTTTCATGGTTCCGCGAAATTTTGGAATTCCAAAATGAATCAACAGATGCCGAAGAATTTATGGAATCGCTCAAAATCGATTTGTTCTCGGATATGGTGTACGTCTTTACGCCAAAAGGAGATGTCATCGAGCTTCCGTCCGGTTCTGTCCCGATTGATTTCTCTTACCGGATTCACTCTGAAATCGGCAATAAAACAATCGGTGCGAAGGTCAACGGAAAAATGGTGACCCTTGACCATAAGCTCCGGACAGGTGATATCGTTGAAATTCTCACCTCCAAGCATTCCTATGGTCCGAGTCAGGATTGGGTGAAGCTTGCTCAAACCTCACAGGCGAAGCATAAGATCCGTCAATTCTTTAAGAAACAGCGGCGCGAAGAAAATGTCGAAAAAGGCCGTGAATTGGTTGAAAAAGAAATTAAAAATCTGGACTTTGAAGTGAAGGACGTCCTGACACCGGAGAACATCCAAAAAGTTGCAGATAAATTTAATTTCTCAAATGAAGAAGACATGTACGCAGCGGTCGGCTACAATGGCATCACAGCCCTGCAGGTGGCGAACCGGCTGACGGAAAAAGAAAGAAAACAGCGCGATCAGGAAGAACAAGAAAAAATTGTTCAGGATGTCACTGCGGAGCCTAAACCGTATCCGCAAGGAAGAAAGCGGGAAGCTGGCGTTCGCGTCAAGGGGATCGACAATCTCCTTGTGCGTTTATCGAAATGCTGTAATCCTGTGCCTGGTGACCATATTGTCGGTTTCATTACAAAAGGCAGAGGGGTTTCCGTCCATCGCGACGACTGCCCGAATGTCAAAACGAATGAAGCGCAGGAGCGGCTGATCCCCGTAGAGTGGGAACATGAGTCACAGGTGCAAAAACGCAAGGAATACAATGTTGAGATCGAGATTCTTGGGTATGACCGCCGCGGATTGCTTAACGAGGTGCTTCAGGCAGTGAATGAAACGAAAACAAATATTTCTTCTGTCTCTGGCAAATCGGATCGCAACAAAGTGGCAACCATTCATATGGCTATTTTTATCCAGAACATCAATCATCTGCATAAAGTCGTCGAGCGCATTAAGCAAATAAGGGATATATATTCTGTGCGCCGCGTCATGAATTAAAGGAGTCAGAAAATGAAATTAGTCGTTCAGCGAGTAACAGAAGCAAGCGTAACCGTTGATGGAGATGTGATCGGCCAAATTGGACAAGGCATTATGGTCCTGGTCGGCATCACTCACGATGATACAGAAGAGGACGCCGCTTACTTAGCGGATAAAGTGGTGAATCTTCGCATTTTCGATGACAGTGATGGAAAAATGAATTTGTCGCTTCTGGATACAGGCGGAGAGGTTTTGTCTGTTTCACAGTTTACGCTTTACGGAGATACAAGAAAAGGACGGCGCCCGAACTACATGAACGCCGCAAAACCTGATAAGGCTTTGGGCCTTTATGAAAAATGGAATGATCTGCTTCGTGAAAAAGGAATCAAAGTAGAAACCGGTAAATTCGGCGCCATGATGGATGTAAAGCTCACTAACTCCGGACCGGTTACTTTGATTATGGATTCAAAATAAAAAAGCTGCCAAAAGGCAGCTTTTTTTATTGAAAATATTTCTCCAATCCGCTCTCAATTCCGTCTGTTACTTTTTCTTGATATGAATTGCTATGTACAATGGCTTCTTCCTGCGGATGGCTTACATATCCTAGCTCGTACAGCATAGCGGGCTGTTTGTTTTCACGGAGCACATAATAATCTCCGAACAGTACGCCGCGGTCAGGAATTGAAGATCGCTTAACCACTTCAGAGTGTACATCTGATGCCAGTTCCTGATCCTTTGCAGGACTGTAGTAATAAGCTGTGCTTCCCCTTGTAGAAGTATCCGCAAAGCTGTCGTAATGAATGCTGATGAAGGCGTCTGCGTTGCGGTAGTGAGACGTCGAGACTCGTGACTGTAAGCTGACAAATGTATCATCCTGCCGTGTCACATACACGTTTGCTCCTGCTGATCTAAGTTTGCTGGCCAGCAGTTGCGCCGTTTTGATCGTCAGTTTTTTTTCGAATTGGCCTGAATAGCCGATCGTCCCGCTGTCTTTTCCTCCATGCCCCGGATCGACAACAATCGCTTTGTTTTTCAGCGACCCGCTTCCGGAAGCGGAATCAGCGACAGGCGGCTCTCCGGATTCTTCAGCGCTTTTAGACGTCTGTACCACCCAGTTGGCGACATAAGCGGTCTGCCCATTGTCAAGTTTTACTTCATACCAGCTGCCCTTTGATCCGGTAATGGAGTACGCATCGCCTTTGGCTGCGCGTTTAACGATAGAAGCTGATGTTGAGGCATCGCTTCTTAAATTCGTTCCTCCGTATACGATATAGGCTTTTTTGGTACTGTCTGAACTGCTGACATCAGCTGAATCTTCAGCTGGGTCAGAACTGGTCACAATGTAATGGCTTGCGACCCAGCCTTTTAGCCCATTCACTTCAATATGGAGCCAGCCGTTTTTCTCTTCGAGGATTGTAAGCTTCGTTCCTCGCGAGAGTTTTGTTATAATCGCTGCATCATGTGAGGCAGAGCCTCTGACATTTAGTGAAGAAACGCCAACCGTGCCCGTTGTTGAACCAGATGATTCTGTCTGATCACTTTCCTCAGACGCTGAACTGCCGCTGCCTGAAGTGACGTATTCGGAAGATACCCATCCGGTGGAATTTCGATATGATATTTTGATCCAGCCGGAATTCTTGTCAATCACTGCGGCTTGGCTGCCCTGCGGGAATTTGCCGATGACTTCGTATGAAGTACCAGGGCCTGTTCTCATCCGTAAATCGGGATCTGTTGATGTTACGGTTTCACTGCTGTCTGTAGAGCTTGTGCCTGACTGTTTTTCCTTAGTAATAAGCCAGGAGACAACCCACCCTTTATCTCCGGAACCAAGCTGTATTTGCACCCAGTCTCCGTCTTCTTTCAAGATGGGGTAGCGTTCTCCTTTTTTCACCTCCGCCATGATGCCGTAGCTAAGCCCCGGGCCGCTTCTGACGTTCATTTCATCTGTTGCGATGACCGCTTCTCCCTGAGCGGCTGTAACGGCAGAAAAAGGCGGGAAAAGCGCCCCGGCGACGATAATACATACAATAAGGACAAAGTGTTTCTTGCTCATTGTGTCCTCCTTTCTAATGATCATAAAAAAAAGCATTCTTTCTTAATATCGTAAAGTCCTTTCTGATTTTTAAATAAAAATAAAATGATTTGTTTATACTAGGCATAAATCCAATGAAAAAGGTGTGCAAATCATGAAATATCATCCAAAAATGGGACGTGCATTTCACGACGGCGAAGGAAACCTGCATTTCAGTGATCATGCCGATCCTGATACAATCGGTTATCTCACTGAAACGGCAACGGAATTTGGTCTTATGTCCAAAGAAGCATCACAGCAAAAAAACAACCGGAATAAAGCTTGACAGAGTACAGCAATGCCATTATTATAATAGAAATCGAGTACATAATAAATAATAATTAAACTGAACCAATAATGGAGAAGAGTAGGTCAGATTGCATGGCTAGAGAGGAACCGCCCCAGGCTGAAAGCGGCTCCCATTGCGTCTTTCTCGAAACAACACTCCGGAGGTTTCCTGCTGAACGCGTGATACCGTCATTAGGCAGTGAACGTGAACCTGCGTTAAAGGATCGAGCGGGAATACGAAAATATTCCAACTAGGGTGGCACCACGGGTATAACTCTCGTCCCTACTATATGTGTATAGTAGGGGCGGGAGTTTTTTTATTTTTCATCATTGACGATAAATGTATATTTTATAAGGGATACATAAGGAGGTCTACACATGGGATATAACATTCCAAGAGGAACACAAGATATTCTGCCCGGAGAATCAGAGCGCTGGCAGTATGTTGAACAAATCATGAGAGACACTTGCCGAACTTATCAATATAAAGAAATCCGCACGCCGATTTTTGAGCATACAGAACTGTTCGCCAGAGGCGTCGGGGAGTCTACGGATATTGTACAAAAAGAAATGTACACCTTCCAGGACCGCAAAGGCAGAAGCCTGACGCTTCGCCCCGAGGGAACTGCTGCAGCAGTTCGCGCTTTTAATGAAAATAAATTATTTGCGAATCCTGTTCAGCCGACAAAGCTGTATTATGTCGGGCCGATGTTCCGTTACGAACGTCCGCAGACAGGCCGTTACCGCCAGTTTTATCAGTTTGGAATCGAAGCGATTGGTTCGAAAGACCCTGCAATAGATGCTGAGGTAATGGCGCTGGCGATGGGGATTTATCAGAAGGTCGGCTTGAAAAACGTCAAGCTTGTGATAAACAGTCTTGGCGATCGGGACAGCCGCAAAAGCTACAGAGAAGCGCTCGTGAAACACTTTGAGCCGCGCATCGAGGAATTTTGTTCAGACTGTCAGTCACGTCTGCACACCAATCCGCTTAGAATTTTGGATTGCAAAAAGGACCGGGATCATGAGCTGATGAAATCGGCACCTTCTATTCTTACTTACTTAAATGAAGAATCAGCCGCTTATTTTGAAAAAGTGAAGCAATATTTAAACGATCTCGGCATTTCTTATGAAATTGATCCTAACCTTGTGAGAGGGCTGGATTATTATAATCATACCGCATTCGAAATCATGAGCAATGCGGAAGGCTTTGGCGCGATTACAACGCTTGCCGGCGGCGGCCGCTATGACGGATTGGTCGAGCAAATCGGCGGACCAGAAGCGCCCGGCATCGGATTTGCGATGAGCATTGAACGCCTGCTTGCCGCAATTGATGCTGAAAAAAGAGAACTGCCTGTTGATCAGGGGATTGACTGCTATATCGTGACGCTTGGCGAGAAAGCGAAGGATTATTCCGTTTCGTTGGTGTACAAACTGAGAGAAGCCGGCATTTCCAGTGAAATTGATTACGAAAATAAGAAAATGAAAGGCCAGTTTAAAACAGCTGACCGCCTCAACGCCAGATTTATTGCGATTTTGGGAGAGGATGAGCTTGCTCAAAACAAAATCAATGTAAAGGATGCAAAAACAGGCGAACAGATTGAAGTGGCTCTTGATGAATTGATACATGTGATGAAAGCAAACCAAAAGGGATAAGGAGTGGAACGCATTGTTTGGAAGAACATATTATTGCGGCGAAATGACTGAAAAAGCAATTGGCGAATCTGTAACGCTGAAAGGCTGGGTCCAAAAAAGACGGGACCTCGGCGGATTGATTTTTATTGACTTGCGTGACCGTACGGGAATTGTTCAAGTCGTTTTTAACCCTGATGTATCAAAAGAAGCGCTTGCTATTGCGGAAGGCATCAGAAACGAATATGTACTTGATATTCAAGGGAAAGTGGTTGCGCGCGAAGAAGGTACAGTGAATAAGAATTTGAAAACAGGCGCGATTGAAATTCACGCTGATGCAGTGACTGTATTGAGTGCTGCGAAGACGCCTCCGTTTGCCATTTCTGATCAAGCGGATGATGTATCAGAGGACGTGCGTTTAAAATACCGTTACTTAGATTTGCGCAGACCGGCTATGTTTCAAACGATCCAGCTGCGCCATAACGTGACGAGAGCTGCTCGGGGCTTTTTAGATGAAAAAGGGTTTCTTGATATTGAAACGCCGATTTTAACAGGAAGCACACCTGAGGGGGCACGTGACTACTTGGTGCCGAGCCGTGTGCACGAAGGTGAATTCTATGCGCTGCCTCAATCTCCGCAGCTATTTAAACAGCTTCTGATGGTCTCAGGCGTTGAACGCTATTATCAGATTGCCCGCTGTTTCCGTGATGAGGACTTGCGTGCGGACCGCCAGCCTGAATTTACGCAAATCGATATTGAAATGTCCTTTATGAGCCAGGAAGACATTATGTCATTGGCTGAGGATATGATGGCAAAGATTATGCGTGAAACGAAAGGTGTGGAACTCAAGCTTCCTCTGCCTCGAATGACGTATGACGAGGCGATGAACAAATACGGTTCTGATAAACCGGATACTCGCTTTGACATGCTTTTGACAGATGTATCTGACATTGTAAAAGATACTGAATTTAAGGTGTTCTCATCAGCTGTGGCAAACGGCGGTGTAGTCAAAGCCATCAACGTAAAAGGCGGGGCAGGCGATTACTCAAGAAAAGACATCGATGCTCTAGGCGCGTTTGCCGCAAATTACGGAGCGAAAGGACTTGCTTGGGTGAAGGTCGAAGCGGACGGAGTGAAAGGCCCGATCGCCAAATTCTTTGATGATGAAAAGCAGTCTAAGCTGATTGAAGCACTTAATGCCGCTGAAGGTGACTTGCTGCTGTTCGGAGCGGATAAATTCGAAGTTGTTGCCGCATCACTCGGAGCCCTGCGCTTAAAGCTTGGAAAAGAACGGGGACTCATTGATGAAAACCTCTTCAACTTCTTATGGGTTATTGACTGGCCGCTCTTAGAGCATGATGCGGAGGAAGGCCGTTTTTACGCAGCGCACCATCCGTTTACAATGCCTGTCCGTGAAGACCTTGAGCTGATTGAAACAGCGCCTGAGGACATGAAAGCACAAGCCTATGACCTCGTCTTAAACGGCTATGAGCTTGGCGGCGGTTCGATCCGTATTTTCGAAAAGGATATTCAGGAAAAAATGTTTGCACTGCTTGGTTTCACAAAAGAAGAAGCAGCAGAACAGTTTGGATTCCTTCTTGAGGCATTTGAATACGGCGCTCCTCCGCACGGCGGAATCGCGCTTGGCTTAGACCGTCTCGTGATGCTTCTTGCCGGCCGTACGAATCTGAGAGATACGATCGCTTTCCCGAAAACGGCAAGTGCAAGCTGTCTGATGACAGATGCGCCGGGAGAAGTAAGCGACGCGCAGCTTGATGAACTTCACCTTTCTATTAAATCAAAAGTAAAGAACTGAATGTGCAGTTCGATTCTTGAAAATCAAAATCGTCTGTGATATGATTTTGACAAGTTAAATAAAGTCCTGATGTGTTAGTTGTACACCTAGTTTTGACCGAACATTTTTTTGATTTGGGAGCCCGCATTTTTAAATGGCGTACATGCCTCTTTTCATTCGGTAAAGAGGACTTACAAGATTTAAAAGAGGGCACCCACCTGCTGAGAGCGGGTTCAAAACAAAGGAAAGCTGCAACGGCACAATTGGGACTTTATTTTTTATGCGCAGAAAAAACGGCTGTTTCTGTAATAGCCATTTATCATATGAAAACCAGATTACGAATGTGGAGTGAGGTTCTTGTTACACCAGTTTTCACGCAATGAATTAGCTATCGGAAAAGAAGGCCTTGAAACGCTGAAAAACAGCACGGTTGCTGTGCTTGGAGTTGGAGGCGTCGGATCGTTCGCAGCGGAGGCGCTTGCACGTTCAGGCGTTGGACGCATCCTGCTTGTTGATAAGGATGATGTGGACATCACAAACGTAAACCGTCAGCTTCACGCTCTTCTTTCAACTGTCGGTCAGCCGAAAGTGGATTTAATGAAAGCGCGTATTGCAGACATTAACCCCGAGTGTGAAGTGATTTCGTTAAAAATGTTTTATACGGAAGAAACGTATGAGCAATTCTTTGAGTATAACCTTGACTATGTGATTGATGCGTCAGACACCATTCATTATAAAATCCATTTAATGAAAGAATGTCTGAAACGGGATATTCCGCTGATCTCCAGCATGGGTGCGGCGAATAAGACAGACCCGACACGTTTCCAAATTGCAGATATTTCTAAAACACATACTGACCCAATTGCAAAGGTAGTTCGTACGAGACTCCGTAAAGAAGGCATCAAAAAGGGCGTTCAAGTGATTTTCTCCGATGAAAGCCCGATTGTAATCCGGGAAGACGTCAGAAAAGAAGTCGGAAATGACGATGCGAAAATCCGCAAAGCCAAAATGCCGCCGTCCTCTAATGCTTTTGTGCCGTCAGTTGCGGGATTGATTATGGGCGGTCATGTTGTCATGGATCTTTTGAAAGATATTGAAATCAAACGCGTGAAGGATAAATAATGAATAAAAAACAGCCTTGAAGCAGGGACTGACCCCCGTTTTTGAGACAGGGATCAAAACACCTTTTATACAGCCAATTGCCGATAGCTTATCGGTGATTGGCTGTTTAGTTTCGTTTGAATACGAATGTTGTTATAATAATAAATGTATTCTTTGACAGTGCGTTCTACGATGGCGGTCGTGGTTCGATTAATGCTGTTAAGATAGAACGTTTCAGACTTTAGTGAGGAATGAAACGATTCGATGGAGGCATTATCAGCGGGCGTCCCTTTGCGGGACATGCTCATGGTAATGCCTTTTGTTTTAACAGCTTTCTGATACTCATAAGATGTATACACAGATCCTTGGTCACTATGTAACACGCAGTTCTGAGGCAGTGTTGGCAGCTGATCAAGTGTGTTTAAGACAAAGTCTGTGTCCTGCTTATCTCCAATCGTGAAAGCAATTACTTCTCCATTGTATACATCCAATATACTGGAAAGGTACAATTGTTTCTGTCCATAAGGCAAATATGTGATATCCGTTACTAGTTTTTCAAGAGGATGATCGGACTGAAAGTTCCGATCTAATATATTATCAACCACGGCATATGGCTGCCCATTCTTCTTGCGCTTTTTCACCTTAACCCGGCACTGCCACTGATTTTTCTGCATGATACGCTGAACCGTTTTATGGTTAATACGCATTCCCTTTTTTAATATAGCTGTAATTTTTCGATATCCATATCGATACTTGTGCTCTCGGCACAACGTGCCGATTTGTTTTTCCAAATGGCACTTGGGATGATCTTTCATCAGGTTCTTCTTCCAACGATAATAAGATGCTCGTGAAATACCTAAATGAACACAGATATTCTGTACGGTCATTGTGCTGTGCAATACTTCTACAAGTTCGACTGACGTTTGGCTATCAACTTCCTTTCCAATTCGTTGTACTTTTTTAGAACTTCATTCTGTTGTCTCAGATAACGGTTCTCTGCCTGCAGTTTCTCTAATTCGGAAGAATACTCCGGACCTTTTCCGTAAGTGTATTGCTTACCAACAGGCTGTTCAAATCGATGTGTATCCCCAGCCTTATGCCATCTAACCCATGTCTGAACCTGCGTCTTATTCTTGATATTCAATTCCTGCATGATCTCTTTCATAGGTACGCCTGCCAATCTCATTTCTACAGCCTTCTGTTTGACTTCAATCGGATAACTCACTCTTGTTCCCATACAAAAAACACCTCCAAGTCTTATTTAAGGATAACAACTATCCGTTTTCAAACTTGAAGGTGTTTTTTATTTGTCTCATCTTATGGGGTCAGTCCCGCATATTCAAGGCTGTTTTTTTATTTTCTTTTTATTAATTTATCGTACACTTGCTTTAACGCAGATTCAAATTTACCAGTTTGCTTCGGTTTGTAATATTGCTTGTTCTTTAAAGGATCAGGGAGGTACTGCTGTTCAACCCATCCATTTTCGTAATTATGAGGGTATTTATAGTCGATTCCTCTTCCAAGTTCCTGTGCTCCTTTATAATGCGCGTCTTTTAAATGTTTTGGGACATCGCCGATTTTTCCTGCTCTGATGTCCGCGAGCGCTTCATCGATTGCTAAAATAGCTGAATTGGATTTTGGCGAGAGACAGAGCTCAATGACCGCATTGGCCAGCGGTATGCGCGCTTCAGGGAAGCCGATACGTTCGGCGGTCTGAACTGCATGCAGCACTCTCGGCCCGGCCTGCGGGCTGGCTAAGCCGATATCCTCATAGGCGATAACCAACAGTCTTCTCGCGATGCTTTCCAAGTCACCCGCTTCAATTAATCTGCCCAAATAGTGAAGAGCGGCGTTGGCATCAGAGCCGCGGATCGATTTTTGAAAAGCGGACAAGACGTCATAATGCGCATCACCGTCTTTATCGTGAGAAAAACTCTTTTTCTGCAGGCATTCTTCCGCAGACTCTAACGTGATGTCAATCACGCCGTCCGCAGACTCCTTCGTTGACAATACGGCAAGCTCAAGCGCATTTAAAGCGGAACGGACATCTCCTCCGCATCCGTGGGCAAAATGCTCCATCGCCTGGTCATCAATTGAAACGGAATATGTGCCAAGCCCCCGATGCTCATCATGAAGAGCTCGCTCTAATGCCTGTTTAATCAATTCAGGTGTTAATGGCTCTAGCTCAAAAATCTGCGTTCGGCTTCTGATGGCCGGATTTATGGCGTGATATGGGTTAGCTGTAGTGGCGCCGATTAAAATAATCATGCCATTTTCTAAATAAGGCAAAAGAAAATCCTGTTTTCCTTTATCGAGTCTGTGGACTTCATCCAAAATCAAAATGACCTGGCCGGACATTTTGGCTTCTTGGGCTACGATCTCCATATCCTTTTTATTGTTAATAACGGCATTCAGCTTGCGGAAAGCAATACTTGTTGAACCGGCGATTGCTGTTGCGATTGAGGTTTTTCCAATTCCGGGCGGCCCGTACAAAATCATGGATGACAAATGTTTTGCCTGAACCATTCTGCCGATAATTTTATCTTCAGCCACCAGATGCTGCTGGCCGATAATATCCTCTATTTTCGTCGGACGCATCCGATATGCCAATGGCTTCATCATCATCTCTCCTTACTTAATTACAGGGTAACGGAAAACCGGAAATTAGAAAAGGGGGAAGCCCCGTTTCCGCCAGCTTCCATGAAAATTCGCAGAAGGTATGCTATAATAGCAGTTGGTCTATTATTTAATAAACGGACGAATTATATAGAAATTACCATTATATATGTGGAAAATCATGAAATAACAGAGGTGTTCATGTTGAAAATATCAACTAAAGGAAGATACGGTCTCACCATTATGATCGAGCTCGCGAAAAAGCATGGTGAAGGCCCGACTTCATTAAAAAGCATCGCACAGACAAATAATTTGTCAGAGCATTATTTAGAGCAGCTGGTCTCACCGCTCAGAAATGCCGGCTTAGTCAAAAGCATCAGAGGCGCATACGGCGGATACGTATTAGGCAGTGAGCCGGATGCCATTACAGCTGGAGACATCATCCGCGTGCTTGAAGGTCCGATCAGCCCTGTGGAAGTGCTCGAAGACGAGGAGCCTGCCAAGCGGGAGCTGTGGATCCGCATACGGGATGCCGTTAAAGAAGTGTTAGACAGCACAACATTAGAGGACCTTGCCAGCTATACAGATGGGGAGCAAGAAGCTTATATGTTCTATATTTAAATCAGAGGTGTAAAACAAAATGGAACGGATTTATTTGGATCACGCCGCAACGTCTCCGATGGATGATCGCGTGCTGGAGAAAATGATACCGCATTTCTCCGGAAATTTCGGCAATCCATCCAGCATTCATTCATTTGGAAGAGAATCACGCAAATGGGTGGACGAAGCAAGAGCGCAGATTGCAGCTGAAATTGGTGCGGCAGAACAGGAAATTATTTTCACTAGCGGGGGAACGGAAGCCGACAACTTAGCGATAATGGGAACTGCGCTTGCCAGAAAAGATCAGGGAAAACATATCATCACGACAAAAATTGAGCATCACGCCGTGCTTCACACTTGCGAAAAACTGGAGGAAGACGGATTTGAAGTGACGTATCTGGATGTTGATGAAAACGGCAGAGTCAGTGCAAATCAGGTGAAAGAAGCACTCCGTGATGATACAATCCTTGTGACAGTGATGTATGGAAATAACGAAGTCGGAACTGTGCAGCCGATCGATGAAATCGGCCAGCTGCTGAAGGAACATAAGGCTTATTTTCATACCGATGCTGTTCAGGCATTCGGGTTTTTTCCAATTGATGTGAAAAGCAGCCATATTGACCTTCTGTCTGTTTCTGGGCACAAGCTCAACGGGCCAAAAGGGACAGGCTTTTTATATGCAAGTAAGGATGTAAAGCTTTCTCCGCTGTTATTCGGAGGAGAGCAAGAAAGAAAACGCCGTGCCGGAACAGAAAATGTTCCGGGAATTGTCGGGCTGAAAGAAGCGGTCAAGCTGTCGGGCGAAGAACGGGACGAAAAAAACGAGAAGTATCAATCGTTTAAAACAATCATAGCCGGCACGCTTAAGGATGCCGGTGTGGCATTCGAGATCAATGGACATCAAGAGCATAGCCTTCCGCATGTCATGAACCTTTATTTTCCCGGTGTATCTGTGGAGGCACTGCTGGTAAATCTTGATATGGCGGGAGTTGCGGTCTCCAGCGGATCAGCGTGCACCGCTGGTTCAGTCCTGCCGTCACACGTTCTGACTGCCATGTTCGGTGAAGAGAGCGACCGGCTGACGTCCTCAATTCGAATCAGCTTCGGTCTCGGCAATACGGCTGAGCAAGTGAAAACCGCTGCCGAACATGTGGCTGCTGTTGTAAAGCGGCTGACACAATAAGGTGGACTTAATTATTGGAGTGAATGAAATGGAAAAACGGCCGGAGGATACAAGAGTCGTTGTCGGCATGTCCGGCGGAGTAGACTCATCTGTGGCGGCTCTGCTGTTAAAAGAACAGGGCTATGACGTGATCGGAATCTTTATGAAAAACTGGGATGATACGGACGAAAACGGTTTTTGCACGGCGACAGAGGATTATGAAGATGTGATCCGCGTCTGCAATCAAATCGGAATTCCGTACTATGCCGTTAATTTTGAAAAGCAATATTACGAGAAGGTATTTCAATACTTCCTCGATGAATATAAAGCAGGCAGAACACCAAACCCGGATGTGCTGTGCAACAAAGAAATTAAATTCAAGGCATTTTTGGAGCATGCACTGTCACTTGGCGCCGACTATTTAGCGACTGGCCACTATGCAAGGGTCGACAGAAGCGGCGGCAAAGTAAGAATGCTGCGCGGCATTGATGAAAACAAAGATCAAACGTACTTCTTGAATCAGCTGACAGAAGATACGCTAAGCAAAGTCATGTTCCCGATCGGCGAGCTTCAAAAAAGCCGTGTGCGTGAAATTGCCAAAGAATCAGAACTTGCAACGGCAACGAAAAAAGACAGCACAGGCATCTGTTTTATCGGCGAACGCAACTTCAAAACGTTTCTTAGCCAATATCTCCCTGCACAGCCGGGCGATATGATGACGATGGACGGCGAAGTAAAAGGACGCCATGACGGGTTAATGTACTACACGATCGGACAGCGTCACGGCCTTGGCATCGGCGGAAGCGGCGAGCCGTGGTTTGCGGTCGGTAAAGATCTTGAAAAGAACATCCTTTACGTGGATCAAGGGTTCCACAACCCGCTCCTTTACTCCGATAAAATCACAGCAACCAATATCAGCTGGGTTCGTTCGGATATCATGAAGGGCGAAGAGATTTCCTGCACGGCTAAATTCCGTTACCGTCAAGAAGACCATAAAGTCACGGTTCGAATGACTGGGGAAGGCGAAGCGGAGGTTATCTTCGACGAACGGGTCCGTGCTGTCACACCGGGACAAGCCGTTGTCTTCTATGATGGCGAAGAATGCCTTGGCGGCGGAACCATCGATGACGTATATAAAGACGGAACAAAATTGTGGTATGTATAAAATGAAAAAAACCTCAACAGCGAGTTGGGGTTTTTTAATGAAAGGAAGATGTCTGTGGACTACAATCAAGCCGGTATAGAGGCAATGCAGGAAGGCGATTACGAAAAAGCGGCAGAGGCTTTTACAAAAGCGATTGAAGAGAACAAAGAAGACGCAATTCCGTATATTAACTTTGCTAACCTGCTTTCATCAGTAAATGAACTGGAACGGGCGCTTGCGTTTTATGAAAAAGCGCTTGACTTAGACAGTGGGGCAGCCACTGCTTATTATGGAGCAGGAAATGTCTATGTTGTAAAAGAAATGTACAAAGAAGCGAAAGACATGTTTGAAAAAGCGCTGCGTGCCGGAATGGAGAACGGTGATCTTTTCTACATGCTTGGAACCGTTCTCGTAAAGCTTGAGCAGCCTAAGCTCGCTCTGCCATATTTACAAAGAGCCGTCGAGCTGAATGAAAACGATGCAGAAGCGCGTTTCCAATTCGGGATGTGCTTAGCGAACGAAGGCATGCTGGACGAAGCACTCAGCCAATTCGAAGCTGTAACAGAGCAAGACCCGGGGCACGCGGATGCGTTTTATAACTCCGGTGTCGCTTATGCTTATAAAGAAAATCGTGAAAAAGCGCTTGAAATGCTGGACAAGGCTATCGAAATCCAGCCCGATCATATGCTGGCGCTTCATGCAAAAAAACTGATCGACCCATCATAAAAAGCTCAGGAGGAGGGACGGCTCGTGCAGCAGCACCCGGATCAGCTGAAAATGGAGGAGGAGCCCTTTTTAAAAGGGACAGTAAACACCGTCATTTATCACAATGACGCCAATTTATATACGGTTCTGAAAGTGAAAGTCACAGAGACCTCCGAAGCTATTGAAGATAAAGTCGTATCCGTGACGGGCTACTTCCCTGCGCTTCAAGAAGAAGAGACCTACACGTTTTACGGAAAAACCGTTACTCACCCAAAGTTCGGACTGCAATTTCAAGCTGAGCATTTCAAAAAGGAGATCCCGACAACAAAAGAAGGCGTCATTCAGTATTTGTCGAGCGATCTGTTTGAAGGAATCGGTAAAAAAACCGCTGAAGAGATTGTGAAAAAACTGGGTGACAGTGCGATTAATAAAATTTTGGCTAATTCTTCAGTCCTTTATGATGTTCCGAGACTGTCAAAAAAGAAAGCTGACACCCTTGCCGGTGCTTTGCAGCGGCATCAGGGACTGGAGCAAATTATGATTTCGCTGAATCAATTTGGGTTCGGCCCTCAGCTGTCTATGAAAATCTATCAGGCCTATGAATCCGAGACGCTGGAGAAAATTCAGGAAAACCCTTATCAGCTTGTGAGAGACGTGGAAGGCATCGGCTTTGGAAAAGCAGATGAGCTTGGCGGAAGAATGGGGCTCTCAGGGAATCATCCTGAGCGGATAAAAGCGGCTATTTTGTACACGCTTGAAACGACATGCCTTTCAGAAGGGCATACGTACATAGAAACGAAGCAGCTGATTATCGAAACCCAAACGCTGTTAAATCAGTCAGCGGCAGAGGGACAGCGCATTACAGAAATGGATGCCGCTAATGCAATGATTGCGCTTGGAGAGAATAAGGATATTGTCATTGAAGATGAACGATGTTACTTTCCGTCGCTGTTTTTCGCTGAACAAAATGTTGCAAAGCGTGTGAAACAGATCGCAAGCCAAACCGAATATGACGACCAGTTTCCTGAATCAGAATTCCTTTTGGCTTTAGGGGAATTGGAAGAGCGTATGAATGTTCAGTACGCGCCGAGTCAGAAGGAAGCGATACAAAAAGCTCTGTCGTCACCGATGCTTCTTTTAACGGGAGGACCGGGTACCGGTAAAACAACGGTCATCAGAGGCATTGTGGAATTGTATGGAGAACTCCACGGTGCTTCGCTTGATCCGTCGGATTATAAAAAAGATGAAGCCTTTCCGATTGTGCTGGCCGCGCCTACAGGTAGAGCGGCGAAACGAATGAGTGAGTCAACGGGTCTTCCGGCGGTTACGATACACCGGCTGCTCGGCTGGAACGGCGCGGAAGGATTTACTCATACAGAGGACCAGCCGATTGAAGGGAAGCTTTTGATTATCGATGAAGCGAGTATGCTTGATATATGGCTTGCGAATCATTTATTCAAAGCGATCCCTGACCATATTCAAATCATCATTGTCGGAGACGAAGACCAGCTGCCTTCCGTCGGACCCGGTCAAGTGCTCAGAGACCTTTTGGCATCCCAGGTGATTCCGACCGTAAGACTGACTGACATCTACCGGCAAGCGGAAGGATCGTCGATTGTCGAGCTTGCCCACGAGATGAAAAACGGGCTGCTTCCGAACAACCTGACGGCCCCGACAAAGGATCGTTCCTTTATTCGCTGCGGTGGTTCGCAAATTAAAGAAGTGGTTGAGAAGGTTGTCGCGAATGCATTGAAAAAAGGATATACGGCAAAAGATATACAGGTCCTCGCCCCAATGTACAGAGGGAAAGCCGGAATCAATGAGCTGAATGTGATGCTGCAGGATATTTTAAACCCTCCAAAAGAAAAGCGGAGGGAAATTAAGTTCGGTGACGTTGTCTATAGAACCGGGGATAAAATTTTGCAGCTTGTCAATCAGCCGGAAAACAATGTGTTTAATGGCGATATTGGAGAAATCACTTCAATTTTCTATGCGAAGGAAAATACAGAAAAAGAAGACATGGCTGTTGTCTCTTTTGACGGCAATGAAATGACGTTTACGAAAAAAGACTTCAGTCAGTTTACTCATGCGTATTGCTGCTCTATTCATAAATCGCAGGGCAGTGAATTTCCGATCGTGGTTCTTCCAGTAGTGAAGGGCTACTATAGAATGCTCAGAAGAAACCTTCTATATACCGCCATAACGAGGGCGAAGAAATTTCTCATTTTATGCGGGGAAGAGGAAGCGCTGGAGTGGGGCGTGAAAAATAATGACGCGACTGTCAGACAGACCTCATTAAAAAACAGGCTGTCAGCGCATGCGGCTGAAATGGATGCTGAGCTTGCGGCTTTGCAAAAAGAGCTCCCGTTCAGCGTGCACGACGCAAATATCGGAATGGAAGGCATTACGCCATTCGATTTTATGAAAGAAGAACAGCTGTAAAAAGGGCTCCCGTGTTTGGGACTGACCCCATAAGATGAGACAAATAAAAAACACCTTCAAGTTTGAAAACGGATAGTTGTTATCCTTAAATAAGACTTGGAGGTGTTTTTTGTATGGGAACAAGAGTGAGTTATCCGATTGAAGTCAAACAGAAGGCTGTAGAAATGAGATTGGCAGGCGTACCTATGAAAGAGATCATGCAGGAATTGAATATCAAGAATAAGACGCAGGTTCAGACATGGGTTAGATGGCATAAGGCTGGGGATACACATCGATTTGAACAGCCTGTTGGTAAGCAATACACTTACGGAAAAGGTCCGGAGTATTCTTCCGAATTAGAGAAACTGCAGGCAGAGAACCGTTATCTGAGACAACAGAATGAAGTTCTAAAAAAGTACAACGAATTGGAAAGGAAGTTGATAGCCAAACGTCAGTCGAACTTGTAGAAGTATTGCACAGCACAATGACCGTACAGAATATCTGTGTTCATTTAGGTATTTCACGAGCATCTTATTATCGTTGGAAGAAGAACCTGATGAAAGATCATCCCAAGTGCCATTTGGAAAAACAAATCGGCACGTTGTGCCGAGAGCACAAGTATCGATATGGATATCGAAAAATTACAGCTATATTAAAAAAGGGAATGCGTATTAACCATAAAACGGTTCAGCGTATCATGCAGAAAAATCAGTGGCAGTGCCGGGTTAAGGTGAAAAAGCGCAAGAAGAATGGGCAGCCATATGCCGTGGTTGATAATATATTAGATCGGAACTTTCAGTCCGATCATCCTCTTGAAAAACTAGTAACGGATATCACATATTTGCCTTATGGACAGAAACAATTGTACCTTTCCAGTATATTGGATGTATACAATGGAGAAGTAATTGCTTTCACGATTGGAGATAAGCAGGACACAGACTTTGTCTTAAACACACTTGATCAGCTGCCAACACTGCCTCAGAACTGCGTGTTACATAGTGACCAAGGATCTGTGTATACATCTTATGAGTATCAGAAAGCTGTTAAAACAAAAGGCATTACCATGAGCATGTCCCGCAAAGGGACGCCCGCTGATAATGCCTCCATCGAATCGTTTCATTCCTCACTAAAGTCTGAAACGTTCTATCTTAACAGCATTAATCGAACCACGACCGCCATCGTAGAACGCACTGTCAAAGAATACATTTATTATTATAACAACATTCGTATTCAAACGAAACTAAACAGCCAATCACCGATAAGCTATCGGCAATTGGCTGTATAAAAGGTGTTTTGATCCCTGTCTCAAAAACGGGGGTCAGTCCCGTTTGCGGGAGCTTTTTTCATTGGGGGTGGAAGTGATTTCATCGTATGTGTCAAAGGTGAAAAGCAAAACCTAAGCCTGTTCAACAAAAGGTGGTTGATCACACTTTGAGAACATGCCATGAGGTAGAAGGTTTTCCTGTATATTCAGAACAAACTTCTTTTTATCTTGGGACGATTTCTGATATTTGTTTTTCTCTTGAAGGAAATTGTCTTGGATTTATTCTTGAACAAAAACGTCTTTTTCATAACCATCATGCGCTTTTACGAGCATGTGATATCAGTTGCATTCTTCATGACCGGATATTGGCCGCAGTCAATTCAGAACAGCTTTTGCCTCTTCCGAAATCATGCTTCACATATGAGCAGATGAAAATGAAGCTCGTGAAATCGCAAGAGGGTGATATTTTGGGGATGCTGGAAGATGTATACTTTTGTTTGGACAAGGGCATAATCGTAGCATATGAACTCTCGGACGGTTTCTTTTCTGACTTGGCGGGGTGCAAACGCCAGATCCAAAGAGCGGATTCGCTTGTAGAGGTGCGGAAAGACGAGATCGTTCTGAACGGATAGAGGTGTGAGATATGCTTATATGCCCGAACTGCAAAAGTAAGGATATCGGGAAAATCGGCGTGAACCAATATTATTGCTGGGGCTGTTTCATTGAGCTGACAGTGGTCAAAGGGAAGATTGAAACTCATCAAGTGGAAGAAGACGGAACGCTAAGCAGCCTGGATGATTTGTTTTCTGAGGATGAACGCAGCATCAATTTTTAATAACGAAAGGAGATGCGCAGGATGAATCGGACAATGACTTCTCTTTTGGCGCTGGGAGCCGGGGCTCTCGTGTACCGAATGGCAACTCAATCTGACATGCTGAATAATCGAAGCATGAAGCGGATGAGAAAAAGAATGATGAAGATGTTTTAAGGAATGAAGGATACTCTCTTTAGAGTATCCTTTTTATGTCTGCCGTGCCTCTAGGCGTCTGGCTGCAAGTGAAAGACTGTAATTGACTGCAAAATACATCAATGCCGCCAGCAGAAAAATCGGGAAAAAATAACTACCGTCAGCGCTTTGCCCGTTTAAAATCTGCGCGTTATGAATAAGCTCAGGCAGGGCAATCACAACAGCTAGCGATGTATCCTTTAATAAAGAAATAAACTGGCTTACGATCGGCGGAACCATCCGGCGAAGCGCCTGAGGCATCACAATAAAGAAAAGTGTCTGTGTATAGCTAAGACCGGAGGAACGCGCCGCTTCAATCTGCCCTTTGTCAACTGAATTCAGGCCGCTCCGTATGATTTCAGAAAGCATGGCGGATTCAAAGATTGTTAAGGCTGTAATAGCGGCAGCTGTAATTTCAAGTTTGATCCCGATTTCCGGCAGGGCGAAAAACGTAAAGAAAATAATTAATAATAAGGGGAGATTTCTGATCGTTTCAACGAGAACGGCAATCAGTTGAGAAAGAATTGGGATTTTCGCATAGCGGAGAGTACCTGCGATCAACCCAAAAATAAAGCTCAGAATGATAGAAATAAATGCAACGTACAGTGTGACGAGAAAGCCGTCCCATAAAAAAGCTAAATGTTCAGATGAATAAGCTCCGATGAAATCCAATGTTTTTCACTCCTTATCAATAGCTTCTTTCCAGCCGTTTTTCCAAATAGTTAACACCGATACTAAGCGGTATCGTCAGCACTAAGTAAAAGAGTGCCACAAAGATATAGACATCAAAAACGACGAGCGTGCTTGATGACACCAAATCCGCCTGATACATGAGATCCAATCCGGCAACAACCCCGAGAATAGACGAGTTTTTGACCAAGTTTAAAAATTGATTGCCCAAGGGGGGGATCACAATTTTGATCGCCTGGGGCAAAATGATATATATCATTGCCTGGCTGTAGGTAAAGCCTGACGATCTTGCTGCTTCCATTTGCCCTTTTGAAACAGACTGGATGCCGGCTCTGATGGCTTCTGCGATAAAAGCAGACGTATAAATTGTGAGCGCAACGGTACCCGCTTGGAATCCATCCAGCCTCAGACCCGCATTTGGAAGTCCAAAGTAAAAGACAAATGTAATCAAAAGCAAGGGGATATTGCGGATAAATTCGACATAAGCCGTCCCGAGCCATTGCAAGGGCTTAAATACTGTTATTCTCATCACCGCGACAAGAACGCCAAGCGCAAAGCTGCCGGCCAGCGCGATCAGGCTTGCGAGCAGCGTGTGGTAAAAACCGTCCATATACATGTCGAAGTTATCGAATAGAATAGACACATTCATATGCTTTATTCACTCTCCTTATAAAATCGGGATGAGCATCGCCTGCTCACCCCGGGATGTTCGTTATTCAGCTGGTTCTTCTTTAATCCATTTTTTATAAATCTCGTCATATCTACCGTCCGATTTCATCTTTTCGAGAGAAGCGTTAATTTCTTTTGCGAGAGCCGATTGTCCTTTTTTTACGGCAATTCCATATGGCTCATCCGTGAATGGTTCTCCTGTTAATTGATAATTTTTATTCTCGTCAGCCATTCCGTATAAAATGGCATTATCCGTTGTGAGAGCATCGCCTTGACCGGATTTCAGCGCTGTAAAGGCTTCGGTGTAGTTTTCGAACTCTAATACACTCGCATCAGGCGCCTTTTCGCGTATGTTTTGAGAGGAAGTGGAGCCTTTTACAGCGAGAACTTTCGAGCCTTTGCCAAGGTCCTCAATACTTTTGATCTTGCTGCCTTTTTTCACGAGAAGTGATTGGCCTGCTTCAAAATAGACATCGGAAAAGTCAACTTCCTTTTTTCGTTCATCAGTGATCGTCATCGTTGCGACAATGGCGTCGATATCTCCGTTTTGAAGCATCGGGATCCTTGTTTTTGATGTGACTTCTTTAAATTCAGCTTTGTTTTCGTCGCCTAAAATATCTTTAGCGATTTGTTTGGCAATGTCGATGTCAAATCCCTCGATATCACCTGAGCTTGGGTTTTTCAGGCCGAACAGCCTGGTGTCGGTTTTAACACCGAAAACAATTTTGTCTTGATCTTTAATGGCAGCTAATGTATCTTTTTTGCTATCCTTTGCGCTTTCTCCGTTTGACCCCTTGCTTCCGCATGCAGCAAGCATGACAACAGCGATTAAAGAAATCAATGCTAACGATAAAATCTTTTTCATACAAACTCCCCCATTTCTCTTTTTAATGATTTAAAATACGGCTCAAGAATAGGCGTGCCCGTTCTTCCTTCGGGTTTGCGTAAAACTCAGCCGGTGCTGCTTCCTCCAGAATATTTCCTTCATCAATAAAGACAATACGATCCGCCACTTCTCTCGCAAACCCCATTTCATGCGTCACGACAACCATTGTCATGCCTTCTTTGGCGAGGTTCTTCATCACATCAAGCACTTCACCGATCATTTCCGGATCGAGCGCCGATGTCGGCTCGTCAAACAGCATGACCTCCGGCTTCATCGCCAGTCCCCGGGCAATAGCCACACGCTGCTGCTGCCCGCCGGAAAGCTGGGAAGGGTAGGCGTTTGCTTTCTCAGGGATTCCGACTTTTTCAAGGTAATACAGCGCAGTTTCCTTCGCTTGTTCAGCGGATTGTCCGAGTACTTTTACGGGCGCCAGCATAATATTTTGCAGCACGGTTTTATGAGGATATAAATGAAAGTGCTGAAACACCATTCCGATATTTCGCCGTACGTTATTAATGTCAGTTTTTCTGTCATTAATAACTGTGCCGTTTACGGTAAGTGTTCCTTCGTTAATCGTCTCCAGCCTGTTGATGCATCTGAGCAAAGTGCTTTTTCCGGAACCTGATGGGCCGATAATGACGACGACTTCACCTTTTTCGATTTGCAGGTTAATCTGCTTTAGCACATGAAAATCTCCGTAATGCTTGTTTACATTTTGAAATGAGATCATCGCAATCCTCCTAACAGAAACTTCAATAATTATGTGTAAATGTAACTAACTTACAAGGTTGAGGATAGTAACAACACGATATGATGCATACCTTAGTGAGAAAGGGTCAAACTTTTCTGAAAATTCAGCGTGGGAAAATATCCAATCCATTTGTAGGTGTAAAGAAAACATAAGAGAATAATTCCCTATAATCCTCAAAAGATATAGAAGAGGTGAAAGCAGATGCTCCAGAAACCGGTGCAGCTTTTGTTATGGGTGGCCATTTGTTTATTGGTCCTGTTAACAGTCTATGTCTTTTGTATGCTAGATATGTTATGGTCTCCCCTGTGGCTCGTCATAAAATCGATCTTTATTCCCTTGATCATTTCTATTTTTATTTCTTATTTATTACTTCCGGTCACTGAGTGGCTTCATGACAAAGGTCTGCCAAGGACTTTAAGCATTTTGGTGATTTACGTCCTTTTTTTTGGCGGACTGGGCTGGGCATTATATAAAGGTGTGCCTGTTCTAATCGTGCAGCTGACGGATCTGTCAGAAAATATACCTATGTTTGCCGAGACGTACAATGGGCTCCTTCTCCATGTGCATAACCATACAGATGACTGGCCGGACGGCATGCATCAGCGCATAGACAAAATGATTAGGCAGACAGAGGCGTTTTTCGCCGGCACAATCGAAGGGGCAATTAGCGGAATCCGTAAAGTGCTCGACTATTTCTTAATTGCGGCAACGATTCCTTTTCTCGTATTTTATATGGTCAAGGACATCGAATTGATGAAAAAAACGGTGTGGTATTTGACGCCGAAGTCGTGGAGGAAGCGGGGCAGCGCTTTTTTGCTTGATGTAGATGATTCTCTCGGTGATTACATTCGCGGCCAGCTGCTCGTCTGCTTGATTCTCGGAGCCGTAGCCGGTATTACATTTTGGATATTTGGCCTTCCGTATCCGCTGATACTGGGTCTTATCTCGGGTATTACGAATGTCATCCCGTACTTCGGTCCCTTTATCGGCGCTGTTCCTGCGCTTTTGATTGCAATGACGATTTCTGTGAAGGCCGTTCTTGTCGTTGTCATTACGGTGTTTGTACTTCAATTTTTGGAAGGAAATGTCCTCAGTCCGTTTATTGTCGGCAGAAGTCTCAAGATGCACCCGGTAGTGATCATGCTTGCGCTTCTTGCCGGAGGTGAGCTGGCGGGGATTGTCGGCATGATACTGGCAGTGCCTGCTGCGGCTGTTTTAAAAGTAATGATGATCCATTTTCTGCGGATGCGGACGGAGCATTGACATTGGCGTGCCGCTTGTCTATAATTTCTCGTAGAATACATACGAATCTCGAGTGACGGATCTGAGTACGCCGAAGCCCTGTTAAAGAGAGAAGCTCCGTAAGCTGAAAGGAGCTTTATCAGAAGATCGGAGGAAGCTAATCCTGAGTGCAGTTAATCGCTGCCGCACAT
Source organism: Bacillus sp. FSL K6-1012 (assembly GCF_037964915.1). Taxonomy (NCBI): domain Bacteria; kingdom Bacillati; phylum Bacillota; class Bacilli; order Caryophanales; family Bacillaceae; genus Bacillus; species Bacillus sp. FSL K6-1012. Next base: position 2,819,900 of record NZ_CP150175.1, on the reverse strand, counting down.
CCTGCGTTATTGGATGAAAGGTGACGGGCGAATTATAAGGCCTGTAATCAGGGTGGTACCGCGAGACAGCTCTCGTCCCTGTGTAAACGTGTGTTTGCATAGGGGGAGGGCTTTTTTGCTGTCACTGAAGAGAATTTCGATTTTTATAGAGGAGGAAATACAATGAAACACTTAACTTCTGCTGAAGTGCGTCAAATGTTTTTGGATTTCTTTAAAGAAAAAGGACATGCTGTAGAGCCGAGCGCGTCATTAGTACCTCATGAAGATCCTTCACTGCTTTGGATCAACAGCGGTGTTGCGACGCTGAAAAAATATTTTGACGGCCGCGTTGTGCCGGAAAATCCAAGAATCGTAAACGCTCAAAAAGCAATCAGAACAAACGATATTGAAAATGTGGGTAAAACCGCGCGCCATCACACATTCTTTGAAATGCTCGGAAACTTTTCCATCGGTGATTATTTTAAAGAAGAAGCGATCACATGGGCTTGGGAATTTTTAACGAGTGACAAGTGGATTGGTTTTGACGAAGAGCTTCTTTCTGTTACAGTTCATCCGGAAGATGAAGAAGCGTATGAGTTTTGGGCGAAAAAAATCGGTGTTCCGGAAGAAAGAATTATTCGCCTGGAAGGGAACTTCTGGGACATCGGCGAAGGGCCGAGCGGACCGAACACAGAAATTTTCTACGACCGCGGTGAAGCGTACGGGAACGATCCTGACGATCCGGAGCTTTATCCTGGGGGAGAAAATGACCGCTATCTTGAAGTATGGAACCTTGTATTCTCTGAGTTCAACCATAATCCGGACGGCACGTATACGCCGCTTCCGAAGAAAAACATCGATACAGGGATGGGGCTTGAAAGAATGGTATCTGTCATTCAAAATGTCCCGACAAACTTTGATACTGATTTGTTTGTCCCAATCATCAAAGCGACAGAAACGATTTCCGGTGAAGCATACGGCCAAGATCATGTAAAAGACACTGCATTTAAAGTCATCGCCGACCACATCAGAACGGTTGCTTTTGCTGTCAGTGACGGGGCGCTTCCGTCAAATGAAGGACGCGGCTATGTATTAAGACGTTTATTGCGACGCGCTGTGCGTTATGCCAAAACGATCAACATCAACCGTCCGTTCATGTACGATCTTGTGCCGGTTGTTGCTGAGATCATGGCTGCTTTCTACCCTGAAGTAAAAGAGAAGGAAGAATTCATTTCAAAGGTCATTAAAACGGAGGAAGAACGCTTCCACGAAACACTGAATGAAGGACTTGCCATCTTGTCAGAAATGATCAAAAAGGAAAAAGATAAGGGCAGCAGCGTCATTTCAGGTGCGGATGTCTTTAAACTTTACGACACGTACGGATTCCCGGTTGAACTGACTGAAGAATATGCGGAAGACGAGAACATGACAGTTGACCATAAAGGCTTTGAAGAAGAAATGAACCAGCAGCGCGAGCGGGCCAGAAATGCACGTCAGGATGTCGGCAGCATGCAGGTGCAGGGCGGCGCATTACGCGACGTAACAGAAGAAAGCACATTTGTCGGCTACTCCCAAACAAAGGCTGATGCCAATGTGATTGTGCTTCTGCAGGACGGCCAGTTAATTGAAGAAGCACATGAAGGCGAAACTGTACAGATCATTCTTGACGAAACACCTTTCTATGCGGAAAGCGGCGGTCAAATCGGCGACAAAGGCTTTTTGCGCAGCGAGCAGGCAGTGGTAAAAGTGAAAGATGTGCAAAAAGCGCCGAACGGCCAGCATGTGCATGAAGGCGTTGTCGAGAGCGGAACCGTTCAAAAAGGCATGCATGTAACAGCTGAGGTTGAAGATCATATGAGAAGCGGCGTGATTAAAAACCATACGGCAACGCACTTATTGCACCAGGCCTTGAAGGATGTTCTTGGAACGCACGTCAATCAGGCGGGCTCCCTTGTGAATGAAAACCGCCTTCGTTTTGACTTCTCACACTTCGGGCAAGTGACAAAAGAAGAACTCGAACGAATTGAAGTCATTGTAAACGAAAAGATTTGGGCAAGCATCCCGGTCAGCATTGATCTGAAACCGATCGCTGAAGCAAAAGAAATGGGAGCTATGGCTCTGTTCGGAGAAAAATACGGTGATATTGTAAGGGTTGTTCAAGTCGGAGATTACAGCCTTGAGCTTTGCGGCGGATGCCATGTCAGCAACACAGCGGAAATCGGCTTATTTAAAATCGTATCTGAGTCTGGAATCGGAGCGGGCACTAGACGGATTGAAGCTGTAACAGGACAAGGCGCTTACGTGGAAATGAACAGCCAGATCTCAGTTTTGAAGCAGACTGCCGACGAACTGAAAACAAATATCAAAGAAGTGCCGAAGCGCGTTGCTGCGCTGCAGGCTGAGCTGAAGGAAGCACAAAGAGAAAATGAATCTCTTCTGGCGAAACTTGGCAACGTTGAAGCAGGCGCGATTCTATCAAAAGTAAAAGAAGTTGATGGTGTCAGCGTGCTTGCGGAAAAGGTAAACGCCAAAGACATGAACCATCTCCGCACAATGGTTGATGAACTGAAAGCAAAAATCGGCTCTGCGGTCATCGTGCTTGGCGCTGTGCAAAATGATAAAGTCAATATTTCTGCCGGTGTTACAAAGGATCTGATTGAGAAAGGCCTTCATGCCGGCAAGCTTGTCAAACAAGCCGCGGAAGTTTGCGGCGGCGGCGGCGGAGGCCGTCCTGACATGGCACAGGCGGGCGGCAAACAGCCGGAAAAATTAGAAGAAGCATTGGCTTCTGTAGAAGATTGGGTGAAATCCGTTTTATAATTTGCCCATGTAGTGTAGAATGATGGTAAGATTAGGACCCCAGGCTGAACTTTGCCTGCGAATTTGGGAAAGAGGTGCAAAACGGTGAGCTCGTTTGATAAAACGATGAAATTTAATTTCTCCGATGATTCTGCCGAGACTAACGTAAATGAGGTGCTGATTACTGTGTATGACGCGCTTCAGGAAAAGGGCTACAATCCAATCAATCAGATTGTCGGATACTTGCTTTCAGGTGATCCCGCTTATATTCCTAGGCATCGTGACGCTCGCAATTTAATTCGCAAACTTGAAAGAGACGAATTAATCGAGGAATTGGTGAAGTCTTATTTAGAACAGCATAAAGAGGCGTAAATAAACAATGAGAATATTAGGGCTCGATTTAGGAACCAAAACACTCGGTGTTGCTCTGAGCGATGAAATGGGCTGGACTGCTCAAGGCATTGAGACCATAAAGATAAATGAAGCAGAGGGCGATTACGGATTACCCCGTTTATCTGAACTGACAAAAGACTATACTATAGATAAGATCGTGCTCGGCTTTCCTAAAAACATGAATGGAACAGTCGGCCCGAGAGGTGAAGCCAGCCAAACATTTGCGAAAGTGCTTGAAACCACGTACAATGTTCCTGTTGTGCTGTGGGACGAGCGTCTTACCACAATGGCGGCTGAAAAAATGCTGATTGCCGCTGATGTCAGCAGGCAGAAACGAAAAAAAGTCATTGATAAAATGGCGGCTGTTATGATTCTGCAAGGATATCTTGACAGCTTAAATTAAAGCCAGAGGTGAATATAATGGAACACGGCGAAAAAAATATTACAATTGTTGACGATCAAGGAAATGAACAGCTTTGCGAAGTGCTGTTTACATTTGAAAACGAAGAGTTTGGCAAATCTTATGTGTTGTACTACCCAATTGAAACAAAGAATGACGAAGAAGTAGAAATTCTTGCTTCCAGCTTTACGCCAAACGAAGATGGTGAAGACGGCGAACTATTCCCGATCGAAACCGATGAAGAATGGGATATGATCGAAGAGACATTAAACACGTTTTTAGCGGAAGAAGACGAAGAGTAAAAACCGCGCCAAAAGCCGGAGCCTATACTGCTCCGGCTTTTTTTCTGCTTATAAAGAGACTTTTTTTGTAATAAATTGCCGAAACAGCATGAATCATGTAGTATAAAAGCTGATGGGAGGAGACCTTATGTATATTAATCAGCAAAAAAAATCATTTTTAAATAAAAAAAGAATTGTACTGTCTTCCATTATTGTGCTGCTTCTCATCATAGGCGGAGCATTTTTATATGGGAAATCACTGCTGGAACCTGTTGAAAAAAACAATAAAACGACAGTTAATATTAACATTCCGAGCGGATCGTCTGTATCTGCGATCGCATCGATTTTGAAGGAAAACAATGTCATAAAAAGTGAAAAGGCATTTCAGTACTATGTGAAATATAAAAAAGCTTCCGGATTCCAAGCCGGGTACTACCATCTGAACAAAGGAATGGATCTGGATGCCATTATCAAGAAGCTGACAAGCGGAGCAACAAACTACGCCTTTCAAATCACGGTCCCTGAGGGGAAACAGCTGACACAGATCGCCGACGCCATTGCGGAGGAAACGAAATACTCAACAAAACAGGTCATGGCAAAGCTGGACGATAAAACGTTTATCAATCAGCTGAAAAAGGAATTTCCGGACACCGTTACAAACGATGTTTTTCAGAAAAATATAAAGCATCCGCTGGAAGGATACCTATTCCCGGCTACATATCCATTCCACGATCCGGATACGTCGCTTGAGAACATCATAACTGAGATGATGAAACAGACAGATTCTTATGTGAAAACATACAAAACAGAAATGAAGAAAGAAAAGCTTTCTGTGCATAAGCTGCTGACGATGGCTTCTTTGATCGAAGAGGAAGCGACTGAAAAAGCGGATCGCCATAAAATTTCCAGCGTCTTTTATAACAGGCTGAAAAAGAAGATGCCGCTTCAGACCGATCCGACCGTCTTGTACGCGGCTGGCAAACATAAAGACCGGGTGCTTTATAAAGACCTTGAAATCGATTCGCCGTACAATACGTATAAAAACACCGGTCTGCCGCCAGGACCGATTGCCAATGCCGGAATGTCGTCATGGGAAGCGGCGCTTCATCCGGATAAAACGGACTATCTGTACTTTTTAGCAAAATCAAACGGTGAGGTCGTATTTACGAAAACATTAAAAGAACATAATAAAGCAAAAGAAAAATATATTTCGGCAAAAAATCAGAAATAAAAGGAGAGCAAAAGCTCTCCTTTTATTCGCATTCCGCAAGGTTTTATGATAAAATATATCGGGTTGTTTACTAACGTATACAAGTTGTGCTCAGAGAGTGTCCTGTGTCAAAGACTGGGGCACTCCTTTTTAGAACGGGAGGCTGTTTATTGTGACAGACCGCTATGAACAAATAAATGACTATATAGAAGCATTATTGAAGCCTCAGCCGGATAACGTGAGGAAACTGGAAGCATATGCGGAAGAACATCATGTTCCGATTATGGAAAAAGCGGGCATAGAAGTGTTGCTCCAAATTTTGTCTGTCAAACAGGCGAAGAAAATACTGGAGATCGGAACGGCTATCGGTTACTCGGCCATTCGAATGGCGCTGGCACTGCCGTCTGCAGAAATATATACGATTGAACGCAATGAGACACGCCATGAGGAAGCTGTTAACAACATAAAGGATTTTCAGCTTGATGACCGAATCCATGTGTTTTACGGGGACGCGCTCGAATTAGCAGAAGCCGTTCATGTCACAGCGCCATATGATGTGATTTTCATTGATGCTGCTAAAGGTCAATATCAAAACTTTTTTCACTTATATGAACCGATGCTTTCGCCAGACGGGGTGATTTTAACAGACAACGTGCTGTTTAAAGGTCTGGTGGCAGAGGATTACAGCAAAATAGAACCAAAAAGAAGGCGCAGGCTGGTATCAAAAATCGATGAGTATAATCATTGGCTGATGAATCATCCGGATTATCAAACTGCGATTATCCCTGTTGGGGACGGGCTTGCGATCAGTAAAAAGAAGAGGTGAACGTCATGAAAAAGCCAGAGCTCTTAGTCACACCGACAAGTACGGCAGACATTTTGCCGCTGATTCAGGCGGGGGCAACTGCGTTTTTAGTTGGGGAACAGAGATACGGTCTGAGATTAGCGGGGGAATTTTCCCGTGAGGATGTAACGAAAGCGGTAGACATTGCCCATAACGAAGGTGCAAAAGTATACGTTGCCGTAAATGGAATTTTTCATAACGATAAAGTGGGAGAACTTGGCGATTATCTCGCTTTCTTAGCGGAAACGGGCGTTGATGCGGCTGTATTCGGCGATCCTGCGGTTCTTATGGCTGCACGTGAATCAGCGCCGGAGCTGAAGCTTCATTGGAGCACAGAAACGACAGGAACCAACTATTATACATGCAACTACTGGGGACGTAAAGGCGCAGCTCGATCTGTGCTTGCCAGAGAATTAAATATGGACAGCATTGTTGAGATCAAAGAAAACGCAGAAGTTGAAATTGAAGTTCAGGTGCATGGAATGACCTGCATGTTCCAGTCGAAACGTTCCTTGATCGGAAACTATTTCGAATACCAAGGCAAAGTCATGGACATTGAAAGAAAGAAAAAAGAATCCGGCATGTTCCTGCATGATAAGGAACGCCATAATAAATATCCGATTTTCGAAGATGAGAACGGCACACATATCATGAGCCCGAACGATGTGTGTATCATTGATGAACTTGAAGATCTAATAGATGCGGGAGTCGATTCGTTCAAAATCGACGGTGTTCTGAAATCATCTGAATACTTAGTGGAAGTCACCAGCATGTACAGAGAAGCGATTGATCTGTGTGCGGAAAACCGTGACGATTACGAAGCGAAAAAAGAAGACTGGATCGAACGTATTGAAAACATTCAGCCAGTAAACAGAAAAATAGATACCGGCTTCTTCTTTAAAGAAACGGTTTATTAATGAAAAGGAGGTTACGTTATGACTGCCGTAAATGATAAGATTTCTAAAATAGTTGATGGTAAGCGTGTGATTACGAAAAAGCCAGAGCTTCTCGCGCCTGCGGGGAATCTTGAAAAGCTGAAAATTGCTGTGCATTACGGAGCGGATGCCGTCTTTATCGGAGGGCAGGAATACGGGCTTCGTTCGAATGCGGATAACTTTACGATTGAAGAAATCGCAGAGGGCGTGGAATTTGCGAAAAAATACGGCGCGAAAATTTACGTCACGACAAATATTTTTGCCCACAATGAGAATATTGACGGGCTTGAAGATTATTTAAAAGCTCTCGGTGACGCCAATGTTGCCGGCATCATTGTGGCAGATCCGCTTATTATCGAAACCTGCCGCAGAGTAGCTCCTCATGTTGAGGTTCACTTGAGCACGCAGCAATCTCTCTCCAACTGGAAGGCTGTTCAGTTCTGGAAGGAAGAAGGGCTTGACCGTGTGGTATTAGCCCGTGAGACAAGCGCGCTCGAAATCAGAGAAATGAAAGAAAAAGTAGATATCGAAATTGAATCCTTTATTCACGGTGCGATGTGTATTGCATACTCCGGCCGCTGTGTCTTGAGCAATCACATGACAGCCCGCGATTCCAACCGTGGAGGCTGCTGCCAGTCATGCCGCTGGGATTATGATTTATATCAAACCGACGGTGCCAATGCCGTTGCTTTATACAGTGAAGAAGACGCTCCGTTTGCAATGAGTCCGAAAGACTTGAAGCTGATTGAGTCGATTCCGAAAATGATTGAAATGGGCATCGACAGCTTAAAGATTGAAGGACGGATGAAATCCATTCACTACGTAGCGACAGTTGTCAGCGTATATCGTAAAGTGATTGACGCTTATTGCGCTGATCCCGATAACTTTGTGATTCAAAAAGAATGGCTGGAAGAGCTTGATAAATGCGCCAACCGTGACACTGCGACAGCTTTCTTCGAAGGAACACCAGGCTATGAAGAGCAAATGTTTGGCGAACACGGCAAAAAAACAACATTTGATTTTGTCGGCTTAGTGCTGAATTATGATGAGGATACACAAATGGTCACTCTTCAGCAGCGCAATTTCTTCAAAAAAGGCGACGAAGTAGAATTTTTCGGTCCGGAAATCGAAAACTTTACACATACGATTGAAACCATTTGGGACGAAGACGGAAATGAGCTAGACGCTGCCCGCCATCCCCTGCAAATTGTCAAATTCAAATTAGACAAAAAGATTTATCCGAGCAACATGATGAGAAAGGGGAAGTAATCACCCATGGGTAAGAGTCCAGTAGTCATTGGAATCGCAGGAGGTTCCGGTTCAGGAAAAACGAGTGTAACACGTTCAATTTATGAACAATTCAAAGGGCACTCGATTTTAATGATCCAGCAAGACCTCTATTATAAAGACCAAAGCCATCTTCCATTTGAAGAAAGGCTGAATACAAACTATGATCATCCGCTTGCGTTTGATAATGACTATTTAATCGAGCATATTCAAGACCTATTGAATTACCGTCCGATTGAAAAGCCGATTTACGATTATAAGCTTCACACACGGTCAGAAGAAACGGTTCACGTAGAGCCGAAAGACGTGATTATTCTTGAAGGCATTCTTGTTCTTGAAGATAAAAGGCTGCGCGACCTGATGGATATCAAGCTTTACGTTGACACAGACGCTGACTTGCGCATCATCAGACGGATTATGAGAGATATTAATGAGCGCGGACGCTCTATTGATTCTGTCATTGAACAATATGTGTCTGTTGTCCGCCCGATGCACAATCAATTCGTTGAGCCGACAAAGCGATACGCTGATATTATTATCCCGGAAGGCGGACAAAATCACGTTGCAATTGATCTGATGGTCACAAAAATTCAAACCATTCTTGAACAAAACGCGATTTTGTAATACCATAGCATAGACATAAATAACTCTGACCATATTATGTATAGGCAGGAAGGGGATGTGTAAATTCCCTTCTTTCCCTGTTTATAAACGCGAAATATTTGCAGAACCACAAGATTCAGTTTAAGATAAACAGTACCAATATGGGAGAGAAGAACGAGGACTGCCCTGTGTTCTCATTCTTGTATTTTAGTTTATGCTCTCATACATAATCGAAGATGTTGAGGGACAACCAGAAGGAGTGAAGGGACATGGCACAAGAGAAAGTTTTTCCTATGACTGTAGAAGGAAAACAAAAACTTGAACAAGAATTAGAATATTTGAAAACGGTTAAACGAAAAGAAGTAGTAGAGCGCATCAAAATCGCGAGAAGTTTCGGGGATCTTTCCGAAAACTCTGAATACGACTCAGCGAAAGAAGAGCAGGCATTCGTAGAGGGCCGTGTAACGACTCTTGAGAATATGATCCGCAATGCGAAAATCATTGAAGATGACGGCGGCTCTAACGTTGTCGGTTTAGGTAAAACCGTCACTTTCGTCGAACTGCCTGATGGTGATGAAGAATCTTATACAATCGTCGGAAGCGCTGAAGCTGATCCGTTTGAAGGGAAAATTTCAAACGACTCGCCGATCGCTAAAAGCCTGCTTGGCAAAAAAGTAGATGATGAAGTCACAGTTCAGACGCCGGGCGGAGAAATGCTCGTGAAAATTGTGAAAATTTCATAATATCCGTTTAGCAAAGAAACACCTCGTCCACAATGTGGGTGAGGTGTTTTTTTATGAAGTTATCGAAACGAATGAAGCTGGCTGTCCTGGCTTTTTTAATCGTGTTTTTTCTGCTTTTGCTGAGGCTCGCGGAAATCCAGCTGTTTTTCACAGAATCATTTTCGAAAAAGAAAATTAATTTAATACAGGAAAGTGTTAATCAGCGGACGGAGGAAGTGCTCATTTCTGACGGCAGAGGATCGTTTTTAGATCGAAACGGCCAAGCGCTGACGGGTACAAGCGAGCCTGCGGTTGTCTTGTTCCCTTTTCTGTTAACGCAGGACTGGCCGATTAAAAAAGTCGCAGAGATTCTCGGCATGTCTGAAGATGATTTGCATCAGACTCTTGCAAAATCGAAAAAACCAGTTATTTTACATCAAAAGAAAATCAAAACACTTTCGAAGGAATCTATCACAAAAATCAATTCTTTGAAATATCCTGGCATTTACGGCGTATATATGGAGAATGAAGACAAGCCCAGTCTTGCCTCGCATACGATAGGCACAACCAATCAAGATCCGGCGCTTCTCCGCAATAAGTATCCAGAAAAGGAAAACCTGCCGATTAAAACGAAAATCGGCACAACTGGTTTAGAACGGACATTTGATGAGTTTTTGCTCCCGGAACAGGACACGAAGCTTTTGTATCATGTGGACGGAAAAGGAAACCCTTTGTTCGGCATGGACGTCAAATATACAGCTGAGGCCAACTCATTTTATCCGCTCCAAGTCAAAACAACGATTGATCAAAGCATTCAAAAAGCGATAGAAGGCATACTAGATGATCAGGGGCTGAAAAAAGGAGGAGCGGTGCTGCTGGACATCGAAAAGAGCAGTGTGTTGGGCATCGTAAGCAAACCGGATGCCGATGTGTCCAGACAAAACACGCTTCAAAATTATATGCTGACGCCAATCTATCCCGGCTCCGTTTTTAAAACTGTGATAGCGGCAGCTGCGATTGAGCATAACGCGGTAAAGCCGAGTCAAACCTTTAATTGTAATTTAAACCTGTACGGCGAACCGGGAGACGACAAAGGAACCCTGTCCTTTGAAGAAAGTTTCGCACAAAGCTGCAATTACACGTTTACAAGTCTTGCCGAACAATTAATGAAGAAAGACCATTCCGTCATTGAAGACATGTCAGAAAAGCTGTCCCTTACAGATCGGGCAGGCTGGGAAGGAAAACTGTACCACGAGTCAGATTTCCGCCAATTCTATAATGAAAAAAGCGGTGTGATTTGGGGGGATGAAAAAGACAAATCAGTCAAAAAAGCAATTGCGCAAACAGCGATCGGGCAGAAAAATGTAAAGGTAACGCCGCTTGAGGTAGCTAATATGATGGCGACAATCGCCCGCGGCGGTGAAAAGCGGCAGGTGAAAATCGCAGAGCAGATTGAATACAAAAACGGCACAACGCTCGTCAAGTTTAAAGATCAGAAGCTTAAAGGAGAAACAATAGACAAATATACGGCACAGCAGCTTCAAAAAATGCTGCGGCGGGTGGTGGAATCTCCTTCCGGAACGGGCAGAAGGTTTCAGGATCTCTCGTATACTGTAGCAGGGAAGTCAGGCACCGCCCAGACAGGCAAGCTTTCAAAAGATAAAGAAACGCTTTATGAAAAATGGTTTGCCGGGTATTTTCCCGCGGATAAGCCGAAATACGCGCTTGTCGTATTGCACATGGATACGCCGGGGGATAAGGCTCTGACAAATTCGGTGTTTTATGATATTGTTAAAAAAGTACACGAAATTGAAATCAATCAGAAATAGAACAACTTCTCAGCACATGGTAAAATATATGCTGAGCCAAGAGGGATAAAGGAGTGCAGAATTATTGAGCAATAATCAATCTCGTTATGAAAACCGTGATAAGCGCAGGAAAGCTAATTTAGTGCTTAACATCTTAATCGCAATCGTATCTATTCTAATTGTTGTAGTAGCAGCCAATCTCTTCATTAACAGTCCTTCTAGCAAAGATGTCAGCAAGGATTCTGAAACGGCGCAAAAACAGGAATCTCCGGCTTCAGGAAAGACGGAAAAGAAATCGGATGAGGATATAAAAGACAGTAAGAAAGATACATCTGACAGCGAAAAGGATTCTGAGAAATCTTCTGACTCAGATTCAGATTCCAAAAAAGATGATTCTTCTAAAAGTGATGACTCTGATTCTGATTCAGACTCAAATTCAGATGACCCGCTTAAAGACGCAAAAGTCACAGATGGCGGCTCATCAAGTGATGTGGAAAAAACGTATGAAAATCCTGACTGGAAAGCAGTCGGAACTGAGCAGAAGGGCGAGCATGCTGCCACTTATGACTCAAGCTCACAAGACTGGGCTGAGATGCTGAAAGCCATATCATATGCAACCGGTGTTTCAACAGATAACATGACCGTGCTCTGGCTCGGAAATAACGGCAGCCCTCAGGATGCCAAAGGTAAGATTTTAGATAAAACGAGCGGAGAGAAATATCAAGTAACGATTACATGGGTTGATGAAAAAGGCTGGAAGCCGACAAAAGTAGAAAAATTAAAATAAACAAAAGCAGCCGAATCTTTCGGCTGCTTTTGTTTTACACCTCAGCCGCAAAATGAACAACGGCGCTGTAAAAAAATTTTCCGTCTGCCACAGCAGTTTGATGCGAGACAGATTTCACACGCAGCATGATTGCTTTATTGTTTTCAATTTGTGTGTTGATTTTCTTTTCAAGCTCCTGCAATGATGCCGCTTCGAAAAATTCTACTTTGTCTTTAATCAGATCCAATTGAAAATTCATCTTTCGACCCCTCCGCCTTTACAAGTCATATGAAGTATAAGCCTTTTTACGCTGTACGCGCAATATATGACTGGATAAAAAACACAAAGTGTTTTAGTACCTACTTTCAAGAAGATATGGTAAGATAGGAACTGTTCCATCATTAATTCATAGTATGCTTATAGGAATTATAAAATATGGAGTGTGACAACTATGGGACGTGAATTTATCCCTCTTTTTGAGGATTGGGCCGCAACTTACGATCAAACAGTTCAAGGTTTTGATATTCAGTATAAAGAGGCGTTCAGAGGCTATGATGATATTTTGAATGCCATTGTCAGCCGGTCAGGGATTCGTGTATTAGAATTTGGGCCAGGGACCGGCAACTTGACAGCGAAACTGCTTGAAGCGGGGAAATCTGTATTTGGAGTCGAGCCGTCTCCGGCGATGCGCAAGTTAGCATCTGACAAGCTTCGCGGCAGGGCGGAAATTGTTGACGGAGACTTCCTGACATTCCCTGAACCGCCATTTCAGGCTGACACGATTGTCAGTTCATATGCTTTTCATCATTTGACTGACGAAGAAAAACGAGCCGCAATAAAGCAATATGGCAAATACCTTCACATGCATGATAAAATAGTGTTTGCCGATACTGTCTTTGAACACGAGGAAGCGTATAATCAAGCCATTGATAAAGCACGTTCTCAGGGCTTCTATCAGCTGGCGAATGATTTAAAGACAGAGCATTATCCCACATTGGAAACGATGAAAGAGATGTTTACAGCTGAAGGTTTTGCAGTCCAATTCATTCAGCAAAACGACTTCGTGTGGATAATGGAGGCGATCAAACGGTAAAGTGAAGGGAATGTGTATAGATGAAACTAGCAGTCATCGGAGCAATGGAAGAGGAAGTAACCATCCTAAGAAACAAACTGGAAAATGCAAAAACAGAAACGATCGCGCACTGTGAATTTACAACAGGCCAATATGAAGGAACTGAAGTCATTCTTTTAAAATCAGGAATCGGAAAAGTGAATGCTGCGATCAGCACGACACTTCTGCTTGATCGCTACAAGCCTGATTATGTGATTAACACAGGCTCAGCGGGCGGATTTCATCATACACTGAATGTGGGAGACGTCGTCATTTCTACTGACGTTCGCCATCATGATGTAGATGTAACGGCCTTTGATTATGAATACGGACAGGTGCCAGGCCTTCCGGCTGCTTACGCCGCAGATGAAAAGCTGATCAGCATTACTGAAGAAGCGATTTCTGAGCTTGACGGCATTCAAGTTGCAAAAGGAACGATCGCAACAGGTGATTCTTTTATGAATGATCCGAAGCGGGTCGAAGAGGTGCGTGCGAGATTTTCTGATCTGTATGCGGTTGAAATGGAGGCAGCGGCAGTCGCTCAAGTGTGCCACCAGTTTAAAACGCCGTTTGTTGTGATCAGAGCATTATCTGATATCGCAGGAAAAGAATCACATGTATCATTTGACCAATTTTTAGAGCAGGCCGCTGTTCACTCAACAGAGCTTGTGTTAAAAGTGATCAAACGAATTCATTAAAACGGGGGAGTGTTCTCCTCCGTTTTCCCTAAAACAACCTCTATCAAGGAGGAGGACATATATGACAGTTATTACGGACATTACGGAGCTGATTGGGAATACACCGCTTCTCCGCTTGAAGAATTTTGATATTCCTGAAGGAGTGGCTGTATATGCCAAGCTGGAAATGATGAACCCTGGCGGAAGCATAAAAGACAGACTGGGAGATATGCTGATTCGTGACGCCCTGGATTCAGGCAAAGTGAAGCCCGGGGGAGTCATTATAGAGGCAACGGCCGGAAATACAGGTATCGGGCTTGCCCTTAACGCCAGAAAACATGGTTTAAAAGCCATTTTCTGTGTTCCGGAACATTTCAGCAAAGAAAAGCAGCAAATTATGCAGGCGCTAGGAGCGTCAATCGTGCATACGCCGCGTAAAGACGGAATGCAGGGAGCCATTCGAAAAGCGATACAGCTGGAGAGGGAAATTGATAATTCCTATTGTGTTTTGCAATTTAAAAACCGAGTAAATCCATCGACTTACTATAAGACTCTTGGGCCTGAAATATGGAAAGCGCTTGACGGCAATATTCATACGTTTGTCGCGGGGGCAGGATCAGGAGGCACATTCGCGGGAACAGCATCCTTCTTAAAAGAAAAACATCCCGCAGTCAAAACAGTGATTGTCGAACCGGAAGGCTCCATATTAAACGGCGGAGAGCCTCATGCTCATAAAACAGAAGGGATCGGCATGGAGTTTATCCCTGACTATATGGATGAAAGCCATTTTGATGCAATATATACGGTAACAGATGAGAATGCTTTTAGACTTGTTAAAGAAGCGGCTGAAAAAGAGGGCCTGCTGATCGGAAGCTCTTCAGGTGCAGCGCTTTATGCGGCATTGGAGGAAGCGAAAAAATCGTCTGCCGGAACAAATATTGTCACAGTATTCCCAGACAGCAGTGATCGGTATATCAGCAAACATATATACGAAGGAGGCATCTGATATGAAGAAAAAAACATTGATGGTACATGGCGGGATCACAGGTGATGAGAAAACAGGAGCTGTTTCCGTTCCGATATATCAAGTGAGCACGTACAAGCAGCCAAAAGCAGGCCAGCATACCGGCTATGAATATTCAAGAACGGCCAACCCGACAAGAACTGCACTGGAAACGCTTGTGACAGAGCTCGAAGCCGGGGAAGCAGGTTATGCGTTCAGCTCAGGAATGGCTGCAATTACAGCTGTTATGATGCTGTTTAACAGCGGAGACCATGTGGTTTTGACTGATGACGTGTACGGCGGGACATATCGAGTGATGACAAAGGTGCTTAACCGTCTCGGCATTGAATCAACTTTTGTGGATACAAGCAGCAGAGAAGAAGTCGAAAAAGCGATTCGTCCCAATACAAAGGCAATTTATATTGAGACACCGACAAATCCGCTTCTCAAAATCACCGATTTATCACTGATGGCAGATATTGCGAAAAAAGCGGGGGTTCTTCTAATCGTAGACAACACCTTTAATACACCATATTTTCAGCAGCCGCTTACTTTAGGCGCTGATATCGTACTTCACAGTGCGACTAAATATCTCGGCGGGCACAGTGATGTTGTCGGCGGTTTAGTTATTACAGCTTCGAAAGAGCTTGGAGAAGAGCTGCATTTTGTGCAAAATTCAACAGGCGGCGTGCTCGGCCCTCAGGATTCATGGCTGTTAATGAGAGGGATCAAAACACTGGGGCTCAGAATGGAAGCAATCGATCAAAACGCGCGGAAAATCGCAAGCTTTCTTGAGCAGCATCCTGCTGTTCAAACGTTATATTACCCTGGTTCTCCAAACCATCCGGGACATGAGCTTGCGAAATCTCAAGGATCAGGCTTTGGAGGCATGATCTCCTTTGATATTGGCAGTGAAGAGCGAGTGGATGCCTTTTTAGGCAAACTTAAGCTGTTTACAATTGCAGAAAGCCTGGGCGCTGTAGAAAGCTTAATTTCTGTTCCGGCTAGAATGACACATGCTTCTATTCCGAGAGAGCGCCGGCTTGAACTCGGCATTACGGACGGCTTGATCAGAATCTCTGTGGGAATAGAGGATGGGGAGGATTTGCTGGAAGATATCGAGCAGGCTCTTAACATTTTATAACAAATGGATAGATTTACTTTCTCTGTAAGCTGCCAGAGTATATTATAATAGTCGTATACTATGAATCTGGCAGGTGATTCTTTTATGAAGAAGAATAGAATGAAATCATTAAAAGAAGACTACAAGCATTTCGCTTTTACCTTGCTTGCAGTCAGCACTTTTTTATATATAGGCGCGGTTCTTCCTGATCAGGGCTTAACGTTAGGCCAGAAATCAGTTATGTTTATGACGGATTGCGTGTTTTTAGCTGGCGCTTTCTTTTGCGCCGACCGTTCACTTGTATATAAGAAGCGCTTGGAAGAAGCCGACGAATAAAAAAACAGCCATCAACTGATGGCTGTTTTTTGTTATTCTTCCCGCAGCTCTTTTCCCATGCCTTTTAAAAACTGAAGGCCGAAGCCGACTGCTCTGTTAATATCAGGGTCGTTCATCGCTTTTAAAAGATCGAGAATGCCGACTTTCTTGTCTTCTTTTAAAAAGCTTTGCGCCTGTTCGGTTCCCGCCATTACGCTTTCTAAAAGCTTGCCTGTAAACGCAGGATCAGCCTTTGTCAAAGCGCCTCCAGCCGCCATCATCGTGTTGATGAGGTTTGTGACAGGCTCGCGAGATACCTGGCCAAGCGCGATTTTGGCGATGTCTTCTTTCGCCCTCAGCATGCTTGCTGCTGCATCAAAGATGCCAAGCTCATTAAGTTCACTCATTAACGTCATCGTTTTCGAGACGGCATCCTCATTTTCCGTCAGCAGCTCCTTCAGCTCCTCGATTTTCTCAAGCTTGATTTGCTCCGCTGTTTTTGTTTCTTTTTTGATCGTTGTAATCGGAGTGGCCATTTTCGTTTCCCCCTTTCATTTAATCAGTCAAATGGACATAACCCGGGCGTTTCCATTTTCTTTCTGCCTCGACGCCGTTTTGCGGATTCCGTTTCTTGTTACGCGGATTTGTTTTAGGAAGCGGTGCGCTTTCGCAGCCTCCAAGCACCTCCATGCGAACCTTCGTCTGTTTGTAAGCAGGCGTGTTCGTGCGTTTATCAGCCGCAGGCCCTGTCAGGAAGTTAATCGCTGAATCCTTGTCTGTCGAGTTCATCGGCAGGTAGAGTTCATTTTTTCGCACACGGTCAGTAATGAGCGCATTTAATTTAACAGCTCCGAACGGAGAAACGAGGCGAACCAGTGAACCGTCACAAATGCCGCGCTCCTGTGCAAGCTCCGGCGATACTTCGACGAATACATTCGGCACTTTGGATTGAATGCCTTTCGATTTATTTGTCATATTTCCTTCATGGAAATGCTCAAGCATCCGGCCGTTATTGATGTGAAGATCATATTCTTCAGGGAAAGCGGCAGGTTCTGTCCAATCAGACAGTGCAAAACGGGCTTTCTTGTCTGGAAAATTAAATCCGTCTTCATACAGAAGCGGCGTGCTTTCACCTGTGAAGCTGCCCCATAGGAAGGTGTTCCAGCCTTCAAGCACCTCATAGCTGGCTTTTCCAAATAGAGGAGAAAGACTCGCCATTTCAGAGAAAATGTCGCTTGGATGGCTGTAGCTCCATCCGGCTCCTAAGCGGTTTGCCACCTCTTGAATAATCCACCAATCCGGTTTCGCGTCTCCAAGTGTCGGAAGCGCTTGATACAATCGCTGCACACGGCGCTCTGTATTGGTAAACGTTCCATCTTTCTCAAGAGATGGAGTGGCAGGCAAGACGACATCGGCATATTGAGCCGTTCTCGACAGGAAAATGTCCTGAACCACGAAGAAATCAAGGCTTGATAAAATATCATGCACATGGTTCGCATTCGAATCGACCAGTGCCATATCTTCACCAACAAGGTACATGGCCTTCATCTTGCCTTCTTCAATGGAATGAAGCATTTGAATATTGTCTAAACCTGGTTTTCCTTCAATCTCCACACCATAAGCCTTTTCAAATTTGGCGCGTGCTTCGTCATCTGTAATATGCTGATATCCCGGAAGCCAGCCTGGCAATGTCCCCATATCGCAAGCGCCTTGAACGTTATTGTGGCCGCGCAGTGGATAAGCGCCGGCACCCGGACGGCGGTAGTTGCCTGTTGCCAGAAGCAGGTTCGAAATCGCTGCTGACGTATCAGAGCCGCCCGTATTTTGAGTAACACCCATTCCCCAAAGAACACAAGTGCCGTCAGCGTCACGAATCATTTCGGCAATTCGAATGATGTTTTCTTTAGAAAGGCCTGTGATGCGTTCCGCATAATCAAGCGTATAGGTTTTAAGCGTTTCTTTATAATCTTCAAAGTAATTCACGTTCTCATCAATAAACGCTTGATCATGCCAGCCTTGGTCGATCATATATTTCGTAACGGCCATCAGCCATACTTGGTCTGTACCTTGTTTAGGACTGATGAACAGATCAGACCGCTCAGCCATCTCATTTTTCCGCAGGTCGGCAACGATCAATTTTTGTCCATGGAGCTTGTGTGCACGTTTGACCCGTGTTGCAAGCACCGGATGTCCTTCAGCCGGATTGGCGCCGACGATGATGACGAGTCCGGCCTTGGCAATATCTTTAATCGTGCCGGCGTCACCGCCCATGCCGACCGTACGGAACAACCCGTCTGTAGCAGGAGACTGACAGTAGCGAGAGCAGTTATCGACGTTATTTGTTTCAAATACCTGACGCGCTAATTTTTGGATGACATAGTTTTCTTCATTCGTAATTTTAGAAGAAGAAATGAATCCGACAGAGCCTTTGCCGTATGTCTCTTTAATTGCACCTAATCTGCTTGCGACTAAATCGAGGGCTTCTTCCCAAGATGATTCAACAAAAGCCCCGTTTTTACGGATTAAAGGCTTTGTAATCCGTTCTTCAGAATTGACGAAATCCCAGCCGAATTTTCCTTTGACACATGTAGAAATCGCGTTAACCGGAGCGTCGGAAACAGGCTGGATCTTTAAGATATCCCGTCCTTTTGTCCATACTTCAAAGGAGCAGCCGACGCCGCAGAATGTACATACCGTTTTCGTTTTTTTCGTTCTTGTTTCACGCATAGCCGCTTCAACTTCAGAAATGGCAAAAATGCTGCTGTACCCCGGTTCAACATTTTTGACAAGGTCAATCATTGGTTCCATAACATCCTGCTTGATGCCCGTCATAAAGCCAGCCTGGCCAAGCATTGATTTTTCCATCAGTGCATTACACGGACAAACCGTGACACATTGGCCGCAGCTGACACAAGAAGATTCATTGATTGAAACTCCTTCATCCCAAATAACCCGCGGACGTTCGCGTTCCCAGTCGATAGAGAGTGTTTCATTGACTTGAAGGTTCTGACACACCTCAACACACTGGCCGCAGGCGATGCATTGGTTTGGATCATATCGGTAAAACGGGTGAGACATATCAACCGCACAAGACGGATCTTCTTTTGGCGTATAAGGGTATTTTTGATGCTCGATCCCCATCATTTCCGCTGTATTATGCAGTGTACAGTTCCCATTGTTATTATCGCAAACTGTACAATACAGCAAATGATTTTCAAGAAGGCGGTCCATTGCTTCGGTTTGTGCCTCTTTCACCCGATTTCCCGAAAGATCAATTGACATTCCGTTTTCAGCGACCGTAGAGCATGAACGAACCAGCTTGCCGTCTGCCTCTACAATGCATGTATCGCATGTTTGAATCGGATCAACCTCTGGGACGTGGCAGATTTGCGGATACTCAATCCCATTTTCATTTAAAATATCTAAAATTGTTGCCCCTGCTCGTGCTTGAATTTCTGTTCCGTCAACGCGGACACTGATCGACTT
The DNA here is from genome assembly GCF_037964915.1 of Bacillus sp. FSL K6-1012. NCBI lineage: Bacteria > Bacillati > Bacillota > Bacilli > Caryophanales > Bacillaceae > Bacillus > Bacillus sp. FSL K6-1012. The sequence goes on along the minus strand of NZ_CP150175.1, from coordinate 2,800,158 downwards.
ATCGTCCATCATATTCATATTCCCCTCCATCTTTCTTTCAAGAAGTCAAAAAAGCCATGTATAGATACACCTGTCTTTCATTCACAGAAGGTGTAAACACACATGGCGGAATAGTTCACTAGCAAGTCTTACTAACAGACCAATCCTGGATTTTTATAAACCGATAGACTCATAACAAGATCCTATTACAAATCCATCAACACTGCTTTTATTATAAAGTGATATTTATTATAATACAATATGACAGGAAAATTTTAACCAAGTGAAATGTCCTGAGGGGAACCGGGAACGGCCTTTTTTAAGGCAAAATCGGAAGGGGTAATCAGCATGTCAAAGAAAATTCATGAGTTCAATGATATTATTCGAAAACTTCGCAAGGAATTGTTCGGCAAAGGACCTGAACGGATTCACACGGTATTTGTAGATAATATGGCTGTGTCGACGCTCTACGGCAACCTGAGCGCGAGCGAGCAGTTTATCGCCCGCACGCCTGAGGGAAGAGAAATGGTGCATGCGGCCCGGACAAGCCTGATTCAAGACCTTTACTCTAAAAAAACGCCGGAAGGAATGGAGGAGCTGATCGGGGCTAAGCTTGTTCATTTGTTTTCTGATATCAAAATTGAAGAAAATATCGCCGTATCTGTTTTTGTCTTTGACCGAAAAATTGACGACCAAAAAGAAGTCCTTTTTAACTAGCATATTTGCCATTGACACAAAATTGCCACATTTGATATGATGTTTTTACTGCAGTTATAGAAGGACAAAAGCAATGGAATGTATGCACGAACTGTATATATTCTCTATCAATATCTTAATTCTGCTTGATGTTGTTGTATGGGTATGCACACAAGTTAGGCAGCATTCAAACACCTGATTGATACAGGTTATTTGAGTGCTGCCTTTTTTGTTGCTTTTCTTTTATAACTGTAAAAATGGAGAAACAATGGGGGCGTATTTAGTATGGGTTTTCGGAAACCGGATGAAATAGCAGAAGCAGCAATTGAAGCAGGGATGAAAAAGGTAAAGCTTCCGCTGCTGTCTCTCTTGGTGCTGGGGTTTTTAGGCGGTGCCTTTATCGCACTCGGTTATTTGCTTGATATCAGGGTGATCGGCGATCTTCCGAAAGAATGGGGAAGCATGTCCAGTTTTATCGGGGCTGCGGTATTTCCTGTAGGACTGATACTTGTGGTTCTTGCAGGGGCTGAGCTGATTACAGGAAATATGATGTCAGTGGCAATGGCGTTATTTTCGAGAAAAATATCACTAAAGGAATTGGCGGTTAATTGGGTGATCGTCACCATTATGAATCTGATCGGCGCTTTGTTTGTTGCTTACTTTTTCGGCCATCTTGTCGGCTTAACCGAAACGGGGCCATATTTGGAAAAGACGATCGCTGTTGCACAAGGCAAGCTTGATATGAGCTTTGGCAAGGTTCTCGTTTCCGGCATCGGCTGTAACTGGCTGGTGTGTCTTGCAGTTTGGCTTTCCTTCGGTGCTCAAGATGGCGCAGGGAAAATTTTTGGCATCTGGTTCCCTGTCATGGCCTTTGTGGCAATCGGATTTCAGCACGTTGTCGCCAACATGTTTGTGATTCCGGCTGCCATTTTTGCAGGCTCGTTTACGTGGGGGCAGTTTATCGGAAACCTCATTCCGGCTTTTATCGGCAATGTTATTGGAGGAGCAGTGTTTGTCGGATTCATCTATTTTATCGCATATCATAAGAAAGACCGCTCCAGAAAAGAAATGAAACAGGTATCATAAACAAGGGACAAAGACAGTCGATGAATCACACAATTTACGTCCATTTTTAGAAAAAGATGTTTACAAAATGGAATTTGGTGGATATACTTACAAAGTAAGAAAAAAAGCAAAGGAGGCTGAATCAAAATGACAATGCGACAACGACGCAGACCAGTTAATGGCTCACGCAATGTACAAGGAATTTGTAATGGTTTATTCAGCCTGTGGAAGAGTCCGTGTCCTTCCTTAACCGATGCTTATCGCACGCATTAAATTCGGAATCGTCGGACATACGCAACTCCCCGCAGGCAGTAGAGACATGGGTGTCTTCTTTTGTCTGCGGTTTTTATGTGCCCGCAGCAGGGAGATGCCGCGGGTTATTTCGCTTGGGGCGGACTTTGAAAGGGGGTGAGCGATATGACGATTAACCTATTCTTTTTGACTTTAACGATTAACAAGCGGTTTAAAAGCCCGGAAGAGTTCGAACAAGAACAGCAGATCGAGCAGATTTATGATGAAATGAAAGAATCTCAGCTGAAACATCTTTATTTGACAAACTGGCGCTAATAAAAGGAAACAAAATACAGAAGGGAGAGATGACAAATGCTTAAAATGGAACTATTGATGCATTATACGATGGAGAAGGACCAAGTGTAGCGAATGAAGCTGTCAAGGAAATGCCGTCCTGCATATCATAAAAAAAGCAGCACTTTATGTAAGGGCAGGTGATGGCATGATGAACTTTCAACAAAAAAGGCTGCCGTCGATAGGTCATGGTTATGCATCCATGCCGCATTCCTTCAAACACGGCTATGGCAATCCATTCCGTCAGCAGAGACTGGCGGCGATGCAGCAGCAAAGGCTGTATATGTTCCCATATCATTGGCATTAAAAAGCGGGCGGAAAACATTTTGTTTTCTGCCTTTTTTTGCGGGAAAAAATGAAAATGTTCAGTTCTGTTGAAACATTTCTAAACACATTGCCGTCTAGTTGATATCCTCATTCTGTATAAGAAATGAAGCGATGTTTATTTTTTCAATATAATAAATAAGCACAGGAAACCAAAAGCAGGTGTTTAAAATGCTAGAAAACAAACTTTATAAACGAGCGAACCTATTGAAATTATTTTCTGGGAAATATAAGAAAACTAAAATAATTGAGCATATGATGATTGATTCTATAGACATACAAGAAAATGACAGAATTTTAGAAATTGGAACCGGAAACGGCTCTGTCTTTAAGACAATAACGGGAAAACTTGAAAAGGGAAGCATAAAAAGCATCGACTCTTCTAAGCGAAAAGTAAGACAGGTATCTCGTGCAATCCAAAAGCAAAAGAAAACAGATCAAGGGGGCATTTTCCATGGTCATCCGGAAAGGATCCCCTTTGAAGACCGTACCTTCAATAAAGTATTTTCTTTACATACGGTTCAGGCTTGTACTGATGTCAGGCTCGCATTAAGAGAGATTTATCGAGTGCTTCAAATTGACGGCCGATTTTACATCAGTATTGATAACAATGCAGAAAAAAACGAGAAAAAATATATTCAATTGCTGCAAGGTCAGCATTTTAGAGACATTTCTGTCATCAGACGCGATTCGTGCCTTTGTATTGTCGCTGTTAAATAAAAAATTTCTCGGGAAATATATCCAGACTTCTGACATTCAGAGATTTGGGTATATTTTCTTAATTTTATATTTTTTGCATAGTATTTATATTAAAAAAAGTTTTTTTCATATAAACTATAAACATAAGAATGGGTAAGAGGTGATTCGAGACAGAGTGGATATCATTTATGAACAACCGGAATGAATGTTCATTCCTAAATGAATCGGAGGTTTTAAGTTTACATGGCATCCGCACTTATCAGTAAATACGATTTGATCATGAAGGCATCGCTCTCGCTTTTTACGGAAAGAGGATTTGATGCCACCACCATCCCAATGATAGCAAAAAGAGCTGAAGTTGGTACAGGCACGATTTATCGCTACTTTGACAGCAAAGAAACACTCGTTAATGTTTTGTTTCAAGAAAGCATTCAGCGTTTTTCAGAAAAGGTAAAGCGAAATTATTCTGAAATGCCTGTCAGAGAGGGCTTTCGCCACATATTTTGCTGTCTCGTTCAATTTACGAAGGAGAGCGACTACGCGCTGTTTTTTCTTGAAACGAAAAAGGATGCTCACTATTTAAATGAAACAAGCAAAAAAATGATAGAAAACCTGACTCAAATGCTTGACGATTTCTTTAACAAGGGAAAAACAGAAGGAGTGATCCGCTCCTTGCCCTCCAATGTATTAATTGCGATTGTATTAGGCGCATTTCTCAAGTTGTATCAGCTTGTGCAACAAGGTGATATAGAGATGAATGCTGATTTGATTTCTGAATTGGAGCAGTGCTGCTGGGACGCGATTAAACTTCATTCATTGACTTCAGAAGAATAAAGAAAGGAAGATGTTTATGAAACAGGCAAGTGCAATACCTCAGCCGAAAACATACGGACCTTTAAAAAACCTCCCGCATTTGGAAAAGGAACAGCTTTCCCAATCCTTATGGCGGATTGCTGATGAGTTAGGGCCGATTTTCCGTTTCGATTTTCCTGGTGTATCCGGCGTTTTCGTATCAGGCCATGAACTCGTTGCTGAAGTGTGTGACGAGAGCCGATTTGACAAAAACCTTGGAAAAGGCTTGCTGAAAGTGCGTGAGTTCGGAGGAGACGGATTGTTTACAAGCTGGACGCACGAGCCGAATTGGCAGAAAGCCCATCGTATTCTGCTGCCGAGCTTCAGTCAAAAAGCAATGAAAGGCTATCATTCTATGATGCTGGATATCGCGACACAGCTGATTCAAAAATGGAGCCGGCTGAATCCGAATGAAGAAATTGACGTGGCGGACGATATGACTCGCCTGACGCTTGATACCATCGGGTTATGCGGATTTAACTATCGGTTTAACAGCTTTTACCGTGATACGCAGCATCCGTTTATCACCAGCATGCTCCGGGCTTTAAAAGAGGGAATGAACCAAACAAAAAGACTGGGCCTGCAGGATAAGATGATGGTCAAAACGAGACAGCAGTTCCAAAAGGATATCGAAGTGATGAATTCACTGGTTGACAGAATTATAGCAGAGCGAAAAGCAAACCCGGACCAAAACATTAAGGATCTGTTATCGCTCATGCTTTATGCGAAAGATCCTGTCACGGGTGAGACACTGGATGATGAAAACATCAGATATCAAATCATCACGTTTTTAATCGCAGGCCATGAAACAACGAGCGGCTTGCTTTCCTTTGCGATTTACTGTCTGCTTAAACATCCGGAAAAACTTAAAAAAGCTCAAGAGGAAGCCGATCGCGTGTTAACGGAAGACACGCCTGAATATAAACACATTCAGCAGCTGAAATATGTTCGGATGGTTCTCAATGAAACGCTTAGGCTGTATCCGACAGCGCCCGCTTTTTCTCTTTATGCCAAGGAGGATACAGTTTTAGGCGGCGAATACCCTATCAGTAAAGGACAGCCCGTCTCCGTCTTGATCCCAAAACTTCACAGAGATCAAAACGCTTGGGGTGAAGATGCAGAAGATTTTCGTCCGGAACGGTTTGAGAACCCTGAGAGTATTCCTCACCATGCGTATAAACCGTTTGGAAACGGCCAGCGGGCATGTATCGGGATGCAGTTTGCGCTTCAAGAAGCGACAATGGTTCTCGGACTTGTATTAAAGCACTTTGAAGTGATGAATCACACTGGTTACGAGCTCAAAATCAAAGAGGCATTAACAATTAAACCGGATGAATTTAAAATTACAGTGAAACCAAGGAAAACGGTCCAAATGAATGTTCAGAAAAAAGAACAGACTGGCACCGTGCACGAAACGAAGGAAAACGAGACAAAACCTAAACACGGGACACCTTTACTCGTTCTTTACGGTTCAAACCTCGGCACCGCAGAAGGCATGGCAGGTGAATTGGCAGCTTACGGTCGCCGGCTCGGCTTTACAGCGGAAACTGCACCTCTTGATGATTACATTGGAAAACTCCCCGACCAAGGCGCTGTTGTCATTGTGACTGCCTCATATAACGGAGCGCCGCCTGATAATGCTGCTGGCTTTGTCGAGTGGCTGGGAGAGTTGGAGGAAGGTCAATTAAAGGGTGTTTCCTATGCGGTATTCGGCTGCGGAAACCGGAGCTGGGCCAGCACGTATCAGCGAATTCCTCGCCTTATCGATGACATGATGGCATCAAAAGGAGCATCACGATTGACATCCATTGGGGAAGGCGATGCGGCCGATGACTTTGAAAGCCATCGCGAGTCTTGGGAGAACCGCTTTTGGAAGGAAACAATGGAAGCCTTTCACGTGAATGAAATAACCGAGAAAGAAACGAAGCCGTCACTATCCATTACATTCCTCAGTGAAGCAACAGAGACACCGCTTGCTAAAGCGTATGGCGCGTTTGAAGGTATCGTTCTTGAAAATCATGAGCTTCAGACAGCAAGCAGTTTGCGTTCGACGCGTCATATAGAATTGGAGCTCCCTGACTCAAAAACGTATAAAGAAGGCGACCACATCGGAATATTGCCGAAAAACAGCCAAGAGCTGGTTCAACGGGTTCTCAACCGATTCGATTTGCAGCCGCAAGCTGTGATAAAAATGAACGGCAGCCCGCATATGGCTCACCTTCCGCTGGATCGGCCGATCAGAGTGATGGAGTTATTATCATCTTACGTAGAGCTGCAGGATTCTGCTTCAAGGCTTCAGCTTCGTGAGCTGGCTTCATATACAGTATGCCCGCCTCATAAAAAAGAGCTGGAATTACTTATATCGAGTGATGAAATGTACAAGGAACATGTTCTGAGAAAACGTGTGACAATGCTGGATCTGTTAGAGGACTATCCGGCCTGTGAAATGCCGTTTGAACGGTTTTTAGAGCTTTTGCCATCACTAAAGCCAAGATATTATTCAATTTCAAGCTCACCGAAGGTCAAAGCAAATAGGGTCAGTATGACGGTGGGAGTTGTAAAGGCCTCAGCTTGGAGCGGACGCGGGGAATATAAGGGCGTTGCATCCAATTACTTAGCCGGACTCCGTCAAGGTGATACGGTTGCCTGTTTCATTCGGACACCGCAATCTGGATTCCAGCTGCCTGATGATCTCCAAACTCCGCTGATTATGGTGGGACCGGGTACAGGAATTGCGCCATTCAGAGGTTTCATCCAGGCCAGATCCGTTCTGAAGAAGGAAGGAAGTGCGCTTGGCGAAGCTCATTTATACTTCGGATGCCGGCGTCCTGATCATGACGATCTTTATAAAGAAGAGCTTGACCAGGCGGAAAAAGCCGGTTTGGTAACAGTCCATCGATGCTATTCACGAATGGAAGACGAACCAAAAGTATATGTTCAGCACTTACTAAAACAAGATGCACAGAAATTAATTTCACTGATCGAAAAAGGTGCGCACGTTTATATATGCGGCGATGGTGCACAAATGGCTCCTGAAGTAGAGAACACACTGCGTGCGGCTTATGAAGCTGACAAAGGAGCAAGTCAGGAAGCGTCAGCAGAATGGCTGAAGAAGCTGCAAGATCAAAAACGTTATGTAAAAGATGTATGGACTGGAATGTAAGTAAAAATAAATCCCGCCAGAGATGGCGGGATTGCTTTAGCATGTGAAAAACCGGCACGATATTGAAATCTACTGAAAAGGATGTTATAGGGAGTATCGCGCCGGCCTTGTTATTATTATCGTCCGAAAGATATAAAACTTTAGGTTTTTTTCTGGTTTTTTATAAATAAATAGTTATAAAGTTATATATTTGTATCTTGGAGTTTAATTTTCTAGAAACTTAATCAAGCGTTTTTTCCTTTTTATTCTTGCATCTCATCATGCCGTTTGAGTTAGACTGTCCGATTTGAGACTATGCATTTGAATGCCCCGCAGGTTTCAGTCTGTTCGCTTCCTCACACTTCATGCTAGTCAGAGGATGTTCCATGATGATATAGACGCTCAAGATGTTTTCTGTAATGAAAATCATGAACCAAACGAATCGTCGGTCTGATTAAAAGCAGGAAGCTGCCAACCGCAAACAGCCATATCCCTGCAGACATTAATTCATCGTAAAAGAAGAAAAAGCTGCCGATGAAAAATAAAAAGCCAATGATAAATTCGTTTACTGTATAGAGAACTTTATATCGTTTTTTGAAAAAAAGCTCGTATCGATTTATTTGCTTTTTCATCTCTTTTTCTGCATTAGCTTCCACGATGATCCCTCCATTCTATATTTGCTTACCCTCACGTAAACGATAGGTAAACATAAGAGCTTCACAGCTAGATATAAAAATGATGAGGACCCATTTCTCAAGTTAGGAAGGGCGGTAGTTTGTGAGTTTTCTTATACCTATTTATTAACATAAATTTAAAAATGTTGTAATATAAATGGATCATAAACGAAGGGGGTGGCAACATGAATAAAGAATCGAAGGTTATTATCGTATTAGGTGAATTTGAGAACGAAGCGGAAGGAATAATTTTAGAATGCAGAATATAAATTTCCAATAGATTAGGTTTTATGCCTGGTCCATGTCATCAATGTGAACGGCAATTCTTTTTTAAAAGCAATTTGCTGCACGCAGCTGGAATTGATCCATCGCAAAAAAAAGAGGTCTAAGCAGGACCTCTTTTTTGCTAATCTATTTTATTGCCCGAACGATAAGAGCGGTTAAAGCTTCAGCCCCTTGGGGAACCAAGTGTACGCCGTCAGGGGTGAAATACTCCGGATGCTGGAGAGCTTCTGTATGCCAGTCAACCAACGTAATATTGTTATGCGTGTTAGCCTGCTGCCGCAAAGATTCATTCACCTTGCTTTCCCATTGCCGGGGAACCCGCGTATTGACAAGATAGATATGAGCTTTTGAGAAAGATGTAAGCAATTGATCGATTTGGCTGTTTGTAAAGTAGCCATTGGTTCCCAGCTCAATGATGACAGCTTTATTCGGCTGATTAAAAGACTTGTATTCTCGTGTCAGTTCTAAAGCTTGAGACATTTGTCTTCCCACCTTCCCATCAATTATGACATGTGAAAGAGACTGACGGAGGCTGGAGGCGATATCAAGCATGACGGAATCCCCTATTGCTAATACTTCTTTATCAGCAGCTGCCGGTTCTTTCTGAGATTTTATGTCCTTTTTTTTCTTAGTCTCCTGTCCTTTTGCGCTCGTTTCCTCTTGATCTTTATTTGAGGCTGTTGTTTTTTGTTTCGATTTGTTTTCTCCGTCTTTATCGGATGCTGCCAACTTTCTATGCTCTGACGTGCTATACGTCCATTGCGGATGTTTTTTCTCTCCGGCTACCCCTGACAGTCCCCCTGCAAAAATAAGCATAGCGAGAATGACGAAGCCAATTGACATTTTGCTGATGACAGATGTCGTTTTCCATTCTCGAATTCTATGAATAAAAGCCCGGCGGAAAAATGACTTAAACCCCTCTGTCCGTATCGGCTTTTCAATGAAATGATAGGAAAGCTCGGCGAGTATAAATGTAACGAAGATCTTTAGCGAGATATGCCAAAAAACAGGGTTTCCGATTTCTTGAACCGGCGTGCTTAACACAATAACAGGGTAGTGCCAAAGATAAATACCGTAAGACCTCGTTCCAAGCCAACGAAGAGGCCTCCATGAAAGCAGAATGCCCAAAAAGCTGCTCGGATGGGATACACATGCAATAAGGACCGCTGCGGTAATGCTTATTAAAAACATTCCACCTCTGTAAAGAAAAGGTTCGTATTCATCTGTAAAATAGACACACAAAACTAAAATACAAAACGCCGATAGTTCTGTGCCATACAAAAGGCGCTTCAGTTTGTATGGCAGCCTGTTGGGAGACAGCCTTTTCATCGGCCATATCAGAGCCAGAGCACATCCTATGAGAAGTTCAAACGAACGAGTATCTGTGCCGTAGTACACGCGACTCGGATCTCCGCCGGGTTCATACAGTACGCTCATCATCACGGCTGAACAGAGCGCAAGCAACGATACCGCTGCCGCCAGTTTCGCACGGTTTTTAAATATGTACATTCCAGCAACCAAGAACATTGGCCATACAATATAAAATTGCTCTTCAATTGCCAATGACCAAAGGTTTTTAAGCGGTGACGGGGATCCGAAGCTATCAAAATACGAGAGTTTATGAAAAATAAACCACCAATTGCTCATGTAAAAGAGAGAAGAGATGGCATCTCCGCGCACAGTGTGCAAAAGTTCCCGGTTGCACACGACGACCCAAATAACAGCGGAAATGATCATAAGGTAAGCCGCTGGCAGAAGCCGCCGAATTCGGCGCACCCAAAAGTCCCGAAAATCAAGGCTGATATCATTTCCATGTGCCGGCAGTATAATAGATGTAATTAAATAGCCTGATAATACAAAAAAGATATCAACTCCAATGAAGCCACCGTTAGCCCAATTGAAGTTTAGGTGATAAGCGATAACTGCCAGGACGGCAAAAGCCCGAAGGCCATCGAGTCCAGTGATGTAGCGGTGATGCTGTGTTTTGTGATACATGGTATTCCTCCAATAATGTGCAGATATTCTCGCTGTTTTGGCTGCAAGGTTACGCCTTCTGGATATCTGTCAGGTCCCTTTGCGAAAGGGAAAACACCCATGACACAGATGATGACATGGATGTTTTTCTGTTATCGAACATAACGTTCTCCCATGAGCAGATTTGAGATGACGCTGGTCGGAATTTTAAACTCTGTAACGCCCATATAGCCGGGGGCAACTTCATATTCATCAAATGAAATCACAAGTTTATGGTCTTCTGTAATATAAAACGTTTGATCAGGCTGAATGTGTTTGAATGGTTCTGCATCCTCGTCAGTGACCCAATAGATTTTATTTGGATCTTCCTTCATTTGCTGTTTCATTTGTTCTTTGATGTTTTGGCTGATGACTTTGATATAGCGGTCATCTTTAAATAAGCTTTTTAATGTAAGTAAGATATCATTCTTTTTGTCAATTGTGATATAACGGCTTTGTGTGTAAGATGATGCTTGTGTTTTTTCAATATCACGCCGAATAGAAATTAAATCTGGCGTGTCTGTTACTGTCTCGTAATCACTGTAGATGCTGAGATGTCCTTTTTTATTTTTGGATGTGGACTGTATAAATTCTTTATACATCTGCTTGCTTTCTTTCAAATATTTCTGGTTGATGCTGTTTTCAAGCTCTTTATTAGAAAGTCCCGACAGAGCAGGCGTTTTGACATCAATGCTTGATTCATCTTTCTCTTCTTTGATCTCAATAAAAGTGATGGCTTTGACGATCTTGCCGATGACAGGGATTTTTGACATAGCTTGAGCTGCATCTGGGTTGATGTTGACAAGTGCAGTGAATAAAATAGCTGCCGCGACAGCTGCTGATGTCGGCCACATGACGATTCTTTTCTTTTTTGGTTTTTGCTGAAGGGCTTTTTCGACAATGATATCCAGTTCTTTAGGAATCTGGACATTTTTATATTCTTCTTTTAATTGCTGTAATCTCTTATCCATTAAGAATCCTCCTTCGTCAACTGAATGCGCATCAGCTTCAATGCTCTGTAAAGGCGCGTTTTGACGGTATTCAAGTTTTCCCCTGTAATTTCCGCAATTTCTTCTAGTTTGAGGTCTTCAAAAAAACGCAAAATAATAATTGTTTTATAGTGGGACGGCAATTCGTCGAGCGCTTCATGAAGATCAGTGTCCTTATAGTGATCTTCCTTTCCTGAGCTTAAAAACTCAATCGTTTCGTCATCCATCACCTTTAACTTTTTTTGTTTTCGCAAAAAATCAATAGCTGTACGTACTAAGATTTTATAAAACCAGCTTTTTATCGTCTCAGGGTTTCTGACCGTTTCAACTGAGCTGAGCGCTTTTTTTATAGATTCCTGAATAATATCTAATGCGTCATCTTGATTTTTCACATAACTGAAGGCTAATCTGTAGAAATCTTGCTTATGGTCAGTTATACACGTGACAAGCAACGCTTTTATTGTTTGTTTTTTCTTCATTGCAATAAAGGGCTCCTTTTTGAATATACGTATATCGTAGGATGTTACCTAGGATAGACGGGGCAGTTTGAAAAATAGTTTGCGCAGATATTATTTTTTTAAAAAAAGTGATCAGGAGCGGGAGGGGAGGATCAATTGCTTAAAAATAAACGGAAAAGACCCTATTAATGGGGGAGTTCATAAAAAAACATGACTTGTTGATACAAGCCATGTTTTTTGGTTACATGGTATACAGGAAATATCATGTGTTCTATTCCAAGTAATGTTTTTTAAAATCTGAGTGGATTGAAAATTTGCGTCGTAACTGGATGAGGTTTTTTCCAAAACTTTCTTCTAAAAGCCCTCTATGCTTCTTCATAATTTCCATGAGATACAGATCATGAATGATCACTTCTGTAATAGGCATGACTAAACCTACATGCATCGTCCATGCAGCACGGCTATCGTTGCCAAGAGAGACAATACCTGCTACTACTTCTGAATCATCTCCGCTATATACAAGCCACCGTCCGTCATACTCTTCTGTAATTTCACTGCTCATATCATGAAGGTACACATTAGCAAAATCAGATGCGATATCTCCGTAGGCAATAATGGTGACAATGACACCTTTATTTGCCGCCTGTCTCAGCTCTGATTCCACCTCTTTGAAATCCTCTTTCCAGATCTCCAAGAGGATTCTTTTTTTTGCTGATAATATACAAGCCTTCACCTTTTCAAGAATTTCACTGCGGCCGGTAATATTCCAGATATTTTCCCGGTCATTTGCGGTCTGTTCGAATTTTTCAAAGTATTTTTCAGCCTGGTCAAAATTCTCTTCCGCTTTGAGCCGTCGGTTTTTAATCAGTTCTTTAGCGGGTACAGGGACATACTGAGGCGTGTTTCCGTGGCTTACAAAAACATCTCCTCTTAAGACTAGGCTTTCCAAGACTTCATATATTTTTGAACGAGGCACGCCGGAATTTTTGGCTACCGCATAACCGGTTAAAGGCGATTCTTGCAATAATGCCAGATAAGCTTTTGATTCATATTCGGTAAAATTGAGGTTTTTTAAAATGTCTAACATATTTTCCTTCATACATCCTCCAATATAAAGAGCAGTCGCTGCCTTTGTAATCGCTATTTTAACAAACCATATTGATTTTTTCCAAACGTATTGATACACTTTTTTTAGGGAGTTACTTTAGTAGTCACTATATGTTAAGGGGATTCATTTAAAGGGGGAAAGAATATGCACAGCTTACTCGCATACATACCGATCGCTGCCATGATGGTTATCATTCCAGGAGCAGATACGATGCTTGTTATGAAAAATACTCTTAGATATGGCGCAAAGGCTGGCCGATATAATATTCTCGGATTGGCAACGGGACTATCTTTTTGGACGGTTATTGCCATTCTAGGTTTATCAATGGTCATTGCCAAGTCGGTGATTCTTTTTACAACAATTAAATATTTGGGAGCAGCATACTTAATTTATTTAGGGATAAAAAGTTTTTTTGCAAAAAATATGTTTTCTTTAGACGACATGCAAGCTCAAGCAAAAACCGCAGCAATTTCTCCGAAACGACACTATAAATCTTCCTTTATGCAAGGGTCACTCAGTAACATTCTCAATCCCAAAACGGTTTTGGTCTATGTCACGATCATGCCCCAATTTATCAATCTGAAGGGAAATGTAAACCAGCAGCTTATTATTTTAGCTTCAATTCTCACCCTATTAGCGGTGTTATGGTTTCTCTTTCTCGTTTATATCATTGATTACGCAAAAAAATGGATGAAAAACCCCAAGTTCCAGAAAGCTTTTCAAAAAATAACGGGAATCATATTAGTTGGGTTTGGTATTAAAACTGGTTTAAATTGATGTCACGGCCACTTACCAAAAGACTCCGTTCATATTTTGAACGGAGTCTTTTGATAAATATGGAGATTAAATCACGGAGGCAGGTATGTTTTTATCTTCAGCATACGTTTATTTGGAGACATTTGTACGGGAAAAGATCATGACACTAAATGAGCGGGATCGTAAAACATGGAATATCCAGTGCCTCGCAGCACACAAAAAAGACAAGGGATAAACAACTCCCTTGTCTTTTTTATGATTTCACTTAGTATGACGAACTTTATAAGCAATCATCAATAAGAGAAACCAAACTGGAGTGACAAATAGGGAAACACGCGTATCTTTCGCGAGTGCCAGCACAACCAGTATGAACACCAGGAAAGCCAGTGTTACGTAATTGGATAATGGAAAAAGCGGCATTTTAAATGTATTCACCTTTGCTGCATCCGGTCTTGTTTTCCGATATTTCAAATGGCAAATCACAATAATGCCCCAAATAAAGATGAAGCATATAGTAGAAACACTTGTGATAAGCGTAAAGACTTGCTCTGGCATTACATAGTTCAGAATAACACCAATAAGAATGGCAATGGCTGAAAAGAACAATGCATTGCTTGGTACATTTGAGGCAGTCAGCTTTTGCAATGGGTCAGGTGCATGATGATCCTTGGCAAGCGAGTATACCATCCGGCTTGTACTAAATAAAGCACTATTGCCAGCTGAAGCAGCAGATGTCAGTACAACAAAATTAATGATGCTGGCGGCTGCTGTGATACCGACCGCTGAGAATACTTGAACAAACGGGCTTTCAGCAGGATTGATGATATTCCATGGATAAATACTCATAATCACAAGAAGAGCGCCAATATAAAAAAGCAAAATTCGAATAGGGATATTGTTAATTGCTTTAGGGATTACTTTTTCTGGGTTTTCTGCTTCGCCTGCAGTAAGCCCCACAAGTTCAATGCCCGTAAATGCAAACACGACCATCTGGAATGAGAGGATAAATCCATGTAAACCATTTGGAAACATGCCGCCGTGACTCCAAAGATTCGTGAAGGAGGCTATGCTTGACTGTGTGGAAAATCCTTTTATGATCAAGACAATACCGATAACAATCAGTGCCAGTATTGCGATGATTTTGATTAATGCGAACCAGAACTCCAATTCACCAAAAAGTTTTACAGTCGCTAGATTCATGATGAGCAACATCATAAGCGCAATGAACCCTGGCATCCATTGGGGTACACCAGGAAACCAATATTGGGTATAAAGACCGACAGCTGTTAAATCAGCCATAGCAAGTGAGATCCAGCAAAACCAGTACGTCCAGCCGGTAATAAATGCTGCCATATTTCCTAAATAATCACTTACAAAATCAACAAAAGAGTGATATCCCGCGTTTGATAAGAGCAGCTCTCCCAGTGAACGCATAATAAAAAAGAGAAATACGCCCGTGATCATGTAAGCAAATAAAATAGAGGGTCCTGAAAAATGTATTGATTTCCCTGATCCTAGGAATAAACCAGTTCCAATTGCCCCCCCAATCGCTATGAGTTGTATGTGCCTGTTTTTAAGGCCTCTGGACAATTTCCGTTTGTGCAGAGAATTGTCCATAGTGGAATCGTCCGTCACTTTATGTTTTCCTCCAATAAAAAATATAGTTATCTTGGTTGTTTAGGAATCATAGCTTCCTAAATTTTTTATCTATCATTATAACAGGAAACTTATATTATTTTAAATTTTATTGATTTTTTTAATTAAATGTAACTAATGTATCTATCTTTCTTTTCTATTTTTATAAGGTGTAATATAAGGTGTAATATCCATCAGGATGAGTAAAGGATTTCTTTTCTGCCGCTCTAATAATATATCCCACTATTTTTTATTAAAATAATAAAGTTATAAGAAGAATAGAAAGTTTACATTCAGTCATGTTTATAATGACAAGAGATTAAGTTTTGGGTTATTTGCCCTGATCTTTAAGATGTATTTTCTGAAGTATCAGAACTTTGTCACCAATATGTTCACGGAGAGTGGTAAACTGTTTACGAATTATTACTTTTGAAGGGGGACAACCTGAGTGAATCATAGATCAAAAACACCAAAAAGGGTGTTTGTTTAGACAAATAACGAAATTATTTTTTAATCGGTGCAAGCTTTTGTGTTGAGATACGTGCTATTGTTCCTGCATACAAAAACATTTAACAGAATATTGAAAAAGAAAATCCGAGTGCGGACGCAAGGCCATAGAATGAGATGAGATCATCAGTACAAGGCATAAAACTGATGTCCGTTTTTTCAATTTTGACTAATAAGGACAAAGGATGATATAGATGAAAAGAATTGATAAAATATACCATCAGCTCATGCATAATTTTCATGACTCCAGCTTAGATCATCTTTTAAAGGTACAGGGAAATTCAGCAAAGGAAATTGCTCAGCAATTGAAGATAGAGCGGTCCAATGTCAGTTTTGAATTAAACAATCTCGTGCGGTCCAAAAAGGTGATAAAAATTAAAACGTTTCCCGTGCGCTACATTCCAGTGGAAGTAGTGGAAAGGGCATTCAACAAAAAATGGAATACAGAGATAATGGAAGTGAAAGAACTGAAGGGGCTTTCTGAAAATCAAAAAAAGAACGATCAAAATATTTCTACGAATCCTCTTGAACTTATGATTGGAGCAAAAGGCAGTTTGAAGAAAGCAATTTCTCAAGCAAAAGCAGCTGTTTTTTATCCTCCGCACGGTCTGCACATGCTTCTCTTAGGACCAACAGGCTCCGGTAAATCCCTTTTTGCGAACCGGATTTACCAGTTTGCGATTTACTCTGACATTTTGAAGGCTGGTTCTCCGTTCATCACATTTAACTGTGCAGATTACTATAACAATCCTCAATTATTGCTCTCTCAATTATTTGGTCATAAGAAAGGAGCATTTACCGGTGCCAGCGAAGATAAAGCCGGTTTAGTTGAGCAGGCCGACGGGGGCATTCTGTTTATGGATGAAATTCATCGTCTTCCGCCTGAGGGACAAGAAATGCTGTTTTATTTTATCGACAGCGGATCTTATAACCGTCTTGGAGAAACTGAACATAAAAGAACATCGAAAGTATTATTTATTTGCGCAACTACCGAAAACCCTAATTCTGCTCTATTAAAAACATTTTTGCGGAGAATTCCAATGACGATTCATATTCCATCGCTGGAAGAACGATCTCTTAAAGAGAGAGTTGATCTCACAACGTTTTTATTAGGGAAAGAAGCAGAGCGTATTAAGAAGAATCTAAGTGTGCATATCGATGTATATAATGCATTGATTCATTCTGCGAAGTTTGGGAATGTGGGACAGCTGAAATCAAATGTGCAGTTAGTTTGTGCACATGGATTCTTACATAATCTTGACAGAGATGAAGTTGTTGAACTGACCGTTCGGGATCTCCCGGATGAAATCAAGCAAGATTGGATGTCAAGCAGCAAAAACATGAAAAGAAGCAAAACGATTTCTGAATATGTCAATATCACAACCATCATATCCCCGATAGTAGAAGATGAAACAACAAAAATTGATGATGATCTATCATTTAATTTGTATCATTTGATAGAAGAAAAGGTCGAAGTGCTAAACAAAGAAGGTTTGTCCAAAAAGGAAATAAACCAATATATTTTAACGGATATTCATTTGCATGTCAGAAGCTTTTTTAATCAAAGCGCGTTCCGAAATGACAACCTGCTGACATTTGTTGAGGACGGCGTGATTCAAATGACGAAGCAATTAAAAGAAGTTGCTGAACATGAACTGAATTGCACATTTGACCGTAAATTTATCTATTTTTTAAGTATGCATATCGATTCATTTTTAAAACGCGGTAAGCAAATTGATATTTTAAATGCGCAGGAAACAGATGAAATCCGTGATACCCATGTGAAAGAGTATCAGGTGGCGCTCATATTTAAAGACAAAATTCAGGAACACTTCAGAGTAACCGTCCCGGAAATAGAAGTCATCTACTTAACGATGCTGATTCATTCCATCAAAACGTTAAAAGAAAACAAAAGAGTAGGGATTGTGGTTGCCGCACATGGAAATAGCATGGCGAGTTCCATGGTAGAAGTAGCGACGGAGCTTTTAGGAAGCACCCCAATTGCGGCCGTTGATATGCCCCTTTCTGTTTCACCTGCGGAAATTATGGAGCGCTTAGCGGGAAAAATACAGCAGGTAGATGAAGGTGAAGGTGTTTTAATGCTTGTTGACATGGGGTCACTTGCAATGCTGGAAAGCAAGCTTGAAGAAAAAACAGGCATCAAAATCAAAACAATCAGCAATGTCACGACCTCAATGGTGCTGGACGCCGTCAGAAAGGTGAACTATCTGAATTTACATTTACATGCCATATATGATTCGGTCACAAAGGATTTTATTGAGTTATGGGATCGGCAGCCTGCCGCCTCACCAGGCAAAAAGAGGGCGTTGGTTTCAATCTGCACAACAGGCAGCGGAACGGCAAAAAAGCTGGAAGACATCTTAACAACGATCGTAAACAAGGCCTCTGATGTTCCCATCCACATATTGACCGTATCATCGATTAAATTGGCAAACAGCCTCAAAGAAATCGAAAAAGAGTATGAGATTCTTGCGACAGTAGGAACAAAAGATCCTAAAATCAATGCTCCGCATGTATCTTTGGAGGTATTAATTGGAGGAGAAGGAGAGAAGATGATCCAACAGGCGATCACAAAAGGCAGCATCCCGATGAGTAATGGATTATCGGGCACAAACATCATTGTACGGGAGCTTTGCGAGGATAGTTTGAAAAAGTATCTGGTTTTTTTGAACCCTCATCACATTATAGAAATCTTATTAGAGTGGCTTCAAACCATTCAAGATGAACTAGGCATCATTTTCAATAACACAGTGATGATCAAAGTGATTATGCATACAGCTTTTGCCTTTGAAAGGGTGATTAAACAGAATCCGATTGCTTTTTCCGAAGAAGACGAAATAACCGATCAGCTGAAAGAGATCTTTGAGGTGACAGAGCGAACATTAATCCCTTACGAACAAAAATTGGGGCTGAACATAAGCGATGATGAAAAATTATTTATAGCCGCCATTTTTGCTGACGAAGTACATGGCCACATGTGTTAAAAACGATTTTTTTACGTAAACCTGTATTAAATGGAACGCCATTTTAATACAGGTTTATTTTTGTATTCACATGTGTTTCAATCAGCTTTCTTCATGTGCTGTAAAACAAATGAAAACGCTTAACACAGCTTCTTTGGCACGATACTTGCATTATAAATGGGTGTACGAAAAAGGAAAGGAGCAATCGTGTTATGATTTCAGTCATTATTAGCGGACATGGGGACTTTCCCATAGCATTAAAAGAATCTTCAGGCATGATATTCGGTGAAGAAAATCATCTGATAGCGGTGCCGTTTTTTAAAGGAGAGGGCATCCAAACGCTGCAAGAAAAATATCATCAGACGCTTCAGGATATTCCGAAAGAAAATGAGGTGCTTTTTTTAGTTGATATTTTTGGAGGCACACCGTATAACGCAGCGGCAACCTTCATCGCTAAGGATCAAAGAATGGATATGGCTGCCGGCATAAACCTGCCGATACTACTGGAGGTTTTAAGCCTGAGAGAACACATGAAACTCAAAGAAATGCTGAATCACTTAAAAAAAATGAGCCAGCAAAGCTTTCAAGTTTGCAGTGAACATTTAGAAAAAGCAAAAACAGTTTGTGAAGAAAAAAGAGAGGATGAACTATGATGAACATTACATTGGCAAGAATTGATGACCGCTTTATTCACGGCCAAATCCTGACAAGATGGATTAAAGTCCATGCAGCAGACCGAATCATCGTTGTGTCAGATGACGTTGCGCAGGATGAAATGAGAAAAACCCTGATCCTATCTGTTGCTCCTTCCAATGTAAAGGCGAGTGCCGTATCAATTTCTAAAATGGCAAAGGCGTTTCATAGTCCGCGCTACGAAGGGGTAACGGCGATGCTGCTGTTTGAAAACCCATCCGATATTGTATCTCTCATAGAAGCAGGCGTCCCTATCAAAACCGTAAATGTCGGAGGGATGCGTTTTGAGAATAATCGCCGGCAAATCACCAAATCAGTCAGCGTAACTGAAGAGGATATAGAGGCCTTTGAAACATTAAATGAATTAGGCGTCACACTGGAATTGAGGCAGCTGCCTTCTGATACCAGTGAAGACTTTATGGAGATTTTGAGAAATGTAACAAAATCATCAAGGGGATGAGATGATGACTTCAATACAAATTATTTTGTTGTTAATCATTGCAGCCATTACAGGTATTGCAAGTGTATTGGATGAAGGACAAACACACCGTCCGCTGATTGCCTGCACTTTGGTTGGCCTTGTGCTTGGTGATCTAAAAACAGGAATCATTTTAGGAGGAACGCTGGAGCTGATGGCGCTGGGCTGGATGAATGTCGGCCTCGCCATGGCGCCTGATACAGCCATTGCCTCTGTGATTTCAACCATTTTAGTGATTACCGCTGATCAAGGCATTGGTGAAGGCATTGCCGTCGCTGTTGCTTTGGCAGCTGCAGGTCAAGCGCTTACTATTTTTGTCCGAACGATTACTGTCTTTTTCATTCACCGTGCTGATAAATATGCCAGGGAGGGGAATATCAAAGGAATTGAAATTATGCATGTTACAGCCATGGTGTTTCAAGCGCTGCGTGTCATGATACCGACTTTGATTGTGGCCTTAATCAGTGTGAGCGCTGTTCAGGCGTTCTTGGGAAATATTCCTGAAGTCATTACCAAAGGTTTGCAAATAGGAGGAGGCATCATTGTTGTTGTGGGGTATGCAATGGTGATCAATATGATGAATATCCCTTATCTTAAGCCATTTTTCTATATTGGTTTTTTGTTGGCAGCGTTTACCGATTTCAATTTAGTAGGATTTGGCGCTCTTGGTCTCTGTCTGGCGCTTTTATACCAGCAGGTTATGCAAAAAAATAGCGCCCACGGGGCAGTCGCCGCAGCCGCAGACGGCAGCAATGCAGCTGTCTATGATGATGATGACGATCTTGATGCATAAGAACGAGGGGGGATGAAAATTGGAGAAAGAAAAAAGATTAACAAAGAAAGACATTTTCAGTATGTTTATCCGTTCGAATTTCTTGCTCGGCTCATTTAACTTTGAACGTGTGCAGGCAATGGGATATTGCTATGTGATGATACCGGCGATAAAAAAATTGTACGGTCCGGGAGCGAAAAGAAACGCAGCTTTGCAGCGCCACTTGGAATGGTTTAATACACATCCGTGGCTGTCCGCACCCATATTTGGGGTGACAGCTGCCATGGAAGAAGAAATGGCGAACAATAAAGGAATAGACGGGAAAGCAATAAGCGGGATGAAAATCGGTTTAATGGGTCCGATAGCGGGTGTGGGCGATCCTATTTTCTGGGGAACCGTACGTCCCGTATTGGCTGCTTTAGGGGCTTCTCTTGCTTTAGGCGGAAACATTGCCGGTCCTCTGCTGTTCTTTTTCCTGCTGAATGCCATCAGATTAACCACAAAATATTACGGTTTAAAGTATGGCTATGTAAAAGGGATGGAGATTCTGCAGGATCTAGCAGGGAATCGTATTCAAAAACTGACAGAAGGTGCTTCCATCCTCGGGTTATTTGTGATGGGGGCTTTGGTCTCCAAGTGGACCACCATCAACATCCCGATCGTTGTTTCAAGAATTAAAGATGATAACGGAAAAGTTGACGTTCAAACTGTGCAAAATATTTTAGACAGCATTATGCCGGGGGTGCTGCCTTTAGGATTGACTTTATTAGTGGCATGGATGCTGCGAAAAGGAGTAAATCCGCTCCTTATTATAGTTGGCATATTTGTGATCGGTATTCTTGGCTATTGGGCTGGATTTCTGGCATAAGCGCTTAACGGGTAAAAAGGGGAGAACCTGCAGAAGTCTTTTTCATAACCTCTTCATCATTCGATACAGCTTTTATCACGGATCACTCGTGCAGATGTCTCTCTTGAATGTTTTTAAATGTTAGAGAGGAGAGAATCAGAATGAAAAAGAAGCTAATTCAAGTCGTGATCCTATTTACCATGCTGTTTACTATGGCACTGCCAGTAAGTGCAGCCGATTCAAGCTACTATGATGAGGATTACCGTCCTCAATATCATTTCACACCAGAGGCAAACTGGATGAATGATCCAAATGGAATGGTTTATTATGCAGGGGAGTATCATTTGTTTTATCAGCATCATCCATACGGTCTGCAATGGGGGCCGATGCATTGGGGCCATGCAGTAAGCAAGGATTTAGTTCACTGGAAGCACCTTCCCATAGCGCTGTCACCTGATGAAAAAGGCACAATTTTTTCCGGGAGCGCAGTGGTCGATTGGAATAATACAAGCGGTTTTCAAACCGGAAAGGAGAAGCCGCTTGTCTCTATATATACGCAGGATCATGAAGACGGCCAAGTGCAAAGCGTCGCCTATAGTAATGATAAAGGCAGAACGTGGACGAAATACTCAGGTAATCCGGTCATTCCAAACCCGGGAAAAAAAGATTTTCGCGATCCGAAAGTGTTTTGGTATGAAAAAGATAAAAAGTGGGTGATGGTCCTGGCAGCTGGTGACCGAATACTCATTTATACATCAAAAAATCTGAAACAGTGGACATATGCAAGTGAGTTTGGACAAGGACAAGGAAGTCATGGAGGCGTATGGGAATGTCCGGATTTATTTGAGCTTCCTGTAGACGGCAATCCGAAACAAAAGAAATGGGTGATGCAAGTCAGTGTCGGAAACGGTGCGGTTTCAGGAGGATCAGGCATGCAATATTTTGTAGGAAGTTTTGATGGAACAACTTTCAAGAACGAAAACCCGTCAGACAAAGTATTATGGACCGACTACGGTAAAGACTTTTATGCGGCTGTTTCTTGGTCCGATGTTCCTTCTTCAGATGGACGGCGGCTTTGGCTAGGGTGGATGAGCAATTGGCAATATGCCAACGATGTTCCTACATCTCCATGGAGAAGTGCAATGACTATTCCAAGAGAAGTAAAATTGAAAGCGTTTTCTAAAGGGATCAGAGTTATTCAAACACCAGTAACAGAGCTGCAATCTATCAGGGGAGCCGCGCAGAAGTGGAAAAATAAGATTATATCGCCAGAGAGCAGTAATGTATTGGCGGGTATATCTGGAGATGCTTATGAAATGAATGCAGAGTTTCAAGTGAATCCAGGTTCGGCTTCTGAATTCGGTTTTAAGGTTCGAACAGGGAGAAATCAATATACAAAAGTCGGTTATCATCAAAAGAGCGGCAAACTGTTCGTTGACCGAAGCCAATCCGGAAATGTCACCTTTAATCCAACCTTTAACACTGGGAAGCAAGCAGCTCCGCTGAAGCCGGTAAATGGAAAGATAAAAATGCGTATTTTTGTTGACCGCTCTTCAGTCGAAGTATTTGGCAATGACGGGCAACAGGTGTTGACTGACATCATTCTTCCGGATAGATCAAGCAAAGGTCTTGAATTATATGCTGTTAATGGCCGTGTTAAGGTAAACTCCCTAACGATTCATCCTTTAAATAAAGCATGGGGAGCGTCACCGTTTATATCCAATTTGACTGGCTGGACAACTGTAAACGGTACGTGGGCCGACACAATTGATGGAAAACAAGGACGATCAGACGGCGATTCCTTCATGATGTCTTCAGCATCAGGAGCTGACTTCACTTATGAATCCGATATAATCATTAAGGATGGGAACGGAAAAGGGGCAGGGGCTCTTGTGTTTCGTTCTGATAAAGACGCACAAAACGGTTATGTAGCCAATGTGGATGCGAAACATGATCTTGTGAAATTTTTTAAATTTGAGGACGGGATTGCCTCTGTTATTGCCGAACACCAAACACCAATAGATATAAATAAAAAATATCATCTGAAAACTGTGGCTCATGGCGCTCACTTTAAAATATATTTGGATGACCGTCTAGTCATAGATGCTGAAGATTCTGCATTCTCAGAAGGTCAATTTGGCTTGAACGTTTGGGATGCTACAGCAGCCTTTCAGAATGTCAACGCAAAGGCTGATTAGAAAAGACAAAAGAGGCATTTTAAATGAAGGGAGAATAGAGATTCTTACACTTTCTCTATAAAAAAGGGCACAGACTCAAACTGTCTGTGCCTTTTTCTTATTTCAACAGGTTCAATGATTCGCGGTTAAATGCTTCCAAATCATCAGGTGTTCTGCTTGTTACAATGTTGTGGCTGACGACTACTTCTTCGTCTTTGTAATTTGCACCAGCGTTGATCAAGTCTTTGCGAATGCTGCGGTAGCCAGTGATGTCTTTGCCTTTCAGAAGATCCGTATCAATGAGTACCTGCGGGCCGTGGCAAATAGCGAAAACAGGTTTCTCATTTTCTACAAATGCTTTCGCAAATTCACCCGGCCGATCATCTCCGCGAAGCAAATCTGGGGAAAATCCTCCAGGAATCAATAGGGCATCGAATTCACTTGCATCTACGTCGGAGATTGCTTTGTCGATCTTCACTTTCTCGCCATGTTTACCGGTAACTTCCTTGCCTGCTTCCAAATCAATGGCAACGACGCTATGGCCAGCTTCTTCGTATGCCTTTACCGGACTTGTATATTCGATATCTTCGAATTGGTCTGTAACGAGAACAGCGATTTTTTTGCTCATATTTATACCTCCTATGAATTCCTATATACCATAGAATAACAGGCACGTTCATTTTCCTTCAAAATATTTGCTTGAGATGGTTTTCGCAAGAGTCCTGCGAAAGGATTGTTTATAGGTTTTATGGTTTTCATAGGGTAAAAGCGCAGCCAAAACGAGGCTACCCCACCTTTTACAACTATAATGTAGAGATATCAATAACGAATCGGTAGCGTACATCACTGCGAAGAACACGCTCATATGCTTCATCCACTTGATCGGCACGAATCACCTCAATTTTAGGTGCAATGCCATGCTGAGCAGCGAAATCAAGCATCTCTTGTGTTTCTGGAATTCCGCCGACAAGAGAACCCGCTAGGCTGCGGCGGCCCATGATTAAGGAGAATACACTATATTTGTCCGGCTCGGCCGGTGCCCCTACATTCACAAGGGTTCCGTCTATCCGAAGCATTGATAAATAGGCATCTACATCAAGGTTCGCGGATACTGTATTTAAGATTACGTCAAAACGCCCGGCCAATTCAGTAAATGTAGCTTGATTACTGGTTGCATAGTAATGGTCAGCCCCTAGTTCAAGGGCTTCCTCTTTCTTATTCATAGAGCGGCTCAGGACGGTTACCTCTGCACCCAAAGCATGCGCAAATTGAATCGCCAAATGACCAAGCCCGCCGACCCCTACAATCGCAACCTTTTTGCCTGTGCCGACGTTCCAGTGTTTTAGAGGGGAATAGGTTGTAATCCCTGCACACAGTAGAGGGCTGGCAACATCCATCTCCAAACTGTCCGGTATCCGAACAACGAACCTGTCAGTGACAACGATTTTTTGGCTGTACCCGCCATACGTCGGATTTCCATCATAGTCCAGTGAATTATAAGTTTGGACAACACCTTTAGTGCAGAACTGTTCCTCACCGCTGAGGCAGTATTCGCATTCTCCGCAGGAGTCAACAAAACAGCCGACGCCAACGCGATCTCCGACAGCAAATTTTGTGACTTCTGCTCCCACAGCCTCCACAACTCCGGCGATTTCGTGACCGGGAACCATCGGAAAAATTCCTCCGCCCCATTCATCGAACGCACTGTGGATATCGGAATGGCAAATACCGCTGAACTTAATGTCGATTAAGACGTCGTGCGGCCGTAATTCTCTTCTTTCAATTGTCGTCTGTTCAAATTTCGCTTTAGCATTTGGTACGCTTAATACACGAGTTTTATAATGATTACACATACAGACCTTCCTTTCATATAGTCAGTTTCCAGATAAGAACATGTCACTTGGTGTTTGTCATGTGTGTTCAACATCACTTTAAACCTTAAAGTCCACTTTAAGGCAAGAGTTTTTTTAGAAACATATTTTTATAAAAGATTAAGAGTAAACACAATTATTGAAGAAATAATGCTTTTTTAACACTTAAGTATTAAATTCTGTACGGCCGCTCATATAAAAAAACGCATCGAATCAATTGACTCGATGCGTTCGTTTTATCATGTATCATACCATTCATCATGAACAGGTCCGTCTCTCTAAGAGTAATGGTTACATGTACAAGCCAACTGTCTTTTGTTGCGCCATGCCAATGTTTTACGTGCGGCGGAATATTCACGACATCTCCTGAAGAATGAGATTGAGGAATACGTCAGAGTTTAAACTTGGTTTCTTCTTGACTTAAAGTGAACTTTAAGTGTTATCTTCAAAAACAGAGGATAAAGAGGTGAAAAATATGAATATTACGCAAGTGGCAAAGCAGTTTGGCCTAACAGCCGCAACGCTCAGATATTATGAACGTGTTGGATTGATCCCGCCGGTAAAACGAAAAGAAAGCGGAATCCGCGATTATGATGAAGAAGATATCAAATGGGTTGAATTCATCAAATGCATGCGAAATGCTGGACTAACGATAGAAGCGTTAATTGAATATACAACGTTATTTACTGAAGGAGACCGAACAGTAGAAGCCCGCAAAAATATCCTGGCTGACGAAAGACAGCGATTGATAGAAAAGCGGAAAGAAATTGATGAAACAATAAAAAGATTAAATAAAAAAATTGAGGATTATGATGGGAAATTGCGAGAAAATGAGGACAAACTCAAAAGCAGACCTAAAACGGAAAGTTTTCATGGATAAGTACCAGTAAGGCTAGAATGAATTAAACAATTCCTTCTTTGTTAACATTTATCATAAAAGAGCAGGGGAAATCGCGGAAAAACGCGGTGTCTCCCGTATTCATATCGCGCTTGCCTGGTTGCTGCAGAAAGAGCCTGTAACAGCTCCTATTATCGGTGCTACGAAAATGTCACACCTTCAAGATGCCGTAGGTGCTCTTGCAGTTAAATTGATGCCTGCAGAAGTTAAGTTTCTAGAAGAACCATATGTACCTCACCGAATAGTTGGTCATCATGAATTATGCTCGAAAACGATATTGCTGGAAATCAACAAAATACTATGTTTCGGATTGAGAGAAAGAATAGAGGGCTTATGAATAAAAACTGGCCTATTCCAATTCTTTAAGGAATTCTAAGGCCTAAGGAGCAGGGGAGAATGATAGAAAAACAGTATACAATTATCGCGAGTACAGGCTTCGCACGTGCAGCAGTCTTGTTAGTACGTGCGGCTTGTAAATTCAGCTCTAGTATATATCTTGAATATCAAGGGGAAGCTGTCGATCTGAAAAATACACCCAAGTCCCTCATTGATGTGATGTCACTAGGAATTAAACCTAATACCCACATAAGGATAAGAGCTAATGGCGTTGACGAGAATCAGGCTTTACAAGCGATAGAAGATCATTTGCAAAAAAACAAGTTCACAAAGAAATGAGGAAGAAAACCTCTCTTTTTTTATCATTTTCAGGGACTCGCTCCAAGTCCCCCTTTTTTATACGAGCGTTTTGTTAAATGCTTATCTTTAAAGAAACCAACTCATTTCTCTTCATATTAATGCCGAAAATCTTATAATTGGAAAGGATAGGGTAATGAAAAAGGCATCCATAAGGATGCCTAAAATGAATCTTTACTGAATGATTACCTATTCCATCTTTTTACTGGTTTACAGCATGGATTTCTTAAGTCACTTCCACAATCATATTCCTCAACGATATTTTCATTCTCTGCAGATTGTGTCACTGGATAGTAATTTTCTACTCTTGTAACATTTCTATTAACATTAACAATATGAGTCGGCTGAACACGTCTAACAGTACGTTCATTGGTAGTCGTATTTACAACATTTCTTGTGGGAGAAACAATTGTTTCTACATTGTTGCCTCCGTTACCTCCATTACCCCCATTAAAACCATTGAAGCCATTGAAGCTATTGGTACCGTTGTTCCCGCGACGAGAGCCGAACATGAATTCGTCCACACTTCTTAACCCACCGTTGCTGCAGCTCATCAAAATCACCCTCTCAAAAAATCTTGTCTTACAATATAAGTTATGATGAAGAAAAAAGGTTGTCCTAGACAAGAAACTCATATTATCGATACACATGACAAGTAAGGGGGCAAAGTTTTCTGTCATTTTGATTATATTTCCACCGTAGCTACGGGCCTGGAAGACCAATCAATCATTTTATACTTGATAATAGCAGTCCTGGTATTAAAATGACTTATATATTAAAATACTAATAATATTTAGAATTTTAAATCGAGGTGGGCTATGAAAACGATTGGTCTTATTGGCGGAATGAGTTGGGAGTCGTCGGCTGAGTACTATCGAATTATCAATGAGGAAATAAAAAAGAAGTTAGGGGGGTTACATTCTGCAAAGTGTCTTTTGTACAGTGTTAATTTTAAAGAGATTGAACACTTTCAATCAGAAGGAGCTTGGAATAAAGCTGGTAAAACCTTGGGGGAAGCAGCAAGATCATTAGAAAAAGCCGGAGCAGATTTTATTGTAATATGCACAAACACTATGCACAAAGTAATTAGTGATATCCAAGCAATGATCACAATACCTATTTTACATATTGCCGATGCAACTGCTGATCAAATGAACAGACAAGATATTCGTTCAGCAGGATTACTTGGTACCAAATATACAATGGAGCAAAATTTTTATAAAACTCGTATTGAGACTCATGGCATTAATATTATTGTGCCTAATGATAATGAAAGAGAATTAATAAATAATATTATCTATCAAGAACTATGTTTGGGTGAAATTAAACAGTCATCGAAAAACATTTATCACACAATCATAAATAATTTGATGAATAGAGGAGCGGAGGGAATAATTCTCGGATGTACTGAAATTGGATTACTAGTAAAAGCTGAAGATTTCAAAGTGCCAATATTTGATACAACCTTAATCCATGCTCGAGAAGCAGTGAATAAATCTCTTTCGATTTCATCTTAGAATCAGTTCCTTCCTATACTCTAAAACCGTTTTTTAAGAGCGGTTTTTTTATTATGTTTATACAAGTCATAAAATAGGAGGCTTTTTATAGGGGTGATAATATTATGATCCTTTCCACTGAAAATTGTGTTTGAAGATATTGAAGACGGCAGCAAGGTCTCACTAACACAATAGATAGACTTTGAAAACAATTGCGTAGTGAGGTGAGTATATCTGTTCTTATATACTAAACGGTATACCTATCCAGTTTTAGACATGACACGGGTGACGAGTTCAGGAATCAGATGACAATCCTGAAGCCTATGCCTAGGTATAGATTGATGATGACCTTACTTCAGCTGTACAGATTTTTGAAATGAAAAACCAAGGTGATTCATTTCATCCATCCTTAAAGCTAATGAATAATAATGAAAAACAAATTTATGTAGTTTTTTATTTTTCAGTCTAATGATGTAGATTAAATAAGCTAAATGTAGAAAGAATTTGTTTCTCATTTTAGATATATTAAGAGAGGGGGTGTGAATAATGAAAATAAAAAATCTTGAAATATTTGTTTCTCATTTTAATCAAACTGTAAGCTTTTATAAAGATATCCTTCAATTTAAAAGGCTGGCGTTAACTGATACATTAGCCACATTTCAAGTGGGAGAAAGCATTTTAACCTTGCATCAAGACGAAGTGAATCAATATTACTATCATTTTGCGTTTAATATCCATTCGAATATTTTCGCAGAAGCAAAAGAATGGCTGAAAAAGAAGGTTAATTTACTTGAAGAAAATGGTGATGATGAAGTATATTTTGCAAATGCAAAGGCAAGATCGATATATTTTGAAGATCCAGCAGGTAATATTGTTGAGTTTATTTCTCGATTAGAAACCTCTCCGGAAACGAGGTCAAAAGAATTCACGCCCGACAATGTAATAGGGATAAGTGAGATTGGTTTATCTACGAATCATGTTAAAGAATGTTTTGACTACCTTTTAAAGTTGGGAATCCGGCAAAGAAATGATGAACCTTTCTCAAAAAACCATTTACATTTCATGGGGGAGTATAAAGAAGGAGTCTATATTTTATTAGGTCCTGTCGGAAGAAGGTGGATATTCTCGGATAAATACAGTATAGATGCACCACTTATGATTGAAACTGACCGAGGGATCATCAAAAATTTTGATGAGTAGTCAAGCTTTTAATTGGTGTGTGACATATCTTTCATGCATTATTTTTGCTTGCATTGTCATCCCTATATTCCCAAATTTTATCCTCTCTTCTGTCGGAAAATTCAGTAATAATGGCACTTCTCATATACCTGTGTGATGGTAATATGATCAATATATGTAAACGAAAGGAGCGAAGATGGTCTGCCGAATCATTCCTGAACTGAATGTAAGAAAACCAGACGCAGGACATTTATTGTGAGGAGGATATAAGTTGAGAAAGTTAAAAATGGCAAGTTTATTAACCGTTATGATGGCGTCATTCTTCATTTTTTCTAGTCATGCACAAGCAGTTCAGTATTACACTGTCTCAACAAGCAGCGGTGCTCCCGTAAATATGCGCAGCGGCCCAGGTACAAGTTGGGGGATTGTAACGACTATTCCGAGCGGAACCCGCATCCCGATCTACTGCTACAAAACCGGTACAACTGTAACTGGAAAGTATGGAACGAGTAATATTTGGAACTACACAGAACGGACGCTTGCCAGCGGGGAGATCGTTCCTGGATTTGTCTCTGATACATATATGTATACAGGATCAGACGGCCCGGTAGTTCCTAAATGCAGCTGGTAGCATATGTATCGTTCTTAAAATGAAGAAATTGAAGAAAGAGGGATGACATTGACTAAAC
The DNA here is from genome assembly GCF_037964915.1 of Bacillus sp. FSL K6-1012. NCBI lineage: Bacteria > Bacillati > Bacillota > Bacilli > Caryophanales > Bacillaceae > Bacillus > Bacillus sp. FSL K6-1012. Next base: position 2,769,614 of record NZ_CP150175.1, on the reverse strand, counting down.
TGAAAATGCTGAGTATGTTAACCGTGATGATCGCATCATTATTCATTTTTTCCAGTCAGGCACTTGCCGTTCAGTACTTTACTGTCTCAACAAGCAGCGGTGCGCCTGTAAATATGCGCAGCGGTCCAGGTACAAACTATCCTATTATGCTTTCCATTCCTAGCGGTTCACGTGTTCCTTACTATTGTTACGCTTATGGGACGACTGTTACTGGAAAGTATGGAACGAGTAATATTTGGGATCAAATCCAGTGGAAAGATTCACGTGGTGTCGTGAACATTGGATATGTTTCTGACACATATGTCTACACAGGTTCAGACGGCCCTGTCGGTTACAAATGCAACTAGCTATATAATTCGTACAATAGAGTCTCTTCTTTGGGCCTATCTGAGAGAAACCATACCAACAATGTTGGTATGGTTTTTGCTATTATTATGTCTTCCGCACCTGCATTTGTGGGAATGCCGCTATCGAGCGCTTCATCTATAATATGGAACGCGGTCTTTTCATCTGTATCGAGCCACCTAAACATAAACGGCTGACCCGCAATCCTGTTCTTCCTAAAAAGGTGTACTTCACAACAAATCTCTCCTCATGGAATATCGTAGATTTTCGCATTTTAAAAGAATTTCTGATTAACAAAGTAGGATTCTAATGAAATCGCCATCTGCTCCCAGCAACATTCAAGCGAGATTAGGAGCATTTTCCCTTTGATTTTTGAACAAGATAATTGTATAATACAAATCGTAATTATTTCGGTTTGGGAAAAGGAGTGTTGTAATGAAAATTTTATTTACAAAGAGATTAGGGATATTTATGATTGGTTTATTACTAATATTGGCAGGATGTCAGACTTCAGGTTCATCTAAAGGTGAGTCTAATAAAACAGCAACATCATCCTCAGCAGGTGAAGAAAACTCTTCTAACACGCAAGAGCAAACATCAGAATCTCATGATCACGATCACGATCACGATCATAGTCATAGTCATGCACATGGTGAAGAGACAGAAAAAATTCATGAAGGCGATTTTAAAAACAGCCAAGTAAAGGATCGTTCACTTTCTGATTGGGAAGGAGACTGGCAATCGGTATATCCATACCTGCAAGATGGTACTCTTGACGAAGTATTCTCATATAAATCAGAACATGAAGGTGACAAGACAGCTGAAGAATATAAAGAGTATTATAAAAAAGGGTATAAAACAGATGTTGACCGTATCTTAATTCAAAAAGATGCTGTAACGTTCTTCAAAAACGGAAAAGAATATTCTGGTAAGTATACGTATGACGGGTACGAAATTCTAACATATGATGGGGGCAATAGAGGGGTAAGATACATATTCAAACGAGCTAAAAAAGCTGAAGGACTTCCTCAGTATATTCAGTTTAGCGATCACAGTATCTACCCGACTAAAGCTAGCCATTACCATCTGTATTGGGGTGAGGACCGTGAAGCTTTACTTGATGAAGTGAAAAACTGGCCTACCTACTACCCGTCAGAAATGGACGGACACGATATTGCCCATGATATGATGGCGCATTAAATGAAGAGGAACATACCGTGAATTATGGCATTTCTTCTACACAAACGGTTTTTTTCACTATGGAAAATTGATAGAATGGGGAAAAACAAGCTTAGTCTAGTCCCTTATGGAGTTTGAATGTTTAAATACTTTTAGCTGCTGACTCCTCGTCAGCAGCTTTTTTGCCCTCTTTCGTTTTTATCCGTTTCTTTCTCTTCGCAACGGGGATTGACGGCTCATTAACAAAGTTAAGATACGATCAATATTAACTTGACGGTTGGGAAAAAGCATTTTGAAGATAGGGTGAAGAGTAAGGGAGAGTATGAGGAAAAAATGAAATGACTAAAGATGAAGAAGCTCTGGTATTATTTCAAAGTTCTGTGAGTGTATGTTATGCGAACACAACAACGAAAGCAAAAACAGTTAGAAAAAGAACCAATGATTTAAAGCCAACGGTTCTTTTTCAATGTCATATTTAAAGCAGGAACATTGGTTAAAATGTGGCATGTGTAGCCGTGAGTTGAAAGCAGTTAACGGTGCAACCGTTCTATTGAAATCAGCACTCCATGCTTTGAACAACAAGAGACATGCCGTACTTGTTAAAGCAAATATTATGAAAAAACGATGTAACCGGGAATGCTATATATCTACACGCGATTTTCTTATTGTAGCGTCATTCCTCTTCCTATCGAACGAAAGCGCGGGTGTTCTGCAAGTATGGAGCTTCTCATTTCTTTTACTGCTGGATGGTCTGATGCAAAGAACTGAAGTTTGGACTCGTATAGCTCAACTAATTTTCCGTTATCTAGTACACCTAATGTGTCACTCAATTGATAAGCGGCTTTCAAATCATGCGTAATAAAAAAATACGATAACCCAAACTCGTCTTTGAGCTCTTTTAACAAATCGAGTATAAGCGTTTGGGTAACCATGTCCAGACTGCTGACTGATTCGTCTAAAACGATCAGTTTCGGTTTGAGCGAAATTGCTCTGGCGATATTGATCCGCTGCAATTGCCCGCCGCTGAATTGGTGCGGATATTTTGTTAAATCATTTTCACTTAGGCCTACTCTTTCCAACAACTCGATAATGGTTCGTCTTTGTTCCGCCGCAGTGAGGGTTTCATAGTTTTCTAATGGTTCTGCAATAATCTGTTCCGCCGTCATTCGCGGGTTGACGGACGAGTATGAATCTTGAAAGACAGCTTGAAGGTCACGACGGATTTTTCGCCGGATCGATTTATCTACGCTATACATATCATGGCCTTGAAAAAGGATTTGACCTGATTGCGGCCGTTCTAAACCAAGCAACACTTTTCCCAATGTACTCTTACCGGCTCCACTTGGCCCAATCAAGCCTAAGCATGTACCCTTCTCAATCGAAAAGCTGACATCGGATAGGACTTGTTTAGATTGAAATTTCCATTTGAATAATGAACGCTCCGCATAACGATGAGAGACTTCTTTCACTTGTAATAAACTCACTTGTTCACCTCATTAAAATGCGCTCTTTCGTCAAATTGACCCAATGGCACGTTCATCAATTGGCAATGTCAAACGTGCACCTAATAGCTTCTTTGTATATTCATGCTTTGGTGCATCAAACAGCTGAAGCACATCTGCTTTTTCTGTGATTCTTCCTTTCTGCATCACAGCGACTTCATCCGCCATTTCAGCAATGACGCCCAGATCATGAGATATAAGCAAAATCGCCGTTCCGCATTCAGAGCGCATGGCGTCTAAATGTTTCAGCACGGTCTTCTGATTATTTACGTCTAGTGCGGTTGTGGGCTCATCCGCAATGAGAATGCTTGGATGTAAGCATACAGCGGTTGCAATCATCACCCGTTGAAGCATTCCGCCACTTAATTGAAAAGGGTAAGATTTTAAAAGTTTAATAGGATTGGATAAGCTCACATTATGCAACGCTTCGATTGCAAGCTCCTTTGCCTGCTTTTGGTTAAAAGACGTATGAGAGCGAATCGTTTCAATCATTTGATGACCAATCGTAAAAACGGGGGTAAAAGCGTTCATCGGATTTTGCATAATATAGGCAATTTCTTTGCCGCGTATTTTGCGCATTTCTTTATCTGCCAATCCGTTTAATTCTCGGCCTAGTAGTGAAATGCTTCCTTTCACCTTGGTTGTTTTCTGATCATGCATCTGAAGAATGGACATGCCTGTTACTGTTTTTCCACATCCGCTTTCACCAATCAGGCCGAGGACTTGACCGCGCTTCAGTTCGAAATTGACGTTTTGCACTAGAGTAGAAACTCCTTTGTGCGTTTTGGCCTGTACATGCAAATCTCTAACTTGCAGCACCGGTGATTGTTCTGTTCCCAACTTCCTCATTCCTTTTTATCATCGACGTTTGACTCCGTATTTTTCTGATAAGCTTTCGCCCAATAAATTGAACGTTACAACCACAATCATGATCATCATCCCTGGATAAATCATCAACTCAGGGTTCGTCCGGATATACGATTTACCTTCATGAATCATCGCTCCCCATTCCGCAGCCGGTGGCTGGACGCCTAATCCAAGAAACGACATAGCGGATATGTCCATAATGGCCCAGCCCATTTCCAATGTACCCATGACAACGAGGGGAGGGAGCACATTAGGTATGATATGTTTTTTCAGAATCTTCCATTGTGATGACCCATTGATTTGTGCGGCTTTCATAAAGTTCTCCTCTTTCAGACTAAGCACCATTCCTCTAAAGATTCTCGCATAATAGACCCATTGCACAAGCATGAGGGCAAGAATGACTTGAGGAAGTCCAGGTCCGAATATGCCCACTAGACCAAGAACTAAAATTAAGTTCGGAAAGGCCATCACACCATCACAACATCTCATTAACAGATGATCAATCCATCCGCCTTTATATCCCGAAATCGTACCGACGATGAGACCGATCACAAGTGAGGAAATAAAAATGAGCACTGCAAATCCCAAAGAAATTCGTGTTCCGTACAAAAGGCGGGATAAGTTGCATCTTCCTAAATGATCAGTTCCTAAAGGGAACTCCAAGGATGGAGGGTGCAGCTTATATGCCAAATGAACAGCAACAGGGTTATTCGGCGCAATCCAAGGGGCAAATACAGCGATGAGAAATAGAATTGATAATATGATAATACATGCCGTTATCACTTTTTGACTTTTACATATCATGCGTATGCTTGTGATCATCGATACTGCCCTTCTTTCCTGGAAATGCGCGGATCAATATACATTTGAATGAGATCAACGATTAAGCTACTCAATATAAAAAATGTGGCGGCTATGAACACATAGCATTGGATGACAGGGATGTCACGATTGAAAATGGCTTCAATAAAATAACGGCCAAAGCCAGGCCAAGAAAAAACCACTTCAACAATAATGGTTCCGGTGAGAAGTTTGCCAAGATTCATTCCTAGGCCTGTAATCATCGGAGAAATGGCCATTTTCAATACATGCTTAGCCATAATGCTTTTATTCTTCAAGCCTCTGATTTTTGCGTATTGTACATATGGTTCTTGCAGGTTTTCTATAACACTGGCGCGCAAAAGCCTCGTATACATTGCAATTAAAGGAAGCGCCAGCGTCAATGACGGCAGTACGAGGTGCTGCCATGTCCCAAATCCTTCTACTGGAAAAAGATCTAATTGAACTGAAAAGAAAAAAACCAACATATATCCTAACCAAAAAGTCGGAATGGATGCCCCGAAAAAGGAAATGAAGCGACTGATATGATCAATTGCGCGATTTCTTTTCATTCCCGCAAGGAAGCCGAGAGGCACACTGACAACCACCGCGATCAATAAACTACCAAGCGCAAGTTCGATCGTTGCTGGCATTCGGAGTGTAACCTCGTCCCAAACCGGCTTATTCGAAACATAAGAAATGCCGAAATCGAATTGGCATTTCTTCAAAATAGAGTTTACATATTGGATATAGAAAGGTTGATCTAAGCCAAACTCATGTCTTTTTTGCTCTAAAATGTCATCGGTTGGCTGGATATGCGCTGCGGCTACATACGCTTCAGCCGGGTCAACCGGTGAGAGTTGAATCATTCCAGTTGTCAGAAGTGTAGCTAAAAGAAACACTGGTATGATGGACATGATTCGTTTCAATATATAGATGCCCATAAAAGCCTCCTACTGCTTAATGCGAATACCTGTAAATGGATGTTCATCACGGTTGGCAGGGAAAGTAAAGTCTGTAATATTCTTTTGGTAGATCGCTGTCTTTTTTATATAAGAGATAGGAACGATAGCTCCCTGATCTTGAAGGGATGTTAAAATAGATGAGTAAAGAAGTTGACGCTCTTTTTTATCAGTTGTTTTGGGGACTTTTGCCATCTGCTTCAATAGCTCATCCTTGTTTGGATATGCCGAAATCGCTTCATTAAATCCAAATCCTTTTGACGCGACAATGTTTACAAATGTATGCGGGTCATAAGGTGCGCCATAGTTGCTAAAGAAGTTCATATCAAATTCATTCGCTTTGAACCGTTTAACCTGAGTCGCCAATTCTACTCCTTCAAGATTCAACTTCACCCCAATCGCTGCCCACTCTGCTTGCAGCGTTTCTGCCATTGCTTTTTGAATGGATTCCGCTGAATCATACATTAAACTAAATTCAAGAGGCTTTCCGTCTTTCTCACGCACCGTCTTGCCATTCGGAAGCTTCCAACCTGCTGCATCTAATAACGCTCCCGCTTTTTCCGCATCATATTTCACTGGCTTTACATCAATATCAGACGTGTATGGGAAGGTTGTCGGCAAAATATGATCTGCTTTTTCTTCTAATCCGGAGGTAATGCCTTCCACCATGGCGTCTTTATTAAAGCCATAGTGCAGGGCTTGGCGAACACGTTCATCAGAAAGCTGTTCTTTTTTTGTATTCATGACAAGCTGTCTCGTCGCCACCGGTTCGGAAAGGCTTGTTTCATATTGACCTGTCGATTGCAGATGCTTATATGCATCCAAACTGATGACGCCTTCACCGTAAATTAAGTCCAGTTCACCTTTTTCAAATGCAAGTACTCTTGTTTCTGCGTCTGGGATGACTTTCACCTTGATTTTCTCGACTTTAGGCTTTTCACCCCAATAATTTTCATTGCGTTTAAAAATCGCATATTCATCGGTTTTATGCTCTTCCAATACCCATGGACCCGTCCCGACCGGTTTTGTTACACCTTTTGATGTATCGCCATCCTTAGGGAACCCAGCCTCTCCTAAAAACCGAACAGGCCGTACAACTGCAAGCTCCTGAATGGTTGGATAATATGATTCAGTCAGTGTCAATTGAAATGTATGATTATCGATCACTTTTGTTTGAGCTATTTTTGTAATAAATCCTAACCAGCTATGTAACTCAGGATGTTTTAAAATGGAGTCAAAATTCTTTTTCACGATTTTTGCATTAAATGTTGTCCCGTCAGAAAATGTTACATTCTTACGCAAATGAAACGTATACACTTTGCCGTCATTAGATATATCCCAAGACTCAGCTAAATGCGGTTTAAGCTTTCCGCCCGCTTCATAAGAGACCAAAGGCTCGTACACCATTGACTGCGTAAACAATTGGGAAGGATTATAGACATGTGGGTTTATTTCTCCTATATCTCTAGGCCAAGCAATTGTGACCATACTGTGAGGATCTTTCTTCTCTGTTTGTCCTGCATTTGTACATCCTGCTAATAAAATAGAAAAGATGAGTATCGATACGAAAGTAAATTTAATTTTCAAACGAATCTTCCCACTAAGCATCTGTATTTCCCCCTAATTGATGTTGATAATCATTTTCATTTTAAGGAGGCAGCATACCCTTGTCAATGTAAGAATATAGGTATTGTTTTGGAACCCGATGTTCTGCCAACGGCAGTGGGCAGTATTCGCAACAAAAACAAGTAATTGATTTCGAAAAGGGTAACAAGTAATCCTTCGAATAATTAAGATGCAACCGACTTATCATAACCAGAACGGGAAAAGTCGTCATATTTTACTATCTTTTAATGGTGGAGAAGATCTCTCCGAAAACTGAGGAGTTGGAAAAACTGAGTCAAATTAATCTACTTCTAAGATTTTCACTTGAAGTGCTGCAGTCATTTTCATAGGGGGTGTGTGCTTAGAATATGCTTTAACTTTAGCTTTACCAATTGTAGTGATTTATTATCTGGTCCATATTTGCAGGCAATGATCCTAGTCGAAGCGGTCAAACTGTAATAGCCGTAAACAAGATTATTTATTGAATTATTGATCTTTGTAACTTTTTTTGTTTTATATTGCTACACTATATAACTTCAGCTGAGCGTATAAAATGGCTCTGGATCAATATGAATGATGTAAGGTAAAACTGTGGACGTTTTAAAAAAGCTCATAGAGTTTCAGAAAGATGAAGATTTGTAATTTATATTTCCCTGGTACAGAAACTTTGTCAGGATAAGGAGTTAATCACATTACAAAACGCCATAAAGATTTCTTATGGCGTTTAGCCGAACAGGGAGGTGCTGCTACGGAGGAGTTAGTCTAGATTTAACTTAATATCTAAAGAAAGCTGCTCCGACAATGATTAACAAGATGAATAGCACCACGATTAACGCGAAGGAACTACCGTAACCATTAGACATATTGCCACCTCCTTTAGTGAGGGTAGTATAAGATATGCCAAACGATCGTTTTCGACATAGATTTACGTCTAAATAAGAAAAAATGAATTTTTTGTCTAAAAAACAAATTAAAACGCCATAAAAGTTTCTTATGGCGTCAAACAGAACAGGGAGGTACTCCTGCATATCGGGTTAAATAGGAACGCCTTCTGGATAGCCTCCGAAGAAAGCTGCTCCAACAATGATTAGTAAGATGAATAGCACCACGATTAATGCGAAGGAGCTACCACAACCATTTGAGTATCCCATATGTCCACCTCCTTTAAAAGAGGATAGTACATGATATGCGGGGGCGAGTTACTTCGAAAGGGATGCTAGTTGAAATGAATTTTAAAATGATTTTTTAGTCTAAGTTGAAATAGAGAGCATTGGAAGGGCAACAATACCAATATAGACGGATTTATGGAACGAAAACGAAATCGGAAATTGAGTCTCTCTTGAAATAATCAGGAGAAAATACGTCAACACACCATTATATACCTGCTCATTTTTATATGCACCTCTGCTTGGATATTATGTTCTGAGCAGGAGGTGCTTATTTTCGTTTGTATTTCCCGACTGTTACACTCCGTAAAGGAAACTTTTGATCATGAGCACTACATTACCGAACTTCTATTATCTCTATAAATGAATGTGTACATTATTAAAAATTTTATCCTCATTCTTATGTAATTTGTGTTTCTTTCTGATTTGGAGTGTAAACATAATTAACTTTCTATACATAATTCAATTTAAATATAAATTGAGTGAAGAAATAAACCTTCTCAATATCCCTCTGTTGTCTGACAACGATTCATGCACCATACAAGTGAATGAAGCATTATAGCCCTACACTTAACCAAACGATAAACTCGAAGGATTGGATTAAAAAAGAGTTGTATTCTGATATTAATTTGGATATATTGTATATAAAGTATATATACAATATGATAGCGGGGTTTTATATGCAAATTATCATTTCAAATCATTTAAAAGAACCTATTTACGAGCAAATTTATGCTCAAATTAAAAAACATATTTTGACCAATGAATTACATGCAGGGCAATCCTTACCTTCAATGCGACAGTTAGCGAAGGATTTGGATATAAGTGTTATTACAACGAAACGTGCCTATGAGGAACTTGAGAAGAACGGATTCATATATTCGGTTGTTGGGAAAGGTTCTTTTGTATCGGAGCAGGATAGTGAGATGATGAAAGAAAGAAAAATGAAGGTAATTGAAGAGCAATTGTTGACGGCAATTCAAAACAGTAAAGAAATTGGCATCTCACTTACAGAATTAAAGGGCATACTTACACTGTTATATAGGGAGGAAGAATAGTGGAAAATGTTATTGAATTCAAACATGTTTATAAATCATTTGGTGATTTTCAGCTAAAAGATATTTCAATGACAGTTAAAAAAGGATTTATAACGGGTTTTATCGGTGGTAATGGTGTTGGAAAATCTACAACGATTAAACTTATGATGAACTTATTGCAACCAGATAGCGGATCGATTTCAATATTTGGGTTAGATCATAAAGCACATGAAAAAGAAATAAAGCAACGGATTGGTTTTGTATTTGATGAAAATATTTTCTACGCACATTTAACATTAGCAGAAATGAAGGAGATTATAAGGCCCTGCTATATGAAATGGGATGATCGCCTATTTAATTACTATGTTGAAAAATTTGAACTGCCGTTAAATAAAAAAATCAAATCATTTTCTAAAGGAATGATGATGAAAGCTTCTTTATCAATAGCCTTATCACATCATGCAGAGTTAATTATTATGGATGAACCCACATCGGGATTAGACCCAATATTTCGCAGGGAGTTTCTGGATATACTACATGATATAATGCAAGATGGAAAGAAAACGATCTTCTTTTCTACTCATATTACAACAGATTTAGACCGTATTGCAGATTATATTACTTTTATTCATAATGGTGAGCATATTTTCACAAAGAAATCGTATCAAATTCAAGAAGAGTATGCCATTGTAAAAGGAGGCGCGGAGTTATTAGATCGAGATACAGAACAGGAGTTTATTTCCATCCGGAAATCTAATGCTGGTTTTGAGGCATTAACAGCCAATAAAGCACGAATAGAAGATGTGTTTGGTGACTTAGTTTTAATCGAAAAACCAACGATTGAAGAGCTGATGTTCTATACAAAGAAAGGGGCTAAATAGGGTGTTTCACTTAATAAGAAAAGATATCATTTTACAAAAGAAATCTCTTATGATATTGCTGCCTGCTTTATTTGTTTATTTAACGTTAAATATATCATATATCTGGTCAGGTTTTGTATTTAGTATTGTCATAATAATGAACGCGTTTTCAATGGATGAAAAAGCCCGAATAAATACCCTGCTGAATTCACTGCCTTATACAAGAAGGGAAATTGTTAGTTCAAAGTACATCGGGGTACTTATTTTTACTTTAATTATAGTTCTTACAATTTTTATAGGAAACTTAATCATTCATAGAGAACTAACAATATGGATAGATCTAATGTTTATCGTATGCCTTGTGATGGTATCTGCTTCATTTATCTTTCCATTTAGTTATCAGTTTAACAGCCGATATTTGTTCAAAGGCTCACTTGTTTTATTCGGTATTTATATGGTGTTGATTAATACCTTGTTCCGAAATGTGAACGATATAATCAGAGAAAATGTTCGAATATTATTATCATTACAAAATCTTAATGTTTATTTATTAATTCTATTTTCGGTTATGATTCTATATGTTTGTTCTTGGCTTCTGTCGATTCGTATTTATAGAAATAAAGCATTTTAAAGGAAAGGTGTAGAAATTCTACAGAAAGAGATTTTTACTGAGTGGTTTAATCATCCCTATTCTCATATGTTGCAAAAGGAACGGTATCTTAAATCAATGTTTGTGATGTATTTTGAAGTTAGATGTTACTCATACAATGGATTACCTGATAATTTACGGTCCAAAAAAGCGAAATCCAAACAATATTGAAGTGAAAAAGAGCCCATCTCCTTTTATGAGAAGGGCTATCCACATATTTAACATGAGTTTCTGAGTGATACATAGCTTTTTCGAATGCAGCAGCTATTCATTTTTATCTTCGTAATCAATATCCTGCCCGATCGGATCATGAAGGGACACATTTTTTTTTGTTTTTTTCGATACGCGTAAATGCATGATGAGGATATCTTTATTAATTACAAAAGGGGGGAGCATAGTTTCCTGTCACTGATTGATTAAATAAATGTTGGGTCAGCTTCCTGTAATACATGTTCAAACGGGGTACTGCGCATGTCTTAGAGGCTCCTGAGAATGGCCGAACAGTGATTCAAATAAGGGCAGCCTTGCGCAGGTTTAATCATGAGATAGATTTTAAGGGTATGTAAATGAATAATTGAAAAAACCCACTAAAATGTGGGTTCTTTGTATGCGCTAACGGGGGAATAACTATTCTTCATCTTCAAAAAAACCCAATAGTTTTTTCTTCATCATATTCATATTTACGTCCTAGATTATCTGTATCTCTTTCGTGCTGTAAAAGAACTTTATAGTTTTTTCCCTTTGAAGATTCGTTTTCAGTAACACTTAGGACGGTTACTTTATCGTTCTCATATGTCTTTGCAAAAAGTTTCATCTCCTCAATTGTATCCTTTAAATCTGTTTCATCACCATTAAAAAAGTCTAAAGAAACTTCAGTTGTGTATTTTTCAATCATGGCTAGCTCCCTGCTAAAAATGTATTAGTTCTTAAAGGGATAATGAAAAATCTAATCAACAGCTATCACTGGATGGTGAAAGAGGTTCAACAGTTGCAGAGAGTACTCTATGGTTCAGCCACTCTAATGTGAAATTGGGGTGTTGCTCAGTATGGATGAGATGGCGATCAATGGCCGGTGCCGGAAAATTACATAAATAAAGGAGAAGCAAGAAAATTAGGATGGGAAAGCAAAAAAGGTAATTTATCAAAAGTAGCACCGGGGAAAAGTATCGGGGGAGATATATACAAAAACAGAGAAAAATCTTTCTGAAGCTAAAAATAGAGTGTGGTGCGAAGCTGATATAAACTATATCATAGGTTACAGAGGGAATGGCAGATTATTCTATTCGAATGATGGATTAATATATATAACAACGGATCATTATAAAACGTTTGTTAAGTTAAAATAATGGAGGACATAGTTTTTAATGAAAAAAATAGTTGTAGATGGAAAAGACTTTGAAAATAAAGAAGGATTACATGATGCATTAAAAGATAAATTAGACTTCCCAGACTACTATGGGAAAAATTTAGACGCCTTATGGGATTGCCTTACAGGGTGGATAGAGTTGCCGTTAACTTTAATCTGGAGAAATTTTGAGTGTAGTAAAAAGTTTTTAGGTTCATACGCTGATGATGCATTAGAAGTTTTACAAGAGGCCCAAGAGGAATTAGAGGATGAGTTTAAAATAATAATAGAGTAGACTTTCTTTTTTGGTTTTGTGAATTTGAAAAAAGTTACAGGCATTGTTTTTTTATCACCTTCATGTCTATATATATGGCAAAATTCATGAGCGAAATCATACCATTGTTCAGTTCGGCTTTTTCGGCTGTCCAAGCATATATTATAAATTCCGCTGTGTTTAAGTGCGAAGCTTGTTACAGGTTTAAACGAAAGCCTGATATCTAAAGCCTTGGCAATCCGTTCAAAATTAATTTGTTCTGGTTCTTTAATATCAATCTTCCTGTATAAGTTTTCAATCCAATCCTCTAAATGACTGTTTGTATACCTCAAGATGAAAAACCTCCTTAAAGACGACAATATAAAAATTGGATTCGTGAAATATTATAGGGAAAACTAAGACTTTTTTCACGGGAAAATGCATCTAAGATAAGGGTGGTGTTTCTTGAAGAGCTGCTAAGTAATTAATGACAATAATCGATAATGAAAAGTGTTTGTTTCATAATTAGAGCCATATTCGGTTTAGAGTTAGAGGTATTTAGGCTGCAAAAAGAAAAAGTTGAAACGGAGGAATACATGCAATGCGGAGTGAACAGGTAATGATGGACATTTTTTTAGACTTTGCTTTGAATGATCAAAGAATCCGATTGGTTACTTTGGAAGGATCACGTACAAATAGAAATATTCTCCCCGACAACTTCCAAGACTATGACATTTCTTATTTTGTAACTGATATGGAATCTTTTAAAGATAATGATCGGTGGCTTGAATTCTTTGGTACTCGCATTATGATGCAAAAACCCGAAGATATGGAGCTTTTTCCTCCTGAATTAGGTAACTGGTTTTCATACATCATTCTTTTTGAGGATGGTAACAAATTAGATCTAACCCTTATTCCAATCAGTGAAGTAGAAGATTATTTTGCTAAGAACGATGGTTTGGTTGAGGTCTTGCTTGATAAGGATAATTTCATCAAAAATAAAGTAATCCCAAATGATCGTCAATATTGGATTAAAAAGCCTTCTGCAAGAGGATTTGATGATTGCTGTAATGAGTTCTGGATGGTTTCGACTTACGTAGTAAAAGGATTAGCAAGAAAAGAAATACTTTTTGCAATTGACCATTTAAATGAGAATGTACGTCCTAATTTATTGAGAATGATGGCGTGGCATATTGCATCCCAGCAAGGGTATTCATTCAGTATGGGGAAGAACTATAAATTTATTAAACGTTACCTTTCAAATAAAGAATGGGAAGAGCTAATGTCTACATATTCTATGAATGGGTATCAAGAAATGTGGAAGTCGTTATTTACTTGCTATGAATTATTTAGGAAATATTCAAAAGTTGTATCAGAAAGTCTTAGATATAAGTATCCAGATTATGATAAAGGCATCACAAAATATACGGTAAGTATTTATAACTCATTAAAGTGAATGGCATAAACCCGCCTCCTTAGCGGGAGGTTTTCTTATGTACAAAGAAGAAATTAAACTAATGAAAAAAGAAGAGTCTATCATAATACTCTTCTCTAAATTGTTTCAGTCTTCATTTTTCCTTTCCTTACAAATACCATGATTCCAGGGATGATCATAAGTATAGCTGGTATTAAGTAAAACCAATCAATACATATAAGTCCTCCAACCCCTGAGATAAAAAGTAAAACACTGCTCAACTTTGGTTTGAATAAGACAACAATTGAAGCGGTAAACCCAACGCATGAAAAGATCAAAGATACCCATGCACCAACAAGGAGGTCGCTCGTCATTTCAAAGTATCTGATCAAATGAAAAAATAAATCAAGGTAGGCGATACCTAAAGCTAGAATAGATGCTACAACACCCAATAGGCTCCCTATCAAACTTAAAAAAACTCAATGGTTCTCTTCACAATAAACGCTCCTTATGTAATCAGCAACTTCATTTTTATATATTAGAATATAAAAGCAACATAAATGAAAATATAAATGAGAAAGACAACGGTGTAAATAGTGGTTATTCATACGAAGGATTGAAAAAGAAGGACACGCAGCAGATTCATTTGCACTTGTTGGGGGGCAAGTGTTGACAACTCTATTAACTGGCTTAATTAAAGAAGGAGTATAAAACCTGTATCAATGATGTTACTAGATATCTACGACACAGGTTTTATATTTAGCTAACTAATATTCTTATATTTAACTTTGCATTTTTTTATTCTGCAATAGTTGATTCTATTTCTGTTTTCAATTTTTCAAACCACTCTAAATTAACCAAGTGATGTGAACGGGAATTTTCGTTCATACGGCGAAAGTAATCGATTGTGCCGGGAATTTCTTGAGTGATGGACAGGTATTCATCAAGGAGCTCGATTCGAGTTTTAGTCTGATCGATTTGTGATTGGATCAGATCCAGTAATTTATTTTTGTCGAATTCATCGGCAAAGAGTAACGCCCCATAAAATTGCAGGTTCACATATTCCGATTTGGTGCCGTATTTGATCATTAATTTTTCGAATTCTGCCCTTCCCGAATCTGTGACTTTGTAGTTACGGATTTCACGCCCGCTGGTTGAGGGTTTCTGCTGAATCTGTTCAATTAAGCACTTTTCTTCAAGTTGCTGCAGATTGTAATAAAATGAACCTTTCGTGAAGTTAACAATGTATTTGTAATGACGTTTTTCCATTAAGGCCAGAAGTTCATAGCCGTGAGCTCCGGGGTTTTGGATTAGCAAGCCAAGGATAAGTAAGGGAATCATGGTTTCATCACCTTCGCCATCTGCGCCTCAAATTCCGCGTACGTAATTTTACCCGAAGCCAAATCCATACTATGAAGGTAAATCTGTTCTGTTTTAGAATAGTCACCATTCACTTTCAGTGATTGCTCCTCTCCCGAAATGGGTTTCAAGATATGGTACTTTTTCGAAAAAGCCTCGAAATAGCGGTAACCGAATTTGCGTTGTGAAGCTGCGTCTAAATGAATGCCATCAGGATTCGCAGTCAAACCTGCTGCAGTAACAAAATAACAATTCTGTTGTTCGTTGGCAAAACGAAGCAATTGTTCATTAACCTGTCGAAATTCAGTCGCGTGCTGTCCAAAACCGGTCTTCCCAAGAAAGTCACCAAGCCCTCCAATAATTAACGGTATCTCATCAAGTTTCAACTCGTTTCTTAGCGTCTCGATGATAAGAGTTAATTTCTCGTAATAAGTTTCATGTAGCGACTGATAACTGTCACTCTCACCCTGGTGCCAAAGGATTCCACAAATTTGACTGGATCGGAGGGCGAAGCGGGCTTCGGACAAAGCATGCTGAAAAAGGATGCCTTCCGGATGCCAGTCATTCAATGAACTGCCACCTTCCGCACAAGGGATCAAGCCAATTTCTTCATCGGGATGAGCTTTCGACCATGCATCTGCAAAAGATGCCGCTAGGCCAACGCCGGAAACCGGACGGTCGTAATTAATCGGCTCTGTCATCATCTGCCACTGTCCATTGCGCAGCATTTTTATTTTTTCATTATAGATAGGGTCTACTTCATTCAAAAATCCACGGCCCGCCATATTCGACTGCCCCAACATTAAAAAAGACTTTATCATCTAATTTCACTTCTTTACATCAATATTTTAGTCTAATTAGACTATAGTCAATTCAGTTTGTCTTGTAAAGTTATAACAAGGTTTTATTTTTTTATTAGTATGTATGAAAAACAAACTAACATTGAAAATTTGGTGGATGTATTTGAGAAATAGCAAGTTCCTTTGCTTTTTCTTATCTAACTATCGGGGGCTTTATTTCAATAACGATCTTCCACAATCGGGCGCGATTAATGAACAAGAACTAAAGGAGTGATACATATTAGTCATGTATAATATGTATCACTCCTTATTTTTTATGGCTTTTTTTGATTTAGGTTTTGATGAAAAAATAACAAAAACCCTGTCATGTAAGGGTTCCTATGAGGTTCAAAATCATTTTTCATAGGAAATACGTTCAATGATGGGGGTGTATCCCAAATGAAATGGATTGTTAAAAAGGGAGGGCTATGTTGAAGGGGGTAAATATCAATAAAAAATTTTTAAGCATATAGAGGAAGAGCTTCAAAACTCTTCCTCTTTTATTTGGATAGAATACCGAAAATTTCTCTTGGGAAAATTTATTTTTTAGCAAATCCCTGTTTATTTAAATACTCAAGCATGAAGGGGAGTTTGCTTCTTTCGAGATGGTCCTCAATATGATCTTTCCATCCCTTTACTTTTTTCACTGTGAAAGGCGCTTTAACAGGACGATTCTGGTAATACTCACGCATCTGTTGATCATAGGTTGCTAATTTTTCATCATCTAGCGATTGATACTGATTATCAAACATGACCATCGATTGAGGCAAACGTGGTTTTAATCCAGGTTTCTCTTCAGCAGGGTGGCCTATGCATAGCCCTACTAAAGGAACCACATGTTTTGGTAAATGTAATATCTCAGTTAATTCTGTAATATGTAGTCTAATTCCACCGATATATACGCCACCGAGTCCCATTGATTCGGCTGCAGTCAAAGCATTTTGAGCCATTAGCCCAGCATCAAATGTACCTATTAAAAGGTATTCAATATACTCAAGATCTACATCGGGAGCGATTTGATGATTTCGGTTAAAATCTGCACAAAAAATCCAAAACTCTGCTGCCTCTTCAATATAAGGCTGGTTCGCAGAAAGCTCCATCACTTGTTTTCGAAGAGCTGGATCTGTAATTCTAATGATAGAAACGGCCTGAAGAAGGCTGAAAGATGAAGTCTGATTAGCTGCCTTAAAGATTGCTTCTCGTTGCTCCTTTGTGAGAGGTTGATCTGTAAAAGACCGAATGGAAGTATGATTACAAAGTAATTCAATTGTATTGTTCATATTGACACTCTTCCTTTCTTACATATTAGATTCAAGCTGATTAAGTTGGGCTAGAGTTACTTTTGAAAAAAGTGTAACTTGTATACAATATGATAAAATCAGCACTCTAATTTATGAAGAGGGCAATTTAAATTGCCGTAGTGCATTTTTTTGTACTTAGTACCAAAAACTAGATAAAAAGGTGGCTAGATTTTGTTAAAACGAATTTGAAAAAGAATTTAAATGGAATAAACAAAAGATCCGGCAAATGTCCCGAAAAAGGAAGCTTGTGTCAACCTGCTTAGTTAGTAAAAAAAAGCTGTCACATTCGACAGCTTCTGATCTTTTAACTCTTACCCCGATACTTTAATACATTTCTTCATAAACTCTTATCGTAAAATTACTCTATCTGCTCCCCAAACTTCTTTCCGAACTCTTCCATCAAATCAATTATAGGAATGAATTCTTTCCCTTTTGAGGTTAGTGAATACTCTACACGAGGAGGAACCTCAGGAAACACCTCTCTCTTAATTAATCCATCTGTTTCTAATTCTCTCAGCTGCTTTGTAAGAGAACCTTGTGAAATGTCCCATAAAAAAGCTTTAATTTCGCTATAACGACGTTTTTTTGTTTTTAAAAACCAGAGAATAATATATTTCCAGCGTCCCGAAAGCATATTTTGAGCATATGCAATTCCATATACTTCTCTTTGTTCCTTTATATACTCTTTGTCAAATCCATCCTTACATATTTTAGACACCTTTTCACCTGCTTTCTGCTGTTAAGTACAGAAAAATGTACTACGGCAATTTAAATTACCTACTTTAAATAGATGAGAAACGGTTTTATTCTAGTATATGTAAAAGAAATACTCAATACTCATTACGCTTTTCTTAATATATGTTTACGATTTGGTGAACATATAATGGTGTAACTTTAAGCAGAAATATTCTTTTATATACAAATTCTTTAGGAGGGAAAATAGTGAAATTCGGAATTATAGGTGCAGGAACAATTGGGTCAATTATTTCTAAAAAATTAGTTGAGAATGGGCATGATGTCAAAATTGCAGATGCAAGGGCAATTGAATATTTAGAAGGAAAAAAGCTTGCTGGAACCCCTGTGCGCGTAGAGGATGCAATTAAAAACATTGATGTTCTGATCATATCTCTTCCTACAAAAGCAATGTCAAGCATTCGAAATATGATCGATCAAGTCGGAGAGGATGTAATCATTGTAGATACTTCAAATTATTATCCTTTTAGAGACGACAAAATTGAAGAAATCGAGAACGGGATGGTTGAAAGTGTTTGGGTATCAAATCAATTAGGCAGACCTGTCATTAAAGCATTCAACAATTTATTAGCCTATACTTTAGAAAATGAAGGAACAACCGTAGATTCTAGTGAACGAATCGCGATAGCAGTTTCTGGTGATGACACATCACAAAAACAAGTAGTCATAGACGTAGTATCCGAGTTAGGCTTCGATGCAATAGACAGTGGTTCTTTAAGTGATTCTTGGAGACAGCAACCAGGAACTCCTGCTTACTGCACAGAGCTAACAAAAGATGAACTTACGAAAGCGTTGAAAAAGGCGAATAAAGAAAAAGCACCGTTACTACGCGACAAAGTGATGGAAATATTTGCAGAGAAAAAGGATGTTAAATTTTCACACGAGGATGTTGTGAATCTAAACAGAGAAATATACAATTCATAAAACAAGCTATCATAAGGAAGAATTTAAAAATTCTTAATCAATATAGATGAAAGGTTAACGATTATTGTTTTGGCTCACCATTTTATAACCACAATCCATGAAACCAAATAGAAATGATAGAAAATGAAAGTAAAGAGTATAATAAAAATAAACATTCATAACGTACGAGATGGTTTTATAATGTTGAGGGCTAGTGAAAAAAACGGTGGTTTTATACCATCGGTTTTTTTAAGCACTTTTTTACACTCATTGAAAATCACTTCATTAGGACAAACAGTTATTACATAGCATTACCCAAGGGGTGATGCATTTTATGAAGGTGATAATCATCGAGGGACCGCAAGCTGGCAAATGCATTAACGATTGCTATCATTATTTAATAAAACGTTATAGGAAGGAGATCCAGGGTGATAGCCATATATGTAAGGGTATCGACCGAGGAACAAGCGATCAAGGGATCGAGCATTGACAGCCAGATCGAAGCCTGCATAAAGAAAGCAGGGACTAAGAAGTGCTGAAGTATGCTGATGAAGGGTATTCTGGTGAGTTGTTTGAACGTCCAGCTTTTAACCGCTTAAGGGAGGACGCAAGTAAAGGACTCATAAGCAAGTTATCCTCAATGACTCAGCTATCATTGATGATGATTAGTCTAATTCCATTTGACAGTAATGGTATTAAGCATTTTAATATTTACTCACTTTGTAGATACAGACAGATTCAAATGTTGGTTTCATAATAGTTGGAGATCAAGTTAGGGACTAAAGGAAGGAAAGAACCTTTCTTTTTTACTTGGAAGGAAAAAAACCGTGCCCATTTTGTGCCCAAAATAGATATAAAATGATGCAATGAGTGTATTGGATAACTTCAGATGCTTGAAAGCTTCTGTAACTGACAATATACTTCCACTTTATTGAGGGCCTGGACTAATAAAAAGATACCAAAGCCATATTGGTATCTTCTTTGTTTTTGCTTTAGAGCTATTAAATCCATCTAAGAGTGCCATGACTTGAACTCAACAACAGTAACTTATACTATATCGAATCTATTTGAGGAAACTGATTGATGATATATTGCTTGAAGTTTTCAGTGACAGGTGATAGATACTTCCCTTCAATCCAAGAAATACCGACTACACGCTCAAACCTTGGCCAACTAATACGGACCTTTGCGATATTTGTTTGGTCTAAGCCTTTACCTTTAAAATCAGGAAGAATTGAAACGCCAAGACCCGCTGCAACAAAACCTGCGATTGTAGCAGCTTCTTCGCCTTCAAATACAATGTTTGGGGTAATATTAACCTGTTCAAATATATGATCTATTGTTACTCGAAGAGCAAAACCTTCTTTCATTAAAACAAAAGGCTCATTAGCAATTTCGTTTAAGGTAATATCCTTACGAGTAGCTAACACATGTTTTTTGGGCAAAAATAAAAAGAGCTCCTCCTTCCATAAGGGCTTCCACATTATATTTGATTCGACTGGAAAAGAAGCAAGCAGGCAGAGATCTAGTTCACCTGATTTTAGTTTATCTAAAAGCTGATTAGAGTGAGACTGGTTTAATTGGAAATGAACATTTGGGTATTGATCTTTAAATGCTCCAATTAAATTTGGAACGATCGTTGTACCCAGAGTGTGTAAAAAGCCTAAAGACACTTCACCTTGATCTGGTTGTAAAAGGGATTGAATTTCTTCCTTTCCTTCAGTAAATTCTTTAATGATGGAATCGACCCTCTTGAGGAATCTTTCCCCATATTTATTTAATGTAATGGACCGGCCTTGTCTATCAAAAAGCGGAACCCCTAAGTAATTTTCTAATCTAACAATAGACCGAGAAAGTGCTGGCTGTGTTATTGATAATGTTTCAGCAGCTTTAGTTACATGCTGTATACGAGCAAGTGTTTGAAAGTATTCTAATTGTTCCCATTCCATTAGAAATCCACCTTTTTTATAAATCATTACATAAATGAATTAAAATCATATTTATTATGCATTATACATCATAATTTATTAGTGTTATGATAAATTTATCGAAAAAATATATGAATTTTTATATGAATTTTAAACTAATTATGTGTTCAGAAGGAGGACTATTTTAATGAACTATCGAATTGAAAAAGATACTTTTGGAGAAATAAAGGTGCCTGCTGATAAGTTTTGGGGAGCGCAAACACAACGTAGTAAAGAGAACTTCAAGATAGGTTCTGAAAAAATGCCTATCCGTATTGTTAAAGCTTTTGCTATATTGAAGCGCAGTACAGCTATTGCTAATAATCGTCTAGGTAATTTGGATAACGAAAAAACAGAGGTTATTACAGCAGTTTGTGATGAAATTCTTGAAGGCAAATATGATGACAATTTTCCACTCGTTGTTTGGCAGACGGGAAGCGGTACACAAAGCAATATGAATGTTAATGAAGTTATAGCGAACCTTGCAACAGCTTTATTAAAAGAAAAAGGCTCTATACAAACCATACATCCAAATGATGATGTCAATCGCAGTCAAAGTTCGAATGACACTTTCCCAACAGCGATGCATGTTGCAGGTGTATTAGCCATCTATGAACAATTAGTTCCTGCACTTGATCAACTTCGGAACACATTAGATGAAAAAGCAAAAAAATTCAATGACATTGTAAAAATAGGTCGTACACATCTTCAAGATGCTACACCTTTAACCCTTGGACAAGAAATTAGCGGTTGGGTGTATATGGTTGATCGTTCGAAAGAAATGATATTGGAAGCAACTGAAAAAATGCGTGAACTTGCTATCGGGGGTACGGCAGTAGGGACAGGCATTAATGCACATCCACAGTTTGGAGAAGTTGTCTCAGAGGAAATCTCGAATTTTACAGGCCAACAGTTTAAAAGTTCACCGAATAAGTTCCATGCCTTAACTAGTCATGATGAAATAACGTATGTACATGGTGCTATGAAGGCATTAGCTGCTGACTTAATGAAAATTGCGAACGATGTTAGATGGCTTGCAAGCGGTCCTCGCTGTGGTATCGGGGAAATTTCAATCCCGGAAAATGAACCTGGCAGCTCCATTATGCCCGGTAAAGTCAACCCTACTCAATGTGAAGCCCTAACCATGATTGCGGCTCAAATTATGGGGAATGATGCAACTATTGGTTTTGCTTCAAGTCAGGGCAACTTTGAACTAAATGTATTTAAACCGGTTATTATCTATAACTTCCTTCAATCCGTGCAGTTACTGAGTGATGGAATAAAATCTTTCCATGATCATTGTGCGGTTGGTATTGAACCTAATACGAAAACCATTAAAGAAAATCTTTCCGGATCTTTGATGCTTGTCACAGCATTGAATCCTTATATCGGATATGAAAAAGCTGCGAAAATTGCTAAGTTTGCTCATAAAGAAGGCTTAACGTTAAAAGAGGCTGCTGTGAAACTTAAATTGCTAACGGAAGAACAATTTGATGAGATGGTTAAACCGGAAAATATGGTGAAACCAAACATTTAAATCTTTAAGATGAAAACTAGTTACTGATCAGTAACTAGTTTTTCCTTTTTTTACACTTGTTGAAAATCACTTCATTAGGACAAACAGTTATTACATAGCATTACCCAAGGGGTGATGCATTTATGAAGGTAATAATCATCGAGGGACAGCAAGCTGACAAAATGCATTAACGATTGCTATCATTAAAATTTGTAGGAATACGATCCAGGGTGATGGAAATTTGTATGTGAAAAGGTATCGACCGAGGAACAAGCGATCAAGGGATCGAGCATCGACAGCCAGCTCGAGGTCTCTAAGGATGTGCTGAAGAATGCGTTGAGGGATTTTCTGGCGAGTTTGGATGAAAGTAAAGGACTTATAAGTCAAGTCATCTGCTAAGATGCTGACCGTCTTTCTCGGAAATGATAATTGAGCTTATCAGTGCTGACGAGTTAAGATAGTGAGACAAGCGGTTGACTGGAAATATTTTCATGCCTCTATCGTATATTCTGTCTCCGTTAGTTTCGAAAGTTTTAAAAGAAGCATGTAAATGAATGAGAGAAAGCCGGAATATTAGATCCGGCTTCTTCTGCATTATTTCCCCTTCGCTTTCTTCCGCTTTTCCTTTTCCGCCCGGTAGAACTCATGAAACATCTTCATCAGCGCCCGTTTCTCAATCCGAGATACATAGCTGCGCGAAATACCGAGTTCTTTGGCAATCTCACGCTGCGTTTTTTCCTTCTTTAAATCAAGCCCAAACCGCCCGACAATCACTTCCTTCTCACGGTCATCTAAAATGTCAATGTATTGCTTCACTTTTTCAAGCTCCATATTGAGCTGGATCGTATCAATCACGTCTTCATTTTCTGATTTCAGGACATCGATCAGGCTTATTTCATTCCCTTCTTTATCCTGCCCGATCGGATCATGAAGGGACACATCTTTTTTTGTTTTTTTCAATGCGCGTAAATGCATGAGGATTTCATTATTAATTACAAAAGGGGGGTGCACAGATTTCCCGTCACAGTTTGATTAAATAAAGGTTGAGTCAGCTTCCTGTAATAAATGCTTAAACGTTTCTTAGTGAATGAAGGGTACCTTAAATAACCAAGCCCATTTTCAATTGCATGTGATTGTATGTACGAAAGATTAATATTACGCAACATGAAAGTTGGAATGCAAAAGTGATATGTAAAGTAATTGGACTGCCACTCTAAATAATCAGTCCAAGTTGCAGGCATTGTTTTTTATCGCCTTCATGTCTATATATATGGCAAAATTCATGAGCAAAATCATACCATTGTTCAACTCGGCTTTTTCGGTTGTCCAAGCATATGTTATAAATTCCGCTGTGTTTAAGTGCGAAGCTTGTAACAGGTTTAAATGAAAGCCTGATATCTAATGACTCAGCAATGCGTTCAAAATTAATTTGTTCAGGTTCTGTAATATCAATCTTCCTGTATAAGTTTTCAATCCAATCCTCTAAATGACTGTTTGTATACCTCAAGATGAAAACCTCCTTAAAGACGACAATCTAAAAATTGGATCGTTTAAATATTATAGGGAAATCAAGACTTTTTTCATAGGATAATGCGTCTATGGAGATGGAATATGAATCCGTTTAATAATGGCTGTTTTCGTAAGTATTATGATTTTAACACGCATCTGGATTTCCCTCGAAAAGTAAAGGTCTTTAGGGATTTATGTCAAAATAATAGTAAGTACCTTATGCAACAAACAGGGAGTTTGGTTGATTAATTAGGAGGGGGAAGTATGAAAAAAAATATTCACATATTGGGAGCCTCTGGTGTCGGAACTTCAACATTAGGTGTTGCATTATCAAAGCATTTGCCTCATACGCATTTTGATACCGATGATTACTATTGGATAGATAAATTCACTAAAAAAAGAGAAATTCCTGAAAGAAGAAAGTTGCTTGAAAAAGACTTAACAATAAATGAGAAATGGATTCTTTCTGGTGCAGTGTGTGGCTGGGGCGATAATCTAAAAAGTTATTTTGACCTTGTCGTCTTCTTATGGATTCCACAAGATATACGGCTTGAGAGATTAAGGCATAGGGAATTTCAGCGTTATGGAAATGAGGTGTTAGCCGGTGGCAGTAAATATGAACAATCAAAAGCATTTTTAGAGTGGGCTTCTTTATATGATACTGCTGGAATGGAAGTTAGAAGTAAAGCATTACACGAACATTGGATGGCAGATTTATCTTGTCCAGTGTTAAAAATTGAAGGTGATTGCTCAGTCAATGAAAGAGTTGACCGTGTCTTGGATTATCTGAATTCTAATTAAACTAACGGATAGCGATAGCTGCATAAGAAAATAAATTTAAAAATCAAAGAAAGTTCTAGTAATGCATTTTACGGATCACGTTTTTTTATACCGCTATCAGTATGCTGTTGGAGGGGGTAAATATCAATAAAAAATTCTTAAAAAGGTTAATGATTGTACCAATTCTATTCATTTGTTATGTTTTATTTTTAAATCCTAAAGTTATACTTGAACAGCAATGTCCTAATAAGCCTTACAGTTTAACAATCGTAAAGCACGGGACAGGTATATTCGATAAGAAAATTGTTTTAATATATTACAAGATCAACGGAAAAACAGTAGCTGTTGGGGATTTGGTGTTTTTTGAGAATTTTGACAGAGATATAGATGTTACTTGGGATACGAATACAGATGATGGAACTTGGTGGATAGATAAAAGCGTACATTTAACCATGACCTATGCTAAAAATTTTAAGGGGGATTTAGACAAGAAAGATATTCATTTTGATTATGGTACTGTCCAATAATAATGAAGCAGTTTATTTAAAATAGGAATATACACTAAAAGAACCGCCAGTCGCGGTTCTTTTGTGTTATACTCTGCTCTAAATTGCTTTAGTAGCAGTTTTTTCTTTCCTTACAAACACCATGATTCCAGGAATGATCATAAGTATTGCTGGTATTAAGTAGAGTAACGAAATACAAAATAATCCACCTAAACCAGATATAATGAGTAATGTACCGCTTAGCTTAGGTTTTACTCCAACAGCAAATGAAGCAAGAAAAGCAACACTTGAAAAGAAAACAGATCCCCCATGAAACATCTATAAGTTCACTTGATAAATCTAAATGAATAAACGCATTTAAAAGTGCATCTGAATAGGCGATAATTAAGGCTATGATGGCGACTACTATACCTAGTAGCTTCCAATTAAACTTAAAACAAACTCAACAATTCTCTGCACCAATAGACGCTCCTTATGTAATGATTTTTATATATAAAATATAAAAGAAACATAAATGAAAATATAAATGAGAAAACAACAAAAACCCTTGTCACGTAAGGGTTTTTATGGGATTCAAAAGTCACTTTATAAATGAGGATATGATTGAGATATAAATGAGAATCTAAATCTTATTAGTAAACAGAATTAAACATAATAAACAGAAATAAATAATAATAAACTAACTGCGTTTATTTATCTGATTTCCGTCTTTCCTTTAATTGCTCCGTTATAATCTCCAAAGCAGCCTGTGAAATTTCATCAGTTACTTCACCGTCTTAGCTGCAAGGAATGTTTCAGGATCGTTTAATACTTTTTTTGCATCGTCAGTGATTATATTGCAGCTGAGATTGAACACAGGAGGTCGATGACAAAATGAAAAATGCCTTTGAGCTATATGAAAACAAAGTTGCTCGGTCAGTCGGCCCGATTGAGGCACAGCGGATCGGCTACATGGTCGATGACTATGGTGAAGAAAAAGTAAAGGAGGCTATCAAGACAGCGTTTCAATTAAAGGGGAAAGCTGCAAGTTTGTCATATGTTCAAGCTATCTTATCAAATCCATTCACTCAAAAGAGAAAGGAGAAACAATATGGCTATAAACAAAGCAGTCAGTATAGACACCGCATTTCAAACGATCATGCAGGAGCTTCGGGAAAAGTCAGCCCACTTTTTGGGAACAAAACAGGCCGTATCCGGAGAAAAGGCTGAATTTGATTGTCCTTATTGTAAGGATCGTGGAATTGTCGTTTATCGGGTACATAAGGACACTCCTTGGCATTTAGATGATCAGTTAGATCTTATGGTTCCTAACGAAATGGTACCTGAAGATGATTTTCTGTTAGGTAAGGTTTGCACGCCGGACAAAGCTAGTGAATGGAAAGATACTTATTCAAAACAGTGTGAATGTGTGAGACGAAAGAAAATTGCCAGACTCATGGCAGCTAGCGGCATTACAGAAGAGTTTGAAAAGCTTCTCTTTGGTAACTTCGCCACGGACGGTAAGTCAGACAGGATCAAGGACGCTTATGAGTGTGCAGTGGAATACTATAAAGATTTCCAAAAGATCAAAGGAGAAAGGCAAAACAGTATTGCATTACTTGGACAGCCTGGCAGTGGCAAAACTCATTTGCTCACGGCGATTATGAATAATCTGATCAAGAAAAAATCAGTACACTGCATGTATTTCCCTTACGTAGAGGGCATGGGTGATTTGAAAGCTAACTTTGATAACTTAGAAGCGAAACTCGATGTCATGAGAAAGGTCGAATTACTATTCATTGATGACTTATTCAAACCAATAAACGGTCATCCAAGGGCAACCGATTGGCAGGTTGAACAAATCCAGTCGGTCATTAATTATTGATACTTGAATCATAAGCCTTTGCTGATTTCTTCGGAGTTAACAGTCGATGAGATTTTAGATATAGACGAGGCTCTTGGTTCACGAATTCACCAGATGTGTCGTGATTACATAGTGATTATTAAAGGTGATCGAATGCAATTAAATCATAGGTTAGGTGAATGGGAATGAAAGAGAAAACGAATGTAAAAGCAGCTGATGGACTTTATATATTCGGACCCTCTAAGTCCTACAGAAGGTAAAGATCTTACGCCAACTATCCGTTTACTTGAGGAACAAATAAAGCAAATGGAGCGGATGCTGAGTGCTTAAAGCAGTCGTGTCTCTGCTGGCAATTTTACTCTCCGCACCGAGAATAGAAAAAGAAATTCAGCTATGGAAAGAGCAGTTGGATTACATTAAGTTCACTGTTTATGATGAGCCAGTCGCACAGGGGCGGCCGCTTGGATCAATACGAAATGGGAAGGTGCATATGCGAGATCCAGCGAAATCAAAGTACTTTAAGCAGTATGTAGCATTGGTTGCGTCTCAGCATCGACCAGAAACAATTATTACTGGTCCTGTCTCAATGGATGTCAAAGTGTATAGACCTATGCCCAAATCAGTTTCAAACTCATGAAAGAAGAAAGAAAAAGCCGAAAAAGGTCTTCTGAGGCCGACGACAAAGCCCGACGTTGATAACTATGTAAAGGGTGTAAAAGACGCTCTGAACCATTTGATATATAAAGATGATAGCCAAGTAGTGGACCTGAAAGTTAGCAAGTTTTATAGTGGAGAGCCGAGGGTGGAAGTCATGATAAGAGAGGTTTCTGCCTAAAAATAAAAAACACTGAAGCGCTTAGCCTCAGTGTTCTTGATATGAACTGGTACTTCTATCATAACACAGGGGGCGCTTTGAGTGTGCAATCCAAGAGAAATAAACATCAAAAAAGACTTTACTATTCAACAGAAGATTGACCCAGAGAAAGTTCAGATCATTGTTTTAGATGGGAATCAAGGTACTGCCCATGTCTTAGATGCTCCGGAGCACGGTAAAACGGTGATCCAAATTGTAAAGGGCAGCTTTGCAAGGGTTGATCATGAGATAGGTTACAAAGTCAGGTAAGCAATTGAAAGGAAGTTTCATAATGGATACCATTAACAAGTTGAACTTCAAATGTACGTCAAGTCATGCCAGATGAAATAATAACTGACAAACAAGCAGTAGAACTATAAGAAAGAGGAGGCTATAAACCTCCTCATAGTTAACTTGAATAGTAGGCGATATAAGATCCATCAGGATAAAAAGTAACACTGTCTAAATAATATGTTGTTCCGTTTATAGTGATTGTTTGTCCTGGGTCTGGATCAGAAGGAAGTCCACGAACAACTAGGGTACCTAATGCAGAAACTTCTTTTGATTGACTTTCTTCAGAATGAGTATCAGTAGGACTTGCGGCAAAGGCAGGAGCGGCAGAAACAAGCAAAGTAAGTGACAATGCAGTACCAGTTAAAACTTTTTTCAATTTCATTTTAAACACTCCCTTTGTTTTTAATACAAGTGTATTATTACATGAGATACAAAAATATCCAAGGTATTTTTTGTTAATATTTTGTGAACTTAGATTAAAATATAGAATCCTCCCGAATGCCTGCACCCCGAAATGAGGGCACAGCATGAGCGCTGAGAGGTAATATTGTCCAAGAAGGAAAGCCTGCGGACACTGAACTTACAGTATTATTTACGCTGTTGGTTTGGTGTCCGTTTTATTTATTTAAAAAGGAGGACGTTTCATGAATCGAAAAGAAATTGAAAATCTAATCAATAGCTATCACTGGATGGTGAAAGAGGTTCATCGTTTGCAGAAGGTACTCTATGGTTCGGTAATTCCAATGAAAAATTGGGGTGTTGCTCAATATGGATTAGAAGCTGCTATGCCAAAAGGGAGTCCTGGGAAGAGTCAGGCTGAATTGAGGCAAATGGATATGCGAGAGGAACGTCTTTTCAAACGTCTTAAGTACTATGAGAAACGAGTATATGCAGTTGAGTTGGTGGCAGAAAAGATCAAATGAGAGCAACATAAAGTCATTTATGATTGCATGATGGAGGGTATGAGCAACCGCGCAATAGGTCTTCACCTTGGCATTTCAAGGGAAACTGTACGCAAAATGAAAGACGAATTGATCAGCCAATTATGCCAAGGTTGCCACTTTGAGCGTTTGTTGAATCTGAAAAAATCTGTGGTTTAAAATGGGAGGCAGGTCGGCGCGGCAGAATTATTATTGTGCCACCTAAACCATATAGTAAAAGGATAATAAATCATTCGTGCAAAGCGTCCCTTTGTTCTCTTTGTTCACCGATAATAAAGGTGGGGGAGGAGACAAATGAAAAAGATTTGTTTGTTATTTATATTAGTTGGCATTGTGGCGGTAATTGGTGCATGTTCTTCAGAAGATTCGACTGACGATACATCGGTAAACTCTGTCGATTCATCAACAGATGATTTAACGGACGATACATCTGATGAATTAGATACAGATAGTGGTGAATCTGATAGCTCAATTTATACTGAAGAAGAATTAGAGAGTGATCCAAAAACACCTTCTTCAAATCCAAATGATTACAATGATGATGCAGAGTATGTACCAGAGAATGGGGTTTCTGATAACCCAGCTGATTATAATGCCAACGGAGAATATAAACCAGTTGAAGACATGACTCAAGAAGAGATTGAAAAAGAATTGGAAAGTATGATTGGAGATAGTATAAATCAATAATTTTTTCATGGGGCACCTTATTAGGTGTCTTTTTTATGTTCAATCGTTCGACAAATTTTGTAAAATGTTCTTTGTCATAATCTATGGCCGATATTAAGGTAGGAGGTGAAAACATGACTAGAACAATTAATGTTAATCAGCAACATTTGTTAGAACAATTGGCAGGTAGATCGGTAAACCGTCAATGCACAATAGAAGCTCTAATTGATATTCTCATCGATAAAAAGGTATTTACTGAAGAAGAATTCGTTAAATACCAAATGCATCATTTAGAACAATCTGCAGATGAGCATTCTGCGGAGCTTTTAGGTGTCAGTAAAGAAGATTACATAAAGAGCAGAAAATAATAAAGCATCCTGTAGGGTGTTTTTTTGTCGACAAATTTTGCAAATAGTTTCTTAGTTACTTGCTTTAACCGATAATTAAAAAGAGGTGATTAAATGGGAAATGAAAATGGATGGAGCAAAAACTTGGTAGGAGACTTAAAGATACCTAAGATCAATTTAGAATTACCTAAATTGAATTATCCTCCAACTGACTTGAGTCATATTAAGAAAATTAATGAGCAGATAGCTTCAGAGCGGCAACAAAAAGAGCAAGCCAATAAATAAAGAGAGAAAGATGAGAAAGAGTACCGTGAACAAACTCTTCAACTACTATCTGGTATCGAAAGGAATACAGCTATACTGCATGAAATATCGTTGCTTATGAGAACTAGCAATGAGAAACAAGATGAAATTTTCACTCTAATTGTAGAAATGTTAGAGGTATTGAAAAGTGCCAATCAGGAAGAAGCTGTAAGCAAATATAGAAAGATCATGGATAAGATAAGTAAATTCAAAGGAGATACCGATACTATTAAATCACTTTATAGTGTTGGTTCTGCTATTTTGACTATGATTAATACTCTTAATTCTTGAGCCGGTTTAGCGTTGTAAAGGAATAGGAGCTGTATAATTTGAATCAAACTAACTTACTTTTAAGATTCGCTCTTGAAATCGTTGCACTAATCTCCATAGGTGTGTTTGCATGGACCCATTTTAACTTTAATGGTTATCTTAAGTATGTTGTAACTTTGGTTTTACCGATTGTAGTTATGATTATCTGGTCAGTGTTTGCAGTGTCTAATGATCCTAGTCGAAATGGACAAACTGTAATAGCTGTAAACGGGGTAACAAGATTAGTTATTGAATTTATGATCTTTATAATGGCTGTTGCAGCGCTTTATTTTAGTAATTTAAAAACTGTTAGTATCATCTTTTTATGTCTTATAATACTCCACTATATATTTTCAGTTGAGCGTATCAAATGGCTTCTAAATCAATAGTCTTTAATTTCAGCACTCCTTATTAGAGTGCTTTTATTATTCGCTGTAGAAAATATATTCAAATGTTTTAGGGGGGCGCTTATTTGGAATTCATCGTTAAGCCATTGTACAAAAGTAAAATTTGTATTTAAAATGTAGTAATAAAAATAAGTGATTCTTTAGGAGGTTAACTTATGGAAGAAAAGAAAAAAGCTTTAATAATTGTGGATGTACAAAAAGCCTTCGATGATAAAAAATGGGGTGAACGAAATAACTTAAAGGCGGAAGAAAACATTAGTGAAATACTAAAATTGTGGAGAGAAAAAGGATGGACAGTAATATACATACAACACACTTCTGATAAACCTCATTCTTTATTTCATCCAAAGAATGAAGGGTTTGCTATAAAGGAAATAGTTAAACCTATGGATGAAGAAGTAATAATAACCAAGAAAGTAAATAGTAGCTTTATTGGTACTAATTTAGAAGAGTTCTTAAAATTAAATGAAATAACAACTGTAGTAATAACTGGTTTAACTACGCCTCATTGTGTATCAACAACCACAAGGATGAGTGGTAATTTAGGATTTGATACATACCTAATTTCAGATGCAACAGCAGCCTTCGGTATTAAAGACCAAAATGGTACATATTATGATGCGAATACTATTCATAATGTATCTATAGCTACATTGCACGATGAGTTTGCCACAATATTAACAACTGATCAATTAATAAACGATTTTATAAAACTCTCTAATTAAAATAATTATGCGCAATTATGGCATGATAATGGCACGCCATTTTGTATTCCGTATGTCGGTAATAGGTAATAAAACGAGAAGAGCGACCCAAATGTAGGGTCGCTTTTTATCACTAATAAAACTATGAACAAAATGTTCAAAAGAGAAAGCAGTTCTGTGATCAAGGAAATTAAGATTCGTAGCAAAAATTTCGACAAATTCTGCAAATTATTCCTTTGTCCTTTTCTTTCACCGATAATAAGGTGGGAGGAGATTATATGAGTTTTGAAACAAAGTATTTAATAAGGTGGGGCATACCAGGATGGATGTTAATTTTCTGGATAGGAGCCTATTTTGCACTTACTGAAGCTGACTATATATCAGCTCATTTAAAGTTTTCTGAGCTTGGAAAATTAATAGGGGTTTTCATTTCTCTGAGTATATTTGGCGTGGTAGTGGGTTATATAATTCATCATTTATACTTTGTAGCGAATTGGATATTTAATAAAAATCGGATTTTTGATAATGCAATTAAGCAGGTTGAGAATTTTCCCAAACCTGACAATTGGAAAGATAACAATAAGAACGATTATTTTTATTTTGAGGTTTTATGGCATGAAAATTTATTAAAGATTAAAGAAGATAAAAGAAACTATATCGTTGAAAGGTATAGGTACCTGCTATCAACAATTCATGCCTTGGGTACTGTATTCGTAAGTCATTTTTTAGCCGTTTTGTTTACAGTGATAGCAACACTGTATAAGTATGGCTGTTTTTCTTACCCGCCGATGGTAATTGCTATGTTAATTATACAACTTGTAATATTGTTTATTGCGGTATCAAGTTTCAGATACTACTCTGCAAACTTAAATTATTTTCAAGGAAGTTTTTTAGACAAAATGTTAAAAAATAAGATTTAGCATCCTACGGGGTGCTTTTTATATTCTCTGTAAACTGCTTCCGGTAAATCTCAGGATAGACAATTGGCGGTTAACGGCTTGAGTGCGGTGGCGGTTTAGAGAGAATATTTACCATATAGAAACCTTGTCAGCATGATTCGGCAATCAAATGGCAAAACGCCATAAAAACTTCTTATGGCGTTTTGCCGTACAGGGAGGTGAATTCAAAAAGGCCGCTTTGGATTGAAGTGCCTCAAGACTAATAAAGGAATGCAGCACCAACAATGATTAACAAAATGAATAGCACCACGATCAAAGCGAAGGAGTTACCATATCCATTTGAATAACCAGTATTTCCGTTAGAGTATCCACCGAAGAATCCCATATTTCCACCTCCTTTAGGGGAGATAGTATAAGGTATGATAAACAATAACTTTCGACATAGATTTAAGTCTAAAAAAGAAGAAATGAATATTTTGTCTAAAGGTGCAATAGCGGACACATCAGCAAAAGCTATTAAAACAAACACAAACTCAAACATGAGATCCGGAGGTGGGTGAGATGTAATGCCAAGACCACGTGATCCACGCAGAGATGAAGCTTTTCGTTTGTGGGAAGAGAGCGGCGGGAGCAAGAAGTTAAAAGACATTGCTGAGGAATTAGGCATCACAAGCAGCACTATTCGCAAATGGAAAGCAAACGATAAATGGGAAGAAAAAATAAAAGGGAGCGCTCCTAAATCGAAAGGGAGCGCTCTTTTGCGTCGAGGCGCACCTAAAGGGAACAAAAATGCAAAAGGAAACAAGGGAGGAAGAGCACCGTTTGGTAATAAAAATGTGTTAGGAAATAAAGGTGGTGCCGCTCCACTGAGAAATCAAACAAAATGCTGTGACTCATGGATTCTTCTCAAAGTTCTTGCCAGAAGAAACGCTATCCATCATGGATGAGATTCAGGAGCGCTCACCTGTCGATATGATATGGGATCAGATACAGATCCAATATGCTGCAATATTAAGGGCGCAAAAAATCATGTTCGTTTCTGATAAGGAAGAAATGATTAAGGAACTGAAAAAGAAAAAGTCTGTCATATCTGAGACAAACGAAGTCGAAGAGGAAGAATACGAATTCCAATTTTCTTGGGATCGTCATGCTACGTTCTTGAACGCTCAATCTAGGGCAATGGCAGAGCTCAGGAACCTAATAAAACAGTTTGATGAGTTAGCTCATTCGGAAGACGAACGACGCCTTAAATTGGAGCATATGCGTTTAAATATCAACAAGAAAAAATTAGAGATTGAAGAACTTACAGAAGAAGATAAACCTTTTGAGATCACCATTGTGAACAAAGGTGATAACAGTGATTAAACAAGTAAATCCCCATTTTAAAGAATTTCTCTTTGACTGGAATCAAAAATTTCAATTCTTAGTAGGTGGTTATGGATCATCCAGAAGCTATCATGTGGCACTCAAGATTGTTCTGAAATTGATACGAAAGCGAAACTAGAAGCATTTATTGAAGTGCAAAAGAGCCTCTCATATAATGAGGGCTCTATATTGCAATCCTTCTGACTTAATCGTCCCAGTTTTCTTTAGATTCCTCAAAATCCTCCATTAAAAACTCTAAAAAGTTACGGGCCACAGTTCGACCGTAACCCTCTTGATTGTCCCAAAGGATAACCGGACATTCTCCATCATCATCCATTCTGTTTGTATCAAGACAATAAGAAAATTCATCTATATATTCGATAACCACAATTCCATCAATTAAATCATAGTATTTCTTGTATTCTTCAGTCACTGTAACCACTCTCGCCCTAGCTTTACCATGACCTAGTATATTCACTCCATAAACTCCACCAGATCCATATTTCTCAAGAAACCATTTATAACTGTTGGGTAATTTAACGTTTAGTTTTTCCTCTATAGCATTAATTTTATCAATGCTAATTCCACCCGTAAAATCGTCATCTTCTGCATTCTCTCTAATAAATTGCTCAACTTGTGAATAGTTCATTAAAGTCACCTCTTACTCTTGATTCTCGAATTGTTTAGCTCTCCATTTCCAATATCTCTTTCTAAAATTATTGTACTGTTTTTCAAGTATTGGATCATTTCTAAAGCTCTGTCCACTTCCCTTCAAGCCATGCAGCACTTTACTATATTTGTTGTGCCAGCTTTCGGGTATTTCAAGCATTGTACCACTCTCTTCTTGGATAAGGTGATGCAAATTAACTTTGGTTCCATCATTAGCGTAAGGAGCATCTCCTTTTTTCATTATCTGAAGATTCGTTTTCCCTGTATCTGGGTCTACTCTGTTAATATCAATGTCTTTCATTGTGTATACTCTACGGCTTACATCTCTAGGTTGTCTTTTTACTTTTACTTTGCCGTCTATTTCAACAGCACTATACTTTTCTTTATTTAACCAAGGAAGATTTATTTCCTTACCTGTAAACGGTTTTCTGCTATCATCTAGTTTTACGATTATAGAGTCGGTGATAAATTATTCATCCGTGTAAACGGTGATCGAACAAAACGTTACTTAGAAGTAGATATTATGAAAGCATCTAGTGCAAATAAATCAGGGTTTATGAATATGGTTTTATGAGAATTTGTAAAGGGACATACAAAGCAGGTCTTTTTAAATAATATATTTTACATTAATTAAGAACGTCCATTTTTGTGTTAAATATGAATTTTCTTGATTTAGTAACACTCTCTTAATAAATGCATAGGATACTATCACAAAAATTTATAATTGTGGGGATCAAAAAATGTACTATATACCTTTTTCGCCTCAATGTTATTATTATGTCACTGTACCGATGTATAACGATGGAAGATCTGTTTATTGGACTATTCCAAATGAAATGCAGTATGTAAACAGATTTAATGATGTGCGTTCTTCCTACGAAGATAGAAACCTTCTCTTGAAGGATTATGGACCAAAACCATTTGTTGTAAATATCAATAGAGCCACAAAACAAAACAATACGTTCCGTACTGCCTTATGGACAGGAAAACATTTCCAATTAACTTTGATGAGTATCGGTATTGGAGAAGATATTGGTTTGGAAATGCATTCAAACGTCGATCAGTTCTTACGGATTGAGCAGGGTCGAGGGATCGTTAAAATGGGAAAGAGCAAAGATAATTTAAATTTCCGAAGAAATGTCTATGATGATTCTGCCATTGTTATACCTGCTGGCACTTGGCACAATGTGATTAATACAGGTAATACGCCGTTAAAACTATACTCAATTTATGCTCCATCAAACCATCCATTTGGTACAGTTCATGCAACCAAAGCAGATGCAGCTGCTACGGAAGATTAGCATAGATATTTTGCAGAATTCTGAGTAATTCGAGTCACATCCGGCATGAAACATAGGGAACCAGTACCTGCAAATTGTTCTTATGCAAATGAAACTCAATTTAATATCCAAGCAGCGGAGGATTGCATGCTGTGTAGCGTATTAGAAATAGTTGCTGAGCAGATGAACTGTCTTGTGCTAATTTTAAAAGTAATTGATTAAACAAGTCGATTTAAATGAAAATCGGATTGTTTCTTTATTCGAGTTACTTTTAGTCGAATTGGCATTAGCGAAATGTGAGTGTTTTTCAGTCGTTAGAGGTTAAAATTAATTAATAGCTCAAAGAAATTAGCTTTCACACTTGACTATATACCTATAGGGGTATATTATTACGTTATGAATAAGAAGGGGTTAATAAGGTGGTGTGGTTAGTATCAAT
The DNA here is from genome assembly GCF_037964915.1 of Bacillus sp. FSL K6-1012. Lineage (NCBI taxonomy): Bacteria > Bacillati > Bacillota > Bacilli > Caryophanales > Bacillaceae > Bacillus > Bacillus sp. FSL K6-1012. Next base: position 2,732,859 of record NZ_CP150175.1, on the reverse strand, counting down.
TATTTAGTTGTTGCATTTCTGCTTATTTTTGTTATTATCCATGCAACGTATAGACGTTATTATCCTATAACCGGAATTTTTTGTATTCATAAGGATAAATTAGAGACCATGGACATAACAATATTAGATATTCGCCATTATAACGATGTACCCAATTTTTCAGATGGTATTATTTTAAACATCCCATATGCGTATCTAAAACGTTTTTATTTAGAGATTCCACGTGATAAAATACACATAATAGCTTATGATAGGGTGGAATTAAATTTAGGAGTGCGTTTTCTGAAGAGCAAAGGTATCCATGTAAATAGTTATGAATTGGCAACATGTAAATGTAAAAATAAATTATAGAAAGGATTTCAGCGAATGGAGTATGATCAAAAGATTAAAAACCGCTTACGTCGGATAGAAGGACAAATTAAAGGTGTATTGACTATGATGGAGCAAGGAAAAGACTGTAGAGAAGTTGTGACTCAATTGGCAGCATCACGCAATGCTATCGACCGAGCATTAGGTGTTATAGTTAGTACAAATCTTGAACATTGTGTTCGCGAAAGTTTAGAAAAGGGCGAAGACACACAAAACTTAGTAAAAGAAGCAGTCGACTTATTGGTAAAGAGTCGATAAAAAATTCATCAACCTATATTTAAGGTTGACGAATTTTTATATGTGTTATATTATACCCCTACCGGTATATGTATTTGGCGAAACGTCCATCTTTCACTTAAAAATTTTTGGAATTCTATATACCCCTATGGGTAATTCGATTGGGAGGAGAAACATGACAGAACAAACAAAACGCACAACAATTGTTTTATTTAGTGGAGATTATGATAAAGCAATGGCAGCTTATATTATTGCAAATGGTGCTGCTGCCTACGATCACGAAGTGACGATCTTCCATACTTTTTGGGGTTTAAACGCTTTACGTAAAGAAGAACTGATTCCAGTAAAAAAAGGGTTTCTTGAAAAAATGTTTGGAAAGATGATGCCTCGTGGTGCTGATAAGATGGGTTTATCTAGAATGAACTTTGCAGGTATGGGCCCTAAAATGATTAAAAATGTGATGAAAAAGCATAATGCACTTACGTTGCCTCAGTTGATTGAGATGGCTCAAGAACAGGGTGTAAAGCTTGTAGCTTGTACGATGACAATGGATCTTCTTGGTTTACAGGAAAAAGAACTATTAGATGAAATCGACTATGCTGGTGTAGCCGCTTATTTAGCAGATGCTGAAGAAGGCAGTGTCAACTTATTTATTTAATGTTACCAATTGCAAATTAAATAAAGGAGGTGAAACACAATGGATAGTGGGATAATCATCAATACCTTACTAATTTTATTTTTACTTTGGATTGTATTTCGACGATTTTTACCAGTGGAAGGTGTTAAACAGATAACAACTACTGATTTAAAGTCAGAGCTGAAAAATAAAGGAAAACAGTTTATCGATGTACGAACACCTCATGAGTTTCGTACAAGGCATATTAAAGAGTTCAAAAATATTCCCTTGTCAAAATTGGCTCATCAAACAAGTCAACTTTCGAAAGACCAAGAAGTTTTTGTTATTTGTCAAAGTGGAATGAGAAGTCTAAAGGCGAGCAAGGTATTGAAAAAACAAGGATTTAAAAATATCACAAATATTAAAGGTGGTATGAACACATGGCCATAAAACCTTAGATATTATTTTTTTGTATGTTTATATACCCCCACCTGTATTTGAAAAGGAGGAAAAAATGGTGAAGGCAAATATTGTGTTAGACGCTAAAGGTTTGACGTGTCCAATGCCCATTGTAAAAACGAAGAAGAAAATGAAGGATTTAAATGCTGGTGAGATACTAGAAATTGAAGCAACAGATAAAGGCTCTACGGCAGATTTGCAAGCATGGGCAAATAGCACAGGTCACGAATATCTAGGTACTGAAACAGAGGGAGAAATACTTCATCATTTTCTTCGTAAAGGAGGAGTGCATTCATCAGAAAGCGCACCTTCTATTCCTGAGGTTCCACTAGAAGCTTTCAAACAGAAAGTGGAAAGTGAGGAGTCTCTTAACATTTTAGATGTCCGGGAGCTAGATGAGTATGAAGAAGCTCATATCCCGGGAGTTATGCATATCCCTCTTGGGGAAGTGGAAAAGCGCTCTAACGAGTTAAACAAAGATGATGAAATTTATATCATTTGCCATTCTGGAAGAAGAAGTGAAATGGCAGCCAAAACGATGAAAAAACAAGGTTTTAAAAAGGTAATTAATGTTGTCCCTGGTATGCGTGATTGGACAGGTAAAACAGAATAAATAAAAAGGATGATGAACCAATGAGTACAAGAGTAGCGATTATTGCGGCAAATGGTGGTCTATTTGATGCTTATAAGGTATTTAATATTGCGACTGCGGCAGCAGCAAGTGATCAAGAAGTATCTATCTTCTTTACATTCGAGGGATTAAATCTGATCCATAAGCAAGCCCATCAACATTTAGAAATGCCGAAAGGAAAAGAACACTTCACGGAAGGATTTAAGAAAGCAAATGTGCCTTCTATTCCTGAACTGATTGAAATGGCACAAGAAATGGGAGTTACATTTATTGGTTGTCAAATGACGATGGACGTTATGGGTTTAACAAAAGAGGACTTTGTAGAAGGAATTGAAGTAGGCGGAGCTGTTACCTTTTTAGATTTTGCAAAAGATGCGGATGTATCTTTAACATTTTAGTCCTGCTTTAAAAAGATTTTGATATAGGAGGAAATTAAACATGACCGTGCAAGCACTTACCGCAAAAGAAGTCACACAAAAAATCTTTAACAAAGAACCTTTATTTATTCTAGATGTACGTAATGAAAATGATTTTAGCAATTGGAAGATTGAAGGGCATGACTTTGACCATTTGAATGTTCCTTATTTCGATCTTTTAGATGGAGTAGAAGATATATTGGAGAAAATTCCTTCTGATAAAGAAGTGCTAGTCGTTTGCGCAAAAGAAGGTTCATCCGCAATGGTATCCGAGATGCTTTCAGAAGCAGGTCTTTCTGTATCCTATCTTAAAGGCGGAATGAAAGCATGGAGTGAACATTTAGAGCCAGTAAAAGTCGGGGATTTAAAAGATGGTGGGGAAATTTATCAGTTTGTTCGAATTGGGAAAGGCTGCCTATCATACATGATATTATCCAATGGAGAAGCAGCCATAGTAGATGCTACACGTATGGCGGATGTCTTTTTAGATTTTGCTAAAGAGAAGGGTGCAACAATTACTCACGTATTTGATACCCATCTCCATGCAGACCATATTTCAGGGGGGAGAGTGATTGCTGAAAAAACAAGAGCAACCTACTGGTTACCGCCTAAAGATGCTGAAGAAGTGTTATTCGATTATCAGCCGTTGGAAGAAGGAAATGACATTATCATTGAAAAACGACGATTAAAATTCAACCAATTTATTCACCTGGACATACCATTGGCTCCACTTCTTTCATTGTCGATGATCAGTATCTCCTTTCAGGTGATATCTTGTTTATCGATTCAATCGGCAGACCTGATTTAGCCGGTATGGCAGAAGATTGGGTAGGAGATTTAAGAGAAACCCTTTATAAACGTTACAAAGCGTTATCAAAGAATTTAATTGTATTACCGGCACACTTCATGATTATTGATGAGTTAAATGAAGACGGAAGTGTTGGTAAAAAACTAAGTACATTATTTATTAAGAATCATGGTTTGAACATTGAGGATGAAACAGAATTTAGACACCTAGTGACAGACAGTCTGCCTCCACAACCCAATGCATATCAAGAGATTCGAGAAACAAATATGGGAAAAATCAACCCAGATGAACAAAAACAGCGTGAAATGGAGATTGGGCCAAATCGTTGTGCAATTCGATAACACAAGATGATATTACTAAAACAGAGGAGAGACGAACATGAAGTCAGATAAAGTATTAGATGCAACAGGACTAGCATGCCCAATGCCAATTGTGAGAACAAAGAAAGCTATGAATGAGTTAGAATTGGGCCAAATTTTAGAAGTACATGCAACAGATAAAGGATTCAAAAGTGACCTAGCGGCTTGGTCTAAGTCAGGTGGTCATGAACTTCTAGAACATGTTGAAGAAGGCGATGTACTGAAATTCTGGATTAAAAAAGGCTAATCACTGTGAAAGGGTATCGAATAAAAAGATACCCTTTTCCTTTGAAAAGGAGGAATTCCGAATGGATATTGCCTTTATTATAACTCTTTTCATCATAGGGTTTATTGGTTCCTTTATTTCTGGAATGATTGGTATTGGAGGATCTGTTATTAATTACCCACTGTTATTATACGTTCCTTCTTTAGTGGGAGTGATGTCATTAACAGCCCATGAAGTTTCAGGGATAGGAGCTATTCAAGTTTTCTTTGCAACACTTGGCGGTGTTTGGGCTTATCGTAAGAGTGGGTTTTTAAATAAAAAATTAATCATTTACATGGGAAGCAATATTCTTATAGGGAGTGTATTGGGGAGTTACTTTTCTAAACTCATATCTGAAAAAGGAATTAACTTTATATACGGAATTATGGCCATTATAGCTGTTATTTTAATGTTTATACCTAAAAGAAGACAAGAACATAGAGAAAGAAAAGAAGTGATATTTAATAAATGGTTGGCGTCGTCCCTAGCGTTTATCATTGGTGGCGTATCAGGTATTTTAGGAGCTGGTGGCGCCTTTATCCTAGTCCCCATTATGTTATCGATTTTAAATATTCCTGTAAGAATCACCGTCGCTTCATCTCTTGCGATTACATTTCTTTCATCTATTGGAGCAACAGTTGGAAAGGTGATCACAGGTCAGGTACTTTTTTTACCTTCTTTGATTCTTATTATCTCAAGTTTAATCGCTTCGCCTCTAGGAGCAAAACTGGGACAAAAAGTAAATGAAAAAATCCTGCGGTGGATCTTAGCTTCACTGATTTTGGTGACGACCGTTAAAATTTGGTTGGATATTCTGTAACAGATCACTTTCTTACGTATGATTAAAAGAAAGACCAACAGAGTGTTTCAAATGTTGGCCTTTCTTTTTTATGTAAGACATTTATCATTATATTTGTACTTGCTTTCGGATTATCAGCATATGAAACAGTTTTCAGCCTATTTTCTGATCATAAATTTGGCTTCACGCCGAAGGAGATTGCAACTATTATTACAATCAGCTCAATCTTCGGAGTTGTTATTCAATTATTTATGTTTGGAAAAATGGTAGATAAACTTGGTGAAAAGAAACTAATTCAATTATTGTTAATTATAGGTGCAATATTGGCGGTGGCATCTACTGTAATCTCTAGCTTTTTAGCAGTACTGGCAGTAACTTGCTTCATCTTCCTCGCATTTGACTTGCTTCGCCCGGCGTTAACGACTTTTTTATCAAAAGCTGCCGGGAAAGAGCAAGGATTTGCTGCTGGAATGAACTCAACCTATACGAGCTTAGGTAATATCGGTGGGCCAGCCATGGGTGGAATATTATTTGACGTAAACATCCACTATCCTTATCTTTTCGCTGCTGTCATTATGGTCATTGGCTTCGGTATTACAATTATGTGGAAAGAAAACCGGTTGGGAGAAAGCTTAGCGAAAAACTTGAGGTCCTAGTGGGGATAGTAAAAAAAAACGATGATTTAAGGGACTGACCCCTGTTTTTGAGACAGGGATCAAAACACCTTTTATACAGCTAATTGCCGATAGCTTATTGGTGATTGGCTGTTTCGTTTCGTTTGAATACGAATGTTGTTATAATAATAAATGTATTCTTTGACAGTGCGTTCTACGATGGTGGTCGTGGTTCGATCAATGCTGTAAAGATAGAACGTTTCAGACTTTAGTGAGGAATGAAACGATTCGATGGAGGCATTATCAGCGGGCGTCCCTTTGCGGGACATGCTCATGGTAATGCCTTTTGTTTTAACAGCTTTCTGATACTCATAAGATGTATACACAGATCCTTGGTCACTATGTAACACACAGTTCTGAGGCAGTGTTGGCAGTTGCTCAAGTGTGTTTAAGACAAAGTCTGTGTCCTGCTTATCTCCAATCGTGAAAGCAATCACTTCTCCATTGTATACATCCAATATACTGGAAAGGTACAATTGTTTCTGTCCATAAGGCAAATATGTGATGTCCGTTACTAGTTTTTCAAGAGGACGATCAGACTGAAAGTTCCGATTCAATATGTTATCGACCACGGCATATGGCTGCCCATTCTTCTTGCGTTTTTTCACCTTAACCCGGCACTGCCACTGATTTTTCTGCATGATACGCTGAACCGTTTTATGGTTAATACGCATTCCCTTTTTTAATATAGCTGTAATTTTTCGATATCCATATCGATACTTGTGCTCTCGGCACAACGTGCCGATTTGTTTTTCCAAATGGCATTTGGGATGATCTTTCGTCAGGTTCTTTTTCCAACGATAATAAGATGCTCGTGAAATACCTAAATGAACACAGATATTCTGTACGGTCATTGTGTTGCGCAATACTTCTACAAGTTCGACTGACGTTTGACTATCAACTTCCTTTCCAATTCGTTGTACTTTTTTAAAACTTCATTTTGTTGTCTCAGATAACGGTTCTCAGCCTGCAGTTTCTCTAATTCGGAAGAGTACTCCGGACCTTTTCCGTAAGTGTATTGCTTACCAACAGGCTGTTCAAATCGATGTGTTTCCCCAGCCTTATGCCATCTAACCCATGTCTGAACCTGCGTCTTATTCTTGATATTCAATTCCTGCATGATCTCTTTCATAGGCACACCTGCCAATCTCATTTCTACAGCCTTCTGTTTGACTTCAATCGGATAACTCGCTCTTGTTCCCATACAAAAAACACCTCCAAGTCTTATTTCGGATAACAACTATCCGTTTTCAAACTTGAAGGTGTTTTTTATTTGTCTCATCTTATGGGGTCAGTCCCATCTTTCATGGCTTTTTTCTGTTCAGACATGATTGATTTTGATTTTTTATGGGCGTTAGCCAGTTCATGTTCTAAAAAAGATTCTTCAATATAAGCATCAGAGAGACCTTTGTCTTCGACAGCTCCGGCAATGCTGTTAAAGAATGCGATTTTCATGTCAATGTAGTCAATCCATTGATCAGTGACACCAACATGATCGTGATAGAATGCTTTAATGTTATTAGCGCCTTTACCTGAGAATTCGCTGTCGTCCAGTTCAGCGACGCTTTGTAAAGCTTTTCTCAAGTTGACCATTTGCGTCCTTAGTTCTTTATATTCTTTGGCGCGGTCTGTAGCTTCAGACATAAGTGTTTTAGCTTCAAAGACTTTCATAATCATACCCTCTCATTTAATCATATAACAAAATATTACCATGGAAGAATGATGAAACTAACTGTTATGTGGATCAAATGGTGGAAATGAATCATTCGATCTGTGTCATTTTACCTATTTGCTAATCCTTTCAATGAAAGGGGACTTTCCAATTGTAACATCGCCATCATGAAAAAATTCGATAACGTAGCCGGATTCACTAAACATAAAAGTATCTGAACCAACGGCAGTTACATCATCAATTACGTTTAATGCATGTTCAAGACTGGTTTTTAATGCTGGTTGTTCTCCGTAACCCCAAAGAATGATAATGTTTCTATCTTTAAAATGGTGTTCAGCTAGCCACTCGTCAATCTCTTCCTCGTAATCTATAGATTGGTGACAACAAACTTCTTCCCACTTGATTCGTCCCCAAGATGTAAAGGGAAAACTGTTTGAAAGCAGTTCATAATATTTTGCCGTTAATTCTTCTGATAAGATTTCTTTGTTTTTCTCTAGAGCTTCTAAGCATTCATCAAATAAGTCCAAAATTTTCACCTCAAAAGCTTTATGTATATGATGGATTTTTTCAGTATTAGAAATAAGAAAAAGCCGTTATGAAACGGCTAAAGGGAATTAGAACTAATGTTGTTTATCGAATCAAACAAGGAATTCATGAGTAGGTGCGAGAGTTACATTCCGGGATGCTTCCTTCATTTCGCCATTAGACATAGATCCGAAAAAGGCAAGTCCAATTAAAACAGCGGATAAACTGATAAACAATTTAGATTTCATACATGCATTCCCCTTTCGATATTTGCTTTTGAGCATATACCATCTTCTTGAAACAGATGATACTATCCTCTATTTTTCCATTATAATCGAAAAGGTTTCCTCCTAACAATGCCAGCTCTTCCAGATAAGGGTATCCTTTGCCGTTCTCTAAACGAGAAAAAATGTTGAGGAGTTTAGGTGTATCGCCATTTCTTATATAAAGAACGTCTAATGCTTCAAATAAGTTCATAAAAAGTTCGTCTTTAAAATCTACAGCGCTTCTGATTCCTTTGCGGAAGCAATCCATTGCTTGTTCTTTTTTGCCTTGTTTAAAATAAATCAACGCTAGGTCATGATAAGCTTGCGGAAGTACGTCAGAGTTTATTTTTCTGTATTGAACCAAAGCTTGTTCGATGTAACGTGCAGCCTTATTTAGGTTGTCCATTTTGTGATAGCAGTTACCGAGATTGAAAAATGCGGTGGCATAGATGTGAGTATTTTTACTTTTAAGCAGCTCAGCACCTTTTAAAGCTTCTTGAAGGTGGGGGAGAGCTTTTTCATGATTTTCAAGGTCATCGTAGTTGCCAGCAATAACAAAATGGCACTGAATAAGCCGACCAGAATAAAGTTCATGTTTTTTATAGATGTTGTATGAAAGTTCAGCGTAGTGCATTGAGATGTGAGTCATCTTCATATGATAATAGACTTCGGATAACTTAAAATAAAACTCAGCTTTTTCAATCTTGTCGGAGATCGTTGGAATTTTGCGTTCAGCTTTTTTGTAATATGTAATGGCCTTTGTGTATTCACCGTTTCTAAACTCATACATCCCGCGGAAGAAGTTATAATAATACGCTCGCATATTGTCTAGCTTCTTCTTATGCCCCTCGATTTTCTTTAAATATTCTGAAAGTTCCATTCGATTTTCATCAGATGCAGCGTGTATTCCAACATAATTTTATGGCGAAAGGCCATTAATTGATAATAAATAAGCAAATCTTGATCTTCTTCCATCACCTCTATATCACGTTCGATTTCAGCTTTTAACATTTCAGCATCAGTTACGTTGAATTTTTGAATATGCCTATGCCATTCATTAATCTTCATTCCCACTTCAGCTGATGTGATTGATATCAAGATATTCACCCTTCCCTTAACTCTACTAGTAATGTAAATATTAACAAGTTTTCCTTCGCGGAAAAAGGCAATAGGGCACCGCAATTTAAATTTTCGGTGAGACCGCAATAACTTTTTGTCTTGGTATTAAGAATCTTGATTATATGCTACGTAGAAAGTGACGGGTTGGGACTGTTAGAGGAGTAAACCTTGTGTTTGCTCCTCTTTTTTTTGCTTATCAGATAGTCGTCGTGGTGTTGTTATCAAGTTGCAATAGTATTTTTAAGAAAAGCATCAATTGATTTTATTTGAATACAAAAGAACCTGTATTGGAATTTTTATAATAAATATTTTGACATTTCAGTAAAGAGCATATATATTCTTATATGAGCATGTAATCATATATTGATATTTCTAGTGTCAGGTTAGAATGCTCAATAAAAGATAAGAAATAATAAAGCATATGAATCAAGAAACTTTCGTTAAGGAGGAGATTTTTATGGGTCACAATCATACTACGGGAGCTAATAAAAAGGTTTTATTGATCTCTTTTATCATGATTACAGGTTATATGATGATAGAAGCCATAGGTGGATTTTTAACAAATAGTCTGGCGCTTTTATCAGATGCAGGCCATATGCTGAGTGATTCAATTTCATTAATGGTTGCCTTGATTGCTTTTACATTAGCTGAAAAAAAGGCAAATCACAATAAGACATTCGGCTATAAACGATTTGAGATTCTTGCTGCTGTGATAAACGGTGTTGCATTAATTCTTATTTCTCTTTATATCATTTATGAAGCAATCGAACGTTTCTCTAACCCACCAGAAGTAGCAACAACTGGCATGCTTACGATTAGTATTATCGGGTTAGTTGTGAATATATTAGTCGCATGGATTATGATGAGTGGCGGAGATACAAAGAATAATCTGAACATAAGAGGAGCTTATTTGCATGTGATAAGCGATATGCTCGGCTCTGTAGGTGCCATTCTAGCTGCCATACTTATCATCTTCTTTGGATGGGGCTGGGCAGACCCATTGGCTAGTATGATTGTGGCTATTCTTGTTCTAAGAAGTGGTTACAATGTGACTAAAAGTTCCATTCACATATTAATGGAAGGAACTCCAGAACATATTGATGTCACTGACATCATTCGTGCAATTGAAGAGACAGAGGGAATTCAAAACATTCATGATTTACACATATGGTCTATCACAAGTGGATTAAATGCTCTTTCTTGCCACGCTGTGGTTGACGATCAGCTGACCATTTCAGAAAGTGAAAATATTTTACGCAAAATTGAACATGAGCTTGAGCATAAAGGCATTACGCATGTAACCATTCAAATGGAAACAGAAGCACATAATCATGACAATGCGATCCTTTGTCAGGCCACAATTGAGAAGCCGCATGACCACCATCATCATTAAAATTTTTATCTGATGAGGTTCAGTTTTAGTCTATCTCTCGTATGAATAAAATTAGTGGGAGGCTTAATATGTATGACACGATAGTAATTGGAGCTGGTCAAGCAGGAGTCTCAATAGGATATTATCTTAAGCAGACCGACCAAAAGTTTATCATTTTGGATAAAAGTCAGGGGGTTGGGGAGAGCTGGACAGAACGGTATGACTCATTGGTTTTATTTACTTCTCGAATGTATAGCTCTTTGCCTGGGATGCATCTTGAAGGAGAAAAAAACGGATTTCCTTCAAAAGATGAAATTGTAGCTTATCTAAAGAAATATGTTGAAAGATTTGATATTCCAATCCAATTACAGACAGATGTAATAAGTGTTCTAAAATCAAAGAATTATTTCTTAATAAAAACAAATCAGGGAGAATATCAATCAAAGAATCTTGTCATTGCTACAGGTCCTTTTCATACCCCTAATATTCCATCAATATCAAAAGATTTAGCTGATAATATTAATCAACTACACTCGTCACAATATAAGAATTCAAAACAATTGGTACATGGAAATGTACTAGTAGTTGGTGGGGGGAATAGTGGTGCGCAGATAGCTGTTGAATTATCCAAAGAAAGAGTTACATATTTAGCCTGTAGTAATAAACTTGTTTATTTGCCTTTATTGATCGGAAAAAGAAGCATCTTTTGGTGGTTTGATAAATTAGGAGTTTTACATGCAAGTCATACATCGATATTAGGCAAATTCATTCAAAAGAAAGATGATTCAATATTTGGGTATGAATTAAAACATGCAATAAAACAGAGGGAGATTATGTTAAAAACAAGAGTCGTAGCTGGAAAGCAAAATGAAATCATTTTTAAAGATTCATCTTCATTAGAAGTAAACAATATTATTTGGGCTACAGGTTTTAGGAATCCCCTTAAATGGATAAATATAAAAGGTGTTTTGAATAAAGAAGGTCGAATCATACATCATAGAGGTGTTTCACCTGTAGAAGGATTGTACTTTATAGGTTTGCCTTGGCAGCATAGGCGAGGTTCAGCATTGCTTCAAGGCGTAGGAAATGATGCTGAATACATTGTAAAACGAATTAACGGGGAATAAACTATGTAGAGCAGTAACTAACATGTGAACTGCTCCTATTTTTTGTGGGAATAAGTTTAGGAAGCAGAGATGTGCCTTCTCTTTTATATTTAAGAAATTAGAACAAAGAAGCGAAGAAATCTCTTCAAGACATACTCATATTTTTATGTTCAATAATGTAAGAGGAGAGAAACGAGCCTAAAATTATCTTGGTTAATCATATCAAAGGTACCGAAGAAAAAGTTTGCGGTTTTTTTGCGGTTCAAACACTTTTTGGAAATGTTAGAATATTACATAAAAAGACATAAAAGGAGGGGTCCTGTGAATCCGGTTTTATCATCGTCAGAAGTTGGCGTAAAGATCAATGAATGGTATAAAATGATACGTCAATTTAGTGTCCCGGATGCAGAGATTTTAAAGGCAGAGGTGGAGCAAGAAATCCAACGGATGGAGGAAGATGAGTATTTACTCATTTACTTCTCCCTAATGAAATTCCGTCATCAACTCATGTTAGATTATTTGGAACCCGTAACAACACGTATAAGACCAACTATTGACGAACTTCTTGAAAAAATTGAGACTTCAAATAAAGGCATATCTGGTCTTTTGTCATATTATTCTCTGTTTTTCAGAGGGATGTACGAGTTTGATAAGAAGCAATACATGAAAGCTATTTACTATTATAGAGAAGCTGAAAAGCAGCTTATACATGTCCCTGATGAGATCGAAAGGGCAGAGTTTCATTTTAAGTTAGCTGAAGCATATTATGGTATGAAGCAAAGTCATGTGTCTATGCATCACGTTAAACAAGCATTGGATATTTATAATCAATATGAACTTTATAAGGTGCGAAAAGTTCAATGTATGTTTGTTATCTCAGGGAATTATACTGATTTTAAACATTACGAAAAAAGTCAGCCGCATCTTGAAAAGGCATTAGAGTTATCTAGGGAATTGAATAACAAAAGGTTGATTAGTTCTGCACTATATAATTTAGGCACTAATTTTGCTGATAGTGGTGATTACGAGCAGGCGGAAGTATACATAAAGCAAGCAGTGGAGATTACAGAAAAAGAAAAGCTCACAAACTTGCCACATTCTTTATTTTCTTATGCAAAAATCCTTTTTAAACAAGGAAAAATGAATGAGGCTATCCAAGTAAGTAAGAAAGGTTTGTCAGCAGCTCTTTATCAAGGTGATGAGCTTTTCGCAAAATTACAGGGATATTTAAAAGCTCTTTATGTCGATGCAGTGGACCAACAAGGTGTTAATAAAACAATAGAATACTTAGAAAAAAATAAGAACTATTCATATATTGAAGACATTGCCTGTGAGACCGCAGCTGCTTACGCAAACTCAAAAGAATTTGAAACATCCTATGTATATCATCAGAAAATGCTTGAGACTCAAACACAAATTCAAAGGGGAGAATGCCTGTATGACTTTTAAAAAGAAGGTATGCCTAATCCTGGGTTTGTCACTTGTTTTAGTGTGTAGTTTCGGATCCAACTTAACAGAAAATCAAACTCAAAACACATTTCATATTGCCTCTGATCGTTTTCAAACTTGATAATATTACATTCAACCTCCTTCAGAAATGGAGGTTTTTTTATTTGATATCAACAGAAACAATGGAATCAAATGCGATATAATTAGTATCCCCCCTTTAAATCCTTGAGGAATAACCTTTACTTTTGGGGAGAGAAAAAGGCAATAGGGCACCGCAATTTAAATTTTCGGTGAGACCGCAATAACTTTTTAGTTCTCATGGAAAATCTCTCGATGGTGAATTAAGTGGTTTTGAGGATTAGCTCATTAAAAACTCACTTCGTAGATGAAGACAGTGCTTCAAAAGTGATTTTAAAATTGCTGCAGAACAAGTTATGCATAAAGAGAAAGGTGATCAGACCTTTTATTTCTATTTTGGATGATTGCTGAACTTGTACCCATTTTTGTGCATAAAATATAAAACTGTGTAAAAAGATGTAATGAATGACTTCAAAATTACTTAGGACCTAATGGCCGAAGTAATTGTCCGAGAAAACACTGGTTGTTTCAAACTATCGGTGTTTTTATTTGTCTCATTTTATGGGGGTGTACCACTTACATAAAGTTCTTTTATGCCCCCTAGAGAATATACATGTAAAAATATTTTTTCATATGGGGGATTATATGAAGTTGCAAGGGAGGATAAGTTTAAGCGTTGGTTGGATAACTTTGTTTCTAATGGGTACTGATTTATTTGTGGTATCCCCATTATTACCGTTTATTTCGGAAGTATATAAAGTTAGTGCATCAACCACTGGATGGATGGTAACTGTTTTTGCAGTTACATATGCTTTTTCGGCTCCTTGCTTCGGTTGGCTTTCAGATATCAAAGAACGGAGAACATTGATTACATTTGGCTTATTGCTGTTCGCTATTTCTAATATGCTAACTGCATTTTCTCCTTCATTTTTATGGTTGATTGTTAGCCGTATTTTAGCTGGTTTATCCGTTGCTTCAATCACTCCTTTGATATACGCAATCATTGGAGATACTGCCCCGCCTAACCGAAGAGGAACATGGCTTTCGATTGTTGTCTCAGGACACTTGACGGCTCTTTGGGCAGGAGCGCCAATCGGTACGTTATTAGAGCATTTTCTTGGATGGCGCTCAGTATTTGTTGTAATGGCAATCATAGGAGCCGTATTGGCGGCAGTGAATTTTAAAACATGGGAATCTATTCCTAAAAATGGTTTAACAAGAAACCTGTTAGAAGGAAATCTGCTAAGAATACTTGGTTCTGTAAGTGTTACTACCATTTGGGCGATTTCAATGTATACCCTTTATGTTTATTTAGGTGCAGCTCTTTACTCTAAAAATAAATTCTCGTCATCAGAAATCGCATTAGCTGTTGCTTTTTATGGTGTCGGTGCTGTTTTAGGGAGCCTTACAAGTGGGCAATTAACAGATAAATTTGGAGAAGAGAAAATTTCGAAGGTTACGCTAATTTTGTTAATTTTAATACTCATTTGTTTAGGGATATTCTTCTCATCTGGTGATTGGATTTATTTCTTTCTTTTTATATGGGCTTTAGTTGGGTATGCAGGATTTACATCATACCAAGCAAGATTAGCAGTGGAATATCCAAAAGAACGAGGAATTGTTATGGCATGGAATAATACAGCTCTGTATATTGGTATTACCATTGGTTCAATGATTGGGGGTTATGTCATATCTAATTGGGGATATTCTTCACTTCCATATGTTTGTAGCGTTGCAGCAATCGTAAGTTTTGTGCTTAGTACCCAAAAGGTACAAGAAGCCAAAAAAGATTCAGCTTTTTCAACAGATACATGACCACGGAACAAAGTCTATTTGGGGTTCAGCCGAGATACATGTATAAGGGGTCATAGGATTGTTTTTATTTCCAAATCCTAAAATATCAAAAGTGACATTAGGAAACATGGATTTTTTGCACAAAGCTTAACTTCAAACTAAAAAAGTCAAATTTCCTGTCACGCTAAGCCACTTTTCATTAAAGCCGGATTCCTGTTCAACTAGAGGCTCAGGCTTATGTTCATTACACTCTGATTCTCGTTCGCTTTACTCAGTTATATTTTTCAAGCCGATCTTTGAGATTTGTGCGGACAGCAGGCCATTCCTTGGCAATGATTGAAAAGTAAGCTGTATCCCTAATGCTACCATTACTTGCAGGGAGATGTGCCCTGCGAATGCCTTCAAAAGTAGCACCAAGCCTTTGTATAGCAGAACGTGAACGTATGTTACGAGCGTCAGTTTTCAGTGTGACTCTGATAGTATTCCACGAATCAAATGCATGTGCAAGCATCAGAAGCTTGCACTCTGTATTAACACCAGTACGTTGAAATGAAGCTCCATACCAGGTGCTACCGATTTCTGCCACGGTTGGTGGAGTCAAATCTGTAGGGGAAGTCCCACTTGCAACGCCCGGTGGCCATGAAAAAACTTCGAGAGCAAAAAGCCGCGGATCTGTTTTGAAACATCATAAAAATGGATAAATTAATTTCTCGTTTCAAAACTGGTTGTCTAGTTTTGAAATTTGATTTCCATATTCATCAAAATTGCTCTCCAAAAGCCACTTTTCGAACCGATTTTTTATATTGGGCCATTCTTTATCAATTATCGAAAACCAAGCTGTATCTCTATTTCTTTGTTTGTATACAAGTGCTTGCCTAAAAGTTCCTTCATATTGAAATCCCAATCTTAGAGCTGCCTTTCTAGAAGGATCGTTTAAACTATCACATTTCCATTCATAACGTCTATAGTGCAGCTCTTCGAATACGTAACGCGCCAGTAGAAACTGTGCTTCAGTAGCAATTCTAGTTTTTTTTAGTCTTTCAGAGTATATTACATGTCCAACTTCCACTGAACTATTTTCGATATTGATCCTCATTAGTGAAAAAGAGCCCAGTGCTACGTTAGTGTCATTGTCAACTATTGCATAGTAAAAAGGATCTTCTGATTTTATTAATTTTGATAAGAAAATTTCGAATTCCTTTTCACTTGTAAATTTTTCGGTTGGCAGATAGGTCCATTGTTTATCGTCACTCTCGGGTCCATAAACATTTTTGTACAGATCATCAAAATGCTTCATTGATACCTTTTCTAACGTACAGTATTTTCCTGCTATTGTGTTTCTTGTTGGAACTAGTGGATGTTGATAGCCCTCAACTGGCTCACCGATTTTTTGTCCAAATTGGTTAATTTGCATACTTAACATATCCTTTCTTAGATCAACCCACGAAGTAGGGAACTTATGCTTGTTAATATTACATTGAATGTTTAATAAGATTGATTTCTCTACTTTTGGGGATTCCATCAGCGTAAGAATTCTCCCAATAAAGTACCTAGTTCAAGAATAATCCAAACAATTTAACCGATCGTATCTGAGTAAAATCAATCCTCTTATTATCTGTACATACTAATTTTATTGGCGGATATTATGCATTTTTTTTATCCCAACTTTCTTTATAAATGATAAAATCATTTTAGAGAATTTCTGTACCTAATAAAAGTGACAGAATTTAAAAAAACAATAGGGACAGATGGAGGGTTAACAGTGGAAATTACCCCATTTTTACATAGGGAGTCGTCTGAGCCGTTATATAGTCAATTGTATCATTGGATTAAGAATGAAATTGAGGAAGGTAGGCTCTTGCCAGGAATGAAGATGCCATCAATTCGTCAGCTAACGGCTCATTTAAAGGTTAGCCGAAACACGGTTGAGACAGCATATCAGCAGCTACAATCAGAGGGATACCTAGAAAGTGTCCCTAAAAGTGGAATATGGGTAGCTGAGATTGAGAAACCTTTACTACATCCGATTGTTGTGGAACATCCTATTAGGTTGGAAAGTAAACAATCAAGCGAGGTCCTTGTGGATTTTAAATATGGAAACATCGATCTGGAGAAGTTTCCCTTGAAGCAGTGGAAAAAATGTCTGTCAGACGCAGTTGATCAAGTATTTCATTATGGAGAAAATCAGGGTGACTTTGCATTGAGGAGAGAGATTTCAAACTATCTGCTTCAATCCAGAGGTGTACGCTCTACACCGGAACAGATTCTTGTAACGGCCGGAACACAAGCCTCCATGGCGTTAATCTGCCGTCTTTTAGCACTTCAGGAAAAAACCGTGGCCATGGAAGAACCCGGTTACAGTGGAGTTCGATCAGTCTTAAAAGACCAAGGATGCCAAATTGAACCAGTGCCTCTTGAGAAGGACGGATTGTCAATGGAGCATATTCAAATGAGCAAGGCAAAAGCAGTGTATTTAACGCCTTCTCACCAATTTCCATTTGGTATGATTATGTCCATATCGAAAAGAATGCGTTTACTAAAATGGGCTTATCAAACTGGGGGATACATTATTGAGGATGATTATGACAGCGAGTTTCGATACAGGGGACAGCCGATTCCTTCACTGAAATCATTGGATGAAGAGGAAAGGGTTATTTATTTAGGTACATTTTCTAAATCATTTCTACCTTCAGCTCGATTAAGTTATATTGTATTTCCATCCTCTCTAATGGTTCAATATTCACGAAAGTTCGCAGCTTACAAGCAATCTGCTTCTCCTATTATTCAGAGGGCTATGGCCATGTTTATGCAATCCGGGGAATTTGAGAGGCATATACGAAGAATGCGCAAGATTTATCAAAGAAAACATCAGACTCTGTTAAGGAGCATTGAACAGTATATGGGCAATCAAGTAAAAATTGTTGGAGAAAAGTCAGGCTTACATATCTTATTGAAACTAAAAGGCGTAACAGCCTTCGAGTTGATCGAAGCTGGTTTCCAAAAAGGTGTCAAAGTATATTCTCCGTCAAGGTTTTGGCTTAATCCAAACCCCGAAAATGATTCCTATATCATGTTGGGATTTGGTGGATTATCAATTGAAGAAATTGAAAATGGAGTAAGATTACTCGCTAGCTGCATCCCATGAAGAGGGAGAACAGTAAGTAATAAACATATTGGCTTAAAGAATGATGGCGATATATGTAGGTATCGACCGAGAAACAAGCGATCAAGGGGTCAAGCATCGACAGCCAGATAGAGGCCTGGCCTGTATAAAGAAAGCAGGGACTAAGGATGTGCTGAAGTATGCCGATGAAGCTTTGGGGAGCTTTTAGAACGTCCGGCTTTGAATTGCTTAAGGATAAGGATGGATTCAAAATTGCCGCATATCGAGTTGGTGCATAACATAGTTTTGAGTAATTTTCCAAATAATAAACCCACCTTCATCTTTACAATAGAAGCTGGGTTTATTATTTCAGGTAGTTTTTAAAGTGTTAAAAATATTACGTGCTTGTTGTTTTCAACTCATTTATTTGAAAATTAGATTCTTTCTTCTTTCTAACTTTTAAAGTTAATAGCATTAATATGATTGAAATAAAAAGTAATAAAAAGAATGCAAAATTATAAGAGTTTGTTATATCTTTTGCAGCCCCAACAAGTATAGGGACAGCGCCACTTATAATGTAACCACCGAATTGAATCATAGCAGTCCATTGACTAGCATCTCTTGGTGTAGTTGTTGCGTCTAAAGGAAGGATCATCGCTATTGGAAATAACCCTCCGGCACCAATCCCAGTCAAAATAGCACTAATAATGGGTGAAATACTTCCAGCTATTAACGTGATTATCCCGATAAAATAACATAAAGCACATAGAATAATCCAAGGTTTTCTATTTGGATTATTATTAATTAAAATAGGGATGATGAAGCTGAAAATCATCTGTATGATTGAAAAAACAGTAGCAGTTGTTGCTGCATATGTGGCACTAAAACCTACTTCTTGTACTTTTGGAGCTAGCCATGTTGCAAAAGAATAATACATGCCAGACTGTAGGCCAAAAATCACCATTAGCAGCCATACATATCGATTTCTCCAAGGTAATTGGTTTTTTTGTTTTACAGACTCCCCTTCTACACTTTTCTTTAGTTTAGATTTTTTAATGATTGGCATCCAAACAATTATTCCAATTCCAGCGAATAAAGCCCATATTGCTAAAGCGATGTTCCAAGAATTATTAAAAGAATGCATAGCGGGCACTACCAACCCAGAACTTAAGGATGCTCCAACGCCCATGCCAGCTGAATAAACACCAATCATTGAAGATGAATATTTAGGAAATTGTTTTTTTATATATCCAGAGATAAGTGGACCGGCTATTGCAATTCCAATTCCGGTAAGTACAGCCGTCATTAATAATAGAAAAGGGAAGGTTGCCATAAAGCGCAACGCTGTTGCTAGTCCAATTAATAAGACTGAAAATGCAATGGTCAATTCAATTCCCCATCGTTGACTAAGCTTTGCAGCCACAGGAGCAAATACCCCCATACAAAAAACTGGGAGGGCTGTAAGTAAACTAACCGAAACATTAGACATTTGTAAGTCTGCCTGAATAGTTTTTAAAACTGGAGAGATTGATGTAATGGAAGCACGTAAGCTCATGGATATAACAAACAAAGAAAAGATGCTCCAAATTATATAAATGTTTCCCTTTTTTTTCATAATTATAAACGCTCCTTTTACGATTTTAGATGATTATTTGATATAATATAGTTAACTTTTTTGTTTGGATGTATACTATAGTTACATCTTTGGTATACTATAATATATTTTGTAGATAGAATCAATGCGAAAGGTGTGAAAAAGTGAAGGAAGAAAATATTGACTTATCCAATCAGGTAGGGATTAAACTTAGAGGAATTCGAAGAAGTAAAAAAATTAGCTTGGAAGAGTTATCTAACTTAAGCAATGTCAGTAAATTAACTCTAGGTAAAATTGAAAGAGGCGAAGCGAACCCAACAATAAATGTCTTATGGAAAATATGTAGAGGATTAAATATTCCATTAGCATCTTTACTAACTTTTGAAGAGGAAATTGAAGTACACCGATTTGTGCCTCCCCATCACTTTGCGGGACAAAATAATGATTGGTTTATCAACCCATTGTTTAAGGCACTTGGCACGGTTGAATGGTATAGAGCATGTATCGATCCAAACAGTGAGTACAGTGAGTCACATTTGGCTGGATCTGAAGAAATCGTACTTGTATTAAATGGTCAATTGGAAATGAAAGTTGGAGAGGAAAAACACCAACTCAACAAGTGGGATGTCATTAAATTTAAAGGTGAAGAGATTCATACGTACATAAACCGTTCAGACGAAAAAGTGTACTTAATGATTTCTTTAACCTATACAAGCCCTTAAGCTCAAACTTTTCAAGAGAGGAATTTTTTGTTTATCACTGGTTATTTTAATACCTACCGTATGAGGATAATCTTAATTCGAAAAGCAAGTTACTTTAAGATCAGGCTACCAATGTGGTAGCTTTTTTATTTACTATAGGGGCAGTATTCTGTTATATACCAGGTTTTCTTCTAATTTTTGCCCTACTTCTGTTTTCTTAAATAGTCCCCTCAACAAAAATTTGTATTGTTGAAATTGCATTAATAACTGGCAATAAAAACGCTATTTCATTTTTAAAATGAGAATAAATCTTTGTAAACGATAATAAGCTAATTTTGATTTAAGGCTTTGATTAGAAAATAAAATCTCTCCTATTGAGGATCTAAGGAGTGTAGAAATGTCTCAACAAAACATCAATTGTTTCAAATTATCGGTGTTTTTTATTTTCTGCATATACATTGAAACGTTTAATAACACTGTAGTTTAATTTAAAATCTCCTCATTTGGACAAACAGCTGTTACATAGCATTACCCAAGGGGTGATGCATTTTATGAAGGTGATAATCATCGAGGGACCGCAAGCTGGCAAATACATTAACGATTGCTATCATTATTTAATAAAACTTTATAGGAAGGAGATCCAGGGTGATAGCCATATATGTAAGGGTATCGACCGAGGAACAAGTGATAAAGTAACGAAAGCTAGAGCGAAATCTGTATAAAGAAAGCAGGGATTACTCTTTAGTTGAAGAAAGAATTGTATTTTTAACAATAGAATGATTTTTTATTTCTAAGCAGTTAAAGCATTTTGTTACTTTTCTGTTTGGTCATCATTATTTATATTTCTAAAATCTTACTAAACTCCAAATTGTTTTAAATGATGGTCAAGATGCTTGTATATTCCTTTTCCCCATTGCTCAGAAGTAAGTTTACCGAAAAAAGGATGTGGATGAGTCGTACACTTCTCTGGACCATTACTTTGGAAAGTTATAATTTTTTGTTTCAGTATTTCCTTCTCTGTTTCAAATTCTTTTTCATCTACTATCAAAATGTCAGGAATCGTGGACATATTTTGGGCTAATGGCTTGTCATTATAAAAAATTGGTTTCACAAAGTTTCCTATTAATATTCCTAACCAACCTCTCGCTGGAAAAGAAAGTCCCATTGGAATGTCTTGAAAGGATGAGAAATGTGCTAACATTTGGGGAACATCCATTTTACCCCATTTAGGCTTGCAAATTGGGCTTAATTTGTCAATACGATTTAAAATTTCCTCTAAATGCAATTGATTAAAAATATTTTTCATTTATGCATCTCCCCCTATTCTACACCTGCTAATAAAATGATACCTAGTGTACCCAGCAAGCCCAAAATGAAAATTCGTACTGGAAATTCATTTCCTCTTATTAAAGATTCATTCTCATATGTATAATATATCCTAAAATTTCTGCCGATGTAATCACCTTGCAAAGTTAAATTTTTGAACCTTTTATCTGTCTGTGAAAATTTAAGAGACATAAGAGAGGAAAATGGAAATGCTATGAGGATTTACCATGTGAGGACCTATTGAGTGTAGTGAAAAACCGTTAGTTTTTTTACTGCTTTTTTACACTCCACTCATTGAAAATCACTTCATTAGGACAAACAGTTATTACATAGCATTACCCAAGGGGTGATGCATTTTATGAAGGTAATAATCATCGAGGGACCGCAAGCTGACAAATGCATTAACGATTGCTATCAATATTTAATAAAACGTTATAGGAAGAAGATCCAGGGTGATAGCAATATATGTAAGGGTATCAACCGAGGAACAAGCGATCAAGGGATCGAGGAATCGAGTATTGACAGCCAGATCGAGGACTGCATAAGAAAGCAGGGACTAAGGATGTGCTGAGGCATGAACGATTTTCTGACGAGCTTTTAGAACGTCCGACTTAGAATCGCTTGAGGGAGAATGCGAGTAAAGGACTAAAGTTTGCTAAGGTCCTGACCGTCTTTCTCGGAAATGATAATTGAGCTTATCAGTGCTGACGAGTTGAGAGAGTGAGACAAGCGGTTAGCTGGAAGCATTTTCATACCTCTATCGTATATTCTGTCTCCATTAGTTTCGAAAGTTTTAAAAGAAGCATGTAAATGAATAAGAGAAAGCCGGCATATTAGATCCGGCTTCTTCTGCATTATTTCCCCTTCGCTTTCTTCCGCTTTTCCTTTTCCGCCCGGTAGAACTCATGGAACATCTTCATCAGCGCCCGTTTCTCAATCCGTGATACATAGCTGCGCGAAATACCGAGTTCTTTGGCAATCTCACGCTGCGTTTTTTCCTTCTTTAAATCAAGCCCAAACCGCCCGACAATCACTTCTTTCTCACGGTCATCTAAAATGTCAATGTATTGCTTCACTTTTTCAAGCTCCATATTGAGCTGGATCGTATCAATCACGTCTTCATTTTCTGATTTCAGGACATCGATCAGGCTTATTTCATTCCCTTCTTTATCCTGCCCGATCGGATCATGAAGGGACACATCTTTTTTTGTTTTTTTCAATGCGCGTAAATGCATGAGGATTTCATTATTAATTACAAAAGGGGGGTGCACAGATTTCCCGCAATTGTTTGGCTAATAAATGTTGAGTCAGCTTACTGTAGTAAAGGTTCAAACGTTTCTTAGCGAATGAAGGGGATACCTTAAATAACCAAGCTACATTTTCAATTGCATGTGATTGTATGTACGAAAGATTAATATTACGCAACATGAAAGTTGGAATGCAAAAGTGATATGTAAAATAATTGGACTGCCACTCTAAATAATCAGTCCAAGTTACAGGCATTGTTTTTTTATCGCCTTCATGTCTATATATATGGCAAAATTCATGAGCAAAATCATACCATTGTTCAATACGGCTTTTTCGGCTGTCCAAGCATATGTTATAAATTCCGCTGTGTTTAAGTGCGAAGCTTGTAACAGGTTTAAACGAAAGCCTGATATCTAATGACTCAGCAATCCGTTCGAAATTAATTTGTTCAGGTTCTGTAATATCAATCTTTCTGTATAAGTTTTCAATCCAATCCTCTAAATGACTGTTTGTATACCTCAAGATAAAAAACCTCCTTAAAGACGACAATCTAAAAATTGGATTCGTTTAAATATTATATGGAAATCAAGACTTTTTTCATAGGAAAATGCGTCTAAGGAGATGGAATATGAATCCGTTTAATAATGACTGTTTTCGTAAGTATTATGATTTTAACACGCATCTGGATTTCTCTAGAAAAGTAAAGGTCTTTAGGGATTTATGTCAAAATAATAGTAAGTACCTTATGAAACAAACAGGGAGTTTGGTTGATTAATAAGGAGGGGAAGTATGAAAAAAAATATTCACATATTGGGAGCCTCTGGTGTCGGAACTTCGACATTGGGTGCTGCATTATCAAAGCGTTTGCCTCATACGCATCTTGATACTGATAATTACTATTGGTTAGATAAATTCACTAAAAAAAGAGAAATTCCTGAAAGAAGAAAGTTGCTTGAAAAAGACTTAACAATAAATGAGAAATGGATTCTTTCTGGTGCAGTGTGTGGCTGGGGCGATAATCTAAAAAGTTATTTTGACCTTGTCGTCTTCTTATGGATTCCACAAGATATACGGCTTGAGAGACTAAGGCACAGGGAATTTCAGCGTTATGGAAACGAAGTGTTAGCCGGTGGCAGTAAATATGAACAATCAAAAACATTTTTAGAGTGGGCTTCTTTATATGATAATGCTGGAATGGAAGTTAGAAGTAGAGCTTTGCATGAACATTGGATGGCAGATTTATCTTGTCCAGTGCTAAAGATTGAAGGCGACTGCTCAGTCAATGAAAGAGTTGACCGTGTCTTGGATTATCTGAGTTCTAATTAAACTAACGGATAGCAATAGCTGCATCTGAAAATAAATCCAAAAATCAAAGACAGTTCCAGTATGGCATTTAATGAGCTGTTTTTTATACCGCTATCAGTTTGCCTACTATTTTTGGTAGCATCCCCACAACAGAGAAGAGAATGTTCTTCATAAGGAAGTTTTTGGTTCAGTTGCAGGAAATGGAACCTAAAAGATTAGATACACCCTGAAACCTGTCCAGCTAGTGCTTATGCTGGTTACCATTGAGTGAAAAGCCCTTGCCGATCCTTTTTTGTTGGTGTAATCATTAGTGAATTATTACAATTGCAAATGATAGGGGCAAGGGAAATAAATGGACTTCAAAGGAGTTTAATCATGAAAAATAATGATAAGAAGAAAGAGGTTCAAAGAAAATACAGAGAAGAGATTAAAAAAAAGAAACAAGAGAATGAAGATAATAAAAATTTTATTAAAGAAACAATTATTGTTGTTACGATAATTGTATTGTTTATTTTTTTCACATATACTTTGCAAGGTTTTTAACAAGAAGCCCTCTTTTCCCATTTCGATACTCTGCAATTTCCCTCACAATAAACGCTCAATTTTTTTACATGAGAATATAAAAGAAACATAAATGAAAATATAAATGAGAAAAACAACAAAAACCCTTGCCATGTAAGGGTTTGTAAGGGATTCGAAAATCACTTTATAAATGAGGTTATTATTGAGATATAAATGAGAATCTAAATCTTATTAGTAAACATAATTAAACATAATAAACAGAAATAAATAATAATAAACTAACTGCGTTTATTTATCTGATTTCCGTCTTTCCTTTAATTGCTCCGTTATAATCTCCAAAGCAGCCTGTAAGATTTCATCAGTTACTTCACCGTCTTTAGCTGCAAGGAATGTTTCAGGATCATTTAACACTTTTTTTGCTTCATCCTGAAATACTTTTTCATTGCTTTCTCCTTTAAGAAGATAATCCAAAGAAACATCAAGTATGTTTGAAATATTAATTAAGGTTTTATAGTCAGGCTCACGACTACCTAGTTCATAGGCGGTGTAGGCAGGCCGAGTAATTCCAAGTTTATCAGCCATATTTTGTTGGGTTAGTTTCTTTTGTTTTCTGCACTTTTTCAAGTTCTCGGAGAACATTTTAATCACCTGACTTTTGTTTTTATTCTATATCTCATTGTAACGTAACAAAGAGTTACATATAAGTTTTAGTAACAAAACGATACTTTTTTATGAAAATGTGTTGACAATGTAACGGATCGATACTATTATCTAAGTAACGAAACGTTACATTTTCTGATTAAGGGGGTGAAACCTGATGAGAAAATGGCTTAAGAAAAACCGCTTAGAAAAAGGGTTGACTCAAAAAGAAGTTGCCAAAGCTGCACAGATTGGTAGAGCATACTACACTATGATAGAAAATGGTACTAGGAACCCTAGTGTTATTGTCTCAAAAAAAATAGGAGAGAAATTAGGCTTTGATTGGACTATTTTTTTTGATGATGTATGTAACGAAACGAAACATAATTCTAAGGATTCAGCATGAGTAGAATTCACAAAGGAGGCCTTTTAATTATGAAAGTCATCTTGAAAAAAGGACCGCTGTTTGAACAGGCAGAGGCCAAAGCTTACAAATATCTCAGTGGCATACTTGTTCAGCGAATGAATGAACATCAAGAAAAGTTAGCACAACAAAAGAAAAAGGAATCAGCCTAAGTCATTTATATCCAGCATGGTCTATTAACTTCAATTTTAAAACTGAAAATCGAATATATCAGGAGGCAAACATATGGAGAACAACCCATACAACATGCGGAATTTACCGCAGATTATGCGTAGTGCCCGTAAGGCTGCAGGTCTTTCCCAATACCAAATCGGCAAATTAATCGGAGGTAAGGATCAAAGGTATGTTTCAGATGTTGAAAATGGACTTGCCAAGCTCACTCCAGAGTTATGTATCAAGTGGTTTGAGAAGTGCGATGCCTATGAACATATTGATCTTGTCCATTACTTATTTAAACTTCATCCCACAGCGGCTGCTCCTATTGATCCGGCACTTAATGAATGTGCAAGTAATGCGGTGATTAATATGGTTCACCAATTGGAGGAAGCATTACAAGCAACCAAACATTTAGCCCGTTGGCTTACGGATAACCGACCAGGTAAAACAGAGGAACTGCCGATGGCTGATATTAAACAGATTTTTGATTTGATTGCGGCTAACAAAACATTGATTTATTCACTTGTTCGTACTCACGGGTTGAAAATGCAGGAGCTTGCAGATAGGTGGACGCGGAAAGCTCTAGTTGATCAAGTTGCTATGGCAAAACAAGAAGGAAGGAAGGCGGTTTCAGTATGAATACTAATCATTTCTTGAAGTCAGATGTTCCTATCGCAAAAAGAAAAATCGAATCAGCAGAAGAGCTATCAATCATGCTGTCAGAGGCATTACGTGATGGTGATTATGAAGAAGCGATTAGTCTTGCTGGAAGCATCAAGGTTCTTACTGAGGATATTAGCCGGCTGGCAAACAAAGGACGTCTTTATGAAACGGCATTGAAAATGCAACAGCAAGGTATCAACTTAACTGTAGTGAGCAGGTGTATAGGATGATGGTTCATTTTGTTCATAAGCCTGCAACTGCTTTGGAGGTTCGTAAATGGTGTGCGATGATTCGTAACAATAGAGAATTCCATCTGTTATGGGATAGACGTGCAGACAAATTCAGAGAGGAGAGTAAGAATGGTCGAAAATCCAATTGTCATAAACAACTGGCACGATAAGTTGACTGAAACGGATGTGCAAATAGATTTTTACGGTGATGAAGTAACACCAGTTGATGATTATGTAATTGATGGCGGCGAAATCATTCTCAGAGAGAACTTGGAAAGATATCTAAGGGAGCAACTTGGTTTTGAATTTAAAAATGCGCAATAAAAAAGCCCACTCGGCAAAGTGGACTTCTTTAAAGGCTATCAATAAAAACTCATGTGCAAATATTTTATCAGATAGCCTCAATAAAAACAATGGGGGTTAGGTAGTATGACAAGCAAAAGGGCTGAGGTTCATGCTAAGACTTCTGAAATGAGCCGCGATGAATGGCTTATTGAAAGGAGAAAAGGAATTGGCGGCTCAGATGCATCCGTTATCTTGGGACTAAACAAGTGGAAGACACCTTTTGAATTATGGTTAGACAAAACAGGACAGGTCCCTGTTAGTGAATTGCAAAGTGAAGCTGCTTACTTTGGATCATTGCTAGAAGACATTGTTGCAAAAGAATTTGAGATACGTAGTGGCAAGAAGGTTAGACGTAAAAAAGCAATACTCAGACATCCAGAATATAATTTCATTTTGGCTAATGTTGATCGAATGATCGTTGGTGAAAAAGCGATCCTTGAATGTAAAACAACATCAGCCTACAACTTTAAAGAATGGGAAGACGAAGAAATTCCAGAGAGCTATATCGTTCAGGTCCAGCATTATCTGGGTGTGCTTGGACCTGAATATCGGAAAGCTTATTTTGCTGTGCTGATCGGCGGAAACAAATTTGCCTGGAAAGAGATTGAGCGAGACGACGAGTTAATTGACATGATCTTTGAAGCAGAGATTGAGTTCTGGAATGACAAGGTCTTAGGCGGACAAGCTCCTGCTTTAGATGGTTCAAGTGCTGCGGAGGAATACCTCAAAAAACGATATGCCGAAACGGAAAATAACAAAGCTATTGATTTAACAGCGGCTAATCGAGAACGTATTCAACAATATTTGTGCCTAAAAGAACAGATCACAGAGCTTCAAAGCCAGGCAAAAGAATTAGAAAATCAGATCAAACATGAAATGAAGGATGCAGAGTACGGGTTTGTCGGAGGCTATCAAGCTTGTTGGAAGCCTGTTGTCTCATATCGAGTTGACACGAAAAAGCTCAAAGAGCAGTTTCCGGATATTTACGAGAAGGTCAAAAAGGAAACTAATTTCAGACGTTTTGGAATCAAGGAGGTTAGCTGACTATGGCTACTAATCAATCAATTAAAAACAACATCCAAAAAAAACAAAAAAGCGTTCCTGTTCAGCAACAAGGAGCAACCATGAAAGGCTTGCTTTCCTCACCATCCGTTATTAAGCGATTTGAGGAAGTGTTAGGGAAGAGGGCTACACAGTTTACTGCTTCTATCTTAAGCCTTTATAACAGTGAGCAGATGCTTCAGAAAACAGATCCTATGAGCGTTATTTCATCTGCGATGGTGGCAGCTACACTCGATCTACCTATAGATAAAAACTTAGGGTATGCCTGGATTGTTCCTTATGGAGGAAAGGCTCAATTCCAGCTTGGATACAAAGGATATATACAGCTTGCCTTGCGAACAGGCCAATATAAGTCCATCAATTGCATACCGATTCATGAAGGCGAATTGCAGAAGTGGAATCCGCTGACTGAGGAGATCGAGATTGATTTTGAAAAACGAGAATCTGATGCGGTAATTGGTTATGCAGCTTATTTTGAGTTGATAAATGGCTTCCGAAAAACAGTGTACTGGACAAAGGCACAAGTAGAAAAGCACAAAAAGAAATTCAGTAAGTCTGATTTTGGATGGAAAAATGACTGGGATGCGATGGCTCTTAAGACTGTATTAAAAGCAGTTTTAAGTAAGTGGGGAATTCTCTCTGTGGAAATGCAAAAAGCAGTTATTGAGGAAGATGAAACAAGGGAACAGATTGACATTACGAATGAAGCGGATAGTAGTTCAGAAATTATCGATTCCGAGCCTTCAAACAAAGACGAACCGGAAAAAACAAGCGAACAAGAAGCTGATCCTTTTGACGGCAAGCCTGTAGATATAAAAGAAGATGAACTTCCGTTCGATTGAGGTCGGCACCCGTGACATAACTGCACTCTGTGAAAGGAAGTAGGTGATTAACTTGGACATCAAAGCAATGGGGTATGTGGTCATACCCCGACTACCATTCAAAGAGTTTAGGGATGAAAAAATCTATGATCACTTGTTCAAAAGAGCTGAATACAGGCCAAATCAAGAGTTAGAACTTGGGCAGACGATTATCAAAGTTGTAGAACTTGCAAAAGACTTTAATTGGTCAGCTGCTCAGATTAAATACTCACTAGACCGAATGGAGAAACAGGGATATATCAAATTGGACCGTCTTCCACAAAAAAGAGGGTTCATCGTCACCATACTTCATTATGCAGACTACATACAGCTAGGAAATTACATGAAGAAAAAAGCTCTCGAACCAGCTGAGATCGAACATAAGGAGGTTGATGACAAAATGAAAAATGCCTTTGAGTTATATGAAAACAAAGTTGCTCGGTCAGTCGGCCCGATGGAGGCACAGCGAATTGGATACATGGTCGACGATTATGGTGAAGAAAAAGTGATGGGGGCTATCAAGACAGCGTTTCAATTAAAAGGGAAAGCAGCTAGTTTGTCATACGTTCAAGCCATCTTATCAAATCCATTCACTCAAAAGAGAAAGGAGAAACAATATGGCTATAAACAAAGCAGTCAGTATAGACACCGCATTTCAAACGATCATGCAGGAACTTCGGGAAAAGTCAGCCCGCTTTTTGGTAACAAAACAGGCCGCATCCGAAGAAAAGGCTGATTTTGATTGTCCTTATTGTAAGGATCGTGGAATTGTCGTTTATCGGGTCCATAAAGACACTCCTTGGTATTTGGATGAACAGTTAGAGCTTATGATTCCTAACGAAATGGTACCTGAAGATGACTTTCTGTTAGGAAAGGTTTGCACGCCGGACAAAGCTAGTGAATGGAAAGATACTTATTCAAAACAGTGTGAATGTGTGAGACGAAAGAAAATTGCCAGACTCATGGCAGCTAGTGGCATTACAGAAGAATTTGAAAAGCTTCTCTTTGGTAACTTCATTACAGACGGTAAGCCAGACATGATCAAAGATGCTTATGAATGTGCAGTGGAATACTATAAAGATTTTCAAAAAATCAAAGGAGAACGGCAAAACAGTATCGCATTACTTGGACAGCCAGGTAGCGGTAAAACTCATTTGCTCACGGCGATAATGAATAATCTGATCAAGAAAAAATCAGTACACTGCATGTATTTCCCTTATGTAGAGGGCATGGGTGATTTGAAAGCTGACTTTGACAATTTAGAAGCAAAACTCGATGCCATGAGAAAGGTCCAAGTTCTATTCATTGATGACTTATTCAAACCAATAAACGGGCAGCCAAGGGCAACCGATTGGCAGGTTGAACAAATTCAGTCTGTCATTAATTATCGGTACTTGAATCACAAGCCTTTGCTGATTTCTTCGGAGTTAACAATCGATGAGCTTTTGGACATTGACGAGGCTCTTGGTTCACGAATTCACCAGATGTGTCGTGATTACATAGTGATTATTAAAGGCGATCGAATGCAATTAAATCATAGGTTAGGTGATTGGGAATGAAAAAGAAAACGAATATAAAAGCAACTGGTGGACTTTATATATTTGGACCTCTAAGTCCTACAGAAGGTAAAGATCTTACACCAACAATCCGTTTACTTGAGGAAAAAATAAAGCAAATGGAGCGGATGCTGAGTGCTTAAAGCAGTCGTGTCTCTGCTGGCAATTTTACTCTCCGCACCGAGAATAGAAAAAGAAATTCAGCTATGGGAACAGCTTGATGGGAGGTAAAGAGCAGTTGGATTGCATTAAGTTCACTGTATATGGTGAGCCAGTCGCACAAGGACGGCCGCGTGGATCAATACGAAATGGGAAGGTGCATATGCGTGATCCAGCGAAATCAAAGCATTTTAAGCAGTATGTTGCATTGGTTGCGTCTCAGCATCGCCCAGAAACAATTATTACTGGTCCTGTCTCAATGGATGTCAAAGTGTACAGGCCAATGCCAAAAACAGTTTCAAACTCATCAAAGAAGAAAGAAAAAGCTGAAAAGGGTCTTCTGCGGCCGACTACAAAGCCCGACGTTGATAATTATGTAAAGGGTGTGAAAGATGCTTTGAATCATCTGATATACAAAGATGATAGTCAGGTTGTGGATCTGAAAGTTAGCAAGTTTTATAGCGAAGAGCCGAGAGTGGAAGTCATGATAAAAGAGGTTTCTGTCTAAAAATAAAAAACACCGAAGCGCTTAGCCACAGTGTTCTTGATATGAACTGGTACTTCTATCATAACATAGGGGGCGTTTTGTGTGTACAATCCAAGAGAAATAAACATCAAAAAAGACTTCACTATTCAGCAGAAAATCGACCCGGGGAAGGTTAAGATCATTGTATTAGATGGGAATCAAGGTACAGCCCATGTCTTAGATGCTCCGGAGCATGGCAAAACGGTGATCCAGACGGTAAAGGGCAACTTTGCGCGGGTTGATCATGAGATAGGGTTTAAAGTGAAATGATTCTGGAGATTCAACTTTAAAATGTGTAGTGTTTGTAAACCTTGATAGAATATAAAATCAAATTCTTCTTCTTTAAATAAGTGGGTTCTGTGTTATTATTTACCTTGATACGTTAAAAAGGGTGAAAGACATTGCGGAAACTTAGAGATAGTGATATCCGGGAAGTTTTGTTAACTCATTTGCTTAATAAATTTTCCGATGATGAAAATATAAAAATAATCAATGAATTAGGTGTTCTTCATGGACAATCTAGAGTAGATATAGCTGTGATTAATGGTATGCTTCATGGATTTGAAATTAAAAGCGAAAGCGATACATTATTAAGACTGCCAAGTCAGATAGAAGACTATAATAAGGTATTTGACAGAATGACAATAGTTGTTCAGAGAAATCATTTACATGCGGTCCGAAAAATAGTTCCAAAATGGTGGGGAATTCTTCTTGTTACAAGGAATAAAGATCAAATAAATTTAAGGGAAGTTAGAAAAGGGAGATGTAATTTGAAAGTAGACCCTTTTTCATTAACTCACTTGCTATGGAGAAATGAAGCACTCGATATTTTGAAAGAAAGAGGTTTGCAAAAAGGATACTTAAGCAAACCTCGGGCAGAATTATATGAAAAGATCTGTAATAGTTTCACTTTGGAAGAGATAAAGGTTATTGTGAACGAGCAACTAAGGAATCGTGAAAACTGGAGAGTTGATTGCTAGCCAAAGTTAAATGGTGGTTAGTTCCAACTTTCCTCCAAGTTTCTGCATTACCTGTACTATTTCTTCCATGTGCACATTCATATATATAATTGTCACCAAAAGAGTAATCCTTACCATAAAAGCTATGATGCTCAATTAGTCTTTTACATAATGTTTGAGCTTGTTGCCACTTTCCGAATTTCGGACTTCTTACTGAATGTCCTCTAAAAAATAAATAATCCTCATTTGAGGTATACCTAATATTTGCGGCCATTTGTATCAATCGAGGATCAATTGATATGTATTCAGGATTAGAAATTACATAATCACCGAATGATGGGAATCTTGATAAATTAGTTGATAATAACTTTTTGTAGATGAGCCATTCGCTTCTCGGAATGCTTCCATCTGTACCAGTTGGTATTGAAGATAAATTCTCTGGAACACTCGTTCCTATAAAGGTAAGGGTTCTCCAGTCATTTATATATGGAAGTGTTAAGAATGTACCCGCGACTAATGAAGACATACGTGATGTGTGATTGGGGTCGATGTATCTATAATCTAGTATAATATCAATTTTTTCTGGAGAGGCTGGGAATTTTCTTAAGAAAGTACTTATTAATTCATCAGTATTATCTAAATGTTTATCTGACAATCGTATGCAGTATCCTGTATCATAAGTCTCTATAATGGTATGAACAGCCTTTTCATAATTCAGACCAGAATTCGGACATATAACAGGAATTGCATTTAAATTTTCTTTTAATAATGAATCAAAAATATGTTTCAGTGGGTGTATTTTATTGACGGTCATTTCTTCGTCATCAATACATATTTGAAAAGCATCGATAAATATAGTGTTAGCACTGCCCCAAGAATTTTTTAATTGACTAGCAAAATTCTTAATATGTTCGTCAATTGTTTTTTTGGGACATTCGTTCTCGAAATCCCAGTCTATGGGCGGGATCTCTACTAACGGTGTAATTTTATTTTTAATTTTGTCATCAAGTTCTTTAATTGCATTTTGTTCACCTCTTTTCCACCTTAATACTGGAACATAATGATTTTCATTAAACATACTAAAAACCTCCAATTTTTTAGGATAAATGTATTACGAACCGAAAAAACAAAGGTTTCATAAATTCAGAAAAATTATTACATTCTTTTTGAAATTCAACTTGATTATGAAAATACTCGATGAAATCGATGATTTAAATGAGGCTTTCTATATCGTAACTGAAGATTTTTTAAAATGATTATTTCAGGGGTGATTTAATGTTTAAAAGAATACTTAATTATTTAAAATCAAGTGAAAATAGATGGCTAATTGTTGGATGGGTGTTTGTTTTTGTAGCTGTACTGACTCCTACAGTGCTACTAATTAAATTAAATAGCAGTTTGAATCTTGAGAAGTTTGGGTCTTTAGGATCGATTGGAGATTTTCTAGGTGGAACCACTGTTGGATTATTATCGCTTGCCAGTATAGTTTTTGTTGTAGCCACTATCTCAATGCAGAAGAAAGAGCTAGCGCTACAAAGAAAAGAACTAACTATGCAAAAGGATGAACTAAAAAAGACAAGAGAAGAATTCGAACTTTCTAATAAAACTTTGTTAAAACAGCAGTTTGAAAATACATTTTTTAATATGATTAATCTGCATCACAATATTTTAAAGGACTTAAAATTAGAGAAAAATGAAAAAGTTTTCTCAGGAAGATATGTATTTGAGCAACAATATGAACAATTAAAGAGACTTTATAACAATGTAATTAAACAAGATTTTTTTAATGAGACAATTCATCAACTTGTTAATAGTGAAGAAATAGAAAAAACAAATCAAATAACTAAAATACTTTACTTAAAAGAAAAGAGAGATGAGGTATTCGATTTATTGGAAGAAAATATTTCTTCTTATACTTATTATGACCAATATGACGAAATACAAATTGATTCGCGCTATTATGAAGCTGAAGAAAAAATTTATAATGAAACAGATACATATTGGTTAAAGATTAAAAAAGATGCAGAAACTTATTTTGAAAATAACATGAAGAATAATAGGGAAGTTTGTAGAGAGTATTTGTTAACGACAAAAAGAATGTTTGATTATGTACTTAAAGAACAAGAGAGTAATAAAATAAGTAAAGATTTTTTTTTCGATGATATCACAATTAACTTTTTACTTGAATTTAAGAAGAACTTTCTACTTTCTCCTTTAAAGCGTTTGAAGAATAATGCTTATGAGTTAATGTATGATCGAAATGAAGAAGTAATAGGACATTATTTTAGAAACCTTTATAGGATTATAAAGTTTATACAGGATGAAAAGTTTAGTACAGATATAGAAGAAAATGAATTAGAACAAAGGAAATATAGAGGCATTCTTCGTGCTCAACTTTCATCAATTGAATTATTAATGCTTTTCTATAACATAACTTATTCAGAAAAAGGAAAGAAGTTTTCTGATTTGATTTTAAATAAAAATTTTTTTGATGATCATTTAGTGAAATCAAAATTTTTATGGACAAATGATAGTCAAGAATTAAGAAAAATTAATTAAACTAGTCCAAGATGGAAAGCCTGCGGACACTGAACTTACAGCATTTACGCTGTTTGTTTGGTGTCCGTTTTTTATTTGAAAAAGGAGGACACAATCATGAATCGAAAAGATATTGAAAATCTAATCAATAGCTATCACTGGATGGTGAAAGAGGTTCGTCGTTTGCAGAGGGTACTCTATGGTTCAGTAATTCCAATGAAGAATTGGGGTGTTGCACAATATGGATTAGAAGCAGCTATGCCGAAAGGAAGTCCTGGGAAGAGTCAGGCTGAATTGCGGCAAATGGATATGAGAGAAGAACGTCTTTTCAAACGTCTTAAGTATTATGAGGAACGAGTATATGCGGTGGAGGTAGGTGCCGAAAAGATCAAAGGTGAGCAGCACAAAGTTATTTATGATTGCATGATGGAGGGGATTAGCTACCGTGCTATTGCTCTTCACTTAGGTATCTCACGGGAAACGGTACGAAAAATGAAAGACGAATTGATCAGCCAATTATGCCAAGATTGCCACTTTGAGCGTTTATTGAATCTGAAAAAATCTGTGGTGTAAAATGGGAGGCAGGTCGGCGCGGATCATTTAATCATTCGCGTTAGGAATAAATTAAAAAACAAAAAACCTCTCTCCTAACGGAGAAAGGCATGAGCGATTGCAATCAAAATTGCGACTGCAAACTCCCGGGAAATTTTGATGTGGATTTCCATAACCACACCCCCCTCTAGGCGAGTAAGGATTTCGACTTGTTCGGATTAACCGTGAGAGCCGCGCTCACCTAGCTTACAAAAGCTTGAAATAATTTTAATATAAAAAAGGATCTGTGTAATGCGTAATCGTTCGACAAATTCTGCAAAATGTTCTTTGTCGAAACCTTTTGCCGATATTAAGGTGGGAGGTGAAAACGTGACAAGAACAATTAATGTTAATCAGCAACATTTGTTAGAACAGTTAGCAGGCGGGTCAGTAAACCGTCAATGCACAATAGAAGCTCTAATTGATATTCTCATCGATAAAAAGGTATTTACTGAAGAAGAATTCGTTAAATATCAAATGCATCATTTAGAACAATCAGCAGATGAGCACTCTGCGGAGCTTTTAGGTATCAGTAAAGAAGATTACATAAAGAGCAGAAAATAAGCATCGTGATTTTTTTGTCGACAAATTTTGCAAATAGTTCCATTGTTGATGACAATAACCGATAATAAGGTGGGAGGGTGAATAAATGGTAAACAAACCGACTACCGAGATTGTATTGGATATATCAGATAAATTGGCTGGGGTTTTAAATAATAACCATACTTCTTTGATAGGGATTTTAGCGCCATATGTGATAGCAATTGCTTCAGTAATTGCTTCTGTAATATTAGGAGTACTATCTTATAATTCAGCTAAGTCTGCACAGCGTATATCATATGAGATTGGGAAGCAGAATATTGAGGCGTTAGATAAAAGCAGGTATATAGAAATTATAAGTAAAGAAAGAGCACAATGGATTGAAAAGTTAAGAAATATTTTTCATGACTTTAATGAATCAGTTCATTTATATTCATTAGAGTTAGATAGAATAAAAGGTTTTATAAATATTAAACCAGAAGAAGAATTAGAACTTAAAAGGCTTAAAAATAATATTCAACATAACTGGGCAAAAACTTTTTTATATATTAACCCATCTGAAAAAGTGACCCAAAAGTTAGATGATTTAATTAATAATGAGCTTTATAAAATTTTATTTATTGAAAAAGCTCTATATTCTAGATTCGATCCTAAACAAGTAAATGAAATTCACCCCGAAATAATATTTATACAAAATGTAATACTAAAATCGGAGTGGAAAAGATTAAAATTAGAAGTTGAAGGTGGCCGTGAACTAAATGAAGAGGAAGTCAATTTTATTTTTATGGAAGTGGCCAAAAATCAACATGAAGAATTCTATGAAAAATTATTAAAAACAGAGTTAGCTAATTAAGCCTTCTATCTAAGAATGCTTTTTTAAATTCTCTATAAACTGCTTCCGGTAGCCTTTTCCAAAACAACACGAATCAGAAGGAGGCAACAATAAATGTAGATGGTTGAAAAGCACATAAAGGCGTATAAGGATTACGTCAAAGGCATGAAATACAAGGACCTTGCCGAGAAATACGGGGTGTCAGTGAACACCATTAAATCATGGAAACAGCGGCATGGTTGGAAAAGAAAAAAGTGTGCACCTATTTCAAAAAGTATGCACACAAATAAAGGTGGGCAGCCAGGTAACAAAAATGCTTTAGGGAATAAGGGCGGCGCACCAAAGGGAAATCAAAACGCTGTGACTCATGGATTCTTCTCAAAGTTCCTACCAGAAGAAACACTATCGATTATGGAAGGGATTCAAGAACGTTCGCCTGTCGATATGATATGGGATCAGATACAGATTCAATATGCTGCAATTATAAGGGCACAAAAAATCATGTTCGTTTCTGACAAGGAAGAAATGATCAAGGAACAGAAAAAGAAAAAGTCTGTTCTATCCGAGACAAATGAAGTCGAAGAGGAAGAATACGAATTCCAATTTTCTTGGGACCGTCACGCCACATTCTTAAATGCTCAATCACGGGCAATGGCAGAACTCAGAAACCTTATAAAGCAGTTTGACGAATTAGCCCATACTGAGGACGAACGACGCCTTAAATTGGAGCATATGCGTTTAAGTATAGACAAGAAAAAATTAGAGATTGAAGAACTTACAGAAGAAGATAAACCTTTTGAGATCACCATTGTGAACAAAGGTGATGACAGTGATTAAACAAGTAAACCCTCATTTTAAAGAATTTCTTTTTGACTGGAATCAAAAGTTTCAATTCTTAGTAGGCGGTTATGGATCATCCAAAAGTTATCATGTGGCACTCAAGATTGTTCTGAAATTGCTAAAAGAAAAGCGTACTGCACTTGTTATTAGAGAAGTGTACGACACACATAGGGACTCCACATTTTCTCTATTTGATGAACTTGTAAGTGATCTGAAATTAGATCATATCGTTAGTTGTGTATCTTCTCCTATGCAGATTCGATTTTCAAATGGCAGCCGCATCATCTTTAAAGGGATGGATAAGCCAGCCAAACTTAAATCGATTAATAATATTTCACTCATTTGGATTGAGGAATGTTCTGAAGTGAAGTATGAGGGATTCAAGGAGCTGTTAGGACGTCTTCGTCACCCGACTTTGCCGCTCCACATGATACTCTCAACAAATCCAGTCGGAGAGGACAATTGGACTTTTAAGCATTTTTTTAAAGACGACCGAGAGAAGCGGTTTGTACTGGATGATAAGGAGCTTTATGAAAAGCGGATAATCGTTAGCAACGACACCTATTATCATCACTCAACGGCAGATGATAATCTTTTTCTGCCAGAAAGCTATGTCCAGCAACTTGAAGAATTGAAGACATACGATCCAGACCTTTACCGAATTGCGCGGAAAGGTCATTTTGGCGTGAATGGAATTCGGGTACTACCGCAGTTTGAAGAACGGCCACATGAAGAGGTTATGACTGCAATCTCTAATATTAACCGTCCACTTAAACGAGTTGGCATGGACTTTGGTTTTGTTGAGTCGTATAACGCCGTTGTTAGGGTTGCTGTGGATCACGAGAAGAAATATCTCTATATCTACTGGGAGTATTACAAAAATGGACTGACGGATGATAAGACAGCCGAAGAACTCAAGGAATTTGCAGTGACTAAAGAATTAATCAAGGCGGATTCTGCAGAGCCAAAGACAATACGTTACTTTCAGCAACACGGTTTCAATATGGTGGGCGCTCGTAAGTACCAAGGATCACGACTCCAATACACAAAGAAGATCAAACGGTTCAAGAAGATTATTTGCTCTGATCGTTGCGAGAACACGATTTATGAACTTAAACCGCTCACTTATGCTACCGATAAGCTGGGGAACATCTTAGAAGACGAGTTCACCATAGACCCACATACACTGTCAGCTATTTGGTATGCACTTGATGACTACGAGGTAACTGATTTGAAAGAAGAATCTAAAGGAAGACCGCAAAGATCAAGACCAGGAAGGAGGTAAAGTATGTCAAAACAATCTGTTAAAGCACGAGTGATCAAAGCCTCACCACCTACTGAATCAACAAAACAAATCTATGAAGATGAATTTGCGGACAGTTATGACAGCAACATTTTGCCGCCTCCGTATAATCTTAAAGAATTAAAGATGATTGCTGAGTATTCAACGATCTTACAGCAATGTGTTGATGCCTACAGGACAAATATTGTGGGTTTTGGATTTGATTTTGAGTACTCGTTTGATGTGAATTCGCCAGATGTGAAAAACAATGAAAAAACAGAAGCTGAAAGTGAATGGACAAAGCTTGAAGAGTTCGTTAAATATCTTCACTTTGATGAGTCAGCTGAGACTTTACTCGGCTTTGTTATTGAAGACCGAGAAAAGACAGGAAATGGTTTTATTGAGGTCATTCGAAATGGTGAAAATAAGCCGGCTGGTATTGAGTATATGGACGTTCAAAATGTTCGTGTTTGTAAATTGTCTGAACCAATTGAAGTTGATTTTACATACTTCGAAAAAGGACAAATGAAATCAATCAAAAGAGAAAAACGATTTCGCAAGTATGTTCAGATGATTGACGGTCGTATGGTTTACTTTAAAGAATATGGTGATCCTCGTACTTTAAATTTAGAGACAGGCCAATATGATGAACAGACTCCATTCGAAAAACAAGCAAATGAAGTGGTTCATTTCAAAATAGGAAGCGGTACTTATGGAAAGCCTCGATGGATCGGCCATATTGTTAATCTGTACGGAGCTCGTAAAGCAGAAGAGCTGAACTTCATGTACTTCAAGCAAGGTAGACATATTCCCGCTGCTATTACAATTGAAAATGGTATGTTGTCAGAAGACTCATACACGCAATTGCAGGATTATATGAATGGGCTTGAAGGGGTGGAGAACGCTCATAAGTTCCTATTACTTGAAGCAGAAGGCATAGAGAAGGGGAAAAACATTCATGGTGATGAAGAGATTGCTCCAGTGAAAGTCGATATTAAATCACTTGCTGAAATCCTTCAAGAGGATGCCTTGTTTCTGGAATATGACCAAAAGAGCCGAGACAAAATTCGATCGGCTTTTCGTTTGCCTCCACTTTATACAGGTGAAGCCCAAGATTACAACAGAGCGACAGCAGACACAGCAAGAAAGATTACTGAGGAACAAGTATTTCAGCCTGAACGAAAATTAATCACAGGTAAACTGAATGCTTTATTTCTAAATGATCTTGAAATTCATAAGGTTCGTCTTATGTTGAAAGGGCCTGACTTTAGAGACCCGCTTGAGATTGCTAAGGTTTTAACACCGTTTATAACAGCTGGTGCAGTTTCTCCGAATGATCTACGTGATTTAGCTGGGAGAGTTCTTGGTAAGACGCTTGAGGAATGGCCTGAGGAAGAATACAATAGGCCGCTTGGTAAGACTAACGAGTCGTCTGCTTCTGATCCTTCGGCTACGCTGTTTAAATCTAAGGCCGGTACTCCTGATATGATTGGATTATTAAAAGATATGCGGGATGTTTTGGAGGATCTGAAGAGATGAACAAAACAGATAAACTGCTGGAAAGTCTAAATGCTTTTATTAAAAAAGCCGAGGAAGATGAGATGAAGAATCTAATGGAGAGTGTACCTGATTTCCCCGGCCTTTCTAAGATACCCAAATTTGTTGAAGAATATGAAAAAGGAATCGCCAAATTGCTCAGACGCCAGCGTAAGAAGTATTTAGACGGTCTGAATGGTTTTGTAAGCAAAGATTCGAAAGCGACTTTAGAAGCGCTTCTAGTGTTTTTTACACAGAACCTATTCGCGGAGGATGATTTCGAGGAAGAATTTCAGGAACTGACCGAGGGATTCTTGCAGCAGACCATTGAAGAACTGGCCGAAGTGATCATGGACTCTATAGATCCGGAAGTGCCTTTTAAGGTCTTATCCAATCGTACAATTAATTGGATTAAGGGTTGGTCTGAAAAACTGGCTCAGATCATGAAGTTAAACACTCATGAAGCAGTAGAAAACGTGCTGACGGATGCAATCGAAAACGGTTCTACAATCCAAGACATTGAGTTGACTCTCAAAGACATGCCACAATTTGATAGGGAGCGGGCGCGTACCACGGCCATCACTGAAGTGCTTGCTGCTTCCTCTGCCGCTCAGCATGAGTCATATGCACAATCGCCGGCAGTTAAGAAAAAGAAATGGCGGCACAGCGGAGGGAAGAAAAACAACCCGCGTGAGAATCATATTGATCTTGATGGCACAGTAATTGGCGTAGATGAAGAATTTCAGATACCAGGTAGTGGCGAGACATGCATGTTTCCACGAGATCCTAAACTATCTGCAGGTGAGCGGGTTCATTGCCATTGTGTTCTATCACCTGTGGTAGATAACGATATCTTAGGGTTGTCAGCTGAGGAAAAGGAAAAGATTCGAAGAGAAGCTTTAAAAGAAATTTAGAGAACCATTGAAACCCTGGCTATTTTATTTCGTAAAGTAAAATAGGAGGGGAGTATATGGAAACAATTTTAACATGTTTAAAAGACTATGGAGCATTATTAGGGTCCATTGTGACTGTGATCCTAACATCAATCTTGGTAATGCAACGGAACAAACTGAAAAGAAATGAAACTATTTTAACTGAAAGTCTAATGGAAGCAAGCGGGTCTCTTTTCTTCTCCATTAAAAACATATTAAATAAAGTTAAGATTACTGATATTACTGAAGAACTGAAAGAGTTTTTTGATAAATACTCAAAAGACCACAATTCACTTGTTAAATTAAAAGATAAGCGTATTATTAAACGGTTTGTAGAACTAGAGGAACTTTATTATGTCTATCTTTCAGAAAAAACCAGTGAAAATCTAGATAGACTTATGACCAAGTTTGTAATTCTGAAAAATGATATTGAGCAGGTGTTTTATACGGAACACAAGGTTGTTAATAAAGAAGTACGATGGTATTTAATTATTGAAAGTAAAGAAAATATATGGTTCCGAATGCTGTTGAGGGGATATAGGTATTTTAGTCACACTGTTATTTTTGCAGCCTTTTTGGATATCATTATGGTGTATGTAACTATAACAGACAGGTTTTCAGAAGAACATATGCTAGAAGGTATTTATGGTTGGGTTTTCTTATTCACCCAGTTGATTTCTATCTTGTTGGTATTTGTTCTATTTGTAAATTTTATGATTCATTTAACTGAAGAAGAAAAAGATAATTGGGGAACTAAATTTTGTAGATTTATAATACCTAAACGTTTGGTTCAAAGATTTCCTTTCTTAAGGAGATTTACTGAGGGAGATAATGAAGTTAATAGCGAAAAGAGAGCAATTAAGGAGTATGAAGAGAAATACAAACAATGGTTAAATCGTGAAAGGAGGTGAACAACATGCCAAGAGAATTAGTAAATGCAAAAATCACACATGTTTCGTATGTAGACAAGGCTGCTAATCAAAAGCAGTTCTTTTTTATGAAGTCAGAAGAAAAGCCGGTATTTCAAAAAGAAGTCAAGGTTCTTACCAAAGAAGCGGACGAGCAAAAACTTGTGTACGGTATCGTATATGAGCCGGATACAGTAGACGCCCACGGTGATTTCATGACAGCTGCAGAAATCGAAAAAGCCGCTCATGGATTCCTGAAAGATGCCCGAGAAATTGACAAGCAACATGATTTTCAGGGCGGTGTTGGTGAGGTGGTTGAGTCCTATGTCGCACCGGCAAACTTTGAAATGAATGGGGAAACCATTAAAAAGGGTTCATGGGTTCTTGTGACAAAGGCTTCAGAAGAAGTATGGGAGCAAATCAAAAAAGGCGAAATTACCGGTTATTCAATGGCTGGTACTGCCGAAACAATTGAAAAGCAAGAAGAAAAGCCCGTTTCTCAAGAGAAAACAGATGAGAAAGGGCTTTTTAATTTGCTCAAAAACTTTTTTATGGGTAAACAACAACAATCATATGAAGAGCCAGTTGAAAAGGCAGGGAGAAAGTTTTCCGCTTCAAACCTGCAGGAAATTAAAAATGCTCATACTGCTCTCGGTAACTTGCTGAGTCAGGTTGAGACAGAAGAGGAGGAAAAAGAAATGACTTCGGAGGAAGTAACGAAATCAATTCAAGCCGCTTTAGAGCCGATTGAGAAGCGGCTGGCAGATCTAGAAAAAGAAGAAGATCCTAAAAAGAAAGATAAAGAAAAAACAGACGAAGAGGTTGAAAAAGAGGGCGAGAAGTTGAAAAAGGCAATATCAGAAGCTGTTCAACCGCTCGTTGATCGAATTGAAGCAATCGAAAAAAAACGTGGAACATCTAAGCAAACCGAAGAATCGGGTTCTGAACAAATTCAAAAATCAATCTGGTCAGGGTTGTTTTAATGGATAAGGAGGATACGAATGAGAAATCAAGAGGTTATTAATAAAGCAGAAATGACGCTTTCTACTTTAGAGAGCGGCGGGATTATGAACCCTACTCAAGCTTCAACTTTTATTCGAATGGTTCAAGATTCGCCAACTATTTTAAGAGATGCGCGTGTTATTCAAATGGACCATGACACACAGAAAATCGAGAAGATCGGTTTTGGTCAGCGTATTTTAAGGGCAGCCCAAGAAGGAGTTGCGTTAACTAAAGATCAAAAATCAGTTCCATCAACTAGCACAGTTAACTTAAGCACAAAAGAAGTTATTGCTGAAGTTAACATCACTTATGACACACTTGAAAACAACATCGAAAAAGATGGCCTTCAAAATACAATCATGCAAATGATAGCTGAACGTGCTGCGGTTGATATTGAAGAGTTGCTTGTAAATGGGGATACATCTTCGTCCGACTCATATCTTGCACAATTAGATGGCATCAGAAAACAAGCTACATCTCATATTGTCGATGCTGCAGGTGAGGAACTGACACGCCAAACATTTAAACGAGGATACAAAGCTGTACCTCCTAAATATTTGCGAATTCCGCAGGAGTTCCGTTTCTATACATCGCCTGGTATTGAGGTTGAA
The DNA here is from genome assembly GCF_037964915.1 of Bacillus sp. FSL K6-1012. Lineage (NCBI taxonomy): Bacteria > Bacillati > Bacillota > Bacilli > Caryophanales > Bacillaceae > Bacillus > Bacillus sp. FSL K6-1012. Next base: position 2,688,855 of record NZ_CP150175.1, on the reverse strand, counting down.
TGGAAAGATCGTGTAGCGGATCGTCAAACGAACTTAGGGGATGCAGCTGTTCAAGGTGGTCTTTCTTCTGCGTTTGGTGTTCCGGTCAAAGGTATTGCAAATTTACAGCCTTATACGATTGGAGAGGGAGATACTGCAGCCGATGTTTCTGATATCATCCTAACTCATCCGAAGAATATTATTCTCGGATTCTCTCGTAACATTCGAATTGAAGTAGATAAGGACATTCGTCGCCGTATGTTTATCATTGTTTTGACAGCGAAATTGGATAGTGTTTTTGAAGAAGAGGACGCCGTAGCCAAGATCGTGAAAGTGAAGGAGTAGGTGGTCTGGCGTGTATACTGCAAAGCTTATTAAAGGCAAAACATACAATGTTATGGGAATAACCTTTCGAGCAGGTGTCAGTCAAACAGTATCGAAAAAGCTCTATGAGTATTTAAATGAAAATCCATATTTTGTACTAACCCAAGAGCTTAATAATCAAAAGGAGGATCCGATAAATTATACTGAATCGGAATTGAAAGGTATGAATAAAGCAGAGCATGAATCCATTATTTCTAATCTTGGTGGCAATCCGTCTGACTTCAAAAACGCAGATGAAAGAATTGCCTACATCCTTAACCAAATAGATAACAAAGGGGAGTGACCTTATGCTGTTAATCACTCCTGATGAATTAAAGAGTTATTCAGTTTTTGAGTCTGTAAAGACCAGGCCTGACGAGTTGTTAAAACAGGATATCCTTGAGGCTACTGCTGATATCATTCTTAAAGTTGGACATGACTTTTCAGATGCAGAGTATATTCCTTTGCCTGAAACGGTTCGACTGGCCCTATTAAAGTTGTCGCAGTTTTATGCTCTTATAAATGGCGACGAGTCAATTATTAAAGGATATACAACTGAAAAGATTGGTGATTATTCTTATACTCTAGGGGATGGCAGTTCTCTTCAAGAACCTGATGTGTATGCATTAATAAAAGATTATGTGAAACCGGCTAACCCTGATTTAGAAGGGATTGAAGCGAAAGTGCGGATGAGATCAATATGAGTTATCAATCATTATTGACTCACAGATGTGACATTTACCATCTGCAGGAGAAAAAAGAAAATAGAAAGCAAAAATTCGGGGTGCCGGTTGAAGATGTTCAACCGGTTTTTTCGTACCCTGATGAGCCGGACATAGAAAATCAGCCGTGTTTTTTTATAGAAAAGAGTCAGTCCATTATCCAACAAGAACCGAATGTAGCTATTTATCAATCATTCCTTGTGCATTTCCCTGCTACTACTGATATTCGAGTAAATGACAGGGTGGTTTGGGATGGTACTGCTTATAAATTACAGAAGCCCCGCAAAGTCAGGAATCATCATTGGGAAGTGACGGCAGTACGGGAGGTTGAATGTTTGTGAAGATCAAAGGTCTTGATCAGTTCATTCAGTCATTAAACCGTGCTTCTCGCGGAGAATTGAAAGGGAAATACGAGGAGTGGCTTGAAGCTATGGGTTTTGAGTTCCTAGACATTATTCAAGATGAAATTATCAGGACGAAGACGGTAGACACACGCCGCTTGCTTAATTCCTTTCAGAAAGGTGACCAGGATAATATCTTTTCAATGACAAAAGGCAGCTTAAAGTTGGATGTTGGAACAAATCTGGAATACGCCTCATACGTGAATGACGGGCACTTTACGATCGATCCGTCTAAAAATCAGGATAGACGGTGGGTCCCAGGGCGGTGGAAAGGCGACCGTTTCGAGTATGACCCTGCTGAAAGAAATTCCGGCATGCTGCTGAAGTTCCAATGGGTAGACGGTTCTGGGTTTTGGGATAATGCCATGGCTGTATTTCAGTTGATGTTTGAGAGAAGCCTTGAGCGGAAGCTGCAGCAATGGATTGATGAAGAATTTTAAGGCGGTGCTGCCATGAATCAAGAAGTAGGTTCAATTATGGGCTATCTATACAAACTGTATCCTGTTCAAGTGTATGAAGAAGAAATACCACAGAACTTTGCTGTTCCGTCTCTTTACTTTCCACCGGCTTCCACGGTCGATGGGGCGGACACAGTATCTACGTTTCAGAAAGCCTATATTTTAAACGTAAAACTCTTTCACGAAAACGCACAGAAGGCTCATAATGAAGCAGAAAGGATTGTGGATACACTTAGAAGCAAAAGGGGCATAATTCCGCTTATACAAGAATCTGGCGAGGATACAGGTGATTTTATTCGGCTATCTCGAATAGAAACGCGGGTATCAGATGATTACGCGACCATTGTCTTAAACTGGACGAGCCGCTATTGGTATGAGCGAGAAGAACAGCGTTCAATAGATGGTTTTAAATTTAAAAGTGGGGTGAAATGATGGCCACTAAAAAAGAGAAAGCAGAAAATGCTTTTTATATTAAGGATTTGCGAGAGCACAGTCGAGAGCTCTTTGGGGTAAAACCCGAGGTGTTTGACGGTGCTCTTTTTCATGTTCATAAAACGAGTATTACAAAATCGGAAGCGAAGAAGTTGATTACTCAGTTTCTTCAAAAGGAGGTCAAATAGATGAACGGCGGAACATTCACACCCGGCAAGGAAAAAGAGCGTGCCGGTATTTACTTTAACTTCAAAACGACCGCGGAGAACCGTGTTTCTGCCGGAGAACGTGGAACAGTTGCGCTGCCGATAGCATCCAGCTGGGGTGAGGTTAAGAAATTCATTTCTATCTCTTCCATCGAGGACTTGAATAAAAAAGTAGGGTTGAATATTGATGATCCATCGCTATTGCTTTTACGTGAAGCAATGAAAAAGGCAAGTACAGTCTTGCTTTATCGTCTGACGGAAGGTCTTCGTGCTTCAGCAGACATTAGCGAAGGTGTAAAAGCTACTGCTCTTTATGGCGGCACAAAGGGTAATGACATCATTATCAGCATCACTGAGAACGTTATTGACTCTTTGAAAGTTGATGTCACTACCTACCTTGATCAGTCAGAAGTGGATAAACAAACAGTGTCTAAAGCTGAAGAGCTTAAACAAAATAACTATGTCACGTTTACAGGGAAAGGTGATTTAACAGTCACTATTCCGTTAACCGGTACGGCCCCTGAAGACATTAGCGGGGCTCTTCCGGCATCTTCCGGAATCCGCTTGTCAGGCGGGACAGACAAAACACCGACAAATGCCGATTATACAGCTTTCTTGGAAGCGGCTGAAACGGAATACTTTGACACAATCGCACTGCCTGTAGAGGATAACGAGCAATTAAAAGCAACGTTTGTTGCGTTTATCAAACGGCTGAGAGACAACCAAGGGCAAAAGGTTCAAGGTGTACTTTCAAATTATAAGGGAGACCATGAGGGTATTATCAATGTAACTGGTGGAGTCCTACTTGAAAATGGAACGGAGATCACTCCTGAAAAAGCTACGGCTTGGGTTGCCGGCGCGAGTGCGGGGGCTACATTTAATCAATCACTTACATTTGTAGAATACGAGGGAGCTGTAGATGTTCTTAACCGAATTGACAACGACGAAATCGTTGAACGATTGTCAAATGGGGAATTCTTGTTTACTTATGATTCTCGTGATAAATCAGTATCGGTTGAAAAGGACATTAATTCACTCACAAGCCTAACAGCTGAGAAAAATAAGATGTTCCAGAAAAACAAAATTGTCCGTGTACTTGATGCAATCAATAATGACCTGACATCTCAATTGAAAGCATTGATCAAGTCTCGCAAAGCAAGCGGCAGTGACGTTCCCGCTACAAATGACGGATTGCAGTTTGTAAAAACACTGATTACTCAATACTTGAGTGTTCTTCAAGATAACGGGGGCATTACTGATTTTGATTCAGAGAATGACATTACAATTGCTCTGAATAATGATCGTGACGGCTTCCTGATTGATCTTGCAGTTCAACCGGTGGATGCAGCTGAAAAATTCTACTTTAATGTTGAGGTGAAATAGGAATGGCATTAAAAGCGCAAAACACCATTTCAGGTAAAGAGGGCAGGCTGTTTCTTGATGGAGAAGAAATGGCCCATATCAAAACTTTTGAGGCCAATGTGGAGAAAAATAAATCCGAGGTCAATATCATGGGCCGTCGGATGACGGGGCACAAAACGACTGGAGCAAATGGAACGGGAACAGCCACTTTTTATAAAGTGACTTCTCAATTTGTTCTTATTATGATGGATTATGTGAAAAAGGGAAGCGATCCTTATTTCACGTTGCAAGCTGTACTGGATGACGCATCTTCCGGTCGAGGTACTGAACGTGTCACTTTATATGATGTAAACTTTGACTCAGCGAAAATCGCCGGACTTGATGTGGACTCTGAAGCATTAGAGGAAGAAGTACCATTTACTTTCGAAGACTTTGATGTTCCTGAAAAGCTTAAGGAAACTTTTTAAGAATCAACTGTAATGCATTTCAATTCTTCTTGAAAAATTTTAGAGGAAACTCGTATCATCTAGGGAAAACTAGTAGAATCTAATACATAACCACTTGATAACGTTGTGGTAAAGTGGTTAAAATAGTATTATCAATACTATAGGTATTTCACGAATACCTATGTAATGCATTTCATTTCTTTTAGTTTTCCATGTATTTCTTTCCAAAGAAATGCATAAAATAAAAGAGACCCGGTTGCCGCCGGGTCAGTATAAATGTTGGCCTATCAAGAGGGCTGGCTTAACAACTTCATGAAAGTATTTAGGATAGACTTTACCCTTTAACTTTGCCGAGCTCAAGGGGTGGGTCTATTTCTTCTTTATATAAGTCAACAGGGCAATTATAAATGACCCGAAAGCAAGCATAAGCATTAATGCTTGAAATGTTGACACGTGCATCACCCCCTTTCATGAGGGAGTGAGCCAGACCGCCCTTGAGATGTTGAAAGCCAATATTCATTTATACTAAACCATATTGTACCATAACACTTTCATAATCCGAGGGTTTTTAATAAAAGAAAAAGGGTTAAGGCTTCTATGATCAGGTCGTTTTGAACTCATAGATAAAAAAAGTAACAAATAAAAGATACAAATAATTATATAATCAATATATATTCATGTTATAATGGTGCCAAGCAAAAGTATTGCAATTAATCGCGTAAGTTTATAGGTAGCACTAAATTGCAACAATACAACTTGTTAACGTGTATTTCTTTCTTGAGAAATGCATAAAATAAAAAAAGATAGAGTGCTGCAACACTCTATCTTTTAGGATTTGCTATTTAAGCATCCGTTTGTTTTGGACACTCATTGCTAGCCGCAGGGGTGTCTTTCTTTTTAAATGTGAAAATAAAGGTCAAAAAAGCCAAAACCACAGTCACAACACTGCCAAGTAAATTGGCAAAGTTTATAATGACCATAAATGTTTCATAGGCAGACATATGAATTCACCTCCCTTTTAACGAATATAAATTAAGCAATGATTGTATGGAGGGACTTACATGCTGCATAAGGCAGCTTATCTAGTATTATAACTGAAATAATTGGAAAGGCATATTTTTTATAGAAAATATGCCTTTTTTATTTCCATTTTTGAAAAGGAGCTAATAAACATGAGCGAAAAACAAAACGAAAAAACATATGATCTTTCATTCTTTATGCCAGGAAAAACAATCGAAGCTGAAGAGGTTGAAGTGCCTATCTCAAAGCGGTTTGTAGATAAGCAAGGAAAGGTGATTCCGTTCGTATTCAAAGCTATTACGACAGAACGCATTGATGAGTTGGAGAAAGAAAACACGACATACAAAAATGTAAAAGGCCGAGGTCGCGTAAAGGAGTTGGACAGCCAACGCTTTTATGCTCGTATTGCGGTTGAAACGACTGTTTACCCGAACTTTAAAGCTAAGGAACTACGTGAGGCCTACAAAACAGAAGATCCAGTGGAAGTCGCCAAACGTGTTCTTTCTGTCGGCGGTGAGTATGCAAACTGGCTGAACAAAGCAATTGAAATCAACGGCTTTGATGATGATCTCGAAGACCTTGAAGAAACAGCAAAAAACTAGTAAAGGACGGGGACAAAGAGGCTGTATATCTTTATTACGCGATGCATGAGCTCAAATACGCCCCGTCAGAATTAAGAGAACTATATGAGGCACCGCGACAATTCAAGGCGCTCTTATATGGGTTTATCAGTTATAAGCTTGAGCTGTTAGAAGAAGAAGCGAAGAAGGGAGGTAATTAACTATGGCTAAACTAACAGCCACGTTTGAATTACATGATAAGATTTCCTGCAAGCTTCGAATGATACAAGGCAATGCTGAAAGACTTAAGAGGGCCGCTAATGGCCCTCTTATTTTTGACGCTGAAGACCGGACTGAAAGAGTTATGCGGCGAATTGACCGATCTGCCAACCGTTTGACCGGTCGGGCTCGATCGATTGAAGTGGATTTAGATGATCGAGCTTCAAATGGCTTACATTCTATACGTCAGCAAGCTGAGGATCTTACCGAGAGCCGCCATGAGGTGACGGTTTCCGTAAATGATCTAGCTACACCGCGTTTTCGCTTAATCCGTGGAGGTCTGTCTGATTTGAATCGCTCGCACGCTGAGCCAACTGTTTCAGTTCGTGATCGAGCTTCAAACCAATTAGATGAGATCCGTCGTCAAGTGTCCGATGTAGATAGCGAACATGCAGAGCCAACTGTTTCAATTAAGGATAGAGCTTCAGCGGCTCTTGATGCAATTGAAGCGAAAATAGACAGCTTGAAGATGCTACCATTACTCTGGCAGTTGCAGGTGGTTTTTCTGCAGGTTCAATTATGGGTTCTGGTAAAAGTACAATGTCTCAGGATGCTTATGTGTCAGCAACTTCAAACGTTAATAAAAAAGATGTTGCAAGAATGACGGATCAGATCTATTTCAACAATAAAGCGGGCAGTTCTCGGGAAGAAGTCAGTTTATCTCTAAGAAACTTATCGCAACAGACAGGGGCGTCTAAAAAAGCTCTGGCTGAATTGACTGAGTCGTCAAGTAAGATCGCCCAGCTCATGAATGCTGATCAGACAGAGGTAGATCGCGCTTTCAGTTCAATGTATAACAACTTGAAATTGTCCGGGAAACAAAGCGGAGACTTAATTGCTTATGTATATCGGAATGCCGGTGACCAAGCTGACGATTTATTGGACACGATGAATGAATACAGTTCCACCTTTAAAGACTTGAAGCTCACAGGCGGCCAAATTGCAAACGCCATGATAAAAGGAACAAAGGGTGGCGCCAGAAACTTCGATAATCTAGCCGATAGTATGCGTGAGTTTAACATCCGCCGAACCGAAATGTCTGATAGCCAAGTGGACGCATTTAAAACGCTGTTCGGAGCCAAGGAAACTAAGAAAATGTTCAAGGGCTTCAAAGATGGTTCAATAAGCGGAGAGGAAAGTTTATTTAGGGTGGCAAAAGCCCTTTCTAAAGTGAAAGATAAAACAAAGCGGGCTGCTATTGCAACTGAGCTTATTGGAACACAATACGAAGACCTTAAACAGCCGATTTTAGATATGGCTGAGGGTATTGGTACAAGTGCCAAAACAAGCGGTGAATTAGAACGAAGCTTTACGAAACTTCGGGATAATAACCCGATGACACCGGTTAATGATGCCATGAGAGATTTTGAAAGCATATCTAAGGATATGGGAACTTCTCTGCTAACTGGATTAGGGCCAGCCTTTGATAAAATCAGCTCGTACATTAACAGTAAAGAAGGTCAGGAAAAACTTAAAGAGATCAAAAAAGATATTGCCGATCTTGGTGAGGAGATAGGTGGTAAGTTAAACGTAGCCATTGAGTGGAGCGTCAACCATTGGGATGATTTGAAAACAGCGATTAAAGTTGTGATCCCTTCTTTAATTGGGTTGATTGGTTATTTGAAAATACTACGTCCGCTGTTAAAAGGCATAGGTACTGTCGGAAGTGATGCAGCAGGAGTAATCCGAAAGCTAATTCCAAAACGTACTCCTGAAGCTGGCGCTAATACGCGAAGTGAAAGGAGGAACAGAAACAGTAATCGTAATGCCAGCACAAGGACATCCAAAACTGCCATAGGTCCAACGAGTTTGCCTCGAAGCGGCAGCTTAACATGTTGCTGTTGTAGCGATGGAGGTAAAAATGATCGCATTCGTAGAAGACGAGGGAAAAGAGTTTTAGGACGACGCGGTAATCCAAACCGAATGAACCCTTCTGATAGTTCAATTGCTGTGTCATCTGAACGGTTGGAGAGAAGGCGTTCCGGAAGAACTGTAGGTACTAATCCAACCAGAGATTCAAGATCAGCAATAATCACTACGAGATCGGAGCTATACTCAGCTGGTAGAGCTGCAGGCGGTACATCGAAGTTCGGGAAAGTCTTAAGTCCTCTGAAAAGTGTTGGCAAGTTTGCAAAGGGAGTCCCTCTATTAGGAACAGCGTTAGCGGCAACAGATTTAATTGGGATGAATAAAGACAATGTAGGTGAAAAAATTGGATCAGCTGGCGGTGGTCTTGCTGGAGCGGCTACAGGAGCAGCTATTGGCAGTGTTATTCCAGGAGTGGGAACAGCCATTGGTGGAATAGTTGGTGGTATAGCAGGCACCATGGGCGGTTCAAGTTTAGGTAAGGCGTTTGATGGTTCAGAAGTAAAAAAGAAACTAGACAGTACATTATTTGATCAAAAATGGTGGTCTGAAAAATGGTCCGGTATTAAGAGTAATGCGAAGACTTCTCTGAATGGGTTAAGTGATACATGGTCTCATGTAAAAGAAAAGGTGAAGTCTACTTTATTTAATAGTGAATGGTGGTCTGAGAAGTGGTCTGGCGTTAAAAGCTGGGCACAGGACAAATGGAATAGTGCATCATCTGTTTGGGAGTCCGTAAAGGGAAAAATAAAATCCACTTTGTTTAGTGAGAAGTGGTGGTCAGGAAAATGGGAAGGCGTGAAAGGTTGGGCTCAAAGTAAGTGGGACAGCGCGTCTTCTGTTTGGCAATCCGTTAAAGGAAAGCTAAAGTCCACTTTATTTAGCGAGAAATGGTGGTCAGGAAAATGGGAAAGTGTAAAGAGCTGGTCAAAAAATAAATGGGACAATGCTAAATCAATATGGAAAAGTGTTAAGAGTTCCATCTCAGAAACCCTTTTTAGTAAGAAGTGGTGGTCTGAAAAGTGGCAGAGTGTAAAGGAATTGGGAAGCAGTATTTTAGGCGGAGTAAAAGAAGTTGGTGGTAAAGTAGCTTCAAGTGCGAAAAAAACTGCTGGTAAAGCGTGGGGATATGTGAAGAGTGGCGTAAATTATTTATTTGGTACGGGAAAAGAAAAGCCAAAGAAACATGCTACTGGTGGTTACATTACGAAGCCAACGATATCTTGGATTGGTGAAGCTGGTAAAGAGTTTGTTATTCCTGTTGAGAATAATAAAGGTCGCGGCAAAATGCTCCTTTCTCAAGCTGCTTCGAAATTAGGGATGAATGTTGTTGATGATATAGCATCTGCTTCATCTGCAGGAGGTGAACCAACAACTTCCCCGCTAATCCGTAGAGCGGCGGTGACTGCTTCTGTATCTCCTATCATTGACACATCCAGTCTGGATGAACAAGCGACTTCATTTGGTCAACAGTTCACTAAAGGCTTTGATCAAGGAATTGGAGATCATGTTGTTTCTATGGACGCTTGGAAACAGAAAAACGTTTGCCAGCCAATGAACAATTTAATCTCTTATTTTCCGAATTACGGAAAGCAAGTGGTCAATGGATATGCTAAAGGTCAAAACAGCACTTCGACCGGTACAGATAGCTTCTTGCAGACGAAGGTTAAAATGCCATTTCAGAACACTGTTAATAAATCTTCATCATGGGGAAGCGGAACGATCAAAGGTTTTGCTTCCGGACAAAATAGCTCACAAACTGGTACTGATCAATACGTCAGCACTCATATTAACAAGCCGTTTATCCGCTCTAAAGAATCATCAAACGGATGGGGGAGCGGTATGATCGGTAATTTTGTTTCAGGCATGACTTCTAAGGCAAGTGAAGTCAATGAGGCTGCCAAGGAACTGGCGAAAAAAGTTGAGAAGGCATTTCGTGAAGAGCTGGATATTCATTCACCTTCCCGTGTCATGATGAGTCTTGGTCGTTTTGCCTCTATAGGTATTGTAAAAGGTCTGGATTCTGTTGATGTGAAAAAGTTTGCTGAAAAACAAGCAGGCTCACTAGCTGCTGCTTATTCCGGAATGGGTGCAGTAAGCGGGAATGTAAAGCAATGGCTCATGGCTGCTATCATGGCTACAAAGACACCGATGAGCTGGCTTCCAGGGCTGATGACAATTGCTCAGCATGAGTCAGGCGGTAATCCGAAGGCAATCAACTTATGGGATAGTAATGCGAAAGCAGGACATCCATCTCAGGGGCTCATGCAGACAATCCCAAGTACCTTCAACGCACACAAATTGCCGGGCATGAATAATATTCTTAACCCGATTCACAACGCTGCTGCTGCGATTGGCTATATCAAAAGCAGATATGGATCAATTAATAATGTACCAGGCATTAGAAGCATGAGACGCCGTGGACCGTATGTTGGTTATGCGAACGGCGGACTCATTACCAAAGAGCAGATTGCCCTTGTCGGTGAAGGAAACAAACGGGAATGGATCATTCCGGAGGAGCGGGGCATCCGCGGCCGCTATCTGTTAGCTCAAGCAGCTAAAGCGCTCGGAATGGAAGTCACAGACCCATCTCAAACTGGCCAAACTGAATTATCCTCCGGTCAAATAACAGCCGCTACTACAGGCAGCCAACAAACAACAGTTACAGCTGCAGGAGGCAAAGAAGTTGTTATCCAGTTTAATGGTGATCAGCATTTTCACAATGACCAAGACATGAACAGCCTTGTAGCTAAGATTAAGCAGGCCCTTGTCGAGGAGCTTGAACAGGATATCAACATTGGAACGAAGGGAGTCGTTGCTTTTGACTAAATCCATATATGAATTCTGGATGTCACAAGGGAAGGACAAGCTGCGGCTTCCTGTCCTTCCTGAACAAATTGATATTTCAAACACAATTCAAAATGAATCAGTAAAAGTGGCTAGTTTTGGGGAGATCACTTTTATTGATAAACCGGGAGCGAAAGAAATTTCGTTCTATTCTTTTTTTCCAAAGAAACACAGCCCGCTTGCTGAGTATAAGGGATTTCCTTCTCCTGAAAATGCTATTACAAAGATCGAGAAATGGGTGAAATCTAAAAAGCCGGTTCAATTCTTAATTACTGGAACGAAAATTAATTTAACTTGCAGTATCGAGGTTTTTTCTTATAGCGAGGGCCAAAAAGATATAGGTGATCGTGATTATGAAATAAAGCTGAAGGAATACAAAACTGCTTCGCCGCGGAAGATCAAGCAGAAGAAAAAGACGAAGAAGAAACGGCCATCTAAATCAGCTCCTAAAACATACACCGTTAAGAAAGGCGATACACTGTGGGACCTTGCGGGCAAATTTTATGGAGACAGTACAAAATGGCGCAAGATCTGGAACGTCAATAAAAAGGCTATGATCAAACGAAGCAAACGGAATATAAGACAGCCAGGACACTGGATCTTTCCTGGGCAAAAATTAAAGATACCGCAGTAAGCAGGTGATGACAATGATAGAACTTTTCGTCATTAAAGAAACGGAATGGCTTGAGCTGGTGACTGAAAGTGTTTCTCTTGAGGGACAACGGTATCAGGCACCGCGATCAATCACAGCAAAGATCATAACGAAACAAGGAACCCATTCATATTACAGCGTATCAGAAGGGGATACGGTTCTGTTTAAGTGGAAAGGGAAAGAGCTGTTTCGAGGTATTGTGTTTTCTCGCAATCCGGAAGAACATGGGCTGACCTTTACGGCTTATGACATGCTGCAATATCTGGTTAAGAACAAAGATGTTTATGTTTTCTCAAATCAACGTGCAGACGAGATTATAAAACGGTTGGCGCGAGATTTTCAGATTCCGACTACATCCATTGCAAATACGGGTTACACCATTAAATCATTAGTGTTTAAAGATGATACGAGCCTTTATGACATGATTCTGAAAGCCTTGAAACAAACGAAGAGCCAAACAGGAAGGAATTATCAATTATATTCTGCGAAAGGAAAGCTCGGTCTACGAGCTTGGCCAGATCCTTCAGAAGTATGGGTGCTAGAATCGGGTGTGAACATTACTGGTTATCAATACAGCACTTCCATTAATGACACAGCCACAAAAGTAAAGCTCCGCCGGCAGAAAGACAATAAAACATACACAGCCACCGCAAGTGACAGCTCAGGGATCAGTAAATATGGTGTGCTTCAGTATGTCGAAACGGTTTCTGATAACATTAACCAGGCGCAGCTTCAGGAGCGTGCGAAAGTCAAACAGGCACAGAAAAAAGGTGTTAAAAAAGAACTTAAGAGTATTCAAGCGATTGGCATTCCGGATCTTCAGAGCGGCTTGCCCGTCTATATCTCAATTCCGGAAGTCGGGGTTAAGAAAACATACTGGATTGATACAGATAAACACGAATTTAAAGGATCGACACACACGATGACCATTGATGTGGTTGAGAAAAATTCTATCCCTGATGGTGTTTCCTCATGAGATTAAGTGAAGCAATCAAACATTTGGCTGTCGGTGCAGTTGATTCTGAGTCACCGGTGGATATTATGCCGGCTGAAGTGGTTTCCGTTTCTCCTGTTGAAATTAAACTCAATGAAAATGAAAAGCTAATTATTCCGTCTGATTTGATTATTATTCCTAAACGGCTGCGCGCTGGAGGAGATGAAGAACTAAAGATGGGTGAGAATGTGATGGTTGTCTCCTTAAAAGGCGGACAATCATTTTTTATTCTCGACAAAATATAGGGGGTGCCTGGGTTGGCCCTTTCGCCAGAAATTGAATTTGATGATATTGAAGATAACAGCGAAGTCATAGAGACCTCGCAAACCTACAAAATAGATTTTGAAAATGGCTGTATCACAAATGAAATTATCACAGGCCTTGAAGCGATTAAGCAGTTTGTATATCTGTCTCTCCATACTGAGCGATATGCATATTCTGTTTACAGTCATGACATTGGAAATGAGCTTCAAGACGTGCTGGCAGATAACGAAACAACAGACGCATATAAGAAAATGGAGATCCCTCGGCTGATAGAGGAAGCACTGATCTATGACGACCGAATTTCTGCTGTTACAGATTTTGAAATAGATAAACAAGGCGAATCGTTCCGTGTCTCCTTTACAGTCGAAACTGACGAAGGAACATTGGAGATCGAGGAGGTGCTTGGCGAAGATGTTTGAAGATCAAACCTTTGAAGTGATTATGGATCGTATGTTGAACAGCATTTCAGCGGACATTGATACAAGGGAAGGCAGCGTGATTTATAATGCCTTAGCTCCTGCAGCCGCAGAATTGGCCAAGTCTTACATTTGGCTCGATACGGTGCTGGAACTTGTCTTCTCGGACACAGCACAAGGAGAATTCTTAGATCGTCGTGCTACTGAAGCCGGCATCGAGCGAACGGCTGCCACAAAAGCAGTCAGGGCAGCGGAGTTTACTGAAGGTGTGACCATTCCTGTAGGCTCTCGCTTTTATGTTGATAATCTTTATTTTCAATACACAGTTGACGGGACGTTGGAATGTGAAACAGCCGGAGAAGCGGGGAACGCGAATATTTCTGGCCAGAATCTATTGTCATTAGACACTATACCTGGGCTTCAAAAAGCGATTGTGAAAGAGATTCTGATTCCTGGACGTGAAGAAGAGGATGATGACAGTTTAAGAGCTAGATATTTTACCCGCGTGCGTCGAGAAGCTGTCAGTGCCAATAAAGCACACTATAAACAATGGGCTGAAGAAGTAGACGGAGTGGGGAAGGCAAAGATCTTTCCGCTTTGGAACGGGGACGGCACAGTCAAAATTGTCGTGACTAATGCTAACTTGGAACCTGCTTCCGATATTTTGATTTCTAAGGTTAAAAACTATATTGATCCTGAACCCGGACAAGGTGAGGGACAAGCGCCAATAGGTGCCTTTGTCACAGTGGAGAGTGCGGTATGGAAAGAGGTTGAGATTTCAGCCGAGGTACTTCCCGAGGTCAATAGCTCTATCGAACAGGTAAAGCAAGAAATCGAATCAGGTGTTTTAAATCTCTTTAAAAAGATTGCTTTTGAAGATAACGTTATCCGTTTATCGCAGATTAATAATATCGTCTACAATTCACCTTCAGTAAGTGATTACGCAGATATTAAAATCAACGGCGTGGCCGAAAATTTGGTTCTGAGTGATGTCGAAATCCCTAAATTGGGGCAGGTGAACATCATTGAGCAAACTCGATGAAATGACTTCTTACCTGCCGCCGTTTCTTACCAAATTAAAGGAAATGGCTGAACTTCTTAAAGCGGAAGCTCCGGAATTTGAGAAGCAAAATAACAGTATCTTTGATCTGACAGATCAGCTGTTTGTTACTACGGCAACCTGGGGGCTTGAACGATGGGAAAAGATTTTGAACGTAATGCGGGAATCAGGTGACACCGATGAGATCCGCCGATTGCGTCTAATCTCTAAAATGTCCAACATACCCCCCGCAACATATAGGGCCATTGAACACGCGTTGAACCGGTTCCTGAAAAATCCGTCAGCTCAGGTTCGGCTGCTTCCCGGAGAGTACCGTTTTAATGTTGATATTGATATAGATGATATGCAGCATATGAGCGAGCTCATAGAAACATTGGAGAATATGAAGCCAGCTCATTTGGCATATACCTTGCGAGCTGCTTTGAATGAGCCACTCCAAATAAAAGATACTGTCATTTTGAATAACAGAAGGTATCGAAAAGCAAGTGAGCTAAAGGTAGGTTATTCCGTCACGCTCAATAATAACGAGGTGGTCCTTGTATGATTACACAGCTTTATAGAGAGCGTACAGCTGCAGATTTGAAAAATAGAATATCGAAAGTGCTGCTGAATGGAAATGAAACAGAAATTGTGGAACTCACCATTCAGGGTGCCGTTGTCACGGTGCTTACTCAACGAGAGGAAGACATCAAACATATTAAGAGTGTTCAGATACTTGATGATCAAAACAACGTGATTACGGAAAGAACAACAGATTTAGACGTTAGTAATAATAGAACGCTAGATTTTAGGATTACTTTTGAGGTGGTGTAACAATGGCTTATGATGCAAAAACAGATTGGCTCCCGGACGATCCGATTAATGAAGATGATGTGAACCGTTGGGAGAAAGGCATTCAAGATGCGCATAAAGATTTAGCTGTACATAAAAATGACATGAACAACCCTCACAATACAACAAAGGCGCAAATCGGGCTAGGGAACGTTGATAATGTACAGCAAGCTTCGAAAAAAGAATTTGAAGAGCATCGTAATGATTTACAACGGCACATTACACCAGTGGAACGGGAGAATTGGAATGCAAAAGAAACAATTGTCGGAGCTCAGGAAAAAGCGGATAAGGCTTTATCGGATGCAAAATATTACGTGGATACCAACTATAAAAATAACAATCTGACGTTAATTACTGGAGACAATGCTATTCAAGATGCAAGAACAGGAGGGGAAGAATATCCTTTAGGACTGACCTTAATGGACATTGGGCAGGGAAATACTACAGGCTACCCCTTGGGTTATGGCATTGTCAAAAATGAAAAATATAATAATTACGGTTTCACTCAATACTTTTACGGAACAGGGAATGAGTCTGGGACTTACTATGACAGTACAGGAGTTTGGATTAGACACTGGTGGAGTGGTTCAGGCTGGACTCCGTGGCAAAAGATATCAGGTTTTGCTCATGCGAATATTGGAACTACAGGTGTTCAGTATTTGAAAAAGATTGATCACACTAAAATTGCATTTAACAGGGTCATCAAGGATAGCCATAATGCTTTTGATACTAAAAACAATCGATTTATTGCTCCGTACGATGGAATGTACTTAATCGGGGCAAGTATATATACCTTAAATTATACATCTTATATAAACTTTCATTTGAAGGTTTACCTAAATGGAAAAGCATATAAAACACTGCACCATGTAAGAGGAGACTTTCAGGAAAAGGATAATGGGATGAATCTTGGTTTAAACGGCAATGCGACTGTACCCATGAATAAAGGAGATTACGTTGAAATCTGGTGCTACTGTAATTATGGAGGAGACGAAACACTGAAAAGGGCAGTAGATGATAAAAATGGTGTATTTAACTTTTTTGATATACAAGAACTTGGAGGCCGAAACTATCCAAGATTTTAGGAGGTAACGATGAATATAGGCGAAGCTATTCTTTTTAAATACCCAACAGCTGATCCAACAAAGGATTTTATTGTCCAGAATAATGGTGACGGAACTCCCTCATATATAGCAGAGTGGAATATTAGGGCACCTATACCAACTGAAGCAGAGTTAAAATCTTGGTGGGAAGAGCTTCATAATACATCTGCATATGAACCACCAGTTCAAGTGGATCTACTCGCGCAAGAGTTATCGCAGGAAAAACTGGCTCGTAAACAGCTTGAAGAATTAAACCAAACTTTGGGAAGTGAGCTTTCAAAAATAAAGTTGCAACTGCTTACTCTACAAGGAGGGAAAGATTCATGAATTATTGGGTGCTGGCTTTGCATTATAACTGGGCTTCTTCTGAAATGGTGAAACAGGCAATTCATCTCAAAGATTGCTCGCCCGAAGATTTACAGGAAGGAATAGAGAAAAAACTCATTACAGCTGAACAGTATAAAGAGATCACAGGAGAAGCCATTTAGGGCTTTTTTATTTTGCCTTAAAGGGGGTGGTTCCGTTGTAAACCCATGCTTACCACTAATGATCATGATCTTATAGCAAGGAGGATTTTTAATGGCATCATATAGTTTTCAATTTCCAACAGATGTAACCGGTAAGCCGGGGGCAGCCAAGCCATACAGAGAAGGAAACAGAGATTTTGTTGTGCCGGTAGCTTCAATTTCCGGTAATGCAGAGCTGCTGACGAACGCAGTTTTAAAAGCCACTGAAGTATACACGCAATATGGTCAAGATCGATTAGGTCAGGTTTTAATTTCAAAAGTAAAAGGTCACGCTTATTCTGATCGTGAAGGTACCTTATTCATTGAAGAAAGTAACGATATGAATTCATGGACTACAGTCTCTTCGTTGGTTGTCAAAGCAAATACACTTGGCGAGACTGAATGGGTTCATTTAACTAAACGCTATTTCCGTTTCAGATACGGAAATGGTAACCTGCAGCAATCTGAATTTTTACTATACCAGTCACTGGGCGCAGGTGAAGAGGATATAAACATTAACCACACTGTTCCTATTACAGCAGTTGCTCCGTTCTCAGTCCAGTTAGATAAAAGCAGCTTAACTGATGATGGTCGTTTAAAAGTTCAGACTGAAGGCCTGAACCTTAGCTCATTAGACACTCAAGCAAAAACAATGGATATTGTCTTTCACGATAAAACAGAAACCATAGGTGAGGGTAACCGATTCACCGTTGGATCATTTAAAACGTTACTCATTGAAGTTTATGGGACGGCTGAGACAAGTGAATTGAAATTCTGGGGTAAATCCTTATCGGGAACAAAAAGAGCCTTGAGAGGGCAAAAAGTGGATGACGGAACATTTGCCACTAGCACAAAAGGAAAATCTGAAGCCTGGTCTTTTGACATTTCCGGTTTTAAAGAAATTGTTATGGAGCTTACAGCTTTAACAAATGGAAACTTTTCAGTTAGAG
Source organism: Bacillus sp. FSL K6-1012 (assembly GCF_037964915.1). Lineage (NCBI taxonomy): Bacteria > Bacillati > Bacillota > Bacilli > Caryophanales > Bacillaceae > Bacillus > Bacillus sp. FSL K6-1012. Next base: position 2,671,138 of record NZ_CP150175.1, on the reverse strand, counting down.
GGACGGCCGTCTCATAAGATCCGGCTGTCCTATTTTTATTTGCCTCGGAGGAGGTGATTAGAAATGGAGGAGACAAGTTTGTTTATCAATTTTGAAACATTAGATTTAGCAAGAGTATATTTATTTGGAGGGGTGAAGTACCTTGATTTACTTCTAGTTCTTAGCATAATAGACGTTTTAACAGGAGTAATTAAGGCATGGAAATTCAAGAAACTGCGAAGCCGGAGCGCATGGTTTGGCTATGTCCGCAAGCTACTCAATTTCTTTGCGGTCATTTTAGCAAACGTTATTGATACAGTCCTCAATTTAAACGGTGTCCTAACCTTTGGTACAGTTCTTTTTTATATTGCTAATGAAGGATTGTCAATAACTGAAAACTTAGCACAGATCGGTGTTAAAATCCCATCAACAATAACAGATCGATTACAAACAATTGAGAACGAAAAAGAACAGAGTAAGAATAGCGCAGACAAAGCTGCTGGCTAAGCCAGTGGCTTTTTTATTATGTAGACAGAAGGAGAGAGGATATATGCCAATCAAAGTTGTTAAAAATCTAGTCTCTAAATCAAAATATGGATTGAAATGTCCTAATCCAATGAAAGCTGAATACATCACTATTCACAACACTGCGAATGATGCTTCAGCAGCCAATGAGATTTCTTACATGAAGAATAACTCTAGCTCAACGAGTTTTCACTTTGCGGTAGACGATAAACAAGTCATTCAAGGAATTCCAACGAATCGAAATGCATGGCACACAGGAGATGGAACAAACGGTACAGGGAATCGTAAGTCGATTGGTGTCGAAATTTGTTATAGCAAGTCAGGAGGGGCACGATATAAGGCAGCGGAAAAGCTTGCTATTAAGTTTGTGGCACAGCTGCTTAAAGAACGAGGATGGGGTGTTGACCGTGTCCGCAAGCATCAAGACTGGAACGGTAAGTATTGTCCGCATCGTATTTTGTCAGAGGGAAGATGGAATCAAGTTAAGGCTGCCATTGAAAAAGAATTAAAGTCGCTAGGTGGGAAAATAAGTACAAGCAAAACAAGTACAGCTAAAAAGAAAACAACAAGCTCAAGTAGCAAGAAAACGTCATATACGCTGCATTCTGGCATCTATAAAGTGACAAGCCCGATGCGAAAAGGAGACGACGTAAGGCAAATTCAAAAAGCACTGGCTGCACTATACTTCTACCCGGATAAAGGAGCTAAGAATAATGGAATTGACGGTGTGTATGGCCCAAAAACAGCAGATGCCGTAAGACGGTTCCAGCTGATGAATGGACTAAATCCTGATGGCATTTATGGACCGAAAACGAAAGCAAAAATAAAAGCACTTTTGAAGTAATAAAAGGTCCCTTGAATTTTCAAGGGACCTTTTATGGATTATAAAGTTTCAATATTCTTTTCTATTTTTTGAATAACTTGTTCGAGCCATACTAATGGAGATACTCCGTAACTACGAATGTCTACTCCGTCAGCAGCTTCATCGATAAAATCATTCTTTTCTTCATCCGTATAATCACTGTTAATAAAATCTTTTAATGCTACTATATCAGTTTCTTGCTCTTCTTTTGGAATCTCTTCTAAGTATTCGTCCAGTGCTGATTCTGGAGTTTCTATATCTTGATGAAAAATACCTCCTAGAAATTGAAAAACAGGTTCGGAAATGTTTGTATCTATCATGGTATCACCTCGTTGGGTAGCCAGTTAATATAAAGCTACCATCTTTGTTCTTTTTCAATATAATTTTAGCATTAGTTAAATCAGTAATTGTATCTTCTCCCTTTGGTATTCCTCTTCCTAAAACTTCATTCCCTTTATAAGAGAGTACTAAAGGCTTTTTCACATCACTATTTAACCATTTTTCTATTTTCGCTTTATTATTTGTGAGAGCACTATTAGCAACTCTTTCTGCAGTTGCTCTATCTTTAAATGATGATGAACCGGATATCTTCTTGTTACTCATTTTGCTCTTATCAAGTCTTTGAATTAGTTCTTCGTCGGTCTTCCCAACATGTCTTTCTATAAGATGCCCGCCTTTTGCCTCATGAGCAGCTAATCCTCCACCAGGTGCGAGAGGGGTACTATCACCTTGTTTGACATTACCGATACCCATGTTGTTAGAAGTTTCAGATTTTCTAAGTACACTCTCTTTTTTATCTTCAATAATCCTTTTTAATAAAGGCGTATTCTTAATATTATATGTATTGTCGATGTCTTGGGCAATCCCGACAAGTGCAAGATCATTCTTATTTCTAACAATAGAATGAATATAGGCTGTTCCCTTTTTAATCCCATTATTCACATGAGAAGCTGCTGTTCCACCTTCAGCCACTTTACCCACTTTTGAGAGCTTAGTAGTGGTTTGTACTGCGGCACCCGCACCTTTTGGTCCAACAATATTGCCGATTGCATAACTGATATAATGTGCTCTTGTGTATGCATCACCATTTATCATTTTATCATTCCATGAATCGGCGATGTTTGTCCAGATTATTTTTGGATAGGAGGGAACGCTTAAGACTGTTGTAATTGTTTTTGTAAGTTTTAGTTCCATAGGAAGCTGTGAATATTCCCAGGCTCCTACAACCAAGTCTTTGATGCCATATATCGTATCGTCAATCGTATCGTTAATCCCATCATTAACACCATCGATGATATCAAATGCTGTCTTACCAGCATTGATTACACTTTCACCGACGGACTTCAACTGTTTTGCTTGTTCTAGCTGCACTACATACTGTAACTGTGCAGGCTCAAGGTTCTCATACCCGATCTTCTTCGCAATTTCTAAATACTCATCCGGATCTGAGACACCATTCGCAAGCTTTTTCTTTAAGTCTTTTATCTCGCGTTCCTTCGCTTCTTCTTTCTTAATCTTCAAATAGGCTTCAGTCTGTTTCTCAATATCGCCTTTTTTCTTATGTATGTCGCTTTCACGGTACGCCTTGGCGTTGTAGTGGATGGGCGTAGCGTTTTTGCCTTTGCCCGTTGCTTCTTGGAGCTTTTGGAAATCTGACTTGATGAATTGTTCATTTGGTTCTGACATAGCATATTCTGTCAGTAAATCTTCGTCAAGATCACCTAGTTTTTCAATTGTTTTTTTGCGTTTGTCATTGGCATCTGCAAGCTCATCCTTGAAGGTTTCTGTTGAAAACAAGTCGAGCGGGAGGATGTCGTCGATATCGTTTAGAATATCTTTCATGGCTTTTTTCTGTTCAGACATGATGGATTTTGATTTTTTATGGGCGTTAGCCAGTTCATGTTCTAGAAAAGATTCCTCAATATAAGCATCAGAGAGGCCTTTGTCCTCGACAGCTCCGGCAATGCTGTTAAAGAATGCGATTTTCATGTCAATGTAGTCAATCCATTGATCAGTGACACAAACATGATCGTGATAGAATGCTTTAATGTTATTAGCGCCTTTACCTGAGAATTCGCTGTCGTCCAGTTCAGCGACGCTTTGTAAAGCTTTTCTCAAGTTGACCATTTGCGTCCTTAGTTCTTTATATTCTTTGGCGCGGTCTGTAGCTTCAGACATAAGTGTTTTAGCTTCAAAGACTTTCATAATCATACCCTCTCATTTAATCATATAACAAAATATTACCATGGAAGAATGATGAAACTAACTGTTATGTAGATCAAATGGTGGAAATGAATCATTCGATCTGTGTCATTTTACCTATTTGCTAATCCTTTCAATGAAAGGGGACTTTCCAATTGTAACATCGCCATCATGAAAAATTTCGATAACGTAGCCAGATTCACTAAACATAAAAGTATCTGATCCAACGGCAGTTACATCATCAATTACGTTTAATGCATGCTCAAGACTGGTTTTTAATGCTGGCTGTTCTCCGTAACCCCAAAGAATAATAATGTTCCTATCTTTAAAATGGTGTTTAGCTAGTCAATCGTAAATCTCTTCCTCGTAAACTATAGATTGATGACAACAAACTTCTTTCCACTTGATTCGTCCCCAAGATGTAAAGGGAAAACTGTTTGAAAGCAGTTCATAATATTTTGCCGTTAATTCTTCTGATAAGATTTCTTTGTTTTTCCCTAGAGCTTCTAAGCATTCATCAAATAAGTCCAAAATGTTCACCTCAAAAGCTTTATGTATGATGGATTTTTTCAGTATCAGAAATAAGAAAAAGCCGTTATGAAACGGCTAAAGGGAATTAGAACTAATGTTGTTTATCGAATCAAACAAGGAATTCATGAGTAGGTGCTAGAGTTACATTCCGGGATGCTTCCTTCATTTCGCCATTAGACATAGATCCGAAAAAGGCAAGTCCAATTAAAACGGCGGATAAACTGATAAACAATTTAGATTTCATACATGCATTCCCCTTTCGATATTTGCTTTTGAGCATATACCATCTTCTTGAAACAGATGATACTATCCTCTATTTTTCCATTATAATCGAAAAGGTTGCCTCCTAACAATGCCAGATCTTCCAGATAAGGGTATCCTTTGCCGTTCTCTAAACGAGAAAAAATGTTGAGGAGTTTAGGTGTATCGCCATTTCTTATATAAAGAACGTCTAATGCTTCAAATAAGTTCATAAAAAGTTCGTCTTTAAAATCTACAGCACTTCTGATTCCTTTGCGGAAGCAATCCATTGCTTGTTCTTTTTTGCCTTGTTTAAAATAAATCAACGCTAGGTCATGATAAGCTTGCGGAAGTACGTCAGAGTTAATTTTTTTGTATTGAACCAAGGCTTGTTCGATGTAACGAGCAGCCTTATTTAAGTTGTCCATTTTGTGATAGCAGTTGCCGAGATTAAAAAATGCAGTGGCATAGATGTGAGTATTTTTACTTTTAAGCAGCTCGGCACCTTTTAAAGCTTCTTGAAGGTGGGGGAGAGCTTTTTCATGATTTTCAAGGTCATCGTAGTTACCGGCAATGACAAAATGGCACTGAATACGCCGAACAGAATAAAGTTCATGTTTTTTATAGATATTGTATGAAAGTTCAGCGTAGTGCATTGAGATATGAGTCATTTTCATATGATAATAGACTTCGGATAACTTAAAATAAAACTCAGCTTTTTCAATCTTGTCGGAGATCGTTGGAATTTTGCGTTCAGCTTTTTTGTAATATGTAATGGCCTTTGTGTATTCACCGTTTCTAAACTCATACATCCCGCGGAAGAAGTTATAATAATATGCCCGCATATTGTCTAGTTTTTTCTTATGGCCTTCGATTTTCTTTAAATATTCTGAAAGTTCCATTCGATTTTCATCAGATGGCAGCGTGTATTCCAACATGATCTTATGGCGAAAGGCCATTAATTGATAATAAATAAGCAAATCTTGATCTTCTTCCATAACCTCTATATCACGTTCGATTTCAGCTTTTAACATTTCAGCATCAGTAACGTTGAATTTTTGAATATGCCTATGCCATTCATTAATCTTCATTCCCACTTCAGCTGATGTGATTGATATCAAGATATTCACCCTTCCCTTAACTCTACTAGTAATGTAAATATTAACAAGTTTTCGTTCGCAGAAAAAGGCAATAGGGCACCGCAATTTAAATTTTCGGTGGGACCGCAATAACTTTTTTCGCTTCTTATAAAAAACCGTGATTATATGCCAGGCTTCTGAGAGGTTAAAACATCAGATTATGAAAAGCAAACATAAGAAATAAGTAAGAGGAGTAAATTATGTATTTACTCCTTTTTTCTGTTTATAAAAGGATTGCCTATGATTTGGTGTCAAGTCGCGGAAGTAATGATAAATTATCTGAAAAATGCGGAGTATAGATATAATATTCTCTTATGCAATTCTTCCTTGTAAAAAAATTTGGGTTGAAATAATGTAATTAATGAAAAGAAGTTACCTTTTTTGATAATTATGTTTGTATTAAACACATTAATTGAAAAGCAAATTAAACCTATAGCTAGATAGTTCTCTCCGATATTTTCTTAAAATCGTTTTCTATAAATTCACGAGCAACTTGTGAGGAAACACCTTCAATCATCATAATTTCTTGTTCCAACAAGGAATTAGCAGTTTTGAAAATATCATGTTCTTCCCTAGAAAGTTTAATTTTTTTGTTCATTGCATACCGAGAATCTCTTGCAAGTTGAATAAGATCCTCACATCTCCCCAATCTCAATTGTTCTTTAAGGGAACTTGTTCTTTCAAAATAACTTAGCGTTAGGTTTTTTTTATGATCATAAGGACGTTGACTAACAGACCTCAGTTTGGTTACTGAAGAAATAAGACGTAGACCTAATTTTTGTGCTTTTTCTTTTGGAACGTATATAAATAACTTTTGATCAGTAATGTAAATTTTATAATACACTTTAAAATTAGCATTAATTCTGAGTTCTTCGATCCCACTGAGGTAACCCACTCCATGTAAAGGATAAAATACTTTATCACCGATTTTAAACATTAGACCCACTCCTGACTTATTGGAAAACCAACAAAACTCTTTAAATTAATTTTACCACACGCGTGTCAAGGGTTTTCTGGGAATAAATATGTCTAAAATGTGAATTTTTCTCATTGGAATGAGACAGCCGTTAATAATCAGTTGATACAAAGTATTGGATTAAACACTAATTCATGAACCATTAAAGAGGTAGCTTTATGTGTTTATAATCTGCATTTGCCATTCATTATTAGTGCATATAACATGCAATTTATTTCCATATAAATTTTCATTTCAAAGCAGTAAGATCGAAAAAACTTGAAAATAATGCTTGCAAAAATGCGCAGAAAATATGTTAAGATGCATCTTGTCAATAACAAGGAGGTATTGTAATTATGAAATTTAATATGGACAAATATGTTTCTTAGCCCTTCAGATTGAAAATATTGCGAATCTTCCAAATGGTAATGTAACGTATAAAATTGAAATTTAACGAGTAAAGGAAGTGGGAATCATGAATTTATCTAAATTTATTGAGTCTTTGTTTAAACCTTTTGAATTTGGAAATCTAAAACTTAAAAATCGCATTGTAATGGCACCTATGACTCGGAGTTTTTCACCAAATGGAATTCCAAGAAATGACGTAGCTGACTATTACTGTCGCAGAGCTGAAAATAAAGTGGGGTTAATTATTACGGAGGGAGTGCTTATTGAACACCCAGCTGCAGGAGCAGAACATGATGTCCCCCATTTTTATGGAGAAGAAGCATTAAATGAATGGGCTCGTATCGTTCAAAAAGTGCATGAATCCGGTGGGAAAATTGCTCCGCAGATTTGGCATACAGGTATGGCACGGGAGAAAAATCATTTTCCTGATGTAGACGTTAATTCTGTTGGGCCTTCTGGTATTAACTTTAAAGGAGAACAAGTATCTGAACCTCTCAGTGTCCAAGAAATTCATGAACTTGTTAAGAGATATGCACAAGCTGCCTCCAATGCTAAAAAAGTTGGTTTTGACGCTGTTGAAATCCACGGAGCTCATGGCTATCTAATCGATCAATTTTTTGCGGATTCCTTTAATAAACGTACGGATGAATATGGTGGGGATTTAGTTCAACGTACTCGTTTTGCCGTAGAGGTTATTAAGGCTGTACGTGAGGCTGTTGGTCCTGACTTCCCAATTATTTTTAGATTTTCTCAATGGAAATTAAACGACTATAATTTCAAACTAGCGAAAAATCCTGAGGAGCTAAAAAGTTTTCTCACACCACTTGTGGAAGCTGGTGTTGATATTTTCCACGCATCAACTCGTCGATTTTGGGAACCTGAATTTGAGGGTTCTGACCTTAATTTGGCAGGATGGACAAAGAAGCTCACTGGTAAGCCTGTTATTTCTGTAGGCTCTGTGGGCACTAATGCTGAATTGACAAAAGGCTTGCAGCAAGGGCAGACGAAACAAAATGACCCAACTGCGCATCTGGATGAGCTTACGTATAAGCTGGATAGTGGCGAATTCGACTTAATCGCTATTGGACGTGCATTAATCAGCAATCCAGACTGGGTAACCAAAATTCAGGAAGGAAGGATTGAAGAATTATCCACATTTACAAAAGAAGATTTGAAAACCTTAGTTTAACATATCAAATACTTTCATCTGAAAATTAGAAGAGATAAAGCAAGAGTTCTACAGTAGCTCTTGCTTTATCTCTTTAAACATTACAGAGTAAAGCCATTGCCCCTCTTTTCGGTTAGAAGCTTCTGTTTTTATAGTAAGAGTCAGCTATTTTTTTATAATATGAGAATAACTTTGACTTTTTGTAAACTTCATAGCTTCTTCAGCTCAAACCTATATTATCGGAGGTTTTTATGCAAAAATTTATTCAAATTACTGGTGCTAGAGAGAATAACCTTAAAAATATTAGTTTAAATATTCCTCGTAATCAAACTGTTGTTTTGACAGGAGTCAGCGGTTCTGGCAAGTCCAGTCTCGCCTTTGATACTCTATATGCAGAGGGACAAAAGCAGTATGTTGAATCTTTGTCTTCTTATGCTCGAATGTTTCTAGGACAGTTAAATAAACCTGATGTTGACAAAATTGATGGTTTATCGCCAGCGATAGCGATTGAACAAAAGACGACTTCCAACAATCCGCGCTCCACTGTTGGAACAGTAACCGAAATTTATGACTATCTACGACTGTTATGGGCAAGAGCTGGTGTGCCGCACTGTCCAAACTGTGGGCTAGAAATTAGCAGACAGTCGATAGACCAAATTGTAGATCAAATCAACCGATTACCTGAAGGTACTCGCTATGCACTGCTTGCTCCTATGATTCATGATCAGAAGGGAGAACACCGTGAGGTTATTCAACAGGCACAAAAAGAAGGATATGCCCGGCTCCGCATCAATGGTGAAATAGTAAGTACAAACGATCCTATTCAGCTTTCTGCTAATAAAAAAAATACAATTGAGATTTTAATTGATCGTCTGGTAGTCCGTGCTGGGAATCAACAAAGACTTGTTGATTCGTTGGAAATGGCGATAAAACTGTCAGGAGATACAGTCATTATTTATGATTATGGTACTAAGGAAGAATTTATTTTTTCTCAAAGCTTTGGGTGTGCACAGTGCGGGTTTTCACTTCCAGAATTATCGCCACGCATGTTTTCTTTTAACAGTCAACATGGAGCGTGTGTAAGTTGTGCTGGTCTTGGTTACCATCTTAAGGCCGATCCTGATAAAATCTTACCGAATCGAAAACTATCGCTCCGACAAGGAGCAATTGTAGTCAAAGGTTGGAAAAATCCTGAACAAGGTTCATCTGCAAGGATATACTATGAAGCCCTTGCTGAAAAATATAACTTTGACTTAGATACACCACTCATAGAATTCTCACAATCTGCTGTTGATGCCTTATTATATGGCACCGACATTGAACTACTGCAATCACATCAGAAGAAGATAAAATCTGTAATAACAACACGTAAATCATTTGAAGGTGTGATTAGAAACATTGAACGCCGTTATGTAGAGACAACATCGGAGCCTGTCAAAAAGGAATTAGAGGAGTACATGTCTCCACTAATCTGTACCACTTGTAATGGTAATCGACTGCAGCCTGGTATACTAGCAGTAACTATCGATTCGATAAATATAGCCGATTTTTGCAATTTATCCATTACACAAGCTTTAACCTGCATTAAAGATATAAAGCTATCTGGCGCTCGTGCAACCATAGCAGAGTCTGTATTAACAGAGATTCAAGAAAGGTTATTATTTTTAGATAATGTAGGACTGGGTTATTTGACACTTGGACGTACTGCCACCACTTTATCTGGTGGGGAGAGTCAGCGAATCCGCCTAGCTACTCAAATTGGTTCCAGGTTGACTGGTGTGCTTTACATTCTTGATGAGCCGTCAATTGGTCTGCATCAGAGAGACAATGACCAGTTGCTTAAAGTAATTCAACAAATGCGAGATCTCGGTAACACTATAATTATTGTTGAACATGACGAAGACATTATTCGAGCTGCAGACTGGATCATTGATATTGGTCCACAAGCAGGTAAGCATGGCGGCGAGATTATAGCTCAAGGTAACTTGAATTGTATTATAAATGAACCTCGTTCTCTGACAGGCCAATATCTGTCTGGTATCCGAAGTATCCCATTTCCAAAAAAACGGAAAACTGGAAATGGTAAAGTTTTGAAAATTATTGGAGCAACCGAAAACAATCTTAAAGATATTGATGTATCAATTCCCCTGGGAACCTTAACCTGTGTGACGGGTGTATCTGGCTCCGGTAAATCAAGCTTGGTTAACGAAGTCTTACAAAAAAAACTCGCTTCTATACTCAATGGTGCGCATACTAAACCGGGAAGGCACCGTAGCATAGATGGAATTGAGTATTTGGATAAAGTGATTCATATCGATCAAAGCCCAATTGGGCGTACACCACGTTCAAATCCGGCTACGTACACAGGACTATTCAATGACATTCGGGCGCTGTTTGCCAACACAAACGAAGCCAAATTAAGAGCATATGGTCCCGGGCGGTTCTCTTTTAATACAAAAGGTGGGCGCTGTGAGGCATGTGGTGGAGATGGAGTTATGCGAATTGAAATGCATTTTCTACCTGATGTCTACGTAGAATGCGAGATATGCAAAGGAAAACGGTATAATCGTGAAACACTGGAGGTTTATTATAAAAGTAAAAGTATTGCCGATGTGCTCGAAATGACTGCAGAGGAAGCCTTCACCTTTTTCCGAAATCTTCCGCGCATTCGTAAGAAGATTGAAGCACTCTGTAAAACCGGGCTGGGATATATTAAGCTTGGTCAACCTTCAACTACACTGTCCGGCGGTGAAGCACAGCGCGTAAAACTCGCAGCTGAGTTACTTAAACCATCTACCGGTTCGACCTTATATATTATGGATGAACCTACTACTGGTCTTCACACTGCTGATGTACACCAACTAATCAATATTCTTCAAGAACTTACCGAGTTAGGTAACACTGTGGTAGTGATTGAGCATAATTTGAATGTAATCAAGAATGCTGATTATATAATTGACTTGGGTCCAGAAGGCGGTACAGGCGGAGGTTATATCGTATGTTGTGGTACGCCGGAACAAGTAGCAGATTGTGAGACTAGTCATACAGGTAAGTATTTTAAAAAATATCTTAATAATTCGAGCTTTAAAGCTAGTATAGGAGACAAAAATGATGAATCTAGCGAATGAACGGGTAAAGCACCGTCAGTTTGGCGAAGGACAGGTAGTTGAAAATACTGAGGATCGAATTACGGTCCAATTTGGTAAACAAATTGGTCTTAAATCCTTTATTTTCCCCGACGCTTTTGAGAATTTCTTGTTGATTGACAAGCTGGTTGTTCAACATGAGATTCATAAAATTTACGAACAGAAAATAGAGCAAGAGCGAAAACTACAACAGGAACGTATGGAGAAAGCTACTAGATTAGCCGCCGAACAGGCTAAAAATCCAAAAACCAAGCATAAAAAAACTACTTCGGCAAAAAGGAAAACTGAAAAGTGATGGAACTCAGTATTACACATGTTTTAAATATCATACAATATCATTTAATTTCCGGATGATAAATAAACATTAGGGGCATATATATCCTGCTATAATTAATCTAAATAATTACGAAAAAAAGAGTATTAATCTATAAAATATTAAATAGCATCAAAGGCGTTAGTACAGGTTACTAACGTCCTTTTTACTGACTTCTTCATTTTAAGATTTCTTCACGCACCGGAGGGAGATAACATTGAGTAAAAATCAAAAGCTATGGACGGAGCAAGAAGATGAATACCTACTAAAGTATTATGGATCTAAATCTCTTGAACACAGCAGACTTTGGCTTCATTAATTAGCTTACATCAGGGAATCAAGCACCAATGGTGCTCAAATCGCGTGAGTACAGCTGTATTTAAGTTAATAGATGTCCCGCCTATAATGCTTTAGTATTTAGTCGGGAGATTCACTGCTGCTTTATTAATTTTATTTAATAAAACATACACTATAACGGGAAATAAATGGATATAAAATTAACAATCGGAGGCTTCAAATTATGAATAATAGACAAGCAGCACTAGATATGGCTCTAAAACAAATTGAAAAACAATTCGGTAAAGGATCAGTTATTAAGATGGGAGAAGGCACATATACAAAAGTTGAGTCATCTAGCTCAGGCTCATTAGCTTTAGATATAGCTCTTGGAATTAATGGTTATCCCAAAGGAAGAATTATGGAAGTTTACGGACCCGAAAGTTCAGGTAAAACAACAGTTTCCTTACACGCAATTGCAGAAGTACAAAAAAGTGGAGGTCGAGCTGCCTTTATTGATGCTGAACACGCACTTGATCCAGTTTACGCAAGAAAAATAGGTGTAGATATTGATGAGTTACTGTTATCGCAACCGGATACTGGTGAACAGGCACTTGAAATTGCCGAAGCATTAGTTAGAAGTGGTGCTGTTGATATTATTGTTGTTGATTCAGTAGCAGCATTAGTTCCACAAAAAGAAATTGAAGGGGAAATGGGAGACTCTCACATAGGTCTACAAGCTCGTTTGATGTCTCAAGCTCTTCGTAAACTATCTGGAGCAATCAATAAGTCAAAAACCATTACCATCTTCATCAATCAAATCAGGGAGAAGGTAGGCGTTATGTTTGGAAATCCGGAAACAACGCCAGGTGGAAGAGCATTAAAATTCTATTCTTCCGTTCGTCTTGAGGTTCGCCGGGGTGAACAACTTAAACTAGGAAATGACATAGTTGGTAATAAAACAAGAATTAAAGTAGTCAAAAATAAGATGGCACCTCCTTTTCGCACTGCTGAAGTAGACATTATGTATGGAGAAGGTATATCAAAAGAAGGGGAAATCATAGATATTGGTTCTGAATTAGATATTGTTCAAAAGTTTGGATCTTGGTTTGCATATAATGAGGAGCGTTTAGGACAGGGACGAGAAAACGCTAAGATTTTCTTAAAAGAAAATCCTGAAATTAGAGAAGAAATTAGAAAAACCATTATTGATTTCAAATATAGTAATGGTATTCAGACCAATACTGATATTGATACTGATACTGATATTGATATTGATACTGATAACAGTATTGATAACGATAGCGAAAAGCAATAAAAACATAAAACACCTTTCCATATGGCAAAGGTGTTTAGCTTTGGAATTTATAGGGGAAATGGCTCATCCAGTTTATTCACTCAAGGTTGCAGAGATGAGTAAGGTTTACGAGAATACATTTAGCTACATTATTAATGAAATATAGTGATACGATGTAACCTATAAATTTTATTAAGTTTCATCCTGATAAATAAAAAAGACTTGCTTTAGGTGAAAAGCAAGTTAAAAGAAAGAGAATCACATTGTCAGTTCCCTTATAATTCAGAAAGTGTAATGAAACATTAACATATAGTTGAAATCGAATTAAAAGTAAATTAATTTATAAAAAAGATTAATTTTCTACCTGATGTTTATGTAGGATGCGATATATGTAAAGGGAAACGTTACAACGACGAAATGCTGGATATTCGTTATAAGGGTAAAAGTATTGACGATGTGCTAGAGATGACTGCAGAGGAAGCTGTTTGCTTTTTTGAATGCTGCCACGGTAAAACCTGTCTGAGATATATTAAGCTTGGCCAACCTTCAACTACACTGACTGGTGGCGAAGCTCAGCGCGTAAAACTGGCAGCTGAGTTACTTAAAACATCTACCGGTTCGATCCTATATATTAAGGATGAACCTACCATTGGTCTTCACACTGCTGATGTACACAAAATGCTTTTTGACGAGTTTCTTCTATATCATGAAGAAACTCGTCAATTACATCAATTTTTGCACATATGCTCATGCTTGTTTTTTACTTCATTTTTTAAAACTTTTCCTACACTGTTTTTAGGAAGTGAAGATACGAATACAACATTTGGCACTTTATACGGTGCTAATCGTTCTCTACAGAAGTTTACTACCTCTTTTTCTGTTAGTCCTGAGTTCTGCTCTTTGACCACAAAGGCATAAGGAACTTCACCATAAACATCATCAGGCATACCAACAACTGTCGCTTCTAATACATTGTCTACAGCTAGTACAACTTCTTCTACTTGATCAGGGTAGATATTGTCTCCTCCGTATACAATCACATCTTTATAGCGGCCTTCAATATAAAGGAATCCGTCTTCATCCAAGCGTCCTGCATCTCCCATAGCTAACCAGCCATCTTGCAAGACAGCATTTGTTGCCTTTTCGTTTTTCCAGTAGCCTTTAAAGATATAAGGACTTCGTACAAGGACTTCTCCTTTTTCTCCCGTTGATACTTCTTCACGTGTTTCTGGATCCACAATTTTAACTTCTACATGCGGAGCTAGTTTACCAGCTGAGCTTATTTTTTTCCACCCCATTTGAGGATGCCAAGAGCTGATAACCCCTGCTTCTGTACTTCCGTATCCATGAGCTAAAATTATGCCATGACGGTCATATTGTTTAATTAGAGATTCAGATACTTTTGTTCCACCTGAAAAAGCAAGTTTTAGTGGAAAATCATAGTGAGGCTGTTTTTCAAGCTTTTCTACAATATATTTAAGGGCTGGTGGTAATGCAAATAACATTTTTACGTTTTCTTTTTCAATAATATCGATTACTTTAGCGGGCTCTGTTTCCTTTGAACATACCATTGTGATTCCAGATTTTACGCACATGAAAAAGAAACACATTGAACTTATATGGAAGAATGGATGTACAAACAGGTAGCGCATATTCGTATCGAAATTTGCACATATTTCTAGGCCATCAAAATTTAAAAAGGCACTTAGCGCTCCATGTGCAATCATGCAGCCTTTTGACTTACCTGTGGTACCTGATGTAAACATCATTAATGCAAGATCTTCTGGTAGTACTTCAGGAAGCACTGCTGGTCTAGTTGTTTCATATGATGAAAATTGAGTCGTGAATTCTTTTGCATCTTCAATCAATAGCATAAAGCTAATTGTGTGAGTTTGCTCTGCTTTTTCCAAAACTGGCTTAAATTCATGATGATAAACAATGGCTTTTAACTGTCCGCTTGTAATGATGCTATCAAGTTCATAAGGTGTCATACTTTTACTTAATGGAACAATAACAGCTCCTACTTGTAAAATACCCATCATAACAACTGGGTATGCAATACTTGTATGAGCTAAAATGCCAATACGGTCTCCCTTTTGAATACCTTTTTCTAAGAAATAATGAGATAACTGATTTACTTTTTCGTGAAATTCTTTAAATGTATAACGTTCATTATGCTCAACTAGTGCTTCATGTTGAGGGAAAATCTCTGCACATTCTGTGACTAAGTGTTGTAATGTGTTCACTTTTATCTCTCCTTTTTGTTAAACTATTAAATATTTTATTGACCAAAATAAAAAAACTTCCCTTAGTAAAAGGTTAAGTTTATTAAGATTCATCTATAATTTTAACATAGCGAAAAAAATTTTCTCTAGCGTTTTTTTAAAAAGTTCAAACTATTGAAAATCCAAGTAAATTTGAATTCTCATTTAATTAGTGTAATTGCTGAAGTGTTTTTGTTTGGGCAACTGGATGATCAGATGTATATAATAATTGAGTAGAAGTGTTTTTTCCTATGACCCAGTGATATTCATCTAATAATCTATTGGTATCTTTTTGTGTTTTTGCATCAGAGTGATTAAATCTTTCTATAAGGAAGAAATTAAAAATCTTAATCAATATAGATGAAAAAGCAAGGACATTCATTGTTTGTGCTCACCATTTTTAAACCATTATTGATATAAACGTATAGAAATGATGGCAAATAAAGATAAGGAGTGTAATGAAAATAAGCTTACATAAGCAATGATATAGATTTACTATGTTGAGGGCCTAGTATAAGTATCGAAAAACCGATGGTTTTAACTATCGGTTTTTTAAGTGCATTTTTCACACTCATTGAAAATGATCTCATTAGGACAAACACCTTTTACATAGCATTACCCAAGGGGTGATGCATTTTATGAAGGTAATAATCATCGAGGGACCGCAAGCTGACAAATGCATTAACGATTGCTATCATTATTTAATAAAACTATATAGGAAGGAGATCCAGGGTGATAGCAATATATGTAAGGGTATCAACCGAGGAACAAGCGATCAAGGGATCGAGCATCGACAGCCAGATCGAGGCCTGCATAAAGAAAGCAGGGACTAAGGATGTACTGAAGTATGCAGATGAAGGATTTTCTGGTGAGCTTTTAGAACGTCCAGCTTTGAATCGCTTGAGGGAGGATGCAAGCAAGGGACTTATAAGTCAAGTCATTTGTTATGATCCTGACCGTCTTTCTCGGAAATTAATGAATCAGCTTATCATTGATGACGAATTGCGAAAGCGAAATATACCATTGATTTTTGTTAATGGAGAATATGCTAATTCTCCAGAAGGTCAATTGTTTTTCGCAATGCGCGGGGCAATCTCAGAGTTTGAAAAAGCCAAAATTAAAGAACGGACTTCAAGCGGCCGACTTCAAAAAATGAAAAAAGGCATGATCATTAAAGATTCCAAACTATATGGCTATAAATTTGTAAAAGAGAAAAGAACTCTTGAGATATTTGAAGAGGAAGCCAAAATTATTCGGATGATTTTCAACTACTTTACCGATCATAAGAGCCCTTTTTTTGGCAGAGTAAATGGTATTGCTCTACATTTAACCCAGATGGGGATTAAAACAAAAAAAGGCGCCAAAGTATGGCACAGGCAGGTTGTTCGACAGATATTGATGAACTCTTCTTATAAGGGTGAACACAGACAGTATAAATATGACACTGAGGGTTCTTATGTTTCAAAACAAGCAGGGAACAAATCAATAATTAAAATAAGACCTGAAGAGGAGCAAATCACTGTTAAAATTCCGGCAATTATTCCAGCCGAACAATGGGATTATGCTCAAGAACTCTTAGGTCAAAGTAAAAGAAAACACTTGAGTATCAGCCCTCACAATTACTTGTTATCGGGTTTGGTTAGATGCGGAAAATGCGGAAATACCATGACAGGGAAGAAAAGAAAATCACATGGTAAAGACTACTATGTATATACTTGCCGGAAAAATTATTCTGGAGCAAAGGACCGCGGCTGCGGAAAGGAAATGTCTGAGAATAAATTGAACCGGCATGTATGGGGTGAAATTTTTAAATTCATCACAAATCCTCAAAAGTATGCTTCTTTCAAAGAGATTGAGCAATCAAATCACCTGTCTGATGAATTAGAACTCATTCAAAAAGAGATAGAGAAAACAAAAAAAGGCCGCAAGCGTCTTTTAACGCTAATCAGCCTAAGCGATGACGATGATTTAGATATTGATGAAATCAAAGCGCAAATTATTGAGCTGCAAAAAAAACAAAACCAGCTTACTGAAAAGTGTAACGAAATTCAATTAAAAATGAAAGTCCTGGATGATACAAGTTCAAGTGAAAATGCTCTAAAGAGAGCCATCAACTATTTTCAATCAATCGGTGCAGATAACTTAACTCTTGAAGATAAAAAAACAATTGTTAACTTTATCGTGAAAGAAGTTACTGTTGTGGATTCTGACACCGTATATATTGAAACGTATTAAAGAGGGGGGGATGCACCCCCCTTTTGTAATTACAATCTCATTTTCAATACACCGCGCAGCATACGTCGCCAGTTTTGTCCCTTTTCCGGCGGAATAGCTTTCAATTCCTTTGATCAGCCCGATTGTTCCGATGGAGATTAAGTCCTCTGCGTCTTCACCTGTATTTTCAAACTTTTTTACAATATGGGCGACCAAGCGAAGATTATGCTCAATCAGCATGTTTCTGGCATGTTCATCCCCTTTAGCCATGAGCTCTAAGTATTTTTTTTCGTCGCTGCTTGAGAGCGGTTGTGGAAAGGCATTGTTTTTCACGTAAGATACTAAAAAGACAAGCTCTTTAACTACAAAACCGAGCGCTGCGAAAACACCTGTCACCATCGTCACCTCCACATGATTATGTAGGCAAAAGCCTATATGTCAATGTATGTGATCGGAAGGCTGTCTGTGTCTGTACCGGGAAATTTCTCAATGGGGAGCTTAGGTTTTGTTTTTTAAAATAATCTTTACGCTGCCCCCATACATTTAAATGAACGAAACTGTATGGGGGGATGAGGATGAAAAGATGGATGGCAATGCTTCTTCTGGCGGCAGCAGTTTTTCTTTGTTTGTTGGGAAAGGATATGACGGCTCCGCAACAGGCCAAGGGGGCTGCTTTATATGACAAAATTTTATACTTTCCGTTGTCTCGTTATCCGGAAACCGGGGATCATATAAGAGATGCGATTGCCGAAGGACATTCTGATATATGTACAATTGATCGTGGTGGAGCGGACAAAAGGCGGGAGGAATCATTAAAAGGAATTCCAACGAAGCCTGGCTACGATCGGGATGAATGGCCGATGGCAGTTTGTGAAGAAGGAGGCGCCGGAGCCGATGTCCGATATGTAACGCCTTCTGATAATCGCGGCGCCGGTTCATGGGTAGGAAATCAAATGAGCAGTTATCCAGATGGCACCAAAGTGTTGTTTATTGTTCAGTGATAAAAGAAGAGGCTCAATTCTGAGCCTCTTTTGCTATGATCCTATTTTGCCGCTAGGCTGATTCTCCTGAGGAGGATACGATTCTGTTTCTCGCCAATACTGGCGTGTTCCTTCTTCACGTACAACAATTCCGATCTTTGCGAGTTCAAGACGGAAATCTTCAATGTCGTCTGTTTCCTCTTCTTTCAGTGCTTTCTGACGAGCCTTCAATATAGCATGAGCGCTTGGAGAGAGATCGGGTGATTCAGGTACCCATCGTCTAAATTTATCTTTAAACGGGTCTCCTTCAGCCGACCACACGTAATGGTGCTTTTTAAAGGCCTGTTCAATGATTTTAGGTTTTTCATCTATTTCTTCACGTGCCAGTTCATATCCGTCTGTTCCTAAGAGGACAAGCCGTTTATGATCAATAAATACCAGAGCAATGTCTCCGGAGTTGATCGTTTGAACATGCTTGCCTTTCATTAATTCCACGGAGTCGTCTGTAATCTGTACAGTTAATAGCAATTTCATGATTGAATGAGCGAACCATATACCGGCAATCAGGCCAAGCAGCGCGGTGATAAACTTAACCGGTGATCCGTGAAAAGAGGTAACAAGCCGAAGAGGGCCTTCTAATGGAGTCCACGGCAGGGATAATGCCCATTTCGCAAGCTGATGAAAAAAATAACCAATGAGAAGACCGATGATTGCAAGTGTACCGTATAATAAACATTTCGCGGTTTTCGTAATTCCAATTATAGTTTGTGTTTGATCCGGCAAGTTGTCACCTTCTTAGCTAGAAATAAGTTGAATTCCCTTCCCATATTTTAACTTAAATAGAGAGGAAATCAAGAATGTTTCCGCTATTTTTGCTGTCATGCATGAAGCCGCCAAATGATTATCAAGCCTTCTTTATGATAAAGATCATACAGAAACAATATGACACGGAGCAGTAAGTTACTGGGGATAAAAGGAATTACTCTTGCTGATCGCGGCCCGCTTTTGTTTTTTATTTGAGAAAACAGGACGTATCACATAGCAGTTCACAGGGAACATAAAGAGTAATGGCTTTAGAGTTTAGACAACCAGGAGGAACTCACATGAAAATAGGATTGATCGGCTTAGGGAAAATGGGCATAAACATAGGAAAGCAATTGATCGACCGCAATCATCAAGCAATCGGTTATGACGTGAATCAAGCGGCTGTTGATGAACTGATATCTTATGGGGCTGAGGGGACAACAAATATAAAAGAATTGATTTCATTATTAGATACGCCGCGAATTTTGTGGGTGATGGTGCCGCATGACGTTGTGGATGCTGTACTGAGTGATGTGGCACCGTTATTAAACGAAGGGGATATTATCATTGAGGCTGGAAATTCTCATTATAAAGAATCGATCCGGCGGTACAATCAAATGAAAGAAGCCGGTCTTCATTATCTCGACGCCGGAACTTCCGGCGGTATGGAGGGAGCGCGTCACGGGGCTTGTTATATGGTTGGAGGAGACCCGGAAGCATGGCGTATCGCGGAGCCGCTGTTTCGGGATACTGCTGTTGAAAATGGATATTTATATGCCGGAGAAGCGGGCAGCGGCCACTTTTTGAAAATGATTCATAATGGCATTGAGTACGGAATGATGGCTGCCATTGGTGAAGGATTTGAAGTGCTGGAAAACAGTCCGTTTGAATTTGACTATGAGAAAGTCGCAAGGGTATGGAATCATGGCTCTGTCATAAGGTCGTGGCTTATGGGGCTGACTGAGCGAGCTTTTTCTAAAGACGCGAGGCTCGATCAGATCAAAGGCGTCATGCATTCCTCAGGGGAAGGGAAATGGACAGTGGAAACGGCACTAGATCTGCAGACAGCAGCTCCGGTGATCGCGATGTCGCTCTTGATGAGATACCGTTCGTTAACAGACGATACGTTTACAGGAAAGGTCGTTGCTGCGCTCCGTAATGAATTTGGAGGACATGCAACAGAAAAAAAGTAAGGGGGGCAAAGCGGGACGCCCTTATTTTTTTGACGCTTTCACCAGATGAGGAAACTTTATATATATGATTAGCATCAGGATCAGAACGTAGGCCCCGTAAATACTGAAAGATAATAATTTGTTGCTGGAGAAATTGGCGCCGGCAATGGTAACAACTAAAATGTTCGGAATTTTTCCTATTAAAGAGGCGAAGAAAAAAACATGCCACCGAACACTGCTTAGTCCGCATACAACGTTCATGACTAGAGAAGGGATAACAGGGATAAGCCTTCCCAATAAAACTGCAGTAAACGCATTTTTATCGAATGAAGCCTCGTAGCCTTGTATAGCAGGATAAGCTTTTATTTTTTTTCTGGCCCAATCTCGAAAGCTGTACCTCGCGAGAAAAAACAGCAATATCGTACCGAGCATTGAACCGGCCAGTGTAATCCAAACACCATTTGCAATTCCGAACACAGCGCCATTTAAAGCTGCAATGATTGCAAACGGCACAATCGGGAAAAAGACGTCGGCGGCTATCAGCAGCATACTACATAAAACGGAGATCAATCCGCCTGCTTTTATAGCATCAAGCCAAGCTTCTTTCTGATAGAATCCGACTGCAATAACGGCGATGATCAAGATTATACCTAAAGTCTTTTTTAACATATCAATTATCCACTCCCAACACTTGTGGCGATGTCAGGAGGCAGAATCTCCGGCATCTACGTTAGTATAACTTGTACCGTTTCGGTGGTTCAACTGTCATACGAGTGGGGGGAAATACAATTCTTTTTTATCTAGTAAAATAGGCTGTCCATTTCTCTTGTTGCTGCATTCTTTAATAGTAGGGAGGGATAGAAATGGTAGCGATAAAAAAGGATTTTATACCAAAATCAAACGATAACCGTCCCGGCTATGCGATGACACCTGCCTATATTACGGTGCACAATACAGCAAATACCGCCAAAGGTGCCGATGCGAAAATGCACGCTGATTATGTGAAAAACCCAAGTACATCTGTCAGCTGGCATTTTACAGTAGACGATTCAGACATCTATCAGCATCTTCCTCTTACTGAAAACGGGTGGCATGCTGGCGACGGCACCAATGGGACAGGGAATCGCAAATCAATCGGGATTGAAATCTGTGAAAATGCAGACGGCGATTTTGACAAAGCAGTAGCTAATGCGCAGTGGCTGATCAAAAAATTAATGAAGGATCACAATATTTCGCTGGATCGTGTTGTTCCCCACAAAAAATGGTCTGGAAAAGAATGTCCCCGCAAACTCTTACATCAATGGAGTGCTTTCAAAAACGGAATTTCTTCCTCTGATACGCCATTTGAAGAATCACCCAAATCTTATCCTCTGCCTTCAGGAGTAATAAAACTCACTGCGCCTTATAGAAAAGGCACTAAAGTTCTTCAGCTGCAAAAGGCTTTAGCCGCCTTTCATTTTTACCCCGATAAAGGCGCGAAGAATAACGGTATTGACGGCATTTATGGACCGAAAACAGCAAATGCCGTGAAACGTTTTCAGCTGATGAATGGATTAAAAGCTGATGGTATATACGGACCAAAAACAAAGGCCAAGCTTAAAGCGAAATTAAAATAAATGCAGAGGTAATCAGTAGCCTGTTTCCTCTGGCGGAAACAGGTTATTGCATTCAACTCTCTGAAGTGTTTTTTCGCAGAAAAAGACGGGAACTGAAATAGATATCTCACCCCTTACTGGAAACAGAATGATTTTAGTCGAGAGGGACACGTTAACAATAGAGAGAACGCTATAACGAAAAAACTCTGCGTTGAATGAAACAGAACAGAGGTATAACATAAAGATGAAGCTTTTGGGGGTGTAAAGATGAAGTATATATTCATCCTTTTCCTTCTGCTGTTCGTTACAGCAGGATGTGAAGGAAAGGGATACGAAGACGTGGTAGCATTTGGTGACAGCAATACACGCGGCTCTAATTGGGATTATCGTGACTATCCAAAAGCGCAGCAGTGGGTCAATATATTAAAAACAGCTGAACGCGGGAATCTTGATATCCTCAACGCAGGAATTGGAGGACAAACGACTGAAGATGCCCGTTTACGGTTTCAAACAGATGTACTCGATCAAAAACCTAAGCATCTTTTTATTATGTTTGGCACTAATGACGCTGGGATTCTGGCTGAAGGAAAGCCAAGAGTGTCAAAGCTGCGTTTCAGAGAGAATCTGGTGTACTTTATAAAAGAAAGCAGAAAACACGGCATCAAGCCTGTTTTAATGACGTGTATCCCTATTATTGAAGGAAACGGGAAGCATCACCTCTTTTACTATTCCAGGTATAAAGCGGCTGCTTTTGAATCAAAAGGCGGGGCGAGAAAGTGGCATAACTCATACAATGATATTACAAGAGATGTCGCGAAACATATGAATGTGCCTCTCGTAGACAACTGGAAGCACTTTATAGAAGCAGACGGCGGAAAAGCTACTGATGAAGCACTTATCCAATCCGGCTTGATAGATCCTTCTGGCAATCATATGACACCTAAAGGGGCAAGGGTTGTTTATGAAGGAATACAAGATGGGCAGGTCCTGAAGCGCTGAACCGGACAAAGGCCTAAAATGTTTTATTTCTCCTACATAGGCTGTTATAGAAACATTTTTAAGGAGGCGCGCTTCACATGTACAGCGGTTATTTATACACGTATCCTTTCGGCGGCTGGCCATATGGCGCAAGCAGAGCATACGGATACGCTTTTATCGTTGTTTTGATTGTTGTTCTCCTGATTGTGGGCGGAGTGTATTGGTTCACATGAAATCCAGCCCTGGAAACACCTCTTTTTAGGGGTGTTTTTTGCTGAAAACAGTAGTAAAGCGCGTAACTGAAGTGATATAATATCAGTCATCTGAGTAAAAAAAGGAAATACGCCCGGAAAAAATAGACAAATTCCTATTAAGAAGATACGGAAATAATATGTCCGAGCGATCTTCTTTTTATTTCGTTTTCGATTAACTCGATAAAGTCACGGTTTAAATTCATTTCGGTGGCTTTGAAATAAGATTCTATTAATAATTCATCAGACAATTTTCTCATGCTAGGAACCCAATTAATGGGAGAGACACCTCCTTCATAGTTGGAATCATTCATGACTTTGTGACATACATTTATAGGTTGCGTTCATCTGAAGCTGAAGATTATCTTTAATCTACCATGAATTGCATATAAGAACAATCGTTCTGTTATCCACACCAAAAAGTGGATAACTTGTGAGTATCGTGTTTATAATTTGTCTAAAGAGTGATGTAATAAGAGTGGATAGTGTGTGTAAATTTATCCACACCTGGTGAAGAAACCCAATTTTTGTCGAAATTTTTTTGCTCAGTTTTTCTTTAAGCGCAAGTTCGATTTTTTTCGACATGAATTTTAAGAGAAAGAAAAGGGAAGGGTGCGGGTTTTGTTAAAAAAGTTTTTTTTACCTGACGAGTTTGTTAAAAATATTTTTCATATTACACCTGAAAAATTAAAGGAACGAAATGTAAAAGGAATTATCACTGACCTGGATAATACACTTGTTGAATGGGACAGACCAAACGCAACACCGCGATTGATCGAGTGGTTTGAAGAAATGAAAGAGCACGGCATTAAAGTGACGATTGTCTCTAATAATAATGAGCGAAGAGTAAAACTTTTCTCGGAACCGCTCGGCATACCATTCATCTATAAAGCAAGAAAACCGATGGGCAAAGCTTTTAATAGAGCAGTGCGTAATATGGAGCTGAAAAAAGAGGACTGTGTTGTCATCGGAGACCAGCTGCTGACTGATGTACTCGGCGGGAACCGTAACGGCTACCATACGATCCTGGTCGTGCCTGTCGCTTCCTCGGATGGCTTTATTACGCGCTTTAACCGCCAGGTCGAACGCAGAATACTGAGTGCTCTCAAACGAAAAGGGCACATTCAGTGGGAGGAGTAAGAATGGAAAAGGTTGTTTGTATCGGCTGCGGAGTCACAATCCAAACCGAAGACAAAAATGGTCTGGGATACGCGCCGCCGGCTTCGCTTTCTAAAGAAAGTGTGATTTGCCAGCGTTGCTTCAGACTGAAAAACTACAATGAAATACAAGACGTTTCCTTAACGGATGATGACTTTTTAAACATCCTTCATGGAATTGGAGAAACTGATTCTCTCGTTGTTAAAATTGTTGATATTTTCGATTTTAACGGCAGCTGGATTAATGGATTGCAGCGCTTAGTCGGAGGCAATCCTATATTGTTAGTCGGAAACAAGGCGGATATTCTGCCTAAATCGCTCAAAAGAGAACGGCTGATCCAGTGGATGAAGCGCGAAGCGAAAGAGCTTGGCTTAAAACCGATTGACGTATTTTTGGTCAGTGCGGGACGCGGCCAGGGAATCAGAGAAGTCATTGATGCGATTGAGCATTACCGTAACGGCAAGGATGTTTACGTTGTCGGCTGTACCAATGTAGGGAAATCAACGTTCATTAACCGGATTATTAAAGAAGTGTCAGGTGAAGACAACATTATCACGACATCCCAATTCCCGGGCACAACTCTTGATGCAATTGAAATTCCGTTAGATGACGGCTCTGCGCTTTATGATACACCAGGAATCATCAATCACCATCAAATGGCGCACTATGTAAACAAAAAGGATTTAAAAGTACTCTCGCCCAAAAAGGAACTGAAGCCGCGCACATTCCAGCTAAACGATCAGCAAACGCTGTATTTCGGCGGACTGGCAAGGTTTGATTATGTTTCAGGTGAAAGAGCTGCCTTTGTCTGCTATATGCCGAATGAATTAATGATTCACAGAACGAAACTGGAAAATGCAGACGCGCTTTATGAAAAGCACGCAGGAGAATTGCTCACACCGCCGGGAAAAGATGATATGGATGAGTTTCCAGAGCTGGTTGCCCATACGTTTACGATGAAAGAGCAAAAGACAGATATCGTTTTCTCTGGGTTAGGCTGGGTAACGGTGCATGACGCGGATAAAAAAATAACGGCTTATGCGCCAAAAGGCGTTCACGTATTTGTTCGGCGCTCATTAATTTAACAAAAAGGGGAGAGGAGTATGAAGAAGCTGTACGGGGTTATCGGAAATCCGATTGCGCATTCCATGTCGCCGGATATCCATAACGCGGCTTTGAAGGATCTTGGCTTGGACGGACACTACCATGCATTTAAGGTGGAAGAGAATCGTCTGGAAGATGCGGTAAAAGGGATAAGAGCTCTTGGTGTACAAGGCATCAATGTGACTGTTCCGCACAAGGTTTCCATCATGGATCATCTCGATCATATTGATGAGAGCGCAAAAGTGCTTGGTGCCGTTAACACTGTCAGAAGAGAAGGAGACAAGCTTGTCGGATATAATACAGACGGAGAAGGCTTTGTGAAATCTTTAATGAGAATTTTGGACAAACCAGTCTCCGAACTGTCTTTCTTAATGATCGGCGCGGGCGGGGCAGCCAGAGCGATTTTTACAACGATCGTCCGCGACAATCCGGAAAAGTTTGATATTTGCAACCGAACGATAGAAAAAGCCAAACAGCTCGCAGAATCTGCTCCCTCGTTCCGCAATGTAGAAGTGTTAAGCATAAAAGAAGCAGAAGAACGGCTTGAGCAGTATGATGTAATTATCCATACAACATCTGTAGGCATGTATCCAAACGTGGAAGATATTCCGCTTTCATTGCAGCGTGCTGCAAGCAGTGCGGTTGTTTGCGATATCGTGTATAATCCGATTCAGACTTCACTATTAAAAGAAGCAAAGCAAAAAGGTCTGAAAACACTGGATGGAGTCGGCATGTTTGTTGAGCAGGCGGCATTGTCTTTCCGCTTGTGGACGGGACATGAGCCTGATGTTGAAAAAATGAGATCTATTGTAGTAGGGAAATTAGGAGGAAAATAATGTTAATAGGAAAACAAAAACGTTTCTTGCGTTCAAAAGCGCACCATTTAAGCCCAATTTTTCAAGTAGGAAAGGGCGGAGTCAATGACAACATGATTAAACAAATTTCTGAAGCGCTTGAAGCGAGAGAGCTGATTAAAATCAGCGTTCTTCAAAACTGCGAAGACGATAAAAATGATGTTGCGGAAGCTCTTGTAAAAGGAAGCCGCGCACAGTTGGTTCAGACGATCGGCAATACAATTGTTTTATATAAGGAATCAAAGGAAAATAAACAAATCGAGCTTCCTTAAGGTGGTTGAAATGAAGAAAATCGGAATTTTCGGAGGCACGTTTGATCCTCCGCATAACGGTCACCTTTTAATGGCGAATGAGGTGCTGTATCAGGCGGAGCTCGACGAAATTTGGTTTATGCCCAATCAAATTCCTCCGCATAAACAGGATGAAGACTATACAGACAGTACTCATCGGGTGGAAATGCTGAAGCTTGCTATTCAGTCTAATCCATCCTTTAAGCTGCAGCTGGCTGAAATGGAAAGAGAAGGGCCGTCATATACCTTTGATACCGTTTCTTTACTAAAGCAGCGATATCCGAATGATCAGCTTTTCTTTATTATCGGTGCTGACATGATTGAATACCTGCCGAAATGGTATAAGCTGGACGAGCTGCTGAATCTTATTCAATTTATCGGAGTAAAGCGCCCCGGTTTTCATGTTGAAACCCCTTATCCGCTTCTCTTTGCAGACGTTCCGGAGTTTGAGGTATCATCGACTATGATAAGGGAACGGTTTAAAAGCAAGAAGCCCACTGACTACTTAATCCCTGATAAAGTGAAGAAGTATGTAGAGGAGAATGGTTTATATGAATCGTGAGAAGGCACTTGCCTGCGTCAAGCAGCAATTGACCGAGCACCGATATATCCATACAATTGGCGTAATGAACACGGCGATTGAACTTGCGGAGCGCTTTGGCGCCGACTCCAAAAAAGCGGAAACGGCGGCTATCTTTCATGATTACGCCAAATTCCGCCCGAAAGAAGAAATGAAACAAATTATAGCCAGAGAAAAAATGCCCGCGCATCTGTTGGATCACAACCCGGAACTGTGGCATGCTCCGGTCGGCGCTTACCTAGTCCAGAGAGAAGCGGGAATTCATGACGAAGATATTCTTGACGCGATCAGATATCATACCTCTGGGCGTCCGGGCATGACGCTTTTGGAAAAAGTCATTTACGTTGCTGATTATATTGAACCAGGCCGTAAATTTCCCGGTGTCGATGAGGTGCGTGAACTTGCAGAAACGGATTTGAATCAAGCGTTGATTCAGTCGATCAAAAATACAATGATTTTTCTAATGAAAAAAAATCAACAGGTTTTCCCAGATACATGTTTAACTTATAACTGGCTTGTGTCTGGCAAATGAACAGGAGGAATATGTGAATGAATCAAACGTCCATTTTAAAGATTGCAGCTGCGGCTTGCGACGATAAGCGGGCAGAGGATATTTTAGCACTAGATATGGAAGGAATTTCTCTGGTTGCGGATTATTTTCTGATCTGCCACGGTAATTCAGACAAACAAGTGCAGGCCATTGCGCGTGAAATCAAGGACCAGGCTGAAGAAAACGGCATTGAAGTCAAAAAGATGGAAGGCTTCGATGAAGCAAGATGGGTATTAGTTGACCTTGGGGATGTCATTGCCCATGTGTTTCATAAGGATGAAAGAAGCTATTACAACCTAGAAAAACTGTGGGGAGACGCTCCTCTCGCAGACCTGGAACTTGGAATGAACCAATGATTTACCAAGGCTTTGCAAGCGTGTATGACGAGTTAATGTCTCACGCACCTTACGACAAATGGACAAAGTGGATTGAAGCATCTCTACCGGAAAAAGGCCGTATTCTCGATTTGGCATGCGGCACCGGAGAAATTTCAATCCGGCTTGCCGAAAAAGGCTTTGAAGTCACCGGGATTGATCTCAGTGAAGAAATGCTTTCTTACGCCCAGCAAAAAGTACCAGCTAAACAGCCGATTCTTTTCCTTCAGCAGGACATGAGAGAGATTACCGGATTTGAAGGCCAGTTTGACGCGGTTGTGATCTGCTGTGACTCCTTGAATTATTTAAAAACGAAAAATGACGTAATGAATACCTTTAAAAGTGTATTTCAGGTGCTGAAGCCGGACGGCATATTGCTGTTTGATGTTCATTCACCGTATAAAATAACCGAGGTTTTTCCTGGGAGCACGTTTGCTGATCAGGACGAAGATATCAGCTATATTTGGCAAAGCTTTGCCGGAAGTGAAGAGCTTTCCGCCATTCATGATATGTCGTTTTTTGTTTGGAACGGAGAGGCGTACGACCGCTTCGACGAAACACATGAGCAAAGAACGTTCCGAGTGGATGAATACGAAGAAATGCTGGCAAGCTGCGGCTTTCAGCTTCATAAGGTTACCGCTGATTTTACCGATTCAGCGCCGTCACCACAATCTGAACGCCTGTTCTTTAAAGCACAGAAATCAAAAACCATCGTTTACTAAGACGATGGTTTTTAAAATGCCTTTTTACCCTTTTGCATATAACAAACGGCTATGACATACTCGTTTACACATGAAACTGCTTCTTCACCGCGGAAATATCCTCTTCGTACTTCAAATGCGTATTTTGAAACACCCGATGAAACATATCCTGTACACCGCTTTCGAGTGCTTTAATGCCTTCTCCTGTCACGCCGCCTTTTACGCAAACCTTTTCCTGTAATGCAGGAAGGGTATACAATTCTGTTTCTAACAGTTTTCCCAGCCCGACAAGCATTTCTTTACACATGAGTATAGCGTCCTGTTTAGACACTGACGTTTCCGTAACGGCTGCATCTATAAACCGCTGAATCAGATAGCTCATAAAAGCGGGTCCGCAGCTTACGATATCTGACGCTACTCTTGTGATGTCACTTTCAATTTGCAGCGGATTAGAAATGTGCTTCATCAGCTCGTTGATTTTTGTTTTTGCTGCCTCCCCGCAACTTTTACCGAAGGTGACAAGAGAAACGCCAGCAAGCGCCCGGTTTGTAATACTCGGGATAACTCGTGCCACTTGACATGGCACATACTGTTCCAGCTGATCAGTCTGAAGCGGGCTTGTAATTGAAATGAGAATGTGATCCTTTGTTAAATAAGGGACTGCCCTTGACAATAATGGATATATATCAAGCGGCTTTACACAGATGAAAATGATCTCATTTTCTGCAACAAGCTTTTCAAGGCTCTCTGTTACGTTTAAGCTGTTGTAGCGGTTTTTTATCTTCAACGCTTTTTCAATTGTGCGGTTTGTGATTGTGATGTTTGAGGGATCGGCTGCTTGTGATTCAATAAATGATTCTATAAGGATCGTACCCATATTTCCAGTGCCGATAAAGCCAATCTTCAATGATTTCCCCTCCTTTGAGCTATTATCCTCTAAACCATATGTGATAAAGAAACAAAATATGACGAAAGCGGGGCGCATGCAAGTTGAATTGGTTGAATCAACATAAAACGATAATCATGTCAGTTGGCTCTGCTGCTGTTCTCATTGCAGTTCTTTGCCTCTTTTTTTTCAGCGGAAATAACAAAGAGCCTGTAAAACAAGTTGTATCTAGTGAAAAGGAAAATGAGGAGGTCAAGCAGGAAGCAACAAAAGACAAAGCGGAAGAAAATATTGTAATCGATATAAAAGGCGCTGTTAAGCATCCCGGCGTTTATGAAATGCATACGGGAGACAGAGTATCGCAGGCTATTGAGAAAGCAGGCGGCATTGGTGAAAAAGCAGATGAAACGCAAGTGAATTTGGCGGAACTTTTACAGGACGGTACAGTGGTGTATATACCGAGTAAGGGAGAAGAGGCGGCACAGCAAGCGGCCGGCGGCGCTGTACAAAGCAGTACGGGGAAGGAGACTTTGGTCAATATCAACACAGCAACATTAGAGGATTTACAAAACATTTCGGGAGTAGGGCCTTCAAAAGCCGAAGCGATTATTGCGTATCGGGAAGAGAACGGGCGTTTCCAGACAATCGAAGATATCACAAAGGTTTCGGGAATTGGCGAAAAATCTTTTGAAAAAATAAAGTCTACCATTACAGTAAAGTGAATTGACGGTCATACATGATGATAGGTAAACTAAAGAACAGGCAACACAACATTTGGAGGGAACAACGTGGAACGAATTTCATGGAATCAATATTTTATGGCTCAAAGCCATTTACTGGCACTGCGCAGCACCTGCCCGAGATTGTCTGTCGGCGCTACCATTGTCAGAGATAAACGTATGATCGCAGGAGGCTATAACGGATCAATCGCAGGCGGCGTACATTGCGCGGACGAAGGATGCTTAATGATAGACGATCATTGCGCGAGAACGATTCACGCGGAAATGAATGCGATTCTTCAATGCTCTAAATTTGGAGTGCCGACAGATGGAGCGGAGATATATGTCACGCACTATCCGTGTATTCAATGCTGTAAGTCTATCATTCAAGCCGGTATCAAAACAGTATATTACGCTGAGGATTATAAAACACATCCGTATGCCCAGGAGCTATTTGAGCAATCAGGCGTTACGGTTGAACAGGTTGAACTCGATGAAATGATCGTTGATCTGAAAAACAGAGAAAAGCTTTCATTTGTAGCGGGGCTTTTAGAAAAATTAGCGGATGCCGGTCTTGCAGAGGAAGATTTGAAGAAAATACATGAACAGGCTAATAAACTTTTTACGAGTTATGTGTGATTGATGCGGAATTCGCGTCTATTATTGCCTTTGGCGGCAGCTTCAGCAACGGCTGGAATTGCTGCCGCCTCTTATTTCTCCGCTGTCTTTCTCTTCTTCCTCTTTCTTCTTATTGTGTCAATCAAAACAAGGCACGCTCCACTCATTTTTGTTTGTTTATTCTCTTTTGTACTCAATGTTGCCCTGTTTAAGATCACAGATTCTCAAAATACTTCTTCGTATCAGCAGGGCAGCTATCACTTCAAGGCGGTTATTCATAGTATTCCTAAAATTGACGGGGATCGGATGTCTATGCTGATCAAGACGCCCGATGGCGAAAAATGGGCTGCCTCTTATCGGATTCAGTCTTTAGCTGAAAAAGACAAACTGTCACATCTAGAGCCGGGTATGGCATGCGAATTGACTGGTACTTTGGAGAAGCCAAAACAAGCAACAGTGCCGGGAACATTTGATTATCAACAGTATCTTTACCGGCAGCATATTCATTGGAGCTATTCTGTCACATCTATTGGAAATTGCAGCGAGCCTTCAGATGTCCGGTATAAGCTTCTCAGTTTGAGAAAATACATCGTATCATTTACGAACACGCAGCTTCCGCCAGATTCAGCAGGAATCGTACAGGCGCTTACAGTAGGTGAAAGATCTTATTTAGATGACGATGTGCTTAATGCTTACCAAAGTCTAGGTGTTGTCCATCTGTTAGCCATCTCAGGACTCCATATCGGGATTTTGACAGCAGGCCTATTTTACGCAATGATCCGTCTGGGCATAACAAGAGAAAATGCGTCAATCCTATTGCTTTTGTTTCTGCCGATCTATGTTATTTTGACAGGTGCAGCGCCTTCTGTTCTCCGAGCCGCTCTGATGTCCGGCATCTACTTAGCGGGAAGCCTTTTTCAGCAGCGGGTGAATTCTGCCGGGGTAATCTGTCTTTCGTATATTGTCCTCTTGCTTTTTAATCCCTACTACCTTTTTGAAGCTGGATTTCAGCTTTCATTTGCGGTCAGTTTTTCTTTAATTCTCTCATCGTCTATTTTTCAGCATATCAAAACGAGTCTGGGACAGCTGACGATTGTATCTGTTATTGCCCAGCTAGGCTCACTACCCATTCTTCTGTATCATTTTCAGCAGTTTTCTATCATTAGCATTCCGATGAATATGGTGTTGGTGCCTTTTTATACATTCTGTATTTTACCGGCTGCTATTATAGGAGTTATTCTATTATTTTTTTCAGCGTCCGTCGGTCAATTTCTGTTCTATTGGTTTGATGTAATGATGACCTGGACCAACAGACTGATCACTAAAATCGCTGATATAGAAATATTCACAATCATCATCTCTCGCCCTGCACCTGCTCTTCTTCTCTTATTCACGCTCACTGTCATCATATTGCTTATGAGTATTGAGAAACCCTCATTTCTCCGGCTGACAGTGTCCACAGGCCTTTTTTGTGCAACACTTATCCTGCTCTTTGTTTTCCCTTATGTTAGTTCCGAGGGAGAAGTAGATATGATTGATATCGGACAAGGTGACAGTATGTTTGTCAGTGCACCGTATCAGAAAGGCCGTGTTTTAATTGATACGGGAGGCACTTTGTCTTATTCGTCAGAGCCTTGGCGGGAAAAACAGCATCCTTTTTCACTGGGGGAAAAGGTGCTGATCCCTTTTTTAACGGCAAAGGGCATCAAGCAGCTTGATGCGCTGATACTGACGCACGCAGATCAAGATCATATCGGAGAGGCAGAGGTTTTGCTGAAGCATCATAAAGTGAAGCGTCTCATCATTCCGAAAGGGTTTGTTTCTGAACCTCATGATGAGAAAGTGCTGCGGACTGCCAGACAGGAGGGTGTGGCAATTGAAGAGGTGAAGCGGGGTGATGTATTGCAAATAAAGGACTTACAGTTTCATGTGCTGTCACCGGAAACGCCTGATCCGGCAAGTAAAAATAATTCTTCTCTCGTTCTATGGATGAAAACAGGCAGGCTCAGCTGGCTCCTGACGGGTGATCTGGAAAAAGAGGGGGAACAGGAGGTTATCGATGTGTTCCCAAATATAAAAGCGGATGTGTTAAAGGTGGGGCATCATGGAAGCAAGGGCTCGACCGGTGAAGAATTCATCAAACAGCTTCAGCCCAAAACGGCGGTCATCTCAGCGGGTGAAAACAATAGGTACCATCATCCGCATCAAGAAGTTCTTCAATTGTTAAAGAGCCGATCCATTCGTGTGCTGCGCACTGATCAAAGCGGCACGATCCAATACACGTACAAAAGCGGATCTGGAACCTTTTCTGTTTATCCTCCATATGATACATCAGATATGACAGAGACGAATTAAAAAAGACTGCCGAGAAATCAGCAGCCCGGGCAGTCGTGTTATGAACCAACCAGGTGAATAACCGTTGCCATGACAAACAATAAGGCGAAAAATCCGAAGGACACAACAAAACCAACCGCTGAATCTACAGCATCATTTCGTTTGCTTTGAACGTTTTTTTCAAAATCATTCAATTTCATCCCCCCTGACTGACTTAAGTATAATGGAATCGTTTTGAAAAATCTAGAAGCTAAGGTAACGTTTTCTGTTCTGGTGATTATCGCCTTTTTACAAGCTGTCCCGGGGGCTTGCGAACAGGCGTTTAATATAAATGGGGAAGCAGCTGTCAGGCTTCCTCTTTACTATTTTGCAAACTCAATTTAGGATAGAAGGGGATGATGAAAGAGAGGAAGTCGTACAACAATGGTATTTGATGTGTGGAAAAGCCTGAAAAAAGGAGAAGTCCATCCGGTTTATTGTTTATACGGAAAAGAGACGTATCTGCTCCAGGAAACCGTCAGCAGGATCAGACAGACGGTGATTGATCAAGAGACGAAAGATTTCAACCTGTCTGTTTTTGATTTGGAGGAAGACCCGCTTGATCAGGCGATTGCCGACGCTGAAACGTTCCCGTTTATGGGGGAGCGGCGCCTTGTCATTGTGAAAAATCCATATTTTTTAACGGGTGAGAAAAAGAAAGAAAAAGTTGAGCACAACGTCAGTGCGCTTGAATCGTATATACAATCACCGGCACCATACACGGTCTTTGTTCTGCTTGCGCCTTATGAAAAACTGGATGAGCGGAAAAAACTGACCAAAGCGCTAAAAAAGCAGGCGTTCATGATGGAGGCAAAGGAATTAAACGCGAAGGAAACGACAGACTTTACGATCAATCTGGCGAGAACCGAGCAGAAAACGATCGGCACCGAGGCGGCAGAGCATTTGGTTTTGCTTGTAAACGGGCATCTGTCATCCCTTTTTCAGGAGATTCAGAAACTCTGCACGTTTATTGGAGACCGTGAAGAAATTACGCTGGATGATGTAAAAATGCTTGTAGCGAGAAGCCTGGAACAAAATATCTTTGAACTGATTAATAAAATCGTCAATCGGAAACGAACTGAGAGTCTGCAAATTTTTTATGACTTACTCAAACAAAATGAAGAACCGATCAAAATTATGGCTCTTATATCGAACCAGTTCCGGCTGATCCTGCAGACGAAATATTTCGCGGAACAAGGGTACGGCCAAAAACAGATTGCCTCTAATTTAAAGGTGCATCCATTCCGGGTAAAGCTGGCGATGGATCAAGCAAGGCTTTTTTCAGAAGCCGAGCTCCGGTCTATTATTGAACAGCTTGCCGTTATGGACTATGAGATGAAAACCGGGAAAAAGGACAAGCAGCTTTTACTAGAGCTTTTTCTCTTGCAGCTGTTAAAAAGAAATGAAAAAAACGATCCTCATCATTGAGGATCGTTTTTGTTTTATGCAGAAAGTCCGTTCACTTTTTTCGCTAGTCTTGATTTGTATCGAGCTGCGGCATTTTTGTGTACAAGACCTGTTTTCACTGCTTTATCAATACGTTTAGCTGCTTCAGTAAGAGCAGTTTTCGCTTTGTCAGCTTCGTTGTTTGCAACAGAAGCTTCAACTTGTTTGATTGCAGTACGCATAGCAGATTTGATTGTCGCGTTATGAGCGCGGCGTTCGTTATTAGTTTTTGTACGTTTAATCGCTGATTTAATGTTTGGCATGTGTTTCACCTCCTAAGATACAACCTGTAGCACAGTGTCTTAAGGTTAAATCTTCTTCACAATAGAACAAATTGTATTCTATCAAACACACCTTTAGATTGCAATATAAATGTAAAGTATTTTTCATTGAAGGAATGCTTTTAAGCATGATTCATTTTATAAATGGAAACAATATGGATACTGAATATCGAAGGAGGCCCTGTATGAAAAAGAGTGAGCTGGATGTAAATCAGTATTTGGTACGTACGGATTTAGCGGTTGAAACGAAGGAAGCCATGGCTAATCAGCAGGCTGTGCCTGCAAAAGAGATAAAAGGTTTTATCGAAAAAGAACGCGATCATGGCGGAATAAAAATCCGCACTGTTGATATCACGAAGGAAGGCGCTGAGCTTTCAGGAAAAAAAGAAGGACGTTATTTAACAATTGAGGCCCAAGGGATCAGAGAAAATGACTCGGAAATGCAAGAGAAAGTCTCTGCTGTATTTGCGGAAGAATTCTCAGCCTTTCTGGAAAGCCTTAAGATCTCAAAGGATGCGAGCTGTTTAATTGTCGGCCTCGGCAACTGGAACGTGACACCTGATGCGCTCGGTCCGATGGCTGTAGAAAATCTATTGGTGACAAGACATTTATTTAAACTCCAGCCTGAAAATGTGCAGGAGGGCTACAGGCCTGTCAGCGCATTTGCTCCTGGTGTCATGGGAATTACAGGCATCGAAACAAGCGACATTATTAAAGGGGTAATCGAACAGTCAAAACCTGATTTTGTGATTGCCATTGATGCACTTGCGGCGCGTGCGGTAGAAAGGGTCAACACAACCATTCAAATATCAGATACAGGAATTCACCCGGGGTCAGGCGTTGGAAATAAACGCAAAGACTTGAGCAAGGACACCCTGGGCGTACCTGTCATTGCAATCGGTGTACCAACAGTCGTTGACGCGGTAACAATTGCCAGCGATACGGTTGACTACATATTAAAGCATTTTGGCAGAGAAATGAGAGATGACAGTCCGTCGAGATCGCTTGTTCCGGCGGGAATGACGTTTGGGAAAAAGAAAGTGCTTACTGAAGAGGATCTTCCCGACCCAAAACAGCGTCAATCGTTTCTCGGCATTGTCGGGACTCTTGAAGAAAACGAAAAGCGGCAGCTCATTCATGAGGTGCTGGCGCCTCTGGGCCATAATTTGATGGTCACACCGAAGGAAGTCGATTCATTTATTGACGATATGGCAAATGTGCTGGCAAACGGATTAAATACAGCGCTTCATGAAAAGGTGTCTCAAGAAAACAAAGGCTCCTATAATCACTAAACGGTTCTACTTCCTCTAGCTTGTTCATAGAGTAATTACTAGACAAGCGCTGGAGGGATTCAATGAGAAATAAACGCAGAAACAGACAAATTGTTGTTGCGGTGAATGGCGGGAAAGCGATAAAGGCGATCTTTCTATTTATCGCATGCCTAGTAGTGATTTTTGTTTTATCTGGTGTGCTGACGTCTCTCCGGCCGGAACTCAGGCCTTCGTCTGACTCTTTTTACGGGATTGCCGACGAACTGCCGGGTGACGTATTTGCACACTTGCTGCGGATGGAAAACCATTATTTCGCTTCTGACCTTTCTCAAACCGACAGCTCATTTCATCTATCACGTCTTTCTTTAAAGCTGGCGACAAGTATTAATCTCGAAGATCCGCGAAGTTTTCTTGGACGCGAGCTGCCTGGGTTTGCGCAATTTGACACAGAGATTCTTTTAGCGGGACAAGGCACCGATTATACAAACATGCCGTCGGAATCCCCGCCGCCTTCAAAGGTGATGCAGGAAGAAAGAGAAGCGAATTTGGCGGAGATTGAAAAACAGCAGACGCAAACAGACAATACGAAAAAAGACCCGCCAAAACAAACAACCGGCGATAAGAAGGTTGTCTTTATCTATCACACGCACAATACAGAATCTTATCTCCCGTTATTAAAAGGTGAGACCGACCCCGATATGGCGCGTCATTCTAAAGCAAACGTCACCCTCGTGGGGGACATGTTCGGAAAAGCGCTGCAATCTCAAGGTATCGGAGCCACAGTTAATAAAACGGATATACAGGCAAAACTGAGCAAAAAAGGGTTGAATTATGCCAGATCCTACGATGAATCAAGGCCGGTCGTACAGGAAGCCCTTGCGTCAAACAAAAATCTGCAATATATCATTGACATCCATAGAGACTCCAGGCGCAAGAAAAATACGACGGCAACCATTAAAGGGAAAAGCTATGCCCGGGTGGCGTTTGTGGTCGGCAAAAAAAGTAAGAATTTCGAAGAAAACTACAAAATTGCAAGTGAGCTTCACAAGCTGATGGAGAAAAAATACCCGGGACTCAGCACAGGGGTCTTTTCTAAAGGCTCACCAGGCGATAACGGAGTTTACAACCAAGACTTAAACGACAGAGCGCTTTTGCTTGAATTCGGCGGAGTGGACAACAATCTCGAAGAGCTGCAGCGGGCGGCTGACGCAACCGCTGACGTATTCAGCGAAATGTACTGGGATGCTGAAAAGGTTAACGCTGAAAGCGGCGAGACGAAAAAACAATAAGAAATAGGTGGTCGAGTTGATTGCATATCTTGGCAAATGCTTGCTTCTTGTGGCGATGATGTTTATAGGCGTCCTGTTCGGCATGCAGCAGGCGAATAACGGCATGCTGAGCATGAAAGGCTATCATGATCCTTCACTGAAAGGCGCGTTTACGCTCACAGACGGAGAAAATAATGAAAAAGAAGCGACCGTTTTAGGGGAAACAGTAACCTCGAAAGATTTAGAAGAAAAACAAAAAGAGCTGGAACAGGTGGAAACCTTTAACGTTTTCTCTAAAGCCGGAAAAACGCTTTCTGACACAGTGACCAACACAGCCCAATCGATGTATGAATGGATACGGGATATGAGAAAATAAGTGCTTGAAAGAGAAAAGCAGCCCCAGTATGAGAGGGAACTTTTCTCTTTCTTGTTTTACATTGAATCTTTACAATCCTATTGATATAATCTAAGCTAGTGTATTTTGCGTTTAATAGTAGGAGTGATAGATTGTGACAGATAAAGAAAAGCGTTTAGAGAGGCAGTCGAGAATTCGGAATTTCTCCATCATCGCCCATATTGACCACGGAAAATCGACCTTAGCGGATCGAATTTTAGAAAAAACGTCGGCAATCACTCAACGAGAAATGAAAGAACAATTGCTTGATTCTATGGATCTTGAACGCGAACGGGGCATCACCATTAAATTAAACTCTGTTCAGCTTAAATACAAAGCGAAAGACGGAGAGGAATATATTTTCCACCTGATTGACACACCGGGACACGTCGATTTCACATATGAAGTATCCCGAAGCCTTGCTGCCTGCGAAGGAGCGATACTTGTCGTGGATGCGGCGCAAGGAATTGAAGCGCAGACGCTTGCGAACGTTTACTTGGCGCTTGATAATGACCTTGAAATTCTTCCAGTCATTAATAAAATCGATCTGCCAAGCGCAGAGCCGGAACGAGTTCGCCAAGAGGTGGAGGATGTCATCGGCCTTGACGCATCGGAAGCCGTGCTCGCTTCAGCAAAAGCCGGGATCGGGATTGAAGAGATATTAGAGCAGATCGTAGAAAAGGTGCCTGCTCCGACCGGAGATCCAGAGGCGCCGCTTAAAGCGCTGATCTTCGACTCGCTTTATGACGCTTACCGCGGTGTCGTGGCTTATATCAGAGTCGTTGAAGGAACGGTAAAGCCGGGGCAAAAAATCAAAATGATGGCAACCGGCAAAGAGTTTGAAGTGACAGAAGTCGGTGTGTTCACGCCGAAAGCAACTCCGACAGATGAACTGACCGTCGGCGATGTAGGCTTTTTAACTGCTGCGATCAAAAATGTCGGTGACACACGCGTCGGTGACACGATAACAAGCGCGGCCAATCAAGCTGCCGAAGCATTGCCTGGATATCGCAAGCTGAACCCGATGGTGTATTGCGGTTTGTATCCGATCGATACGGCCAAATACAACGATTTAAGGGAAGCTCTTGAGAAGCTTGAACTGAATGACTCATCGCTTCAATATGAAGCAGAGACATCCCAAGCGCTCGGATTCGGTTTCCGCTGCGGATTTTTAGGTATGCTTCACATGGAAATCATCCAAGAGCGGATTGAGCGTGAGTTTAAAATCGACCTGATCACAACGGCACCGAGTGTTATCTATGATGTGTATATGACAGACGGCGAAAAGGTTGTTGTCGACAACCCGTCCAACATGCCTGACCCACAAAAGATCGAAAGAATCGAGGAGCCGTATGTAAAAGCGACAATGATGGTGCCGAACGATTATGTCGGTGCGGTGATGGAGCTTTGTCAAGGAAAACGCGGCAATTTTATCGACATGCAATATTTAGACGCAAATCGTGTCAGCATTGTCTATGACATGCCATTAGCGGAAATCGTTTATGAGTTTTTTGATCAGCTGAAATCAAGCACAAAAGGCTACGCGTCCTTTGATTATGAACTGATTGGCTACAAACCGTCTAAACTTGTCAAGATGGACATTATGCTGAACGGAGAAAAGATCGACGCCCTTTCATTTATCGTGCATCGCGATTACGCGTACGAACGCGGAAAAGTAATTGTAGAAAAACTGAAAGAGCTTATTCCGCGCCAGCACTTTGAAGTACCGATTCAAGCGGCGATCGGCCAGAAAATCGTGGCCCGCTCTACCATTAAAGCGATGCGTAAAAACGTATTGGCTAAATGTTACGGCGGAGACATCTCGCGGAAACGGAAGCTTCTTGAAAAACAAAAAGAAGGAAAACGCCGAATGAAGCAGGTCGGCTCAGTTGAAGTGCCGCAAGAAGCATTTATGGCGGTCCTGAAAATGGACGACAGTCCGAAAAAATAATAGAAGCCGCCGCAGTCCTGTACTGCGGCTTCTTTCTGTAAAGAAGGTGAATACATTGAAATCAGCTTATATCCATATTCCATTTTGTGAGCATATTTGCCACTACTGCGATTTCAATAAATATTTTATTCAAAGCCAGCCCGTCGGCGAGTATTTAAACGCACTCGAGAAGGAAATAATAAATACGATAGAAAAAACGGGGCAGCCTGATTTGGATACGATTTTTATCGGAGGAGGCACGCCGACATCCCTCTCTGAGGACCAGCTCAAAAAATTGATGGACATGGTCAGCCGTGTGCTGAAGCCTTCAGACTCTTTAAAAGAATTCGCTGTTGAGGCGAACCCGGACGACCTATCAGCAGAAAAATTGAAAATACTCAAAGAAGCGGGCGTTAATCGTTTAAGCTTCGGTGTGCAAACATTCGAAGACGACCTTCTAGAAAAAATCGGACGGGTGCATAAACAAAAAGACGTATTTGCATCTTTTGAACGTGCAAGGGAAATTGGTTTTGAAAATATCAGTCTCGATTTGATGTTCGGTCTTCCCGGACAAACGCTTAAACATCTGGATCATTCTTTAAAAACTGCTTTATCCCTGAACGCAGAGCATTATTCCGTTTACTCTCTCATTGTAGAACCGAAAACGGTATTTTATAATTTGATGCAAAAAGGGCGGCTTCATCTGCCGGCGCAGGAACAGGAAGCCGAAATGTACGAAACGGTGATGAGCCGGATGGAAGCTGCCGGTATTCATCAATATGAAATCAGCAATTTTGCAAAGCAAGGCATGGAATCTCAGCACAATCTGACGTACTGGAGCAATGAGGAATATTTCGGTTTCGGAGCAGGAGCCCACGGGTATATCGGCGGAATTCGAACAGTAAACGTTGGACCTGTTAAGCATTACATTGACCTGATAGCTGAAAAAGGTTTTCCTTACCGGGATACACATGAAGTGACGATGGAAGAACAAATTGAAGAAGAGATGTTTTTAGGATTAAGAAAAACATCCGGAGTCAGCAAAAAGCGGTTTGAAGAGAAATACGGTCGTTCTCTTGATAAACTGTTTCCCGGCGTTTTAAAAGAGCTTTCTGAAAAGGGACTGATTCTTAACA
The DNA here is from genome assembly GCF_037964915.1 of Bacillus sp. FSL K6-1012. Classification (NCBI taxonomy): domain Bacteria; kingdom Bacillati; phylum Bacillota; class Bacilli; order Caryophanales; family Bacillaceae; genus Bacillus; species Bacillus sp. FSL K6-1012. Next base: position 2,629,906 of record NZ_CP150175.1, on the reverse strand, counting down.
CAGAGTCTGCCGTTTGTTTGACTCATCAGGGAAAATTATTGGGTAATGAAGTTTTTGGCGCTTTTTTGGGTGAGTTATAATTGACATTTTTCTTGTGGTTTGATACTTTTGTTATAGATTTAGCACTCGCTTGTTGAGAGTGCTAACAGAGGTGATGATGATGTTAACAAATCGTCAGCTGCTGATCCTTCAGGTCATAATCAACGATTTTATTAAATCGGCGCAGCCGGTCGGATCTAGAACTCTTTCGAAAAAAGATGAAATCACATTTAGCTCTGCAACAATAAGAAACGAGATGGCTGACTTGGAGGAGCTGGGCTTTATTGAGAAAACCCACTCTTCTTCAGGACGTGTTCCGTCGGAAAAAGGGTACCGGTATTATGTTGATCATTTGCTGTCGCCCGTCAAACTGACAAAAACCGACCTAGACCAAATCCACTCGATCTTCAAAGAAAAAATATTCGAGCTGGAAAAGACAGTTCAAAAATCAGCACAAATTTTGTCCGATCTTACGAATTATACGTCTATCGTACTCGGGCCGAAGTTGAGCGAGAATTATCTTAAACAGATTCAAATCATACCGATTCAGCCCGATAAAGCGGTAGCCATTCTCGTAACCAATACGGGGCATGTGGAAAATAAAACGATTAATTTTCCAACCAAAATGGATCTGTCTGATATTGAAAAGCTGGTAAATATACTGAACGACCGTTTAACCGGTGTTCCGATGGATGAACTGAATGAACGCATTTTTAAAGAAGTTGTCATGTACTTAAGGCAGCACATTAAGAACTACGACAACATCCTTGAAGCGCTGCGTTCAACATTTCATTCGACAAGTCACGTTGAAAAATTGTTTTTCGGCGGGAAAATCAATATGCTGAACCAGCCCGAGTTCCATGATATCGGCAGAGTGCGGTCGCTGCTTTCTCTAATCGAAAAGGAGCAGGACGTCTTGAAGCTCGTCCAATCTTCAGATACAGGCATTTCGATTAAAATCGGAAAAGAAAATGACTATGAAGAGATGGAAAACTGCAGCCTGATTACAGCCTCTTATTCAGTAGATAAGAAGCAAATAGGCTCAATTGCGATCATCGGACCAACCCGTATGAATTATTCACGGGTCGTCAGTCTGCTTCAGCATGTGACTTCAGACTTGTCAAAAGCATTAACAAGTTTGTATGATGAGTAAGGGAAATTTGGCAAATTTTATCGAAGGGCATCACCCGCCCTTCTCCTTACACTTTTGAGGGAGGTGAACACAATGTCAGAAGAAAAACAAACCGCGGAACAAAACGAAACAGAAGAGCAAGAAGTAATCGAAGAACAAGCTGCCGCTGAAGAACAGCAGGAAGAAACAAACGAAAGCGAACTTCTTCAAAATCAAATTAACGAATTGCAAGGTTTGCTTGAGGAAAAGGAAAACAAACTTTTGCGTGTTCAAGCAGACTTTGAAAACTATAAACGACGCAGCCGCTTAGAAATGGAAGCGTCACAGAAATACCGTTCTCAAAACATCGTTACTGAATTGCTGCCGGCTCTTGACAGCTTTGAAAGAGCGCTTCAGGTTGAAGCCGACAATGAACAGACGAAAAGTTTGCTCCAAGGAATGGAAATGGTCCACCGCCAGCTCGTAGAAGCCTTGAATAAAGAAGGCGTAGAAGCAATCGAGGCTGTAGGACAGGAATTTGATCCGAACCTTCACCAAGCCGTTATGCAGGCTGAAGATGAAAACTACGGCTCCAACATTGTCGTTGAGGAAATGCAAAAAGGCTACAAGCTGAAGGATCGCGTCATTCGCCCTTCCATGGTAAAAGTGAATCAATAATTACATAGCAGGAGGTTATTCAAGTGAGTAAAGTTATCGGAATCGACTTAGGTACAACAAACTCATGTGTGGCAGTGCTTGAAGGCGGCGAGCCTAAAGTTATTGCTAACGCTGAAGGAAACCGCACAACTCCATCAGTTGTCGCATTCAAAAACGGCGAACGCCAAGTAGGGGAAGTGGCTAAACGCCAATCTATCACAAACCCTAACACAATTATGTCTGTCAAACGCCATATGGGTACAGATTACAAAGTTGAAATTGAAGGAAAAGATTACACTCCTCAAGAAGTGTCTGCTATCATCCTTCAACACCTTAAATCATACGCTGAAAGCTATCTTGGCGAAACAGTATCAAAAGCAGTTATCACAGTTCCTGCATACTTTAACGATGCTGAGCGTCAAGCGACAAAAGACGCTGGTAAAATCGCAGGTCTTGAAGTAGAACGTATCATCAACGAGCCGACTGCAGCAGCGCTTGCATACGGACTTGATAAAACAGATGAAGATCAAACGATCCTGGTATACGACCTTGGCGGCGGTACATTCGACGTTTCCATCCTTGAACTTGGCGACGGTGTATTCGAAGTTCGTTCAACTGCCGGTGACAACCGTCTGGGCGGAGACGATTTTGACCAAGTTATCATCGATCATCTTGTGTCTGAATTCAAAAAAGAAAACGGCATTGATCTGTCAAAAGACAAAATGGCGCTTCAGCGTTTGAAAGACGCAGCAGAAAAAGCGAAAAAAGATCTTTCCGGCGTATCTTCTACGCAAATTTCTTTACCGTTTATCACAGCTGGAGAAGCAGGACCGCTTCACCTTGAACTTACATTAACTCGCGCTAAATTCGAAGAGCTTTCTTCTCATTTAGTAGAGCGCACAATGGGCCCTGTCCGTCAAGCGCTTCAAGATGCAGGACTTTCTGCAAGCGAAATCGACAAAGTCATCCTTGTCGGCGGATCAACTCGTATTCCTGCCGTACAAGAAGCAATCAAAAAAGAAACTGGAAAAGAAGCGCATAAAGGCGTAAACCCGGATGAAGTTGTAGCGCTTGGTGCTGCAATTCAGGGCGGCGTTATCACTGGTGACGTAAAAGACGTTGTTCTTCTTGACGTTACACCGCTTTCTCTCGGTATTGAAACAATGGGCGGCGTGTTCACAAAACTGATCGACCGCAACACAACAATTCCGACAAGCAAATCACAAGTGTTCTCAACTGCTGCTGATAACCAAACAGCTGTTGATATCCATGTTCTTCAAGGTGAGCGCCCAATGTCTGCCGACAACAAAACACTCGGCCGCTTCCAGCTTACTGATATCCCGCCAGCACCGCGCGGCGTGCCTCAAATCGAAGTTTCTTTCGATATTGACAAAAACGGTATCGTAAATGTAAGAGCAAAAGACTTAGGCACAGGAAAAGAACAAAACATCACAATCAAATCTTCTTCAGGTCTTTCTGATGATGAGATCGAACGCATGGTAAAAGAAGCGGAAGAAAATGCTGACGCTGATGCGAAGAAAAAAGAAGAAATCGAAGTCCGCAACGAAGCAGATCAGCTTGTTTTCCAAACTGAGAAAACATTAAAAGATCTTGAAGGCAAAGTGGACGAAGAACAAGTGAAAAAAGCCAACGATGCCAAAGACGCCTTAAAAGCAGCGATTGAGAAAAACGAATTTGAAGAGATCAAAGCGAAAAAAGATGAGCTTCAAGCAATCGTTCAAGAGCTTTCTATGAAGCTTTATGAAGAAGCTGCTAAAGCACAGCAAGCTCAAGACGGAGCAAACGCTGAAGGCAAAGCTGATGACAACGTTGTCGACGCTGAATACGAAGAAGTAAACGACGACCAAAACAAAAAATAAGTTTCTTTCTGAGTCAGCCCGCTTTTGGGCTGGCTGAAAAGAACATATTTCATAATCTGATTCAATGGTTAGAAAGTCAAAGTCAGGCATCTCTTGGCTTTGACTTTTTTTCTTGCCCGGGATAAAAGGAATTGAAAAATCATAATTCAAAATGATACAATCTAATTTATGTGAGAAATTCGGGAGAGTGAAGTAGATGAGTAAGCGTGATTACTATGAAGTGCTGGGTGTAAGTAAGAGCGCTTCAAAGGATGAAATAAAAAAGGCTTATCGAAAGCTGTCAAAAAAATATCATCCTGACATTAACAAAGAAGCCGGATCAGATGAAAAGTTTAAAGAAGTCAAAGAAGCATACGAAACGCTGTCTGATGACCAAAAACGGTCTCATTACGACCAATTTGGCCATACTGATCCTAACCAAGGCTTCGGCGGCGGCGGTTTTGGCGGCGGCGACTTCGGCGGTTTTGGTTTCGATGATATTTTCTCAAGTATTTTCGGCGGCGGCACTAGACGAAGAGATCCGAATGCACCGCGTCAAGGGGCGGATCTGCAATATACGATGACTTTGTCATTTGAGGATGCCGTTTTCGGAAAAGAAACGACCATCGAGATTCCGCGTGAGGAAACATGCGATACATGTAAAGGCTCAGGGGCGAAACCTGGTACAAATCCGGAAACGTGCTCACACTGCGGAGGCTCCGGTCAGCTAAATGTGGAGCAAAACACGCCGTTTGGTAAAGTTGTCAACAGACGAGTCTGCCACCACTGCGAAGGTACAGGTAAAATCATTAAAAACAAATGTGCGGATTGCGGCGGCAAAGGAAAAATCAAAAAACGCAAAAAAATCAACGTCACAATTCCTGCCGGTGTAGATGACGGGCAGCAGCTGCGTCTCTCAGGACAGGGTGAACCAGGCGTAAACGGCGGCCCTGCCGGGGATTTATTTGTCGTATTCCACGTGCGCGCCCACGAATTCTTTGAGCGCGACGGAGATGATATTTACTGTGAAATGCCGTTAACGTTTGCTCAAGCCGCGCTTGGAGATGAAGTGGAAGTTCCGACGCTTCACGGGAAAGTGAAATTGAAAATCCCTGCCGGTACACAAACAGGAACAAAATTCAGATTAAGAGGCAAAGGCGTTCAAAATGTCAGAGGCTATGGACAGGGTGACCAGCATATCGTCGTCCGCGTTGTCACTCCGACAAACTTGACAGATAAACAAAAAGATATTATCCGCGAATTTGCCGAAGTCAGCGGAAACCTGCCTGATGAACAGGAAATGAGTTTCTTTGATAAGGTAAAACGCGCGTTTAAAGGCGATTAATTATTGGATGAGGAGTTGGTAGTTTTGAAATGGTCCGAATTAAGCATTCACACAACACATGAAGCGGTCGAACCTATCTCAAATATTTTGCATGAAGCTGGTGCGAGTGGGGTTGTGATAGAGGACCCGCTTGATTTAATTAAAGAACGTGAGAATGTGTACGGGGAAATCTACCAGCTCGACCCCAATGATTATCCGAACGAGGGTGTCATTGTCAAAGCGTATCTGCCGGTCAACAGCTTTCTTGGAGAAACGGTAGAGGGCATAAAAGAAACAATTAATAATCTGCTTCTTTATGATATTGATTTGGGCAGAAACCATATCACCATTTCCGAAGTGAACGAAGAGGAATGGGCGACTGCTTGGAAAAAGTATTACCACCCTGTGAAAATTTCTGAAAAGTTTACGATTGTGCCGACGTGGGAGGACTATACGCCGGTACATACGGATGAGCTGATTATTGAAATGGACCCGGGAATGGCATTCGGAACAGGCACACACCCGACAACCGTACTTTGTATTCAGGCGCTTGAACGCTTTGTGCAAAAGGGTGATAAGGTGATTGATGTAGGTACAGGTTCCGGAATTTTAAGTATTGCGGCTGCAATGCTTGAGGCTGAATCGGTTCATGCCTATGATCTTGATCCCGTTGCTGTAGAAAGCGCACGTCTCAATTTGAAGTTAAACAAGGTTAGCGATATAGCTCAAGTCAAACAAAATAATTTGTTAGACGGGATTTCAGGAGAACATGATGTGATCGTTGCCAACATTTTGGCTGAAGTCATCCTTCGTTTTACTTCACAGGCTTATCATCTGCTGAAAGACGGCGGGCACTTTATTACTTCAGGAATTATCAGCCAAAAAAAGCAAGAGGTAAAAGAAGCATTGGAACAGGCTGGTTTTACCATTGTGGAAATCCTCTCAATGGAAGATTGGGTCAGCATTATTGCGAAAAAATAACAGTTAGTAGGTGTCACAGCGTATGCAACGATATTTTATCGAGCTCACGAAGCAGCAAATGGAGGAAGCGCCGGCTATTTCAATTACCGGAGAAGATGTTCATCATATTGTAAATGTCATGAGAATGAACGAGGGAGACGAGATTATCTGCTGTTCTCAGGACGGCTTCGAAGCAAAATGTGAACTTCAATCTGTTACCAAAGAAAAAGTGTCCTGTCTTATGATAGAATGGACGAATGAAAACAGAGAGCTTCCGATAAAGGTTTATATTGCAAGCGGCCTCCCGAAAGGGGATAAACTTGAATGGATTATCCAAAAGGGGACTGAGCTGGGAGCTCATGCCTTTATTCCTCTGCAAGCCGCACGCTCTGTTGTCAAGCTGGATGACAAGAAAGCTAAGAAAAAGCGGGAAAGATGGACAAAAATTGCGAAGGAAGCGGCGGAGCAATCGTACCGAAACGAAGTGCCGCAAGTGCTGGATATCCATTCCTTTCAGCAGCTTCTTGAAAAGGTGCAGAATTTCGATAAATGTGTCGTTGCATACGAAGAGTCATCGAAGCAAGGAGAAACAAGCTCGTTCAGCGCAGTTGTAAGCAGCCTTCCGAAAGGATCATCCCTTTTGATCGTATTCGGTCCCGAAGGCGGTTTAACAGAAGCGGAGGTTGAGCGGCTCACGGCGAAAAACGCTGTTCCGTGCGGCCTCGGACCGAGAATTTTAAGGACAGAAACCGCTCCGCTATACGCGCTGAGCGCAATTTCTTATCATACAGAGTTATTAAGAGGTGATCAATAATGGCAACTGTTGCGTTCCATACGCTTGGCTGCAAAGTCAATCATTATGAAACAGAAGCAATCTGGCAGCTTTTCAAAGATGCGGGCTATGAAAGAAGAGACTTTGAACAAACAGCTGACGTATATGTCATTAATACATGTACGGTAACAAATACGGGAGATAAAAAAAGCCGACAAGTGATCAGACGCGCCATTCGTCAAAATCCTGACGGCGTCATCTGCGTCACAGGCTGTTATGCGCAAACCTCGCCAGCGGAGATTATGGCAATCCCGGGTGTTGACATTGTAGTCGGAACTCAGGATCGTGAAAAAATGCTCGGCTACATCGATCAATATCGTGAAGAGCGTCAGCCGATCAATGGCGTCAGCAACATTATGAAAGCTAGAGTATATGAAGAGCTTGATGTACCTGCTTTCACAGACCGGACAAGAGCGTCATTAAAAATACAGGAAGGCTGCAATAACTTCTGCACGTTCTGTATCATTCCGTGGGCGCGCGGACTTCTCCGTTCACGTGACCCGGAGGAAGTTATTAAACAAGCACAGCAGCTTGTTGATGCGGGTTATAAAGAAATCGTACTTACTGGTATTCATACAGGCGGCTACGGTGAAGATATGAAAGATTACAACTTTGCCAAGCTTTTGAGAGAACTTGACGCCCGTGTTCAAGGTGTGAAACGGATCAGAATTTCGTCCATTGAGGCAAGCCAGATCACAGACGAAGTGATTGAAGTTTTAGACCGTTCAGATAAGATTGTGCGCCATTTGCACATTCCGATTCAATCCGGATCAAACACAGTGCTTAAACGGATGAGACGCAAATACACTATGGAATTTTTCGCTGACCGTTTAAATAAGCTGAAAAAAGCACTTCCGGGCTTAGCCGTAACCTCCGATGTCATTGTAGGCTTCCCTGGTGAAACAGAAGAAGAATTTATGGAAACCTATAACTTTATCAAAGAAAACAGATTCTCTGAACTGCATGTTTTCCCTTACAGCAAACGTACGGGAACGCCAGCTGCGCGGATGGAAGACCAAGTGGATGAAAACGTCAAAAACGAACGTGTACACCGCCTGATTGCACTTTCTGACCAGCTTGCGAAGGAATATGCCTCTGATTATGAAAATGAAGTCCTTGAAATTATTCCTGAGGAAGCATTTAAAGAATCAGATGAAGAAAACATGTATGTCGGCTACACAGACAACTACATGAAAGTTGTTTTCAAAGGTACGGAAGACATGATCGGCAAAATCGTGAAAGTAAAAATACTAAAAGCAGGCTATCCATACAATGAAGGACAGTTTGTCCGTATTGTTGAGGATGACATAACAGAACAAATGCGTATGTCTTCTTAATCTGAAAAACCGGTGCATCTGAATGTGCCGGTTTTTTATGTTCAGTTTTTAGCTGGGATAAGCAGTTTAATAAAGCTGTAGAACAAGTTGGTAAGCGGTAAAAACAAAAGAGCTGATACGACATTAAATAGCAGACTGAAATGGGCGATTCTTTGGGCAGGGTCTGCCGAGAGCTGTTCAACAAATCCGGTCGCTGCCGCCAAAAACGGGAATACAATTGCTACGCCGATTATGTTAAACAAAACATGGGCGCACGCTGTCTGTTTTGCGGCATATCCGCCGGATACAGCAGCCATGACAGCTGTAATGCATGTCCCGATGTTTGACCCAAGCACAACGCTCATTGCCTGTGTCAGTCCAATAACGCCTTCATTCATAAAGCTCATTAAAATGCCGATGCAGACAGAACTTGAGTGAATGATTGCAGTTAACACCATGCCGATAAGCAAAGCAGACCAGTTTGAGTCGTTTACATGATGAAGAATCCCTGCACCTGTTTTCAGCTGAGTAAGCGGTTCTGCAAGACGGCTGAAGCCGCTGATGCAAAAAAAGATAATTCCGAGTCCGAGAAAGCTTGTTCCCAGCTGCTTGAACGGATACCTGCCCGTCAGAAAAAACAGCAAACCGCCAATCAATAGAATCCAAATCAACACATCCATTTTGATTGCAAGAAATTCGGTTGTAAAGGTAGATCCGACATTTGTTCCAAGGATCATCGGTATAGTCCGTTTAAAAGAAAGGGCCCCCGCACTTACAAATCCGATGACAATTACCATAAAGGCGGAGCTGCTTTGGAGAAATCCTGTAAAAACAATACTGATGAGGAATGCTTTTAATGGATGATCCGTAAAAATCAGCAGCTGCTCTTCAATTTTTGAATACGCCAGCGAAATTAAACCTTTCCGAAGCATGTTCATTCCTGCGAGAAAGAATAATATAAGAGCAGTAAAACTAATCAGAAGCAACATTTTATTCACCAACCCCTTTCTATCATTATATAGACAGGCAGTCCCGCTCATGACGGAAAAGTGAACTCACTTAGTTGACCTGACTGAAGGCTTATATTATAATGTCAAAGTACATGTTTATATGTGTAACTTAAAGGTAGTCGATTGGTGTATTCGGAGGGAGGGAAAGAGAATGTCAAAAACGGTCGTTAGAAAAAACGAATCGCTTGAAGATGCTCTTCGTCGCTTCAAACGCAGTGTATCAAAGACAGGTACTTTGCAAGAAGCAAGAAAGCGCGAATTTTATGAAAAACCTAGCGTAAAGCGCAAGAAAAAGTCTGAAGCTGCTAGAAAACGCAAATTCTAAAAGAGGGTGGATTTATGAGTCTTCTTGAGCGACTTAACCAAGATATGAAGCTATATATGAAAAGCCGTGAGAAAGACAAACTGACTGTCGTTCGAATGGTTAAGGCTTCACTTCAAAACGAAGCAATTAAGCTTAAGAAAGACAGTTTGACCGAGGATGAGGAACTCACTGTCCTTTCTCGTGAACTTAAGCAACGTAAAGACTCCCTCCAGGAATTTTCAAACGCTAATCGTTTAGATTTAGTAGATAAAGTTCAAAAAGAGCTGGACATTTTAGAAGTTTATTTACCACAGCAACTATCAGAAGAAGAGCTGCGTACAATCGTAAATGAAACCATCGCGGAGGTCGGTGCGAGCTCAAAAGCGGACATGGGCAAAGTGATGGGGGCAATTATGCCTAAAGTAAAAGGTAAAGCTGACGGAAGTTTAATTAATAAGCTTGTGAGCAGTCAACTGTCTTAAATGGCGAAGAAAAGGACATCTTTCTAAGAGAGATGTCTTTTTTTATACATAAAAAAATGAAACCTTTGATACATTTGTTACGTATGAAGAGAAGGCACTTACTATACGAGGAAGGAGGGATACATCGCCCTTGCTTCAAACAAAAGGATTCCGAGCGGCTCTTTTGAGCATATTTCTACTATCATTATTAGGAGTTCAGCTGCACACAAAAGCAGAAAAACAAACCGTCTACGTCATTCCCGTTGAAAAAAATGTCGAACAGGGTCTCGCCTCGTTTTTGTCACGTTCGCTACAAGATGCAGAGGCTCAGCATGCAAACCATATTATTCTTGATATTAACACACCGGGAGGACTGGTGAAATCAGCTATTGAAATAGCGGACACGATCAACGAAACGGATATCCCGATAACTGCTTATGTAAACAAACGGGCATTGTCTGCTGGTGCATATATCGCGTTACAGGCTGACGCCATTTATATGGCGCCCGGAGGAAAGATGGGAGCCGCGGCGATCATAGACGGTAAAGGCAATGCTGCTGACAAAAAAGCTGAATCATTCTGGCTTGCGGAGCTGGAAGATGCTGCAGCAAAAAACAACCGTGATCCAAAATATGCGCGTGCCATGGCAGACCCTGATGTAGATGCAAGAGAAGCGGGCGCGCCGAAGGGAGATCTGCTTACACTGAATGCGGAAAAAGCTGTTGACGTAGGCTATTCAGAAGGAACTGTTAACAATCTTTCCGCGCTTGTGAAGAAGCTTGGATACGAAGATGCACATATCAGCTATGCTGAGGAAAGCTTTGCAGAAAAGGCAGCAAGGTGGCTGACCAGTCCGATTGTTGTTCCTATTTTATTGACAATTGCCTTTTTAGGCCTTACTGTTGAGCTTTTTTCTCCTGGTGTCGGTCTGCCTGGAACAGCAGGATTGATCGCTTTGATCCTGTTTTTTTACGGACATCTTGCAACGGGTCTTGCCGGATATGAAACGGTTCTCCTCTTTATAGCAGGGGTGATTCTGATCCTGATGGAGATATTCCTCCCCGGAGGAATTATTGGTTTACTTGGCTTGGGAGCAATTGTTGCGAGCTTATTTTTGGCCGCGGGAAGCTTCACAGTCATGGCGGTTTCTCTCTTGATCGCCTCAGCTGTTTCCATTACAGCTTTCATTTTACTGACAAGGGTGTTGGGAAAGCGTATGAAATTCTTTAAGAAATTTATATTAAATGATTCTACAAATACAGAGAGCGGTTATGTGTCAAACCAAACGCGCACGGACTTAATCGGCAAGGAGGGCGTGACCTTTACGCCGCTGCGTCCCGCGGGAACCGTCATTATCGATGATGAACGTCTTGATGTGGTATCTGAAGGATTATTTACAGAGAAAGATAAAAAAGTAAAAGTAATCAAAGTGGAAGGCTCGCGCATTGTCGTGAGAGAAATTTAAACAGAAACGAGGAGAAGTAGCATGGACCCATCAACATTAATGATACTGGCTATTGTCGTAGTAGGGATCATTGTTTTAGCTGTATTTTTTACATTTGTACCTGTTATGCTCTGGATTTCAGCTTTAGCAGCCGGAGTTAAAATCAGCATTTTCACTCTAATAGGGATGAGGCTTCGCCGCGTCATACCGAACCGGGTGGTTAATCCGCTGATTAAAGCGCATAAAGCGGGACTCGACGTTGGAACAAACCAGCTTGAAAGCCACTATCTTGCCGGAGGGAATGTAGATAGAGTCGTTAACGCACTTATCGCAGCTCAGCGTGCTAATATTGAGCTTACATTTGAACGCTGTGCAGCCATCGACCTTGCCGGACGTGATGTATTGGAAGCCGTGCAAATGAGCGTTAATCCGAAGGTCATTGAAACACCGTTTATTGCAGGTGTTGCCATGGACGGAATTGAAGTGAAGGCGAAAGCGAGAATTACAGTAAGAGCCAATATCGACCGCCTCGTCGGGGGGGCGGGTGAGGAAACGATTGTAGCCCGTGTAGGCGAAGGCATCGTCTCTACAATCGGTTCATCCGAAAATCACAAAAAAGTGCTGGAGAACCCTGATATGATTTCTCAAACGGTTCTCGGTAAAGGCCTGGATTCAGGAACCGCCTTTGAAATTCTTTCGATTGATATTGCTGATGTTGACATTGGTAAAAACATCGGGGCGATCTTGCAGACGGATCAGGCAGAGGCTGACAAAAATATTGCACAGGCCAAAGCCGAAGAACGCCGTGCAATGGCTGTTGCTCAAGAACAGGAAATGCGCGCACGTGTAGAAGAAATGCGAGCTAAAGTGGTTGAAGCCGAAGCGGAAGTGCCGCTTGCGATGGCCGAAGCTTTGCGCGAAGGAAATATCGGCGTCATGGACTACATGAATATTAAAAACATTGATGCAGACACAGATATGCGTGATTCATTCGGTAAATTAACGAAAGACCAATCGGATGAAGACCGCAAATCATAATCTCTCTATGCAGAAGGGAGAATAGTGATGGAAGATATACTGACGAATCCGCTTGTTATTGCAGCGATTATCGGAATTATTTCCACGATTTTCGGCAAAGTGAAAAAAGAAGAAGAAAAAAACAATCAAAATCAAAAAAGAAAAAAGCCGCAGACAATGAAACCTGCTTCTGTTCAAACTAAACAATCAGCTGAAGAAACGCCAGCTCCTATTCCAAACCGCTTGGAACAGATGAGACAAGAAGCTGAAGACAGACGGAAGGAAACGGAAAGAAACCTGAAAGGGCTTGAGCGGGATCTTACTGCCGCCAAACATAAATCTGTGTATACCAAGCAAAAACTGCTTCAGGTCAATAAAGACACTGTGGTGCAAGGCATTGTCTTAGGCGAGGTATTCGGTCCGCCAAGGGCAAAAAAACCTCATCACACAATGCGAGCAGCCCGCAAAAATTAAGTGTTAGAACCCTCTTTCAAATCATACATATGAGATGAAAGGGGGTTCTTTTTGTATGGGGCAAAGAAAGAATCGTTTAAAAGCTTGGCTGACAAGAGCATTGGAAATTCCCCCGGACGTTATGATGGATCTGCCGCGGATCACAATGGTCGGCAGACTTCATATCTACATAGAAAACCACAGAGGCCTTCTGCTGTTCAGTGAGAATGAAGTGAGGCTGATGCTGAAGCAGGGCCAGTGCATCATATCAGGAAAAAACTTTGTGATCAAAGCGATTCTTCCGGAAGAAATACTTTTGGAGGGTACGATTGATGTCGTTCGATATGTTGAGTCATAAAGCCGAGGGGGAAATGTTGTGAAAAATAAATGGCTGTCTTTTTTTGGTGGTAAGGTCCAGCTTGAAGTGACGGGACGAGGCATTGAACGGCTCCTTAATGAATGCACAAGAAGAGGGATTCCGATCTTTCATCTGAAAAAAAAGAAAGAAGCCGTCTTGTTATATATACAGCTTCAGGATGTACATGCCTTTCGGCGTGTCAGAAGAGAATTTGACTGTAAAGCCCGTTTTATCAATCGAAAAGGGTTCCCGTTCTTATTGCTGAAATCCAAACTGAATTTAGGTTTTACAATTGGTTTTGCGCTTTTTTTTATCCTATTGTTTTTGCTCTCCAATATGGTGTGGAAAATTGAAGTGACTGGTGCAAAGCCTGAAACGGAGCACCAAATGATGCAGCATTTGAAGGAAATCGGCGTCAAAAAAGGGCGATTGCAATTTTTAATGCAGTCTCCCGAAAAAATACAAAAATCGTTAACCAACGGCATAGACAATATCACTTGGGTCGGAGTCGATTTGAAAGGCACGACCATCCACATGAAAGTTGTGGAGAAAAATGAGCCTGAAAAAGAAAAGTATGTCAGTCCGCGCCACATTGTCGCCAAAAAGAAAGCAACCATTACAAGAATGTTTGTGCAGAAAGGACAGCCCATGGCCGCAATCCATGATCATGTGGAAAAGGGGCAAATGCTTGTCTCCGGCTTAATCGGAAGCGAAGATGAGCAGCAGGAAGTCGCCTCTAAAGCTGAAATTTACGGCGAGACTTGGTACAGATCTGAAGTAACGGTGCCCCTTGAAACATTATTTAACGTCTATACGGGCAAAGTAAGGACAAAGCACAAGCTTTCTTTTGGCTCATGGGCTTTCCCAATCTGGGGGATAACGCTTAAAAAAGAAGAATTAAAACATCCAAAAACAGAACAAGAGAAGCATTCGCTTCATTTTCTCGGTTTGGAGCTCCCTGTTTCTTATATCAAAGAGCAAACGAGAGAAAGTGAAGAGGCTTTGCGAAAATATACGAAAGAAGAAGCAGTTCAAGAAGGAATCAAAATGGGTAAACGGGATGTAGAGAGTAAAATAGGCGAGGACGGCGAGGTGAAAAGTGAAAAAGTTTTGCACCAGACAGTCGAGAATGGTAAAGTAAAGTTGATTATTCTCTACCAAGTTATAGAAGATATCGTTCAAACCACACCTATTGTCAGGGAGACTGAAGAATGACAGAACATTTACTTGCGATGAATCAAAAACTGAAAAGCCCGGACGAAGCGCTTTCACTGTTCGGGAATCAAGATTCTTTTTTGACACTGATGGAGAAAGATCTGGATGTAAATATCATTACGCGAGGCGAAACGATTTATATTTCAGGCGATGAAGAATCGTTTCAGATTGCCGACAGGCTGCTGGGATCACTTCTCGCATTAATTCGCAAGGGGATAGAGATCTCTGAACGTGATGTGATTTCCGCCATCAAGATGGCAAAAAAGAATGAACTTGAATATTTTGAAAGCATGTACGAAGAAGAAATTACAAAAAACGCAAAAGGCAAATCGATCCGTGTGAAAACCATGGGACAGCGGGAATACGTAGCCGCCATGAAACGAGATGATCTTGTATTTGGCATCGGCCCGGCAGGAACCGGAAAAACGTACCTTGCTGTCGTAAAAGCAGTCCACGCATTGAAAAACGGACATATTAAAAAAATCATTTTAACAAGACCTGCGGTAGAAGCCGGTGAAAGCCTCGGTTTTTTACCAGGTGACCTGAAAGAGAAAGTAGATCCTTATCTGCGCCCGCTGTATGACGCTCTTCATGATGTGCTTGGAACAGATCATACAGAACGGCTGCTGGAAAGAGGAGTCATTGAAATCGCTCCGCTCGCTTATATGAGAGGCCGGACGCTTGATGACGCCTATGTTATACTTGATGAAGCACAGAACACTACGCCTGCCCAAATGAAAATGTTTTTGACGAGACTGGGTTTTGGCTCTAAAATGATCATTACAGGTGACGTTAGCCAAATTGATCTGCCGAAAGGCGTCAAATCGGGACTTGCAGTAGCGAGAGAGATGCTGAAAGAAATCGACGGCATTTCTGTGATTGAACTGGACCAGACAGACGTGGTCAGACATCCGCTTGTTGCGAAAATTATTGAAGCATACGATAAGCAAAATTAATCCTGAATGACCCGATCGCGCGTTATCGGGTCATTTTTGCTTATGAGCTTGATTTTCTAGAGGAGGTTCTTGTGTTGAAAAAGAAGGGGAAGACCAAAAGCGGCTCAAAAAAGTGGCGCGGCTTTAAAAATGCCCGCTCCATGCATGTACTGCTGTATCTTCTGCTGGCTGCGATTATGTTCGCATTGCTTTTTGTACATGTGAAGCCGGAAACGCTTGATTTAGACCTGTTTTCAGTCAGCGACAAGACCATTTATGCTCCGGCAACCGTGGAAGATCAAAAAGCGACAGAGGAAAAAAAGCAAGCTGCTGAGGATGCGGTCGAAGATCAATATACCTTAAAGAAAGATTATACAGACAATCGAATTGATCTTGTGTCATCGATATTCGACAGTATCAGTGAAGTGAAAAAATCAGCAGAAGAAGACAGCAGTTCACCATCAGAAAAAACAATGATTAAGTCGGTGAAAAATAAGCTGACGTCAGATGTGAATGATTCTATATCAGAGGATGCCATCAAGACTTTGCTGAAGGCGGACCATGAAGATTTTTCATTTGTCAGAGATACTGTCATAACAGCAGTAAACTCAGTGATGAGCAGTGAAATCCCGTCGGATAAATTATCTGAAGCAAAAGATAAAGTGCAAAAAGAACTGAAGAGTAATTCTATCCCGTCTAAATATTTAGGAGCCGCCACGGAAATCGGGCGTTACGCAATTATTCCGAATTACGTCTTCGATCCAAAAGCAACAGAGGCAAAACGCCAGGAAGCGTCAGACAATGTTCAGCAGGTTCAGATCAAACAGGGGCAGGTGCTCGTGGAAGAAAATGACCTCATTGATCGGGAAGTGTACAGAAAACTTGAGCTGACCGGATTGTTAAATAACTCCAATTTGTTCAAACCGATTAGCGGCCTTTTGATTATGATCGGGCTTTTCATTGCTACACTCGTTTACTATTTCGAAAAACAGAATCAAAATCTGAAATTCAAAAACAAGTCGATCCTATTATTCTCCATTATTACAACGCTTTTGCTTGTTATTATGGAGGTTGTCAGTTTATTTCAAAAGATGGAATATAACAATATTGGCTATCTTGTTCCCATTGCGGCCGGTGCAATCTTAATCAAGCTGCTGATGAATGAACGGATCGCTATTTTAGGAAGTATCATTCTTGCGATTTGCGGAAGTATGATGTTTAATCAAGGTGTGACAGGAACATTTAATTATGTCATTGGTATTTATTATTTGATCAGCGGTATTTCCGGTGTTTTGTTTTTAGGAAAACACAATGGCAGATCAAAAATTTTGCAGACCGGGCTTTTTGTGGCGTTTATCAATATGATTGTGGTTCTATCTCTATTATTGATTCAAAACACCGCGCTGTCAGGCTTGGAAATCGGGACGCTAATGCTGATGGGGGTTGTGTCGGGATTTGCTTCCTCCGTATTAATTATCGGGCTTATGCCGTTTTTTGAGACAGGTTTCGGCATTTTGTCCACAATGAGGCTGATCGAGCTGTCCAACCCTAACCATCCGCTGCTTCGAAAAATACTGACAGAAACACCAGGTACATATCACCACAGCGTCATGGTCGCCAATTTGTCAGAGGCCGCCTGCGAGGCGGTAGGGGCAAATGGTTTGCTTGCAAGAGTCGGTGCGTATTATCACGACCTCGGAAAAACAAAGCGGCCGCAATATTTTATTGAAAATCAAATGAATATTGACAATCCGCATGATAAGCTTTCTCCGCAACTCAGTAAAAATATCATTATTTCGCATACCACTGACGGGGCGAATATGCTGAGGAGCTATAAATTTCCAAAGGAGCTTGTGGATATTGCTGAGCAGCACCACGGGACCTCTCTTTTGAAATTCTTTTATTATAAAGCGAAAGAAAAAGGCGATCAGATTACAGAGGAAGAATTCCGTTACCCGGGACCGAAGCCGCAGTCAAAAGAAGCCGCGATTATATCAGTGGCAGACAGTGTCGAAGCGGCTGTCAGATCGATGCATAACCCAAATCCTGAACGAATTGAAAAGCTTGTCCGGGGCATTATATCCGATAAGCTTCAGGACGGACAGTTTAGTGAATGCGATTTGACATTTAAAGAGCTTGATACAATTGCAAAAACGCTTTGTGCAACATTAAAAGGAATTTTCCACTCCCGGATTGAATATCCGGAGGCTACTAAGAAGGTGAAATAGATGAGTTTATTGATTGATATCGTAGATGAAACCGGAAGTGTCTCTGAAGAGATGCTTAAAGAAGTAGAAAATCTGCTTCAATTTGCCGCTGAGCGCGAAGGAGTTCAGGACCAGGCTGAGGTTTCTGTCACGATCGTTACCAATGAAGACATTCAGCAGATCAATAAAGAGTATCGGGGAAAGGATACGCCGACAGACGTCATCTCTTTTGCTCTTGAAGAAGAGGGAGAAGACGAAGTTGAAATTGTCGGTGCTGAAATGCCGCCGGTTCTAGGTGACATTATCATCAGTGCAGATCGTACAAGAGAGCAGGCTGAAGAATATAACCATTCTTTCAAGAGAGAGCTTGGCTTTCTAGCGGTACATGGATTCCTGCATCTTTTAGGATATGACCATATGACGAAAGAGGAAGAAGAGGAGATGTTTACTAAGCAAAAGGATTTGCTGGACGCCTATGGACTCAAGAGATCATAGAAATGAGCTGAAGCGATTCCTAATGAGCTTCGTGCACGCAGGGCGGGGCATATGGAGAACGGCGCGGACGGAGCGGAATTTTCAATTTCATGCCGCGGCTGCCTGCGCCGTTATCATTTGCGGTTTTCTCGTTAATCTCAGCCTGACAGAGTGGGCTATTATTTTTCTTTTGATTGGCGGAATGCTTTCACTGGAGCTTTTAAATACAGCTATTGAACACACGGTTGATTTAGTAACAGATAAACATCACCCGCTTGCTAAGGCGGCTAAGGACGCTGCTGCCGGGGCTGTTTGCGTTTTTGCCGTGATTTCGTGTATTATTGGTTTACTTATTTTTTTGCCAAAGCTGTCTGGCTGAAAATTCTTACATTTATTTTACATTTTTAGAAATGGGCGTGAAAAAAGGAGCGCCATTATGTAAAATATAAAGTGATAGCGGTACCATTATAGGTAAGAGAGGAACATGTACACATGAACAGACAGAAATTGATAACAGAAGCTTTAAAAGCGCGTGACATGGCATATGCACCGTATTCCAAGTTTAAAGTAGGAGCCGCTCTTCTTACCAAAGATGGAAAAGTGTACAGAGGCTGCAATATAGAGAATGCGGCATACAGCATGTGCAACTGCGCTGAGCGTACCGCTTTGTTTAAAGCTGTTTCTGAAGGCGATACTGAGTTTCAGATGCTGGCAGTAGCTGCTGACACCCCGGGCCCAGTATCACCGTGCGGAGCCTGCCGGCAGGTGATTTCTGAGCTCTGCACAAAGGACGTTATTATCGTGCTGACCAATTTACAAGGACAAATACAAGAAATGACTGCAGAAGAATTATTGCCAGGCGCATTTTCATCGGAGGATTTACATGACGAACGAAAGCTTTAAATCAGGATTTGTATCCATTATCGGAAGACCAAACGTAGGAAAGTCTACTTTTTTGAACAGAGTGATCGGCCAAAAAATCGCGATCATGAGTGATAAACCCCAAACAACAAGAAATAAGGTGCAAGGGGTATTAACGACAGGCACATCACAAACGATTTTTATTGACACACCAGGAATTCATAAGCCTAAGCATAAGCTTGGAGACTTTATGATGAAAGTGGCGCAAAATACATTAAAAGAAGTCGATTTGATCTTATTTATGATCAATGCTGAGGAAGGCTACGGCAAGGGTGACGAGTTCATTATTGAGAAATTGCAGAATACCTCGACACCTGTTTTCTTAATCGTAAACAAAATTGACAAGATCCATCCAGATCAATTGCTTCTGCTAATTGACGAATACCGCGGGCGATATCCTTTTAAGGAAATTGTTCCGATCTCTGCATTAGAGGGAAATAACATTGAAACATTGCTGGCCCAGATTGAAGCATATTTGCCTGAAGGTCCGCAGTTTTATCCGAGTGACCAGGTGACCGATCATCCGGAGCGTTTTATCATTTCTGAGTTGATCAGGGAAAAGGTGCTGCATCTGACAAGGGAAGAAATCCCGCACAGCATTGCGGTAAGCATCGAATCGATTAAAGGGCAGGACAACGGATCCGTGCACGTGGCGGCAACAATTGTGGTTGAACGGGATTCTCAAAAAGGCATTGTCATCGGGAAAAAAGGCAGCCTGCTGAAAGAAGTCGGAAAAAGAGCGAGAGCGGATATCGAGGCCCTCTTAGGTTCTCGCGTCTATCTTGAATTGTGGGTAAAAGTGCAGAAAGACTGGCGTAACAAAATGTCCCAGCTTCGCGACTTCGGCTTTAAAGAGGATGAATATTAATCTCTTGCTGTGTCATTATCTCACATGAACAGGGATACATTAGCAAATTTTGTTTAACATGAAATGGAGGACATCTGGTCAAGATAAAGGTAAGAATTTGGAGTTTAGGTAAGCTAGTTTAACTACAGAAAGGTGGGTTTCTTGTGTTGAATTTTACCTGGAACGTATTTTCTCAAACAGGAAATGTTGATACGTATCTTCTTTTTAAAGAACTGGAAAAAGAGAACATGGAAAGACCCGAAGAACTAGAAGATGAGCTAGCCCGATTTGATTTTCCAATTTTATAGACCTCTTGACCGCTCCTGTTTTAGGAAGGTGCGGAAATGCTGACAAAATGTGAAGGAATCGTTCTTCGTACCAATGATTACGGAGAGACGAATAAAATTGTTACTTTACTGACAAGAGAACACGGAAAAATAGGTGTTATGGCCAGAGGAGCCAAAAAACCGAACAGCCGTTTATCAGCAGTCAGCCAGCCCTTTTTGTATGGTTCATTCTTAATGCAGAAAACAACAGGCCTCGGAACCCTTCAGCAGGGTGAAATGATCCTCAGCATGAGAGGCATCAGAGAGGATTTGTTTTTAACTGCATATGCAGCTTTTATTGCTGAGCTCGTTGACAAAGGCACAGAAGAAAAAAAAACAAATCCCTATTTGTTTGAATTTATTTTAGAATCCTTTAAACAGCTTGACGAAGGAACAGACCCAGATGTTATTACCTTCATTGTTCAAATGAAGATGCTTGCTGTGATGGGACTGTATCCTGAGCTTAATCACTGTGTGCATTGTAAAAGCCAGGATGGGACATTCCATTTTTCTGTTCGCGATAACGGTTTTATTTGCCACCGCTGCTTTGACAAAGACCCTTACAAGGTGCCGATTAAACCGCAAACGGCAAGGCTTTTGAGACTGTTTTATTACTTCGATCTTTCAAGGATTGGCAATGTATCTTTAAAGCAGGAAACGAAAAATGAATTAAAGCAAGTTATTGACTTGTACTACGAAGAATATTCAGGGGTTTATCTGAAATCGAAGCGTTTTTTAGATCAAATGGAGAGCATGAAACATCTTATGGGTGAAAACAAAAGTTGACATATGGCCCATCTTTTTATATGATCATTTATTATAAAATATGTTGCAGTGAGAGAAAGAAGTACTTGCGTTTACCTCATAAAAGCGACCTTAGGACGGTGTAAGCTAAGGATGAGCGCGCAACGAAAGGCATTCTTGAGCAATTTTAAAAAAGAGGCTGGGATTTTGTTCTCAGCAACTAGGGTGGAACCGCGGGAGAACTCTCGTCCCTATGTTTGCGGCTGGCAAGCATAGAGACGGGAGTTTTTTGGTTGCTGCCGCAGCAATTTTATGAAAGAAAAGTGGAGGTGCTTGAAATGAATATTCAAGACATGATTCTAACCCTGCAGAAGCATTGGTCTAATGAGGGCTGTGTGCTCATGCAGGCATACGATGTAGAAAAAGGGGCCGGCACGATGAGCCCGTATACATTTTTGCGGAGTATCGGTCCTGAGCCGTGGAAAGTGGCTTACGTTGAGCCGTCAAGACGCCCAGCTGACGGCCGATACGGAGAAAACCCGAACAGACTCTATCAGCATCATCAATTTCAGGTCATCATTAAACCATCACCTGATAACATTCAAGAGCTGTATTTAGACTCTTTGCGCGCTCTCGGAATTGATCCGCTTGAGCATGACATCCGTTTTGTTGAGGACAACTGGGAGAATCCGTCTTTAGGCTGTGCGGGTCTTGGCTGGGAAGTATGGCTTGACGGAATGGAAATTACACAATTCACGTATTTCCAGCAGGTTGGGGGACTTGAGTGTAAGCCTGTTTCCGTGGAAATTACATACGGAATTGAGCGTCTGGCCTCTTATATTCAGGATAAAGAAAATGTATTTGATCTTGAGTGGACGTCAGGGTTTACTGTGAAAGATTTATTTATGATGGCTGAGTACGAGCATTCCGTTTATACATTTGAAACATCTGATGTTGATATGCTGTTCCAATTATTCAGCACGTATGAAAAAGAAGCGATCAAGCAAATGGATAACGGTCTTGTGCATCCCGCATATGACTACGTGCTTAAATGCTCGCACACATTCAACCTTCTTGACGCCAAAGGGGCAATCTCTGTTACAGAGCGGACAGGCTATATCGGAAGAGTGCGGAATTTAGCAAGAAAAGTCGCAAAAACCTATTATGAGGAACGAGAAAAACTAGGGTTCCCAATGCTTAAAGGGGAGGGTTCTTCTCATGAGTAAACAGGATTTACTTTTAGAGATCGGATTAGAAGAAATGCCGGCGCGCTTTTTGAATGAAAGCATGGTTCAGCTTGGTGAAAAGCTGACAGGCTGGCTTGCAGAAAAAAATATTGCACACGGTGAAGTGAAGCTTTTTAATACACCGAGACGCCTTGCTGTTTTAGTAAAGGGTGTAGCAGAAAAGCAGGATGATATAAAAGAAGAAGCAAGAGGGCCTGCAAAAAAAATCGCCCTTGATGCTGACGGCAACTGGACAAAAGCGGCGATTGGGTTTTCAAAAGGCCAAGGTGCCAGTGTGGAAGACTTGTACATGAAAGAAATAAAAGGCACGGAATATGTTTTCGTGCAAAAATTCCAAGCAGGACAAGAAACCAAAACGCTTCTGCCTGAACTGAACAGCTTAATTACAAGCCTCCATTTCCCGAAAAACATGAGATGGGGAAATGAAGATCTCCGTTATATCCGTCCGATTAAATGGATTGTCGCTTTATTTGGCCAGGATGTCATTCCGTTTGCAATCACAAATGTTGAGTCAGGCCGGACGACACAGGGGCACCGGTTCCTGGGGCATGAAGTGTCTATTGAATCACCTTCAAGTTATGAAGAACAGCTGAAACAGCAGCATGTTATTGCTGATCCAAATGTTCGCAAACAGATGATTCAATCGCAGCTGGAAGCAATGGCCGAAGAAAACAATTGGAGTATTCCGGTTGACGAGGACCTCCTTGATGAGGTCAATCATTTAGTAGAATATCCGACGGCTCTTTACGGGTCATTTGAATCTGAGTTTCTGTCCATTCCTGAGGAAGTGCTTGTAACGACAATGAAAGAGCATCAGCGCTATTTCCCTGTTAAAGACAAAAACGGAGATTTGCTGCCTTACTTTATCACAGTCCGTAACGGAAACAGCCACGCGATCGAAAATGTCGCGCGAGGCAATGAAAAAGTGCTGCGTGCTCGTTTGTCAGATGCTTCCTTCTTCTACAAGGAAGACCAGAAACTGAACATTGATGAAAATGTGAAGAAGCTTGAAAACATTGTGTTCCATGAAGAGCTTGGCTCTCTCGCTGATAAGGTAAGAAGAGTAACAGCGATCGCAGAGAAGCTTGCTGTCCGTCTTCAAGCTGATGAAGATACATTAAAACATGTGAAACGTGCTGCTGAAATTTCTAAATTCGACCTTGTGACACACATGATATATGAGTTCCCTGAGCTTCAAGGAATTATGGGTGAAAAGTATGCGAAAATGCTTGGCGAACATGATGCTGTAGCCGCAGCTGTCAACGAACATTATATGCCTAGATCTGCAGGCGGAGAAACGCCCTCCACTTTTACTGGGGCGGTAGTTGCCATGGCGGATAAGCTGGATACAATCGCATCCTTCTTCTCTATTGGCGTCATTCCGACTGGTTCACAGGATCCTTACGGCTTGCGCCGCCAAGCGAGCGGTATTGTCGCTATTCTGCTTGACCGGAATTGGGGCATTTCGTTTGAAGAGCTGCTGACTTTCGTACAAACCGAAAAAGAAACCGAACTGTTAGATTTCTTCACTCAGCGTCTAAAATACGTCTTAAATGCGGAGCAGATCAGACATGATGTAATAGATGCCGTGCTGGAAAGCTCTGAGCTTGAACCATATTCGGCGCTCCACAAAGCGCAAGTGCTGGAACAAAAACTGGGTGCGCCAGGCTTTAAGGAAACAGCAGAAGCTTTAGGCCGAGTGATTTCTATCAGCAAAAAAGGAGTTCGCGTGGAAATTCAGCCTGATTTGTTTGAAAATGAATACGAAGCGAAGCTGTACGAAGCTTATCAAGCTGCTAAACAAAATCTGCAGGAAAGCTTCAGCAAAAAGGATTATGAGGCGGCACTTTCTTCCCTTGCGGCCTTGAAGGAACCGATTGATGCTTATTTCGACCATACGATGGTTATTGCTGATAACGAGACATTAAAGGCAAACCGATTAGCGCAAATGGTAAGCTTGGCGGATCAGATCAAGTCCTTTGCTAATATGAATGCCCTTATTGTAAAATAAAGAAAGAAAAGGCGGTTGCTGTGTGATCGGTAATCGTCTTTTCCCCATTTGAAAGTTTTTTTGTTTGATTACAAAGCATTTACGTTATAATATGGTTTATTATTTCTTTACATAGATACGAAGTGAAAAGGTGGTGAGTACGATCGAACTAAATAAACGGCAAGAACATATTTTGCAGATTGTAAAAGAAAACGGACCGATTACAGGGGAGCATATTGCCGAACAGCTGAATTTAACGAGAGCAACACTGCGTCCGGATTTAGCCATACTCACCATGTCAGGTTTCCTTGAGGCGCGCCCGAGAGTCGGTTATTTCTATACTGGAAAAACCGGCACGCAGCTTTTGGCAGATAAACTGAAAAAGCTTCAGGTGAAAGACTTTCAATCTATCCCCGTCGTTATTCACGAGAACGTTTCTGTATATGATGCGATTTGCACCATGTTTTTAGAAGATGTAGGTACTCTGTTTGTAGTGGACCGTGATGCTGTTTTAGTCGGAGTGCTTTCACGAAAGGATTTACTACGAGCCAGCATCGGCCAGCAGGAGCTTACTTCTGTCCCTGTGCACATTATTATGACTAGAATGCCGAATATTACAGTGTGCAGACGCGAGGATTATGTGATGGACATTGCAAAGCACTTAATTGAAAAACAAATCGATGCGCTGCCTGTCATCAAAGATACCGATAAAGGATATGAAGTGATCGGCAGAGTGACGAAAACAAATATGACCAAAATACTTGTCAGTTTATCAGAAAATGAAATCCTATAAGAGCGCAGACTAACGGGGGGATAATATGAATAACCGCATCATCTATGTTGTATCGGATTCCGTCGGTGAAACGGCCGAATTGGTAGTCAAAGCTGCATTAAGCCAATTTAACGGCTCAGCGGATGATACACATGTAAGAAGAATTCCTTATGTTGAAGACATTGGCACTATCAATGAAGTGATTTCACTTGCAAAAGCAGATGGAGGCATTATCTGTTTTACACTTGTGGTGCCGGAAATAAGAGAATATTTGATTGCCGAAGCGGAAAAAGCAAATGTTTTATATTATGATATTATCGGCCCGTTAATTGATAAAATGGAAACAGCCTACGGTTTAACGGCGAAATATGAACCGGGACGGGTCCGCCAGCTTGATGAAGATTATTTCAAAAAGGTCGAAGCGATTGAATTTGCTGTTAAATACGATGATGGGCGTGACCCACGAGGCATTTTAAAAGCTGATATCGTTTTGATCGGTGTATCGAGAACCTCTAAAACACCGTTATCTCAATATCTTGCCCACAAGCGGCTGAAGGTTGCCAATGTTCCGATTGTTCCGGAGGTTGACCCGCCGGAAGAGCTCTTTAATGTTGACCCGAAAAAATGCATCGGCCTGAAGATTAGTCCGGATAAACTGAATCATATCAGAAAAGAACGGTTAAAATCGCTTGGCCTCAATGACAAGGCCATCTATGCAAATATCAACAGAATTAAAGAGGAACTGGAATATTTCGAAAAGATCGTGGATCGAATCGGCTGCCAGGTTGTAGATGTTTCAAATAAAGCAGTAGAAGAAACAGCAAATATTATCCATCATCTCAAAACGAAAAACATGTAACTCAGGACGCTCTATCCTGGGTTTTTGACTTTGCCAAAAGGGAATAATGAAAAACAATAGCATCTTTGTGAAGTTTGTATTATAATAAAAAATTGTGATAAAATGATTAATTTTAGGTTTAAGGTTAGTGTGATACGAATAAACTATTATGGGTAAGATGTCAAGAATTTCTCCCGGAAATTTTTCGACAAATTCATATACACCCGCATTTTTGCAGGGTGTGCGATTTTGCTTGCTTTTATGCAGGAGTTTAATGGAGGGATGGAGAATTACTCTTCTTAATGAAAAAGAAAAGACGATTTTTGTCGATGCTGATGCTTGTCCCGTAAAAGACGAAATTTTACAAACAGCATCCGATTATGAAGTTCAAGTTCTTTTTGTCGCTTCATTTGAACATTACCAGCTTTCAAGAAGTCAGGAAGAAAAATGGAAGTATGTTGATCCTCATAAAGAAGCTGCTGATTTATATATCGCAAATCATGTAAAACCGGGAGATGTCGTGGTGACGCAGGATATTGGTTTAGCATCCCTGCTTGTGAACAGGAATGTCACCGTCATGTCGGAGAGAGGGCGTCTTTACAAGGAAGATACGATTGATTTTGCCCTTGAAGGCCGTCATGTTTCCGGCAAACAAAGGAGAAAAGGCATATATGCCAAAGGGCCTAAAAAATTGAATCATGAAGATCGAGAACGATTTGTTACACTGCTGCAAAAAATCCTGTCGAACGATGAAGGGATTTTGCACTAAAACATCGAATAATGTACGACGGAGTGTTATAAGATGGGAAATCGGATACCAGATGAAATTGTAGACAAGGTGCAAAAGTCGGCAGATATCGTTGAAGTCATAGGTGATTATGTTCAATTAAAGAAGCAAGGCCGAAACTACTTTGGACTCTGTCCTTTTCACGGAGAAAGCACACCTTCGTTTTCCGTATCGCCAGACAAACAGATTTTTCATTGCTTCGGTTGCGGAGCGGGCGGCAATGTTTTCTCCTTTTTGAGGCAGATGGAGGGCTATTCGTTTGCTGAGTCGGTTTCCCACCTTGCGGACAAATACCACATTGATTTTCCAGATGATATAACGGTTCACACCGCAGTCCGGCCAGAATCCTCCGGAGAACAAAAAATGGCGGAGGCTCATGAGCTTCTGAAGAAATTTTACCATCATTTGTTAATAAATACAAAAGAAGGTCAAGAAGCGCTGGATTATTTGCTTGCAAGAGGGTTTACAAAAGAGCTGATTGATGAATTTCAGATCGGCTATGCTCTTGATTCTTGGGATTTCATAACAAAATTTCTCGTCAAGCGGGGCTTCAGTGAAACGCAAATGGAAAAAGCGGGTCTGCTAATCAGACGCGAAGACGGAAGCGGATATTTTGACCGTTTCAGAAACCGGATCATGTTTCCGATCCATGACCATCATGGAGCTGTTGTGGCTTTCTCAGGCCGAGCGCTTGGCAGCCAGCAGCCAAAATATATGAACAGTCCGGAAACGCCGCTTTTTCATAAAAGCAAGCTGCTTTATCATTTTCACAAGGCCCGGCTTCATATCAGAAAGCAGGAAAGAGCTGTCTTATTCGAGGGATTCGCTGATGTCATATCAGCGGTAAACTCAGGCGTAAAAGAGAGTATAGCGACGATGGGCACGTCTCTGACAGATGATCATGTAAAGATTCTGAGAAGAAACGTGGAGGAGATTATTCTTTGCTATGACTCTGATAAAGCCGGATATGAAGCCACCTTGAAAGCTGCAGAGCTTCTTCAGAAAAAAGATTGTAAAGTCAGAGTCGCAATGATCCCTGACGGATTGGATCCTGACGATTACATTAAACAGTACGGCGGAGAAAAATTCAAAAACGACATTGTCGATGCAAGCGTTACGGTAATGGCGTTTAAAATGCAATATTTCCGGAAAGGAAAGAACCTGTCCGATGAAGGCGATCGATTAGCCTACATTAAAGAAGTGCTTAAAGAAATCAGCGCGCTGTCAGGATCACTTGAACAGGAAGTCTATGTGAAACAGCTTGCTTCCGAATTTTCGATTTCCCAGGAGTCATTAACTGAGCAGCTGACTGTATTCGGCAGACAAAACAAACCTGCTGACAGCAGCGGTGAAACGAAAACAAGAAGAGCGCATCTGACAACTAAGGCAAGGCAAAAACGGCTGCGCCCGGCGTATGAAAATGCAGAAAGGCTTTTACTGGCGCATATGCTTCGTGACAGGGGCGTCATAAAAAAAGTCATTGACCGGGTCGGGTTTGAATTTAATATTGATGAACACCGCGCTTTGGCAGCCTATCTGTACGCTTTTTATGAAGAGGGTGCCGAGCTGACGCCTCAGCACCTTATGGCCAGGGTGACGGATGATCATATAAGCCAGGTACTGTCTGATATTTTAATGCTTCAGATTAATCAAGAACTCAGCGAGGCCGAGTTATCAGATTATGTGAAAAAAG
This sequence comes from Bacillus sp. FSL K6-1012, assembly GCF_037964915.1. Lineage (NCBI taxonomy): Bacteria > Bacillati > Bacillota > Bacilli > Caryophanales > Bacillaceae > Bacillus > Bacillus sp. FSL K6-1012. The sequence goes on along the minus strand of NZ_CP150175.1, from coordinate 2,601,765 downwards.
TGTTGAATCACAGAAAATGGTCAATGATAAAAGAAAAAGAGGCGGAAAGAGCCGAAGCCGAAAGGCAAAAAGATTTTTTGAGAGCGGCATCTCTGGCTCAAGAAATCGTTACTTTGAACCGATCTTTAAAATAACCGGGACAACTGATGAGGAGCTTTCATTGGCAATGATTCCTTGCGGAGGAGCAAATAGATCGCTTGACCTCATCATGAATTGTCATTTCATTATTCGCACATTGTTAAAGGCAGTTCACATAGAAAACGCCTGAATGGACCGAATAAGAATCATACCGCTTTTAGAATTCGTTGCAAGCTTTGGAAGGAGGGATCCATAATGGCTGATAAACAAACCCACGAAACTGAATTAACATTCGACCAAGTGAAAGAACAATTAACCGAGTCTGGTAAAAAACGTGGCGTTTTGACATATGAAGAAATTGCTGAGCGTATGTCCAGCTTTGAGATTGAATCAGACCAAATGGATGAGTATTATGAATTTTTAGGTGAACAAGGTGTTGAATTAATTAGTGAGAATGAAGAAACAGAAGATCCTAATATTCAGCAGCTTGCCAAAGCCGAAGAAGAATTTGACCTTAATGACCTAAGTGTACCGCCTGGTGTCAAAATCAATGACCCAGTTCGTATGTATTTAAAGGAAATCGGCCGGGTTAACCTTCTTTCTGCAAAGGAAGAAATCGCCTATGCGCAAAAAATTGAAGAAGGTGATGAAGAATCCAAACGCAGATTGGCTGAAGCGAACCTGCGGCTTGTTGTCAGCATCGCCAAACGGTACGTCGGACGCGGAATGCTGTTCCTTGACCTGATCCAAGAAGGTAACATGGGTCTGATGAAAGCCGTTGAGAAATTTGATTACCGTAAGGGTTATAAATTCAGTACGTATGCTACGTGGTGGATCAGACAGGCGATTACACGCGCCATTGCCGATCAGGCGAGAACGATCCGGATCCCCGTTCATATGGTTGAAACCATTAATAAATTAATCCGCGTACAGCGTCAGCTATTGCAAGACTTAGGCAGAGAGCCAACACCTGAAGAAATTGCGGAAGACATGGATTTAACACCTGAAAAAGTACGTGAAATCTTAAAAATAGCACAAGAGCCAGTGTCCCTTGAAACACCGATCGGTGAAGAGGATGATTCCCATCTTGGTGATTTCATCGAAGATCAAGAGGCTACTTCACCTTCAGATCACGCGGCATACGAGCTATTGAAAGAGCAGCTTGAAGACGTGCTTGATACGTTAACAGATCGTGAAGAAAATGTATTGCGGCTTCGATTCGGTCTTGATGACGGACGTACAAGAACATTGGAAGAGGTCGGCAAGGTATTTGGAGTTACGAGAGAGCGTATTCGACAAATCGAAGCGAAAGCGCTGCGGAAACTAAGACATCCTAGCAGAAGTAAACGTTTGAAAGATTTTCTAGAATAAGATGGAACGGGTCTTGCAGATCCGTTCTTCTTTTTTTAAAAAGATATATGGATAATATGCCTTTATTTTACTGAAAAATGATGTCATTTGCAAATGAACATTGTAATGAAAAATTTCAATATACCAATCCATATTTTCTATTGTAAGCGTATACAATACATTATACAATAGAATAAAAGGAATGTTAGAGAAATAGGCATGTTTTGATTCAATTTTGTATAAAGTGTGAATAAAAAACTTTTGTATGCCAATCCATTTACTTTTTGTAAAAATAAGTTAGAATTAGAAGTGTTTACATAGGGGGAAGGATCATAAAGGGGGAAGGGAAATGAAATGGAATCCGCTTATTCCATTTTTACTAATCGCTGTTTTAGGAATTGGTCTGACTTTCTTTTTATCAGTAAAGGGGCTTGATGACTCTCGCGAGATTGCGAGCGGTGGAGAAAGCAAGTCTGCTGAAAAAGATGATGCAAACGCTTCACCGGAAGATATTTACAAGGCGAATTGTATCGCGTGTCACGGGGAAAATTATGAAGGGGTTTCGGGTCCGAGTTTAAAAGGTGTAGGGGATAAGAAGGATGTCGCTGAAATCAAAACAAAGATTGAAAAAGGCGGTAATGGAATGCCTTCCGGTCTTGTTCCGGCTGATAAGCTTGATGACATGGCAGAATGGGTGTCTAAAATTAAATAAAGGATGTATCTTTCTCCTTATACGTTCTCAGGCCGCCGAGATGTTCTCGACAGCCTTTTATTTTTGTCCGTCATCCCGACTTGATGTTGTTCCTGCAAAGAAATAAACTGAAAATCATTCGCTCAGCTTGGATTCCGGGCTGATTTTTTATATGATAGAAAAGGAAAAAATGATTGAGAAAAGTTGTGATGACTAGTGAACGAATTAAAATTATCAAAACGATTACAAACAGTAGCGGAGTACATACCGGATGGAGCCGTAGTAGCGGATATTGGTTCTGACCATGCTTACCTTCCCTGTTATGCGGTGCTGAATCATAAAGCCAGCAAAGCTATTGCTGGAGAAATAACAGACGGTCCATTCTTGTCTGCCAAACGGCAGGTCGAAAAATCGGGTTTAAGCGCACACATAACGGTAAGGCAAGGAGACGGCCTGGAAGTGCTTCAGAAAGGTGAGGCTGACGCCATAACAATTGCCGGAATGGGCGGGTCACTGATCGCTCATATTTTAGAAGCAGGCAAAGAAAAACTGACAGGTAAAGAACGGCTTATTTTACAGCCGAATATTCATGCCGTTCATATTAGAGAGTGGCTGTATAAAGAAGGATACGCACTTATTGATGAAGTGATTCTTGAGGAAGACGGAAAGTGCTATGAGGTACTTGTCGCCGAATCCGGAAACAGAGATGCAGCTTATGCAGGAATTTCTTTGCCGGCCGGAATGCTCGTAGGCCCATTTTTGGCAAAAGAAAAGAATGCTGTATTTTTGAAAAAATGGACACAAGAGCTTCAGCATACTCAAAACATATATGAACAGATCAGCCGTGCTGCAACATCTGAAGATAACAAACAGAAATTGAAGGAACTAACCGATCGAATGAAGCTATTAAAGGAGGTTATCGATCATGGCTAAAACGGTAAACGGACAGCAAGTCATCCAGCTGTTTGAACAATTTTCTCCGAAAGCCTATGCAGTTGAGGGCGATAAAATCGGTCTGCAAATCGGCAGTTTAAATAAACCGGTTAAAAATGTGATGGTTACGCTGGATGTATTGGAAAGCGTTGTCGATGAAGCGATTGAAAAAGATGTTGATTTAATCATTGCGCACCATCCTCCTATTTTCCGGCCGCTAAAGCATATTTCAACTGATCAGCCCGGCGGAAGGCTGATTGAAAAGTGTTTGAAGCATGATATTGCTGTCTATGCGGCTCATACTAACTTAGATGTTGCTGATGGCGGCGTAAATGATCTGCTTGCTGAGGCCTTGGAGCTGAGTGAAACTGAAGTATTGGCCCCTGCTTATACCGATCCTCTTAAAAAGCTGGTCGTATACGTGCCGAAAGAATATGAGGAGCAGGTCAGAGGAGCGCTGGGAAATGCGGGGGCAGGCCATATCGGTGAGTACAGCCATTGTGCGTTTTCATCTGAGGGCATTGGCAGCTTTAAGCCACTGGACGGCGCACAGCCTTTTATCGGAGAGGTAGGAGAGCTTGAGCTCGTTCATGAAGTCAGACTGGAGACTGTGTTTCCTAAAAGCATAGAAAAAGCCGTTATAAACGCAATGATAAAAAGCCATCCATATGAAGAAGTGGCTTATGATGTTTATCCTGTCGAACAGTCACCAGCTGAAAAAGGGCTAGGCCGTGTCGGAACACTTAAAAATGAAATGACGCTTCAGGAATTCGCTTTGTTTGTGAAAGACAAGCTTCAAGTGAACGGCGTCAGAATGGTGGGACAGGCTGACAGCATGGTGAAGAAAGTAGCTGTTCTCGGAGGAGACGGGAACAAGTATATCCACCAGGCAAAACGAAAAGGCGCAGATGTTTACGTTACAGGTGATCTATATTTCCATGTTGCCCATGATGCGATGATGCTTGGTCTGAATGTCATTGATCCAGGCCATTACGCTGAAAAAATCATGAAAGAAGGCGTCACAAAAAAACTGACGTCAATGTGTAAGGATAAAAAAGTAGACGTCAATATCTTTATTTCTGAAACGGATACAAATCCATTTACTTTTCTATAAAAAAAACTGAGGCTGTGAGGGCCTCAGTTTTTTGCTTTCACTTTCGGAAGGATTTTTTTGAGCGGAACATTGTGTTCAATTGTCCAAGTTGATGGGTCTTCATGATCGAACTGTTCTAAAAAGCGAATCACTTCTTTGGTGATCGGTGTCGGTGTTGAAGCTCCGGCAGTAACGGCAACGGTATTTACGCCTTTAAGCCATTCCAATTTTAATTCGCTTAGATCGCCGATTCGGTACGCTTTTGTTCCGGCTATTTCCTCTGACACTTGAGCGAGCCGGTTTGAATTGTTGCTTTTCGGGTCGCCGACAACGATCGTTAAGTCCGCTTTTTTCGCCTGTTCCGATACAGCTTCCTGCCGTACCTGAGTAGCCAGGCAAATCTCTTGGTGATATTCAACGTGAGGATATTTTTCCTTCACAAGCTCCATAATATCGTGAACATCCCATTGAGACATTGTCGTTTGGTTTGTTACGATCAATTTTTCAGCTTGGGTATCGAGATTTTTGACATCTTCCGGCGTTTCAACCAAGTGAACGATATCAGGCGCAACGCCAACCGCTCCTTCCGGCTCCGGATGGCCTTTTTTGCCGATATAGATTACGTGGTATCCTTTTTCTTTCATTTCTAAGATTAAATTGTGGGTTTTCGTTACATCCGGACATGTAGCATCTATTGCGACTAATCCTTTTTCTTCGGCGATTCGTCTAACCTCGGGAGAAACGCCGTGCGCTGTGAAAATGACAGTTCCTTTGTCAACCTGCTTCAGGATGTCCAGTCGATTAGCGCCGTCCAATGTATAAATGCCATCTTCCTCAAACGCATCAGTGACGTGTTTATTATGAACAATCATCCCGAGTATATAAATGGGTCTTGGCAAGCTTTTATCCAGTGCCGCGTTTTTAGCGATTACCATAGCGTCAACAACACCATAGCAATAGCCGCGCGGCGAAATTTTAATTACGTCCATTTTCGGTTGTCCTCCAATACAGAAGTGAGTAAAGGCAATATAAAAAGCCGTAATCAAACGGCTCTAATCTTGCATTCTTCTGATCTCCATTATAGCCAAACTCACTCCAGATATCAAAGAATGTTAAATATATAATCTCGGCTTTGAACTGCCTGATGTTTTTTTCGAGGAAGGAGAGGGCGTTTCCTTTTTCTGTGAGACAGATGTTTTTGATTTTTGTTCCTTTAAGTCCGGTGCTGCTGTTTTTTTTGCAGATGATGGTCTGCTTGCTATTGATTTTTCCTTTTCACCAGATTCGTTTGCCGCAGCTTTCTTTTCTGTTTCTGTATTATCTTCTGTTTCTGTATTATCTTCCGATTCTGTCTTCGTTTCTTCTTCAGTGCCCTCTGTATCATCGTTTTTGCTTAATTGACTGTAAAGCTTTATCATTGCCGGCAGATTGCGGACTAAGGGTCCGTACTGCTGGATCATAGGGGTGACTTGCTGCGCCATGCCGAGCACTTTTTGCACATTGTTGAGCATACTGGATAACGATGCCGGATTGGCGAGATTTTGAATGCCTTGCAGACCTGCTCCTCCGCCTGCGGCTGCTCCGGGTGCCCCTGTGCCTCCTGCGCCGGGCAAAAATTTGGACAGCATCCCTTTTAAGCCTGTGCCCGCCCCATTTCTTGCTCCAGCGTTTGGCTGAGGAAGAAATTGCTGCCCTGATTGCTGGAAACCTTGCTGCGGCGGACCAAATGAAGGTCTTCGCATTTCAGGCGCTGTTCTTCCCATCATGCGCTGGTTTTGCATAGGGCGGGGCGGACCGGGCTGCGGATAGTTTCTCATTGGCTGCTGCTGTGAAAACATACTTGTACCTCCTTTCAGCTCTCTCTGCTATTACAATATGCATGGGTTTCGGTATTTGCTTTCCTTATCTGAATAAACAAACGCCTTCCAAACGTGGTGTTTTTAAGGTAAATCGGGTATAATGTGATGATGGACACATAATGTGCCGCTTTAAGGAGCTGGGAAAAATGAAAGAAACTAAATTTGATGTGTATGAATTGAAACCGTTTATTATAGATGCAGTACATCGCCTTGGTTTTTATGAACCGACTGATATTCAAAAAAGGCTGATTCCTGCTGTATTAAAAAAAGAAAGCGTCATCGGACAGTCTCAGACGGGAACCGGAAAGACTCACGCTTACTTACTTCCTTTGTTAAATAAAATTGATCCTGCTAAGGATGTCGTTCAGGTGGTCATCACGGCTCCGACGCGCGAGCTTGCCAACCAAATTTATCAGGAAGCGCTGAAAATCACGCAGGGTGCAGAAGGCGATTCGATCCGTTCGAAATGTTTTATCGGAGGAACAGATAAGCAGAAAGCCATTGATAAACTGAAAACGCAGCCGCATCTAGTCGTCGGAACGCCGGGACGGATTGCGGATTTAATCAAAGAACAGGCATTAAGTGTTCATAAAGCTGAGTCTCTTGTTATTGATGAAGCGGATTTAATGCTGGATATGGGGTTCCTTGCAGACGTTGATTACATTGGTTCACGCATGCCGGAGAATCTGCAGATGCTTGTGTTCTCTGCAACTATTCCGGAAAAGCTGAAACCGTTTTTGAAAAAATATATGGAAAATCCGAAATATGCCCACGTGGAGCCGAAACAGGTCACTGCTGCAAAAATTGAGCATATTCTTATTCCTTCAAAGCACCGTGATAAGGACAAGCTCCTTTTCGATATCATGTCTAATCTGAACCCATACTTAGGCATTGTGTTTGCCAATACGAAAAACACTGCCGACCATATTGCCAAATATTTGATGGGCAAAGGTATGAAAATCGGACTTCTGCACGGCGGCTTAACGCCTCGTGAGCGGAAAAAAGTCATGAAGCAGATTAATGATTTGGAATTCACTTATGTAATTGCAACTGACCTCGCCGCAAGAGGTATTGATATTAAAGGTGTCAGCCATGTCATCAACTATGAGCTGCCGGATGATCTTGATTTCTATGTTCACCGTGTGGGCAGAACAGCGCGCGCGGGTTCTTCAGGACAGGCCATGACAATTTATGAGCTTTCTGATGAGGATGCATTGGTGAAGCTTGAGAAAATGGGTATTGAGTTTGATTACCTGGAGATTGAAAAAGGCGAATGGAAAAAAGGCGATGACCGCCAGCGCCGCCAAAAGCGTAAAAAGACGCCAAACGAAGCAGATGAAATCGCCCATCGTCTCGTGAAAAAGCCGAAGAAGGTTAAGCCGGGATATAAAAAGAAAATGAGCTACGAGATGGAGAAAATTAAGAAAAAACAGCGAAGAAATCAATCTAAAAAAAGAAAGTAGGGGAACCGGTTGTTGAGAATAGGTTCACACGTCTCTATGAGCGGAAAACATATGCTTCTGGCTGCGAGTCAGGAAGCAGTCTCTTACGGGGCGAACACGTTTATGATTTATACAGGTGCGCCGCAAAATACGCGCCGAAAAAAAATTGAAGACTTAAATATAGAAGCCGGCCGCGCTCACATGCAGGAAAACGGGATCGACGAGATTATCGTACACGCGCCTTATATTATTAATATTGGCAATACGGTCAATCCGGCTACGTTTGAGCTTGGTGTTGATTTTCTCCGCTCTGAAATTGAGCGGACAGCTGCTATCGGCGCAAAGCAAATCGTCCTTCACCCGGGTGCTCATGTTGGCGCGGGAGCCGAAGAAGGCATTAAAAAAATTATTGAAGGTTTAAATGAAGTCATTGATCCGAATCAAAATGTGCAGATTGCATTAGAAACAATGGCAGGCAAAGGATCTGAATGCGGCAGAAGCTTTGAAGAGCTTGCGCAAATTATTGATGGCGTGACACACAATGAGCATTTGTCTGTATGCTTTGACACATGCCATACACATGATGCCGGCTACAATATTGTCGAAGATTTTGACGGAGTGCTGAATGAGTTCGATAAAATTGTCGGTATTGACAGAATCAAAGTGCTCCATATCAATGACAGCAAAAATATCAAAGGCGCGAGAAAAGACCGTCATGAAAATATTGGCTTCGGGGAAATCGGGTTTGACGCATTGCAATATGTCGTTCATCATGAGCAGTTAAAAGACATTCCGAAAATCCTTGAAACGCCGTATGTCGGTGAAGATAAAAAGAACAAAAAACCGCCGTACCGTTTTGAAATTCAAATGCTGAAAGAAAAGCAATTTGACAACACATTACTCGAAAAGATTTTACAGCAATAAAAAAAGGGGGGGATTGAATTCCCCCCTTTTTTCAGCTTGTGAACTGTTTGAAAAGTTCATGAACGGTTTGGGCTGTTTCTTTTGAAGTAATGGATTCTACTTGTTTCAGCAGCCGCGTACGTTCCTGCTCATTAAAAATATTCACATTTTTCCCGTATAACAGGTTTGCTACTTCAACTGCCTGCGGTTTTGTCAGACTGATTCCGTATTGCTTAGAGTACTTCAATAAATCTTCAGCAGTGGCTTGATTGAGCCTCTGCAAAATAATTCTTTGAAATAATATCATCGAACATTCCACCTCTCAGACATAATGTATGGGCAAATCAGTAAAATGTGTCAGCATTTCATGGTAAAATAGAGTCATAGTCTATTTAAAATAGTTATTGCAGGAAAGGAGATTTTATGACCCCAACAAAACAACACAAAAGAGAATCATTTACCCATTTTATATTCAGGGTCATCATGATTCTGATTGGAGCTGCGTCTGCGGCGGTAAGTATTGAATTATTTTTAGTCCCCAATGATTTTATTGATGGAGGCATTATCGGTGTATCACTTATTTTAGACCACCTCTTTATGTCAAACCCCTTTCTGAATTTCGCTGTATTCGTTGTCATCTTAAACATTCCTTTTATGATCTTCGGATATAAATATATCGGTAAGACCTTCCTCGTTTCTACTGTTATCGGGATTGTCGGCCTTGCCTTAATCGAATCCTCGCTTCACCACGTAGAAGCCATTACGACACAGCCTATTCTGGCTACAGTATTCGGAGGTCTTTTGCTCGGCTTTGGTGTCGGGCTGGTAATTCGAAACGGTGGTTCAATGGACGGCACAGAAATTCTCGGTATCCTTCTAACGAAAAAACTGCCGTTTTCAGTTGGTGAGTTTGTGATGCTCATCAATGTATTTATCTTTATTTGGGCCGGTTTTGTGTTCGGTCCTGAGCAAGCTATGTATTCTTTCATGACTTACTACATTGCCATGAAAACCATTGATGCGGTCATCCAAGGGCTGGATGAAACAAAAGCTGTGATTATTGTCTCGGACCAGTATGATGAGATTTCCGACGCAATATTACACCGTCTCGGACGCGGAACAACAAAGCTGAAGGGAAAAGGCGGCTATACAGACGAGGAAAAAGATGTGATTTATGCAGTTGTCACAAGGCTGGAAGTGACCAAGCTCAAATCCATTGTGTTTGAAGTCGACGATAATGCATTTATTACAATTATGAATACTCATGAAACAAGAGGCGGTAAATTCAAAACCGCAATCCACTAGGCTTTCATTTACTTTTATTCATTTTATGGGTATAATTTTATCAGTAGTAAAGAAAATGGCTTGCTGGTCAGACAGCTGCCATTTTCTTTTTGATATATAAGATACGTTCGTTCTTAAGCAAAGCGAAAAGGGGGGCCCTTCATGAACGTACAAGAAGCGCTGAACTTACTGAAAGAAAACGGATATAAATATACAAGCAAACGGGAAGATATGCTTCAGCTTTTTGCTGATTCGGACAGGTATCTGACCGCTAAAAATGTACTGTCTGCACTAAATGATGATTATCCCGGTTTAAGCTTTGATACGATTTACAGAAACCTTTCTTTATATGAAGAGCTAGGTATTTTGGAAACGACTGAGCTCTCCGGTGAAAAGCTGTTCCGATTTAAATGCTCATTTACTCATCATCACCATCACTTTATTTGCCTGGCTTGCGGCAAAACAAAGGAAATTGAGTCTTGTCCGATGGATAAGCTCTATGATGATCTAGATGGCTATCAGATCAGCGGGCATAAATTTGAGATTTACGGGACATGTCCAAGCTGTGAACAGGAAAAGCAAGATCAACCTTCTGCGTAAGAGTTAAGGATAGAGAAAAAGGAGCCTGATCAGGCTCCTTTTTTAATTTTTCACACGTATGAAATAATGTTTATTTTCATTTATCCATTGAACCGCTTCGAGCCAGTTGTTAACTCTAATGATATTTGAATCGATCGGAAGCTGGTTATAAGGCGAATTGAATAAAATCACCGGTATACCGGCTTCTTTTGCAATCATCATTGCGTTTCCGTGATGATCCTCAAAAAACAAGTCGATGTCATGTTTTTTGACCGCTTCGACTTTATGATGCCCGCCCACGAGCTCTATGTGGTCATAATGGATGTTTTGTCTGTCAAACCATTCGAACGTAACATCGCTTAAATGAGTCCTTCTCGCCGTAATATAAATCAGCCGGTGCTCCTCTTTGAGGAGGTCAAGGGACTGTTTTGCATGCTGCGCAAGAAGTGCTTCTTTATATATGATTGCTTCATTTTGATTCATCCAATCCCAAAATTCTTCCTGTGTAATATGTAACAGTTTTGTTAAATCATAATCCGTCATATCGTTTAATGAAATGGAAAGATTAAACGAGTGGTTTAAATAAGGGACGAATGTATCCTGAGCCGTGATTGTGCCGTCAATATCTATTCCTAACCGTAACATGCCCACACTCCTTCAGTTTCATCCTTCCAAGTGTAACATAAACAATTAACATTACCAGAAAAGTTTAGCAAACATGAATCAGCAAAAATGGATCAAACTATAAAAGCTCCTTTAATAAAACAGAAGGGGGAATTGAAGGTGGCAAACGATTACGAAAAACGTGATAACAACAGTTACTATGTAGATCATGGTTCTGAAGGAACAAATATTACCCGCGACAATGATGGTTTTTTTGAGGAAACGGCTGCTGAAATTGCAGAGCCTTTCCGTGCTTCTGACCGAAGCGGTGACCAAGAGAATGACCGCAGCGGCGGAAATGTCAATGAAGGACGGGGGATAGGTTATATCGCTTTAGCCTTGTCCATTATTTCATTGTTTGTTCTTCCTGTTTTGTTGGGAGCTGCCGGTATTATTGTCGGCTATATCGCAAGAAGAAGAGGAGCCCAAAGCCTGGGTGCATGGGCTATGGGGATTGGTGTTGTTTCATTAGTGCTTGGAATATTTATTATTCCATTTTTCTAATACAAAAAGCTTGACGGGTTCCCGTCAAGCTTTTTGTGTTTCTTCAGCTAATTTCGCTTTTTCAGCCTCAAGCTTTGCGTAGTGCTCTTCAGCAAGTATGTCGATTTCTTTTTTCAGTTCTTCAACCATTGTTTCTTCTGGAACCTTACGGACAATTTTACCTTTTCGGAACAGAAGGCCTTCGCCGCGTGCTCCAGCGATGCCGATATCAGCTTCTCTCGCTTCACCTGGGCCGTTTACCGCACATCCGAGAACGGCGACTTTAATCGGCGCTTTCACTTTAGAAATGTATTCTTCCACTTCGTTGGCGATACTGATCAAATCAATCTCGATACGGCCGCAAGTCGGGCATGAGATGAGGGTTGCAGCGTTAGAGGCCAAACCAAAGGATTTCAATAGCTCTCTCGCTACTTTAACCTCTTCAACCGGGTCTGCGCTTAATGAGATACGCAGGGTGTTACCGATGCCCTTGCTTAAAATCGCGCCAAGTCCTGCTGCGCTTTTTACTGTACCGGCAAACAGCGTTCCTGACTCGGTGATTCCGAGGTGAAGCGGGTAATCAAATGCTTTTGACGCTTTTTCGTAAGCCTCGATGGCAAGGTTTACGTCAGAAGCCTTCATGCTGACGATAATATCGTGAAAATCTAGATCTTCAAGAATCTTAATGTGATGAAGAGCACTTTCTACCATGCCGTCTGCTGTCGGATATCCGTATTTTTCTAAAATCCGTTTTTCCAATGAACCTGCGTTTACACCAATTCGGATTGGAATCCCTTTTTCTTTTGCCGCTTTAACGACCGCTTCGACTTTTTCACGGCGGCCGATGTTGCCTGGGTTGATTCGTATTTTATCTGCGCCGCCTTCAATGGCTTTTAACGCAAGCTTATAATCAAAATGAATGTCAACAACGAGCGGAATGGAGATGCGTTTTTTAATATCCGCAATGGCGTTTGCCGCCCGTTCATCCGGACAAGCCACCCGCACGATTTGGCATCCGGCTTCAGCCAGCCGGTTAATTTCCGCAACCGTTGCTTCTACATCATGTGTTTTGGTTGTTGTCATGCTTTGGATAACGACTTCATTGTTACCGCCTATTGTTAAAGGTCCCACTTTAACGGGACGCGTTTTTGTACGATGGGTGATTTCACTCACTTGTCAATCGCTCCTTAATTGTAGTTGCCGCTTCTAGATAGAATAAACCTAGTATGGTGTATGTCAATGTATTTTACAAATTATATTGTAACAGTGTATTCGCCGAACTGACAAGAAATTAACGTTAATTATGGGTAGACCGGGAATTTGTATGCTGTTCCTGCTTGAATCGTATTGGCTTTTACACTTGGATTAAGCGTTTCAAAATCCTTTACAATATCGTCAGGGGAACTTGCAGACCCGACAATTGACATGACCGTGTCACCCGGTTTTACCGTCACCGTTTTATACGCTGTTTCCTGTACAGTTGTTTTTGCCGATGCTTTATAGACAGGGAGGTTCTGAATGGGGATCGTTCCAATTTTAAGATCATAAAAAATAATAAAAAGGATAAAGAGAATGCTGAATACAAAAGTGAGACGTTTCATTGATTTTGCCTCCCGCATACAAAATTTTTATAACATTGTATGCTTGTCCGTGTTGATTCATGACAAAAGAAAAGAGACTGCGAAGGCAGTCTCCGAATTAAGCAACAGCTTTTTTGGACGGGAGCTCTTTTAATACGAGAAACAGGATGACAAAGTTAACAAACCAGTTGACTAAAAATTCACTTGGCACCGTTGTTTCTAACGCACGCATAATCGTAAAAAATATTGTTGAAAGGGTAATGGAGTAAGCAGAAAGCTTCCATAGCTGCTGGTAGGACAGCTGCTTTTGCTGAGCGTTCTTTATGATTAGCCCGATAAGCGCCAAGAATGATACCTCAATAAATTTTCCCGCCGCTGTCACGAGAAAAATGAGTACCGAGAGAACAGTCACGATCATTGTTTTATTTTGGTTTAACCCTGCAGTGACATCTTTTTTGGTTAAATCTGACGGCATCATTGAGTAAGCCATCTCTTGGGCCTGTCCGTCAATGGCCAAAACAAACTTATCCTGAAGTATACCTATTGCGTTTTGCTTTGCTTTGATTTGTTCAGTGCCATATGCATCCGTCGGATCAAACACAATGACAAAGCCGTTTGCCTTTGATTCTGTGGCTTTTTTTTCATCCGTCTGAAGTTTGCCGTTTGAAATTGTGAAATCAGGGAAATCTTTGTTTAAAACGGATTTAAAGCCGTTCATAGATTGGACGGTCCCTGAGCTTACATAATAAGCAGTGGGGATCGCAAAAAGGACAGAAAGCAAAAATACATAAAGAATCGCTTTTCCGATTCCTTGAAATCTTGTTTTTGCAATATCCCGTGGAGAGTATGTACTTTTGATGAAAAGCTGAAATACATTCACTGTCTTCACTTCCTAGCTATACAATATATGTTGCTTATTGTATCGTTGCCTGCGTATGAATACAAGGAAGACCTGCATTGGCAGAAGTGTAAGATAAGAGATGTAAGCATAATGAGGAGGATGGATTCTATGGATATTTTGTATTGGCTGTTGATCGCGGCACTATTTATCATCGCTTTTATCGGGCTTGTGTATCCTGTTATTCCAAGTGTTGTATTTATCGTTGCCGGTTTTGTATTATACGGATTTTTGTTTTCTTTCAGTCCGTATTCCTATATGTTCTGGCTGGTTGAAGCTGTATTCGCCGCAGTATTATTCGCCGCAGATTACGTTTCCAATCTGCTTGGTGTAAAGAGGTTCGGCGGAAGCAAAGCTGCTATTTGGGGGAGTACGATCGGGTTGTTGATCGGTCCCTTTGTGATTCCGGTTGCGGGGATTATTTTAGGGCCGTTTATCGGAGCTGTTTGCGCAGAGCTTATCGTACATCAAAAAGATGTAAAATCAGCGTTTAAAATTGGGCTAGGCTCATTGATCGGCTTTTTAACGGGGGTCATTGCAAAGGGAATTATTCAGCTTTTAATGATCGGATATTTTTTATGGACTGTCCTGTAAGAATTGCTGTCAGGAGGTTTAAGGGGGCAAAGTAACGGTTAAAGTGAAATATGTCTGCTGAAATAGCCAAATTGTGAGCTTTTTCATTGATTACACGGCGTTCTTTTGTTACATTGAATGAAGAAAGGCTCGCTGTGAAGCGGCATTTCAGTACATATATATTAAGGAGGAATTATCATGGCTTACGAACTTCCAGAATTACCTTATGCGTACGATGCTTTAGAACCGCATATCGACAAGGAAACTATGAATATTCACCATACGAAGCACCATAACACATACGTTACAAATTTAAACAAAGCGGTTGAAGGAAACACTGCTCTTGCAAACAAATCAGTTGAAGAGCTTGTTGCAGATCTAGATTCTGTTCCTGAAAACATCCGCACAGCAGTCCGCAACAATGGCGGCGGACACGCGAACCACAAATTATTCTGGACACTTTTATCTCCAAACGGCGGTGGCGAGCCAACTGGCGAGCTTGCTGAAGAGATCAACAGTGTATTTGGAAGCTTGGACAAATTCAAAGAACAATTCGCTGCAGCAGCAGCTGGACGTTTCGGTTCAGGCTGGGCATGGCTTGTTGTAAATAACGGCAAACTTGAAATCACAAGCACGCCAAACCAAGATTCTCCGCTTTCTGAAGGCAAAACGCCTATCCTAGGTCTTGATGTTTGGGAGCATGCTTACTACCTTAACTATCAAAACCGCCGTCCTGATTACATTTCAGCTTTCTGGAATGTGGTAAACTGGGACGAAGTTGCTCGTCTTTACAGCGCAGCAAAATAATAACGCAAAACAAGGCCCTCATAAAAGGGCCTTGTTTTTTTATGTCTTCTCTTTACATATCTCGGTTTCAGTGAGACAGACTAAGGGGTAGTAAAGGGGAGTCAGTAATGAGCAAACTAAAAAAGGTAATTGGAGATGTAAATGTAAATAAAGGATTACTTCTTCTGCTGACCGTTGGCGGTCTTTACTCGTTAGGAATTGCGCTTTCCAATACATTTGTGAATGTGTATCTCTGGAAGCAGTCAGGAAAATTTATTGATTTGGCGATATACAACTTATCGATTGTGACGATGCAGCCGATAACATTTTATTTAGCTGGCCGATTAGCCAAAAAAATAGACCGGGTTTTCATTCTTAGATTTGGAGTGATTTTTTTAGCAGCATTTTATTTAAGTGTGCTGCTGGCTGGAGAAACTGCAGCATCACGTCTTGTTCTCATCGGAGCGGTGCTCGGAGTAGGCTATGGATTTTACTGGCTCGCGTTTAATGTGCTCACCTTTGAAATAACAGAGCCTGATACGCGGGATTTTTTCAACGGCTTTATGGGCATCCTGTCCTCATCCGCAGGAATGATTGGTCCGATTGTTGCAGGATTTGTCATCTCAAGGCTTGAAAATAATACGGGTTACACTGTCATTTTCAGTCTCTCCCTCAGTTTATTTGCACTGGCTGTCATGATGAGCTTCTTCCTAAAACGTAGAGAATCAAAGGGCCAATTTATGCTGAGTAAGGTATTTGGAGAACGCCACACTAATATGAACTGGCGGCGAATTACAAATGCGCATTTTTTTCAGGGCTTGAGAGAAGGGATTTTCGTCTTTTTAATCAGTGTTTTTGTGTTTATTGAGACAAACAGCGAACTGGCCCTCGGAACCTTTGGTCTCGTCAACTCCGCTGTTTCCTTTTTTGCCTATTATTTTGCATCAAGGCTGATCAAGAAAAAGGCCCGTAAAAAATCAATTTTGCTGGGCGGCCTTATTTTGTACGGTGCGCTGTTTTTGATACTCTTTCATATGAGCTTTACGACATTATTGACGTACGGCGTGTTTATTGCGATCGGCTATCCTCTTTTGCTCGTGCCTTATGTATCGCTTACATATGATGTCATAGGACGGGCCAGACATGCCAGAAAAGCGAGAATTGAATATATCGTGCTGAGAGAAATGTTTTTAAACGCCGGCAGAATTGTTTCGATTTTATGCTTTCTCCTTATCGTGGCCCTTTTTAAAGAAGATATGGGTATACCGTTGTCGCTTGCCATCTTGGGCATCGGGCATCCGCTCATTTATTACTTTGTCAAGGATATTCGTTTTAAAGAGAAAGAAGAGGAAAATGAAACTATGGAGGAAGACGGCCACAAACGGGTGACTGAACCGAACCTTTTAAAAGGCGAAAGATAATTTTTTGGCAATAAGGGGTTATCTGTAGAAAAAAGTCGAAAAAACCTTTAAAATGAAAAATGGCACTCTTACTTGAGTGTCTTTTCTTTCTGTAAATAGAAAAAGGTGATGTTATGAGGAGAAATAAACAAAAAAAGCAAAATCATAAAGAGAAAAAGAAGTCGCTTCCGATCCGGCTGAATATTTTATTTTTGGCCGCTTTTGTCATATTCACCTGGATTATTGTGGAGCTTGGCATTAAGCAGATCGTTCAAGGCGATGATTACAAAAATCAAGCCAATCAGCAGGAACAAAGTGAAGTCAGCTCGGCGGTGCCGCGCGGGAAAATTTATGATCGGAATTTTAATGCCATTGTAACAAATAAGGCTTTAAATGCGATTACATACACCAGATCTAAATCTACAACGCAAGAACAGCGTTTGAAAATCGCAAAAAAGCTGGCGGATATGATTAAAGTCGACACAAAAAAAGTAACAGAACGGGATAAAAAAGATTATTGGATTTTGACTAGACCAAAAGAAGCGAAAAAGCTGATTACTTCTAAGGAAAGACAGCAGGTAGAAAATAAAAAATTATCAGATGATGATTTATACCAGCTCCAGCTAAAACGGATTACTGATAAGCAGCTGAATGAATTGACTGATAAAGACATGCAGATTCTCGCCATTAAAAGACAGATGGACTCCGGATATGCGTTAACACCGCAATACATCAAAAATGAAGATGTTTCAGCGAAAGAAATGGCAGTTGTAAGTGAACATTTAGATGAACTGCCGGGTGTTGATGTCACATCAGACTGGGAACGTGAATATCCGTATAAAAATCTTCTCCGCTCAGTGCTCGGAAGTGTTTCCAGCTCTGATGAAGGATTACCGTCAAATCTGCTCGACCATTATTTATCGCTCGGCTACAGCAGAAACGACAGGGTTGGTAAAAGTTATCTGGAATATCAATACGAAAGCCTTTTGCAGGGGCAAAAAGCGAAGGTGGAAAATATCACAGATTCAAACGGCAATGTAACGGGAACAAAGACCGTTTCTGAAGGGAAAGCCGGTAAAGATCTCGTGCTTACGATTGACATTGACTTGCAAAAATCAGTTGAAAAAATCATTGAGAAAAACCTCAAGTCTGCTAAAGCAAGACCAAGTACTGAATTGTTAGACCGGGCATTTGTCGTCATGATGGACCCGAGAAACGGCGAAGTGCTGACGATGGCGGGTAAGCAGATTAAAACAGAAAACGGGAAATATAAAATTGATGATTACGCACTAGGGAATATGACGTCATCTTATGCTATGGGATCAGCTGTCAAAGGCGCAACTGTACTGACAGGTCTTCAAACCGGTGCCATCAATCTGAATACAGTTTTTCAGGATGAACCATTATATATTGGCCAGGATAAAAACGGCAAAAAATCGTGGACTACTTTGGGACCTGTTAATATTCAAAGAGCCTTAGAGCAGTCTTCAAACGTATTCATGTTTAAAACTGCAATCGCACTTGGAAAAGGTGAATATAAACCGCATCAAGCTTTACCGATTGATACGACGGCTTTTGATACGTTCCGGAATTATTTCAGTCAATTTGGACTTGGTGTAAAAACTGGGATTGACCTTCCAAATGAAATGACAGGCTATAAAGGAACAAGCAGATTGACGGGATTCTTGCTAGACTATGCTATCGGCCAATATGATACGTATACACCGCTCGAACTAGCACAATATGTATCAACAATCGCAAATGGTGGCTACCGCTTGAAACCTCAGCTTGTAAAAGAAGTAAGGGAACCTGATGCAGAAAAAGGAATCGGGGCGGTCGTACAATCTGTTCAGCCTGAAGTGCTGAATAAAGTGGACATGAAAAGCGATTATATTAAAGAGGTTCAAGCCGGGTTTAGACGAGTCGCGACTAAAGGAACTGCGGCAAGTCAATTTGCTTCAGCATCTTATAAACCTGCTGCTAAAACAGGAACAGCACAATCGTTCTATGACGGACCAAATAAATCAAAAACAGGTGAAAGTACTTATAATACAACACTTGTTGCTTATGCGCCTGCTGATAACCCTGAGGTTGCCATCTCTGTTGTAGTTCCTTGGGCTTATGTAGATTACAGCGCTAAATATACCATTACGAACGAAATCGGCAGAGAAGTATTGGATAAATATTTTGAGCTGAAATCGAAGCAGGACAAAGAAGATACTCAGCAAAAGAATAAAGACAAAATCGAAGAAAAAGCAGAAAACACCTCGTCTTCTGCTAACTAAACAGAAACGCCCACATCATGTGGGCGTTTTTTTATACAAAAAAATGCACGGATTTACAAAACCTTAACATTCGATTTAAACCTATTTTACATAGAACCTTTACTCTATACGTGTAGGACAAATTACACATTATACGCAGGGGGAATTCAGGAAATGAAAAAAAACAAATTGGTGCTTATGCTTCTGATGGCTGCTTTTATGATGATTGCAGCTGCATGCGGAAACGCAGGAGAAAGTGAAAAAACAAATAGCGGCTCTGCAAAAGGAGAAGAAAAGGCATCAGGTTCTTTAACCATTTCTGGTTCATCGGCCATGCAGCCATTAGTACTTGCAGCTGCAGAAAAATTTATGGAAGAAAACCCTGATGCTGATATACAGGTACAAGCAGGGGGGTCTGGAACAGGGCTTTCTCAAGTATCTGAAGGAGCTGTTCAAATCGGAAATTCAGATGTTTTCGCTGAAGAAAAAGAAGGTATCGACGCAAAAGCGCTTGTAGACCATCAAGTTGCAGTAGTCGGTATGGCAGCGGCTGTAAACCCTGATACAGGTGTAAAAGATATCTCAAAAGATGAATTGAAAAAAATCTTCACTGGCAAAATCAAAAACTGGAAAGAGCTTGGCGGGAAGGACCAAAAAATTACGCTTGTAAACCGTCCTGATTCTTCAGGTACACGTGCTACATTTGTAAAATACGCGCTTGACGGAGAAGAACCAGCAGAAGGCATTACTGAGGATTCTTCCAACACTGTGAAAAAAATCATTGCTGATACTCCGGGAGCGATTGGATATCTTGCATTCTCATATTTAACAGATGACAAAGTAACAGCTTTATCTATTGACGGTGTGAAGCCGGAAGCGAAAAACGTTACAACTGGAGAATATCCAATCTGGGCTTATCAGCATTCTTATACAAAAGGCGAAGCGAAAGATCTAGCGAAAGAATTTCTTGATTATCTAAAGAGTGAAGACATTCAAAAAAGCATTGTAACTGACCAAGGGTACATTCCGGTGACTGATATGAAAGTGACTCGCGATGCCAAAGGGAAGCAAAGCTGATCTAAATAAAAAGAGGAGTGCGGAGACTTCCGTTTCTCCTCTTAACACATTCATAGGAGTGTAAAACAATGATAAACAATAGAGAAAATATGTCTGTGAGCGAACGTTTAATCAGCTCAAGGCAAAATAGGCAATTGGATGAAGTTCGGGGAAGAATGATCGTGACAGCCTGCGCGCTTATAATGATAGCGGCATCTGTGGCGATCACCATTTTCCTCGGCATTAAGGGGCTGCAATCTTTTCTTGTAAATGGTGTAAGCCCAATTGAATTCTTAACGAGTCTGAATTGGAACCCTACAGATTCTGATCCGAAATACGGAGTGCTGCCTTTTATCTTTGGCTCATTTGCAGTAACGATTCTCTCCGCTCTCATTGCTGCGCCGCTCGGCATAGCAGGTGCAATCTTTATGACAGAAATTGCGCCGAATTGGGGGAAGAAAGTGCTGCAGCCGGTGATCGAATTATTGGTCGGCATCCCATCTGTTGTTTATGGATTCATAGGTCTTACAGTATTGGTGCCTTTTATTGCTCAGTTCAAAACGAGCGGAACAGGACACAGTTTATTGGCGGGAACGATTGTGCTTTCCATTATGATTCTGCCGACGATCACATCTATCTCAGCCGATGCGATGGCATCACTTCCGAAAAGCTTAAGAGAAGGTTCTTACGCTCTCGGTGCGACAAGATGGCAGACCATTAGAAAAGTGCTCATCCCTGCAGCTTTTCCGACATTAATGACTGCCGTTGTCCTAGGTATGGCCCGTGCGTTTGGTGAGGCTCTTGCTGTCCAAATGGTCATTGGAAATACAAGAGTATTGCCTGAAAGTCTGTTTGACACCGCAGGAACATTGACAACCATTATTACGCTGAATATGGGCCATACCACTTACGGAAGCGTTGAAAATAATACACTGTGGTCAATGGGACTTGTGTTGCTGGTGATGTCATTCTTGTTCATCCTGCTTATTCGCTACTTGTCATCTAGGAGGAAAGTGTAATGAACCGCAAATTAACAGATAAACTGGCGACTGGAATGTTCGGTTTATGCGCAGCCATTATCGCCGCGATTCTAGTCGGTCTGTTTTCCTATATTATTATTAACGGTGTTTCTCAGCTCAGCTTTGATTTTATTACGACAAAATCAAGTGCCATTGCCGCAGGAGGCGGGATACGAGACCAGCTGTTTAACTCCTTTTATATTCTGTTTATCACGATGCTGATTACCATCCCGCTCGGAGTGGGCGGCGGAGTGTTCATGGCGGAATACGCGCCTAACAACAAAGTGACAGATTTTATCAGAACGTGTATTGAGGTCCTTTCATCTCTTCCATCAATTGTCATTGGAATGTTCGGCTTACTGATGTTTGTTAACCTGACAGGCTGGGGATATACGATCATAGGCGGGGCGCTGGCATTAACGGTCTTTAATCTTCCTGTTATGGTGCGTGTGACAGAAGACGCGGTCCGTTCAGTCCCTAAAGATTTGAAGGAAGCATCGCTCGCTTTAGGTGTTTCTCGATGGCATACCGTAAAAACCGTTTTAATACCAAGTGCAATCCCTTCCATCATTACAGGTGCCATTTTAGCGTCAGGAAGGGTGTTCGGGGAAGCGGCGGCTTTATTATTTACAGCAGGGCTTACAACGCCGCGCCTCAATTTTGCAGAGTGGAATCCGTTTTCTGAAACATCGCCGCTTAATATTTTCAGACCCGCTGAAACACTTGCGGTCCACATTTGGAACGTAAATACGCAAGGGATGATTCCGGATGCTGAAGCGATTGCCAACGGCGGTTCTGCAGTGCTGGTGATTTCAGTCCTAGTCTTCAATCTCGCGGCGAGATGGCTTGGAACAATAATCTATAAAAAGCTTACGGCAAATTAGACCGGAAAGAGGCGAAAACAATGTCTGAACAAATGCTAAAAGAAAAGCCTGAGAGCGCGGTTTTAATTCCTCAGCAGCACCATGTGCTCGAGATGAAGGATCTGTCTATTTTCTACGGAAACAAACAGGCCGTTCGTCACGTGAATATGGAGATTGAAAAAAATGCGGTGACTGCTTTGATCGGGCCGTCAGGATGCGGCAAATCTACTTTTCTTAGAAATATTAACCGCATGAATGACTTAATTCCTTCTGCAAGAAGCGAAGGTGAAATTTTGTATGAAGGATTAAATATACTGGGAAGCAATATTAACGTTGTCAGCTTAAGAAGAGAAATCGGCATGGTCTTCCAAAAGCCGAATCCATTTCCAAAATCGATCTACCATAATATCACGCATGCATTAAAATATGCCGGAGAGCGGAACAAATCAGTGCTCGACGACATCGTGGAAGAAAGCTTAACAAAAGCGGCGCTCTGGGATGAAGTAAAGGACCGTTTGCATTCATCTGCACTTTCGTTATCAGGCGGTCAGCAGCAGCGTTTATGTATTGCCAGAACGCTCGCGATGAAGCCGGCCGTTCTTCTTCTTGATGAACCTGCTTCAGCGCTAGATCCGATTTCGAATGCGAAAATAGAAGAATTGATTACGGAATTGAAAAGCGAATACTCAATTATTATTGTCACTCACAATATGCAGCAGGCTCTGCGGG
This sequence comes from Bacillus sp. FSL K6-1012, assembly GCF_037964915.1. Lineage (NCBI taxonomy): Bacteria > Bacillati > Bacillota > Bacilli > Caryophanales > Bacillaceae > Bacillus > Bacillus sp. FSL K6-1012. The sequence goes on along the minus strand of NZ_CP150175.1, from coordinate 2,579,239 downwards.
TGTCTGACCGGACGGCTTTCTTTTTAAACGGCGAGATCGTTGAATACGGACAGACCGAACAAATTTTCACAAGTCCGAAGCAGCAAAAAACAGAGGATTACATTAACGGGAAATTCGGATAGGAGGCTGGCAATGAGTATTGCTACCGAAGCTGTAAAGAAACAGGAAGTATATCAAGTCAACGGAATGAATTTATGGTATGGGGAAAACCATGCCTTGAAAAATATCAATTTGAATATTAATCAAAACGAAGTCACGGCGATTATCGGGCCGTCAGGATGCGGCAAATCGACATTTATTAAAACATTGAATTTAATGATTCAGATGACGCCGAATGTAAAGCTTGCGGGTGAGCTGAACTATAATGGCAGCAACATTTTAAAGGATAAAGTCGATATCGTAGATCTACGCAAAAATATCGGCATGGTATTTCAGAAAGGAAACCCGTTTCCGCAATCAATTTTTGATAATGTCGCTTACGGACCGAGAGTTCACGGCATCAAAAATAAAAAGAAGCTGCAAGACATTGTAGAAAAGTCATTAAAAGACGTGGCGCTGTGGGATGAGGTGAAGGATCGTTTGCATTCATCTGCACTCTCATTATCAGGCGGCCAGCAGCAGCGTCTCTGTATCGCCAGAGCTCTTGCGACAAACCCTGATATTTTGCTGATGGATGAGCCGACATCTGCGCTAGATCCAATTTCGACGAGAAAAATTGAAGAGCTCATTCTTCAGCTGAAAAATAAATACACCATCGTTATCGTGACGCACAACATGCAGCAGGCAGCGAGGGTTTCTGATCAAACTGCATTTTTCTACATGGGTGAGCTTGTTGAATGCGACAATACAAATAAAATGTTCTCTCAGCCGAGAGATCAAAGAACACTCGATTATATTACAGGGAAATTCGGATAAAAAAAACAGGCTGTTACATAGCCTGTTTTTTTTATCGTGTTAATGTTTTAACGATCTTTTTGAAGCTCATATCTGATTTAACTTTAAATTCTCCGGCACGAATCTCCTTGTGATACCCAGCGTCGATCACGTAGTCATTAAAGTCCTTAGCTGAAGAAATAATGCCTTCTTTTTCAAGAATAGCTGATACATCTGCAGTGCTCATGCCGTCTTTAATGATGAGCTTGTACGTTTTTACTTTGTTTTTCGAGTCTGAGCTGCTGTCATCGCTCAGAGATTTCTCTTTTGAGTCGAGAAGCTTTTGATATTCATCACGGTTAACAGAAACCATTTTTTTGGAATCGAGATAATTGTTCACGTCTTGCTCGGTTACTGTTTTTTGTTCTTTTACAGCAGCGGCTTGATCTTCATCTGTCAGATAAAAAACACTTGCGAGAACGGCTGTCGCTAATATGATACCGCCGGCAAATGCCTGAATGCCTCGTTTTGTCATACGAGCACCTTCTCATTATCTTTTATAATCGTATTCACGTCTTCTACTGATACATGCTCAGCTTTAGCAATTGCTTCAGCTGACATGCCGTTATTATATTTAGAAAGTATTTGTTTGGCGATCTTTTGATTGATGCCGCTGTTCTTTGCTTTGCGGATCACAAGGTTTGTTTCAAGTAATTCTTCCTCAAGCACTGTCATTTTCTTTTTGAGCTTATAAATTTCCTGCATAGCAGAAAGCTGCAATGTTTCAAGCTCCTGCTCGACATCTTTCATCGGATCTCGTTGAGAATATGAGAATGCAATTAGCGCTATACTGACGATAAACAACGCAATAATAGCAATTTCCACGTTTCATCACCTTCTATTCTTTTTTTATCCTTCTTTTTTATACCATAAAACAAGTGGATTCTAAAGGAATTCGCGAAAAAAACGAGTTTTTGTCGAGAAATCTTTCTTTTCTTCCTTTATGGGTAATGGTTTAATAGGATCACCGAGCCAATGGAAGGAAAGGAGAATGTGAGAAGCCTATGGACAAACACTCATTTCCCCATAACATTCGAAGCGGGATTCCTTTTTTTAGGGACATATTCGACATGAACATCCAAAACTCTCACACATTGACAGTCCGATGGAATCTTTCAGTTGAGACGATGAAACTGGCGGAAACCGTGCTTTTCGAAAAAACGCCGGACATGATAAAAGAAATCCGTATTTTCGTGAAAAGAAACGGTATAGAAGCTGTCAGGACGAAACGCATAAAACGGGGCAAAGGGAAATGGATCATTGTTCAGGTGCCTGGTAATGCTTTATATCGCGCAGAATGCAGAATACTGAATTCAATGAATGTTTCTCTCAAACTAGCTGAAACAGAGGACATCTTTCTTGCAGAAAACGGTGTCAGCGATATAAACAGTTTTCGCAATGCAGAAATACATACCAGGTGGGAGGAGCAATTTTCTGCTTATACCTGCTATCGCACTGAGGGAAAAGGGAAATGAACATCCTTATGCTTTCATTCGAGCATCCTAATAAACCGAAAAGCGGGCTTGGTGTTCATTTGAGCCGTCTTATTTCTTATTTAAATCCGCATATCAAAATAACGGTATGCGTTCCAAGCGGTAAGCTATGTTCCAATGCGAATGTTGAAGACTTTATAGCTGATGTCAATGTCAGAATGGTTCAACAAGTGTTGTCATGCAATGAACGCTTTGATCTGATTCATGCCCATGATGACATGACGGCTCCTGCCGCTCATTATTTGAAAAAGAAGCTTGGCATTCCGCTTGCTGCAACGATCCACGGGCTTGAAAGCAGAAGGAAGCGTGCATGCAAAGAAACGCCTCATCCGTACAGGCTGCTGACGGAGAGGCTCCTCCTTGAAATTTCCGACGAACTGATTGTGTTAAGCAGTTTTATGAAGAGATCGATGAATAAGGCGTATCCGTTTCGTGAAAAAATAACCGTCATCCCAAGCCCTCTGTCTCTGCAGGCAAAAAGTGGCTTAGCTGAAAGGATTATTCATAAAAGATACTTGTTTTCGTTTGGAAGGTTTGTTCCGGAAAAAGGGTTTTCACAGCTGTTGAAGGTATTTTCTATTCTGAACAAATGCCGGCCTGACCTTCAGTTGGTGCTAGCTGGACAAGGGCCGTTTCTGGCTGCCTATAAGAAACTGGCTGAGCAATTGAGCATAAAGGAAAGTGTAATGTTTTATCCTTTTTTAAATAGAAGAGAGATCGTGACGTTACTGTCTCAATGTGAAATGGCTGTTTTCCCAAGCTTTTATGAACCCTTTGGGCTCGCTGCACAAGAAAGCATGGAACAAGGCGTGCTGACAGCTGTTTCACAGTCGGGCGGTTTTTGTGACTTTGCCGTTCATGACAAAACTGCAATTGCTGCTGATTTTTCGCAAGAACGGGAAGCGGCCGATAGGCTTCACAACATATTAATAGATGAAGAAAAGGCCCGCCGGATAAAAGAAGCGGGCAGAGAACAGGTGATGAAACTGCATCATCCACGGATCATCCAAGCATCATATTTGCAGCTTTATCAGCGTCTATCCAATAATTCATCATTTCATTGAAAAACATCCTAGCATTCCGTGCATTATAGTGGTATTATATATAAGTCTGAATAAGTAAATGATATTTAGTTTGGAGGGAAAACAATGCGCGTTAATATTACTTTGGCTTGCACAGAATGTGGTGAGCGTAACTATATTTCTAAAAAGAACAAACGCAACAATCCAGACCGCGTTGAATTTAAAAAATATTGCCCACGTGATAAAAAATCTACGTTACACCGTGAAACAAAATAACAGCATAGCTGTTTAGGTGTAAGAAAAAAGCCAGAGCTTTGAAAAAGGTTCTGGCTTTTTTCTATTCCGAGGGGGGATGGAAATGAAATCACAATTAAGAAAAAAAACAATAGAAACGTTATCAGCGATATCGAATGAAGAACTGTCTAAGAAAACTGCGCGTATCAACGAGCATTTATTTTCTCTCCAAGAATGGCAAAATGCCAGCATCATAGCCGTCACCATTTCAAGAGGGCTGGAGGTACCGACACGACCGATCATCGAAAAAGCCTGGGGCGAAGGGAAAGAAGTTTGTATTCCAAAGTGTGATCCCGACACGAAAAGAATGCAGTTCCGCACATTCCAAGCGGATGATCAGCTGGAAACGGTTTACGCCGGACTTCAGGAGCCGATGATTGAGAAAACGAATGAAGTGATCCAATCACAGATTGATTTGATGATCGTGCCTGGCGTATGTTTCGATGCCAACGGCTATAGGATTGGCTTTGGCGGCGGTTATTATGATCGTTATTTAAGTGATTATAAAGGGAACACAGTTTCTTTGCTTTTAGAATGCCAGCTGTATGATCACGTGCCGCATCTGTCACATGATATCCCGGTTCAAATGCTGGTTACTGAGGAACGAATCATTTCTTGCTTTTCATAGCTTTCTCGTCCCTCCGTCAAGAATAAATAAGAAAGAATAACAAACCCTAATGGCAGGAGGGATATAATGAAAAAATTTATGATCTATGCCATTTGTGCTGTTTCTGCCGTGATGTTTTACCAAAACCGTTACCGTCTCATGAATATCGTGCTCAGCCAGCCCGGGATTAGACGGTCCTTTATTCATCTTTTTTTAAGAATCCCGTTTATCCGCAATAAGTTTATACAGCAAGCTTTTTAAAAATCCCGTTTTCACGGGATTTTTTGCTTTTAGTAGGCGTCAAGAGCACCAGCTGTTATAATGAAAAAAAACCATTGGAGCGGTAAACATGTATTTGTTGGAGTATGCATATTGGAAGGTCGCGGCGCATTTAGTAAGAAGAGGGTATGGCGTCATACAATCCGGTGAATCTGATGAAATATGGCTGGAAGCACCGGACAAATCCTCTCATGATCTGATTCGCCTCTTTAAACAGAATATTGATTTTCGCCAAGAAATTGCAAGGGACATAGAAGTGCAGGCGGAGCGAGTAGAGCATGTCAGAAAGTCTATCGGCAAGCGGCATTTGAAGCTGCTGAATGTGCTGATTACAGCGGAAGCCCCTGTCGATGACTGGGAGGAAATCGCTGAAAAGCCTTTTGAAAAAGGACAGGCATCCGTTGAAACGGCACTTGTGACTAGTACTTCGCTTCATGAAGATCTGCAGGCAGTTTTTCCCTCACTTGATGCTGATGAATGGACGGAAGACCGAGACTCATTGGAACACGCGCAAATGGCCAAAGAACGCTTTTTTTTACTAGTGCAGAAACAAGAAGAACAGCGAAAAAAAGAAGCGGCGTTTTTCCAGAACGGAAAACCGATCTTTACATATTTGTTCATCGCGTTGCAGCTCGTGATGTTTTTCCTGCTCGAAATAAACGGAGGCAGCACCAATACGGAGACGCTTGTTGCTTTCGGTGCTAAGGAAAACGGCCTGATTGCAGCCGGAGAATGGTGGCGCCTGCTGACGCCGATTGTGCTTCACATCGGCCTTGCGCATTTAGCCTTTAACACGCTGGCTTTATGGTCGGTTGGAACCGCTGTTGAGCGCATGTATGGATCAGGCAGATTTTTGCTGATTTATTTGGCGGCGGGTATCACGGGATCGATCGCCAGCTTCGTGTTCAGTCCGTATCCGTCAGCCGGTGCTTCAGGCGCCATATTCGGATGCTTAGGCGCATTGCTGTATGTAGCTGTGTCAAACCGAAAAATGTTTCTAAAAACGATAGGCACAAATATTATTGTTATTATCCTGATAAATCTGGGTTTTGGCTTTGCGGTCTCAAATATTGATAATTCGGGGCATATTGGCGGCTTGGCCGGCGGTTTTCTTGCTGCGGCAGCACTTGGTTTGCCAAAAGCAAAAGACTGGGGCAAAAAACTGGTGTCAGCGATTCTGCTGGCTGCCCTGGCCGGCGGGTTTCTCTATTACGGATTGCATTCACCGTCCCATCAGGAGACAGCGCTGATCCGGCAGGCAAATGAGCTTTACCAGGAAGGAAAATATAAAGAAGTAACCGAATTGCTGAACGGTGAAGCAGAGCAGAAAGACGCTTCAGCTGATCTTCTGAAAGTCCTGGCAGTTTCTGATATTCAAATCGGCGAATATGATCAGGCGATTTCTCTTTTGGAAAGAGCAGTGCAAAAAGAGCCTAAAGACCATGCGTCCTATTACAATTTGGCATTGCTGTATGCGGAAAAAAATGAACTTGGTCAAGCTGATCAGGCAATCAGGACCGCTGTAAAGCTGAAGCCGAAGGAGAAGCGTTACATAGAACTGCAGCAGCAAATTGAAAATAATAAAGAATAAATGACTGGATGAGAAAACGTTGAATTTGCCAAGGAATGAATCCCGGGTATTTTTGTCAGCGTTTTCTTCTTGACTGGCCGGTTCTTTATGACTACGCTATTTATAGTTAAGATCAAGAATGGTGAGGAATATGAATACATTTTATGATGTACAGCAGCTGTTAAAAACATTTGGACACATTGTTTACTTTGGTGACAGAGAGCTTGAAATTGAGTTTATGCTTGATGAATTAAAGGAACTATATATAAATCATATGATTGAGAAGGAGCAGTGGGCTAAAGCGGCAGCTGTCCTTCATAAAGAGCTGGAACAAACAAAAAAACGAAAGAGATTTACGTAAAGGTTAAGGTGATAAAAATGGACGAGATATGGTTTGCGGGAATCGATCTTGGAGGAACGACGATAAAACTCGCATTTATTAATCAATATGGAGAGATTCAGCATAAATGGGAAGTGCCGACCGATAAGTCCGGTGACACCATTACCGTGACAATAGCAAAAGCGATTGACAGCAAGCTGGATGAGCTTCATAAACCGAAGCACATCGTCAAATATATAGGAATGGGCGCACCGGGGCCAGTAGATATGGCAACTGGGGTCGTTTATGAAACGGTAAATCTGGGCTGGAAAAACTATGCTTTAAAAAATCATCTGGAAACGGAAACAGGCATCCCAGCGGTTATAGAAAATGATGCGAATATTGCCGCGCTCGGAGAAATGTGGAAGGGTGCGGGTGATGGCGCAAAAGACGTCATTCTCGTTACTCTAGGCACAGGAGTTGGCGGCGGTATTATTGTGAATGGGGAGATTGTGCACGGGATAAATGGCGCTGGCGGAGAAATCGGCCATATTTGCAGCATCCCTGAAGGCGGGGCGCCGTGCAACTGCGGTAAAACAGGCTGTATTGAAACCATCGCGTCAGCAACTGGCATTGTTAGAATTGCAAAAGAGAAAATTGCAAAAGCTAAAAAGCCGACTCAATTAAAAGCATCTGATCATTTAACGGCACGAGATGTATTTGAAGCAGCAAATGAAAATGATGAATTAGCTCTTGAAGTTGTCGATTATGTAGCTAAGCATCTCGGCCTGGTGCTTGGCAATCTGGCCAGCTCGCTTAATCCGTCAAAAATTGTTCTCGGCGGCGGCGTTTCAAGAGCCGGAGAATTGCTGAGATCCAAAGTCGAGAAAACATTCCGTATATGTGCCTTTCCGCGCGCTGCGGAAGCGGCTGATATATCTATTGCGGCGCTTGGAAATGATGCGGGCGTTATCGGAGGGGCTTGGATTGCTAAGAATGAATGGCTGAAACACCAAAATTGTTAAATTTGTGAAAATGAAATTGATTTTTTGTTATGTTCAGGTTAAGATTTAATTTGATGTGTTAATGAGAATGTTGTGAATAGACTGATTTATTTGAGCGTGCTTGCATAGGAGGTTGAAATGCGAAAAACGTTTTTTTCGATAATTTCATTTATGCTGATTGCCATTTTAATGATGTGGCTGAAAACGTATGTTGTTTACAAAACCAGTTTTCATATTAAAATTGACAATCTTACGCAGGAATTTATTCTGTTTATCAACCCATTGAGCTTTTTGCTGCTTATTTTTGGCTTCAGCCTGTTTTTAAAGGGAAGAAACAGAAATCGTTACATTATTGCCATGAGTTGTGTTGTCACATTTGTTTTGCTGGCGAATATGGTTTTTTATCGTTTTTACAATGATTTCCTAACGATTCCGGTTCTTTTTCAAACAAGCAATATGGGCGATCTGGGAAGCAGCATCGGAACGCTTCTTGAGCCGACAGACCTCCTATTGGCTGTAGATATCGTGATTTTAATATGGCTTTATATGCGTCAAAAAGCCTTTCAATCAGACATCCCCTCCACGAAAAATGAACGGGCGGCATATTTTTTGTTTGTGGCTTCCGTTTATTTCTTCAACTTAGGTCTGTCTGAGGCAGAACGGCCGCAGTTATTGACACGCTCATTTGACAGAGAAATGCTCGTTAAAAATATCAGCCTTTTTAATTTTCATATTTATGACGGAGTACTTCAGTCGAAGCAATCCGCACAAAGAGCGCTGGCTGACAGCAACAGCCTGACGGAAATTGAAAACTATGTCACAGCCAATGCGAAAGATGCCAATAAGAACTTATTTGGCGCCGCAAAAGGCAGAAACGTCATACTCGTATCTCTGGAGTCGACACAAAGCTTTGTGATCAATGAAAAGGTGAACGGAAAAGAAATCACCCCGTTTTTGAATGATTTTATAAAAGAAAGCTATAACTTTAGTAATGTTTACCACCAAACCGGGCAGGGGAAAACCTCTGATTCTGAATTTATCGTTGACAATTCACTTTATCCGCTTGGACGAGGCGCTGTGTTCTTTACAAATGCGGGCAATCAATACATGGCCGCCCCGGAGATACTCAAAAATAACGGATATTATTCAGCGGTGCTCCATGCTAATAATAAAAGCTTTTGGAATCGCGACTTAATGTACGATTCATTTGGGTATGATTCATTTTTTGATATTGAATCGTATGATGTCAATGACGATAATTCAGTCGGCTGGGGGCTGAAGGATAAAGAATTTTTTGAACAGTCTTCAGAGCTGATGAAAAACCTGCCTCAGCCGTTTTACTCCAGGCTGATCACACTCACGAACCACTTTCCGTTTGACCTTGATGAAGAGGACAAATTGATTGAGGAATATGATTCAAGCAGCCAAACGTTAAACAAGTATTTCCCAACTGTTCGTTATCAGGATGAGGCGCTGAAACGATTTATCGAAAAGCTGAAGGAAGACGGGTTATATGATAACTCCATTATTGTTTTATACGGTGACCATTACGGGATATCGGAAAACCATAATGAAGCGATGGGGCAGTTTTTAGGGAAAGAAATTACACCATTTGAAGAAGTGCAGCTCCAAAAAGTGCCGTTTGTCGTTCATATTCCTGGAATTACAGACAAGAAGCCGAAAACGATTGATAAGGTAGGCGGACAAATCGATATCCGGCCGACGCTGATGAATCTGTTAGGTATTGATACAAAGAACTTCATTCAATTCGGCAACGATCTGCTTTCTGACGACAAATTGGACTTTACAGTGCTGCGGGACGGAAGCTTTATCACAGACCAGATCGTGTATACTGACGGTCTATGTTATGACAAAGCGACTGGAAAGCCTTTGAAAGAGGCAAAACAATGTGAAACATTTGCAGATAAAGCGAAGCAGGAGCTTTCACTTTCCGATGAAATCATTTACGGAGATTTGTTACGATTTTATGATCAGGAAAGATTGGACAATTCGTCAAAACGAAAAGAAAAACAAATTCTTGATCAGGCCTCATGATCACAAAGTCTCCCGTATCAAAAAATGCGGGAGGCTTTCTTTTTTAAAAAACGCCGTCATATAGTAACAAAAAGGGGGATGATGATGGCGTTTATTACGATAAAACCTGAGATCAAATACAATTACACTTTATTGGCAAGAGAACTGAAGATAGATGAGACATTGCTTAGAAGTGCCAATCAAACAGCACAGAAACATCAATTGTACTGTCCGGGTTATAAGATTGAAGAAAGCACTGATAAGGAGCTTCAATCCATTCAGGAAGTAAAGCGCTTTTTACACCCGCTGCAGCTGCAGCCTGCTGATGACTGGCTGGAGCAAGAAAAAATCTATGACTTTCTTGCTGCCGAAGAGGAAATTAAAAAAATAATCAATGTGTTTCCGTTTGTTTCATGCCGGGAAATCGGACGTTCCGTTTTAGGCAGGCCGATCTGGGAGCTGGCAGTTGGGGGAGAGCATACCTCCAAAAAAGTTCACATGAATGCATCGTTTCATGCAAATGAGTGGATTACCACGTCTGTACTGCTGAAGTGGCTGAAGGAATATTGCCTTTCTTTATGTCATAATACGAATTTCTTTGGTTTTACTCCTTTGGAGCTGTTCAGCCGAACCTCTCTGTCTCTTGTTCCTCTTGTGAATCCGGATGGCGTTGATCTTGTCTTACACGGATCAGCGGGCATGGGAGACAGGAGAGATGAACTTGATAGACTAAACTGCCATCGTCCGAATTTTAATGAATGGAAAGCAAATATTAACGGAGTTGATTTAAATAAACAATTCCCGTCTTTATGGGAAATTGAAAAATACCGCAAACCAAAAACGCCCAGCTACCGAGATTTTCCCGGAACTTCTCCGCTCACGGAGCCGGAATCCATTGCGATGCAGCAGCTGATAACAGCGGATCCGCCTGACAGGCTGGTGGCCCTTCACACTCAAGGAGAAGAAATCTATTGGGGATATAAAGGCCTTGAGCCCGAAGAATCGGCTGCAGTAATAAAGGATTTTGAGACGATAAGCGGAAACATTTATAAAGGAGTCAAGGATATTGACAGCTATGCGGGATTCCGCGACTGGTTTATTCATCACTATTTTAAGGAAGGTTATACGGTGGAGCTTGGAAAAGGTCAAAATCCCTTGCCGTTTGAGCAGTTTTCACATATTTACAAGGCAACAAGCGGGATCTTATGGAGGTCGTTATTTTTTCCTGAATAACTGAAACTTTTTCTTTTTCGTACCGTATCAAATATGGGACAATAAATATGATCGGAGGGGGAGGCTGATGAGATCAGTTTGTTTGATTCTGCTGTCAGCATTGCTAGTTTGTTTATCGGCATGCGAACCATCTCATCAGCAGCAAAAACAGGCAGCGACGGCAAAAAGTGAGGAAAAAGAGATTGTTCCGCTGCCAGCAGGAAAAGCGGACGGAGCGGAAGGCTGGCTCAATAACAACACCATTCTGTATACAGCCTCAGATCCGACAAAAACAGAGCTTCTTGCATATCAAATCTTTAATGGCAAAACGAAAAAGCTCTATCAGACGGATGGTCAAATCGTTGATGTTCAAATCAATCCCAAGAAACAGATGATTCTGCTGCAGATCACGCATAGCCAACAGACAGCAGTAGTTTTGCTGAATCAAAAAGGGGAGAAGCTGTACCAGAAAGAATACGAAACGTACGAGCTGGAGGCAGCATGGAATCAGTATGATCCGTATCAAATGATGGTCACGGTATTCACTGAAAACTGGGACTTCAATACATATCACGTGGATGCCAAAAAAGACAAGTCTGCTTTAAGTCGAATACAGGTACCGTTTGTCCATTGGACCTCAAAAGACACATTTGACTATCTAAAAGAGGGAAGAAACGATAAAGAAGGCCCTTTGTATACGTATGATATTGCTTCTGAAGAGGAGAAAAAGCTGGAGGAGGATGTCCTTTACTTTGATTCTTTTCATAATATGAACTTTACCGTCAAAGCAGATTCCGGAGAGAACGGCTTGTATAAATTTACATCACCGCAATTGAATGGTGAAGCAGTTACAGCAGAATGGCCGCTCCAAACCAAATATACAAGTCTGGCTCCGATGGAGTATGATTTTGATGAGGATGGCGGTCTGTTTTACACGTTTAAAGAAAGCGGAGACGCATATAAGCTGTCTGCGATCGATATGAAATCAGGAGAGGTACAGGATCTTCTTACTTTGCCTGAAATGGAGCCGATCCAAGTATCCCCGAACGGAAAATATGCGTTGTACGGTTTTCATTTTGAGCGCATAATTTCATTAATATCACATGAAATGAAGCCAATCATCATTGATAAAAAGGAGATGGAATAATTAATGGCTATCGCAGATGTAACCATTATCCCAATCGGAACAGAAACACCTAGTGTGAGCGCCTACGTGGCGGATGTGCAGAAAATTTTAGAGGGCTACAAGGCAGAAGGGAAAATCAAATATCAGCTGACACCAATGAACACACTGATTGAAGGCGAACTCAGCGACCTTTTTACTGTGATTCAGGCGATTCACGAAGCGCCGTTCCAAAAAGGGCTTCACAGAGTGGCGACCAACATTCGCATCGATGACAGACGGGACAAAAAAACGACGCTTGAAAGTAAAATAGAAAGCGTGAATAAACATTTACAGCAATAAAAAATAAACCTGTATCCCATTGGATACAGGTTTTAATGTGCAGTAGGATAACCGCTGTTTATCACCGTCATCACTGTAAACCAGCCAAACACACACAAGGTGGCCCCGGCTAATAAAAATCCAAGTATATTTTTGTTTTTCACAGAACGCAAGACTCCCCATAAAGCGAAAAGAGCGACAAGGCCGAAAATCACGACAAGTAACATTACGCAGCCCCCTTTACATTGAAAAACCTGCAATTCTTTCCATTTTTATTCTACCTGTTTTCAGTGTGTTTGTCGATAGCGTTTTCATAGCGATTGTTTGAATCTTTTTTCAAAAACCCTCATAATAGGAGCATAAAAAGGAAAGAGGTGAGAAAAGTGAAATGGAGAAGAATGCCTGTAGGACCGATTCAAGCGAATGCATATTTTTTAATCAGTGATGATCAATGCCTGATTTTTGATCCGGGCGGCGAAGGAGATAAAATCAACCAATACATAAAAGAAAAAGGATTAACGCCTTTAGCCATTTTACTGACACACGCCCATTTTGATCATATTGGGGCGCTGGATGACGTGAGAGACAGATGGGATATTCCTGTCTATCTGCATCAAAATGAAAAGAATTGGCTTACAGATGCCTCATTAAACGGCTCAGGAATGCTGAGAGGGATAGAAGTGACAGCTAAGCCGGCAGATCATTTGATTGAAGGGGACGGTGAGCTGAATATTGGGCCTTTCCATCTGGAGACGCTATTTACACCGGGACATTCCCCGGGAAGCGTTTCATATTACGTGAAGGATGCCGACCTGGTGATTTCCGGTGATGTCCTGTTTCAAGGCGGGATAGGCCGTACAGATTTACATGGAGGCGACCAAGAAACGCTGCTGACGTCTATCCATGAAAAACTGCTTACGCTGCCGGAGCACACATTGGTGTTAAGCGGACATGGCCCTGAAACTGACGTGCAGACTGAGCAGGATCAAAATCCGTTTTTAAATGGTTTTTCATTATAGAAAAAGAGACAAACCGATGAGGTTTGTCTCTTTTTGCCTTTAATGTCCTCCGCCGCCTGGTACCATAATAAAAATGGAATAGTATGTGAAGCCGGCAAAGAAGATGGTTAAATAAGCGCCAAAGATATAAATGTACATCCGTTCTGTTAAATTCAAATACGATAGAAACACAAATAAGATCGTCTGTCCAAAAAATAAAAGGGAAGCATCTTTCATATCACCTAAATAAAACATGACTGCAAATATTCCCGTCCAAAATCCTAACACCCGGAACATGCGATTCATTTTTATCCCCTCCCGAGAGTCCCTCTGACTGTTATTATAATAGATCACGGACAAAAATGTAAACATTTTCATTATTAATATGAAAAATGGTATTTAACCCTTTGATTGCGTTTTCTATTATATGTGCGGTTTTTTAGAAATAACCCGAAAAAAAGTTCAATAAATGGTTTAAAGAAAAATTGATACGGGTAGTTATTCTACAAAGAGATCGTTAACTGGAGGAGGAAAAAACATAATGGAACAATTAACTTTTTACTCATATCCAAGCTGCACGTCATGCCGAAAAACAAAACATTGGCTCAAAGCGCACCAGATTGAATTTAACGAACGGCACTTATTCAGAGAAACTCCAACGATGGATGAATTAAAGTATATTTTATCTTTAACCACAGAAGGAATTGACGAAATTTTAGCAACAAGAAGCCAAACCTTCAAAAATTTAAATTTAAACATTGAAGATATGACTGTAAACGAAGTGCTGGAACTTTTAATTGAGAAACCGAAGCTTTTGCGCCGTCCGATTCTCGTGGACAACAGGAAGCTTGTTATCGGATACAATCCGGGAGAACTGTTAAAGTTATCGAAGAAGAAAACGGTTCATCAATCTGCATGATGAAAAACCGAAGATCCGCTGATTTGCTTGAATCAGCTTATCTTCGGTTTTTCACGGTTCAGAAACTGGGCTAGCTGGATTCGAACCAACGATCACGGAGTCAAAGTCCATTGCCTTACCGCTTGGCTATAGCCCATTGAATATAAAAATAGTATGTGTAACGTGAGACAAGTTATACATATCAATCATACACTTTTTGAAAGATAAACATCACAGGAGGTAACCGATGAAATGAAAGCTCTAGATCAGTATTTAACAGAGCACAAAGAAGACATTACACTCCAATGGCTGGAAACATGCACGTTAAAAGGAAGTTTGCTGTATTCTGCAAAAGATCAGCAAAAATTAGAACGAAAATTAAAAGAGCAGCATGAATCATTGGTAGCCATTGTAGCAAATTCCATTAGAAAAGAAGAGGTGAAGGATCAGCTTAACCAATGGTCACTTCAATGTGCCAGAGACCGTGCTGTTCATGAAGTGACCGTGACGGAAAGTGTCAGTCAGTTTAACGCTTTCAGGCACATCATGTGGCAATGGATTCAAGACTTCAGCGAAACCGCTTCTTCCCAAGAAATCGGCATCCAGGAGATATTTGAGTGGAGCAAGATTTTGAATCAAACGATTGATGAGATTATCGAGGTATTTACAGAAGAATATCATCAGGTCACGGTGATCCAATTAAATGCGCAAAAAGAAATGATCAATGAATTGAGCGCACCGATTATGCCGATTTCTAAAGAGATTGGGATTCTTCCCCTTGTTGGTGAAATTGACACGTACAGAGCGAGAACCATTTTGGAATCCGTTTTGGCCCAATGCTCGGCGTTAAAGCTTTCATATTTATTTTTAGATATATCCGGTGTTCCTATCGTCGATACGATGGTTGCCTATCAAATCTTTAAAGTGATTGACAGCACCAAACTGCTGGGCATTGAGACGATTATTTCAGGAATCAGGCCTGAAATCGCCCAGACTGTTGTGAAGCTCGGATTAGATTTTTCGAATGTGAAAACAGAGCAAAGTCTTGCTAAAGCTTTAGCCAACAAAGGATTTAAGATAGAAGAATCTTAAGATGTCCCTTAAGGGATGTATTTTTTTGAAGTACGTTCAACAATGAAGAGAAGCAACAGCTGAACAGCCTGTGCTAGGGCTATTCAGCTTTTTTTACTTCGATAAACAAAATATGGTGACTGTCGATGTCTTTTACCTTGAATGAGTAGCCGTCATATTCAATGACACTTTCAGGCTCGGCGTCTATGTTTTGTGTGAGAAACCAGCCTCCGAGCGTATCGACTTCAGCATCTGATAAATCAGTTCCAAGCAGGTTATTCACGTCACTGATTAATAACTTCGCATTTAATAAATAATGATCTTTTCCCAGCTCACGAACATGAGGCACTTCATCTGCATCAAATTCATCGCGTATTTCTCCTACAATTTCTTCAATAATATCCTCGACGGTGATCAATCCTGAAGTTCCGCCATACTCATCAATAAGAATCGCCATATGAGTGCGTTCCTTTTGCATTTTGATGAGTAATTTGTAAATCGGAATGGTCTCAATGACATGAATGACGGGCTGTATGAAGGGTTCAATTTTGTGCTTCTGAAAAGAAAAATCTTTCGTCAGCAATGAAAACAGCACTTCTTTCATATTGATCACGCCGATGACGTTATCTTTATCTTCTTTTACAACCGGGTAACGGGTATATTTGGTCTGCTTAACCGTTTCCCGCATGCTTGGAATCGAGTCATCCTCAATAGACAAACTGACCATTTCGTTTCGCGGGACCATGATCTCCTTTGCCATTCGTTTATCAAATGTAAATATATTATTCATATATTTTAATTCGCTTTTTCTGATTTCTCCGCTTTTATAGCTTTCGGTCAACAGTACTCTAAGCTCTTCCTCCGTATAAGCCAGTTCATGCTCTGATGCCGGCTTCAGCCCAAAAAGTCCTGTGATCATTCTGGCAGACTGGTTAAGGAGCCAAATGAACGGAAACATGATTTTATAAAACCAGATTAATGGCTTCGCGAGCATCAGCGTAATGCTTTCTGCTTTTTGAATCGCGAAGCTCTTCGGTGCCAGTTCCCCGATGACGACATTTAAATACGTTACCACTAAAAAGGCGATAATAAGGGAAAGAAGATGGGTAAGCGACTCGTTTAAACCTGCCTTCTGAAAGAGCGGACGAAGCAGAGTCTGTACAGTCGGTTCACCCAGCCAGCCGAGTCCTAAAGCTGCGACCGTGATGCCCAGCTGGCAGGCTGATAAATATTCGTCAAGATGAGTGACCACATGTTTTGCCGCTTTAGCGCCTTTTTTGCCTTTTGCGACAAGCTGATCAATTCTGGATCGCCTGACTTTTACGATCGAAAATTCTACGGCGACAAAAAATCCCGTTAACAAAATTAAAAACACGACTGCTAATAAATTGATAAATTCCAAAATAAACTGCCTTCTCCAAGGAAGGCATGCACCTCCCTTTCCGATGTCTTTCTACATTCCATACCACCGGCAAAAGCTCACAAAACATGTGATGAAGTGCCTAAATGGTTTAGGAATGCTTCTCCTTGGGCAATTAAAGAACAAAAGAATAAAAGTCTGGAGGATCGTAACATGAAGGTACATACAGGTGGGGATTGGTTTTGGTACCAAATGGGGCCTCAGGAAAGAGATAAGGCAAGAGATCTGATCCATTTTTCTCATTGGCCGCAATGTGAAAAGTGGTTTGAAAATAATCATCATATTAATTTTTTGCGCGTGGATACAACAGAAGCTGAGAATGAAGCGGTATTTGGCTCGATCGTATATGATCAGGGGCTTGGCGAGGAAAAAGACCATACCGTTTTTCATTTCTATATTACTAGGCAATATTTTTTCACAATTAACTTTGATTTTGCGATTTTGGATGGGATTAAGGGAAAACAAGTTGTCCAGCAAATGGAGAGAGCGGATAGTACCATGGAGGGATTTTTGATCCTTCTCGGCGAGTTAATGAATGCGTATTTAATCGGTGTAGATGAATTTGAAGTAAAGCTGAGAAAACTCAGATGGCAAATCAAAGACGACAATAGCAAAAGCATTTTAAACCGTGTTCATCTCCTGCACCATGAGCTGATGGTCTGGAAAAACTTAATCCTAAGCGCTAAAAAAATTGAAATGGCATTGAAAGAAACCTTTTTGCTCCAAAATGATAGTAAAAAGGTTTATCAGCGGATACAACTCAAAATTGACAGGGGGTTTACATACATCAGCGAATTTGAAGGGGAGCTTAATAGTCTGTTGCATTCAGAGGAAGTCATTACCTCTCACAGGGGAAATGAAATATTCAAAGCGCTGACCATTTTCACGACGCTTTTTACGCCGGTTACAGCACTCGGTGCCCTCTGGGGGATGAACTTTTCCGTGATGCCTGAGCTGAATTGGAAATACGGTTATGTCTTTTCTCTCTTATTGATTATCACTTCTACAGTCTTAATCTACCTATATTTGAAGAAGAAAGGCTGGACGGGAGATATGCTGCAGGAACGGAAGGATAAAAAGAAATCTCGAAAACGGCGGATACTGTAGAATGTTTCATTTTTTGTGCAGCGGATAAAGAATAAATAGAACACGGTAAAGGAGGAATTGAAATGAAAGTAAGAGATATCATGACTGCGAATGTAGAATGCTGTGAGCCAACCGCATCAGTCACTGAACTAGCCAAAAAGATGAAAGACTCCAATGTCGGTTCTATTCCAATTTGTGAAAGCGGCAGACTTCAAGGCATCGTTTCTGATCGGGACATTGTCACCAGAAGCTTAGCTGAAGATCAAATGGAAGCGAAAGCAAGTGATATCATGAGCACCGAAATCGTTTCCGGTCATCCTGATATGTCTGCTGATGAAGCGAGTCAGCTCATGGCAGAGCATCAAATCCGCCGTTTACCGATTCTTGAAAATGAACGTTTAACGGGTATTGTTGCGTTAGGCGACCTTTCCGTTAAGAAAGACACAGACCAGAAAGCCGGAAAAGCATTAAGTGAAATTTCTAAATCAGCATAACAAACAGTTTGGAAGAGGTAACTGCCTCTTCCTTTTTATTTTGTATACAATAAACTGATTCGCCAATTTTAGAAAGCATCAAACTTCGATTTATAAATCCCTCTTTGGGTGCCAGAGCCGGACTGCGTACCTCTGTCCATCAATCTCTTTTCAAACCCTTATTAAAATTGAAAATGATGTGATACATATAGCTGAATTTCTCTTTTTAATAAGGGCGAAATGGTTTTTTAGGTTGTAAAATACATCAGAAATCACATTTTCTTTGTTTGATTACCATGTCTTCTTTTTCTACAATACGCTTTGAAAGGAGAGGGAATCAAAGTGGATTCGATAGAAAAAACAAGCAAAACTTTAATTGAAGAGGCATATAGGACGAAGGCCTCTGACATTCACATTGTGCCGAGGGAACGGGACGCAATCATTCATTTTCGGGTTGACCATGCATTGCTGAAAAAGCGAAACATGAAAAAAGAAGAGTGTGTAAGACTCATTTCTCATTTTAAGTTTCTCTCAGCTATGGACATAGGGGAAAGAAGAAAGCCGCAAAATGGATCTCTTACTCTAAAATTAAAAGAGGGTGACGTTCACTTAAGGATGTCAACGCTCCCGACAATTAACGAAGAAAGCCTCGTCATCAGAGTGATGCCTCAGTATAATATCCCTTCGATTGACAAACTGTCTTTATTCCCAAAGACAGGAGCCACCTTGCTTTCATTTTTAAAACACTCCCACGGCATGCTGATTTTTACCGGACCAACAGGCTCTGGGAAAACAACAACATTATATTCTCTGATCCAATATGCAAAAAAACATTTTAATCGAAACATTGTCACACTTGAAGATCCAGTGGAAACGAGGGATGAAGATGTTCTTCAAGTGCAGGTGAATGAAAAAGCCGGTGTCACATATTCCACAGGGCTGAAGGCTATTTTGCGCCATGACCCCGATATGATCATCTTAGGTGAGATTAGAGACGCTGAAACAGCCCAAATTGCGGTGCGGGCAGCGATGACTGGTCATTTAGTGCTGACGAGCCTTCATACGAGAGATGCGAAGGGCGCGATTTACAGGCTGCTTGAATTTGGCATTAATATGAATGAAATCGAGCAAACGGTTATTGCGATAGCGGCTCAGCGTTTAGTTGATTTGGCTTGCCCGTTTTGTGAAGACGGATGTTCATCAGTGTATTGCCGCCTGTCACGAAATGTCAGGAGAGCAAGCGTATACGAGCTGCTTTACGGGAAAAACCTTCAGCAGTGTATCCAGGAAGCGAAAGGGGACAATGCAAATTACCAATATCAAACGCTGCGTCAAATTATAAGAAAAGGGATTGCGCTCGGCTATTTAACGACAAACAACTATGACCGGTGGGTTTATCATGAAACAGATTAGAAAAGTTTGGCCGTTAAAGGATCAAGCCTATTTACTGAAAAGGCTGGGTGAAATGACAGCGGGCGGATACAGTCTTTTAGACGGATTGCGCCTGATGCAGCTGCAAATGAATAAAAGGCAGCTGGCGGACTTGGCTAACGCAATAAGCCGGTTGAGAGAAGGAGAATCGTTTTACAATGTATTAAAGAGCTTGTCATTTCATAAGGAAGCCGTCGGTAGTTGTTATTTTGCTGAAACACATGGGGAATTGCCGGCTTCCATGATTCAGAGCGGAGAGCTGCTGGAACGAAAAGCAAGCCAAGCAGAACAGATAAAAAGGGTGTTGCGATATCCTCTTTTCCTCATCTTTACCGTTGTTGTCATGCTTTATATGCTGCAAAACATCATCATTCCTCAGTTTTCCGGTATTTATCAATCGATGAATGTAGAAACGTCACGCACAACAGACATCATTTTTGCGTTTTTTCAGCACCTTGATACTGTGTTCATATTAATGGCCATTTTGGCTGCAGGAATAGGTCTTTATTATTGGTTTGTGTTCAAGAAAAAATCCCCTGACCATCAAATGCTCATTTGCGTAAGCATTCCTTTGTTTGGAAAGCTGGTCAGGCTGTTTAACAGCTACTTTTTTTCTTTACAGCTGAGCAGTCTGCTTGCATCAGGTCT
This sequence comes from Bacillus sp. FSL K6-1012, assembly GCF_037964915.1. Lineage (NCBI taxonomy): Bacteria > Bacillati > Bacillota > Bacilli > Caryophanales > Bacillaceae > Bacillus > Bacillus sp. FSL K6-1012. The sequence continues at coordinate 2,559,003 of NZ_CP150175.1, read as the reverse complement.
TTCTATTTATGAAAGTTTGAAAGCATTTAGGAAGCAAACGTTTCTCCCTTTTTACCGCTATGAAGCTGAACAAATGATTGAACGGTTAAAAGCCGGTGAAACCATTGAAGCTGCTTTATACAAACGGCCTTTTTACGAAAATGATTTTTCAAAAGTGATATCTCATGGCCAGCTAAGCGGCCGCTTGGATCGGGAACTCTTCACATACAGCCAGTTTATATTGCAGCGGCTTGAGGACAAGTCACAAAAATGGACAGGCATTCTTCAGCCCATTATTTACGGATTTGTCGCAGGGATGATTTTAATTGTTTATCTATCGATGCTCCTGCCTATGTATCAGATGATGAATCAAATGTGAAAGGAAGAGGCGGATGAATGAGAAAGGGTTTACACTTGTGGAAATGCTGATCGTTCTCTTTATTATTTCTATTTTGCTATTGATCACCATACCGAATGTAACAAAACATAATCAAACCATTCAGAAAAAGGGCTGTGAAGGCCTGCAAAACATGATAAAGGCGCAGGTAACAGCATATGAACTCGATCATGACGGGAAGACACCAAGCCTCGGCGATTTACAGGCAGAAGGTTATGTGAAAAAAGATGCGGTTTGTCCAAATGGAAAGCAAATTATCATTACCGGCGGGGAGGTTAAGGTTGAACATTAAATTAAAAGGGGAAGCTGGATTCACCCTTTTAGAAAGCCTGCTTGTTTTAAGCCTCGCCTCTATTATGCTGATTGCGGTGTTTACCACGCTTCCTCCTATTTATGAAAATACAGCATTACGACAGACAGTATCCCAGCTGAAAAACGATATTTTACTTTCACAGCAGACCGCAATTTCCAATCATCAAAGAACAAAAATTCTTTTTCAAGAGAAAAAATATCAATTAATCATAGGTGACACTGTTATAGACCGTACTTATCATAACGGGCTTTCGGCAGAGTTACTGACATTAAAAGACCGCTTGGAATTTAACGAGAAAGGGCACCCGAATATAGGCGGGAAAATCCGTATAAAAGGGCGTGCCGCCTATGACATAACAGTTTATTTAGGGAGCGGAAGAGTGAATGTGGAGAGAAAATAAAGGCTTTTCTACAATTGAAACAATGGCTGCCCTCAGCATATGGCTCTTTATGCTTCTGACGATCGTGCCGTTGTGGAACAAGCTGATAGCTGATGAACATATAGCGGAGTCGAGAGAAATGGGTTATCAGCTTGTCAATGAAAGCATAGGCAAATATATACTGACAGGAAAAGGAAATTCGTCACAAACTGTTTCGATGAACAATAGCAAATACTCGATGACATGGGAGGAGGAGGGAAAGTATCAAAACGTATGCATCACATCAGACGCCTATAAAGACAAGCCATTTTGCCTCAGCATTTTGCGGACAGACTGGCTATACGCTTCTTAATGTATTATTTTCGCTCTCTGCTTATTTGCTCATATCAGGATCGTTAGCGATATTCTTTCATCTATTTTTGTCACGTCAACAGGAGAATGAGGGCTTCATGCAGCGGGAATGGGTCATTTCGGTAGAGCAGATCATGAATGAGTGCAAGCAGTCGCAGACAGTGCAGACAGATGAGCATGGCAGCGTCTTAATCTGCAGAAATCTGTCAGGGCAAGAGGTCCGTTTTGAAATCTACCATTCAATGATCAGGAAAAGAGTAGACGGAAAAGGGCATGTTCCGATTCTTGACCATATTAAAACAATGAAAGCCGGGGTTAAAAATGGGATGCTTTGGTTGAAAGTCAAGAATGAGAATGATAAAGAGTATCAAACCGCTTTTCCGGTATATACGTCGTTAGGAGGTGGGTGAATGTACTACTCAAAAGGGTTTATCTATCCGGCTGTTCTTTTTACATTTGCCCTTGTGATGCTGATTGTGAATTTCACCGCCCCTCAATTTGTTTCACGGCATATGTTTGAGAAGGAAACAAAAGAGTATTACACAGGAGAAAATCTGCTGCAAAATGGCGCGCTTCTATCCATCAGGCATATACTTGAGCACAGACCAGGCCGAAAGGGTTCACAGCAGTTTCAATATGGACATGTATCTTATGACATTCGCAAAACAACCATAAAAGAACAGCAAGAAATCACTCTTAAAGCCATCACAGAGTCGGGAACAGAAAAAAACGCTCAGCTGCTGTTCGATCAAAATCAGAAAAAACTGCTGAGCTGGACAGAATAAACCAGCGGTATGTGTATAAAAAAAGTCGTGTGAGCCAACACTTCATAATAACTGAATGATGAGGTGATCACGTGAAAACGAATGATTATGTCAAATATATGACTCAGCAATTTGTGAAATATATAGACACTCCAAAAGATAAGCGAAAAGAACGAAAAGAGGTTCGAAAAGAAACAAAAACGCCTGCTTCTCAGCATTGGTTCGGTATTTTACCTTATGGTTTTAGGCTATGGCTGAAAAGAAAAAAATAAATTGTACCAATATAACGAACAAGGTCCTTCACATGGAGGACCTTATTGATATTCTTCTAAAATTGCAATTTTATTCACCTTTTGACTATGAGGATCGAAAGAAATTGTGACAAACACGCCGAATTCCTTTGAGCCTTCTCTCAGGGTTAAATGATATTGCTTCACAGCTTCGTCTTTTCTTTTGCGGTCCCAAACTTTTTGTTTAACCAGTACCTGTGCGAGCGGGTACCTTTTTTTTGCTTCTTTTACAGCAAGCTCTTCCCATTTTGACATGTGGCGGGCGGTTACAAGCGGCCCTTCTTCTGCTTGAGCGGCACTGGTGCCGAAACCGAGAAGAGACAGACAAATCACACATTGTTTGATCATAAGCCGTCACCCTTTCTTTGTTGTTTATTATTGCCAAATGTTAACCGGATATGCGTTTAATTTCTCACATAACAATCCCAAAAAATTCTAAAAACTTAAAAAGGTGAGCAATATTGAGTAAGGCTATGCAATATGATGAAAACATTCTTTTAAACGAACAAAATGGCGGATTTTGGTGTTTTTAAATCCTTCAATCGTTGATTATACTCAGTTTGTATGGTTCTTAAAAGAGAACGATTGTCACATCAAGTTACAGTGTTTTACAGGGGGTAAGGTATGTTTCGATTGTTCCGCAATCAGCATAAGGCTAAGACAAAATTAAGAGTGCTGCTTGTTTTTCAGCTTTCAGCCATATTCAGTCTGACAGCGGCCATATGCTTACAATTTACCGGAGATACAAGCGCAGCTTTTTATGATATTGAAAACTTTGATGTTTCGCTTCAAACGTGTGAGAACTTTCAGCATACAGATAAAAACTGTCATTACGATAAACGGTGGGACCAAAGTGATTTACACGTGGTGAATCAAACAGATACAAAAGGTACTGTCTGTTCCCCTGTTCGTCTATTTGTCGAGCTGGAAAACAGAGGCGAGAAACTTAAGAAATCGAAATGGAAGTGGGAGCTTCATAAACTGGCAAACACCCGCAAACCGCTAAAAGACGGGAACGTAATAGATAAAGGATACGTTTCCAACCAAATAGGCGAATCACTTTACAAAATTGAAACAAATAAAAAAGTGAAATCCGGCATTTATGTGTTTAAAGTATATAAACCGGCCGGCTATCCGGCGGACGGAAGCAAGTCTGAGTGGTCGGATCCAATGACAATTGTGAAGTGTGACGAAAAACCGACGACACCGAAAAAGGAAAGTCAGCCGGCTGTGAAAAAACAGCACAATCAAGCAGACAGTGACAGAAAAGACAAAACAGATAAAGAAAAAACAGCCGACAAAGCCGTAACTGAAGACAAAGAAAATCAACCAGTTCAGAAGGAAAGCGGGGAAGAGGATGAAGAAAGCATTAAAGCTGATCAGTAATATCCTTTACGTAATCATCTTTACTCTGATTATTGTGTTAACGCTAGTTGTCATATCAACACGTTCATCCGGGGGAGAGCCGGCAGTGTTCGGATACACGCTGAAATCAGTACTGTCTGGCTCGATGGACCCTGAATTTAAAACGGGCTCATTAATTCTTGTTAAAGAAATCACGGATGTGAAAAAGCTCCAAAAGGGCGACGTGATCACATTTATGCAGGATGCAGACACAGCGGTGACCCATAGAATTATTGATATGAAAAAGCAAGGCGATCATTTGTCATTCCAAACAAAAGGGGATAATAACGCCGCAGCTGATTCTGCGCCTGTGTCGGATGAAAATGTCCGCGCGCAATATACAGGTTTTCAGCTTCCTTATGCCGGCTACATGCTTCATTTTGCCAGTCAGCCGATCGGCACAGCTATTTTACTGATTGTTCCCGGCGTTATGCTGCTGATCTACTCCTTTGTGACAATCAGCAGTGCGATCAGGGAGATTGAAAGAAAGACGAAAGCCTTGGAAACAGAGACAAAGGACAATACGATGTCCACTTAACATCAGTTGTAAACCTGGCAACAGGTTTCGATAATATAATCATTCAATAAAAGGGGAGTTTACCATGGGTATGAAAAAGAAATTGAGTTTAGGAGTTGCATCAGCAGCACTAGGGTTAGCTTTAGTAGGAGGAGGAACATGGGCAGCATTTAACGACATTAAATCAACGGATGCTACTTTTGCATCAGGCACGCTTGATTTAGCAGCGAAAGAAAATTCAGCCAGTGTCAACTTATCAAATCTAAAGCCGGGAGATAAATTGACGAAAGATTTCCAATTCGAAAATAACGGCTCACTTGCGATCAAAGAGGTATTAATGGCGCTGAATTATGGAGAATTTAAAGCAAACGGGGGAAGTAATACATCCCCAGAAGATTTTCTCAGCCAATTTGAGGTTACATTATTGACAGTCGGCAAAGAGGGAGGCAATGGCTATCCGAAAAACATCATTTTAGATGATGCCAACCTTAAAGACTTATATTTAATGTCCTCTAAGAATGATGCTGCGGCGACTGAAAAAATTAAAAAACAAATTGATCCTAAATTCTTAAACGCAAGCGGAAAAGTCAATATAGCGACAATTGACGGTAAAACCGCTCCTGAATATGACGGCGTTCCAAAAACACCGACTGATTTTGACCAGGTTAAAATGGAAATTCAATTTAAAGACGATAAAACAAAAGATGAAAAGGGACAAATGGTTCAAAATAAATATCAAGGCAACTCATTACAGCTTCAATTCTCATTCGAAGCAACACAGTGGAATGGCTTGACAATCAAAAAGGAACATACTGATAAAGACGGTTACATTAAAGAAAATGAAAAAGCGCATAGCGAGGATAAACATTAATAGAAAAAAGAGGTGGCTCAGTACATGCGTACTGAGCCATTCTTATGTTCATTGACAAAAGAGGAGTAAGTGCCTCTGCTCAGGCACTACTCCTCTTTTTGGGATTTTCTCCATTTTTGATAATCTAAAAATTCACGAAATTGTTTTTTCGATACCCCAGATGTCATCGCATCGCGAACCAATTTCTCCCATTCACTATCTAATTGACCATCGTATTCGGTTTCATGTTTTTCATCAAGCAAAGTATGAACCGAGACGTCCAGAACAGCGGAGACTTTTTCGAGAAATTGAATGGAGGGGTTCGTTTGTAGATTTCGTTCTATTGAGCTTAAATAAGACTTCGCTACCCCAGCTTTTTCTGCTAGTTCTGATAGTGAGTAGCCTTTTTCTTTACGGTATTGTTTAATACGCTGGCCAATCAATGTCATCACCTTCCTTGTGATATTATAGCACATTCAGAAAGGATTTATGGTATGACTTCTGGCTGCCGGACCAGGATGAGCAGACTTTTTGTTTAAAAGTAAATATTTGCGTATTTCCTCAGGGCTGATATTTGCTTCTCTGGCTTCCATCATTAATTCAACCCATTCTTGATCTAATTCGAAGTGCTCTTGTTTTGCATTTTTCATGCAGTTTCTCCTCCTAAAATACTTGTTTATGTATTTCAGCCAGTCCGGCCATGACCATTGTACGCCTTCTGTGGTCTCTGGAAGTCATTTGCCAATTGAATAGCCAGAATTTTTTTCCAATATACCTTTATTATAATAGCATTTTTCCAAAAAAAACGAGAACGATGTCGAATCTGAAAAAAGTTAGCTCGAAATATTATTTTGCAGAAAAAATAATCCGCCATTCTCGATCTGAACTGATATCTTTGGTTGATACAAGGCTTTTAACGCCTGTTTTTCAAGATGGTACTCTTCTGGTTTTTCTTCTGTATGCTCATAAAACTGATCAAGCAATTTCATATCGTTTTGCCACCTGTTTACCGCCTGCTCTGCCCAGTCTGACGGTTCTTGCATAGCGGCTTGGGTAATGTAGCTCTCCATCCGCTTAAGACCGCTTTCAGGTTTGATCATAGGCGATATGGTGAAACAATAGTCACATATTTGTGATGTCAATGAAAGCTGTACGAGCTTACTTTGAAAATCTTCAATCATGGTTCCAGAGACAAGGTGAAGACCTAGTGACAATAGCTTATCCTTTTTCATGTCGGACTGGTATGAAATCATGACATTTATACCAAGCCAAGGCTGAAGCGGAATTTTCGCTCCGGCTGATTCAATTTTCTCATACATTCTGGTAAATCTCCCATTTTGTTTAACTGCTTTAAATATTTGAAAAAGGCGTGGCGCCCCGAAATAAATAAATTCGCCGTCTAGGTCTTTTGGAGCAGATTCCTTATCTGTAATGAACGTCATTTTCATCGGATTCGGGTCGCCGCCGGTCTTCTCGCGCCAGTGCCAGTAAAAAGGCCGATTCATGATCTGTTTGTCCATTTCAACTGTAAGCTGAACCGTTATGTAACCGGGGCCTTGGTCGATGATCGGACAGCTGTTTGCCTGGAAAAAACGAAGCAGAAATTGGTGAACCTCTTGCTGTCTCACTTGTAAAACCTCCTTGCGGCTAAGAACCTTTTTTTTCAGCGGGCTGCTGTTTTTTATAAGACAAAAATGAGGTTAAGTTGTCCATTTTAATTTTCATTTCTTCTTCGGTTGCCGAATGGTACAAAATATCGTGCAGGTGCTCTTCAAAATTGTTGACTTGAATTTTTGTTAAAATGTCATCAAGCTCGCCGACCACTTTTTCAAATAAATGAATTTTTTCATATAAAAGCTTTAAAATATGCTCTTCCACTGTATGTTTGGTAGCCATGTTATAAATATGGACGTCACGCTCCTGCCCGAGCCTGTGGATTCTTCCGATTCTTTGTTCAAGCCGCATCGGATTCCATGGCAAATCATAGTTAATCATGTGATTGCAAAACTGCAGGTTGATCCCTTCGCCGCCTGCTTCAGTTGCAATCAGCACTTGAACCTTCCCGCGGAAAAGGTCCTTCATCCAGTCTTTTTTCCCGCGTTTAAATCCGCCTCTGAACGGCACAGAGCTGATGCCGTGTTGCTGAAGAAACCACTGCAGATAAATTTGAGTGGCACGGTATTCTGTAAAAATAATGACTTTATCGTCTATCTTTTTAATCAGATCGATGACTTGATTCGCTTTAGAATTTTGTGTCACTTGATTGATGCGGTCCATTAATATAGAAATGGTGTCTTCATCAATGGCTGGTGCCTGTTTTTCTTTTTGGTCGAGCATTTTTTTCAATGTCATGTACACAGCTTCCCTGCTTGAACAGCATTCTCTTTGGAGTGTCATAATGGAGAACATGCTGGCCGGTTTGTTAATGCTTTCTTTCAGTCGGGAAATCTCATCGTAAAGCGCCTGCTCTGATGGAGAAAATTCAATCGGCACTGTTTCGACGCGGCGCTGCTTCCAATTCAGCCCGGTGTCATGCCGCCTGTTGCGAATCATGACTTTATTCACTAGATCTTTTAAATGATCATGCGCTTCTAAGCTGGATTTCTTTTTAGAAAACATTTCTTGAAAGTGATTCTGATTGCCTAAATGACCAGGCTTTAATAATGAAACCAAATTGAATATTTCTTCAACACGGTTTTGGATTGGCGTCGCAGTCAGCAGCAGGCAGTATTTTTTCACAAGATTCCGGACAAATTCATAGTTCTTTGTTTTGCTATTTTTGAGCTTGTGGGCCTCATCAATAATGACGAGATCATATGGGATTGACAGCACAATTTCCCGGTGGGGCGAGCGCTTTGCCGTATCGATGGAGGACACGACGATATCGCACTGCTCCCACACATAGCTTTTCTTTTGCTCAACAGCCGGAATCAAAAATTTTTCCTGAAGCTCTTTCACCCACTGCGAAACAAGAGAAGCTGGCACAAGGATCAGAATTTTTTTGGCTAACCCGCGAATCATATATTCTTTTAGAATCAGTCCGGCTTCAACAGTTTTGCCGAGCCCCACTTCATCTGCTAAAATCGCTTTTCCGTTCATTTTTTCAACAACCTTCTGCGCAACCTCAAGCTGATGGGGAAGCGGCGTGAAGGAAGGGAGATATAATGGGGCCCGCAAGCCTTCAAATTCAGGAATCGCCAATGTTTCCTGGATTTCTGATGAAAGCTTGTACAGCTCCCAGTTTGACCACGGACCGTCGTTTTTCAGTCTTTCGGCAAATTCTTCGGGCCATTTTGTGTCATATGTGATTTCTGCATTCATTGCTGTGAAACCGCCTTTCATATTCTTCAATTTTTTAAATGAACAATATAAGAAAAATCCGCCCAAATTGCTGTTGCCCCGCATATAGTGATGATGGTAGGATATGAGTATGTATTTGATGTAAGATATTGCTATAGTATGTCCATAACAGCATGAAAATATGAGCGAATGACAGCAAGGGGAGAGACCTGACCGAGAAAACCGGGATACAGGCGCCGAAGGAGCAAACTGCGGAGTGAATCTCTCAGGCAAAAGAACTCTTGCTCGACGCAACTCTGGAGAGTGTTTGTGTGAAATGCGCAAGCCACCAAAGGGGACGTCTTTGCTATTGCAAAGTAAACTTTCAGGTGCCAGGACAGAGAACCTTCATTTAATATGAGGTGTTTCTCTGTCCTTTTTTGTATGTTTTTTTAGCTGCGCCGTTGAAAAAGGGGAGGAATTTGATGCTGAAAAGAACACCGTTATTTGAATTGTATAAGGAATATGGAGGGAAAACGATTGATTTCGGAGGCTGGGAGCTTCCTGTTCAATTTTCTTCAATCAAAAAAGAGCATGAGGCTGTCCGAACAGCAGCCGGGCTGTTTGATGTATCTCATATGGGGGAAGTCGAAATCACGGGGGATGACAGTCTGTCTTTTTTACAAAAGCTGATGACAAATGATGTATCCGCGTTAAAAACCGGCCGTGCGCAATATACCGCGATGTGCTATCCGGATGGCGGCACCGTTGATGATTTACTCATCTATCAAAAAGCTGAAAACCGCTATTTGCTTGTCATAAATGCTTCAAATATAGATAAAGATCTTGCTTGGCTCAAAGAACACGCAACAGGAGATGTCCAGATTGACAATTTGTCAGATCAGATTGCGCTTTTGGCCGTGCAGGGCCCGAAAGCAGAAACAATCTTAAAAAATCTGACAGCTTCAGATGTGTCTGCTTTAAAACCATTTGCATTTATTGATGAAGCTGATATCAGCGGCTGCAAAGCACTCATTTCGCGAACCGGCTATACGGGTGAAGACGGGTTCGAAATTTACTGCCGCGCTGATGACGCCGTTCGAATCTGGAAACAGATCATTGAAGCGGGTGAAGAACACGGGCTTATGCCATGCGGGCTTGGGGCGCGTGATACACTCAGATTTGAAGCGAAGCTCCCGCTCTATGGCCAGGAGCTGACTCGGGATATCACGCCGGTTGAAGCCGGTATAGGATTTGCCGTAAAACACAAAAAAGAGTCTGATTTTTTCGGGAAGTCTGTATTGAGTGAAGAGAAAGAAAACGGGGCGAAACGAAAGCTCGTCGGTCTTGAAATGATTGAAAAAGGAATACCGAGACACGGATATGAAGTGTTTCAAAGCGGCAAGTCCGTCGGAAAGGTGACAACAGGCACCCAGTCACCGACATTGGGGAAAAACGTGGGCCTTGCCTTGGTTGATGCTGGAGCGAGTGAGATCGGAACTGTTGTAGAAGTGGAGATTCGCAAAAAATTAGTGAAAGCAAAGGTAGTTAAAACACCATTTTATAAACGCTAAAAATTTTTCTTTGGAGAGGGGTCAACACATGAAGCACCGCTATTTGCCCGCGACAGAAAAGGATAAACAGGAAATGCTTGATGCCATCGGTGCAAACACGATCGATGATTTATTCGCCGATATACCTGAGAACGTCAGATTCAAAAAAGAGTATCAATTCAAAAAGGCAAAATCAGAAACAGAATTAACAAAAGAACTGACAAAGCTGGCGTCTAAAAACTGTGATACCGTTCAATACGCATCTTTCTTAGGCGCCGGTGTATATGATCATTATCAGCCGGTTATTGTGGATCATGTCATTTCAAGGTCTGAGTTTTATACAGCTTATACACCATATCAGCCGGAAATTTCTCAAGGGGAGCTTCAGGCGATTTTCGAGTTTCAAACGATGATTTGTGAATTAACTGGCATGGATATCAGCAACTCTTCTATGTATGATGGCGGAACAGCCTTGGCGGAAGCTGCGATGCTTGCCTCCGGACATACGAAAAAGAAAAAAATTGTGGTGTCAACAACCGTGCACCCTGAATCGAGAGAAGTGCTGAAAACATATGCAAAAGGACAGTATATTGAAGTTGTTGAAGTCCCTGCCGCAAATGGAGTGACTGATCTTGATGCTTTGCGCGAAACCGTTTGTGACGATACGGCGGCAGTCATTGTGCAGTACCCGAACTTTTTTGGTCTGGTTGAGCCGTTGAAGGATATTGAGCCGATCGCTCATCAGGGAAAATCCATGTTTATTGTCTCAGCCAATCCGCTTGCATTGGGACTTCTGACCCCGCCGGGCGCTTTTCAGGCCGATATTGTGGTTGGCGACGCACAGCCATTCGGGATTCCTTCCGCATACGGCGGACCCCATTGCGGTTTTTTTGCGGTCACGAAAAAATTAATGAGAAAGGTGCCGGGCCGCCTCGTCGGACAAACGGAGGATGAAAACGGAAAAAGAGGTTTTGTGCTTACCTTACAAGCCAGAGAGCAGCATATTCGCAGGGATAAGGCGACGTCAAACATCTGCTCGAACCAGGCTTTAAACGCACTGGCCGCTTCCGTCGCCATGACGGCTCTCGGGAAAAACGGCGTAAAAGAAATCGCCCGCCAAAATCTCTTAAAAGCCAATTATGCTAAGCAAGAAGCGAAAAAAGCGGGGCTCACCGTAATGTTTGACGGGCCGATGTTTAACGAATTCGTTATCAAACTAGATGAACCTGTGAAATCGGTAAATCAAAGATTGCTGACAAAAGGGATCATCGGCGGCTACGATTTGGGTCTGACGTATCCGGAGCTTGACCGCCATATGCTTATTGCCGTAACAGAGCTGAGAACAAAAGAAGAAATTGATGCACTCATTCAGGAATTGGGGGATCGCCATGAATAATCAGGATCAGGCACTTATTTTTGAGCTTTCAAGAGAAGGCCGTGTCGGCTACAGTCTGCCGGAGCTTGACGTACCGGAAATGGAAGTGGAGGACCTCTTGTCAGACAGCTATATCCGGGATGAGGACGCAGAGCTGCCGGAGGTTTCTGAGCTGGATATTATGCGGCATTACACAGCATTGTCCAGACGGAACCACGGGGTTGATTCGGGCTTTTATCCGCTCGGTTCCTGCACAATGAAATACAATCCGAAATTGAATGAAAAAATCGCGCGGATTCCCGGTTTTGCCGCGATTCATCCTCTTCAGGACGAAGACACAGTGCAAGGCGCTTTGGAGCTTTTATATGACTTAAGCAAGCATCTCGAAGAAATTACGGGAATGGATGAGGTCACGCTTCAGCCCGCGGCGGGGGCGCATGGCGAATGGACGGGACTGATGATGATCCGCGCTTATCATGAGGCGCGCGGAGATATGAAACGGACAAAGGTCATTGTCCCCGATTCAGCTCATGGGACAAATCCTGCGTCTGCAACAGTTGCCGGTTTTGAAACGGTGACGGTGAAATCGAATGAAAACGGGCTTGTTGATTTAGAGGATTTAAAAAGAGCGGTGAATGAAGAAACCGCAGCTCTTATGCTGACGAATCCGAATACACTCGGATTATTTGAGGAACAGATCACCGAGATGGCGGAAATCGTTCACCAAGCCGGAGGAAAGCTGTATTATGACGGCGCTAATTTAAATGCCGTGTTAAGTAAAGCGAGACCCGGTGATATGGGATTTGATGTGGTGCATCTTAATTTGCATAAAACCTTCACAGGGCCTCACGGCGGAGGCGGTCCGGGTTCAGGTCCGGTTGGCGTAAAAGAAGATCTGATTCCTTATCTGCCAAAACCCGTTTTAATCAAAAAAGAAGGTCGATTTACTTTTGACTATGACCGCCCTCACGCGATCGGCCGTGTTAAGCCTTATTACGGCAACTTCGGCATCAATGTCAGAGCATATACGTATATCCGCTCTATGGGCCCGGACGGGTTAAAGGCCGTTACTGAAAACGCGGTGCTGAACGCCAACTATATGATGAGAAAGCTTGCCCCTTATTACGATCTGCCGTTTGACCGCCATTGCAAGCACGAATTTGTATTGTCAGGGAAACGCCAGAAAAAGCTTGGGGTGCGTACGCTGGATATTGCAAAACGGCTGCTCGATTTCGGCTATCATCCGCCTACAATTTATTTTCCGCTTAATGTTGAGGAGTGCATCATGATTGAGCCGACAGAGACAGAATCCAAGGAAACGCTGGATGCGTTTATTGATGCTATGATCCAAATTGCGAAAGAAGCAGAGGAAACTCCGGAGCTCGTACAGGAGGCTCCGCATACAACAATCGTCAAAAGAATGGACGAAACAAAAGCAGCCAGACAGCCTGTACTTAGATACGAGAAAAACGTAAGCAGCGAACTTGTAAAATAAAAAAACAGCTGTCTGATATCAGACAGCTGTTTTTTTAATTTTTGGCTTTGATTTTTCCGCCCCATTTTTTAAAGCCGCCCTTAAGGTTATAAATCTCAGTGCAGCCGTTTTTGCGCAGGGTTTGTGCCGCGCGTCCGCTGCGGACACTGTTCTGGCAGTACAGATAGACAGGCTTGTCCGGCCGGATTTCATTTTTTCTCTGTTTCAGCTGAGAAAGCGGAATGTTGCGGGCGCCTAAAATATGTCCGCCATCAAATTCATTCGGTTCACGAACGTCGATAAGCTGCGCTTTGCGGTAACCAGCGCGGAATTCTTCTTCCGAAAGTGTTTTCATAATTCGCTGCTGATAGACATATGAAGCAATCATATAGACGATAAACGCAGCAAAAATAATTAAAACGATCATATTAGACAATGTGATTCTACTCCTTTAACGTATAAAATCAAAACCCTGCTTCTTTAAACAAGGGCATAGAGACGTTTTCGACAAATACTATTATAGTAAAGCACGGCGCGATTGTCATCCATAATGGAACTAAAATATTTTTCATTTTCCCGGCAGTTTGTTAAACTGATTCTATTAAAACGGTAAGGAAGGTCTCAAAATGGAAAAAGAAACTTGGCGGTTTATAGACTCAGGAAATGCAAGCCCGGCTTTCAATATGGCGCTTGATGAAGCGCTTTTATATTGGCACAGTGAAAAGAAAATTCCTCCCGTCATCCGTTTTTACGGCTGGAATCCTGCGACGCTTTCTGTAGGTTATTTTCAAAATATTAAAAAGGAAATCAATTTTGAAGCAGTACATAAGTATAATCTTGGATTTGTCAGACGCCCGACCGGAGGAAGAGGGGTGCTCCACGATCAGGAATTGACATACAGCGTAATCGTTTCTGAGGATCATCCGGAAATGCCGGCGACTGTAACCGAGGCATATCGGGTTATTTCAGAAGGCATACTTCAAGGCTTTAGAAATCTTGGTCTGGACGCTTATTTTGCCATTCCGAGAACCGAAAAAGAAAAAGAAAGCTTAAAGAACCCGCGGTCATCCGTTTGTTTTGACGCGCCGTCCTGGTATGAGCTTGTTGTGGAGGGGCGCAAGGTGGCGGGAAGCGCGCAAACGAGACAAAAAGGCGTCATCCTTCAGCACGGCTCCATTCTGCTTGATTTGGATGAGGACAAGCTGTTTGATCTGTTTTTGTATCCGAGTGAAAGAGTCAGAGAGCGGATGCAGCGCAATTTTAAAAATAAAGCGGTTGCGATTAATGAACTCACCGATCACCCGGTGACGATGGACGATGCACGCAAGGCTTTTAAATCCGGATTTGAAACCGGCTTGAATATTCACTTGGAGCCGTACGAATTATCTCAGGAAGAGCTTAATTTTGTTCAGGACTTGGCAGAAACAAAATATGCTTCTGATGAATGGAATTATAAGCGGTAAAAAGGGCTTTTTGGCCTGCAGAGCATCCTTGTTTTTTCAAGTTCATTAGTGTAAACTTGTAATGATTTATAAAGTTAAGGTGCTTTTTGGGAGGGTTTCGATGACGACACCAAGTATGGAAGATTATATTGAACAGATTTATATGCTGATTGAAGAAAAAGGATATGCAAGGGTTTCTGATATCGCGGAAGCATTGGCAGTCCACCCCTCCTCTGTAACAAAAATGGTTCAAAAACTAGATAAAGACGAATATTTAATTTATGAAAAATATCGCGGTCTCGTGCTAACGTCTAAAGGAAAGAAAATAGGCAAACGGCTAGTATACAGACATGAATTGCTTGAGCAGTTTTTAAGAATCATTGGTGTTGATGAAGAGAAAATATATAACGATGTCGAAGGAATCGAGCATCATTTAAGCTGGAACAGCATTGATCGCATCGGTGATCTTGTTCAATATTTTGAAGAAGACGATGCGCGTAAAAAAGAGCTGAAATCAATCCAAAAGAAAACAGAACATCATAATCAGTAAAAAGGCGGGTCTCAAAGGAGGCCGCCTTTTTTTGATGAAATGCGCCCTGCTTCATTCATTGGTCTATTTCTTCGCGTTTTTTCTTAAAATGATAGTAAGCCATTGGATGGAGGGGGAGGGTATGGGATGTATATTGACGGTGTGTTTTCTGGCGGAGGGGTAAAAGGCGTGGCGCTTGCCGGCGCTTATGAAGCGCTTGAGGAAAAAGGCTTCCGCTTTGCACGGCTTGCCGGCACAAGCGCCGGCGCCGTTATTGCCGCTTTTATTGCATCAGGTTATTCAAGCAAGGAAATTCACGCTTTGATTGAAGAAGTGGACGGAGAGAGGCTGCTGGACCAGCGATACTCATTTCTCCCCTTAAAAATGCTCCAATGGGTGTCCATTTACTGGCGTTTGGGCTTGTTTAAAGGAGACACATTAGAAAAGTGGATCGCCGACCTTTTAAGAGCGAGAGGCGTACGCGTCTTTGGCGATTTGAAAAAAGGCTCTTTGCGGCTCATCGCTTCGGATCTGACAAACGGTACAATGATCGTGCTGCCGGACGACTTGGTCCGCTACGGGTTAAATCCGGATATGTTTCCGGTTGCCAGAGCGGTAAGAATGAGCTGCAGCATTCCCTATTTTTTTGAACCAATAAAATTAAAAACAGATACAGGAACTGCCACCGTAGTGGATGGGGGCGTTTTAAGCAATTTTCCCATATGGCTGTTTTCTAAAGAAAGAAAACGACCTGTTATCGGTGTGACGCTTGCGCCGAATGAAAGGGAGCGGCCGAAAAAAAATATCGGAAACGCTTTCGAACTGTTTGGCGCTCTGTTTGAAACGATGAAGGATGCGCATGACGCAAGACATATCGCGTCACGCTATGAGCAAAATATCATTTTTCTTCCGGTTGACAACGTGATGGCGACCGAATTTCATTTAACACAACAAAAAAAACTAGCCCTGATTGAGCTAGGTAAAAGTCGGACAGAGCAGTTTTTAAAGCAGTGGACCTATTAAAAAAGCGCTCTGTTTTTCTTTTTATTTTTTTTTCCTTCTATGACAGTCAGCTGCGTCTGGCTTTTTTTCTTGAGAATCATCGGCTTAGGTTTGCTGGCGCTCGGAACGCTTCGCAGATGGCTCACCCGTCCTTTATGCCCGGCGCGGTGCTTTGCTTTTTGTTCTTTCAGCCGGCGCCGCGATTGTTTGGCCGCTTTTTTAAAAGCCGCTCCTTCACTGCCAGTATTTCGCTTCATTACATATTTCACAATAAAATAAATAATGATACCTGCCAAGATGACGGTTATCGCCATTTTTGCCATTTCTCCGGGATTGGTTACCAGCACATACAGGAAACCGAACGCTCCCAGCGCAATTAATACAGCAATAATAGGTTGTACACGATGATTCATAACTGTCCACCTCCGAAAGTAATAGCAGGGCAACGGATATTAGATGACGTTGTGAGAAGGCTGCTCTTTTTGTTCAGATCTTTCTTCGAGTCTGAGAAGCTCGTTAAAGCTTTCGATTGCAACTTCAACTTGGTCATCCTTAGGTTCTTTCGTCGTTAACAGCTGAAGCCAGAGGCCCGGGTACCCGAGACATTTCAAACCGGGAATATCACGCACTTTATTTGTCAGCTGCAGCACTTCAAAGGAAATCCCAAGTACAACCGGTATGAGAGCGACACGATCTATAACACGCAACCAAAGCGGATCTGTTGGAACAAGCAAGTATACAAACATACCGACAATAATGGTAAATAAAATAAAGCTGGACCCGCAGCGGTAATGAAGCCGTGATTGATTTTGAACGTTCTCTACAGTAATTGGCAATTTCTGTTCATAACAGTTTATGACCTTATGTTCGGCTCCATGATATTGAAACACTCTTTTAATCAGCGGTGTCATGGATAAAAAATAAATATAACCGAGCAGCAAAATCAATTTGAATAGACTTTCAACTGCGATTTGCGCTGTGTCCGATGGAAAAACCGGTCTTGTCAGTTCAGCTAAGAAAACAGGAACCAATGTAAATACGAATTTACTGAACAAAAATGATAAGACGCCGATCACTGCAAGGCTGAGATACATTGACAGCCCCGAGGCTTTTTTTTCTTCCTTAAGCGTCTCGTCCTCAGACGGATCAAGTCCGTAGCGTTCACTCGAGAAATTCAAATGCTTTGTGCCGTTAGCGCTCGCTTCAATAATAGCCGCGATCCCTCTTATAAATGGTATTTTTTTTACCCTGTTCAGCTTCGGATTGTGTTTCCGGGGAAGCTTGAAGAAATCAATGCTTCCGTCTGTTCTTCGTATGGCCGTAACGTAATTGTGTTTTCCGCCAAACATAACGCCTTCCACAACCGCCTGCCCGCCGTAAGCGGGCGGAATTTTATGTTTTGACATATTCATCAACCTGCCTATTTCTTTAGGATTGCTAACTATTTCCTTTCACTCTATTGTACAGGAAACAGCGCGAAACCTCTAGATTGACGGGCTGAAAATTTGCCAGAGCCTTGCTTTTTCTACATGCAGTATACCCGTTATTTTCAAATTTTACTCGCTGCTGTCAAAATGTGTGAGCTTTTTTATTGACATTTCATTTTTTGGGCACACTTTAACAAGGAGGTGGCCGTTATGACAAGTGAAAAAAATACAGATCAAAACGAACAAACAAAAGAGGATCAGGGACCGCCTGTGCCAATGGGCGCCAGGGTAGCGGCGACGGGTTTTTGCGGAGGCGTATTATGGAGTTTCGTCGGTTATATCGCCTACTTATTTCATTTTTCCGAAATCAGCCCCAATATGATATTGCAGCCGTTCGTGCTCGGAGAGTGGAAGAAACATGGTTTAGGAACGATTATCAGCATCATTGTGATTGGCATCATTTCGATTGGCGGGGCGTTTCTTTATTATCTTCTCTTGAAACGCTTGAAAACGATGTGGCCTGGTATGTTATACGGCTTGCTGCTTTGGCTGCTCGTGTTTTTTGTGTTTAATCCGATTTTCCAGGATGTGCGCGCTGTAACTGAATTGAAATCAGATACGATTATTACAACAATTTGCATCTATCTGCTTTACGGGCTGTTTGTCGGATATTCAATTTCATTTGAATATAATGAGCTGAACTCGGAAAAGCTGGCACGTGCGCTGGGAACACAGAGAGAATAGTGTATTATCCTTTTTTGTTATGATAAAATGTTCACGAGAAGTGAACATTTTTTACATGAGAAACCCTCGCGAAAAGGAGAGAGCCATGTGCCTCATTTTTTGATTTTGAACGGCCCGAATGTCAATCGGCTGGGGAAGCGTGAGCCGGATGTATTTGGGCGTCACACACTGACAGATATTGAAACAGATCTTTTTCAATTTGCTGAAGCCTTACATATTCAGCTTACTTTTTTCCAGTCTAATCATGAAGGCGATTTGATAGACGCCATACACGAGGCTGAGGAACAATATGACGGAATTGTTTTGAATCCGGGCGCGCTGAGCCATTACAGCTATGCAATCAGGGATGCTGTTTCAAGCATCAGCCCTCCTGTGGTTGAGGTGCATTTATCAAATTTATACGCCAGAGAAGAATTCAGGCATCAGTCAGTGATCGCTCCTGTTGCGAAAGGGCAGATTGTCGGCCTCGGATCTGAAGGCTACAAGCTTGCTGTTCGCTATTTATTAAGCCGGCAAGGGGGAGAATAAAGATGAAACTTGAGAAATTAAGAAACTTGTTCGAACAGCTGGGGATAGACGGAATGCTGATTACAAGCAGCATCAATTTGCGCTATATGACCGGTTTTACAGGGTCAGCGGGCTTAGCTGTCATATCCGGAGACAGGGCTGCGTTTATTACAGATTTCCGTTATACGGAGCAGGCGAAGGTTCAGGTAAAGGGCTTTGAAATCATTGAGCACGGCGGCAGCCTGATTCAAACCACTGCCGACACAATTGAAAAGTTCGGCATCAAACGCCTCGGTTTTGAACAAAACAGTATGACCTACGGCACATACGCGTCCTACAACGCGGTTGTCAGTGAGGCTGAATTAGTGCCTGTGGCTGAATCCGTGGAAAAGTTGCGCTTGATTAAGTCTAATGAAGAGATTAAGATATTAGAGGAAGCTGCGAAGATTGCAGATGATGCTTTCAGCCATATCTTGACGTTTATGAAACCCGGCATTTCTGAAATAGCTGTTGCCAATGAATTGGAGTTTTATATGAGAAGCCAAGGAGCGGACAGCTCTTCTTTTGATATGATTGTCGCCTCGGGCCTTCGGTCAAGCCTTCCCCATGGAGTGGCAAGTGACAAACTGATTGAAAGCGGGGATCTTGTTACGCTGGATTTTGGCGCTTACTATAAAGGATATTGTTCTGACATTACCCGAACGGTCGCTGTAGGCCAGCCTAGTGATCAATTGAAAGAAATTTATCAGGTCGTATTTGATGCTCAGGCACTCGGCGTCGAACATATTAAGCCGGGCATGACAGGCAAAGAGGCTGACGCCCTGACTAGGGATCATATCGCTGCAAAAGGCTACGGCGAGTACTTCGGCCATTCAACCGGGCATGGGCTCGGCATGGAAGTTCATGAGTCGCCGGGGCTGTCAGTCAGATCTTCAGCTATTCTTGAACCGGGCATGGTGGTTACAGTGGAGCCGGGCATTTACATACCAGAAACAGGCGGTGTCCGAATTGAAGATGACATCGTGATTACAGAAAACGGCAACCGGACAATTACCCATTCCCCAAAAGAACTCATTATTTTGTGATTGGAATATAGGAGGACATTAAACATGATTTCAGTAAACGATTTCCGTACAGGATTAACAATCGAAGTGGATGGCGGCATTTGGCGCGTCGTTGACTTCCAGCACGTAAAACCGGGTAAAGGTGCGGCATTTGTCCGTTCTAAACTTCGCAACCTGCGTACTGGCGCGATTCAGGAAAAAACATTCCGTGCTGGTGAAAAAGTGGCAAAAGCGCAAATCGAAACAAAAACAATGCAATACTTATATGCAAACGGAGACCAGCACGTATTCATGGATACAAGTTCTTATGAACAGCTTGAACTGAGTGAAACTCAAATTGAAGAGGAATTAAAATATCTGCTTGAAAATATGTCTGTACACATCATGATGTACCAAGATGAAACACTCGGTATCGAACTTCCGAACACGGTTGAGCTGAAAGTGGTAGAGACTGAACCTGGCATTAAAGGTGATACGGCATCAGGCGGTACAAAACCTGCGAAAACCGAAACTGGTCTTGTTGTAAACGTGCCGTTCTTTGTCAATGAAGGCGACACTCTTGTAGTCAACACATCAGATGGTTCTTACGTTTCAAGAGCGTAAGGAGAAAAAAGAGGCCTGTTCCCAATTGGGAGCAGGCTTTTTTTGTGCGCAAAAACAGAATCTTTCTTTTATACGAAAATGGCAAGACTACTTCCGACAGCTAGAGCATATCATATAAAAAAATGGGAGGTTGGGAGAGTGCTATGAAATTTTTTCTTGGAAATATCAATTCTACTGTTTTGACAATGGCCGGATTGCGAGTTTTATCCTCCATGATTGAGCTGACGGCCGCGATTGTGATGCTTGTGACAAATGATGTCCGCAAAGCGGTTGTGGTCAACAGCATTCTTGCTATTGTCGGTCCGCTGATTTTTATCATCACCATGACTGTGGGAATCTACCAAATTGCCGGGCAGCTGTCATATGCAAAACTGATCTTGATTTTTACGGGTGTCGTGTTGATTTTAGCGGGTGTCCACAAATAAAGAGAGGCTTGTCATAAAGTCTGCCTCACATCATACATTTTAAAGAAGCCGATCGGTAGAAAGGAGGAGACACTGTTGAATGAAATTGCTGACGTTCTCCCTGAATCCATGAAAAACGCCCTTTCTGAAATACCGGAACATCAATGGCTGGAAATCGAAGAAATCAGAATTCGGGTTAACCGCCCTGTTGAACTGATACGAAAAGGACAACCTCTTTTTTTGTCCTATGCGGGCACGGCCGAGGATGCCCACCTGATCCTCAGCCGGCTGAGCAATTATAGTATGTATACGCTCGAAGAAGAGCTGAAGAAAGGGTATGTCACCATCAGGGGCGGCCACAGAGTCGGACTTGCAGGCAGAGTCATTACAGAAAACGGAGGGGTGAAGGGCCTCCGCGACATTGCGTCTTTTAATATACGAATTGCCCGGCAAAAGCTTGGAATTGCAGAACCGCTGCTGCCTTATCTGCATCAAAACGGCTGGCTGAATACATTGATTATCGGTCCGCCGCAAACCGGTAAAACAACGCTGCTTCGTGATATTGCCAGACTTGCGAGCAGCGGCAAGAACCGCATTCCGCCCGTAAAGACAGGCATTGTCGATGAACGGTCAGAAATTGCCGGGTGCCTGCGCGGCATTCCGCAGCATCAATTCGGACAGAGAATTGACGTGTTAGATGCCTGTCCGAAGGCAGAAGGGCTGATGATGATGATCCGGTCAATGAGTCCCGAGGTGATAATTGTTGATGAAATCGGAAGAACGGAGGATACAGAAGCACTTCTCGAGGCGCTGCATGCCGGTGTTTCGGTCATCGTATCCGCGCATGGCTGGAGTATTTCTGATCTGATGAAGCGGCCTTCATTAAAGCGTCTGTGGGAAGAAAAAGCCTTTGACCGCTATTTGGAATTATCCAGAACGAAGGGGCCGGGCACGGTAAGCCGTATTTATGACAAAGACGGAAACGTGCTTTCTGGAACGAGGGACGTGAAAACATGCTGAAGCTGTTAGGCGCTGTATTCATTGTAGCTGCGACAACATGGACAGGTTTCGAGACGGCGAAAATTTATACAGAACGGCCAAGGCAAATCCGTCAGCTGCGTGCGGCGCTCCAATCTCTCGAGGCGGAAATTATGTACGGCCATACACCGCTTCACACCGCTTCGCAGCAGATCGCAAAACAGCTTGCACAGCCTGTTTCGGCTCTGTTTCTCAGTTTTAGCGAACAGCTGGAGAAAGGCAGTGATTCCGCTAAAACGGCATGGGAGCAAAGCTTAAAAAAAGTGTGGGACAACATGTCACTGAAAAAAGCCGAATATGATGTGCTGAAGCAGTTCGGCGAGACGCTTGGGATTCACGATCGAATCTCACAGCAAAAACATATCAAGCTGGCACTTACACACTTAGAGGCATCGGAAGCGGATGCTGAGCAGGCACAAGCGAAAAATGAAAAGATGATAAAAAGTTTAGGCTTTTTAGCGGGCTTGTTACTCATTCTTCTATTGATGTAAACGTGAGGGGAGCAAAAATAAAATGGGAGTAGACGTTAATGTCATTTTTCAAATCGCCGGAGTGGGAATCGTGGTCGCTTTTTTACACACGATTTTGGATCAGATGGGAAAAAAAGAATACGCCCAGTGGGTGACGCTGTTAGGTTTTATCTATATTTTATTTATGGTCGCCACCATTGTGGATGACCTCTTTAAAAAGATAAAAGCTGTGTTTTTATTTCAAGGATAGGGGGGCTTACAGATTGACATTGTTCAAATTGTAGGTTTAGGGCTGATCGCCACCTTCCTTTCTTTGATCGTAAAAGAACAAAAGCCGACATTTGCCTTTTTAATTGTCGTATTTGCCGGATGTGTTATTTTTCTCTATTTGGTAGATCAAATCTACGACATTATCAGAATGATTGAAAAAATAGCCGTTAACGCCAATGTCAACATGGTATATGTTGAAACGATTTTAAAGATTATCGGAATCGCCTATATTGCTGAATTCGGGGCGCAGCTCACCAAGGATGCCGGTCAAGGGGCCATCGCCTCGAAAATAGAATTGGCGGGGAAAATTCTGATTCTCGTTATGGCTGTTCCTATTTTAACCGTGATTATTGAAACGATTCTCGGACTTATACCTTCCATGTCATAACCGAAAGGAGGCGGCAGATTGAAGCGTTTTCGATGGGCGTTGGTTCTTGCGGTGCTGCTCGTATTCGGCTGCACAGAAATTGTACAAGCAGCAGACGATTCGGTCCAAACAGAAGAACATACCGAAACACCGGAGCAATTGGCTGAAAAAACGGCAGAGTCGCTTGAAACAGACAAGATCGGTGAATTTTGGAATGACATAATGACGGAGTACGGCGGGCTTCTGCCGGAAAGTCAAAAAGGAAGTTTGCTTGAGTTTATAAACGGCGATAAATCTTTTTCACCGCAAGAATGGCTGAAGGCTCTCTTTTCTTATTTGTTTCATGAAGTGCTTGCCAATGGAAAGCTTCTCGGCACGTTGATTTTGCTAACGATTTTTTGCGTCATTCTTCAGCTTCTGCAAAATGCATTTCAGCAAAGCACAGTCAGCAAGGTTGCCTACGCAATTGTTTATATGGTGCTGATTATCCTTGCACTGAACAGCTTTCATGTAGCGATCAATTATGCGACAGAGGCGATTCAGACGATGACCAGTTTTATTTTGGCTCTCATTCCTCTCCTGCTGGCGCTTTTGGCTTCCTCTGGAGGAGCTGTATCTGCGGCCTTCTTTCATCCTGTTATTCTTTTTCTAATGAATACGAGCGGTCTGCTGATTCAAAATATCGTCATGCCGCTGATTTTCTTATCAGCAATTCTGAGCATCGTCAGTACAATGACTGAACAATACAAAGTAACGCAGCTGTCCAATCTTCTCAGAAATATTGCCATCGGAGCGCTGGCAGTCTTTCTCACTGTGTTTCTCGGCGTCATTTCTGTGCAGGGTGCCTCGGCGGCAGTGACAGACGGCATTACGCTCAGGACGGCTAAGTTTATTACCGGCAACTTCATTCCTGTTCTTGGAAGAATGTTTACTGACGCAACGGATACGGTGATCAGCGCTTCCTTATTGCTGAAAAATACGGTAGGAATCCTAGGTGTCGCCATTTTGATTTGTATTGCGGCTTTCCCGGCAATCAAAGTGCTTTCTCTCGCTTTTATTTACAAGCTGGCAGCCGCGATTCTCCAGCCGCTCGGCGGCGGTCCGGTCATTACCTGTCTCGATGTCATCAGCAAAAGCGTCATTTATATTTTTGCGGCTCTCGCTATTGTGTCTCTCATGTTTTTTTTAAGCCTTACCGTCATTATTACTGCCGGAAACCTCACGATGATGATGAAATAAAGGAGGCTGACGGATGAGTTTTTTAACTGAATGGCTTACCAGCATCGTCTTATTTATCCTATTTGCAATCGTTATTGATATGCTGCTGCCGAGCTCCAGCATGCAAAAGTACGCAAAAATGGTAGTCAGCCTGCTGCTGATCGTCGTCATGCTTACTCCAATCTTTAAGCTTTTCAAAACAGACCCCGAAGTCATCTTTGAATACCTCACAAAAAACGGGCAATCGGAATCTGCCGAAATAAAAAATCAGATCAATTCAAAAAAAATAGAAATACAAGCTTCCCAGCGCGCATATATTTTAGAAGAAATGGCTGTCCAACTAAAAAAGAAAGCGGAGGAGATGTTCAGTCATGACGAATATAAAGTAGACCAAATCAAGATCACGGCAGGAGAAAAAGTAGATTCAGAAGAGGATATCAAAACAATCAGCGTGTATATGGCCCCGTCTTCTGAAAAAACGGTCCAAACGGTCGCGCCGATCGACATTAATACGGATCATGCATACGTCACGAAAGAAAAAGCGGAACAAAAAGAAGCTAAACAGATTGAGACAAAGCTTGCGGACATTTGGGAAATCGGCAGTGAGAAAATTACGGTTCATATGGAAGGCGGGGAGAGGATCGGCAATGAATAAAAACGGATTATGGAACGTATTGAAAAAGCAGTTTCTTCCGGGGCAATCGAAGGACGGCGAAAAACCGAAGCTGACCAAATATCATTACTTTCTGTTCGTTTTTGTTCTCGGCGTCTCCTTTATGCTTGTCAGCCAGCTCTTTTCTTCACCGGAGAAAACGGAAAACGCCCAGACCATAACAGCACCGGCATCAGCTGATGCGGCGGACAGCAAAGAGAAAACAGCTGAAGTGTTTAAAGCCTCTAAATCTGATGATCCTAAAAACTCTATTGGCGATTATGAAAAAGAATATGAAAACCAGCTGAAGGAAATTCTTGAAACCATTATCGGCGTGGAGGATGTCTCGGTTGTGGTCAATGTAGACGCAACGTCACTGAAGGTTTATGAAAAAAACAAATCAAGCAAAAATACAACAACTGAGGAAACAGACAAAGAAGGCGGAACTAGAAGTGTGACGGATCAAACATCAGAGGAAGAAATCGTCATGATCAGGAATGGGGATAAAGAAACCCCTGTTGTCGTTCAAACGAAAAAACCTGATATACGCGGTGTACTCGTTGTTGCTCAAGGAGTGGACAACGTTCAAATAAAACAAACCATTATTGAAGCGGTGACACGGGTCCTGGATGTTCCAAGCCACCGGGTTGCGGTTGCCCCTAAAAAAATAAAGGAGGATTCATAAATGCTCAAAAAACAAACCGTTTGGCTGTTAACAATGCTCAGTCTTGTTGTGGTGTTAAGTGTTTATTATATCATGTCACCGGAAAGTAAAAACGCGGTGCAGATGCAAAGTGAAAAAAGCCCGTCAGACAGCGGTGAGGTAGCAACTGAAAAAACACCTGCCAAGGAAGACACAAAGGAAAAAAACGGTGCTGAAACAGAGAAAGAAGACGGAACAAAGGGTACGAAAGATTCTTCATCAGACAAAGAAACTTCCGCTGAAGCGAGTGAAAAAGGAACAGTTGTGACCGAAACCGCCGATGATGATCTCTTCACAACGTACCGCCTTGATTTAGAGGATGCCAGAAGCAAGGAAAGGGAAGAACTGAATGCGATCGTATCCAGCGACGATGCAACAGCAAAGGAAAAGAGCGAAGCATATGATAAAATGACAGCCCTCAGTGAAGCGGAAGGAACAGAAAAACAGCTTGAAACACTGATTAAAACACAAGGCTATGAAGATGCCCTCGTAAATGCGGAAGGAGACAAAATCAACATCACGGTCAAGTCTGACAAACACTCCAAATCTAAAGCTACAGCCATCATAGACCTTGTTGCCAAAGAAATTAAAACGATGAAAGACGTTGCTGTCACATTTGAGCCTTCCAAATAGTTAATGAACAACCGCCCGCCGAAACGCGGGCTTTTTGCATGCCAATCATATTAGAGTTGAATTCAAAAGTCCGCTCCTGTAAGATAAACATAGTATGTACTTTTAGTAGTAACCTATAAAAAAGAAATTTCAATACATAGGAGTGCGATGGAATGTTAAACATTAAAGAAATCCATGAGCTGATTAAAACAATTGACGAATCTTCAATTGATGAATTCGTATATGAAAATGAAGGTGTTTCCCTAAAACTGAAAAAACACGAAGCGGGTACTGTGCAAGTGATGCAGCAAGCACCGGCAGCACCTGTACAAGCAGCGGCTCCGCAAACGGCACAGCCTCAAGCGCAGCAAGCAGCGCCGGCACCTGCACAAGAGGCGCCGAAACAAGATGAAAACCTGCATCAAATCAAATCGCCGATGGTGGGAACATTTTATGCTTCTTCATCACCGGAAGCCGGTCCTTATGTAACTGCAGGCTCTAAAGTAAATGAAAACACAGTTGTCTGCATTGTGGAAGCAATGAAGCTATTCAACGAAATCGAAGCGGAAGTAAAAGGCGAAATCGTTGAAGTATTAGTTGAAAACGGCCAGTTGGTTGAGTATGGACAACCTCTATTTCTTGTAAAAGCAGAGTAAGGAGACTTAACATGATAAAAAAGCTATTGATCGCCAACAGAGGAGAAATTGCTGTCAGAATCATCAGAGCCTGCAAAGAGCTCGGCATTGAGACTGTCGCTGTTTATTCAGAAGCTGATAAAGATGCCCTGCATGTGCAAATGGCTGATGAGGCTTTTTGTATCGGACCGAAAGCATCAAAAGACAGCTATCTAAACGTTACAAATATCGTAAGTGTCGCCAAGCTTACCGGCACAGATGCTATCCATCCGGGATACGGATTTTTAGCTGAAAACGCCGACTTCGCGGAATTATGTGAAGAAGTGAATGTCACGTTTGTCGGACCTAGCGCTGAGGCCATTTCAAAAATGGGAACAAAAGACGTTGCGCGGGAGACGATGAAACAGGCGGGCGTGCCGATCGTTCCAGGTTCACAAGGAATTATAGAAAATGTGGAAGAAGCGGTTTCGCTGGCTAATGAAATTGGGTATCCTGTAATTATAAAAGCCACCGCAGGCGGAGGCGGAAAAGGAATCAGGGTTGCGCGCACCGAAGAGGAATTGATTAACGGCATTAAGATTACTCAGCAGGAAGCTGCAACTGCATTTGGAAATCCTGGAGTTTACATCGAAAAATACATAGAGGATTTTCGTCATGTTGAGATCCAAGTGCTTGCCGATAATTATGGAAATACCATTCATTTGGGCGAACGCGACTGCTCGATTCAAAGACGCCTTCAAAAGCTTTTGGAAGAATCACCATCTCCTGCGCTTGATTCAGAAATCAGAGAGCAGATGGGTGAAGCAGCGGTTAAGGCTGCAAAAGCAGTTGGCTACACAGGCGCGGGCACAGTTGAATTTATTTATGACTACAGAGAACAGCGCTACTACTTCATGGAAATGAACACAAGAATTCAAGTAGAGCACCCAGTCACAGAAATGGTGACAGGAACAGACCTGATTAAGGAACAAATCAGAGTCGCATCAGGAATGGAACTCAGCCTCAAACAAGAAGATGTTCTATTTGAAGGCTGGGCCATCGAATGCCGAATTAATGCGGAAAACCCAAGCAAAAATTTCATGCCGTCACCTGGTGAAATAAAAATGTATCTGCCGCCGGGCGGTTTAGGTGTCCGTGTAGATTCAGCCGCGTATCCGGGCTATACCATCCCTCCGTACTACGACAGCATGATTGCGAAAGTAATCACATACGGAAAAACGAGAGATGAAGCGGTTGCCCGCATGAAGCGCGCATTAAGCGAATTCGTCATCGAAGGTATAGAAACAACAATCCCGTTCCACATCAAACTGCTTGAACACGAAACATTTGTCAGCGGAGAGTTTAATACGAAGTTTTTAGAAACATATGATGTAATGGGCTCATAATTTTTACGGAGGTGAATTGAATGAAAGACAACAGCTTGCTTAAAATGGATCATGAAGACACGCATTTAGGTAAGGTTGAGATCGCGCCGGAAGTCATTGAGGTGATTGCCGGTATCGCAGCTTCAGAAGTTGACGGCATTGCTGAAATGCGCGGGAACTTTGCGACAGGCGTCGTCGAGCGCTTCGGCAAAGTAAACCACGGCAAAGGCGTAAAAGTCGACTTGGCGGATGACGGAATTACGATCGATGTCTACTGTGTTGTCGCATTCGGCGTTTCCATTCCGAAAGTCGCAGCGGCCGTTCAGGAAAACATTCGTCAAACCTTATTAAATATGACGTCTCTTTCAATTAACGAGATCAATATTCACATCGTCGGCATTCAATTTGACACAAAAGCCCAGGAAGTCGAAATCGACGAAGAAATGTAAATGGCTTAACAGAAAACCAAGGGGAGGGCGGCCCTTTGGTTTTTTTACACGTTACCCTTTATTTCAAAGCATGAAGAAAGCCGGCTCGAGGCAGCCGAGTTTCTTCATGATCGTGAAATCCGAATGATCATATGAAGGTGTGTAAAAATATTCGGTAATAGGGTCGAAAAACCTTGATTTCAATATGCGGATACGAAAAAAATATGTTATGATCTCTTTATGGCTTAACGACAAGCGGATAAAGAGGATCAAAGGAGAAAGAAAATGAAAAGAAGAACAGCAAGAGAAAAAGCTTTGCAGGCACTATTTCAAATTGATGTCAGCGATATTGCAGTGAATGAAGCCATTGAACACGCATTAGATGAAGAAAAGACAGATCCTTTCTTTGAAAAGCTTGTATACGGTGTACTTGAACACCAGGTTCAGCTGGATGAAATGATTTCGAAACATCTGGTGAATTGGAAGCTTGACCGGATTGCCAATGTTGACCGTGCTATTTTGCGTCTGGCAGCATACGAAATGGCATATGCCGAAGACATTCCGGTAAATGTCTCCATGAACGAAGCGATTGAGCTGGCGAAACGGTTTGGTGATGACAAAGCGACAAAATTTGTAAACGGGGTTCTTTCTAACATTAAATCTGATATTGAACAATCATAGGAGGAAAGAAAATGACTGCAACAATCATCGACGGAAAAGAAACGGCAAAAGAAAAACGCGAACAATTGGCAAAAGAAGTAGAAGAGCTTAAAAAGCAAGGCGTCACTCCCGGCCTGGCGGTTATTTTGATTGGAGATGACCCAGCTTCTCATTCTTACGTGCGGGGAAAGAAAAAAGCAGCAGAAACAATGGGCATGAATTTTAAGCTTGATCAATTCGACAGCAGCCTCACAGAAGCTGAACTGCTTTCGATTATTGACAAATACAATGAAGACCCTGAGTTTCACGGAATTCTCGTTCAGCTTCCGCTTCCAGACCATATTTCTGAAAAAGCGGTGATTGAACGTATTTCTCCTGATAAGGATGTAGACGGTTTTCATCCGTTAAATGTAGGGAAAATGCTGCTTGGCGAAGATACATTTCTTCCTTGCACGCCGCATGGAATTGTTGAGCTTTTGAAGAAAACCAATATTGACCTTTCCGGTAAAGAGGTTGTTGTAGTCGGCCGAAGCAATATTGTCGGTAAACCTGTCGGCCAGCTTTTATTAAATGAAAACGCGACAGTAACATACTGTCATTCAAGAACAAAAGATATATCTGAACATACGAAAAAAGCGGACATCCTGGTGGTGGCGGTCGGTAAAGCCAACTTCATCACTGCTGACCAGATGAAAGAAGGCGCCATCGTTATTGACGTCGGCGTTAACCGTTTGGAAAGCGGAAAGCTTTGCGGAGACGTTGAGTTTGAAGGTGCGAAGGAAAAAGCATCCTTTATTACACCTGTTCCGGGCGGAGTCGGTCCTATGACCATCACGATGCTTGCGCATAATACTGTTAAATCTGCGAAACGTACGTTATCATAGATCTTTGGAGATATTCAGAGACAGGCTAAAACCCTGCCTCTGGATAATGAGCACGATACCCGCTTCTTCAGGCTCCTTAAGCCAGAGCGGGTTTTCTTTAGTTATGGTGCAGGAATGCTTACGAGAGGAGTTTGAGACATGGGTGAAACAGCGTATGTTACTGTCTCAGCGCTGACAAAGTATATAAAACGAAAATTCGATGTAGATCCTCACCTTGAAAATATTTGGATTAAAGGCGAATTATCGAATGTAAAGATACACACGAGAGGCCATATTTACTTCACGTTAAAAGACGAAAACGCCCGGATGCAGTCGGTCATGTTCGCCAGACAGAGCGAGCGTCTTCCTTTTAAACCTGAAAACGGTATGAAAGTGCTGGTGAGAGGCGGAATTTCCGTATACGAACCGAGCGGAAACTATCAATTATATGCAAAAGAAATGCAGCCTGACGGGGTCGGAGCGCTTTATTTAGCGTATGAAGAATTAAAAAAGAAGCTAGCCGGAGAAGGTTTATTTGACGAACGCTACAAAAAACAAATCCCCGCATTTCCAGCCACAATCGGGGTTGTGACATCACCCACAGGTGCTGCTGTCAGAGATGTCATTACAACTCTAAAAAGAAGATATCCCCTTGTAAAAGTCATTGTTCTTCCAGCGCTCGTTCAGGGTGAAAATGCGAGCAGATCAATCGTTAGGCGCATTGAAGAGGCGAATGAAAAACAGGCGTGCGACGTATTAATTGTCGGAAGAGGCGGCGGATCGATTGAGGAACTGTGGGCGTTTAACGAAGAAATCGTAGCGCGTGCGATCTTTGCTTCCAACATACCGATCATTTCGGCAGTCGGGCATGAGACGGATTTTACCATCAGTGATTTTGTTGCGGATATCAGAGCGGCGACACCTACAGGAGCAGCTGAGATTGCAGTGCCCCATACCACTGATTTAATTGAACGGACGAAAACGGCGGAAGTCAGAATGACAAGAGCGATGCAGCAGCATCTCATCCAAAAAAAAGAACGGGTTCAAACACTTCAATCCTCATATGCATTTCGCTTTCCTAAGCGGCTGTTTGAGCAAAAAGAGCAGCAGTTTGACCTTGCATATCAGCAGTTTCAAGCTCAGCTTACCGCGCTGTTGGACCGGAAAAGCAGACAGCTTGAGCGCGAAACATACAGATTAGAGGCGCTGCATCCCCATGAACAGCTGAAACAGGCGAGAAAACGGTATGAGGATCAGACGAATCAGCTGAAAAAAAATATGAATATCCAAATGAAGCAGCTGCATTCTCAGTTTCAAACCGTTCTTGGCAAGCTGAACGCGCTAAGTCCCCTTCAAATTATGGAAAGAGGATACAGCTTGGCTTATAAAGAAGATGAACTCATAAAAAGCGTCAGTCAGATAGAAGAGAAAGACCAGCTTGAGGTAAAGCTGAAGGATGGCGTGCTGACCTGTGAAGTATTAAATAAGAGAGGGGAAGAAAAATGACAGACACGAAAAAAAATGAAAGCATGACGTTTGAAGAAGCGATGAAAGGCTTAGAAAGCATTGTATCAAAGCTTGAAGAAGGCGATGTGCCTCTGGAGCAAGCAATTAACTACTTTCAAGAAGGAATGGCTCTTTCAAAAATGTGCCATGAAAAGCTTCAAAAAGTAGAAAAGCAAATGGACTTCATTTTAAAAGAAGACGGCGAACTGGCACCTTTTAGTGTTCAGGAGGAAGACGAAGGTGACAAATAAATTAGCTAGCTTTCTGGCGGAGCGTAAAAAAGCGGTTGAAAAACAGCTCTTTGTATATACAGAAAACCTTAATATCCCGGATTCATTAAAAAAATCTATGCTGTATTCCCTTGAGGCCGGAGGGAAACGGCTGCGGCCTCTCATCGTGCTGGCGGTTTTGAATGCGTACGGAAAAAGTGAAAAAGACGGTATCCCAGTCGGGTGCGCTGTTGAAATGATTCACACGTATTCATTAATTCATGATGATCTGCCTTGCATGGATGATGATGATCTGCGCCGCGGAAAGCCGACAAACCATAAAGTATTTGGTGAAGCCACGGCTGTTTTAGCGGGAGACGGGCTGCTTACGGAAAGCTTTAAGCTGATTACATCCCATGTGTCAGACGAAGTATCCGCAGAAAAGCGGCTTCGTCTTGTGAATGAACTGATTTCAGCAGCGGGAACCGAGGGCATGGTCGGGGGGCAGATCGCCGATATGGAAGCAGAAAACCGTCAGGTCACGCTTGAAGAACTTGAATCCATTCATGAACGAAAAACAGCCAAACTGCTCGGTTTTGGCGTCATCGCCGGCGCTATTTTGGCGGATGCGCCTGAGGAAGAAATTGAAACATTGCGCGTCTTCAGCAGCCACATTGGAATCGGTTTTCAAATCAGAGACGACATTTTAGATGTAGAAGGCAGTGAAGAGAAAATCGGCAAACGTGTCGGCTCGGATACAACGAACGACAAATCGACTTATCCGTCACTTCTGTCACTGGAAGGGGCCAAAAAGAAATTGGACGGTCACATAAAAGAAGCAAAGCGCTTGATCGACGGGCTCTCCCTTCAAAAAGACCTTTTGCATGAGCTTTGTGATTTAATTGCGGCTAGAGACCACTAAAACGATCCTTATTTGAAGCGGCTGCACGACATATGGTAAAATGTAAGCAGTTTCGATGAAAATCAAAAGGAAGAGCGCGTTTGTCTTTTTTTATGCCTGAGAAATGATCTGAGTTCAGCTCGGCATTTAAGACATATATCAATGCAGAAATTCATGCTGAAAGTGAGTTGATCCGCTTTGGATCTTTTATCAATACAGGACCCGTCGTTTTTAAAAAACATGTCCATTGATGAATTAGAGAAATTAAGTGATGAAATCCGTCAGTTTCTGATTACGACTTTATCGGCTTCTGGCGGTCACATTGGCCCTAATTTGGGTGTCGTTGAGCTTACCGTTGCATTGCATAAGGAATTTAACAGCCCGAAAGACAAGTTTTTGTGGGATGTAGGCCATCAGTCTTATGTCCATAAGCTGCTGACGGGCCGGGGAAAAGAATTTGAGACCCTTCGTCAGTATAAAGGGCTTTGCGGATTCCCGAAGCGGAGCGAAAGCGAACATGACGTATGGGAAACCGGTCACAGCTCAACTTCCTTGTCAGGTGCGATGGGGATGGCGGCCGCTCGCGATATTAAAGGAACGGATGAGTTTATCATTCCGATTATCGGTGATGGTGCGCTGACCGGCGGAATGGCGCTTGAAGCGCTGAACCATATCGGTGACGAGAAAAAAGACATGATTGTTATCCTCAATGATAATGAAATGAGTATCGCTCCGAATGTCGGTGCTATTCATTCCATGCTCGGACGGCTGCGAACAGCCGGGAAATACCAATGGGTTAAAGATGAGCTTGAATACCTGTTTAAGAAGATTCCGGCTGTTGGGGGCAAGCTTGCCGCCACGGCAGAACGTGTCAAAGACAGCCTGAAGTATATGCTTGTCTCAGGCATGTTTTTCGAGGAACTCGGATTTACTTATTTAGGCCCTGTGGACGGACACTCTTATCATGAGCTGATTGAGAATCTTCAATACGCTAAAAAAACAAAAGGCCCTGTCCTTCTGCATGTGATCACCAAAAAAGGAAAAGGGTACAAACCTGCTGAAACCGATACGACCGGTACGTGGCACGGAACCGGCCCATATAAAATTAATACAGGTGACTTTGTAAAACCAAAAGCCGCAGCGCCTGCATGGAGCAGCCTTGTCAGCGGCACAGTACAGCGAATGGCACGTGAGGACGGGCGAATCGTGGCGATAACACCGGCAATGCCTGTCGGTTCGAAGCTTGAAGGCTTTGCGCAGGAATTTCCTGACCGAATGTTCGATGTCGGAATTGCAGAGCAGCATGCCGCTACAATGGCCGCCGCTATAGCATTACAAGGGATGAAGCCGTTTCTGGCTATCTATTCAACGTTCCTGCAGCGTGCATATGACCAGGTTGTTCATGACATCTGCCGTCAAAACGCCAATGTGTTTATCGGAATTGACCGTGCCGGATTAGTCGGTGCAGATGGCGAGACGCATCAAGGCGTATTTGATATCGCGTTTATGCGCCACATTCCAAATGTGGTCTTAATGATGCCAAAGGATGAAAATGAAGGGCAGCATATGGTTCATACAGCGCTCAGCTATGACGACGGTCCAATCGCCATGCGTTTTCCGCGCGGAAACGGCCTCGGCGTCAAAATGGATGAACAGCTTAAAACGATCCCAATCGGCACGTGGGAGGTGCTGCGTCCGGGTAGCGACGCGGTCATCTTAACATTTGGAACAACAATTGAAATGGCGCTTGAAGCTGCTGAAGAGCTGCAAAAAGAAGGCCTTTCCGTACGCGTCGTCAACGCGCGATTCATTAAGCCGATTGATGAAAAGATGATGAAGGATATACTAAATGAAGGCTTGCCGATTCTAACGATTGAAGAAGCGGTCTTAGAAGGCGGATTCGGAAGCGCGGTTTTAGAATTCGCTCATGATCAGGGAATGTATCATACGCCGATCGACAGAATGGGCATACCGGATCGATTTATAGAACATGGTAGCGTAACGGCGCTTCTTGAAGAAATAGGATTAACGAAACAGCAGGTGGCAGACCGAATTCGATTGCTGGCACCGCCGAAGACACATAAAGGAATTGGATCATGACGGCTAAGAAAGAACGATTAGATGTATTACTAGTGGAAAGAGGGCTTGCGGAAACGCGGGAAAAAGCGAAACGGGCCATTATGGCAGGGATCGTGTATTCGAATGAAAACCGCTTGGACAAGCCTGGAGAAAAAATTGACCGCGAGCTTCCGTTGACGATCAAAGGAAACCCGCTGAAATATGTGAGCAGAGGCGGCTTAAAGCTTGAAAAAGCGCTGAAAGAATTTCCTGTCTCTGTTCAGGACAAAATTATGATTGATATCGGTTCCTCCACCGGCGGCTTTACAGACTGTGCTCTGCAAAACGGTGCAAAACAGTCGTACGCGGTGGATGTAGGCTATAATCAGCTTGCGTGGAAGCTAAGACAGGACGAACGCGTCGTCGTGATGGAACGCACGAATTTCCGTTATGCGACTCCGGCAGACTTCACAAAAGGCATGCCGGAGTTTGCTACGATTGATGTATCCTTTATTTCACTTCGGCTGATCCTGCCCGTTTTAAAAACATTGCTTGTACCGGGCAGCGATTGTATTGCGCTTGTCAAGCCTCAGTTTGAAGCAGGCCGGGAATCTGTCGGCAAAAAAGGCATTGTCAGAGATCCGAAGGTGCATGCGGATGTTCTGCGGCGTATGATCAGTTTTTCGGCTGGCGAGGGCTATATCTGCAAAGGCCTGTCATTTTCTCCAATTACGGGAGGAGACGGAAATATTGAATTTCTCCTTCATTTGCACTGGCTGGGAGAAGGTCAAGAAGGTGCAGGTTTGCCTGAGGAGGAAATCAGCCGTATAGTGGAAGAAGCACATAAGACGTTAAAAGAAAAAAAAGCAGATGTACCGGAATAATAGGGCGCTATTATTCCTTTTTTCTGCATTCATGTACTTTTTGCGGAGAATCATATACCATATAAGAACAGATAAGCTGGAAATAGAGGTGCTTACATGAACAAAGGCCAGAGGCATATCAAAATCAGAGAAATCATTACAAGCAATGAAATCGAAACCCAAGATGAATTGGTCGACATGCTGAAGCAGGATGGATACAAGGTGACACAAGCCACGGTTTCACGTGATATTAAAGAGCTTCACCTTGTGAAGGTGCCGACAAATAACGGCTCATATAAATACAGCCTACCGGCGGACCAGCGTTTCAATCCGCTGTCTAAGCTGAAACGGTCACTGATGGATGCTTTTGTGAAAATAGACTCAGCAAGCCATATGATTGTGCTGAAAACCATGCCGGGCAATGCCCAGGCAATCGGAGCGCTTATGGACAATCTGGATTGGGACGAAATTATGGGGACCATTTGCGGAGATGACACCATTTTAATTATTTGCCGGACTCCTGAAGATACCGACGGCGTAAAAAGCCGGCTCCTAGAGCTGCTGTAAAGGAAATCTAACAAAGATAAGAGGTGTAATGCTGTTTGTTAGCTGAATTATCGATTAAAAACTTTGCCATTATTGAGGAACTGACGGTTTCTTTTGAACGCGGGCTTACGGTTTTAACAGGAGAAACCGGAGCCGGCAAATCCATCATCATAGATGCCATTTCACTTTTGGTCGGTGGCCGCGGTTCATCTGAATTTGTCAGATATGGAGAAACAAAAGCCGAGCTTGAAGGGCTGTTTCTGTTAGATAGCGGCCATCCCGTTTTTGACGTTTGTGCTGAACAGGGGATTGACGTTTCAGATGAAATGATCGTCATGAGAAGGGATATCAGCACGAACGGAAAAAGCGTATGCCGGGTTAATGGCAAACTTGTAACGATTGCGTCGCTTAGAGAAATCGGCAGGCTTTTATTAGATATTCACGGGCAGCACGATAACCAGCTGTTAATGGAGGACGAAAACCATCTTCAGCTTTTGGACAAGTTTGCGGGAGCCGAAGTGGAAAGCGCACTTCAAGCGTATCAGGAAGGCTATCAGCGATATATGAAGCTGCTTAAAAAGTTGAAGCAGCTTTCTGAAAGTGAGCAGGAAATGGCACACCGGCTTGATCTGATTCAATTTCAGCTGGAAGAAATCGAATCAGCAAAGCTTGAACTGAACGAAGATGAGCAGCTGCAAGAAGAGCGCCAGCAAATTTCAAATTTCGAGAAAATATTTGAATCACTGCAAAATGCTTATAACGCGCTGCGCAGCGAGCAGGGCGGTCTGGACTGGGTCGGAATGGCCTCGTCTCAGCTTGAAGATTTATCCGATATTAACGAACCGCTGCAAAAACTTTCTGAGAGTGTTTCGAACTCCTACTACCTTTTAGAGGACGCTACATTTCAGATGAGAAATATGCTGGATGAGCTTGAATATGACCCCGAGCGCTTGAATTTTATTGAGACGCGTCTTAATGAGATCAAGCAGCTGAAGCGGAAATACGGGGCAACCGTTGAGGATATTTTAGAATATGCTTCTAAAATTGAAGAAGAGATTGATCAAATTGAAAACAGAGACAGCCATCTGCAAAGCCTGAAGCAGGAGCTGGATTCGGTTGGTAAAGATGTTGCAGTAGAAGCGGCAAACGTTTCCCGAATCCGAAAAACGTGGGCGAAAAAGCTGGCTGAGGAAATCCATCGTGAACTGAAAAGCTTATATATGGAAAAGTCGACTTTCGATACGGAGTTTAAGGTCAGAACGGCGACCCGCGATGAGGAAGCACCGGTCG
Organism: Bacillus sp. FSL K6-1012; assembly: GCF_037964915.1. Lineage (NCBI taxonomy): Bacteria > Bacillati > Bacillota > Bacilli > Caryophanales > Bacillaceae > Bacillus > Bacillus sp. FSL K6-1012. Next base: position 2,521,703 of record NZ_CP150175.1, on the reverse strand, counting down.
TAAACGGACAGCCTGTTCAGCTCACTGAACAAGGGATTGATCTGGTGAAGTTTTTAATTTCCACCAATACGGGCGAGCCGCTGAAATCTCTTTCTAAAGTTGCTTCTGGCGGAGAGCTGTCGAGGGTCATGCTTGCCATTAAAAGCATTTTTTCCTCACAGCAGGACGTTACCTCGATTATATTTGACGAGGTAGATACAGGTGTAAGCGGCAGGGTCGCTCAGGCTATTGCTGAAAAGATTCACAAAGTATCGATGGGATCACAAGTGCTATGCATTACGCACCTGCCTCAGGTAGCAGCCATGGCCGATACCCATCTTTACATTGCGAAAGAATTAAAAGACGGAAGAACGACGACGCGTGTAAAGCCGCTGACTAAACAAGAGAAGGTGACGGAAATCGGACGCATGATAGCAGGAGTCGAAGTCACAGACTTGACGAAACGCCATGCGAAAGAGCTGTTAAAACAAGCGGATCAAGTCAAAACAACTGGGTAAGCTGCGCGATATGCGCAGCTTATTTTTTTGTATACACATCCATTCGTTCATCAGTATATCCAATGTTTTTCTTTATAAGACAGTTATAAATAAGGGCTGAGAAGGCAAAAGTAATGATGTAGCAGCAATTCATAAAGAAGGTGTGGGGTAGGAGCGAGGAGAGTGAAGTAGTGAATGCCGGATAACATCAGAAAAGCAATAGGTTTAATTCTCCTTGTTTCGTTATTAAGTGTAGGTTTATGCAAACCATTAAAAGAGTATTTACTGATTCCAACGCAAATGAGAGTATTTGAAACCCAAACACAAGCCATTGAAACGAGTTTATCGGTAAACGCCCAGGAAAAATCATCAGAAGCGTTTACAGTTGAGAAAGACCCGCATGAAATCAAAGTCACAGGCAAAAAATCAGGCCAGTCAGAATTAGTATATGATCTTGCCGGATTTCCAATCAAAAAAACAAAAGTGCAAGTTCTTCCGGATTTAAAAGTCATACCGGGCGGGCAATCCATCGGTGTCAAACTTCATTCCGTGGGAGTCCTTGTCGTCGGATTTCATCAAATTAACACAAGCGAAGGGAAAAAATCCCCTGGTGAATCGGCAGGTATTACAGCAGGCGACATTATTATTGAGATGAATGGACAGAAAATTGAAAAAATGAATGATGTTGCCCCGTTTATTCAAAAGGCGGGAAACACCGGAGAGTCACTTGATTTGCTGATCAAACGTGATAAACAGAAGATCAAAACAAAGCTGATTCCTCAAAAGGATGAAGCTGAAGGCAAATACCGAATCGGTTTATATATCAGGGATTCTGCCGCGGGCATCGGCACGATGACTTTTTATGAGCCGAAAACAAAAAAATACGGAGCGCTTGGCCACGTGATCTCCGATATGGATACGAAAAAACCAATCGTCGTGGAAGATGGAGAAATTGTCAAATCGACTGTGACATCAATTGAAAAAGGGACAGGCGGAAATCCTGGAGAAAAACTGGCGCGATTTTCCTCTGAACGCAAAACGATCGGGGACATTAACAGAAACAGCCCATTTGGAATCTTCGGCACGTTACATCAGCCGATTAAAAACAAAATATCAGATAAGGCGCTGCCGGTTGCCTTTTCAAATGAAGTGAAAAAAGGGCCTGCGGAAATCTTAACGGTCATTGATGATGATAAAGTAGAAAAATTTGATATCGAAATCGTCAGCACGACACCGCAAAAATTTCCGGCTACAAAAGGAATGGTCTTAAAAATTACCGATCCGAGACTGCTGAAGGAAACAGGCGGCATTGTACAAGGCATGAGCGGGAGCCCAATCATTCAAAATGGAAAGGTCGTCGGCGCTGTCACCCATGTGTTTGTCAACGACCCGACAAGCGGTTACGGTGTGCATATTGAATGGATGCTGTCTGAAGCAGGAATCGATATTTACGGAAAAGAAAAAGCAAGCTGACTGCCGGATCTCCGGCAGTTTTTTTGCTTTTCTCCCTCTTCACTTCTCATCATACATACGTTAAAATGAACAAAAGAAGATTTTTCGACAAATTCACGTTTCCTTATTTGTCAAATTTCATTTTTAGTCGAAAAATAGAGAAAAACATAGAATAACGAAGATATGCCACTATTATTGTTAGTTATGATTTTTTTTAGAGGGTATATAGCGGTTTTGTCGAATGTAAACATGTAGCAAGGTGGAATCCTGTTAACTACATTTGGGGAGGAAGAAACGTGGAGAAAATTAAAGTTTGTGTTGCTGACGATAATCGAGAGCTGGTAAGCCTGTTGAGTGAATATATAGAAGGACAGGAAGACATGGAAGTCATCGGAGTTGCTTATAACGGACAGGAATGCCTGTCGCTATTTAAAGAAAAAGATCCTGATGTGCTCGTCTTGGATATTATTATGCCTCATTTGGACGGACTTGCTGTTTTAGAGCGACTGAGAGAATCCGATCTGAAAAAACAGCCAAACGTCATCATGCTGACAGCCTTCGGACAGGAAGATGTCACGAAAAAGGCCGTCGATTTAGGAGCGTCCTACTTTATTCTCAAACCGTTTGATATGGAAAACCTTGTCGGCCATATTCGCCAGGTCAGCGGAAATGCCAGCAGTGTGACGCATCGCGCGCCGTCATCACAAAGCAGCATTATACGCAGCAGCCAGCCTGAACCAAAAAGGAAAAATCTCGACGCGAGCATCACAAGCATTATCCATGAAATCGGCGTCCCTGCACATATTAAAGGCTATCTCTATCTGCGTGAAGCGATCTCAATGGTGTACAACGACATCGAACTGCTCGGCAGTATTACAAAAGTCCTCTATCCGGACATCGCCAAAAAATTCAACACAACCGCTAGCCGTGTAGAAAGAGCGATCCGCCACGCGATTGAAGTGGCATGGAGCAGAGGGAATATTGATTCCATTTCCTCATTGTTCGGCTATACAGTCAGCATGACGAAGGCAAAACCTACAAATTCAGAGTTCATTGCGATGGTTGCGGATAAGCTGAGATTAGAGCATAAGGCTTCTTAAGCATGATCAGCAAAAGCACTTAAATCAAACGTCTTTTATTTATTGGTTTCCGCTGATAAATAGGAGGCGTTTTGTTTTTGGATAAATCTGTTATAATGAATGCGGTAGATGGGTGAATATTTGTTTATACGCTTGGAGTGATCGAAAATGTGTGAAAAGTACGGGCTGCTGATGGCTGTATTTATCCTTTCGCTTTGTGTCAATTCAAACATCATCGTGGAGTCACACAAAATAGGCATGCTGATTGACTTCATTTCATTTGCTGCAATGGTCATATGTATATTCGTTGGTTGGACCATGAGAAACAGAAAGTCAAAAACGGATTGAAACCTTTTCCGCTGTATGTTCGTAGTAAAAAGAGCAATTGAGGTATAAAGGAGACATATCATGAAAAAGAGAAAACGTGACGGACTGCTGTTCGATTTTCTAACCGAAGGAATTGGTCAGCTTCTCATTTTGCCATTTAAATATGTGCACAAACTATTCGATTGACGAAAAGGCCCTTTCCTAAGGGTCTTTTTTTATCAAAAAGACTGCCGAAACATTTCGGCAGTCACATCAAATTAATCTTTATAAGGAACCCATCCAGGTGTGTTCACAATCGCTTGCCATAGCGGCTCAGGCAAGTGATATTTTTCTTTGTCTGTCCCTTTTATCACAGTTTCAATTTGTTTTTCGCGTCCTTCTTTTACTTTTACAGCCCAATCAGGATCAACTAAAATTTCACGCCCCATCGCCACCAGCGGAATACCGTTTTCAATCACAGCAAGCGCGTCATCAGCAGAATGGATGGAACCAACAGCAATCAGAGGCACCTTGTGTCCGACACGTTCATTCAATAAGTCCATGCGCGTACGTGTCGGGTCTGCCCCGCGGCGCGCTTTGGAGTTGACGTCCATCAATGAAATATGGAGGTAATCCAGTTCTTTTTCTACTAAGGCATCAACAAGCGTGAAGGTTTCTGTCATTGTCAGTCCCGGTGTATCTGGCTCTTCCGGAGACAGGCGGTAGCCGACTAAAAATTCATCTTTCGCGTGATCGGCAATTGCTTGTTTCACCTCATCCACAATAGCAAGCGGGAAGGCTAATCGTTTCTCATCGCTTCCTCCCCAGCGGTCTGTGCGCTGATTTGTTTTTGGGGAATAAAACTGCTGAATTAAGTAGCCGTTTGCACCGTGAATTTCGACACCGTCAAAGCCGGCTTCAATGGCGCGTCTTGTCGCTTCTCCAAAAGCCTTCACAATGTTTTCAACCTCTGCTTCTGTTAAGGCGCGGGCCATTTGTTTGCCGTTATCAGACACGTCACTTGGCGCGACAACATCCTGATTCGGAACGAGCTCAGCAGGGCATTCAATTCCTCCGTGATGAATTTGCACAATCGCTTTTGACCCTTGTGCTTGAATGGCTTGCGCTAATCTTTTTAGCCCGGTAATATGTGAGTCGTCATGGATGGCTGGCTGTCCGGGAAATGCTTTTCCATCAGGTGTGACGTTTGCGCATGCTGTAATCACCATTCCCATTTCTTTTGATCGGGGGATGATATAGTCCAGCTCCGCTTCAGAAATCGTACCGTCCTCATTGGAAGAATAATGGGTCATTGGGGCAACCGCGATCCGGTTGTCAATCGTAACGCCGCTTCGGAATGTAAATGATTCAAAGAGCGGTTTGTACTTTGGATTCATAAGATCATCTTCTTTCGTTTGGATTCGCACATATTCTAGCCTATATGTAAAATTTGATGCAATCAATCTGCTTCACCGGCTGAATATCTTGAGTGCCGAATGTGGTTTTCTTCGCTCTTTTTCGGGGCTTTTGTAGCAGCCTTTGATTTGATGGCCAATGGAGCAAGTGATGACCGCCGCGGCTAGCAGCAGAACGAATTTTTTCATGAGCTGTAACTTCTTTCTGTAAAGTAAATATTCTTTAAAAGCTTACGCCTGCCCAACCCTTCCGTCAAACCATCTGCTCACCGTATTCATCAATTTTTTTTAAAATGAATATAAAGTTGCTTCTTTCAGCTAATTTTTTCTAAAATGCTGCTCTTTTAGAGACATCCTCATAGACAGATCCGCTTGCTTTCTTTCTAACAACAGGAAATCAGCAGGTCAGATAGCCCTTTTGAAAATCATGGAAATGTTGTGCCGGCTTTTGTGCAAGCTTTACAAATCCGCCATTCTGGTCAAAGATAAAAGCCAAACATCAGGAAGAGGTGATCATGTGAAACAAGCTGGTCTATTTCTGTTTACTGTACTGCTGCTTTCCGGATGCAGTATTGCAAGCGCGGATGAATCAGCCCCGAGGTTTACAGAAGAGGGCAAATACATCGGCTCGGCCGATCCTCATACAATCGCTGTTTCCCTTAACGGAGAAGAAACCATGATACAAGTTCCAAGAGACAAGCGCGATGATTGTGAGGATCTGCCAGATCACACAAATGTCCAGGTGAAATATATAAAAAAAGAGAACGGAACCTTACAGCTGGAAGATATTCAGCAAAAGAATTCGTAATGACAGACCGGAGGGAGAAACGTTGAGAATGTTATGGAGGAGTTTAGCGATATGCGGATTGGCTTTTATGCTCGCACCCTGTGCGCAAGCGGCAGAGCCGGTAGCAGGGAAGACGGTATATATTGATGCCGGCCATGGCGGCAAAGACAGCGGGGCAGTCGGAAACGGGCTCTTGGAGAAAAATATTAATTTGGCTGTCTCCCGTCATGTTGTGGACAAGCTGAAAGCGGAAGGAGCGAACCCTGTCGCTACAAGGACAGATGATCATTTTCTGACCTTGGAGGAAAGAGTGGCAAAAGCAAGTGCAAACCATGCCGATCTTTTTGTCAGCATTCATGTGAATTCGGGCGTTTCCTCCGCTTCAGGCACGGAAACGTACTTTCAGTCTGATTATGAAGCGGAAAACAGTCAGCGGCTGGCATCGGATATTCAGTCAGAGCTGGTATCATCCTTGCAAACAAGAGACAGGGGTGTGAAAGAATCAGATTTTTATGTCATTACATATTCACAAATGCCGAGCGTGCTGGCTGAGCTTGGATTTATTACAAACAGCTCTGATGCGGACAAGCTTGGGAGTGAAGTATATCAGGAAAAAGCTGCAGACGCGATTGTCGCGGGGATCGATTCTTATTACGCACAATAGTCTGAGTACAAGAAACCTTAATTCTAGAGTGACAAGGCCAAAATCAGTATAATGAAGAAAACGGGCAACTTTAGGCTTGAGGTGAAACAATGACAAAGATTTTTGCCCATCGGGGGGCATCAGGTCATTATCCCGAAAATACAATGATTGCATTTGAAAAAGGGATTGAAGACGGAGCAGACGGAATAGAGCTTGATGTTCAGCTGACAAAAGACGGACGTATTGTCGTTATTCATGATGAAAGGCTCGACCGGACGACATCCTTAAAAGGTTTCGTAAAGGACACGGTGTACGATGTCTTGAAATCCGCGGATGCGGCTGCCGGTCATCATCAAACAGTCGGCGATGTAAGGGTGCCGCTGCTGGAAGACGTGCTCTCGTGGGCTGAAAAAAAGGATTTTCTGATTAACATTGAATTGAAAAACAGCGTGATCCGCTATGAAGGAATGGAAGAAAAAGTGCTTGAGGCAGTAAAGCGATTTAAAATAGAAGAAAGAACGATTCTGTCCGCATTTAATCATGAAAGCTTAGCGTTATGCGGCCGGCTGGCACCCCATATTGAGCGGGCGGTACTAACCTCAGATGTGCTTTATCAGGCTGATCAATATGTAAAATCTATTCCGGCAGCCGGCTACCACCCAAAGCTGCATAGTCCGGCGGTAACGGATGAAATGCTGGAGCAAATGCGGAACAGTTCGATTAAGGTAAGGCCTTTTACAGTCAATCGGCCAGACGATATGGAGCATTTGATGAAAATGGGAGCAGACGGCATTTTCACAGATTTTCCGGAGCGGGCTGCTGCCATCGCTAAGAAATTGAATAGAAGAAATTAGTTTTCAAGAAGGCTGCCGGAGCAGCCTTCTTTTTTCATTCATTCATACCTGTTTCAAAGCATACATTCATAGAAGACATCAAGAAATGTAAGCGCTGTCTATCTTCTGATTTGAGGTGACACTATGAGGAAAACAGTTATTGTAAGTGCTGCGAGAACCCCGTTTGGTAAATTTGGCGGGGCATTAAAAGAAGTAAAAGCTGCTGAACTCGGGGGCGCTGCTATGAAAGAGGCGTTAAAGCGTGCCGGAGTCTCTGGAGATCAGGCGGAAGGCGCGGTCATGGGTATGGTTGTCCAAGCCGGTGCGGGCCAGATACCTTCCCGGCAAGCTGCCCGTATAGCCGGATTGCCTTGGAGTGTGCCATCGGAAACGCTGAATAAAGTTTGCGCCTCCGGCCTCCGCGCTGTCACTCTATGTGACCAAATGATTCGGGCGCATGATGCGGACATTCTTGTTGCCGGAGGCATGGAGAGCATGAGCAATATTCCGTATGCTGTTCCCGCTGGCCGCTGGGGCGCGCGGATGGGTAACGGTGAGCTAAGGGATTTAATGGTTTATGACGGATTAATGTGCGCTTTTGATGAAGTGCACATGGCCGTTCACGGAAATACGGCGGCCAAGGAATATGGAATTTCACGTAAAGAGCAGGATGAATGGGCCCTTCGAAGCCACAAGCGGTCGGCCGAGGCGGCCGATGAAGGAAAGTTTGATGAAGAAATTGTTCCTGTCAGCTGGCTTGGCCGGAAAGGAAAAACAAACATTGTTGACAAAGATGAAGCGATTCGCCGCGATACCACTCTCGATCAGCTTGCGAAACTTTCCCCGATTTATTCGAGTGACGGATCCATTACAGCCGGCAATGCGCCGGGAGTCAACGACGGAGCGGGTGCATTTGTATTAATGTCTGAGGAAAGAGCCGCTGAACTTGGAAAGCCTCCTCTTGCAACCATTCTTGGTTTTTCAACAGCCGGAATGCAAGCGCATGAGCTTGCGGCTGCTCCGGGATATGCAATAAACAAGCTGCTGAAAAAGACCGGTTTTACATTACAGGATATTGATCTTTTTGAAGTCAATGAAGCATTTGCATCTGTTGTATTAACAGGTGAAAAAATCGTCGGGTTTGATCTTGAAAAAGTAAACGTGAATGGCGGAGCGATTGCGCTGGGCCACCCGATCGGCGCTAGCGGTGCGAGAATTTTGATGACACTTGTGTACGAATTAAAGCGCCGGGGAGGCGGACTGGGTATTGCTGCTATTTGCAGCGGGGCGGCTCAGGGAGACGCTGTCTTGGTTCAAGTTCATTAAAACATTGACGGAGAAGGGGATTTGAATGGAAATCAAACATATCATGGTAGCCGGCGCCGGACAGATGGGAAGCGGAATTGCCCAAACAGCGGCTGAAGCCGGCTTTTATGTGCGGCTGTATGATTTGAATCCGGAGGCAGTGGAAACTGGGTTTCAGCACATAAAAAAGCATTTGAACCGCGCTGCTGAAAAAGGAAAAAAGACGGAAGCTGAAGTGAAGGCTGTTATCAGCCGTATTTCGCTTTCCACCGCGCTGGAGGAGGCGCAGCATGCGGATGTTGTGATTGAAGCAATTGCAGAAAGCATGACGGCAAAAACTAAATTGTTCAAAAACCTTGATCATATTTGCCCGGCTCATACGCTTTTGGCCAGCAATACATCTTCCTTGCCTATAACAGAAATTGCGGCTGTCACAAATCGTCCAGAACATGTCATTGGCATGCATTTTATGAACCCCGTCCCTGTTATGAAACTGGTTGAAGTCATTCGCGGCCTGGCGACATCAGATGAAACGGCATTAACCATTACGGCATTAGCGGAAAAAATGGGGAAAACACCGGTCGAAGTCAATGATTTTCCCGGATTTGTCTCCAACCGTGTGCTTCTCCCAATGATTAATGAAGCCATCTATTGTCTTTATGAGGGGGTAGCTGAGCCAAACGCAATAGACCAGGTTATGAAACTTGGCATGAATCACCCGATGGGTCCGCTTAAATTAGCTGATTTTATCGGGCTGGACACGTGTTTGTCGATAATGGAAGTCCTTCACTCCGGGCTTGGAGACTCCAAGTACCGTCCTTGCCCGCTGCTTCGTAAGTACGTCAAAGCAGGGTGGCTCGGCAAAAAGAGCGGACGCGGCTTTTATCATTACGGCGAGGAGAAGAATACCTGAAGTCAATTCCAATCCGGGGGTGGCCGAGTTGCATTTAACCCAAGAGCAAGTCATGATGCGAAAGATGGTGCGTGATTTTGCCCGAAAAGAAATTGCTCCTGCTGCGGAGGTCATGGAGAAAACAGATGAATTTCCATTTCAGCTAATGAAGAAAATGGGTGAACACGGCTTGATGGGAATACCAGTGCCGGAACAATATGGCGGCGCTGGAGCGGACGTTGTTTCTTATATTTTGGCCATTCATGAGATTTCTAAAATCAGCGCGGCGGTCGGTGTCATTCTTTCGGTTCATTCCTCAGTGGGCACAAATCCGATTTTGTACTTCGGAAACGAAGAGCAAAAAGTGAAATATATACCAAAACTCGCCTCAGGCAACTACTTGGGTGCATTTGCGCTGACTGAGCCTTACTCTGGATCGGATGCCGGGAGCCTTCGCACCACAGCAATCAAAAAGAACGGCAAATATATTTTAAACGGATCGAAAATTTTCATAACAAACGGCGGTGCCGCTGACCTCTATATTACGTTTGCTTTAACTGCTCCAGGCCAAAACAGGAGCGGGATTTCGGCTTTTATCGTTGAAAAGAACACACCGGGTTTTACAGTCGGCAAAAAAGAAAGAAAGCTGGGGCTTCACGGGTCCAATACAACAGAGCTGATATTTGAAAATGCGGAAGTGCCGGAAGAGAATTTGCTGGGCGAAGAGGGCGATGGATTTAAAATTGCGATGGCGAATCTGAATGTGGGGCGCATCGGCATTGCAGCACAAGCGCTGGGAATCGCAGAGGCTGCCCTAGAATATGCGGTTGCTTACGCGAAACAGCGTGTCCAATTCAACAGGCCTATCGCAGCCAATCAAGGCATATCGTTTAAGCTCGCCGATATGGCGACAAGAGCAGAGGCGGCAAGGCACCTTGTCTATCATGCGGCAGATCTCCATAACCGCGGCCTGGCCTGCGGAAAGGAAGCGTCCATGGCTAAACAATTTGCTTCCGATTCAGCGGTGAAGGCTGCCCTTGAGGCAGTCCAGATTTATGGAGGATATGGTTATATGAAGGATTATCCGGTCGAACGGCTGCTTAGGGATGCAAAGGTAACACAAATTTATGAAGGTACAAATGAAATTCAAAGACTCATTATTTCCAAGCACCTGCTTGGCGCAATCTGACAGATAATAACGCAAAGCGGAGGTTGAGAATATGGATGGTAAACAGCATTTTTCTCCAGGTCTGGACGGGGTCGTAGCGGCAGAAACGGATATTTCTTATCTTGACACACAGTACAGCCAGATATTGATTCGAGGCTATGATTTAATTGATCTTTCAAAAACCAAAAGCTATCTAGAACTGGTACATCTATTGCTGGAGGGGAGGCTGCCGGATGAAAATGAAACGGAAACGGTCAAAAGGAAGGTCAACAGCGCTTCAAACCTGACGGCTGACATTGTCCGTCTTCTTGAGCTGCTGCCTGAACATACTCATCCGATGGATTGTCTGCGAACCGGGGTATCGGCTCTTGCCGGCTACGACCGCCAAATTGACGATCGGTCGCCTTCTGCAAACAAGGAACGCGCCTATCAGCTTTTAGGGAAAATGCCTGCGCTCACAGCAAGCAGCTATAGAAAGATAAATAAAGGAAAACCGATTCCCCCGCTTCAGCACCTATCCTACAGCGCGAATTTCTTATACATGATGACAGGCAAAATACCGTCCGCATTGGAAGAGCGGATCTTTGACTGTTCACTCATTCTGTACAGTGAGCATGAGATGCCGAATTCAACCTTTACGGCCAGGGTGATTGCTTCAACACAATCGGATCTTTATGGCGCATTGACAGGAGCTGTAGCTTCTTTGAAGGGGAATCTTCATGGAGGCGCAAACGAAGCGGTCATGTATATGCTTTTGGAGGCAAAAACAAAGCCTGATTTTGAACAAATCCTGTTATCAAAACTGAGAAATAAAGAAAAAATCATGGGCTTCGGCCACCGAGTGTACATGAAAAAAATGGACCCGAGAGCGCTAATGATGAAAGAAGCGCTTCAGCAATTATGCGATCAAGCCGGAGATCACCGTTTATACGAAATGTGTGAAGCAGGGGAGCAGCTGATGGAGCGGGAAAAAGGGCTTTATCCGAATTTGGATTATTACGCCGCCCCGGTGTATTGGATGCTTGGCATACCAATTCCGTTGTATACACCTGTCTTTTTCAGTGCGAGAACGGCAGGCTTATGCGCACATGTGATTGAACAGCATACCAATAACCGCTTGTTCCGCCCGCGTGTCCGCTATACCGGCCCGCGATATGAGAACAAATCCAAATCATGAAAGGAATGGGTCGAATGCTGAAAACGGATCATGTCATTGAAGAAATAACAGACTATGTGCTTGAGAAAGAGATTACGAGTTCAGAAGCGTTTACAACGGCAGGTCACGTTTTGCTGGATACACTCGGCTGCGGGATTTTAGCGCTCCGCTATCCCGAATGCACCAAGCTGCTCGGCCCGATTGTGCCAGGAACCAGTGTGCCAAACGGAAGCAGAGTGCCGGGAACGTCATATGTTCTTGATCCTGTACGGGCAGCATTTAACATAGGGTGTATGATCCGCTGGCTTGATTACAACGATACATGGCTTGCGGCGGAGTGGGGGCATCCGTCAGATAACTTGGGGGGCATTCTTGCGGCGGCTGATTATGTATCAAGAGTGAGGCTGTCTGAAGGAAAAGAGCCATTAACGGTTCGCGACGTCCTTGAAGCGATGATCAAGGCTCACGAAATTCAAGGTGTGCTGGCTTTAGAAAACAGCTTAAACCGAGTCGGGCTTGATCATGTGTTGTTTGTCAAGGTGGCAACGACGGCTGTAGCCGCAAAGCTGCTGGGCGGCGGAAGGGAAGAAATCAATCATGCGCTTTCGAATGCTTGGATTGACAATGCAGCCTTGAGGACATACCGGCATGCGCCTAATACAGGCTCGCGCAAATCGTGGGCCGCAGGAGATGCGACCAGCAGGGGCGTTCATCTCGCACTGATGGCATTAAAAGGGGAAATGGGTTACCCGACAGCTTTGACCGCTCCGGGCTGGGGCTTTCAAGACGTATTATTCAACAAGAAAGAGATCAAGCTCGCCCGCCCGCTTGACGCTTATGTCATGGAAAATGTGTTGTTCAAAGTCTCTTATCCTGCGGAATTCCACGCCCAGACAGCGGCAGAGTGTGCCGTCATTCTTCATCCGCAGGTCAAAGACCGTATCGATGAAATTGACCGTGTTGTTATCAGAACGCATGAATCAGCTATTCGCATCATTGATAAAAAAGGCCCGCTGCATAATCCCGCGGATCGCGATCATTGTCTGCAATACATCACAGCGATTGGTTTAATATTCGGTGATATCACTGCACAGCATTATGAGGCTGATACGGCAAGTGATCCAAGAATAGATAAACTTCGAGAAAAAATGGAAGTGACTGAAAACAAAGCATATACGGAAGATTATCTCAAACCAGATAAACGCTCCATTTCAAATGCCGTTCAGATTTATTTTAAAGACGGAACAAGTACAGAGATGGTTGAATGTGAATTTCCGCTGGGCCATCGTTTTCGAAGAGGCGAGGCTGTGCCAAAATTGTTAGAAAAGTTTTCTGCGAATCTCAAAACCCATTTTTCTGAGAAGCAGCAAAAACATATTTACAAGCGCTGCACCAGCTCTGAAACATTACAAACGATGCGTGTAAACGATTTTGTCGATATGTTCTGTATGTGAAAGGAGGATTCATATCTTGTCTTGGATCGTCAATAAGCAATCGTCACAAGAAGAGCTTGCTGAACGCTTCCGCAAGCTGATGTGTGCGCCGGAAATATTGCAAATTCCTGGTGTTCATGACGGGATGGCCGCCTTGCTTGCGAAGGAGGCCGGTTTTTCTGCCTTATACTTATCGGGTGCGGCTTATACGGCCAGCAGGGGGCTGCCTGATCTCGGAATTGTTACGTCGGCAGAAATGGCCGAACGGGCAAAAGATCTTGTCCGCGCAGCAGACTTGCCTTTGCTCGTTGATATCGATACGGGCTTTGGCGGGGTATTAAACGCTGCCCGCACCGCCCGCGAGATGCTGGAAGCAAGGGTGGCAGCTGTGCAAATAGAGGACCAGCAGCTTCCGAAAAAATGCGGGCATTTGAATGGCAAACAGCTTGTCCCGGCTCAGGAATTGGCGCAAAAAATAAAAGCCATTAAACAAGCGGCACCATCACTTGTGATTGTCGGCCGTACAGATGCAAGAGCGCAAGAAGGACTTGAATCCGCAATAAAACGCGCTTTGGCATACATTGAGGCGGGAGCGGACGCAATTTTCCCTGAAGCGCTTCAAACGGAAAACGAATTTCGCCAGTTTGCTGAACAGATCCCTGTCCCGCTTCTTGCCAATATGACTGAGTTTGGGAAAACCCCGTATTATCATGCAGATGAATTTGCTGCTATGGGGTTTCAGATGGTGATCTATCCGGTCACCTCGCTCAGAGCTGCGGCAAAGGCTTATGAACGGATGTTTAGCTTGATAAGGGAGCGCGGATCGCAAAAAGAAGGGCTTGATGATATGCAGACGCGTAAGGAGCTGTATGAAACGATTTCTTATTATGATTATGAAGCGCTGGACAAAACGATTGCCAAGACCGTCTTGCCTGATAAATAATGCGAACAAAAAAGCCGGAGCATTCTCCGGCTTTTTTACATCTTTTGTTTTCTGAATCGCGGACTGACTTGATTGCGTTTTCTGTCTCTGTACAAGATGAACCCGGCCAGCACATACAGGCCGAAAACGAAAAAGATTAATCCTGATAAACCTTGGAGCCAAAGAGAAGAAAATGGCTTTACCGTATGGCCGAAAAGCATATCTCTCATCAGTTTAATGCCTAAAGCAGAAATGGCGCCGGGGAGCACTAAAATCAAAAGCGCAAGAAGTCGGCTCATGTTCAGAAAACCCCTTTATTTTTCATTTCCTTTATTGTCCAGCGGAAAAAATATTTTGTCAAGAGAAGAAAACGTGGTAACATAGGGTTGTGCAAATTATTGCAACGGAAAAAACAGGTATGCAAATTTTTTCATACAAAGGGGTATCGGGATGCAGAAGGTACTGATTGTAGGTGCCGGTAAAAGGGGAACGGCGTTATTACAAATTCTCATTAAAACAGCCATCATAGACATTATTGCCGTGGTTGACAAAAACCCCGAAGCGCCGGGATTAAAAGAAGCAAAACATTATGGAATTGCCGTTTCATCTGATTGGAAACCATACATACAAGAAAAGCCGGATATCGTCATTCATACAACGGGTGATCAAGCTGTACTTGACGAACTCCTTCAGGAAAAACATGAGCAGACCATTGTTATGCCGGGAAAGATGGCTTACATTGTGTTTCAGCTTATGGAAGAAAAACAGCAGCTGATTCAAATGCTAAAAGAACAAACATACAAACATGACCGAATCTTTAATTCCACCCACGACGGAATGATTTTTATTGATATCAATGAAGAGATCATTCTGTTTAATCATATGGCTGAAAATATGGTGGGAAAACAACGTGAGGAAGTCATTGGACGCCCGATCAAAGAAGTCATCCCGAGCACAAAGATGCCTCGGATTTTAAAAACGAGAGAGCCTGAATACAATCAAAAACAGCTCTTGGGTGAAAATTTGCAAATTGTAACAACAAGGCTGCCGATCATTGATGAAGGCGGACGTCTGCTCGGAGCACTCAGTGTATTTAAGGATATTACAGATGCAGTCGAGCTGGCGGAGGAAGTGACAAATTTAAAACAGGTGCGCACGATGCTGGAGGCGATTATACAATCCTCCGACGAGGCGATTTCTGTCGTTGATGAAAACGGCATTGGCCTGTTGATCAATAAAGCATACACAAAAATGACTGGGCTTTCTGAAAAAGAAGTCATCGGCAAGCCGGCGAACACTGATATTTCTGAAGGGGAAAGCATGCATTTAAAGGTGCTTGAGACAAGACGCCCAGTGCGCGGCGTCAGAATGAAGGTCGGCCCGAATGAAAAAGAGGTCATCGTCAATGTAGCGCCGGTGATTGTGGATGGCATTTTAAAAGGCAGTGTCGGCGTGATCCATGACGTGTCAGAAATTAAAATGCTGACCGCGGAGCTTAACAGGGCCAGGCAGATTATCCGCACGCTCGAAGCGAAATATACCTTTGACGATATTATCGGCAAAAGTGAGCAAATGCTGGTTGCGCTTGAGCAGGCGAAGCTTGGAGCGAAAACGCCGGCAACGATTTTGCTGCGCGGAGAATCGGGCACGGGCAAAGAGCTGTTTGCCCATGCCATCCATAACGAAAGCGACAGGAAATACAATAAATTCATCCGCGTAAATTGCGCCGCTCTTTCAGAAAATCTTCTGGAATCAGAACTGTTTGGCTACGAGGAAGGCGCGTTTTCGGGAGCGAAGCGCGGCGGCAAGAAGGGCTTATTTGAAGAAGCCAATAACGGCAGCATTTTCTTAGACGAAATCGGCGAGCTGACGCAAAATATGCAGGCGAAACTGCTGCGCGTCCTTCAAGAAAAAGAGATCGTCAGAGTGGGAGGCACGAAGGCAATCCCTGTTAATGTGAGAATTATTGCAGCCACAAATGTAAATATCGAAAAAGCAATGGCGGATGGGACGTTCCGTGAAGATCTGTATTACCGCATCAATCGCTATCCCATCTCTATTCCCCCTTTGCGTCAGCGGATTGAAGACATTGAAGCACTCAGTGAAAGGCTCATTCAAAAAATTAACCGCGATTACGGCCGGAATGTAAAGGGACTGACCCAGCAGGCTTTGCGGGCATTGTCGGCTTACCATTGGCCGGGGAATGTCCGCGAGCTGGAAAATGTCCTTGGACGAGCAATGATTTTTCTGAAGCCGCACATGGAATGGATTGAAAAAGAGCATTTGCCTGTATTTGAAATAGAACAAAAAGGAAGCAGCGCAGAACAGGGAGCCGGGTTTGACTTTCCTGACATCGAAGGCGAAAAGCTGTCTAAGGCCGTTGAAAAATTTGAAGCGCACTTGATTCAGCAAACGCTGGAAAAGCATCATTTTAACCGTACGAAAACAGCGAAAGCCCTCGGCGTCAGCATTCGAAATTTATATTACAAAATGGATAAATACGGCCTTGCAAATGAAGGCATGCAATAATTTGCAGAATAAGCGCAAACATCTGCACGAATCTTTCTTCGCATCCATCATGACAGCATCGCACCGAGCTGGCATAGAACTTGCATAATAAAAAGCGGAGTCGAGACAAGAAAGGTGGTAACTGATGAAGCTGAAAGATTTGATCGGCAAAGCGTCGATGTACAAAAACAAGACCATTGCGGTTGCTCATGCTGAGGATGAGGAAGTGATCCGGGCTGTGAAACTGGCAGCCGAGCATTTGTCCGTCCGTTTTTTATTAGTGGGCGACAGCAAAAAACTGAACGACCTGACATCCTCCATGCAAGGGCATCAAGTGGAAATCATTCATGCCAATACGCCGGAGGAATCGGCGAAGCTAGCGGTTCGCGCTGTTCATCAAAAAAAAGCAGACGTCTTAATGAAAGGGAATGTGCCGACTTCTGTTTTGCTTAAAGCGGTATTAAACAAACAGGAAGGGCTGCGGAAATCCCGTGTCCTTTCTCATGTGGCCGTGTTTGATATTCCTGACTTTGAGAGACTGATGTTTGTGACAGATTCGGCTATGAATATTGCCCCTTCGCTGGAGGAGCTTCAGCAGATTCTTCAAAATGCTGTTCATGTCGCGCGTGCAGTAGGGAACAATATGCCAAAAGCGGCTGCCCTTGCAGCGGTAGAAACGGTAAATCCGAAGATGGAAGCGACGGTCAATGCAGCTGCTCTCGCCCAAATGTGCAAAAGAGGGCAGATTAAAGGGTGCATTGTAGATGGACCGCTTGCCTTGGATAACGCAGTATCGCAAATTGCCGCGGCTCAGAAAAAGATTTCGGGAGACGTAGCGGGCAGCGCCGATATCCTTCTTGTCCCTTCGATTGAAGCGGGAAATATTTTATATAAATCACTGATTTATTTTGCGAAAGCACACGTGGCGGCTGTCATTACGGGGGCCAAAGCGCCGATTGCATTAACGAGCAGAGCGGATTCCGCTGAAAACAAACTGTATTCGATCGCGCTGGCATTATGCGCATCTGAAGAATACACACTTTAGGAGGAACTGATATGGAACTTTTTAAATATATGGAGCAATACGATTATGAGCAATTGGTTTTCTGCCAAGACGAACAATCAGGATTAAAGGCAATTATCGCAATTCATGATACAACACTGGGACCAGCGCTCGGCGGAACGAGAATGTGGACGTATGAAAATGAAGAAGCTGCGATTGAAGACGCACTGAGACTTGCAAGAGGCATGACCTATAAAAACGCGGCGGCAGGCTTAAACCTGGGTGGCGGAAAAACGGTTATCATCGGCGATCCGCGCAAGGATAAAAATGAAGAAATGTTCCGCGCGTTCGGCCGTTATATTCAAGGGCTTAACGGCAGATATATTACGGCTGAGGATGTCGGCACAACGGTTGAGGATATGGATATCATTCATGATGAAACAGATTTTGTCACAGGTATTTCCCCAGCATTCGGCTCTTCAGGAAATCCGTCTCCTGTTACTGCTTACGGGGTGTATAAAGGCATGAAGGCTGCCGCTAAAGCTGCATTCGGCACGGACTCTCTTGAAGGAAAAACCATCGCTGTACAGGGTGTTGGCAACGTGGCTTACAATCTATGCCGCCACCTTCATGAAGAAGGAGCAAGCTTAATCGTTACGGATATCAACAAGCAATCAGTTGAACGTGCGGTACAAGATTTTGGCGCTCGTGCGGTTGATCCAGAAGATATTTATTCACAAAACTGCGATATTTATGCGCCGTGTGCTCTTGGTGCAACCATCAATGATGATACTATTAAGCAGCTGAAAGCTAAAGTGATTGCAGGCGCGGCTAACAATCAGCTGAAAGAAACTCGCCACGGCGATCAAATTCACGAAATGGGCATTGTTTACGCACCGGACTACGTCATCAACGCGGGCGGCGTTATCAACGTTGCGGATGAGCTTTACGGCTATAATGCGGAACGTGCACTGAAAAAGGTTGAGGGCATTTACGCTAACATTGAACGTGTCCTTGACATTTCCCAGCGTGACGGCATTCCGACGTATTTAGCGGCTGACCGCTTGGCTGAAGAACGAATTGAACGCAATCGCCGCTCAAGAAGCCAGTTTTTGCAAAACGGCCACCATATATTAAGCAGACGCTAAGAAATTGATCTGGAGGTTTTGAAATGCTACATGATGAAAAACGCATTCTCACCATTAATCCAGGCTCAACTTCAACGAAAATCGGTGTTTTTCATAATGAACGCAGTATTTTTGAAAAAACACTGAGACACGACATAGAAGAGCTGCAGCAGTTCGACCATATTATTGACCAGTATGAGTTTCGAAAAAAGCATATCCTCGAATCGCTTCATGAACAGGGCATCAATATTTCAAAATTTGATGCTGTCTGTGCCAGAGGGGGTCTTCTCCGTCCGATAGAAGGCGGGACATATGAAGTGAATGACGATATGATTGAGGACTTGAAAAGCGGTTATGCAGGACAGCATGCCTCCAATTTAGGAGGCATTATCGCAAGAGAAATTGCTGACGGCCTCAACATTCCATCTTATATTGTAGACCCTGTTGTAGTTGACGAAATGTCAGAGCTCGCTAAAATATCAGGCATGCCGGAAATTGAACGGAAAAGCATTTTTCATGCTTTAAACCAAAAAGCTGTCGCCCGTAAGGCGGCAGACTCTCTTGGCAAACGATATGAGAATATGAAAATGATCATTACTCATTTGGGCGGCGGCATTACAATAGGTGTACATGACCGGGGCCGGGTGGTGGACGTCAACAACGGCCTTCACGGAGAGGGACCGTTCAGTCCTGAACGCGCAGGAACAGTGCCTGCGGGGGATCTCGTCGATTTATGCTTTTCAGGAGAATATACAAAAGAAGAAATGATGAAAAAACTGGTGGGAACCGGCGGGCTCTCCGGTTATCTAGGTACAAATGACGCTGTGAAAGTAGAACAAATGATTCAGGAGGGCGATGAAAAAGCCCGCTTAATTTTTGACGCCATGGCGTATCAGGTAGCGAAAGAAATCGGAGCAGCAAGCGCCGTTTTAAAAGGCGAAGTCGAGGCCATTGTTCTGACAGGAGGTCTGGCTTACGGCAAAAGCTTTGTTTCCAGCATCAGATCATACATAGATTGGATTTCGGACGTTTTAGTATATCCGGGAGAAAACGAACTGCAATCTCTGGCCCAAGGGGCGCTCAGGGTATTGCAGGGCGAAGAGCAATCCAAACAATATCGCATTGAATAGACAGACAGGAGTGAGTCAGATGGCAACTGAGTATGATGTAGTCATTCTGGGCGGCGGTACAGGCGGTTATGTCGCGGCGATCAGAGCGGCGCAGCTCGGCTTAAAAACAGCCGTTGTAGAAAAAGAAAAGCTCGGCGGAACATGCCTGCATAAAGGCTGTATTCCGAGTAAAGCGCTGCTGAGAAGCGCGGAAGTGTACCGGACAGCCCGTGAAGCCGATCAATTCGGAGTCGAAACGTCCGGCGTTTCCCTCAACTTTGAAAAGGTACAGCACCGTAAGCAGGCTGTTGTCGATAAGCTTGCAGCAGGCGTCAATCATTTAATGAAAAAAGGAAAAATTGACGTGTATGACGGATATGGGCGCATCCTCGGACCGTCTATTTTCTCTCCGCTGCCGGGAACGATTTCTGTTGAACGGGGAAATGGCGAAGAAAATGACATGCTGATCCCGAAGCAGGTCATTATAGCTACAGGTTCAAGGCCGAGAATGCTTCCGGGTCTGGAAGCGGACGGAGAGTTTGTTTTGACCTCGGATGAAGCGCTCCAAATGGAGGAGCTTCCAAAATCAATGATCATCGTCGGCGGAGGGGTCATTGGAATCGAATGGGCATCCATGCTTCATGACTTTGGCGTAAACGTAACGGTTATCGAATATGCGGACCGGATATTGCCGACTGAAGACCAGGACATTTCAAAAGAAATGCAAAGCCTTCTTACGAAAAAAGGAATTCAGTTTGTCACAGGAGCTAAAGTGCTGCCTGATACGTTAAAAAAATCATCAGGCGAAATCAGTATACAGGCGGAAAAAGACGGAGAAACCGTCACTTATACATCGGAAAAAATGCTCGTTTCCATCGGCAGACAGGCAAATATCGAAGGAATCGGTATAGAAAACACCGATATCGTCACTGAAAACGGCGTCATTTCAGTAAATGAAAGCTGCCAAACGAAGGAATCTCATATTTATGCAATCGGAGACGTAATCGGTGGCCTTCAGTTAGCTCATGTTGCATCGCATGAAGGAATCATTGCCGTTGAGCATTTTGCGGGTCTCAATCCGCATCCGCTTGATCCGACACTTGTACCGAAGTGCATTTACTCAAGCCCTGAAGCTGCCAGTGTCGGCTTAACAGAAGATGAGGCAAAAGCGAATGGGCATAATGTCAAGATCGGCAAGTTCCCATTTATGGCAATTGGAAAAGCGCTTGTATATGGAGAAAGCGACGGATTTGTAAAAATCGTGGCGGACCGTGAAACGGATGATATTCTCGGCGTGCATATGATAGGCCCGCATGTCACTGACATGATATCAGAGGCAGGTCTTGCAAAAGTGCTGGATGCGACGCCATGGGAGATCGGACAAACGATCCACCCGCACCCGACGCTGTCTGAAGCGATTGGAGAAGCAGCGCTTGCTGCAGATGGCAAAGCCATTCATTTTTAAAAGCATAAAGGAGGCGCTCGAATGAGTACAAACCGACATCAAGCATTAGGGCTGACTGATCAGGAAGCCGTTGATATGTATAGAACGATGCTGTTAGCTAGAAAAATCGATGAAAGAATGTGGCTGTTAAACCGCTCTGGTAAAATCCCGTTTGTTATCTCTTGTCAAGGACAGGAAGCAGCACAAGTAGGAGCAGCTTTCGCCCTTGACCGTGAAACGGATTATGTGCTGCCTTACTATAGAGACATGGGTGTCGTGCTTGCGTTTGGCATGACTGCGAAGGACTTAATGATGTCCGGGTTTGCCAAAGCAGCAGATCCAAACTCAGGAGGCCGCCAAATGCCGGGGCATTTCGGTCAAAAGGAAAACCGGATCGTGACGGGGTCTTCTCCGGTAACAACGCAAGTGCCGCATGCGGTCGGCATTGCGCTGGCTGGACGAATGGAGAAAAAAGACATTGCGGCTTTTGTCACATTTGGAGAAGGATCTTCAAACCAAGGCGATTTCCATGAAGGGGCAAACTTTGCCGCTGTTCATAAGCTTCCGGTTATTTTTATGTGTGAAAACAACAAATACGCGATTTCGGTCCCTTACGATAAGCAAGTAGCATGTGAAAATATTTCAGATCGTGCCGTAGGCTATGGAATGCCTGGCGTAACGGTGAATGGAAACGATCCGCTCGAAGTTTATCAAGCGGTGAAAGAAGCGCGTGAACGGGCGCGAAGAGGAGAAGGCCCTACCTTAATTGAGACGATTTCTTACCGCCTGACACCGCATTCCAGCGATGACGACGACAGCAGCTACAGAGGCCGTGAAGAAGTAGAGGAAGCGAAAAAAAGTGATCCCCTATTTACTTATCAAGCCTACTTAAAGGAAATAGGCCTGCTGACCGAAGAGATAGAACAAACCATGCTGGACGAAATCATGGCAATCATAAACGAGGCGACAGATGAAGCGGAGAACGCTCCTTATGCAGCTCCTGAGTCAGCGCTCGATTATGTGTATGCGAAGTAGGGAGGAAGTACAAATGTCAGTAATGTCATATATTGATGCGATCAATTTGGCAATGAAAGAAGAAATGGAACGAGATTCACGTGTCTTCGTTCTTGGGGAAGATGTAGGAAAAAAAGGCGGGGTATTTAAAGCCACAGCCGGTCTGTACGAACAATTTGGAGAAGAGCGTGTCATGGATACGCCGCTTGCTGAATCAGCGATCGCCGGAGTCGGTATCGGAGCGGCTATGTACGGCATGAGGCCGATTGCTGAAATGCAGTTTGCTGATTTTATTATGCCGGCGGTAAACCAGATTATTTCCGAGGCTGCTAAAATCCGCTACCGCAGCAACAATGACTGGAGCTGCCCGATCGTTGTCAGAGCGCCGTACGGTGGCGGCGTGCACGGAGCGCTTTATCATTCTCAATCAGTCGAAGCGATTTTCGCCAATCAGCCCGGACTGAAAATTGTGATGCCTTCAACGCCATATGACGCGAAAGGACTCTTAAAAGCCGCAGTTCGTGATGAAGACCCGGTGCTGTTTTTTGAGCACAAGCGCGCGTATCGTCTGATCAAAGGAGAGGTTCCGGCAGATGATTATGTACTTCCTATCGGCAAGGCTGATGTAAAAAGGGAAGGCGATGACATCACGGTGATCACATACGGGCTTTGTGTCCACTTTGCTTTACAGGCTGCAGAACGTCTCGAAAAAGACGGCATTTCTGTACATGTGGTGGATTTAAGAACGGTATACCCGCTTGATCAAGAAGCGATCATCGAAGCGGCATCCAAAACCGGAAAGGTCCTTTTGGTCACAGAAGATACAAAAGAGGGCAGTATCATGAGTGAGGTGGCTGCCATTATATCCGAGCATTGTCTGTTCGACTTAGACGCGCCGATCAAACGGCTTGCAGGTCCTGATATTCCGGCTATGCCTTATGCGCCGACAATGGAAAAATACTTTATGCTCAACCCTGATAAAGTAGAAGCGGCGATGAGAGAATTAGCGGAGTTTTAAAGACGTAAGGAGGATACGATCATGGCAATAGAACAAATGACGATGCCGCAGCTTGGCGAAAGCGTAACGGAGGGCACGATCAGTAAATGGCTTGTCGCCCCTGGAGATAAGGTGAACAAATACGATCCGATTGCGGAAGTTATGACAGATAAGGTAAACGCGGAGGTTCCGTCCTCTTTTACCGGTACAATAACAGAGCTTGTGGGAGAAGAAGGCCAGACCCTGCAAGTCGGAGAAGTGATTTGCAAAATCGAAACAGAAGGCGCAAAGCCGGCTGAACAAAAACAAGATCAGGCGGAAGCGCCAACTGCCGGGCAAGCTGCTCCTGAAAGCCGCACTGAAGCAGCCAGTCAGGCCAATAAGAAACGTTTTTCTCCAGCCGTACTTCGTTTGGCCGGAGAGCATGGCATTGACCTTGAGCAAGTGAAAGGAACGGGCGCCGGCGGAAGGATCACGAGAAAAGATATTCAGCGTATCATTGATTCAGGCGGCGTTTCAGAACAGACTGAAGAGCCAAAAGCAGCAGCTCCTGCACCAGCGCAAAAACAGGAGACGAAAGAAAACGTTTCTCATCCTGCTGCAGCAGCCGGAGATAAAGAAATTCCTGTCACAGCTGTTAGAAAAGCGATCGCTTCAAATATGAAACGAAGCAAAACAGAAATTCCTCACGCTTGGACGATGATGGAAGTCGATGTCACAAACATGGTGGCATACCGAAACAGTATAAAAGATTCCTTCAAGAAAACAGAAGGCTTTAATTTAACTTTTTTCGCCTTTTTCGTAAAAGCGGTCGCTCAGGCGTTAAAGGAATTCCCGCAAATGAACAGCATGTGGGCGGGGGACAAAATCATTCAGAAAAAAGATATCAACATTTCAATCGCGGTTGCCACGGAAGATTCTTTATTTGTTCCGGTGATCAAAAACGCTGATGAAAAAACGATTAAAGGCATTGCGAGAGAAATTACCGACCTTGCCAAAAAGGTAAGAGACGGAAAACTGTCAGCAGACGATATGCAGGGAGGAACGTTTACCGTCAACAATACAGGTTCATTCGGATCTGTTCAGTCGATGGGAATCATCAATTATCCTCAGGCTGCGATTCTTCAAGTGGAATCGATCGTCAAACGCCCGGTTGTCATGGATCATGGCATGATTGCGGTCAGAGATATGGTCAATCTGTGCCTGTCTTTAGATCACAGAGTGCTTGATGGCCTCGTGTGCGGAAGATTCCTGGCACGTGTCAAAGAAATTTTAGAATCGATAGATGAGAAGACCTCTGTCTACTAAACAAACAGAAAGAGCATTTTTTGAACGATAACTTCAAAAAATGCTCTTTTTCTATGTACCATTATTCTGCGATTCGGATTTTCATTTCAACCCGATATTCTTCTTGTTTTTTCGGAGAATAATGAATCGGTATGATTAACTCGTAAACATCACTGATAACCGTTAATTGACGGTCCGTGATATACTTGATCAGCTTTTGTAAGTTGAGAAAATAATGCTCTGGCGAGAAATTATAAGCGATACAAACATATTTGCCTTTTGGTATTGTTGTGATTTCCATATCCGGCGTAATCGCAGAAATTTGTTTATTCGTTAAGACAGGCGTAAAAATATGACGGTAAGTCATTTCATCAATGTTGTTGTACGGCTGAAACGAGAAAGTAGCACCGTAGCTATTGTTCGAAAAACCATCAGCTGATTCGATAAATGTTTTTAGTTTGCTGTATGAGGCGTTGAGCACGTTTTCAGGCCCGATTCCCTCTGCCTCTGTCTGTATAATCCGTGTTTCTTCCTCATCTAGAACAAACACCTCACCGAGCGCAGGATATTCCATCTGCCGTTTCATTCGCTTTTTCACCAGAGAAATGGTCTGCTCCAATGTTGATAAAAAATCTAATTTCTCCCTGATTTGCTTTTCCTGCTCTGTATAAAAAGCAAACAGTTCCTCCATCTCTAATTCCTGTGCCTTTTTCATCTCTTCTAAAGGTGTGCCAATATATTTTAATGATTTGATCAAATCAAGATGATAGAGCTGGGAGTCAGTATAATAGCGGTAGTTCGTATCCGGGTCGACGTAGGCGGGTTTGAATAAATCAATCTTATCGTAGTAACGAAGCGCTTTAATCGACACATTTGCCAGTTTTGAAACTTCTCCAATTGAGTAAAACGAGTCCTTCATGCCATCCCCCCTTATGATCAGTATAATGAAAAAGCGCATCCTTTGCAGTACACAAAGAATACGCTTTTTTTACATGCTGGCTTTTATATGGGCAGGGGCTTTCCAGGCAATGGTCAGCGCAATGCCTATGGCTAAAGCTACTGTTGCAAAATAAAATGGATAGTTTAAGTCAATATCGAATAGCATTCCCCCGATAATAGGGCCGAACACATTGCCGATACTCGTAAACATTGAATTCATCCCGCCGGCAAACCCCTGTTCATTTCCCGCAATTTTTGACAGATAGGTTGTTACGGCCGGCCGCATAAGATCGAATCCGACAAATACGGTGAAGGTAACTAATAAAATCGCAGCATATGAATTTACGATGGTCAGCAAAAACACAAGACTAGTTGAGAGAATTAAGCTGTAGCGGATTAAACGGATTTCCCCAAACCACCTTGTGAAGCGGTCGAATAAGACGACTTGCGTGATGGCTCCGACAATTGCTCCCCCAGTTATCAAAATGGCAATGTCACTGGCCGTAAATCCGAATTTATGATCAACGAATAACGCAAATAAAGATTCAAACGATGCTAATCCAAAAGACGATATTAAAATGATGAGAAAAGCAATGAAATACATAGGTGCAAAAATCCGCTTGAATCCTGTCTTTTGGCCCTCTATTTTCTCATTCTCAGGATTTCGCTCCGGTTCCCGAAGCGTTAGCATCGATAAAATGGCTGCTATTAACGCAAAGGCTGCCGCAAAGAAGAAAGGCAGACGGGAATGGATTTCCGCTAAAAATCCGCCAATGCCGGGACCGATAATAAAACCTGTTGAAATAGCGGCTGACATATAGCCGAGCGCTTTCGGCCGTGTTTTAACAGTAGTGATATCGGCGATAAAAGCCGTGACCCCGGGCATAATGAAAGCAGCACTGATACCGCCAAGCATACGGGATATAAATAAAATGTCAACTGTTTTTCCGATGCCGAATAAAAACTCTGAAACACTAAAAAACAACAGGCCAATCACGATCATAATTTTGCGTCCGAAGCGGTCAACCCAGCGTCCGGCGATTGGTGACACAATAAGCTGCGTAACAGCGAAGCATGCAACCATATAGCCGACCGCGGTACCGGATAAATGCAATTCATTCATAATCGCGGGCGTTACCGGAATCACAAGCCCGATCCCTAAAAAGGCAATGAATAAATTGGTTAATAATATAGCTAATGTGATGTTCTGTTTCTTCATGTGACTTCCCCTTTTTACGAAAGTGTATCCCTTATACTGTAAGACCTCCTCTTAGGGGAGAGTCAACGGATTTCTTTCTATGAAGCTGTTCGCTCTTTATAAACGTCCTTTACCAGCGGACAGTTATTCATTGCGGGGAATAAGCATGTCAATGTGCTGCGGAAGGACTTGAATCACAGCGGGTGTATGTGTGTACACTTCTCCATCTGTATCAGCCTTTTTGACGGTATCCGTTTCAATTTCGACGCGAGAGGCCTGAACATAGGACAGCTCACCGGTGAACCGCTCTATTGTGCCCTGTTCCATATTCATCAGCTCGCGCAAAGCGGAGAGATTGGTGCTGCGGCAAATGAGGATATCAAGTAATCCGTCACATATACTGGCATCCGGCAGGGGAATTCGATTCGTTCCGATGTACTGTCCGTTCATGACAAGCAGCATAACGGCTTCATCTTTTATCTCTTGCCCATCGATTGTCAATGAAATAGGAAAGGACTCAGCGGATGAGACGGTACGTAACGCGCTTGTAAAATAGCTGATTTTTCCTAATAACGCTTTTTCCGTTTCGTTGATTTGATTCGATGTTTCTGCGATCAGGCCGATCCCCCAGAAATTCAAAAAATAACGATCGTTCATCTGGCATACATCAACCTTGGATTTTTTTCCTGACACGAGTGCTTCGGCTGCCTTTGCAAGATTTTGAGGAATGCCCAGCACTCTTGAAAAGTCATTGCACGTTCCGCCGGGCAAAATACCGACAGCTGGCCTTCTTTCTAAAGTACTGATGCCATTGATGCATTGATGGACTGTACCGTCGCCGCCGAGAATAAAGACAGTCTCGATAGAATCATCTATTGAACGGCAAAAATGATAGGCATCGTCTTTTTTCTTTGTCTGTTTAATGATCACCTCATCTAACGATTGTGATAAAACCGGCACAACAGCTCCTAATGCTTTTTCTATATTTTTGTTGCCGGCGTTTCCGTTATGAATAAGTAAAGCTTTCCGGTGGCTCATACAAAACTGCTCCTTTATTTATACATCTGATTATATAATTCCCTTATCTTGTAAGGAGTAAACGGAAAGCAAAAAATCCTCCGATATAAGCGGTAGCATTTGCCGATAAGGCGGTTTCCTTGCTATCATAAGAACAGATGATGAAAAAGGAGAGGTCTTCATTGAACATGGACTTTAATTTATTTATGAATGATGTTGTCCGCCAAGCGAGACAAGAAATTACAGCTGCCGGATATACCGAACTGAAAACAGCTGAAGAGGTGGACGAGGCACTTACGAAAAAAGGAACGACGCTTGTCATGGTCAACTCTGTCTGCGGATGCGCGGGCGGGATCGCAAGACCGGCTGCATACCATTCCGTTCATTATGACAAAAGACCTGACCAGCTCGTGACTGTGTTTGCGGGACAGGATAAAGAAGCGACGGCAAGAGCGCGCGAATATTTCGAAGGATATCCGCCATCCTCTCCGTCATTTGCTATTCTAAAAGACGGGAAAATCATGAAAATGGTGGAGCGTCATGAAATTGAAGGCCATGAGCCGATGGCAGTTGTCTCTAAACTGCAGGAAGCCTTCGAAGAATATTGCGAAGAAGTATAAGATAAAACCCCGGATGCCCGAGCGGCACGGGGTTTTTTTGTGCATAAAATTCCAAGTTATAATGAATAAATATTAGAGTTTATTCAATGGCTACGCTACAGAAGATGTCCTTTTATCTAGTAATATGAAAAGAGATTGCTGGAAAAATAAGCTTTGAGATAATTTTTAAAAATAGTATTGCATAAAAATAAGAAAGTGTTTAAAATACAAATTAACGAATAAATATTCAAATATGATAAAAGTAATGAATATGGGGGAAATGGATCATGAAAAAATGGCTCTTATTACTGATAGCTGCGTGCATCACCTTTGCATTATCTGCTTGCGGCTCAAGCAGTTCAGGTTCAGAAAGCGGCAAGAAAAAATTAGTTATGGGAACTTCGGCGGATTACAAACCGTTTGAATATAAAGATGGCGATAACATTGTCGGTTTTGATGTAGATTTGGCAAAGGCCCTTGCGAAGAAAACCGGCTACGAAATTGAAGTGCAGGATATGGACTTTAACAGCTTAATTACAGCACTGAAATCAAAACAAGTTGATTTGGTTTTGTCAGGAATGACACCGACGCCTGATCGTAAAAAACAAGTTGATTTTTCCGATGTATATTACACAGCGAATCATATGATTGTCAGCAAAAAAGACAGCGGCATTAAGTCTTTAAAAGATCTCAAAGGAAAAACAGTCGGCGTTCAGCTTGGCTCCATTCAGGAAGAGAAGGGGAAAGAGCTTTCTCCGGAATATGATTTTAAAACAGAAGACCGCAACAGAATTTCTGATTTGGTGCAGGAAATCAAATCTGACCGCTTTGACGCCGCGATTATTGAAGACATGGTGGCAGAAGGGTATTTCAAATCAAATGATGACCTGCAGGGCTTCGTGATTCCTGATGCGAAAGCGGAAGAAGCCGGTTCTGCGATTGCTTTCAGAAAAGACAGTGAACTGACGGACAAATTCAATAAAGCGCTCAAAGAAATGCAAGATAACGGAGAGCTCGAAAAATTGAAGAAAAAATGGTTCACTGGCGAGAAGTAAAAAAAGCGGCTCAACTTTTTCGTTGAGCCTTTTTATTGAATAGGAAATCTTTTTTCCTGTAAGAAAAGGAGACAAAGGCTATGAATTTGGATTTTTCAGCAACGATCCCCCAAATTCCTTTTATATTAGAAGGCTTAGCAATCACATTAAAAATTGTTGTTGTATCTGCTATTATCGGACTTATATTAGGGATTGTGCTAAGCTTATGCAAGATCAGCACATTCCGCCCGCTGATCTGGATTGCTGATTTTTACACATCAGTATTTCGCGGCACGCCTTTAGTGCTGCAGCTTATGATTGTTTATTTCGGGCTCCCGCAGCTGCTCGGCTTTCAAATTGACCAGTTTTGGGCGGCGGTTGTCGCATTGTCACTGAATTCCGCTGCTTATGTATCGGAAATTATCAGAGCGGGAATCAACGCAATTGATAAAGGGCAAAAAGAGGCTGCTGTCGCACTGGGTGTTCCGTACGGCAAAATGATGAAGGATCTGCTTTTGCCGCAGGCCTTCAAAAATATATCACCTGCCATTGTAAATGAATTAATTACGTTAACAAAAGAATCGGCGATCGTTACCGTTATTGGTCTTGGCGATGTCATGAGACGCGCGTATCAAGCTGGCGCCGCCACTTACAATTACCTTGAGCCGCTGATTATCGCCGGATTGATTTATTATGTGCTTGTCCTTATTTTAACGTTTATCGGCAAGGCTGTAGAAAGGAAGCTGAAATCCAATGATTAAGGTTGAAAAGCTGTCAAAATCATTTGGGAAACATGAAGTATTAAAAAACATTTCAACAAACATCGCTGAAGGTGAGGTTGTTGCCGTCATTGGCCCTTCAGGCTCAGGCAAATCAACATTTCTTCGCTGTTTGAATCTCTTGGAGAAACCTAACGGCGGAACCATCACAATTAAAGACAAAGAGATTACACAGCCGAAAACCAATACATTAAAGGTACGGGAAAACATCGGAATGGTATTTCAGCATTTTCATCTTTTTCCGCACAAAACGGTTCTCGAAAATATCATGTACGCACCTGTAAATGTCAAAAAAGAATCCAAGCAGACTGCACAGGGAAAAGCCGAAGAGCTGCTGCGCAAAGTCGGATTGTTTGAAAAGCGAAATGACTATCCAAACCGTTTATCAGGCGGACAAAAGCAGCGTGTCGCCATCGCTCGTGCTTTGGCAATGAATCCTGAAATCATGCTGTTCGACGAGCCGACATCCGCGCTTGACCCTGAAATGGTCAAAGAAGTGCTCCAAGTCATGAAAGAACTGGTTGAAACCGGTATGACCATGGTAATTGTTACACATGAAATGGGCTTTGCAAAAGAAGTGGCCGACCGCGTGTTATTTATGGATGAAGGAATGATCGTCGAGGACGGCAACCCGAAAGAATTTTTTCTTTCGCCAAAATCCAAAAGAGCGCAGGACTTTTTAGAAAAAATATTATAGAATATAGGGAAAAAGGAGAAGGCTTGTGCTTCTTCTTTTTTGTTGAAGAAACAAATAGAATGGAGTCCGACATGTTTAAAATTGGTTACCGCACAATAAAGACCGCACTTGGAACAGCTCTGGCTATTTATTTAAGCCAGCTATTGCATTTGCAAAACTTCGCATCAGCAGGAATCATCACCATTTTGTGCATACAAATCACACAAAAACGGTCGCTTCAAGCGTCATGGGCCCGATTTGCAGCATGCTGTCTGGCAATTCTCTTTTCCTATCTCTTTTTCGAACTGATTGGTTATCATCCATTTGTCATTGGATTGCTTTTGCTGATTTTCATCCCGACAACAGTTGTATTAAAAATCAACGAAGGTATCGTCACCAGCTCTGTTATTATCCTTCATCTGTATATGTCCGGCGGCATTACGCCCCAATTCATCTGGAATGAAGTCCAGTTAATTACGGTGGGAATCGGCGTTGCTCTTTTAATGAATCTGTATATGCCGAGCCTTGACCGGAAGCTGATCGCCTATCGAAAAAAGATAGAGGACAATTTTGCTGTCATTTTCGCAGAAATCGAACGGTATTTGTTAACTGGTGAGCAAGATTGGACAGGAAAAGAAATTCCGGAAACACACCAGTTAATCACTGAAGCCAAAAACCTGGCGTACCGAGATGTACAAAACCACATTCTGCGCCACGAAAATCAGCACTATCATTATTTTAAAATGAGAGAAAAACAATTTGAAATCATTGAGCGCCTTCTTCCTAAAGTGACATCCATCTCCATTACGGTGGACCAAGGTAAAATGATTGCTGAATTTCTTCGCGATCTGCGGGAAGCAATTCACCCGGGGAATACAGCCTACAAATTTTTGAAAAGACTTGCTGACATGAGAAAAGAATTCGAAGAGATGCCGCTTCCTGCGACAAGAGAAGAATTTGAAGCGAGAGCCGCACTCTTTCATCTTCTTGGGGAAATGGAGCAATATTTAGTGATCAAAAGTTATTTCAAAGGAATCAAAGCAGAAAAATCGCTCGCTTAACTCGCATGAGCTCATCCTCCATTGGTCAACCTAATGGAAAAGGAGGAGCTTATGCGTTTTTTCTTATGTTCAATATTGATGATTATTTCTCCGATATGGCCGCTTGGCGAAAATCCGCTTCCAGGTGACCCGTATGTCATCGTCAACAAGAAAACAAATGAGCTTGCTGTCATCATCGACAACAAAATTGAAGGCGTTTATCGTGTGGCAACCGGAAAGTCGGATGATCTGACGCCTGAGGGAGAATTTTCGATTACAGTAAAAGCGGCGAATCCTTATTACAGAAAGAAAAATATTGAAGGCGGAGCTTCTGAGAACCCGCTTGGGGCAAGATGGATTGGGTTTGATGCGAGAGGGACAGACGGCCGGATCTACGGAATTCACGGGACAAACCGGGAAGAATCTATCGGTCAATTTGTATCTAACGGCTGTATACGTATGCATAACGATGAAGTTGTCCATCTGTTTCAAGAGATTCCGGTGGGGACGAGAGTGCTGATCACGAAAGACTCCCGGTCTTTTGAGGAGATTGCCATTGAGCATAAAGCCCTGATAAAAAAGCAGGTTGTTCCTGTTCAATAGGCCGCCTGCTTTTTTATCATTATAAAAACATAACGATTCCTGAGAGTACTGTTGAAAGAATAAAAACTCCCAAAATCACGATTAAAACGCTTTTCATCAGTTTTTGAGACATGGTTTCACTCCTTAGACAATCTGATTATATTTTATCGTGTTTTGTATGGGCGGACAAGCGATATCTATTGCCGGAAAGCAGGGATGAAAATGACCGGACTTGACCATATTGGGATTGCCGTTTATTCCATAAACAAGGCCAGAGCTTTTTATGAAGATGTATTGGGATTAACGTTTCTTCATCAAGAAACGGTTGAAGAGCAAAAGGTGACCATTGCTCTTTTCCAAGCGGGAGGCGTTTATTTGGAGCTGATCGAGCCGTTAACGCCTGACAGCCCTGTCCGTACATTTTTAGATAAAAAAGGAGAGGGGCTGCACCATGTTGCGTTTCTATGCAGCGGCTTAACAGATCAGCTTCAAGCATTATCAAACCGGCAAATTGATGTAATAGACAGGCAGCCGAGACAGGGAGCAAACGGGAAACAGATCGCGTTTATTTCTCCGCGGGAAACAAACGGCGTGCTTGTCGAGCTCTGTGAACCGAAAGGAGATTAAGACATTGAACATGAATGAGCATATCGGTCATCTATACAACAGGCGCAGGCAGGCGGAAGAAGGCGGGGGACATGCAAAGCAGGCTGAACAGCGGAAAAAGGGAAAGCTCACAGCGCGGGAAAGGATCGCCTATCTCTTGGATGAGGATAGTTTTATCGAATTATATCCCTTCATGGAGAGCCGAAGCTTAACGAGGGAGCAGCGTATATTGGGAGATGGAGTCGTGACGGGTTACGGTACGATTGACGGCCGCTCTGTATATGTGTTTGCGCAGGATTTTACCGTATTCGGCGGGGCGCTTGGCGAAACCCATGCGAAAAAGATTACCTCTCTTATGGATCTTGCAGCAAAAAATAAAGCCCCGATTATCGGGCTGAACGACTCAGGTGGTGCGAGAATTCAAGAGGGTGTGGTATCATTAGATGGATACGGTCACATATTTTACCGAAACGTCTTATATTCCGGAGTCATTCCGCAAATCTCGGTTATATTAGGACCGTGCGCTGGAGGCGCTGTGTACTCTCCGGCACTTACTGATTTTATCTTTATGGCAGAACAGACGGGCCGAATGTTTATTACCGGTCCGAAGGTCATTGAAAAAGTAACAGGAGAACAGGTTGATGCGGAGAGCTTAGGAGGAGCGGGAATACATAATGCCGTCAGCGGAAATGCCCACTTTTCCGGAAAAACGGAAGAGGAGGTTCTGGCAGGAGTGAAGAAGCTGCTGTCTTATTTGCCGCTCGACAAACAGATATCACTACCTTCATCTGTGGATGAGGCCTCCAGCTCGTTAATAAACCGCCTCGTGCCGGCTGACAGCACAAAGCCGTATGATGTTCGGGCGGTGATTCAGGAATTGGCTGATCCGCAGTCTTTTTTTGAGATTCAGCCGTATTTTGCGAAAAATATCGTCATCGGATTTGCAAAGCTTGGCCAAAAAACGATCGGAATTGTGGCAAACCAGCCGAAACATTTAGCAGGAAGCCTGACGATTGACGCGGCTGATAAAGCAGCGAGATTTATCCGGTTTTGTGACGCCTTTGACATCCCGCTGTTAACTGTCGAAGATGTTCCGGGGTTTTTGCCCGGCATTCAGCAGGAGCATAACGGCATTATCAGACACGGAGCCAAATTGCTGTTTGCTTATGCAGAAGCGACGGTCCCAAAAGTAACGCTCATTATCAGAAAAGCGTATGGCGGGTCGTATGTCGCCATGAACAGCAAATCCATCGGAGCGGATCTCGTGTTTGCTTGGCCAAATGCCGAAATCGCAGTGATGGGTGCTGAAGGTGCGGCATCTATTTTGTATGATAAGGATATTGAAGCGTCAGCTGACCCGCAAAAGACAAAACGCGAAAAAACAGCTGAATACAAAAAACAAAACGCCAGCCCTTACAAAGCGGCGGCATGCGGAATGGTCGATGACATCATTTTGCCGGAAGAATCAAGGAAAAGACTCATCCAAGCTTTTCACATGCTTGCACATAAGACAGAAGAGAGACCGAAAAAAAAGCACGGTAACATACCGCTTTAACATGGAGGGACTTACAAATGGTGAATGAAAAACGCCTGCTGGAAGAATTTTTAGAGCTTGTACAAATCGATTCAGAAACGAAGCACGAGGCTGAAATCTGCAAAGTGTTGAAACAGAAATTTTCTGATTTAGGGGTAGACGTAAAAGAAGACGATACAATGGATATCACTGGCCACGGAGCCGGTAACCTGATCTGCACATTAAAAGGGACGAAAAAGACAGATACAATTTATTTTACATCTCATATGGACACAGTCGTACCCGGAAACGGCGTAAAACCGGTTGTTGAGGACGGATATGTCAAAACAGACGGCACAACGATTTTAGGCGCCGATGACAAAGCCGGATTGGCTGCCATGTTTGAAGCAATTAAAGTGCTCAAAGAAGAAAACATTGAGCACGGCACGATTGAATTCATCATCACAGTAGGTGAAGAATCAGGTCTTATCGGGGCAAAGGCGCTGGACCGTTCCATGATAACAGCATCCTACGGTTATGCTCTTGATTCAGACGGAAAAGTCGGCAATATCATTGTTGCGGCACCGACTCAGGCGAAGGTAAGAGCGGCGATTTATGGTAAAACTGCACACGCCGGAGTTGAACCAGAAAAAGGTATATCAGCGATTACAATCGCAAGCAAGGCCATTTCAAAAATGCCTTTGGGCCGCATCGATGAAGAAACAACAGCAAACATCGGCCGATTTGAAGGCGGCACACAAACAAACATTGTGTGCGACGAAGTTCATATTCTCGCTGAAGCCCGTTCTTTAGTTCCAGAAAAAATGGAAGCGCAGGTTCAAAAAATGAAAGCTGCTTTTGAAGAGGCGGTAGCTGATATGGGCGGACGTGCAGAAGTCGAAATCGAAGTCATGTATCCAGGGTTTAAATATCAAGATGGCGACCAAGTCGTTGAAATCGCGAAAAAAGCGGCAGCGAAAATCGGACGCACGAGCGAGCTGCAAACGAGCGGTGGCGGAAGCGACGCAAACGTAATCGCAGGCCACGGCATCCCAACGGTCAATCTTGCTGTCGGGTATGAGCAAATTCATACGAAGAACGAAAAAATGCCGATTGAAGAGCTGGTGAAAACAGCAGAAATGGTTGTTGCCATTATTGAAGAAGCAGCAAAATAATGAAGAAAAACCCGAGTGCGGATCTGGCATTCGGGTTTTTTTCTGACAGTCAGTGCCATTGTCGAAGCGGCCAAAATAACACGTCTTGTTTTTTGGCAAAATGAAGCAGCGGTTCTGAGTCTGGTAAAGTGATTTCGTGAGCATCAGCCACTGTATTGATTGAAAACTGGGCCTCGGCTCTTTGAAGAAGCCAAGGATGATGGTGAATGTCCTCATAATAGAGCTTGTCACGATGGGCGGTGTAGAGTCTGTAGCGCTCCGTCAGCCAGTAATCAAGCGAACCCTCTTGCGCTGTAAAAGGCGCAGAGAGCGGCCGGTACTTGGCGCCGAATTCTGCTTTTCCGGCGTCTCTCCGTTTGCTTCTATATTCCATATCAGCCCCATTTTTTTCGGCTTTCATATCGGCGTAAAAATAAGGCAAATGAAAGAAAGTCCGTGCACCTTGAACTGCCAGCCGATGATCAGCATCTAAGCTGAAGAAATAAATGCCCGGCTTGCCTTTATAGGTGACATAAGTGCGCAGGTTAAGCTCTGGAAAGGACTGGGCTCCGGGAATAGGAGGGAGAAAACGCGCGCGAAGGTTTGTGAGCATAAAGGGAAGCACGCTGACCCAAGCTTGTCCGTTATATGTATCTATGTCCAATATCGGCGGAATCTTAGCTCGAAGGGTAGAGTAATCAACCGGCCAATGAGCAAATAAGACATCATTCCATGTTTGTTTCATGATCCAAATTCCCTCAGGCACAGAAATATTTTTTTGTTGAGACTGTTCCGTCACGACACCAGCTCCTTTCATTTGGATGTGAGTAAAGGTATTCCCGATTTTCTTCTTTTTAAACGGATGCAGGTTCTAAAAAGTGATGGAAATAAAAAAACAACTCCGAACAAAAGTCGGAGTTGTTTTTTTATTTCACCGGCTCTGTAAGAGCGGCTGTTTTTTTATGTTTATGGTGTGTCATCTGAAGTACGACGTTTTGCACTGTCAAGAACAGGCCGCTGGTGAACCAGTACAGCGGAAGGGCCGCAGGTACATTAAGCGAGAAAATCGTCATCATCACAGGGAAGATAAACACCATTAGCTTTGCAGATTGCTGCGCTGCCGGATTTTGCGGGACAGCGGAATATTTCGCACTCAGCTTTTGAGCGACATAGGCTTGGACAAAATACATAATCCCTGCACTAAGGGACACGAGAATATCAGATTGTCCTAAACTGAACCATAGAAACGAGTGCGACGCAATTTCAGGTGTTGAACGAATTGCGTAATAAAACCCAATCATAATCGGAAACTGAATCAGCATTGGAAGACAGCCCATCGCAAGCGGGTTGATATTATGCTCCTGATACAGCTTCATCATTTCCATTTGAAGTTCTTTCTGCTTTTCCGGGTCCTTTGTCTTTTTGATTTTGGCTTGAATGCTGTCTACTTGCGGTTTAATGACTGCCATTTTCTCTTGGAACACACGCTGTTTTTTAAACTGATTGACAAACAAAGGCAGTACCACAACGCGCACAATAACGGTTACAAGAATGATAGACAACCCGTACTCTCCGTGAAACAGTCCGGCAACGCCTTTCAGCAGCGAGGAAAAAGGCTCAATTAAATAGTCGTGGAAAAAACCGACGTTACCGAGACCTCCCACCTGATTTGTTGCAGCAAAAGCTGCGTTGCCCGAGCATAATACGATCAAAAAGGCCCCTAAAGCCAAAAGTTTCTGATATGTTTTTAACAATTTGTTCTCCTCCTTTTTATAAATGCGGTTTATAAAAGAAGGGAACTGACGTCTTCATCATCATTCACAGGTGAATTCATGCGGAAGACTTTACGTATCCAAGTTGTAATGCGATGATATATAATAATAAGAAAGTCTGTTCGGTTTATTCGAAAGACCGTCTGATGTTCATCTGTTCGTTTTGATTTCCACTGCTCGCCGGCACGGCACTCTCGCAAGAGAAAAGCAATCCCGATGGCGGTCAGAGCCGGAAGAATAATTGTGAAAAAATCGACTAAGAATAAAACGTCATTTATCGATTCCACAAACATTGTAATCACATCCATTCAATACCTTCATTTTACTATATGTACAAGCCGTTGTCTAATGAACGGAAAGGAGATATGTTTATGCCGGGGAAGGGCCGAATTATTTTCCATATTGATATGAACAGTTTCTATGCATCGGTGGAAATGGCATATGACCCGGCTCTCCGAGGAAAGCCGGTTGCAGTTGCCGGAAACGTCAAAGAACGCAAAGGCATCGTTGTCACATGCAGCTACGAAGCAAGGGCGCACGGCGTGAAAACAACCATGCCGGTTTGGGAAGCAAAGCGTAACTGTCCTGAGCTCATCGTCCTTCCGCCGAACTTCGACCGCTACAGAAGCTCTTCAAGAGCGATGTTTAGCATCCTCCGTGAATATACAGATTTGGTGGAGCCTGTATCCATCGACGAAGGCTATATGGATATGACGGATACACCATACAGCCGCAATGCCTATGAGACGGCAAAAGAAATACAAAGCAGACTGCAGAAAGAGCTGCTGCTTCCGTCAAGTATCGGAATTGCCCCTAATAAATTTCTCGCTAAAATGGCATCCGATATGAAAAAACCGCTTGGGATCACCATCCTGAGAAAAAGAGAAGTGCCTGATATCCTTTGGCCTCTCCCAGTTGGAGAAATGCATGGCGTAGGTAAAAAGACGGCGGAAAAACTGAACGGGCTCAGTATTGATACGATTGGAGATTTAGCAGCAGCTGACGAACACTCGCTAAAACGGCTGCTCGGCATCAACGGGCCCCGTCTAAAAAATAAAGCGAACGGCATTCACCATGCTCCTGTTGATCCGGAGCGCATTTATGAATTTAAAAGCGTAGGTAATTCATCCACACTTTCTCATGATTCTGCCGATGAGGATGAGCTGTTAGCTGTTTTTCGCAAACTGTCCGCATCAGTTAGCGACCGTTTGCAGCGTAAGGAAGTAATGGCTTCAAAGCTGTTTATTATGATCAGATATGCGGACTGGAAAACCATTACGAGAAGCATCACACTGAAGAATCCGATAGATCAAAAAAACGAAATATATAATGAAGCAGAACATCTCTTCTTTAAGCATTGGAACAAAAACCCCATCAGGCTGCTCGGCATTACCGGAACGGATTTGGTAGAAAAAGAGCAGGCCTATAAGCAGCTCGATTTGTTCAGCTTTACAGAGGATGCGAAGGATGAACCGATTCAGCAGATGATGGAAAAACTGAATGAAAAGTACGGCTCCAAGCTGATCAGAAAAGGTGCAAAGGTTAAAAAAGACGAGAGCAAAACAAGCGGGACAAGCTTTAATAAAGATTTTTTTCAAGATGAAAAGAAAAGCTGAATGTCTTGAAATAAGGGGGTGAAGTATGGTAATTTCAATAGTATAAATATCATTTTATTTTAATGTAAATTTTAAAATGGTTAAACGTTTGCAGAAGGGACGTTAGAATATGTCAAAACAACAAATCGGAGTTATCGGACTTGCGGTAATGGGTAAAAATCTGGCTTTAAATATTGAAAGCCGAGGATTTTCTGTTTCTGTTTACAACAGATCAAGCAGCAAAACCGAGGAATTTTTGCAGGAGGCTGAAGGCAAAAACGTTGTCGGCACCTACAGCATTGAAGAATTTGTTCAATCCTTGGAAACACCGCGCAAAATTTTGTTAATGGTTAAAGCGGGAACTGCTACAGATGCGACAATTCAATCTCTTCTTCCTCACTTAGAGAAGGACGATATTTTAATTGACGGCGGAAATACATATTATAAAGATACACAGCGCCGAAACAAAGAGCTTGCTGAAAGCGGCATTCATTTTATCGGCACAGGCGTTTCAGGCGGAGAAGAAGGAGCGCTTAAAGGGCCTTCTATCATGCCTGGCGGACAAAAAGAAGCTCATGAACTTGTGAAGCCAATTCTTGAAGCAATTTCTGCAAAAGTTGACGGTGAAGCGTGTACGACATATATCGGTCCGGACGGTGCCGGCCATTATGTAAAAATGGTGCACAACGGTATTGAATACGGGGATATGCAGCTGATCTCTGAATCTTATTTCATCCTGAAGCAGGTACTCGGTCTTTCAGCTGATGAGCTTCATGAAGTATTTGCTGAATGGAATAAAGGCGAGCTTGACAGCTATCTGATCGAGATTACTGCTGATATCTTCACGAAAAAAGATGAAGAAACAGGTAAACCGCTTGTTGATGTAATTCTTGATAAAGCGGGTCAAAAAGGAACAGGAAAATGGACAAGCCAAAGTGCACTTGACTTAGGTGTTCCGCTTCCGATTATCACTGAATCTGTATTCGCACGTTTTATTTCAGCGATGAAGGATGAGCGTGTGAAAGCAAGCGGCCTTCTTTCAGGGCCTGAAGTGAAGCCTGTTACAGAAAATAAAGAAGAGCTGATCGAAGCAGTCAGAAAAGCGCTGTTCATGAGCAAAATCTGTTCTTACGCCCAAGGATTTGCCCAAATGAAAGCAGCTTCTGAAGAATACAACTGGGATCTCAATTACGGTGAAATCGCTATGATCTTCCGCGGCGGCTGCATCATCCGTGCGGCATTCCTGCAGAAAATCAAAGAAGCTTACGACCGTGATCCTGAGCTTGATAACCTGCTGCTTGACAGCCACTTCAAGAACATTGCAGAAAGCTACCAAGGAGCGCTTCGCCAAGTGATTTCACTTGCAGTTGCCCAAGGTGTGCCGGTACCTTCATTCTCAAGCGCACTAGCTTATTATGACAGCTATCGCACAGCCGTGCTGCCTGCAAACTTGATCCAAGCGCAGCGTGACTACTTCGGCGCCCATACTTATGAGCGCACAGACAAAGACGGTGTCTTCCATACTGAATGGATGAAATAATGATGTGGAAATCCCGCAGCCTGACAGCTGCGGGATTTTTTTGAAATAGAGTGCGGGGAACGAAAGGATGTATGTTTTGCCTGTAAATGAGTATGTACTTGAAAATTTTCCTGGTTTACGACTTACACCTCCTTTGTTTTATAACTGGCAGATCGGCATCCGGTTTGAAATAGGCGTAGGATATAATGTGAATGCTGCTTATCTACACAGCCCTTGTATAGATAACGCATACAAGAGAGCTGTCACTTTATTTAAGTCTTTACATGCCGATGATGATGATATATTTGTTATAGCTGAAGGGGGAAGGAGATATAAGAGCAAATTACATATTTTCTCACGGTACATTCGAGAAAAAGCTGTGTTGAAAAAACTGCAGCACATTGCTGTCTCTTATACTTGTTCTGATGATGATAATAAAACGCATAGATTTTTTCTGAGGTGTAAAGCTGGTGATGTAAGATATATTTCAATGCTGAGAGCGATATGTAATCAAGATATGGGGATAAAACCAAGTATTTCTCAAAAAATTTACTTTATCAATATAAAAAAGAGAACCATTTTTTATCTTTATGATGATCGAGGCTGCGATATTTTAGCTGCTGCAGCTGAAACAATACAGGATATGTATGAAACATATAACAGTTGGATATTAGATTACGACAGAGAGAGAATCAATCGTCTTTTTGAGCCGCTTAGAGGCAGAAAGCTTGATACAACATAAATAAAAGGCTGAAAATGCTTTACAAGCACTTTCAGCCTTTTTCTTTATATATTCCACCAATGCAAGCCGTCTTTCGCCAAAAGATCATCTGATTCTTTTGGACCCATAGAACCTGCTTCGTAGTTTGGCGATAGGGTTTTGTTGGCTGCCCATGTTTCAGAAATGGAATCGACAAAGCTCCAAGAAAGGGCCACTTCATCCCAGTGTGCGAAGTTCGTCGCATCGCCGAGAAGACAGTCGTGAATCAATTTTTCATATGCTTCAGGAGTGTTCAGCTCGTCATTGCAATTGCTGCAGTAATCCAGTTTGATTGGCTGCGCGTGTGCTGCTCCTCCGAGTTTTTTAGCGTTTAAGTAAAGTGTAATGCCTTCGTCAGGCTGAATATGAATGACGAGTAAGTTCGGATTCATGTTGTTTTCATTGCCGTAGTACAGGTTCATCGGAATGTCCTTAAATTGAACGACAATTTTTGTAGACTTTTCTTTCATTCGTTTTCCGGTACGGATGTAGAATGGAACACCAGCCCATCTGAAGTTGTCGATCAGAAGCTTTCCAGAAACAAAGGTTTCTGTATTTGAGTCAGGAGCGACGTTATCTTCATCTGTATAAGCAGGGACTGGCAAACCGTCAATTTCACCGGCTTGATATTGTCCGCGCACAAAATACTCATCCACTTCGTCTTTTGCAATAGGGCGGAGGGCTCTCAGCACCTTCACTTTTTCGCTGCGGATTTCTTCTGTGTTCAGTTTAATCGGCGGCTCCATTGCGAGAAGCGCAACCATTTGCATAATATGGTTTTGCACCATGTCGCGAAGGGCGCCTGATTTTTCGTAATATCTAGCACGGTCTTCAACACCAAGTGATTCGCTTGATGTGATCTGGATATTTGAGATGTAGCGGTTTGTCCATAGCGGTTCGAAAATCGCATTGGCAAATCGAATGACCTCAATATTCTGCACCATTTGTTTTCCTAAATAGTGATCGATTCTGTAAATTTGATCTTCTGTAAATGCTTCGCGAATTTCTTGATTTAATGCTTGCGCGCTCGGCAAGTCATGGCCGAACGGCTTTTCAATCACAAGGCGGGACCAGCCTGTAGTTGCTGTAACACCTTCTGATTTTAATGTCTTTGCAATTGTCCCAAAGAATTCTGGGGCCATTGCCAAGTAGAACATTCTGTTGTTCGGGATTTGATATGTATCTTCCAGCTGGTTGAGCAGTACGTTAAGCTCTTGATAAGAACCAGGGTTTGTCACGTCAAACGGGTGATAATAGAAATGAGACGTGAAATCATCTATATGTTTATCAGCAGCTGAGGAAATAGATGTTTTGACGGTTTGGCGAAGATCCTCATTGGACCAAGGTCTTCTTCCGACTCCTACAACTGCAAACTCTTCTCCGATTTGTCCGTTTTTATATAAACGGTGAATGGACGGATAGAGTTTTCGTTTTGCTAAATCTCCCGTTGCACCGAATATGACAATTACTGCTTTTGGTTGTTGGTTTGTTTTCACTAAAAGTACCTCACTTTATTCGAAGCTTTATTTTAGTACCCCGCATATTTCCTTCATTTTAAATCTAAAATTCAACGAAAGCAAACATTTAAGACCTTTTTTTGCAGAATGGCGCAAAAATATTTCTAGAACGAAAGGATTGCCCGAATCAGAGGCAAGATTCACATTTTACGCATGATCCTGTATTCTTGTAGGTAACTAGTTCTAGTAGGAGGAAGGAAATGTGGAATTACTTTTTTTAGGGACGGGAGCCGGAATTCCCGCTAAGTCGAGAAACGTGACGTCGATCGCATTAAAACTGCTTGAAGAAAGGCGATCTGTATGGCTGTTTGACTGCGGGGAAGCCACACAGCATCAAATTTTACATACATCGATTAAACCTC
Organism: Bacillus sp. FSL K6-1012; assembly: GCF_037964915.1. Classification (NCBI taxonomy): domain Bacteria; kingdom Bacillati; phylum Bacillota; class Bacilli; order Caryophanales; family Bacillaceae; genus Bacillus; species Bacillus sp. FSL K6-1012. The sequence continues at coordinate 2,478,685 of NZ_CP150175.1, read as the reverse complement.
GAAAAATAGAAAAAATCTTCATTACTCACATGCACGGCGATCATGTATACGGTCTTCCAGGGCTTCTTGGCAGCCGTTCTTTTCAGGGCGGTGAGGACGAGCTGACGGTTTACGGACCGAAAGGCATCAAGGCGTTTATTGAAACAAGTCTTGCCGTCACGAAAACTCACCTAACATATCCGCTTGTGATACAAGAGATTGAAGAGGGAGCGGTATTTGAGGACGATCAGTTTATCGTCACAGCTGTATCCGCGATTCATGGTGTAGAGGCCTTCGGGTACCGCGTACAGGAAAAAGATGTGCCTGGTTCTTTAAAGGCGGCGTTATTAAAGGAAATGAATATTCCGCCTGGACCTGTATATTCGAAAATGAAAAAAGGTGAAACTGTGACACTTGAAGACGGACGCATCATAAACGGGAAGGATTTTCTGGAGCCTCCTAAAAAGGGGAGAGCTGTCGTGTTTTCCGGGGATACGAGAGTGAGCGATAAGATAAAAGAGCTTGCACGGGACTGTGATGTGCTTGTGCATGAAGCCACCTTTGCTAAGGATGATGTGAAGCTTGCTTTTGATTATTTTCACAGTACAACAGAACAAGCAGCTGTAACTGCCAAAGAAGCTGGGGCGAAGCAGCTCATTTTAACTCATATCAGCGCGAGATATCAGGGAGAGGCTTCTTTAGAGCTCCAAAAAGAAGCGGCAGCCGTTTTTCCGAACAGCATCACAGCGTATGATTTCTTAGAGGTTCAAGTTCCGAGAGGCTGATAAAGAGATGGTGTTTGACAATCTGTTGTTAAGCTGTATAATAAAACGTAACCATTACGTTTTATGAGGAGATGTTAACATGAGAGTAAATGTTACTTTGGCTTGCACTGAAACAGGGGACAGAAACTACATCACAACCAAAAATAAACGCACAAATCCTGATCGTTTAGAGCTGAAAAAATACTCACCGCGGTTAAAGAAATATACCCTTCATCGCGAAACAAAATAATAAAAACCCCGGCTGCTTTAGCCGGGGTTTTTGTTTAATTGACTGCCTGGTATATCGGGGCGGCCTGCTTGCAGGCCGCGCACCAAACATCATAAATCGCCAGATGGACGATATGAGGTTCATCATGATGAATGTTATGTGAGCTGTTTTTAGCTTGTATCCAGCCGCTTTGATCGGATAGAGACAAAATGCTGCTATGCAGGTTTCTCCAGTCCTCTTCACCGGAGGCGAATTTCTCAGTGCGTTCACCTGATGACAGGACAATAAGCGGCATGTTCCCTAAATGGACTTGCTGCTGTTTGAACTGCCGCAGACTTTTCGAAAAGTCTGCATGTGTCTCCTCGAGCATCATCTGCTTTCTGTATGCTGTATGCATTTCTTCAGGAATAAATGTAAAGCCGCCATTGCCGTAATCTCCTAAAGCGGGATCAAGGAGCACCATGCCGATAATATCCTGTCGGTTTTTACAGGCCCATAAACTGCTGATAACCGATCCGTATGAATGTGAAACAGCCAGATAAGGCGGTCTTATACCTGCTGCCTTAAGCAAGCTTTCTAATTCTCTCACCTTTTGGTCGGCTGTTCGTTCTGCCTTGCTTTGTCCGCTTTTCCCAATGCCCGCTCTATCATATGTGAATATGCCAAATTCGTCATCAATGTCCGCTGTTAGTGGTTTCCACGTCTCTGAAGAAGTGCCATAGCCGGCTTCAAAGACAATGGTTACACCGCTAAATCCTTTTCGGTGTTTTGTATGAAATTCACAACCGTCAACCGTATAGGTCCTTTCGATCCATGCTGCATTCATTGGAGTCATCTCCTCTAATTGGTTCTACTAGGGAGACGGAGAACGTCAGCTGATCGTTTCTCCAAAAATAAAAAAAGAGATATCCGGCGGCGGAGCCGCGGATATCTCGGATCAAGATTACCAGCCTCTTTCGTATTGAACAGGGGCTTGAATGTCTGTATTCAGCTGTTTTGCAGCAGTTCTTGCAAAGTAAGGATCGCGTAATAGCTCTCTGCCGATAAAGATGAGGTCTGCACGGTTATTTTGAAGAATTTCTTCAGCCATTGAACCATTTGTAATCATCCCGACAGCTCCAGTCGCCATGTCAGCCTGTTCGCGGATTTTCTCGGCGAAGCTGACCTGATAGCCAGGGAATACGTTAATGTCTGCCTGAACAAGGGCACCTGAGCTGCAGTCAATTAAGTCAACGCCCTGCTCCTTCATCCATTTTGCAAAACCGATATGATCAGCGATATCTAAGCCTTTGTCTGTATAGTCAGAAGCCGATACACGGACAAATAAAGGACCGTCCCACACTTGTTTGACTTCATCAATGATTTCTCTTAAGAAACGGTAGCGGTTTTCTGGTGAGCCGCCGTATTCATCTGTGCGATGGTTAGAAAGCGGAGATAAAAATTCATGAATTAAGTAACCGTGTGCTGCATGAATCTCAATCACATCAAAACCTGCTTCTTTTGCACGGGCAGCCGCTTGTTTGAACTCCTGCACGGTTTCTTTCACTTTTTCAGTTGTCATTTCAACCGGCGTGCTTGATTGCTCGTCAAACGCGATCGCAGACGGAGCGAAAATATCTCCTTCAAGCTCTGCTTTACGTCCTGCGTGGGCAAGCTGAATTCCGATTTTTGAGCCTTGCGCTTTTACCTGCTCAGTCAGCTTTGCGAAACCTTCGATATGCTCGTCGCTCCATATCCCTAAATCTTGGTCTGTGATTCGTCCTTGAGGATTTACCGCTGATGCTTCCACAATAATCAATCCGACCTGGCCGACTGCGCGCGTTATGTAGTGAGCCATGTGGAACGGCTGTAATTTTCCGTCCTTTTCGTGAGAAGAGTACATGCACATTGGTGACATCACAATGCGGTTTTTTAACGTTACATCTTTAATCGTAATAGGTGTGAATAATTTTCTGGCCATTTCTTTCGCCTCCCGTAAGGTTTTTAGAGATTGATTATAACAAGTCATTTCTTTCACGTCATATAAACTGCTCAAACGATCCGAATTTGTCAAACATTTCTGTATAATAGACAGGGAATCATTTTATTTTTTAGGATCAAATCGTTTTTATACATAGGAGGGCGGAAATGATGAATTGGCAGACTAAGGATGATTTGCTTACCCTTTTAACTTCTCTTGTCCAGTATGAAAGTGTCACCGGTTCAAAAGGGGAGGCCGCACTTGCGGAATATCTTTATTATCTTTTAAAGGACAAGCCTTATTTTCAAAATAACCCTGATCATGTAACACTCCATCCGATGGAAGACGGCAGAACGTTTTTGACAGCGCTTGTCAAAAAGAAAGATGTCAAACAGACGGTGCTCTTGCTGAGCCATTTTGACGTCGTGGACATAGAGGACTACGGAGAATTCAAACATATGGCTTGTAAGCCGGCTGAGCTTTTGAACTCCTTTTTAGAGAAAAAAGAGTTGCTTCCTGAACGTGTGAGAACAGACGCGGAAAGCGGCGACTGGCTGTTCGGGAGAGGCACGATGGATATGAAAGCGGGGCTGGCTGTTCAGCTGTCGATGCTTGAGCGGGCAATGAATGGTCATTTTGATGGGAATGTGCTTTTGATTACGGTTCCTGACGAGGAAGTGAATTCAAGGGGAATGATCGAAGCCGTTCCTGCGCTGAAAGAAATGGAGAAAAAATATCATCTTACATACACTGCTTGTTTGAATAGCGAACCGATGTTTGAAAAGTTTCCGGGCGACCAGCAGCAATATGTGTATTCAGGAAGCATCGGCAAGGTTCTCGCAGGGTTTTTCTGCAAAGGGATAGAGACGCATGTCGGAGAGCCGTTTTCCGGTTTAAATGCAAATTTAATGGTTTCTGAGATCAACCGTCTGCTGGAACTGAACGTGAATTACTGCGAAATGGCTGACGGGGAAGTCACCCCGCCGCCGGTAAACTTAATGCAAAAGGACTTGAAGGAGTCATATTCCGTCCAAACACCGCATACGGCCGTTACGTTATTTAATGTACTGACAATGAAGCGCTCTGCGAGTGAGCTGCATAACATGCTGCGGAGAACCGCAGAGCAGGCGGCAGAGAAGATTTCAAACCATATTCAGCAAAAAACACGTGATTTCCAGAAGTTTGAGCCATTTCATCCAATTGAACGAACTGTCTCTGTTTTTACATTTGATGAGCTGCTTGCACGTGCGAAAAGGCGTGTCGGAAGCTCAGAAACAGAACGGGTGCTGAATTTCACTTATGCAAACAGGGGAGATCTTGGAGACAGGGATTTTTCGACTAGAATTGTATCTGAGCTCGCAGCGCTGTGTAAGGAAGATGCGCCGCTCATTGTTCTCTTTTACAGCCCTCCATTTTATCCGGCAGTGTCATCAAAGAACGATCAGGTAATCAAGAATACTGCTGGCAAGCTCATTCAATATGCAGCTGACAGGTACGGCATTGCTTTACGGGAGGTTCAGTATTTCCCAGGACTCTCGGATTTGAGCTATCTTCAGCTGGAAAAACAGGAGGTTGGTGCATACACAAGCAATATGCCGCTCTTTAACAGAGGATATTCACTTCCCAGCAGTAAAGACAAGGCGCTGTATGTCCCGGTATTAAATGTCGGCCCGGCTGGAAAAGACCCGCACAAATGGACAGAAAGACTGTATGTGCCTTATTCCTTTGAGGTGCTTCCCGACTTGCTGTCCTTTACAATCTCTGCATTATTAAAACAATCAGAAGCTGCCAGCCAGCCTTAAGATAAAAGAAGACAGAAAGCGCTTTGCCTTCTGTCTTGTGTTTTTTTCTATAAATGCTTCTCTAAGGCGGCTCCGGCAAATTGCTCTTTGATTTCAGCGCTTCGTTTGGCTGTTTCTTCAATACAATGAATGATCGCTTCTTCAAAGCGGGCTTCCGTTAAAGCGCGAAGGCCTGCCTCTGTTGTTCCCCCTGGGCTCGTAATCTCCCTGCGCAGCTGTGCGGGCTGTTTTCCGCTTTGACGAAGCATGTCTGTTGCGCCTGCCATTGTCTGCAGGATCAATTTTTGAGCCGTTTCCTCCTCTAAACCGACCGTTTGCGCCGCTTTTTCCATCGCTTCGATATAGCGATACAGGTAAGCGGGACCGCTGCCTGCTATCGCGGTAACGGCATCAAGGTGCTGCTCCTCAACCAATGTGGCGTCACCGATTGTTTCTAGCAATGCTGTAGCCGCCGTGATATCGTCTTGGCTTGCTTCAGCGCTTACGGAAAATCCGGTTGCTGATTTTCTGATGGCAGCTGAAGTATTCGGCATCACCCGTATGACAGCAAGCTTTCTGCCGAAATAATGCTGAATGGTTTCGATGGTAAGGCCTGCAAGCACAGAAATGACAAGCTGATCCTTCATGTAAGAACGAATGCTGTCAATGCTCTCTGCCGCATCCTTAGGCTTAAAAGCGAGAACGACGATATCTGTTTGTGTGAAAAACTCGCTCTTATCCCTGCATGGACGCACGCCGTACATTTCCTTTAATTCATTGAGTCTCTCTTCGTTTGACCTGTTTGTGATATAAATATTTTCAGGTTTTGTAATGCCGCTTTGCAAAAAGCCGTTGATCATTGCTTCAGCCATGGACCCGGCGCCGACAAATCCTATCTTTTTCATGGATATCCTCCTTCTATCAGAACAACAAAAAACCTTTTCATCACGTAAAGGACGAAAAGGTTCGCGGTACCACCCTCATTAGCACAACTTGTGCTCAGCTCAAATCCCGTAACGCGGGAAACGTTTAGGTTTTCCTAACCGCGACTTGAGGGCAGGTTCTACAAACAAGCGGGCCGCGATACCTTTCAGCCTGGGGATATCGCTCTCTCTGGCCATTGCCTGTATACTATTCCTCGTCATAGCGTTCCAATGGTTCTCATTTTAGTTGTTGTTCATTATGCAATGGGGGATAAGCTAATGTCAATAGCTTTTTCAAAAAGGGACATTCTCATACGGCAATAATGACACAGGACCGAGAAAAAGCTAAAATATGAGTAATGAATGAAGACAAGGAGCAAAAGAATGACAACTGCAGATATCATTCCGATTCGCGTCCCGACACCGTTTGCCGTCGGTGATGTCATCGTTTACTTAGTGAAAGGTGACGCGCTGACACTGATCGATGCCGGACCGAACACTAAAGAAGCAGCTGAAGTCCTAAAAGAGCAGCTTGCTAGTATACATATAGAAATGTCAGATATTGAGCAGATCGTGCTGACTCACCATCACGCGGATCATGCGGGGTTGCTTGATGTTTTTTCTGATGATATTAAAGTGATTGGACATCCGTTTAACGAACCATATATCAGCAGAGACAAGGCATTTATGGAGTGGCAAAAACATTTTTTTCAAAAGCTGCTGCCTGAGTTAGGCGTTCCATTTGATGATGTGAAAGCAGAAAGGCTCATCCGGTCGGCGTACGCATTTTCCTGTACAAGATCCTTGACCCAAACGGTTACGGAAGGGATGAAAATTGACGGGATGGGTGACTGGACTGTTCTGGAAATGCCCGGACATGCAGAGTCGCATATTGTTCTCTTTCATGAAAAGACCGGAAGAATGCTTGGCGGTGATTTGCTGCTGGCGAACAGCTCGTCTAACCCGATTCTTGAAGCGCCAAAAACGGGAGAAAAAAGATCGGAGCCTTTACTGGATTATCAGCGGTCGTTGCGGAGGCTGTCTGAACTTGCCCCGAACACAGTGTTTCCCGGTCATGGCGAGACGATTGGCAATGTACGAGCACTGATCAAGAAGCGGTTTGACAAGCAGAGCAGCCGAACCGAGGATGTGCGTCATATGCTGTCGGAAAAACCGCTTACCGCTTTTCAGGTCTGTCAGCAGCTCTTTCCTGCCGTTTATGAAAAAGAGTTGTTTTTAACGATGTCAGAAACGGTTGGGCATCTTGATATATTGGCAGCCGAAGCAGGCATCACGTCATATTGGGATGGAAATACCGCATACTTTAGAGCAATAGAGAGGTGAACAGGTTGAAAAATATAGCTGGCAAGCGTATTTGGATTACAGGTGCTTCAGGAGGGCTTGGTGAAAGAATCGCTTATTTATGTGCGGCTGAAGGAGCCCATGTTTTGCTGTCGGCAAGACGTGAGGATCGTTTGAAGGAAATCAAAAGAAAAATGACCGAGGAATGGAGCGGACAATGTGATATTTTCCCTCTGGATGTCTCCCGTCTTGAAGATATCACCCTCGTCCGTGATCAGATCGGTCCGGTTGATGTGCTGATCAATAATGCAGGTTTCGGTATTTTTGAAACGGTTTTAGACTCTACACTTGATGAGATGAAATCAATGTTTGATGTCAATGTTTTCGGTCTGATTGCCTGTACAAAAGCTGTTCTTCCGCATATGCTTGAGCAAAAAAGCGGCCATATCATCAATATTGCCTCTCAAGCAGGGAAAATTGCCACACCGAAATCCAGCCTTTATTCAGCGACAAAACACGCTGTGCTCGGCTATTCAAACGCTTTGCGTATGGAGCTGGCGGGCACAGGCGTCTATGTGACGACAGTCAATCCAGGGCCGATTCAGACTGACTTTTTTTCTATTGCTGATAAAGGCGGAGACTATGCCAAAAATGTCGAACGCTGGATGCTTGACCCAGATGATGTGGCAGCACAAATCGCGTCTGCCATTATGACGAACAAACGTGAAATCAACCTTCCTCGTTTGATGAATGCCGGCACAAAGCTATATCAGCTGTTTCCAGCCCTTGTGGAAAAGCTGGCTGGACGGGTGTTCATGAAAAAATAAGCATGGAACTGCCTGTGTGAGGCGCCTTTTGGTGTGTTTGCAGGCAGTTTTTTATAAAGATATACATTTGTTAAAGGAAGGAGAAATGGCTGATGTCGATAAATCAAGAAACTTTGCGTAATCTGATAAAAGATCCATTTATTCAGAAATTGATTGATGCACGACCGGTATTCTGGGCTAATCCCGGCAAGAAAGAGGGGATGGTATTACAAGCGGCTGAGTGGGAAAGCGAGATAGCCGAGGCGGACAAAAGACTTCGGCGGTTTGCTCCTTATATTGCCGAGGCGTTTCCGGAAACAAAAGCTGCCGAAGGGATGATTGAATCGCCGCTTTTTGAAATACGCCATATGAAAAAGAAGCTGGAGGAAGTGTATGGCGAAACGTTTCCGGGGAGATGGCTTTTAAAGTGCGATCATGAGCTTCCGATTTCGGGATCGATTAAAGCACGCGGCGGTATTTATGAAGTGCTGAAACATGCGGAGGAGCTTGCGCTTCAAGAAGGAATGCTTAAGGAAACAGATGATTACAGCATCTTGCACGAAGAGCGGTTCACTTCATTTTTTTCACGCTATTCCATTGCTGTCGGCTCAACAGGCAATCTTGGTTTAAGCATCGGTATCATTGGCGCCAAACTAGGTTTTCGAGTGACGGTGCATATGTCCTCCGACGCTAAACAGTGGAAGAAGGATTTACTTCGCAAAAAGGGCGTCACCGTAATCGAGTACGATTCAGATTACAGTGAAGCGGTTAAAGAAGGACGGCGGCAGGCGGAACAAGATCCATTCTGTTATTTTATTGATGATGAACATTCCCGCCAGCTGTTCCTAGGATATGCGGTAGCGGCCAGTCGTTTAAAAACACAGCTCAGCTTTATGGATATCGAGCCTGGTCCTGAAACACCGCTGTTTGTGTATTTGCCTTGCGGAGTCGGCGGAGGGCCGGGCGGTGTGGCATTTGGACTGAAGCTATTGTACGGAAACCATGTTCATGTATTTTTCGGGGAGCCAACCCATTCACCGTCTATGCTCTTAGGTCTATATTCCGGCCTGCATGACCAGATCTCTGTGCAGGATATCGGCTTGGATAATGTAACGGCTGCTGACGGGCTTGCAGTAGGGCGTCCGTCAGGATTTGTCGGCAATCTGATAGAACCTTTGCTGAGCGGCTGTTATACAATTGAAGACGAAACGCTGTATGCTTTGCTTCATTTGCTGGCTTTATCTGAAAATAAGCATTTAGAGCCGTCTGCGCTTGCCGGCATGTTCGGGCCTGTTCAGCTGTTTTTATCGGATATCGGGAAACACGACATGTCTGAAAATGATCTGCGTCACAGCATGAAAAATGCCGTACATGTTGTCTGGGGAACGGGAGGCAGTATGGTTCCGAAAGAAGAAATGGCTGCATATAACCGAATCGGTGCTGACTTGTTAAAAAGGTAAATTGAAAAAATAAGCAGACAGTAGGAATGTTTTCCGTTACAATCTTTGTAAGCGTTTGTTTAAAGCTACAGAGAGTCAGGTGTAAACAGTGAAAAATAAAGAGCTTAATTTACATACTTTATATACACAGCACAGCCGGCAGTCTTGGTCAGGATTTGGGGGCCATTTGTCGATTGCTGTTTCTGAAGAAGAGGCAAAAGCTGTTGAAGGGCTGAATGATCATCTATCCGTAGAGGAAGTGGAGACGATCTATATTCCGCTTGTTCGCCTGCTTCATTTGCATGTCAAGTCGGCTGCCGAACGAAATAAGCATGTGAATGTTTTTTTGAAGCACCCTCATTCAGCCAAAATTCCGTTTATCATCGGCATTGCCGGCAGTGTCGCAGTCGGGAAAAGCACGACAGCGCGGATTTTGCAGAAGCTGCTTTCGCGTTTGCCGGATCGCCCCAAGGTCAGCCTGATCACGACAGACGGTTTTTTATTTCCTACAGCTGAGCTGAAGAAGAAAAACTTGCTGTCAAGAAAAGGATTTCCTGAAAGCTATGATGTGAAAGCGCTCCTTGAATTTTTGAATGACGTAAAGTCAGGAAAAGAAAGAGTGAAGGCCCCTGTATATTCTCATTTAACCTATGACCGCGAGGAAGGTGTGTTCGAGGTTGTAGAACAGGCTGATATCGTGATCATCGAAGGGATTAATGTTCTTCAATCGCCGACCTTGGAGGATGACCGGGAAAATCCCCGCATCTTTGTTTCCGATTTCTTTGATTTTTCAATTTACGTAGATGCGGACGAAAGCCGGATTCTTACCTGGTATTTAGAGCGTTTCCGCCTTCTTCGGGAAACAGCCTTTCAAAATCCGGACTCGTATTTTCATAAATTTAAAGACCTGTCTGACCAGGAGGCTGACGAGATGGCAACCTCGATTTGGGAGAGTGTCAACCGCCCTAATTTATATGAAAATATTTTGCCGACTAAATTCAGGTCAGATTTAATATTGCGAAAGGGAGACCGGCATAAGGTAGAAGAAGTGTTAGTCAGAAGGGTGTGACCATTGTGCATCATATTGAACTGTATGTCTCCGATTTGGAAGCGTCTAAGCGGTTTTGGGGATGGTTTTTAGCAGAAATTGGCTATAAAGAGTGTCAAAAATGGAGTTCCGGCATCAGCTGGAAGAAAGATCACTTTTACCTTGTGATTGTTCAGGCAAAAGAAGAATGGCTAGAGCCGAAATATCACAGGTGCCGTGTCGGGCTGAATCATCTCGCGTTTCATGCTGAATCCAAGCTTCAAGTCGACCTGATGACTGAAAAATTGATGGCGAAAGGCTATCGTGTGCTGTACCGAGACCGGCATCCTTTTGCCGGAGGAGACGGGCATTATGCAGTCTATTGTGAGGACCCTGACCGGATTAAGGTAGAGCTCGTTGCCCCAAGCGGTTAATCGTTTTGGTCTTCGGACATGCTGTTAAGCTTTTTTTCGATTCGGTCCAGCTGTGCTTTACGGTTTTTCGCATATGTAGAGCCGATCACAGCCGCCGAGATAACAGCGGCAAACATAAAAAATACGATCAGCTGAAACATGATATCACCTATATTCATATTTCATCACCTCGTTTTTGCGGGAGAGAGCGATTCTCTCCCGTCTTCTTGTGTTAAAGCGGCTTCCCCAGTCCGGGTTGCTGCTCAGTGATTCCCGCTTTCATCCTCCGATAGGCAAACACTAAAAACGGCAGGCCAAGCAGGGTGATGCCGCTAAGGACAGAAAAAATGGAACTTGGATGCCCGGCACCAAATGCATCTATACATAAGCCGCCGGCCCAAGGGCCAATCACATTCCCAAACTGCGAAAAGCCGATCGCTCCGAAATACGTTCCTTTTAATCCGGGTTTTGCAATCTGGTCTACAAACAAATCCATCATACAGAATAAGAGCACTTCTCCAATTGTAAATGCAATCACAATGATAACAAGTGAAGAAACCCCGTGTGACATGGTAAGAATCATCATGCTGGCGCTGATCATGATATTGCCGAGCATCAGGGAGCAAAGCGGCGAAAACCGTTTACCAAGGTGGACGATGGGAAACTGTGTTGCCAAAACAACAATTGCGTTTAATGTCAGCATCAAGCCGTACAATTTTGTCCCATTTTCGATAAAAGGATTTTGCGCCATATATTGCGGGAATGTAGAGCTGAACTGTGAATAGCCGAAGCTGCATAGTGTAATGCCGATAAGAGCAACTGTAAAAAGACGATCCTTTTGCGTTACCATAAACGCTTCCCGAACGTTCAGATTTCTGGATTGTTCTAATGTCGCGGGTGGATGCTTTTTAAATTGGATGGCAAGGATGACACCGTACATCCCATAAATCACCGCGGGCACCAAAAAAGGAGCGGTAGATTGTGATGAACCAAAGTACAGACCGAGCACAGGGCCGAAGACAACGCCGATATTAATGGCTGCATACCGTAAATTAAAAACCAGCAATCTTGTTTTTTCTTCTGTCATATCTGACAGCAAAGCTTTTGAAGCAGGTTCAAACAGTGATTTACAAAGTCCGTTTAACGCATTTACCACAAAAAATACCCAGAGGTGAGAAGCGGCTGCAAACCCTGCAAACACCAGCATCCAGCCGAAAATGGATACAAGCATCATGTTCTTTCTGCCGAATTTGTCCGAGATATATCCGCCATAAAAGCTTGCAATGATACCGACTGATGAGCTCGCCGCAATGACAAGCCCCGCGTAGGACGCTGATGCGCCTTGGACAGCTGTTAAATAAATCGCTAAAAACGGAATGCTCATCGATGTTGCCATCCTGCCAAAAATGGTTCCGATAATAATTGTCCAGCTGATTGGGTGGATATCTTTCCATGTCTTCATCTATTGTTCTCTCCTGTTAGTAAGATCTTTTTCTATCATACATGAAAAAATTTCCTTATCCAACGGGGGATTAAATTTTTTTACTTACTGGTTTATATGGGATTGTATTACACTATGTGTGCGCAGGATGACCTTTGTTTTTTGAATGGTTCATGTTTCACGTTGACGATGGCGTTTACGCCGTTGAAGTGGAGGGTGAAGTACACGGATTTTTGTTCGGCGCTTATATCATGAAAGTGCAATTCTCATTGAGCAGGAAATGCCCGGTCAGTTTAAAGACATTAGGAAGGCGGGAGAAGCAAACGGATTTCCGTTCGAAGACGTTGACCCATCAGGCTGTAGATCATATCGGCGGGGTTCCTGAAATGCTGAGTGAGACCGGGCATCAGATTAAAGTTTATGCTGACGGGCTTGAGCGCCCGTATATGAGAAGGGGCGCTTCCCGTCGATATCAGCCGCGTCCCTTCTGGCCATACGAAAACAGATATACGAAATTTCTCCAACAATGAAGGTGCATGTCACTAAGAAAACAGCCCTTGGTTTGTGACGTAGTCATAAATGATATCCTCTATATGCGCATGCAGGTCCTCGTCTGGATCTTCATTTTGTCTTTCCTCTAAAGCAGCTTTCAGGCTTTGTTTTTCATACGGGCTTAACGGATCAATGGCAACATTTCGGCCGTATTGGCGCAATGCCTGTCCCAGCATTTTTTCGACAAATTTCTCCATTTTGACTCTCCTATCTTTATGGTTCGCTTTCATTCTACTAAATGTTTTCCTTCTCTCAAACCCTTGCATCATATTTTCTGTCAGACAAGAATCATTTACCAGTATAAATCGAACATATTTTCGCATATAATAGTGAAAGCGAACATAAGTTCTTTTTAGAGGTGTGTATGATGAAAGAAAAAGTGATTTTTCTCGTTGACATGCAATCGTTTTATGCATCTGTAGAGAAAGCGGAAAATCCACATTTAAAAAATCAGCCGGTGATTGTTTCGGGTGATCCGGAAAGGCGGGGCGGAGTCGTATTGGCTGCATGCCCGCTGGCGAAACGAAAAGGGGTAGCCAATGCCTCACGCCTGTGGGAAGCGCAGGAAAAGTGCCCTGAAGCTGTTGTGCTCCGGCCTCGTATGCAGCGGTATATTGATGTATCGCTGCAAATCACCGCCATTTTAGAGGAATATACAGATCTTGTGGAACCCTATTCCATTGACGAGCAGTTCATGGATATCACAGGCAGCCAGAAGCTGTTTGGGGCGCCCGAGGAGATTGCTAAAAGCATTCAGGACAGAATCATGCGGGAGGTCGGCATTTATGCCCGGGTCGGAATCGGCCCTAATAAAGCGCTTGGCAAAATTGCGTGTGACAATTTTGCCAAAAAGAATAAGAACGGTATTTTCACGTTAACGAAAGAAAATATGAAAACCGAGATGTGGCCGCTTCCGGTGGGGAGTATGTTTGGCGTCGGGAGCCGGATGAAACATCATTTAAATCGAATGGGCATCAGCACGATCGGCGGGCTTGCGGTTTTTCCGCTCGAGCTTTTAAAAAAGAAATGGGGCATTAACGGACACGTGCTGTGGATGACGGCGAACGGAATCGACTATTCTCCTGTGTCAACGGCATCGCTGGACGGACAAAAAGCGATTGGCCACGGAATGACACTCCCGAAAGACTATGAACACTTTGACAAAGAAATAAAGGTCGTTCTGCTGGAGCTGAGTGAAGAGGTATGCAGGCGAAGCCGAAACGCCGGGATGATGGGGCAGACGGTTTCGGTGAGCTGCAGGGGGGCTGACTTTGATTTGCCGACCGGCTTCAACCGGCAAGTGAAGCTGGCGGAACCGACCAATTCTACGCAGGATGTGTACCAGGCTGTATGCAGACTGTTTCTCAAGTTTTGGGACGGGAAGCCTGTCCGCCGCCTCGGGGTCAATCTCTCTCAGCTCTCATCTGATGAAGTATGGCAGCTTAATTTATTTCAGGATTATGCAAAGAAGATGAGCCTCGGCTATGTGATGGACGGGATTAAAAACCGGTTCGGCGACACGGCGATCATCAGGGCGGCCTCACTGACAGCGGCAGGCCAGGCGTTTGAACGAGCGGCTAAAATAGGAGGGCATTATAAATGAATGAGCATTTAAAAAGAGGCAATCTGCTGTGGGAAGGAAGCCGAATGTTTCTGCCTGAACATAAACAAAGCCTGCTTGAGAGAAAACACCATAAACAGAAGCTGCAAAGGCCAATCCTTGATTCGGATAAGCTGGAGGAGATGAACCAAACGTTTTGCATGGCAATGGAATTTGCTCAGGATATTACTGTCAGCTGCTTTCAAGATGGCGAAATTGTCACCTGCAGCGGGAAAATCTGCCGCTATGAAGAATTTGAAAAAACAGTGTGGATAAAAGGGGACGCCGGCAAGCTCTGTAAGCTGAGACTTGATCAGGTGCTTGATATTTTTCTGTAAATGTTCCCCCTCCTGGAGGGGGAGAACTAGATGTGAAAATAGCAAACATTGTTCCGTCAGCAGTCTGGAAACGTATGATACAGAAAAGAAGGCATTTACAATTCCAGTCAGGCAAAATATAATTTTTATATTGTGAGAAAAAAGAGACATTCGTTTTGCCAGACGGAGGGAGATCAAATCGTAATGGATATTCGAACAATCACGTCTTCAGATTATGAAATGGTAACGTCTGTAATGAATGAATGGTGGGGCGGCAGGCAGCTGAAAGAAAAGCTCCCGCGATTATTTTTTGAACATTTTCAGGACACCAGCTTTATCACACATGAACATAACAGCATGACTGGATTTTTAATCGGATTTCAATCGCAATCAGATCCTGTAACGGCATACATCCATTTTTCCGGTGTGCATCCGGATTTCAGAAAAATGCAAATTGGAAAACAATTATACGATGTGTTTATTGAAGCAGTTAAGAAGAGGGGATGCACCCGGGTAAAGTGCGTCACGTCCCCGGTAAATAAGGTGTCAATCGCGTATCATACAAGACTGGGTTTTGAAATTGAAAAAGGCAGCAAAACAGTGAATGGCATCTCAGTATTTGCAAATTACGATGGAACGGGCCAGGACAGGGTTCTTTTTGTGAAAAACATATGAGGAGGAACCGCTATGGATTTTTTGTCAAAAACACCTGAGCCTCCTTATTATGCTGTTATCTTTTCTTCTGTCAAAAGTGAAAATGACGAAGCATATGGAGAAACAGCAGAGCGGATGGTTTCGCTTGCGGCGAGCCAGCCCGGATTTTTAGGTGTGGAAAGCGTTCGCGAAGCGGATGGAACCGGCATCACAGTTTCCTATTGGGAGAGTATGAACGCAATCAATCATTGGAAGCATCACACCGAACACCAGGCAGCGAAAGAAAAAGGAAAAAGCGTATGGTATGAATCGTATGCGGTCCGCGTCGCCAAAGTCGAGAAGCAGCGGCTGTTTTCAGGAGAAAACAAATGATTGCATTTCTTAAGCATAAGGAAGAGGATGTATCGCGTGAGATTATTGACGTTCAAAAGCCAGCTTATGTAAAAGAAGCGGAGCTTATCGGTTTTGACGGAATCCCTGCTTTACACGAAAAAGCCGAGGATATCAGAGCCTCACAGGAGCGATTTGCGGGATACCGGGAAGACGGGAAACTGCTCGGTGTCATTTCATACGAGAAGTTTATGCATGAGCTGACCATTTGCAGGCTTGTTGTGCATCCCGACGGTTTCAGAAAAGGCATCGGACGAGCACTCGTGCAATTTGTTATTGATCAGAACGAAGACGCTGAGAAAATCGAGGTAGTAACAGCCGAGAAAAACAACCCTGCCGTATCGCTGTATACGCAGGCAGGATTTGTAAAGACGAAAACCGTCAAAGCGTCAGAGGGGCTTTTGCTGTCAGTCTTTCATCTCTATCCGAAAAGAAAGGTTGAAGTCGTTCACTACAATGAAGAATGGGTAAGGCTGTTCAGTGAGGAAAAAGATCGTCTGAAGCTTGTGCTCGGCCCGGAGATCATTGACGTGCATCATGTCGGAAGCACATCGATACCAAATATGGCGGCAAAGCCGGTCATTGATATCCTGATTGCAGTAAAGGATATCGCGGCCGTGAACCAATATGATTCGAAAATGGCGGAGCTCGGCTATATGCCGAAAGGAGAAAACGGCATGATTGGCAGACGCTATTTTCAAAAGGGCGGAAATAAGCGTACCCATCATGTCCATATTTATGAGGGAGGGCATCCTGCTATTGAAAGGCATTTGGTGTTCAGAGATTATCTCACAGCTCATCCGGAAATAGCGAATGAATACGCCGCGCTCAAAAAACAGCTGGCGGCCCAGTACCCGGACAATATCAAGCCGTACATACAGGGAAAAACCGATTGGATCAAGGCTGCAGAAGAAAAAGCGAAGCGGTGGAAAAAAGGCAGAAACAATGCGAACGGACGCGTGGTGTGCTACAATAGCGAAAATGAAAAAAACGGGGGTTTCACCTTATGAACATTCATGTGACAGATGCAGCAAAACAGGCACTGCAGCAGGCGCTTGACGCCAACCCGGGAAAAAAGGCACAGCTCCGTTATGACGCTGAAGGATGCGGCTGCGCAGTAAGCGGTGTACCGACCATCTGGGTGACAGAGGAATTAGCGGGACAGTGTGAGCAGCTGGAAACGAACGGCATTCCGCTATATATCCAGTCGTCGCAAAAAGTGTTTTTTGACGATCAAATGACAATCGATTACAATGAAAAAGCCAAAACGCTGGCGCTGAAAAGTCCGGCTCAAATGCTCAGTCCAAGAATGAGCATATTAGTAAAGTAGGGAGACACGAAACGTGGAACAAAAGCTGAAGTCAATTAAGAATACAGCACAGAATAAAACGTGGGTATCCTTTCTGAACAAAAACCATCCCTACACCCTGCTGCATTGGTCAATCGGAGGAGCGCAATCCGTCGAGAAGGATGTTTGGCTTTTGCAGGATGAAATGACATTTGAAGCGCAGGAGTTTACTACGATAGACCTTGCGATTGAATGGATCAGTGAAAATATGGATGGCATCACCGACGTTTTATGATGGAAAAGCGAAAGGCCGAAAGGGGCCTTTCGCTTTTTACGTTATTTTGTCTAAAAAGGCTTGCACGGTTTTTTGATACGTGTCCCGATTTTTTGTATACGACATGGCGTGTTCTCCAGCTTCAGCAATATAGAGTTCCTTTGGACCGGGCTTTTTTTTATAAAGCCGCTCGGTTGCAGAAACAGGAATATAATCATCGTGCCTGCTGTGAATAAAGAGGACCGGCTTTTCGATCGTTTCGATGACGGCAAGCGGAGATACATCGCGTGCGCGGTAGCCGTCCCTGAACCGCAAAAAGGAGTCGGCAATGGGAAGAATCGGCCAGGAAGGCAGCCGGTATTCCGCTTTCAGACGATACGCAAGCTGTTCCTCGAAGCTTGCAAACGGGCAATCGGCAATATAAAAATCAGCGCCATCGTCAGGATGTGCGCCTGCATACAGCAGAGCAGTCACTGCTCCCATTGATTCACCATGAATTCCGACCAATCCGCGGTTACAGGTTTTGTCTTTGACCCATTTGACGACCTCGTTTAAATCATCCTTTTCATAAAAACCATAGCTTGTAGTCTTTCCGCCGCTTTGTCCGTGCCGGCGATGATCGTAAATCAGCACATTCCAGCCGAGATCAAGAAATAAATCCATATATTTGACAGAATTCAATACATTCACGGTCACACCGTGGCAGATGACCATTGTATTTGATGTATCGTGCGGTGCAACATAGTAGCCTTTTATATCATATCCGTAAGCCGATGGAATCACAAAAGCCGTTTTCTCCATGCGTTCAAACGATTCAAATACATCATGCCCGTCATCTGTTTCTCTTTTCATAATCTCTTCGTCGGTTTTTTTCTTTATGAACATAATGATATTTGTGAAACAAATACCGATAGCAGCTACAGCTGCCAAGACAGCGCCGACGGCTAAAAGGAATCTTTTCAAAAGACACAGCACCTTTCAACTCTATTATGGATAACCTTCTAAAACCATTATACCTAAACGCTGCTGAGCCGGCAGAAAAATATGACAGCGTTTTTCCGAAGAGAGTCTGCTTGTTCAGCCTGAATCTCCATGATAAACTGGCTTCAAAACAAAACACGGGGGAAGCGAGCATGAAAAAACAAAAATCCACTGACAAACACCAGTTAAAAGACGACCTTCAATCCGATATAAAAGAAAAGCTGATGCAGATAAAAAGCCAATTGAAGGAAGAGGATCAGGAGAGACAGAAAAGAGAAAAAGCAGAACAGATCAGAAAGAAAAAGGAGATCGAAAAAAACAAAAGCTTTGAACAGCTCCTCGATGAAAGCCAGCTCGATTGGCATCAATACAAATAAACCAGCACCCGGTCAGGTGCTGGTTTTCTTTATGAACGGTGCGCTTCGTAAACGTCTTGTTTCGTATGAGATTGGAGCGCTTTGATTTCCTCTTCACTTAAACGCCGTGCGTTTGCAGCATGAACGTTTTCCCGTAACTGCTCAATCTTACTGGCGCCTGTAATCACTGAGGCGACAGCAGGCTGTGCTAACAGATACTGCAGCGACTTTTCTGTCATGGACAGATCTGGCGCGACATTCTCCATCGCTTTGCGGGCATTTGTCAGTGTCTCAAACGAATAGGATAAGTACCCGTTTTGTTTGATACTGTCAGCCGTTTGTTCAAGCGGTTTCTCAGTCAGCAGCCCTTTAGCGACCGGGCCCCTGGCAACGACACTGATCTGATGTTCCTCTAAAAACGGGAGCCATTCCTCCGGCCGTCTGTCAAACAGGCTGAATTGCATCATAATGCTGACGATGTTTGACTTTTTCACATATTCTTTAATGACGTTCGGGCGAATAGAAGAAATTCCATAATAACGAATGACACCTTCTTGTTTTAATTCTTCAAATGCTTCAATCGTTTCATCAATGTTATCTTCTATTGTGCCGCCGTGAAGCTGATACAGGTCGATATAATCCGTTTTCAGACGTGACAAGCTCTTTTTCACAGCTTCTTTTATGTAAGCTTTTGAAGGGTCCCAATACCAGCCTTCACTTTCGTCACTCCAGCGGTTTCCGGCTTTTGTGGCCAAAATAATATCCTGGCGTCTGTTTTGAATCGCTTCGCCGACGATTTCTTCATTGCGGCCGCGGTCATACAAATCAGCTGTGTCCAGATAGTTGATGCCAAGCTCAATGGCTTCATCAAGGATCGACAGCGCTTTATTTTTTTCGGTTCCAAGGGACATACAGCCAAATCCGACTTCGCTTATTTCTAAATCAGATGAACCTAGTTTGCGCTTTCTCATGTGCACACTCCTTTTTTTAGGCTTTGTAATGACCGTAATATAAAGGAGCGGAGTTTTCAACTTTTACGGCTCGGAAACCCAATCTTTCACATACCGGAATGTGCGCCCGTATTCCTTGAGCTTCGCCCGCACCTCCCACGCTTTTCCCACTAAAACGACGCCCTTTTGCATACGGTACACTTTCATAAAGAAGCCCCCTTTTCTCTAGTATGATAAAATGTATGGGGCATGATATAGAGACAGAACGGGAGATGAAGAAATGAAACACTTAGAAGAAAAAACAATTGCTAAAGAACAGATTTTTTCGGGTAAAGTTATTGATCTTTATGTAGAGGACGTCGAGCTCCCAAACGGAAAAACGAGTAAACGCGAAATTGTAAAACACCCGGGTGCGGTAGCGGTGCTGGCTGTCACAGACGAAGGGAAAATCATAATGGTGAAACAATTCCGGAAGCCGCTGGAGCGGACGATCGTTGAAATACCGGCCGGAAAGCTGGAAAAAGGAGAAGAGCCGGAGTATACGGCGCTTCGGGAGCTGGAAGAAGAAACAGGCTACACAGCGAAAAAGCTGACTAAAATCACAGCATTCTATACATCGCCCGGTTTTGCCGATGAAATTGTTCACCTTTTTCTTGCGGAAGAGCTGTCTGTGCTTGAAGAAAAACGGGAGCTTGATGAGGACGAGTTTGTTGAAGTGATGGAGGTGACGCTTGAAGACGCACTGAAGCTGGTTGAGTCGCGTGAGGTATATGACGCAAAAACAGCCTATGCGATTCAATATCTTCAGCTGAAAGAAGCGCTGCAAGCATAAAAATGAAAAAGATTTACGCGGATTTACACATTCATATCGGCCGGACCTATACAGGAAGGGCTGTCAAAATAACAGGTGCAAAAACCCTGACGCTGGACCGGATTTTGGTTGAGGCCAGTGAATATAAAGGAATTGAACTTCTCGGGATTATTGACTGCCATTCCCCGGAAGTCATAATAGAGCTTGAGGAAGGCATTGCTTCAGGCAGGTATCACGAGCTTGAGGGCGGCGGAATCCGTTATCGCAGCACAACTCTTTTATTGGGAAGCGAGCTGGAGATTTACGATGAAGCCTGCAGCGGGCCGATTCATGTGCTCGCTTTTATGCCGACACTCGCTGATATGAAACAATTTTCAGCCTGGCTTTCAGCGCGGATGAAAAATATTCACTTAAGCTCGCAGCGGATATACGAAACAGGCTTGAACCTTCAAAAAAAAGTAAAGGAAATGGGCGGATTGTTTATCCCCGCCCATATTTTCACGCCCCACAAAAGCTTGTACGGAGAAGGGGTTAAGTCAAGTTTAACTGAGGTTTTTGATCCTTCTATGATAGATGCGGTTGAGCTTGGTTTAAGCTGTGACACACCTATGGCTTCACGGGTTTCCGAATTAAATAAATATTCATTTTTAACAAATTCTGATGCGCATTCCTTAGGGAAGATCGGCAGAGAATATAATGAAATATATGTGCAGTCAGCTGATTTTTCTGAGTTTGCTCTTGCATTAAAGGGGCAGGACAACAGGAAAATTACTGCAAATTACGGATTAGATCCGCTGTTGGGGAAGTATTATCAAACGGCTTGTGAAGTATGCAGGGAGCGTACAGTGAGCGGGGCAACGGCGTGCGCGGAATGCGGAAGTGCCAGATTGACAAAGGGTGTCAGCGAAAGACTGCGCGAACTGAGTGATCAGTCTGGAAAAGGCATAACGCGTCCTAGATATGTCCATCAGATACCGCTGCAATTTGTTCCGGGTGTCGGACCGAAAACCCTGGACAAGCTGAAGACTGCCTTTGGCACAGAAATGGCTGTTCTCCATGAGACTTCAGAGGAGGATCTGGCTCGGGTTGTTCCGCCGAAAACCGCCGCTCTTATTGTGAAAGCGAGGTCAGGAAAGCTTGAACTGAAAGCCGGAGGAGGAGGAACCTACGGGAAAGTTAAGTCGTGAGTGAAAATTAACTCAGTTCCTCCTGGACTTTTCTCTTTGTCCGGATAAAGGTGATCAGCTGTATAATTTCGTCTTCAGACAGCGGCTTGCCGTCAACAGCAATATCAATGTCAAGGCTGCTCCACGTGGTCAATTCAATGGTCTGAGGAGCAGTCTGCTTTTGCTTTGGGCGGCCTAAGAGGTCATCGCAAGTTGTGTCAAAAAGGTCTGCCAGCATTGCCAGCGCCTCAAGTGAAGGACGGCGGTAGCCGGACTCGTATCCCGCGTATGTGCTTTTTGCGATGCCCAGGAGGTCAGCCGTATATTGAAGCGACCAATTTTTCTTTTTTCTCAATTCAGTTAAACGATCTAAATTCATGGACTTCCGCTCCTTTTTCAACTTGAGCTGATTATATCATATAGGTATTCGGAAGTGTACGCGAATTGAATAATAATGTCTTGCGTATTTTATTTTCCGTGTCTATAATTGCATTAAAAGTATGCGAAAAGCGAATGCCTTCTCGCAAACCCATCTTTAGATATAGTGAAGAGGTGTATGGTATGAAAAAATTATTGATGTTGACAACTGGGGGAACGATCGCTTCAGTTGAAGGGGAAAACGGGCTTGCCCCGGGGGTGAAGGCTGACGAGTTGTTAAGTTACGTATCAAAACTTGATAACGATTACACGATGGAAACCCAATCGCTTATGAATATAGACAGCACCAATATGCAGCCTGAATACTGGGTAGAGATAGCGGAAGCCGTTAAGGAAAATTATGAGGCCTATGACGGGTTTGTTATTACCCATGGTACAGATACAATGGCCTATACATCTGCCGCATTATCTTATATGCTGCAGCATGCTAAAAAGCCGATTGTGATTACAGGCTCGCAAATTCCGATTACCTTTCAAAAGACAGACGCCAAAAAAAATATTACAGATGCCATTCGCTTTGCCTGTGAAGGCGTAGGTGGGGTTTATGTTGTGTTTGACGGCAGAGTCATTCAAGGAACACGTGCGATCAAGTTAAGAACGAAAAGCTATGACGCGTTTGAAAGCATCAATTATCCATATATCGCTTTTATTACAGAAGACGGGATTGAATACAACAAACAAGTAACGGAACCTGAGAACGACTCCTTCACGGTTGACACGTCACTATGCACAGATGTTTGTCTGCTTAAGCTGCATCCGGGCTTAAAGCCGGAAATGCTGGACGCTCTGAAAAGCATGTACAAAGGAATTGTCATCGAAAGTTATGGCAGCGGAGGCGTTCCGTTTGAAGGCAGAGACATTTTGTCCAAAGTAAATGAGCTGATTGAAAGCGGCATCGTTGTCGTCATTACGACTCAATGCTTGGAAGAAGGCGAAGATATGAGTATTTACGAAGTCGGCCGCAGAGTCAATCAGGACTTGATTATCCGCTCAAGAAACATGAACACTGAAGCAATCGTTCCTAAATTAATGTGGGCACTCGGCCAATCGTCAGATCTGCCGGTCGTAAAAAGAATTATGGAAACACCGATTGCCGATGACGTTGTCCTGTAAAAAAGCTAAAACTATAACCATTATAGAGAAAGTAGGTTAAAGATTATGTTAAACGGCCAAAAAGAATACCGCGTGGAAAAAGATTTCCTTGGAGAAAAACAAATTGAAGCAGATGTCTATTACGGCATCCAAACGCTGCGTGCTTCAGAAAACTTTCCGATTACGGGATATAAAATCCATGAAGAAATGATTAACGCGCTGGCGATTGTAAAAAAAGCTGCCGCTCTTGCAAACATGGATGTAAAACGGTTGTATGAAGGAATTGGCCAAGCTATCGTACAAGCCGCAGACGAGATTCTGGAAGGCAAGTGGCACGACCAGTTTATCGTCGATCCGATTCAAGGTGGCGCTGGTACATCCATGAACATGAATGCGAACGAGGTCATCGGAAACCGCGCGCTCGAAATCATGGGTCATAAAAAGGGAGAATACATCCACTTAAGCCCTAACACACACGTTAATATGTCACAGTCAACAAACGATGTGTTTCCGACAGCCATTCATATTTCTACACTGAATCTGTTGGAAAAACTGCTTAAGACGATGGAAGACATGCATGGTGTGTTTAAACAAAAAGCGCAGGAATTTGATTCTGTCATTAAAATGGGACGGACTCACCTCCAAGACGCTGTTCCGATTCGTCTCGGCCAGGAATTTGAAGCATACAGCCGTGTTCTTGAGCGTGATATTAAACGCATTAAACAATCCCGGCAGCACCTGTATGAAGTCAACATGGGCGCTACTGCAGTCGGCACTGGCCTGAACGCCGATCCGGAATATATCAAACAAGTCGTTAAACACCTTGCTGATATTAGCGGACTGCCTCTTGTCGGCGCTGACCATCTTGTCGATGCAACGCAAAATACAGATGCTTACACAGAAGTTTCTGCATCATTAAAAGTCTGCATGATGAACATGTCGAAGATCGCAAACGACCTTCGTTTAATGGCATCGGGACCACGCGCCGGACTTGCGGAGATTTCTCTGCCTGCCCGCCAGCCGGGATCTTCCATCATGCCGGGTAAAGTCAATCCGGTTATGGCGGAGCTCATTAACCAAATTGCGTTCCAGGTGATTGGAAACGATAATACCATCTGCCTAGCTTCAGAAGCAGGTCAGCTTGAGTTAAACGTTATGGAGCCAGTGCTCGTCTTTAATCTGCTGCAATCAATCAGCATTATGAACAATGGTTTCCGTTCCTTCACTGACTATTGCTTAAAAGGCATCGAAGCTAATGAAAAACGCTTGAAACAATACGTAGAAAAAAGCGCTGGCGTTATTACCGCTGTGAATCCGCATCTTGGTTATGAAGCGGCTGCCCGAATCGCCAGGGAAGCGATTATGACAGGCCAATCTGTCCGTGATCTTTGCCTTCAGCATGATGTGCTGACAGAAGAAGAATTGGATATCATTTTAAATCCATACGAGATGACAAAGCCAGGGATTGCTGGAAAAGAGCTATTAGAAAAATAAAATTTAAACAAAATACAGCTTATTCACCTCTGGATAGCCGGTGAATAAGCTGTTTACAAGCATAGGGATGAGGAAGTATAGTATACGTGTTGCACTATTTATTGAAAGCGTTTTAGCTTTTTCATTAAGGGGGACTTCTTTTGAAGGATGTAAGATTGCCAACACTATTTGAAATTATTATCGTACTAGGAGCATTTTTAGCACTTGTTCTGTCGTTTACAGTCTTTTTAGACTTGCCAATACAGCTAGCGCTTTTTGTTTCTTGGTTTATTGCAATGATTCTCGGAATCAGACTGGGTTATTCATATAAAGATCTGCAAAACGCGATTGTTCATGGGATATCTAATGGTCTTGAAGCTGTTCTGATTCTCGTTTCAGTCGGAGCGCTCATTGGAACATGGATTGCCGGAGGCGTCGTGCCGACCTTGATTTATTATGGATTAGAATTTATTCATCCTAGTATCTTTTTACTCGCAACATTAATTATTTGTTCTATTATGTCTGTGGCAACAGGAACGTCATGGGGAACAGTAGGAACAGCCGGCATCGCCATGATCGCAATTGGTGAAGGCCTCGGAATCCCGCTTCCTCTTGTAGCTGGAGCCATTCTTTCCGGAGCTTACTTCGGGGACAAGCTGTCTCCTCTGTCTGACAGCACAGTCCTGGCTTCTTCATTATCAAAAGTGGATGTATTGGCTCACGTCAGAGCGATGCTTTATTTATCAATACCAGCATATGTGATTACGGCTATTCTCTTTACAGCTGTTGGATTTATGTACGGCGGGAAAAATATTGATCTCGACAAAGTTGAATTTTTGAAATCTTCATTGCAGAATACATTTGACATTCATATTTGGATGCTGATTCCGGCTGTTGTCGTAATCGTCTTATTAGCGATGAAAAAGCCCTCTATGCCGGTTATCGTAATTGGTGCATTGCTTGGGGCTGCTTGGGCTGCTATTTTCCAAGGCATGAATATCGCCGATGCGATTGCAACTGCGTACAACGGATTCTCTATTAAAACAGATGTTGAGTTTTTAAACGGCCTCTTAAACCGCGGAGGCATCGTCGGTATGCTTGACTCTCTCGTCGTGATTATCTTTGGTCTCGGCTTTGGCGGATTGCTTGAAAAACTCGGTGTATTAAAAGTGATTGTCTCTACTTTTGAAAAGAAATTAACATCAGCAGGCAATGTGACATTATCTACGCTGATTGTAGCATTTTTGGCGAACATCTTCGGGTGTGCCATGTATGTATCTCTTATTTTGACACCGAAGATTATGGAAGACAGCTATGACCGTTTGCATCTGGACAGAAGAGTTCTATCCCGTAATTCAGAGGTCGGGGGAACTTTGACTTCAGGTATGGTCCCTTGGTCTGATAACGGCATTTACATGGCCGGGATTTTAGGAGTTTCTACCTTCTCTTATCTGCCATTTATGTGGCTCAGTTTTGTCGCAATAGGTCTTGCCATTATCTATGGTTATACAGGAAAATGTATATGGTATACGAAAAACGATACAGCTCAAGCTGAAAAACTAGGCTAAGGGGAGGATCACTGAATGATAGCGAAACACATGATTCGGACACTGATGATAGAAACGCCTTCGGTTCCCGGAAATCTCGGAAGAGTGGCTACAGCAATCGGCCTTCTGGGCGGAGACATTGGTGATGTGGAGACGGTAAAAGTCGGACCCAATTACACGATGCGCAATATTACTGTACAAGTGGAAAATGAAGAACAGCTTCAGGAAGTGATCATGGCTGTTCAGGCTCTTGGCGAAGGGATCAGGCTTCACACGGTATCTGATGAAGTCCTGTCTGCTCATGAAGGCGGAAAAATCCAAATGAAAAGCAAAATGCCAATCCGTTCGCTGGCAGAGCTCGGGCGTGTCTATACCCCAGGTGTAGCAGACGTCTGCAGACTGATCGAGAAAGAACCTCAGAAGGCTGATATCTACACAACAATCAGCAACTCGGTCGCAATTGTAACCGATGGAACAGCGATTCTCGGCCTTGGTAACATCGGCTCTGTGGCGGGAATGCCTGTTATGGAAGGAAAGGCAGCGCTGTTTGATCAGCTGGCAGGGATCAGCGGTATCCCGATTTTGCTGGATACAAGTGATCCTGAAGAAATCATCAATACGGTAAAACATATTTCACCAGGATTTAACGGCATCCTGCTTGAGGATATCGGGTCACCGCATTGCTTCGAAATTGAAGATCGCCTAAAAGAGGAGCTCAATATCCCTGTCATGCACGATGATCAGCATGGGACAGCTGTCGTCACGCTGGCAGCTGCCATTTCGGCATGTAAAAGCGCGGGCGTTGACTTGAAAGAAGCAAAAGTGGGGCAGATCGGCCTCGGCGCAGCGGGCGTAGCCATCTGCCGGATGTTTATGGCTTACGGCGTCAAAGCTGTATGCGGTACAGACAAATCAGAGGCGGCGATGAGTCGTCTTGAGCAATACGGCGGACAGACAGCTGACAGCATCGAAGAGTTAATGGGAACATGTGATATTGTCATTGCCACAACAGGAGTTCCTGGTTTAATTAAACCTGAATTCGTACGATCTGGTCAGGTCATATTGGCATTATCCAATCCGAAGCCGGAAATTGAGCCTGAGGCTGCTTTGCAGGCCGGCGCAGCGTATGCAGCTGACGGGCGGTCTGTGAATAATGTGCTTGGCTTCCCGGGTATATTCAGAGGAGCACTGAATGCCAAAAGCAAGGAGATCAATCACGATATGCTTGTGGCAGCAGCAGAGGCCATTGCAGCCTGCACAAAGCCAGGCGATGTGGTTCCGCAGCCGCTGGATTCAAAGGTCCATCACGAAGTGACAGCCGCCGTTGAACGCGCAGCTCTTACAGCGGTCAAACATTAAAATGAAAACAGCACCTGGCACGACAGGTGCTGTTTTTTTCTGACAGATTCAAAACATTTTAATAACATGTTCCATTTGCTATCATGAACCAAAATGAAACAGGGAGTGGTCAGCATGGCAAAAAGCCGAGCGAAAAGAAAACGGGAGCATCTGCTTAGAAACAGCGGACGGGACGCCTTATTATCAAGAGGCAGTTCTCCATCCTTCAGCACCCATGAAAGAATGACAAAAAGCAAAAAAGACATATTGAATAAAAGAAAGCATAAACACAAAAATCCTTATGATCATAATGCCTTTGATGATAGGGTTTTTTTTATGCCCGAAACAGCCGCCTAGCAATCTCTATCGTTTCTTTTTGAAAAAGAGCATGTTTTTTCGTTTCTTTCATACAATCTATTAAATCAAATCAATAGAGCGGGCGGGAGGAAACGATATGCGGAAAATTTCTTATAAGGACATGTTTCTCGGGCATGTAAAGGATCATCTCTCTCTTTATATATTTGTGTCTGTCCTGTTTTTCATGGGTGTGATTTTTGGCGCTATTATTGTCAACAGCATGACGATCAGTCAGAAAGAAGATTTATATTATTATTTAAGCCAATTTTTCGGACAGCTATCAGACGGAAAGCAGGCCAGCTCATCCGATATGTTTTGGCAAAGCATTTTTCATAATGTAAAGTATTTAGGGCTGATGTGGATTTTAGGCATTTCTGTGATTGGTATGCCGATCATTTTCATTATGATTTTTCTAAAAGGAATTGTTGTCGGATTTACTGTGGGATTTCTCGTCAACCAGATGGGAATCAGCGGTTTTTTCTTATCCTTTGTCTCGGTTTTGCCGCAAAATGTGCTGCTTATTCCGGCTTACCTCATTATGGGCACGTGTGCGATTGCATTTTCTTTAAAGCTGATCAGGCAGCTGTTCGTCAAACGAAGTCTGCATGATGCGCCGATCCAGTGGTTCGGGCGGTATGCTGTTGTTCTCCTGATCATTTTATTTTTAGCGCTGATCTCGTCTCTCTTTGAAGCATACATGTCGCCTGTTTTGATGGAAAAGCTGACATCGCGACTTTTTTAAAAATATTATTAAAAGAAAATCATTTTATTTATCAGTTTATAATAATTATAGTTGGAACTCCGCGCTTATTTTGTTATAATGAGTCATGGAATGCGGCGTAGGAGGGAAAGACATGGAAAACCGTATTGATCGAATTAAGAAACAGCTGCACTCATCCAGCTACAAACTTACGCCTCAGCGTGAAGCGACAGTAAGAGTGCTGCTTGAAAACGAAGAAGACCATTTAAGCGCAGAAGATGTATACCTCCTCGTAAAAGAGAAATCTCCTGAGATCGGTCTCGCAACAGTATACCGTACGCTTGAATTACTAACTGAATTAAAAGTCGTTGATAAAATTAACTTTGGAGACGGCGTGTCCCGTTACGATCTTCGTAAGGAGGGGGCAGCTCACTTTCATCATCACTTGGTGTGCATGGAGTGCGGAGCCGTTGATGAAATTGAAGAAGATTTGCTTGAAGACGTAGAAGAAGTCATTGAACGTGATTGGAAATTTAAGATCAAAGATCATAGATTGACGTTTCACGGCATTTGCCACCGCTGTAACGGAAAAGAAACTGAATAGACGATGCCGGGCTCGAACCTTTTCTCTTGGGGAAAGGGTTTTTTGCTGTTTCGACGTATAATTCCTTTCTGATTTGGCATATGGTTTAAATAACTGGAACCATAGAGAAAGGATCGATTGGGACATGGGAAGATTCCTGAAAACGGCTGTTGATACATTGAAGGTTTTTATTCTGTTCACAGGTTTTACCGCTCTCTTCTATTATGCTATGATATGGGTAAATCAAGAGTATGAAAACTATCATCGGTACGATAAACCGGAAGGCTCTGCCGTAAAAGTTGTTGAAATGGATGCGGAAGAAAAAGGCGGATGGTTTGACCGGTTAATCTTTTTTTACCAAAATGGGGAGTAGATCTAGAGTGAAAGATCAAATAAAGGATTTCATCCACTATGTCATGGTAGAGAGAGGGCTTTCTCAAAATACGGTGGTCTCCTATGAGCGTGACTTGAAAAGCTATTCTCTTTATTTAACAGAAACCCTTCATATCAATAATTGGAACGATGTGACCCGTATACATATTATCCAATATTTGAAGCACTTGAAAGACTCGGGGAAATCCGGAAAGACATCAGCGCGGCATTTGGCATCGATTCGCTCTTTTCATCAATTTCTGCTTAGGGAAAAGGTGACGGACAAAGACCCTTCCGTACATATCGAAACACAAAAAACAGAACGGACGCTTCCGAAGGTGCTGGCGCTGAACGAGGTTGAGCGGCTGTTGGACACGCCCAAGCTTACGAGTCCTTTTGGCTATCGGGATAAAGCGATGCTGGAGCTGCTCTACGCCACAGGTATCCGAGTCAGTGAAATGATTGAATTGAAAACGACAGATGTCCATTTGTCAATGGGATTTGTCCGCTGCTTCGGAAAAGGAAGGAAAGAGCGGATTGTGCCGATCGGTGAAACCGCTGCTTCTGCTATTGAAGAATATATGATGAAAGCCAGGGGGAAACTGCTGAAGAACAAAGTGTCTGACGCACTCTTTTTAAATCATCACGGCAAGCAGATCAGCCGCCAGGGGTTTTGGAAAAATCTGAAGAAAATCGCGCTCGAAGCCGGAATCAAAAAAGAGCTCACCCCGCATACACTCAGGCATTCCTTTGCAACGCATCTGCTTGAAAACGGGGCTGATTTAAGAGCGGTGCAGGAAATGCTCGGCCATGCGGATATATCTACGACGCAAATCTATACGCATGTGACGAAAACAAGGCTGAAGGATGTGTACAAGCAGTACCATCCGCGTGCCTAGCCGCAGCAGGCTGCGGCTTTTTTCTTTAGGCCAGACAGAAAATAATGAAGTTTCTCATTATTTTCAAATGCATTGTCAACAGGAATGAAAACGGTTTATACTTGAGTTGTCAGACCTCTAGGCGATACAATAGACGTATAGAAAAAAAGGAGGCTTTTATGATGCCTGCATACAAATATAATCGCGTGTTTTTAATCGTAATGGATTCAGTCGGAATTGGCGAAGCGCCTGATGCCGCCGACTTTAATGACGTAGGCGCCAATACGCTCGGGCATATTGCCGAGCACATGAACGGATTACATATGCCGAATATGGCAAAACTCGGCCTTGGCCTTATTGGTGATATCAAGGGCGTTGAAAAAACAGAACAGCCGCTCGCGTACTTTGGAAAAATGCAAGAAGCGTCAAACGGCAAAGATACAATGACAGGCCATTGGGAGATCATGGGCTTATACATTGATAAACCGTTTAAAGTGTTCCCTGAAGGCTTTCCTGATGAACTGCTTCAGGAGCTTGAGAAAAGATCGGGCCGCAAAATTATTGGAAACAAGCCGGCTTCTGGCACAGCTATTTTGGATGAACTCGGCAAAGAGCATATGGAGACAGGCGCTTTAATTGTGTACACTTCAGCTGACTCTGTTCTGCAAATTGCCGCTCACGAAGAAGTTGTTCCGCTTGAAGAACTGTACCGCATTTGTGAAACGGCGAGAGAGCTGACGCTTGATCCGAAATATATGGTAGGCCGTATTATCGCACGGCCGTTCGTCGGCGAGCCGGGACATTTCAAACGGACGCCAAACCGCCACGACTATGCGCTTAAGCCGTTTGACCGCACTGTGATGAATGAATTGAAAGACAGTGGCTTAGATGTCATTTCAATCGGAAAAATTTCTGATATTTATGATGGAGAAGGAATTACATCTTCCCGCAGAACGGTATCCAATATGGATGGAATGGACAAGGTGGTTGACACGCTCGGAGAAGACTTTACGGGTCTGAGCTTTGCAAACCTTGTTGATTTTGACGCCTTATACGGCCATCGCCGTGATCCGGAGGGCTACGGACGCGCGCTTGAAGAATTTGATGCTCGTCTTCCGGAAGTATTCGAACAAATGAAAGAAGATGATCTGTTAATCATTACAGCCGATCACGGCAATGATCCGATTCATCACGGAACAGACCATACACGTGAGTATGTGCCGATTCTTGCATACAGCAAAAAACATGAGAAAGCGCAAATGCTGCCGCTCGCAGATACATTTGCCGATATCGGAGCAACCATCGCCGATAACTTCCAAACAAAAAAACCGAAATACGGTAAAAGCTTTTTATCTTTATTACAATAGGGGGACTGTTTCTTGAAAAACAGAATCGAACGCGCAGCCGCTTTTATTCAACAAAACTTGCCTGAATCACCAAAGATCGGCCTTATTTTAGGCTCAGGTCTTGGTATTTTGGCTGATGAAATCGAAAATCCTGTTAAGCTGAAATATGAGGATATCCCGGAATTCCCGGTATCAACGGTTGAGGGACACGCCGGACAGCTTGTGCTTGGCACACTTGAGGGAGTTACCGTCATCGCCATGCAGGGCCGCTTTCATTTCTATGAAGGCTATTCAATGGAAAAAGTCACTTTTCCTGTTCGCGTCATGAAAGCGCTCGGAGTCGAGGCTTTGATCGTGACAAATGCGGCAGGGGGCGTAAACACTGAATTCCGTGCGGGAGACTTAATGATCATTACAGATCACATTAACTTTATGGGGACAAACCCATTAATCGGGCCAAACGAAGCAGATTTCGGCGCCAGATTTCCTGATATGTCTTCAGCCTATGATAAAGATCTATCCAGCCTGGCTGAAAAAATGGCGAAAGACCTTAACATTCCAATTCAAAAAGGTGTGTATACCGCTGTGACAGGTCCTTCCTACGAAACACCGGCGGAAGTGCGCTTTTTAAGAACAATGGGTTCTGATGCAGTCGGCATGTCTACCGTACCGGAAGTGATTGTGGCAAACCATGCGGGTCTCCGCGTACTCGGCATTTCCTGCATTTCGAACGCAGCAGCCGGAATTTTGGATCAGCCTTTATCTCACGATGAGGTCATGGAAGTGACAGAAAAGGTGAAAGCCGGATTCTTGCAGCTTGTGAAAGCGGTAGTTGCTAAGTACGAATAAAAATGGAATTTAGAAAAAATAAGAAGACAGCTGTTTCTAATCGAAACAGCTGTCTTTTTTTATGTCGAAAAAGTCCCGAAACATTTTCCAACAGTGGTGTATAAAACCATTCAGCTTGGAAAAAATAAAAAGGATTATGAAATGGAGGGCTTTTGAGATGAAACGTCTTTTATCCACTTTGTTGATTGGTATGATGCTGCTTACATTTGCACCGTCCGCATTTGCAAAACAAGACGGAAAACATACATCGGAGCTTGCTCATGAAGCCAAGTCTGCGGTGCTGATTGAACGTGATACTGGAAAAGTGCTTTACAACAAGAACAGCCGTGAGAGACTGGCGCCTGCAAGCATGACAAAAATCATGACGATGCTTTTAATCATGGAAGCCTTAGACGAAGGAAAAATCAAGATGAGTGATAAGGTCCGTACGAGCGAACATGCTGCTTCAATGGGCGGATCACAGATTTTCCTTGAGCCCGGGGAGGAAATGACAGTTACAGAAATGCTGAAGGGCATTGCGATTGCATCAGGAAATGACGCATCCGTAGCGATGGCTGAATTTATTTCAGGCTCCGAGGATGAATTTGTGAAAAAAATGAACAAAAAAGCGAAAGAGCTGGGTTTAAAAGATACATCCTTTAAAAACCCGACCGGCTTGACTGAGGAAGGGCATTACAGCTCGGCTTATGACATGGCAATTATGGCTAAGGAATTATTGAAATATGAATCAATCACCAAGTTTACAGGTACGTATGAGGATTATTTACGTGAAAACACAGATAAAAAGTTTTGGTTAGTGAATACAAATAGGCTTATCAAATTTTATCCCGGTGTAGACGGCGTAAAAACAGGCTATACAGGAGAAGCGAAATACTGCCTGACCGCTTCGGCTAAAAAAGGGAACATGCGGGCGATTGCCGTTGTGTTCGGGGCAAGCACACCTAAGGAAAGAAATGCGCAAGTCACAAAGATGCTTGATTATGCTTTCAGCCAATATGAGACACATCCTTTATACAAACGAAATGAAACGGTAGCAAAAGCAAAGGTCAAAAAAGGCAAACAAAAAGTGATAGAACTCACCACTTCTGAGCCGATTTCTGTATTGACGAAAAAAGGCGAGGATATGAAACATGTGAAAAAAGAAATTAAAATGAACAACAATGTAAGCG
The DNA here is from genome assembly GCF_037964915.1 of Bacillus sp. FSL K6-1012. Lineage (NCBI taxonomy): Bacteria > Bacillati > Bacillota > Bacilli > Caryophanales > Bacillaceae > Bacillus > Bacillus sp. FSL K6-1012. The sequence goes on along the minus strand of NZ_CP150175.1, from coordinate 2,445,140 downwards.
CTCCGGTTCAAAAGGGCCAAGAGCTTGGCACGCTGGTGTTGAAGAAGGACGGAAAAGTGCTTGCTGAAAGTCCTGTCGTCGCTAAAGATGATATGGAAAAAGCCGGATACTTAACGTTTTTAAAGAGGGCAATGGGAGATTGGACAAAATTTAAGTAATTATGCCGAATGATCACTAGTTTTGTCACGGTGAAGGAATTCATTCCTGCGAAATCGAAACACTCATTATCCGATCATATCAAGGAGGAATGAGCATGAGCCTTGGAATTGACATGCATGTCAAAGAATCAGTGCTTTGTATTCGATTAACAGGCGAACTCGATCACCATACGGCTGAAACGCTGAAACAAAAAGTAACGGAATCATTGGAAAAGGATGATATTCGTCATATCGTGCTGAATCTGGAGGACCTTTCCTTTATGGACAGCTCGGGGCTTGGCGTTATTTTAGGCAGATACAAACAAATTAAGCAAATTGGCGGGGAAATGGTCGTTTGCGCCATCTCTCCGGCAGTGAAACGGCTGTTTGATATGTCTGGCCTGTTTAAAATTATTCGTTTTGAACAATCTGAGCAGCAGGCACTGCTCACGCTGGGGGTGGCATCATGAAAAATGAAATGCACCTTGAATTTTCTGCTCTCAGCCAAAATGAATCGTTTGCGCGTGTGACAGTTGCTTCATTTATTGCACAGCTTGACCCGACCATGGATGAACTCACCGAGATCAAAACCGTGGTGTCAGAAGCGGTGACGAATGCCATCATCCATGGGTACGAAGAAAATGGCGACGGAAAAGTATATATTTCGGTGACGCTGGAAGATCATGTCGTATATATGACCATCCGTGATGAAGGGCTCGGCATTACAGATTTGGAAGAAGCCCGGCAGCCTTTATTCACAACAAAGCCTGAGCTGGAGCGTTCTGGAATGGGCTTTACCATTATGGAAAATTTCATGGATGATGTCAGTATCGATTCATCACCCGAAATGGGGACGACGATTCGCTTAACAAAGCACTTATCAAAAAGCAAAGCGCTTTGTAATTAAGGAGATTTGTTATGGATGTGGAGGTTAAGAAAAACGGTAAGAACGCTCAGTTGAAGGACCATGAAGTAAAAGAATTAATCAAACAGAGCCAAGATGGCGACCAGCAGGCAAGAGACCTCCTCATAGAAAAAAACATGCGTCTTGTTTGGTCTGTCGTACAGCGGTTTTTAAACAGAGGATATGAGCCTGATGACCTCTTTCAGATTGGCTGCATCGGGCTGTTAAAATCTGTTGATAAATTTGATTTAACCTATGATGTGCGCTTCTCGACATATGCAGTGCCGATGATTATCGGCGAAATCCAGCGTTTTATCCGTGATGACGGAACTGTCAAGGTGTCAAGATCATTAAAAGAGCTTGGCAACAAAATCCGCCGAGCGAAAGATGAACTTTCAAAAACACTGGGCAGGGTGCCGACCGTACAGGAAATCGCCGAACACTTGGAAATTGAAGCTGAAGATGTCGTGCTTGCCCAAGAGGCAGTAAGAGCCCCGTCTTCGATTCATGAGACAGTTTATGAAAATGACGGAGATCCGATTACCCTACTTGACCAAATCGCCGATAACTCAGAAGAGAAATGGTTTGATAAAATTGCGCTGAAAGAAGCCATAAGCGATTTAGAAGAAAGGGAAAAATTAATCGTCTATCTTCGGTATTATAAAGATCAGACGCAGTCAGAAGTTGCTGAGCGGCTGGGGATATCTCAGGTGCAGGTATCCAGGCTTGAAAAGAAAATATTAAAGCAAATCAAGGTTCAAATGGATCATACGGAAAGCTAGTCTGTCACTGCAGGCTGGCTTTTTGTTTTGCAAAAGTGTGGTAATTTATGGTCTTTTCAAGCGGATGAATGAGAACAAAATCGAACCACATACTACATATATAACCACCGAAAGATGGTGATCAATGATGGAACGACGACTATTTATCAGGCTTCGCCACCGCGTTTTGGCACATCCGGGGGATATCATAACGGTCGGGGATGCCGCGCAAATAGAAGGGCAGCATCAGCTGAAAAAGAAACTGTCGGCTATGCCGCTGTATCAGGTGAGCGAAAAAGATAAAAATATCGTAATTCTGGATATCATAAAAGTGCTCAAAGCCATTTATCAGCAGGATCCCACACTTGATGTTCAAACTGTGGGCGGAGCTGAAACCATTGTTGAAATTCAGTATCAGAAACGGCACATATCAACCGTTCTTTTTATTGGTGTCTGGCTGCTGCTGTTTATCGGATCGTGCCTCGCCATCATGAACTTCCATGAGGATGTCAGCATGGGAGATGTTCATATTGCGCTATATGAAATCATAACCGGAGAGCGGAATGACTATCCATATTTACTTCAAATCCCTTACAGCATCGGTTTGGGACTGGGGATGATTGTGTTTTTTAACCACATTTTTAAAAAGCGCCTCAATGAAGAGCCCAGCCCGCTGGAGGTTGAAATGTTTAACTATCAGCTTGATCTCGATCAATATGTGGCCATGCATGAAAATGAAGAAACAATAAAGGACCTGCATGATCGTTAGTGTATTGTTCATCATTTTTGTCGGGCTCGGCGGAGGCATCACAGTCGGGGCAGGTTTCGTGGCTTTTTTAACCGTGATGGGAATCATTCCGCGTCTGATGCAGCTCACCAAAACGATGAGATTTGTTCAAGCTTATGAAGCGGCTGTTATTCTCGGTGCGGTTTGCGGGGGCTGGGAAACACTTCATATGCACCATCTCTTTTTATCAAAGTGGATTGCCGTGCCGGTCGGGCTGTTGGCCGGAGTATTTGTCGGGATGCTTGCAGCCGCGCTGACAGAAGTGTTAAATGTCCTGCCGATCTTGGCTAAACGAATCGGCCTCAGAAGTAAAATCATTATTCTATTAATGGCCATTGTCATTGGAAAAATCGCGGGATCTTTATTTCATTGGCTGTATTTTATTCATCATTCATAGGGAGGTTTCAATATGACAAACATAAAAGAAAACTACAAATCAAAAGTAAAAACATATCAGCCAAAGCCGCCTTACGTATGGAACTGTGTAAAAGCCTTTCTTGTAGGCGGTTTGATCTGCATGATCGGACAAGGTCTGCAGAATTTTTATATCCATTTTTTTGATTTTAACGAAAAAACAGCAGGAAACCCTACGGCGGCAACGCTGATCCTATTGTCAGCGTTGCTCACCGGATTCGGCATTTATGACAGAATCGGTCAGTTTGCAGGCGCAGGATCAGCTGTACCTGTCACCGGCTTTGCCAACAGTATGGCAAGCGCGGCTCTTGAGTATAAAAGCGAAGGTTTAGTATTGGGAGTAGCGACAAACATGTTTAAACTGGCGGGAAACGTCATCGTATTCGGTGTTGTGGCTGCTTACATCGTCGGAATGATTCGGTTTGCTTTTGAGAAACTGATGTCATAGGAGGAGAAAGAAATGAAATTAACAGGAAAGCAAACCTGGGTGTTTGAGCATCCCTTATTTGTCAATGCAGCGGGAACAGCAGTAGGGCCTAAGGAAAAAGACGGTCCGCTCGGGTCTTTATATGATAAAACCTATGACGACATGCACTGTAATCAAAAAAGCTGGGAAATGGCTGAAAGGCAGCTAATGGAGGACGCCATCAATACCGTGCTGCAAAAAAACAATTTGAAAAAAGATGATATTGATCTTTTGCTTGCAGGCGATCTGTTGAATCAAAATGTCACAGCCAACTATGTGGCAAGGCATCTGAAAATCCCGTTTCTTTGCATGTTTGGCGCATGCTCAACATCAATGGAAACAGTTGCTGTTGCATCTGCCTTAGTCGACGGCGGATTTGCAAATCGGGCGATTGCTGCTACAAGCAGTCACAATGCCACAGCCGAAAGACAGTTCCGCTATCCGACGGAATACGGCGGGCAAAAACCGGATACTGCGACATCTACTGTAACTGGGAGCGGTGCGGTTGTTATCAGTCAGACACCGAGTGATATTCAAATTACAAGTGCAACTATAGGGAAGGTAGCTGACTTAGGAATTACCGACCCGTTTGATATGGGATCAGCCATGGCTCCTGCTGCTGCTGATACCATTAAACAGCACTTTCAAGACATGAACCGCACAGCAGACGATTACGATCTGATCCTGACGGGAGACCTTTCCGGCGTCGGATCTCCTATTGTCAAAGATATCTTGAAAGAAGAGGGATATCCGGTCGGCACAAAACATGATGATTGCGGGCTTCTGATTTACACTCCGGATCAGCAGGTGTTTGCCGGAGGAAGCGGCTGCGCTTGTTCCGCGGTTGTAACCTACTCACATATTTTCAAGCAGCTGAAAGAAGGAAAATTAAACCGTGTGTTTGTAGTAGCAACCGGGGCGCTGTTAAGCCCGACTATGATCCAGCAAAAACAAACCATTCCGACCATCGCACACGGGGTTGTATTTGAACGTGCAGGAGGTGCATCTTAAGTGGACTATCTTTTGGCTTTTGTTTGCGGAGGCGCCATTTGTATTGTCGGGCAGCTGCTGCTGGACATATTTAAATTGACGCCTGCCCACGTCATGACATCCTTTGTCGTCATCGGGGCGATTTTAGATGGTTTTGGCATTTACGATAAATTTATTGAGTTTGCTGGAGGAGGCGCCACGGTTCCGATTGTCAGCTTTGGCCACAGCCTTCTGCACGGTGCCATGCATCAAGCGCATATACACGGATTTATCGGAATCGGTATGGGGATATTCGAGCTGACATCTGCCGGTATCTCAGCCGCCATTCTATTCGCCTTTATCGTCGCTGTTATTTTTAAACCGAAAGGATAATGCCGAGATGACGACAAAACGCAAGGTCATACTGGTAACAGACGGAGATGTGTATGCTGCTAAAACAATTGAATACGCTGCAAGAAGAGTTGGAGGGAGATGTATTTCTCAATCAAAAGGAAATCCCTCCACCCGCAGCGGCGCCGAGCTTGTCAGGCTGATTACATCAGCACCATATGACCCTGTATTTGTCATGTTTGACGACTCCGGCCTTCAAGGAGAGGGACCGGGAGAAACCGCTCTGACCTATGTGGCCACTCATCCGGCAATTGAAGTGCTCGGTGTGATTGCGGTAGCGTCGAAAACCCATCAGGCTGAATGGACCAGGGTTGACGTAAGCATTGACCGCAATGGAGAGATAACAGAATACGGCGTGGATAAAATCGGAGAGAGGGAATTCGATGAACACAGAATGAACGGGGATACGGTCTATTGCCTTGATAAACTTGATCTGCCGCTTATCGTTGGTATCGGGGATATCGGCAAAATGGGCAGGAAAGACGATATATCGAAAGGGTCGCCAATCACCATGAAAGCGGTCGAGTTTATTTTAGAAAGGAGCGGGTATCATGCCGGACAAACAGGAAGAGAAAATCCGGGTTTATCGGAATCCAGACAAAAATGAAGCTTATTTTAAAAATCGCGTCGGAATGGGAATCAGCTATGATGTAGGTGTTCGCAAGCTTACCATTTTAGACAGAGAAGTTCAGCTGTACTATTTGAATGGATTATGTGACACTGCCTTTATCATTCACTTAATGAGAGAGCTTGTTGCCATTAACAACCGGACAGGAAAAGAGGACCCTGAAGAGCTGGTCGATATCGTTGAAAACAGACTGCTCAACGCTCAGGTCGAAAAAGTAAAAACGCTGGATGAAACCACCGACCAGGTGCTGTCCGGGTTAGTTGCAGTTATTGTCGAAGGTGCAGGATTTGCTTTTATCATTGATGTCAGAAGCTATCCGGGAAGAAATCCGGAAGAACCGGATACGGAAAAGGTGGTAAGAGGGGCCAGAGACGGATTTGTTGAAAATATCGTCGTCAATACCGCGCTTCTCAGAAGACGGATCAGGGACGAACGCCTTCGCGTCAAGATGACAAAGGTCGGCGAGCGTTCAAAAACGGATCTGAGCATTTGTTATATAGAAGACATTGCTGATCCGGATCTGGTTGACATCGTGGAAAAAGAAATTGCCGCCATTGATGTCGACGGATTAACAATGGCAGACAAAACAGTCGAAGAGTTTATTATCAAACAAAGCTACAACCCGTTTCCGCTCGTCCGTTATACAGAAAGGCCCGATGTGGCGGCCAATCACGTACTTGAAGGCCATGTCGTGATTATGGTTGATACATCGCCGAGTGTGATCATAACGCCGACAACCTTATTCCATCATGTTCAGCATGCTGAAGAATACAGACAGGCTCCTTCTGTGGGAACTTTTTTAAGATGGGTACGATTTTTCGGCATTCTTGCTTCTACTTTATTTCTCCCCATCTGGTTTCTCTTTGTTCTTCAACCGGAACTGCTGCCAGAGAATCTAAAATTTATCGGGTTGAATAAAGATATGCACATCCCGATCATTCTGCAGATTTTCTTAGCTGATTTAGGAATTGAGTTTCTCAGAATGGCGGCTATTCACACACCGACCGCTTTATCTACTGCAATGGGATTAATTGCCGCGGTTCTAATCGGGCAAATTGCCATTGATGTGGGGCTGTTCTCTCCTGAAGTCATACTGTATGTCTCGCTTGCCGCTATTGGAACCTTTACGACGCCAAGCTATGAATTAAGCCTGGCAAATAAAATGGCCCGTCTTACACTTATGATATTAGTAGCACTCTTTCATGTAAAAGGGCTCGTTATAGGATTTACTGTTCTGATTATTGCCATGGCCAGCATAAAATCCCTTCAAACCCCATACCTATGGCCACTCATTCCGTTTAACGGAAAGGCGCTGTGGCAGGTGCTGATTCGCACGGCGAAACCTGGTGCGAATGTAAGACCAAGCATTGTTCACCCAAGAAATCGCTTAAGACAGCCTACCAATTCATAATCGCATTGAAACTGACTGAAGAGTATGATAATGTATGTCTTAATTATGAAAGGACAGTCCATAAAACTGTCCTTTTCACCCATAAGCGGAGAAAGAGGGAATGACATTGTTCTTACACGGCACTAGCAGACAAAATCAACATGGGCATTTGGAAATCGGAGGTGTGGACGCTCTCTATTTAGCTGAAACATACGGCACGCCTCTTTACGTATATGATGTGGCTTTAATACGTGAGCGTGCTAAAAGCTTTAAGCAGGCATTTATAACTGCAGGGCTGACAGCGCAGGTCGCTTATGCGAGCAAGGCATTCTCTTCTGTTGCGATGATTCAGCTTGCCGAGGAAGAAGGGCTTTCCTTAGATGTCGTGTCTGGAGGAGAACTTTACACAGCTGTTGCAGCAGGATTTCCGGCGGAACGCATTCACTTTCACGGAAATAACAAAAGCAGGGAAGAGCTGCGGATGGCGCTTGAACACCGTATCGGCTGCATTGTGGTTGATAATTTCTATGAAATCTCGATACTTGAAGACCTGTGCAAAGAAACTGGGCACTCAATTGATGTTCTCCTGCGGATTACCCCCGGAGTAGAGGCGCATACACATGACTACATTACAACGGGACAGGAAGATTCAAAGTTTGGTTTTGACCTTCATAACGGACAAACTGAACAGGCGATTGAACAGGTTTTACAATCAGAACACATTCAGCTGCTGGGAGTTCATTGCCATATCGGTTCGCAAATTTTTGATACAGCCGGTTTCGTGCTAGCTGCAGAAAAAATCTTCAAAAAACTTGACGAATGGAGAGAAGCTTACTCATTTGTTTCAAAGGTGCTGAACCTTGGAGGCGGTTTTGGCATTCGTTATACGGAAGAAGATGAACCGCTTCATGCCACTGAATATGTAGAAAAAATCATCGAAGCTGTAAAAACAAATGCAGCCCGCTATGGATTTGACATACCGGAAATTTGGATCGAACCGGGCCGCTCGCTTGTAGGAGACGCAGGCACAACACTTTATACAGTCGGCTCCCAAAAAGAAGTGCCGGGTGTCCGGCAGTATGTAGCTGTTGACGGAGGAATGAACGACAATATCCGTCCGGCTCTCTATCAGGCAAAATATGAAGCCGTTACAGCTAACCGTATCGGAGAAGCGCACGATAAAACGGTATCGATTGCCGGCAAGTGCTGTGAAAGCGGAGATATGCTCATTTGGGATATTGACCTGCCGGAAGTAAAAGAAGGAGATCTGCTTGCTGTTTTCTGTACAGGCGCTTATGGCTACAGCATGGCCAATAATTATAATAGAATTCCAAGACCTGCTGTTGTATTTGTAGAAAACGGAGAGGCTCATTTAGTCGTAAAAAGAGAAACGTACGAGGATATTGTAAAACTGGATCTGCCATTTAAAACGAGTGTGAAGCAATGAAAAAAGCGCCGGGAATTCGGCGCTTTTTTTATTTGAATATAGAAACAATCGCGTTCCAGATGGAAACGAAGAAATCAATGACTTTCTGGATAAAGTTCTTGCCTTCATCTGAGTCTAAAAATTTACTAATCTTATCTTTCGCTTTATCAAGCTGGTCACCGACCTGTCCCCAGTCGATATCAACATTCTTCATCTTATTGAACAAGGATACAAGCTGATCCTTTTGGCTGTCTGTCAGTGTGACGTTTAAATCGGAAGCCGCATCATCCACTTTTTTCTCAATATCGGCTTTATTGTCAGGCACACCGTTTTTAGCAAACTCTTCTTTTATTTTTGCAATCAGCGCAGCCGCATTTTCGTCACCGATTTTGTCACCAAGCTCTGAGGTCGTCACAAGCTCTTGGTTGGCGACTTGCTTAACGTCTTCAGAAATCGCTTCGTCAGAAGAAACTTCATATGCTTTAATCAAGCCTGTCAAAGCCGCAGTACCGGACACTTCAAACGGAGCGGTAACATAAACCTTCGCGTCCTTAACGCCGGCTGTCATCAAGGCATTGAGGTACATTTCATCCGTAATGCCGCTGATATTATGTGTCTCAACATTTAATCCGGAGCCTTTTTTGGCAATGGTAATAGACGATGATGAAATCGCTCTTGAGCCAATTTGCGCGCTTGGTATATATTTTCCTAAATATTCGTGTTCTTCCTTATTGGTAACGGTCACGGTTGTGGCATTATCAGGGACATTCATTTCATCAAGCACTTTTTGCTTATCTGATTCTGACAAATTTGCACCAAGTGTCACGATGACATCTCCGACTGCGGCATCCGCGAGACTGACTTTCGGAATCGTCAGCAGCAAAACGGCCGCTGCCAGCATTCCAATCCATATTTTTTTCAAAGCAGTTGACCTCCTTCATTTCACAAGCAGCAGTTAAAGCTGCTTTGCGAGGACCTGAATCATGATGAAAAATACAGTTCCGATAGGTTAGACGGAGATAGAGAGGTTCAGGTTTCATTTTTATTTTGGAGAAAAGCCGGGAGAGTCGTTTTCCCAAAAAAGGTGTGGTATAATAGCCGCGACAAGGAGAGACAAGCCATAATGATGATACATAAATTTCTCCTTTGAAAATTAAAATAAAGAAAGTGGGCATACAATTGAAAACAGGTTACTTTTTATTAGAAGACGGCAACAAAATTGAATTTGAACTTTATCCGGAAGCAGCACCGGGTACAGTTGCAAACTTTGAAAAGCTTGCAAACGAAGGATTTTACGACGGACTTACATTCCACCGAGTAATTCCAGGCTTCGTCAGCCAAGGCGGATGCCCGCACGGTACTGGCACAGGCGGTCCCGGATACACAATCAAATGTGAAACAGAAGGAAACCCGCACACACATGAAGCGGGCGCGCTCTCTATGGCACACGCAGGAAAAGATACTGGCGGCAGCCAATTTTTCATCGTCCATGAGCCGCAGCCTCATTTAAATGGTGTTCACACTGTATTTGGCAAAGTAACAAGCGGTCTAGAATTCGCGAAAAACATGTCTAACGGTGACGTGATGAAAGAAGTTCGCGTAGAAGGCTAATAGGCAGGCAGAAAGCTCCCCGATATGAGGGAGCTTTTTCTTTTCGCTCACAGCCTGATCTGGCTGTGACAGTTAACAAACAGACGTTTTTAAGGTAGAACGAGGAGGCATAGAGAGATTTGAGTTAAATCCTATAGCTATGTTTCAAATCATAAGTGTTCAATCACAATTGTATTCAATCCGACGGAACCAAAACACTAATGTTGATACGTTCAGCGGGCTTATAGAACATGCACTGCCTACGCTGTTCCGTTCAATATGATTCATCGTAATGTGGAAATCATCCCTATCTCTTCTCCTCTTCATACATATTAGAGACCGTATGAAATAGCTTAAACGAACTCGAAAAAAAGATTGTAAGCTAGTCCGGGTTTGTATGGGGTGGAGCATTCCTTACAGTCAGATACACTCATCACGGAAAAATTAAACAAATTTTAAAGTTGACATGCTTCTTCCCAAACGGCATTTGTAGTAAAATGAAATCATATCAATGTCATTTTTTTGAAAAGGGGCTGCGTTTGATGAACAACAAGGGCTGTATAAAATGCGGAAGCACTGAAGCTGGGCAAAAAGAAATTGCCACAACTGGAACCGGATTGTCAAAGTTGTTTGATGTGCAGCATAACCGTTTTCTCGTCGTCTACTGTAAGAAATGCGGATATTCGGAGTTTTATAATAAAGAAACTTCAACTGCCGGCAATATATTGGATTTGTTCTTTGGAGGCTGATTGATTCTTCTCCCGATTTCATTAGGAAATGGAACAAATTGATTCTGGCAGAAGAATAAATAGATGTGAAAATTTTCTTCAATGGTCCTAATGGGATTTCTTATCGATTCGTGATAACATAAATTGAAGACCGTTGTTTATTGGAGGAACTCAGTTGAAAGCGGAAACCGTTTCTAAGAAAAAATCAATATTTGAATGGGCCAAAGCGATTATTATCGCAGTTGTTCTGGCATTACTCATCCGCAATTTTATTTTTGCGCCGTATGTCGTTGACGGTGAGTCCATGGAGCCTACCCTTCATGACCATGAAAGGGTATTTGTCAATATGACAGTTAAGTACATAGGCGAGTTTAAGAGAGGGGATATCATCGTGCTAAACGGGGATGATGTCCACTATGTCAAGCGGCTGATCGGCTTGCCGGGAGACACAGTCGAAATGAAAAACGACCAGCTTTATATCAATGGAAAAAAAGTGGCTGAGCCTTATTTGAAGGCAAATAAAAAGCAAGCAAAAGAAGATGGATATGACCATCTAACTGATGATTTCGGCCCGATCAAAGTGCCTGATAACAAATATTTTGTTATGGGTGATAACCGCCGATACTCAATGGACAGCCGAAACGGGCTTGGACTCTTTACGAAAAAACAAATTGCGGGTACGTCAAAGTTTGTTTTCTTCCCATTTAACGACATTCGTAAAACCAACTAGGTATAAGCAGTTTCCTGAAAAGGAGCTGCTTTTTTATTCTTTTTCTCATGCATCCCCTAAAACCAGAACATAAATTCGTATATCTATAGAAAAGAAATTTTTGCAGAAATGCGAAACATATTCCCGTTATGCATCGTTATATTAATAATTTACGAGAATTTACGGTTTTTTATTCATGAAAAAAAGGAATAACTCATATGAATGAATAGATTCATATTGGCTGGAGGTTTTTTAAAATGGGAAGAATAAAAACCAAGATTACCATTCTGTTAGTGCTACTGGTTTTACTTGCAGGGGGGTATATGTACATAAATGATGTTGAACTGAAAGACGTTCCGACAGCGATTGGACAAACCTTGTCCTCCGAAGAAGAAGAGTATACAATCGAGGAATATCAAGTGACAAAAATTGACGGCACCGAATATCATGGAGAAGCAGAAAACGGCACGAAGATCATCTTCAACGGAAAAAAGTTAAATCAAGATTTGTCTGATATAAAAGAAGGCGATAAGATTAAGGCGTACTTCAGCAAATCAAAGCGGATCGACGGTTTAATCAAGGTTGCAAAAGTAAATGATTAAGTGAAAAAACACCTTTCGGAACGATGGGTGTTTTTTTGATTTCTCAAATTGTAAGTTTATTTCATTGCGTACTTAAGAAAGGATCGCTATAATAGCCATTAAGGACAAATGAATAAAGATTGTATCCTTCGGGGCAGGGTGGAAATCCCGACCGGCGGTAGTAAAGCGACATGCGCTTTAGAGCCCGTGACCCGTGTGCACATATGTACGCGGTGGATTCAGTTTAAGCTGAAGCCGACAGTGAAAGTCTGGATGGGAGAAGGATGAAGAACCGCTATGCAAAATGTATCAACATGCATAGTGTTATTTCCTATTGCGTAAAATACCTAAAGCCCCGAATTTTTCTTAAATTCGGGGCTTTTTTGACGGTAAATGAATAAAGAAGGGAGGGGAAAACAGATGGAAGAGTATTATATGAAACTGGCGTTGGATCTTGCGAAGCAGGGTGAAGGACAGACCGAATCGAATCCGCTCGTAGGCGCTGTTGTGGTGAAGGACGGACAGATTGTCGGGATGGGCGCCCATTTAAAATACGGTGAAGCTCACGCGGAAGTCCATGCTATTCATATGGCAGGCGCACATGTGAAAGACGCTGATATTTATGTCACCCTTGAACCATGCAGCCATTACGGAAAAACACCGCCTTGTGCCGAACTGATTATCAAGTCCGGGATAAAGAGAGTATTTGTCGCAATGAGAGATCCTAACCCGCTTGTGGCCGGACGGGGAATCAGCATGATAGAAGAAGCCGGCATCGAAGTAAAGGAAGGCATTCTGGCAGATCAGGCGGAACAGCTGAATGAAAAATTTCTGCATTTCATGAGGACAGGCCTCCCTTACGTCACATTAAAAGCTGCCGCAAGCCTAGACGGAAAAACAGCGACCAGTACAGGTGACAGCAAATGGATCACATCAGAAGCTGCAAGACAGGATGCTCAGCAATACAGGAAATCACATCAAAGCATTTTGGTCGGAGCAGGCACTGTGAAGGCTGACAATCCAAGCTTAACCTGCAGGCTCCCGAATGTTTCAAAACAGCCGGTCAGGGTGATACTTGATACCGAACTTTCGATTCCCGATGACGCCAATGTGATTTGCGATCAGGCAGCGCCGACTTGGATTTTTACAACAACACGTGCTGATGAGGAGAAGAAAAAACGGTTTTCCGCTTTTGGCGTGAAAATATTTACTCTGGAAACAGATCGTATACCAATTTCCGATGTACTGAAAATCCTTGCGGAAGAAGGCATCATGTCGGTGTATGTGGAAGGCGGATCAGCTGTTCACGGAAGCTTCGTCAAAGCAGGCTGTTTTCAAGAGATCATCTACTATTTTGCCCCTAAATTAATCGGAGGAACGCTTGCTCCCAGCTTAATCTCCGGTGAAGGTTTTCAATCAATGAAAGATGTCCCCTTATTACAATTCACAGATATAACCCAAATTGGCCGTGATATCAGACTGACGGCAAAACCGAAAAACGAGTAGGATGGTGACCATGTTTACAGGAATTATAGAAGAAACAGGCACAATCGAATCCATGAAAAAAGCTGGCCCCTCTATGGCCTTAACAATTAAATGCTCAAAAATATTAGAGGATGTTCATTTGGGCGACAGCATTGCAGTAAATGGCATTTGTCTGACTGTTACTGATTTCACGAAAAGTCACTTCACAGTTGATGTCATGCCTGAAACAGTCAAAGCAACGTCGCTGAACGATTTATCAAAAGGCAGCAAAGTGAATCTGGAAAGAGCCATGGCGGCAAACGGGCGTTTTGGAGGCCATTTCGTTTCAGGCCATGTCGACGGAACCGCAGAAATCACGCGTATTGAAGAAAAAAGCAACGCAGTTTACTATGATTTGAAAATGGATTCGTCATTAACAAAAACGTTGGTTTTAAAGGGATCTATTACCGTGGACGGCGTCAGTTTAACCATCTTCGGGCTGACAGATGATACCGTGACGATTTCTTTAATCCCTCACACCATCAGCGAAACGATTTTTTCAGAAAAAACAATCGGCTCTAAAGTGAATATCGAATGCGATATGATCGGAAAATATATGTATCGATTTTTGCATAAAGCCAATGAAAATAAGAACCAACAAACCATAACAAAAGCCTTCTTAAGCGAAAACGGCTTTTAGAGAGGAAGATTTGCATGTTTCATCCGATAGAAGAGGCATTAGACGCTTTAAAAAAAGGCGAAGTCATCATTGTTGTGGATGATGAAGACAGAGAAAACGAAGGAGACTTTGTGGCTCTTGCGGAGCATGCGACTCCTGAAGTGATTAACTTTATGGCGACGCACGGAAGAGGGCTGATTTGCACGCCTCTCAGTGAGGAAATCGCTGACAGGCTCGATCTTCATCCTATGGTTGAGCACAATACAGATTCCCACCACACTGCTTTTACAGTAAGCATTGACCACCGTAAGACAAAAACGGGAATCAGCGCACAGGAAAGATCATTTACTGTCAAAGCTTTGCTGGACAGCGGTTCAGTGCCGGCAGATTTTCAGCGTCCAGGGCACATTTTTCCGCTGATTGCGAAAAAGGGAGGTGTCCTGAAAAGAGCGGGCCATACAGAAGCGGCAGTTGATCTTGCTGAAGCCTGCGGTTCTCAGGGAGCTGGCGTCATTTGTGAAATAATGAATGAAGACGGAACGATGGCAAGGGTACCTGAGCTCATTGAAATTGCGAAAAAGCATCAATTAAAACTGATCACCATTAAGGATTTAATTGAGTACCGCTACAACTTGACAACACTTGTAGAGCGGGAAGTCGATATTACCTTGCCTACTGATTTTGGCACATTTAAGGTGTACGGATACACAAATGAGATCGATGGAAAAGAGCATGTCGCATTTGTGATGGGAGATGTGCCGTTTAATGAAGAACCAGTATTGGTCCGGGTTCATTCAGAGTGTCTCACAGGTGATGTGTTTGGGTCTCATCGCTGTGACTGCGGCCCGCAGCTTCACGCCGCGCTGACGCAAATTGCCGCAGAAGGCCGGGGAGTGCTTTTGTATCTCCGCCAAGAAGGCCGGGGCATCGGTCTGATCAATAAGTTAAAAGCTTATAAGCTTCAGGAAGAAGGGTATGACACCGTAGAAGCTAATGAAGTGCTCGGTTTTTTGCCTGATTTGCGCAATTACGGCATTGGTGCTCAAATTTTACGCGATCTCGGCGTGCGGAATATGAAGCTCTTGACGAATAATCCGCGGAAAATTGCCGGACTTGAAGGGTATGGTCTCAGCATTACAGAAAGAGTGCCGCTTCAAATGGAGGCCAAAGAGCACAACAAAAAATATTTGCAAACAAAGATGAACAAACTAGGTCATTTACTTCATTTCTAATAACAAAAATCACAAAAAAGGATGGGAATCATATGAATATCATACAAGGAAATTTAGTTGGTACAGGTCTTAAAATCGGAATCGTAGTAGGAAGATTTAATGATTTTATTACAAGCAAGCTGCTGAGCGGGGCAGAAGATGCTTTGCTCAGACACGGCGTGGATACAAACGATATTGATGTGGCTTGGGTTCCGGGCGCATTTGAAATTCCTTTCGCTGCTAAAAAAATGGCAGAAACAAAAAAATATGACGCCGTTATTACACTCGGCACTGTCATCAGAGGCGCGACGACTCATTACGATTACGTCTGCAACGAAGCTGCAAAAGGTATCGCGCAAGCAGCGAACACAACAGGCGTACCTGTGATCTTTGGAATTGTCACTACGGAAAACATTGAGCAGGCCATTGAACGGGCTGGAACAAAAGCAGGCAATAAGGGCGTAGATTGTGCTGTTTCTGCCATAGAAATGGCAAATTTAAACCGTTCATTTGAATAATTTGCTGAAAACAGTTTAAAAATATGGCGAAAATGATATAATGTGAGAAAACGGATCACCTATACTTATCCGTTTGATAGAACTGGACATTTAGGATATAGAGGGGTTTTTATGTTAATTCGTTATAAAAAATCGTTTGAAAAGATTGCGATGGGACTTCTTTCATTTATGCCAAATGAAAAAGATCTTAAGCAGCTTCAGCAGACAATTAAGGACTACGAAACGGATACAGACCGCCAGCTCTTTCTTTGGAAAGAGGACGAGGATATCGTCGGAGCAATCGGAGTTGAAAAAAAGGATTCCGAGGTTGAAATCCGGCATATCAGTGTGAATCCTTCTCATCGCCATCAAGGAATCGGAAAACAGATGATGGATGCTTTAAAGCATTTATTCAAAACGCAGGTACTGGTTCCGAATGAATTAACGCAGAGCTTTTTCGAACGCTGTCAAGGTCAGCAGGATCAAGACATTTCATACAATAATTAAGCAGAGGCTGTTATCAGCCTCTGCTTTTTTTTCTTCGTTCAATTTCTTTCTCGCGTTCGCGGATGACATCAGTCCGATCCCGCAAACGATGTTTATGAATTAGAAATCTATCAGTGAGTGTGCTGGGCTGTCCCCACGTGTAAGCTTTTCGCTTGCATTCAATGCGGCATGCTTCCTTCAGCCTCTCATCTTTAATTGGCAGCATGATGCTTTTATAGGAAGATCCCAGTTCAATTTGTTCGTAAACCGACTGCATAAGCTCCAGTAAACGGGTATGATCAAGCCCCAAATCTTCCACCGCTTGTTTTTTCGCTTGAAGAATCCGTATGCTGTTTGCCAGCAATCTTTTGGCCCCGGCTGTATTCTGTCTTCTGTGATGATACAAAGCAACAGCAAGCTGGATAAAGCCGACCCAAAGTATGTTTCGTTTGTTCGGAGGATCTTCCTTCCAATATTCTTCTAGTATTTCATGGCATTCAAAATAATCCCGTGTTGCGTGAAATTCAACGAGATAATCGATATAAGCTTTCGGGTACAAGATGCTTCCTCCTTTTAATCCGCCTTTAGTGTAACACAGGACAGATAAAAGGAAAAAACAGCGCATTGGACCTGCTCATTTTTAGTTCTAGCAAATCCAAGCGGCACCTACGATAATCAGCAGAATAAACAAAACGACAATTAAAGCGAAACCGCCGCTGAAGCACTTTTCTCCCATGAACATTCAGCCTCCTTTGTTGTGGTCTACGCGAGCATCCTATGTACACCTGCCCTTTTTTGTGTAGGCGGATATCTTGTTATTTGAATATTCAGCACAAATCTCTTGAAATGCAGGAAATGAAATAGTATTGGACGAGAGCTTTTTGGTGGCTTATACTAAAGGGTAGCCAGTTTATCCGGCAATGAGAGTGATACTTGAAAATGGTGAGATGATGGAAGAATATCAAGTAAAAATTGATACGTTTGAAGGCCCATTGGACCTGCTGCTTCATTTAATCAATCGTCTTGAAATTGACATATATGATATACCTGTGGCGAAGATTACTGAACAATATTTATTATATGTACATACGATGCGTGTGCTTGAGCTTGATATCGCCAGCGAGTATTTGGTGATGGCTGCCACACTGCTCAGTATTAAAAGCAGAATGCTGCTCCCGAAGCAAGAGGAAGAGCTGTTTGAGGATGAATTGCTTGAGGAAGAAGACCCGCGGGAGGAACTGATTGAAAAGCTGATTGAGTATAGAAAATATAAAGACGCGGCGAAGGAATTAAAGGAACGGGAAGAAGAAAGACAAAAATCATTCACGAAACCGCCGAGTGACTTGAGCGAATATGCAAAAGAAGTGAAACAGTCGGAGCAAAAGCTGTCAGTCACAGTCTACGATATGATTGGCGCTTTTCAAAAAGTGCTGAAGCGAAAAAAAATAACAAGGCCGATGGAAACAACAATTACAAGACAGGAAATACCAATCGAAGACAGAATGAATGAAATCGTGCACAGCCTGAAATCAAAAGGGAAAAGAATCAATTTTATGGATCTTTTTTCATATGAGCAAAAAGAACATTTGGTTGTCACCTTCCTGGCGGTTCTAGAACTGATGAAAAATCAGCTGATTTTGATTGAGCAGGAGCAAAATTTTTCAGATATTTACATTATGGGGAGTGAATCCATTCATGGGGCTTGATATCGTGAATTGGAAAGCTATAGTGGAAGCCCTTCTATATGCGGCAGGCGATGAAGGACTGACCAAAAAACAGCTGTTAACAGTGCTTGAAATAGAAGAGCCTGAACTGAACACCATTATGGCGGATGTCGCAGACGAATACCGTCTTGATACAAGAGGCATTGAACTTATTGAATATGCAGATACGTACATGCTTTCCACCAAAAAGGACTTTGCGCCGTACTTGAAAAAACTGATTGAAGTACCGTCGAAAGGCCTTTCCCAGGCATCTTTGGAGGTGCTGGCGATTGTTTCATATAAACAGCCGATTACGCGAGCGGAAATTGAAGATATCAGAGGCGTGAAATCAGAAAGAATTTTACACAGCCTTGTCGCCAAGGCGCTGCTGTGTGAAGTCGGACGCGCTGACGGTCCGGGACGGGCCATTTTATACGGCACGACGCCGACTTTTCTTGAGCAATTCGGCTTAAAAACGCTGGACGAGCTTCCGCCGCTGCCTGAAAATGCGGAAGATGACGTTCTTCAAGAAGAAGCGGATTTATTCTTTGAAAACTTTAACCAAACCTTTGAAGACATAAAATAGAGATTTAATGAATCGCGCTTTTTCATCAACATAAGATATAAGGAAGAAGTAGCTATCATGAAAGAAGCAAAATGTGAGAGACAAAGACATGAGGGGAAGATACCAAACGAAATGGGACATTCGATTGTGCGAGTGCAGACTCAAAAAACAGGCGAATTCTTATCAATGGTTGTCAATACCGTTAATGATTATTTAAATCAAACCACACTGGCGTCTATGCAGGCTGAATTGCCTGTTGAAGAGACATACTGCTGTGATGTGCTGAGCACGCTGAGAAGAATGACAGTATTTTGTGAAGGAGGCGCTGAAGCATGCCGCCGTCTCCTTATGCAAGAGCCATTTCAGGAAACCAGAGCGGAAAAAACACTTTACAATGTGTATCATCAATGCATTGAAGAGTTCTTTATGCCAAAGAAAGACACCTGGTGTGAAAACAGCCGGGCGTCATATACCGGAGTCAGCGCAATTGAGTTCTACCATGCTGTTCCGCAGTCTCTGGAGCAATTATTATTGCCGCTGAGCGCAGCGTTTCTGAAGATGAGGGAAGAACTGGCTCATTACGAAGCGTCCGGATCTAGCATGGCATCAATCAGATAACACTTACTCTCCCTTTATGGGAGAGTTTTTTTATGTTTGCAGGCCAAGACACAATTGTTATTCATAACTGATGGACATGCGCATAAACTTGTACAAACCACCACAAGGACGTGAACAAACATGCGCATTTTTAAAAAAGCTGTATTAATAGTCATCATTTCTTTTCTATTTGCAAGTGTAAATGTGAACACAGCACATGCAGCTATAAATGTCAGTGCGAAGAGCGCCATTGTCATTGACGGCACATCAGGAAGAGTGTTATTTGCCAAGGACGAGCATGAAAAAAGGCGGATTGCCAGTATTACAAAGATCATGACCGCTGTTCTTGCCATTGAATCCGGAAAAATGGAAGAAACCGTGACTGTTTCTGCAAATGCGGTCAGAACAGAGGGCTCGGCCATTTATTTAACCGAAGGGCAAAAAGTAAAATTAAAGGATCTTGTGTATGGCCTGATGCTGAGATCCGGGAACGATGCTGCTGTTGCGATTGCTGAGTATGTCGGGGGAAGCCTCGATGGATTTGTCTATATGATGAACCAAAAAGCAGAACAAATTGGTATGGAGAATACCCGTTTTCAAAACCCGCACGGATTGGACGACCATGAAAATCACTACTCAACAGCTTATGACATGGCTGTTTTAACGAAATACGCCATGAAGCTCAAAGACTATCAAACCATCTCCGGCACAAAAATATACAAAGCAGAAACAATGGAAAGTGTATGGAAAAACAAAAATAAATTGCTGACGATGCTGTATCCATACAGCACAGGGGGGAAAACAGGCTATACCAAGCTTGCAAAACGCACACTGGTTTCAACCGCTTCAAAGGACGGCGTAGATCTGATAGCCGTTACCATTAATGACCCCGAAGATTGGGATGATCATATGAATATGTTTAACTATGTATTTGATCATTATCAAACATATTTAATCGCAAAGAAAGGAGATATTCCTAAGCTCAAAGGTACATTTTATGAGTCTAAAGCTTTCATCAAACGGGACATCACCTATTTGCTTACCGAAGAAGAAAAAGAAGATGTCAAAATCAACACTACCCTGCTCAAACCGAAAAAAGCCTGGGAAAAGGATGTCTCAAAAATTCCGGATATTGTAGGACACATGAAAGTCATGTTCAACGATGAAACCATCGCAAAAGTGCCGATCTATTACGAAAACGAACGAAATCAAAAACCGAAAAAAAAGTTTTTTGAAACGTTTCAATCCATTTTTCTGAATGCGGCTGGCGGGGCAAAATGGTCAATATAATCTGGGTCAGCTTAACTGTGATCGGGCTAGTATTTGCGATGTGCAATGGAACGCTGCAGGATGTAAATGAGGCGGTGTTTAAAGGAGCCAAAGAAGCTGTCACAATCTCATTTGGACTTATGAGCGTGCTTGTTTTTTGGCTGGGTTTAATGAAAATAGCTGAACAGTCTGGGCTGCTGGATATTTTCAGCCGTATGTGCAGGCCTTTTATTTCTAAGCTGTTCCCTGACATACCGCCGGATCATCCCGCAATGGGCTACATTTTATCAAATCTCATGGCGAATTTCTTCGGTCTCGGGAACGCGGCCACACCTCTTGGCATTAAAGCAATGGAGCAAATGAAAAAGCTGAATGGAAACCGTTCGGAAGCGAGCCGTTCCATGATCACTTTTTTAGCTGTTAATACTTCCTGCATTACTCTCATCCCGACAACGGTTATCGCCGTGCGAATGGCCTATTCCTCCAAAACGCCGACAGATATCGTCGGACCGAGCATTTTGGCGACACTCATTTCTGGAATCGGCGCCATTATTATTGACCGTTATTTTTATTACCGCCGTAAAAAGAAGGGGAGGTAAGCCGATGGAAATTATCAACTGGCTGTCTTTAGCCATGATCCCTATCATTATTGCCGGCATTCTACTTTATGGAACAATCAAAAAGGTGCCGACATATGAATCCTTTGTTGAAGGCGGAAAAGAAGGAATTGAGATCGCATTTTCGATTATCCCCTACTTAGTAGGGATGCTTGTTGCGATTACCGTTTTCAGATCATCAGGCGCGCTTGACTTTTTTATGGATCTTTTAAAGCCGGCCTTTTCCGCCATCGGCATACCGGCTGAGGTGGTTCCGCTTGCGCTGATCCGTCCGATCTCCGGTACGGCTGCTCTGGGTATGACCACCGATTTAATTGCAGTGTATGGACCGGATTCCTTTATTGGCAGGCTGGCATCGGTGATGCAGGGATCAACGGATACAACACTTTATGTGCTGACGGTGTATTTCGGAGCGGTCGGCATTAAAAAAATGGGTGATGCGTTAAAGGTGGGACTTCTTGCTGATTTAATCGGTGTAGTTGCATCTATCATCATCGTTACGTTATTATTTGGGAGCGCCTGAAAATGGCGTTTTTTTAGATAAAGCATGCGAAATCTGAAAAAGCTTGTTTGTTCAGGTTGAAAAAAGTAAGATAATACTTGAGGTGAAAGACATGGAAAGACTGCAAAAAGTAATTGCTCACGCCGGAGTTGCATCGCGCAGAAAGGCAGAAGAGCTGATTAAAGAAGGAAAAGTAAAGGTGAACGGCAAAGTAATAACAGAGCTTGGTGTTAAAGTCACCGGTTCTGATCAGATTGAAGTAAACGGCTTGAAGGTGGAACGTGAAGAGCCTGTTTATTTTCTGCTATATAAACCAAGAGGCGTGATCTCCGCAGCGGATGATGACAAAGGGCGCAAAGTCGTGACGGACTTTTTTAGAGAAGTGCCGCAGCGCATCTATCCGGTCGGACGTCTGGATTACGATACAAGCGGTCTTTTGCTTTTAACCAATGACGGCGAGTTTGCCAACAAGCTGATGCACCCTAAATATGAAATAAACAAAACATATGTAGCAAAGGTAAAAGGCATACCGTCTAAAGAGCTGATCAGAAAGCTGGAGCGCGGCATTATGCTAGAGGAAGGCAAAACAGCGCCTGCCAAAGCGAAGCTGCTTTCATTGGATAAGAAAAAACAAACAAGCATTATACAGCTGACCATCCATGAAGGACGGAACAGGCAAGTGCGCCGCATGTTTGAAGCAATCGGACATGAAGTAATTAAGCTGAAGCGGGAAGAATACGCATTTTTAAATCTGAGAGGCTTAAATACGGGAGACGCAAGAGAGCTTACGCCGCATGAAGTCAAAAGACTCAGAGCGCTAGCGGAACACGGTAAAAACGCTTTCTAAGTTTCACATAACCTTCAAAAAGTTAGAAATGTGAAATGATTGTGAAATGATATAATTGAATGGATCTGCAATAGGGGAAGGGGGCAGTGGACAATGAAGAAAAAAAGGCGTTTATTCATTCGGACCGGCATCCTTCTCGTTTTAATCTGCGCGCTGGGCTATACAATATACAATGCTGTATTTGCCGACAAAGAGAGCATATCCGAAGGGTCCGAGGCACCGAATTTTGTCCTTGAAGATACGAATTGGGAACGTATTGAGCTGAGTGACTTAAAAGGAAAAGGTGTTTTTTTGAATTTCTGGGGCACCTGGTGTGAGCCGTGCAAAAAAGAATTTCCTTATATGGCGAACCAATACAAATATTTTAAAGACCAAGGCGTTGAAATTGTCGCGGTAAATGTTGGGGAGTCAAAGATAGCAGTACATAATTTTATGAAATCCTACGGAGTGAATTTTCCGGTTGTCCTGGATACAGATCGTCAGGTGCTTGATGCCTATGGCGTATCTCCGCTTCCGACAACCTTTTTAATCAATCCGGAAGGAAAAGTTGTCAAGGTGGTGACCGGCACTATGACAGAAAGCATGATCCATGACTATATGAATCTGATAAAACCCGGAGCGACTTCGGGATGAAGCAGGTAAAATGTGAATGCGGACATATCAACCCGGTCGGAACCGTTTTATGTGAATCGTGCGGCAGGGCGCTTCAGGAAACGCAGCCCCCGCTTGCTGATATGAGATACGATGGAAGTGCGAGACGTTCACAAACCTATAACAAAACGTTCATTGATAAAATATGGAACTTCTTTTCTTCGGTTAAGGTCGGAATATGGCTTATCGTCATAACCCTTGCAGCATCAGCATTCGGGACTATATTTCCTCAAGAAGCCTATTTGCCCCCCGGCGCTCAGGCTGATACATATTATAAAGAACAATACGGCACGTTTGGCCAGCTTTATTATTTACTCGGGTTCCATCATTTATATGGATCTTGGTGGTACTTGCTGCTGATTGCCTCTATCGGCATTTCTCTTGTCATCTGCAGCCTTGACCGCGTGATTCCCCTGTACAGGGCATTGAAAAATCAGGGGGTCAGGAGAAGCCCTGTTTTCTTAAAAAGACAGCGGCTGTTCAGTGAAACGGAGACCGAGCTCAACCTTGAAGAAAAAGAAAAGATTGTGACTCTCTTAAAGAAAAAGCGTTATAGAATACGAGAACAAGAGGGCAGCCTTCTGGCGGAAAAAGGGCGTTTTTCCCGCTGGGGTCCGTATGTCAATCACATAGGATTAATCATTTTCCTGATTGGCGCAATGCTGAGATTTGTGCCGGGCATGTACGTCGATGAAACGCTCTGGGTCAGAGAAGGCGAAACTGCGGCAATTCCAGGCACAGACGGAAGATATTATTTGAAAAACAATCAATTCAGCGTAGAGACTTATAACAGCGATACAGAAAAAAAGGTGTTCGCTGATGCCATTGACAGAGTCGGAAGCGGAAAGGTCGCGAAAAACTTTCAAACAGACGCGGTTCTCTATAAACGGGAAGGCAAAATTGTCTATGGAGAGAAGCCGAAGCTGAAAAAAGTAAAAGAAGAAGATATTCGTGTCAACCAGCCGCTGCGCTTTGATTCGTTTTCTGTTTATCAGGTGGATTATAAAGAGAATCAGCTCGATCAGATGGTGTTTCAGCTGATTGACAAAAAATCAAAAAAATCCTTTGGGAGCTTAAAGATCAACCTATTGGATCCAGATTCGGTTTATGATCTTGGCAACGGTTACAAAATTGAGGTCGCCAGCTACCTTCCTGACTTCTATTTTAATCAGGACGGAGAGCCGAGCACAAAAACAAAAATCCCTAACAATCCGGCGTTTGTCTTTAATATCATAACGCCAGATAAGCCAAAAGGCGAAAAAAGCTTTGTTGCCATTCAAGAAACAATTGAAGGATCGGGCAGCAATAAGTACAAGTTAAAATTTGACCATGTCGAAACGAAAAACATAACCGGTCTGACAGTCAGAAAAGATCTGACGCTTTGGGTGCTTGCCATCGGCGGAGCCATTTTTATGATTGGCGTCATTCAAGGAATGTACTGGCAGCACCGCAGAATCTGGCTGCATACACAGGAAGGTGCAGTCATGGTTGCCGGCCATACCAATAAAAACTGGTACGGACTGAAGCAGGATTTAAAATTTGTTTTAGCTGAAACGGGGCTGACTGAACCAGCAGACCAAAAAGAATTAATGAAAACACAGAAATAGGCGAAAAGGGAGTGGTGTCATGGCGGAGCTGAGCGGAAATTTTCTTTATGCGGCCTTTCTCGTGTATTTAATTGCGGTCCCGATTTTCGGCGGGGCCATACGCGGAAGGAAAAATAAAAAAGACAGGGCAAACCGGTGGGCGACGATCGGGATTACCCTTTCGATTATCGGTTTTCTCTGCCACCTGGGCTATTTTATTACAAGGTGGGCTGCCAGCGGCCATGCGCCTGTCAGCAACATGTTTGAATTTACAACGGCCTTTGGCATGATGCTTGTGCTTGCGTTTATTATCCTTTATTTTATCTATCAATTGCCTTCATTAGGTCTGTTTACATTATCGATCGCTTTATTGCTGATTGCATACGCCAGCATGTTTCCGACGGACATTTCGCCTTTAATTCCGTCATTGCAGAGCAATTGGCTGTATATCCACGTAACCACGGCTGCGCTGGGGCAAGCTATACTCGCCATCAGTTTTGTCGCAGGCGTCATTTTTCTTTTGAAGCATGTTGACCAGACAAAACCAAGCAAAAAAACCTTTTGGCTTGAAGCTATCATGTTTATTATGGTGACGGCAGTTGCCTTTATTGTGATAACATCTGTGTTTCGTTTTGCCGGCTATGAAGCTGAGTTTAACTGGGTGGATAAGAATAAGGAAAAAAGCGTGATGGTCTATGAAATGCCCGCACTTGTAGGTCCGCATGAGGGTGAGCTTATCACCGAGGGGAAAATGCAGCCCATTGCAGAGCTTCCGGCCCTTTTCTCAGGCAGAAAGGTAAACACAGTGATTTGGTCGTTTGGAGCTGGACTCCTATTGTACGGAGCGCTTCGCCTGATCGTCAGAAAAAGAATCAGTGCCTGTTTACATCCTCTGGTGAAAAACGTGAATCTTGATCTGGTGGATGAGGTTGGCTACAGAGCCGTTTCCATCGGTTTTCCGATTTTTACACTCGGCGCGCTGATCTTTGCAATGATTTGGGCTCAGCTCGCTTGGACGAGATTTTGGGGCTGGGACCCGAAGGAAGTATGGGCGCTGATCACGTTTTTGTTTTACGCCGCTTATTTGCATTTAAGGCTGTCAAGAGGGTGGCACGGTGAGAAATCAGCATGGCTGGCCGTAATCGGTTTTGCCATCATTATGTTCAATTTAATATTCGTAAATCTTGTGCTTGCCGGACTTCATTCTTATGCATAGTCCAGAACAAAGCGATACAGTTCTCAAACTTTCTCACGATTTGATAAAATGAAAGTAACAGAAGGAAAGCAGGGGGAAAACGATGGACCAAACCAATGAAACCAAAATATTAGTAGTTGATGACGAAGCCAGAATTCGCCGCCTTTTAAAAATGTATCTTGAACGTGAAAATTATGTGATTGAAGAAGCGGAAAATGGTGATGAAGCCATTGCCAAAGGCCTCGAAACCAATTATGACTTAATTTTGCTTGACCTAATGATGCCTGGCACAGACGGAATTGAGGTCTGCCGCCAAATTCGCGAAAAAAAAGCTACACCAATCATCATGCTGACCGCAAAAGGAGAAGAAGCAAACCGGGTGCAGGGGTTTGAATCGGGAACAGATGATTACATTGTCAAACCGTTTAGTCCGAGAGAAGTTGTGCTGCGGGTAAAAGCGCTTCTGAGAAGGGCATCTCAAAACTCTTATTTCAATGCGAATACGCCGACGAAAAACGTATTGGTGTTTTCTCATCTGTCAATCGATCATGATGCCCATCGGGTAACTGCTGACGGAACTGAAGTGAGCTTAACACCGAAAGAGTATGAGCTCCTTTACTTCTTAGCGAAAACGCCTGACAAAGTGTATGATCGGGAAAAGCTTCTCAAGGAAGTGTGGCAGTATGAATTTTTTGGCGATCTGCGTACAGTAGACACACACGTCAAACGTCTCCGGGAAAAGCTCAATAAAGTATCACCGGGAGCTGCCAAAAAAATCGTCACCGTATGGGGCGTCGGTTATAAATTCGAGGTAGGCGCTGAATGAAATTTTGGAAAAGCGTAGTAGGCAAGCTGTGGGCTACGATCCTTTCTCTTGTCCTGATCGTATTATTTATTTTAACGGTGCTTTTACTCGAGTTTATCGAAAATTATCATGTGGAAGAAGCCGAAAATGATTTAACCCAGCTTGCAAATAAAGTCGCAGTCATCTTAGAAAAACACGAGGATCAGGCGCTGGCAAGGTCGATCACCTGGGAGCTCGCTGATAACTTAACAAGCATTGCGATCATACAGGATGAGAAAAAATACTGGTATTCGCCGAACGATAAAAATCGGCTCTCATCTATCACGCTTGAGCAAATACAGCGGGACAAGGATTTACATCAGGCTCTGGACAACCATAAAAAAGTCAGTAAACGCACGGGCCTGAGTGGAAGAGACACGGATAATGAACGCCTGATTGTGGGTGTTCCGTATGAAAAAGACGGAAAAAAAGGCATGGTCTTTTTATCTCAATCTCTGCTTGCCGTCAAAGACACAACAAAACACACGACCCGTTATATATTCCTTGCCGCAGGCATTGCGATTGTGCTGACCACATTTTTTGCTTTCTTTTTATCAAGCAGGGTCACGTATCCGCTTCGAAAAATGAGAGAGGGCGCACAGGATTTGGCGAAGGGCAAGTTTGACACGAAAATCCCGATTTTAACCCAGGATGAAATCGGTGAGCTGGCAACCGCCTTTAATCAAATGGGGCGGCAGCTTAACTTTCATATCAATGCGCTCAACCAAGAAAAAGAACAGCTTTCAAACATATTAAGCAGTATGGCTGACGGAGTGATTACCATCAATATCGACGGCACGATTCTCGTGACAAACCCGCCGGCCGAACGTTTTCTGCAGGCTTGGTATTATGAGCAGAATATGAATATTAAAGAAGGCGACAATCTTCCGCCAGAAGCAAAAGAACTGTTCCAAAATGCTGTCAGCACAGAAAAAGAACAAATGATTGAAATGACGCTGCAGGGCAGATCATGGGTGCTGCTGATGTCGCCGCTGTATGCGGAATCGCATGTCAGAGGCGCGGTTGCCGTTCTTCGAGATATGACCGAAGAACGCCGCCTTGATAAATTGCGCGAAGACTTTATCGCAAATGTCAGCCATGAATTAAGAACGCCGATCTCCATGCTTCAAGGGTATAGTGAAGCCATTGTCGATGACATTGCGAGCTCCGAAGAAGACCGAAAAGAGATTGCTCAAATTATATATGACGAGTCGCTGCGAATGGGCCGCCTTGTCAACGATTTGCTTGATTTAGCGCGAATGGAATCAGGCCATACTGGATTGCATTATGAACAAATCAATCTTAATGAATTTATAGAAAAGATCATGCGCAAATTTTCCGGCGTTGCCAAAGAAAAAAATATTTCTTTGCATCAGGACATTTCTCTCACTGAAGAGGAATTTATGTTTGATGAAGATAAGATGGAGCAGGTGTTTACCAATTTAATTGATAACGCGTTGCGTCATACTCAATCAGGCGGCAATGTCTCCATCTCCGTTCATACGGTTAAGGATGGAATAAAAATAGACGTCAAAGATTCCGGCTCCGGGATACCGGAAGAGGATCTGCCGTTTATTTTTGAGCGATTCTATAAAGCAGATAAAGCACGGACAAGAGGCAGAGCAGGAACCGGACTGGGACTCGCTATTGTTAAAAATATTGTGGAAGCTCACAACGGTACCATTACGGTGCACAGCCGGATGGACAAAGGAACGACGTTTACGTTTTATATTCCGACAAAATGATCAAGTCGAGTCTGAATTTGCCGAAGAATCTTGTTCCATAAGAAACACCCGCTGATCTAAGCGGGTGTTTTTTAAAAGGTTTTTCTTAATAAAATTTAAGGATATGTTAATATAAATTCCCTTCCAAATTCCAGTTTCTCGTAATATAGTTGTAATGTAACTTTTAAGCTATTATTACGACTAAAGGAACGGAGGGGTTTCCTATGGAAGAAACCTTTCAAGCGTTATATAAAACTTACCATCAAGATTTATATCAATTTTTATTTTATATGGTAAAGGATAAAAGCCAGGCTGAAGACCTTCTTCAGGAGGTTTATATTCGTGTATTAAATTCATATCATACGTTTGAAGGAAGAAGCAGTGAAAAAACATGGCTTTTGTCGATTGCACGCCATGTGGCGATAGACTGGTTCCGTAAGCAGCAGACGATCAGACAGCGTGTACTCGGGACATTTGATTGGGACACACAGGATGTCAGAGATCAGCAATTGCTTCCGGACGAACTCGCGGTTCAACATGAAAATGTCCGGGAAATTTATGCTGCGCTCGATCAATGTACGATCGATCAAAGAGCTGTGATTATCTTACGGTTTATTCAGGGATATTCAATACAGGAAACAGCCAATGCTCTGCGCTTCTCGGAAAGCAAAGTGAAAACGACCCAACACAGAGGGCTCAAAGTACTTCGGAAACATATGGAGCTTTTGAGGGAGGAGCTAATGGATGATGAAGTCAGATTGGAACGAAGAACAGATAAAGGAGTTGTTAAGTCAACTGCCGGCAGTTAAAGACCATCGTTCTCCGCAAGACATATACAAGCGGCTTTCGATGGCAAAAAGCAAAAAAAAGTCCGCTGTTAGGTGGATTGGTCCCGCATGTGCCACTGCGGTTGCGGTTTATATCGCCTTCATTATTTCTCCTCATTTCTTTGATCAGGCACAGCCTCAACAAAAAGAAGCGTCCCAAGAAAACGCTATAACGAAAACTGAGACAGCAGACAGCAAAAAAGCTGCATTATCCCTGGATCAGTCATCGTTAGTTGTTCCTGAAAAGGAGCAGAACAACTATACGACTGTAGCAATTGCCGATGCCGAAACATCCACAATTATACCCGTCAGCATTAAAAAAACGAAATCAAACCAAACCATACAGGAGGTGCTGTTTGAAAGTGATCAATTGGATATCCTTGATCACGCCATCACGATTCCCTCCTTCATGGATGAAGTGGAGGTAAAGGAAAACCAAAACCATAAGGAATTAAATATACAAGTCGATCAGCCCATTGAGGCTTTTTCTGTAAAAGACGACGCAATACTAAAAAAATTGCTGAAAGAATCTTTAAAATGGAGTCCTTATGAAAAAATCAAAATTTACTCATCGGAGCAGAAAAAGGACGGCGCCAGTATTGGCTCAAATGGTACTTTTACTGAAATTCCTATTCCTAAACAGTCGAACAGAGCCTACTCCTTGTACCAAAATGAACAAGGACAAGACTTTCTCGTTCCAACAGAAAGAACATTTAATACTGTAAAAGAAGCTATTAAGGAAATGGAATCGAGCAATCAAACAAATACTGCACCTCTTATTCAAGCGGGTGCCGTCAAATCTGTAACGGAGAAACAGAATCACTTATATATCCATTTCTCAAAACACTCGGGGGTTGAGGATTCTATTGCCGGCATCTTAATGCTGGAGGGACTTCTTTTAACAGCAAAGGAGTTTGGCTTTACAGAAGTGACCTTTGCGGAAACGGGAACAAAAAAAATCGGCAGATACGATGTAACAGAAGCTATTCCAGTTCCTGCTGCTCCAAATCCGATTTCCTTACATTAAAAGAGCCTTTTTTCAGGCTCTTTTTTCGTTGCTTTTCATATAATAGAAATTTTCAAAAAAAACTTGTCCGTGTATAATAAAACAAGGTAAAGATTGAAAGGATTTGAGACGAGTGAACGTGTTAACAATCAAAGGAGTTTCCATCGGTGAAGGGATGCCGAAAATCATCGTTCCGCTGATGGGGAAAACAGAAAAGCAAATTTTAAAAGAAGCAGAAGCTGTGAAATTACTGGATCCGGATATTGTCGAGTGGCGAGTCGATGTATTTGAAAAAGCAGACGACAGCGAAGCAGTCATAAAGATGATCTCAAAGCTGCGAGAGTCTTTGAGAGACAAGCTGTTTCTATTTACATTCAGATCGCATAAAGAAGGCGGGAGCAAAGAAATGGATGTAGGTTCCTACATCGCTTTGCTGGAAACGGCTATCCGCACAAAAGATATAGACTTTATCGATGTTGAATTATTTTCAGGAGAGGCAAACGTTGAAGCGTTAGTATCTTTAGCAGGAGAAAATGGTGTCTACGTGATTATGTCTAATCATGACTTTCAGAAAACACCTGAAAAGGACGAGATCATTTCTCGGCTTCGTAAAATGCAGGAGTTAGGAGCGCATATTCCGAAAATAGCCGTAATGCCGAAGGATGCAGGAGATCTTTTAACCTTGCTTGATGCGACGTATACGATGAAGACAAAATATGCGGACCGACCGATGATCACAATGTCAATGGCGGGAACGGGATTAGTCAGCAGGCTGAGCGGTGAGGTATTTGGATCAGCTTGCACATTCGGCGCAGGAGAAGAGGCTTCAGCACCTGGGCAAATACCTGTATCCGAACTGAGAAACGTGTTAGAAGTACTGCACAAACATACATAAACAGGAAACCGTTAAAAAGCAGAAAAAAACTCAAGCTGCAGAGCTTGAGTTTTTTTCTTATGGAAGATCAATAAGTTTCACAGACACGATATCAGGAACATCTGTTAGTTCTTTCACAATTTTATCTTCTAAATGTCTGTCAAAAGAAAGCATCATGATGGCTTCTCCGCCTTTTTCTTTACGGCCAACCTGCATGGTTGCAATGTTAATATCGTTATCTCCGAGAATACGTCCCACTCGGCCGATGACCCCCGTCGTATCCTGATGCTGGATGTAAACCAGGTGGCCTGTTGGATAAAAGTCGATATTAAACCCGTTGATTTCGACAATGCGTTCTCCGAAATGAGGGATATAGGTAGCTGTAACGGTAAAGGTGCTGCGGTCTCCTGTCACTTTTACGCTAATGCAATTATCGTATCCAGATTCAGAAGTGGAAATCTTTTCACTAAAGCTAATGCCGCGTTCTTTTGCGACACCGCCCGCATTTACTTCGTTAACTGTTGAGTCAACGCGTGGTTTTAAGAAGCCTGACAGAAGGCTTTTTGTAATAAACGATGTTTCAAGTTTAGCAATTGTGCCTTCATATTGAATCGCGACATCCTGTACCGGCTCTTTCATGCATTGTGATACGAGGCTGCCGATTTTTCCTGCGATTTGGTGGTACGGCTTAATCTTAGCGAATTCATCTTTTGTCATGGCAGGCAGGTTAATGGCTGACATAACAGGAAGACCTTTTGCGAACTGCAGAACTTCTTCTGATACTTGCGCTGCAACATTCAGCTGCGCTTCTTTTGTCGATGCCCCTAGGTGAGGAGTGGCAATCACTAACGGGTGGTCAACGAGTTTATTATCAACTGGCGGTTCAACTTCAAAAACGTCAAGAGCCGCACCGGCAACATGGCCGCTTTCTAAAGCTTCAAGAAGAGCTGCCTCATCGATAATGCCGCCTCGTGCACAGTTAATTAAGCGAACACCTTTTTTCGTTTTTGCAATCGTTTCTTTGTTTAACAAGCCTTTTGTTTCTTTTGTTAACGGTGTATGCACAGTGATGATATCTGCGCTTTCCAAGACTTCTTCGAACGTACGGCTGTTAACACCGATTTTTTTCGCTCTTTCTTCTGTTAAGAAAGGATCAAAAACGTGCACGGTCATACCGAAGGCTCTCGCACGCTGTGCAATTTCGCTTCCGATTCTGCCTAATCCTACAATTCCAAGTGTTTTGCCGTAAAGTTCCGAACCGACATATGCTGTGCGGTTCCATTCTCTGGATTTTACAGAGATATTGGCCTGAGGGATGTGTCTCATTAAAGATGAGATCATCGCGAATGTGTGCTCAGCTGTGGAAATTGTGTTTCCGTTTGGCGCATTAATAACAATTACCCCATGTTTCGTCGCTTCGTCAATGTCGATATTATCAACACCGACACCGGCTCTTCCGACGATTTTTAAAGAAGTCATTTTTTGAAAAAGGTCTTCTGTTACTTTTGTCGCGCTTCGCACCAATAGAGCATCAAAGGTATGTAATTCATCCTCTGCATCTGCTACGTTTTTTTGGACGATTTCAATAAAGTCTGATTCAATAAGTGGTTGTAAGCCGTCGTTGCTCATTTTGTCTGAGACCAATACTCGAAACATCGTAAGATTTCCTCCTAAATTGACAAACTAAATATCTGATAATTTAACATATTCTCAATAGAGTGTCAATGTGTATTGACGCAGTAAAGGATAAAAGGAAAGTGAGGAATTGACCAGTTTTAGAGACTTTTGGCGTTATATTTAATTTGAAGCAATTATCTATACAACCAACCGTTTATCGTTTATAATGGAACCAAATTCATATGATCAATCTTCGGGGCAGGGTGAAATTCCCTACCGGCGGTGATGAGCAATGGCTCTAAGCCCGCGAGCTGTTTTTGACAGCAGGATTCGGTGCGATTCCGAAGCCGACAGTATAGTCTGGATGGGAGAAGATGGAGGTTCAGCAGCGTTTTGAAAGAAAGGTTTTCAAACGTTTCTTTACCAAGCCAAATTTTTGAAACCCCGCTTTTATATCATAGAGCGGTTTTTTTATTGGCTGGAAAAAGAACCTTTCCGCTTTTCGAGTAAGATGTGATCGAAAAGGAGAGAGCAAATTGAAAGTAAAAAAATTAGTCGTGATCAGCATGCTGAGCAGCATCGCATTTGTTTTGATGCTGTTAAATTTTCCGTTTCCGGGGCTTCCTGATTATTTAAAAATTGATTTCAGTGATGTCCCTGCCATTATTGCGATTCTTATATACGGACCTTTAGCGGGTAT
This sequence comes from Bacillus sp. FSL K6-1012, assembly GCF_037964915.1. Taxonomy (NCBI): domain Bacteria; kingdom Bacillati; phylum Bacillota; class Bacilli; order Caryophanales; family Bacillaceae; genus Bacillus; species Bacillus sp. FSL K6-1012. The sequence continues at coordinate 2,411,778 of NZ_CP150175.1, read as the reverse complement.
TGCCGTTGAAGCGATAAAAAACGTTCTTCAATATATCATTCAGGGGAGCATGGCTGGAGTGCCTGTAGGACAAATTGCAAATTTCATTGCGGGAACACTCTTTATTTTGCCGACTGCTTTCTTATTTAAAAAGCTGAAATCAGCAAAAGGCCTGGCCGTAAGTCTTCTGCTTGGGACTGCAGCTATGACGGTGCTGATGAGCATTCTGAATTATGTTCTGATTCTTCCGGCCTACACATGGTTTTTACACTCTCCGGCATTATCCGACAGTGCGCTGAAAACAGCGGTAGTCGCTGGTATCCTGCCATTTAACGTCATAAAAGGCATTGTCATTACGATTGTGTTCACACTTATCTTTATCAAGCTTAAACCGTGGATTGAACAGCAAAGAAGCGCGCATATTCATTAAATAAAAAAAGCTCCCGCAGGGGAGCTTTTTCGATTACTTCTATTCAAATTTAAGCGGGTCGCCCTCAAACGGCTCATCCGCCACTTTGATGGAATCAGTAGGGCATCCTTCAAATGCGTCAATCATATCTTCTTCCAGTACTTCAGGAACTTCGACAACGCCTTTGTTTTCGTCAAGCGTTACGAACGCGATGCCTTCATCATCGTAATCGTAAATGTCTGGTGCAGCCGCTCCGCAAGCGCCGCATGCAATGCATGTATCTTTGTCTACGATTGTGTACTTTGCCATGAATAAAACCTCCCAGATTGTTCTTGGTGGAACAAATGGATCAATCTTTATATTTAATCAATTTAACACCTATTCCTCTTACTTATTGTAATGATGTTGATGCCACATTTCAACAGAAAAATGATTGAGAATGCTTATCACATAAGGGGTTATCTACATAACATCCCCCCTAATGATGACTTTAAACGTCGATTTCTGTTTAAAATCTGTTAAAATAAAAAGAACAAACCAGCGATTTTTGTCAGGAAGAATGTGGGTGGATAGGTTGTCATTAAATTACTTTGATATCATGGTTCTCGATTGCCTTTCTAAAATAAACGGGGAACGGACAGGAAGTGCCGTTTTTCACTTATTCAAAGGAAAAAGATCGTCACAAACCATTCAAGATGCTGGCTTATTTCAGACTGCAAGATATTTTGGAATGGCTCCGCAATGTTCAAGAAGCGACATTTCAGCCTCACTTCGCAAGCTTGAACAGCAGTCATTTCTGGAACCGATGTCAGAAACAGATACATACAGAGTGACTATTAGAGGCGAAAGCATGTTGAGGCAGGCGCTGAGTGAACGGCCTTGGCCAGCCCATTGCCACGGTGCTTATTTTCAGCAGGCCGCAAGCGTGCTCTGGAAAAGACTTTCCCTTCTCGTACAGGTATTATCAAATAAGCAGCACAGCAGCAGACAGTATATTCCCGTCACAAAAGATTATAAGACGCTTCACTGGGTCAAGCGATACATGCACAAGCAAAAGGACCATGAAAAACTGGCAAGAGGCTTGCAGGATATGCTGGAGAATCATTTGCAAAAGCTTGACGAGAAAGCAGCTCTTATCTTTGTCTACTCATTAACTTCATATAATAGGATCGGTTATACGAGCAGGCAGCTTGCTGACAATCTGAAAGAAGACGAGTGGTACGTTTATGTCTTGTTTTGGGCTGCGGTACATTATTTTATTCATTCCTTGCCGCAATGTGAAGATTCTATATTAAAGGATCTTCTTTCTGATGTGCATTTGGAGAACGCACTGACTGAGTCTACGAGAAAAACATGGCAGATGGTCAGACAAGGGATTCCGATTCAGCGAATTGCTGAAATCAGAAAGCTGAAAACCGCCACAATTGAAGACCATATCGTCGAAATTTCTCTTCATGAGCCGGCTTTTGTGATTGATGGATATATTTCGGCTGAAGATCAGCTCCAAATTGCTGAGTTCGCCAAACGCATGCGGACAAACAAGATCAAACAAATTCGAGAAGGCCTAGAGCAGCAGTTCAGCTACTTTCAAATCAGGCTGGCATTGGCAAAGCAGGTGAAACAGTATGACTAAATTACAGCAAGCGTTATATCAGTTTTTTGGTTTTCATTCCTTCAAAAAAGGGCAGGAGGACATCATCAGAAGCGTACTCAGCGGAAAGGATACCATTGCAATGCTTCCCACAGGGGGAGGAAAGTCTCTTTGCTATCAGTTGCCCGGTTATATGCTTGACGGTATGATATTAATCGTTTCTCCTTTGCTTTCTTTAATGGAGGACCAGGTGCAGCAGCTGAAAGCGCGGGGAGAAAAACGAGCTGCCGCATTGAATAGCATGCTCGGCAGGCAGGAAAGACATTTCGTTTTGGAGCATATCCACCGCTACAAATTTTTGTATCTGTCGCCCGAAGCTTTGCAGTCGTCATATGTCCTGGAAAAATTAAAGAGCGTTCCGATCAGTCTTTTTGTTATTGATGAAGCGCATTGTATATCGGAATGGGGACATGATTTTAGACCTGATTATTCAAAGCTTGGACAGCTGAGAAAAAAACTAGGGCATCCGCCGGTGCTTGCTCTGACGGCTACGGCGACGAAGGATACGCTGCATGATGTCATGAATTTGCTTGATCTGCAGCATGCCGAACAGCATCTTAACTCAGTTAACCGGCCGAATATTGCGCTCAAAGTTGAAAATACCGCGGATACTGCCGAAAAAATAGATAGGGTCATTCAGCTGGTTGAAAACCTGCAAGGACCGGGAATTGTCTATTGTCCGACAAGGAAATGGGCAGAGGAATTAACGGAGGAAATTAAAAATAAAACAAGCAGCAGGGTTGATTATTACCATGGCGGCATGGATTCTGGTGACAGAATGTTAATTCAGCAGCAATTTATCAATAATCAGCTTGATGTCATTTGCTGTACAAATGCGTTCGGCATGGGTGTTGATAAATCTGATATCAAATATGTCATCCATTTTTATCTCCCGCAGACGGCTGAAGCTTTTATGCAGGAAATCGGCAGAGCAGGGCGTGACGGAAAACCGAGTGTCAGCATTTTGCTCAGAGCGCCTGGAGATTTCGAATTGCAGGAGCAGATTATCCAAATGGAGAGCCTTGCGGATGGAGAAATCGCCAATGTTATTCGCGTGCTGGAAGAAACGGAAGAACAGGACGAAAGAAAACTGCGCGAATTATTCATGCAATATGGTATCACAGAGACGCAGTCGCGCATGATCATCCATCTCTTTATGCAGGGGAAAACATCAATTGATCTGATCAAGCGGGAAATCACGTATCGCATGGAGCTGAAACTTGAAAAAATGCGTCACGTGGCAGCTTTACTTCATCGCGATGGCTGTTTAAGACAATCGCTGTTAGCCTATTTTGATGAAACATACGAGCCCGATAAAGGAAGCATGCCATGCTGTTCACATTGCGGTTTTGATCTTTCGCTGTATGAACAAAAAGAGGAGCGCGTCCAAAAAGCGCCATTAGACGGCTGGAGATCGGAAATGCACCGTATATTCAGTCTAGAGACTGTAGGTGAGCCGAACTGAAACAGCAAAAGGATTTGATCCAGCATCTGTCTGACCGTGATATACTGAAGCAGCTATACATGACACAGCTTCTGATCATCATGGTGTCCGCTGCTGCCGTTTTGTTCTTTTTTCAGGATATAAGTGATTTTTTCAGCCTCTGGCATATTAGAGATACAAGAATCATTTGGTATGGTGTTTCTTTGGCGGTTATTGTCATTTTAGCCGACATGGCAATCATGAAATGGTGTCCGCCTCATTTATATGATGACGGCGGAATCAATAAAAAGTTATTCAGTAAAAGGCCAATCCCTCATATTATATTTTTAACGCTTCTGATTTCTTTTGCTGAAGAAATGTTATTCAGGGGAGTGCTGCAGACCCATATTGGTTTATGGGCGGCCAGTCTTGTATTTGCTGTTCTTCATTTTCGGTATTTGACAAAATGGCTGCTATTTATCATGGTGACGGCAATCAGCTTTTTGCTTGGACTGATTTATGAATGGACCGGCAATCTATTTGTTCCGGTAACGGCGCATTTTATTATTGATGCCGTGTTTGCCTGTCAGATTCGTTTTGAACATGTTAGGAGGGATACACATGACGAACATGTCTAGAGTAGAGAGAAGAAAAGCCCAGAATCTTTATGAAGACCATAAAACCTCATTGGCGGACGACCTTTTCGAAGATGATGAAGAAAGCCTTCCGACAAGACAATCTGTAAAAAATCAAAGAGAGAAGAAAAAAAAGCAAGGCAAAACAAGAACGCCGTTATTTACCACTCTCGCAGTACTGTTTGTATTTGTGCCGGTTATCGTCTTTGTCACCTTATTTTATCTAATGAAAAGCCATCCGGAAAATCCCGATGATTATGAAGATGTTTTTATAAACAGCAGCCAGAGTAAATACGAGGTGGTCCAAAAACCAGAGGCCAAAAAAGAAACGGCAGAGACAGTTCTGCGCGAAGAGTCAAAAAAAAAATCTGAAGGCAAAAAGACAGAGAAACAAACAGAAGCAACAACTGATAAGAAGCAGCCTGCTGGAGCGGAAAAAGAGGACACAGCAAACAAACAGGAAGCAAAAAGCGCGGCTGCTTCCCCTTCCCCGGAAAAAACAGTCCAAAAAGAGCAGGAACAGGTACAGCAGCAGTCTGAACCAGTTCAAGATACGGAGGCGAAACGTATCGTTCAGCACACCGTTCAAAAGAAAGAAACGCTGTACCGCATTTCCATGAAATATTATAAAAGCAGATCAGGAGAAGAAAAGATCCGTGCCTATAACCATTTGAACGGAAATGACGTTTATACCGGGCAAATTTTGGACATCCCTTTGACTTATTAGCGGGCATCTTTTTGATCGCAGGCTCATATATTGTAGCAATGAAAAGGGACAAGGTGTGAAGCGTATGGAATCCTTATGGAACCAGCTGGACCGATTTACGGACGCGCCGACCAAACAGATGCTACAGGCGTTGGTGAAACGAAAACAAAAATACGAAAACTATGCTGCGCAATGCCGCAGGTGGCGGTGGACCTCACTCATTTGCCTGGGCTTATTATGTCTTTTAATGATGATCAAAAGTCCGGCGCCTCAGCTCATTCTTCAAGAAATGCTCAGCCATACCTTTTATTTATTTTGGATGATGGCAACTGCTTTTGCATACTGCACTTCATATTATTTTAAGAAAAAAGAAGAAAAAGCCGAGGGTGATTTCCATAAACTGAGATGTGAAATTATTCAGAAAAGCACTGATCTTTGGCCGCAGCCTGATAAATGGAAGGCGAGAGAATCTGTTTTTCAATTGATGAAGCACCAATACGATATTAATCTATATTTTGAAAGTAAATAAAATGGGGCGTTTTCTCAAACGATAGAAACGTCTTTTTTTTATTGTCCGTCTTATTGATAAGTTCTAAAAGAATGGAGAGTTTTTAATGAAGCGATCAATGAAAATTGCCGGTGCATTGGCTATTGCAGCAGCGGCAATGACGGCAAAAATGTATTCAGTGGCAAAAGGCAATCACCTAAAAATCCATACATTTACGTTATCAAAAATGAAGGGGAAGCCGCCTCTTACGATCTTTTTTATATCTGACATTCATAAACGTATTGTTGATCACGGTCTTTTAGAGGAAGCGCAGGGCCATCAGCCGGATCTGGTTATAATCGGGGGTGATTTAGCTGAGGGCGGGGTGTCCTGCTCGAGAATTGAGGAAAACGTCAGAAGGCTTGCGGGTTTGGGAGTCCCTGTCATGTTTGTCTGGGGAAACAATGATTATGAAATCAGTCAGCGGAAACTGTATGCTATATTTAAAACGCACCGTATTATTACGCTGCGAAATGAATCGGTTCCTTTTGCGTATAACGGACATACCATCACCATAGCCGGAGTGGATGACATCAGGATGGAGATGGATGATTATGAAGAAGCGATTAAAGAAATTGACGGGAACCAGGTGAACGTTCTGGTTTGCCATAATCCTGAGATCCATCAACAAATCAATGAAACTGACGGTATTGATGTGATATTCAGCGGGCATACCCATGGCGGGCAGATTCGATTTGGGAAATTTGGCCCTTATGAGCTTGGTACAACCGGTTTTGTTAAAAATGCTGCGTACCTCATCAGCAATGGGTACGGCACAACAAAAGTGCCCCTTCGTTTAGGGGCGGAGCCTGAGGCACACATCGTGACACTTGCAGCACCTGAATGACTTCCCTAAAGAGTGTGTCAATAAAAAACTGCATTGTGCTTGTCTTACTAGTGAACTCAGTGTAAACTGATAACAATTAAGAACCTATGACTCATCATCTCATATAATGTGTTATATGATTTGTGTGCAAGTAGAGGCAGGAGGGAACGTTATGCGGCTTGAGCGTCTGAATTATAATAAGATCAAAATCTTCTTGACCCTCGATGATTTAACTGATCGTGGATTAACAAAAGAAGACCTCTGGAAGGACTCATTTAAAGTCCACCAGTTATTTAAAGATATGATGAATGAAGCAAATACAGAGCTCGGCTTTGAAGCGAATGGACCGATTGCAGTGGAAGTGTATTCTCTCCAAGCACAAGGGATGGTTGTGATCGTAACAAAGAACCAAGAAGCGGATTCAGAAGAAGATGAGTATGATGATGATTACATCGAAATGCAAGTCAAGCTTGACGAAAGCGCGGACATCATATATCAATTCCATTCCTTTGAAGATATCATTCAGCTTTCTGAAAGCTTACAGCGGATCGGTATTACAGGAGGAACTGTCTACCACTATGAAGGACAGTACTTTCTGAGCCTTGAAGACTTGGGATCACAGACTGCCGAGGGTGTTGTGGCGGTCTTGGCTGAATACGGCAGTCCGACAACATTAACGATTTATCGCTTACAAGAGTATGGTAAGCTCATTATGGACGGAAATGCTGTAGAGACAATCCAAACTCATTTTTCATAAGAATGGGAGAAAAACTGCTGTTTTTTACAGCGGTTTTTTTTGTTAAAAAACATGGAAAAACATAACGTTTATCCTATGCATAGATCATATGAAGGTGTATACTATTCTCTGAAAGGGAGCATGTGAGAAACAGAAGATTCTAGGAGGTTAACTCAAATGGCAGCCGATCGAAACACCGGTCATACAGAAGAGGACAAACTTGATGTATTAAAATCAACCCAAACCGTAATACATAAGGCTCTGGAAAAATTGGGATATCCTGAAGAAGTATACGAACTGTTAAAAGAGCCGATGAGATTATTAACGGTAAAAATACCAGTTCGTATGGACGACGGTTCAGTCAAGATTTTTACGGGTTATCGTGCCCAGCACAATGACTCTGTCGGTCCGACAAAAGGCGGGATACGTTTTCACCCGAACGTAACTGAAAAAGAGGTGAAGGCACTTTCCATTTGGATGAGTTTAAAATGCGGTATCATTGATCTTCCATATGGCGGTGGTAAAGGCGGAATTGTTTGTGATCCAAGGGATATGTCGTTTAGAGAGCTGGAGCGTCTAAGCAGGGGTTATGTCAGAGCTATCAGCCAAATTGTCGGTCCGACGAAAGACGTGCCGGCACCGGATGTATTTACAAACTCACAAATCATGGCTTGGATGATGGATGAGTATTCAAGAATTGATGAATTTAATTCGCCTGGGTTCATTACAGGCAAACCGCTTGTGCTTGGCGGATCTCACGGGAGAGAATCAGCGACAGCAAAAGGTGTAACCATCTGCATAAAAGAAGCGGCGAAGAAAAAAGGCATCGATATTAAAGGTGCGCGAGTTGTCGTTCAAGGCTTCGGAAACGCCGGAAGCTATTTGGCAAAATTTATGCATGATGCAGGGGCAAAGGTTGTCGGCATATCCGATGCATACGGCGGACTGTATGACCCTGAAGGCCTGGATATTGATTATTTACTCGACCGCCGCGACAGTTTTGGCACAGTGACAAAGCTTTTCAACGATACCATTACGAACCAAGAGCTGCTGGAACTGGATTGTGATATTTTAGTTCCTGCCGCGATTGAAAACCAAATTACAGAAGAAAATGCCCATAACATTCAGGCGAAAATCGTTGTTGAAGCAGCAAACGGCCCAACTACGCTTGAAGGAACAAAAATTCTTTCAGACCGTGACATTCTGCTTGTTCCGGATGTACTGGCAAGCGCGGGAGGCGTAACGGTTTCTTATTTTGAATGGGTTCAGAATAACCAAGGCTTCTACTGGGGCGAGGAAGAAGTAGAAGAGAAATTAGAAAAAATGATGGTAAAATCATTCAACAATATTTATGAAATGGCCAACAACCGAAGAATCGACATGAGACTTGCCGCTTATATGGTAGGCGTGCGTAAAATGGCGGAGGCTTCGCGCTTTAGAGGCTGGATATAAGTTGATGATTTGCATAAAAAATAAAAATCTCCTATGATAAAATAGGAGATTTTTTTATTTGGAAATAGAAAAATGTGAATCGAATGCCAATCGCAGGAGTTGACGGAAATGATTGAAGAAAAAGCAATAATTATTGGCGGAGGTCCTTGCGGGTTATCTGCGGCCATTCACCTAAAACAAATTGGCATTGATGCCCTCGTCATTGAAAAAGGCAATGTCGTTAACAGTATTTACAATTATCCGACGCATCAAACCTTTTTCAGCTCAAGTGAAAAGCTTGAAATCGGTGACGTGGCATTTATTACCGAAAACAGAAAGCCTGTCAGAATTCAGGCTTTGTCGTACTACAGGGAAGTCGTGAAGCGGAAAAAGATCCGTGTGAATGCATTTGAAATGGTGCAAAAAGTGACAAAAGCAGAAAACAATTCATTTGTTATCGAAACGTCAAAAGAGACGTATTCAACACCATACTGCATTATTGCCACAGGCTATTATGATCATCCAAACTATATGAACGTACCCGGTGAGGATTTGCCGAAAGTATTCCATTATTTTAAGGAAGGACATCCGTATTTCGATAAAGACGTCGTCGTTATCGGCGGGAAAAATTCAAGTGTAGATGCTGCGCTTGAACTCGTAAAATCAGGAGCGCGTGTCACCGTTTTATACAGGGGCAATGAATATTCTTCTAGCATTAAGCCATGGATTCTGCCAGAATTCGAATCTTTAGTAAGAAACGGTACAATCCGAATGGAATTTGGCGCTTGTGTAGAAAAAATCACTGAAGATAAAGTCGTTTTCCGCTCCGGCCAGCAGGAACTGATTACCATTAAAAACGACTTTGTATTTGCCATGACGGGTTATCACCCTGATCATCAATTTCTGAAAAAAATCGGTGTGAAAATCGATGAGGAATCAGGACGTCCTTTTTTTAATGAAGAAACGATGGAAACCAATGTGGAAGGCGTTTTTATTGCAGGGGTCATCGCTGCCGGAAACAATGCAAATGAAATATTTATTGAAAACGGAAGATTTCACGGCGGCCACATCGCAAATGAAATCGCAAAAAGAGAAGATAAGTGAAAAGAGGAGAGCATATGAAGGATTCGTATGCTCTTTTTGTTTTTTTAAGGGCAGACAGATGTAAATTCATACACAACATGGTAGGATAGACATAGGAATATAAAGGAAAGAGGTTGCCTGATGTTTGCAATCATCTCTGCAGGAATTGCTCCCGGCATCGCGCTGTTAAGTTATTTTTATTTAAAAGATCAGTATGATAATGAACCTGTACATATGGTGCTTCGGTCATTTTTTCTTGGGGTTGTTCTTGTATTTCCCACCATGTTTATCCAGTATGTGCTTGAAAAAGAGAATGTGGGAGGCGGAAGCTTTTTTGTTTCTTTTTTGTCTTCTGGCTTTTTGGAGGAATCATTAAAATGGTTTATTTTAATGATCAGTGTTTACCCGCACGCCCACTTTGATGAACATTATGACGGAATTGTATACGGCGCAAGTGTATCGCTCGGTTTTGCGACACTCGAAAATATTCTTTATTTAATCGGTCATGGCGTGGAGCATGCGTTTGTCAGAGCGCTGCTGCCCGTTTCATGCCATGCCTTAATTGGAGTGATTATGGGGTTTTACCTAGGGAAAGCGCGTTTTTCCGCTGAAAAAGCACGTGTAAAATGGCTTTTCCTTTCGTTGGCCGTACCTTCACTTTTACATGGGTCGTATGACTTTATCCTGACAGCCCTCAGTAATTGGATCTATTACATGTTTCCATTTATGTTATTTTTATGGTGGTTTGGTTTGCGAAAAGCAAAAAAAGCCCGTTCCGTCAATATGATGCAGATATAGAAGAGCCGCACAGCGATAGTGCGGCTTTTTGATTTGCTGAAATTTTTAAGCTGTGAGGGATAAGAAGGAAAGAGTGTATAAAAATAACCTCGTTACAGAAAATACGATTACACTCAAAAATTTGCTGTAGGAGGCTTGAAAAGATGAAGTCCAAAGGATCGATTATGGCATGTCTCATCTTATTTTCCTTTATAATTACGACGTTTATCAATACTGAAACAATTTCAGCCTTTTCTAATCAAGTCATTCAAAGAGGGGCAACAGGGGACGATGTGATCGAGCTGCAGGCGCGTCTTCAATATAACGGATATTATAATGGGAAAATTGACGGGGTTTATGGATGGGGGACATACTGGGCAGTACGGAACTTTCAGGATCAATTCGGCTTAAAAGAGGTAGACGGTCTGGTCGGAGCCCAAACCAAACAGACCTTGATATCTAAGTCTAAATATTACCGTGAATATGTCATGGAGCAGCTCCAAAAAGGAAATAAATTCACGCATTACGGAAAAATACCGCTGAAATACCAAACGAAACCGTCAAAAACAGCGACTCAAAAAGCAAGGCAGCAAGCAGAGACGCGGCAGAAACAGCCTGCTGAAAAAATAACACAGCAGCCGCAAGCGAATAAACAGCAAAACAACAACACGCCTGCAAAAACCAGAAAACAGGATGCGGTTGCAGCTAACATGCCGGGCGGTTTTTCCAATAATGATATTCGGCTGCTTTCTCAAGCGGTTTACGGGGAAGCGCGTGGCGAGCCGTACGAGGGACAGGTTGCTATTGCAGCAGTTATCTTGAATCGTTTAAACAGTCCGTTATTTCCAAATTCAATAGCAGGTGTTATTTTTGAACCGCTTGCCTTTACAGCGGTGGCTGACGGACAAATTTATATGCAGCCGAACGAAACAGCAAGAGAAGCAGTATTAGACGCCATTAATGGCTGGGACCCTTCCGAGGAAGCGCTGTATTACTTTAATCCGGATACAGCTACCAGCGCGTGGATTTGGGGGCGCCCGCAGATTAAGAGAATCGGTAAACACATTTTCTGTGAGTAGCAGGACATAAGAAAGCATAAAAATGAGGTGTGATAAATGATCAGAGCTATTTTAATCGCAGTGCTCGGTATTGCAATTGTCGGTACTAGTTACTGGGGATACAAAGAGCACCAGGAAAAAGACGCTGTCCTTCTTCATGCTGAAAATAACTATCAGCGGGCGTTTCATGAGCTCACCTATCAAGTAGACCAGCTGCATGATAAAATTGGCGCAACGCTTGCCATGAACAGCAAAAAATCACTGTCCCCCGCATTGATAGATGTTTGGAGAATTACATCAGAAGCCCATAACAGTGTCAGTCAGCTGCCGCTTACATTAATGCCGTTTAACAAAACGGAAGAGCTGTTATCCAAGATCGGTGATTTCAGCTATAAAACGTCAATCAGAGATTTGGATCAAAAACCGCTCGACGAAAAAGAGTATACTTCGTTAAATAAGCTTTATCAGCAATCAGAAGATATACAAAATGAACTGCGCCACGTTCAGCACCTTGTCATGAGCAAGAACTTGCGCTGGATGGATGTAGAGATGGCGCTGGCCTCTGATGAAAAACAGAGTGATAACACGATCATCAACAGCTTTAAAACGGTTGAAAAAAATGTTGGATCCTTTGCCTCAGGAACAGATCTTGGGCCAAGTTTCACCAGCACCAAAAAAGAAGAGAAGGGTTTTGCCCATCTGAAGGGAGAAGAAATTTCTGCACAGGAAGCCAAACAAATTGCCCAACGCTTTGCACCTGATGACAATTATGCAATCAAAGTGATAAAGAGCGGAAAAAAAACAAACCGTGACGTCTACAGTATCAGTATGAAAGATCCTGATCATAAAGCAGCGATATATATGGATATTACAAAAAAAGGCGGACACCCGGTTTATTTAATCCAAAACAGAGAAGTGAAAGATCAGAAAATCAGCTTGAATGACGGATCGAATCGAGCCCTTGCTTTTCTAAAGAAAAACGGATATGAAACAAAAGATCTGGAAATCGATGAAAGTGCACAATACGATAAAATCGGTGTATTCTCATATGTTCCAATAGAAAATAATGTCCGGATGTATCCAGAAGCCATCCGTATGAAAGTTGCCTTGGATGACGGCGAGGTTGTCGGCTTTTCAGCACGAGATTTCTTAACATCCCACAGAAAAAGAGACATACCAAAGCCGGCTATCTCTGAACAAGATGCGAAAGCAAAATTAAACAAAAGTGTAGAAGTGAGAGAAACAAGGCTTGCTGTGATCACAAATGAATTAGGACAGGAAGTATTATGCTATGAAATGCTTGGTACGATTGAAAATGATACATTCAGAATGTATATAAATGCTAATGACGGAACGGAAGAGAAAGTTGAAAAACTAAAAAATGCTGAACCTATATATAAAGACCTATAAAAACTAGGAGGAAAGGACTAAAAGTCTTTTCCTTTTTTTCATTACATGATTTAATAAAAAAGTGAGTATATTGAATGCGAAAGAGTGAAGTCAATGATAGAGATTGGGGAAACTGTACACTTAGAATACATAGAAGAAAATGATTTAAAAATAGCAAAGAGCAAAGCCGTGAGTATAGAAAACGGAGAGCTCCTGATCGCATATCCGGTTGATGTAAACACAGGAAGAACCGTGATTTTACATCATGATACTGAAGTAACGATAGAGTTTGTCGGTAAAGACGAAGTGCCTTACCGCTTCTCAAGCCGAATTAAGGGAAAAGTGAAGGATAAGCTTCAAATGATCTGCCTTGAAGTGCCTCCTCGTGAAAAAATGAAGCGAATTCAGCGCCGGCAATATGTAAGAACTGACGCGGTATTGGATGTGCTGGTCGAGCCGGCAGATGAAAAAGACGGGTTTCAAACACTTTCGTACAATATCAGCGCCGGCGGTATTGCTTTGATTGTGACAGATGGCTATTCTTTTCAGCACGGGGATACGCTGCGCCTGTTCATCAGCCTTCAGGATGAGGAAAAAACGCATCAAATAGAGGCTGACGCGGTTGTCAGGCGTGTGTTTAATGATTCAAAATCAGGCAAACGTAAAATGACCTTGGAGTATTCGGAGATTTCAGCCGGTGATCAGCAGCTCCTTCTTCAGTATTGCATTCGCAGCCAGTTAAACAAGAGAAGAAAGGGACGATTGGAATAAACATCGGCTAACACTTCCATACTATTTGTGATGGAGGTGGGCCGATGAAGACCTTTGAACGGCTGCTGCTCAAATTATTGTTCATTCAGGCAGTGATTTTAATTGGTATCCAGTTTCTTTTTCACTATCAGCATATTGAACCTTATGTCTCAAAAGTGATTCAATATGAAGGGGTGGATAAAATGGAAGTTAATGATTGGGTAGAAACCTTCAAACATTAATTATTCATGAATTTTTCACCCTTTTTCATAAAGTTCATGATACAATCCATAGAGGAGAAAAGAGCAAGGAGAGGAATTATGGAAAAGAAATTATCGATTGCGATCGACGGCCCGGCTGCTGCGGGGAAAAGCACCGTTGCCAAAATTGTGGCTGAGAAAAAATCGTACATATATATTGATACGGGAGCGATGTATCGGGCCATTACATATGTGGCTTTACAAGAAAAAGTTGATTTGACAGATGAAGCAAAATTGGCTGAGCTGTTAAAGCAAACCGATATTGAGCTGATTACAACAAAAGAAGGACAAAAGGTGCTTGTCAACGGCACAGATGTGACTGAGGACATCAGAAAAGACGAGGTCAGCAATCAAGTCTCAATTGCTGCCAAGCACAGAAGCGTCAGGGAAGAAATGGTGAAACGCCAGCAGCAGCTCGGGGAAAAAGGCGGCGTTGTCATGGACGGACGTGATATCGGAACTCATGTGCTTCCAAATGCCGAAGTGAAGATCTTTCTTTTGGCATCTGTTGAAGAGAGAGCGAAACGCCGTTATGAAGAAAATGTAAAAAAAGGCTACGATGCCAACTACGAAACATTAATTGAGGAAATTGCAAGAAGAGATAAACTCGATTCAGAGCGCGAAGTTTCTCCGCTTCGAAAAGCAGATGACGCGCTTGAAATCGACACGACTTCTCTCTCCATTCAGGAAGTTGCTGAAAAAATCCTTGATGTAGTGGAGCAAAAGTCCCGCTGATACCGGCGGAGGCCACTTTTTTTGAATTTTTCAACAAAGAAAGAATGTTATTGCTTGACAAACCTGTCCTTTTATTAGAAGTTAATACTAATAAAACTTTTTATTGATCATTCAAAATCTTTTTTGGATGATTCTTTAATACATATTCGGCTAAAAGCGGACATGCATGATACGTGTTCAGCTTTCAAACCGTTTTTAATTAAGCTGTGTAGGTTTGGACCAAGGAGGTTATTCAAATGACAGAGGAAATGAATCAAATTGATGTTCAAGTACCAGAGGTTGGAGATGTAGTAAAAGGGATTGTGACAAAGGTAGAGGACAAGCATGTGGATGTTGAAATTATCAATGTCAAACAGTCCGGTATTATTCCAATCAGTGAATTATCAAGTCTTCATGTAGAGAAAGCATCGGATGTCGTAAAAGTAGACGACGAGCTTGACCTGAAAGTAACAAAAGTGGAAGACGATGCTTTGATTTTATCTAAACGTGCTGTTGATGCAGACCGCGCTTGGGAAGACCTTGAGAAAAAATTTGAAACAAAAGAAGTGTTTGAAGCTGAAGTGAAAGATGTCGTAAAAGGCGGTCTAGTCGTTGATATCGGCGTTCGAGGCTTTATTCCGGCATCACTTGTAGAAGCGCATTTTGTAGAAGATTTTACCGACTATAAAGGAAAAACACTGTCTCTGCTCGTAGTAGAGCTTGACCGTGATAAAAACCGCGTCATCCTTTCACACCGTGCGGTTGTTGAAAGTGAGCAGGCGAATAAAAAACAAGACCTTCTTCAGTCTCTAGAAGTTGGAAGTGTGCTCGATGGTAAAGTGCAGCGCCTGACTGACTTTGGCGCGTTTGTTGATATCGGCGGTATCGACGGGCTTGTGCACATTTCACAGCTTTCCCACTCCCACGTTGAAAAGCCGTCTGATGTTGTGGAAGAGGGACAGGAAGTGAAAGTGAAAGTATTATCGGTTGACCGGGATAATGAGCGTATTTCTTTATCTATTAAAGAAACTCTGCCTGGGCCTTGGAGCCAAATTGGCGAGAAAGTCAAGCCGGGTGATGTGCTTGAAGGAAAGGTTCAGCGCCTCGTGAGCTTCGGTGCGTTTGTTGAAATTCTTCCTGGCGTAGAAGGTCTCGTTCATATTTCTCAAATTTCTAATAAACACATCGGCACGCCGCATGAAGTCCTTGAAGAAGGACAGACTGTAAAAGTGAAGGTTCTTGATGTGAATGAAAATGAAGAGCGCATTTCATTAAGCATGCGTGAGCTTGAAGAAGCTCCTAAAGCCGATCAAGAGGATTACCGCCAATATCAGGCGAAGGAAGAAACAAGCACTGGCTTCCAGCTTGGAGATCTGATCGGAGATAAGCTTAATAAACTAAAATAATTGGTGATAAACGTGACTCGAGCAGAACGGAAAAGAGAACACATCAATCATGCCCTGTCTACCGGCCAAAAGCGGGAGACGGGTCTTGATGATATTACGTTTGTTCATGTCAGTCTGCCCGATCTTGCATTAGAACAAGTAGATATTTCCACAAAAATCGGCGAACTTTCAAGCAGTTCGCCGATTTTTATCAATGCAATGACTGGCGGCGGCGGACAACTTACATATGAAATTAATAAGGCGCTTGCTAGAGCAGCTCGTATAGCTGATATTCCTCTCGCTGTCGGCTCACAAATGTCGGCGTTAAAAGACCCGTCTGAACGCTATTCGTATGAAATCGTCCGAAAGGAAAATCCAAATGGGCTGATTTTTGCCAATCTGGGCAGTGAGGCGACAGCTCGTCAGGCGAAGGAAGCTGTCGAAATGATTGAGGCGGATGCGCTTCAGATTCATCTGAATGTGATTCAGGAAATTGTCATGCCCGAAGGCGACAGAAGCTTTAGCGGCGCTCTTTCCCGTATTGAACAGATCTGCAGCGAAGTCAAAGTGCCTGTCATTATAAAAGAAGTAGGCTTCGGAATGAGCAAAGAATCAGCAAGAAAGCTGTATGAAGCTGGTGCGGCAGCTGTTGATATCGGCGGTTACGGAGGGACAAATTTCTCGAAAATAGAAAATCTCAGAAGACAGCGGAAGATCACTTTTTTCAACTCATGGGGGATTTCAACAGCAGCGAGCCTGGCGGAAATCCGCTCTGAGTTTCCCGGTAAAACAACGATTGCGTCCGGCGGCCTTCAAAATGCGCTTGATGTCGCGAAGGCGATAGCTCTTGGGGCTTCCTGTACCGGAATGGCAGGGCACTTCTTAAAAGCGCTGACTGAAAAAGGCGAAGAAGGGCTGCTTGAAGAGATTCAGCTGATTCTAGAGGAATTAAAAATGATTATGACTGTGCTTGGCACCAGTACGATTTCTGATTTGCAAAAGGCTCCTCTTGTCATAAAAGGTGAGACTCATCACTGGCTGACAGAGAGAGGCATTCATACTTCCAATTACAATGTGCGTTGACAGCTGTATAAGAAAAGCCCAAAACGGTGTGAGTTTTGGGCTTTTTGTATTATGATTTACGCTTTTTAAATTTGCCGTTTTGTTCAAGGCTGGTGGCTCCGTCATAGTGAATCGATTGGTCCCGGTCTGATTCCACTCTGCCCGAAGCCTTGAGTTTTTTCTCCTGTCTGTCTTTTCCCATGATCATTCTCCTTTACGTGAAGCGGTTTGTTTAAAAAAAGTGTTTAGACTCCATACTGGGAGTATGGAGGAAGCGATATGGAACAATTTTATTATTATTGGTCAATGTGGTTTTTGTGGGTGCTGACAACCTTTATTCTTGGAAAAACGAAAAGGCGCTTTGCCGTCTCAGTATTTATTTTGACTAATATCATCTTAAGCATACATCACTTTACTTTATATTTTTCTCTGAATGCGGCGTACGTGATGTTTCTCGTTTGCGGGTGCGTCTATGCCGGATATTTAGGGATGTATAAACAATTTCGCTATATCATGGTGCACCTGACGCTTGTTTCCGGGTATGCGTTTGTTTATCTTTTTGCATTATATGATCCGGTTTGGTTCATCATAAAACCTGAGTGGACCGCCGTTGTATTATGTGTGCTGTTGACTGCTTCTGTTGAAAGGGATTTTCAGATGCAGCTTGCCTTATATGTTCTAGGAATGTGCCAAGGCGAATTGGTGTATTCTTTTGTCATTCAACAATTGGCAGGGCATACGGCTGTCGGAGGTTTTCAATGGCTTAACGCGTGCTCTGCGGGAACGATATTGCTGTTTGGCATATCAAAATATGAACAGCTCGCCAGTCAAATTGGCCAGAGAGGTAAAAGATCAAACAAAGGAGCTACTAAAATGTCATGAGTGATTACATCTATCCGATTATTGCGGGGGTCGTAGCAGGAGTCGCCACAAGGCTGTATATGCTGAAAACAGATTATCGTCAGTATCCGACCTATATTCACGGAAAAGTCATTCATATTGCGCTTGGGCTTATTGCGGCAGGGTTAGGGGCAATTATTATGCCTGCGCTATTACAGGAGGAGTTTACGGCCATCACGTTTTTGACACTTGCAGCCACTCAATTCAGAGATGTCAGAAATATGGAGCGGAATACGCTGACACAAATGGATTCGTACGAACTTGTCTCAAGAGGAAGCACTTACATTGAAGGAATCGCCATTGCGTTTGAAAGCAGAAATTATATCGTAATTTTTACTGCTCTTTTGACAACATCGGCGTACGTGTTTTTCTCTATCTGGGCTGCTGTCATCACCGCTGTTGTTTGTTTTTTGTTAGCAATGAAATTTATGTCCGGCAGTGTATTGAAAGATATTGTGGATATTGAGTACATAGAGCCTCACTTCGAAGGGCCGGGTCTGTTTGTAGATAATATTTATATGATGAACATCGGACTTCCGGAGAAACAGGAGCTGATTTTAAAGCATGGCATGGGGTTTATTTTAACTCCTAAAAATTTTAATTCAGCTGCAACCATTGCCAACCTGGGTCAGCGTCAGGCCATTTTATTTGATGTCTCCAATGTGCTGGGGGTGTATCGGGACTCAGGAGAGCCGTCCCTGACGCCAATCGCGAAAAGGGATCTTAATGACGGAAGAGTGGGCGTTTTTGTCCTGCCGCAAATTCATCACCCGGAAACAGCTGTTCAGATTATCAGTAATGTTCCGACCTTGGAAAACGCAATCAGAATGCCTACGGAATTTATCAAAAAACAGGATAAGGTGATAGGATGAGTGAATCGCTGACGAAAGTGATTTTGTCTGTTATCACGACAAACCGGAACCGTGCTTCAGGAGGGACACCCATCTTTTTTTGTAATGACCAAAAAGAGATGGAGCTTTTCGCTAAAAACCTTGAGGCGATCCTTGACGGAATTGCCCATAGAATTGGGGAAGATGTCTATTTGATCGTGAAACATTTTTAAGAATAGTTGTGATCCCAGTAAAAACTGATATAATAAATGAGTTAAGCCCTTCCTCTGAAGGGTTTCTTTTCATAAAAGTGAATGAGATGATTTAAATAACCGGTTGAGAATTTATGTAAAAATGAAAGCGGCTGGATCGAAAGGAAGGGTACTATGGGTAAACCTGTCGTAGCCATTGTCGGGAGACCGAATGTAGGAAAATCCACAATCTTTAACCGGATTGCGGGTGAAAGAATTTCAATAGTAGAAGATACCCCTGGTGTGACAAGGGATCGGATATACAGCTCGGCTGAATGGCTGAATTATGATTTTAATTTGATTGATACGGGCGGTATTGATATCGGTGATGAGCCGTTTCTAACACAGATACGCGAGCAGGCCGAAATCGCCATGGATGAAGCGGATGTCATTATTTTTATGGTGAATGGCCGTGAAGGTGTGACTGCTGCTGATGAAGAAGTAGCGAAAATTTTGTACCGCACGAAAAAGCCTGTTGTTTTAGCGGTAAATAAACTGGATAACACAGAAATGAGAGCGAATATTTATGATTTTTATTCGCTGGGCTTTGGTGAACCGTATCCGGTTTCAGGAACACACGGGCTGGGACTCGGAGATTTACTGGATGCCGCAGCGGAGCATTTTAAAAATATCCCTGAAACAAAATACGATGATGAAGTCGTTCAATTTTGCCTGATCGGACGCCCGAATGTAGGAAAGTCTTCTCTGGTAAACGCGATACTTGGCGAAGATCGTGTCATTGTGAGTAATGTGGCGGGAACAACAAGAGATGCCGTTGATACAACTTTTACTTATAACCAGCAGGATTTTGTCATTGTAGACACTGCCGGCATGAGAAAAAAAGGTAAAGTGTATGAAACGACTGAAAAGTACAGCGTGCTGCGGGCGCTGAAAGCCATTGACCGCTCTGAAGTTGTTGCGGTGGTGCTTGACGGCGAGGAAGGCATTATCGAACAGGACAAGCGAATCGCGGGTTATGCACATGAAGCAGGCAAGGCTGTCGTGATTGTAGTGAATAAATGGGATGCTGTTGACAAAGATGAAAGCACGATGAAAGAATTTGAACAAAATATCCGCGACCATTTTCAATTTCTTGACTATGCACCGATTCTGTTCATGTCAGCATTAACGACAAAACGGATTCATACGCTCATGCCTGCAATCATTAAAGCAAGTGAAAATCACTCACTTCGTGTCCAGACGAATGTTTTAAATGACATCATTATGGATGCTGTGGCAATGAATCCGACACCGACTCATAACGGGTCGCGCTTGAAAATTTATTATGCGACTCAAGTTGCGGTGAAGCCGCCGAGTTTTGTTGTGTTTGTAAACGATCCGGAACTGATGCATTTTTCATACGAACGATTTTTAGAAAACCGAATCAGGGACGCGTTCGGTTTTGAGGGGACACCAATCAAAATATTTGCAAGAGCTAGAAAATAAAAAGGTGTGAAGCAAATATGAAAAGAGTCACAATGCTTGGAGCCGGAAGCTGGGGAACGGCACTGGCTTTAGTATTAGCCGATAACAACCATGATGTGAGAATGTGGGGGCATCGTGCGGAGCTGATCCAACAAATAAATGATCTGCACGAAAATAAGGATTATTTGCCTGATGTCAAGCTCCCTGAATCGATTCGAGCAACAACGGAAATCGGGGAGGCTGTGTCAGACGCAGATTTCATCATAGTTGCTGTTCCGACCAAAGCGATTCGGGAAGTGTTGAGACAGGCAGTGCCTTTTATGACGAAAAAAGCAGTTTTTGTTCATGTGAGTAAGGGGATAGAGCCGGATTCGCTCCTGCGTATTTCTGAAATTATGGAATTTGAGCTCCCGAGTGATGTCAGAAAGGACATTGTCGTGCTCTCCGGGCCGAGCCATGCTGAAGAAGTAGGACTCCGGCATCCGACAACCGTCACTTCCTCTTCAAAGAGCATGCAGGCGGCAGAAGAGGTGCAGGATCTGTTTATAAACCACAATTTTCGGGTGTACACAAATCCTGACGTTATCGGTGTAGAAATCGGAGGCGCTCTGAAAAATATTATCGCCCTTGCTGCTGGCATCACAGACGGCTTAGGATACGGCGATAATGCCAAAGCTGCTTTGATTACGCGGGGTCTTGCTGAAATTGCGAGACTCGGCACAAAAATGGGCGGGAATCCGCTAACGTTTTCCGGATTGACAGGTGTCGGAGACCTGATTGTTACGTGCACAAGTGTTCACTCCAGAAACTGGCGTGCCGGCAATTTACTCGGAAAAGGGTACAAGCTTGAGGACGTTCTCGAAGAAATGGGAATGGTCGTTGAGGGAGTGCGCACGACAAAAGCGGCTTACCAGCTTTCAGAAAAATATCAGGTGCAAATGCCGATTACAGAAGCCCTTCATCAAGTTCTGTTTAATGGACAAAAGGTAGAAACCGCTGTTGAATCCTTAATGGCGAGAGGGAAAACCCACGAGATGGAGGACTTGGTGAATACATTTGATAACCAAGTTAAATAAAAGTGTCAACGGAATAGAAATCCGCATATTCTAATTGCACGAAAGCCCGAAACACAGAAGAATACCCAGGCCTTGGGATCTCCTGAAACATTTTGCCGATTTAGGCAAGAGAGGATGCATCTGTATGCAAAGTCGCATACTATAGCATCGAAGTCCAAGAGAGTGTTTCTTAAACGTAGGTGAATATAGTCAATTTGACTGAAGCAAAGTCCCCCTCTTTGCTTCAGTTTTTTTATTCTATCAAAGGATGGAAAATCTGGTTGATCTTTTCAAGCGCTGTATATTAAAATAAAATGTAACGCTTACAAAACAAATGTCGGAGGGGGCGCGGGTCATTTGAGTCTGGCATTGATCAAAATGTGGTTTGCCCTTGGTTCCATGGGGCTGATGTTTCTGGCCGTAGCATGCATCTATTTAAGCCGTTTTAAATGCCGAAACCGTTTTCTGAAGATTGCGGTTTCATCGTTTGCTTACATGTGTGTATTGATTTCAGGAATTATTGTATTTGTGGTGGTATTCAGCGGCCCTGTTAATGAATAAAGCTGTAAAAGGAAGTGCTGTATGGGTAAACTGAAGTGCGCTATGATTTTTGTAGCAGTGATTTTCTTATCTGGATGTTTATATCCACATGAGCGGAAAAGCAGTGTACAAGCCACTCCGTATCAGGACCAATTAAAGCTGGTTCAATCAGCCGTTGATGAATTTCAAAAGGCAAACGGAGGACTGCTTCCGATTCAAACAAAAGATATGTCAACACCGCTTTATCAAAAATATCCGATAGATTTTAACCGTTTAGCGCCGAGATATATGGCTGAACCTCCAAGCACGGCATATGAAAGCGGCGGAGACTATCAATACGTGCTTGTCGATGTAGAGAATAATCCGACTGTTAAACTGATTGATGTAAAGATGGCAGAAAAAATACGTGATATCAAATTACGCGTTCAAATGTACCGCCAAGAACATAAATATCCGCCATATCAGGATGTATTAGCGCGTGACTTGTTTACGCTTGATGGGAAAAAACTAGGGGAGGCTGACTCTCTTTCTGTCACAAGCCCAATCTCAGGAAACTCCCTGCCGCTTATGATTGACGGAGACGGAGAAATTTATGCCGACTATAGGACAGAGCTCGTTTCCTGTCTCAAAAAAAGCAAAAAAACTTTTAAACCCGGCACGGAAATACAGGGCATAATATGGGAAGAGACGCCTTTCGTCCCCGCATTTTCAGTGAAATATACCGTTAATGACAAACAAGAACCTGTTTTTTTAGAAAATGATATAAAAAAGGAATGAACCTTTCTCCCTTGCATACAAATAGGGAGAAAGGTTTTTTTATACTTTAATAGATTAAGGATAGAAAATTTTCTAAAGATGTCATATTGAAATAGGACAACGTCATACACATATAGTGTCCTGTGTTTGATTGAAAAAGGTTAATAAAATTGATAAGGATAGGAAGTCCGGGAGGGGATCACTTGGAAAAGGTCGATATTTTCAAGGATATCGCTGAACGAACAGGAGGCGATATATACTTAGGAGTCGTTGGTGCTGTCCGTACAGGGAAATCTACGTTTATTAAGAAATTTATGGAGCTTGTGGTGCTCCCGAATATCAGTAATGAAGCAGACCGGGCACGTGCGCAGGATGAACTGCCACAAAGCGCAGCCGGAAAAACGATTATGACTACAGAGCCTAAATTTGTTCCGAATCAGGCGATGTCTGTTCATGTATCAGACGGACTCGATGTCAATATAAGATTAGTAGATTGTGTAGGCTACACAGTGCCGGGTGCAAAAGGATACGAGGATGAAAACGGCCCGCGGATGATTAATACACCTTGGTACGAAGAACCGATCCCATTTCATGAGGCTGCTGAAATCGGAACGCGGAAGGTGATTCAAGAACATTCGACCATCGGAGTGGTTATTACGACAGACGGCACGATTGGTGATATCGCCAGAAGTGACTATATAGAGGCAGAAGAAAGAGTCATTGAAGAGCTGAAAGAAGTCGGAAAACCCTTTATTATGGTCATTAACTCAGTAAAACCTTATCACCCGGAGACAGAGGCGATGCGCCAGGATTTAAGCGAGAAATACGATATCCCTGTTTTGGCAATGAGCGTAGAAAGTATGCGGGAAAACGATGTACTGAATGTTCTCAGAGAGGCTCTTTATGAGTTTCCTGTGCTTGAAGTAAATGTAAATCTTCCAAGCTGGGTCATGGTGCTGAAAGAAAACCATTGGCTGCGCGAGAGCTATCAGGAATCAGTGAAGGAAACTGTTAAGGATATTAAACGCCTCCGTGATGTCGACAGGGTTGTCGGTCAATTCAGTGAGTTTGAGTTTATTGAAAGTGCCGGATTAGCCGGGATTGAGCTCGGCCAAGGGGTTGCAGAAATTGATTTGTATGCGCCCGACCATTTATATGATCAAATCCTAAAAGAAGTGGTAGGCGTTGAAATCAGGGGCAGAGACCACCTACTAGAGCTGATGCAGGATTTTGCCCATGCGAAAACGGAATATGACCAGGTGTCCGACGCTTTAAAAATGGTCAAACAGACGGGATACGGCATTGCAGCGCCTGCTTTAACTGACATGAGTCTGGATGAGCCGGAAATTATACGGCAAGGCTCCAGATTCGGCGTAAGATTGAAAGCTGTCGCACCGTCAATCCATATGATCAAAGTGGATGTCGAAAGCGAATTTGCGCCGATTATCGGAACTGAAAAACAAAGCGAGGAACTGGTGCGTTACTTAATGCAGGACTTTGAGGATGATCCGCTTTCAATTTGGAACTCTGACATTTTTGGAAGATCGCTCAGCTCTATCGTGAGAGAAGGGATTCAGGCTAAGCTGTCACTGATGCCTGAAAACGCACGATATAAATTAAAAGAAACATTAGAAAGAATCATAAACGAAGGATCAGGCGGCTTAATCGCCATTATCCTGTAATGCGGGGAGACCTCTTTATAGAATAGGAGGTCTTTTTTCTTTGCTCTTAATATTGGAAAAGGATCAAGGAATAGGATGAAAAAAGGAAAAAAAGGAATATTTGTTCGATAAATCACGTTAAATCCTTGACGAGCAAGGGATTGACGCTTTAAAATGCTTGATATGGCTTTTTATATGTGTTACTCTACATACAGAAATTCTTCACTCTGATGGACAAACATTCCTTGGAGTGCAGTTTTTCTTAAAAGCCGTTTAATTGTCTTTCTCTTGCTTGTCTGATTTTTTTCTCAGGCAGGTTTAGAATCAGACTGAACTGTGAAGAAATGATAATAAACGAACTGAGCTTATTCCTTTTGGGAGGAGGTGAAAGGCATGAACAAAACAGAACTTATTAATGCGGTTGCGGAAGCAAGCGAATTGTCTAAAAAAGACGCGACAAAAGCAGTTGACTCTGTTTTTGATACGATCTTAGATGCACTTAAAAACGGTGATAAAATCCAACTGATCGGTTTTGGTAACTTCGAGGTGCGTGAACGTTCTGCACGTAAAGGACGCAACCCTCAAACAGGTGAAGAAATCGAAATTCCAGCAAGCAAAGTACCTGCTTTCAAACCAGGTAAAGCGCTTAAAGACGCAGTTGCCGGAAAATAATTGTGAATATAGATCGTGTATGCATCTAGATTACATACACTTTATTTCTTCACAGAAAAGCCCCTTCTTAAGGGGCTTTTCATTTTTTTAGGAGCGTGTGCATTCACTTTGCTTTTAGCGGGGCATGTGTGCTAGAATCGAAATTAAATGTATTCATTGGTGGAGGACACAGAACATGAAAGAAGTTAATAAAGAACAAATCGAACAAGCTGTTCGTCAAATTTTAGAAGCGATCGGAGAGGACCCAAACAGAGAAGGGCTTCTTGATACTCCGAAACGAGTCGCAAAGATGTATGCCGAAGTATTCTCCGGCTTGAATGAAGATCCAAAAGAACATTTCCAGACTATCTTCGGTGAAGACCATGAGGAGCTTGTTCTAGTAAAAGATATCGCGTTTCATTCTATGTGTGAGCATCACCTTGTTCCTTTTTACGGAAAAGCACATGTTGCATATATACCGCGGGGCGGAAAAGTCACAGGGCTCAGCAAATTGGCGCGTGCTGTTGAGGCAGTTGCAAAGCGTCCGCAGCTTCAGGAGCGCATCACTTCTACAATTGCAGAAAGCATCGTAGAAACGCTTGATCCGCATGGCGTAATGGTTGTTGTTGAAGCAGAGCATATGTGCATGACAATGCGGGGCGTAAGAAAGCCGGGCGCCAAAACAGTCACTTCAGCTGTCAGAGGCATTTTCAAAGATGATGCTGCTGCACGTTCAGAAGTATTGGAACATATTAAACGCCAGGACTAATAAAGATAGAGGGTGCTATAAATGAACGAAAAGCATTCAAGCGATTTTGTCGTCATTAAAGCAATTGAGGATGGAGTGAATGTGATCGGCCTGACAAGGGGAACGGACACAAAGTTTCACCATTCCGAAAAACTCGACAAGGGAGAAGTGATCATTGCTCAGTTTACAGAGCATACTTCTGCCATTAAAGTCAGAGGAGAGGCGCTCATTCAAACCGCATACGGAGAAATGAAAAGCGAAAAAAAATAAGCTGGCTGTCCCCGCTGTTTTAAAGCAAATGCTCGCAAACAGCGGGAGGATACAGCCAATTTGTTTTTTTTATGCTATAATGATACCTGCGTAATCTTATGACAAAATAAAACTCATACATATGATTTAGAAATAAATGTGAATTTGGGGACAAGGGTGATATTTTTGCAAGACATCTACGGAACTTTAGCCAATCTGAACACGAAAATAAAACAAAAGCTGTCTCATCCTTATTTAGCGAAGCATATTTCTGCGCCTAAGATCGATGAGGATAAGCTTCTTCTTTTTCATGCATTATTTGAGGAAGCCGACATAAAAAACAATGACAGAGAAAATTATATTGTAACAGCGATGCTTGTACAAAGCGCCCTTGATACCCATGATGAAGTAACGACAGCCAGAGTCATAAAACGAGACGAAAACAAGAACCGTCAATTGACTGTTCTTGCAGGCGATTATTTCAGCGGACTGTACTATTCATTACTATCTGAAATGAAGGATATCTACATGATTAGAACGCTCGCTACAGCAATTAAAGAAATCAATGAACATAAAATTCGTCTGTATGACCGATCTGTAAAGGACGAACACCATTTTTTCGAAAGTGTCGGCATCGTTGAATCAGCTCTATTCCATCGGGTGTCTGAACATTTCAATCTCCCGCGCTGGAAGAAGCTATCGAGTGATTTTTTTGTATATAAGCGGCTTATGACCGGAAATGATACATTTTTAGATGTGATCGGCAGTGTTATACAGCTGGGGAAAACAAAAGAAGAGATGCTGGAAGAGTGTTTTAAGAAAGCAAAGAACAGCATTGAGTCACTTCTGCCTCTAAGCTCACCTATTCAGCAAATTTTATTAAACCGCCTGAAGACAATCAGCCAAGACCAAACTTATCATCAGAAAGTGGAAGAAGGGTAACCATTATGCAGGACTCAAAAGAACAGCGCGTACACGGAGTATTTGAAAAAATATATAAAAACTACGACCAAATGAACTCTGTCATCAGTTTTCAGCAGCACAAAAAATGGCGTGATAAAACGATGCGCATCATGGGTGTAAAAGAAGGCGCCAAAGCTCTTGATGTTTGCTGCGGAACAGCTGACTGGACGATTGCTCTTGCAAAAGCAGCCGGTAAAACCGGTGAAATAAAGGGTTTGGATTTCAGCGAAAACATGCTGAGCGTCGGCAAACAGAAAGTAAAAGACGGCGGTTTCAGTCAAATCGAACTGCTGCACGGAAATGCAATGGAGCTCCCTTTTGATGATAATACATTTGATTTTGTAACAATTGGCTTCGGACTGCGTAATGTGCCGGATTATTTGACCGTACTGAAAGAAATGAGACGTGTGGTGAAGCCTGGCGGACAAGTAGTATGCCTGGAAACCTCACAGCCTGAAATGTTTGGATTTAGACAGGCTTATTTTATGTACTTTAAGTATATTATGCCGTTTTTCGGGAAGCTGTTTGCGAAAAGCTATAAAGAATACTCGTGGCTCCAAGAGTCAGCCAGAGAATTCCCTGGTATGAAGGAACTGGCAGGCCTGTTTGAAGAGGCGGGTCTGAAAAATGTCAAATATCATTCGTTTACTGGCGGAGTTGCTGCCACGCATATCGGATGGAAATGAAAACACAGATGTTTGGGTGAATGATATGAAATTTAAAATGGCCTACTCTTTTTTAAATGACGATATTGATGTAATTGAAAGGGAGCTTGAACAAACCGTACGCTCCGATTATCCGCTTTTGAGCGAGGCGGGTCTTCATCTATTGCAGGCAGGAGGCAAACGGATTCGGCCTGTCTTCGTTCTGCTTTCCGGCATGTTTGGCGATTACGATATCAATAAGATTAAATATGTCGCTGTCACTCTGGAAATGATTCATATGGCATCGTTGGTTCATGATGATGTCATTGACGATGCGGAGCTTCGCCGGGGAAAGCCGACGATCAAAGCCAAATGGGATAACCGAATTGCGATGTATACAGGCGATTATATGCTTGCCGGATCTCTTGAAATGATGACGAGAATTAATGAACCGAAAGCTCATCGGATCTTGTCACAGACCATTGTTGAAGTGTGTCTTGGAGAGATTGAACAAATCAAAGACAAATACAACATGGAACAGAATCTCAGAACGTACCTGCGGCGCATAAAGAGAAAAACGGCGCTTCTTATCGCTGTCAGCTGCCAGCTGGGGGCTATTGCGTCCGGAGCTGAAGAAAAGATTCATAAGGCGCTCTACTGGTTTGGATATTATGTCGGCATGTCTTATCAAATCATTGATGATATTCTTGATTTTACTTCAACTGAAGAAGAACTGGGTAAACCGGTTGGAGGCGATTTGCTTCAAGGAAATGTTACATTGCCTGTCCTATATGCATTAAAAAACCCAGCTTTAAAGAATCAGCTTAAATTAATTAACAGCGAGACGACACAAGAACAGCTTGCGCCTATTATTGAAGAAATCAAAAAGACAGATGCAATTGAAGCATCGATGGCAGTGAGCGAGATGTATCTGCAAAAAGCTTTCCAAAAACTTAACATGCTTCCGAGAGGGCGTGCGCGTTCTTCTCTTGCAGCCATCGCAAAATATATCGGCAAAAGAAAATTTTAATTTTTTGTAGATATTAAGAAATTTCTCCGCCCCGGATTGATTAATTATGTGAAAGATGTTACGATTTCGGTGTGCAATGTGAAAGCCTATACATACATATGATGGGGTGGAGAATGTGATGGAAAAGACTTTTATCATGGTGAAACCGGACGGTGTCCAACGGCAGCTGATCGGGGAAATTTTATCTAGATTCGAACGTAAGGGCTTACAATTAGCTGGCGCAAAGCTGATGAGAGTAACTGAACAAATGGCTGAGAAACACTATGCCGAACATCAAGGGAAGCCTTTCTTTGGAGAACTTGTTGAGTTTATTACTTCCGGACCAGTTTTTGCGATGGTGTGGGAAGGCGAAAATGTCGTTGAAGTGACCAGGCAGCTGATTGGAAAAACAAACCCTAAAGAAGCATTGCCAGGCACCATTCGCGGGGATTTCGGCATGTTTGTCGGAAAAAATATTATCCACGGCTCTGATTCTCTGGAAAGCGCTGAGCGTGAGATTAATATTTTCTTTAAGGATGAAGAGTTAGTATCATATCAACAACTCATGACAGGCTGGATCTATTAATCATTGCTGAAAAAGCCGAGAGAAGAGCCGGCATCTGCACTCCGCCGGTTCCGGCTTTTTTGTAAAGGTTTACATTGACTTGAATATATGGCTAAACGGCAGGGGATCCACCACTGTCTTTACCAATCATCTGAAATCAGCTGAAAAGCTGATTTTTTTATTTGAAACAATACAATTTCCTGATAAAACAAGCTATACTAGGACAAAAGACAGCGAGACTGGGAGAGAAGAGATGGATACATACAGCGTATTTACAACCAAATGGAAGCAATTAACCGGAGTTGATTTAACTTTATACAAAGAAGCGCAAATGAAGAGAAGGCTGACATCTCTTTATGAGAAAAAAGGTTTTCAAAGCTTTAAGGATTTTGCAGCGGCACTAGAAAAGGATCAGGCGCTTTTAAATGAAACTTTGGACAGAATGACGATTAATGTTTCAGAATTTTATCGAAATTACAAAAGATGGGAAGTTCTTGAAACAGCTATTTTGCCTTTAATCAAACATTCAAAGCCTTTAAAAATATGGAGCGCGGCATGCTCTACAGGGGAGGAGCCTTATACGCTCGCAATGATTTTAGATCAGCAGAAAGGGCTCCCAGGCTATCAGATTTTGGCGACTGATATAGATGATAAGGCACTGGAAAAAGCGAAAAAAGGCGTGTATCAGGAGCGGTCTTTGCAAGAAGTGCCGTCTTCTGTGAAGGATCGTTATTTTACTCAAAACGCTGATAAGAGCTATGAAGTGAAACATGGCATAAAGAAGAACATTAGGTTTCAAAAACATAATCTGCTTGCGGATCGCTACGAGCAAGACTTTGATTTGATTGTGTGCCGCAATGTTTTTATTTATTTTACAGAAAACGCAAAGGAAGAGCTGTACTTAAAAATGGCTCATAGCTTAAAAAAGAATGGGGTTCTCTTTGTCGGCAGCACAGAGCAGATCTTCAATCCGGAGAAATTCGGCCTTTCTCCTGCGGATACATTCTTTTATCAAAAAAGATAGACTGACTTTTTGCTGAAAAATATGTTATAGTAGTTTTACTTAAAAGCGTTAATGCGATGAAGGGAGAAGAAGTCATGAGATATTTAACAGCCGGTGAATCACACGGCCCCCAATTGACAACCATTATTGAAGGTGTGCCTGCGGGGCTTTACATAACTGAGGAAGATATCAACTTTGAGCTTGGCAGACGCCAGAAAGGCCATGGCCGCGGGCGCCGCATGCAGATCGAAAAGGATCAGGCGAAAATTATGAGCGGGGTGCGCCATGCCCGCACTCTCGGTTCACCAATCGCTCTTGTCGTAGAAAATAACGATTGGAAACACTGGACTAAAATTATGGGTGCGGCTCCGATTACTGAAGAAGAAGAAAAGGAAATGAAACGCCAAATTTCCAGACCGAGACCGGGACACGCAGATTTAAACGGTGCGATTAAATATAACCACCGCGATATGAGAAATGTGCTTGAGCGCTCTTCAGCTCGTGAAACGACCGTAAGAGTGGCGGCAGGCGCTGTCGCTAAAAAGATCCTTTCTGAGCTTGGTATTAAGGTAGCGGGCCACGTATTACAGATTGGGGCAGTTAAGGCTGAAAAAACGGATTATACTTCAATTGATGACTTGAAGCGTGTGACTGAAGAGTCTCCGGTCAGATGCTACGATGAAGAAGCAGGCAAAAAAATGATGGATGCCATTGACGAAGCGAAGGCAAACGGAGATTCCATCGGCGGAATTGTGGAAGTGATTGTTGAAGGAATGCCGGTGGGCGTGGGCAGCTACGTTCATTATGACCGTAAACTGGACAGCAAGCTTGCTGCGGCAGTACTGTCTATTAATGCATTTAAAGGTGTGGAATTCGGCATCGGTTTTGAAGCGGCCGGAAGAAACGGAAGCGAGGTTCATGACGAGATCATTTGGGACGAAGAAAAAGGATATACGCGTGCTACGAACAGACTTGGCGGATTGGAAGGCGGCATGACGACAGGAATGCCAATCGTTGTCCGCGGAGTCATGAAGCCGATTCCGACATTATATAAACCGCTGAAAAGTGTGGATATTGAAACGAAAGAACCATTTTCTGCCAGTATTGAACGTTCAGACAGCTGCGCAGTGCCAGCAGCAAGTGTAGTGGCGGAAGCTGCTGTTGCATGGGAAATTGCTAACGCTGTTGTTGAACAATTCGGCTTAGACCAAATTGACCGCATTAGAGAAAACGTGGAGAATATGAGAAAACTGTCGAGGGAATTTTAATGAGAACACTGCATGTTCAAACCGCTTCCTCTTCGTATCCTGTATTTATCGGACAAGGAATCAGAAAAAAGGCTTGTGAACTATTAACCTCGCTAAACAGGCCATTAACACGCATTATGCTTGTTACCGATGAAGAAGTGGATCGCCTGTACGGTGATGAAATGCTTCACCTGCTGGAAGAAAAATGGCCTGTGAAAAAAGTGACAGTGCCGAGCGGAGAGCAGGCGAAATCAATGGATATGTACACGAAGCTGCAGAGTGAAGCGATTCGATTTCATATGGATCGCTCCTCATGCATCATCGCTTTTGGAGGCGGTGTTGTAGGAGATCTTGCTGGATTTGTGGCTGCCACTTTTATGCGCGGCATTGATTTCATTCAAATGCCTACAACGCTTTTGGCGCATGACAGCGCGGTCGGAGGAAAAGTAGCGGTGAATCATCCGCTTGGAAAAAATCTGATCGGCGCATTTTATCAGCCCAAAGCCGTGCTTTACGATACGGACTTTCTCCGTTCCCTACCGGAAAAAGAGCTTCGGTCCGGGATGGCAGAAGTGATTAAGCATGCTTTTATTTATGACAGAGAATTCCTGAAAGATCTGCTGGACATTCACTCATTGAACGATATCACCAGTGAGCAGCTGAATGACATGATTTTTAAAGGTATTTCGATTAAAGCGTCTGTCGTTCATCAGGATGAAAAGGAAGAAGGAATCAGAGCCTATCTTAACTTTGGGCATACGTTAGGCCACGCAGTTGAGGCGGAGTATGGCTACGGACAGATCACCCACGGTGATGCGGTAGCACTCGGTATGCAGTTTGCTTTATATATAAGTGAACAGGAAGCCGGCTGTGAAATGGACAGAAATCGATTAGTCAGCTGGCTTAAGAATCTAGGCTATCCAAGCCGCATTAAAAAAGAAACGGCAACTTCCGTGCTTTTAGACCGTATGATGAATGATAAAAAAACCCGCGGCGGTATGATTCAATTCATCGTTCTCAAAGAATTAGGAAAAGTCGCCGACCATACGTTTTCAAGAGATGAACTTGAGAGCTGGCTGAACAAATGGCGAATGGAGGAGACATCATGATGATTCGTGGAATTCGCGGAGCAACTACAGTAGAAAAGGATACTGAAGAAGATATTTTACAAAAAACCAAACAGCTGTTAGAAAAAATGATAGAAGAAAACAAAACAAAGCCGGAAGATGTTGTTCAAATGCTTCTATCGGCGACGCCTGACCTGCACTCTGTTTTCCCGGCAAAAGCTGTCCGTGAGCTTTCTGGCTGGCAGTATGTGCCGGTGACATGTATGCAGGAAATGGATGTTACAGGCGGTCTGAAAAAATGTATAAGGGTCATGATGACTGTTCAGACTGAAGTTCCTCAGAATCAAATCAGACATGTCTATTTAGAAAAAGCGGTTGTATTAAGACCCGATTTATCATTGACAAAAAATAATGAATTGTAATACGATTAGAACAGCTTAGAAATACACAAGAGTGTGTATAAAGCTTAGTGAATGAGTTGAGTTAGAGAATAGGGTAGCAGAGAATGAGTGTAGTTGAGCTGAGACATGTATGTTTATTCTACCCAAAAGAAGCCTTTCTTTTGGGTTTATTTTGTTATATCTTGATTTTCCCTCTCATGCCTTCTTCTCATTCTCCTTGCCAAAAGGAGTGAGAGCAATGAATTTCCAATCAAACATTTCTGCATTTTTAGAGGACAGTATGTCCTACCGCACCATACCGATTGTGGAGACATTCACAGTTGACACACTGACACCTATCCAAATGATCGAGCAGCTGGACAGGAAGATCACTTACCTTCTTGAAAGCAAGGATGACACATCAAATTGGTCCAGATATTCGTTCATCGGCCTTCAGCCATTTCTAACGATCAAAGAACAGCAAAATGATTTTACTGCTCAAGATGAGAATGGACGATCCCTTTACACTGGAAAAGAATTAAAAGAGGTTCTGGATTGGATGAATGCAGCATACAAAATCAAAACGCCAGAGCTTGCCATTCCCTTTGTAGGCGGAGCTGTCGGGTATTTAAGCTATGACATGATCCCGATGATTGAACCTTCTGTTCCTCGCCACAGGAAGGAAACGGAATTTGAAAAGTGTATGCTGTTTGTTTGCAGCACATTAATTGCTTATGATCATGAAACAAAAAACGTCCATTTTATTCAGTATGCTAGATTGAATGGACAAGAAACTGAAGCTGAAAAAATTGCTGTGTTCAATAAAAATCACCGAGAGCTACAAGGCCTCATTGATAAGATGATGGATCAAAAAAACATAAAAGAACTGTTTCTTTCATCTGAGTCATATAAGACACCAGGTTTCGATTCAGTATCTTCAAATTACGAAAAATCTGCGTTTATGGCAGATGTAGAAAAGATCAAAGAATATATAAAAGCAGGTGACATCTTTCAAGGTGTCCTGTCACAAAAATTTGAGATTCCGATAACAGCAGATTCCTTCGAATTGTACAGAGTGCTGCGAATCGTCAATCCTTCGCCGTATATGTATTATATAAAACTCCCGGACAGAGAGATTGTCGGCAGCTCTCCGGAACGGTTAATCCACGTTCAAGACGGGCATTTGGAAATCCATCCGATTGCCGGAACAAGAAAAAGAGGCGCAGACAAAGAGGAAGATGAAAAACTCAAAATTGAGCTGATGAAAGATGAAAAAGAAAAAGCGGAGCATTATATGCTCGTTGATCTAGCTCGAAACGATATCGGCAGAGTGGCAGAGTATGGATCGGTTGCTGTGCCGGAGTTCACAAAGATCGTCTCATTTTCACATGTTATGCACATCATTTCAGTCGTCACAGGGAGGTTGAAAGAGGGAGTTCACCCTGTTGATGCGCTAATGTCGGCTTTTCCTGCGGGAACTTTAACCGGGGCCCCAAAAATCCGTGCCATGCAGCTTTTAAATGAATTGGAGCCGACACCGAGAGAGACATACGGCGGCTGCATCGCCTACATCGGATTTGACGGGAATATCGACTCCTGTATTACGATCCGCACCATGAGCGTAAAAAACGGTGTCGCATCCATACAGGCTGGAGCAGGTATTGTTGCTGATTCTGTGCCGGAAGCCGAATATGAAGAAAGCTGCAACAAAGCGGGCGCACTGCTGAAAACCATTCATATTGCTGAAGACATGTTTCGTAGCAAGGGGGATGAAGCCGATGAACCAATTTCTGCAAACGTGCGTTGACGGTAAGACACTTACTGCTGTTGAAGCGGAAGCGCTTATGAATATGATGATGACAGCAGAAATGACTCCTTCTGAAATGGGCGGTATATTGTCTATCCTGGCTCATCGGGGCGAAACTGCAGAAGAGCTGGCGGGCTTTGTGAAGGCCATGCGGACACATGCCCTTACGGTAGACGGACTTCATGATGTGGTTGACACATGCGGTACAGGCGGTGACGGCATCTCTACCTTTAATATTTCAACGGCATCGGCAATCGTTGCTTCAGCAGCAGGAGCTAAAATTGCTAAGCACGGCAATCGCTCCGTATCCTCTAAAAGCGGAAGCGCCGATGTTCTAGAAGAGCTTGGGATACCAATCCAAACCACACCTGAAGAAGTCAGAATCAGCATTGAAACAAATAACATGGGATTTCTCTTTGCGCCGCTTTATCATTCGTCCATGAAACATGTAGCGGGTACAAGAAAAGAGCTCGGATTCAGAACGATTTTTAATCTGCTCGGACCGCTCAGCAATCCTTTGCGGGCGAAGCGTCAGGTGATCGGTGTCTATTCTGCTGAAAAAGCGGGATTGATGGCAAGCGCACTGGAAATGTTCCAGCCGAAGCATGTACTATTCGCAGCAAGCCGTGACGGTTTAGATGAGCTTTCGGTTACATCACCGACCGATGTGATTGAAATAAAGGATGGAGAGCGCCGGGAATATACTGTTTCACCCGAAGACTTCGGCTTCAAAAATGGCAGACTTGAAGATATACAGGTGCAGTCACCGACAGAAAGCGCTCATCTGATTCAGAATATTTTTGAAAATAAAAGCAGCAAATCGGCTTTATATATTACAGCCTTTAATGCCGGCGCTGCGATATACACGGCGGGTATTGCTGAAACACTGAAAGAAGGAACAGAGCTTGCGTTAGAAACAATTGCAAGCGGAGGTGCCGCAGCGCAGCTCAATAGACTGAAACAGAAAGAGGGAGAGATCTATGCTTGAAAACATAATCAATCAAAAAAAAGAAGAAGTCAAAACTCTCATCCTGCCAGAAGAGCAGCCTTTTGAAAAACGGTCTTTTAAAGAGGCGCTGGCTAACCCGAACCGTTTTATCGGATTGATAGCCGAAGTCAAAAAAGCGTCGCCGTCAAAAGGACTCATTAAAGAAGATTTTGTTCCGGAGCGGATTGCAAAAGACTATGAAGCTGCGCATGCAGACGCGCTTTCTGTTTTAACTGACTTTCCGTTTTTCCAAGGGAAAAACAGTTATTTATCAGACATAAAGCGTGCTGTTTCGATTCCGGTGCTGAGAAAAGATTTTATTATCGATTCTATTCAAGTGGAGGAATCAAAGAGAATTGGAGCAGATGCCATATTGTTAATCGGAGAGGTGCTTGATCCTGTACAGCTTCACGAGTTGTATCTCGAAGCAGGGGAAAAGGAAATGGACGTGTTAGTGGAGGTTCATGATCAAACGACGCTGGAACAAATAGTGAAGGTATTCACCCCTGATATTCTCGGTATTAATAATCGAAACTTAAAAACGTTTGAAACTTCGCTTGAACAGACGAAACAGATTGCATCCCTAGTTCCGAAAGAATGCTTGCTTGTCAGTGAAAGCGGCATTGGTTCTTTAGAACATTTAACATTTGTCAAAGAACATGGAGCACAAGCTGTTCTAATCGGAGAGTCATTGATGAGACAGCATTCACAGCAAAAAGCAATCCATGCTTTGTATGGGGAGTGAGGTTGTGAAAAAACCGGCATTAAAGTATTGCGGTATACGGTCACTGCAGGACCTGCGGCTTGCAGCGGATTCACAGGCAGATTATCTGGGTTTTATTTTTGCTGACAGTAAACGAAAAGTATCTCCGGCAGATGTGAGAAAGTGGCTGAGCCAAGTTCGTACCGGGAAACAGATTGCAGGCGTTTTTGTGAATGAATCGCTGGGAACGATTGCCCGTATAGCAGGCGATTTGCAGCTTGACGTCATTCAGCTTCATGGTGATGAGACTCCAAAGGATGCTGAAGTCCTCCGTCTGCTGACAAATTGTGAAATATGGAGGGCGCTCCATCATAACAGCACAGCAATTCAGGACTTGGACCGCTTTAACGGTTCTGTAGACGGTTTTGTGATTGACTCATCTGTAAAAGGGGCAAGAGGCGGGACTGGAGTGGCTTTTGCTTGGGAGTGTGTGCCTGAATATCAGCAGAAAGCTGAACAAACGGGGAAACGGTGTTTCATCGCAGGCGGTGTGAATCCCGACACAATCGCAGACTTATTGAAATGGAAACCGGGCGGAGTCGATCTTGCCAGCGGAATAGAAAAGAACGGGCAAAAAGATGACAAACTGATTAGGCTCTTAGAAGAAAGGATGAACCGATATGTATCCATATCCGAATGAAATAGGCAGATACGGCGATTTTGGCGGGAAATTTGTTCCGGAAACTCTTATGCAGCCGTTAGAAGAAATTGAAACAGCATTTAAGGAAATAAAGGATGATCCTGTTTTTAGGGGAGAATATCATAAGCTGTTAGCTGAATATTCCGGCAGGCCGACCGCATTAACATATGCCGATCGAGTCACAGAGCATTTAGGCGGCGCTAAAATTTATTTGAAAAGAGAAGATTTAAACCATACAGGTTCCCATAAAATCAACAATGCTTTAGGCCAGGCATTGCTTGCAAAAAAAATGGCCAAAACGAAAATCATTGCAGAAACAGGTGCCGGACAGCATGGAGTAGCCGCCGCCACAGTTGCTGCAAAGTTTGGTTTTTCCTGCATTGTATTTATGGGTGAAGAGGATGTCGCCCGCCAGTCTCTGAACGTATTCCGAATGAAGCTTCTTGGAGCAGAGGTTGTGCCGGTCACAAGCGGAAACGGGACACTGAAGGATGCGACAAATGAGGCTATCCGCTATTGGGTTCAGCATTGTGAGGATCATTTTTACATGATCGGATCGGTTGTCGGACCGCACCCTTACCCGCAAATTGTCCGGGAATTTCAAAAAATGATCGGAGAGGAAGCGAAGGATCAGCTGAAAGACATTGAGGGAACACTGCCTGATAAAGTCGTTGCCTGCGTAGGCGGCGGAAGTAATGCGATAGGCATGTTTCAGGCATTTTTAGACGAAGATGTTGAACTGATCGGTGCTGAAGCGGCAGGAAAAGGAATTGACACTCCGCTTCATGCCGCTACCATTACGAAAGGAACTGTCGGTGTGATTCACGGTTCACTCACTTACCTCATTCAAGACGAGTACGGTCAAATTATTGAGCCTTATTCAATTTCAGCAGGACTTGACTATCCGGGAATTGGTCCGGAGCACGCTTATTTGCATAAAAGCGGCCGTGTCACATACGATAGCATAACTGATGAAGAAGCAGTAGATGCGTTAAAACTATTGTCAGAAAAAGAAGGGATTTTACCAGCGATCGAATCTGCTCATGCATTAGCGAAGGCATTTAAAATCGCAAAAGAGATGGGGCGGGATCAAACTATCCTTGTCTGTTTATCAGGAAGAGGAGATAAGGATGTCAACACATTAATGAACGTATTGGAAGATGAGGTGAAAGCGCATGTTTAAAGTAGACCTGCAGCAGTCGGGAAAGTTGTTTATCCCGTTTATTACAGCGGGTGATCCGTTGCCGGAAGTTTCAGTCGAACTGGCTAAGTCTCTTCAAAAAGCGGGTGCCACGGCACTTGAGATCGGTGTAGCATATTCAGATCCGCTGGCAGACGGTCCGGTGATTCAGCGGGCTTCAAAACGGGCGCTTGAGAACGGGATGAATATTGTAAAAGCGATTGAATTAGGCGGAGAAATGAAAAAAAATGATGTCAATATTCCCATTATCCTCTTTACGTATTATAATCCTGTGTTACAATTGAACAAAGAATACTTTTTCGCTTTACTGCGGGAAAATCATATAGACGGCCTGCTTGTTCCGGACCTGCCTTTAGAAGAGAGCGCCAGCCTTCAAGCGGAATGCAAAACCCATGAGGTAACGTATATTTCTTTAGTTGCACCGACAAGCGAAAGC
The DNA here is from genome assembly GCF_037964915.1 of Bacillus sp. FSL K6-1012. Lineage (NCBI taxonomy): Bacteria > Bacillati > Bacillota > Bacilli > Caryophanales > Bacillaceae > Bacillus > Bacillus sp. FSL K6-1012. Next base: position 2,373,178 of record NZ_CP150175.1, on the reverse strand, counting down.
CGTTTGAAAACGATTATTGAACAAGCCGAGGGCTTCGTCTACTGTGTATCTTCGTTAGGTGTGACCGGTGTCCGAAATGAGTTCAATTCATCAGCTTATCCATTTATCCGGACAGTGAAGAATCTCAGCGCTGTGCCGGTTGCTGTTGGGTTTGGTATTTCCAGCCGCGAGCAGGTGGTCAAGATGAATGAAATCTGTGACGGTGTCGTAGTGGGAAGTGCGCTCGTCAAAAAGATAGAAGAGTTAAAGGATCGGCTCATCAGCACTGAGACGAGAGATCGTGCAGTGCAGGAGTTTGAAGATTACGCGAAGACGTTTGGCGGTTTGTACAGTTTAAAATGAGGTGACTGGATTTGCGTATCAAAGAACATTTAAAACAACTGAAGCCTTATCAGCCGGGTAAACCGATTGAAGCAGTAAAAGCAGAATATGGCTTGGATAAAGTCGTGAAGCTTGCATCAAACGAAAATCCGTACGGCTGTTCGGAAGCTGCAAAAGAGGCACTTCATCATGAAATTCAACAGCTTGCGCTTTATCCCGATGGATATAGCGCAGCTTTGCGGACAAGGCTCAGTGAGCACCTCAATGTGAGCGAAACATCACTTATTTTCGGCAATGGTTCAGATGAAATCATCCAAATTATATGCCGGGCTTTTTTAAACGACAAAACAAACACGATTGCAGCAGCACCGACTTTTCCGCAATATAAGCATAATGCGGTGATTGAAGGCGCTGAAGTTCGTGAAATTGCCCTTCGTTCTGACGGCTCTCATGATTTAGACGCGATGCTTGAAGCGATTGACGAACAGACTCAAGTCGTTTGGATTTGCAGCCCGAACAACCCGACTGGCACTTATACAGCTGAAGGAGAATTGATTTCATTTCTGGAACGTGTTCCTTCTCGTGTCCTCGTTGTTCTTGATGAAGCATATTATGAATATGTAACAGCTGAGGATTACCCGGAAAGCATACCGCTTTTGAATACGTATTCCAACTTGATGATATTGCGTACGTTTTCAAAGGCATACGGTCTGGCGGCGCTTAGAGTCGGATACGGTATTGCTGACGAAAAATTGATCCGCCAAATAGAGCCGGCAAGAGAGCCGTTTAACACCAGCCGTCTTGGCCAGGCTGCAGCGATTGCAGCGCTTGACGATCAAGAATTTATCGCTTCTTGCATCGAGAAAAATCAAGCAGGCCTTCAGCAGTATTATGATTTTGCGGAAACACACGGATTAAAATGCTACCCTTCACAGACAAACTTTGTTTTAATAGATTTTAACCGCCCGTCTGATGAATTGTTTCAGGCATTGCTGCAAAAAGGTTATATTGTCCGATCAGGAAATGCATTAGGGTTCCCGACTTCACTCCGGATTACGATCGGCACGAAAGAGCAAAACGAGGAAATTCTCGCAACTTTAGCTGAAATTTTATAAGAGGTGGTCAAGAATCACCTCTTTAGTCTATGAACCAGGTGATGACGAATGAATCAAATCAAAGATACAATATTGCTCGCCGGTCTCGGATTGATAGGCGGTTCTATTGCGTTAGCCATCAAAAAAAAACATCCGGAAAAACGCATTATTGGGGTCGATATCTCAGATGAGCAGGTAGTGGCTGCCTTAAAATTAGGTGTGATAGACGAGAGTGCTGATTCGTTTATTGACGGCGCGAAAAAAGCTGCAACCGTTATTATTGCAACACCTGTTGCGCAAACGCTGCTTATGCTTGAAGAGCTGGCCCATTCAGAAATTAAGCATCCGCTTTTGATTACTGACGTAGGAAGCACAAAGCAAAAAGTGGTTCATTACGCCGATCAAGTGCTGCCTGCCGGCTACCAATTTGTCGGAGGGCATCCGATGGCGGGCTCGCATAAATCAGGAGTTGCCGCTGCAAAGGAATTTCTGTTTGAAAATGCTTTTTATATTTTAACCCCGGGCCGTAAAACGGACAGACAAGCGGTCAATCAGTTAAAACATTTGCTGCAAGGGACGAATGCCCAATTTGTAGAAATGTCGCCTGAAGAGCATGATGGCGTAACAAGCGTGATCAGTCATTTTCCGCATATTGTTGCAGCCAGTCTTGTGCATCAGACCCATCACTCGGAAGAGCTTTATCCGCTTGTGAAGCGGTTTGCTGCCGGCGGTTTTCGGGATATTACCCGGATTGCATCAAGCAGTCCTGCAATGTGGCGTGATATTCTGTTACATAATAAAGATAAGATTTTAGATCGTTTTGATGAGTGGACTCGTGAGATTGAAACGATCCGGACATATGTAGAGCATGGAGATGCGGAAAAACTATTCAATTATTTTAAAACGGCAAAGGACTACCGTGACGGACTGCCTCTCCGCCAGAAGGGCGCAATACCGGCATTTTATGATTTATACGTAGACGTGCCGGATCATCCTGGTGTGATTTCCGAGATAACGGCTATACTTGCTGCGGAACGCATCAGTATAACGAATATCCGCATTATTGAAACGAGAGAAGATATTAACGGGATTTTAAGGATCAGTTTTCAATCCGATGATGACCGCAAACGGGCCGAACAGTGCATAGAAGCCCGCGCGGAATACGAAACTTTTTATGCTGATTGAGGTGGAAACAATGAAAAGAGAAAAGGTGCAGGCGTTAAACGGCGAAATACATATTCCCGGTGATAAATCTATTTCTCACCGCTCTGTTATGTTTGGCGCGCTTGCGAAAGGCACAACAACTGTTAAAAATTTTCTGCCGGGAGCAGACTGTCTGAGCACCATCGATTGCTTTAGTAAGATGGGTGTTCAAATTGAGCGAAACGGCAGTGATGTAGTCATTCACGGGAAAGGGATGGATTCCCTGCGAGAACCAGAAAGTCTGTTAGACGTCGGTAATTCAGGCACAACGATTCGTCTGATGCTCGGAATCCTTGCGGGCCGCCCTTTTTACAGCGCGGTAGCTGGGGATGAAAGCATTGCGAAACGCCCAATGAAACGTGTAACAGAACCTCTGAAACAAATGGGCGCTAAAATTGACGGCAGAGCCGGCGGAGAATTTACACCGCTGTCAGTAAGCGGCGGTACATTAAAAGGCATTGACTATGTATCACCTGTGGCCAGCGCGCAAATTAAATCAGCTGTTCTGCTTGCCGGGTTACAGGCTGAGGGGACTACCACTGTCACCGAGCCTCATAAATCCAGAGATCATACTGAACGGATGCTGTCGGCTTTCGGAGTGAAACTGGCAGAGGACAAGACAAGCGTTTCCATAAAAGGCGGCCAGCAGCTCACGGCTGCAGATATTTTTGTTCCAGGAGATATTTCTTCAGCCGCGTTTTTCCTTGCAGCTGGCGCAATGATTCCAAACAGCAGAATTGTACTGAAAAACGTGGGGTTAAATCCGACTCGCACCGGTGTCATCGACGTGCTTCAAAACATGGGGGCAAAGCTTGAAATCATACCATCTGTTGACGAAAGCGCAGAGCCTTATGGAGATTTAATCATTGAAACGTCATCTCTTAAAGCGGTTGAAATTGGCGGAGATATTATTCCGCGCTTGATTGATGAGATACCTATTATTGCGCTTCTTGCGACTCAGGCGGAAGGAACAACAGTCATTAAGGATGCCGCAGAGCTTAAAGTGAAAGAAACGAACCGTATCGACACAGTTGTTTCAGAGCTTCGAAAGCTCGGTGCTGAGATTGAACCGACTGAAGACGGAATGAAGGTATACGGCAAACAAACTCTTAAAGGCGGCGCGAAAGTATCCAGTCATGGTGATCATCGGATCGGAATGATGCTCGGCATAGCTTCCTGTTTAACAGAGGAGCCGGTTGAGATCGGACAGACAGACGCCATTCATGTGTCATATCCAAACTTTTTTGATCATTTAAATAAGCTTTCAAACAAATCCTGAAGTTTTATGCTTCAGGATTTGTTGTGTGAGCGTTTATCAGTCATAAACTGAAGGGGAAAAACATAGCCTGTCTTATAAAGGAATATAAAAACTAAAAAAGAGGGAGGGGTGCTTTACTTACAAGTCGGCAGGTCAAGGGCTGCTTTACTGTAATAGAGGGCTATCTTCCTTTTTTTATTTGCTATCGCAGGATCTTTTGATAAACTAATAAGACTCAGAAATTCCTTGACGTACAGTGTAAGCATCTTATTTGCCGAGGGCTTTCCTCTGAATTATGATAGGATTAACCCAAACAAGTAAGACTTTTATGTATGATTGATGTTGTTAGGAAAAGAAAGGACCGGTCCGATTTGAATACATTAATTCAAGAAGCCATAAAATTAGTTGAAGCAGGAGAAACAGAAAAGGGACTCAACACCCTCTCGAAGGCCGAAAAACAGCTTCATGATGAAGATAAAGCCATCGCAGCACAGCTTTATTACGAGTGGGGAAATGTAGAGAAAGCGATCTCACTGATCAGTGATTTGCATGATTTATATCCGAATGAAACAGAACTGACGAATTTTTATGCTGAACTTTTAATAGATATTGACGAAGAAGAAAAAGCGCTGGCTGTGCTGGAAACGATCCCGGAATCAGACCCATCATATCCGGAAAGCCTGCTGCTCATGGCTGATCTTTATCAGATGCAGGGGCTGTTCGAAGTAAGTGAGCAAAAGCTTTTACAGGCAAAGTCTATTCTTGAAAATGAACCAATCATTGATTTTGCGCTAGGCGAGCTTTACTTTACTCAAGGAGCCTATGCAAAAGCTGTTCAATATTTTAAAAGAACGGCTGGGGAGCAGAGTGAGATCGGAGGCGTTAATGTCCACCAAAGACTGGCGGAATCGCTAAGTGCATCAGGAGATTTTGAGGAGGCCATTCCGTGGTATGAAAAAGCTGTAGATGAGAATCCTGACCCTAATACAATTTTCGGCTATGGATTTACAGCCTCGCAGGCGGGACTGATCAAAACGGCTATTAAACAGCTGTCCGATTTAAAGGAGCTTGATCCATCCTATTCATCACTTTATATGCCGCTTTCAAAGAGCTATGAGGCTGAAGGGATGTATGAAGAGGCATTAAAAACGGCAAAAGAGGGTATCAGGTATGATGAATATAACAAAGAACTTTTCCTCTATGCCGCAAAGATGGCGTTAAAAATCGGGAAGTCAGAAGAAGGGAAAAAACTTCTTCAGGAAGCGCTTGCTCTTGATCCTGGTTTTGTCGAAGCACTTCATACTCTCCTTGCTGTGTATCATAAGGAAGAGGATTTTGAGCAAATTATTGATCTGATTCAAGAGGTGCGGGGCTACGGGGAAGAAGATCCGAAATACAATTGGTATCTGGCCAGCGCTTACACCGAATTAGAGCAGTATGAACAAGCAAAACAATCCTTTGAAGCAGCTTTTCTTCACTATCGTGATGACAGAGATTTCTTATACGAATACGCAACCTTTTTATTAGAAGAAGGCCTCCAACAAGAAGCGCTGCCGCTATTGAAAAAGGTACTCGAAATAGACGGAGCCAATGAAGAGTTGGAAGAAATAATCTTGCGGATCGAGGATGAATTTTCGAGATAAGCAGGAAATTTAACCGCTTATGTGGAACATATAAGTATAGATTATACGAACGATAGAGGAGGGAATTACATGCAGACCCCTGTTTCTGTCAATGAGAAAAAGGATTTTATCCGTTGGTTTTTAAACCATTATCAGCTAAAGCGCAGAGAGTGCGTATGGATCTTGAACTATTTAATGAGCCACGATTCTTTAATGGAAAAGGTTCATTTTGTAGAGCAGGCAGAATTTTGCCCTAGAGGCATTATAATGTCAACACATTGTGTTGAAGAAGTTCCGTTTCGGTTTTATAAAGAGAATGTTATGACAACCGACGCGGAAAAATCTTTTCATGATATTAGATTAAATAAACAGCAGGATTTGTTTATCCAGCTTAATTTCCGTTCAGCCTACAGTTCTCCTGAGTATGCGGCGGTGCTGGAGTCCAACCCTCACATTCCGAAAGATCTGTTTGAAAACAAAAAAGATCAGGGGCTGGCTGAACAAATCCTGGAGCACGCCATTTCTACATTCCAAAGAGAAAAATTATTAAAAGACATTGACGATGCGCTTGATCGTCACGATAAAGAAGCATTTGAACAATTATCGCGCCAATTGAATCAGCTCACATAACATGACCAGCCTTGCAGTGTAATGCAAGGCTTGTTGTCGTAAAAAGGGGAGAACGATGATGAGGTGGAAAATGCCTGATGCTAAGGACTATTTACAATCTAAAGATTACATTGATACCGCTGTCATACCATTAATTAACATAAAAATGGGGAGCCAATTAAAAATAGCAGCTGAAAGAGGCGAATTTACGCAGCTTCTAGCTGATGAATTGGAAAGGCAGTTAAAAGGACGGGTATATTTATTGCCTGCTTATACATATGTTGATAGAAATGAAAATACCGTTCAAGGGCTGAAAGATTTACAGGAGGAGGTCAAATCAGATTTTCAGCATGTTGTACTGCTGACAGCTGATGATCATTGGAGTTGCGAAGAGTCATTGGGGAAGATGATTGTTGCGCCTTCTGTTCCGTTAGAGCACTTAAATGACTCCATAAAAAGAAAAATATTAGATGAACGAACAGCTGAAATTTTGAACGTTTTGTTACAGTTATGGAACGCCTCGTAAAAACACTTACATTTCCTTATAAACAATATTTTGGCTATATTGACCTTGCTGAGAGATTCATATATTATGAGGGTGTCTAGAGTTATGAAATATTTTCTATTTTAGTCAGTTTGCAGGGTTGACCTTGAGGGGGGGAGAAGAGATGGGCGGAAGACATGATATATCGAGACGTCAATTTTTAAATTATACGCTTACAGGCGTAGGGGGGTTTATGGCGGCTAGTATGCTCATGCCTATGGTTCGCTTTGCACTCGACCCGGTATTAAAATCGACAGGAAAGCAGGACATGGTTCAGGTTGTCAGCGTAGATGAGCTGACAAAAGAGCCGCAGCGCTTTGATTTCAAAATTAATCAAGTCGATGCCTGGTATGAGTCGGAAGAATCGAGATCAGCTTGGGTTTTCAAAAATGGGGATGAGATTGTAGCACTTTCACCAATTTGTAAGCATTTGGGGTGTACGGTGAACTGGAACAGCGATCCTAAAAATCCGAATAAATTTTTCTGTCCTTGCCACTACGGACTCTATGAAAAAGACGGCACCAATGTCCCGGGCACGCCGCCGCTTGCGCCTCTTGATCATTACGAGCAAGAAGTTAAAGACGGCTTCCTGTATCTTGGAAAAGCAAAGCCTAAGGGGGAAGGGTGACATGCTGAACAAAATTTATGACTGGGTAGATGAACGGCTTGATATTACACCGATGTGGAGGGATATTGCCGATCACGAAGTGCCGGAACATGTGAATCCCGCCCACCATTTCTCTGCGTTTGTGTACTGTTTTGGGGGACTGACGTTTTTTGTAACCGTTATCCAAGTGTTGTCTGGGATGTTTTTAACGATGTACTATGTGCCTGATATTAAAAATGCCTGGGAATCGGTATATTATTTGCAAAATGAAGTTGCATTCGGCCAGATTGTCAGGGGAATGCACCATTGGGGCGCCAGCTTGGTCATTGTGATGATGTTTTTACATACGCTGAGGGTCTTTTTCCAAGGGGCGTATAAAAAGCCGCGGGAACTGAACTGGATAGTCGGTGTGTTAATCTTTTTTGTCATGCTTGGGCTTGGGTTTACAGGCTACTTGCTACCTTGGGATATGAAGGCTCTGTTTGCCACAAAAGTCGGGCTGCAGATCGCTGAAGCCACTCCTTTGATCGGGACGCAAGTCAAAACACTCCTGGCAGGGCATCCGGATATTGTAGGCGCCCAAACGCTGACTAGGTTTTTTGCGATCCATGTATTCTTTCTTCCTGCCGCCTTGTTTGGATTGATGGCCGCACACTTTATTATGATCCGCAAGCAGGGGATTTCAGGACCGCTTTAAACTTGATCTGCGAATAAAAGGGAGGGGATGACATGCACCGGGGCAAAGGGATGAAATTTGTAGGAGACTCAAGGATACCGGCTGAGAAAAAGCCGAATATACCGAAGGATTACTCAGAGTATCCCGGTAAAACAGAAGCCTTCTGGCCAAATTTCCTATTGAAGGAATGGATGGTCGGAGCTGTCTTTCTGATCGGTTTTCTTGTTTTGACGATTGTACACCAGCCGCCTTTGGAGCGGATGGCGGACCCGACGGATACAGGTTATATTCCGCTGCCGGACTGGTATTTTCTTTTCTTATATCAGCTTTTGAAATATGAATACGCCGCTGGGAGCTTTACGGTGGTCGGCGCTATGATTATGCCGGGGATCGCCTTTGGCGCTCTGCTTTTGGCACCATTTCTCGACAGGGGAACGGAAAGAAGGCCTTGGAAGCGTCCCGTGGCTGTCGGGATGATGCTCTTGGCTATTTCCGCGGCTGTATTTTTGACCTGGCAGTCCGTAGCTACTCACGACTGGGCAAAGGCGGAGGAGCAGGGGAAAATCACAAAAGAAGCGGATATCGATACCAGTGCCGAAGGATATAAAATTTTTCAGGAGCAGGGCTGTATTTCATGTCACGGGGATAATCTTCAAGGCGGAGCGGCCGGGCCTTCATTGGTAGATACCGGACTGAAGCCGGAAGAAATCAAAAAGATCGCTGTTGAAGGAAAAGGCCAAATGCCGGCAGGCGTGTTCAAAGGAAATGATAAGCAGCTTGAAGAACTTGCGAAATTCATTTCCGAAACAACGGCAAAATAACGTATTGTGAATTGCGAAACGGAAGGATATACTTTTATTATCAAAAGCTGACCAGGCGTCAGCTTTTTTATATGGACACATTATTTTTACAGACTGAGAGTTGATTTGATGTGAAATGGTTTCAATATGTATTAGGACAGCGAAAGATGCTTATTCTTGTCTTAGCGATCAATTTTCTGGGAACGGTTTACGGATACTATTGGTACTTGCCTCAGCTTTTGGAGACGCCTGCCCGCTTCCTCATCTTTGTTCCGGACAGCCCGACAGCAACGTTTTTCTTCTTGTTTGTGCTGCTGGCCTTTCTCATGAAGCGGAATGCTCCGCTTTTTGAAGCGCTTGCGTTAGTGACGCTCGTGAAATATGGCTTGTGGGCGGTCGCCATGAATCTTCTCGTGCTGGCTGTAACGGGTGATTTGCCATGGGAAGGCTATATGCTGATTGCCTCGCATTTTGCAATGGCTGTCCAGGGGGTGCTGTACAGCCCGTATTTTCGATTTTCATTATGGCATCTTGTTATCGCTGCGGTCTGGACGCTTCATAATGATGTCATTGATTACCTGTTTGGGATGATGCCGCAATACTCCATGCTTTCTGAATATATGACTGACATAGGATACGGAACGTTTTGGCTGAGCATCTTTTCAATCGGACTTGCCTTCTATCTCGTCATTTCGAAAAAGCAAACAAAGCTTCAACTGACGTAAAGACAATCTTGGTCTATCCTTGTCCTTTCCTTCATATTCTGTAAGGAGAGAGAGTGGGAGGGACCTGCATGAAACGAAAGCTGACGATCTGTTTGTTGATTGCTCTTATTTTTTATAATGGGAATGCCAAGGCTGAAGAGCGGGGAAGCCTCAAGGAATTGAATGATTTATCCGATACGGTTTTTCAAATGACCCGCCAGTCGAAATATGAAGAGGCGCTGCAAGTCTTATCTTATTTTGAAAAAACATTAAAATCCGCTGAAAAACAGAAGCAAGACAGCATGTTAACTGGAGCCCAAATTCGCCAGATTACTTTGGGCTATAACGATATGGTACGGAGTTTAAAACAGGCTGATGCATCAGACACACAAAAGCTCAGAGCAGCCGCGCAGTTCAGAATGCTGATGGATGCTGTTGACAATCAGTCTGATCCCCTTTGGGGGTCACTGGAGAAGCCGATTATGGAGGTCTTTGCCGCACTTAAGCAGGATGTCCAAAAAAATGAAAGTACGAGCTTTCATGAAAAGTGGAACGAATTTATCAGCTTGTATGATTTGATTTATCCAAGTCTTACAATCGATATATCAGAAGATCAGCTTGATACAGTCGGAAAACATATTGAAGTGATTGAGCAAGAGGGGTTTCAGCAAATGACCGAGAGTACGAAGCTTGAACGGCTTTCCCTACTCCAGAACGATCTGAAGAGTGTATTTGACAGGGTGGAAGAGGATGATGCAGATCCGTCTTTGTTATGGGTGATGATCACTACAGGCGGTATCATCATTACTGCACTTACTTATGTCGGTTACAGAAAATACAGAGCGGAGAAAAAGAAACTAAAAAAGCGGGATTATCCAAAATGAGTAAGAGGGGCGGCGGCAGCCGCCTTTTGTTATCAAAAAAACATTAGCGCGGGAGCGGATTTTTATTTTCATCGAGTGTAAATCCTTCTCCAAGCACATCGTGGACATCGCTGACCGCGACAAAGGCATGAGGGTCAATGGAGTTAATCACACTTTTCAGCATGACCAGTTCGTTTTTGGGCACTACACAATACAGCACGTCTAGATCCTCTTTCGTGTAGGATCCCTGTCCTTTCAAAATGGTAACGCCCCGTTCCATTTCCTCAAGAATTTTCTTCTGAATCTGGTCGTTTTTCGCAGAGATGATTGTTGCACCTTTAGCTGCGTATCCGCCTTCCTGAATAAAATCAATCAGTCTTGCCGCCACAAAAACGGCAACCAATGTGTACATGGCTTCTTTGTAAGAGAGATAGGTAAGCAATGATAAAATGATCACGCAAGCATCGAAAGCAAACATCGTTCGGCCCATTGGTATCCCAAAATACTTATTGACCAAACGGGCAATGATATCAACCCCGCCCGTCGTACCGCCGAACTTAAAAATAATGCCTAAGCCGGCTCCAATGAATACGCCGGCAAATAAAGCGGCAAGCGCAAGATCATGCTGAAGGGGCATATGTATTTCATATCGCTGAAAAATGCTGAGGAATAAAGACAGTGCTACAGTACCGACTAGGGTGTATACAAACATTGTCTTGCCCAGCAAACGCCAGCCGATAAAAAAGATCGGGATATTCAAAACCAGGTTTGAAATAGAAGGACTAATATGGAAAAGGGCATAAAGCAATAGCGTAATTCCTGTGAATCCACCCTCTGCCAGATTGTTTTGCATATTGAAATGAACCAGGCCAAATGAAAAAATTGCTGCACCGATTAAAATAAAAAATATGTTTTTTAATCTAATTTCTCCAAGCATCACACAAAACCCCTTTTCCTTCCATTAGATAGCGTTTATATTATAGTGGATGCAAAAGAAAACAGCAAACGTGCTTAAACATTTGTCAAACGTATCCGAATTAGCTAACATGTAAGAGGATGATAGGAGGTTTCGTGCAGTGAGTGATAAAACAATGAAAGATATACAGGCTGAGGTGGACCGCTACATCGGCCAATTTAAAGAAGGGTATTTCAGCCCACTTGCCATGATGGCAAGATTAACCGAAGAACTGGGCGAGCTTGCAAGGGAAGTCAATCATCGTTATGGAGAAAAACCAAAAAAAGCGACTGAAGATGATAAAAGCATGGAAGAGGAAATGGGCGATGTGCTGTTTGTATTGGTTTGTTTAGCCAACTCACTTGATATTTCATTAGAGGAAGCCCACGACCGAGTCATGCATAAATTTAATACAAGAGATAAAGACCGCTGGACTAGAAAAGAAGAAGGAAAGTAGAGGAGATCAAGATGTCAAACGAAACAATTAAAGTAGTCATTGCAGGACCGCGGGGAAGAATGGGGCAAGAAGCTGTTAAATTGGCGGAAAAAACACCTCATTTTGACCTAGTTGGAGCAGTTGACCATACATACGATCAGCACAAATTATCTGATGTGATGTCTGTTGAGTCTGATGCTCTTATTTACACAGATATCCATGCCTGCTTTACTGAAACAAAACCAGATGTATTGATTGATTTAACTACACCCGAAATCGGGAAAGTACATACAAAAGTTGCATTAGAACACGGTGTCCGCCCTGTAGTGGGTACGACCGGTTTCTCTGAAGCTGATTTGAAAGAACTTACATCTCTGACAGAAGAAAAAGCGATCGGGGCTATCATCGCTCCAAATTTTGCATTGGGTGCGGTACTCATGATGAAATTCTCAAAAATGGCTGCCAATTACTTCGATGATGTTGAGATTATTGAGCTTCACCATGATCAGAAGCTTGACGCGCCAAGCGGAACGGCTCTCAAAACCGCTGAAATGATTTCCGAGGTTCGAAAAGAAAAACAGCAAGGACATCCAGATGAAAAAGAAATTCTCCCAGGAGCAAGAGGTGCGGAGCTAAACGGAATCCGTCTGCACAGTGTTCGTCTTCCAGGGTTGATCGCCCATCAGGAAGTGATGTTCGGCATGGACGGCCAAACGCTGCAGATCCGTCACGATTCTTATAACCGTGCTTCCTTCATGTCCGGTGTAAAACTGTCTGTAGAACAAGTCATGAAGATTGATCAGCTTGTCTACGGATTGGAAAATATCATTGATTAGACAGGGGGATAAATGATGAAAATTGCTTTGATCGCGCATGACAAGAAGAAACAGGATATGATCCAATTTACAACCGCTTATCAGGAGATTTTGAGTCATCATGATCTATATGCAACGGGAACAACGGGATTGAAAATTCAAGAGGCGACCGGCCTTCAAATTCAGCGTTTTCAATCCGGCCCTTTAGGCGGAGACCAGCAAATCGGCGCATTAATTGCCGCTAACGCACTTGACCTAGTTATCTTTTTGCGCGACCCGCTGACCGCACAGCCGCATGAACCGGATGTCTCGGCATTAATCCGTTTATGTGATGTTTATTCGATTCCGCTTGCCACCAATATGGGAACTGCAGAAATACTTGTTCGCACACTTGATGAAGGCGTTTTTGAATTCCGCAATCTTTTTCGGGGAGAAGAGCCTCATGTATAATGCTGACGTTCTTGCTTTTGGCGCCCATAGTGATGATGTCGAGATCGGTATGGGCGGCACAATAGCAAAGCTTGTCAAACAGGGAAAAAAAGCTGTGATATGCGATTTGACTGAAGCGGAGTTGTCTTCAAACGGAACAGTCAGTTTGCGAAAAGAAGAAGCGGCCGAAGCAGCCCGTATATTAGGTGTGGACAAAAGAATTCAGCTGACGCTCCCTGACCGCGGGCTGATGATGAGTGATGAGGCGATTCGGGCGATTGTCACAGTCATTAGAACCTGCCGGCCGAAAGTGGTGTTTATGCCATATAAAAAGGATCGTCATCCGGATCACGGCAATGCTGCCGCACTGGTAGAAGAAGCGATCTTTTCAGCAGGAATCCATAAATATAAAGATGAAAACAGCCTGCCTGCGCATAAAGTAAGTAAGGTCTACTATTATATGATAAATGGTTTTCATCAGCCTGATTTTGTTATTGATATCTCGGATACAATAGAGGATAAAAAGAAAAGCCTCAATGCCTACAAAAGCCAGTTTGTACCGTCACAGAATTCTGTTTCAACACCATTGACGAACGGTTATATCGAGATCATTGAAGCAAGAGAAAAGCTGTACGGCAAAGAAGCGGGTGTAGGGTACGCCGAGGGCTTCTTTTCCAATCGGATGCTGATGCTGGACCATGATGTGCTTGGGGGCGAACAATGAAAAAGTTAAAGATAGGCATTACATGCTATCCGAGCGTCGGCGGCTCAGGTATCATTGCGACAGAACTCGGGAAACAGCTTGCTGAAAAGGGTCATGAAATCCATTTTATAACATCGAGCATCCCGTTTAGATTAAATACATACCATCCTAATATTCACTTTCATGAAGTTGAAGTTAACCAATATGCCGTTTTTAAATATCCGCCGTATGATTTAACATTGGCAAGCAAAATCGCTGAGGTTGCAGAACGGGAGAATTTAGACATCATCCACGCTCACTACGCTCTGCCGCATGCGGTTTGCGCTTATCTCGCAAAGCAGATGCTGAAACGGAATATCGGCATCGTAACAACTTTGCATGGAACGGATATTACAGTATTAGGCTACGATCCATCCTTAAAAGATCTTATCCGTTTTGCGATAGAGGCTTCAGATAGGGTGACAGCGGTCTCATCAGCCCTTGCTGCTGAAACGTACGATTTAATTAAGCCGGAGAAAAAAATAGAAACGATTTATAATTTCATAGATGAACGTGTATATCTTAAGAAAAACACAGCGGCCATTAAAGAGAAACATGGCATACTGCCGGATGAAAAAGTCGTGATCCATGTGTCCAACTTCAGGAAGGTCAAACGTGTGCAGGATGTCATCCAGGTGTTTCGCAATATAGCCGGCAAAACAAAAGCAAAACTGCTCTTAGTCGGAGACGGTCCTGAGAAATCAGTGGCCTGTGAGCTTGTCAGAAAATATGGGCTGGAAAAACAAGTGCTGATGCTTGGAAATCAAGACCGTGTCGAGGAACTTTACTCAATCAGTGATTTGAAGCTGCTGCTGTCTGAAAAAGAAAGTTTCGGCCTTGTCCTGCTTGAAGCGATGGCATGCGGAGTGCCTTGCATCGGAACGAATATTGGCGGTATCCCTGAAGTGATAAAAAACAATGTGAGCGGGTTTTTGGTGGATGTCGGCGATGTCGAAGCCGCTTCAGCCAAAGCGGTTCGCATTTTAGAAGACGAACAGCTGAGCAAGCGGTTTACCGAAGCGGCCATGGAAATGCTCAATAATGAATTTTCGTCACAAAAGATTGTCAGCCAGTATGAACAGATATATGCCGATTTAGCAGAACCGGAGTGATGACATGGAACAAGTTTTTATTAAAGCACTTCCCGTGCTCCGCACATTAATTGAAGCAGGTCACCAAGCTTACTTTGTCGGAGGCGCAGTTCGTGACAGCTATATGAAACGAACAATTGGAGATGTCGATATTGCGACAGATGCGGCACCGGACCAAGTAGAACGGCTTTTTAAGCGGACAGTTGATGTCGGCAAAGAGCACGGGACCATTATCGTGCTCTGGGAAGATGATACCTATGAAGTCACTACATTCCGGACTGAATCAGATTATGAAGATTACAGAAGACCGTCAGAAGTGCACTTTATCACCTCATTAGAAGAGGATTTGAAACGCAGGGATTTGACGATTAATGCGATGGCCATGACAGCTGACGGTCAAGTTCTTGATTATTTTGGCGGCAAGAAAGACATTGATCAGCAGCTGATTCGAACGGTTGGAAAACCGGAGGACCGCTTTCAGGAGGATGCGCTTCGCATGCTGAGAGCGGTGCGATTTATGAGCCAGCTCGGATTTACGCTTTCGAAAGAAACAGAAGAAGCGATCATAAAAGAGAAAACACTTTTGTCTCATGTGTCAGTCGAACGGAAAACAATAGAGTTTGAGAAGCTTTTACTGGGAAAAGCGTCCCAAGAGGCCATTCAAATGCTTGTACATACGGGGCTTTATGAAGAACTGCCCGGTTTTTATCACAAACGAGAGAACCTGCTGACGGCGAGCGAGTTTCCGTTTTCTCTTCTCGCTTCTCGTGAGGAGCTTTGGGCAGCGCTTTTAATTGATCTTCAGATAGACTTGAAAGAAGCGATGCTTTTCCTTAAAGCCTGGAAGCTCCCTGGAAAAGTGATGAAGGAAGCCGCTCACATTGCCGATACGTTTGGCCAGAGCCTTGACGCTATGTCCATGTACAAGGCTGGTGAAAAAGCGCTTTTATCCGCGGTCAAAATATCAATGCTCCGGCAAACCAAGAAGCTGAACGGTGAGAGACTGAAGGAAGTCAGAGAAGCTTATCAAAGCCTGCCCATCAAAAGTTTGAAGGATCTTGCCATCACGGGGCGGGATTTACTTGCACTGCGAAACCAGCCCGCTGGAAAATGGGTGTCTGAAGAATTACAGCGGATAGAGCAGGCTGTTGTAACGGGAAAGCTCTCCAATCAGAAGGAACACATAGAGGAGTGGCTGAAGACATGCGATCAACCTTAAGAAACGATCTTATTGAATTATTTTCTCAGGCCGGAAGCGAGTTTATTTCCGGCCAAAAAATCAGTGATGCTCTCGGATGCTCGAGAACAGCTGTATGGAAGCATATTGAGGAGCTTCGCAAAGAAGGCTATGAAGTGGAAGCTGTCAGAAGAAAAGGGTATCGGCTTATCAAAAAGCCTGGAAAACTCAGTGAAAGTGAGATACGGTTTGGGCTGAAAACAGAAGTGATGGGCCAGCATCTTTTTTATCATGACGTCCTTTCATCCACTCAAAAAAAGGCTCATGAGCTTGCTAATGATAACGCGCCCGAGGGTACTCTCGTTGTCGCGGATAAACAAACAGCCGGCAGAGGGCGTATGTCAAGGGTGTGGCATTCTCAAGAAGGAACAGGCATCTGGATGAGCCTGATTTTGCGTCCAGACATTCCGCTTCAAAAAACACCTCAGCTTACACTTCTTGCTGCGGTAGCTGTTGTGCAAGGAATAGAGGAGGCAACAGGTCTCCAAACGGATATTAAATGGCCTAATGACATATTAATTCACGGAAAAAAAGCAGTCGGCATCTTAACTGAAATGCAGGCGGAAGAAGACCGCGTCCGTTCAGTCATTATTGGAACAGGCATAAACGTTAATCAAGAGGCCGATGATTTTCCAGAGGAGCTAAAGGAAACCGCAACGAGCCTCAGTCTGGCAGCCGGTGAAAAAATAGATCGGGCCAGCGTCATGCAGCATATTTTGCTTTCTTTTGAAAAACGGTACCGCGATTATTTAGCGCATGGTTTCACACCGATTAAACTTCTGTGGGAAAGCTATGCGCTTGGAATCGGCAGTGAATTAAGAGCAAGAACGCTAAACGGAACATTTTACGGGAAAGCTTTAGGAATAGACGAAGAGGGTGTTCTTCTTTTAGAAACAAAGGAAGGCATAAAAAAAATCTATTCGGCAGATATCGAAATGGGTTCATTGTAGTTGGTACAAGCCTGTTGATTTTGATATACTTCCATTGGGCAGTATCGCCTGCGAACTGCACCTATTCATAAAAAACAGATAGACATTGCAGCAGTCTGCCTTGATCCAAAAAGGACTGGGACAGAGGGATGAAACTCGCCGAACTTTAGAAAGTGAAGAATCCTTCTCGTGTAGCGGAAGGTTTTTTGGCTTGAATAAGAAACGGCAGCTCATCTCCTCTAAAAATGAGGAGGAGAAAAAGTGAAAACAAAACTTGATTTCTTAAAAATGAAAGAAAATGAAGAACCGATTGTCATGCTGACGGCTTACGATTATCCGGCAGCCAAGCTTGCTGAACAAGCGGGAGTCGATATGATTTTAGTCGGTGATTCACTAGGAATGGTCGTGCTAGGCCTTGATTCAACTGTCGGCGTGACAGTTGCGGATATGATCCATCATACGAAAGCGGTCAAAAGAGGTGCGCCAAATACATTTATCGTAACCGACATGCCGTTTATGTCCTACCACTTGTCTAAAGAGGATACGCTGAAAAATGCCGCAGCTATCGTTCAGGAAAGCGGAGCCGACGCGCTGAAGCTGGAAGGCGGTGAAGGGGTGTTTGAATCCATCCGCGCCTTGACGCTCGGTGGCATTCCTGTTGTCAGTCATTTAGGGCTGACACCGCAATCAGTCGGTGTATTAGGCGGATATAAAGTACAGGGCAAAGATGAACAAAGCGCTAAGAAATTAATAGAAGACAGTATAAAATGTGAGGAAGCGGGAGCCATGATGCTTGTGCTTGAATGTGTGCCTGCAGAACTCACGGCAAAAATCGCAGAAACATTATCCATTCCTGTCATTGGAATCGGAGCTGGTGTAAAAGCGGACGGACAGGTTCTTGTTTATCACGATGTTATCGGCCATGGTGTTGTTAGAACACCTAAATTTGTGAAACAATATACGCAAATTGACGGCACTATAGAAACAGCAATCAGTGGATATGTCCATGATGTAAGACGTCGTGCTTTCCCTGAACAAAAGCATTCCTTTCAGATGAATCAGTCAGTCCTGGAAGGCTTGTACGGAGGAAAATAAGATGAAGCAGATTACAGATATCTCACAGCTGAAAGAAATCATTACACAATATCAGTCAGAAGGCAAAACAATCGGATTCGTTCCGACGATGGGATTTCTTCATGAAGGGCATTTAACCTTGGCAGACAAAGCCAGACAAGAAAATGACGCCGTCGTGATGAGTATTTTTGTGAATCCGACGCAATTCGGTCCCGGGGAGGATTTTGAAGCGTATCCGCGCGATCTTGAACGTGATGCCGCTCTTGCGGAAAATGCCGGCGTTGATATTCTTTTCACTCCTGATGCCCGTGACATGTATCCCGGTGAAAAAAATATAACGATACATGTTGAGAGACGTACAGAGGTTTTATGCGGGCGTTCAAGAGAAGGACACTTTGACGGAGTTGCCATTGTGCTGACGAAGCTGTTCAATCTTGTTAAACCGACACGCGCTTATTTTGGTTTAAAGGATGCGCAGCAGGTGGCAGTTGTTGATGGTTTAATCAGTGATTTCTTCATGGATATTGAACTGGTTGCTGTAGATACGGTCAGAGAGGAAGACGGGTTAGCCAAAAGCTCCCGGAATGTGTATTTAACGGCTGAGGAAAGAAGAGAAGCGCCTAAGCTTTACCAGGCCCTTCAGACGAGTGCCGAGCTGATCAGAGCAGGTGAGAGAAATCCTGAAACGGTCATCAATGCTGCAAAAGACATCATTGAAACGACAAGCGGCAGAATTGATTATGTTGAGCTATTTTCTTATCCGGAACTTGAGCCTGTGAACAAGCTCGAAGGAAAGATTATTCTGGCTGTAGCAGTTGCATTTTCAAAAGCGCGTTTAATAGACAATATCATTATTGATATTCGAGAAATGGAGAGAATATAATGATGTATCGCACGATGATGAGTGGAAAGCTTCATAGGGCAACTGTTACAGAAGCAAATCTTAACTATGTGGGCAGCATTACAATTGATGAAGATCTTATTGATGCGGTAGGAATGCTTCCTAATGAAAAAGTGCAAATTGTGAATAATAACAATGGAGCACGCCTGGAAACGTACATTATTCCCGGTCAGCGCGGAAGCGGAGTCATCTGTTTAAACGGAGCTGCCGCACGCCTTGTACAGGAAGGCGATAAGGTTATTATTATTTCCTACAAAATGATGTCTGATCAAGAAGCGGCAAACCATCAGCCGAAAGTTGCCGTTTTGAATGACCAAAACAAAATTGAACAAATGCTTGGACAAGAACCTGCCAGCACCATTTTGTAGATATACCGCCCCCTTTATCGGGGGTTTTCGTTTAAGATTTTCAGCGTAAAACGGTTTTGCCGCTCCATTTCCGTACAAAACGTGTTACACTTTTGTCGTATGCAAGAATTGAGGTGTCCATTTTAATGAAAAAGCAACGGTTCGTTGTTATAGATGTAGAAACAACAGGGAATTCGCCAAAAAAGGGCGATAAAATCATTCAAATTGCAGCGGTTGTAATTGAAAATGGACAAATTACTGAGCGGTTTTCAAAATATATTAATCCAAATAAATCCATTCCGGTTTTTATTGAACAGCTTACGGGAATCACGAATCAAATGGTAGAAAATCAGCCGCCGTTTAAAGCAGTGGCTGAAGAAGTGTTTCATTTGCTTGACGGCGCTTACTTTGTCGCCCACAATATCCATTTTGACCTCGGGTTTGTGAAGCATGAGTTACATAAAGCGGGTTTCCAGCTCCCAGATTGTGAAGTGCTGGATACTGTTGAGCTCTCCCGTATCGCATTTCCGGGATTTGAGGGATATAAGCTGACTGAATTAAGCGAAGAGCTTCAGCTGCGGCATGATCAGCCGCATCGAGCTGACAGCGACGCTGAAGTCACAGGACTTATTTTTTTGGAAATTCTTGAAAAGCTAAGGCGGCTTCCTTACCCGACATTAAAGCAGTTAAGAAGGCTGTCACAGCATTTTATCAGTGATCTGACGCATTTGTTAGATATGTTCATTTATGAAAACAGACATACAGATATGCCAGGCTTTACGCGTTTTTCATCTTTTTCTGTCAGAGAACCTGAACCTTTGATTGAACGTCTCAAAGAAGATGAAGAATTTCTATTTGAGATAGAAAATTGGGCAGCAGGAAATGAAAAAGCGCTCTCTGAGTTCATGCCCCAGTACGAAAAAAGAGAAGGCCAAATGCTGATGATGAAAGAAGTGGCTGAGGCCTTTGCCAATCGTGAACACGCGCTGATTGAAGCTGCTCCGGGAATCGGAAAAACGATCGGCTACCTGATTCCGGCTGCGCTTTTTGCTAAAAAGTCAAAAAAGCCGGTCGTCATCAGCACGTATTCAACCCTTCTTCAGCAGCAGATTTTGACGAAGGATTTGCCGATCATCAAAGATATGTTCCCTTTTTCGGTGACTGCGGCTATTTTAAAAGGGCAAACGCATTATCTGTGCCTTTATAAGTTTGAGCAGGTGCTTCATGAGGAAGACGATAACTATGATGCCGTTTTGACAAAAGCCCAGCTTCTTGTTTGGCTGACAGAGACAAACACGGGAGATGTAGCAGAACTGAATTTGCCGTCAGGCGGAAAACTGCTGTGGGACAGATTGGCATATGATGATCATTCTTATAAACGAAAACAGAGGGATCAAGTGATTGGTTTTTATGAACGGGCCAAACAAAGTGCGATGCGGTCTGACCTGGTGATTACGAATCATTCTCTTCTGCTTACCGATGAGGCAAGCCGGAAAAAAAGACTCCCGGATAGCGGGACTTTTGTCATTGATGAAGCACACCATTTTGAACGTGCCGCAAGCGAACATTTAGGAAAAAGAGCAACTTACATAGAACTGCATACAAAATTGAGCAGAATCGGAACGCTGAAAGAGCAGGGGCTTCTGAAAAAAATGAGACAGCTTTTTCAGCGCCACAGCCTGCCGGTGGATTCATTTTTCGAAGTGGAGGAGTGGATTCAGCATATTCAGGCGGAAAGTGATGCTTTTTTCAGCTCTGTGCATTCTTTTGTCAAACGAAGAAAACCTAAAGAAGACTTAAACCGTCTTGTCTTTAACGTGAACAAAAAAAGTCACGATAAAGGATGGCCTATTTTAACAGATGGAGCGGAAAGGCTTTGTTCTATGCTGGCGCATTTGCAGCAGCTTTTTGAGACCCAGACGGCTCTGATGGAAGAACATCTGACGGTTATGAAAAGCAAAAATGCTTTTTTGGCCGATGAATATAATAGAAGCATGAATGATTTGGGGGAGTACTGCCAGACTCTAAATCAGCTGTTCTTTGGCTCAGATGACAATGAAGCGGTTTGGATTGAGATAGATGCTAAAGGTGCGAAGAATGCAGTAGCTATATATGCGCAGCCGCTGGAACCGGGCGAGCTTCTTGCTGATCAGTTTTTTGCCCGGAAAAACAGTGTCGTTCTTACATCTGCAACCCTAACGATAGAAAATTCGTTTCAATTTATCATTGAGCGTTTGGGGTTAAGCGACTTTTTCCCCCGCACAATGAGGATCGCGTCTCCTTTTTCTTATGATGAGCGGATGCAGGTAATGATTCCAAAAGAAATAAAATCGATCCAAGATACGGGGCAGACTGAATTTATACAGGATACCGCACGTTATATCGAACTGATGGCAAAAGAAAAACAGCCGAAAATCCTTGTGCTGTTTACGTCTCATGACATGCTGAAAAAAGTGCATCAGGAACTCAAGCTCGCCATGAGTGTTTCAGGCATTCAGCTTTTGGCTCAAGGCATAACCGGCGGCAGTCCCGGAAAACTGATGAAAACGTTCAAAACAGCCAATCAGGCCATTTTGCTTGGAACGAATCATTTTTGGGAAGGCGTTGATTTCCCTGGTGATGAGCTGACGACAGTGATCATCGTGAGACTTCCTTTCCGGGCTCCGGATCATCCGCTGCACGCTGCAAAATGTGAGTTGGCGAGGAAAAAAGGGCGCAATCCGTTTCAAACGGTCTCACTGCCGGAAGCGGTGCTGACGTTCAGACAAGGAATTGGGCGCTTGCTCCGGACAGCCGGAGACAAAGGAACGATTGTCATATTAGACAGACGGGTCAAAACCGCTGGTTACGGGCGCCTGTTTCTTGACGCTCTGCCGACGTCCGCAATATCTGAAGTGACTGACAGTGAGATTGAAGCTTATGTTGCCGGAAAAAGTGAATAAAAGCCGCATAAAGCGGCTTTCCGGTGTGGGAGTAGGACGTGTTTTATTTGTAAAAGCGGTTTTTCCGCTCTGTGGTACTAGTATGGCGCGTCCTGAAAAGGAGTATGACTAACAATATTTGTTCAATTTGGAGGATGAAAAAATGGAAAGCAAAATCGAAATTCTTTCAACAATTAATGTAGAGCATTCGGATGACCTTTATAAAATTGTAGACACGCTGAATCGGACACTGAAAAGAGATAATCTGATGTTCGGTCTTGCGCTTGATGAAGAAAACAAAAACCAAGCCGTTTTTACTATTTATCGTACGTAGGTGAGAAGATGAGAAAAAAAGCATTAATATTTACCGCCATATTTGGTATTATTTTTTTAGCAGTACTTCTTGTCTCGGCAAACATTTATAAATCAGCCATGGCACAAAAGGAAAAGGGGCACGAAGCAGCAGCTGCTGAAGCGAAAAAAGAAACCGACCTCACCAGCGTTGATCAAGTCGAAACATTTGTCGGAAAAGAAAAGTATTATATCGTAAAGGGAACCGACAAAAAAGGCATCAAATTATATGTATGGGTTCCTGAAGATAAAAAAGCAAAAATTCTCTCAAAAGAAGCAAAAGAGGGAATCACCGAGGACAAAGCGGCGAAAATCATACAAGATGAAGGGCTGGTTTCAAAGCAAAAAGAGGTTCACCTGGCAAGAGAAGGGAACGTCCTGCTTTGGGAAGTAACGTACTTAGACAAAGAAGGACAATACAGTTTAAGTTATGTGGACTTTACAACTGGAAAGATTCTCAAAAATATCACGCCTTAAGACGAATTAGGGGGAGTTCAAGTTGAAACTGGCAAAAAGAGTATCCGCATTAACACCGTCTACCACACTGGCCATTACAGCGAAAGCGAAAGAACTGAAAGCGGCAGGCCATGATGTCATCGGCCTTGGAGCGGGCGAACCCGACTTCAATACACCGCAGCACATTATTGATGCAGCTGTACGCTCAATGAACGAAGGACATACGAAATATACGCCTTCAGGCGGTTTGGCTGAATTAAAGAACAGCATTGCAGAGAAATTTAAACGTGACCAGAATATTGAATACAAACCGTCTCAATTGATTGTCTGTACTGGTGCCAAACATGCACTGTATACCCTTTTCCAAGTGATTTTGGATGAAGGAGATGAAGTGATTATCCCAACGCCGTACTGGGTAAGCTATCCGGAACAGGTGAAACTCGCTGGCGGTCAGCCTGTTTATGTGGAAGGGCTTGAGGAAAATCACTTTAAAATTTCTCCTGAGCAGCTGAAAAAAGCGATTACAGAAAAAACAAAAGCAATCGTTATTAATTCACCAAGCAATCCGACTGGCGTTATGTATACGGAAGAAGAGCTGGCCGCGCTTGGCGAAGTATGCCTTGATCATGACATCCTGATAGTATCTGACGAAATTTATGAAAAACTTACATACGGCGGAAAAAAACACGTTTCCATCGCACAGCTGTCTGACCGTTTGAAAGAGCAAACGATCGTCATCAACGGCGTATCAAAATCACACAGCATGACAGGCTGGAGAATCGGTTATGCGGCTGGAGCAGAAGAGATCATCAAAGCGATGACAAACCTTGCAAGCCACAGCACGTCAAATCCGACATCTATTGCACAATACGGAGCGATTGCCGCATACAACGGACCTTCTGAGCCAATGGAGGAGATGAGAAAAGCATTTGAGCATAGATTAAACACGATTTATGATCAGCTCGTTGAAATCCCGGGCTTCAGCTGCGTGAAGCCGGAAGGTGCTTTTTACTTATTTCCGAATGCAAAAAAAGCAGCTCAAACTTGCGGTTTCAAAGATGTAGATGAATTTGTCAAGGCGCTTCTTGAAGAAGAAAAAGTCGCGATTGTTCCAGGTTCCGGATTCGGCTCTCCTGATAATGTCCGGTTGTCCTACGCGACATCATTAGACCTTCTAGAAAAAGCGGTGGAACGAATCAAACGTTTTGTAGAAAAACATAGCTAACGGATCAGAAAGCGGCTGACAAAAAGCCGCTTTTTATCTGCATTGACCCGGTCAGTTAAGACCGGGTATAATAAAGTGATGATAAAAGAGTTCGCGGGGCAAAAGCTTCCGAATGTCTTCTTGTTTTGGAGGGAAATATTTTGAAAACAACAATCAACCAAGTGTACAAGCACGTAGGTGAGGAAGTAACGATCGGAGCTTGGATCGCTAATAAGCGTTCAAGCGGGAAAATCGCGTTTTTACAGCTGAGAGACGGTACAGGTTTTATTCAAGGTGTCGTTGTAAAAGCGGAGGTTGAAGAAAGCATTTTCCAAACGGCTAAATCTGTGACGCAGGAAACGTCACTCTATATAAAAGGGATTGTCAAAGAGGACGAGCGTTCTCCGCTTGGTTATGAATTAGCTGTGACAGATATTGAAGTCATTCACGAAGCGACTGATTATCCAATTACGCCAAAGGAACACGGTACGGAATTTTTGATGGATCACAGACACTTATGGCTTCGTTCAAAGCGCCAGCATGCGATCATGAAAATCCGCAATGAAATCATTCGCGCGACTTACGAATTCTTTAATAACGAAGGCTTCGTAAAAGTAGATCCGCCGATTTTGACTGGAAGTGCGCCTGAAGGAACAACTGAGCTCTTTGCGACAAAATACTTCGATGAAGATGCTTACCTTTCTCAAAGCGGACAGCTGTACATGGAAGCTGCGGCAATGGCATTAGGAAAAGTATTCTCCTTCGGACCGACGTTCAGAGCAGAAAAGTCTAAAACAAAACGTCACTTAATCGAATTCTGGATGATCGAACCGGAAATGGCGTTTGTAGAATTTGAGGAAAACCTTCAGGTACAGGAAAATTACGTTTCTTTCATCGTGCAATCAGTTCTTAAGAACTGCAAAATTGAATTAAACACACTAGGAAGAGACACGTCAAAACTTGAGCAAATCAAAGCGCCGTTCCCAAGAATTACGTATGACGAAGCGGTTGATTTTCTGAAAGAAAAAGGCTTTGACGATATCGAGTGGGGAGACGATTTTGGAGCGCCTCATGAAACAGCGATTGCCGAGCACTATGACAAGCCGGTTTTCATCACTCGCTATCCGACGTCCTTAAAGCCGTTCTATATGCAGCCGGCATCTGACCGCGAAGATGTAGTGCTTTGCGCAGATCTGATCGCGCCTGAAGGCTACGGAGAAATCATCGGCGGTTCTGAACGGATTCACGATATGGAACTTTTGGAAGCGCGCCTTAAAGAACATGGACTGGATTCTGACGCATATAAATGGTATGCTGAACTTAGAAAATATGGATCAGTTCCACATGCCGGATTCGGCCTTGGATTAGAGCGTACAGTAGCTTGGATCAGCGGAGCGCCTCACGTACGTGAAACAATTCCGTTCCCAAGACTGTTGAACCGTCTGTATCCGTAATACATTTAAATGAAACAAAAAAAGAGTCTCCTGCAAGGGAGACTTTTTACAGTAAAGGGGAAAACACTATCCTTTACAGTAAGAGGTGTAACGATGAAAAAACAGCAATTTATTGATATGCAGGAGATGGGGATGTCGACGATCCCCAATCTTCTGCTGACCCATTATAAACAGCTTGGACTTAATGAAACAGAACTGATTCTGCTGTTGAAAATCAAAATGCATTTAGAAAAGGGATCTTATTTTCCTACACCGCATGAACTGCAGGAAGGCATGACGATTTCTGTTGAAGAATGCACAAACAGATTGCGTATGTTTATCCAAAAGGGTTTTCTGTTTATTGAGGAAGGCGAAGACCAAAACGGCATCAAGTTTGAGAAATATTCACTCCAGCCTTTATGGGGCAAGCTCTATGAGTATATAGAGCTTGCACAGAATCAAACACAAGAAAGAAAAGCAGAAGGGGAACAAAGAAGCCTTTATACGATTTTTGAAGAAGAGTTTGCAAGACCGTTATCTCCTTTGGAGTGTGAAACGCTGGCCATTTGGCAGGATCAGGATCAGCATGATGCACAGCTGATTAAACACGCTTTAAAAGAGGCTGTATTATCAGGAAAACTCAGCTTCCGCTACATTGACCGGATTTTGTTTGAATGGAAGAAAAACGGGCTGAAAACAGTGGAACAGGCCAAAATCCACAGCCAAAAATTCCGGCGTGTTCAAACAAAACAGAATGAACCGCAAAAAGAGTATAAGAGGCAGGTTCCTTTTTACAATTGGCTTGAACAATAAAGTGAAAAGGTGACAATCGTGTTAAATCTAAAACAAATTGAATTCTGTTTAGAGAAGATAGGCGACATGTTTCCCCACGCGGAGTGTGAACTTGTTCATTCCAATCCTTTTGAATTAGTGGTGGCAGTCGCTTTATCTGCGCAATGTACAGACGCACTTGTAAACAGGGTGACCAAAACATTATTTCAAAAATATAAACGGCCGGAAGACTATTTATCTGTTGCTCTGGAAGAGCTTCAGCAGGATATCAAATCAATCGGTCTGTACCGTAATAAAGCAAAAAATATTCAAAAACTGAGTAAAATGATTATTGAAGATTATGGCGGAGAAGTACCGAAGGACCGTGATGAGCTTGTGAAACTCCCAGGAGTTGGCCGGAAGACAGCCAATGTTGTCGTATCTGTTGCCTTTGGCGTACCGGCCATTGCAGTGGATACACACGTCGAGAGGGTCAGCAAGCGTCTGGGAATCTGCCGGTGGAAGGATTCGGTGCTGGAAGTCGAAAAGACACTGATGCGCAAGGTTCCTAAAGAAGATTGGTCCGTTACCCATCATCGTCTCATATTCTTCGGAAGATATCACTGTAAGGCACAATCGCCGCGCTGTGCGGAATGTCCATTGCTTTCTCTGTGCAGAGAAGGGCAGAAGAGAGATAAAAAAGGGCTGGTGAAACGATGACGGCAGCGAATGAATTGTTAGCTTCTTATGAGCAATATTTGCGCAGTCTGGGCCACATTGACTTCACCGATACCAAGGAAGCATTAAGGGGCAATCCTTTGTATTTTGACTTCTCTGAGACCACGCAAGACATATTGCCGTGGGAAAACAGCGGAAAGTACGTTCCGTATCTATTTCAAGTGTGGGAAGAAACAAAAGAATCACTTCTCCCTGTATTTCAAACAAGAAAGTCCAGATGCGATCAAAACGACATGCTTAAAGGGATTGTATGTTTACTGGCTTCATTTCATTGGACAGCGGGTGAGCGGGTGATATCGCTGAATTGGTCAGAACTGACAAAGAAATCATTTCCGGCTAAGCCGATTAATTGGGCTGAACGAGTGGAGTTCATTTTGCTGAAGCCGACCCAGTATCATTGCTTTATCCAGCTAGATGAACTTTTTACAGAAATGAAGAAGCATTTCTATAAGCATCACGCGATGAAACGATAAAACCTCCCATAAAAAGGAGGTTTTTTTGTGCAGAAAAAAGCCACCACCTTTAAAAGGGTGATGGCTTTGTCTTTAATTCGTTTTTTCAGTTGATGATGAATTCGTTTGTGTATTGTCAGATGTATTTGTTTTGTTTTTATCTGTATTAGACCCTGTTGAATCATCCGTTGAGTCACCATCTGACGCGTCCTCTTCTTTGCGGCCGTTGTTATTGCTGCTGTTATCGTTAGATTGGTCTTGGTTGCTGTTGTCGGACGGATTGGTGTTCGTGTTGTCTTGTTTTTTGTCTTGATCGTTTGTTGAATCATCGGTCTGATCTTGATCTGTCTGACTGTCATCTGTTTGAGAATCATCAGTTTGTGTGTCATCCTGAGTCTTATCATCATCTTTATTTTCATCATCCGTTTGCTGCTGGTCTTCTTTATCTTCATCCTCTTCGGCTTTTGGCACTTCATAGGATGTCGACGCTGAACTTTTGCCATCATCACTGACGGCTGTCACTTCGAATTTGTATACAGAGCCTGGCTGCACGCCCGAAATGACTGCTTCTTTTGCAGAGCTGTTTTGAACTTCAGAGTAGCTGCCGCCATCAACAGATTGCTTAACAGCAAAGGTCGCATCTCCGTCGTACTTCCAGCTTAATGTCAATGATTGATTATCTTTATCATATTTCACACTTAAACCAGACAGTTTTGCTGTTTCTTCTTTCTCTTCTTTCTCATATGTTTTAGAAACAGTAGAAGGGGATGTACCTTTTACAAAGTACTCTGTGACCTTTTTATCGCTTGGCGTATTCGGTCCTGCCAGTTTTGCCGGATTAGAGCCTTTTTCCACAGTCGCTTCCACTACGCTATCAGGTTTCTCAAATGATCCGCTTCCGTCATCGACTTGGGCGATGAGCTGTGCAAATAGACGTTTTGCGACCTGCTGTTCCGTTTTATTTAAAGATTTTTTCCCTAACTTGTTTTGTGAATCTACACCTGTCCATACAGCAGCAGTGTACTGAGGTGTATACCCGACAAACCAGGAATCAGGCACACCGCCCGGTGCGATATTGTACTTTTGTATTGTATCTTCATTAAAGTTTGTTGTTCCTGTTTTACCGGCTACCTCGACTCCAGGTACTTGTGCAAGCTGTCCAGTACCTGTCTTAACAGCTGTTTTCAGCATATCTGTAATCATAAAGGCTGTATAATCGCTCATTGCTGACTTAGATTTCGGTGTTAAGTCAAGCTTTGTTCCATCGTTAAATTCAATAGATTTCACAAAATGCGGTTCATTATACGTTCCGTTATTTCCAAATGCGCTGTATGCTCCTGCCATTGTCAGAGAAGAGACACCCGGGTTGTCATCTCCGAATCCTCCAATAGAGTAGGATTCATACACTTTTTCCTTATTTAAACCGAGTCCCAATCCGTTAGCAAAATCCACTGCAGTGTCTTTTCCGACTGCTTGGAATGCTTTTAAAGCTGGGATATTACGGGACTGTGCCAGTGCTTCCCGCATGGACATAGGCCCTTTATATCGACGGTCAAAGTCACGGATAGGTGTTCCATCTGAATACGTATAAGCTGAGTCATCAATTTGCTCGTAAGTGGACCATTTTTTATTTTCAATAACTGGTCCGTAGTCTAGGATTGGTTTTATGGTAGAACCAGGCTGAGTTTTTGCTTGAGTGGCATAGTTGAAGCCCCCAACTGTTGAGTTTCTTCCGGAACCGATTGCCCGGACTTCACCAGTTTTTGTGTCAAGAAGCGAAACGCCGCCTTGCATTCCTTCAGTAAATCCGACAGTCTCCCCATCCATTAATTCATCTAAAGTGTCTTGTGCTTTTGTATCCAGTGTTGTATAGATCTTTAATCCGTCAGCAGATGGATCGACATCAGATTTTTCATCTATTTCTTTCATGACTTCATCGACAAACGCGCTGTACTTGTTTGAATTTGTTTTTTCATATTCCTTCTGTGAAACAACGCCTTCATCTTTCATCGCCACTTTTTTGGCTTTAGTATATTGAGAATCAGAAATAAATCCTTGCTTTTTCATCAGGCTGAGTACAATGTTCCGTCTTTTTTCCGCTTTATCAGGATTTTTAACCGGATTGTACGCTGTCGGGCTTTGCGGCATACCCGCAAGTGTCGCAGCCTGTTCCACTGTCAATTTGCTTAAATCAGTGACGCCGAAAAATTCTTCCGCCGCTTTTCCGATTCCGTAAGCTCTAGGAGAAAAATAAATTCGGTTTAAATACATTTCTAAAATTTCATCTTTAGAATAATTACGTTCCAGCTGTATAGAAAGCCAGACTTCTTGCACCTTCCGTTTCAGCGTTTTCTGATGTGACAGAAGGGAGTTCTTTACGACCTGCTGGGTGATGGTACTTCCGCCTTCAGCTCCGAAGCCGTCTTTAAAGTTGGCGACTAAGGCGCCTCCGATACGGACAGGGTCAATCCCGTGGTGTTCGTAAAAACGTGCGTCCTCTGTCGCGATAAAGGCTTCTTTTACGACATCAGGTATTTCATCTATCGAGACGTAGGTACGCTTTTCGGCACCGACTTCTGCGACTTCTTTTCCGTTTTTATCATAAATAGTTGAAGAATAAGGCGTCTTCAATTTGTTTTCATTCAGTGATGGCGCATCAGAAACCATGACGGCAAATGTAACGGCACCGCCGACTACCCCTAGGATAAACAGAATGAGTAAAGTGAATAGCGTCTTTTTAAACAAACCGCCTTTTTTTCGTTTCTTGCCTTTTTTCGGTGAAGGGCTCGACTTGCTGTTCGCTTTACGTCGAGCTTCACGACTCGTAAATTGATCTGACATAACATCTCAACCTTTCGTTAATCAACCTTTCGCACTAGATGATGGCGAAAAATAAAGCTGCTCAATAATACTAATATAATCAATTCTTGGCGCGTATCCAAGAGAAATCGGATAAGCTGCTTCCTCTAACTCATCTTTACGAATGGATTTTCTGCCGTTTTTTTCTTTTCTTTCCCAGAAATAAAACAGCTTATCGGCTTCTAAAAAATAAACCTGGCCGAAAGCGGATATAATAACAAAACAAATACCGTCTTGAGCCTTTACCTGCTTCATATGCTCAATTTGATGGTCATGGAAATTCTGCAGGGGGAAAGAGGTTTTGTTTTTTGTCTCTTTCGCCTCAAAGTCAATGTACCGCCCTTTATAAATTCCGTTATAATCTGTTGTCGATGATTGTTTAAAATAGGCTTCTTTTATGACTGCAGCGCTTCTTTTTGGATAATGGACATTTACAATTTGAACAGGTGTCGGCTTTTTGTGTATCACGGCAATTTGGTTTGTCAGATAATACTTATTCGTTTCGTTTAAGTCATCTTCGAGGGTCATTCCGCGATTACTGTAAGATGGCGCTCTTTTATGACTGTTTTGGGATGAAACCGGATGTTTCGGCTGAAACGTTTTTCCGTTAGGATACCGAATCACTTTCTCATCCTCCTTATTAAACTATTAGTGACGGAAGTGAATGAACGTGCAAGAACAACAGGCCATCAGAAAGCTTCTTCGCCGGATTGAGCGGCAGACGGCAGTCGAAAACGCCGATAATATTTCAAGAACGAATGCTTACAAAGCATTCTATGACCGTCATCCAGAAATTAAATGGTCACTCTTAGCTTCCTTCGTTTCACGCAATGCCGGCTGGTCAATGACTGATTTAAAGGGCAGTCTGTTTCAGCTTGGTCTGCGTGAGTCACAGCAAAGGTGGTTCTTTTTGGCATACGAGAGAGCGAATTGGCTCATCTTTTCAGATGCCTATCCGCAGCTTCTTTTGTACCACTGGTCAGTAAAAACCGGGAAGCCCCTGTTCAACTATCTGCAATTGTTTGGCGTATCACAATTTATGACAGAAGAGTGGACCCGTTTTTGGCATGAACGAAACACGGAGCGGCTCATGTATGCTCTCATTATAAATGAACAAAACACTATCCAAACACCTATTATACAAAATCCTTCGTTCAAAAAGAACGTTTTTGGCACGATTCCTTTTTATTTAAGTGACTGGTTTCATTTCAACACCGTTATTTTTCCTTCTTCAGACGGCATTCTCTACGGTATTTCGGCCAAGCGTTTTTCTAAAACCGAAGAAAGGATAAGGCTTGGAAAACAGCTGTCACAATTGCTGTTCAGTCCGGAACTGTTTTCTTCTTTTTATGACTTTTTGCACACAGTGCCGCATACAGGCTCCCGTTTTGATATGGAAAAAATGATCGGAATCACAAAAAGGACATCTCCTATGCTAAGGACATGCTACCCTGAATTAACTCACTCATTAGACGGAAAGAAAACAGATTGGTTTCATGGAAAGATAAAGAAAGGCCTCTTTGCACGGGAGGCATTGCCGCGGCAGATAGAATTGACCGACTGGTATGTAAATAAAAAACGTCAGCTGCATGCGCTCTTTGCGGTGGAGCATTGGCTGAAGAAATAAAAGAAGCAAGGAATTTCCTTGCTTCTTACGTAGAAGGACGGTTCGGGCCGCCTAGTTTTTTATCTAAAGAATCAACTGCTTTTGATTCCGTCTTTTTTTGCTGGCCGGCTTTTTTCGGTCTAGATTTCATACGGCACCTCCTCACAAGTATCGTGTGCATTAAGCGTGAGGATCATACAATTTTTGCGTGTCTTTTTGTCGAAAACTTCAGCTTTTCGTGGAATACCTGTTTGTTTGGCGATTTGCTTCTAGTTTTGTCATGCGGAAGGATTGCGCCGTACGAGCAAAGAATTTAACCGGGAGAGAAGAGTAAAGGGAGGAACACAAATGTCCGGTTACGTAAGCAAGACAGATATTCTCCGAATGCTTTCTGATATAGAAACTGAAATAAACTGTGCTGAACAGAGCCTTAGCCGTTCTATAGATGTATTCGAGGCTGAAATGCGTGAAACGGAGGACGAACGTTTGAGTGTTCTGGAAGAAGAAATCATGGATCTTCATATATGTATAAACGAACTGTACCGATCCCCTCAAGAGAGGTATGCTGTGGACAAGGTATACCGTATCGGCTGAATTTATGAGCAAAATTTGGTACGATAAGCTTTGAGGTGAAGGATGTTGCAACCACAAACATTGCTGAAAGTTACCGAGCAGATGATTGAAGCCGCTGAAACAGGTGCTGCACGATATCAGGAAGGGAAAGAAAATAACCACTCGTACGATTTTTTTGAGACGATAAAGCCTGCTGTGGAGGAGAATGATGCCCTGGCAGCTCACTGGGCGGAAGGGACGCTTGAATTTATAAAGGCTCGCCGCCCCAAATATGTGCATGCTGAGCAAATAGAGACCGCAAAAGATAATTTCCTGGAATTGATTCTTCAATCATATGTTCATCACATTCATAAAAAGCGATTCAAAGACATCACTGAATCAGTCATTTACACATTGCAGACAGTGAGGGATGAAATTGCAAGTGAAGACAGCCAATAAGGCTGTCTTCATTTTTATTATAGGGGGCCGGACATTAATTCAGCTCATATGCCGGGCTTTCTGCTCCATTTGCTTCCAGAACCTTCATACTGTTACGAAATTCAGTTGCGTTGAAGTGTCCTTGAATATAGAGGAACTTGGCAAAGTCCATCAGTTTATTCACACAGTCTGTTTCATATTTCTTCATTTCTGCAAAACGTTTGCTTAAGTATGATACGTTCATTATGGTGCATCCCCTCTCATCTGTATTGAAAATATGGTATCATAATGATTCGACTTTTTTCTGTTTTTAAAAAATTTAAACTTTCGACACAATTTGACAAACACGCTTGATGGCATCAGACACAAACAAAAGAAATGATTCATACATATATAGGAGAGAAACTGTTGAGTCTAGGGGGGAAATCGCAATGAAAAGGAGACCTCAAAACGATCCTCGGCAATTGGGTTATTATTACCCTCAGCAAGTGCAGGGATATTATCAGCAGAATGCGCCTGTTCATTCTGAACAGTACGTTCCGCAGCATTACGGACAACAGGAGTTTTATCAGCCGTATATTCCGCCTCAGTCTATGCCTATGCAGCCGCCGGTATTTCCTAATCCTTATCCTATTCCGAGACCGAATCAGCAGCAGCCTTCACAGGTTCAAAGTATTATGTCACAATTCAAAAAAGCGAACGGGCAGTTTGACTTTAATAAAATGATGGATACGACAGGCCAAGTCATGAGTGCCATGAATCAAGTCGGCTCATTAATAAAGGGATTTACCAGCTTTTTCAAATAACAGAAGCATGAATGAATCAAATCATTCATGCTTATTTGTTGGGAAGAAAAGCGTCATTGTCTGCTCACTCCATGACGTTACCATTTCTTTCTGGTGTACCTCATAAGGCAGCTGTACGGTTCTTGTCATGCTTGTTAATGTGGAGGCGTTTTGCTCCTTCTGTTTTTCCTGAAGCGTTACATGGAGGTACCGGGACTTAATGTCGATGAGAATCTCGCCGTCTCGAAACGTTGCTGGAATTGTGATATCGACATACAGCCCGTCATCACTTTCTCTGACGTCTATCGTTGTCTGTACATCTTTGAAACTAGAGTCGATCAAGTTTTGAAAACCATGTAGAAGATTTCCTAATGCAGAAGACTGAAACAGATGGTCCATTGCTTGATTGATGATCTCTTCTTTCTTAGACAATTCATTCTTTTTGTCATCTTTACATTCCAAATGAGCCACCGCCTTTTTTTATCAGACTATGCGTTTGTGCCGGATGTTGTTATAAATTGAAGCGAAATTGAAAGTGTGGTTAAATAGGTGGTGAATGAAGGGATAACGGTTGATGAATTGGAAGGGAGATAACACATTGCTGAAAAAATTATTCGGAATGGGAAAATCAGAGGAAAAAATTACGGAAGAGGTCATCTATTCTCCGGCAGACGGGACGGTAATGGATCTGACAGATGTGCCGGATCCTGTTTTTTCACAAAAAATGATGGGCGAAGGAATTGCAGTTGAACCCTCTAATGGTGAAATTGTTTCACCTGCTGAAGGTGAAGTGATTCAGCTGTTTCATACAAAACACGCCGTGGGCATCCGGACACGTTCGGGAATCGAGCTGTTAATTCACGTCGGATTAGAAACCGTAAATATGAATGGAGAAGGATTTACCGCTCATATTAAAGAAGGTGACAAAGTAAAGGTCGGCGACCCGCTCATCACGTGTGATTTGGAGTTAATAAAAGAAAAAGCGAGCAGCACAGTCATTCCAATCGTCATTATGAATGGGGAAGCTGTGGAAACAATAGAGCCTGCAGGCGAAAAGGCTGCACATAAAGGCGAAACAAAGCTGCTCACAATAAGAGCGAAATAAGCAGGGCGGATGCCTTGCTTTTTTGTTGTCCGATTGTATAAAATTTGCACCTAGCCATGCAAACAAATATTCGGTAAACTGTACTTGATAAAGAGGTGTAAAGAATGAAAAAGAAATCACTGACTGAACTCATTTCTGAATTGAAAGGAAATGAAAACGTTGTGAACTGGCATGAAATTGAGCCTCGTGAAGCAAGGACAAGACCGATGCCTGAACGTATAGATGAGAGACTCAAAACAGCCCTTTCCAAAAGAGGAATTGATGCCTTATATACCCACCAATATGCCGCTTTTCAATATGTGCAAAAAGGTGAAAGCATTGTAACTGTAACGCCTACGGCATCCGGGAAGACATTATGCTACAACCTGCCTGTCCTGCAATCTATCGCTGAGGACGATACAAACCGGGCGTTATATTTATTTCCTACTAAAGCGCTGGCTCAGGATCAAAAAAGTGAACTCAATGAAATCATTGATGAGATGGGCATTGATATTAAAAGTTTTACATATGACGGAGATACATCTCCAGCGATCAGACAAAAAGTCAGAAAAGCAGGGCACATTGTGATTACAAACCCTGATATGCTCCACTCGGCCATTCTTCCGCATCATACAAAATGGGTGAGTCTGTTTGAAAACCTTAAATATATTGTGATAGACGAGCTGCACACGTATCGCGGTGTATTCGGAAGCCATGTGGCAAATGTAATCCGCCGGCTGAAACGGATCTGTCGGTTTTATGGAAGTGACCCGATCTTTATTTGTACCTCGGCAACGATCGCGAATCCAAAGGAATTGGGAGAGCAGCTGACCGGAAACTCAATGAGGCTGGTCGATGACAACGGAGCGCCAAGCGGACGGAAGCACTTTGTATTTTATAATCCGCCAATTGTTAATCAGCCGCTTAACATCAGAAAAAGCGCAACAGTAGAAGTAAACGAGCTGGCGAAAGAGTTCCTGAAGAACAAAGTGCAGACCATTGTTTTTGCCAGAAGCAGAGTCCGGGTGGAAATTATTTTAAGCCATATTCAAGAGCTTGTGAAAAAAGAGATCGGGACAAAGTCAATCAGAGGCTATCGGGGAGGCTATCTTCCGAAAGAGCGGAGAGAAATCGAAAGAGGGTTAAGAGAAGGCGAGATTTTAGGAGTTGTCAGTACGAATGCCTTAGAGCTTGGTGTTGATATCGGTCAGCTGCAGGTCTGTATCATGACTGGTTATCCCGGAAGTGTGGCAAGTGCGTGGCAGCAGGCGGGAAGAGCCGGCAGAAGGCACGGTGAGTCCTTGATTGTCATGGTGGCTAATTCAACGCCGATTGACCAGTATATTGTGCGCCATCCTGAATACTTCTTTAACCGTTCGCCGGAATCTGCAAGAATCAACCCAGAGAATCTAATTATTTTAGTTGATCACTTAAAATGTGCTTCTTATGAACTTCCTTTTAAAGCCGATGAAGAGTTTGGGCCGCTGGACGTCAGTGATATTCTCGAGTACCTTCAGGAAGAAGGTGTCCTGCACCGCAATGGGGAACGTTATCATTGGGCAAACGAATCGTTTCCTGCTTCCAATATCAGTCTGCGTTCGGCTTCACAAGAAAATGTGGTCATTGTCGATCAAACGGATATTGCGAATGTGAGAATCATCGGTGAAATGGATCGGTTTAGTGCGATGACGCTTCTTCATGATGAAGCGATTTATTTGCATGAAGGCGTGCAATTCCAAGTGGAAAAGCTTGATTGGGATCATAAAAAGGCTTATGTCAGAAGAGTTGATGTGGAATATTACACGGATGCCAATCTGGCAGTCCAGCTGAAGGTGCTGGAAATTGACAAAACAAAAGAGAGGAGCCGTACATCCCTACATTACGGCGATGTTACGGTAAATGCATTGCCCACTATTTTTAAAAAGATTAAGATGACTACTTTTGAAAATATCGGATCAGGCCCTATCCATTTACCGGAAGAAGAACTCCACACGAGTGCGGCTTGGCTTGAAATCAAAACAATTGATGAAGACATTGGAGAAAAGACACTCGAACAGCTGCTTCTCGGCATATCGAATGTTTTGCAGCATATTGTCCCTGTGTATATTATGTGTGACCGAAATGATGTCCATGTCGTTTCGCAAATCAAAGCTGCCCATACCGGTTTGCCAACGGTATTTTTGTACGACCATTATCCGGGCGGAATCGGCTTAGCAGAGGAAGTCTTTACACGGTTTGCTGACATTAATAAAGCGGCTAAGCGGCTGATAAAACAATGTCCTTGTCATGATGGCTGTCCGTCTTGTATAGGTACTGAAATAGAAGGAATAAAAGCCAAGGAACGAATTTTGCAGCTGTTGGACCAAATGTCATAAGGAAAGGAGGTTAGGCATGTCGTTAAAAGGAAAACTCCAGCGTATGAAAAAGCATATGGTGCTGGAGGAAGCAGAACACAAGATAGAAGAGAATGGGACCTCAGACATTCGCTCTGATATACCGTTTCTTAAAGAGTGGGAGGCTTATGGCGTGAAGCCTTTCTTCTTTGAGGATGAATACTGTCTGATCAGGGAAGTAGAATATCCGCTCTCCCATCGGCACGGACATTACTGTTTTTCCGAGCTTGATGAAGTCATCGCGTTATGGAATAAAAGCAGCCTGTCGCATACACTATCTGCAAAAGGATATGAAAACAACAGCCTCTTTTTCTTTGATACAGAAACAACAGGTCTTGGCGGTGGAGCCGGCAATACGATTTTTTTGCTCGGCCATGCAAGGGTATATAAAGATCGAGTGGTAATCAAACAGCATCTTCTGCCCAAACCGGGGAATGAAGTCGCCTTGTATCAGAGCTTTTTAAGCGAGGTTGATATTACATCACTTGTTACCTACAACGGAAAAGCTTTTGATTGGCCGCAGGTAAAAACAAGGCATACACTGATTCGTGACAGAGTTCCGAAGCTCCCGGAATTCGGGCATTTTGACCTCTTGCATGGAGCAAGGCGTTTGTGGAAGCACAAAATGGAACGCGTGTCGCTTGGCTCAGTTGAAAAAGAAGAGCTCGGCGTACGCAGAAAAGAAGACACCCCGGGCTATTTGGCACCGATGCTGTACTTTCATTTTATTAAGGCACAGGAACCGGATCTTTTAAAGGGTGTGCTGCACCATAACGAGATGGATGTGCTGTCGTTAATTTCACTGTACATTCATATGTCAAAGAAAATTCTTTCCGCTTCTGATATGCCAAAAGAGCATGATGAAGCTTACGCAATGGCGAAATGGTTTATGGCCCATAAGGAAACAGGCCAAGCAGTCAATCAGCTTGAAAGACTTAAAGAAAAGTCATTTGAAAATAAAGACAGAGCTCTTTTAGATTTATCAATGCTGTACAAAAAACAAAACCGCCTAGAAGATGCAGTCCCGCTTTGGGAGAAACTATTCCATTCTCAGCACCAGAAATGCAGGTACACTTCAGCGATAGAGCTTGCGAAATATTTTGAGCATAAGAAAAAGGAATTCGGGAAAGCTTTACATACAGCTGAACAATTACTTGCCGATGAGGCATCCTTATCAGAAAAAGAAACGGAAAATCTGCACGTGAGAATTGCCCGTCTGAAGAGGAAATATTCCTCTTAAATATTCCCCGGGAAAGCGCAAAAGACGACTTCTTTCGCCATGAAATTTTTTTGCTGGATTCACATCGATTTTGTTGTAGAATACCGGCGAATCCTGTAAAATGACGTTAGTTATTTTTAAAGGGAGAGTTGGTATGTATAAGGGTGTTTTTTATTTGTTCTTCGTCGTTGTGTTTTTGATTGCTTTCGTATTTTCAAACTTTAAAGACAGCTTAATTGCACACTTTTAAAATAGGTCTTTGCATCAGAACATGTACCCTCTATTTTTCATAGCTTAGTATTGTAATAAAGTTTATGGAAAGGGGATTTAAATCATGCATCACTGCAGACCGCACATGATGGCGCCGATTGTCCATCCTACTCATTGCTGTGAACACCATACGTTTTCAAAAACAATCGTGCCGCACATTCACCCACAGCACACAACAAACGTAAATCACCAGCATTTCCAGCACGTTCACTACTTTCCACACACTTTCTCAAATGTTGATCCGGCTACGCATCAGCATTTTCAAGCAGGAAGACCTTGTTGCGATTACTAGTATGGAAACGTGCAGCTTGATGGTGTAAACCAACGCAGCACATCAAATGGGGCCCAATGGGAGCCCCATTTTTTAAAGCAGGTGAAAAGATGAAAGTATTAGCAATAACAGGATATAAACCGTTTGAACTCGGGATATTTAAACAGGATGACAAGGCGCTGTATTACATAAAAAAAGCCATTAAGAACCGGCTGATTGCTTTTTTGGATGAAGGATTAGAATGGATTTTAATTTCAGGGCAGCTTGGAACGGAACTCTGGTCGGCCGAAGTTGCATATGATTTGCAAGAAGAATACCCTGACTTAAAGGTTGCTGTCATCACACCATTTTACGAGCAGGAAAAGAACTGGAAAGAGCCGAATAAGGAACTGTATGAAGCTGTTCTGGCCCAGGCGGACTACGAGGAAAGCCTGACTCATCGTCCGTATGAAAGCCCGCTTCAGTTTAAACAAAAAAATCAGTTCTTCATTGATAAGTCTGACGCGCTTATGCTTTTATATGACTCTGAAATGGCAGGTTCCCCAAAGTATATGCTTGAGACAGCTGAAAAAAGACGCGAACAGGATGGCTATCCGATCTACTTTATCACAATGGATGATCTGAGAGTGACAGTAGAGGAAGACAGCTTCTCATAACAAAGAAAGAGAAATTTGACAATCGTACAGATTTCTGAAAAAATATAAGATGATGATTCACGATACGAGGTGAAAAAGATGCTTGCTGATAAAGTAAAGCTTTCTGCGAAAGACATTTTGGAAAAAGAATTTAAAACAGGCGTTAGAGGTTACAAACAAGAAGACGTTGACAAATTTTTAGATATGATCATTAAGGATTATGAAACCTTCCATCAAGAAATTGAAGAACTGCAGCAGGAAAATTTGCAGCTGAAAAAACAGCTTGAAGAAGCCAGCAAAAAACAGCCAGTGCAATCAAACACAACGAACTTTGATATCTTAAAACGGCTGTCTAACTTAGAAAAGCATGTTTTTGGCAGCAAGCTTTATGATTGATCTGCGCTTGTAAAAAATGGCGCTTGTAAATGACAATCAATTGTTATATAATAATTCATGTTCTTAACGTTCGGGTAATCGCTGCAGATCTTGAATCTGTAGAGGAAAGTCCATGCTCGCACGGTGCTGAGATGCCCGTAGTGTTCGTGCCTAGCG
Source organism: Bacillus sp. FSL K6-1012 (assembly GCF_037964915.1). Lineage (NCBI taxonomy): Bacteria > Bacillati > Bacillota > Bacilli > Caryophanales > Bacillaceae > Bacillus > Bacillus sp. FSL K6-1012. The sequence continues at coordinate 2,332,931 of NZ_CP150175.1, read as the reverse complement.
AAGTCATAAGCTAGGGCAGCCTTGATAGGCTGACGGCAGGAAAAAAGCCTACGTCTTTTGGATATGGCTGAGTATCCTTGAAAGTGCCACAGTGACGAAGTCTCACTAGAAATGGTGAGAGTGGAACGCGGTAAACCCCTCGAGCGAGAAACCCAAATTTTGGTAGGGGAACCTTCTTGACGGAATTCAACGGAGAGAAGGACAGAATGCTTTCTGTAGATAGATGATTGCCGCCTGAGTACGAGGTGATGAGCCGATTGCAGTACGATGGAACAAAACATGGCTTACAGAACGTTAGACCATTAAATTAAATGATGAAATCAAGCTCTCCCGTATAAGGAGAGCTTTTATCTTGATGAGAGAAAAGTTTTAAAAGACAGGGTGATACGATGAAGAAGTATACACTAATTGCAACAGCGCCGATGGGCATTGAAGCTGTAGTTGCAAAAGAAGTTCGTGACTTAGGATATGAATGCAAGGTTGATAACGGAAAAGTTATCTTCGAAGGGGATGCGCTTGCGATTTGCCGTGCGAATCTTTGGCTGAGAACGGCGGACCGTGTAAAAGCTCAAGTTGCTACATTTAAAGCAAAAACATTTGATGAGCTGTTTGAAAAAACGAAAGCGGTTAACTGGCGTTCATTTATACCGGAGAACGGGAAATTCCCTGTCATCGGTAAATCCGTTAAATCAACACTTGCAAGCGTTCCCGACTGTCAGCGGATCGTCAAAAAAGCGATTGTTGAAAAGCTGAAGCTGCAGTCCGGCAAAGCCAATGACTGGATCGAAGAAACAGGCGCCGAATATAAGGTGGAAATTTCTTTATTGAAAGATCAGGCGGTTATTACACTTGATACGTCAGGGACAGGCCTCCACAAACGGGGATACCGCGTGGATCAGGGAGGAGCGCCCATTAAAGAAACGCTTGCTGCCGCTTTGGTGCAATTAACAAATTGGACTCCGGACCGTCCATTTGTCGATCCTTTTTGCGGTTCCGGAACGATCGCGATTGAAGCCGCATTAATCGGCCAAAATATCGCCCCGGGATTTAACCGCGATTTTGTCTCAGAGGATTGGGAGTGGATCGGTAAAGATCTGTGGGACAAAGCACGTCTTGAAGTCGAAGAAAAGGCAAACTATGATCAGCCGCTTACGATTTTCGCCAGTGACGTAGATCACCGCATGGTACAAATCGCAAAAGAAAATGCAGAGGAAGCGGGACTGAGCGAATTAATCGAATTTAAACAAATGCAGGTAAAGGACTTCACTACAAAACATGAGTTTGGCGTGATTGTCGGAAACCCGCCGTACGGAGAACGTCTCGGCGAGAAAAAAGCCGTTGAGCAGATGTACAGAGAAATGGGACAGGCGTTCGAACCGCTTGATACGTGGTCTGTGTATATGCTGACTTCAAATGAAAATTTTGAGGAAGCATATGGAAGAAAAGCAACGAAGAAACGAAAGCTCTTTAATGGATTTATTAAGACGGATTACTATCAGTACTGGTCTAAAGTAAGACCTCAGCGTAATAAAACGGAACACGCATAAAAAGAAGACGCTCTGGATGCGTCTTCTTTCATCTTTCAGCCATATTCTATCGTTACCAACGGTGCGCTTTCGCGTTACTTCTTAATATAATGTTGGTTTGGGACATTTCGGTGTGACCGTTTACTTGAGACTTAGAACGTTTAGGCCGCGTCCAATTGTGATGAAACAGTTCAGAATGCTGATCTAATCGGTCTTTATAACTCATGTCAACATCACTCCCTGATAGAATATTGTTGATAAGACGGATAGTCCATGACGGAGTATCGGATGTAGTTTGTGCACATTTCAGTGATAACATGCGGAAAGCATGTATATAAAATGAAAAGTTCGCATACAATGATGATTATTTCAATTAGAGGTGATCTCATGCTGAACAGCGAACATTTTAATCTCATTCAAAGGGCGCTTGACGCAACCGCAAACGAGCTGAAGGAGCTCAGAGCTGATGATGCGTCTCCGTCTGTGATTTCACATGCGCAAAATAATTTAGAAAAAGCGGTGGAACATATTCATTCAACAGACCATCCTTTTTTATCCTCGCATGTGATCAACCGAAAGTAAGTCACAAAAAGCTTGGCACTGCCAAGTTTTTTATTGTATTCAGCGGCGGGAAATGATAATATTGATGGTCTGAATGCCGAATAGTTGGGGGTTGGAACTGGGTGACAACATCACGTTTGCCTTTTTCTTTAACAAAAACAAAGAATTTTTATGAAGAATTGAACAATTGGATTGGTGACGTGTTTTACGATATTCTTCCCGAAAAAGGGTTTGATCTTCGAGATGAGCAAGTGTTCATGGCTTTTCAGCTGGAACGGGCGTTTAAAGAGAAAAAAGTCATGTTTGCCGAAGCCGGAGTAGGAACGGGGAAAACACTTGTTTACCTTCTTTTTGCGATCAGCTATGCAAGATATGTCGGAAAACCCGCTATTATCGCTTGTGCTGATGAAACGCTAATCGAACAGCTCGTGAAAAAAGAGGGAGACATTTCGAAGCTGGCTGAACATTTGGATCTTAAGATTGACACAAGGCTATCGAAATCACATGAGCAGTATCTTTGCTTGAAAAAGCTTGAAAAAACAATGCAGCGATCTGATGATGAAAAGTGGCTTGATCTTTATGAAGCTTTACCGTCATTTGTCCATGAGTCACAGGCCATGCAGCGGTTTTATCCATATGGTGACCGAAAGCAGTACGCTAACCTTTCGAATGAAGAATGGTCGCAAGTAAGCTACGACTCGTTTCAAGATTGCCTGACATGTGATATGAGACATAGATGCGGCTTGACGCTATCAAGAGATTATTATCGCAAGTCAACAGACTTGATCATTTGTTCTCATGATTTCTATATGGAACATGTATGGACGGAAGAATCGCGCAAACGGGAGGGACAGCTGCCGCTCTTGCCTGATCATAGTGCGGTTGTATTTGATGAAGGGCATCTGTTAGAGTTTGCTGCGCAAAAAGCATTAACCTACAGAGTCAAGCAATCAACTCTTGAATTATTTTTAGAACGTTTGCTTCAAAATGACATTAGAGAAGAATTTGCTGAATTGATAGAAGACGCACTTGCTGCAAACGACGAATTTTTCTATGTTCTTTCTGAAGAATCAAGAGAAGTTGCCGGGTCGCACCGTTTGGAAATAAAGAATGATCAGCGTGTCAAAAAGGCGGCGGACGAGCTGTGCCGTTTGCTTGATAAAATTGGTGAAGCACTCGTATTTGAGTCAGAAATGTACACCATTGATCAATACGAGCTGTCAGTCGTAGAGGAATACGTTGAGCAAATGGCGTATTCATTATCTTTATATCAAAAAGATGCGATCAGCTGGCTGGAGCAAAAGGAAGCGGAATCCACTTTTGTCGTGATGCCGAGAACAGTAGCAGAAGTGCTTGGCGAGAAAGTGTTTTCAAAGAAAATTCCGTATATCTTTTCTTCTGCAACGCTGTCAGAAGGCGGTTCGTTTGACTATATTGCGGACAGTCTGGGGATTCACGATTACTTATCGTTAACGGTTGATTCTCCTTATGATTATGACGAACAAATGACCGTTACCCTTTATGGGAAAACAGAAATGAGCGCAGAACAAAAAACAGCTCAAACAATAGAGACAATTAAGCACTATAAAGGCAGAACGCTGGTGCTCTTCCCGTCTTTTGAGGAATTAAACGAGTTTAAGGAGCTCGCAGCTGCTTGGGAGCTGCCGTATCCGATTTACTTTGAAGGCGACGAGGAAATCAGCAGCTTAGTAGAAAAATTCCAAGGGGAAGAGGAAACGGTTTTATGTTCAGTTCACCTATGGGAAGGGCTTGATATTCCTGGTGACGCATTGAAGAATGTCACGATCTGGTCATTGCCGTTTCCGCCTCATGACCCTGTATTTACGGCAAAACGCAACAGTGCGAGAAAAGACCCGTTTGAAGAGGTTGACCTTCCGTATATGCTGTTGCGAGTGCGGCAGGGGATTGGCCGTCTGATTCGCTCAAATCAAGACAGCGGCTCGATTCATATTTATGCGGACGGAGAAAATGAACGCATCATTGATGAAGTGAAAAAGGTCTTACCTGTTGAACCGCATATGATGTAATCACGAAAAAGCTGATGATCCATGATCATCAGCTTTTTCATTTTGTCAGCGGGCAAGCCAGCCGCCGTCTACTGCTAAAATATGTCCATTGACATAATCAGAAGCGCGAGATGCCAGAAAAACAGCCGTCCCGCCGATATCATCAGCTTTGCCCCAGCGGCCGGCAGGAATCCTTTTTAAAATGTCTTCATTTCGCTTTTCATCATCCCGGATAGGCTGTGTATTGGCAGTTGATATATAGCCAGGCGCTATCGCGTTAACTTGTACGCCGGAAGCGGCCCACTCATTTGCAAACGATTTTGTTAAACCAGCAACGGCATGTTTGCTTGCTGTATAGGCTGGAACAAGAATGCCGCCTTGAAAAGAGAGGAGAGAGGCAATATTGATAACCTTCCCATGGCCTCTTTTCAGCATGTGTCTGCCCGCCAGCTGTGTCAGGATAAACAAGCTGTTTAGGTTCACATTCAGCACGTTATGCCAATTCTCTTCAGCGAAAGTGTCCGCTTTTTCCCGGTGAATAATCCCGGCGTTATTGACAAGGATGTCGATTTGCTGTGTTTCAAACAGTTCAGCCGCTGTATCCTTTATTGCATCAGGCTTACTCATATCCAATGTAAAGGTAGTGAATGTGCGGCCTTCTTGTTCCACAAGCTGCTGTGTTTCAGAGAGGCTGCTTTTATGTGATGTGCCGATAATATCAGCACCGGCGCCTGCCAGCGCTTTGGCGATTCCTTGGCCGATTCCCGTACCCGGCCCTGTCACCAGTGCCGTTTTTCCTTCTAATGAAAATGCCTCTTGCAGATAACTCATCTTATTTCAGCCCATCCATTGGCACAAGATCCATGTCCGTAAATGTGTAGTTTTCACCAGCCATCGCCCATACAAAACTGTAGTTAGATGTTCCTGCGCCAGAATGAATGGACCAGGCAGGAGAAAGGACAGCCTGCTCGTTTCCGACGACAAGGTGGCGTGTTTCATCCGGCTGACCCATGAAGTGAAAAACCTTCGAATCCTTCTCAAGATCAAGGTAGAGATAAGCCTCCATCCGGCGATCATGAACGTGTGCTGGCATGGTGTTCCAGTTATTGTTTTCGTCTAGCATCGTGATCCCCATCATCAGCTGACAGCTTTGAATGCCATCTTGATGAATGACTTTGTACAAGCTTCTTACATTTGATGCTGCTGCGTCACCGAGCCGGTCCGGTTTCAGTTCAGAAAGAGCGGCTTTTTGCGTCGGATAGCTTTGATGCGCGCCTGAGGAGACGAAGTAAAACTTTGCTGTTTCTCCGTTTAGGCTTTTAAATGCTACATCCCGATTGCCCATCCCGATATATAGAAAATCCTTTGTTTGAAGCACATATTCATCATCGCCAACTTTAACCGCACCAGGCTGGCCGACGTTAATAATACCGATTTCACGCCGTTCCAGAAAAAAGTCCGTTTTAAGAAAGTCTCCGGCATCAAGCTTCAGTTCGCTCTGTCCGGATGCTGCTGCACCGCCTATCACAACGCGGTCTTCATGGGAGTAATACATGGTCAGCTTATTTTCCGTAAATAACGTATCCATTAAAAAATGACTGCGAAGCTCCTCGGTTGTAAAGCGTTTTACTTGTTCAGGGTGTACAGAGTAACGATTTTCCATTGGATTTCCCCCTTGGTTAGGATTTCAGCATCATGAATGAAAATATTTTGGTAACGGTTTCAAAGAAAATTTTAGGATAAATAGAGAAAAGAGTCAACCGAAATTTTGTGAATAAGCACATTATTAAAAAAATACTTTTCAATTTTAAAAAATATGGTATTCTTGTGTTGTAACGGTTTTGAAATCGGTTTCAAATTATAAGACGATACAGGAGCACTTGAATGAAAAAGAAAACAACAGGCCATATCACCATCAAAGACGTAGCTGAATTTGCAGGAGTATCAAAATCAACTGTTTCTCGTTATATTAACGGGAAAATTGACGCGATTTCTCCTGAAAAGGTAAAAAACATAAAAAAGGCAATCACTGAATTGAATTATCGGCCGAGTAAAATGGCACAAGGTTTGAAAATAAAAAAAAGCAAATTAATCGGATTTGTTGTTGCCGACATTACAAATCCCTTTTCAGTCGCAGCATTTAGGGGAGTTGAAGAGGTTTGTGATCAATATGGCTACAGCATAATGGTGTGCAACACTGATAACAGTCCTGAAAAAGAACGGGAAATGCTGCTAAAGCTCGAAGCACACTCTGTAGAAGGACTGATTTTGAATGCAACCGGGGAAAACAAGGATATTTTATATTCCTTTGCCGAACAGCAGGTGCCGACAGTATTAATTGACCGCAAATTGCCGGATCTGAAACTGGATACCGTAACGACTGACAACAGAAGGATAACTGAAGAGATCCTTCAGCAGATTTACAAAAAAGGGTACACAGATGTCGCGCTGTTTACTGAACCGATTGCATCCATCAGCCCCCGGGCGGAAAGAGCGGCTGTTTATCAGGAGATTGCTGCGGTGCGAAATGTGAATGGACTCAGGCGAATGTATGAAATTGACGTCAAAGACAAAGAGCAGCTTGAGAAGGCGCTGTGCTCTTTTATGAATGAGTTGCCTGAGCAAAAAAAAGCGATTCTTGCTTTAAATGGGTTGATTATGCTGAAAATTATTAGCTGTATGGAAGAAATAGGGCTGCGCATTCCCGAAGATACGGGGATTGCCGGATTCGATGATACGGAATGGTATAAACTCATCGGCCCGGGCATTACAACAATCGCCCAGCCGTCACATGATATGGGCAAGACGGCGATGGAACGCGTATTAAAAAGGATTGAAGGTGACGAGGGAGCGCCTCAAACCATCGAATTAGAGGCAAAAGTCATCATGAGAAAGTCACTTTAATCCAAGGTGCCCTCAACTAAGGGGAGGTTGGGAAATGAAGCTTGATGCGATTACTTTCGGCGAATCGATGGCCATGTTTTACGCAAATGAGTACGGAGGCCTTCATGAAGCTTCCACATTCTCAAAAGGACTGGCCGGGGCAGAAAGCAATGTGGCTTGCGGCCTGGCCAGACTTGGCTTTCAAATGGGCTGGATGAGCAAAGTCGGCAATGATCAGCTTGGAACATTTATTCTTCAGGAGCTGAAAAAAGAGGGAGTGGATGTGTCTCGCGTGATCCGGTCTCAGGATGGCAATCCAACCGGGCTGCTGCTAAAGTCCAAAGTGAAAGAAGGCGACCCTGAGGTAACCTATTACAGGAAGAACTCGGCTGCAAGCACTTTAACAGCTGCTGAATACCCAAGAGACTATTTTCAAAGCGCAGACCATCTGCATGTTACCGGTATTCCCCCGGCTTTGTCCGCCGATATGAAAGAATTCGCCTATTATGTGATGAAAGACATGAAACAGGCTGGAAAAACCATCTCATTAGATCCTAACCTAAGACCCGCACTTTGGCCTGATCAAGCTACAATGGCACATACGATTAATGATTTGGCGGGACTTGCGGATTGGTTCTTCCCTGGAATCGCAGAGGGAGAGCTATTGACTGGTAAAAAAACGCCTGAAGGCATTGCAGATTTTTATCTGAAAAAAGGTGTCAGCTTTGTCGCTATTAAACTTGGAAAAGAAGGCGCTTACTTTAAATCAAAGGAAAGTGAAGGATATACAGAAGGCTTCCGGGTTGATCAGGTTGTTGACACAGTCGGCGCCGGAGACGGATTTGCTGTCGGCGTCATCAGCGGAATTCTTGATGGCTTGCCGTACAAGGATGCAGTGCAAAGGGGTAATGCGATCGGCGCATTGCAAGTTCAGGCACCGGGGGACATGGACGGTCTGCCGACAAGGGAAAAATTAGCCGCATTTCTATCTGCTCAAAGAACAGTTCACCACAAGAAAGGGGATTGTTAATATGGAGTCCAATGTAGTAGAAAACCGTCTGAAAGAAGCCAAGCTGATTGCAGTCATTCGTTCAAAGGATAAACAGCAGGCCTGTCAGCAGATTGAGAGTTTGATAGATAAAGGGATTCGGGCAATTGAAGTCACTTATACGACACCTGGAGCTTCTGCTATTATTGAGTCCTACAGAAATCGGGAAGATGTCTTAATCGGAGCGGGCACGGTCATCACTGCGCAGCAGGCGGGAGAAGCTGCGGAAGCAGGAGCACAATTTATTGTCAGTCCGGGTTTTTCAACAGATCTTGCTGAACACCTATCGTTTATGAAGACGCATTATATCCCTGGCGTACTGACACCGAGCGAAATTATGAAAGCGTTGACATGCGGATTCACTACATTAAAGCTGTTTCCAAGCGGTGTATTCGGCATCCCTTTTATGAACAATTTAGCGGGCCCTTTCCCGCAGGTTACTTTTATACCGACTGGCGGAATCCATCCGTCTGAGGTTCCGGAATGGCTCAAGGCAGGGGCAGGTGCCGTCGGAGTCGGAAGCCAGCTGGAAAGCTGTTCAAAAGAGGATTTACAGGCTGTTTTCCAAGTGTAGCCACATAAGGGGTATTGTTTTTCCATAACCGGAGGATGGGAGAATATATATGAAAATCAAAGCGACAATTGAACGGGTACCTGGCGGAATGATGATTATTCCGCTGTTTCTGGGAGCAGCGCTTAATACGTTTGCGCCTGGAACAGCAGAGTTTTTTGGAGGGTTTACGGGTGCGCTTATTACAGGAACCCTTCCCATACTAGGCGTTTTTATCTTTTGCGTTGGAGCGACGATTGATTTCCGTTCTTCAGGCTATATTGCGAGAAAAGGGATTACCTTATTATTGGGAAAGATCGGGTTTGCGGCACTGCTCGGTGTGATTGCGGCTCAATTTATACCCAATGAAGGCATACAATCCGGATTCTTTGCAGGTCTTTCTGTTCTAGCCATTGTTGCAGTGATGAATGAAACGAACGGCGGCCTCTATTTGGCGCTCATGAATCATATGGGCAGGAAAGAAGATGCCGGCGCATTCGCGTTTATCAGTACAGAATCTGGACCTTTTATGACCATGGTTACATTCGGTGTTACCGGACTGGCTGCTTTTCCGTGGGAAACGCTGGCGGCAACAGTCATCCCGTTTTTGCTCGGCTGCATACTTGGAAATCTTGATCATGATCTGAGAGACTTATTCAGCAAGGTAGTGCCGGCAATCATTCCGTTTTTTGCATTTTCACTTGGGAACACTTTAAATTTTGGAATGCTGATTCAGTCAGGGTTATTAGGCATTTTGGTCGGTGTCTCTGTTGTCATCTTATCCGGCGGCTCCTTGTATTTGCTTGATCGTTTCATTGCCCGGGGAGATGGTGTTGCGGGGGTGGCAGCTTCATCAACAGCGGGAGCGGCCGTCGCCGTGCCATACGCCTTAGCGGAAGCGAATTCTGCGTTTGCACCCGTTGCTGAATCTGCAACTGCAATCATTGCAACAAGCGTTATTGTCACCTCTTTGTTAACACCTCTGGCAACAGTGTGGGCGGATAAAAAAATCAATGCAAAAAAACGAAAAACACCGCCGCCAAACAATCAAATGACGATAAACTGAGTGATGAAGGCTGCCGATAACTAGACCGGCAGCCTTTTATACAAACAATTTGACTTTCAAACACCCTTCCAGTAGCCTGTAATGGAACGGCTAGAATAGGGAGGGAATGGATATGGAGATACATACATACGAAAAGGAATTTTTTGATCTTTTAAAAAGAATCTCACATTATAGTGAAGCGGTTGCATTGATGCATTGGGACTCCAGAACAGGCGCGCCGAAAAACGGCTCAGAGGACCGCGCTGAAAGCATCGGTCAGCTTTCGACAGATATATTCAATATCCAGACATCAGATCGGATGAAGGAGCTTATTGATGCGCTTTATGAACGGTTTGATGATTTGGCTGAAGATACGAAAAAGGCTGTAGAGCTGGCGAAAAAAGAGTATGAAGAAAACAAAAAAATTCCTGAAGCAGAATACAGGGAATATGTTATTCTTTGTTCAAAGGCTGAAACAGCATGGGAGGAAGCGAAAGGAAAATCTGATTTCAGCTTGTTTGCCCCTTATTTGGAGGAACTGATCGAATACAATAAACGATTTATTGAATATTGGGGTTATGAAGAGCATCCTTATAATGCATTGCTTGATTTGTTTGAACCAGGTGTGACGGTCAAGGTGCTTGATCAGCTGTTTTCTGAGCTGAAAGAAGCGATCATTCCTCTTATCAAACAAGTGTCAGCCTCAGAGAATAAACCGGATACAAGCTTTATCAGTGAAGTGTTCCCTAAGGAAAAACAAAAAGAACTCAGCCTTTATTTCCTGCAAGAGCTCGGCTACGATTTTGACGGCGGAAGGCTTGATGAAACCGTTCATCCATTTGCGACAACAATGAACCGCGGGGATGTTCGGGTGACGACGAGATATGATGAAAAAGATTTCCGGACAGCTATTTTCGGCACAATTCATGAATGCGGTCACGCGATCTACGAGCAAAATATTGACGAAGCGCTGAGCGGGACGAATTTATCAGACGGTGCTTCAATGGGAATTCATGAATCTCAATCATTATTTTACGAGAATTTTATTGGACGCAACAAGCATTTCTGGACACCATACTATCAGAAAATACAAGAAGCGTCTCCTGAACAGTTCGGCAACATATCGCTTGATGATTTTGTTAGGGCTGTCAACGAATCAAAACCTTCATTAATCAGAGTTGAAGCGGATGAATTGACGTATCCTTTGCATATTATTATCCGTTATGAAATTGAAAAAGCGATTTTCAGCAATGAAGTATCTGTGGAAGAACTGCCTTCACTTTGGAATCAAAAATATCAGGATTATTTAGGTATTACTCCTTCTGAGGATGCAGAGGGAATCCTGCAGGATGTTCACTGGGCGGGTGGAGATTTTGGCTACTTCCCATCGTATGCACTTGGCTATATGTATGCAGCGCAGCTGAAACATAAAATGCTCGATGATCTGCCTGAATTTGATACTCTCTTGGAAAGAGGAGAGTTTCATCCGATTAAACAATGGCTGACGGAAAAAGTGCATATTCACGGAAAACGGAAAAAGCCATTAGACATTATTAAAGAAGCAACAGGTGAAGAACTGAATGTACGCTACCTGATTGATTATTTGCAAAATAAATACTCAAATCTGTATTTATCTTAATGAAAAAGCCTGGCGTCTCAAACGTCAGGCTCAATTTATTATCGAAATATTCATAAAAAACGAATGATTTTTTTAAAAAAAGAATTAAAGTTCGGAAATTTTTATTTTTGTCTATGCAAGACTTTAGAATCTTGATATAATTTGTAACAATATGATAGGAACACTCATATAATCGCGTGGATATGGCACGCAAGTTTCTACCGGGCACCGTAAATGTCCGACTATGAGTGAGCAATGAGACCGGACGTGTACGGTTTTTTGTTATTTCAGCATTGCTTGCTCTTTGTTTTGAGCGGGTAATGCTTTTTTTATTATCTAAACGGAGGTATGACAGGATGGAAGCACTGAAACGAAAAATAGAGGAAGAGGGCGTCGTTTTATCAGATCAGGTATTGAAAGTGGATGCTTTTTTAAATCATCAAATTGATCCGCTGCTCATGAAGAAAATCGGTGACGAGTTTGCCGCCAGATTTGAAAAAGACGGAGTAACAAAAATTGTTACAATCGAATCATCCGGAATTGCTCCGGCCGTAATGGCTGGTTTACAAATGGGTGTGCCAGTCGTATTCGCGAGAAAACATAAGTCTTTAACGCTCACTGACAATTTGCTGACATCGTCTGTTTATTCCTTTACGAAGCAAACAGAAAGCCAAATCGCAGTATCAGGAAATCATCTGTCAGATCAGGACCGCGTTTTGATTATTGATGACTTTTTGGCAAATGGACAAGCCGCACTTGGGCTGGTATCGATCGTACAGCAAGCTGGAGCTTCTGTCGCGGGACTTGGCATTGTCATTGAAAAATCGTTTCAGCCGGGAAGAGAAGAACTTGTGAAGCTTGGCTATCGGGTGGAATCTTTGGCAAGAATTGAATCTTTAGAAAAAGGAAAAGTATCCTTTGTACAGGAGGTTCGTTCATGAAAAACGGATTCGGCAAAACGCTGTCACTAGGGATCCAGCATGTACTCGCCATGTACGCCGGCGCCATTGTCGTTCCCCTGATTGTGGGGAAGGCGATGGGGCTGACGGCGGAGCAGCTGACCTACTTGGTGTCGATTGATATTTTTATGTGCGGTGTTGCTACACTTCTCCAAGTTTGGAGCAATCGGTTTTTCGGCATCGGGCTTCCAGTTGTGCTTGGCTGCACATTTACAGCTGTGTCACCAATGATTACGATAGGCTCCGAATATGGGGTTTCTGCCGTTTATGGAAGTATTATCGCTTCAGGTATTCTTGTGATTCTCATTTCTTTTTTCTTTGGAAAACTCGTCTCGTTTTTTCCGCCTGTCGTTACAGGTTCTGTCGTTACCATCATTGGCATTACGCTTATGCCGGTGGCCATGAATAATATAGCCGGCGGGGAAGGCAGTCCAGACTTCGGTGATCTTTCTAATCTCGCTCTAGCTTTTATCGTTTTGAGCATCATCGTGCTTCTATACCGCTTTACAACAGGATTTATCAAGTCCATCTCCATTTTGATCGGTATTTTGATCGGGACATTTATTGCGTTTTTTATGGGGAAAGTTCAGTTTGATAATGTTTCAGACGCTGCCTTTGTGCAAATGATTCAGCCGTTTTATTTCGGCACACCGTCTTTTCATGCGGCCCCTATCATTACAATGTCCATCGTTGCCATCGTCAGCCTTGTGGAGTCAACGGGCGTTTACTTTGCTTTAGGCGATTTGACCAACCGCCGTCTGTCAGAAAAGGACTTATCCAGAGGATATCGTGCAGAAGGACTTGCTGTTTTGCTGGGCGGTATATTTAACGCATTTCCTTACACTGCATTTTCTCAAAACGTCGGTATTGTCCAGCTGACAGGAATCAAGAAAAATACAGTGATTGTGGCGACAGGCGTGCTTCTAATGGCTTTTGGCCTGTTTCCCAAAATTGCTGCTTTTACGACAATCATTCCATCTGCCGTGTTAGGCGGAGCGATGGTGGCCATGTTTGGAATGGTCATTGCTTATGGCATCAAAATGCTCAGCCGAATTGATTTTGCAAAGCAGGAAAATCTGCTGATCGTTGCCTGCTCAGTGGGGCTTGGGCTCGGTGTGACAGTTGTGCCGGACATATTTAAACAGCTTCCAAGTGCCTTAACGCTTCTTACAACAAACGGCATTGTTGCCGGCAGCTTTACAGCTGTTGTCTTGAATGTGATATATAATATGTTTTCGAAAACTGAAAAAACAGAACAGAAAGCTGATGTCAATCAGCAAAAAACAGCAGTGTAAACTCCGCTTCGGCGGGGTTTTTTGCATATAAAAAAGAAAGTTGCGGCACAATGTATGCTAAGAGGTGATCAAATGGCGTTTGTTTTGTCGATCGGGACAAGTCTTCCTGAGAATGATGTGAATCAAGAAAAGGCGGCGGAGTTTGCAAGATATATGTTTCAGCAATCCTTTAAAGATATAGAACGGCTGTTAACCTCCTTTAAAAACGGGCAAATTGAATCGAGACAATTTGTGAGACCGATTGAATGGTATAAAGGAGGGCACAGCTTCGAAGAAAAAAATCAAATTTATATAGAGGAAACACTCAGGCATAGCGTCAGTGCTGTTCAAAAGTGTCTCGCAAATGAAGCCTATCTTCAAGAACCCATTCCTTATGAAAAAGTGGATGCTGTTTTTTTCGTCTCCAGCACGGGCCTTTCCACACCAAGCATTGAGGCGCGGCTGATGAATGAACTCCCGTTTTCTCCTTATACGAAGCGAATTCCGCTTTGGGGACTCGGCTGTGCAGGAGGGGCGAGCGGGCTTGCGCGCGCTGCTGAGTACTGCAAAGCGTATCCGGAGGCTTTTGTTCTTGTCATTGCTGCTGAGCTGTGCAGTCTGACATTTCAGCCTGAAGATAAAACGAAAAGCAATTTGATCGGCACATCACTTTTTGGGGATGGCATTGCAGCGGCATTATTATGCGGGGAGAAGGCGGACCGCCGGCTGACAAGGCTCCAGCTTTTGCCGAATATATCGGATTCGCAGTCTGTATTGATGAAACAATCTGAAGATGTTATGGGATGGGACTTTACCGATCATGGTTTCAAAGTCATTTTTTCAAGGGATATTCCGACTTTGGTTGAAAAATGGCTGAAGACAAATGTCCAGACTTTTTTGAATGGACATCAGCTTTCATTCAGCGATATTACGGTCTTTCTGGCTCATCCAGGCGGAAAAAAAGTCATTGATGCATACATTAAATGTCTTGAACTGTCACCTGAGCAGCTTGCGTCTTCGCAAACTATCCTTAAAAAACACGGAAATATGTCATCAGCCACCATTCTGTATGTAATCGACCACCATCTGCAGAACGGAAGCAAAAACGAAGCAGAACGGGGGCTGATCGGTGCATTGGGGCCGGGATTTTCATCAGAATTGCTGCTGTTCAGCTGGGAAAAGGGGGCATAACTCATGTTTTGGATGCTAATCACTGTGCTCACTGCTCAAAGAGCAGCGGAAATGGCTGTGGCGAGACGCAACGAACAAAAGGTGAAAAAACACGGTGCGATAGAGTTCGGAGAGGGTCATTATCCGTATATCATCACCATGCACATTCTTTTTTTTCTGTCTTTGATTGCCGAAGTACTATTGCTGCACAAACAGCCTTCAAACTGGTGGTCAGGCATAGCAGCGGCTATATTGGCAGTACAGGCGATTCGATATTGGGCGCTTTGTTCCTTGGGGGCATACTGGAATACAAAAATTCTTGTTGTTCCGGGTGTTGAACTTGTCAAAAAAGGGCCATACAAATGGCTGAAGCACCCAAACTATACAGTTGTCGTATTAGAAATCATCCTGATTCCGCTCTTGTATCAAGCGTACTTTACCATGTGTCTGTTTTCACTTTTAAATGCCGTTATGCTGTCTGTCAGAATACGTGCAGAGGAGCAAGCATTACGAGAATATACAGCAAAATAGAGATTGAATATCATTCTCATCCATGTTAGAATGAACTTGAAAAAGATTCTCAATCAGGATGGTGAAGCAAATGACAATGCTGTTTTTGCTTGGGGCAGTTTGTACATATAGTGTATTAATTGGTTTTGTATTGAAAGGAATCTCTAATAAATCTGTTTAAAGAATCTGGAACTTGTAAAAAAGTTGCAGATTTTCTTTTATAGAAGCTGCCGTCTTCGGCAGCTTTTTTCTATTCTCATAAAGAAATTTGGGTCATTCTTGTGTAAAATGGAAGTGGGATTTATTCAGATCTTTCAAAAAAGATTCATAATTGAAACGGCACAAAGGGGTTCAGACTTATGACAGAACGCAGCAGACAAGAACTTTTGTACAAAACTGGGGCACTTTATGAACAATTGATTGAGAACCAGGATGAAAAAAGGGCGGCTAAACTGGCTTCAGTTGTTAAGAAAGCCGCAGATGAAGAAATTTATATCGCGTTTACAGGGCATTATTCAGCGGGGAAATCGTCATTGCTGAACTGCCTGTTAATGGAGAATATTCTGCCGACAAGTCCAATTCCGACCAGCGCTAACCTTGTTGTGATCAGAAACGGAGAAAAGCGTGTTCGTCTTCATACAACAGACGGAGCGTGTGCGGAGCTGGAGGGTGCCTATCATAAAGACAAGGTGCAGCAATATTGCAAGGATGGGGAGCAGATTGAAACCGTAGAAATTTTTGACCGGTATACTGAAATTGAACCAGGAGTTGCGTATATTGATACCCCCGGGATTGACTCAACAGATGAGGCTCATTTTTTATCGGCGGCATCTATTCTTCACCAGGCAGATGCGCTGTTTTACGTCGTACACTATAACCATGTCCACTCTGAGGAAAATGTACTGTTTCTTAGGTCAATCAAAGACAGCATTCCGAATGTCTATTTTATCGTTAATCAAATTGACAGACATGATGAGACTGAGACACGCTTTGAAGATTACAAAGCGCAAGTGGAGGAGATGCTTTGTCAAGAAGGAATTCCGAAGGATGCACTCTTTTTTACGTCGGTGACGGAACCGAATCACCCATTCAATCAAATCGGTATCCTGCGAAAAGAGTTAAAAAGAATTGAACAGCATTCAAAAAGAAATTTGCATTCCATTACTGAACAAAAAGTACAGAATTTACTGAGAGAGCACACAGAGATGCTCATGAAAGAGGATACGGACAGTCCAAGTTCTGGAGAACAGCTTGAAAAACAAGTGCGGCTGGTGGATTCCCTGCAGCTTCAATCAACCGAAGCAGCAAATAAACCGATTGAGGCAGAAAGCACGATGCAGGAGGAAGTCAATCGAATTTTAAGAAACGCTAATTTGACGCCTTTTGAAATGCGTGAACTGGCAGCAGCTTACTTAGAATCACGTGAGCCCTCTTTTAAGACCGGTTTTTTCTTTTCTAAAGCAAAGACTGCACAGGAAAGAGAAAAAAGGAGAAATGAGTTTTTCTCTGATGTGAAAAAAAGAACGGAAGCTGAAGCGGATTGGCATATCATAGATATTTTGCATAAACACGCCAAGGGATTCGATATTCAATCAGCTGAAAGTGAAAAGCTGATCCAGGCCTATCGCACGCCGCTTCATATTGATATCATTGAACGCGCAGTCAAGCAAGGTGCAGCATTTTCTTCTGAATATGTCCTGCAATATACAAAAGATTTGGCAGAGCTGATCCGTAAAGAGGCAAAAGCTGAAGCGTCAGACATCATCAAAACACTTACCGCCACGGTAAAAGAGAGTACTTCTATAGAACGGGAATCGATCAATGGCCGGCTCGCGCAGGAATCAGAAAAGCTGGCTTATCTTCAGGAACAGGCCAGTCATGAACAACATGCCCGTGAGAAAGCCGTCCGGATGTGGGCGATCTGGGAAGAGGAGTCTGCAAGCCCAATAAACATAGATCCGGACTGGTTTAGAACGAAGAAAAAAAAGGTCGAGGCTCCAGAACAGAAACAAAGCGAAGCACAGCATATAAAGCAGCAGACGCTAAAAACAGAAGTGAAAAGCGGGAAAGAGCTGCCGCTTCATGAGCAGATAAAACGCTTTTACACACTGTCTGATCTCTTGGGCGGATATCGTATGCTGTCAAAACAAACCTCAGCTTTTCGTGAAAGGATTAAAAGGCTGGAAGACCGAAAATTTACACTTGCTCTATTTGGCGGATTCAGTTCAGGGAAATCCTCATTTGCCAATGCGCTGGTTGGTGAAAGAGTGCTGCCGTCATCACCGACACCGACAACAGCAACGATTAACAAAATAACGAAACCGGTAAACGGCAAATTTCACAAAACAGCGGATGTCATTTTTAAGACGGAGGGTGACATAACAGCTGAAATCATGCAGCTCACAGGAATGCAAGAGGAACCACAAGGACGGTCATTTGCGGAAAAATGGAAAAAGGCAATCAAAAAAGAGCGTCTGCAAGAAGAACAAATCAACATGATCAGTCATTTCCTGCTTGCATATGAAAAATATCAGCAATATATTCAGGCCCAAAAGATATTAACGATTCCGCTCTCCGAATTAAAACCGTATGTAGCTGAGGAGACAACGGCTTGTGCTGTAAAGGAAGTGACCTTTTATTATAAAAGCCCGCTGACTGAAAAAGGGATTACGATCGTTGATACACCTGGAGCCAGCAGTCTGAATAAACGGCATACAGAACTTGCGTTTCAATATATCAAGGATGCCGATGCGTTTTTTTACATGACTTATTATCAGCATTCTTTCTCGAAAGGAGACCGCTCATTTTTACGGAAGCTGGGACTCGTGAAAGAATCGCTCAGCATGGATAAAATGTTTTTTGTCATTAATGCCGCTGATCTTGCGAAAGATAAAGCAGAGCTCGAAACGGTCACGGATTATGTCAGATCAGAGCTTTTAAAAGAAGGAATTCATGATCCGCAGCTCTTTTACGTGTCAAGTAAAGAAGAGCTCTTAGGAAAACCGGAAACGTATCATAATCAGTTCTCAAAAGCAAGAGCACATTTAGACCAGTTTGTTGAGGTCGATGTAAAGAAAGCGGCTGCGGCACAGCTTAGCTCAGAAGCAGACAAACTATGTGAGACGGTCTTACAGCTTCATCAATCTCAGCATCAGTCCAAAGAAGAAAAGGAAGCGCAAAAAAAGCGCCTTCTGTTATCGTTTGAGCGGGCAGCTGCTGATATCAAGGAACGCCGCAATTCAGAAACCATTATTGAGAAAGTAAAAAAGGATACAAGGGAGCAGCTTTATCACATTACACAGCGTTTGTCCTTTTTTGCGAATGATTTGTTAAAATCTGCATTTCATCCGGGTCTTCAAAATGGAGATTGGAAAAAGAATATCAGTGCGGCGATGAAAAGCGCATTACATGATTATCAATTTGAATATATTCAAGAGATCAAAACGCTCGACATTCGAATGAGCGGTTTCATCGAACGGCATATCACTGAAGAGTGGCTGGAAAGCTGTCAAAAAACTTTGGAAGAAGACGGATATTTCTCCATTTATGCGGATGATCAGCTCTCTAACGGTATACAGCTCAAAGAAGTTGAACCTGAAATCGATGAACGTGCCTTTGAACAGGAGCAAAAACAAATCAAATCTCCGAAGCAGTTTTTTGAACAGAAAGGAAAAGCAGGCTTCATTGAAGCAGTGCGGACGAAGCTTATGAAAATAACGGAGGCCTGGATTAAAAATGAAGAAGAAAGCCTTATATCTCATTATGCTGAATATGTCAGACACCAGCAGTATGGAATGGCGGAAAAAGCATTGGCGCAAATAGAGGGCCAAAGAGATACGTATGTAAAAGGATACGCAGAGGGGGAACATGTGAAAGAGATAGAAGATGCATATCAAGCATGTATTTCTTGGCAGAGAAAAGGCGATACAATCAAAATGTAAAAATTCAGTTGGCTTGCATTTCAAGTCATGATAGACTAAATAGAAAAAGCGAGATGAACGATTGATGTCAGAGGTACATAAAGCAATTTCTGCACATTCTGCAAAACAGCACGAGCATATTAAAACATTTATGCAGCTTGAACACCTTCGTGAAATGGCGATTGAAGAAGCTGTTGCTAAATGCAAAAACGATGAGCCATTTTTAACAGATGCCATTAATGAAATTACAGAAAAGATGAATCAGCTGGCCAAAAAAGGCATCGTACCGACTAGACGTCTGGTATCAAAAGAAATGGTCAAAGAATACGTCAGCCGCACATAAGCTGGATGATCCTGCCTCGAGTGCAAATCCTCCGTTACGCGCATACTATATGTATCCGACGTAAGGGGGGATTTATGTTGGGCAGAACAAAGCTGGGTAACAGAAATGCACAGGCCAATAACAATGCCAAAAAGAAAAACGGGTTTCAAACCCATTTCGACTCTTACGCAGGACGCGAAGCTGAAAAGCTGATTGCCAGCAATAAAAGACACAACGATTAATTTAACCGCAAACAGTATCTCTATACAGAGATGCTGTTTTTTATTTTCGCGGCACTTATGGTAAAATAGATCGACTGATAGAAAAAGGAGTTATCATATGAAAAATAAATTATTGCTTGTTGACGGCATGGCTCTATTATTCAGGGCATTTTTCGCCACAGCCGTGCATCGCAACTTTATGATAAATGACAGCGGGGTTCCGACAAACGGCGTTAACGGTTTTTTGAAACATTTAATCACAGCCGTGGAAACATTTCAGCCTACACATGTTGTATGCTGCTGGGACATGGGCAGCAAAACGTACCGGAATGATCTGTTTCAGGATTATAAGGCGAACCGAAGCCAGCCGCCGGTTGAGCTGATCCCGCAATTTGATCTGGCAAAGGAAGCGGCCGCTGAACTTGGCATCATGAATATTGGCCTTGCCGGGTACGAAGCGGATGATTGTATTGGAACACTTGCAGCTTTGTTTTCTGAAGAAACGGATATTACGATCGTAACAGGCGACAGGGATTTACTTCAGCTGTTAACGGACGAAGTAAGCGTTGCGCTGCTTCAAAAAGGAATCGGCAATTATAAAATGTATACAAAAGATGTATTTTACGAAGAAACAGGTGTCCTGCCCAAGGCTTTAATTGACATCAAAGCGCTGATGGGCGATTCCAGTGATAATTATCCCGGAGTAAAAGGCATTGGAGAAAAAACCGCGTATAAACTGATTCGTGAATACGAAACAATTGACCGCTTGCTGGAGAATCTGTCTCTTCTTCCAAAGGGACAGCAGGGGAAAATTCAGCAAGGTTTAAGCGACTTGGAAATTTCGAGGAAGCTTGCTGAGATTAACTGCTCTGTGCCGTTAGCCTGTACGCTGACAGAAGCCGTTTTTACATTGAATATGGAGCAGGCGGCTGTCATGCTTCGCCGCCATCAGATCAAAGGAATAGAGCGTATGCTTGAAAAACTGAACGCTAGAGAGATCGTTTAAGATCTTCTCTAGCGTTTTGTATTGCTTTTTTTAGCTCTTTCCTCAAGCTCTGTTTTAGGGTCATTATGTGTATTTCCTTCTAAATCGCCTTGCGGGGAAACACCGCCGGTCAGCCGGCCCTTATCTTTCTTTTTCATGTTTGTTCACCTCATCAATAGGATGAACCATTCAGCTTGATTTAATTCTTATCATTCATCCGAATCGCTTCTTTTGCCAGCTGGTCGGCTTTTTGGTTTTGCTTTCCCGGAATCCATTTGATGAAAAAAAGAGGGAAGGCCATTTTTAATCGGATGATTTCTTCGACAAATGACTGAAACGCTTTATTTTTCACGATTTCAAGATCGGCTGCGCGTTCCACGATATCCGAATCAGTTCGAAAGGAGACCGATTGATACCCGCGCGCTGCACACAGTTTCATGCCTTCAATTAACGCCAGAAATTCCGCTTCCTGGTTGGTATGCATTCCAATTGGAATCGAGAAAGATTCTGCTTTTCCTTCATGTTTGATAAAAATTCCGATGCCGGAAGGCCCTGGATTACCGGCGCTCGCTCCGTCAACATATATTTCTGTAGGCATCATGTACTCCTTTCGTCACTCGGAATCATTTTTTTCGCCGCATAAGCATATGGCAGAGAAATCAGAGATACCGCAAACTTAATCAAATATGTAGAAATAAAAATATGAAGCCAAACATCCGCCGGATATGTGCCGAAAAAAGCGACTCCGGTAAAAATGAATGTATCAAACAGCTGGCTGACTGCTGTACTGCCGCCGTTTCTCAGCCATAGAAGCCGATCGGAAGGAAATATCCTTCTAATTGCCGAATATACATAAACATCCAGTGTTTGGCTGAAGATAAAGGCAAGCAGACTTCCCAAAGCAACTCTCGGGAGAAAACCGAAAATCGTTTCTAGCGCTGTTTGTGAAATATCGCTCGAAGCGGGTTCGAAAAGCAGAATGCCCTGCATAACAAAAGTCAGTGTCAGGAGAGTCGAAAACCCGAGCCATACAGCTTTTCTCGCTTCAGCTGGCCCATATTTTTCATTCAGCACATCTGTAGCAAAAAAGATTGTGCCGTACATCACATTCCCGAGCGTTGCTGTTAAGCCAAACAGTTCAACCGTTTTGACGACTTGAAGGTTGGCACAGACTGTTGCAAAGCCGATCCACACAAATAAACCCATTTTGCCAAATCCTTTATAAAATAAAAGAACAATGATAAAATGAATGATCGCAAAAAAGATCCAAAAAGAGTTATTAAACAAAATGAAGAAGCTTCCTTTCCGGGTTAAGATTGGTTTGATTATAGCATAAGCCCGGCAACTAATGAATGGTAAGGTGATTATATTGAATCTCAGACCGCACATGAAAATAGAAGCAAAAGGGACAGGGCCTGTCTCGTTTTTGGGCGAAAACTGGCTGACTGTTCAGGAAGCGCGTATGCTCGCGAGGGAACTCGGCCGTTTTCCTTATATGAAGGAACTTGAATTCGAAGATGAGAAGGGCGGCGTCTGGACGCTGAAGGAATTAGAAAAGCTGACTGAGGAGCTTGCGCATGAACCTGATGACATTACCGTTTATTTTGACGGCAGTTTCGATAAGGCAAGCCAGCTGGCCGGGCTCGGAATCGTCATTTATTATACATTGGGAGGGGCGCGCCACCGCTTAAGAAAAAATAAAAGCTTCCGTCTGAAAACCAATAACGAAGCTGAATATGCCGCTCTTTATGAAGCGATAAGAGAAGTAAGAGAGCTCGGAGCTAGCAGAAATTCAATCACGATCAGAGGGGACTCTCTTGTTGTGCTGAACCAGCTTGACGGCAGCTGGCCTTGCTATGATCCCTCCCATAATGAATGGCTGGATAAAATAGAAGCGCTTCTTGAGTCACTAAAGCTGAGTCCGACATACGAAACGATACAGCGAAAAGAAAATCAGGAAGCTGATGGCCTCGCAAAAAAAATCCTATCTCATCAATTCGTAGAAAGCCACATGAAATTAGACTGTAACGGAGATGACAATATTGGATAAGAAAGCTATATATAAGGAACTGACAGAACTGCAAGATGAATATTGCAAAGACTGTTTTATTAAGAAGCAGTTTCGCAAGGAATTTGGCAAAACATACGCACATTCATTTTGTATCAATAAATGTACCGTGGGGGAAAAGCTTAAATCATATGGAGATGTCTTAACCAAGCACTAAAAAATAAAACCGCAGCTTCTGCGGTTTTATTTTTTAAATTCATCCAGCTGATGCTGGCAGGCATCTAACAGCTGCTGTTGCTGCTGTACAAATTCAGGATCATCAAGAGCTGCCAGTTCTTGAGACAGTGAAAGCTCTCTGGCGTCCTCGATGGCTTGGTATGCGGAATTGAGTAATGTTGAGCTTCGGCCTCTTGTGGCGGCGCCGGTCGTTTTCTGCGCTGTTTCCACCGCTAGCTCCAGCTGCCGTTTATCGGTAAATCCAGTCTGATCCTCTTCATGAAATTCTGAGTTCACAAAAAAACACCTCCGCAATTATTTGGGACTGACCCCATAAGATGAGACAAATAAAAAACACCTTCAAGTTTGAAAACGGATAGTTGTTATCCTTAAATAAGACTTGGAGGTGTTTTTTGTATGGGAACAAGAGTGAGTTATCCGATTGAAGTCAAACAGAAGGCTGTAGAAATGAGATTGGCAGGCGTACCTATGAAAGAGATCATGCAGGAATTGAATATCAAGAATAAGACGCAGGTTCAGACATGGGTTAGATGGCATAAGGCTGGGGATACACATCGATTTGAACAGCCTGTTGGTAAGCAATACACTTACGGAAAAGGTCCGGAGTATTCTTCCGAATTAGAGAAACTGCAGGCAGAGAACCGTTATCTGAGACAACAGAATGAAGTTCTAAAAAAGTACAACGAATTGGAAAGGAAGTTGATAGCCAAACGTCAGTCGAACTTGTAGAAGTATTGCACAGCACAATGACCGTACAGAATATCTGTGTTCATTTAGGTATTTCACGAGCATCTTATTATCGTTGGAAGAAGAACCTGATGAAAGATCATCCCAAGTGCCATTTGGAAAAACAAATCGGCACGTTGTGCCGAGAGCACAAGTATCGATATGGATATCGAAAAATTACAGCTATATTAAAAAAGGGAATGCGTATTAACCATAAAACGGTTCAGCGTATCATGCAGAAAAATCAGTGGCAGTGCCGGGTTAAGGTGAAAAAGCGCAAGAAGAATGGGCAGCCATATGCCGTGGTTGATAATATATTAGATCGGAACTTTCAGTCCGATCATCCTCTTGAAAAACTAGTAACGGATATCACATATTTGCCTTATGGACAGAAACAATTGTACCTTTCCAGTATATTGGATGTATACAATGGAGAAGTAATTGCTTTCACGATTGGAGATAAGCAGGACACAGACTTTGTCTTAAACACACTTGATCAGCTGCCAACACTGCCTCAGAACTGCGTGTTACATAGTGACCAAGGATCTGTGTATACATCTTATGAGTATCAGAAAGCTGTTAAAACAAAAGGCATTACCATGAGCATGTCCCGCAAAGGGACGCCCGCTGATAATGCCTCCATCGAATCGTTTCATTCCTCACTAAAGTCTGAAACGTTCTATCTTAACAGCATTAATCGAACCACGACCGCCATCGTAGAACGCACTGTCAAAGAATACATTTATTATTATAACAACATTCGTATTCAAACGAAACTAAACAGCCAATCACCGATAAGCTATCGGCAATTGGCTGTATAAAAGGTGTTTTGATCCCTGTCTCAAAAACGGGGGTCAGTCCCTTTTGCAGAGTTTTTTTAATTTTATGTGCCAAAATAGAAAATAAAATAAAAAATAAGCCGATATAACTATTGAACCTGAATGAGTAGGTCTGTTTTACTATTTGAGGTATCTTGGTAGAGAAGGGGAGCGCAGCTATGGATGATAAAGACTTAAAATCGATCCTTCACAAAACATTTATAGAAATATACAATGATTTAGAAGAACTTGCGGATATTGCGAAAAAAGGAAAGCCGTCAATGGAAAAGCATATTGAAGAGATTGAGCAGAGGTGCAAACAAAACATTTTAGCGATCGAAATTCAGATGAAAATCAAATAGGAGAGGCATTTGCCTCTCCTCTATTTGTCAACTTATATTGAGTTTAGAGTTTTACAACATTAGAAGCTTGAGGTCCACGATTACCTTCGACAATTTCAAAAGAAACTTCTTGTCCTTCTTCTAATGATTTGTATCCTTCTCCTTCGATAGCTGTGAAGTGAACAAATACATCGTCTCCGCCTTCAACTTCAATGAAGCCGAATCCTTTTTCGTTGTTGAACCATTTTACTTTACCGTTTTGCATATTGCTTAATTCCTCCTAGTACTGTAGCACCTATGTGCTAAAAAAAATTTTGTATCATTTAACTTCGTTTCGTTGTTAAATGATGGTTCAACTATACACCATCTGGCAGCACGCGTCAAGTTGCGAAACTGCTTATTTTTCAAAAAAAGGGCAAGTTTCTCAAAAAAATGTAACCGCTTTTACGAAAAGATGAATGCGAATAAAAAGAGCACACGATTTTTCGTGTGCTCCTGCAAGAACATCAGTTAAGAAAGCGCCTTGGCTTTTTGTTTGGTCGTCATCATTTCTGATTCCTTCAAAATATCCTCCAAAATCACTTCAGAGGAGTGTGCCAAATGAAGACTCTTAATGTTTTTCTTCATTCGCTGTAAGGTATCTTCATCTGAAAGAAGGGAGGTGACAGACTCGAGAATCTCTTCATGCCGGTTCACGACAATGGCAGCTCCGCGGTCCTCAAAGAAATTTGCATTTTCTTTTTCTTGTCCGGGCACTGGTTTGTACAGAATGACAGGCACGCCGATAGCAGTGGCTTCTGTCAAAGTAATGCCGCCTGGTTTTGTAATCATGCAATCTGTGACCCGGAAGAGCTCGTCAATTCGCTCTACATAGCCGAGAACCTTTAAGTTATCGCCGTTTTCTGCTTCAAGTATGCTCAAGGATTCTTTTAAAGCCGTATTTTTTCCGCATACGACCACCACTTGCACCTGATCATCCATAACAAGGTTTTCGCACAGCTCTTTTACGTTCTTTAATACACCGTGTGCGCCAGCCATGATGAGCAGCACTTTTTTATCAGGCGAAAGATCGTACTTTTTATAAATCGGCTCAACCGGCAGCGATTCTTCAAATTGAGGCCTGATCGGAATTCCCGTAATTTTCACGTTGCTGGGATGGGTCCCGATCTCAATCAGTTTTTCCTTCACATAATCTGTCGCCACATAATATTTATCCACATTTTCGTGAACCCAAATTTTATGAAGACAAAAATCAGTCATGACATTGAAGGTAGGAATAACTCTTCCTGTTCTCCGTCTGTATTCGGGTACGACGATCATCGGAAATGTATTAATAATGATGTCGGGCTGATGTTCATCGACAAGTTCGCCCAATCGTTTATTTCCCATTTTAAAGTAAATATTAAATTTACGTTTATTATAGATTTTGTCAACTCCGTAATAAAACAAACGATAAAACTGTTTTCCGATTGAGAAGCTTTTTAAATAAAGGTACTGAGTTACCTCTGAAACAATCGGATTTGACTCTTGATACAAATTAGAAACTGTTACATGCTGAAAGCCGAGACGTACACATTGTTCATAAAGCGTTTTGGCTACCTGTACATGTCCATTTCCGTAATTTGCAGTCAAAATTAATACTCTTTTATTGGTATTCAAGTAAATTCACCTCAATGTAATCAACAACAAGCAAGCTTCATGCATCGTAAGGAGTTATTGTCTATACATAAACATAACACAAATACATAATCGAATTATTAATGCAGTGAAAAAATTAAACTAATTTTAAAAGATTCGGATTCCAGTATTTTTAATTTTTGTTATACGCATACTGAATCAGATGTATTTTATCATATTTTTTGCTCAGCGTATCACTTTAAAAAGAAAAATTAGTCCCATTCATAAGGAGTTTCTTGGTAAACATAATAATTAAGCCAGTTCATAAACAATAATGTCGCATGTGCTTTCCAGCGATTGACAGGTTCTTTGCTGTCTTCTGCGAAATAATGTTTCGGCGCCTCGACAGTCGAAAGGTTTCGTTCCAGATCTCTTTCATACTCTTGAAGTAACGTATTTGTATCATATTCAGGGTGTCCTGTTAAAAAGACTTGTTTTTCGTCTTTTGACACAATTAAGCAAACCCCAGCTTCCTTTGATGCAGTAAGAATGTTTAACTCGGGCACTGCTTGCAGTTGTTCCATATTTATATCTGTATGCCGGGAATGCGGCACGTAGTATAGCTCGTCAAAACCTCTTACCAATCTTTCGTGCTTGGAAAGAACAGTATGTTCAAACACACCAAAGATTTTTTTCGGCATTTCAGTTTTTTCCACGCCGTAATGATAATACAAACCTGCCTGAGCACCCCAGCAAATATGCAAGGTTGACGTGACATTTGTTTTGCTCCATTCCATAATCTCTTTGAGCTCTTCCCAATAAGAAACATCTTCAAACGCCAAATGCTCGATCGGCGCACCGGTGATGATCATGCCGTCAAATTTCTTATGACGGATATTGGAGAATGTCGTATAAAACTCATCAAGGTGTTCCCTTGCTGTATTTTTCGGTGTATGAGTGCTTGGGATTAAAAATGTAAAATGAACCTGCAAAGGCGAATTCCCAAGCAGTCTGAGCAGCTGAGTTTCCGTTTGGATTTTTTTCGGCATTAAATTTAAAATAATAATTTTCTGCGGCCGGATATCCTGATGAAATGCTCTGCTTTCATCCATTACAAAGATATGTTCACTCTCAAGCACCTGTTTTGCCGGCAGGTGTGTAGGTATATTAATAGGCAACGTGCCACCTCCATCATTTCCCCGTTAATTTTCTTCATTATAGGAATTTTCCCGCCAATTTTCAATCTATCTATAAGGGTTTGAAGGGGAACAGCAGAAAATACTATATAATAAACGCAAACATATGACTTTTGGTTTCACTGTAATGAGTTTTCCAGGTGTCATGCAATAAATAGAATAATAGCTCCTTCTCAAGAGATGTTTCTGTTTATAAACAAATGATCCGATGAGGGAAGAACATCCGTTGAACACGATGTCTGTACAATTGATAAACCTAGAGCTTCCGTTTTGTTTTGAAACAGGAAAAAAGGTAAAATAATCACAGCACTCAGGTTCATTAGGAGGGAATTTCAATGTCTATATACAATATGAGGGTCCGCACCATTACAGGCAAAGACATGACACTTCAGCCATTTGCCGGAAAGGTGTTGTTGATTGTTAACACAGCCAGTAAATGCGGTTTTACTCCTCAATTTAAGCAGCTTCAGGAGTTGTATGATACATACCAACCGGAGGGCCTGGAGATTTTAGGGTTTCCCTGCAATCAATTTATGAATCAGGAGCCTGACGACGAGGAAGGCATACAGGAATTTTGCGAAACAAATTACGGTGTGACGTTTCCCATGTTTTCAAAAGTCGAGGTGAACGGAAAAAATGCCCACCCGCTTTTTGCGTATTTGACAGACAATGCGAAAGGCATGCTTGGAACAAAGGCAATCAAATGGAATTTCACTAAATTTGTAGTGGACAGAAACGGAGAAATAGCCGGACGCTACTCACCAAACACAAATCCGAAAGAACTGGAAGACGTTATTGCGAAGTTATTAGGACAATAAAGAGGGTGTTTTGGTGCGG
Organism: Bacillus sp. FSL K6-1012; assembly: GCF_037964915.1. NCBI lineage: Bacteria > Bacillati > Bacillota > Bacilli > Caryophanales > Bacillaceae > Bacillus > Bacillus sp. FSL K6-1012. Next base: position 2,304,532 of record NZ_CP150175.1, on the reverse strand, counting down.
GATCGAAAACTGATGCAGACAGAGCAAATCAGGACATGGGTCAAATCTGTTCTGAGCGGGGAAAGCACGGGTCATGATTGGCTTCATGTGTCAAGAGTTGCAGAGCTTGCTTTATCTATTGGAAAAAAGGAAAATGCGGATTTGTTCGTCGTTGAAGCGGCAGCCTTGGTTCATGATTTGATTGATGTGAAGCTGCCTGACGCAATCAGGCTTTCAGTCAGTGAGGTGGACGAACGGCTGGTTTCTTTAGGAGCCGGAAAAGATGAGGCTGAAAGAATTATTCACATTATTACTAGAATGTCCTTTCGGGACAGGGAAAAGCTCGGAAAAGAACCGCTTTCACTTGAGGGGAAAATCGTACAGGATGCTGACAGGCTGGATGCGATCGGCGCAGTTGGTATAGCACGGACGTTTATGTTTGCGGGAGCAAAGGGACATAGCCTTTATGGAAATGATAAGAGTGCCTATACCCACTTTTTCAGCAAGCTGCTGCTCCTAAAAGATATGATGAATACAGATACCGCAAGAGAAATGGCTGACGAGAGGCATAAATTTATGCTTCATTTTGTCAGTCAATTAGAAAAAGAAATTCCCGGAATTGATATTGAAACATCGTAATAGAAGGCGCGGGGCGACTATGTTAGAATAAGTCACAGATAGGCTATAGGAGGACAATCATGAAGATAAAATCAATTGAACCGACGCCAAGCCCGAATACAATGAAGGTCATCTTAACGGAAGAGCTTCCGGCGGGCAAAAGCAATAATTATAAACCGGATCAGGCAGAAGGCGCCCCGCCTGTTGTCGTGGAAATCCTAAATATTGAAGGAGTTAAAGGGGTATATCACGTTGCCGACTTTCTTGCGGTTGAACGGAACGCCAGATATGACTGGAAAGACATTTTACCGCAAGTCCGGACGGCATTTGGAATGGAGAGCGCTGAGAGTGCAGAAAACCGCTCGGATCAGGAGTCATTTGGAGAAGTGAAAGTTTTTGTACAGATGTTCAGCGGAATTCCTATGCAAGTCAAATTAACAGATGGTGAGCGTGAAGAGCGGTTCGGGCTTCCTGACCGTTTTCAGCAGGCGATCTTAAAACTCAGATCTGAAGCGTCAAATGTTGTGTTTGAACGAGCTTGGAAAGAACAAGGCGTCAGATTCGGCGATTTTACTGAAATCGGCCATGACGTGACAGAAGAGCTTCAGGCCGCTTACAGTGATGAAAGGCTGAAACGGCTAACGGAAGCAGCGATCCAAGGTAAAGGCGAAACGAAACAAACAGCACAGCGCAAAGCCTATAAAGTAACGCTTGACATGCTGGATGATGAGGACTGGAAGCGGCGATACGCACACTTGGAGCAGATGGATCCAAAAGAAGAGGACATCCCCGTTTTGCAAAAAGCATTGGATGATCCGAAGGTGTCCATTAGAAGACAGGCTGTTGTGTATTTGGGAATGATTGAATCACCTGATGCTCTTCCTCTATTGTATAAGGCGCTTGAGGATAAGTCTGTATCGGTGAGAAGAACGGCTGGAGACTGCCTGTCTGATATCGGCGATCCTCAAGCCATCCCTGCGATGATAAAATCGTTAAGCGACTCAAGCAAGCTGGTCCGCTGGCGCGCCGCTATGTTCCTTTACGAAGTCGGTGATGAAAGTGCAATAGAAGCTTTGCGGGCTGCTGAAGATGATCCGGAATTCGAAGTCAGCCTTCAAGTGAAAATGGCGCTGGAACGAATCGAACATGGGGAAGAGGCAAAAGGTTCAGTCTGGAAGCAAATGACAGAGAGCAGAAAAAAAGGCGAATAAAAAAGAAGATGAAGGTGCAGATCATGCACCTTTTTTGTTTGAATTCACTTTTTATAAAAATTATTTCGAATATTGTTGAAAAATAATCAAAAACTATATATAGTAAGTAACAATATTAATAGTTGGAGGGTTCCCATCGACAGAAAGCTATATAAATATAAAAACATGAATCAAACAACAGAGGAAAGGGCGGCCTGAAATCATGCGATTTAGCTAAAACGGCCCACAAATAAACTGAAAATTGTTAAAATAAAATTCAATCTAACAATTGAGACTATTTAGGAGGATCACCATGGCAGAATTACGCAGTAACATGATCACACAAGGAATCGATAGAGCACCGCACCGCAGTTTGCTCCGCGCAGCAGGTGTAAAAGAAGAGGATTTTGGTAAACCGTTTATTGCGGTTTGTAACTCATATATTGATATCGTTCCCGGTCATGTTCACTTGCAGGAGTTTGGGAAAATCGTAAAAGAAGCAATCAGAGAAGCCGGAGGCGTACCGTTTGAATTTAATACAATCGGTGTAGATGACGGAATTGCGATGGGGCATATCGGAATGAGATATTCGCTCCCGAGCCGTGAGATCATCGCGGACTCAGTGGAAACTGTCGTATCAGCGCACTGGTTTGACGGAATGGTCTGTATTCCGAACTGTGATAAAATCACGCCGGGAATGCTTATGGCGGCTATGCGCATCAACATTCCGACCATTTTTGTCAGCGGAGGACCGATGGCGGCAGGAAGAACAAGCGACGGCCGCAAAATCTCTCTTTCTTCAGTATTTGAGGGAGTCGGTGCTTATCAAGCTGGAAAAATCGGCGAAAGCGAACTTCAAGAATTAGAACAGTTCGGCTGCCCGACATGCGGATCTTGCTCGGGAATGTTTACAGCAAACTCAATGAACTGTCTGTCAGAGGCGCTTGGATTGGCTTTGCCTGGTAATGGAACCATTCTCGCGACATCACCGGAACGAAAAGAGTTTGTCAGAAAATCAGCTGCGCAATTAATGGAAACCATTCGCAAAGACATCAAACCGAGAGATATCGTTACAGTAAAAGCGATTGATAACGCGTTTGCGCTTGATATGGCGCTCGGCGGTTCAACAAATACTGTACTTCATACGCTTGCCCTTGCAAATGAAGCGGGCGTTGAATACTCTTTAGAACGCATCAATGAAGTCGCAGAGCGCGTGCCGCATTTGGCCAAGCTGGCGCCTGCATCTGATGTATTTATTGAAGATCTTCATGAAGCGGGCGGTGTGTCTGCAGCATTGAATGAGCTTTCCAAAAAAGAAGGAGCACTTCATTTGGACGCGCTGACAGTTACAGGTGAGACGCTTGGAGAAACCATTGCCGGACATGAAGTGAAGGATTATAACGTGATTCATCCGTTAGATCAGCCATTCACTGAAAAGGGCGGCCTTGCCGTATTATTCGGAAATCTGGCTCCGGACGGCGCTATCATCAAAACCGGCGGCGTACAGAACGGAATTACGAGACACGAAGGGCCGGCTGTCGTATTCGACTCTCAGGATGAGGCGCTAGACGGCATTATCAACCGGAAAGTAAAAGAAGGCGATGTCGTCATCATTCGTTACGAAGGGCCAAAGGGCGGGCCGGGTATGCCTGAAATGCTTGCACCTACATCACAGATTGTCGGAATGGGGCTTGGTCCGAAAGTAGCGCTGATTACAGACGGACGTTTTTCCGGAGCATCACGAGGCCTTTCAATCGGACACGTATCACCAGAGGCAGCAGAAGGCGGACCGCTTGCCTTTGTTGAAAACGGCGATCATATCATCGTTGATATTGAAAAACGCATCCTGGACGTTCAAGTGCCGGAAGAAGAATGGGAAAAACGGAAAGCGAATTGGAAAGGCTTTGAGCCAAAAGTGAAAACCGGCTATTTAGCCCGTTATTCTAAACTTGTAACAAGTGCCAATACGGGCGGTATCATGAAAATCTAGACATCATGATCACATTCTCTTATTTTAAGATGTGAACATTTGAAATCCGGCTCTCTCTATAGTATCCTTTACTTCAGATGAAGGATAATAGAGGGGGCTTTTTTTATGTCAATGGCTTATGAAGAATATATGCGCCAGCTTGTCGTTCCGATGCGCCGCGAGCTGACTGGGGCCGGTTTTGAAGAATTAACAACGGCAGAAGAAGTGGAGAATTTTATGGAAAAGGCAGAGGGCACAACTCTCGTAGTCGTTAACTCTGTTTGCGGCTGTGCAGCTGGTCTTGCGCGTCCTGCGGCAACTCAGGCAGTCCTGCAGAACGACAAAACACCTGACAATACGGTGACAGTATTTGCGGGCCAAGATAAAGAAGCCACTGCAAAAATGCGGGAGTATTTTACAGGCCAGGAGCCTTCTTCGCCGTCAATGGCTCTTTTGAAAGGCAAAGAAGTCGTGCATTTTATTCCGCGTCATGAGATTGAAGGGCACGAAATGGAAGAAATCATGAAAAACTTAACTGACGCCTTTGATGCACACTGCTAAATGCCCGTTTTCCGGGCATTTTCTTTTGGAGTATAGATCATGATTACAACAAGCTATAGACCGTCTGACCACACGATAAAGATCGCAAAAATGCTTTCGGAAGAGCTGGGTATACGATATTGCGACCGAAATAAACAAACGGTTGAAAATATGCTGAAGTCAGCTGAGCGTGATTTGCTCGTGATTGGAAAAGAGCGGTTCGAACTTTATACAAAACAAGGCGGTAAATTCTTTTTTCATCCGAATACAGCGATGTTCAGAGCTAAACGGTTTATGCGCGGCGAGCAAGAGCCAATGCTTCGGGCAGCCGGCTTAACGGCGGGAGATTCTTTTTTGGATTGCACGCTCGGTCTGGCTTCCGACGCAATTATCGCAAGTATGGCCGTTGGTGAAACCGGGTCGGTGATCGGGCTGGAAAAAAACAAGCTTGTGTCCGTTCTGGTGAATACGGGGCTCCATTCGTGGGAAACCGGTATAGAACAGCTTCAAGCTGCCATGAGAAGAATACAAGTGAATCATGCGGATTGCTTTGACTATCTAAAGCAGCTGCCTGACAAATCAGTAGATGTCATTTATTTTGATCCGATGTTTCATGAGCCTGTAGAGTCGTCTGACGGCATTGCGCCATTACGCGAGCTGGCTGAGGATTCTGCATTGGCCGACGGCTGCATCAAAGAAGCGGTGCGGGCAGCCAGAAAAAGCGTTGTACTCAAAGACCATTGGAAAAGCCCGCACTTTGACCAATTTGGTTTTAACGTATTGAAAAGAAAAACAGCGCTTTTTCACTACGGTGTTATTCAAATCGCAAGCGAAACAAGCCCGTGAAGAACCTCACGGGCTTGTTTCTAATCGGTGACTTCCATGACGACAAAGTATAATAATGTTAAAAGTGAAACCGTTGCAAATAAAGCGTCAATCATGCGGAAGGCCTCCTTTCATATTATATTGTAAGCGTTTTTACACACGGGGCAAAGCAACAAATCTCCTAAATTGACTTAGAGCTTCATATAGTACATGACTTGTAAGTTCGACCTATGATAAAATAAGAGAAACATGACAATAAAATAGAGAGGAATAAGCAGTCATGAAATTGTGGATGAGAAAGACCCTTGTGGTTTTATTTACCATCGTAACGTTCGGGCTCGTATCTCCTCCGGCTGCTCTCATGGCAGACAAGCCTTCAGGACAGCCGAGCAGTCTTGAGCAGAATGATTACACCGCTTTTTATGATGAGCATGATTTGTACGATGATTATGAATCGGAAGACAGGCGAGACCCCGAATTACTTTTTCAATCGTACAAGGAACAGCTCCTTGACAGCGCTGAAAATCAGTCCTTTTTGAAATTTGGCAGCAAAATTGCTCCGGTCATTGAAGATGACTATCGGAAAGAGATTCTGCCGAAAATCGAAAACGTCATATGTGACTTTTTAGCGACATTACAAGATGACGAAGCGTATCAAGATGTTGTGATTTCAAGCAAGCCTTCAGCGGGGAAAACGGAGAAAATCTTTCATGTTTACAATCGGACAACCGGAGAAGACCTCCTCAGGTTCCATGTGCGCAGAGATCACCCTCCTCATGACGGCTACTGGTTTAATTTTCATTATCATACAGCAGAAGATGGATTTCAATCACACCATGAGCTTGGGAGCATTTATTGGGACCGCAACACACCTCCCAACTGGATGAGTGCCTAAAGGAGATGCCATTAGATATGAAAAAGTACACAATGAATGAAATGGTCGATATAACAAAAGATATGCTGAACAAACGGGGCGTTATGATAGAAGATATTGCGCGTATTGTTCAAAAACTTCAGGAAAAATACAATCCAAATCTCCCGCTTAGTGTATGTATGGAGAATGTAGAAAAAGTACTGAACAAGCGTGAAATTATCCATGCTGTTTTAACCGGGCTGGCGCTTGATCAGCTTGCAGAGCAGAAACTGCTTCCTGAACCGCTGCAGCATCTTGTTGAAACAGATGAACCGCTGTACGGCATAGATGAAATTATCCCTCTTTCAATCGTTAATGTGTACGGCTCGATCGGTTTGACCAACTTTGGTTATTTGGATAAAGAGAAGATCGGAATTATTAAGGAGCTCGATGAAAGCCCTGACGGCATCCATACGTTTTTGGATGATATTGTGGCTGCACTTGCAGCCGCAGCAGCGAGCAGAATTGCCCATACGCATCAGGATCTGCAAGATGAAGAAAAGGAACAGGACGAAAAGCCTGTTGTCAGCTGACTTATAAAAAAATCATTTCTGGGTTCAGAAATGATTTTTTATTGTGTTACACTACTATAAGACTACTTTTAAAGGATGAATAAAATGAAACAATATAAAGATTTATGCCGACATGTTTTAGATCATGGTGAAAAAAAGGGTGACCGTACAGGAACCGGAACAATCAGCACCTTCGGCTATCAAATGAGATTTAATTTACAGGAAGGCTTCCCGATGCTGACCACAAAAAAACTTCACTTTAAATCAATTGCGCACGAGCTGCTTTGGTTTTTAAAGGGTGATACCAATGTACGCTATCTGCAGGAAAACGGAGTGCGTATTTGGAATGAGTGGGCCGATGAAAACGGCGAGCTCGGACCTGTATATGGTTCGCAATGGCGTTCGTGGCGGGGAGCTGACGGAGAAACCATTGATCAAATTTCACGTCTTGTGGAAGATATTAAAACAAATCCGAACTCAAGACGCTTAATCGTCAGTGCATGGAATGTTGGTGAAATCGATAAAATGGCCTTGCCTCCGTGCCACTGCCTGTTCCAATTTTATGTATCTGACGGCAAGCTGTCCTGCCAGCTTTATCAGCGCTCAGCCGATGTTTTCCTCGGTGTGCCGTTTAATATAGCTTCTTATGCGCTGCTTACGATGATGATCGCGCATGTAACAGGGCTTGAGCCGGGCGAGTTTATTCATACATTCGGCGATGTTCATATTTATCAAAATCACATTGAACAGGTTAACTTGCAGCTGACTAGAGATGTCCGCCCGCTGCCGAAGCTTCGTTTTGCCAGAGAGGTTGATTCGATTTTCGGCTTTACGTTTGATGACTTTATCATTGAAGATTACAATCCGCATCCGCATATTAAAGGAGCGGTCAGCGTATGATTTCATTCATTTTCGCGATGGATGCCAACCGGCTTATCGGGAAGGACAATGATTTGCCGTGGCATTTGCCGAATGACCTTGCATACTTTAAAAAAATAACCTCAGGACATTCAATCATCATGGGGCGAAAAACATATGAATCAATTGGACGTCCGCTTCCGAATCGGAAAAATATTGTTGTGACATCTGCACACGATTCAGAATTTCCCGGTTGTACCGTCGTCAGTTCAATAGAGGATGTGTTCCAGATTGCCTCAGATACTGAGGAATGCTTCGTGATCGGAGGCGCACAGCTTTACACGGCGCTGTTCCCTTATGCGGACAGGCTGTATATGACAAAAATTCATCACCAGTTTGATGGAGACCGCTACTTTCCTGAATTTGATGAGAGCAAATGGAAACTTGTTTCTTCTGAGCAAGGGACTAAGGACGAAAAAAATCCGTATGACTATGAATTTTTAGTGTATGAAAAAAAGAATGTATCATCTGAAGCGGGAGGATTTTAATTGATTCGCTACAGCTGTCTAGTGATTTACATTGTGTATATGCTGTTAAAAAATATAAAACAATTGTTTAATCAAAGAATGCTGGATCCGCGTCTGTCATACAAAAAACAGATGACGCTCGTTTACGAGCAGCCAAAGGCGTTTTTGGAAGGCTGTATCGGCATTTCAGGATCTGTCATCACCATTCATCAGCCAGAGCCGATACCGAGCGGTCCTGTTTTGTATGTGCATTCTCGTTTAGGATTGCCTGAACTTGCTTTGATTGCCGGGTATATTGAAGAACCAGCCGGATTTATCACAAATCCCAAAGTGTTTTGTTTACCGATTATCGGGCAATGGCTTGAACGGATGAATGTCATTCGAGAGAGCAGTTCAGACATGGTATATGAAGATATTTTGACCCAATTAGAAAAAGGCCAAAGCATGATTCTTTCTTTAGATGGCTGTATCAATCCATTGGAACTTGCAGCCCGCTGCAGCCTTCCGGTTGTAATGGTGGAAACGAAAGGAACCGATGAACTGCTGAAGGGATCGCTTGTTAAACGCTTAAAGCCAGCAGATATAGAAGTGTCATTTTCCAAGGCTTATATACCGGCAAGTGAGAAGCAATTACGGGCCTAAAAAAGCGCAGTCACTGAGACTGCGCTTTTTCATTAGGATAAAAACGGCACTTTCACACAATAGAACAGCACGCAGAAAAACATCGCCGCACTCCCGCCTAAAACAAAGCTGTGCCAAATGGCATGATGGAAGGGGATCTTTCTCCAAATATAAAAGATCGTTCCGGCTGAATACAACAGACCGCCAAGCAAAAGAAGGCTGAATCCAGCTCCTGTCAGTGAAGCATATAAAGGCTTAACCGCGATAATCATTAGCCATCCCATTAATAAATACATCAAGGTAGATAAAATGATAAACCGTTTTACGAAGAAAATTTTGAATACGATTCCGCCAAGGGCAAGCGCCCAAACGATGATCAGCAGGGTGAAGCCGAGTGTGCCTTTTAACGGCCCAAGCAGAAAAGGGGTATAGGTTCCGGCGATCAACACGTAAATAGCGCTATGGTCAATAATCTCCAAAATATCTTTCGCCTTTTTGTGCTGAATGCTGTGAAGCAGCGTGGAGCTCAAATAAAGCAGCAGCATGGAAACACCAAATATGGTAAAACTGACGATATCCCATGCGGACCCGTAATTAGCCGCAAATATGATGAGAAACACTAATGCTGGTATGGATAAGAACACACCGATGCCGTGGGTAATGGCGTTGGCGATCTCTTCTTTTATTGTATACACGTACATTCTCCTCTCTTTAGCTGCTACATCATTTGTTTTTGCAGCGTTTCTAAAAAATTCAGCCCTTCTAAAGTGATTTTCGTGCCCGCACGTCCGCGGCTTTTTGTCACATACTCTTTCTTCTCCAAATAATCGAGACGGCTTCTGACCTGCTGCGGCGTTAAAGAGATTTGGCTGTTTTTGCTGCTTTCAGAGATAATCCGTCTGCTTGCCGGTTCGCCTTTTTCATTTAACACTTTTATGGTTTCCAAAATAAACAGAAACTCGGCTTTTTCCATTAAAGTCAGAAGCTTCGCTTTTTTCTTCGTCGTTTTTTCATTTAGCCCGTCCCGTATATACGGCGGCACGTCATACGGATGAATGGTTCCTCCGCTTGATACAGCCGCCATATAATCTGCAGTGTTTTTTAATTCTCTTACATTCCCATCAAAGGGATGCTGTTCAAGCAGCGGAAAGACTGAGGGGTCAATTAACAATTGCTGCCCCGATTCCGAAAGGAAATACTGGGTCAAAAGGGGGATATCGCTTTTTCGCTCGGACAGCACCGGCAATGTGAGCGTTAAAATGTTCAGCCTGTAAAATAAGTCCTGCCTGAATGTATTTTCAGCAACTTCTGTTATCGGGATTGCAGAAGCACAGATGATTCTCGGTTTTTCCCCCTCTGAGTCAAGTGCTTCTAGAAGCTTAGCTTGTACAGAAACCGGCATACTCCATACGTCATTAAGAAAAAGTGTACCTCGGGCCGCTTTTTGAAACGCACCCAAGGCATCATCAGCGCCAAAAAGCTCGTATGCAAGGTTTTCTTCTGAATGGGTGCTGCAATTGATACTGATCAATGGTTCGCCGTTTCTTGAAGAGCCTTGGTGTATGGCTTGTGCAAAATGATCCTTGCCTGTTCCGACCTTTCCTGTGATCAGGACAGGAAGCTCTGATAGGGCGAACTGCATGGCGACTCGTTTTGTTTCGAGAAATAGTTGATGCTCTCCAATTAGATTATGAAAAGTGCAAGGTCGAGGTGCGGTAATCATTTATTGGCTCCTTTTGGTTCTAATTGGTTCTATTATAGCATGCCTTTCAGATGAAAACATCTTTTATCTTTAAGAAACTTTTTTCTTAGGCTGCTGGATACAGGTCACGCAGATGTTATCACGGGTGCGGGGAACTTAGAATACGATTCATTTTTTTATTTACTAAATAAAAATAATTGTCTTATTATTTGAATATTCGTGTTATAATGGCATATTAAATAGGGATTTAAAACAAGAAAGGAATCTGTACATGAAACCGTTGCTTAAAGAAAACTCTCTCATCCAAGTGAAAGACATTTTAAAGGCTCATCAAAACGTGAAGGACGTTGTGACTCACACACCGCTGCAAAGGAATGACAGACTTTCTGAGAGATACGAATGCAATATTTATTTGAAACGAGAAGACTTGCAGGTAGTCAGATCTTTTAAACTCAGAGGGGCTTATAACAAAATGAAGCAGCTCTCTGACGAGCAGACTAAAAACGGAGTCGTGTGTGCAAGTGCCGGAAACCACGCGCAAGGTGTAGCGTTTTCGTGTAAACACTTGGGCGTTCACGGGAAGATTTTCATGCCTTCCACAACACCAAGACAAAAAGTGTCACAAGTTGAACTGTTCGGAAAAGGGTTTATCGATATTATTTTGACAGGTGATACTTTTGATGATGCGTATAAAAACGCAGTTGAATGCTGTGAGCAGGAACACCGCACCTTTATCCATCCGTTTGATGATCCGGATGTAATGGCCGGCCAGGGAACTCTGGCGGTTGAAATTTTAAACGATATTGATACAGAACCGCATTTTCTATTTGCAAGTGTCGGGGGAGGCGGGCTTCTTGCAGGGGTCGGCACGTATATGAAAAACGTGTCTCCTGAAACCAAAGTAATCGCGGTTGAACCGGCGGGTGCTGCGTCTTATTTTGAATCTAACAAAGCTGGACATGTTGTCACGTTAGATAAAATTGATAAATTTGTGGACGGAGCGGCTGTAAAAAAAATCGGCGATGAAACCTTTCAAGCGCTAGAAACCGTTGTTGATGACATACTTCTCGTGCCAGAAGGGAAGGTATGCACAGCCATTCTTGAACTATATAATCAATGTGCGATTGTCGCTGAACCGGCGGGTGCTCTTTCTGTCGCGGCACTGGATTTATATAAGGAAGAAATTAAAGGGAAAAACGTAGTATGTGTTGTCAGCGGCGGCAATAACGATATCGGAAGAATGCAGGAAATGAAGGAGCGGTCTATGATTTTCGAAGGCCTTCAGCACTATTTTATCGTCAATTTTCCGCAAAGAGCTGGTGCACTCCGTGAATTTCTTGACGAAGTTCTTGGGCCGAATGATGACATTACACGATTTGAGTATACGAAGAAAAACAATAAAAGCAACGGACCGGCCCTGGTCGGCATTGAGCTTCAAAACAAAGCTGACTATGGACCGCTGATTGAACGGATGAATAAAAAAGCGTTTCATTATTTAGAGGTAAATAAGGATCAAGATTTATTCCATCTGCTGATCTGATTTTTTCGGCACAACCGCGCAAAATGACAGACAGTCCGGCCGGCATTGTATATAATAGAAGAAAACAATCAAAAAATGAGGATTGATAGCTTGTTACTCAAAAGCCTAGAGTTCAAACGCAGCGACGGGATTCAGGTGAAAGTGACAGAAATACCTGTGTTAAAGGAAGATGAACATTATTTCTTTATGCTGAATCAGCATTTGCAGATCTACTTAAAAGAAGTGTTTTCATCAAAAAGCAGGGCAAAAGTGTATTCTTTCCGACAATATATGAAGCGCCGGATGAAATGGACTGATTATCAGGCTGTTTTTCATCAAGAGGTGTTAAAACACAACGCGTGATACGCCGTTTATTCCTGTGTGTCCCCTTTGCTATGCCGCTCGCAGGCTGACGAAGGGGCATGCAGGAATTTTTTTTGCGGGTATAGAATTAAACAAGATGTAAGAAGGTAAGCGCGGCATTAGTAAGCGCTTTAAGCTGGAAAGGGTGAAGGACATGAAGATGATCAAAGGGTTGGCGGCGGGGCTGATTTTTCTGCTTTTGTGTGCCTGCGGAGGACATCAGATTAAGGATCCGCTTAATTACCAAGTGGAGTCTTTTACTTTTAAAAACCAAGATGGCAAAAATGTTTCTTTAGACAGTTTAAAAGGAAAGGTTTGGCTCGCAGACTTTATTTTTACCAATTGTGAGACCGTGTGTCCGCCGATGACGGCTCATATGACAGATCTTCAAAAGAAATTAAAGGCTGAGAATATAGATGTGCGTATCGTATCCTTTAGTGTTGATCCTGAGAATGATAACCCGAAGCAGCTGAAAAAATTTGCGGCAAATTATCCTTTATCTTTTGATAACTGGGATTTTCTAACGGGATACAGTCAAAGTGACATCGAGACGTTTGCGTTTGATAGCTTTAAAGCGATCGTGAAGAAACCTGAAGGCCAGGACCAGGTCATTCACCAATCCTCTTTTTATTTAGTAGGCCCTGACGGTAAAGTGCTAAAAGATTACAATGGAGTAGAAAATACACCATACGATGACATCATCGCTGATGTGAAAGCGGCTAGTAAACTCAAGTAATCTCGAAGACAAGGCATTTTCAAATCTCCTAAAACATGATACACTTTCCACTAGTAGAATGGGGAGGAGCAACAAGATTGAAACTGCGCATTTTTGCACTCATGGCCAGTTTGATTTTGCTTCTTACTGCATGTACGAGCATACGTACAGCATCTGAGGGAAAACAAAAAGCCCATGAACTGAAAACGAAGGAACACATTGTCATTGCCGCTGTCGGAGATTCGCTTACAGAAGGTGTCGGAGATCCTGAGGGCAAGGGATATGTCGGCAAGGTGGCGGATTCTATCCGGTCAAATGAGCAAGTCAAAAAGGTTGACGTTAAAAATTATGCCGTCAAAGGGAATCGTTCGGAGGATTTGTTAGAGAAACTAAAAGATAAAAACGTTCAAAAAGGCATAAAAGATGCAGATTATGTCTTTTTAACAATTGGCGGTAATGATCTGATGAAGGTCCTTCGTCAAAACTTTCTGCAATTAACCGTCGAACCGTTTCAGGAAGAGGAAAAGCCGTACGAAAAGCGTTTTAAAAAAATCATTTCAGAAATCCGCGCACTGAATAATCACGCAGAGCTGATTTATGTCAGCATGTATAATCCGTTTACATTTACTTTATCTGAATTACAGGAAATAAACGGGGTAGTCACTGATTGGAACAACATTGCTAAAAAAGAGCTGAAAAAAGATAAACATGCAAAAATCATTAATATAGAAGACTTGTTCAATCAAAAAAGTGACAGTAAACGAATTTCTGAGGAAGATGATTTTCATCCTAATGGAACGGGTTATTCCTTAATAGCGAAGCGGGTCTATCAAGCAATTGAAAAAGAAGGATTACCGAAAGAGTAGGGTGAAATCATGAATAACTGGAAACGACTGTTTTTTATATTGCTTGCCATCAATATTGTATTAGCAGTAGGATTTGTGACGCTGGTCATGCTGCCGGGCAAGCAAGCTGAGGTAGAGGATACCTCTAAAAGCGAGTACGGATTTCAAGTGACAAGCACAAAAGAATCCTTAGCTGCGTTTGTCAACTCATATTTAAACGAGAAAGCGTCAAATCAGCTTGATTACAAAGTGGATATAGATGACGATGTCCATGTGGCAGGGAAAATCAAAGCATTTTCCACGTCAATTGACGCGTTTATCGCATTTGAGCCGACCGTGAAAAAGAATGGCGATGTCGAGCTGAATGTAACGAAATTTTCCTTAGGGAAATTGAGTATTCCTATTAGCTTTGTGTTAAATTATATGGACAGCTTCTATGAACTTCCATCCTTTGTGCATGTTCATCCCGGCGATAAAAGCATTGAGGTTCGTTTGTCTGAAATGCCATTAACGAACGGTATGTATGTCAAAGCAGATAAAATTAATTTAGAAAAAGATGAAATTGAGTTTTCCTATTACCATCCTAAACAATAGAGGTGACTGAAATGAAGCGGATTTACCAGTATTTCAGTTTGTTATCATTTACGTTTTCCCTTTACTTCGGCTGGCTGGCTTATCATCATCTGGCCGCTGAGGATATGGATCAAATGTACTTGAACATTTCGTACTGCGCATTGTTTTTGAGTGTGATGGTGTTTACATTTGGCATGAAAGACCGAAAAAAAACCGATAAATCATGAAAAAAAGAGACATGCTGCACCGTCTCTTTTTTCATGCGGCTGGACGAAAATATAAGAGAACAAGGAGAAGAAATGAAAGCACACGATTTTACGAAGGGAAACGTGCTGAGGCAGCTTATCCTGTTTTCGATGCCTATTATGCTGGGAAATGCTCTGCAGGTTTCTTTTCAATTCATAGACAGTTTATGGATCGGCAATTTGCTGGGGGCAAAAGCGCTTGGCGCGGCCGCGGTATCAAGCACGATAGTTTTAACCGTGCTGTCTTTTATTTTGGGACTTAATAATGCGACCTTAACCATTTTGTCTCAGCAAAAGGGAAAAGATGATGAGAAAGGAATGGCGTCTTATATAAATGCCTTTGTGGTTTTATTAACAGGCTTAAGCATCGGGTTCGGCGCAGCCGGTTTTTTCCTGTCAGAACCATTGCTGCGTCTTCTGCAAACGCCGGAGTCCATGATTCCGCTTGCCGAGATCTATTTGCAGATTCAATTTATCGGCATACTGTTTTTGTTTGGTTATAACTTTATCAGTACGGTTCTTCGGGCGCTAGGCGACAGCAAAACACCGCTGCGGTTCATCGCTTTTGCCGTTGTGCTGAATGCTGTGCTGGCACCGCTCTTTATTTCTGTTTTCCGCATGGGGATTGCGGGAGCGGCTTATTCAACTGTTTTGTCACAGGGCATTGCGTTTCTTTACGGTTTGTTTTATGTCATCAAACATCAGCTGGTTCCGTTTTCTATGCCAAGAGCACCTAAGTGGGAAGAGACTGCATTGATTCTAAAACTTGGTATTCCTGCCGGTCTGCAGATGATGGTGATTACAGGCGGAATGATGGCGATCATGAGCGTCGTCAACTCTTATGGAGAGCATGTGGTCTCTGGATTTGGCGCAGTGCAGCGGCTGGACAGCATCATCACACTTCCGGCTATGGCGGCCGGTACGGCGGTCAACAGCATGGCGGGACAAAATATCGGACTCGGAAACTATAAAAGAGTGGAATCGATTGCGAAGCTTGGTGTGATGTCTGTTTTTTCTTGCATGCTCGTAATTGCTATTATCATTTGGATATTCGGAAAATATTTAATGAGGTTATTTATTAGTGAGCCTGACGCGGTAGCGTTTGGTGAACAATATTTGCGGTGGATTGCGTTTTTCTATCCCTTTATCGGTATTAATTTTGTGCTGAACGGAATTGTCAGAGCTGCTGGGGCAATGATGCAGGTTTTGGTTTTAAATTTGATTTCTTTTTGGGTTTTGAGATATCCTTTCACGGCTCTGTTTTCAGCTTGGCTTGGACAGAAAGGGATCGGTCTCGGAATCGGTATGAGTTTCTTATTCAGCAGCTGTGCGGCGTTTTTGTACTACAGATACGGCCGCTGGAAAACGATGAAATTGTTTACTGAAAGATAAGAAAGACGCTGCGAAAAGCACATACCCTAAATGGGTATGTGCTTTTTTTACCGTTTTTTATCAAGTTTGCTGAAAAGCTCGATTAATGTGGCGAGTTCAGTATCCGTATAACAATCAAAGCGTTTAAAGAAATATTCAGTTTTTTTCTCATTGAAATGCTGAACGATTTTTTCACCTGCTTCAGTGATATGGATGCGGATGATCCGCCGATCTTCCTTCGATCTGATTCTCGTGATCCATTCTTTTTCTACCAGCGCGTCAGTCACTGCGGTAATATGGCTTGCCGATACTTCCAAAATGGGCGCAAATTCCGTCACTTTCTTAGGTCCCTGTTCACTTAGAATGCGCAAAATGGTAAATTCATTCCGCGAAAGCTCTTTATCTAGAATATCGTTGATTTCATTGCGTATTTGTTTAAAAACTTTACGGAGTAAAGTTTCCATATCATACATCATTTGTGTTCTTACTTTCAAATTTGTGAACCCCCATTACATAATTGCTAATACTCAAAACCTATAGATTTTTATTGAAAAGCAGAATCATTTTCATTCTATTTTTACATGCTATAATATAATAATACCACGTATTAACAAAGGAGGCACCAGTATGTCTGAAAAAAAAGAACTCGCCACATTTGCAGGCGGCTGTTTTTGGTGTATGGTCAAACCATTTGACGAACAGCCGGGAATTGAAAAAGTGGTGTCCGGGTATACAGGCGGCCATACTGAAAACCCTACGTATGAAGAAGTATGCAGCGAAACAACAGGGCATCGTGAAGCCGTACAAATCACGTTTGAGCCTGATGTATTCCCTTATGAAAAGCTGTTAGAGCTGTTCTGGCAGCAAATTGATCCGACAGATGCAGGCGGCCAGTTCGCTGATCGCGGCAGCTCTTACCGTGCAGCGATTTTTTATCATAATGAAAAACAAAAGGAGCTTGCCGAAGCATCAAAACAACGGCTGGCGGAAAGCGGCATTTTTAAAGATCCTATCGTGACAGATATTTTAAAGGCTGAACCATTCTATGAAGCAGAAGATTACCATCAGCATTTTTATAAAAAGAATCCAGGGCATTATCAGCGTTACCGGACAGGCTCCGGAAGATCTGGATTTATCAGTGAGCATTGGGGGGCGAAATAAATGACGCTAAATAAAGAAGAAAGAATAAAGTCATTAAACCGTATGCAATACGAGGTCACACAAAATAACGGAACGGAGCCGCCGTTTCAAAATGAGTATTGGGATCATAAGGAAGAAGGGCTTTATGTTGACATTGTGTCAGGAAAGCCTTTGTTTACTTCCAAGGATAAATTTGATTCCCACTGCGGCTGGCCAAGCTTTACAAAGCCGATTGAGGAAGAAGAAGTGGAAGAAAAACAGGATACGAGCCACGGAATGATTCGGACAGAAGTCAGAAGCCGAACAGCTGATTCCCATCTGGGACATGTATTTAATGACGGACCTGGACCTAGTGGACTTCGTTACTGCATTAATTCTGCGGCGCTGCGGTTTATTCCTAAGGATAAGCTCAAAGAAGAGGGATATGAAAGCTATCAGCACCTATTTGACAAATAAATGCAAGAAAAAACAAGCCTGCCTAATGGATAGACAGGCTTGTTTTATGCCTTTTTTTCTTTATGCAGGTCTTCAATAATTTGGGCAATTCTGTCTTTTGTAATAAGAGGAGCCTGATCAGACTGATATCCGGGCAAATTGACTTTGCGAAAATCAGGATGTTTTTCAGGTTCTGGGAGGATAGCATATAGGTTGCCCCATTCATATAGTGACTCTACTTCGTGGGGAGATGTCAATTCTTCGTGAAGCTTTTCACCTGGACGCTTGCCGACTTCTATTGCGGTCGGGCGCGGGAGACCGTGCTGCGCTGCGTATTCTTCAAATCCATGAATCAATTCCTCGAGTTTCAGTGATTCCATTTTAAAAATAAAAGTTTCTCCGCCTGTGGTTATAGCGGCTGATTGCAGTGTCAGTGTGGCCGCATCATTAATAGACATAAAAAATCTGGTCATGTTCTTGTCTGTGATGGTCAACGGTTCACCTTCCATCATCTGTTCAAATAAAATAGGGATGACTGAACCTCTTGAGCCGAGAACATTTCCGAAACGGACGGAACAAAAAACAGTTCCTCTATTTTGAACGTGGCGGTTAGCTTGATGAAACAGCTTTTCAGATAACAGCTTAGTGGCACCCATTGTGTTTACAGGGGACACAGCTTTATCTGTACTGATATTGATGACATGCTGTACTCCATTGATTAGGGCGGCCTCCACCACATTCTGTCCGCCGATGAGATTGGTCTGGATCGCTTCAAACGGATTGTCTTCGCATGTCGGTACCTGTTTCAGCGCTGCTGCGTGAAAGACGATATCGACACCTGTCATCACCTGATTCACTCTCCGGTGGTCGCGCACATCTCCAAGTACAAATGAAAGCCGCTGATCCTCCGCATACTTTTGACTCATTACATACTGTTTACTGTCGTCTTTGCTGAATACAATGACCTTTTTTGGTGTAAGCAGCAAAAGGCGTTTGACAATTTGACTTCCGATTGAACCCGTTCCGCCAGTGACTAAAACTGTTTTGTTATGGAAAAATGGTTTTAGTTCTGCTGTTTGCTGTTTAGGCATGGCTTATCCTCCAACTCTCGTTTCTCTACCATGCATCATATGTTCAACATTTTAATCGAGTTAATGAAAGCAACCAATAAAACGAAATTTAGGGGAATGATGATGTCACAAAGTGTTCTTTTTTAATAGAAAATGAAGAGATTGGCTTAATCTAACTAAATAAACAGTGTACTAAATTTTCATATTATCTTTTTTCGCTCCATATAAACAGGTCCCATATGATCTTATCACGTCCATATAAAAAGCTTTCTTTTGAATCAGAAACACTACGAAAAAAAGGTTCGATTGTCTCACTATTCATCAACTACATATATTTTACAATAAGAAATGAAGGTTAAAATAAGGAGGCTGTAAAATGAAGTATCCAAAAACTATTCTGTTTAGTGCCGCTGCGGGTTTATTGCTTAGCCTATCTGCAAACTCGGTATCGGCTCATCAGGCTGATGAAGTGAATCATTTCAAAGTGACGGCAAAGGGAGAGACTGACCCGGTTGCTTCAGGAGATGACGCAGCGGATGATCCGTCCATTTGGGTTGATGCAAAGCATCCGGAAAAAAGCAAATTGATAACGACAAACAAGAAGTCCGGGTTAGTCGTGTATGATTTGGACGGCAAACAGATCAATTCTTACGAGTTTGGCAAGCTGAATAATGTCGATCTGCGTTATGATTTTCCGTTCAACGGCAAACAGATTGACATTGCTGCTGCTTCAAACCGGACAGAAGGAAAAAATTCGATCGAAGTTTACGCCATTGATGGGGAAAAAGGTGAATTGAAAAGCATCACAGACCCAAAACATCCTATTTCCACTGATATTTCTGAAGTTTACGGTTTCAGCCTGTATCACAGCCAAAAAACAGGGGCATTTTATGCGTTGGTAACAGGAAAGCAAGGAGAGTTCGAGCAATATGAAATTGCCGACAATGGAAAGGGATATGTAACAGGGAAAAAAGTGCGGCAATTCAAATTACATTCACAAACTGAAGGTCTCGTCGCAGATGACGAGTACGGGAATCTCTATATAGCGGAGGAAGACACAGCAATTTGGAAATTTAATGCTGAACCATCTGGAGGATCGCAGGGCAAAGTCATTGATCTTGCTTCTGGAAAGCATTTGACAGCTGATATTGAGGGCTTGACCATTTATTATGCGCCGGACGGAAAAGGTTATCTTATCGCCTCAAGCCAAGGCAATAACAGCTATGTGTTGTATGAAAGACAGGGAGGCAATCGGTATATTGCCAATTTTGAAATTACGGATGGCGAGAAAATAGACGGGACGAGTGATACTGACGGTATTGATGTTCTTGGTTTCGGGCTGGGGCCAAAATATCCGTACGGCATTTTTGTAGCACAGGACGGAGAAAATATAGAAAATGGACAAGCTGTCAATCAAAATTTCAAAATTGTATCATGGGAACAGATTTCTCAGCATCTAGGCGGAAAACCTGACCTGAATAAACAGGTGAATCCAAGGAAGCTGAAGGACAGATCTGATGAATAAAGAAACAGCCTATTTTCGGCTGCTTTTTTATGTGCACGAAAAAATCGTTCATATGAAATGAACGATTTTTCAAGAAAGCGCCAGATGAATGGCTTTCAGTTTTGCGGGAAGCTCATCAAATGTATGAGCAGGAACGGTCTCTTTATAATTTAACGCCGCAGCTTTGTTTCGTTCCTCAGGATGATTGATATAGAAAGCGGCTTTTTCCTTAAAGTCGTTGATGCTGTGATAAGAAATAAAGGATGAAAAAGGATATGCCGCAGGGAGATCCACTAGTTGAAATGCTTCGCATGCAGCGATATCAAAGGTGCGGTTATTAAAGCTTGTATTTTTAATGCGGCTTTTATTTTTGTTGAACGTAAAATGATACGGCCGATGCGGATTGATCACGATGTCTGCCCCGTTATAATAATGAACGGCCTGTTCAGGCGGAACCCATGTGCTGACTACATCTATATGCGGCTGTTTGAGTACTTTTTTAGGCAGGTATTTTCTCCATTCCTTTCCGATGACCCGAACGGTGTACGGGAGATATGCCGCTTCTTTCACAAGCTGAACCCGATTAGGGTAAGGATAGCCGATGATAAGCAATTGTGAATGAAAGGAATGTTCGGTGTCCATTTTTTTAAACAGCCGATGATTAACAGGAATCGGAACATAATAGATATGCTGATAACCAAGCTCCTGATAATAGAGAGCAGCATTTTGGTCAATTGTTAAAACTGCGTCAGCGTGCTTTATCACCTGAAGACTGATATCAATATAAAATGGGTCTTCTGTCAGCCAAACATATACGGGAATACCCTTACCCTTTAACCAGGTCAGCCAGTCGTGAGGAACGTGAACTCCAACCATCATGAGTGCGAAATCCGGCTGAAACGTTTCAATGCGTGACAGCGATTCGGTGTCTGGTGTATCTGCAGACATGTATTCTGTCTGAGCGTGCCGAAAGCATTCTTCAGCCCAGCGGTCAAAATAACTGTATATTCCTCCATATCCCGACTGGATATACAAAACTTTCATCAGAGATTATGAAAAGAATGTAACGCTTTCTACTTTATCTACATCAATCAATGTTGTCGCTTGACCTGGCGGAGTTACAGAGCTTTCCTGTGTGACAAATACGATGCCGTGGACTTGATCAAAAGCCACAAAGACAACCGGACCGATCATGTCACCGGAATCTGTCACAATGCTGATGGTAGTGCCAGGTGTAATTCTGGCAAAAATCCATCTTGCAGGAAGGGAAGGATCTAAAACAGATTCAGCAGTAACCGTTTCGCTTTCGTCAACTTTTTTATCAACAGCAGCTTCAAGTAATTCTTTAAGGTTATTATTCACGTTTTCTCCTCCTTCTGTTGCATTTGTAAATAAAGGGCTTAAAAGGCTTTTAATAATATCCTTTTTTAACTGCGCATTTTCACTGCTCAACACATACACCTCCTATTAATTATTGAACTCACGTTTAATCATATTCTTCTGATTGGCAATTGGTATGAGTCGAACGCCGTACCTGAGCTATTTTTCATATATTTAAGGAAAATGCTGATTTTCTTCTATGGATGGACATTGCCTATACCGCAATTGACAGCATGTTCATATTGTGAAACAGAGGGTAAGGGAGAGAGGGAAGTTTGGATTTAGAAAACAAAGTGAACTAAGAAGAAAATGACGACGAATTGCATTTTATTCTGTTTTTATTCATTCTGCTTATACGTCAAACAGCTTCAGACGGAAATCAATCTGGTCTCAAACGCCAGCTCGTAGTTGCCAAGAGCTTGGTGTCCGATTTCAAGAGTCAATCTGATCAATGGAGATACGCTTCAAAATGTTATCGTAAAAATCCCTGGCTGATTTGGTTATTTTTCAGAACCCGCTAAATCAAACGGGATCAAATGTTGCTATTGTAAGTTGAGGTGCTTTTTACATGTTGACAGAGGCTCTGCTTGCTGCGGAGCCGTTTTCATGTGTGACAATAGGAGGCTTGCAGAGATGGGGGACAAAGTTTCCATTATTTTAACGAGTTATAACAAACCTGATTATCTGCAAATGGCGATTGAGAGTGTCATCAATCAAACTCATAGCAATTGGGAGCTTTTTGTCATGGATGACCATTCAAACGAGAAAACGATTGCGGTGATTCACAAGTACCTTCATGATCAGCGCATTCGTTATAAAAACAGCTTCGTCCATCCTCAAAATCGATTAAAAACAACCCGTTATGCCACATTAATTAATAACGCTCTTCCATTTGCCGCAGGCGACTACATTTCTTATCTCACCGATGATACAGTTTATCATCCTGATCGGCTGAGCCGTATGGTGCAGACATTTTTGTGTCATCCTGAAGCACAGGCAGTCTATTCAAAACAAAAAGTTGTTCATGTAAACGAAAGAGGAGAGGAAATTTCCCATTTTTACAGAGATGCCAATGCGGTGCTTGATCAAGCCGCTTTTCAAGTCGATCATTGCTCTGTTATGCATCGCCGTTCGTTGCTTGATCGGATCAAAGATAAATATGGAAGCTATTGGGACGATGATATGATGCATTGGAATCACGGCGACTCAATTTTTTGGATTAGAGTAAACACATTTGCCCCGTTCCTGCCGATAAATGAAGTATTAGATACAACGTATAAGACCCCGAATTCCTTTCAAAACGCTTATCAGTTTCTGCCCGCCGATTTGATTGACGGCACGTTTGTAAAAGGATCTGATCAACATGTGTATTTTCTTGATCAAGGTGTGCGGCATCCTGTGGGGGAGAGATGGAGTTCAGTGTATCTGGATCGGACTGTTGTTATCCCCGATCCGTATTTATTTCAATATCATACGGGAAAATGTTTAAACATTCCGAATTATGTTTTGGTAAAAGAACCTGACCAGCCTGCAGTATTTTACATTGACGCCGGTAAAAAAAGACGGATAGAAAGTCAGCATGCTTTTCAATTTTATCAATTTAAAAGAAAAGATATTTTGACGATTGAAAAAGAAATGCTCGAGGATCTGCAGGAAGGGCCGCCTATCACGCGGGACAGATCTGGGGTGATCGCAAATCCGCCTGGACGAAGACTGTTTTTTATAGAACGCGAGCGGTTTCTATTTCTAAACGGTGTTTTTCATCCAATCAGCGAGCAAGTGGTGAGAAAATTCTTTTTGCAGCAGAAACCAATACCCGCTTCTTTCCGGAATATTCAGCAATTTCCAATTGGAAAGCCGTTTTATCCGGTGTACGATGAGATTATAAAGAAATTAAATATTGCAATCGAGTAAATGTATAGGTCATAAAAAGGAGACATTCATGACAGGACATTATTCAAAAACGGAGCATCAATACCTATCGTTAACGTCTGAATCGAAGTTGTTTGGTCATTACAGTGTATATAAAGATTCCAAGCTGCCGCAAATTTTTTCTCATAATTTTGTGCAGCTTCATGATACATTTCCATTGGAGCGTATACCTGATTTTTTGCCGTCCGTACCGAAGCTGCTTAATGCGAATTATATCCATTTAAAAGCGTCTCCTCAGCATGCTTTTCCGCTCGTTTTGAAGCAGTCGCTTGTGAAAAGCGGTTTTGTGGTTGAAGATGAGCTGTTATACTGCATGAAGCTTGAAGACTGGAAGGGACAGACGGGACATCCTTTCACGGCATGGGGGACGGCAAAGAGTCTTAGTGACGGATCTTCTATCATGAAAATTTATGACTCGCT
This sequence comes from Bacillus sp. FSL K6-1012, assembly GCF_037964915.1. NCBI lineage: Bacteria > Bacillati > Bacillota > Bacilli > Caryophanales > Bacillaceae > Bacillus > Bacillus sp. FSL K6-1012. Next base: position 2,280,766 of record NZ_CP150175.1, on the reverse strand, counting down.
TTATATAGGAGAGGCAACCGCAGAACAAAAATTAGTGAGAAAATATCCTTTTTACAAAGCGGGTACGATTTTGCTTGTCGTTTGTTACAGCGATTCATCACAGAACATTCCGATTGGCTGCGGAGAACTTTTTATTGATTCGCAAGAGAAAACGGCGAAAATTGAAGAAGTGGCGATTTTGGATCAGTTTCAAAGAAGGGGCTACGGCAGTATTCTTGTGGGTGAGATGCTGTCCATTGCCAAATCTTTAGGAATGGACGATGCTTATTTAGTGGCCTCAAATTCTGATGGCGTTACTCATTTTTATGAAAAGCTCAAATTTAAAAAATTTGAGCGGGTGCACACTGTTTTTCATTATTTCCTTACATAGATGGGCATTTGCACAAACCGTTTGGGACTTGGCCCGCATACAATGCCGTATATCGTGATAAGAAAGGATGAAAAACAATATGCATGGATATTGTCATGGATACGGTTACGGAGGATTTGGCTGCGGGACAAATACATTTGTATTGATTGTTGTCTTGTTCATTTTATTAATTATCGTCGGAGCCGCTTTTATTTGCTAGATGAAATAACACAAGAGCCTTTCGAAGTTCGGAAGGGCTCTTTTTTGTGCGAAAAAAGATTTTATAGGGAACGTCATGCCGCTATTTGGACACTCATACAATGTAGAAAAGGTGTTTTTGAGGTGGAGCATGAGCAGTTATTTAATTAAGCCAGAGCTTAATGCGGAATATCCGATTGTCAGTCATGCAAAGGGCACATATGTGTATGATCAGAACGGAAAAAAATATCTTGATGGCTCATCTGGTGCGGTGACATGCAATATCGGCCATGGGGTTGATGAAGTAACTGAGCAGCTGAAAGAACAGCTTGATAAGGTGTCTTTTGCTTACCGCTCGCAGTTTACGAGTGAGCCGGCCGAGCAATTAGCTGCTTTACTGGCCGAGCAGCTGCCGGGAGACTTGAATTGGTCTTTTTTTGTCAATAGCGGATCAGAGGCCATAGAAACGGCAATGAAAATCGCCATTCAATATTGGCAGGAAAAAAAGCAGACAGAAAAATCCATCTTTCTCTCACGATGGAGCAGTTACCACGGAATAACTTTGGGAGCGCTTTCATTGTCGGGATTTTATGAACGCAGGTACCGGTTCACCCATTTGCTAGAGCGTTATCCCGCTCTCTCAGCCCCGCATATATATCGGCTGAATCAAGAGGCAAAAAAAGATTTTGTTCAAACGGCTGCGGAGGAGCTGGAAACCGCTATAAAAAGAATCGGAAGTCAGTTTATTGCTGGCTTTGTGGCAGAACCTATTATTGGAGCCGCGGGAGCAGCAATCACTCCACCTTCTGGATATTATGAGAGATTGCAAGAGGTGTGCCGCTCACACGGCGTGCTGTTTATTGCGGATGAAGTGATGACCGGGCTTGGGAGAACTGGAAGGATGCTTGCGACAGAGCATTGGCATACCGTTCCTGATATCGCTGTGCTTGGAAAGGGGCTCGGTGCAGGCTACGCGCCTATTGCAGCTGCAGTTGTGTCTGATACGGTTCTCCAAACGATAAAACAAGGATCAGGTATTATTATGAGCGGCCACACATACAGTGCTCATCCCTTTTCAGCCAAAGCCGCTCTCGAGGTTTTGCGTTATGTTATCAGACACGGCTTGATCAAACAGTCTGAAGAAAAGGGCTTCAAGCTGAAAAAGAAACTTGAAGAGATGATGCACCGAAGCGGCATCATTGGGGATGTCCGAGGCAAAGGGCTGCTGTTAGGCGTTGAATTTGTGGCTGATAAAAAGACAAAGCGAGTGTTTCCGCAAGATCGGTCGATGACCCAGCGTATCATCAGCGAAGCAAAAAAACGCGGGCTCATTGTCTATCCTTCCAAGGCTGGAATCGACAGCGGGGAAGGAGATGCCGTAATCATCGCTCCTCCATTCACAATCTCAGACGGAGAGATGGAAGAGCTTATATCAACTTTTTCGGAAACAGTTGCAGAAGTTGAAAAAAACTGAAAAGGGACTGAAATCAATATGGCACCATTTCAAAAAACGATCAGCATTGAATCGGCAATTGCAGATGTGCGTGATGGGTCGGTCCTTATGTTTGGCGGCTTCGGAGGAGTCGGCTCTCCTCCTTCTTTGATTGAAGCCATATTGGACAGCGGTGTGAAAGAATTAACTGTCATTTGCAATGATGCCGGATTCCCGGAGATTGGGATTGGACCGCTTATTGTCAATAAAAGAGTCAAGACACTGATTGCATCGCATATCGGTTCAAATCCTGTAGCCGGAAAACAGATGACAGACGGCACATTAGAGGTTCGATTTTCGCCTCAGGGCACGCTCGCAGAACGGATTCGCGCCGGCGGATCCGGCCTTGGCGGCATTTTGACCGATATCGGCATTGATAATCAAATGGTTTGTGAGAAAAAAGAGATTGTGTCTGTAGCGGGGAAACAATACTTGGTTGAAGAAGCGCTGACGGCTGATTTTGCCTTCATCAATGCCTGCATTGCAGATGAATTCGGCAATTTAACGTATGACAAAACAGCGCGCAACATGAATCCGCTTATGGCAATGGCCGCCAAAAGAACCTTTGCCGAGGCTGAGACGATTGTGCCGATGGGTGATATTGCAGATGAAATGATTGTAACGCCTGGGGTTTTTGTTGAGGGGGTTGTGAGAAGCGAAGGGGTGAGGTGGAAATGGGCTTGGGAGTAACAGAAAGAGAGCAGATCGCCAGACGGGCTGCTTCTGAAATCAAACCAGGCATGATGGTGAATCTCGGTATCGGCATCCCTTCCTTGGTGCCGAACTTTTTGCCGCCTGACATGCAGGTTATGCTGCAGGCGGAAAACGGCGTACTCGGGATTGGCGAAAGTCCCGAAAAAGGGAATGAGGATGAAAATTTATGCAACGCCGCGGGATTCCCTGTCCGTGCTGTAAAGGGAGCATCTTATTTTGATACAACGATGTCTTTTGCCATGATCAGAAGAGGCATGATTGACATTACGATTCTAGGCGCTTTGCAGGTAAGCCAGTCGGGAGACCTTGCGAATTGGCTTGTACCCGGAAAAAAGGTGCCAGGCATGGGCGGTGCGATGGAGCTCGCCCAAAAAGCGAAAAAAGTGGTTGTCGTCATGAGCCATACCGATCAAAAAGGGAGGCCTAAATTAACAGAAGCCTGCACCCTTCCGTTAACAGCAGCAGGCTGTGTAGATATGATCATTACTGAAAAAGCAGTTCTTGCAGTTGGCCGGCATCATTTTATTTTAAAAGAACTGATGAATGGCTCAACAATTGACGAGGTGATCGGGCTGACCGACGCTGAAATAATGGTAGATATGCCTTTTTCTTAAAAGGGGGAGTGATGATGCAGGACATTGAAAGAAAAGTAATCGAATGGCTTGATCAGCATTCAGCCAAAGCCATTCGTCTTTTGAAAAGGCTGGTTGGAGAAAAAAGCACACTTGGCAAGGAATTTAACGCCCAGGCAGTAGTTCTTGAAAAGCTTAGGCAATTTCATATGGACATTGATGTGTGGGAGCCGAGCCTAAAACAATTAAAACAGCATCCTTATTTTATATCAGACCGTTCGGATTTTCATGAGAGCCCGAACATTGTCGCTAAAAAAACGGGAGAGGGCGGAGGACGATCTCTGATTTTAAACGGGCATATCGATGTTGTGCCAGAAGGAAATTTGAAGGAATGGAAGTATGAACCGTTTCAAGCTGCCGAAGTAAATGGTAAAATTTACGGCCGCGGCTCCACTGATATGAAGGGAGGCAATACAGCCCTTCTATTTGCATTAGAAGCTCTGCACGCCTGCGATGTCAAACTGAAAGGTGATGTATTGTTTCAAAGTGTTATAGATGAAGAGTGCGGCGGCGCCGGAACACTTTCTGCCATTATGAGAGGCTATCGTGCGGACGGGGCGCTAATTCCGGAACCGACCAATATGAAGCTTTTTATTAAACAGCAGGGCTCGATGTGGTTTCGGATCACGGTTAAAGGATTAGCGGCACACGGAGGTACACGATATGAAGGTGTCAGCGCCATTGAAAAAAGCATGCATGTCATTACAGCCATTCAAGAGCTTGAAAAAGTCCGCAATGCAAGAATTTCTGACCCGCTTTATGATCATATCCCAATCCCGGTTCCAATTAATATTGGCACCATCTCAGGCGGAACATGGCCGTCCTCGGTAGCAGACCGCGTCGTCATAGAAGGAAGGTGCGGAATTGCTCCTCATGAAAAGCCTGAAGCCGTGAAAATGGAATTGGAAAACTGGCTGAAAGATTTACAATACCATGATGAATGGTTTAAACGCCATCCAATTCAAGTGGAATGGTTCGGGGCTCAATGGCTGCCGAATGATTTGCCTGATGGCCATCCTTTACTATCAGTTTTGCAATCAGCCTATCAAAAAATAAAACAAACAGAGCCGATCATCGAAGCGTCGCCTTGGGGGACAGACGGCGGCCTTTTGTATCATGCGGGAGATACTCCTGTTATCGTTTTTGGACCGGGAGAGACGAAAACGGCACATCAGGCAAACGAGTATATTGAGGTTGAAGCCATGTTAGAATCAGCTAAAATTATTGCTCTTTTTGTGATGGATTGGTGCGGGCTTCATACAGACGGGGAGGATGCTGATGATCAAAACGGTAAAGAATAACGGTGTTACGGCTGTCATAGACAATGACCGCTTTAATAAACGAATTAGAGTCATTCGTTATGAAGGCGCTATTCAGGAAGCCTTGTCTGATATTATGACAGCGGCTGAAGAGGAGGGTGCCGAAAAAATTATTGTGTACACTAAACAGCATGACGAGGCAGAGCTGGCTAAACAATTGTTTACGCCGGAGGGCTTTCTCGAAGGCTACTATCTCGGCCATCGCGCTGCCGTCATGGTCCGTTATCTCACAGAAAAACGAAGACAAACAGATACCTATTTATCCGAGCAGGAAATGATAGAGCTATTATATAAAATGAAGCCTCAGTCACAAATCGAAGACAGGTCTCCTTTTACAATGAGAAAAGCAGAAACAAACGACATGTATCAGTTATCTATGCTGTATAAAAAAGTATTCCGCACGTATCCGACTCCTGTGTTTGATCCCGCCTATATTGAAAAGACGATGAATGAGCATACGCTTTATTATGTCATGCTTGAAGATGACCGTCTGATTAGCGCGGCGAGCGCAGATATCAATCCTGAGCTGGGGCATGCCGAAATGACGGACTGTGCCGTGCTTCCCGATTATCGGGGCCGTTCGCTGACAAGTATTTTAATAGATGCATTAGAAAAAGAAATGAGAGAGCAAGATATCTTTCAAGTATTTTCACTCGCCCGCGCTGCATCTTTTGGCATGAATGCGGTCCTGTATCATTCCGGGTATCAGTATGGCGGAAGGCTGATCAATAATTGTTATATAGGAGAAGGGCTCGAAAATATGAATATCTGGTGCAAGCGCCTGTAAGTCAAAAAGAAATGCACGAGGAGGAATTTCATTTGACAAACAAATGGTATAAACCGAAACGGCATTGGAAGGAGATAGAGTTATGGAAGGATGTTCCGGAAGAAAAATGGAATGATTGGCTGTGGCAGCTGACCCATACTGTAAGAACATTAGATGACTTGAAAAAAGTGATTAACCTGACCGAAGAAGAAGAGGAAGGCGTCAGAATTTCTACTAAAACGATCCCCTTAAATATCACACCCTATTATGCTTCCTTAATGGATCCCGACAACCCCAGATGTCCGATACGGATGCAGTCTGTGCCGCTCTCTGAAGAGATGCACAAAACAAAATACGACCTGGAAGACCCGCTTCATGAGGATGAAGACTCTCCGGTACCCGGTCTGACACACCGTTATCCCGACCGAGTCCTGTTCCTTGTCACGAACCAATGCTCCATGTACTGCCGCTACTGCACAAGGAGGCGTTTTTCCGGTCAAATCGGAATGGGTGTCCCTAAAAAGCAGCTTGATGCCGCGATCGCCTACATTCGGGAGACACCCGAGATCCGGGACTGCCTGATTTCAGGCGGGGACGGGTTGCTGATCAATGATCAAATTTTAGAATACATTTTAAAAGAGCTGCGCAGTATACCCCATCTGGAAATTATCAGAATCGGCACAAGAGCGCCTGTCGTTTTCCCTCAGAGAATCACCGATCAACTGTGCGATATTTTAAAGAAATATCATCCGGTCTGGCTGAACACCCATTTCAACACAAGCATCGAAATGACGGAGGAATCCGTTGAGGCTTGCGAAAAGCTGGTGAACGCAGGTGTACCGGTCGGAAATCAGGCCGTCGTGCTAGCAGGCATTAATGATTCGGTAACAATTATGAAAAAGCTTATGCATGACTTGGTGAAAATCAGAGTCCGTCCCTATTATATATACCAATGTGATCTCTCAGAAGGCATCGGACATTTCAGAGCTCCGGTTTCAAAAGGGCTGGAGATTATTGAAGGGCTGCGAGGCCATACTTCAGGCTACGCGGTACCAACCTTTGTCGTTGACGCACCAGGCGGTGGCGGGAAGATCGCACTGCAGCCAAATTATGTTTTATCGCAAAGTCCTGACAAAATCATCTTGAGAAATTTTGAAGGAGTCATTACCTCTTATCCGGAACCTGAACATTATATCCCTAACCAGGCTGACGCCTATTTTGAGTCTGTTTTTCCTGAAGCTGTCGACAAAAAAGAGCCAATTGGACTGAGTGCCATCCTTGCCGACAAAGAGATTTCTTTCACACCGGAAAACGTGGCCAGAATCAAAAGGAGAGAAGCATATACAGCGAAGCCAGGGCATGAAACTTTAAAGGACCGGCGGGAGAAAAGAGACCAGCTAAAGGAAAAGAAATTTTTAGCCCAGCAGAAAAAAGAAAAAGAGGCAGAAAGCGGGGGGAATTCTTCATGAAAACATGCGAATGGTGCGGTGTGCCTGAGGCGCAGCCTGGCACGAACACGGTTTATTGGGAGCTTCCTGACGGCACACGAGCCATAGAGCTGACAAACATCCCCGCGATGATTTGCTCTTCTTGCGGAATGGCCTACCAAGAGGATTCGACGATAAAGGATATTGAGGATCAGCTGTTTTTAATCAACACAAAAAAACTCCCTGAAAGTCTGACGTATCAACAGCTCATGGAAACGGAAAGGATATTAAAACGCAACTATTTTGATTTTTCCTGAATGATGTTTCGTTATTCTTTTGTTGTAATTTTACACTTGCACTGTATAATAGAACAACAAAAGACAGACACCAGGAGGGGAAACCCATGAAATCCTTTTATCACTATTTATTGAAATACAGACATCCTAAGCCGCAGGACAGCATCAGCGAGTTTGCCAATCAGGCGTATGAGGATCACAGCTTCCCGAAAACATCAACCGATTATCACGAAATCAGTTCATATTTGGAGCTGAATGTTGATTATCTGGACACGATGGCTACGTTTGATGAAGCTTGGGAAAAATACGAGGCCGAGGTGCACGGCAAATAACCACATGTTTAAATCCGCAGATTTGCTGCGGATTTTTTTGTGCGCATACACATACCATAATTGGATACTTCCAATGGTTTTCATGCCCATGCGAATTGGTGTAACCCAGCATACGATAGCGTATGAGAAATGTTGCGGCGAGGGGGAGACACCGTGAAGCAAAATAAACCGAAATTCCAAGTAGGGGATATCGTAGTCGTCATTATGTATGGGACAGTCGGCACAATCACAAAAGTGCACCAAATCGATAAGCACTATCTTTATGAAGTAAACCACAATGAAGTCTTATATTTTGAATCGTCCATTCAATTATATAAAGATTATGAAGGCGTCATTGTCGATATGGAAAAACTTGATATTGAATATGAATTCCTCATTGGAGATGTCGTTTATGTAAAAGATTATGGAAAAGAACTCTTTCGCATTATCGGCCACAGAACAGAAATTTGGAGATATTTAGAAGATGGCTGGGAAGATATTATTTATGAGCTGACTCGTTTAAAGGATGGAGAGTGGCTTGAAACGGAGGAAGAGGATCTTACGCTGGTACTCAGAAAGTATGAAATGGACCAGTTTGTGCATCAGCTTTTGTTTGTCCACTATGTCGGAGAAACTGCCCATGAGATCGGCGAAGATATTGTACCGTCTGCTCTTCTTCAGTTTGAAGGCGAAGATGAAGATCAAGATACCCTGCGCATCCTGGCTGTATCAATTGTTGATGAGCTTTTGGATATTTACAACGATTACAAAATTCTGTACGAAATGTTTAAAGATGAAGAATATAAAGATATGATGATGTTTGTGCTGGAAAGTTTAAAAGAACACTTCAGTTAGTTTGTGAACAAGCGGATGATCACATATAAAAAGTAAGGCAGACAGCCCCAAATCATGACATGCGTCATACCTTTGAGCGTTTTTTCCATCACCATATCGAATCTTTCTCCGTCCAGTGCTTCCATCATTTTAGCAATCATTTGTCAGCCTCCTATGGCTTGTTTTTTTATTCAATGTATATGAATGAAAGAATTGTTTAGAACACCGGGTATAATTCATCCCGTTTTTTCATAAAACATAAAAAAGGAGGCGGTATGGTTATGAAAGAAATAGATCTTGTGATTGACACGGAAGAAATCGCTGAATTTTTTTACAGAGAGCTTGCAAGACGGGGCTACATACCGAGTGAAGATGAGCTGTTTGAAATCGCCGATATTACCTTTGATTATCTGATAGAAAAATGTATGATAGATGAAGAGCTGGATGAAGATTGTTAAGGCTTGAAACCGGAGCGGCCAGCTCCGGTTTTTTATTCGGCTGATATGAATTTTTGAGAAATAAAGGAGGGAAAATCTTGTACAAGCCAGTCAGTCTGTTTCTTCTCTTTCTTTTTTTAGCCGCGGTTATTCATACATCTGCTGTTCAATCAGCAGATGAAATGATCAGTAAGGTAGCCGCAGCTATCCGTCAGCCTTGGCTGAACGATGTGATGATTTGGGTGACACATCTTGGTGCTACTTCCTTTTTACTGCCACTTATCGTAGTCATTGGGGCAGGGCTGTTTTTTTACAAGAGAACCTTGGATGGTCTTTTGATGCTCTTCATATTCGGTGCGGATCGTCTGTTAAACAAAATATTAAAAGAGTGGATCGAACGGGCAAGGCCGGATTTTGAACCGCTCGTTCATGAGTCGTCCTTCAGCTTTCCGAGCGGCCACTCCATGAACGCTGCTTGTGTTTATCCAGTAATCGCCTACTTTTTAGTGAAACACATCCCGTTTTTGTCAAAGCATAAAAAAGCGGTATACATAATCGCCGGTACTGTCGTTATTTTGGTTGGTGCCAGCAGAGTCTACCTCGGCGTGCATTTTTTAACTGATGTTTTAGGAGGCTTCAGTCTCGGCCTGCTGCTGTTTTTCCTCGTGAAAGGTTTTGACGAAAAGTTTCATTCGTTTCGACAAAAGTAGAGAGAGGAAAAAGAGGGCGAAACGCCAATATGTTATAGAAATAAAAGGGAGGGATCTTGATGATGTTATCCGTGTTTAAAAAGAAGTCTTGTTTTTACGATGTGACAATATTTCAAACACCCCGGTTTGGTGAAAAAAAAGGCTACAGAGCCGTCTATCGAACTGAACTGAACGGGAGCAATCATCAAGACGTGCTAAAAAGAGCATTCTCTTTGTTTAATGTATTCGATACTGTTCCAAGTGATTATGATGCGAGATTTATGGCCACAGGGGATGTGATTTTGATTGATGAAGGCAGAAAAGGGAAAACATATTATAAACTGCTTCCCGCCGGATGGAGGAAAATCAATCGTCTGATTGTGCAAACAACATAACGAAAGAAAACTGCGGATATCCGCAGTTTTCTGTTTTTTAAGGTTTTCGTTTGGCCGCGGAATGCTCTTTTTCGTGCGCCTCTTCAGCCGCGATAACGTCTTTAGCAGGTATGTGGTTGTTCTTTTTTTGTCCGGTTATTCGGTTACGCTGTTTTTTACCCATGTTTCATCCCTCCTTTTGCCGTTAGGTTCTCATATAAGCGGCTCAATTATCCCGATTTTCTCTAATGGCGCCTAAAAATACCCCGGATCATTTTCTTTTTACGGAACATTCCTTTATAATCAATGCTGAAGTTTGTCTCATCATGACATCCGTTGTAAAATGAACGGACTGATCGTTAATTTTGGTTTATAGGAGGATATGAGATGAGTGTACATATCGGTGCGGAAAAAGGACAAATTGCGGATACGGTACTATTGCCGGGGGACCCTTTAAGAGCAAAATTTATAGCTGAAACGTATCTTGAAAATGTGGAATGCTATAATGAAGTCAGAGGCATGTATGGATTTACAGGTACATATAAAGGCAAAAAAATCTCTGTGCAGGGCACGGGCATGGGCGTTCCGTCCATTTCAATTTACGTCAATGAATTAATTCAAAGCTATGATGTGCAAAACTTAATAAGAGTAGGCTCTTGCGGCGCCATCCGTAAAGATGTCAAAGTGCGCGACGTCATTTTGGCCATGACTTCTTCTACTGATTCACAAATGAACAGAGTCGCTTTTGGAAGTATCGATTTCGCGCCTAACGCAGATTTCGAGCTTTTGAAAAATGCCTATGACGCCGCTAAGGATAAAGGCGTACCGGTGACGGTAGGCAGTGTATTTACTGCTGACCAGTTCTACAATGACGATTCTCAAATTGAGAAGCTTGCCCAATACGGTGTGCTCGGGGTAGAGATGGAAACAACCGCTTTGTATACATTGGCAGCGAAGCACGGTAGAAAAGCGCTGTCCATCCTGACCGTGAGCGATCACGTATTAACAGGAGAAGAAACAACAGCAGAAGAGCGTCAAACCACTTTTCATGATATGATAGAAGTGGCTTTACATTCTGTATCAAAATAAAATAAATGAAGAGGCGTGCTGGGTGCCGGCAGCCTCTTCTTTATGGATACGGAAACGATTGATAAAAGGAAGGTAATGTGATTATGAAAAAGTCCGGTAAATGGTTCTCGCTGGCCGCCGCTCTGAGTGTGACGGCAATTGTCGGAGCCGGCTGCAGCATGTCAAATGGAGATGGTCAAAAGGATACGAAAACCACTGCAGAATCAAAACAGACAGAAGAAAAAACAGCTGACAGCAAAAAAACAAATACGCAGGACAGTGAGTTCTTATTGGAAAGCAAGTTTTTCAATAACATTAAAAAAGTGGACGGCCTGGAAACCATTCAAAATCCAAAAAATATCCTCGCCCTTGTCAATAAGCAATACGCACTGCCAGGAGACTATGAACCTAGCGATCTAGTTATCCCTGATGTCGAGTTTTCTTTTAAAGAGAAAATACAAAAGCGATACATCAGAAAAGAAGCAGCAGACGCATTAAAAACGATGTTTGATGCTGCGAAAAAGGATGGCTATGAGCTGGCAGCCGTGTCAGGATACCGCTCGTATGACAGACAGCAGGTTATCTTTAAAAATGAAGTAAGCTTAAAAGGGGAAAAGAAAGCAAGAGAAGCTGTCGCATATCCGGGTGAAAGCGAACATCAAACAGGTTTAGCAATGGATATTTCCAGCCGAAGCAACGGTTTTGAGCTAAATGAGGCGTTCGGCAGCACCGAAGACGGAAAATGGGTGCAGAACAATGCATATAAATACGGTTTTATCATTCGCTACCCTAAAAACAAAGAAGACATCACGAAGTACGAATACGAACCATGGCATTTGCGTTATGTAGGCAAAAAGGCTGCAAAGGTTATTCATGAGAATGACTTAACATTAGAAGAATACTTTGAAAAAGTGAAGAAGATATAAAATAAAAACCCGCTTACCATTGGTTAAGCGGGTTTTTCCATTAAAAAAAGAATAAACCGGCGAGCGCCACACCTGTAATCAGCCCAAGGCCAATACCGTATGCGGCTCCATATCCATATCCGTAGCCGCCCCAATATCCATAGCCAAATCCGCCTCTTGGGCCCCCTGAAGTAACTGGAGCAATAAAGACCTTGCTGTTGGTTACCCGTGTAATTCTGCCCACATGGACTCTGCCGTTTCTTTCTGTAATTCTAGCAACTTTTCCTTGGTGCTGGCGGCAGATATGATAGTATTTTTCCAATATAAATCCCTCCTAATCCGTCTTTCTATCAGCTTATGATAGATAAACAAAAAAGGTTGGACGAAAAGAGGGGGTGAAGCGCCGTTTTACTTGTATGCGATAAAGATACAATGACCCATATACTCGCTGTATGCCTGCATGAGGTCATAATGGGACTGAAGCGTTTCATAGTAGATAGGAGCGATTGCTTGCGATACATCCATTTCTGTCGTCGGTTCAAATTCCATATCTTCCGGCAAAAGGGTGATCGTTTCTGTTTTCTGAAATCCATGGGAACGAATCGAGTCTATCCACTCCGATTCGTCATAAAGCTTTGTAAAACCGTAAAAGTCCATCATTTGCTTCTTTTCGCGCGGAGGCATCGGCTGTTTAAGCGCCGCTTCAATACCGATCAGCATTCCACCCGGCTTCAATACTCTATTAATTTCTTGAAGGGAGGATGTCAGATGGGAAAAACTGAGGACGGATTCGGACAGGACGCAGGAAAAGGACGCCGAAGAAAACGGAAGGTGTTCCAGCTCTCCAAGATATGCAGGGATGGCCAGCCCTTCATTTGCAAATCTTTTTTTCGCCTTCTCAAGCATGACAGGGTCTTTATCAACGACTGTGACAGGATAAAGCAAATGTCCTAAATAAGCCGCAGTTTGCCCCGTCCCGCATCCGGCATCAAGAATCGGCTGATCAGGCGGAGGTGCCGCTTTTTGCAATACGGCTTTTGAAAAAGCAAGCCCGCCTGGATGTGCACCTGAGACACCGAATAAGGACAGCATTTCTAAATATCGGCTCAAAATGGTATCCTCCTTTTTCGTTATTATATGTCGTGAAAAGACATAGGTTTATGAAACGATAAAGAAGGGCGGATCTCTATATTTTCTGCTCCGAGTTGACGAATAGAAAATCGTCCATGATAATAATGTAAGAAGAAAAGGTGGTGTTTAATTGAAACGGCAATTGAAACTGTTTTTTGTTGTGCTGATCACTGCGGTTGTCGCTTCGGCGCTGACTTTATTTATTACGGGCAATTCAAGCATTCTGGGCCAGAAATCAACAAGCACAGGAGACAGTAAGTTCGATAAATTAAATAAAGCGTATGAGCAAATCAAAAGTGATTATTACAAGGAAACAAACGATGACAAATTAGTAGACGGAGCAATTAAAGGAATGATTGAGTCTCTGGACGATCCTTACTCTACCTATATGGATCAAGAGGAAGGAAAATCATTCGAAGAAAGCATTTCTGCATCCTTTGAAGGAATAGGAGCGCAAGTAGAGGAAAAAGACGGTGAAATCCTTATTGTTGCGCCAATCAAAGGTTCACCTGCTGAAAAAGCCGGAATCAAACCGAAGGATCAAATTCTGAAAGTAAACGGGAAAAGCGTAAAAGGCATGAATGTAAATGAAGCCGTCGCTTTAATCCGCGGCAAAAAGGGCACAAAAGTGAAGCTTGAGCTGAACAGAGCGGGAGTGGGAGAGATTGATCTTTCCATTAAGCGCGATACGATTCCTGTTGAGACCGTCTATTCTGAGGTGAAAGACAACAATATCGGTGAGATCCAAATCACTTCTTTCTCTGAAACAACTGCTAAAGAGCTGACAAATGCGATCGACAGTTTAGAGAAAAAAGGTGTCAAAGGCTATATTTTAGACTTGAGGGGCAATCCGGGCGGCTTAATGGACCAGGCGATTACAATGAGCAATCTGTTTATTGATAAAGGTAAAAATATTATGCAGGTTGAGTACAAAAACGGCTCAAAAGAAGTCATGAAAGCGGAAAAAGAACGAAAAGTCACAAAGCCGACTGTCGTTTTAGTAAATGACGGAACAGCGAGCGCTGCAGAAATCATGGCCGCTGCCCTTCATGAATCGTCAGGCATTCCGTTAATTGGAGAAACCACATTCGGAAAAGGCACAGTGCAAACCGCAAAAGAGTATGAGGATGGCTCAACAGTCAAACTGACAATGGCCAAATGGCTGACTGCTGACGGTGAGTGGATTCATAAAAAAGGCATCAAGCCGCAAGTGAAAGCAGAACTTCCTGATTACGCGAAGCTCCCATATTTGGACGCTGATAAAACGTACAAATCAGGCAATACAGGCACTGAAGTCAAAGTCGCTCAGCAAATGCTGAAAGCACTTGGCTATCAGGTGAAGGTAAACAGTACGTATGATCAAGATTTTGTATCAGTCGTCAAACAGTTTCAGAAAAAAGAGAATCTGAAACAAACAGGCGTGCTGACTGGCGATACTACAACAAAACTAATGACAGAACTTCAACAAAAGCTGTCAAATAATGATACGCAAATGAAAAAAGCAATTGAAACGCTGAAAAAAGAAATGTAAAAAAGCCATACGCGGCTACCGCGTATGGCTTTTTTTTAAGCACCCTTCTGATTCGGATTCGGTTCAGTTTTTTTACCAAATAAACCTTCTTTGACTGGATTTGAACCTGCTCTTTTTACAAACAGCGGATTGAGAATGATTACAGCGATGATATTGGCGGACAATCCCCAGAAACCTTCATAAATGCCGTGTGCAGATTGAGTGATATACACAATAAACGTAACCGCAAGGCCGGCTAATAATCCGATCACTGTCGCCTCTCTCGTTTGGTTCTTCCAGAATAAGCTGACGGCAATCGCGGGGAAGATCTGCACCATACCGGAAACGCCTAAAAGCTGAAGTGTTACTAAGGCAGTCGGGAACAGCATTCCAAATAGAAGAGCAAGACCGATCACGACAAACACCATGGAACGTGTAATAAGGGTCAGTTTGCTTTGTGACACATTTGGATGGATCAAGTCACGGTATAAGTTATTGGCAAATAAATTCGATGCTCCGATAGCCATGATCGAACAAGGGATCAATGAAGCTAGGGCGATAGTGGCATATGCAAAACCTTGTGCCACGCCGCCGTAAGACGTCTGAATCAGATGCAGCAGCGCCAGTCTTGGATTTGTATCTTCCGGCAGCACAAGAAAAGCGATAAAACCAAGGAAAATAACTAAGATTAAAACGATGTTATAAAGCGGCAAAAACATGCTGTTTTTTCTAACTGCATCGGCACTTTTCGCCGTAAATACACCTGTAGCGGCATGCGCCCACATAAAAAGTGCCAAGGCGGATACAATAGATGCTGTAATAAACCAAGGGATGCCTTTTGGGCCCTCTGTCGGTATCGTCAGCATTTGCGGCGCTTCCTTCACCAATGTATCAATCATCGGCGTCCAGCCGTTGAAATGAATAAGAGGGAGGGAAACGACCATAAACAGCATAATCACCCATACTAAAATATCTTTAATAATGGCTGTAAAAGTAGGCCCTTTAATCCCGCTGAAAAACGTGTAAAGAGCAACTAGAATAAATGAGATGATGACAACAAACTTTACGTTGATATAGCCGGTTCCCGCCACCTGAAGCGTATCTTGAATTCCGCTAAGCTGAAGACAGATATATGGGATAAGCATCAGGACACCGACAATTGCAACGAGACTTGCCAACAGCTTGCTGTCAAAACGTTCCCGCGCATAATCAGCGAGAGTTGTTAATTTGTGAATTTTCGCAACTTTCCAAAGTTTCGGCAGGAAGAAATAGGCGATAAAATAAGCCAATACGGA
Source organism: Bacillus sp. FSL K6-1012 (assembly GCF_037964915.1). Lineage (NCBI taxonomy): Bacteria > Bacillati > Bacillota > Bacilli > Caryophanales > Bacillaceae > Bacillus > Bacillus sp. FSL K6-1012. Next base: position 2,265,019 of record NZ_CP150175.1, on the reverse strand, counting down.
GTAAGGAATTGCAAAAAACGCAACACTTCCGCCTGTGTAAGCCGTACTGGTCAGGCCTAAGAAAGTATATGCCGTGTAAAGGTCAGCGCCAACTAAAAACCAAACGAGAAGGCCTCCAAAACGTCTGCCGCCGACAGACCATTCTTCCACCGAGGTTCGCGATGATTTGTCTCTCCCGGCGAGAAATCCGATACAGACAACAGTTAATACGATAATAGCCGTAATCATAAGTGCAGTGAGATTTCCTTGCATCATTCAATTCCTCCATCTTTTTTTTGCACCAGGTAAATGCCAAACGAACATACCGGCGTAATGATAATCCACAGCAGCAGCCAAAAATGGAAAAAAGGAAGGCCGAAAATAATCGGTTCGATTCGATTCACAAACGGCAAAAGTGCAAGCTGAATGAATGGTAAAATGATGAGTATAACAATAAGTGCTTTTTTAACCATTTACTTTCCTCCTGAAAGATGATAATGCTCACTATAATAGCAGTTGTAAGATAAGATCACAAGATAATTATTAGAAAAAAATGATTTTTTCAATTATTTAATTAAATCACATGGTTTGCATCCTGCACATTATAGGTTTAAAATAATAAATATCTCGAAATCAAGATAATTTAGGAGTGAAAAGATGAAAACAGAAGGATTGCATCATGTCACAGCATTTGCCAGAGATCCGCAAGAAAATTTGCGATTTTATACAGAAGTGCTCGGGCTTCGGCTTGTCAAAAAAACAGTGAATTTCGATGACCCGGGAACATATCATTTTTACTTTGGGAATCAAAATGGAGATCCAGGGACCATTATTACCTTTTTCCCGTTCCAAGGAAGCGGGCAGGGGACGGTAGGGAAAGGCCAAGCCGGCCGAATTTACTTTTCAGTCCCTAAAGGCTCTCTGGCTTTCTGGAAGGAACGCCTTCAAAATAATGGACTGAATGCAGAGGAGAAAATGCTATGCGGGGAACACGCGCTGATCTTTGATGATACAGAAGACCTTCCGTTAGCAATCATGGAAGACGGCAAAAGCGGAAAAAGCGAGTGGACACCTGACGGCATTTCAGAACATGAAGCCATCACCGGAATGAGAGGCGTGCTGCTGTACTCCTATGATCCGCAAGCAACGATTCAATTGTTAGAGGAAAGCTTCGGATACAGCAAAGTAGCGGAAGAAGATCAGATCGTTAGACTGAAATCCGCAGCGGCTGTCGGAAACGTGATTGACGTTCATTTGCAGCCGGAAAAAAGAGGCGTCGGCGGTTATGGAACAGTTCATCATATAGCGTTTCGGACAACGAGTGAGGAGCAGGCTAAATGGCAGCCGCTTATTGCTGAAAAACATCTCCCTTCATCAGAAATTCTGGACAGGGAGTATTTCACATCAATTTATTTCAGGGAAAAAGGCGGCATTTTATTTGAAATTGCCACAGATGAACCAGGCTTTATGACAGATGAAACGTTTGATGAGCTGGGGACATCCTTAAAGCTGCCTGAATGGCTGGAGCAACACCGCAAACAAATTACAGATATTTTGCCTGAATTGTAGGAGGGGACATGATGAAGCATATTTTTGAAAGAGGGACATCTGATAACGTCTTACTGCTGTTACATGGAACCGGAGGAAATGAACATGATCTCCTTTCATTGGGCCGTTTTATAGATCCGGATGCTCATTTGCTGGGTGTCAGGGGATCAGTGCTCGAAAATGGAATGCCGCGCTTTTTCAAACGTCTCAGCGAAGGTGTATTTGATGAAAAGGATCTCGTTGAGCGGACAAAAGAATTGAAAGATTTTATCGACGAGGCGGCACAAACGCATCAGTTTGACCGGAGCCGAGTGATTGCAGTCGGCTACTCAAACGGCGCAAATATCGCAGCGAGCCTGCTTTTTCATTATGCGGATGTTTTAAAGGGGGCTATTCTGCATCATCCTATGGTGCCGATACGGGGGCTTGAGCTTCCCAATATGACAGGGCTTCCTGTTTTCATTGGGGCGGGAAAATATGATCCGCTTTGCACAAAGGAAGAATCGGAAGAGCTTCACCGCTGTTTGCTTGACAGCGGGGCATCTGCTTCAGTTTTTTGGCAGGATGGGGGCCATCAGCTCACACAGCATGAAGCTGAACAGGCTCGCCAATGGTACAAAGATACGTTTCAATAAAAAAACCTTAGCCCGTGTTTATCCGGACTAAGGTTTTTCTTAGATTTACAGCCAAGTTGATACTTTTGATAGAGGCAAGCGGTTGCTTTGGTGTGCAGGTTTCACTGCTTTCCCGATAGAAATAAGCATAACCGGAACATAACGCTCGCTGATATCAAATTCCTTTTGGAACTGCTCCTTATTAAATCCTCCGATTGCGCAGGTATCATAACCTTTCGCTTTTGCGGCAATCATAAGCTGCATAGCAGCCAATGAAGCATTTAAGAAAGCGGAATCGCGTGCGAACTGTTCACTTTGGTAAGCACCGTTAATTTGGCCAAGAAGCGTTTGTTTGATTTCATCCGTGATGAAACCTTGGTTTGCCAGTTCAGCGTAAACGTCTTCACCGTTTTCATTCGCTTTTAGATCGCCTAAAATGGCAACGACAGCAGAAGATTCAACAATTTGTTTTTGATTATATGCTACAGGCAGAAGAGCCGCTTTTGATTCATCGCTGTGGAAAACTGTAAAATGCCAGTGCTGCAGATTCCATGCAGAAGGCGCTTTAGTGGCGAGCTCCAAAAGATCAGTCAGTTCCTCTTTAGAGATCGGGGCATTCGTATCATATTCCTTAACAGATGCCCGTGCTTGCAAAATGTCCAGAGTATCAGTCATAATGTTTCCTCCTTCGGGTAAACGTGGTATGATAATAGAAAAGTTAGAAGCTTACTAAATGTAACTTGAAAGATAATTTTAATGGATCAGTGAATACTTGTCAAACAATAGATGAAGGGATGAAGACTAGTGGGAAATACAATGTGCCCTAAAATGGAGTCAGCTTTCTCATTGCTGGGAAAACGATGGAACGGTCTGATCATCCATGTACTAATGGATGGGCCGAAACGATTTAAAGAGATAACGGAAACCATACCGATGATCAGCCAAAAAATGCTGGCAGAGCGCCTTAAAGAGCTAGAGCAAAACGAAATTGTTGAACGCCGGGTTCTTCCCGAGACACCGGTAAAAGTGATCTATACGCTGACTGAAAAAGGAACCGCGCTGCAAGCCGTATTTCAAGAAATGCAAGCGTGGGCCGATCAATTTTGTGAGCCTGGTGTTACAGTGTGCGAAGAAGAGAAATAATGGAAAGAAACAGAGCATCCGCAGAAAGGGTTTGTTTCAGTGAGAAAGTCATGTAAGTGGGTCATACCGTTTACATGACTTTTTATTTTAGGAGCCATGATATGAATCAGCTTATATTTTACACTTATAAAAAGAGATGTTAGGATGATGTCAACATACAAAAATAGGAAAGGATCCTTCCGTGAAAAAGTTACTAACAGCTATCCTGTTGTTAATGGGAATCATCATTTATCTTGTTGTTCAAATCAGCAAACCGGAGCTCTATCTGCCTGAATTTTATATATACGATCAAAACCCTGTCAGCTTTCATTGGAATTACATAGGCATCGAAACTGGGTATAAAAAGGGAGACCCTGATTCTATCCACCAAATCTGGATCACACCGTTATATTTCGTTTTGCTGGCTGTTTTCATTCTGGTTATTTCTGCTTTTTTGAAAAAGAAATAAAAAAAGAGAGGTCTTGAATAAGGATCTCTCTTTTTTTATTTCATTGACTGGCCATTTGCTAAGTGTAAAGCAGATGAAGAAGTTTCACCATCTTATAACTTACCATTCAAAAATTGTGCCTCGCCGAGCCCGAAACTCCAATCAGCATCACCGTTTTCCGTAATGGAAACCATTAGGTCTTCCGGGGAAATACCGCATTCTGCTTCTAGTTTTTCAGCCAGCAAGGCATATAATTTCTCTTTTTGGCTCTTTGTTCTTGTTTTACTTGTAATGCTGATCACGATCAAATCCTTGCTTCTATGAAATCCTAATCCGGTATCGTGAATCACGAGCTCATTCGCGGGATGCTGGTGCACAATTTGATATCGGTCACTCTCCGGCACGCCAAACGCTTCTACCATTGCTTGATGAGCAGTGTCTAATAGCGATTGTAATGCTTTTTGATCACGGCCTTCTATCAGATCGAAACGTAATAATGGCATTTGAATTCCTCCTTTTGTGACACTGATTTTATCAGCATGTTATCACATTATTTTGTTATCTGAAGCCAATTGATAGATAAAAACATAACATATAACCAATAATTGATCAATATATAACTATATTGTTGTCTGACAGCCTATGAAATCATAAATATTACTGGCAGTAATTGATTAGGAGGTTAGTATGAAAATAATAGTTGATCAAAAGATGACAATTATATCACCATGAAGATCCTATTTCGTTGAAATGAAAGCGTTTTCTAATAAACATCCGGAGATATTGTCAAAAACAACATGAAAATGGAGGTTGGCCATGCCGAGTTTTATCACTGCTGCCGGGGTTTTTATTTTGTTATTTCTGACGGCGTGAGCATGAAGGAAACGTTTCAAACATGGACGCTGCTCACAACGGTCCTCTCGGTACAGGACTGGGCTGTGTTTTATTGGCCGGATTATTTTTGTAATAATGCTTTATCAGTAAAAATCCAATTTAACAATAGCCCAATCGTTTTTCTTCCTGGATGAATATCTTATATATAGGCAGACATAAAGGAGGAAATAATCATGTACCCTCAACACTCATATTATCGCGGGAACCCAGGTCCGGCCGGATACCCGGAACGAAACCCTTTTTTGTTTGGCGCTCCTTTAGTCGGCGGTTTATTAGGCGGTTTTCTTGGGAGTGCTCTTTTTAATTATCCGCGTCCCTATGCGTATCCGCCTGTTCCTTACGGTTACGGAGGTGCGCCATACGGCCCCGGGGGATCGTATGGCGGAGGTTATCCCGGTTTCTATTAGCAAAAACGGCCTGCACAGAAGCAGGCCGTTTTTTATCGCATAATTTCTACCTCGGACATATTGTAGTCCTGCTGTTTATGAAACATGACTTCCAGATGGCCGTCTTTATATACGGCTTTCGTTCCTTTCCGCTTGACAAGACAGGGAAGATTTATTTTTTTAGGATGAGTCAAACCCGGGAAATGTTCAATCAGTAATGTATGTGATGTATGTTTAATTTTGAGCTGTTCCAGCTGGCTTTCGCTTACTGAAACCTTTACAAACACATGGTCTGCTGTTTCGAATATATCTATATCAGGTTCGGTGCGCTTTGTTTTTTCTTTAGTCGGGAGAGGATCGCGAAATGGAAATTGAGCCGCGTAATCACTTCCAAACACACTTTCCATTACACTGTTTACATAATGCTCAACCTCTTTTGGATCGGCCTTTTTTAATGCTTCCTTGGAAAATTGATTTTGGAAAGGAAAGTACTTGTTCCACTCAAACATCTTCGTCACACCTTTCTTCACGGACAAAATAGTATATGCCTGCTCGATCTTTCACGTGATATAATATAAGATGCTCTAAAGAAAGGCAGGGACATAATATGCATCATTCAGAAACAAAAAAAGGCGTTCTTTACACAGCCGTTTCCTTTACGATGTGGGGGCTGTTTCCGCTTTATTGGAAGCTTCTTGAACAGCTGCCGGCACTTGATATTTTAGCTCACCGTATCATTTGGTCTTTTGTTTTTATGTGTATCGTGCTTTTTTTCTTGCGTCAATGGAAAACGGGGTGGCATGAGCTGCGGTCTTTAAAAAAGAACGGAGGCATACTATCTTTATTTCTCGCTTCAATTCTCATTTCGGTTAACTGGTTTGTATACATATGGGCTGTCAATCATGGATTTCTGCTAGAAGCAAGTCTTGGCTACTACATCAATCCGCTTGTGTCAGTTCTTCTCGGCATTTTGTTTTTAAAGGAAAAGCTGAATCGCCTTCAATTGGTTGCAGTTTCTATTGCGGCAGCCGGCGTTATTATTTCTGCGTTTCAATACGGCTCCATTCCGTACATCGCGCTGCTGCTTGCATTCAGCTTTGGCTTATACGGATTTACCAAAAAAAGAACAAGTCTTTCAAGCGCTATCGGTTTAACGCTGGAGACATTCATGATTATGCCGATTGCATTGGGGTATTTGCTGCTTAGCGGCCATATTCAGCCTGCGGGTGCAGAAAGCGGCGGGGCATGGGTGCTTCTCTTTTTTGCCGGTGTGTTTACCGCGCTGCCGCTCTTATTGTTTGCTGAAGGGGCGAAGCGGCTGCCGCTGTATCAAGTCGGTATATTACAATATATTGCACCGACCATCACCTTGCTGATCGGGCTGTTCATTTACCATGAGCCATTTTCAAGCTCGAAGGCATTTACCTTTGCCTGTATATGGGCTGCATTAGTCTTGTTTACGTTTTCACAAGTGAAATGGAAACGGGCATCAAAAAGCCATTGAGCCTTTGGCTTTTCAGTTTGAGTATATATTATGTATAATCATTTCATGTATGTAAGACATAAAGGAGCAGGACGATGGACAATGATATAGAAATAGGAAAAGCATACGCCTCGCTATGGAACAGCCGCTCTTTCTCAAACGAAGATGCAGAAGCGGTTACAGAGGCAATTGATCTTGAGCTTTTGGATAAGAGAACACATCCGAGACTTCGTAAACCTATGCTGGAAAAATATTATGCCGCTATACAGCGCATTGTGAATTCACAGCTGGAACCGGCTGTCAAATATCAACTGGTCAAATTACATACAGAACGCGTACAGTATTTAAAAGTAGAAAGAGGGGAGCAATTATGAAAGCAATCATAAAAGAAGATGTGCAAGCATCTTTAGAACGATATGCGGACCGCCCTGTATATATCCATTTAGAAACCACAACCGGTTCTTACTCGGCACATTTAAATGAAAAAAACATGACGGTTGTTGCTTATATACGCAATGCGAAGGTAACCTATCATCAAGCTAAAATCAAAGGGAGCGGGCCTTACCGGGTCGGCTTAAAAACAAAAGAGGGCTGGATTTATGCTGAAGGCCTGACTGAGTACACAGTGGATGAAGAAAACCGCTTATTAATGGCAGGACACTTGCCGGGCGGAAAACTGGCTATTTCACTTCAAATCAGTGAAAAACCGTTCACAGTTTAAAGAAAAGGGTGAAAAAATAATGAAAGAACACGTGCTTGTAATCCTGCCTCACCCTGATGACGAATCATACGGTGTGGCGGGTCTGATTGCTTTAAACAGAAAAAAAGATGTGCCCGTTACATATGCTTGCGCTACGTTAGGCGAAATGGGCAGAAATATGGGAGATCCATTTTTTGCTAATCGGGAAACCTTGCCATTATTAAGAAAACAAGAGCTTATCAACGCCTGCAAAGAAATGGATATTAATGACTTGCGAATGCTCGGACTTCGGGATAAAACGCTTGAGTTTGAAGACGATAAATATTTAGCTGATATCATGGAAGAAATCATAGATGATGTAAAACCAAGCTTAATTGTCACATTTTATCCGGGACATGGCGTGCACCCTGACCATGATGCATGCGGGGAAGCGGTCATCCGGGCATTGTACCGCAAAAAGAAAGAAGACCGTCCGCGCACACTATGCATGGCTATTACACGCAATAGGGAAGAGGTGCTTGGCGAAGCAGACGTCGTACTTGATATCAAAGAAGTGGCAGATATTAAAATGAACGCGTTAAGAGCTCATCGCACCCAGACGGAAGGTATGCTCCGAGAGCTTGAGGAAAAACTGAAAAACAATGAACCTGTTATGGCAACATGGTTTGAAGAAGAAGTGTATTGGACATATCAATGGAATGATTAAAAAAAGGTATAAGGCCCTTGAGGGGACCTTATACCTTTTTTAATTTCAAGTCAGATGCAATCGCTGATGCAAGAGTAGATCTCAGTGAGATGTCCTCAAAAGACAAACCGAGCTGAACCGCGGTTTGCGCAATTTCCGGGCGGATCCCCGACAATGTGGATGAAACGCCGATCAAACGCAGCGCCTCAATCAGACTGAACAGCTGGTGGGCAACCATGGTATCAATTACCGCTACTCCGGACAAGTCAATGTAAAGCTGCGTCACCTTTTTTTTCGCACATTGATTCAATGTATTTTCCATGATCAATTTAGCGCGGACGGTATCAATATCACCGATTAACGGAAGCAGTCCCACACTGTGGAACAGCACGATTACCGGGGCGCTCAATTCAGTGATCATATCCTTTTGGGCTTGAAGCTGAAGGCTTGTGTTTTTGTACATTTCTTCTATAAAAATATGAATCACAAGATCAAACGCCTTAATAAGGGTGTGATACAAATCCTCGGCTTCTTCGCTTTTCACGGTATCCTGATTGATATGAACAAAGTCCTTCACATAGGAAATATACAAGTCTCTCACTCTGACAAACTCACGGATAATATAGTGGATAGGCGTTTTTAAATGCTCTTGATCCTGGGTGACTTCAAATGCCCAGGCTTTTAGAATGGGCAAGTATACCTCTTCTTCATCTATAAAGATACGGCTGATCTTATAATTGAAAGCAAGATTCTGGCTCTTTAAATTTTTAATGACGGCCGGGTCTGTTGATGCATAGATTGAATTCGGATCAGTTTCCTCGATTGTTTCATACCATGTAGAACTTATTTCTTCTGCATGCTGAGACAGATACTCATATAATTTCTGATTTTGTGCCATGTCATATCACCTCTTTTAAAATTCCTGCTTCAATAAATAACGCTTCTGCAGTTTAACCAGCCTGAAAAACAGCCCGACTGCTCCTGCCGCTAGTCCTGCAATTAACCCGATCCAATAACCGAACGCGCCAAGTCCTGTAAACGTGCCGACCGCATAACCGACAGGAAGGCCGATAACCCAATAAGAAATAAAAGCGGCTGCAAGTGTATAATTGACATCTTTATATCCTCTGAGGGCGCCCTGAATAGGTGCTGCCACAGCATCGGAAAGCTGAAAAAACAGCGCGTAAATTAAAAAGTGCTGCGTTAGCCGGAGGACATCCTGATCAGAGGTGTACATACCTGCGATTTGCTCTCTGAATAAAAGGATACAGGCAGCTGTTAACAAAGAAAAGCCTACTGCCATCATGATGCCGATAAAGCTGTAAGAGCGAGCGTCTTTAAAACGAGCTGCTCCGGCCTCAAACCCGACAACTATCGTTAAAGCCATGGACACGCTGAGCGGCAGCATATATAAAAGTGACGCAAAGTTCATGGCGGCCTGATGGGACGCGATGGTTACTGTATTGAAATGGCTCATCAGCAAAGTGACAGCCGCGAAGATGCTCGTTTCAAAAAACACGGCAAACCCGATGGGCAGTCCGATTTTCAGCATATTTTTGCACGCTTCCCAAGAGAACTTATACATGGTAAGGAAAATGCCATATTCAGAAAACGGCGCTGCTTTATGAATGATGATAAAACTGATGATACAGATGCACCAATACGTAAGCGCTGATGCAATTCCGGCGCCGACTCCGCCAAGGGCAGGCATGCCGAATTTTCCGAAAATAAATACGTAGTTTAACACAAAATTAATCGGCAGTGAACATAGTGTAATCATCATGGTCACTCGTGTTTTTCCTAATGAGTCAATGAACGATCTCAAAACGGTGTAAACAAATAAAGGAAAAATCCCCAAAGATAAAAACCCTAAAAAGTGCTTAGCAATGTCATATACGTGTGCCTCAAGGTTCAATCGGGACAGAACAGGATCAACTATTCCATATCCAACCGCTAAAACGGCGATGCTTAGAAGCGCGGCCACATATACAGCCTGTAAGACAGTAAAGGGAATTTGTTTGGTTTTATCAGCACCTAATAGCTGTGCGACAATCGGGGTGACTGCCATTAATATACCTGCCAGACCAGTATAGACAGGCGTCCAAAGGCTTGAACCAATGGCCACACCGGCTAAATCGGCGGCGCTGACTTTCCCTGACATCACCGTATCTAAAAAGGTCATGAGAGAAAGCCCCGCCTGAGTAATTAAAATCGGAATTAAAATGTGCAAAAGCTGTTTTATCTTTTGTCCGGCGTTTTTGGTTTCTTTCATACATTGATCCCCGTTTCTTTATCATAACGAGAGAAATTATAACATTTTATGTATAAAAAGCAATGAACGCCTGGCCTATTCTTTTTTTGTCGGTTTCGTTTTTCTAAACATTTGGGCATAAATAAAAGAAAGCGAAATAACGCCTAAAAAGGTGCAGATATATTGAATGATTCTTTCCATTTCCATTCTTTACATACCTCCTTTACCAATAGAATGTACATCAATAAGATAAGCATGCGTGCAAAGTTGAAAATATGAAAAGGAGATGAAGGCCCATGCATTACGAACAGATGACAGAAAGTGTATTCACGGCAAAGATACAATCGCATTTAGAACAGATATTAGGGGATGCTTCTCTTATTTTGAAAACGTTACACGAAAAAGATCAATGCCTCCTTTGTGAATTGGATGACTTGGGACGTATTTTTCAGAATATGCACGGCATTGCCTCATCCTTTTATTTGCAATCATACATTGAACAATTTACACCGTCATTTGTGGAACTGGCCAAGGCGATTAAAAATTTATCGGAAAATAAGCATGGCGCGTTAATTGTCATTGAAAGGGCAGACCCGGTTGACGAATTTATTCAAAAAGGAACATCGCTGCATGCAGAAATCAGTGCTTCATTAATTGAAAGCATCTTTTTCCCGGGAAACCCTCTTCATGACGGCGCTTTATTAGTGAGGGATCATACACTCGTCTCAGCCGGAAACGTTCTCCCGCTGACGACACAAGAAGTGGATATTCATCTGGGAACCAGGCACCGGGCGGCTTTGGGGATGTCTGGATATACAGATGCGCTTGTGCTGGTTGTTTCTGAGGAAACAGGCAAGATGTCGTTTGCGAAGGACGGTGTGTTATATCCGCTCATCTCACCGAGAACATAAAAATAAACAAAAGGACCCGAACAGCTTTCGTCTCATGAGACAAAATGACTGGAATAGAACTCTTTTTTAAAAGCATTCATGCCATACTGAATGCTTTTTTTCTTGAAAATAGAAAGTCGGGAAATGTAACCTAGTATAAAAGTTATATTGGATTAATATTAATAAAGTTAAATACTTTACCTGATTTTGTATTTATAGTACTGTATAAAATATTACATAAATTTTAATGGAAGGGTGTGCCGCATGACTAATGTATTAATGATCGGTTTTCCGGGAGAGGGCCATATTAATCCGTCTATCGGTGTAATGAAGGAGCTGAAATCACGAGGAGAAAACATTACTTACTATGCAGTAAAGGAATATGAAGAAAAAATCACTGCGCTTGATATTGAATTTCGTGAATATAACGATTTTAGAGAAGAATATTTCGGAAAAAACGCAACTGGTAATGAGGAAAGAGATTTTGCCGAAATGATATGCGCCTTTTTGAAAGGGTGTAAGGACATCGCCACCCATATTTATAATGAAGTGAAAAACGAATCATATGATTATGTCATATATGATCACCATTTCCTGGCCGGTAAAATCATTGCCAATCTGCTGAAGCTGCCGAGATTTTCATTATGTACGACCTTTGCAATGAATGAGGATTTTTTAAAGGAAATGATGGACACCTTCAATAGCAGACCATTTGAAGACTCACCTTATTACGAATCCTATCAGCAGCTCGCAGAAACCTTAAATGCCGAGTTTCAAGCGGGAATTACCAAGCCTTTTGACGTTTTTTCGTCCGATGGAGATTTGACGATTGTCTTTACGTCAAGAGAATTTCAGCCAATGGCTGAGCAATTCGGAGAAAATTATGTGTTTGTTGGTCCTTCAATTGCAAAAAGAGCCAAAAGCAATGACTTTCCATTCGATGAGATTGACAATGAAAACGTGCTGTTTATTTCTATGGGAACCATTTTTAATAATCAAAAAGAGTTTTTCAACCAATGTCTCGAGGTGTGCAAAGACTTTGACGGAAAAGTTGTGCTGTCCATTGGGAAACATGTTAAACAAAGTGAGTTAAACGATATTCCTCACAATTTTATTGTGCGCCCGTATGTGCCGCAGCTTGAAATCCTGAAAAGAGCCAGTTTGTTTGTCACCCACGGCGGAATGAACAGCACAAGCGAAGGGTTATATTTTGAAACACCGCTCATTGTCATTCCGATGGGAGCTGATCAATTCGCTGTCGGAAAACAGGTGGAACAAGTAGGTGCGGGGAAAGTGCTGAAAAAAGAACAGCTGTCTGAAAACCTTCTGAAAGAAACCATTCAAGAAGTGATCAGCAATCCTGTTTATGCTAAGAATGCAAAAGCAATTGGCCAGTCACTGAAAGCAGCAGGCGGTGCTGAAAAAGCTGCCGGCAGCATTCTTGAATATGTTAAACACAATACTCAATCAGCTAACGCATAGTGTATACAGCCTGTTCATTTGAAATGGACAGGCTTTTAACTGTTTCGGAAAGCTGGGCAGAGTTGCAGTCAGAAGAAGGGATTTGACACTTTGATAGAGAATTGAAAGAAAAACAGACAGGAAAGGAGGAAAATCTGCTTCTTTCATCAACATAAACCAATCATTTTACCCCCGCTTAAATAGTTCCTTAGACTTTCGATAAAGCTATACAAATTATGTAAAGTATTAGGTGTTTATCTAGAGGTTTAAGGTCGAACGAAGCTGAATTTGCTGCCGGATCTATAAAAATTTGTTTATAACGCTAAAAAAGTGACGATAAAACGTATGTGTGCCATTTTTGGAAACAGAATACTAATTATTTCTGTTTGTCTCATAAAAAGTTTAGGAGGTTAAATGAATGAAAAAGAAGATCGTAGCCGGCTTGGCTGTTTCCGCAGTTGTTGGGTCATCGATGGCAGCAGCACCCGCGGACGCAAAAACGATAAAGGTGAAAAGCGGTGACTCTCTTTGGAAACTTTCGCGCCAGTATCATACGAGTATTTCAGCACTGAAATCCGAAAACAAATTGAAATCGTCAATGCTTTATGTCGGCCAAAGCCTTAAAGTTCCTGAAAGCAGCAAAAAAAGCAAAACATCCTCATCAAACTCAAGCAAAACGTCAACATACACCGTAGCATATGGTGATTCCTTATGGATGATTGCCAAAAATCATAAAATGAGTGTTTCAGAGCTTAAAAGCTTAAACAGCCTGAGCAGTGATTTGATTCGTCCCGGCCAAAAACTGAAAATTAAAGGGACAAGCAGTTCAAATGGTTCGAATGATTCGAATGGGCAGAAAAAAAGCAACGGTTCAAATTCTGCAGGCTCATCAAAAAGTACATATACTGTAAAGCTTGGTGATTCTCTGTGGAAAATCGCAAACAGTCTAAATATGACGGTGGCCGAATTGAAAACCTTAAACGGCTTAACATCAGATACGCTTTACCCTAAGCAAGTATTAAAAATAAAAAAAAGCAGCTCATCCAATAGCGGTAGCGGCGGTTCAAAAAAACCGTCAAACTCAAATTCTTCAAAAACAACTACATACAAAGTGAAATCGGGTGATTCGTTATGGAAGATTGCGAATCAGCTGGGCGTCACCGTGCAAAGTATCCGTGATAAGAACAATTTGTCTAGTGATGTTCTGCGAATCGGACAGGTTCTCACCATTTCAGGAACGACTAAATCAAATAATTCCAATAAGACAGTCCCGAAAGACAAACCAGGATCAAACGTTCAAATAGGAACAAAGATTGACAGAATGATAACGGAGGCAAAAAAATATGTCGGTGTTCCGTATCGCTGGGGCGGAAATACGCCTTCCGGTTTCGATTGCAGCGGTTATATTTATTACCTCATTAATAAAGTATCATCTATTTCAAGGCTGAGCACGGCAGGGTACTGGAACGTAATGCAAAAAGTCAGCCAGCCGTCAGTCGGTGACTTTGTTTTCTTTACGACGTATAAATCCGGACCGTCTCACATGGGGATTTACTTGGGCGGCGGCAATTTTATTCATGCAAGCTCCGACGGTGTGGGCATTTCCAATCTCAGCAATTCGTATTGGAAACAGCGCTACCTGGGAGCACGAAGCTATTTTTAAACTATGAGCATCGACATTAGACAGACGGGGCGTTTGGGCAGGACGTCCTGCTGCCCTAATGTAAAAGCCTTTTAAAAGGCTTTTTTTAGTTTATATCGGAATATGATTGACCAGACTGTTAGAAAAAACAAGGGGGAGACAGCATGAATCGTTTCTTGCTCCTTATCGTGCTGGCGGCACTGGGTCTTGCGGGATGCAGTCAGGAAACACCTCCCGATCATCCGCGGCGGGTACCGGAAAAAAAGGTAATAGAAACCTCAGCGTTTCGTCATCAGATTCAGCTGGTCAATAGAGAAGGCAAAAAAGTCGGGTTTATTGAAATAAAAGAGTCAGAAGACGAAGGGCTCGATTTTCACATCTCAGCACATAGCCTGACACCTGGGGCTTCACTCGGGTTTCATATTTATGAAAAAGGATCATGTGTCAGGCCGGATTTTGAATCGGCGGGCGGACCTTTTAATCCGCTGAACAAAGAACACGGCTTCAATAATCCGATGGGACATCATGCCGGAGATCTTCCGAATCTTGAAGTCGGCGCAGACGGGAAAGTAGATGTTATTATGAATGCGCCTGAAACCTCTTTACAAAAAGGAAGCAAATTGAATATTCTCGACCAGGATGGCAGCGCGTTTATTATTCATGAACAGGCTGACGACTATTTGACGAATCCGAGCGGAAATTCAGGAGCGCGAATTGTCTGCGGAGCACTTTCTGGCAATAACGAGAAACAGTAATATAGCGGGAGCCCTTTTGTATTGAGCATACAGGGGCTTTTTTAGTATACTCGTTAATGGAATACGAATAGGAAAGGAAACCTGTCTATGACATCTCAATTGCAGCACTTAACATTGCCGGAAGATATACAAAATAAGCTTTTATCATATAAAAGCCAGTCGATTTCTCCAGAATTTCAATCGCTTATCGGGACATCAGGCTATGAGGCGGAGGATGAAGCCATTTTATTCGATGCCATTATCGCATTAGCGATGGGGAAAAATATCCTGTTAAAAGGACCTACAGGCTCAGGTAAAACTAAGCTGGCAGAAACATTGTCCAGCTATTTTCATAAACCAATGCACAGTGTCAACTGCTCAGTTGATTTGGATGCTGAAGCGCTGGTCGGCTATAAAACCATTGAAAATCAATCTGGCCAGGCGACGATCGAGTTTGTCTCGGGACCTGTGACAACGGCCATGAATGAAGGCCACTTTCTTTATATAGATGAAATTAATATGGCAAAACCGGAAACCCTGCCAATCTTAAACGGTGTATTGGACTACAGAAAAATGATGACAAATCCGTTTACAGGAGAAGTCGTTCGGGCAAAAGAAGGGTTTGGAGTCATTGCTGCCATCAATGAAGGCTACGTCGGAACCGTTCCGCTGAATGAAGCGCTTAAAAACCGTTTTGTCATCATTGATGTGCCTTATATTAAAGGCGAGCTGCTGAAACAAGTACTCATGTCTCAGTCTGCCCTTCATGATGAGAAATTGATTGACCGGTTTATCACGCTGTCTTCTGATCTGATCGTTCAGGCCAATAACGGGCAGGTGTCTGAAGAAGCGGCATCCATCAGAGCTTTAATTGATACGTGTGATTTAGCCGCTTATATTCCGCCGCTACGCGCCATCGAACGCGGAATTGTAGAGAAGCTTGACGATGACCGTGAAAAGGCGGCGGTCCGAAATATCGCAGAAACTTTGTTTGAATGAGGGATGTGCGATGAAATTTATCAAATTTAATGACAGCACAATTGACTCGTTTTTATTTATGATGCTGACCGATTTGGCCAAAACGCTCACCAAAAGTGAGGCAGTGGAAGTGGAGTATGGCGTTCAGTCCTACTACAACCCATTTGAAAAAAAAATCTACATGAGCCACTTTTGGAAGGACAGAGCAGCTGAAGATATGGAAGCAGGTCTCAAAAGCGATGTCTACCTTCGATCGGTCGGAACAAAATACAGCTCGCTGCAAGAGTTTGCGAGCCTTTTGAATTATATCCAGCACAATCTTACGTACAAAAGCTTTGCCAAACAGCTGTTTATGCTGCTTGAGGACATCAGAATTGAAGAGTGTATCAAACACGAGCGTCCTGGTACAAAGCATGTATTTGCAAAACGAAAAGACATGTACAGAAAACATTTCTCCACGCAGCTGACTTTAAATTTAGAACGAAGCATTTTTACGGATGCGCTCTTTTGCGCCATGTATGTCAAGCTGACGGCGGAATCGCCTCTGGAAGCCATCCCGTCTATGCGTGATGATATTGATCTGATGCGTCCGTTTATCGAACAGCAGCTCTTGTGCGTGTATGAAGCTGATTCTACACATCACGTTCTGAAAATTGTCGAAGATATCATGGACGGACTTGAAGAGGTGCTTGATAAAGACATGCTGAATACCTACTTCTTTTTGCCTGAGTTAGATTATGCAAAAGCTGCCGAGCAGCCGTTATTTGAAGAAGAGAAAAAAGCGCCGAAGCTGAGCGATGACATAACGCTTCCGAAAAAGTCAGACGGCGATGAAGATATTCACGATGAAGAAATGCCGACTTGGCACCGTGAAACAGAAGCGCCGTCTAAAAGCTTCCTTCAATTTGATATTGAACACGGTGCAAAATCCGATTTAGGAAAAGATGCTTCTCGTGAAGGGGACGATGGAGACCAGGCCCTCGGCTCTGTTCAAGGTTCAGCCAGACAGACAAAACGAAAAGACTATTCCAAACTGGAAGCGCTGGAGTCCAAAAAAGACCAGCCGAACGGTGCGGGTCTTGCCGACGGAAAGGAAAATAAATTCGCGTTTGCGATTTATAAAGAACCGCAGCCTGCAACACAAGATGAAGAGCTTTCTTATAAACAGCAGGCAAAATCGATCGAATCGTATCAGAAGCGTTTGAAACAGATGATTCAAAAAACGCTTGAACACAAAAAAACGCTGCCAAGGACTGACCTTCACGCGGGCCGTCTGAACAACAAGCTTCTCCGTTATTTTACGGAGCGGAATCCGCGTCTTTTTTACAAAAAACAAGAGCCTTCTTCAGAAATTGACGCTGTTTTCACATTGCTGGTCGACTGTTCAGCCAGCATGTTCGACAAAATGGATGAAACGAAGCGGGGAATCGTATTGTTTCACGAAGCCCTGAAGTCGGTAGCAGTCCCGCATCAAATTGTCGGTTTCTGGGAGGATACAAACGATGCGACCGAAACGAGTCAGCCGAACTATTTTAATACGGTAATTCCATTTCAGTCATCCTTAAGACAGGCGGCGGGACCGGCGATTATGCAGCTTGAACCTGAGGAAGACAACCGTGACGGCTATGCGATCAGGCAAATGACGAAAAAAATGCTGCAGCGGAGCGAGGCGCAAAAATTCTTAATCGTGTTCTCTGACGGAGAGCCGGCCGCATTTGGTTATGAGCAAAATGGAATTGTCGATACAAGTGAAGCAGTTATCGAAGCTCGAAAAAGAGGGATAGAAGTCATAAATGTTTTTCTCTCCAACTCGGAAATTGAAGAATCACAAATGAAAACGATACAGGATATGTACGGGAAGTTCAGTATATTTGTCCCGGATGTCGATCAGCTTCCGGATGTACTGTATCCGCTTCTTAAAAAACTGCTCCATAAAAGCATAGGATAACCCTTTATTCTATGCTTTTTGGCGTTTCTTTTTTTAAATGATTAAATTTTTTGTTTTTTATAAAGGTTTTTTACTATTTTGTGAACAATCAAGGTAGAATCAAATTGCAAACAGTGGTAAAATATCGTTGGAAGCGTTTTTATTACATAATTTTGGACACAGCGTTCGAAAGTTATTTTAAGATAGTGAATAAATCACTTGATTATCTAGGTTGGGGGTAATATTCAAATGTTTCAAAATAATATGAAACAACGAATGAATTGGGAAGATTTTTACGGTCCGAACCTCGGCTATGCGCTGGAGCTTTACGATCAGTACACCCAGGATCCGAACAGCATTGATCCGGATCTGAAGGAAATGTTCGACGAACTCGGAGCTCCTCCAAGCGATATAAAAGAGGCATCGGGAACAAAAGAAAAGGGACGTGTTACAGCCGATCTGATACAAAAGATCGCATCAGCAATCAGACTTGCAGAAGATATACGAACCTATGGCCATTTGAACGCTTCCGTCAATCCGCTCAGAAAGGATGGGAAAAAGAGCGAGCTCTTTCCATTATCCGATTACGGGCTAACAGAAGAGGAAATACAAGAAATACCTGCGTCGGTCATTTGTAAAGACGCTCCTACAAACATTACGAACGGTTTAGAAGCCATTCAATATTTGCGAAATACGTATAAAAGAACCATCTCATTTGAATTTGATCATGTACACGATTTTAAAGAGCGCGAGTGGCTGACTCAAAAGATTGAATCCGGTGAATTGTTCCAAAAGAACTCAGCCGAAAAGCTGTCAGCTGTGCTGGAGAGACTGATGGAAGTAGAGGGATTCGAGCAATTTTTACACCGGACCTTCGTCGGGCAGAAGCGTTTTTCAATTGAGGGTCTGGACGCTCTCGTTCCAGTGCTTGATGACATAATTGCACAATCTGTCAAATCAGGTACAACGAGCGTCAACATCGGCATGGCGCACAGGGGCCGCCTGAATGTGCTGGCACATGTGCTGGGCAAACCGTATGAAATCATATTCTCAGAATTCCAGCACGCGCCTAACAAAGATCTTGTCCCGTCTGAAGGATCAATCGGCATCAGCTACGGATGGACGGGGGATGTCAAATATCATCTGGGAGCGAACCGTGAGCTTCATGACGCTGAAACGAAGTCAGCGCGCATTACGCTGGCGAATAACCCGAGCCACTTGGAATTTATCAATCCGATTGTTGAAGGCAGCACAAGAGCGGCGCAGGAAACAAGAACACATAGCGGATATCCGGTTCAGGATGAAACAAAATCACTTGCGATTTTAATTCATGGAGACGCTGCGTTCCCGGGGGAAGGAATTGTAGCTGAAACATTGAATTTAAGCTCTTTAAAAGGGTATCAAGTCGGCGGTGCGATTCATATTATCGCCAATAACATGATCGGATTCACAACAGAAAGCGCTGAATCAAGATCAACAAACTATGCCAGTGACCTGGCGAAGGGCTATGAAATTCCGATTGTTCACGTAAATGCGGACGATCCTGAAGCCTGTCTTTCAGCTGTTAAGTTTGCGGTAGAATACCGAAAAACATTCAACAAGGACTTTCTGATTGACTTAATCGGGTACAGACGCTACGGACACAACGAAATGGATGAGCCGTCAACTACTCAGCCGATGCTGTATGACGCTGTAAGAAAGCATCCGACTGTCAAACATATTTTCGCGGAAAAGCTCATTAAAGATGGGGTGCTAACCGAGGAAGTTGTTCAAAACATTGAAAAGTCGGTAACGAAACGCATAGAAGACGCTTATCAAAAAGTGCCGGCTAAAAAGGAACCTATCGCTTGTGAAATAGAACTTCCGGAACCTGTTTCAAACGGCTTTCCGGATGTAGACACATCTATTGATTTTGATGTGCTCCGCAAGCTGAATGGCGAATTGGTCAATTGGCCGGAGTCGTTTAATGTATTCGGTAAGCTAAAACGCATTTTAGAAAGACGGGCCAAGGCGTTTGATGATGACAGAAAAGTGGAATGGTCATTGGCTGAATCTCTCGCGTTTGCTTCCATTCTGAAAGACGGAACACCGATTCGATTAACAGGACAGGATTCTGAGCGCGGAACGTTTGCCCAACGAAACCTTGTACTTCACGACAGTGAGACAGGCAAAGAATTTGTGCCTTTGCACCATTTGTCAGATTGTGATACATCATTTGCCGTTCATAACAGCCCGCTGTCTGAAGGATCGGTTCTCGGCTTTGAATACGGCTATAATGTGTATTCACCTGAAACACTTGTCCTTTGGGAAGCGCAGTATGGGGATTTTGCCAATGCTGCTCAAGTGTACTTTGACCAATTTATTTCTGCCGGACGAGCAAAATGGGGCCAAAAATCTGGATTAGTGATGCTGCTGCCGCACGGTTATGAGGGACAGGGCCCTGAGCATTCAAGCGGTAGAATCGAGCGGTTCCTGCAGCTAGCTGCTGAGAATAACTGGACGGTTGCCAACCTGACAAGCGCCGCTCAATATTTTCATATATTAAGAAGACAGGCTAAAATGCTGCTGCGTGAGGAAATTCGTCCGCTCGTCATCATGACGCCGAAGAGCCTTCTGCGCAATCCGAATACCGTTTCTGAAGTGCAGGAGCTCAGTGAAAGCCGCTTCCAGCCTGTTTACGAACAGTCAGGACTTTCTCATGAGTATGAAAAAGTAACGCGGCTCGTATTATCCAGCGGTAAAGTATCTATAGACATCAGCGATCATTTCAACAAGTTAGAAGACGGGAAAGAGTGGCTTCACATTGCGAGAATTGAACAGCTGTATCCATTCCCTGCAAAAGGAGTCAAAGAATTATTTGCAAAGCTTCCGAACCTAAAAGAAATCGTTTGGGTTCAGGAAGAGCCGCAGAACATGGGGGCTTGGAGCTACATCAGCCCTTATTTGACAGAACTTGCACCAGAAGGAGTAAGCGTTCAATATATTGGACGAAGAAGACGATCCAGTCCTGCAGAGGGAGATCCGACAGTTCATAAAAAAGAACAGGAACGTATTGTATCTGATAGCTTGACTCGCAAAAACTAAGGGGGAAATGAAAAAATGGCGGAAATTAAGGTACCTGAATTAGCAGAATCAATCTCAGAAGGAACAATAGCCCAATGGTTAAAGCAGCCCGGTGATTATGTAGAACAGGGTGAATATCTGCTTGAACTTGAAACGGATAAAGTAAATGTTGAATTGACAGCAGAAGAATCGGGTGTTCTTCAAGAGGTATTGAAAGATTCGGGTGATACCGTCCAAGTTGGAGAAATTATCGGTACCATTACAGAAGGCGCGGGTGAAAGTTCTGCCCCTGCTCCTTCAGAGAAGGCTGAAAGCAAAGAAAGTGAAAAAGAAGAAAAGCAAGCTGAACCAGCGGCGCAAGAAGTGAGCCAGGAAGCGCAAACTGAAGCAAAATCAAGAACAATCGCATCTCCTTCTGCACGTAAGCTGGCGAGAGAGAAAGGGATTGACCTGTCTCAGGTTCCGACTGGCGACCCGCTTGGAAGAGTGCGCAAACAGGATGTTGAGGCGTATGAAAAACCGGCTGCGAAACCAGCTCCTCAGCAAAAACAGCAGCCGCAGGCTCAAAAAACACAGCAAAGCTTTGAAAAGCCTGTTGAAGTGCAAAAAATGTCACGCCGCAGACAGACAATCGCAAAACGTCTAGTCGAAGTACAGCAAACATCTGCGATGCTGACTACATTTAATGAAGTTGACATGACGGCTGTTATGAATCTTAGAAAACGCCGCAAAGACCAATTCTTTGAGCAAAATGAAGTGAAGCTCGGCTTTATGTCTTTCTTTACAAAAGCTGTTGTAGCGGCTTTGAAAAAATATCCG
Organism: Bacillus sp. FSL K6-1012; assembly: GCF_037964915.1. NCBI lineage: Bacteria > Bacillati > Bacillota > Bacilli > Caryophanales > Bacillaceae > Bacillus > Bacillus sp. FSL K6-1012. The sequence continues at coordinate 2,243,395 of NZ_CP150175.1, read as the reverse complement.
CTCTTGAATGCAGAAATTCAAGGCGATGAGCTGATTGTTAAAAAATTCTATGATATCGGAATCGCTGTCGCAGCTGAGGAAGGACTTGTCGTTCCAGTTGTACGTGATGCAGACCGCCTGACATTTGCAGGCATTGAAAAAGAAATCGGCGAGCTTGCGAAAAAAGCGAGAAGCAATAAATTGACCCTTGGTGAGCTGCAAGGAGGCTCATTTACAATTACAAACGGAGGGACTTTCGGTTCACTCATGTCGACACCGATTTTAAACAGCCCTCAAGTTGGTATCCTGGGTATGCATAAGATTCAGCTGCGCCCTGTCGCAATTGATGAAGAACGTTTCGAAAACCGTCCGATGATGTACATTGCATTATCTTATGATCACCGGATCGTAGATGGTAAAGAAGCAGTTGGATTCCTTGTCACAATTAAAAACTTACTAGAAGATCCTGAACAGCTTTTGTTAGAGGGATAAAACAAAAAAGGTACATCACGGATAAACGTGATGTACCTTTTTATATACAATAGAATGTTAAAGAGTCAGTTCTGTGCTGTTTGAATCTTCTTTTGGATTCTTACCTTTTTTAGACCAATATGTAGCGAGCAGGGAGCCCGAAAGGTTGTGCCATACACTGAAAATCGCGCTCGGAACGGCAGATAGCGGTGAAAAATGTGCCGTGGCAAGTGCTGCGCCAAGCCCTGAGTTTTGCATGCCGACTTCAATTGCAATTGCTTTTTGAGACGCATAATCCATTTTTAACAGCTTTGCACATAGAAATCCCAGTAAATATCCAAACCCGTTGTGCAGGATAACTACTGAAAAAATAAGCAATCCTGATTGAAGCAGGTTTTCCCGGTTGCCGCTTACAACAGCTGACACAATCGCAACGATGCCGATGACTGAAACAAGCGGCAGGGCATGAACGGCTTTTGCGACCTGTTTTTTGAAAAACATTTTGACGACTAGGCCTGCAATGATTGGAAACAATACAGCCTGCAAAATCGAAATAAATAACGAGCCAGGTGAGACAGGCAGCCATTCCTTGGCAAACAGCATAATCAAAACCGGCGTCAAAACCGGTGCCAACAAGGTGGAAATCGTTGTGACAGCAACAGACAGGGCCGTATTGCCTTTTGCTAAAAATGTCATGACATTAGAGGCAGTTCCACCGGGACAGCAGCCAACGAGAATAACGCCTACCGCGATTTCCGAGGGGAGATGCAGGCCATATGCTAAGCCGAAAGCAACAAGCGGCATAATCGTATATTGGGCAATCACTCCGATAATGACGTACAAAGGTTTTCTGATCAGCTCTTTAAAATCATCGGTTTGCAGTGTTAGCCCCATTCCAAACATAATAATGCCAAGAAAAATCGTAATATAAGAACTGATCCAAGAAAATAATGACGGGAAAGAAAATCCGAGCACGGCAAAAATAATGACCCAGATTCCGAAGGTTTGTCCCGCGAAATGACTTATCTTTCTGATGTTTTCCATAAAAACACTCCTCATACACTGATCAAGAACTCCAGCAGAAATCCTTACAGATTTTTTGGTATTCCCCTATTATAATTAATTTTCTGAATAATTCAATATTAATAGATTGACTGTGATCTGATATATCCATGGAGATAGATGATAAATATATTATGTAATCTAATCAAAATATTCTTGACTATATAGGTAGATATTCTTACAATGAACCTTTAAACTGTTTTGGAAAATAGGAGTGATAGGGTGAAGGAAGCTAATCAATGGTCTTCGAAGCTGGGCTTTATTTTAGCTGCGGCTGGATCGGCTATCGGTCTCGGTGCAATATGGAAATTCCCATATGTAGCAGGCACCAGCGGAGGAGGCGCGTTTTTATTTATTTTTATTTTATTTACAATTTTAATCGGACTGCCATTATTGCTCGGTGAATTCATCATAGGCAGAAAAACACAGCAAGATGCCGTCCAATCCTATAAATCTCTTGCTCCAGGGTCTAAGTGGCATTGGATAGGCTATTTGGGCATGGCGACGTGCTTTATTCTGTTATCATTCTACAGCGTCGTCGGCGGATGGATTTTAAATTACATTTTTAAAGGCTTTACCGGCGGTTTATCGCATACGTCAGGATTTGATACGCTGTTTGCGAATACTATTTCAAATCCTTATTTGGCTGTAGGAGGCCAGCTGCTGTTTATGCTGGTCACAATTTTGGTTGTCGCAAAAGGTGTAAGCAGCGGAATTGAAAAAGCAAGCCAAATTTTAATGCCGGCGCTTTTTATATTATTTATCATTTTAATGGTGCGTTCAGTTACACTTCATGGAGCGATAGAAGGTATTAAGTTTTTCCTGACACCTGATATCTCTGCGATTGACGCCAATACGATATTATATGCGATGGGCCAGTCCTTCTTCTTATTAAGTGTCGGTGTATCTGTAATGGTAACGTATAGTGCTTATCTAGAGAAACAAGAAAATCTGGTGCAGTCTGCTGTATCTGTTACGGTTTTGAATGTCCTTGTCGCCATTATGGCGGGCATCGCGATCTTTCCAGCTGTTTTTTCATTCGGTCTCAAACCGGATCAAGGGCCTGTTCTGTTATTTAATGTGCTGCCGACTGTGTTTAATCAAATGCCGTTCGGAATTGTCTTTTTATTAGCATTTTTAATTCTATTTTTATTTGCGGCACTGACCTCTGCGTTTTCAATGCTTGAAATTTTGGTCGCTGTGCTTTCTAAAGGCGATGTGAGTAAAAGAAAACGATTTGCCTGGATCGGCGGGATTGCTATCTTTCTGGTCGGCGTACCGTCTGCGTTATCATACGGGGTTTTAAGTGATGTTACCATTTTTCACATGTCTATTTTTGACGCAGCTGATTTTCTGGTCAGCAATATTTTAATGCCGTTAGGAGCGTTATTGATTTCTTTCTTTGTACCGTTAAAAATACCGAAAGAGGATTTGTTTAACGAGCTGAAAAGCGGCTCAAACCTCAAGCGAAAGTGGTTTGCGGTTTGGCTTCTGCTGATACGTTATCTTTCACCTGTTGCAATCATTATTGTATTTTTACATGTATTAGGTGTTTTTTAAAAAATGAAGCCCCCTGGAAAAGGGGGCTTTTTTAATAGAGTTTCCATACAACTTCTTTTGCCTGTTCAAAACGTTTTTCGGCTTCACGCCAATCGACTACGTTCCACCAATGATCAACATAGCTCCCGCGGTCATTTTTATATTGCAAATAGTAAGCATGTTCCCATACATCAAGCGGCAAAAGAGGGATAACATCCCACTGGCTGAAGTGCTGGTGCTTCTCTGCGGCTAAAATCTCAAGCCGTCCGGAACGAGGGGACCAGACAAGAATGGCCCACCCGACACCCTCCACTTTTTTTGCAGCTTGGGTAAAATGCTCCTTAAAGGCTGAATAGCTTCCAAATGAAAGATCGATCATTTGAAACAATGCTCCAGTAGGACGTCTTTTTCCGTTTGGATGCATAGAAAACCAAAAAATACTGTGCAAATAATGGCCAGCTCCATGAAATGCCAGCTCTCTTTCCCAATGAGTGATCAAGTCATAGTTCTTTGAAGCTCTGGCATTCTTAAGCTCCAATTCTGCTTTATTCAGTCCGTCAACATAGCTTTGATGATGCTTTGTATGATGAAGCACCATAATATCACGTGAAATATAAGGTTCTAAAGCGGAGTACTTGTACGGAAGCTTTGGGAGAACATGTTTTCCTATAGGAACGAAGGCGCGTCTTTCACCTGTTTCTTCTGATTGTGTAATATCACGATAGAGTGTGGCGGCCTGCTGATACCACTCTTCTTCTGTCGTCTGGTCATCCTCCAGCGCTTCAATCATCTTTTCGATTTGATCCTCAAATTGATCAAGCTGTCCTCGTTTTTGAATCTGATCTTTTAAGGCTTCACACCAATTGAACATCTCGGTTTGATAAGATTCACGTTTCATTTGCTGTCTCCTTTTCAATAGAATTCAAATACTTGCTGACAGCCAGCAAAGGGAACACATAAGGATAACTATGGTACCGAATATAAAATTGCTTTGGCAGCCCGATTCCCACTGGATAAGTCAAGCTTCTACCGTCATGAGAACTGCTGTCCATGAGGTAGTTCATTCCTTTTACAATTGCTGGATGACTGGGTTTTTCATATTGCAATAAAGCATCTAAAGCCCAGGCAGTTTGTATAATGGTTCCTTCTTTAAGCGGCACATAGGTTTTGACCTCAGCGCTTTTGCAGGATTCACCCCAGCTGCCGTCATCATTTTGTACGGTTTTGAGCCACCGGATTGCCTTTTGTATCGAAGGATGTGTTCGAACAACTCCGCAGGCGTGCATACCGGTCAAGGCAGCCCATATGCCATAAATGTAGCAAACACCCCATCGTCCGTACCAAGATCCATTACGTTCCTGGTTTTCAAAAAGCCAGTTCACAGCAAGCTGAATGTGGTGATGTTTTACTGAAAAGCCGGCTTTTTCACCTAAAAAGTGCAGCACACGCCCGGTAAGGTCGGCGGTGGAGGGATCAACAGCCGCATCCTCGGCGGATTCAAGCGGGAGATGGCGGATAAGAGGGTGGTTCACATTTTTTTCAAAGGCGGAAAACCCTCCATCATTGTTCTGCATCGATAAAAGCCAAGCCACACCTCGCTCCCAAGAAGAAGGAGAGAAGCTGCGGGGAATTGCTTTTAAGACGGCTGCGGTGTCGTCACAATCAGGGTTATTCGTGTTGATATTTGAAAATCCCCAGCCGCCTGGAGATACATTTGGATTTTTGACAGACCAATCTGCTATCTTGGTATGCTGCCGCTTTTGTAAAAAAGAAGCGGCTTTTGTAATTGTACCGTCTGTTTCGGCTACGCCGTTTTGCTGAAGCGCATAGGTGATTAATGCAGTATCCCAAACAGTGGATGTGGAATTTTCTAAATAAGGAATGCCGCCGCATTCAGTCACCAATGCTTTGATGCCATTTATTGCCCTTCGGATGACCGGTGAATGGCGTGACACACCAAGTGACAGAAGGCTGTATACCATAAATATTGTGGCGCTTGCATAACTGTACAGTGTGCCGTCTTCTTCAATCCGGTCAAGCATATACGTTTTAGCTGTGTGTAAGCCCAGCTCCTGAAGAGCAAAGGGTGCACGAAAAATGCGCTTCCAATGAGTCAGAACAGAAGAGAGGTCTCGCTCCTCGAAGGCATCGGAACGGAGCCAAGTCAAAGGATTTTTTGTCATGTGCGGGTCGAGGTGGCGGAGAGATTGAATTTTGCGGTTTTTTAGTGTGAATCGCTGATTGAGTGTTACGGCCATCGGGGTAAAGTGTATACGGGCATATGTGCTGAACTGATAAAAATGAACCGGGAATGTTGGGGGAATTGCTAAAAGCGACAATGGCAAATATAAAACGGGCCAAGGGTAAAGGCCATTTGCTGCAAGCATCCATTTTGTCATAAAATGAATATTTCTCAAGCCGCCATGTGATGCAATGAATTGTTCAGCTTTTTTCATGTGCGGATCAGTTCGATGGCAGCATCCTGAAGCCAGCATTCCGACATATCCTTGGACGGTAGCTGTTATATTGCCGCCTGTTTCGTCAGGAAAATTGTTAAACGTTCCGTCTGGCTGCTGATTTTCGCGAATGCCGGCTGCAAGCGCCGAAATGAGTTCTTTTTCATTTTCACCTTCATCAAGTGAGGTGAGGAGCAGAATAAAAAAAGAATTCGTCATGATTGGCCCTTCAAAGCAAAATGTCCAAGAACCGTCATCATTTTGCCTATCTTTCAGCTCTGAAATGGTGTTTTGCTGATAGCGCCTCACCTTCTCCTGAAGTGTGCTCATCCCGCTCAACTCCTTCAGAAGATATATATTCACCTGCTTTTGCCGCCATTACTGAAAGAAAAAAACTGCTGGCTGGCAGCAGTTTTTTTGAAAAACCTTTTAGTCCTCAAGATTAATCCATACACTCTTGACTTCTGTGTAGTTATCTAGAGCATAGGAGCCCATTTCTCTTCCGAGTCCGGATTGTTTATAACCGCCGAATGGGGAAGCTGCGTCAAACACATTATAGCAGTTTACCCAGATAGTCCCGGCTTGAAGACGATCTGCGATATAATGGGCTTGTTTTACATTCTCGGTCCATAGTCCGGCAGCAAGTCCGTATTCAGAATGGTTAGCTCGTTCAATGACTTCATCCACTGTTTCATATGGTATGGCCGTCAGGACTGGTCCGAAAATTTCTTCTTTAGCGATGGTCATATCGTCTTCCACATTCGCAAACACAGTCGGCGCGACAAAGTATCCTTCTTCATAAGGGCAGCTTCCGCCAGTGACAGCTTTAGCTCCTTCATCTTTCCCTTTTTGAATATAAGAAAGAACGCGTTCATGCTGCTCCTTGCTCACGAGCGGGCCGATTTGGGTATCTTTATGAAGTCCGGCTCCTTGGCGGAGTGATTCAGCGTAAGACACCATCTCATTGACAACTTCATCATACTGGTCTTTATGAATAAAGACGCGTGAGCCCGCACAGCAGACTTGGCCTTGGTTAAACATGACACCGTTTAAAGCGCCTGGAATGGCTTTTTTCAAATTCGCATCCGGGAGCAGGATATTAGGTGATTTTCCGCCCAGTTCCAGGGTGACCCGCTTAATGCTTTTTGCCGCTGTGCCCATGATTTTCTTTCCGATTTCTGTTGATCCGGTAAAGGCAATTTTATCAACCGCTTCATGGTTGGTAAGTGCTTCTCCCGCATCCTCACCGAATCCCGGAATGATATTGATGACACCGTCGGGGAAACCGGCTTTATCAATTAACTCAGCCAAATAAAGAGCTGAAAGCGGGGTTTGCTCAGCAGGCTTAAGCACAATGGTACAGCCGGTTGCAAGAGCCGCACCCATTTTCCACATCGCCATAAGAAGCGGGAAATTCCATGGGATGATTTGCCCGACGACGCCGACAGGCTCATGGCGTGTGTAATTAAAATAGGAGCCGGAAACAGGGATTGTCTGCCCTGTTATTTTTGTACACCAACCGGCGTAATAGCGCATATGCTCAATAGCCAGCGGAATATCTCCATTTGTTGTTTCGTTTATTGGTTTTCCGTTATCAAGGGTTTCAAGCTGGGCAAGCTCAGTTTTATGCTCTTCCATTAAATCTGCCAGCTTATACATCAGTCTGCTTCTCGATGCTGGAGACATTGTTCTCCACTCGCCTTGATCAAAGGCTTTGCGGGCAGCTTTAACGGCTTTGTCCACATCCTCTGCCTGGGCTTCATACAGCGTCATTAAGGTTTCGCCTGTCGCCGGGTTGGGCGTGTCAAAGGTTGCCCCTGAGGCACTCGGAACAAACTTTCCATCAATATAAAGCTTCTTTGTTCCCTGTAAAAATGTCTCCAGCCTTTTACTCACTTGCATCGTTAAAGAACTCATTCGTAACAAACCTCCAGTCATTTTTATGGTCTGTTCTGAGATTCTTGGTGATAGTATGGATATTGCTTCATTGAAGAGCAGGAATTAGCTGCGATCGTTACTGTGGAAGTAAGCGTATACAAACATTCTATACTAGAAAACAAGGCAAAATCAATGAATAACCGATATTGCAATTTACAAAAGAAAAAAGCTACAATAGGCTTATAGACAAGTAAAGGAGATTTCATCATGATACATAAAAATTGGCTTGAAAAAGAAACCATTAAAAAAGTAAAGTGTGTTCAGACAAACGCAAAAAAATACATTGTAAATCGCGTATTAACTCCAGGGAAAGAATATGAAGTGAAGAATGAAACAGAGGAATTTCTGTTTGTCGTCGATAATACAAATAAAATCGGCGGTTACTATAAAGAATATTTTGAAGAGGTATAATCACCGATCGAATTCCTGAGGGAGAAGAAACAGAAGATGTCACAATTGAAGATACGGATGGTTATGCAAAGGACCGCAGCTAAGCTGCGGTTCTTCTTTGATTCAAAAAGGGAAAATAAAACAGATACACAAAAGAAACATTAAAAAACTCATTTTTCAAAAAATATTTACGGAAAATGAAACTTTTTTCTCTTTTGGTGCGTACTACATGATGACAACAATTCAAAAGACAAGAAACAAATCAAAAATTTGAAAAATGTAATCTGTTCGTAATGGTTTATATGTCTTCTATGTCGTATTCTTATATAGGGATAAAGGACTTATTTTATTTAATGTAATCTCGTCATAAGAAAAATAGATAAATGCAGAAAGAGGGGTTCTTCATTGGGTATTTTTTCTGTTAGCAGATCAACTGACGCAAAGAAGCTTGAAGCTTTGCTCGTTGAAGGGGAAAGAATAGAATCGATTTATAAGCTCCGGGTTGACCAAATTTGCTTTACAAACAAACGTATCATTTTCTTTGATAATAAGGTGTTTTCTAAAAAGAAGGTTCGTGTATTTCTTCCATATAAAACGATTGAAAGCTTTGCCATTCAAGAAGCGGGAATGTTTGATCCCGATACTGGACTTTTATTAATGACAAGAAGCAAAACCTTTGAATTAGAATTTGCGAAAGATACCGATTTAAGCGAAGTGCAAGCGGTGCTGACAAAGTATTTATGCAGCTGAATAAAACTGACTGAGGCCAGCCGTCCCAAAGAATGGTTTGGCTTTTTTTGTGCCATAAAAACGCTTTTTTGGTTTGTCAGTATTCAAAACTGGGAACAGAGAAAAAAAGGAGAGGATACACATGGCACTGACTAAAGAACAAACTCAGCATCTCTACCATAAATTGCTTGATATGCAAAAAGAATTGTCTGGCGAAAAAAAGAAAACACAATCAATGACTGAAGAAGTAGGAGAGCTGTCTAATGGGGTCGATAACCATATGGCTGACCACGGAACGCTTGTAACAGACCGCATGACAGACCAAACGGTAAAAGAAATAGACCGGGAACTTTTGGAGGAGGTTAATCAGGCTTTACAAAAGATAAAAGACGGAACGTACGGCATTTGTGAAAAAACAGGTCAAGACATTCCGTACGAAAGATTGGAAGCTGTTCCGTACGCAAGAATGACAGTGGAAGCCCAAGCTGATGTAGAGGACGATTTGGAAACGGATGCTCCGTCATTCGAAAGGGAGTTTCATGAACAGGTCAAAGATCTATCTAATAAAGAAACAATTGATCAAAAAAGCTCTCAAACGTATGAGATTTTAGACCGTGAGCAGGATTCAAACTGAAAATGGCAAGCAAGTACACCGATATGAAGTGTACTTGCTTTTTTTTATGAAAAAAATCTCATATTCGAAATAAAGTGATTGACTTTGCATAAAAAAGAAAGTAACATACTATTTGTAAGTTAATATAAAAAGTTTACCGGGAGGAATACAAATGTCTACAGTTTTATTTGTAAAATCAAGTGACCGTACAGCTGAAGAAGGTGTTTCAGTTAAACTATACGAAGCATTTCTAGCTGCATATAAAGAAAACAACCCTAATGATGAAGTGATTGAATTAGATCTTCATAAAGAAAACCTTCCTTACCTTGGAAGAGATATGATTAATGGAACATTTAAAGCAGGTCAAGGTATGGAAATGACTGAGGAAGAGAAAAAACAAGCTGCAACAGCTGACAAATATCTGAACCAATTTGTAAAAGCTGATAAAGTGGTGTTCGCATTCCCGCTTTGGAACTTCACAGTGCCAGCAGTGCTTCATACTTATGTGGATTACCTGTCTCGCGCAGGCGTTACATTCAAATACACACAAGAAGGACCAGTTGGTTTAATGGGCGGCAAAAAAGTTGCACTTCTTAACGCGCGCGGCGGCGTTTATTCAGAAGGGCCAATGGCTTCACTAGAAATGTCATTAAACTTCATGAAAACAGTTCTTGGTTTCTGGGGTGTTCAAGACTTGCACACAGTTGTCATCGAGGGACATAACGCAGCGCCTGATAAAGCACAAGAAATTGTTGAAAAAGGTTTACAAGAAGCGAAAGAGCTTGCTGTTAAATTTTAATGAATGAAGACTCCTATCCGTGAGATAGGAGTTTTTTTGCGTGTACATATTATATAGAAGAAAGTGATGACTTCTTGCCGTTAAAAAGCGCCGTTTTTTATTGTAATATATTTTTTGTTTGTCGAATCATTAGATATATTAGCGAAAAAACAGTTTTACGGACGGAAAAAAGTTTTTCTGAACAATTGATCTACCCCTTGATAAAATATGTCCGATGGTGTACTATATAAAAGAAGCTACTTTGTACGTATTGTTAATTAAGTTTTAACCTTTAAGCTGTAATAGGGAGTTTTATATCGAAGCCGGAATGTCATGCCTCCATTGTAGAGGACGACAGGAACGTTTCTGCAAACACCCACTTTGAGGAGTGGTGGTTTAAAACTTTCTTACTTGCATACGGCAAGATGTAGCGAAAGCCATTTCCTTTATGGAAATGGCTTTTTATTTTATCTGAAAAAGGATTTTTATATCGAAAATTCAATTTCCATCCGAGAAGAAATGCAGGGTTATTTTTTGTGATATGATGGGAGAAATTGAAGGAAAAGCGAGGGTTACACGTTATGTTACATAAAGCCCAATCTCTTTTGTCGCATTATTTCGGCTATGAAAAGCTGCGCAGAGGGCAGGAGGAAGCCATCCGTTCGGTGACAGAAGCGAGACAAAACACGGCCTGCATCATGCCGACGGGCGGGGGGAAATCAATTTGCTATCAAATTCCGGCACTGATGTTTGAAGGAACAACGATTGTCATTTCGCCGTTAATATCATTAATGAAGGATCAGGTTGATGCTCTTGAAGAAGCGGGAATCAGAGCTGCTTACATCAACAGCACGCAAACCAATCAAGAGATATATGAAAGGCTGAACGGGCTGAAAGAAGGAGCTTATAAGCTTTTTTACATTACACCAGAGCGGTTAACGTCAACAGAATTTATTCGTATTTTGCAAAGCATTGACGTTCCTTTAGTAGCAATAGATGAAGCGCACTGTATTTCTCAATGGGGCCATGATTTCAGGCCAAGCTACAGAAACATTGAAATTCTGTTTCGTGAGTTAAATGACAAACCCGTCATTATCGCATTAACGGCAACAGCAACACCTGAGGTGCATGATGATATATGCAGCCAGCTGCATATTCAAAAAGAAAACACGGTGTATACCGGTTTCTCCCGTGATAATCTGACTTTAAAAGTTGCAAAAGGGGAAAACAAAGATCGTTTTATTGAAGAGTATGTAAAAAGAAACAAACATGAAGCAGGCATTATCTATACCGCGACAAGAAAAGAAGCAGATCGGATATATGAGCGATTAAAACGAAATCAGGTCAGCGCAGGGCGGTATCACGGGGGCTTACAGGACGAAGTCAGAAAAGAACAGCAGGAAAGGTTTCTGAACGATGAGATGCAGGTCATGGTTGCCACATCTGCTTTCGGCATGGGCATCGATAAATCAAATATCAGGTTTGTTCTTCATGCACAAATCCCGAAAGATATGGAAAGCTACTATCAGGAGGCGGGACGAGCTGGCCGGGATGGCCTCGACAGTGAATGTGTGCTTTTATTTTCTCCGCAGGATATTATGGTGCAGCGCTTTTTAATCGAGCAATCGGAAAATGAAGAGAAGCAAAAGCAGGACTTGAAAAAACTGCGGCAAATGGTTGACTACTGCCATACGGAAGATTGTCTGCAGCGATTTATTCTGATGTATTTCGGAGAAAAGGAGGCTGAAGCCTGCGGACAGTGCGGAAACTGCACAGATACAAGAACAGCCCATGACGTGACGAGAGAAGCGCAGATGGTCTTATCGTGTATCATTCGCATGAATGAACGTTTTGGGAAGACGATGGTTGCCCAGGTGCTCGCTGGATCAAAAAATAAAAAAGTGCTCGAAAACGGCTTTAGCAGCCTTTCAACATACGGAATATTAAAGCACCAATCAGTTGGTGAAATCAGCGACTTCATTGAATTTCTGATCGCTGACGACTTTATTAGGATGTCAGATGGAACATTTCCGACTCTTTTTGTAAGCGGCAAAGGGAGAAATGTGCTGAGAGGCGAATTATCGGTAGCGAGAAAAGAAGCATTAAAAGCAGAAGCCATTACGGAAAATGACGAGCTATTTGAACGGCTGCGCACCTTACGTAAGCAAATTGCGGCGGAGCAGGGTGTTCCACCTTTTGTCGTTTTTTCTGATCAGACGCTGAAAGATATGTCAGGAAAACAGCCTGTAAATGATGAGGAACTTTTGTCTATAAAAGGAGTCGGAGAACAAAAAAGAGCAAAATATGGCCGGCTTTTTTTAGAAGAAATACAAGCTTATGTACAGGTGACAGACTCAAAAAAAGCATAAATCAACCTTTTTTTCTTTGAAAAACACATTTTCTTTTCTTTTTTTTGACCCGAACTTAAAAGACTTGAAAAGCCTATTATATCAAGGGTTCAGTAAGACTTTCCAACGGAGAGAAATCCTTCATGTAAAGGAACTGTAATCTAAATCATATCTTTTTGTTATTGATTTGACATTTACATGTGTTACGATATCACCTGTTAGCCGCCAATAAAAAGCTAACAAGGGAGGATTTACTTATGAAGAAGACGATTATGTCCTTTGTAGCAGTTGCAGCACTTTCAACAACTGCATTCGGAGCTCACGCTTCTGCAAAAGAAATCACGGTGCAAAAGGGTGATACGCTCTGGGGGATCTCTCAGAAAAACGGAGTGAACCTAAAGGACCTAAAAGAATGGAACAAGTTAACTTCTGATACAATCATTGCGGGAGAAAAACTGACCATTTCTTCAGAAGAAACAACCACTTCTGGGCAATATACAATTAAAGCGGGAGATACGCTTTCTAAGATTGCTCAAAAATTCGGTACGACAGTTAACAACCTGAAAGTTTGGAATAACTTAAGCTCTGACATGATCTATGCTGGATCTGCACTTTCAGTAAAAGGTCAGGCAACAGCAACAAACACAGTGACTGAGAATGCGCAAACAAGCGCACCTCAAACTGAAACAAAACAAGAGGCTGTGCAAAAAGAGCAACCTAAACAAGAAGCTGTTCAACAGCAACCAAAACAAGAAACAAAGGCTGCAGCAGAAACTTCTGTTAAAACAGAAGAAAAGGCTGTTGAATCTAATACAAATCAACAAGAAGCGGCAAAAGAACTAACTGTTACTGCTACTGCTTACTCTGCTAACGACGGCGGCATTTCCGGCGTTACAGCAACAGGCATCGACTTAAACAAGAACCCGAATGCTAAAGTTATTGCGGTTGATCCAAACGTGATTCCGCTAGGTTCTAAAGTCTATGTTGAAGGTTATGGAGAAGCAACAGCAGCAGACACTGGCGGCGCAATAAAAGGAAATAAAATTGACGTTTTTGTACCAAACAAAAGTGATGCACATAATTGGGGCGTCAGAACAGTAAGTGTAAAAGTGTTAAATTAATAGAATAGATGAAGATAAAGGACATGTAGCTCTAAGCTCGTGTCCTTTTTTTGTTTTTTAGAGACGAAAAACATAATATGCTGATAAAAGAAAAATTGTGCTCCTTCTGATTTCGATGAATAGAAGGTAAACGCTCCTGTCATCTACTGTCTTTGCAGAAGGTGTTGCTGGCATTTGCTTTGATTTTTGTCGTTCATACTCTAACCTTATTTCTTAGGGGAGGAGCCTCACTGTTTATATATTGAAAGCTCGCTTTTATAACGAATTTATCAACTGAGCTGATGGCCGGGTTAAATGAGCAAAGCTACGCGGGCTCTATGACAGCATGTCTTGGGAAGCAAGTGCGCCGCCTGCGTTACTTAAAAACAGGGGTCATGGCGATACCTGATTTTTTGGAGCAGCGATCATAGGTTATGCTGTTTCATTCCAGCAACAGTGCTGTATTCAAGGCTCTTGTCTTCCGCATTACGGAGAGACGTTTGGCATCAGCACGTTCATGGCGGTTTAGCTGATTTCCTTCATTATTGTGTAACGACTGCTACATTTTTTTGGCGGGCTGATAGCAGCTGCTTTTAGCAGATGTGATATACGGAATTGGTTTAATTTCCGGCGATTTTTTTATTGTGGTTCTCGGTGTTCTTGCAGTCGAAGAATGGCAGCTTTGGGAGCGGAATTGCAAGACTGACTGCATTACATAATTGAAAAACTCAATCAATCGATATTCGTAATTCGGCAGATGTATCCCGGCCGACGATTTGAACAGGTTTATTAGTGAATCACCTGTATTATGAACCATGCAATTTGTTCAGCGTGCGTTAGGCGCTAAACATTCAGATGAAGGCCAGAAGGGGGCTTTTAAACTGATCGGAGTGTATTATATAGTAGTTCCGGGAGTGACTGCCTTTTCATTTGTATGGCTTCGGAATAGAAATGCTGACAGTGTATACCCTCGATTGATCATCGACTTATCGCCAGCGTCACTTACTGGTGTTTTTGCCGCTATTTTATTCAGGGCGATTTTAAGCTCTTTCAGTGGGGCTTTAAACAGTACAGTTACCTTGTTTACATTAAATATATACAAGCCAATGTTCAAGCCAGATGATGGTAAAGGTGAAATTGTCAAATCAGGGCGCATTTTTGTTGCAGCCCTCGGGATTGTATCTATGTCATAGCACCAGACGCCTTGGTTTATCAAAGAAAACACCAGACTATGAAGAAGTGAAGGGGTAAGAAAATAATTAGAGGAGTAGATCATGTGTTTACTCCTCTTTTCTTCTGTCTATAAAAGTTCCGTGTGTTATGCCTTCCAGTATAGAATCTTCAAGAGATGATCAGGTTCTTTAATGTCCCCGTGGCTTCTTTACGAAAAAAGTACCGGCATTTGCTGCGGTTTCAAAATTGAATACAAGCCTGATTATGACCCGCATGTTGATATTACACCATGGAAGCACGTCAAGCTGGCGTCATGTGATGTGTTATTTTCATTCTTGGAGCGGCAACATATCTCCTGTTTCAGCGTGGGGAGTAGCAGATAAACAAAAGAGGATCTTGGACATATGCCCAGATCCTCTTTTACTTAAACCAGCCTTTTTCCTTTGAGCGCGTAATGGCTTCTATACGGTTTTTCACTTCAAGCTTTTCCAGAATCATAGAGATATAATTTCGCACCGTCCCGCTTTTAATGCTGAGTTCTTGGGCGATTTCTTTTGTGTTTTTTCCGTCAGCCACAAGTTCGAGCACTTCTTTTTCTCTATCTGTGAGAGGGTTGGCCTCGCTATACATATCCTCCATCAGCTCAGGTGCGTAGATACGCTTTCCGTTCATGACGCTTCGGATGGCGCTCGCGAGCTCTTCACTCGGACTGTCCTTCAACAAATAGCCTTTAACACCGGCTTTAATGGCTCTCTGGAAGTAGCCGGGGCGGGCAAAAGTGGTTAAGATAATAATTTTGCAGCCTGTATCCTTTAACTCCTCAGCAGCTTCAAGGCCTGTCTTTCCGGGCATTTCAATGTCCATAATGCATACATCGGGCTGATGTTTTTTTGCAAATTCGACAGCATCCTGTCCGGTTGTTCCTTTGCCGACAACTTTCATATCGTCTTCTAAGTTCAATAGTGATCCTAAAGCGCCCAGCAGCATCTGCTGATCTTCCGCAATAAATATACTAATCATGTAAGCCATCCTTTTTGTTTATTTTGAGTTATTAGGAATCGTCATGGTAAGCTTGGTTCCGTTTTTGGTGTCGATGTGAAGGCTCCCGTTTGCAAATTCAAGACGCTCTCTCATACCGAGTAAGCCATGTCCTTTTGAAAAGCACGTGTCTCTTCCTTGAAATGTTCCATCGTCAGACACTGTAATAACAACTTCCTTCCAGAGCTCCTGAATATCAACTCGGCATGTTTTAGCCTGACTGTGTTTCACAACATTTGTGACAGCTTCCTTTAAGCACATGCTCAAAATATTTTCATTAAGCAATGAGATATTTTCGGGCAATTTCTCAACTTCGTAGATAAATGTAATGTCAGCAGCTTCGAGAATTTGTTTGATATTTATGATTTCATCCTTGAGCCGGATGCCTTTCATAGAGGATACGATTTTTCTTACTTCATTTAAAGAAGTTCTCGCTGTTTGCTGAACGCTTTTCAGCTCACGCGCTGCTTGTTCGGGATCTTTGTATATTAATTTTCTCGCCAAATCGCTTTTTAAACCGATAAGAGAAAGCTTTTGACCAAGCGTATCGTGGAGATCGCGGGCAATCCGCTGCCTTTCTTCTAATTTTACCAAATCGGCAATCCGTTCATTTGCAAATTCAAGTTTTTCTTCCAGCCGTTCGCGCTCCTTGCGGCTTCTGACACTGAACGGCAATAAAATTGCACTGATGAGGGTAATGACTACAAAAGGAATTTGTGTCAGAAAGAATTCTTTTTTTAACACAAGACTGAAATTCGCTGCGACAGCTGCGCTTATTAAATGTACGTAATATAAAATGTGGAAAGGGACGCGTTCTTTTATGTTTCCAATAAAATACGCAATAAAAAAAGCAAAATAAATATAACTGAACAGCGTAATGGAGGCGGTTGAAATGCCGATTAGCAGAAACGCCCACAAATAAATGGCCCAGCCTTTTGAGACAAAAGCAAATCGATAAACCGAAAAAAATAAAAGCGTCAAAATAATTCCGACGATAATAACAAATGTAGAAGATGATTTAAATATAAAGTAGAAGGGCAGGATGAAAAATATCGTCCATATATAAGGCGTGATCCCGCTTAGTTTTTGAAATGTAAAATGCTTTTTGATCATGATATAACCTCATTTTCAGCTTTTCATCTTAAATGTAACTTTACCATTGTAAAAGCCAGATTGCACCACCGAACAATAAAAAGGAAGTCTTCTTGTTGTATAAGAAGACCTCCTAATTGTCAGGCGTTCTCCCGCAGCTTCTGTTTTTCTGTTGAATCAGGCGGAAGGCGGAAAGATATTTGTTTGATATCCCGAAATGACACAAATTGTTTTTTGTCTTCATCCCAAAGACGGAATGCGAGTGATTGCAGGCTTGTTTTTAAGGTGATTGTCGGTACGTTTTTTAATGGTTCGTGATGTTCATGAGCAACTTCAAGCTTATAGTTCGGCACCTTTGGGCTCAAATGGTGAACGTGGTGGTAACCGATATTGCCTGTCAGCCATTGAAGGAGTTTCGGGAGTTTATAAAATGAACTGCCTTCCACAGCGGCTTGAACGTAGCTCCAGTTTTCATCTGCTTCAAAATAAGAGTCTTCAAATGTATGCTGTACATAAAACAGCCACACGCCGATTGAACCTGAGATCAGAAAGATAGGGCCTTGCACGAGCAAAAACGATTGCCAGCCAAAGATGAGACAGCAAACAGCAGCCAATGACACAATTGCCAGGTTTGTAAGGTACGTGTTCATACGCTCCTTGCGTCTTGCACCTTTTTTGTTAAAACGGTTGGTGATCAGAAAAACATAAATTGGTCCGAGAATAAACATGATAAACGGATTTCTATAAAGTCTGTATGCAAGTTTTGTGCGTCTAGATGCGGCTTTATATTCGTTTACCGTTAACAGCCAGATGTCACCTGTTCCGCGTTTATCCAGATTGCTGCTGGTCGCGTGATGAATCGAATGGCTGTGCTGCCATTGAAGGTAAGGGAATAAAGTCAGAACACCTGTCAGAAAACCGAGAATATGGTTATAGCGCTTTTGTTTGAAAAATGATTGATGGCAGCAGTCATGAAAGATAATGAAAATTCTTGTCAAAAACCCTGAGGCAACCACTGTTAATGCTAAAGTAAGAAGATAGGAGACATTGAGGCTGAAATAAGCAAGAAACCAAAGTCCGAAGAAAGGGATAAACGTGTTTAAAAGCTGAATCAGACTGTTTTTTGTTTCGGGCTGAGCAAAAGCAGCGACTTGCTTTGTCAGCAGTTTTTGTTTGTGTTTAAGGGTTGGTTCAGTCATAGTAAAGGATCCTCTCATTGTGTGTCTCGCTTAAGTATACGAAAGAGAAGGATGTCTTTGTAGTAGCACACATCATACATCATATATGACATTTGTCATGTGGACTGAGATGACGTGCAGATGTGAAAACAGCTTGTAAAAAGATTTTACAAGCTGTTTAATGTTTGTCGATCCATATTCGTGATGTACCCGAAACAGCTTCAAGCCTGCATGTTCCCCCAATAGGGAACGTGGCAATTGGAGAGGTGTGCCCGGCATTTATGTTTGCGATGACGGGGAGGCCGGATAATTCTTTTTTTGTACCAACTATCGCTTTTACGTGATCTATTGATACGTTTGATGCTTTTTGGAACCTGCCGATCAATATCCCCTTTACATTTGAAAAAGAAGGGAGGTGGATGAGCGATTGTAAATCGCGGTCAAACATGTTTGCGTCTGACATATAATCATCCTCAATCAGTAAAATTGTATTTTCTGTTTCCGGAAAATACTCCGTTCCCTGCAGCAAATTAAGTGTACACAGGTTGCCGCCAATCAATGTGCCTTCAGCATAGCCATCCTGGATCACAATAGGACCGGAATGGGGATAAAAGTGCCTGTTTTCTTGATCTGAAAACCATTGGTCATCACTCCACTCTTGTGATGGCAGGATTTCAAAGGCTTCATCCGAAGCGCAGCAAGCCAGAAAATAATCTTTTATATAGTCCAATCCTTTTTTCATTGCAAACGTAGAAAAGTGGGGGCCTGAATATGTAACGAGACCGGTTTTTTGATAAATGGCATTGGCGAGAGCCGTAATATCGGAATAGCCGCAAAGAATTTTTGGATTCTGTTTGATTTTCTCGTAATCAAGATAACGCAGCAGCTGATTGCTGTTGAATCCGCCGAGTGTTGTTAAAATAGCTTTGACTTCGGGATCAAAAAAGGCGCTGTGCAGATCACTTACTCTTGATTCGATAGAGGATGACTGGAATTCGTTTAACTCCTCTGCGTGTTCAGCAATGGTCACCCGAAAACCCAATCGTTCTAATGTCGTTTTTGCGTGCAACTTTGCTTCATTTGTTAATACGGACATGCTGGTGGCGGGAGACACGATTCGAATTTCGTCTCCCGGTTTCAGTTTGGGTGCAAACACTTCAGGTCCTCCTAAACAGTTTTACACCATTACAGCATATCTCGGCATATTCTTCCAGACTTTTTTAGAAATCCGTCCATTTAATGCTTCCTGATTGTGTATCGTAGTCAATGGATACTTCAAATTGATGCTTTTCATAAAAATGAATGAGTCTGTCCACATGATTCCAATCCCGTTTGGCTATGTCGCCGGTAACTTTCGGGATATTGCAGTCTCTGGCAATATCTTTTAAATATTTCATACAAATAGAACCGAAGCCGTAATTCGGAGGCCCTTTAATATCCCCAATATGAATGGCATCGTCCTGATAGGATGCTACAAGTGAAAAGCAGCTTTTTCCTCTATAAGCTGTTTCACAATCTGTGAGCATAATTTTGCATGTTTGGCCATCATCAATCGAGGAAACAATCATCCAATCTTCATCTTTCGATTGATCAATACCAAGCACTCTGGCATCTTTCGATAGATCCTTTATATTTTCCTGCATGCGATAAATTTGAAATTCTAAATGATTCAGCTCTTCTTCAAGCTCTTGGCGGTTTTTTTCCTTAGTGGTAATCAAAATCAAACCCCTTTCAAAAAATAGTTAGAAACACAGTAACCAATTGTAGTAGATAGAAGAGGCGTTTGTAAATGATAAATCCATAATTGCTAGAATTTAGTGCAAGGAAGGTTTGATTGGTTTTAAGAGAGGAAAAAGAAAAGTAACCCGTTGCAAAAGGAGGAATATGAATGCCGATTGATTCATTGATTAAGAAATTGCGTTATGTCCAATTGGAATCCCCGGACAAAATTCTCTCATTATATCTCAACACAGATATGAGGGATCCAGAGCAGCAAGGGGGGGAATGGAAAATTGCCCTTAAGTCAGGGTTCGGCAGATTGAAAGAATATCTGGCAGCAAGTGACCCTGAGGAAGAAAAGTGTCTGAATGCAATCACGGACAAAATCTATCAGCACCTTAACGGAATAGGAAAAAACATGCCGCGCAGCCTCGTGTTTTTTGTTTCGAATAGCGGTATATGGGAAGCGATCAAGCTTCAAATTCCTGTTGAAACAAAATTTTACTGGGAAGAGACAGCTGTACTTGATCAGCTGGAGAATTTGCGCAAAACGTATCCAAGCACGGCTTTTATTTTAACGCAGCAAAATGAAGTGAAAATTATAGAAACCGTTTTAGGCAAAATTGAAGCGGTGGAACATTATGAATATGACGTAATCAATGAATCATGGGAGAGCAGCCAGTCTTCTAAAACCACATCGGCTTCATTAGAAGAGGAACAGCTGAAGAATCATGTAACGGAGAATCAAACGAGACTGTACAAGCGGCTGGCGGCCAACCTCGACCAAAAGGCCGCGGCAAAAAAATGGGAGCGGATGATCATTGCCGGTGATAAAGAAACGGCTGACATCCTCGATCAGCATATGAACAAACCCGTTCATTCGAAAATCCAAAAGAATTTGCTGAATGAAAATGAACATAAGGTTGTTGACCATTTAATGCAAGAGGCATAAACCAAAAGGCTGGTGCTATTAAAGCGCCGGCCTTCTGAAGTGTGTCTAATTTCTGACGAAGCCATCGAAAACGTTGACATCTCCGTTGAATTTGCATACGATTTGGATAGCCAGTACAAATTAGGAGAGGTCACCAAATGAATCAAACAGAAAATAAACCGAAAAATTATACTGGAATTGTCCTAACACTGACAGTTCTGATTAACGGTTTAATCGCAGTGCTGTTTTTTATGCCCAAATTAGATCAGTTCAGCCATGCGAATATTCACATTTTGCCAATGCTGAATGCGATATTCAACAGCTTTACGTTTATCTTCTTGTTGGCGGCACTGATTATGATTAAACAAAAAAACATTAAGGCGCATAAACGCTTTATTTTAGCTGCTTTTACGACAACTTTATTGTTTTTGATTTGCTATGTCACATACCATTCGATTGCGGAGAATACGCTGTATGGCGGAGAAGGTATTATGCGTCCGATTTACTTCTTTATTTTAATTACGCATATCTGCCTTTCTGCAATTATCGTGCCGCTTGCGCTGTTTACGCTGATCAGAGGCTTCAGCATGCAGGTTGAGCGCCATAAAAAAATTGCCAGATGGACAATGCCGCTGTGGCTGTATGTCAGCCTTACAGGCGTTATTGTATATTTGATGATATCACCGTATTATTAAAAGCCATACTTTGTATGGCTTTTTTGAGGTTTGTAAACATAACAAAAGCCCAAATATCGTTTTGGGCTTTGTCAGTAAATTGACAGGCTCCTTTAATGAGCCGTTGATTCCATGGTTTCAAGTGTTGCAACTTGTAAAGATTTTTCAACAGTTTTCGTTTTTTCTTTTACTTTTTCCGCGTACGTGTAATCACCGTAGCAATACGGATAACGGAAATTGTTTTCATTTCCTCCGCAAGTATAAAGCCCGGGATTTTTTTCGACTTGCTGCTCGGAGTATTGTTTTGCCAATTCCTCAGTATGCGTTCCTCCATGTTCAGCTACAAAATCAATATAACCTGCCCCCATGTTGTAGCTTTGAATAATCGTATCCAAATCCACACCTTTTTCTTTACCGGTTTTGTACATGAGGGTAAATTGCTTGATGCCTTGTTTAATACTGAGTTGAGGGTCTGTTATCTCATTACGCTTTAACCCTAGAGATTCAGAGGACTGCATCGGATCATTGCCTTTTCCTTTTGACTCCTGATACATCATGCCGAGTATCAGCGATGTGTAATTGGAGAGTCCCCGATTTTCAAGCTCGTCCTCAACCAGCGGTTTATAATCAGTTAAACGTTCGAGGACAATTGTTTTCGTGTCAATCGGAAGTTTTTTGATTAAATCGCGGTTGAACAAAAGCAGGACCAATAAAAAAGAGGCCATGACAAAGACAGAAATCATCATAAAACCCGCAGCAGCGAAACAGCCTTTTCTCTTTTTCTTCACTGTGTTTCACCCTCAATGTTTGCAGCAGTATGACTTTTTCATTATGACATAGAACGTATACCAGACCAAGTGAAAACCTGATTTGAAACATAAATTTAAACTATGAGATTAAATTGGAACAAGAAGAGACAGGTTTGCATGAAAGGTCATTTGTTATAAGATAAAACTATGAAATAAGAAAGGTGAGACACATGACTGAATTTCGAGAAACGGACCGTGCGAATGAAACGGTGACCGATTTGGACGAAGAAACTTTATTTCTAGTCGCACAAACCTTCAAAGCGCTTTCTGATCCTACGAGAATCAGAATTCTCCATTTGCTTTCTCAGGGTGAACATGCTGTGAACGGGATCGCGGAGAAACTGAATTTACTGCAATCAACAGTATCCCATCAGCTCAGGTTTTTAAAAAATCTCCGGCTTGTGAAATCGCGCAGAGAAGGAACATCAATCTACTATTCTCCCGAGGATGAGCATGTTTTAGATGTGCTTCAGCAAATGATCCATCATACAAGACACGATTAAAAAAGACATCCTTGCTGCCGCATGTCGCGATTAAGCAAGGATGTCTTTTTCTTTACTGTGCCCATTTTGTTCCAGTCCGTTTCTGCTGATTTTGATTACAATAGAGGAAAAACCGATATAATAGACGGCGATCAGAAAACAGACGCCAATCGTGAAAGGATCAGTTCCGATAGACTGGCTGTAAGATCCCAGGCTGTGTAAATCAGGCGCGGCAAGGTACAGCTCTGTTATACGATAAAGAAATCTCGATAGAAATAGGGTTAGCAGAATAAGCTCTACCCAAATATGAGTCCGAAAATAAATTTTTCCTCTGCGTTTTTCAAAGGAGAGATTTTTCCTGGCGAAAAAAACCAGCAGACATCCGCCGAGAATGCCGATAATGAAATATCCGTATAAAAAAGGATGAATGAGGCTGAAGATGGTGAGACCGAATGCAAACATTGAAAAAAGAATCATACGAGTAAAAAGCCAGCGAGGCTTCAGCGGCTGATATCCGATGGATCGCTTGATTTTTTTATACAGAAAAAAGACGATAATCACGACAGGATAAACGCTTTGAAGTGTAAGATGCATGATGTGATATCCCCTCCGTTGAGAAGTGTATGCTTATCCGTTTTGAAATAGTAGTCTAAAACAACAATGACCATAAAAAAAGAAGGGGAGGCCCCTGTTTTCATAACATATGCACGATGCCTTTAGGCTGCATAATAGATATGCCCAAGCCTCATAAAATGGTATGATAATATTGGAAAATAAAAGCAGGAGACAAGGTGCGAAAAATGAAACTGGAACGTATGTTAGCGATGGTGATGTTATTAATCAGCAAAAAACAAGTGCAGGCTGCTGAGCTAGCTGATTTGTTTGAAGTATCAGTCAGAACGATTTACCGAGATATTGATACGATCAGCAGAGCGGGCATTCCGATTGTAACCTCACAAGGCGCCGGGGGCGGGATCAGTGTGATGGAAACGTATCGGCTTGAAAGAGAGTGGCTGAAAGAAGAGGAGCTATTTGCTATTGCTTCCGCTTTGCAGAGCGTCTCATCGATGTATGAACCCGCTTCTCACAGCGCGGCTTATCAAAAAATAAAACATCTCATACCTGACCAGGCCGCAGAGGCATTTAAGCGAGAAACGGAAAAATGGTTTATTGACATGACGGCATGGGGACAAACAGAGGACCAAAAGGCGCTTCGAGAAAACATCAGTGATGCAATCGATCGGTCGTCAACCATATCATTTACATATACAAATGCAAACGGGGAAACACTTCTCCGTGAAACAGAGCCTTACACATTGGTGTGCAAGACAGGCCGCTGGTATTTATACGCCTACTGTCTGGTTAGAAACGATTTCCGCTTTTTTAAATTAAGCCGGATGAAAGATCTGACTGTTTTACATCAATCATTTAATAGAAAAGAAATTCAGCTGGAGACTCTGCCTTGGGATGCGAATTGGTATCGAAAGGATCGTTTAACTGAACTGGTCATTCTTGTCCAGCCCGGTGCGCATCAGCGTATAAGTGAATGGTTTGGAAATGATGTCCTTCAATTGGATGAAAATGAAGCCTGCCGAGCGGTGATATCTCTGCCTGAGGATCAATGGCTGATCGGTTTCTTGCTGCAATTTGGCAAGGATATTGAGGTCCTGGAACCCCTTCATATCCGGGAAAAGGTAAAAGATACGATTTTTCATATGCAAAAAATATATGAAACCTGACACAATGCTGTCAGGTTTCTTCTTTTATAATCTAGGTAAAAAGGAGGTATCATATGAGCTATTCACATATGACACATTTAGAACAAAAGCGCTTTTCAGGGCTGTCACAAAGAACAAGCAATGCATTGGAAATGACGGAAAAAAGACAAATCCCGCTCTTATGGAATCAATTTTGGCAGCAGGATACGAGCGTGTTACTTCCGCCTAATAAAAAGGATCAGAGCATTATCGCTTTATACTCTCATTACGAACAGCAGGAGAATGGGTTGTACTCATTTTCTGTCGGCGCTTTTACCGAGCATAGCGACATGCTTCCGGAACCTTATGAGGACATATATTTACCAGCTTCCGCTTATGCTGTTTTCACTTCAAGAATCGGTCCTATTGAAGACATTGTACTCGACACATGGAAGGAAATCTGGTCTTGGGATAAGCGCCATTTGCGTACGTTTTCAGGAGACTTTGAGCAGTATGATCAAAGTGCGCTTTCACCGCAGCGGGCGCAGGTTAAAATATTTGTCGCCATAAACTTGGTATAACACTCTTGAAAAACTAATGGTATTAGTTAATAATAAAACTAACACCATTAGTTTTTTATTCAGGAGGAGTTATCATATGAGAATGATTCAGAATCAAACTGTGCGGCAGCTGACGTTTTATCCGACATTATTTCCGGTCAATTGTTATCTTGTAGAGGAAGAAAATGAAGTAACCTTAATTGATACTGGTCTTCCGAACAGCTATAAAGGGATTATCCAAGCAGTGAATCAGCTGGGAAAACCGTTACAACACATTTTACTGACTCATGCGCACGGTGATCATGTCGGTTCGCTGGATGCACTGTCCCAAGCCTTTCCTCATGCAAAGGTTGTCATATCAGAGCGTGATTCATTTTTGTTAAAAGGTGATGTTTCTTTGCGGAAAGAGGAACCGCAGACACCTATAAAAGGAGGAATTCCAAAAAATATCAAAACAAAGCCTGACGTTTTGCTGGCGGGGGGCGAAACAATTGGTTCTCTCCTTGCGATTTCAACCCCAGGTCATACCCCGGGAAGCATGTCGTTTCTTGACACAAGAAACGGAATTGTAATAGCTGGGGATGCATTTCAACTACGCGGGGGAATAGCTGTCTCCGGCCAGATGAGATGGACATTTCCTTTTCCTGCCTTCGCCACTTGGAATAAGGAGGCTGCTGTAAGAAGCGCGGAATGGCTTGTTGAGAAGGCGCCGAGCTGTCTCGCGGTCGGACATGGGAATTTCCTTGCTTCACCAGAACAATTGATGAAATTAGCAATTCAAAAAGCAAAGAAGGGGGTCTGACCATGTCACCGAGAGCAGGATTACATCAAAAGATGATTATAGAGGCGGCGGCAGAGATTGCTGATCAGGAAGGAATAAACGGCGTGACACTAGCCGCACTCTCTAAAAAAATGAATGTACGGCCCCCGTCTCTGTATAATCACATAAGCGGGCTGCAGGGAATCAGAACAGAGCTTGCCGTTAGCGGTTTGAAAAGGCTTTTTGATCAGATGGCTGATTCCGTCAAAGAACAGAAGGGGGAGTCCGCCTTGCTATCTTTAGGCGATGCATACGTTGGGTTTGCAGTTGAAAATCCGGGTTATTATGAAGCGACTTTGCTTAAAATTCAAGATGAAAGAGCTGAAAGCCTGTCAAACCAGATTGTCCGGCTTGTCACGAAACTGCTAATTGACAGCGGTTATGCAAACGAACAGACTGTAATCCATGCAACAAGAGGGCTACGAAGCTTACTGCACGGATTCGCAACTTTAATCGGAAAAGAAGCGTTTGAATTAAAGGAAGACATTTCAGACAGCTTAGCATTTTCAATTCGATTATTTCTATCGGGTCTGTCAACAAACAATAAAAGTATTATGTAAACTAAATAATATATGTCTTATATTTCTGAATATTGTATAATATATCATGCAGTATATATAAGGGAGAGGCAAGAGGCGATGCATGATTTTTACAAAATTGAGCAATTAGCGGCAGCATCATGGCCGTCTTATATTCAAAAAAGAATGGGGAAATGGCTTCTTAGAGCGAATTTTGGCGTAACCAAACGGGCGAACAGCGTATGGACATCGGCGGACATGCCAGAAGGAGATTACCAAAAAGAGATCGAGCATTTCTATAAAAGTTTAGGCCTGCCCGTTTGTGTTCAAATCAGTGACGCATCTCCGGAAGGACTGGATGATGCGCTGGCAGACAGCGGATATGAAAAGATTGATGAATGTTTTCAAATGACAGCAACATGCTGCGATATTTTAGATCGTACTTTTGACAACAGCCGATTTACATATAAGTGGGAGCAGGAGTCATCGTCTTCATGGATTGATGATTTTATCCGATTGGAAGAATTTTCAGCCGAACGGCATTGCGGCTATGCAAGCATTTTCAAACGAATGCAGCCGTGTAAAACCTTTTTCACTATGTATGACCAAGGCAGCCTGACAGCAGTGGGCACGGCTTCCGTTATCGATGGCTATGGCGGACTCAGCAACGTTGTAGTAGCAAAGGAACATAGAGGGAAAGGGGCAGGGACCCAAGTCATCAGGGCTCTGACTGAATGGTCAATGAACAATGGAGCCAAGTATATGTACTTGCAAGTGATGAAAGAAAACTCAGCCGCCGTTTCTTTGTATGAAAAAATCGGGTTCTTGCCTATATCGGAACACCATTACCGGATCAAAAAGGAGGATGGCTGATGAATTCGCTTCAAGAGATTATCTGTGAAAAACGGACATATACACGCCTTTATTCCTCACATAAGCACGCATACAGCCAATTTCTTTTTCCCCTTGAAGGGAATATCGATCTTGAAACAGAGGATCGGCAGGTCAAATTAAAGCCGGATCAATTTTTATATATTCCGCCAGAGTGCGAGCATCGGTTCCGCTCTATTGGCAGAAATGAATGTCTTGTGCTGGATGTGCCGCTTCAGGCGATGAAAATTGAGGAGCATCATGCAGCCGCAGGGATTGAAGCTGCAATCGATCCTTTTTGGTCTTCGATCAGGCACTTATTAATAGAGGAAGCAAACACACGCTCAGCGCACACGCTCCATTTGCTTGTTCAATACATAAAAGAAAAACTGCAAACCCATACTCATGCGTCAATCGCATACATCCATAGTCATTTGTCTGAGCCGCTGACAATACAAAAGCTGGCGAAAATTGAACATTATCACCCAGCTTACTATTCAAGCTGGTTTAAGAAACAGACCGGTAAGTCCCCTAAAGCCTATATAGCTGACCTCCGTCTTGAGGAAGCGAAACGGATGCTGATTGAGAAAAATGTTGCGCTGACTGTCGTGAGTCAAGCGCTCGGCTTTCAAAACCTTTCTTCTTTTACAAGATGGTTTGCAAAAAGTACAGGTGTATCACCCCGAATATACCGGAACACCTTTCATTCGGATAAAAAAATATGAGCTTTTGGTTAAACATTTAGCAGGTGTCTCTTTTAAAATAGTAAGAAAAAGGAGATATAATGATGGCTGTAATTGAAGATTTTGAAAAACTGGATATCAGAACTGGCACCATTATTAAAGCGGAAGAGTTCCCTGAAGCAAGAGTCCCGGCGATTAAATTGTTCATTGATTTTGGAGAAGATATCGGCATTAAACAATCAAGCGCGCAAATCACAAAGCGCTATTGCCCAGAAGAACTGACCAGCACACAAATTATCGCTGTCGTGAACTTCCCGCCGCGCCGAATCGCAGGTTTTAAATCCGAAGTCTTAGTCCTCGGCGGCATTCCCGGCCAAGGCGATGTCGTCCTGCTTCAGCCTGAACAGCCATTACCAAACGGAACAAAAATCGGATAACACAAAAAAGACGTTTGCCTAAGAGGCAAACGTCTTTGCGTATTGAGGCGATGCACCACACGCCACATTCGTGTGTGCCGCAAAGGGCATGTACATCGGCTTACACAATTCAGCTCATCGCTATATGAATATAGCATGGCGGGTGAGGAAATGCAAGGAGTACTTTGTTATTGTAATTGAAAACGTAATAAAACTTGTCTTATTTTGTATGATGTTGTCGAAAGTAAGCGAAAACACAAAATTCAATCGTAATATTGTTAAATTGTATGACGATATTAAGCTGGTGTTTTATTGTCCAAACTCAGAAAATTGACTTAACTGTGACCCGTACTGTGACCTGATTATGACCTGAAACACCGTTTTGTGGATGTGAATAAATGCTGTTAAATCAATAAAAACATACTAAATAATAAGGTGAATACAGGGGAGTAATGTGACCTGGATTTTTAATTCAGGTCTTTTTTATGCACAAAAAAATGCCTATTATCTCTAGATAGGCATTAAATATTATGATCAATATCTTCATTTATTTTTTTGGCTAAGTTTCTGAACCTTCTTTTTAACATTTGAAACAGCTCTTTTTTGAATTTCATCAAAGTTCTCCTGAATATAGTCCATGATACTTCTTATTAGAACTTCACTTTCATAATTGAATATCTCATTTATTTCTGACTGTTCTTCATCTGTCAGGTGATGGTACTGAAGTTGTTTAGCATTTACTTCAGCAGCTACATCAATCCTCACTTTAGTTGTTCTGGTTGTACAATTTCATATTCACCTTCTGCATACTCTTGCTCCGCATAATGGCCTCCCCATTGACAGAGCTCCTGCAAGATAGGTTTAAGAGATTCTCCAAGTTCAGTGGATGAATATTCAACCTTCGGGGGTACTTGATTATACATCTTTCTGCTCACAAGTCCACTGGCTTCAAGCTCTCTAAGTGTTTGAATCAGCATTTTCTGAGTTATATTTGGGATAATGCGCTTTAATTCACTCGTTCTCTTTGGTCCATTCATTAAAAAGTATAATACAAGACCTTTCCATTTTCCGCCAATAACTTCCTTTGTCACTTCAAACCCACAACTAAATTTTTTCATGTCTAAAGCTCTCCATTCCACATTTATTACTTTTTAGTTACTATATCACAAAAAAGTGGGTACTTCCGATAATGTGCTTACTGAAGGATACTATATCTTGTAAGTTGTTCTTCAAGTACTTAAAGATACTAGACATAAAATAAAATTAATTCTAAAGGAGTGTTAAGTATGGGTAAATTTGAAGGTAAAATAGCGCTTGTAACGGGTGGAACAAGTGGGATTGGTCTTGCTACAGCACAAAAGTTTGTAAACGAAGGTGCATATGTTTATATCACAGGACGTAGACAAAACGAACTTGATAAAGCTGTTAACCAAATTGGCAAGAACGTAACCGGTGTTCAAGGTGATATTTCTAAGCTTGAAGACTTAGACAAACTATATGACATTATAAAGCAGGAAAAAGGTAAGTTGGACATTCTTTTTGCTAATGCAGGCACCGGCAACTTCCTTCCATTAGGTGAAATTACTGAAGAGCAGGTTGATAGAACGTTCGACATTAACGTTAAAGGAACCATCTTTACTGTTCAAAAAGCGTTATCACTATTCCCGGACAAAGTAGGTTCTATTATTGTAACGGGCTCTACTGCTGGATCAATTGGCAACCCAGCGTTTAGTGTATATGGAGCATCTAAAGCAGCATTAAGAGCACTAGTTCGCAACTGGATTCTTGACCTAAAAGGTACTGAAATCCGTGTAAATGTGGTTAGTCCAGGAGTTATTCTTACACCTGCATACGATGAGCTTTTTGGTGATGCACTTGAAGGAGCAATGGAAAATACCAGAAATACTGTTCCAGCTGGAAAAGTTGGGACACCTGAAGAAGTAGCAAACGCTGTATCTTTCCTTGCTTCAGACGAAAGCAGTTACTTGACGGGTGTTGAATTGTTCGTAGATGGCGGGCTAGCACAGGTATAATTTCACTGCGCAGAGAAGGGGTACTTTGGATACTTCTATAATTCACAGGTGGGCTATAAATGACTAATCAATTAGAAGAAAAGGTTGAACTTCTTGAACAAGAAATTGAAGAGCTTAAATGGCAAATCTTAAAGCTTAGTAATGCAAAACTGAATGATCCAAGATACCCTTATTCCAATTGGTTAATTCAACATAATATTTATAGTGAGAAAAGAAGAGAATTGGAATATATCTTATCAGTCTTAAATGATCGTGTTCTAAATAGTCCTCAGCCGCCAGAACAGTATCGAAAAGAGGTTGAAGGCATTTCAAGTCAGGAGTTACATAATGAGAAAGTCCCTGACTTTGCAGAAGTGCGTGATATCTTATCTAAAGTTCTTGGAATTAAAGAAAAGAAAGTGATAGCGCTTCTTAATGCTCTAAAAGATGAAGGTAAATTTAAGGATTTAAGCGAGAAACTTTTAGATGAAGTTTATTAAAAACTAGACTCCCTTTAACTGGGGGTCTTTTTTATGCAGTGTGTTAAAATATGGATGGGTATTCTTGTTATCACAAGGGAAGAGAGGGGCGTTAAAGGGTCGGAACATTCTTCCGAACCTAGTGTGCTGCTATCCACTCTATATATTGTGTGACTTCTTATAAGCATGTCATTATAATTGTCTTTAGTACGTTTTCCCTTGTGTTCACTTAAAAAGGTGAGCAGAATGACAAAAGTTAAAAAAGATGAGAAATCAGGAACATATTATTTTGTGTATTCAGGTGGAACACATCCAATAACAAAAAAGAGGATCCAGCGTAAAAGAAAAGGGATTAAGACTTATAAAGAAGCTCAAGAGGTACTTAGACAGGTAATTCTTGAGGTTGAAGAAGAAAAGAACTACTTACCTGAGATACCTGAATCATTTGGAACGTATGCTGAATCCTGGTTAGAATCAAAAAGAGTGAAGCTTAGACCAAGTACATTTAACAACTATAGAGAGATACTTCAATACAATGTTCTTTCTTATTTATCGGTATACAAATTCGATGAGATCACAGAGGATGTATTGCAGCAACACATAAATACACTCCTCTTTGAACGAAAAGTATCTGCTGACACAGTAAGAAGAGCAGTACAGGTAACCAGGAGTATATTCAAAAAGGCATCACGAAGAAGAAAAATTGATATGGCCATCTTTGATGAATTGAACTTACCAAGAGAAAAGAGCATAGTGGAGACTTGGACTCCTGAAGAAATAAAACGTTTCCTGGATACTTCAAAACTTAAACGCCCATCAAGACATTACATTGCTTATGAAATATCCATTAAGACTGGTTTGAGAATGGGTGAGGTACTGGGGTTAGAGTGGAAGAGTATTAATTGGGAAAAACGGTACATCACAATACGCCAAACACTATGCAGAGTAGATGATAAAGGTAACTATGGGTTAGAGCCAGAAGTTAAAAAAGTTAATTCATACAGAAATGTTAATATACCTGAGTCATTATGTGAAAAAGGTTGGTTGAAAGGGACAAGAAAGAAGCAGGAGCAAAATACAATGATCTAGACTTAGTGGTAGTACGAAAATGGGGGATTGGTTGCCGCCTTGTAATTGGAGAAGGGGATTTCACTCAATACGCAAACAGCTAGGATTACCAAAGATTAAACCTCATGCATTAAGACACACACATGCTACTTATCTAATCAGTATTGGTGTGAGTCCAAAAATAGTACAAGAGAGGTTAGGACATTCAGATATTAAGCAAACATTAGGAACATACAGTCACGCTCTTCCATCAATGCAATTAGAAGCAGTGGATAAGATGGATTTATTGTTAAAATCGTGACCTCACCTGTGATCTGAAGGAAATAAAAAAGCGATGAGCTACGCTGTGTAAGGCTTTGTAGTACCTCTTTTAACACGCCACATTCGTGTGTGCCGCAAAGGGCATGTACATCGGCTTACACAGTTCAGCTCATCGCTATATGAATATAGCATGACGGATGAGGAAATGCAAGGAGTAATTTGTTATTTTAGGTTTGAATTTGCTGTGAAAATATGAAATGAAGAGAAATAGGGGAGATTACTGTACAATGATTAGTTTGTATTGGATGATTTGAAACCGGTAAAAGTCATGTTATGACCTGAGTGTGACCCCAACTGTGACCCGAAGTATACATTTAAGAGTTGTCATAAACGTAGTTAAATCAACGAAAACGTACTAAATATCAAAGCGAATAGAAGGAACCAGTATGACCTAGACTTTTTGATCTGGGTCTTTCTTTATTGCACAAAAAAATGCCTAGGAACTCTCAATAGGCATTAAATGTTAGTATCGATATCTTCATTTTTTTTGGCTTAGTTTCTGAACCTTCTTTTTAACATAAAAGACCTAGGGTACTGCCAACACCCCGGCTCTGTACAAAAAGCTGCCCATCAAAGGGCTTGCCCGATGTGGTTTCTGGTAGACCTATCCCTTTAGGTTCTGAGGCTCAAGGGATGTGTATTTTTTATTTATATACGTCAACAGGGCGATTATAAACGACTCGAATGAAAGACATTAGCATTAATGCCTGGAATATTGACATAGCATCACCCCCTTTCATTAGGGGATGATCAAGACTCCCTTGAGTGAGCAAACTTTACAGGAAATATTTATACATAAATGTCCTTGTCGTTAAACATTCATAATATATTGACAACGTGAAAGGAGCTTGCAAAATGCAGGTTCTATTTTGTATTCGGTTATTAAAACCTTTGATATATTGTCTATAAAAATTCAATTTGAATATGGAAACAATACAAGAATAAAAGTTGGATGTTGCTTTGTTTATTGGTCATTTTTTCTTGTAAATACTTTTCATGTTCTTTCTATAGAATAAAGTTCCGACTTTTTTGTGACTAATGATAGCGGGAAATTAAAAAAGAACCTGTTGAAATAGCCCAGGTTCTTTTTATATTGCACAAAAATAGACACGGTGATATAATCAGACTACGTGTGCTTTCTGTGTAAAAAGTTATAGATATCCATCTTATATTTTTATTGTATCATGCTGGAAAGCTCTTTGTCAATTATTATTTTTGAAAGGGAGATGTAGAATGAGTTCTTTGGTTCTTGGTTTTCACGAAATTGAAAAAACACAGCATTTGCTTGTTGGAGGAAAAGGGTTAAATTTAGGGGAATTATCAAAAATTCAAGGTCTGCATGTACCAGAAGGATTTTGTGTCACAACAGTAGGATATCAAAAAGCCGTCGAACAAAACGAAATGTTACAAGTGTTGTTGGATCAATTGGCCATGCTAAAAGTTGAGGATCGAGATCAAATTGGTAAAATCAGCAGAAAGATTCGACAAATCATTATGGAAGTAGAAATTCCTTCCGATGTTGTGAAAGCAGTTGCTCACTATCTCTCCCAGTTTGGTGAGGAACATGCCTATGCTGTGCGTTCGAGTGCAACTGCTGAAGATTTACCACATGCTTCTTTTGCCGGTCAGCAAGATACCTATTTAAATATTATCGGCAAAGAAGCGATCTTGCTGCATATCAGCAAATGCTGGGCTTCCCTATTTACGGATCGCGCGGTAATCTACCGCATGCAAAATGGATTCGACCATACCCAAGTTTATTTATCCGTTATCATTCAAAGGATGGTTTTCCCACAGACTTCGGGGATTTTATTTACCGCTGATCCAATCACTTCCAACAGAAAGGTGTTATCCATCGATGCCGGTTTTGGACTTGGTGAAGCACTGGTCTCTGGCTTGGTATCTGCCGATTGTTATAAAGTACAGGATGAGCAAATCGTCGATAAGATGATAGCAACCAAAAAATTGGCTATCTATGGACGAAAAGAAGGAGGAACAGAAACACAGCAGATCGATCCTAATCAGCAAAAGACTCAAACACTGACTGATGAACAAATTTTACAACTGGCACGCATCGGGAGACAGATCGAAGCTCATTTTGGTTGCCCTCAAGATATCGAATGGTGTTTGGTTGACGATACTTTTTATATTGTCCAGAGTCGTCCAATCACAACTTTATACCCTATCCCTGAAGCGAGTGATCAAGAAAATCACGTCTATATCTCTGTTGGTCATCAACAAATGATGACGGATCCCATAAAACCACTGGGATTGTCTTTTTTTCTGTTGACGACTTCTGCACCCATGCATAAAGCTGGTGGAAGGTTATTTGTTGATGTCACACATAATCTGGCATCACCTGACAGCAGAGAATTTTTATTAAATGGCATGGGACAACACGATCCGCTCTTAAAAGACGCACTTATGACAACAATTGACCGACGGGATTTCATTAAGTCGATACCAAATGATAAAACAGCAACGATTCCCAACCGAAGTAACAATACAGATATGCTGGCACAATTCGAGAACGATCCAACAATCGTTTCTGATTTGATTAAGCGTAGTCAAACATCGATAGAAGAGTTAAAACAAAACATCCAAACGAAATCGGGATCGGATTTGTTTGATTTTATTCTCGAAGATATCCAGCAATTAAAGAAGATCTTATTTGACCCACAAAGTTCGGCTGTGTTTATGGCTGCTATAAATGCTACATCATGGATTAACGAAAAAATGAACGAGTGGTTAGGCGAAAAAAACGCAGCAGATACGCTTTCTCAATCTGTACCTCATAATATTACTTCAGAAATGGGTCTTGCGCTATTGGACGTCGCAGACGTGATACGTCCTTATCCAGAAGTAATTGCTTATTTACAGCATGTAAAAAATGATCACTTTTTGGATGAGCTGGTTGAGTTTGAAAATGGACAGAAAATCCAAGACGCTATCTATGCTTATCTCAACAAATACGGAATGCGGTGTGCCGGAGAAATTGATATTACAAGAACTCGGTGGAGCGAAAAACCAACTACACTTGTCCCAATGATTCTTAATAATATCAAAAACTTTGAGCCTAATGCCAGCCATCGGAAATTTGAGCAAGGGCGACAGGAGGCTTTGAAGAAAGAACAAGAGTTATTAGATCGATTGAAGCAATTACCGGATGGTGAACAAAAAGCCAAAGAAACCAAACGAATGATCGACATAATCCGGAATTTCATCGGTTATCGGGAATATCCAAAATACGGCATGGTTAATCGCTACTTCGTTTATAAGCAAGCTTTACTGAAAGAAGCCGAACAACTCGCAAAAGTGGGCGTTATTCATGAAAAAGAAGATATATACTATCTCACTTTTGAAGAACTTCACGAAGTCGTACGCACAAATAAACTGGATTACCAAATCATAAGCAAACGAAAAGACGAGTATAAATTATATGAAAAACTATCTCCACCACGTGTTATCACGTCTGATGGTGAAATCATGACAGGCGAGTACAAACGAGAAAATCTCCCAGCCGGAGCGATTGTAGGTCTACCTGTTTCCTCCGGAGTTATAGAGGGGCGAGCACGTGTCATCTTAAACATGGAAGATGCTGATCTAGAAGCTGGAGATATATTAGTCACTTCCTTTACTGATCCTAGCTGGACACCATTGTTTGTATCCATAAAAGGCCTAGTCACCGAAGTTGGTGGACTGATGACCCATGGAGCAGTTATAGCGCGTGAATATGGCTTACCTGCAGTTGTTGGAGTTGAAAATGCTACCAGACTAATCAAAGACGGGGAACGAATTCGTGTGAATGGAACAGAAGGGTACATTGACATATTGTAATGGCTCATCAATTAAGATCTTGTCATAATGGACGGCCTTAAATGGATAAAAGAACGGTTATACTGTTCATTCTTTTATCTCTTGAGCAGAGATAAGGACACTTAGTGAATGTTGAATATTTGATGGCTTGCTACACACATTGAGGCCTTAGCTATTCTTCGACAAGATTAGAGAATCGATGAAATATACAAAAATGGGAAAATGATACTCTAACAATAAGCAAAGTCGGATCCCCATAGAGTGGGGATCCAGCTTTTTTATGTAATAATTGCTTAGCGTGGGAAATCCGCATTGCAGGAAAAGAAGATCCTGAAGACATGGTCAAAGCAATTCAAAGCAGCATGTGGAGAGAATTTGGCCTAATGTGCACAGTAGGCATTGGAGATAACATGTTACTCAGTATGCTTGCGCTTGACCTGGAGAGTAAGAAAACGAAGAGTGAGATTACACGTTGGAGATATGAAGATGTGCCAAATAAGGCTTTAGAATGTTCATTCGTTGTTGTCTAAAATGTGGGGATAGGAGGGAGGGTAGAAAGGAACCTGAACCGAATGGGGATATCGACTGTAGGCCAGTTAGCCAAGTTTCCCTTAGAGCTGCTTGAACAAAGTTCAGAATAAAGGGTAACAAGTTGTTGTACATAAGAGTTAAAACCCTTCTCAATGAGAAGGGCTAAACATTAAACAAAAAACTTGGTTGGTTGAATAGAAGTAATGTTCCTTTTAGCTTCATGGAATTCTTGGTCATTCGAGGATGAAAAGCCACTAAACACTGCTAATCCAACGACAACTGACAAGGTGGCTAATGCAAGTTTAAATTTCATATAAACACTCTCCTCTTTGTATTTGGATTCGGGCATCCACCATGACGTCAAAAAAGGTGGTTGAGTTTTCAAATTGCCCTATCTCTTTACAATAATTAGCCGTGTCGAGTGCTAATTCCTCTAAATCTGGATACATAACATTATCTTTAAGTACAGAAAAAGTTTGAAAAACTGTGCGTTTATCTATAGAGTCGATATATAAAGCCTTTAAGTAATTAAACTCAGCAACTAAGACATCATCGTTTATGGCTTGCGCTTTCTCGATTCCTTTTTTATAAAGAATAAAGGCTTTTTCAATATCTTTCATTTTAAAGTAAATTTGTGTAAGCGTAAATAACGTGTGAGGGAGAAGATCACTTTTATCGGTTTCGTACAATGAGACTGCTTGCTCAATATATTCAGCAGCTTTGTCATACTCTTTCATTTTATAATAACAGTTCCCCAAATTATATAAAGATGCCCCAATTAGTTTGTGCTTGTTTATGGCTTTTGAGTCTTTTAAGGCTCTCTGAAGATGGGGAACTGCTTTTTCATGACTTTCCAGATCATCAAAGTTGCCTGCTACAACAAATGCACATTGTATTCGGCGAACAGTATAAGTTTTTTGGTCTTTATAAATGTTAAGGGCTGTTTCAGCATAGTGCATTGATACATGGGTTTGTTTCATGTGATAATACACTTCAGCCATTTTGAAATAAAACTCAGCTCGTTCAATTTCGTCTGTTACTAAAGCAAGCTTTTTCTCAGCAATTTTATATGACCTTATTGCTCTTATATATTCCTTCTTATCAAATTCGTACATTCCTCTAAAGAAATTGCAGTAGTATTCTAGTACACCTTTCAGTTTTGTTTGGCTGCTTTCGATCTTTTCTAATAAGTCTGAAATTTTAGGGCGTTCTTCATTCAATGACTTAGGTTCAAGGTAATCCAGCATTAGCTGATGACGAAAACACATTAGAGAATAATACAGCAATAAGTCTTGATCTTCCTTCATATGTTTTATTTCTTCTTCAACCTCTGCTTTTAATATCTCAGCATCTGGAACGGCGAACATCCGTATGTATTTATACCACTCATTGATTTTAACTCCAACCGTGGATGACGGAATTAATTGCTCCATTGAAATCCCTCCCTCTATGTATCCAATAGACTAAATATGTAATATTTTATCATATTTAAGTGTTTAAGGAAGATTAACGTTTTCTTAAAAAGCGAAAAAAATACCCTCCTCGATTAAGAGAAGGGTAGGGGTTTTATCTCGGTGAATCATAATCCATTGCTTGTTCACTATCAGAAATACCTTGAGAGTTGTCGGGTCAACAATGATTTCCATTGCAGTTAAAAAAGTTAGAAGTGCATTAAATTTCTCTGTCAAATTGTCACCCAATACCGTCAAGTCGTATATCTTACACGATCCTAGTACTTATATTACATCTAAGGGTTAATCAGTCGAGATCATTGAGGAATCAAAATATAGCCAAGTGATTGTTATTACTCAGCGCAACAGAAAAGAAGGAACCAGCAAAAGTAGATATTACGGTTGATTTCATACATAAAAGATCACATAGGAAGAAACACCTTGCTTAAAACAAGAAAAAGGAGCTAAAAAGCCCCTTATAAGTTTAAATAACTTTTGTATAAATAGCCTTATAAAACCCTATTGAGTAATCAAAATAAAAATTTGTAAGAGTATAAGTATAACCATTGTATTCAAGAGAAGGCTTGAAGTTTGGTATGGGACTAAGCTGATATATGGTATCGTACTCATATTCATCATTTTTCACAACAACTTCAGATGAAACATTCGTTGCCAAGGCAGGAACAGCGGATATTAGCATGCCGAATGTTAAAGCAGAACTCAATAAAATTTTTCGAGGGTTCAATTATATCAACTCCATTTACATATTATGCATTTATTATGCAATATCTGGAGTTTATTTGGAAGTGAATGAAGGATCATAAAAGCCTATTTATTTTCAAAATCGTGGTTTTAAACAAATTAGGGGGAAACGAATGAATCAAGATATTCAGCTTTTGAAAGACCTCCAAACTGAATTGAAAACGCAGGATCATGGCTCTCGAGCTGCACCGCGGTTTTGGTTTATAGGAGATTATAAATGAATTAGGACTTCAGATGATGATGCGGAACGCTATTCTGTTTACATTCCTGAAGATGGCGAATCTTATGAGCTGGAAAGTTGTCTAAAGGACATCAAGAAGAATGATGAATTGTCTTCAGAAGCGGTGGAAGATATAGAGTGTGAGGCTTCCGCATTAGATTGGATACATGAATTTGTAGACAGTGGCGCTGATCTGATACCAGAAACAGAGGTTCATTACATTTATCAAAATACAATGTTTCTAACTAAAGCGGAGGCAAAAGAGCACATAAAACAAAATCATTACCATTATACGAAAAAGGTTCATACGTACGCTATGACAGCTTGGAGAGCACCAAAAGTTGAAAGGTTGCTTAAAATTCTCGAAACGTTTGATTGGAGTTCAATAACGATATCTAAATAAAAGATAGTTTTTATATAGTTGAGCTGTTGAAACGATCGCAATAATAACTAATATTTGCCAATGGGTCGTCCTTGCAAGAGTCTTATTAAATCGTTCATCTAATGTTATATTGCTTGATGAATTTGATAAAGCTCCTGCAGTATTTCATAGCGCATTTTATCAAATGTTTGATGAAGGCATTTTAGTTGATAAACACTATGTAGCAGATATTTCAAAAGCAATCATTATCTGCACTTCTAACTATAAATCTAGAGAAGAAATTAAAAAGTCATGAGGAGAAGCCTTATATTCCAAGTTTGATCACTTTGTTTGATCACTTTATTGAATTCGAACTAATATTAAAAGAGGCACAACTAGAATTAATTGAAAAAAGTTATATAAAAATGATACAATTTTTCTCAAAGAAGGAGAAATAAGTAATGGAAGATGATGTTTTTAAATCTATAATTGACCTAGCGGGCAGTTTAACAATGTAAGAGAAATTGAGCGGGAAACCCAGAAGTTGATGTGTAGTGTTTTAATTAAGGAGCTATAAAAAGCTATTGTTTTTAAATAGAAAGAAAAAGGTTAAGACATTCCTGGGAAAAAGTCTAAATAAAACTACGATTTTAAGAGAAGGGAGACTTGCTATCAATATGAATGTTAAAAATGCTGCAGCTATTTTTTCAATCGCTATTCCAATTATCTGAGCTATCTATTAATTTTTTTATGGGAGTTATTTCAATTCCATGGCAAAGTATGCCGATGTTTTTTCATTATTGCTTTCTCCTATAGGAATGATTTTTTTGGCGTTGGTTTCAATAAAGTCAAATAAACGGTGTGCATATATGGAATAGTCTTAAATGCAATTATGTTTCTATTTCCTTTTTTCTGGTTTATAGGCGGGATTTTGTTATTTGAAGTTTAAAATTTATAATGACGTGAAAATCGATGAAGATCTAGCAATTTGGATAACTGAATAACAATTCTTTTTTTAAGAAAAGATTTGAGCTATATTTTTTGGAGGTTAAAGCTTTGAGTTTTAATAAAAAAAATGTCGCTAAATATAGTCTTACACTAGCGCTCTCATGCATTACATACGGGATTATTATTGGGTTTTATGGTTTTGCTTATTCTAATTTCGAACCTTGGATGCTGATAACAATTTTCATCATACCATTTTATGCATTCATCCCATATACAGTATTTGCTATTCCATTGCAAATATTACTTCGAAAAAAAGTAAAGAAATTCAGTGTGAAGTACTTATTAATTTATATCGTAGTAGCGCTAATCGCATTATTCTTGTTCTCCTTAGCCAGTGATCCAACTTATGTGCTTACTGAGGTTCAACATGTGAACTTTTATTATTTGAGTTTTGTAGCAGCGGCGGTGTACTGGTTCTGGGATTCAGTATTTATAAAGAATCAAGAAAAGATTTAATATTACAACGTTCTAAACAACAAGTATTAAGGCTGTTGAAGAAAAAGCTTATGGCAATTAACTAAAAGAACAGGGGATATGAATGGAAATTTTAATTAGGCAAGAGCTCACTGAAGAATATCATACGTCTGAAGAAATGATTAAAAGAGCTTTTTCAAATGTAGAATATAGCGCCAAGAAAGAACACATACTTGTAAATAAAATTAGAAAATCAGATGCATTCATTCCTGAACTTTCATTGGTCGCATTAGATCAAGATAAAGATATCGTAGGTCATATCCTTTTATCTAAAATCAAAATCATAGATGGCGATAACGCAGTCGATTCTTTGGCACTTGCTCCAGTTTCTGTTGCGCCTGAGAACCAGAAAAAAGGAATCGGGAGTCAATTAATTCGTGCTGCGTTAAAAAAAGCAATAGAGCTTGGTTATCGTTCAGTAATTGTTTTAGGACATAAAGATTATTATCCGAAGTTTGGTTTTAAGCCAGCTAGCTTATGGAATATAAAAGCCCCCTTTGAGGTGCCTGATGAAGTATTTATGGCTCTGGAATTAGCAGATCATTCTCTTGAAGATGTGCAAGGTGTCGTTCATTATTCAGAAGCTTTTATGGAGTGAAAGCTAGATGATTGATTAGAAATTGATAAAAAAGAGGTTATCCCTAAAATTGTCATTTTGTGGATAACCTCTTTTTTGTTGTAAAGAGCTTTAAAAATGAAAAAGAAAGCTGCAAAGTGATATGAACGAAAATAATAAAGACGCGATTATCGAATCATTAAACCGGAAAGTCAAGCGATTAGAGCAAGGATTTACATGACCAATTGAAGGCGTACACAGAAGTCTACAAGAAGATATAGCTGAGACGCCTACCCTTTGTTGTTTGTAAGGGGCCCAGATTGTTGTATAAGGATAGTATTTAAAGAGGTTATTATTGTCTTAATATCGAATAAAGATTAAGTGTAATTATTTTTGATGGGAGTTATTTTAATGCATATAACAACAAAAAGGTTATTGATACGTGAATTTGAATTCAAAGATTGGAAAGCTGTATATGAGTATACGTCAGATATTAATGTTATGAAGTATATACCAGAAGGGGTTTTTACTGAAGAAGATGCAAAAGCATTTGTAAATAAAAACAAAGGTGATAACGCAGAAAAATTTCCTGTAATACTAAAAGATGAAAATTTTCTTATCGGCCATATTGTTTTTTATAAGTATTTTGGTGAACATACATATGAGATTGGGTGGGTGTTTAATCCGAATTATCAAAATAGAGGATATGCTTCTGAAGCAGCACAAGCTATCTTGGAATATGGATTTAAAGAAATGAACATACATAGGATTATAGCTACGTGTCAACCTGAGAATATTCCATCATACCGAGTTATGGAGAAGATTGGAATGAGAAGAGAAGGCTTTTTTAAAAAATGTATTCCTAAAGGCAATGAATGGTGGGATGAATATTATTACGCTATTTTAGAGGAAGAGTGGAATTGAACTATATTGAAGGCAGAAACATTGGCGATACAAACAAAATACCAAATGGCAGGAGACATTCTTAAATGCAGGGCATTTTATTTGAGACAATTCTAGGAGGATATATTTACTAATGTGTAAACCAACGCAACGGTGAACATGAAATATGAAATATAAGAAATTGCTTTTGACGAACTTGCTTTATGTTTTTGGAAAGTATATATAATTGCAAAACCCAAAAAGAAAACAGTCACAAACCAAGAAGTGTATTCAGGAAAGATTGCGACCAGCAACACGATGATCGTTGAAAAAATAAATGAAGAGTAATGAGTAACTTTTTGATCATTATTCAAAGAAATCACCTGATAAATTTTTACCCATTTTAATGTGTATCAAAACATTATTCAAAAAGGAGATTAGAAAAATGCCAGATATTATTTCTGATGTTAATCAACATTAATTAAATGAACAAAAGGAAGAGCATGTTTTGAAAAAAAAATCATCGAAACATGCTTTTATATTTTGTAATAGGTTAACTTCGTTATAAAGGCTGCTTACATTTGCGGAGGTTCCAAACCGAATTTTGTCCATTCCTCTTTAGCTGGACCATAAATACCTGGAACAGTTAATCCTGCTTGTCTCATAAGAACAGTCATTTGTCCTCGATGGTGATTTTGATGTTGAATCAAAAACATCAAAAGTGAACCATTTGGCAATTGTTGACCAATAAAGTTGATACGTTCTTGAAGTGTATGATCAGTCCATTGGGTTTTTAATGCCTGTACAAACGCATTACTGGCTTGATGATAGCTGTCTGCTATAAACTGAGCCGAAGTAGGAACAGGATAATCTTCAGCAGGGGCATGAAACGTTAAGTCTGTGTTTGAGGTAATAATGCGAATGGCAGCAACAGTATGCCAAGCAATACGGCCTAAAGTCCAATTTTGTGAAGTTATTTCTTGTTTAAGTGATTCATCAGTTAGACTATTTAGTAGTTTCTGTGTAGCGTCGGCTTCGAACTCCCAAGATTTTAAAAAATGGTCTAAGGTTTGAAACACAAAAATCCTCCTTATGATGTTTTGTTTTCTTTTTATAGTTTAATTATACCTGCCCGTTTAGTTAAAAAGAACAAAACTTTAGACAAGAATTTTCTGAGGAAAAGAAGGCATCGCAACATTCTTATAGACGTCACGACTTTATTTCAAAGTCACATGAATTTCAGCTACCACTGAAGATTGAATAAATCCTTTTGTTAGTTATTAGGGGATTCAGAATATACCGCTGGGTTGAATGATACTGCAGATGATATGTGTTAAAGCAGAGATTGAAAAAGAGTTCGCCATCTGTGATTACATTAAAAAGCTATATGAAGAACAAAAGAGCTGGGGAGTATGAAGTTCTTTAAGTGTAACGCCATCAAAAATAAAGAAGGAGTTTACCTGACATATAATGAATTATTATAGTAGGAAAGAGAAAAAATTTACAGCAAAGGGAGGAATGAGTTGGTAATGAAGGGTTTTATCAAAGGCGCTGTTCTAACTGCTGTTCTAAGTGTGGGTGCTACTTTATTTGCAGGTGATGTATCTGCACACGGGTATATAAAAGAACCTGCTAGTAGAGCGTACATGGGATCATTAGAAAAACAAATAATTGGTTGGACTGCAGCTACACAAAAGTATGGTTCTGTAGTTGATAATCCTCAATCGGTAGAAGGACCTAAAGGGTTTCCAGCCGGAGGTCCGCCAGATGGAAAAATTGCATCGGCAAATGGAGGCTTTGGTCAAATTGACTTTGGGTTAGACAGGCAGACTGCAGATCATTGGGTAAAACAAAACATGCATGGAGGTCTAAACACCTTTACTTGGCACTATACTGCTCCTCACGCAACATCAAAGTGGCACTATTATATAACCAAGAAAGATTGGAATCCAAACAAACCATTAACAAGAGATGAGTTTGAATTAATTGGAACAGTAGATCACGATGGTTCAAAGGCAGATACTAATCTTTCTCATAAGATTTATGTACCAACTGATCGCAGTGGTTATCATGTCATTTTAGGGGTGTGGGACGTTGCGGATACCTCTAATGCCTTTTATAACGTAATTGATGTAAACCTAATACAATGATGTTGAACCTCCATCGAACAAATCTTAATCCCAATGAACAAGAATATGAGGCTTAATCAGAAAATTGCCATCAAATCTGGAACAGTGTATACCGCTAAGGTTTTAACAGCTGCCAATAGTTGGACTATATCAGATAAGCTATCACCAGCTAGTGAAACGTTTGCTGTAACAACGAAGGAAACTGTAACGGAACCGGGAGAACACAGAGTGTTTGAGTGTGGAAGTACGAAAATCAGCTATCTATTGCAGATCGGTTAGATGTTCGTGCATCTGCCGATCTTTTTTAAATTTTAATTGAAGTCTACTCAATACATAGAATAGAATGGCATTAAGCTTCTTCACTTCCTTGATAATAACGAATAGAAAACCATTAAGATAAACCCTATTTTCGGGATATGAGAAAAGAATTAAGCGCAGTGTGAAC
Source organism: Bacillus sp. FSL K6-1012 (assembly GCF_037964915.1). Taxonomy (NCBI): domain Bacteria; kingdom Bacillati; phylum Bacillota; class Bacilli; order Caryophanales; family Bacillaceae; genus Bacillus; species Bacillus sp. FSL K6-1012. The sequence goes on along the minus strand of NZ_CP150175.1, from coordinate 2,198,817 downwards.
TGAGGCAAGGTTTGAAGCATCTCTCGAAATGATAATAAAGCTGTTGTTGAAGCATAGCACGGAGACAATGACCTCTTAATATATTTTTTAATTAAAATACGATTTTAAAGAGAACGGAGATTTACTTTTAATATGAATTTTAAAAAAGCTGCAGTCATCTTTTCATTTGCTTTTCCAATTATCTCAGCTATATTAATAATTAATTTTTTGACTGGGATTATTTCAATGCCGTGGCAAGGAATGCCGGTATTGTTCCCTTTATTACTCTCACCTATAGGGATAATGCTGGCGTTAGGTTCAATAAAGACAAATAAACGGTGGGCTATATGGGGAATCATCTTAAATTCAATTTTGTTACTATTACCTTTCTTCTTTTTTATAGGTGGAACTTTGTTATTCGGAGTCTAATTTTTAAAAAGACGTGAAAATCGATGAAGATTTTGAACAATTGGATAACTGGTTAAAAAGGATACATGGTAGGGGGTGCTGATTTGAGCCTCAATCAAAAGACGTTAAACAGTTATGTTTATACTCTGGTATTCTCGAGTTTGTCATATGGTCTAGTCTTTGGCTTGTATATGTTTGTTTATTCGGGATTTATGGCGATCGCCTTAATCACAATAGGCATCATTGCATTCTACTCTTTTATCACTTACTTAATCTTTGCTTTTCCCTTACAATTATTACTAAGAAGAAATCCCAGAAAGTTCAGTTTGATCCATTTTTTAATTTATACTGCAGTAGCTTTTTTGGCTGTGTTCGTGTTCTGGTTTGTTGATTATCCGCCTAGTGCTCTTACAGTGTTCAGGAGCTTAAATTATTACATAATGAGCATTGTTGCTGCGTTAATTTATTGGTTCTGGGATTCCATATGCCTGCGGAATTAGTTTATTTACTATTTAAATCATGCATTTCACAACGTTCACAACAAGTATAAAAGCCGCTGATCCGAACAACAAATACGCAGACCTTGTTTGTTTCTTTGAAAGTGTCTCCACTCCCATTAAAACAAAGAGAAGTGCAACTAATACTTGGAGAGAAACCAAGAGGAATTCACTTTGATGATATAAAGAATATACGCATAGGATTAAAGCTGCACATGAGATCAAAATTTTTGAAGCTTTAAGCAAAGAACCACTCCTTGAAAGTTTTTTTAAACCATAACACGGTATGAGCTTTTATTGGAGAGGAAAAAGCAAAAGAAGTGTTTTATTTAAAATTGGGGGAGTTGACTTGAACATTTTTATTTGAATTGCCATATTTATAGCTATTTTTGGCGGCTCTTATGCAGGTTACAAAAGGAATAAAAAGAAAGTGCTTAAACAAGAAAAGTAAAGTATATAAGTTTCTGGAAACGGACTGTGAGAATTCTGAAAGAGTATTAAGTTAAATGCTCTTTTCTATTCCACATCTCCGGCATTCATGTAAGAATACACCGCTCTTTGCAGAGTTTTTGAATAAAGCTAATCGCCATTGTCGCAGGGTAAGGAGTGTTTATTTGTATTGGAATAGAGCGGAAAGAGAATGGTGAGTCAAAAAGCATGGCAGCTGAGAGGGTTTGTAGAGCGGGCTGCTATACTTGTAGACCTGTATCAAAAGCGGTTTAATAATGGAAACGGATTTAAAAAGGGGTGAAAAGCTATCAAAACATTAGTTGTATTATCCAGTTTTATGGGAATTGCGTTATCAATTATTGGGCAAATGTTTGGAATCCTAACCGATTTCTTTATTCCAGGCATTGCTCGATTTATAGGGGTAATAGCGGGTATTCTAGTGTTACTTAGTTTGAAGTCAAGAAATACAGAAATGCAGGCTTTTATAGTAGGTTCAAGCACTGCGTTAGGAATAATGGGAGCAGGAATTTTATATTTTCCAGCTGCGATGATCAATGTCTTAATTGGTTTCAAGCTAAACAAAAAGTTAAAAGAAGAGAACACTAAGGAGCAGTTCTGAATAGACTGCTTTTTGTTTTATTCAAGTGAAGTTTATATGAATTTAAAATTTTACAGGGTTCTTAGAAGGAATGAAATCTTTTTGAAGAGAATAATCAGGATATTTGAGAAACTGACTGTTAAAAAAGCAATAATCAATATTTGCTGCAGGAATTTAAATTTTCTGAAAAAACATTGAAAAAGTTGATAGGATTTTATAATATTAAGTCAAGTTAGTTTGTCCAGTCAACAAACTAATGAAGGTGACTTTATTAGTTCCATAAGATAAGGTTATTTCTAAATATAAAGGGGGAATAAAAGGCTCGATTCAATTGGAGCTAAACAATATATAAAACAAAAGAGTGTATCTTTAATCCTTTCCCAAGTATACGAGTGCAACGAAAAAAGATGAATTTACTGCTTGCTGATCAGATCATTTTGTTCGATGAAGAATAATCTGTGAAGTTAAACCACTCATATTTTTTGTGATTTTTTGAAAGCGCTTTTATAAACGATTACCGGCCGAGGTGAGTTTGAGAAATTTTTATACCATTTCATACTGTTCCTTATTTAATGATCGAAAAGGGAGGAAAAATCATGGTCAGTGAAAATTTAAAGAAGATTAGCATGACTGAAAAAGTTGGCTATGCTTCTGGAGATTTTGCATGTAATTTAATTTATGCAACGGTGTCTACTTATCTTTTGTTCTTCTATACAGATGTATTTGGTTTATCGGCAGCAGCAGCCGGTACCATGTTCTTAGTGGTTAGAATCATCGACGCTCTCGCTGATCCTTTTATTGGAACAATAGTAGACAGAACAAATAGCAGGTTTGGACGCTTTAGACCGTATCTTTTATTCGGAGCTTTCCCATTTGTAGTACTTGCATTACTCTGTTTTACAACTCCAGATTTTTCAGATATGGGGAAATTAATATATGCCTATATGACCTATGTTGGCTTGTCGCTTACATACACAACCATAAACGTTCCATATGGCGCGTTAACCTCTGCAATGACTAGAAATAATCAAGAAGTTGTTAGTATAACATCTGTTCGTATGTTATTTGCGAATCTTGGGGGACTTGTCGTTGCATTTTTTGTTCCCTTATTGGCTGCCTATTTAAGCGATACTACCGGCAACGAATCTCTTGGCTGGCAGCTAACCATGGGTATTTTGGGAATGATAGGCGGGTGCCTTTTAATCTTTTGTTTTAAAAGCACAAAAGAGCGTGTCACTCTTCAAAAGTCTGAGGAGAAAATTAAATTATCGGATATATTTGAGCAATTTCATGTGAATCGCCCACTTGTTGTATTAAGCATTTTCTTTATTATTATTTTTGGAGTGAATTCAATAAGTAATTCAGTTGGCATCTATTATGTGACATATAACTTGGGAAGAGAGGATTTAGTGAAGTGGTACGGTTTGATTGGAAGTTTGCCTGCTTTGGTCATTTTACCGTTTATTCCAAGGCTTCATCAATTATTGGGGAAGAAAAAACTACTAAACTATGCATTATTACTGAATATTATCGGCCTCTTAGCTTTACTATTTGTTCCGCCAAGTAATGTATATCTAATACTCTTCTTTCGATTAATTGCTGCTGCCGGAAGTCTCACTGCCGGGGGATATATGTGGGCGCTCATTCCTGAAACAATAGAATATGGAGAGTATAGGACTGGGAAAAGAATGGGTGGGCTCATTTATGCTATTATCGGATTTTTCTTTAAATTCGGTATGGCACTGGGAGGGATTGTTCCTGGGTTGGTTCTAGATAAGTTTGGATACGTGGCAAATCAAACACAAACCCCGGAGGCATTAACGGGAATTTTAATTACAGCAACAATCATTCCCGTGTTCTTGCTGGTTCTAGCCATGATTGATATTAATTTCTATAACTTAGATGAAGAGAAATACAAAAAAATGGTACGAGAATTAGAGAATAGAGATAAAGTTTATTTGGATAATATTGAGGAATTCAAGGCATGAAAATGGCACACCAAATAAGAGAAGCCTATTAAGAAAATAGCTGAGGAGGAGTTTAAATGAAGATTATCAATCCAGTACTTAAAGGATTCAATCCCGATCCAAGTATTTGTAGGGCAGGAGAGGATTATTATATCGCTGTATCTACATTCGAGTGGTTTCCAGGTGTCCAGATACACCATTCAAAAGATTTAGTGAATTGGCACTTAGTCGCACATCCATTACAAAGAGTTTCACAATTAGATATGAAAGGAAACCCTAATTCAGGCGGGGTTTGGGCACCATGTTTAAGTTATAGTGACGGTAAGTTTTGGCTGATCTATACGGATGTTAAGGTAGTAGATGGCGCTTGGAAAGATTGTCATAATTATTTAGTTACTTGTGAAACGATTAATGGTGATTGGGGGGATCCGATCAAATTAAATAGCTCAGGATTTGATGCTTCTTTGTTCCATGATACGGATGGAAAAAAATATTTATTAAATATGTTATGGGATCAGCGTATTGATCGGCATTCATTTGGAGGAATTGTCATACAGGAATATTCTGATGAGGAGAAAAAATTAATTGGTAAACCGAAAGTTATTTTTAAAGGGACCGATAGAAAACTAACAGAAGCTCCGCACCTTTATCATATCGGGGACTATTATTATTTATTGACTGCAGAAGGAGGAACACGGTTTGAACACGCTGCTACAATTGCCCGTTCTACAAATATTGAGGGTCCATATGAAGTTCATCCCGATAATCCAATCTTAACATCATGGCATGATCCTGGAAATCCATTGCAAAAATGCGGTCATGCATCCATTGTTCAAACACATACAGATGAGTGGTATTTAGCTCATTTAACGGGCCGTCCTATTCATCCTGACGATGATTCAATTTTTCAGCAGAGAGGATATTGTCCTTTAGGCAGAGAAACAGCTATTCAAAAACTGGATTGGAAAGATGATTGGCCTTATGTAGTAGGTGGAAAAGAAGGAAGCTTGGAGGTGGAAGCGCCTTCTATACCTAATACAATGTTTCAAGCAACGTACCCGGAAGTGGATGAATTTGAGGACTCAAAGTTAAATATAAATTTTCAAACTTTAAGGATCCCGTTTACGAATGAATTAGGTTCATTAACTCAAGTGCCAAATCATTTACGATTATACGGCCATGAATCATTAACCTCGACATTTACTCAGGCATTTGTAGCCAGGCGTTGGCAAAGCCTCCATTTTGAAGCGGAAACGGCTGTTGAGTTTTATCCGGAGAATTTTCAACAAGCCGCTGGATTGGTGAACTATTACAATACAGAGAACTGGACTGCTCTTCAAGTCACGCATGATGAAGACCTTGGCCGTATTCTTGAATTAACAATATGTGATAACTTTTCTTTTTCACAACCATTAAAAAATAAAATTGTTATTCCAGATGAAGTAAAGTATGTATATTTAAAAGTAAATATTGAAAAGGAAATTTATTATTATTTTTATTCTTTTAACAAAGAAGATTGGCATAAAATTGACATTGCATTGGAATCGAAAAAATTATCAGATGATTACATCCGTGGAGGAGGATTTTTCACGGGAGCCTTTGTAGGGATGCAATGCCAAGATACCAGTGGTAATCATATTCCGGCCGACTTTAGATATTTTCGCTATAAAGAAAAATAATTTGTTTCATGAAAAAAGGAGACTTCTATTTTAGAACTCCTTTTTTCATACCCTTCAAAAATACTCCTATTCATTCATCAATATAACAAACAAAAAGCTCATCTTTAAAGATGAGCGCAGGACATAGAGATCTGTACATTTTAATCATAAATTACATTGTAACCATATCCAGAAAATGATCAATAACAATGGAGGACATTCCTAATGCCGGTGCATTTTTTCCTAAGAAAGACGGTAATAATTCATAGCTATTGCCTAATTGGGAATAAACCCTGGACGACACTTCACTTCTAATTGAATTTAAAACCATAGGATGCGATTCAATTATGCTGTTTCTTAAAATGATGGCTTGAGAATTGAATGTATTTAGAATATTGGTAAGGCCTATTCCTAAATAGAATCCAAAATTCTGTAATGCATTTAAAGTTCCGATATCATTCCGGTGGGCAAGGTCTATAATATCTTGATAGGACACTTTTTTCTCTTTAGTCTGAAGAGATTTTAATAAAGCCTTCTCTGAAGCATACAATTCCCAGCAGCCTCGGTTTCCGCAACTGCATTTAGGGCCATTAAAGTCTATTGTCATATGTCCCATTTCTCCAGAGAATCCGCTTACCCCTCTATATAAGTCATTGTTGATAATAACACCGATCCCTATCCCTGTACTGACACTTGCATAAATAATGTTATCGTGATTTTTTGCAGCACCGAATACTTTTTCTCCATATGCCCCAGCATTCGCCTCATTTTCTATAAAAACGGGCACATTGAACTTCTCTTGTATGAAAGATTTTAAGTCAATATCTCTCCAGTTGGAGTTCGGAGTGAAAACAATTTTTTGATTTTTATCAACTAGTCCAGGCACGCATATGCCTATACCAGTAAGCCCGTATGGAGATTGTGGCATATGCGTAATAAAGTGATGAATCATATCAATTAAAATGTCTTTGGTTTTTTCTGGAGAATTCGATTCCAAATGATGGTGTTGATCAAGAACGATCGTACCTTCAAGATCTGTTAAAATGCCATTAATATAATCCACACCAACATCTATTCCTACGGAGTATCCTGCCTTTTTATTAAAAACAAGCATGACAGGTCTTCTTCCGCCACTTGATTGTCCCTGACCTATTTCAAAAACAAGATTTTCTTTCATTAACGTGTTTACCTGTGATGAAACAGTTGATTTATTTAATCCAGTCTTTTCAGATAATTTTGCTCTTGAAATAGGTGAATTTTTAAGAATTTCTTTTAATAATAACTTTTGATTTACTTTTTTGACAAAGGTTTGATCAGCGATAACCACTTAATCCACTCCATTTGTATAATCTTTACATTAAGTTGAAATGTATTGTTTTCAGTATGAGACATAGTACATAGCTAATCTTACCTTTACTATAGCTAATGTGTTCATAAAAAACAAAAAAAATATTGAAAATACTGATGAGGTTATATAAGATTAAAATAAGTTAGTTTGTTCGAACAACAAACTAATAGACAACTTACTTACAATATGAAATAAATTGCACTGTATTGAAATGATTTTTAAGGGGGAAATAACATGGCTCAATCACATTCTAGTTCAGCCAACTATTTTGAAAGCGTAAACAAAGTGGTTTACGAAGGGAAAGATTCCACTAATCCTTTAGCATTTAAATATTATAATTCCCAAGAAGTAATCGGCGGAAAAACGATGAAAGAGCACTTGCGGTTTTCTATTGCCTATTGGCATACATTTACCGCTGATGGAACAGACGTTTTTGGGGCAGCTACGATGCAAAGGCCATGGGATCACTATAAAGGAATGGATCTGGCGAAGGCGAGAGTAGAAGCAGCATTTGAGATGTTTGAAAAACTAGATGCACCATTCTTTGCTTTTCATGACCGAGATGTTGCACCAGAAGGAAGTACGTTAAAAGAGACAAATCACAATTTAGATATCATCGTGGGCATGATTAAAGAGTATATGAGAAATAGCAACGTTAAGCTATTATGGAATACTGCAAACATGTTTACGAATCCCCGTTTCGTCCATGGTGCGGCGACTTCCTGCAATGCAGATGTGTTTGCGTATGCTGCAGCACAAGTAAAAAAAGGGTTAGAAACAGCAAAAGAGCTTGGCGCCGAGAACTATGTATTTTGGGGCGGCCGTGAAGGATATGAAACATTGTTAAATACCGATTTAAAATTGGAGCTTGATAATTTGGCGAGATTCATGCATATGGCAGTGGATTATGCGAAGGAAATCGGATTTACAGGGCAGTTTTTGATTGAGCCAAAACCAAAAGAGCCGACCACTCATCAATATGATACAGATGCAGCAACAACCATTGCCTTCTTAAAGCAATATGGCTTAGACAATCATTTTAAATTAAATCTCGAAGCCAATCATGCCACATTAGCAGGGCATACATTTGAACATGAATTACGGATGGCAAGAGTACATGGTCTTCTTGGCTCTGTTGACGCGAATCAGGGTGATCCTCTTTTAGGCTGGGATACAGATGAATTTCCGACGGATTTATATTCTACGACATTAGCAATGTACGAAATCCTGCAAAATGGCGGCCTTGGAAGCGGCGGATTAAACTTCGATGCGAAGGTCAGAAGGTCTTCTTTTGAGCCTGATGATTTAATATATTCCCATGTTGCGGGGATGGATGCATTTGCAAGAGGATTGAGAGTAGCCCATAAATTAATCGAAGATCGTGTGTTTGATGATGTGATTCAACATCGTTATCGCAGCTTTACTGAAGGAATAGGTCTTGAAATTACAGAAGGAAGAGCTAATTTCCATACTCTTGAGCAATATGCGTTAAATAATACAGCAATCAAAAACGAATCAGGAAGACAGGAGCGATTAAAAGCTATATTGAACCAATACATTTTAGAAGTATAACAGATAAAGAGAACCGCTATAAAAAGGTATAGCATGATAGCTAATACCTGAGACTGCCCGTCATGATTCCTTACCTTTTGCTTATTGTTATGACGGGTAATTTCTATAATTGGGATTTATTTAGAGTGAATGGTTTTTTTATAAGGGTAAGAGGTGAAAAAATGAAGTATGTCATTGGAATAGATCTTGGAACGAGTGCTGTTAAAACAATTTTAGTCAATCAAAACGGCAAGGTTTGTGCAGAAACGTCCAAAAGTTATCCGCTCATTCAAGAGAAGGCGGGATATAGTGAGCAAAATCCTGAAGACTGGGTGCAGCAAACAATTGATGCATTGGCTGAATTGGTTTCCATATCCAACGTTCAAGCCAAGGATATTGACGGGATAAGTTATTCAGGACAAATGCATGGGTTAGTACTGCTTGACCAGGATCGGCAGGTGTTACGTCATGCAATTCTTTGGAATGACACCAGAACCACGCCTCAATGTATTAAGATGACCGAGAAATTCGGTGATAATCTGCTTAACATCACAAAAAACCGTGCTTTAGAAGGGTTTACATTACCTAAAATCTTATGGGTGAAGGAACATGAGCCTGAACTTTTTAAAAAAACGGCTGTTTTTTTGCTTCCGAAAGACTATGTGAGATTTCGTATGACCGGTGCCATTCACACCGAATACTCCGATGCAGCAGGAACGTTACTTTTACATATTACTCGCAAGGAGTGGAGCGATGATATTTGCAATCGATTTGGCATTTCTGCAGATATTTGTCCTCCGCTTGTTGAATCTCATGATTGTGTAGGATCGCTGCTTCCGAACGTTGCGGCTGAGACAGGGCTCTTGGAAAAAACAAAAGTGTACGCTGGGGGAGCAGACAATGCTTGTGGTGCGATTGGAGCCGGCATTCTTTCTTCCGGAAAAACATTATGCAGTATTGGAACGTCAGGGGTCATACTTTCATACGAAGAAGGCGAAGAAAGAGACTTTAAAGGGAAAGTGCACTTTTTTAATCATGGAAAAAAGGATTCTTTTTATACGATGGGAGTCACGCTCGCTGCAGGGTACAGCTTGGACTGGTTCAAAAGAACGTTTGCCCCAAACGAATCGTTTGAGCAATTATTGCAGGGGGTGGAATCTATTCCAATAGGAGCAAATGGACTGCTATACACTCCTTATTTGGTAGGTGAAAGAACGCCACATGCTGATTCTTCTATTCGGGGAAGCTTAATTGGAATGGATGGAGCACATAAAAGAGAGCATTTTTTGAGGGCGGTTATGGAAGGCATTACATTCTCTTTACATGAATCAATTGAGCTATTTCGAGAAGCGGGAAAATCAGTGCATACCGTTGTTTCTATTGGTGGAGGAGCTAAAAATGAAACGTGGCTTCAAATGCAAGCTGATATTTTCAATGCGAGGGTGATAAAGTTGGCAAATGAACAAGGCCCAGCCATGGGTGCTGCTATGCTAGCTGCCTTTGGAAGTAGGTGGTTTGAATCTCTTGAAGAGTGTGCAGAGCAGTTCATTCGTGAGGCTGCTACATTTTATCCAAAGGAACAAAATGTTCAAAAATATAAAACACTATTCGATGTGTATAAGAAAATTTACACTCACACAAAGGATCTAAATACAGTCTTGAAGAGCTTTCGAAAAAACTAATTATAAGTGTGGTTCGTAAAGAGTATATTTTTTTGTCAGGGGATCAACGAAAAAACAATTAACGACTAATCATCAACAAAGGCATTTGATGACAAAACTACAGCTCAAATCGGCTCCCTAGCTATGAATATGAATGCGGAAGTATTATGGGAACACCAGTATGACGCTCAATAGCGGCGACGCATATAGTGCCCAGTGGAGTAGCATTGGGAATGCTTTATTCCGAAAAGGCAAAAAATTTGATACAACCAAAACTCACTCATAACTTGGAAACATGTCAATTCATTACAACGCAACCTTCAATCCGGGAGGAAATTCAAGCAGTAAATCAACCTTTTAAGCTTTGATTCAAATCCTGATTTGGTATCAGTCCAAACTCTTGATTTACGATCAAATCGGAAGTATTGTCTACGCACAAATAACCCCTCACATTAATGTGAAGGGGTGTTTTTGATAAGCTACACGATTTAATTGCTGTTTCTATAGTATTCAACAAAATCAATGTCCGTCATTAAAAAGCAATATCAAATCTATCTAAAGGAGTCGCTAAAACGAATATAAAAAACGTAGGATTTAAGTTATACGATTCACTTCATACGCCGTTCGTATTCCGGATTCAATTGCTCCTTGCATCCATCCGTGAGTAAGTGAGGCGTGTTCTCCAGCGAAATGTATTTTCCCTTCAGGGGCAGGGATGTATGGATACAGCTGTAATTCCTGTCCTGGTTCGAAAGCTGTGAAACCCCCGGCTGAATATGGATTTTGGGTCCAGCTAAAAGAAGCGCCGGTCACAAACTCTGACCATACAACATCACCATAGATTTCCGATAAATTCATTAACGTATAGCGGAGGCGCTCTCCCTCTGAAAGACTGTCCCATATCAGTGCCTCATCCGCCCATGTGTAACTCGCTACAACGACAGCATGTCCATTCGATCCAATGTCAATGCTGGGATAATACGAAAATCTAATCGGAAGATCAGTTATCGATTTGCCGCCGCGCTGCCCAGCTTTTTCCCAAAAACGGCTCTTAAACTCTATTCCGATTTTTGTTGCGGCAATATAGTTGAGTTCACGAATGGCCCGCCGTTTATAATAGGAAAATGAATCATATGGTTCAACTTGTACAAAACGCAATGTTGAAAATGGAATGGTTATGATAGCGAGATCGCCTGTCACTGCCAAATGTTTTGCTGTCTGTTGATGAATGCAGTTAACCGTAACATTGTTTTGGTTTTGAGATATTTTCACCATTTTATGATGGAAGACAATATGTTCTTTTAATTGAGGAAGAAATGCTTGAGGAAGCCGATCCATGCCGCCTGTTATTTCATAGAAACGAGTTGGCGACGTATAAAAGATGGATTCCCGTAACACTTCAACAAGGGACATCCCCATATATGCTTCCATATCCAAAAGTACGCCGATCATATCGATTGCACCGTATGAAAAATAAGTATTCAAGTAAGAGCCTAACGAATGGTTACTGTATTGTGTTTCAACGATCCGCCAATTTCTCGCAGGATCTACATAAATAAAATTGAGGATAGGCTGCAATACAGAAAGCATGAGCTCTTCGGCCGTTTTTCCTTGTTCATTTGCTGCAACTGGGTATCTTAAGATACCCGGATTGCTTTCAAAATGATGAAGACGTGTTTGAATGCCATTGGCGTAAATGATGTCCATTGGAGTTCTGTTCAAAAATACACTAGTTGGCAGGCTGAATCTTTTTATATATTCCAAGGTTAGAGTATGGATATCCGGAATACGCATTGGTCCAACATTGAAATACAGCCCGGCACTGAAGGGAGATCGCAACGTGCAAACTCTGCCCCCGACTCTATCACTCGCTTCCAGAATCGTCACTTTATGTCCTGCATTCTTCAGCAAAGATGCAGAAACAAGCCCGGCCAACCCGGCGCCAACGATAATAATGTGCTTTGGGTATTGTGATGTGCTAAGACCATTTCTAATCATCGCAATCATGTCTTCGTTCTTTAGTAGAGAATTCATTTTTGTGAGGCACCCTCTTTTTAGATTTATTGCATTATATTCATTCAAAAGGGTATCTATCACGAACTATATCTTTTTTTCAGTTGAGTGCTGCTCAACACAGCCTTTAAATCCTCTGGCATTCACATAACCGTTTTTACTCCAAATAGAACGTTTTTTCGTTTGTGCTTCCTGTTCATCTTTTCTAAACTGGTCTATGTATTTTGTATTTGGCTCATAAACATATGCTACTCTGGCTAATCCTTCTTTTAACAGTGTTTCTTGAACAGACTTGCCATCGACATAAACGTAAGCTAACAGCCTTCCGAATTTATCTCTGCGCTCTCCTTTATCAAATTCTAATTGCAGCTTTCCGCCGCTAACCAATTCTTTGTTTCGTTTAGATGCATCCTCGCCATATGGCTGAACACATGAATGTGGCTTTTTAGTCTCTGGAGTATCAATGAGCAAGTAGCGAACCGTATCAATATTGCCGTTATAGCTAACTTTGATCGTATCTCCGTCAACAGGCCTTTCTAACACAGCATCCACCAAGCCTTTTTTTGCTTCAGAGTTAGAATTCTTGGCAACTGGCTGTTTTAGATCTGAATGGCTTTTTTCAGCAGTATCATTTAATCCGCAGGCTGTCAAAGAAAAACTCAAAGCTAATAGACTAAAGCCTAACATTACTTTCTTCAATTCCATTTCTCCTTCTTCTGTTTCTTTCTATCTCAATCAACCAACATTCATTATAATGATATCGCTATTTATTGTGAATGTAATTTTTCTTAACACGTTTATATTTGAGTACTAGCTTTTGATCAATATTCCAATATCACAAAAAGGTTTCAAAAATGTAACCATGAAGAACATGTTTAGCTGAATTTCCTGAAATCATTCGGAGTATAAGGGGATTAGTATGTAATCCTGGTGTTAGGCGTTTTATCTGGGAAAATCCTATGATTGCTAAAAAACTTCAGAAGTTTTTTATTGACTGAAAACGCTTTTAAAATTATGATAATACCAAACCTAACAAGGATGTAACAAAAATATAACTAGGACATAACAAAAAAGTGGATATGTTTCTCGTGGTAAATGAAAACGATTTCAATTAGGCTGTTTTTGCGAAAAGCCTCTTCGCTGCATTGAGTATTGCTAATTTTCAGATTGATAAGGTCTCGGGAAATAAAAAAACTGGCTGAAACGAGTATTGCTCTTTAAAAGAGAAAGGGTGAATCCAGCACACTCGGTTGACAGAATGAAAAAATGTATAAAGCATTCTTCATAAAGGTGGGGAAAGGGTATGAAAGAACAACGAAATCCCAGGTCGTTTTTGCAGTTGATAATGATTTCAGCAACATTTGGCGGGCTTCTCTTTGGATATGACACCGGAGTTATAAATGGAGCCTTGCCTTTTATGGCAAGATCTGATCAACTTAACTTAACACCGGTCACAGAAGGGCTGGTTACAAGCATGCTTCTATTAGGAGCAGCGTTTGGTGCATTGCTGTGCGGCAAATTGGCTGACCGCTATGGCCGACGTAAAATGATCCTTAATCTTTCCTTTTTATTCTTTCTGGCATCACTCGGAACAGCAATTGCGCCGAATGTTTTAACGATGGTTATCTTTCGGTTTTTGCTGGGACTGGCTGTCGGTGGGGCATCATCAATGGTACCGGCCTTTTTAGCAGAAATGGCGCCGTATGAGAAAAGAGGGCGTATGGTAACGCAAAATGAACTGATGATCGTCGGCGGGCAATTTTTAGCCTACGTTTTTAATGCGATTCTTGGTGTTGCAATGGCTGATACAGGGCATGTTTGGAGATACATGCTTGTCCTTTGTGCCATACCGGCTCTCCTATTATTTGCAAGTATGCTCATGGTTCCGGAGAGCCCGAGGTGGCTAACTTCTAAAGGTAAAAAAAGCGAGGCGCTGCGCGTTCTTAAACTCATACGTGACGAGAAAAGGGCAGAAGCAGAATTTAAAGAAATACAAGCAGCGGCAGTCAAAGATTCAAATGTAGAGAAGGTATCTATCAAAGAGTTCTCTACACCATGGCTGCGCCGTCTTTTATGGATTGGGATCGGTGTTGCCATCGTTAATCAAATCACAGGCGTCAATTCGATTATGTATTACGGTACTCAAATCCTGCAAGAATCCGGTTTTGGTACAAAGGCAGCTTTAATCGCTAATATTGGGAATGGATTGATATCAGTCATTGCCGTTATCATCGGCATTTGGCTGGTTGGCAGGGTGAACCGGCGCCCGATATTGATGATTGGTTTATCAGGAACGACCACAGCGCTTTTATTCATTGCCATATTTTCAATCGTGTTTGATGGATCAGCAGCACTCCCGTATATCGTGCTATCTTTGACCGTTTTATTTCTAGCCTTTATGCAGGGCTGTGTCGGACCAGTAACATGGCTGGTCATTGCAGAAATATTCCCGCAAAAAGTAAGAGGGCTTGGTTCTGGCATCAGTGTATTTTTCCTCTGGATTTTAAACTTTATCATCGGTTTTGCTTTTCCAATCATGCTTAGCTCTGCAGGCTTATCCTTTACTTTCTTTATATTTGTCGCTTTGGGTATCTTGGCAATCGGTTTTGTGTACAAATTCATGCCGGAAACTAAGGGGCGAACACTTGAAGAACTAGAAGAGCATTTCCGTTCAATGGATAGAAATTATGACTCTGAAAAATCAATTCATGAAGCGTGATTATCTTATTAAAATGATATTGAATGCAATGGTTAAGCAGCCCACTTTCATCAAGTGGACAATAACAAGTAATTGTTTTCGACTAATCTTCTTGAAAATTTTACTTCTGTCTATGAACATATTAATAGTATTGCATTTGTAATTAAAGCTCTCTTTATGAGGGCTTTTTATTATGCGTCATACCGGACACTTATATTGGGGAAGCTAATGAAAAAGAAAGAAGGAGATACGAAGTGAAGAAGCATTTACTTTCCTTATGTGTTTTATTATTTGCATTGACTTTTGTTCAAACAAAGACTCAAGCCCTGACATTTACAGAATTGCCAATTAAACAAAAAACAGAACAATGGTCAGTCGAAATAGCTGAAGCAAAAAATGCAAAGGAATTAGCGAGTCCAAAAAAGGGGGAATATCACGTATATTCAATGGAAATCAAAAACATAGGGGAAGCCGCAGCTACAGTGGATGTACAATTGTATAGAAATGATCCTGATTCAACCACGAGGTTTTCACTTTTTGGCTGTCCCGAAAACTGTGTGAGACAGAAGGAGGATTTAATAAGCTTAGCCAAAAGTTTAAACGATGGTGCACCGCTGAAGTTTAACCATTTTATGGTGGCTGAAAAGGCATCTGAATTAGAGGTTGTTATTATTTGGACACAAAAAGGAAAAGAAGGACGCCAATTAAAACAAACCTTTACATTCAGTTAGAAGAGGTGAATTAGACAATGTAGTGACCTACATAGGACTTGAGCATTAAAGCTGTTTGAATGTTGTATCCATTTGGGTTAACAGGCAGATAATCAACACCTGATCAGTATTAAGGCAGACATAGATGCGCTGCGAATCACCAAGAAAGTCTTATGTGACTGCAAAACTGAAAAGACAATTTATTGGGCTGCTTTATGAGCAGCTTTTTTTATATTCTTTTTCAAGTAACATTTTGCCCATTTATTCTACTAATAAAATGAAGAAAGCGAGGGGAAACATGAGAAGCAAAAATAAAATCAAAAGATCACTAATCATTACAGCTCTATTATTGATTTGTTTAGTAACGTTCTTCGCAATGATATCAGGAGACAAAGTAAAATATGAGGGAAGCAGCAGGAACGGATTGTGGGTTTCTACCATTGAAAAATCAGATAAAACATCGATTGGCCCTAATTACTTCTTGAATTTATACTGGCAGGGGAACAAGAAAGAAGCGAAAAGAACCATTGTTGAAAGAATCATATTGTATATAGATGGTAAAAAGTACGATGACAGAGAAGATTATGATTTATCAGAGTACACAGGTGAAGAAATGCCAGGCGGAGGACAAATGGAAGACCACATTGCTACGTTTGATTTTATGCCTGAAGATGAAGTAATTGGACATGATGTAGTTGTTAAGGTGGAGTGGAAGACCGGTAGGGAAAAACATACAGATAAAATAAGATTACAAGAGAAGCCATGGTATAAAAGATAAATCTGCAATGGCAAGTTTAGGGATGAACGTCCAAAATATAGGTCTGCTTTCAGAAACATCTGATTGATAAGTACATGTCATGATAAAGGCATGTTTTTATTCAAAGTAAAAATAAAACATGCGAGTTTAGTTCCTTACCTGTACATAAAATGCTTACATTTCTTTCAAATGCTCGTAAAGCAATCTAAAGCAAACAGTACCAGATATCAAAGGGACTGCAAACAAAATAATCACTGCTATGATCTCCCAGCCGTTAAAAAAATCGTGGTTTTTAATGAATACCTGTCCTTCTAAAATGATAAAAGTTATAATCCCTGTTAATACTAAAAAGCATGAAAACAGAATGCTCCTTGCTTTTGGTTTTAGCTTTTTAAACTCATCTTTAAAATAAATGAAAACGAGAACTAAAGAGCAAAAGGATGCTACAGTGCTTATTACATCAATATTTTTCATGACTTTCGCAATGATGATACATAAGATGAAAAGAAAAAATGTTAATTTTTTAGACAAAAAATCGCTCCTTATTTTATGGCTACCCAAAAAGTTTACAAGTTTTTCACAATAGGCACAATGCGATGGCAGTAAATTAATCAATTAGTTAACGAAATAGGTTTTTTTATCTTATTGTACCATGTACTAAATATTCAATCGTTTTTTATGTGCGGGCACTAGGGAATAATGTGTAACGGAAAGGCAAAACTGAATTGAAGAGAGTTTACCTGTGGTAAATGTGTTCTTCAAATCTATAAACTTGTACTGTCTTCCCGGTTCAGTACTCTTGTGTCGCGTTATTATAAATTACCTCTAAAATGATTTGCACTGTTATAAAACATACACCAAAAAGGAGAGATAAATGCGTAAAATCGGGATATTGGTCTTAGCGTTCTTTGCTTTTATTTCAGGCTGCAATGATAAGGTAGAAAATAAAATAAAAACGCCAAAGATGCAGAACCTTGTTGGTTTTATCCTTTTTAAGGATGATAAGTCAGCCGTTTTTCTTGAGGGCAAACATGCTCCTGAAAAAGAGGACTTTGAATTGTCTCAAGATAGACTAATAAGAAAATATAAAAATCATGTTGTGATATTGGGATTAAGTCAAATTGAAAACAAAGAAGACCTTGTGGCAGGTAAAAAAATGAAGGTGTGGTTCAACACTCTTAAAGAATCTGATCCTCCAAAAGCAACAATTAAAAAATTCAATTGGTTATAAAGGTTGGCATCCCCCGCATATGATCGCTTAATAGAAAGTTCTACAATTATTATATTTTATAATGGTACTGCCATAAACAGCGCTATATTCAAATACTGAGATGGCTGAAAAAAATCAATAAACACAGATGTTCTCTTTACCACGCACAAGAGCATGAACATCGCTTACACAATCAATGCAGCTTGTTGCTGTATAAAAGCAGCATGATGGGCGAGGGCGGCAAGTTTAGCATAAAAAACAGCACTCACACGAAGATGTAGTGCTGTTTTAACGTTTGCAGAGCATTGCATAAAAGTGGTTATTTCCAGACTGACAAATATTTCTTTCGATATTTGCTATCTTTCTCGATCTCAATCATGTCCATTGCTATTTCCCTAATATGCTCATCTTTATCTTCATCGTATAATTTTTTTAATCCTACAATCATATCGTAGCGAATCAATGTATAATGTTTTTCGTTCATTCCATTTTTAAAACGATCAATAATATGAGTAAGCACCAGTTCTTTTTGTTCTGGCCCAGCTAAGCCAACCTTCCAGATTGCTTGCAAACTATGCCGAGCAGTTACAAATTTTGAATCCCTGGTCACTTCCCATAACGCTGGAAAGTCGTGCAGCATCCGTTTATCCGGATCACTGATTGCTAAACCAGCAAGAAACTGTGCAGCTCTCGCTCGCCTGTGGTTATCCGGATCGGTCAGCCATCCTATTAATTGATCCCATACTTCATAAGCCCAGTCTACTTTTTCTTTTGTGGCGTTAATAATATTCTGAAAAGCTTCTAATTGCAGGCTTTTGTCCTTTGCTTCTAGATTTTCAAAATGAGATTTCATTATACTGTCCATTTTCGTATCACCTTAAAATGATTAGTTATGTTGATTATATCCTTTCACTTGCGATCTTCCAATAAACATCATTTCTCGCGCTAGTGAATGCTTACCTTTTCCTATTATGTCTTTCTAATTCAATTTCAACATAAAATCTGTTACATTGGCTGGTCTTTACATTGTGTACTTGATGAGGGCTACATATCTTGTTTACAGATCAGATGTTTATGAAAGAATCATTTTTAAATCGTAATTTTTTATATAACGATCGAAGAATACAAAACAGCGAGTAACCTATTGCAGCACCTGACGTATTAAGGATTAAATCATCAACGTCAAAACTTCTATAAGAGTTTCTTAAATACATAGAAATCGAAAGTTGCGTTAGTTCTATAGACAATGAAATAAAAAATCCAGTTAATAACATTCTTTTTAGGTTCCTTAACTTGTCAAATAAAAGAGGGAACAACAAGCCAATTGGCAACAGTAAAATCAGATTTCCGCCAAGAGATCTTATCACATAAAACTGCAAGCCTAGATGATAAATATCTACAAAGAAATAAAACGGGATAAAGTTATTTCCATACAAAAATGGATGATAAGAATCGTTCCTCCAGTTCGCAATTAAATCATGATCTATAGGTAAAGGGAATATTGTAACGCTTATCAGTTCAAAGAAGTAAACGATTAAACAAACAATAACAAGATGCTTATCATTGGCCATTCGTTCTTTCTTAAATATAAATCGCTTAATAATTCTATAAAGAATAAAACAAAAATAAAGTACAAACATGAATGGCAAGAGAAAAGTTGAGTCAAGCATAAATACACCACAATTTCTTTTTTGAATCTATTTTAACATAATTAGGAAAGAGATTAAGATTAAATAAAAAAGACTTTTATCTAGATTTAAAAGGAGGAAAGGGAAGGTGAAACTCAATAACGACAGTGATTTCCAAACCAATTTTGCTGACATGTTTTTAAGAAACGGTTGAGGAGAAGTTTATTGCTCATATGAGTCAAAGTTGAAAATGATTGGAGTGATAGTGAATTGATAAATTGTTAAAGAATAAAAAAATAACTAAATGTGTTGAAAAGATCAATTGCTCTAATAAAGGGGGGGTTCTTTTAAAGAATGCCTAATTTCGTATGGACAAATGACATTTGGCTGTGAGGTAAATACAATACAGTAAACTAGATGAGCGAATGGAGGGTTCGATGTGTTTAGACAATATCCAGTTTGGTATACACAAACACCTTACTATCTGAATTATCATGTGCCTCAATACCAAACAATCTCTTATGATCCACAACTATGCTATCAACGTTGCATGTATCAAACTGGCGGTAACTATGTTATGAAGAAATACAAGTGTAAAAGAGGGGACTTTCTCCTCTTTAAAACCACATAAATATAAATTAAAAATGAAGAATCTGATAAAAAAGGAAGTAAATTAGGATAACTCTATTTGTTAAACGATACATCTCAATTATAAATAATGATATCTCAGTTGAAGAATTTAAACCAAGTAGGAGCCAGAAAAAGCTTGCAGCTTAAAGAATTACAAAGGAAACAAGAGGACGGCAGCATCGGCAATACATATGATTACTAAGCTTGCTAAGAAAATAGAATGTTAACTGATGAAAAAGTTGACCAGGTCGATGATCTTCTTCATCAGTTAAAGAACGCTTCATCACGCATGCTTTGGAATCAAGACCAATTAAACTCAAAGGCATTTACACACTATGCTTTTACGAAATTCAAAGGTATTGTAATCAAGGAAAACTACATCTATGGGTAAGACCGTAGCAATGAAACATTGGGTACCGGTCTAATGAAATCCAATACAATGTATTACAGCACATGAATACTAAAGAAAATGGATAAGAGCTCGGTGTCCATATCTTTAACAATAATGAGGGCTCGGTTACACACGTCCTATAGATCATTTCAATTAAGGGATCAATCCTGAAGTGAAGAACTTTATTACTTTACACACGATGATTTCAACTTGAATTAATTAATATAATACAAGCTTTCTTTTGAGACAGCAGTTTACATTATGTGGAGAAACACTGATTTGTTAAAATAAATATATCGTCACTATACCTCATTGCGAAAGGGGAATATTTATGACCAAGGTAGCGATAGTTACTGGTTCCGCAGGCGGATTAGGGAGAGGGATAGCAGAGAGATTGTGCAAGGATGGTTTTAGTGTCGTTCTGCATGATATTAACGAGGAACTGCTGCATGCAACTGTATCAGACTTCAAAGAAAAAGGCTATCATGTTATCGGAGTAAAAGGGGATGTATCCAAGCGTGATGATCAATTCAATTTAGTTAAAGCAGCGGCAGATACATTTGGCCGTTTGGATGTGTTTGTAAACAATGCAGGTATTGAGGCAGTTTCGTCATTTTTAGAAATAACAGAAGAACAACTGAATCAATTGTTCAAGGTTAATGTCAATGGCGTTGTGTTTGGTACTCAAGCAGCTGCTGATCAGTTCATTAAGCAAGAAACAAAAGGCAAAATCATTAACGCATGCAGTATAGCAGGTCACGAATCATTTGAAATGCTTGGCACATATTCCGCAACGAAGCACGCAGTGAAATCTTTTACACATTCAGCTGCTAAAGAGTTAGCCAAATATCAAATAACAGTTAACGCATATTGTCCTGGTGTTGCAAAAACAAAAATGTGGGATCGCATTGATGAGGAAATGGTTAAACATAGCGATGATTTAAAACCAGGAGAAGCTTTTGAAAAATTCTCTTCAGACATTGCTCTAAAAAGATATCAAACACCTGAAGATGTGGCCAATTTAGTCTCATTTCTAGCTTCAGATGATTCAGATTATATCACCGGTCAAGCTATTTTAACTGATGGCGGCCTGGTTTATAGATGATAGAATGTACAGTAAAATAAAAGAATCCATTTTAGAAATGGATTCTTTTTGTTTGAGATGAAACCATAATGACCTAGTTGTATAATGAGAAAAGCAATTCAGAGGTCCGTGTGTTCATTCAATGAAAATGGAGTGAACATGTTGGCAAAAAAATATTTGGTCCGTCAGCATGTTCATCTTGTGCAGGAATGATATGTTGGACAAGCAACATCGTGGCGCATGTGAGTTTTAGACACAAGCCAGACGAACAATACATAGCCATAAAGAGAGGCTTGGCGTTATACAAGCCCTCTTTGTGTCAGTAGCCAAAAACCAATGTTGTACTTTGTGATCCGGCATATTTTGTGACAAATTCTTTTGTGTACTGCGGAGTTTGAACCCGGTAGCTGTAATTGGAGCCTGGATTCCACGTTGTCAACGGTGAGGATTGCCTGTTCAAGGATGGATAGCTTCCTGTATCCTTAAAGTATCCGGTGCCCTTGTCATCAAGGATTCCGCCTTTTTCGCTGCCTTTTCCAAAATAATTGTATTCAGAATATATTTTTGCTTTTGTCGCGATGGTAATTGCTTGGTTAAAATTGTTGCTGTAATTGTTTTTGACATGAAAGTAGCCATATCTCATCAGCCCCGGGCCTCTTACATACAAATTCTCAAAATAGTTGTTGGCGATGGTCATGTGCGGATAGCCGTCATATTGGTGCTGGGAATCATCAGGATATCCTAAAATTAAACCGTACTTATGATTTGCGAATTTTGAGTTGCTGATGGTGATATAATCAGCTGATTTACCGATATACAACAGCTTGTCCAGGTCACTTCCGCCAGCACTATAGCTGTGTCCTGAAAATGTAACATGGTCGATCCAGTAGTTAAAGCCTGAATCGAGATAAAGCTGAATATCGTTATTTCCGTTAATCTGCGGGCTGTGTTCAAAGGTCAGATTTTGAAAGATGACGTTTCCGGATGAAGAAGATGTTGTTAAATAAATATTTTTCAGCGTTTTTTTAGCGTAAGAACCTACAAGTGTTTTATTTGAACCAATCGTTACCGTTGTTTTTGAAGAAGCGGTTAAATCATTTTGAAGCACTAAAATTTTAGGTGTTGATCCGCTCAGATGGGTTTTTAAATCATTTAGACTTTGGATATAAACGATCTGGCCGTTTTTTCCGCCGGTTGTGCTGGCTTTAGAGACTCCTTTTTCATTTTTTGCATTTCCGGCAAATCCTAAAATGCCATTCGTCGAGGTATTTGGAAAATCGACGGCGCCTAAAGCTTTTTCAGGCAAGAGAAGCAATAATAAACTTAACATGGCAAATAATAAAGAAAATCGTTTCAAAGCCACTCAGCTTCCTTTCAAATTTAAATAATTTACATATGGATTATTATTACAGTTGGACAACAGTAAGAATAGAGTCTATATTCCTGATCAAAACCGGGATTTTATATGTTTTTTGATGCAAATAAAAGAGTTACAGTTGGAACCACACGAAAGGATTGATACACCATTGACTGCTGCAGCATATCGAAACACTTTGCTTTCTCTTCTTTGTTTAACAGCGGGAATCGTGGATGTGATCGGTTATTTAAGCCTAGGACACGTCTTCACTGCTAATATGACGGGAAATATCGTTTTATTGGGATTAGCAATCGGAAAATCTCTTCAAGTCACTGTTTTTCATTCTTTAACTGCGCTAATCGGCTTTATCGTGGGAGTGATTGTTTCCACGATCATTGTTGGAAAGGCAGAGAAAACATTTTGGCCATCCGCTGTAACAAAAGCTCTGGCAATTGAAGCGTTCATTTTATTTGTTTTTGCTTGTCTTTCAATATCTGCTGCTTTCGTTCCGGTGTACATCCTTATTATCCTTTTGAGTATTGCCATGGGGATACAAACAATAGCAGCTAAACAACTGGGGATTGCAGGCATTTCTTCTACAGTTTTGACCGGAACATTGGCTTCTCTTTTAGAGGACCTTTCCGGCCGGTTGTTTTTCTCTAAACAGAATAAAACATTCTTAAGAGATGCTGTGTTAAGGGCGCTGGCCATCATATTATATTGTGTGGGGGCTGTTATTGTAGCTTTTGCAGATCCACATTTTCATTACATTATTATCTGGTTTCCGATTGTGCTCATTTTAGGTATTATACTTACTGCTCTGACCAAGTTGCAAAAGGTAAAGTGAAATTCTCCCGCTTGCGATTTCAAGCGGGGATGGGAATTTTTTGAGCTGATATACTTCAGATCCTCACTATAGCTATCCATATTCTATCCATATTAATGAAACAAGAATTTTGGCTCATATGTGCATCTGAACATAAGTATTGCATAGTCGTATAAAACGCACCCTTTGATATATATAGAATAGTGAATTAGGCATAAATCAATCTATGAATCTATGTCCTCTTTCAATCCATATCGAATGAGTATTACAATGATAATGATTCTCATTCGAAATTTGGATTAGGAGGATGTCTATGAAAAAGAAGATCAGTGCTGTTATTAGCGTGGTTATGTTGATGATTCTTTGTTTTTGCCCGCAGGCTTCGGCAGCCTATAACGATTTGCACGAAGGCTATGCAACCTATACCGGATCAGGCTATTCAGGAGGAGCTTTCCTTCTTGACCCTATCCCATCTGACATGGAGATTACGGCAATTAACCCAAAGGATCTTAATTACGGCGGTGTGAAAGCCGCTCTTGCCGGCTCTTATCTTGAAGTGGAAGGGCCAAAGGGGAAGACGATCGTCTATGTTACCGATCTATATCCTGAGGGTGCCCCAGGAGCCCTTGATCTTTCACCCAATGCCTTCAGCAAAATCGGTGCTATGAAAGATGGGAAAATCAAAATCAAATGGCGTGTGATCAAAGCGCCAATCACTGGCAATTTCACATACCGGATTAAAGAAGGCAGCAGCCAGTGGTGGGCGGCAATCCAAGTTAGAAATCACAAGTATCCCGCTATGAAAATGGAATACTACAAAGACGGAAAGTGGATCAACATGGAGAAAACGGACTATAATCATTTCCTCAGCACCAATTTAGGAACGGGCTCTCTTAAAGTCAGAATCACTGACATTCGAGGAAAAGTTGTAAAAGACACGATTCCAAAGCTTCCTGCAAACGGAACATCTGGGGCGTACACAGTTCCCGGGCATGTTCAGTTTCCTGAATAAAACCTTTGAAAAACGGCGGAAAATCTAAATTTTCCGCCGTTTTTTTATACGTGCAAATGATTATGAAATAAGAATGTTGTGACTTACTTATGCAAGTTGGCACAGCAACGGTAGAGGAACATTTTAAATGAAAAGTCCTGCTCAAGAAAAAGGGCTAAACGAATCCTGCGACTGGTCTTTGTCTTTCAGCTACTTGGATGCTAGATGGTGACTCTGTATTCATTTGGCAACCCCTCCACCAAAGACAGCAATACCTATACTTGATAAGTAAAAATCAATATTTGCATATGTGGGCTGCTTTCGTTAATGTGTTGATTGGTTTCAAATTAAATAAATAACTAAAGAACCAATAAATTGATCAAAAAGCGTTTCCAATCCTGCTTTTTGTTGTGTTTGGGAAAGAAATTTCATAGCTCGTCTTATTGAAAAATTCGCATTAATCTTTCGCTTGTTGTTTCTCTCCTAATGTTAATACCCATTCTCTTAAGATATGTTTTTGCACATATCTTTTTCCGTCAATATCAATATGAGGGAGGTCTGTGAGATCCTTTGCTAAGAGTTTCGCCTCCGCTTGGGTTATTCCTAAAAAATGCCCGATGTAAAAGTAAATATCTCGTTCTTTAATCAGCATGATGTCATTTTTTTCGTTAGCTTTTGGGTTGTTAATATGCTTTAATCCTTCTCCGATAAAATATCCAGCCAATGCAATACCGATTCCTAAAAAAACGTCCATGTGTATGCCTCCATTATGTACTCGTCATGTTATACGGTCAATCTATACCATTGGTTTCATTTTGTTGACTGTGTACACAAAAAACCGCCAGAGCAAGCTCTGGACGGTTTCTATGCTTTTTCAATCTGCACTCGGCCTGAGAAAAAAGTGGCACCTCCGCCCATATCAGACAAGCGGTCGGGGGTCAGGGCGTTAACAAGCTGATTTTTGCCTGGTTCATCTGCCCATAATCCTTGACTGACGACAACACCGGGCAGCACTTGTTCTCCAACTGCGGCGGTTAGTTCACACTCACCTCGGCTGTTCCAAATCCGTACGGCTTCACCATCAGTGATGCCGTGTTTTTCGGCATCTTTCGTGTTGATAAAGAGTTTCGGTGTCTTTTCAAGTTTGACGTGTTTTGCATTATTGGAAAACGTTGAGTTTAAGAAATTATGATTAGGCCCGGGAACATACATAAACGGAAATTCATGATCCGGCGCAAGCGGCGTATGTGTCGGTAACGGCGGGAAACCGGCTTGTTTCATTTTTTCTGAATATAATTCTATTTTTCTGCTCGGTGTCGGCAATTTACCCGGAAATAGCGGCTTTTCACGCTTCGCCTTCATAAACGAACGTTCAGTAAGTGATTCATAAGTAATCTCTGCTAAATAAGGATTATCCGGATGGTGAAGCGCCTGGCGGATTAAGTCTTCATCTGAATCTTTAAGCTCCTGATCCGTAAATCCCATTGCCTCAGCCAATAACCGGAATACCTCAGTATTAGACTTACTTTCTCCGTATTTCTCAATAACCGGCTGCTGCAGCTGAATGTAATGATGCCAGTATGAGGTGTAAAAATCAGTATTTTCAAAAGCAGATGCAGCGGGCAGTACAATGTCCGCATATTTGGCCGTTTCTGTTAAAAACAAATCATGAACCACGGTGAACAAGTCATCCCGCAGGAGGCCTTGTCTGACTTTGTTCGCTTCTGGCGCCACAACGGCTGGATTCGTCCCATAAATAAAGAGGGAGCGAACAGGAGGGTCTGTTTCCAGAAGAACACTGCCCAGCTGGTTCATATTAAACGATCTCGGTGTGCGGCCTTTCAGTAAATCAGGACGCTGAAGCGCGGTGGTGTTATATTCTAAAATTCCGCTGTTATGCTTGATGGCACCGCCTCCTGTATGCATCCATTGACCGGTAATTGCCGGAAGACAGGCAATCGTTCTTACAATCATTCCGCCGTTGTCATGATGCTGAAGGCCGTTTCCGATTCTGATAAAGGAAGGGGAGGTTTCACCGTACATTTTTGCCAGCTGATAGATATCGTCGGTACTGATACCAGTGATCAGGGATACCTTTTCTGGATGATACTGTTTCGCATGCTCGCGCAGTTCTTCATAGCCGACTGTATATTTTGAAAGAAACGCTTCATCGTGAAGATTTTCTTTAAATAAAATGTGCATGATGCCGAGGGCAAGCGCGCTGTCGGTACCGGGTTTTATAGGAATAAACCAGTCTGCTAGACGCCCTGTCTGATTTTTATGCACATCAATCACAATAATTTTTGCGCCTTTTTTCCGTGCTTTTTGGGCGATTGTAATTTGATGCATATTTGTGCTGACTGCGTTAATTCCCCAAAAGATAAACAGTTTCGTATGGATCGTTTCTTCAGGATCGATTCCAGCACTCACACCCATGGTATATTTATAGCCCTCTGATCCGGCTTTGCTGCAAATCGTCCGCTCAAGCTGGCTTGAGCCCAAGCGGTAAAAAAAGCGGCGGTCCATTCCTTCAGCCGTTAATTTTCCCATATTGCCGTAAAAGCTGTAAGGCAGTATGCTTTCAGCTCCTTCTTCATCAATCAGCTGTTTCCAGCGGGATGTGATGGTGTCAATCGCTTCTTCCCAAGAAATTGGTTTAAACTCTGCCTCGCCCTTCACACCTGTTCGTTTTAGCGGAGTCGTCAGCCGCTTTTCATCATAGAGACGCTCAGCCATATTTCGTACTTTGTTGCATATATTTCCGGCTGTCACGGGGTGATCAGGATCACCCTGCACTTTCACAATTTTCCCGTCTTTTTTATGTACCAGCAATCCGCACTGGTCCGGGCAGTCCAGTGAGCAAACGGATTTAAAAATGCCGTTTTGTTGAGTGGCGAACGATTTCATAGCCCAGTTCCTCTCCCTAGTTAGATATATTGTAAGAATTATAACATTTCGAATGATAACGTCAATTCTGAAAAAAAGACATTGACATCAATCTGGGTCTTCTTTATGATTAACGTATTCTCAATTCTGAAAATTACATACAAAACATTTTCTATCAAGAGAGGTGGAGGGACTGGCCCTATGAAACCTCGGCAACATTATTGTGCCAATTCCAGCAAGCGCCAGCTTGAAAGATAGGAAAGTAAGGTTTATACCGGCTTCTGTCTGTGGCAGAGTGCGCCTATACATGAATCTCTTTCCATCTTTGGAGAGAGATTTTTTTGTGTGAATAATAACGATGAAAAGGATGTTTTGCATCATGACGGTTTTGATTACAGCACCGTACAACGAAGAAGGACGAAAAGAGCTTGAAGAATTGTTCGGTTCCGTTGTTTATCAGTCTTGGAAAGAAAACGGCCGGGCATACAGGGAAGATGAATTGATTCAGCTATTAAAAGGATCAAATGCGACGGGTTTGATTACTGAGCTTGATCAGGTGACAGAAAACGTGTTTGCATCAATGCCGGAACTTTCATTTGTGGGAGTATGCAGGGGAATGCCTTCCAATGTTGATGTGGCAGCAGCGTCAAACAGAGACATTCCGGTTTTCTATACACCTGGGCGCAACGCACAAGCTGTTGCTGAAATGTTTATTGGAAATGTGATTTCATTTCTCCGGCATACGAATACCTCTAATCAATGGCTAAAGGATGGAAAATGGAACAGCGATTATTTGCAGGCATATGCCAAATTCAAAGGTAATGAAATAACAGGAAAAACCGTGGGTATGGTCGGATTCGGAGCGGTTGGGCAAAGAATTGCAAAACTGCTGACTGCGTTTGACTGCAAGGTTTTGTATTACGATCCATACGTACAGCACGATTATCCGCAATATGAAAAAGTATCTCTGGAGAAGGTATTTTCAGATAGTGATATCGTTTCTGTTCATCTGCCGCGTACAGATGATACGCTTGGCCTCATTGATCGGCCGTATTTTGACTTGATGAAAGAGAGCGCCATTTTCGTGAATACATCAAGAGCTGTCGTGGTAAACCGAGAGGATCTTTTATCTGTACTGAAAGAAAGTAAAATCAGAGGTGCGATATTAGACGTTTTTTATCATGAGCCGCCAGAGCAATCGGATTATGAATTTATTACATTGCCTAATGTTCTGGCAACACCGCATTTAGCAGGAGCAACATTTGAAGTAGAGGATCATCACGTTACCATTCTGAACGAAGCGCTTAAAAAGTGGAAAGATGAAAAAACTCTCAATATTCCGACTTTATATAACAAAAACGATCTTAAAGCAGAGGTGTAAAAAGGAGGGCATCAGGATGACAAAACAAAAAGGTTATCTCGTATTTGACATTGGCACTGGCAATGCAAGAGTTGCGGTCGTAAGTGTGTCGGGAAGCGTTCAAACGGTTGAACGGGAGGACATTGTATATACGACCGAGCCGCTTTACCCGGACAGCCGCTATTTTTCTCCACAGGCGCTGTGGAATCAAATCATGAATCTGGCTAAACGTGCGATTTCTCGTTCTCATCATATTGAAATTATTGGTCTCACTTCAACAAGTCAAAGACAGGGGATCGTGCTATTTGATCAAAATGGTGAGTCTTTCCTCGGTCTGCCCAACATTGACAATCGGGGCAGGGAGTGGGAGGAAAACATACCGAATCGGGAAGAAGTATACAGCCGAACAGGCCGTCTGCCGACTGCGCTTTTTTCAGCGCTCAAGCTTTATGGTTTAAAGCACCGCCAGCCCTCCTTATGGGAAAAAACTGCAAGCTTCACAAGCATCAGTGATTGGGTGACGTATCAGTTGAGCGGAGTATTGACATATGAACCGTCACAGGCGACGGAAACGCTGCTGTTTGATGTAAAACAAAATACATGGTCAGAAGAGATGTGCAATATATTCGGTTTCTCGCCATCTATTCTTCCGCCTCTAGTAAAAGCGGGAACAGTCATTGGATCGATAACAGATGAGTATGCGGCAGAATTGGGACTATCACATCATGCGAAGGTTATAGCGGGTGGGGGAGATACACAGCTTGCTGTCAAAAGCACTGGTGCTGCTTTGGGAG
Organism: Bacillus sp. FSL K6-1012; assembly: GCF_037964915.1. Classification (NCBI taxonomy): domain Bacteria; kingdom Bacillati; phylum Bacillota; class Bacilli; order Caryophanales; family Bacillaceae; genus Bacillus; species Bacillus sp. FSL K6-1012. The sequence goes on along the minus strand of NZ_CP150175.1, from coordinate 2,169,365 downwards.
ACGCAGTCATTGTATCAGGTACGACAACACCGATTACCAAAATTATTGATGAAATTCATGAGGACAGACAAAATAAAGCCTGGCTGAACTGCCACACAGATCAAGGACAGTGGCTTGCGGAGACAAATCCCGGGGTAACAGGTCTGAATTTTCAAAAATTAAAGGATATTTTCTATCCGAATGAACCGTACGACGTGATGGAAGAAGAGATTGCTGCTCTTGCTAAGGAAGATCATGCATGTGTATCTTCCCTCGGTTCGTATTTATCGGCAGAAAAAAACGCCCTGACGAAAGGCGGCTTTCTCTTTGATGTACCGCTTTCAGCCAATTTAAGCAGAGCGCATTTTGTACGCGCGGCCTTACAGGAGATTGCATGTTCAATCAAATGGAACTTTGACATTTTAACAGAGATCACTCCGTTTGATCGTGACTATGTGTGGGGATGCGGAGGCGGATTCCAAAGCAGAGCATTTACACAATATATCGCCAATCTTCTTCAGAAAAAAATTTATGTCAAAGAAGGGTACAGTCAGGCATCAGTCGTTGGTGCTGCGGTGGTTTGCAATGAGGCCTATAGATTGACCGAAGAAATGTCTGGAAGTGTTCGGGTGATAGAACCGCAGGATTGCCGGATAGAAATGACTTTATACGAGGAGTGGAAGCAGGTCCAACGCTTCTTTTCAGGGTTAGAGCCGTCATCGGGAAACAAGGTATTAGTATAAGGCGGAATTTGCTGCTAATTGAGGAATTATACATTTTCTTACTTTAATGCGGTAATTGAGATAAGCATCTAAGGAGGATACAGATATGTTAGATAAAATTGGTATACCAAAGCGGCTGGCATGGGGGTTTTTAGGGGTTGTGCTGTTTATGATGGGAGACGGTCTTGAACAAGGATGGCTCAGTCCTTTTTTGATTGAAAATGGGCTCACCGTTCAGCAATCCGCTTCGATTTTTAGTATATACGGCATTTCACTGGCCATCGCTTCATGGTTTTCGGGTGTGTGTCTGGAAGCATTTGGCGCAAAGCGGACGATGTTTATGGGGTTGTTGTTTTATGTGATCGGTACAGCGGCTTTTATCGTCTTCGGATTTGAACAGCTAAATCTGCCTGTCATGTATGTGACTTACTTTATTAAAGGCTTAGGATACCCGCTTTTTGCTTATTCCTTCTTGACATGGGTCATCTACAGAACACCGCAGAACAGGCTCAGCACAGCTGTCGGCTGGTTTTGGATTGCGTATTGTCTGGGCATGTTTGTTTTCGGTGCTTGGTATTCAAGTTATGCAATTAAAACGTTTGGTTATTTAAATACGCTGTGGAGTTCTATTTTCTGGGTATGCCTCGGTGCAGTCTTCGCGTTGTTTATTAATAAAGACCGGTTTGAAAAAAAGAAAAGAAAAAGATCAGAAACGGCGGAGGAGCTTTTAAAAGGGGTTACCATTCTTGTTACCAATCCGCGGGTGCTGACAGGAGGAATGATTAGAATCATCAACAGCATCGGCACATATGGTTTCCCTGTGTTTTTGCCGATGCACATGGCTCAGCACGGCATTTCAACTAATGTGTGGCTGCAGATTTGGGGAACGATTTTTCTGGGCAACATTGTATTTAACCTCATTTTTGGAATTGTCGGTGATAAATTCGGATGGAAAAACACCGTCATTTGGTTTGGAGGTGTCGGCTGCGGCATTTTCACCGTTTTATTATACTATGCGCCTGTTTTTTCAGGCGGGAATATAGCTGTTGTGAGCATCATCGGCTTTATCTGGGGCGGTTTGCTGGCAGGCTACGTGCCGATTGGTGCGATCGTGCCGACAGTTGCCGGAAAAGACAAAGGAGCCGCCATGTCCGTTTTGAACCTCGCAGCCGGCTTATCGGCATTTGTCGGACCTGCTTTAGCTTGGATGTTCATCGGACTCGTCGGTGCACAAGGCGTTGTCTGGATTTTTGCGGTGCTTTATCTTGCGAGTGCAGTCATGACGAAATGTATTAAGCTACCTGAAGAAAAAGAAGTACAGAAAGAGACTTCCCCTCAATATGCATCCTGATGAAAAGCGCCCTGAAACAGGGCGCTTTTTATGATTTTTTTCAGCAATGGTTTCAGTTACAGAGTGCCGCGCAAATGATTGGTCTGGACGGGACTTCATCATTAGGAGTCCGCCAATAAAATAGTTTGGGCGATCGCTTCTGCATTAAAGCGCTTTTTAACTCTCATGATTGTATGCCTTTTTTTAAGTGTATCTTTGCAGGGCACGGCTCAACCATTGTAGTACGATTTAAGGGTCTCCGTATTTCTCTTCAATTAGATCTTCAAAAAAGGCTGATTTCAATGCTTTTTCTTCAACAACTATACGTTGCTGAACCATGATATACCTTTTTTCATATTGATCAATATGGAATTGTTGTATGTTTTGCAAACGAGGACGTAAGTTTTTTGAAATAAAATAGACAATATGTTGACAAACCAAAACGAAGTGCTATGATGATATAGACAACAAATTGTCTTTTGTGGGAGGATTATAATGAACTTTTCTAAAGAACTAAAAGATTTATTTTTAATGCAGCAGTCTTACGCTACACTTTTTTCTGTTTTAAACAAAATTCAATCACGAGGTGATGAGTACTATGAGAGCTTAACGACTAGGCAATTTATGACGATGGTCTCCATACTGCATTTACCGGAAGAAGAAACCACTTTCAACAACATTGCCAAAAAATTAGGTACGTCGAAACAGAACGTAAACAGGCTTGTCAGCAGTATTGAAAAAAGAGGATATGCCGTTACTGTGCCAAGTAAACGTGACAAGCGTGCGGTTAATGTGAAAATTACCGATTCTGGAAAACGCGTTTTAGAGGAGTGCGGTGAAAAAGCTGTGTACTTTATGGCAGATATTTTTCAGGGGTTTTCGACGGAAGAATTAGAGACACTGTGGAATTTATTGAAAAAGCTATACAGTTTTGACGGAGAAGAGCAGGATGGTTTCGAAGAAGATGCTCGTGACTTTGAAATTGAACAAGAACGTGATGATCTGAAAATAAAAATACTTCAGGAGTTCGCAAAACGGAGAATGTAAAAAGGAGATACGTATGAACAGCGTGGCATTAATAGAAAATTTGAAAAAGCAGTACACGAACAAAACTGCAGTAGACGGCATTTCATTTGAAGTAAAGGAGAGTGAAATCCTTGGGCTTCTTGGTCCAAACGGAGCAGGAAAAAGCACAACGATTCATATTTTATCCGGAGTACTGTCGGCCACTTCCGGAAATGTTACGATATTGGGCCATAATGTAAAAAACAGCGCAAAGAAAATGAAAAAGGGCATCGGAATCGTCCCTCAAGATATTGCCATCTATGAGGATATATCTGCTGAGCAAAATGTTCGCTTTTTTGCCAGTCTATATTCTCTTAAAGGAAAAGAGCTGAAAGCCCGGGTTAAGGAGGCCTTGGAGCTTGTACAGCTATATGATCGTAAAGATGATAAGCCTAAGACTTTTTCAGGCGGGATGAAAAGAAGACTAAACATTGCCTGTGCTATTGCCCATCAGCCGAAACTGATTATTATGGATGAGCCGACTGTTGGGATAGACCCCCAATCCAGAAATCACATATTGGAGTCTATTAAATTGCTTAAAGAAAAAGGAGCGAGCATTATTTACTCAACTCATTATATGGAAGAAGCGGAGGCTATTAGTGATCGGATTATGATTATGAATGAGGGAAAAATCATTGCTAACGGGACGAAAGATGAATTGTACAAAAAAGTAAATAAAGAAATGACTTACTCTTTTCAGCTGGCGAATGCAGATAAATTAAACAAAAACATTCTGATGGATATAGATGGGGTTATAAAAGTACACTCCATAGAGGGTGAATTGAAAGTTACAGTCCGAAAGAGCCGAGATCTCCTAGGTGAAATCATAGCAGAATTAAGTGTTCAAGGATGCAGCATTCTGCATATGAGCAGTCAAGAGGCATCATTAGAAACGGTATTTTTGGAGCTGACGGGAAGAAATTTAAGAGATTAGGAGAGGCAACATGAGTTTGGTAAAAGTAATGACATTTGATTTTATGAATATTTTAAGGAATCCGGTTCTCGTTTTAGCTAATACGATTTTTCCTTTCATTCTTATTGTGATCATGGGTTTTGTCACAAAAAACAGCTTTGGGGCAGATGGTATCAGTTCATACGATTATTACGGGGTGAATATGATCATTTTCTCAGCGGCTCTGATCGCAATGACCGCGTCCAACACATTTATGGAAGAAAAGGTGAAGAGAGGAAACATCCGCCTTGTATACGCACCCGTTTCGAAAACAAGTATTTATCTTTCAAAATTACTATCAACTTACATATTCAGTGTGATATTGTACAGCATGAATGTATGGACGGCCCAAACGATTTTTAAATTGAACTTTGGCGGAGAAGACCTTCCGTATATCTTGCTTTTACTGCATGTCTTTTTGTTCTTTGGCTGCTGTTTCGGCACCATGTTTTGCTGCATTTTTAAAAATGAAGAACAGGCGAATAGTATCATGCAAATTCCAGTTGCTTTTTTTGTTTTCTTTGGAGGCGTTTTTTTCGGAATTCATAGATTTGGAGATACCGTAAATGAAATTTCCGTATTTTCTCCGGTTAAATGGGTAGCGGAATGCTCATTTCGCCTCATTTATGATCATGATTTCAGCATTTTGCTGCCTGTGGTATCCATTCTTCTCTTGGCTTCAGTCGTTTGTATTGCCGTTTCCCATGTTGTTTTTAAGCCGGAGGGATATGTATGCTGAATCTATTCCGAAATAGGTGGGAACGAATACTGGCGAAGAAAGCCGTTATCATCATTGCAGTGATTATCATTCCGCTGATGGTTGGAGCAGCGATTCTTTTTTCCGGTAAACCGGTCTTAAAAGAAACCATTGCATTTGTCACGGAGCAGGATGAAATGAAAAATCTCCCCAAAGATCCTGCCTTTCGAGTGGTTATGGTCCATCAAAAGCCGAGGTTTTCTGATCTTATGTTAGGAAAATATGCAGCAGTCGTAGAAAAAAATCATCAAGACTACAAGGTAACCACTTTGAAGAGTGAAGCGGATAAAAAAATGATTCGGGAGCTTTTTGAGACTGGGAAAATGCCGAACAGCTATAAAGGAGAGGATAAAATAAGGACTGAAAGAGGGACAGGCACAAATATCTTAGGTTTTATCGTGATGCTTGTTTTTATGCAAGGTGCCGCGCTCACTGCCTTGTATCCTGAAGACCGCATGCTTAAAACCTTCAGGCGGATTTTAGTGTCACCCGTAAACGAGAACAAATACCTGTGTGTTCAGTTTATCTTTACATTTTTATGTCTATACATACCAACCTATCTGGCCATTGTGATGACAACAATATTATTTCATGTGAATATTGGCTTTCGCTTGGACATTTTTGCTGAACTGCTGGCTGTTCTCGCAGTGCTTGCAGCGTCATTCGCTATTTTTATGTCCTCAGTTATGGATCGAAACTTAAGCTTGGTGACGAGCGGAATCAGTGTGGTTACGTCTGTATTGTCAGGCTGTTTTATTTCTTTTACGACTAATCTTCCCGTCTTAGATGCACTATGTGCGATTCTGCCGCAAAAAGCATTCATGACCTTTATCCATGGGATAGAAATAGGGCAGACAATGCGGGAATTCAAATTTCAGCTTTTTTATATCTTTATTTGGTCGGCATTATTTTATTTCTTTGGTGGCTTTATGACAAGAAGCAGGATGAAGAAAGGGATTTATTAATGGATGTCACTAGATGCATAGAACGCTATGCATCTTTTTTATTGTTTCGTTATAATGAGTTATTTATTAGGGAGTTTTTAAGAATGAAGTGGCATTGCTGGCACGAATACAGAACCGGACATTTTATATGACAAGGCTCCGTCTTCGCCAATGCTGCGATAGAATGCGGTCTTTTTGATTGCCGCTACTGTGAGTATTTTAGCTATGATATTTTGAGAGGCAATCCTGCGGAGTGAAAACAGACGAGAGACTTAGAGAAGAGCAGCTAGAATCTCTGCTCATTCTCTGATTTTCATGAATTTATCATAGAATAAACATTTGTATCATAAGGGAAACCGCTTTGGTACATATATTGTCTTAATACGCCTTCTTTTTCAAATCCCATTTTTAACAGCAAACGATTTGACGCTTCATTTTCCATAAAAACAACTGCACCGATTCTCGTTAGTTCAAGGATATCAAAGCCGAAAGACACAATTTCTAAAATGGCTTCTGACGCATAGCCGTTTCGCCAATTCGCCGGGCTGATTTCATAACCGATTTCTGCACGTTTATGCTTGAGGGCCAAAGCATGAAAGCCAATCGTACCGATGAGTTCTTTGGTGTCTTTTCTTTTCAATTCCCCACCGTATTCCCCGCTTTTCTTGATAATTGTCGGCAAACTGATGAATCATTGTTTTTGCTTGATCTATACTTTCAAAGGGATCAAGTCCGTAGTAGAGTGTGACGCCATGGTTTGAAAAACAAGTAAAAATGGCTTCCGCATCTTTCTCTGTCAACTCTCTTAGAATAAGCCTGACGGTTTCTAATTCAGGAAACACCGAATCCCTCCCTTATGGTGTATGTAGGTTTATCATATCCCTTTTATTTCCTCTTTTCTATAACGAAATCGAATTTGATGAAGCAAAGGAGCGGATTTGTTTTTCTAATTCCTCTTTGTTTTTATTAAATTGTTTCGTTCGATGGCCGTTCGCCCCCGATGGGTGAGGGAAGCCGTGTAGGCAGGTCAGCCGCCATTTGCTGTTTTCCCTGATCAGTGTTTCACAGACTGTTTCGGCTGCTTTGCCTAGCGGGATAAGAAGAGCAGGGCTCGATAGCTTTTCAAGTTCAGCGGGAAAATGCTTATATGCATAAGTGCTTAGCATAGATGAGCGGGGGATAGCCGGACGATGTCCTGTATAGTTTTTCTGTTGAATGAAAACAGGGTATTTGATAACAGAAGTGGTGTGAAGCATATGGCGCAAGTCGCCGAAAAGCTGTGCGGCGCTTTGAATGCCTAAAACCTGCGGCAGCCCGCATTGATCCAGCATCGTAATCAGGTTATCTCTCATAGTTCCAGAAAGTCCTGCCGCTTTTTTGGTGTCTAAAGCTATCTGTTCTAGAGATCGGCCTTTGCGCAAGCTTTCTGCGGCTGTTTCATAAGCTGTTTTCATCTGTGAAAAACCCGGCGTTATGCCTGACATCACAACTGAAGCATCTTGATTGATATATTCATTATGAGGTGAATAGTACATTTCAAGCGCGTTTTCTTGGTGTATGCGAAATGGGGAAGTGAGCAAATCCGTTTTCGAAAGCGGTCTTGATACCGGAAGAGTATTTAATTTCTCTGCAAATGCTGCTAAACCGCTGCGGTTTCCAATCATGGGTGAACCTCCCTAAAAATGATATCCCATTGTCCATTTTAAACGTTACAACGGGATATCATTCATATTTAACCTCTATTCAAATGTCCTGCGTGCCACACCTCTTTAACTGCTTGAGGGGCTTCTTTCACTTCAGCAGCAGTCTGCTGCAACGCGGTTTTTTTCATTTCAACATCGTACTGAATCATTTTTTGTTTTTCAGACAGCTGCTGTGCTTCCGTTTTTACCATTTCAACTTGTTTTTGCATGGATTGCGTAACTGCAGTGAGTTCCTTCATGGCGGGATCTATTTTCTTCTTGTTTTGAATCACATTTATCCCTAAGTAAATGATTGAAATGGCTATTACTGCGATACTGATATAAACGATAACCATATGTTCACCCCTTTTCTAATGTCATACCCTATTTCGCCTATTATAATCATGTGAAATGTTATCTGGTCAGTTCATATGATTTGCGTATTGGTTTTCTTGTGCTTATAATGTGTTATCGTACATATGTAAACAAAGAAAGGGTGCTTCAATTGCAAAGTTTACAAAATAAAACTGCTCTTATCACAGGCGGAGGCAGAGGGATTGGACGCGCGACAGCTCTTGCGCTTGCGAAAGAAGGCGTAAATATCGGTTTAATCGGACGAACTGCCGCCAATGTTGAGAAAGTCGCAGAAGAAGTAAAAGCACTTGGTGTGAAAGCTGCGTTTGCCGCTGCGGATGTAAAGGATGCGGCGCATGTTGATCAAGCTGTGGCTTCTATTAAAGAGGAGCTAGGCGAGATTGATATTCTCGTTAACAATGCGGGAATCAGCAAATTTGGCGGATTCTTAGATCTATCCGCTGATGAGTGGGAAAATATCATTCAAGTGAACCTAATGGGTGTATACCATGTTACTCGTGCGGTGCTTCCTGAAATGATTGAACGCAAAGCTGGTGACATTATTAATATTTCTTCTACAGCCGGCCAAAGAGGAGCAGCTGTCACAAGCGCTTACAGCGCATCCAAATTTGCCGTTCTTGGGTTAACAGAATCTCTCATGCAAGAAGTGAGAAAGCATAATATCAGAGTCAGCGCGTTAACGCCGAGCACTGTCGCAAGTGATATGTCGATTGAACTGAACCTGACAGACGGCAATCCTGAAAAGGTTATGCAGCCTGAGGATCTTGCTGAATATATGGTAGCTCAATTGAAATTAGATCCGCGTATTTTCATTAAATCTGCAGGATTGTGGTCAACAAATCCGTAAAACGAAAGCCTGTCTAGCGACAGGCTTTTTTTATTTGAATTCAATCCGCACAGGTAAATGTTTAACACCAAACACGAAAGGACTTGGTACCGCTTCGAGTTTCTGTTCATCATCAGCTTTTTTAATATAAGCTGACATAGACAAGAGGGAGGAAAGAGCGATTTTTGCTTCGAGCCTGGCCAATGGTGCGCCGAGGCAAAAGTGAATTCCGAACCCAAAGCTGAGATGGGGGTAGGAGGGGCGGTTAATGATAAAACGATCAGGTTCAGAAAATTTAGCTTCATCCCGATTGGCTGACGCGACCCAGCTGATAACGGAAGATCCTTTCTTTATAAATGCTCTGCCAAGCGCTATATCTTCTGCTGCAACTCGTCCGATGGCTTGAACAGGCGGATAATAGCGGAGTGTTTCTTCTATTATATTAGGCACATAGTCTGTATTCTGTCTTATCTGTTGTTGCATGGCTGTGTCTTCCGTGATATAGCGAACAGCATTCGCGATCAAATTAGTAGTCGTTTCGTTTCCCGCGACAAGAAGTAGAATGCAAAAACCGAGCAGCTGCTCTTCTGTTAGATATTCTCCATCGACTTCTGACTGCAAAAGCATCGTAATCAAATCTTCTTTTGGCTGGGCTCGTCGTTTTAATAGAATGTCTCTAAAATAGTTACTTAAGAAAGCGTGGCCGTCCCGGCGTTTTTGAACCATGTCAGCGACAGATTTGTCTGAACTGTCCTTCGCTCCGGCAACGACGTCGGAGTATGTTTTGATGATGTGCCGGTCTTCAATCGGTGCTCCAAGCATTTCAGCAATGATAATAACAGGAAGGGGGCCTGCTATATCATCTATCATATCGATTGTGTCTTTTTGCCGCGCCTCCTGTAAGAGGAATGCTGTAACGTCTTTTATGCGGGTTTCGATTTGTTTCACTGCCTTTGGAGTAAACGATTTGTTGACGAGTGCACGTAATTTGGTATGTTTCGGAGGGTCCATTGTTAAAATGCTTTCTGCCTGTATGCCGCGTTTGGATGAAAAAAGTTTGGGATTTTTCAGGACGAATTGAACGTCATCATACTTAAAAACATCCCAGCAATCACGCTGTTTGTCATAGCGAACAGGAGACGATTCCCGAAGCTTTTCATAAATCGGGAAGGGGAAAAGACGATCCTTTTCGAATTGCAATTCTTTCATGGGAATCAAGTTGGCGTAACGTTCTTCTTTGGCAGGGCGCGCTGTTTGCTTTGTCATTTTATCATCTCCTTTATCGATACGTTATCAAAGGCTGTTTTCAATTCAATGGACATATATTGAAGAAAATGTAAACCGGACAATAGTTTTAAATTGAAGATCATAGTGAAAACAAGTTATAATGAACCAAACAAACTATGTACCAAATGTTCATTTTATCTTTTTCTATTCCCACCAGCCATACAAACACCAAACACAAAATAACTTGATTATCATGTTATGAATAGAAGAAGGAGAACAACAGGAAAAAATTGAATATTTAGTACATGGTGTTCTCAGTTTACAGAGAAGGGGTGCAGACCGATGAAAGAAGAAAAAAGAAGTTCCACTGGATTTTTAGTCAAGCAGCGCGCGTTTTTGAAGCTTTATATGATTACCATGACTGAGCAGAAAAGACTTTACGGGTTAAAGCTTCTGGAAGTGCTTCGATCAGAATTTAAAGAGATTGGTTTTAAACCAAACCATACAGAGGTTTACCGGTCTTTGCATGAGCTTCTTGATGATGGGATATTAAAACAAATCAAAGTAAAGAAAGAAGGGGCTAAGCTCCAAGAAGTGGTCCTCTATCAATTTAAAGATTACGAGGCAGCCAAGCTGTATAAAAAACAGCTGAAAGTAGAGCTGGATCGCTGCAAGAAACTGATTGAAAAAGCACTGTCAGATAATTTTTAACATAGAAAACACCCGGCATAGTCACGAGTATCGGGTGTTTTCTGTTTTTCATTATACATATTTGTCGAAATGAAACAATACAAATCAATAGTGACCTTCAAACTTGACATCATTTCCTCACGTGGTAACATTTTAAACGTGTGAAAATACGAACAAAAAAGCGAACAAAGGAGATGTTACCGATCTTTGATCAAAAAAAAGTAGCTTTTATCGGAGCCGGATCTATGGCGGAAGGAATGATATCAGGTATCGTTCGTGCCAATAAAATCCCAAAACAAAACATCTGCGTTACAAACCGCAGCAATACAGAGCGATTAGCTGAGCTTGAACTTCAATATGGAATCAAAGGCGTGGCGCCGGATCACTTATGTATTGAAGACATGGATGTGCTCATTTTGGCGATGAAGCCAAAAGATGCCGAAAGCGCTCTGTCATCATTAAAAACACGCATCCAACCCCATCAATTAATTTTGTCGGTGCTAGCCGGCATAACCACCTCTTATATTGAACAATCATTGCATAATCAACAGCCGGTTGTCAGAGTAATGCCTAACACATCAAGTATGATCGGCGCTTCTGCAACTGCCATCGCACTTGGCAGGCATGTGACAGATGATTTAGAAAAACTGACGGCGGCTTTGCTCGGCTGCATGGGTGAAGTGTATACAATCCAGGAAAATCAAATGGACATATTCACGGGAATTGCCGGCAGCGGCCCTGCGTATTTTTATTATTTAATGGAATTCATCGAAAAGACAGGCGAGGAAGCAGGCCTTGATAAACATTTATCACGAAGCATCGGTGCACAGACACTCTTGGGTGCTGCAAAAATGCTGATGGAGACAGGAGAACAGCCCGAGGTGCTGAGAGATAATATCACCTCGCCAAATGGAACGACTGCTGCCGGATTGCAGGCCTTGAAGAAGAGCGGCGGAGGAGAAGCCATTTCTCAAGCCATTAAACATGCGGCTAAGCGTTCAAAGGAAATCAGCGATGATATCGAAAAAACAGCGGCACCGCTATAAAACAGGAGTGATAAAGTGACGTCTGAAACAGAAATGAAAAGAGTTGTCGTGAAGATCGGCAGCAGTTCATTAACAAGTCTTCATGGGGAAATCAGCATTCGCAAACTGGAAGCTTTAGTGGACCAGGTCGCCAAACTAAAAGACGCCGGATATGAAGTCATCCTGGTTTCTTCCGGCGCAGTAGCTGCAGGATATCGCAAGCTCGGGTTTCTTCAGCGACCAGATAATCTGCCTGAAAAACAAGCGTCTGCTTCAATCGGTCAAGGGTTGCTGATGGAGGCTTATTCAAAGCTGTTTTTGGCGCACGGTTATGTGGCTTCCCAAATTTTAATTACAAGAAGCGACTTTTCTGATGAATACCGATATCACAATGTTCGGAACACAATGAATGTACTGCTCGAACGCGGTATTATCCCGATAATTAACGAAAATGACACAGTGACCGTCAATCGGCTTAAGTTTGGCGATAATGATACACTCGCGGCCAAAGTCGCTGGATTAATCGATGCAGATCTGCTCGTGATTTTATCGGATATCGACGGTTTATATGACGGCAATCCGCGAAATAATCCAAAAGCGAAAAGAGTGCAGCGGGTCAGTGAGATTACACCGGAAATTGAAGCGTGTGCAGGCGATACAGACAGTGAAGTCGGCACCGGAGGCATGCGGTCCAAACTGGATGCGTTTAAAATTGTGATGGCATCCGGCATTAAAGGATTTCTTGGCCAGGCAGACGCTGCCGATATATTATATCAAGCTGTTCATGGAGAGGCGGAAGGCACCTATTTTGAAGCTGAGGGAACGCTTCCGTTGAATCAAAAAGAGCAGTGGATCGCTTTTAATTCCGGACCAGAAGGTGAAATTGTGTTATCAGATGACTGTTCCGGCCAAATAGCTGACGGTCAATCGTGTATATACCCAGATGGTGTAAGGGAGATTAAAGGAAAATTTAAAAGCGGCGCTGTTGTCCGCCTGACTGATTCTCATGGTGAAGACATCGGCCTCGGGATCGTCAATTATTCTTCCTCGCAGCTTGAGACACCCGAAAAAAATAAAGGCATGAAAAACAAAGCTGTGATTGATCCAGAAGCGTTTGTATGCCATGTGGATTTATCTTTGCCTGTATATTAAATAGAAGAAATACACGGGAACAAAAAACCCGAACTTCTCCAGAGAAGCTCGGGTTCTTTTTTATTGATACTGTTCCAATTTCGAGAAAAACTGAATGACAAACTCATAAAAATCCTGCGCTGAAGGTGCAAGCTCTCTGTTTTTCGGCTTAATAATCCCGACAGTCCGTTTCACTTGAGGAAACTCAATTGGAATTTTCACAGTAAATCGGGGTGTCGTTTCAGCAAAAGTGCTCTCCGGCAGAAGGGTGACACCCATACCTGCGGACACCAATCCTTTGATAGCGTCCAAATCCTCACCCTCTGTAGAGACAAGTGGGGCAAACCCGGCTTGTTTGCAAGAGTCAATCGCCATTTTTCTGAGCACAAATCCTTCCGGAAACAACACAAATTGATCGTTGCGCAAATCGATTAAATGCACCGTTTTTTGTTTGGCGAGCGGATGATTTAAAGGTACAAGCGCGTAAATTTTTTCCGTGAATAAAATATTTCCTGCTATGTCTGGAAAATTCGTCGGCACCGGGCCTAATAACGCTAAATCGATATCGCGGTTTCTGACAGCTTCAATCAGAAACTTATAAGAGCCTTGGCGCAGCAAAAACTCTACGTGCGGATATTCTTCTTTAAATGCCGAAACGACAGTCGGCAGTAGCTGACTGGCGAGGCTTGTAGGAAAGCCGATTTTTACGGTTCCGCGATGCGGGTCAAGGTACTCATCAATTTGTTCTTTTGCATAATCGATGGCTTTCATCGCTGTTTTGACATGAATTAAAAATTCTTTTCCAATCGGAGTGAGTTTGATATTTCTCCCTTCACGCTCAAATAAAGTAACATTTAATTCTTCTTCAAGGTTTGCAATTTGTCTGCTGATTGCTGATTGGGCCACATGCAGATAATCAGCGGCTTCTGAAACGTGTTCCCGTTCAGCAACCTCCATAAAATAACGCAGTTGGCGCAGCTCCATGTAAGTCTCACATCCATCTATCTCATTTTGAGATTCTTTTGATCTAAATTATATATTGTTTATATCGTTTTGAAAACCTACAATAATATTAGAGTTGTTAGATTTTATGACCGGTATTATCGGAAACTGATCGGGGGAGAGGAATTATGACTTACAATCAAATGCCAAAAGCTCAAGGTCTCTACCGTCCTGAATTTGAACATGATGCATGCGGAATCGGCCTATATGCGCACTTAAAAGGCAAGGCGACACATGACATCGTCAAACAGGGGCTGCAGATGCTTTGCCAGCTCGACCACAGAGGAGGTCAAGGCAGTGATCCGGATACGGGAGACGGCGCCGGCTTACTGGTTCAAATCCCTGATGCTTTCTTTAAGAAAGAGTGCAAAGACATCAATCTGCCGGAAAAAGGACGTTACGGGGTAGGAATGGTCTTTTTCTCGCAGAAGGAAGATGAAAGAAAAAAAATCGAAAAGCAAATCAATGCACTGATTGAACAGGAAGGCCAAGTTGTGCTTGGATGGAGAACTGTACCTATAAATGTCGGAAAAATCGGAACAGTAGCACAAAAAAGCTGTCCGTTTGTCCGTCAAGTATTCATTGGCGCAAGTTCTGACCTGAAGGATGATTTGTCCTTTGAGCGAAAATTGTATGTCATTCGTAAACAGGCTGAAAACTGGGGAGTAACGGAAGGTCTAGATTTTTATTTTGCCAGTCTTTCAAGCCAAACTATTGTTTATAAAGGCCTTTTAACACCTGAACAGGTTGATGCGTTTTATTCCGATCTGCAAGATGAGGCATTCGTATCCGCTTTTGCACTAGTTCATTCACGCTTCAGCACGAATACCTTCCCTACATGGGAAAGAGCACACCCAAACCGTTATTTGGTTCACAATGGTGAGATTAACACCCTTCGAGGAAATATCAACTGGATGAGAGCACGCGAACAGCAATTTGTGTCTGAAAGTTTTGGTGAGGATCTCAATAAAATTCTTCCAATTCTGAATGCTGACGGCAGTGACTCTTCCATTTTAGATAACGCATTTGAGTTTTTCGTTATGGCGGGACGCAAGCCGGCACATACGGCGATGATGCTGATTCCTGAGCCATGGACAGAAAATACGCACATGTCTAAAGAAAAAAGAGCGTTTTATGAGTATCACAGCTCATTAATGGAGCCTTGGGACGGTCCGACTGCCATTTCATTTACTGACGGAAAACAAATCGGCGCAATACTCGACCGAAATGGTTTACGTCCGGCCCGTTATTATGTGACAAAAGATGATTATATTATTTTCTCATCTGAGGTCGGCGTTATTGAGGTTGAACAGGAAAACGTTTTATATAAAAACCGCCTTGAACCAGGAAAAATGCTTTTAATTGACCTGGAAGAAGGTCGCATTATTTCTGATGAAGAAGTAAAAACACAAATCGCAACTGAATATCCGTACCAAAAATGGCTTGAGGAAGAGCTTGTGCAAGTGAATCCTGATCCGGAAACAAGAGAGGAAGAGCAGTTCACGGATCTTCTTACGCGTCAGAAAGCGTTTGGATACACATATGAGGATATTCAAAAATATTTAATTCCTGTTATTAAAGAAGGAAAAGATCCTCTCGGCTCAATGGGGAACGATTCGCCGCTTGCTGTTTTGTCTGATCGCCCGCAATCGCTGTTTAACTACTTTAAGCAATTGTTTGCACAGGTGACCAACCCGCCGATTGACGCGATTCGCGAGCAGCTCGTGACTTCAACAATGACTTGGCTCGGAGCAGAAGGCGATCTCCTTCATCCGAATGAACGAAACGTCCGCCGAATCAAGCTGTATACACCCGTGTTATCCAATGAGCAGTTTTATGCGCTGAAAACCATCGTCCATCCTGATTTAAGAAGCCAAAAAATGAATGTGCTGTTTTCAGAAGATCTTGAACGCGGGTTAAAAGACATGTTCACCCAAGCTGAGAAAGCAATCAGCCAAGGCGTCAGTCTTTTGATTTTGTCCGATAGAGCAATGAATGAGCAGTTAACGCCAATTCCGCCGCTGTTAGCAGTCAGCGCACTGCACCAGCATTTAATCCGAAAAGGATTGCGCACGAAAGTCAGCATTATCGTTGAATCGGGAGAAGCACGTGAAGTTCATCACTTCGCAGCTCTAATCGGCTATGGAGCCGACGCTGTCAATCCTTATCTGGCATATGCGACCTACAAGCAGGAAATTGATGAAGGCCGCTTGGATATCAGCTATGAAGAAGCGGTCAGCAAGTATGGAAAAAGCATTACCGAAGGTGTCGTAAAAGTGATGTCGAAGATGGGGATTTCTACTGTACAGAGCTACAGGGGCGCCCAAATCTTTGAAGCGGTAGGAATCAGCCGTGACGTGATTGACCGTTATTTTACGGGAACAGCATCACAGCTCGGCGGCATTGACTTAAATACCATTGCCGAAGAGGCGCAGCGCCGCCACCAGGAAGCGTATAAAGATGACTACAGCAAAACGCTTGAACCGGGAAGTGACTTCCAATGGAGAAACGGCGGAGAGCATCACGCATTTAACCCGAAAACGATTCATACCTTGCAATGGGCGTGCCGCAGAAATGATTACAATCTGTTTAAACAATATACGAAAGCGGCAGATGAAGAACGAATCGGATTCCTGAGAAACTTGTTCTCATTTGACGAAAACCGCAAGCCTCTAAAAGTGGAGGAAGTAGAATCTGCTGAATCGATTGTCAAACGGTTTAAAACAGGTGCGATGTCATTTGGATCATTAAGCAAGGAAGCCCACGAAGCATTAGCGATTGCGATGAACCGCTTGGGCGGAAAAAGCAACAGCGGTGAAGGCGGAGAAGATCCAAAACGCTTTGTGCCTGATGAAAACGGCGATGACAGAAGAAGCGCGATCAAACAAATTGCTTCAGGACGATTCGGTGTGAAAAGCCATTACTTAGTCAACGCCGATGAGCTGCAGATTAAAATGGCGCAAGGCGCAAAACCGGGAGAAGGCGGACAGCTGCCAGGCAATAAAGTGTATCCTTGGGTTGCCGATGTCCGCGGATCAACACCTGGGGTCGGATTGATTTCACCGCCTCCTCACCATGACATTTATTCAATCGAGGATTTAGCCCAGCTGATTCACGATTTAAAAAATGCGAACCGTGATGCAAGAATCAGCGTGAAGCTGGTCTCAAAAGCTGGTGTCGGAACGATCGCTGCGGGTGTTGCTAAAGCAACTGCAGATGTCATCGTTATCAGCGGTTACGACGGAGGTACAGGTGCTTCACCTAAAACAAGCATTAAACATACAGGGCTTCCGTGGGAGCTTGGCCTTGCAGAAGCGCACCAAACCTTAATGCTGAACGGACTCCGTGATCGTGTTGTATTAGAAACAGACGGAAAGCTTATGACAGGCCGCGACGTCGTCATGGCCGCATTGCTCGGCGCCGAAGAATTCGGTTTCGCAACTGCTCCGTTAGTTGTTCTCGGCTGTGTTATGATGCGCGCCTGCCATTTGGATACATGTCCTGTCGGGGTAGCGACTCAAAATCCTGAACTTCGCAAAAAGTTCATGGGAGATCCTGATCATATTGTGAACTACATGTTGTTTATTGCTGAAGAAGTCCGTGAATACATGGCTGCATTAGGTTTTAAAACGTTCGATGAAATGATCGGCCGCACTGACGCACTTAACGTGAGTGAGCGGGCAAAGGCGCATTGGAAAGCGAGTCAGCTTGATTTGTCCACACTTCTTTATCAGCCGGAAGGGATACGGACATTCCAAACGCCGCAAAACCATAAAATTGATCAATCGCTCGATATCACAACAATTCTACCTGCTGTAAAAGATGCCATTGAATCGGGAAAAGAAGCTGATATTTCAGTCGAAATCAATAACACAAACCGTGTAGCAGGCACTGTAACAGGTAGTGAAATTTCGAAACGTTACGGAGAAGAAGGACTTCCGGAAGATACGATTAAGCTGCAATTCACAGGTTCAGCCGGCCAAAGCTTTGGAGCGTTCGTTCCAAAAGGCATGACGCTTTATTTAGACGGAGATTCAAATGACTATGTCGGAAAAGGTCTGTCTGGCGGAAAAATCATTGTCAAATCACCGGAAGGATTCAACTCCGAATCACATGAAAATGTAATTATCGGCAACGTGGCATTCTATGGCGCGACGAGCGGAGAAGCATATATTAACGGCCGTGCAGGTGAACGCTTTGCCGTTCGGAACAGCGGTGTGAATGTTGTTGTTGAAGGCATCGGTGATCACGGCTGTGAATACATGACAGGCGGAAGTGTTGTCGTACTGGGTGATGTCGGCAAAAACTTCGCGGCTGGTATGTCCGGCGGAATCGCGTATGTATTGGCCGAAGATGTAAAAGCATTTAAACGCAAATGCAACCTTGAAATGATTTTGTTTGAGTCATTAGAGGATGAAAAAGAAATTCAACAAGTTAAAGCAATGCTTGAAAAGCATGCCGCGTATACAAACAGCCAAAAAGCAGCAGACCTGCTTGAACAGTGGGAAGACAGCGTGAAAACATTCATTAAAGTGATTCCGAAAAACTATAAACAAATGCTTGCGAGCATCGAAGAGCAAAAAGCTGCGGGCTTATCTGAGGAAGAAGCCGTCATGTACGCGTTTGAAGCCAATACGAAACCAAAGCAGAAAAAAGCGCCGGCGGGACAAAAACAAACGGTAGTACAGTAAGGAAGGGGAGAGGAACATGGGGAAACCAACTGGATTTATGGAAATCAAACGAGAAAAACCAGCTGAGCGAGACCCTCTCACTCGCTTAAAGGACTGGAAGGAATATTCTGCTCCTTTTTCAGAAGAAGCGTCGAAACGGCAGGGGGCGCGGTGTATGGATTGCGGTACACCGTTTTGCCAGATCGGTGCTGACATTAACGGATTTACATCCGGCTGTCCGATTTACAACTTAATTCCTGAATGGAACGATCTTATCTACCGAGGCAGATGGAAAGAAGCATTAGAACGGCTTTTAAAAACAAACAACTTTCCTGAATTCACAGGGCGGGTTTGTCCCGCTCCTTGTGAAGGGTCATGTACACTAGCGATTTCCGACCCGGCCGTATCGATTAAGAATATTGAACGGACCATAATTGATAAAGGGTTTGAGAATGGCTGGATTCAGCCTAGAATTCCGAAAAAACGAACAGGCAAAAAAGTTGCCATCGTTGGATCGGGCCCAGCCGGACTGGCGAGTGCTGACCAGTTGAACCAAGCTGGACATTCTGTCACTGTATTTGAACGCGCAGACAGAGCGGGCGGACTTTTAACTTACGGCATTCCAAACATGAAACTTGAAAAAGGAATTGTCGAACGCCGCATTAAGTTGCTGACGCAAGAAGGAATCGATTTTGTTACAAATACGGAAATTGGCGTTGATATAACGGCTGATGAGCTGAAAGAGCAATTTGATTCCGTGATCCTTTGCACAGGTGCTCAAAAACAGCGGGATCTGTTAATCGAGGGACGCGAATCAAAAGGTGTTCACTACGCGATGGATTACTTGACGCTTGCTACAAAAAGCTATTTAGATTCTAACTTTAAAGACAAGCGATTCATTGATGCGAAGGGGAAAGACGTTATCGTGATCGGAGGCGGAGACACAGGAGCTGACTGTGTGGCTACCGCTTTGCGCCAAAAAGCCAAAAGCGTGCACCAATTCGGCAAACACCCGAAACTTCCTCCGGCTCGCACGAATGATAATATGTGGCCTGAACAGCCGCACGTCTTTACGCTTGAATATGCATATGAAGAAGCAGAAGCAAAATTCGGAAGAGATCCGAGAGAATATTCGATCCAAACAAAAAAATTGGTTGCCGATAAAAACGGCAAATTGAAAGAGCTCCATACGATTCAAATGGAGAAAGTGAAAAATGAGCATGGAAAATACGAGTTCCGTGAACTGCCTGGAACTGAAAAAGTATGGCCTGCTCAGCTCGTCTTTATCGCTATCGGCTTTGAAGGCACAGAACAGCCGCTTTTAAAACAATTTGGTGTTGATTCTAATAACAACAAAATCAGCGCAGCATATGGGGATTATAAAACAAATATCGATGGTGTTTTCGCCGCAGGGGATGCAAGAAGAGGCCAAAGCTTAATCGTATGGGCGATTAATGAAGGCCGTGAAGTGGCGCGTGAAGTTGACCGATATTTGATGGGGAGTTCAGTTCTGCCGTAAATAAAGGGGATTATATAAAAAAAGAAACCGGACTGTTTGTCAGCCGGTTTCTTTTTTAATCTATTGTGATTCCGATGTTCCCAAACTGGCTGCCTTCCAGCATACTGGTATATGCTTCATGTGCTTGTTCTATAGGATATGTCCGGTCAAGCACGGGCCGAAGTTTATGTTTTTCCATGAAATGCAGCATTTCACGGAATTCATCACGGCTTCCCATTGACGTTCCCAATATATTGATTTGCGGAAAGAATAAAGAACGCAGCGGAAAACTTAGATTATCACCCGAACTTGCACCAAAGCTGACAATACGGCCGTTCGGTTTAACATGATCAAAGTATTCTGAAAAGAGGGCCGGCCCTATGCTATCGAGAATGACATCAGCTTTTTGTCCTTGAAGATGTTCAGACCAATTGCTGTAACTGTCAAAAGCGTGGTCAGCGCCTAATTGTATTGCTCTTTTTCTTTTTTCCTCGCTTCGAGAAGTCACGCTTACAGTTGCTCCAATCGCTTTAGCCATTAATAGTGCGTAAGTTGCAACGCCGCTTCCAATTCCGGGTATCAAAATATGCTCGCCTTTTTTTAATTGGGCCTTTGTAAAAAGTGCTCGATATGCGGTCAGAGCTGATAATGGCAACACGCCTGCTTCCTCCCAGGATAGATAAGAAGGTTTTTTCACTGCGTTTTGTGAAGGAATGATCACATATTCAGCCAGTGTTCCGTTTGAAGGGCCTCCCAAAATATCCGGAACAGGAGGTACATCATCTGTTACTTCCCAATTCAAAGTCGGTAAAATCACCACTTCTGTTTGAACAGCCAGATGATCTACACCTTCACCGACCGCTTCAATAATACCAGCACCGTCAGAGCCCAGAATAAACTCAGGATCTTGTTCAGTTTTATTTTTCATGAGAAACAGGTCCCGATGATTTAATCCGGCCGTTTTCAACTTTACTTTCACTTCTCCGTATCCGGGATTTTGAGAAGGGATGTCCTGATACGCTAACCCCCGAAGTCCTCTTTTTCCGTTATGAATAACCGCTTTCATGCCGTCTGCCTCCTATATTCCTCGTAATCTATGATCTTCACATATTTTACACAGCGGTTTTCTTCAAGTAAAATGAACAAAAATGATTGCCGGTATCACATTTAATCATAGCAAGAAGGTGACAGTGTGTGGAAAGCGGAGAATTAAAGATATTCCGGGCTGTTGCCCGTGAAGGAAGTATAACAAAAGCAGCCCGGCAGCTGAATTATGTTCAATCTAATGTAACAGCCAGAATCCATAAGCTTGAGACAGATCTGAATATCAAGTTATTTCACCGGACAAATCGTGGAATGACGTTAACGGCTGCGGGGGAAAACCTATTACAATACGCAGATCAAGTTTTAACATTATTAGACGAAGCTGAGAAATCAGCGCAGTTAAGTCAGCATCCGAAAGGGCCGTTGCGGCTTGGAGCATTGGAAACAACAGCGGTCACTCACCTGCCTGAACATGCAGCTTCATTCCTCAGACGTTTTCCTGAAGTTGATTTATCAGTGAACACAGGTGATACGCACAGCTTGGTTCGGCAAGTTCTAGATCATAAGGTGGATGGCGCTTTTGTGTACGGTCCTGTTGAATACATGGATATCAAACAAATTCCTGTTTCCTATGAGGAATTGGTGTTGATTTCACCGGAGGAAGGGGCGATAGAGGACATGCTAAGGCTGCCGATGCTCTTTTTTGGAACCGGCTGCTCTCATCGCGATAGGGTCAAAAGATTATTGGAGGAAGCAGGTATTCAACAGCAAAAAATCATAGAATTTGGCACATTGGAAGCCGTTATCAGAGGTGTTTCCGCTGGTTTGGGAACGGCGCTGCTGCCAAAGTCGGCCATTGCCTGCTCTGTCCATCGCCAAAGGGTGTACGTTCACCAGCTTCCCGCATCATATCAGGATATGACGATTGTGTTTATTTACAGGAAAGACTTTTTTATGACCAGTGCATTTCAGCGGTTTATTGCAGAATTGAATGAGGCCAAATTTATCCAATCAGTCTAATCAAGAAGAGAAGATTCAACAATAGCAGGGGATGCTGGATAGATTTTTGGTTTCGTAAGCTGGAGAGACGGTTTTCAAAAAAACAAAGAAGCTTTAAGGTCTATGAATTGATTAGCTGATCAAACCTTTATGTGTTTCGAATTGTTATCTGGCACATGTCTGGATGTTATATTGAAAGGTATTCGTACCGACCGTTAAGGAGTTTGCGGGTACCATAGGCAAGATTAATCGTTCACAGCAAAAAACTGTACTCGGCAAAAATGAGTACAGTTTTTCTTTTTTATTTATGTTTTAAATTAATTCCGATCGCTGCGCCGTTTCTGCTTGAATCGGCTACTCCTTTGAAGGTGCCGTTTTCACGGTCGATAAAAATGCTTTGCACGTTTCCGATGTCCACTGGACTTGTGCCGAATTTATGGCCCATGTCTTTTAATTTGCTGAGTACATTCTCTGGAACTCCGTCTTCGTATCTGTAGGAGCTCATACTGTTTGTGTAAATTCTCGGCTCTTCAACCGCTGCTTTTAATTCCATTCCATATTCTATATTATAGAGGATGGTTTGCAGCACGGAAGAAATAATCGTTGCCCCTCCAGGAGATCCGACGGTGAGAACTGGTTTGTCATCTTTAAACAAAATCGTCGGTGTCATGCTGCTTAATGGCCGCTTGTTCGGCTGAACTTCGTTGGCTCCGCCTGGAACCGCATCAAAATCTGTTAGTTCATTGTTTAAAATGACGCCGTAATCAGGAACCATAATGCCTGTGCCAAACAGCTGTTCAATTGTTGTTGTATAGGAAACAACATTGCCCCAGCGGTCCGCGACGGTAAAGTGTGTCGTTTGGCCGTCTACTTTATCATTCGGCTGTTCGACTTGCTTATAGTTTGCGGTTCCTTCTTCGTATTTCCAAGGATCACCGGCTTTTGGTTTTTTGTTGACTTCATCTAAACTGATTAATTGCTGGCGCTCTTTTATATAGTCGGGGTGAAGCAAACCTTTGAGAGGAACATTTACAAATTCGGGATCGCCTGCATAAGCCGCACGGTCAGCGTAAGACAAATGCATGGTTTCAGCGAGCAGATGGTATTTTTCCCATGAGCGGATATCATATTGTGAAAGGTTAAAATCATCGAGAATGTTTAGCATTTGCAGCAAGAAAACGCCGCCAGAGCTTGGAGGAGGAGTCGTTGCGATTTGATAGCCTTGATATTCTCCCCAAATTGGTTCGTCAATTGTAATGTCATAATTTTCTAAATCTTTTTCGGTCATTGATCCCCCAAAATCCTGAACAGTATCAGAAAGGGCTTTGGCAAATCTGCCTTCGTAAAAGGCGTCTATGCCTTTCGAACGAATGAGCTTAAAGGTTTTGGCCAGATCTTTTTGAATGAGCGTATCGCCTTCTTTAAGCGGCTCGCCATTCGGCAGAAATACATCCTTAGCGGCAGTCCGTGATAATTTTTCCTGATAATCAGAAATCGCATCTGCTAACACTGAATCAATCGGAAAGCCTTTATCAGCGAGTTTTATAGAGGGGGAAATTAATTGTTTCATCGAACGGGTTCCCCATGTATCCAAGGCTTTTTCCAGCCCTTTCAGTGTACCCGGAACACCAACGGCAGTACCTTTTGTGACACGTTCGGAGAAAGGTATCGCTTTGCCGTTTTCATCGAGAAACATATCCGGAGTTGCGCCTGCGGGAGCGCGTTCACGGCTGTCAATGATCGTCGTATCTTTTGTTTTTCCGTCATACACCATCATAAAACCGCCGCCGCCAATACCTGACATCATCGGTTCTGTGACATTAAGCGCAAACTGAATGGCAACCGCCGCGTCAATGGCATTTCCGCCTTTTTTCAGGACGTCAGCTCCGATCTCTGAAGCGAGAGGATGCGCAGTCGCAACCATTCCGTCTTTGCCTACATCTACTTGTTTGTACTCGTCATAGCCTTTGGGCGGCTTTTTAGCTTCCGCGTGAAATGGAGCACTTCCAGCGACTAACAGAACACTAAGCATGGCTGCTAAACAGACGTTCCACGTTTTTTTCATGTTCTCCCTCCTATTAAGCTGTTATGTTACAATCTTAGCGTAAAAAAAATACAGCGGTTTCACAAGTGACAAATGGTATATTATCTATATCATTCGGCCTTATTTCTGTGTGAAATTGATTATATGGGGGTGAGTCATGTGCTATAGTAGAAACAGCATACGGATTCAGAAAGGAATGCTATATGTATTTAACGATTAAAGAAACAGCAGAATATGCAAATCTTTCAGAGGATTATATTAAAAGTTTGGTGCTCGAAGGTAAAATCAGGGCCGTTCATGACGGTGAGCAATTTTTGATTTATAAGGGACAGTTCAAAACGCATCTCGAACAGCTGGAAAATTACAAAGCGCTCGTGCAGGAAATATTAAATGAACCGATCCCAGAAGATATTGATGTAAAGGATGAAGACTAGGACACAATTTCAAATTGTGTCTTTTTTTTGCATATTTTTTGTGAGCATCTCGAAAAGAAAAGCGTCATATTGCGTTATAAGGGCTTTTTCGGGAAGGGTCAGAGTGATTTGTCTCAGGAGGCGGAAAAGCTTTATATGAGCCTGTAAATGCCATTTCAGAAGATAGGGCGTTTCAAGAGATCTCTTTTCTGTTTATGTAACACTATGTATATTATGTTACATAAATGCCTCCGAACTTTGACATTCAACGTTTTTCCGCTATAATAGTAACATAGACCTCAAAACGTTACATAACGGTTTTTAAGGAGTTTTTTGATGCATATTGTACAGCCGATCCGCAGTTTAGAGAAAATTCAAGATGTAAAACAGTATTTACGCAGCAAAAACAAGCGTGATTATTTTTTGTTTATTTTCGGCATTAACAGCGCGCTCCGAATTTCTGATATTTTGCCGCTTCAGGTGAAAGATGTCAGAAATAAAGACCATTTATGGGCGACTGAAAGCAAAACAAAAAAGAAAAGGAAGATTCTCATTTTAGAATCTTTGAAAGCAGAAATATACGAGTATACGAAAGATATGAAAGAAAATGAATATCTCTTTAAATCTGTCCGAACCAAAAAGCCAATTTCACGCATTCAGGCATACAGAATTTTAAGAGAGGCAGCCGAAGCGTGCGGACTTGAGGAAATAGGGACCCATACGCTCCGGAAAACATTTGGCTATCATTTCTACCAGCGGACAAAAGATATCGCTGAGCTGCAGAGGATCCTTAATCATTCATCACCTTCGATTACAATGCGTTATATTGGAATCGATGAAGATACAACAAGAGCTGCTTATAAGGTATTTGGAGGGCTGTAAATCATATCGCTTGAAAATCGTGACAATCGGAGCTACTATATAGATATCAAAAAAGCTCTAGTAGCACAGCGGATAGTGCAGCAGTTTCCTAAACTGCAGGTCGGGAGTTCGAATCTCTCCTAGAGCGTAATAAAACAAAAGGGCAATGGACGATACGTCCGTTGCCCTTTTTATGCTTAACATAAAAAACGCCCGTTTTTCGGGACTGACCCCATAAAGATGAGACAAATAAAAAACACCTTCAAGTTTGAAAACGGATAGTTGTTATCCGAAATAAGACTTAGAGGTGTTTTTTGTATGGGAACAAGAATGAGTTATCCGATTGAAGTCAAACAGAAGGCTGTAGAAATGAGATTGGCAGGCGTGCCTATGAAAGAGATCATGCAGGAATTGAATATCAAGAATAAGACGCAGGTTCAGACATGGGCTAGATGGCATAAGGCTGGGGATACACATCGATTTGAACAGCCTGTTGGTAAGCAATACACTTACGGAAAAGGTCCGGAGTATTCTTCCGAATTAGAGAAACTGCAGGCAGAGAACCGTTATCTGAGACAACAAAATGAAGTTTTAAAAAAGTACAACGAATTGGAAAGGAAGTTGATAGCCAAACGTCAGTCGAACTTGTAGAAGTATTGCACGGCACAATGACCGTACAGAATATCTGTGTTCATTTAGGTATCTCACGAGCGTCTTATTATCGTTGGAAGAAGAACCTGATGATAGATCATCCCAAGTGCCATTTGGAAAAACAAATCGGCACGTTGTGCCGAGAGCACAAGTATCGATATGGATATCGAAAAATTACAGCTATATTAAAAAAGGAAATGCGTATTAACCATAAAACGGTTCAGCGTATCATGCAGAAAAATCAGTGGCAGTGCCGGGTTAAGGTGAAAAAACGCAAGAAGAATGGGCAGCCATATGCCGTGGTTGATAATATATTAGATCGGAACTTTCAGTCTGATCATCCTCTTGAAAAACTAGTAACGGACATCACATATTTGCCTTATGGACAGAAACAATTGTACCTTTCCAGTATATTGGATGTATACAATGGAGAAGTGATTGCTTTCACGATTGGAGATAAGCAGGACACAGACTTTGTCTTAAACACACTTGATCAGCTGCCAACACTGCCTCAGAACTGCGTGTTACATAGTGACCAAGGATCTGTGTATACATCTTATGAGTATCAGAAAGCTGTTAAAACAAAAGGCATTACCATGAGCATGTCCCGCAAAGGGACGCCCGCTGATAATGCCTCCATCGAATCGTTTCATTCCTCACTAAAGTCTGAAACGTTCTATCTTAACAGCATTAATCGAACCACGACCGCCATCGTAGAACGCACTGTCAAAGAATACATTTATTATTATAACAACATTCGTATTCAAACGAAACTAAACAGCCAATCACCGATAAGCTATCGGCAATTGGCTGTATAAAAGTGTTTTGATCCCTGTCTCAAAAACGGGGGTCAGTCCCTTTCTCGGGCGTTTTTTTCTTATATAACTGCGTCAAAGCGATTTACTTTCCACTTTTTGTTCTCTTTTACAAATGTCACTTTCCGTTTTGCTGAAGGTGATCCGTCCAAAGTAGGAACGGTAAATTCATATGTGACTGTGCCGCCTTTTTTAGAAATGAGTTTAGCGGTTGATTTTTTCCAATTTAAGAGATTGTCTCCGTCACCGACCGGAACAGCCAGTTTTCCTTTTGAGACAATGAAATGATAGTCTTTAAAGCCTTTTTCAATCGCTGTTTTTGAGAAAATAGGTGTTAAGTAATTCACAGCTTTTTCTTTTGTGCCAAGGTCACTGCACATGTATACGTACTGAAGATTTTGATGCTCGAATGTGCCTGATGGGCAAACTGCTTTTTTCGCTTTTGGATTGTGTCCGCTCATTGTATTCCAAAAATGCTCTCTTGCTGTTAGTGCCAGCTGCAATGCTTGTTTTTGTGATAAATCTCCGGATGTGTTTTTCGCAAATGCATTTGTGTTTAATGACAGAATAAGTGCAATAGTGGTTAGAAATAGAAGATATTTTTTCAATGTGGCTCTCTCCTTTAAAATCTCTTTCTCTTATGTTACAAATGTTACAATAGTTACGTTTAGATTACAATACTTTTGCATAAATTATTTTTTATTCTTTCATCTCACCAAAAGACTATGCTGTATCGCACTAGTTTATTCTTGCAGATTGAAAAATGTGTAAAAATAGGAGAATCGGGAAGGGTTTTATAAGTACTGTGGTGAATAGTTACATGTTGCATGTCGTGTTCATTTCAAAAGAAACGGGAGCACGTTAGTGAAACGAGTTTAAATAAAGGAGTCATTCATATGGAAACATTACAAGAAAATCCCGTATCTAAGAAGAAGAGCAATCCATCTGTTTGGCGGTCAATGTCACTATTTTTAGTGCCGCTCCTTCTGAGCAATGTGCTGCAATCAGTGGGCCAATTAGTCGGGATGGTCGCTGTGGGCAGATGGCTTGGCGTAGATGCGCTTGCAGCTGTCTCATCCTTTTTCCCGCTGTTTTTTCTTCTCATTTCATTTACGATCGGCATCGGTTCCGGCAGTTCCATTCTTATCGGGCAAGCCTATGGGGCAAAAAATGAGGAACGGTTAAAGGCCGTTGTCGGAACAACGCTGACATTCACCTTTTTATTAGGAATTGTGTTAGCTGTGATCGGCAGTATATTCACCTTAGATATTCTGCGTCTCATGGGAACGCCAGAAAATGTAATTCATGTCAGTGTCAGCTATGCGCGTATCTTATTTTGCGCAATGCCGTTTATGTTTTTATATTTTGCTTATACCACATTCTTGCGGGGGACAGGAGATTCTAAGACACCGTTTTATACATTGATTGTAAGCACAGTCATCAATATAGCACTTTTACCAATCTTAATTCTCGGCATGTTCGGCTTGCCGAAGCTGGGCATTTACGGCTCTGCTTACGCAACCGTTATTTCTACAATTGTGACCTTTATCGTATTATTGGTGTATCTGCGGAAAACGAAACACCCGCTGCAATTTGATAAGACAGTACGGCGTTATTTGAAAATGGATAAGGAATTGCTGGCGCTTCTGCTGCGTCTTGGTATTCCGTCAAGCATTAACATGATTCTCGTCTCACTATCGGAAATAGCAGTCATTTCATTCGTCAATCATTATGGCTCTGATGCAACAGCAGCATATGGCGTGGTCAATCAGGTAGCCAGCTATGTGCAAATGCCGGCTGTCAGTCTGGGGATCGCGGTGTCTATTTTCGCCGCTCAATCTATTGGAGCGAATGAGTTTGACCGGTTAAAGCAAGTCATTCGGGTCGGTATTTGGCTGAATTATATCATTGGCGGTGTGCTGATCCTCCTTATCTATCTTTTTGCACATCAGATTTTAGCATTATTTTTGACCGAGAAAGATACCCTTTACATTGCACACAGGCTTTTGATGATTACATTATGGAGCTATTTGCTGTTTGGGAATGCCCAAATTATTTCTGCGACGATGCGTGCAAGCGGAACGGTTTTATGGCCGACCCTTATCAGTATTTTTGCCATCTGGGGAATCGAGGTGCCGGTCGCGTTTGTTCTGTCTCACTATACAAATCTTGAAATACTCGGCATTTGGGTAGGCTATCCGGCAGCATTTGCTGTGAGTTTGCTTTTGATTTACGGGTATTATCAATTCATTTGGAAAAAGAAGCAGATTACACGTCTGATTCAATAAACTCCAAAAAACACCGTTCATTTTGAATGGTGTTTTTTGTTTACTTAAAGACAAAAGGGAAAACATAAAATGGAGGAAATAGTGCACACTGAATTGAATTTATATATAAGCATTGAACTAAGGAGAGGTTGAGTACACATGACAAATTATATTGAAAAGATGACGTATTTAGGAACACCAGCTGTCAAAGCGGGTAATGAGCATTTGGAAATAATAGTCGTGCCTGAGTGGGGCAGCAACGTCATTTCTCTCGTAGACAAAGAAACAAAGATGCACCTTTTACGAGAACCGGAAACAACTGAAAGCTTTCATGACACACCTACATTGTATGGAATTCCCATTTTGTTTCCGCCTAACCGCATAAGTGACGGAACGTTCACCTTCCGGAGCAGAACGTATCATTTTGATATCAATGAAAAAGATAAACACCATCACCTCCACGGCTTTCTCTATGACAAAAAGTGGGACATCATAACGATGAAACAAACAGACGAAGAAGTGATCATAGAAACTGAAATTGATCTATCGGAAATTCCCCATGTTTATAAACAATTTCCGCATCATGCTGTTGTACGGATGACATACATTTTAAAAGATAACACTCTTTATAAGCATGCCACGATCATGAATAAAGGGAAGGATGCATTTCCTTGGGGGCTTGGTTATCATACGACCTTCGTTTTCCCAGAAGAGAGCTCTTTATTTTCTCTTACTGCTGATCAGCAATGGGAATTGGATGAACGTTTATTACCGACCGGAAAGCTGATCGATATACCAAATCAGGAAGCTTTGCACGAAGGAATGCTCTTGCGGCAGCAGCTTGATGATGTCTTTTTATCTTCTTATCAGAAGAGAGGAGGAGAAAATCAGGCCGTCATTTACCGTCAGCATGCACACCTGAATATGATCTACAAGGCGGATGAACAATTTAAGCATTGGGTTGTGTATAATGCTGATGGAACACAAGGGTATTTATGCCCGGAGCCTTATACATGGGTGACAAACGCAGTTAACCTTGATCTCCCTTCGTCACTCACTGGCTTACATGTGTTAGAGCCTGGTGAAGAGAAGACAGTAAAAAGCAGCATCACGATTGAGCGTAATCATCGATAGCCAATCAGGAGAGGCGGGATAAGAAAATGGGAAAAAGCATGAAGCTTTATTTTGTAATATTGCTGCTTTTCATCTTTGCTTCCATTCCATATATGCATCATGCTGTACAGGCGGCTGAAGAACAGGATACACTTGCCGGGCAGATTGAAACCATTTTAGCCAATGAACCTGCTTTAAAAGGTGCAATGGCCGGCATTACTGTCCGTTCTGCAGAAACAGGCGACGTCATTTACGACCATTTAGGGGATGTCCGGATGAGACCCGCCTCTTCTTTGAAGCTTTTTACAGCCGCCGCGGCACTTTCTGTTCTCGGTGAGGATTATTCTTTCACAACAGAAGTGCGGACAGACGGCCGCCTTAAAGGACAAAAACTGAATGGCAACCTTTATCTGAAAGGAAAAGGAGATCCGACACTTTTACCATCTGATTTTGATCAAATGGCCGAAAAGCTGAAAAAATCCGGCATCAAGTCCATAAAAGGCAATCTTGTCGCCGATGACTCATGGTATGATCATATCCGCTATTCGCCTGATTTGCCATGGAGTGATGAGTACACTTATTACGGCGCGCAAATTTCCGCACTGACAGCGTCTCCAAATGAGGACTATGATGCAGGCACTGTGATAGTAGAAGCCAGCCCGGGAAAGAAAGAAGGACAAAAGCCAGCAATATCAGTGTCACCAAAAACGGATTATGTAGCGATTGAGAATGAGGCGAAAACAGTTGAGGCGGGAAAAAAGAAAGATCTTTCTATCGAAAGAGAACATGGAACCAATACTATCACGATTAAAGGGAGCATACCGGTTGATGCAAGCAAAACAAAAGAGTGGATTTCCGTCTGGGAGCCGGCAGGATATGCTTTAGATTTATTTAAGCAGGCTCTTAAAAAACAAGGCATTACAGTAAAAGGGAAAATCATAACGGGCACAGCGCCCGACTCTTCAGACGTACTGGCCACTCATCACTCAATGCCTTTGTCTAAGCTATTTCTTCCTTTTATGAAATTAAGCAATAACGGACACGCCGAGGTACTTGTAAAAGAGATGGGGAAAGAGGAAAAAGGAGAGGGCAGCTGGGAAAAAGGGCTTGAAGTGCTAAACAGTACGCTTCCGAATTTCAGCGTTGATCCCAAAACACTTATTTTGAGGGACGGTTCCGGGGTCTCTCATATCAACGCCGTATCATCAGACCAAATCACAAAGCTATTATATGACATCCAAGATGAAAAGTGGTTTCAACCTTATCTGCATGCTCTGCCGGAAGCGGGGAACAGTGACAGACTGGTAGGCGGGACGCTAAGAAACCGCATGAAAGACACCCCGGCAGAAGGAAAAATAAGGGCAAAGACCGGGTCCTTAAGCACTGTCAGCTCTCTGTCTGGCTATGCAGAAACAAAGAGCGGAAAAACGCTCGTTTTCTCTATTCTTCTAAACGGTTTGATTGATGACTCGGATGGCAAAGACATTGAGGATCAAATTGCTGTTATTTTGGCAAATCAATAAAAACGCTAAACCTGTTTTCCGCGAAAACAGGTTTTTTATATTTCTTTTTACATTATCGCGCTTGTTTTTAAAACATTCAGCTAAATATTGTAGAAATGTAACTGATACTGAGGCGGAGAATATCTTATAAACGGTTCAACACTATCCTCATATGAAATTAAATAAATGAAGAAAAAATCTAGTGATGAAGAACTATTAAAAATCGATACTTTCATATCTTTACATTCGAAATCCTAATAAAATTAATCAAGAAAAATAAATAATTAATACTATATTCAAAAAAATGTTATAAAAATTTTATATTTTTTATTGTACTTTAAAAAAATTCGGTTAATATAATGCATATATGGATTATATAGTCATATAATTTCTTTTTATTGTAATTATTTCAGTTTCTTATCCTCTTATAAATTAGAATTGGAGGGAATTCGTTGAAAGAAAATACTTATGGTTTAACTCATGCCCAAAGGAGAGTTTGGTTTACTGAACTGTTGGAGCCTGGTACAAGCATCTGTAATCTGACCGCCTGTGTAAAATTCAGGGGTGATGTTGATCTTGATGCTCTTCAGTTGGCTCTGAACCTTTCAATCTCCCGTA
Organism: Bacillus sp. FSL K6-1012; assembly: GCF_037964915.1. NCBI lineage: Bacteria > Bacillati > Bacillota > Bacilli > Caryophanales > Bacillaceae > Bacillus > Bacillus sp. FSL K6-1012. The sequence continues at coordinate 2,137,163 of NZ_CP150175.1, read as the reverse complement.
ATGATGCAATCAGGTTCCAGCTGACAGAAGGAATTGAATCGGAGTCAGAGCCTCGTCTGTATCTTGCAGAATACAAAGGATTATCACTTGAAATAATAGATTTTACAAATGCTGAAATGACTGAAACAGAGCAATGGATTCATGATCAAGCCAGAATTCCGTTTAAGCTGCTTGATTCGCCTCTGTATCAATTTTATCTTCTTAGAATCCACCCCCATGAAATTTGGCTATATGCGAAATTCCATCATATTATCATGGACGGCATCTCTTTAAATTTGATGGGAAATCAAATTATTAATCTGTATCAAAAAATCAAAAAAGGGGAGCCTATACCCGATGAGCAAGAGCCTTCCTACATTAGCTACATAGAAAAAGAGAGGCAGTACTTACAATCTTCACGTTTTGAAAAAGACCATTTGTTTTGGACGCAAACCTACCAACAGCCGCCGGTATACCACTCACTAACCGGACAGAGCACTTCACAAAAGCAGAGTACCTCCGCATCGAGAGATACTATCACACTTTCACCTTACCTAGCACATACCATCCAAGCTTTTTGCGAAGAACAGAAAATCAGTATGATTTCCTTATTTATGGCTTCATTTTACATATGTATCAGCCGCATCACCTCTAAAACGGACCTTGCGATCGGAACCTACTATGGAAACAGGGGGTCAAAGGCAGAGAAAGAAATGCTTGGCATGTTTGTCAGCTCTCTTCCAATCAGAAAAACGGTTGATTCTGACGCCGATTTTCTTTCCTTTGTACGCAGTGTCGGCAGAGAACAGCTTTCAGTCATGCGTCACCAAAGATTTCCTTATAATTTGCTGGTGAATGAATTAAGAAAAGAACACAAGGATTTACACAACCTGATCGGTATATCAATGCAGTACCATCCGCTTCAGTGGCAAAAAGCGGATGATTTGAACTATGAGACGGCGCTTTATTTCAGCGGATACACCGCGAATGAGCTTTCTGTTCAAATACAGGAGCGGATAGATACTGGAGCCATTCAATTAAATTTCGACTATCAACATATATTATTTTCTCTTGAGGACATTAAACGGATTCAGCACCACCTGCTTACGTTGCTGGAAAACGCGCTTCAAAATCCGCATAGCACTATAAAAGAATTAGATATGGCAGAAAAACATGAGAAAGAAAAAGTTTTGTATGAATTTAACAGAACGAAAGCTGTTTCGCCTGCAGCTTCGACGCTGCACGGTCTGTTTGAACGTCAGGCAGCTTTGACGCCGGATCGGACGGCTTTGCGCTTTTCTGGCGGTTCACTGACTTACGCGCAGCTTGACATGTACGCCAACAGGCTGGCAGCGCGCCTTACGGCGCATGGTGTCACGAAGGAAAGCATTGTCGGTGTTCTAAGCGAGCGTTCGCCGGACATGCTGACAGCCGTTCTCGCCGTATTAAAGGCAGGCGGAGCTTATTTGCCGCTTGATCCTGCATATCCAGAGGAGCGGCTGAGCTATATGCTGAAAGACAGCGGGGCAGCATTGTTGCTGACGCAGCCGGGATTAAAGGCACCTGATTTTTCCGGAAAGACACTTGAAGTGGATATGACGGCGCTTGCGAATGAAGAATCTGAATATTACTCTCTTCATCAAGCGGACAGCGATTCTCTTGCCTATGTGATCTATACGTCGGGCTCCACTGGACAGCCGAAAGGGGTCGCCGTTGAGCAACGCCAGGCTGTTTCCTTTCTGACCGGCATGCAGATGCAGTTTCCTTTAGAGGATGACGACATCATTATGATGAAAACGTCTTTTTCCTTTGATGCATCTGTCTGGCAGCTGTTTTGGTGGATGCTTTCAGGTGCTTCGGCCTATCTGCTTCCGGCCGACTGGGAAAAAGATCCGGCATTGATGGTAAAAGCTATTCGGGAAGAAGGCGTTACAACGGCCCATTTTATCCCGGCCATGCTGAACAGCTTTTTGGATCAAGCGGAAATAGAGGCACCGAGAAGCCTGAAGCGCGTATTCGCCGGAGGTGAACCGCTGGCACCCCATACGGCAGCCCGTTTCGCTTCTTTGCTGCCGGAGACATCACTGGTCCACGGCTACGGGCCGACAGAAGCAACCGTTGATGCGGCATTTTACGCGTGTAATCCTGAGCTGGACAAGGATCGCTTGCGCCTTCCGATCGGAAAACCCGTGCCTGGCGCGCGTCTGTATGTGTTAGATCCTCATTTAGCCGTACAGCCTGTCGGCGTAGCGGGAGAATTGTATATCGCCGGAGCCGGGGTTGCCAGAGGCTACTTGAATCGTCCGGAATTAACAGAAGAACGTTTTCTTGATGATCCATTTTATCCGGGTGAACGCATGTACAAAACGGGTGATTTGGCGCGCTGGCTGCCAGACGGACAGGTTGAATTCCTCGGCCGTCTGGATGACCAGGTGAAAATCCGCGGCTATCGTATTGAGCCGGGAGAAATCGAAGCGGCGCTCAGAAGCATAGAAGGCGTGCGGGAAGCGGCTGTGACTGTTCGTACAGAAAGCGGCGAGACGGAATTATGTGCGTATGCAGAAGGGCGCGAAAGAAACGAAGTGCGCAAGCAGCTTGAGACATTGCTTCCGGGCTACATGATTCCTGCTCATATCATTGAGATGGAACAATGGCCGGTTACCCCGAGCGGAAAGCTCGACCGAAAAGCGCTGCCTGCTCCTGACGGAGCGGCAGATCGGGAAACCTACACAGCGCCGAGAAATCTGACAGAGATGAAGCTTTCCCAGCTGTGGGAGGAAGTGCTGAAAAGCGGACCTGTCGGCATTCACGACAACTTTTTTGACCGGGGCGGCCATTCCTTAAAAGCCACCGCGCTTGTTTCCCGGATCGCTAAGGAATTCGGCGTCCAAGTGCCGCTGAAGGATGTGTTTGCCCATCCGACGGTAGAAGGTTTGGCTTCTGTCATCAGCGAAGGAACGGAAAGTCCGTATGAAGCCATTAAGCCGGCTGAAAAACGCGAGACCTACCCGGTTTCCTCCGCCCAAAAGCGGATGTATGTGCTCCAGCAGCTGGAGGATGGTGGCACAGGCTACAATATGCCGGCAGTCTTGGAGCTGGAAGGAAAGCTGGTTCTTACAAGAATGGAGGCCGTATTCAACAAGCTGATCAAACGCCACGAGTCACTGCGCACGTCCTTTACAACGGACACAGACGGCGAGCCGGTTCAGCGTATCCATGAAGAAGTGCCGTTTACATTCCACACCTCTGTGCTCGGCGGACAAACTGAACAGGAAGCCGCGGCAGCGTTTATCCAGCCGTTTGATCTCAGCCAAGCTCCGCTGTTCCGAGCGGGGGTCGTCAAGGTATCAGGCGGGCGGCATCTATTACTGGTCGATATGCATCACATTATTTCAGACGGTGTGTCAGTCAATACGCTCATTCGGGAATTCGGGGAGCTGTACGCCAATCAGGAGCTACCTGCGCTTCACATTCAATATAAAGACTATGCCGTATGGCAGGAGGCCTTTAAAAAAGGAGACACGTACAAGACGCAGGAGGCATACTGGCTGAAGCAGCTCGAAGGCGAGCTGCCCGTACTGGACCTGCCGGCTGATTACGCCCGGCCGCCGGTGCGAAGCTTCGCGGGTGATCAAGTTTCATTTACGCTCGATCAAGAACTCACAGCCGGGCTTCACAAACTCGCACGCGAGAACGGAAGCACCCTGTACATGGTGCTCCTGGCAGCTTACACAGCGTTATTGGCGCGCTTAAGCGGACAGGAAGACATCATCGTCGGGTCACCAATTGCCGGACGTCCTCACAAGGACCTTGAGCCGATACTTGGAATGTTCGTCAACACCCTGGCGCTCCGGACACGCCCGGAGGGCGGGAAGCCGTTTGCGCAATTTTTGCAGGAAGTGCGTGAGAACGCATTGGAAGCTTACGAACATCAGGATTATCCGTTCGAAGAGCTTGTCGACAAGCTCGCCGTAACAAGGGATATGAGCCGAAATCCAGTGTTTGATGCGATGTTTATTCTTCAAAATATGGACAAACAAGACATTAATCTTGGAGACATAAAAGCACGGCCTGCAAATGTTATTCATCAAATTTCTGTATTTGACATGACGTTGATTGCGGCTGAATCAGATGGAGTCATCAGATGTGACATGGAATTTAGTACCGACGTATTTATGAGAACGACAATTGAACGCTGGACGGCTCATTTTACCGAATTTTTGCGTGCTGCCACGTCAAATCCTAATACAACTCTTTCACAAGTGAATATACTCAGCGAAAAAGAAAAACAAAAGATTTTGATAGAACTCAACAAAACCCACGTTGAATGTTCTCAAACTGATATCGTTTTTCATCGCATGTTTGAAAAGAGGGCTGAAGAGACACCGGAGCATATTGCTGTTATGGACGGTGAAAAACAGATCAGCTATCGCCATCTCAACGAAAAAGCCAATCGTCTGGCGCGCACACTGCAAGAAAAAGGAAAAGAGACGCAGCCAATCGTTGCTGTTTTAGCGGAGCGATCCATTGATGCTATTGTTGGTATTTTAGCCGTTATGAAAGCCGGCGGCGTGTATATTCCGATAGATTCTCATTATCCAAAAGCCCGGATTGAATACCTTCTCAAAGACAGCGGGGCTGAAATTCTTCTTTTACAGAATGAAGTAAAGCATTTGATTGCAGGCTCAGATATAGGTGATATTTCTCGCATCTGTCTTGATGATGAAAGTTTCTATGAAGCAAAAAGATGCAACCTTGCTTCATCTCCTGCCCCGGAGGACTCGGCATACATCATTTATACGTCAGGAACAACCGGTGCGCCTAAAGGCGTTATCGTTACGCACCGCAACTTTGCTCATGCTGTTCTTGCATGGCGCAGCATATATCAGCTCGATCAAATGCCTGTCAGGCTGCTTCAAATGGCGAGCTTTTCCTTTGATGTCTTTTCAGGAGACTTGGCGAGAACATTGGCCAATGGAGGGACTCTAGTCATTTGCTCTGATGAAACAAGGCTTGAGCCTGATGAATTATATGCATTGATGAACCGCCAGCGTATCACGATCATGGAGTCAACACCGGCACTCATTGTCCCATTTATGGAATATGTTTACCGCAACCAGCTCAGTCTTCCTGACTTAGACATCCTTATTCTTGGTTCGGATATGGTGAAAGCCCATGATTTCAAAACATTGGCGGACCGTTTCGGAAACAAAATGCGCTTAATCAATAGTTACGGGGTCACAGAGGCCACGATTGATTCAAGTTACTATGAAATGAATATGGGTGAAGAGTATTCGGGAGACAGCGTACCGATCGGCATCCCGCTTCCCAATGTAAAACTGTATGTACTCAGCCAGACTGACCAAATACAGCCGATCGGTATTGCCGGCGAGCTTTGTATCGGCGGAGCCGGCGTTGCCAAGGGCTATCACGGAAAATTTGAATTAACGGAAAAGAAATTTACAAAAAATCCATTTGTATCCGGAGAAAGACTCTACAGAACAGGGGATCTGGCTTGCTGGCTTCCAAACGGCACTCTCAGGCTTCTTGGCCGGATAGATCATCAAGTAAAAATAAACGGGTACAGGATCGAAACAGAAGAAATTGAAAGTGTGCTTCTCCAAACCGGACTTGTCAATGAAGCGGTTGTAGCGGTTCAAAGTGATACGAATGGACAGGCTCGTTTGGCAGCGTATATTCTGCCTTCAGATGCCGATACAACGGTTCTCCGCGGCGCTTTATCGAAAATGCTGCCGGCATATATGATCCCTGCGCATATCATTCCTTTGGAAACTATGCCGCTGACATTAAACGGGAAGCTGGACAGAAGAGCCTTACCGGCACCAAATGAAGCTTTCTCGCGGCCGTATACTGCACCGGTCAACGAATTGCAGGGAATGACAGCGCAGATTTGGGAGGACGTGCTGAGCGTGTCTCGAGTTGGCATTCACGACTCCTTTTTTGAGCTTGGAGGAGACTCTATTAAAGCACTGCAAGTGTCCGCCCGGCTGGCAGCTGAAGGCTGGAGCATGACTATACAAGATTTATTCCGTTATCCAACAGTTCATGAGCTGAGCAGCCATATCACTCCATTGATATCTCAGGCAGAACAAAGGCCTATCGAAGGTGAAGCGGATCTTACACCGATTCAGTGCAAATTTTTCGATCAGCGTCATGCTTTTCGTGATCATTACAACCAATCGGTCATGCTTTTCAGCGAAAAGGGGTTTCATGCTGACGCGCTTCGCCAAGCGCTGCGCAAATTGACTGAGCATCATGACGCGCTTCGCATGGTGTTTACACAGGATCATACCGGGCGTGTCGTTCAGTACAATCGCGGAATTCAGATCACTGAAAACGAACTGTTCGGATTTCACCTAGCAGATTGGACAAAGGAACAGGCAGAAGGCACACTCTTGGAAGAAAAATTTGCTGCTGAGGAAATCGTGCTTCAAAGCAATATGAATGTAAAAGAAGGACCTTTGCTGCAAGCGGGATTGTTTAAAACGACAGAGGGAGACCATTTGCTGATTACGATCCACCATCTCGCTGTAGATGGCGTTTCTTGGAGGATTCTGCTTGAAGATTTAGCTGCAGCCTACCAACAGTCTTTGGAGCAAACAGAGATCAAACTGCCGCCGAAAAGCGATTCTTATTTATCATATGCCAGCGGTCTGGCACAGATAGCCGGGAGCCGGCAATTGTTATCAGAAATAACATATTGGCAAACGATTTTAGATGCCCATAATGTTTTTCTGCCTAAGGACATGGCTGAGTCGGACAGGCATCAAAGCAGTGCTGAAACAGCTGCGTTTGTATTAGCCAGTGACTGGACTAAAAAACTGCTGTTTGAAACGCAGCAAGCCTATGGTACTGATGCCAACGAACTTTTGCTCACTGCTTTAGGAATGGCGCTTTATGAATGGAGCGGACACGAACAAATTGTGATCAGCGCTGAGGGCCATGGAAGAGAAGGACATGTTCCGAATATTGATATTTCACGAACAGTAGGTTGGTTCACTTCTATTTATCCTATCCTTCTGGACATGAGTGCACCGCATTCATCTGAAGATCAGCTCGGTTACAGAATCAAAGCGACAAAGGACAGGCTGAGAAGAGTGCCGCACAAGGGAACGGGCTACGGCTTATTAGTACAAAAGGGAGCCATACAGCATAAAGAGCCTGAGATCAGCTTCAATTATCTTGGACAATTCAGCGAAGGTCAGGGTTCTGATTTGTTTCAACTGTCTTCTTATCAGCCTCGTTACGAAATAGCGGGGGAGAGAGAAAGAGAGTACGAGCTCGATATTAATGCTTTGATAACAGACGGACGCCTGCAAGTCAAAGCAGTATACACCCGGGTATTCCGCGAAAACACAATTCAGTGTTTGATGGACAGCTTTCACAGTCATCTTATCGAGATCATTGAGCATTGTACAAAGAAAAAAGAACGAGAAAAAACGCTGAGCGATTTCAGCAACAAAGAACTAACGCCATCCGCATTATCTAGCATCGAAAATCTCATTAAAGATCTTTAACTTTTGGAAAAGGTGTGTGGAATTGATGACGCAAGCAACGCAGATCCAAGATATTTATCCGTTATCGTACATGCAGGAAGGGATGCTGTTTCATTCACTGCTTGATTTCAGCTCTAAAGCCTATGTGGAACAAACCTCGTTTACCATTACAGGCAGCCTGTGTATCGATTCGTTTCAAAAGAGCTTAAATCTTCTTGTTTCCCGATACGATATTTTCAGAACCATATTCCTTAAGGAGGTTCCAGACCTCACTGGGCCGCAGCAAGTTGTGCTGACAAACCGTGAATTGACCGTACAAAGGGAAGATCTTTCTCACCTGAAAGATGATGAGCAGCTTGCTCTGATAGAAGACTTTATGCAGCAGGACCGGGAAAAAGGGTTTCACTTGCAAAAAGATCCGTTAATGCGGCTCATGCTTTTTGATAGAGGAGACAGCACATATACATGTGTCTGGACGCATCACCATATCATCATGGATGGCTGGTGCCTGGGCATCATCCTCAAAGAATTCTTCAGCATGTATGACTCACTTAAAAATAACAGGCCTGTACAGCTCGGCAGCACGGTGCCGTACAGCCGTTATATTGAATGGCTCGGAGAACAAGATAAAGAAGAAACCGCTGCATACTGGAGAGATTACCTGCAGGAGTACGGCAATACCGCTTCTATTCCTAAACTAAAAAGCCGCTCAGCGAATGGGGAATATGAAGCCGCAAATATCCGTTTTTCTTTAGAGCCGGCTATCGTTCAGAAATTGACAGCAGCTGCTCAAAATTGGGGAGTTACATTAAACACTTTATTTATGAGTCTATGGGGTGTTCTTCTCCATCGTTACAACGGTACGGATGACGCGGTCTTCGGCTCTGTTGTTTCCGGACGTCCGTCAGCGATTGACGGGATCGAGTCAATGGTCGGCTTGTTTATTAACACTGTTCCGGTGCGTATTCGATCTGCAGAGAAAATGGCATTTTCTACGCTTGTCAAATCCGTGCAGGAGGATACTTTACGTTCTGAGCAGCATGGTTATTATCCGCTTTATGAGATTCAAAACCGCAGTGCTTTGAAGCAAGGATTGATCGATCATATTCTTGTCTTTGAAAATTATCCTGTACAGCTTCAGCAGGCAGTCAATAGGCAAAGCGAAAATGACGAAAACGCATTGAAGCTAGATGACATTTCTATGTCAGAACAAACCAGCTATGACCTTAACGTTGTCATCGTTCCAGGTGAATCATTTTATATTAAATTCAGCTACAATGCCGCCGTTTATGAACGTGAAGAGGTGCTTCGGATTCAGGGGCACCTCATGCAGGCAATGGATTGTATTTTGTCAAATCCCGATATTGCTGTCGACAGCATCAACATTGTGCCTCCTGAAGAACGTAAGCTCATTCAATCGTTTAACGAAACGGAGCGCCATTATCCAAGCAAAACGCTATCCCAATTGTTTGAGGAACAGGCTCTCAAAACACCTGACGCGAATGCTTTGAGAATGGGAGATGAGTGCCAGACATATCGGCAATTAGATGAAAGAGCCAATCAGATTGCACACGCCCTGATAGAAAAGGGAGCTGGATCTGGCGGGATTGTCGCTGTGATGATGGAACGGTCAATGGACATGGCTGCTGCCCTGCTTGGAATTTGGAAAGCCGGAGGCGCTTATCTGCCTCTTGATCCAAGTTATCCGAAAGAGCGGCTTTCTTTTCTGCTGCATGACAGTCAAGCAGCTCTCTTACTGACAGAAGAAGAAATTATTTCATCCATCCCGTCAGGCTATAAAGGCAGTATTGTGACATCAGGACATACAACACATTACAGAACGGATTCTCCTGATGCATCGATTGGTGAGCTTGCCTACCTGATCTATACGTCAGGAACGACAGGACGGCCAAAAGGAGTGCTCGTTGACCATCAAGGAATTGCAAATACCTTGCAGTGGAGACGGGAAGAGTACGGCATGAGCGAAGGGGATACAGCACTTCATCTGTTTTCCTATGTTTTCGACGGCTGCGTGACGAGCTTGTTTACTCCGCTTCTGTCCGGCGCATGCGTGCTGCTGACAACAGATAACGAAGCGAAGGACGTGCTCGCCCTCAGACGGAAAATAGCTCAATACAAGGTTAGTCATATGCTTATTGTTCCTTCCCTGTACCGGGTGTTATTAGAAGTGCTGACTGCTGAAGATGCACAAAGTCTTCGTATCGTGACATTTGCGGGCGAGGCAGTGACTCCCGACCTGCTTGAGAGCAGCAGAAAGATTTGTCCCTCCGCTGAACTTGCAAATGAATATGGACCGACAGAAAACAGTGTGGCAACAACAATCCTTCGTCATCTGAACGAAAAAGAGAGAATCACGATCGGACACCCGATCGCCAATACAAAAGTATATATTTTACAAGGAGAGCAACTGCAGCCGATAGGCGCGGCGGGTGAACTGTGTATTTCCGGCGCGGGTCTCGCACGGGGGTACTATAAGCGGACAGAGCTAACTGAGAAAGCATTCACAGACCATCCATTCCTCAAAGGGGAACGCTTATATCGAACCGGAGATGCAGGGCGCTTCCTGCCTGATGGCACGATTGAATATATTGGACGTTTTGATGATCAGGTAAAAATCAGGGGATATCGCATTGAATTAAGTGAGATTGAAACTGTTCTTCGGCAAGCATCTGGAGTGAAGGAATCTGCAGTGCTGGCCCGTGATGTTTCTGATGAGGAAAAGGAACTCGTTGCTTATATCGTTCCGGAAAAAGGAAACGGCCTTCCGAATCTGCACCAGTATCTTGCCGGTACATTGCCGTCCTATATGATTCCCGCAAGCATCATCAAAATCACTCAAATGCCGTTAACATCCAGCGGGAAGCTCGACCGTTCCGCACTTCCGGAACCAGAAAACACAACTAGCTTAACGTACATGCCGCCACAAACCTTAATGGAAACTGAACTGGCACGCATTTGGGAAGAGGTGCTGAACAAAAATCAAATCGGTATACGCGATGATTTCTTTCAATTAGGCGGACAGTCCTTAAAAGCAGCCACACTCGTATCAAGAATACATAAACGGCTGAATATCGAGCTGCCGCTCAGTGACGTTTTTTCTTATCCGACCGTGGAAAGTATGGCAGCCAAACTGATGAGTTTACGTGAGAATGCTTTTACGCAGATTGAACCTGCGGATTTTAGAGATGTTTATCCGCTGTCTTTCTCGCAAAAAAGATTATACGCTCTTTACCAGTTGGCAGATGACAGCACAGGCTACAACATGCCGGCGGTACTGGAACTGCGAGGACATTTGGATCGCGGGAGATTGAGAAAAGTTCTCACAGAGCTTGTGAATCGGCATGAATCATTGCGTACGGCATTTGAACTGAACAACGGAGAGCCAGTGCAAAAGATTCATCCGGCGCTGGCAGCTGATCTAAAAGAGCTTGAAATTGGATCAGAGCAAATGCTGCAGTCTGTGATCTCGTCCTTTATCAAACCGTTTGATCTTACCGCGGGACCGCTTTTTAGAGCAAGCTTGATATCTCTCGAAAAAGAAAGAGCCTATTTGTTGCTTGATATGCATCACATCATTGCTGACGGAATCTCTATGAGTACACTCGTCCAAGAATTCACTGATCTTTATTGCGGAAAAGAGCTTCCAGCTTTAAACCTGCATTATAAGGATTTTGCGGTTTGGCAGCAAGAGAAGTTTCCGAAAACGAATTACAGCAAACAGGAGGCCTACTGGCTGAAGCAGCTTGGCGGCAGCCTTCCAGTATTGGATTTGCCGCTTGATAAAACGAGGCCGCTTCTGCCTGATTTCAGCGGCGGAACATTTGAAGTAAACATTGATAAAAGAACGGCGGAAGAACTGCACCGCTTGATGTTTGAAACGGGAACGACGATGTATATGCTCCTTCTGTCTGTCTATTCCATCATGCTTTCCAAACTGAGCGGGCAGGAGGATATCGTTGTCGGCTCGCCTGCTGCCGGGAGACCGCACGCTGATCTGGAGCGAGTCATCGGGATGTTTGTCAATACATTAGCTATGCGATGCCAGCCTGAGGGCCGCAAAACGTTCAGCTCTTATTTGCAGGAAATTCGCGAACTTGCTCTGACTGCATACGAGCATCAGGATTATCCTTTTGAAGAGCTCGTCAATAAACTTGAAACGAAACGGGAGGTAAATCGCAATCCGCTGTTTGACGCGATGCTCGTGCTTCAAAACAGCGAAGATTTCCGGTTTGAAGTGCCTGGTTTATCTATCTCGTCTGTAACCCCGTCACACAATGTATCTAAATTCGATTTGACATTACACGCTGAGGAGCATTCCGATGGCATTCGCTGCCGCTTCGAATACAGTACCGCGCTGTTTGAAGAAGAGACCATTGCAAGATGGGCTTCCCATTTTATTGAGCTGGTGAAAGGAATAACGTCTGATATCCATATGAAGCTTTCGGAAATGCAATTGCTTTCTGCTCCAGCGCGCGAATTGCTTCTTGAAACGATGGGTCAGTATGCTGACTATCCAAGAGATGAAAGCATCGTTCGTTTATTTGAAAAACAAGCAGCTGAACATCCCGAACATACCGCAGTCGTATGCGATCATATACGGCTGACTTATCGCGACCTGAATGAAAAAGCAGAACGGACAGCGGCTATGCTGATGAAACAAGGAGTCCGATCCGGGGATATCATCGGTTTATTGTTTGATCGATCGCCTGATATGGTGATTGGCGTTTTATCTATTCTAAAGGCCGGAGGGGCATACTTGCCGATTGACCCTGAATATCCTCAAGAACGCATCAGCTTTATGCTGAATGACAGCGGGGCAAGAATTCTCCTGACAGAGCACGGACACAACAAGCCGGCGGATTACTATGGGCAAATTTTATACCTGAATGACGCCGAAAACGAATTGATTTCGCCTGATTTGAAAGCGCAAGAAACATTAGCAGACCAGCCAGCTTATGTGATTTATACATCTGGAACCACTGGGCAGCCAAAGGGCGTCGTTGTCGAGCACCGCAATGTGATTAGTCTATTGAAGCATCAGGATCTGCCTTTTGATTTTGGAAGTGAGGACGTTTGGACTTTATTTCATTCATATTGCTTTGATTTCTCAGTATGGGAAATGTTCGGAGCATTGCTGAATGGAAGTACGCTGGTTCTTGTCTCCAGAGAAACAGCCCGCGATCCAAACGCATTCCGCTTATTGTTAAAAAACGAAGGCGTCACAGTACTCAATCAGACTCCAACTGCTTTTTACGGACTCATTCATGAAGAAGAAAACCATACGGACCGATTACATGTGCGATACGTTATTTTCGGCGGAGAAGCTTTACAGCCCGGCATGCTTGTAACCTGGAACGAGAAATACCCTGATACTGATCTGATCAATATGTACGGCATTACTGAAACAACTGTACATGTGACATATAAGAAATTGTCCTCAGCTGATATAGAAAAAAATAAGAGCAATATCGGAAAACCGCTGGCAACCCTTCAGGCTTATGTGATGGATGCTCATATGAATCTTCAGCCTACAGGAGTTCCAGGAGAGCTGTATATTGGCGGAGAAGGGGTAGCCCGGGGATATTTGAACAGAGATGATCTGACCGCGGCCCGATTTGTACCTAATCCTTATCTTCCGGGAGACAGATTATACCGAACCGGAGACCTTGCAAAGCGTCTGGCAAGTGGAGATCTGGAATATATGGGCCGCATTGATGATCAAGTAAAGGTGAGAGGACACCGCATCGAGCTCGGCGAAATCCAGGCGTCTCTGCTTCAGCTTCCAATAATCAAAGAGGCTGCTGTCATCACAAGAGATGATGAACAAGGCCAATCCGCTGTATATGCTTACTTGGTTGCGGAAGATGGACAGGTCGTAAATGAAGCAGATATCAGGGCTGCCCTGAGAGCCGTTCTGCCTGATTTTATGGTGCCTGCCCGCTTGATCCAGATTGACAGCATCCCGCTGACGGTTAACGGCAAGCTCGACCAGAAAGCCCTGCCGGAACCAGATAAGCGCGCTCAAACTGAGAATGATATCAGCCCTAGAAATGAGATTGAAAAGGCGATGGCTGACATTTGGGAGGAACTGCTCGAAGCGGAGGAGATAGGTGTCAGCGCGAATTTCTTTGAGCTTGGAGGGGATTCAATAAAAGCGTTGCAGGTGTGTGCACGGCTGAAGCAGCGAGGCTATGAAACGACAGTGCGTGAGATGTTTGAGCATCAGACGCTTGGTGAACTGTCCGCCCGCGTTCGAAAAGCCGTACGCGTAATTGACCAAACGCCAGTCGAAGGCGAGCTGCCTTGGACACCTGTACAGCAATGGTTTTTTTCACAATCATTGGAAGCCCATCATTTTAATCAATCTGTCATGCTCTACCGGGCTGAACGATTTGATGACATTGCACTCAGAAATGTGCTGAGAAGCTTGGTGACTCATCATGACGCACTGAGAATCATATGCCGTTACAAAGATGGCAAGCCTGTACAGGTTAACAGAGGAGCAGATCTTCCGGATGAGGAGCTATATGCCTTCGATCTGTTTGATATAAGAGATCATCGTTCAAATACAGCCGGAAATGCACAGGGCTTGTCAGCCGAAGCACACAAACAGATTGAAGAAATGGCAAACCAAATTCAGCAAACCATTCGATTGGAAACTGGCCCTTTGCTTCATGCTGGTTTGTTTAAAGCCGATGATGGAGACCATTTGTTTCTGACGATCCATCACTTAGTCATTGATGCCGTTTCATGGCGCATTTTATTTGAGGATTTTTCAATTGCTTACGAACAGGCAGTCTCAGGAAAACCCATCGTACTGCCGGAAAAAACGGATTCATATTTCACCTATGCACAAACATTGGCTGACTATTCAAAAAGCCGTCGTCTGCAGCGTGAAATCGCGTATTGGAATGAGCGGGAGGACCGGCATATTGAGCGTATTCCCAAAGATCATTCGATCACATCGAACTCATTCAAAGATACAGAAGTAATTGATTTCGAGCTGTCTCGTGAAGATACAGAATTGCTGTTAACTGGTGCAAACAATGCATACAACACGGAAACGAATGATATCCTTCTGACTGCTTTAGGCCTAGCTTTGCAGGAATGGACGGGACTTGACCATTTCAAAATCAGTATGGAGGGCCACGGCAGAGAAGATTATCTTGACAATATTGACATGAACAGAACAGTAGGCTGGTTCACTTCTATTTATCCTGTATGGCTTGATATGAGTGATTCTGACCATACGGATGAAGGTGAGCGGCTAGGACGACACATTAAACAGACAAAAGACATGCTGCACCGCATACCTCATAAAGGCGCAGGCTATGGAGTGCTGAAATATATCAACAAAATTTGGGATTCTGAGTACAGCGACCCGGAAATCAGCTTTAATTACTTAGGCCAGTTTGATCAGGATGTTCAATCAAAAGCTTTTGAGATTTCTGATATTAAGACAGGGAATGAAATCAGCCCGGATTGGGAGCGGCCTTATGTGTTAGATATCAGCGGAGCCGTTTCATCAGGATGCCTGCACATGCACATTATTTATAACCGTCTTCAATTTAAGAAACAAACCATACAAGCATTAGCCGATCATCTTAAACATGCGCTTGAAAACATGATTCAGCATTGCGCGGGCAAAGAAAACCGCGAATGGAGTGCCGCTGATTTTACTGATGAGGATTTAACGCTGGAGGATTTAAGTGAGATTATGGGGGCCGTCAACAAACTATAGGAGAGGAGATTCATTGATGCCGCAGCAACCCGAAATACAGGATATATATCCCTTGTCTTTTATGCAGGAGGGGATGCTTTTTCATTCGCTGTATGATGAACAGTCGAGAGCTTATTTTGAACAGGCGTCTTTTACAATCAATGGGCAGCTTGACTTAGACCGTTTCCAGAAAAGTATGGACGCTGTTTTTGACAGGTATGAAATCTTTCGAACGACTTTTATCTACAAAAATGTAGCCAAACCTCGTCAGGTGGTGCTTAAAAACCGTCCTTGCCATGTTCATTTTGAAGATATTTCTCATCTTAATGAGAGAGAAAAAGAACATTGTACAGAAGCATTCAAGGAACAAGATAAAAAAAGGGGCTTTGATCTTCAGTCGGATGTACTGATGAGAATATCCGTTTTAAAATGGGCGCCTGAGCGTTACGTGTGCATCTGGAGCCATCACCATATTTTAATGGACGGATGGTGCTTAGGCATCATCATCAAAGACTTTCTCCACATTTATCAAGCGCTGGGAGAAGGGCGGCTTCCATATTTGCAGCCAGTTCAGCCGTACGGAACGTATATTAAATGGCTGATGCAGCAGGATCGTGAAGAGGCAGCTGCATATTGGAAAAAGCGGCTGCAGCATTTCGAGAAAGCTTCTTCTTTGCCAAAAAGAAACGAGCAAGTATCAGAAGGTGAATTACAGCAGGTCACGTTTACCATCTCTGAAAAAGAAACGTCCGATTTGCAGAAAATCGCAGCAGCATCCGGTGCAACGCTTAACACCGTTTTCCAAGCTTTGTGGGGGATTTTGCTGCAAAAATTCAATCGCTGTGACGATGCCGTGTTCGGATCAGTCGTCTCAGGCAGGCCCTCTGAGCTGGAGGATGTAGAAAATATAGTCGGCCTTTTTATCAATACCATTCCCATCCGGGTCCAAAGCAAAGCTCTTTCTTTCTCTGGCCTGGTCAGCCGGATACAAAAGGAAATGACTGAAGCAGAAGCATACAGTTATTTCCCTCTATATGACATTCAAGCACAGAGTGCTCTTAAACAAGAGCTCATTGATCATATTATCGTGTTTGAAAACGTGCCGACCCAGCAAGAAATTGAAGGACTAAACCAGACTGGATCGTTCGGTTTCTCAGTGGAAAACTTTGCGATGGCGGAGGAGACTAATTATGGATGCAGCGTCAAAGTGATTCCAGGCCGCACATTGTTCGTGCGCATCAATTTTCATACAGGTTTATATGAGCCTGGCTTAATAGCTGAGATAAAAGATTATTTACAGCATATGATTTCAGCTGTCATCTCTGATCCTTCTCTTCCTGTTTCAAAGATGACGTTACTAGATAAAGACAAAACACAGAAAATGGTTGCTGAATATAATACGACGGGAGCTGTTTCAGCGTTAGCTCCGACGCTGCACGGGCTGTTTGAACGTCAGGCGGCTTTGACGCCGGATCGGACGGCTTTGCGCTTTTCTGGCGGCTCGCTGACTTACGCGCAGCTTGACATGTACGCCAACAGGCTGGCAGCGCGCCTTACGGCGCATGGTATCACGAAGGAAAGCATTGTCGGTGTTCTAAGCGAGCGGTCGCCGGACATGCTGACAGCCGTTCTCGCCGTATTAAAGGCAGGCGGAGTTTATGTGCCGCTTGATCCTGTATATCCAGAGGAGCGGCTGAGCTATATGCTGAAAGACAGCGGGGCAGCATTGTTGCTGACGCAGCCGGGATTAAAGGCACCTGATTTTTCCGGAAAGACACTTGAAGTGGATATGACGGCGCTTGCGAATGAAGAATCCGAATATCACTCTCTTCATCAAGCGGACAGCGATTCTCTCGCCTATGTAATCTATACGTCGGGCTCCACTGGACGGCCGAAAGGGGTCGCCGTGGAGCACCGCCAGGCTGTTTCCTTTCTGACCGGCATGCAGATGCAGTTTCCTTTAGAGGAAGACGACATCATTATGATGAAAACGTCTTTTTCCTTTGATGCATCTGTCTGGCAGCTGTTTTGGTGGACGCTTTCAGGTGCTTCGGCCTATCTGCTTCCGTCCGGCTGGGAAAAAGATCCGGCATTGATGGTAAAAGCCATTCGGGAGGAAGGCGTTACAACGGCCCATTTTATTCCGGCCATGCTGAACAGCTTTTTGGATCAAGCGGAAATAGAGGCACCGAGAAGCCTGAAGCGCGTATTCGCCGGAGGTGAACCGCTGGCACCCCATACGGCAGCCCGTTTCGCTTCTTTGCTGCCGGAGACATCACTGGTCCACGGCTACGGGCCGACAGAAGCAACCGTTGATGCGGCATTTTACGCGTGTAATCCTGAGTTGGACAAGGATCGCTTGCGCCTTCCGATCGGAAAACCCGTGCCTGGCGCGCGTCTGTATGTGTTAGATCCTCATTTAGCCGTACAGCCTGTCGGCGTAGCGGGAGAATTGTATATCGCCGGAGCCGGGGTTGCCAGAGGCTACTTGAATCGTCCGGAATTAACAGAAGAACGTTTTCTTGATGATCCATTTTATCCGGGTGAACGCATGTACAAAACGGGTGATTTGGCGCGCTGGCTCCCAGACGGACAGGTTGAATTCCTTGGCCGTCTGGATGACCAGGTGAAAATCCGCGGCTACCGGATTGAGCCGGGAGAAATCGAAGCGGTGCTCAGAAGCATAGAAGGCGTGCGGGAAGCGGCTGTGACTGTTCGTACAGAATTCGGCGAGTCGGAATTATGTGCGTATGCGGAAGGGCTCGGCAGAAATGAAGTGCGCAAGCAGCTTGAGACATTGCTGCCGGGCTATATGATTCCTGCTCATATCATTGAAATGGAACAATGGCCGGTTACCCCGAGCGGAAAGCTCGACCGAAAAGCGCTGCCTGCTCCTGACGGAGCGGCAGATCGGGAAACCTACACAGCGCCGAGAAATCTGACAGAGATGAAGCTTTCCCAGCTGTGGGAGGAAGTGCTGAAAAGCGGACCTGTCGGCATTCACGACAACTTTTTTGACCGGGGCGGCCATTCCTTAAAAGCCACCGCGCTTGTTTCCCGGATCGCTAAGGAATTCGGCGTCCAAGTGCCGCTGAAGGATGTGTTTGCCCATCCGACGGTAGAAGGTTTGGCTTCTGTCATCAGCGAAGGAACGGAAAGTCCGTATGAAGCCATTAAGCCGGCTGAAAAACGCGAGACCTACCCGGTTTCCTCCGCCCAAAAGCGGATGTATGTGCTCCAGCAGCTGGAGGATGGAGGCACAGGCTACAATATGCCGGCAGTCTTGGAGCTGGAAGGAAAGCTGGATCTTACAAGAATGGAGGCCGTATTCAAAAAGCTGATCAAACGCCACGAGTCACTGCGGACGTCCTTTACAACGGACACAGGCGGCGAACCGGTTCAGCGCATCCATGACGAAGTGCCGTTTACATTCCACACCTCTGTGCTCGGCGGACAAACTGAACAGGAAGCCGCGGCAGCTTTTATTCAGCCGTTTGACCTCAGCCAAGCTCCGCTGTTTCGAGCGGGGATCGTCAAGGTATCAGACGGGCGGCATCTATTACT
Source organism: Bacillus sp. FSL K6-1012 (assembly GCF_037964915.1). Lineage (NCBI taxonomy): Bacteria > Bacillati > Bacillota > Bacilli > Caryophanales > Bacillaceae > Bacillus > Bacillus sp. FSL K6-1012. The sequence continues at coordinate 2,118,362 of NZ_CP150175.1, read as the reverse complement.
GGTCGATATGCATCACATTATTTCAGACGGTGTGTCAGTCAATACGCTCATTCGGGAATTCGGGGAGCTGTACGCCAATCAGGAGCTACCTGCGCTTCACATTCAATATAAAGACTATGCCGTATGGCAGGAGGCCTTTAAAAAAGGAGACCCGTACAAGACGCAGGAGGCATACTGGCTGAAGCAGCTCGAAGGCGAGCTGCCCGTACTGGACCTGCCGGCTGATTACGCCCGGCCGCCGGTGCGAAGCTTCGCGGGTGATCAAGTTTCATTTACGCTCGATCAAGAACTCACAGCCGGGCTTCACAAACTCGCACGCGAGAACGGAAGCACCCTGTACATGGTGCTCCTGGCAGCTTACACAGCGTTATTGTCGCGCTTAAGCGGACAGGAAGACATCATCGTCGGGTCACCAATTGCCGGACGTCCTCACAAAGACCTTGAGCCGATACTTGGAATGTTCGTCAACACCCTGGCGCTTCGGACACGCCCGGAGGGCGGGAAGCCATTTGCGCAATTTTTGCAGGAAGTGCGTGAGACCGCATTGGAAGCTTACGAACACCAGGATTATCCGTTCGAAGAGCTTGTCGACAAGCTCGGCATGACGAGGGATATGAGCCGAAATCCGCTGTTTGATGTGATGTTTGTGCTTCAGAATATGGACCAAGAATCCATGCAGCTGAAGGACCTGTGTCTCCGGCCCGCAACAAATGTGGAACATCAAGTATCAAAGTTCGATTTAACCCTGTATGCGTACGAGGAAGCCAATGGATCTATGATGTTTCAAATGGAATATAGCACTGATCTCTATCAGAAAAATACGATTGAAATGTGGCTTCACTATTTAATGAATATGCTACGCGCCATCATCCAAGACAGCGAAGCAGCACTTGGAACAATACATGTATTGGACGAGAATGAAACCCATTTCCTTATCCATGAGCTCAACTGCACAAAAAGAGAGTATCCGAGACATGAAACCATCAGCAGGCTGTTTGAGTTACAGGCTGCACAAACGCCTGATGCCATAGCTGTGGGCGGCGATGAACAAACATTAACGTATAAGGAGCTGAACATCCGGGCAAACAGGATTGCTGCTGTTCTTCGGAGAAAAGGAGTCGGACCTGAAACTGTAGTTGCATTATTGACAACACGTACTCCAGAACTTGCAGCAGGAATGCTCGGCATTTTGAAAGCTGGAGGAGCCTATTTGCCTATCGCTAAGGATCTTCCCGCTGACCGGATATCATATATGCTGTCAGACAGCGGTGCAAAAATACTCCTTCAATCTGAAAAAGCAAACAATCAACGATTAGACTTAGAACTTACATGTGAGCAAATCGTCATCGAAGAGATTCAAGGACAAGGAGAAACGAAGAACTTTGAATCTCCAGCAGGGCCAAGTTCACTCGCTTATATCATCTATACCTCAGGATCAACCGGCAAACCGAAGGGTGTCATGATTGAGCAGCGAAGTGTGATCCGTCTTGTCAAAAACAACAATTACATTGAATTTACACCTGAAGACCGGCTTCTGCTGACTTCTTCACTCGGTTTTGATGTCGTTACATTTGAAATACTCGGGCCGCTGCTAAATGGCGCTGCTTTGCATCTCACAGATAAAGAAACATTTCTGGATTCCCATCAGCTTAAGAGATACATAGAACAAAACGGAATCACCACAATGTGGCTGACTGCATCTCTTTTCAACCATTTAACAGAACAGAATGAGAAAATATTTTCCCGGCTCATAAATCTGATTATTGGCGGAGAAGCTCTGTCAGCCAGTCATGTCAATCGAATCAAGCAAGCATGCCCGGAATTGTCAATCTGGAACGGATATGGGCCGACTGAGAATACAACATTTTCGACTTGTTTTCACATTGAAAAACTGTATGAACATTCCATTCCGATCGGCCGGCCGATTGGTAATTCAACCGCATTTATCTTAAATAAATGGGGAATGCTGCAGCCGATCGGAGCTGTCGGTGAACTGTGTGTCGGCGGAGATGGTGTGGCAAGAGGCTATCTTGGTCGACCAGACCTGACGAAAGAGAAATTTGTGCCAAATCCATTTGCGCCCGGCGAACAAATGTACCGTACCGGTGATCTGGCACGCTGGCTACCGGACGGCACAATTGAATATGTAGGCCGTGTCGATGATCAGGTAAAAATAAGGGGGTACCGGGTTGAGCTCGGTGAGATTGAATCAGCGCTTCGTCATATAGACGGTGTCAAAGAAGCAGCTGTATTGGCGCGAACAGGACAATTAGGCAGCAAGGAGCTTTACGCCTATATAAGCGTAAAAGAGGGGACAGATGCTGAACAAGTGCGTACTCACCTTTCTCAAATGCTGCCAGGCTATATGATGCCGACCTATGTGATAGAAATGGATGCTCTCCCGCTCACTGCCAACGGAAAATTGAACCGAAAAGCACTGCCTGAACCAGATATTACATCTAAACAAACGTACGTCCCGCCTCGAAATGACCTTGAAGAACAGCTTGCGATCATATGGCAGGAGGTTCTCGGGACACAGAGGATCGGAATAGAAGATTCGTTTTTTGAACTAGGCGGAGATTCAATTAAGGCTCTTCAAGTATCCGCTCGCCTCGGACGTTATGGGTGGAGCTTGCATGCAAGCGATTTATTCCGCCATCCGAACATAAAAGATTTATCAGCAGTCATCCGGAAGACAGAAAGAGTCATAGACCAAGGATCTGTTCAGGGAGCTGTCCCATGGACACCTATTCAGCATTGGTTCCTCTCTCAGGATATAGAAGATAGACACCATTTTAACCAGTCTGTCATGCTGTTTAGTCCTGATTGTTTGTCGGAAAATGCACTGCGCGCATCATTAAAAAAACTGGCAGAGCATCATGATGCCCTGCGGATGATTTATCGGGATGATAGCGGACAACAGATACAAATCAACCAAGATATTCATGAATCCAAACTGTACAGCTTAAGGATTTCTGATTTTTCAGATCCGGGAATCGATTGGGAAACGAGCATTAAAGAAGAAGTGGCAAATCTTCAGCAAAGTATCAATCTCCAACAAGGACCATTACTGCATGCCGCTTGGTTTAAAACGCTGTCCGGAGATTATTTATTTCTCACGATTCATCATTTGGTCGTTGATGGAGTATCATGGAGAATTTTACTGGAGGACCTGTCAGCGGCATATCATCAAGCAGCTTCAGGACAGGCTATACAGCTTCCGCCTAAAACAGATTCCTATCAGGAATACGCACGGCGAATTCAAGATTATGCCCAAAGCAGCAAGCTGATTCGCGAGGAAACGTACTGGCGGACGGTTGAAGAGGAAAAAGCAGCGGAACTGCCATACGAAATGCCTTATATGGAGAATATGAACAGCAGTGTAAGGGAAACATTGCGCTTTTCACTCACTGAAGCAGACACCGCGGTCTTGCTGCAAAAGGTAAACCACGCTTATGGCACAGATACACAAGATATTCTATTGACGGCGGCTTCCTTAGCGATTTGTGACTGGACAGGGGGCAGCAAGCTCCGTATGGCAATGGAGGGACATGGGAGAGAACACATTCTGCCGGATTTAGACATCAGCCGGACGGTTGGCTGGTTTACATCAATTTACCCCGTCCTTATTGACTTTGAAAATCAAGCGGATGAGCTTGGAACTGCAGTTAAAACCGTGAAAGATACATTGGGCCGGATACCGAACAAAGGGGTAGGGTACGGCATGTTGAAATATCTTACACATCCCGAACATAAAAGCATGGTGTTTTCAAAAACACCTGAAATCGGCTTTAACTATTTAGGGCAGTTCAACGACATAGAAAGTCAAGACCGTTTCCGCCCATCCGGTCTTGGGAGCGGTAAGGACATCACTCCTACTTGGAAGCGGGAGCAGCTTATTGAGATGAGTGCGATGGCAGCAGAAAATCAGCTTCATTTTCAGCTCAGCTATCCGCCGGCACGGTTTCACAGGGGTACAATGGAGCGGCTCATCACCATGATTGAATGCTATTTGCAGGATATTATGAAACACTGTGCTGAAAAACAGAACCCAGAAAAGACGCTGAGCGATTTCAGCAGCCAATCATTAACGGCAGAGGATTTGGACAGTATATCCAGCTTGGTGGAAGATTTGTAGAAAATCGTGACAGGGAGATATGAACATGACAAAAGCGAATTCAATACAGGATATTTATCCGCTGTCTTATATGCAGGAAGGAATGCTTTTTCATTCCCTCCTGCAAAAAGATTCACGGGCATATGTTGAACAAGCCTCTTTTACAATAGAGGGAGAAGTCAATTTGCAGTTTTTCCAAGAGAGCATCAATGCTTTAGTAGCAAGACATGACATTTTCAGAACGATTTTCATCAGCCAAAATGTCTCTTCACCTCAGCAGGTTGTCCTGAGGGAACGGACTGTCAGTGTACTGGAGGAGGACATTGCTCATTTAGATGAAGCGGGCCAATCTGCGTTTGTCGAACAAATAAAAGAAAAGGACCGCGCCAAAGGGTTTCATCTGCAAAAAGATATGCTCATGCGCATCACACTTATTCGAACCGGAAAGCGGCAATATACTTGTATTTGGACCTTTCATCACATCATGATGGACGGCTGGTGCCTCGGCATTGTACTAAAAGAATTCCTTCAGATTTATGCATCAAAAATAAAAGGGGCTCCATTATCATTGGAGCCCGTTCAGCCATACGGAACTTATATCAATTGGCTGATGGAGCAAGACAAAGAGAAAGCTGTTTCCTATTGGGACAATTATCTTTCCGGCATTAAGCAGCAAACCTTGCTCCCGAAGCAGAAAAAAACAAAGAGCACAAGCAGGCAGGAGCAAATTACATTTTCATTTTCAAAAGAAGACAGCAGCAGGCTGTCAGAGCTTGCCGTAAGAGAAGAAGTCACACTCAGTACAATTTTCCATACCCTATGGGGAATTCTTCTTCAAAAATATAACAATAGTGATGACGCGGTATTCGGTTCTGTCATTTCAGGAAGGCCCTCAGACATTGAAGGAATTGAACAAATGGTCGGGCTTTTCATCAACACGATTCCCATACGGATGCATGGATCAAAAACGCCATTTTTACAGCTCGTAAAAGACATGCAAAAGGATCGCCTTGCTGCAGAAGCATACAGCTACCATCCTCTATACGAGATACAGTCCCGTTCAGCAGTCAAGCAAGGTTTGATTGATCACATTCTTGTATTCGAAAACTATCCGGTGCAGAAAGAAATAGAAATGCTGAACAGCCAGGAGCCTGATTCAGATCTTTTTCAGATTCATAACTTTACAGTAGCGGATGAAACCAATTACAGCTTTTATCTTATGGTGGCGCCAGCGGAAGAAATCCATATAAAAATGAGCTATGATGCAGCACTGCACGACCGATCCTTTGTGCTTTCTGTTAAGGAGCATCTTTTGAACACTGTTTCCCAAATCTTAGATCATCCGCACCTCTCACCCGAAGACATCGATATCACAACAGACACTGAAAAGCTGCAGCTGATTGGGGAAATCAAAGATCACAAACCAGCTTATGAAACCATCCATGCCATGTTTGAAAAACAGGCAGAAAGAACGCCTGACGCGCGGGCTGTGATTGATCAAGCGCATTCTCTGACCTATAAAGAATTGAACGAATCCGCCAACAGATTGGCACGGCATTTGCGGAAAAAAGGCGTTATGAGGCAGGAACCTGTCGCAATCATGATGGAACGCTCAACTGAGTTCATTACAGGTATTCTCGGTATATTGAAGGCTGGAGGCGCCATTGTTCCAATCGATCCCCATTATCCGTCTGACAGAATAAATTATATTCTAAATGACTGCGGCTGCTCTCATGTCGTTTCACAAGCGCATTTTGCACCTTTGCTTGAGACTGGCCTGAATGTTACCTATATAGAAGATATTCAAATCGAAGACGGCAGCTGCTTACATTCAGTGAATAGTGCGGACGACCTGCTCTATATGATTTACACATCAGGCACAACGGGAAAACCAAAAGGCGTTCAATTTGAACATCGAAATATGGCTAACTTGCTGCAGTTCGAATTCACTCGCTCTGGCATTGACTTTGAAAATGATGTTTTGCAATTTGCAACTCCTGCTTTTGACGTCTGCTATCAAGAAATATTTTCAACATTGCTAGGAGGCGGCACACTTCATATCGTGCCTGAAGCTATAAAAAGAGACGTGCCGCAGCTGTTTGCATTTATAAAAGAGCATCAGACGACTATTGTGTTTCTCCCAACGGCTTTTATCAAAATGATTTTCAGCGAACAGGAATTTGCGAACGCGTTTCCTCATGATGTAAAACACCTGATTACAGCCGGGGAGCAATTAATCGTTTCCAGTCTCCTCAAAGATGTTTTGCGTCAGCGCAGCATGTACTTGCACAATCATTATGGACCTTCAGAAACTCATGTAGTGTCGGCATATACCATACATCCGGGTGACCAAATTCCGGAGTTTCCTCCGATCGGAAAACCGATTGATTGTACTGATCTGTATATTTTAAATCGCCAAAAACAGCTGCAGCCTCGGGGAGTATCAGGAGAACTTTATATTTCCGGTTCAAGCGTGGCCAGAGGTTATATCAATAACGATAAACTGACGCGAGAGAAATTTTTACCCGATCCCTTCAGGCCCGGAGCGGTCATGTACCGAACGGGAGATGTAGCGAGAATTCGTGAAGACGGCAGCTTTGAATATATCGGTCGAGCCGACGATCAAGTGAAAATCAGAGGTTATCGAATCGAGCCGCAAGAAATAGAAATCGCGTTAATGAATCATCCAGAGGTCAAAGAAGCTGCTATTCTTATCCGGCCAAATCAAGGTGAAGAACATGAGTTATGCGCTTATTATTGCAGTATGCACAGGCTGGATGCCTCGGCTTTGCGACAATATCTGGCAAATGAGCTCCCAGAATATATGATTCCGGCCAAATGGGTCTGGGTTAACAGCATTCCTTTGACGCCGAACGGAAAAGTCGATCAATCAGCTCTTCCAGAACCGGAAGCTTCAATCAGCAGTAATACATACGCTGCTCCGCGGAACCTGTTAGAGGTAAAGCTTTCGCAGCTGTTTGAAGATGTGCTGAAGGAAACCCCGATCGGCATTCACGATAACTTTTTTGACCGCGGCGGACACTCGTTAAAAGCAACGGTGCTTGTGTCGCGAATCGCCAAGGTATTTCATGTTCAAGTCCCGCTGAAGGACGTATTTGCCCATCCGACAGTGGAAGGATTGGCTCTCATTGTCCGAAATGCAGAGGAAAATCCCTTTGCATCGGTTGCACAGGCAAAAGAACAACCGACGTACCCAGTATCATCAGCTCAAAAGCGGATGTACGTGCTCCAGCATCTAGATAATGGCGGTGTCGGCTACAACATGCCGGCAGTTTTAGAACTGGAAGGGAAGCTTGATCGCGAAAAACTGGCTGCTGTATTCAAGGAACTGATCAGCCGGCATGAACCGCTTCGAACGTCCTTTGTGCCGGGAGAAGATGCCGAGCCCGTACAGCGTATTCACAATGAGGTTCCGTTTACGTTAAGTGAAGAAGCCTCTGCTGCTGGATTTGTCCGTCCATTTGACCTCAGTCAAGCGCCGTTATTCAGAGCTGGCCTTGTGAAACTGGCGAACGAGAAGCATTTGTTGCTGGTGGACATGCATCATATCATTTCCGATGGTGTATCCGTTCAGCTTTTAATCCGCGAATTCACTGAGCGCTATGCAGATCGGACGCTTAAGCCGTTACGAATCCAATATAAAGATTATGCCGTTTGGCAGCAGGAATTTCAAAAGCAAGACACATACAAAAAGCAGGAGACTTACTGGCTGAGACAGTTTAGCGGTGAGCTGCCGGTGCTCGAGCTCCCAACAGACAAGCGCCGACCGGCAGAACGGAATTTCTCAGGCGGAAAAGTTTTATTTCAAATGAATGAAGAAATCACGTCCCGCCTGAAACAGCTAGCCCGCAAAAATGGGAGCACGCTGTACATGACGCTACTCGCATTGTATTCAGCTTTTTTGTCGCGGTTAAGCGGTCAGGAAGACATCGTGATCGGTTCGCCTATTGCCGGACGCCCGCATGCCGATCTTGAATCGGTCCTTGGCATGTTCGTCAATACATTAGCGCTCCGGACGCACCCAGCCGGCAATAAGACATTTACAAATTTTCTCAAGGAAGTCAAGCAGACTGCACTGGAAGCCTATGAGCATCAGGATTATCCGTTTGAAGAGCTGGTTGATCAACTCGGTGTGCAGCGGGAAATGAGCCGGAATCCGCTGTTTGATACAACACTTGTGCTGCAAAATATGGAAAAGCAAACGCTGAAAATGAATGATTTGCTGCTTAGATGGAACGATTTGCAGCATCCGATATCTAAGTTCGATATTTCCCTGTATGTCACGGAGCATGAGGCTGAGCTGTACTGTCAGTTTGAATACAGTACCGCTTTGTTTGAAAAAGATACCGTTCAAAGATGGGCCGACCTTTTTATGACACTTGTGGAAAACACAGCTTCCAGTCCTGACATGGAATTGAACAATATCCCGATCCTGACAATAGAAGAAGAAAGGTCTTTCATTGACTCGTGCCATCCGCTTGAGGAGACAGGCTATCCGTTGAAACAGACCCTGCACCATGCACTCGAACAGCAAGCGGCAAAAACACCTGACCAACCGGCCGTGATCGTTGAAGACGGAGAGATAACCTACAAGGAATTGAACGAACAGGCTAACCGTGTAGCCTGGGAGCTGATCGACCGCGGAGTAAAAGCCGAAACGACTGTTGCCATTATGGGTAGGCGTTCCCCTGAAATGCTGATCGGGATTTATGCGATTCTAAAAGCAGGCGGCGCTTATCTTCCTATTGACCCGGATTATCCAGAGGAACGGATCCGCTTTTTGCTGAAGGACAGCGATTCTGGCATTCTCCTTATTCAATCTGACAATCTAGAAATTCCAGCTTTTGATGGAGAAATCGTTCATCTCAGTCAATTAAACAGCGGGCTGAAACGTCGTCTGTCCAATCCAAATGTTGAAGTCTATCCGGATTCTTTAGCCTATGTGATTTATACATCCGGCTCTACTGGAAGACCTAAGGGTGTACAGGTTGAACATCAATCTGCAGTGAATTTTTTAAACTCCCTTCAGTTCCGCTATCCTTTGAACCAATCGGACGTCATTTTGCATAAAACGTCGTATTCCTTCGATGCTTCGATATGGGAGCTGTTTTGGTGGCCGTATGCTGGCGCCTCTGTTTATCTGCTTCCTCAAGGAGGCGAAAAAGAACCGGACATGATATTGAAGGTCATAGAAGAACAGCAGATTACAGCGATGCATTTTGTGCCTTCTATGCTTCATGCGTTTTTAGAATATCTAAAAAATGGCCCAGCACCGATCAAAACGAACAGGCTGAAGAGGGTGTTTTCTGGAGGCGAACAGCTGGGGGCACATCTTGTCTCTCGGTTCTGTGAATTGCTGCCAGATGTTACATTAACCAATTCCTATGGGCCTACCGAAGCTACTGTAGAAGCGGCATTCTTTGATTGCCCGCTGGATGAAAAACTTGACCGCATTCCCATTGGCAAACCTATTCATCATGTCAGATTGTATATTCTGAACCAGAAGCAGAGGATGCTGCCTGCTGGATGTATCGGAGAATTGTACATCGCCGGGGCCGGGGTTGCCAGAGGCTACTTGAATCGGCCGGAATTAACAGAAGAACGTTTTCTTGATGATCCATTTTATCCGGGAGAGCGCATGTACAAAACAGGGGATTTAGCACGCTGGCTGCCAGACGGACAGGTTGAATTCCTCGGCCGTCTGGATGACCAGGTGAAAATCCGCGGCTATCGTATTGAGCCGGGAGAAATCGAAGCGGTGCTCAGAAGCATAGAAGGCGTGCGGGAAGCGGCTGTAACTGTTCGTACAGAAAGCGGCGAGGCGGAATTATGTGCATATGCGGAAGGGCTCGGAAGAAATGAAGTGCGCAAGCAGCTTGAGGCATTGCTGCCGAGCTATATGATTCCTGCTCATATCATTGAAATGGAACAATGGCCGGTTACCCCGAGCGGAAAGCTCGACCGAAAAGCGCTGCCTGCTCCTGACGGAGCGGCAGATCGGGAAACCTACACAGCGCCGAGAAATCTGACAGAGATGAAGCTTTCCCAGCTGTGGGAGGAAGTGCTGAAAAGCGGACCTGTCGGCATTCACGACAACTTTTTTGACCGGGGCGGCCATTCCTTAAAAGCCACCGCGCTTGTTTCCCGGATCGCTAAGGAATTCGGCGTCCAAGTGCCGCTGAAGGATGTGTTTGCCCATCCGACGGTAGAAGGTTTGGCTTCTGTCATCAGCGAAGGAACGGAAAGTCCGTATGAAGCCATTAAGCCGGCTGAAAAACGCGAGACCTACCCGGTTTCCTCCGCCCAAAAGCGGATGTATGTGCTCCAGCAGCTGGAGGATGGAGGCACAGGCTACAATATGCCGGCAGTCTTGGAGCTGGAAGGAAAGCTGGATCTTACAAGAATGGAGGCCGTATTCAAAAAGCTGATCAAACGCCACGAGTCACTGCGGACGTCCTTTACAACGGACACAGGCGGCGAACCGGTTCAGCGCATCCATGACGAAGTGCCGTTTACATTCCACACCTCTGTGCTCGGCGGACAAACTGAACAGGAAGCCGCGGCAGCTTTTATTCAGCCGTTTGACCTCAGCCAAGCTCCGCTGTTCCGGGCGGGGATCGTCAAGGTATCAGACGGGCGGCATCTATTACTGGTCGATATGCATCACATTATTTCAGACGGTGTGTCAGTCAATACGCTCATTCGGGAATTCGGGGAGCTGTACGCCAATCAGGAGCTACCTGCGCTTCACATTCAATATAAAGACTATGTCGTATGGCAGGAGGCCTTTAAAAAAGGAGACCCGTACAAGACGCAGGAGGCATACTGGCTGAAGCAGCTCGAAGGCGAGCTGCCCGTACTGGACCTGCCGGCTGATTACGCCCGGCCGCCGGTGCGAAGCTTCGCGGGTGATCAAGTTTCATTTACGCTCGATCAAGAACTCACAGCCGGGCTTCACAAACTCGCACGCGAGAACGGAAGCACCCTGTACATGGTGCTCCTGGCAGCTTACACAGCGTTATTGTCGCGCTTAAGCGGACAGGAAGACATCATCGTCGGGTCACCAATTGCCGGACGTCCTCACAAAGACCTTGAGCCGATACTTGGAATGTTCGTCAACACCCTGGCGCTTCGGACACGCCCGGAGGGCGGGAAGCCATTTGCGCAATTTTTGCAGGAAGTGCGTGAGACCGCATTGGAAGCTTACGAACACCAGGATTATCCGTTCGAAGAGCTTGTCGATAAGCTCGGCGTAACAAGGGATATGAGCCGAAATCCAGTGTTTGATGCCATGTTAGTCGTTCAAAATACAGAGCAACAGTCTTTGGAGCTGGATGACATACAACTCCAGCCGGCCGGCGTTTCTCATCATGTTTCTAAGTTTGATATCACATTGCAGGCTTCTGAGGGTGACGAGCAAATTCATTTGCAATTTGAATATTCGACTGCACTTTTTCAAAAAGCAACGATAAAACAATGGACATATCACCTGACAAATTTGCTGAGTCATATTGTCAAAAATCCGAACACACTTCTTAACAATATCGACATTCTGACTCATGAAGAGCGAAACAAACTGCTGAATGAGTTTAACAGCGGGCAAGAAAATGAACATAAAGTGCAAACAATCGATCAGCTGTTTGAAAAACAAGCAACGCTGACTCCGAATGCTCCTGCACTCGTCAGCAAAGAAAACACGCTCACCTATCAGGAACTGGACGAATGGTCCAATGGCATTGCATGGGCCCTGCGAGACCGCGGGGTTAAGCCGGACACACCAGTCGGAATTATGATGCCTCGTTCATTCAGCATGATTGCAGCCATTCTGGGCGTTTGGAAAGCCGGCGGCTGTTATGTCCCGATTGATCCGGAATACCCGGCGGAACGGAAACGCTATATACTCGACGACAGCCGAACCAAACTGCTCATCACTTTACCTGCTGCGGAGCAAGAAGCACTTGAAGATTTTGAAGGTGAGATATTCGCTATAGAGACCGCGGAGACATACGACGGATCACCGCTTCCGCAAGTGTCACGCCCTCAGCATTTGGCTTATATCATTTATACTTCAGGAACGACAGGCCAGCCAAAAGGCGTGATGGTCGAGCATAAAGGAATAGCCAACACCCTGCAGTGGCGGCGAAATGCTTATGCTTTGAATGAGACAGACACAGTCCTTCAGCTCTTTTCTTTTTCGTTTGACGGCTTTTTAACAAGTATGTTCACACCGCTTTTGTCAGGTGCAAAGACAGTGCTGCCTGATGAAAACGAAGCGAAAGATATTTTGTCCATTAAGCATGATCTATCTCATCATCGGATTACACATATGATTATCGTCCCTGTTTTATATCGGGCACTTTTGGACGTCATACAGCCGGAAGATGTGAAGACGCTTAGAGTAGTCACGCTTGCAGGAGAAGCAGCTGACCGGGAATTGATAGACCGCAGCATGGAAATATGCCCGAATACAGAGCTAGCAAATGAATATGGGCCGACAGAAAACAGTGTGGCAACCACAGCCATGAGACATATGGAACGGCAGAAAAACGTATGCATCGGCCGGCCGATCGACAATACTGAAGTGCTGATTTTAAACGGGGATCAGCTTCAGCCAATCGGCGTTGCCGGCGAGCTTTGTATAGCAGGAACAGGGCTTGCGAGAGGGTACGTCAATCTTCCGGAACTGACAGCAAAAACGTTCGTTCAGCACCCATTCCAGCCCGAAAAACGCATGTACCGAACAGGTGACGCAGCCAGATGGATGGCAGACGGTACAATCGAATACTTAGGACGAATGGACGATCAAGTAAAAATCAGGGGCCACCGTGTAGAAACGAAAGAAATTGAATCGGTTATCCGCCGTATAAGCGGAGTAAAAGGGGCTGTTGTCCTTGCTCGCGAAACAGCGCCTGCTCAAACCGAAATATGTGCTTACATTGTGGCAGAGCAAGACTTTAATACAGAAATGCTGCGTGCCGAATTAAAAAAACAGCTGCCTTTATATATGATGCCGGCGTTTATTCAAACGCTGGACTCGCTTCCTTTGTCACCAAATGGCAAGCTGGATCGCCGGGCGCTTCCAGAACCGGCATTCAATCAAGTACGTACATTTCATGCACCGAACAGCGAGATGGAACAAAAACTGGCAGATATATGGGGTGAAGTGCTCGGTGCAGAGAAAATCGGAATTGATGATTCGTTCTTTGAGCTCGGAGGAGATTCCATTAAAGCGTTACAGGTGTCAGCACGGCTTCATCGAATCGGGAAACAAATGTCGGTTAAAGATTTATTCAGTCATCCGACAATTAAAGAACTGGCAGCATATATCCGTGATTCCAATACTAGTGCCAGCCAAGCTCCGGTTGAGGGAGAAGTACAGTGGTCACCTGTTCAGAAATGGTTCCTTTCTCAAGATATAAAAGAGAAACACCATTTTAATCAATCTGTTATGCTGCATCGGAGTACCTCCGTTCAAGAAGACGCGCTGCGCAAAACGTTAAAAGCCATCACAAACCACCACGATGCGCTGCGAATGGTGTTCACACAGTCTGAGCAAGGCAAATGGGTTCAATATAATCGGCCGGTCAGTCATTCAGACGACGCGCTGTACAGCCTACAGATCATCAATCTTAAAGGTTCAGAAGTCAATGAATATGAATCTCTGATTAAACATCATGTACGTGACATTCAGCAGAACATAGATTTGGAAAAAGGGCCGCTATTGCAGGCCGGACTTTTCCGTACAGATGATGGAGACTTTTTGTTCCTAACGGCTCATCACTTCATCGTTGACGGCGTCTCATGGCGTGTCCTGCTGGAGGATTTGGCAACCGGATACCGTCAGGCTGTAAACGGAGAAGACATTGATTTGCCGCCTAAAACAAGCTCTTTCAAAGCATATACGGAAAAACTCGCTGACTATGCTGAAAGCCGTCAGCTTATGAAACAGCTCGCATATTGGCGCGAAGCTGAAGAGTATCAAACAGAAGCACTGCCGTTTGATCAAATGAACGCTCAAACTTTAAATGAGAGAAAACGGGATACAGTTTCATTCTCTCTAAATACAAAAGAGACGGATGCGCTTTTAAAAAGCGTCAACAGTATATATAACACAGATACGCAAGATATGCTGCTGGCTTCCGTGATTCTAGCTTTGCGGGATTGGACAAAACAATCCGCCGTCAAATTGTCATTAGAAAGCCACGGACGCGAGGATGTGTTAGACGGCATAGATGTCAGCCGCACGGTTGGATGGTTTACCGCCATTTATCCATTATTCGTCAAACTAGATTCAGACTTGTCCGACAAGGATCAAGAAGAATACTTGGTTCATGTGTTAAAAACAACAAAAGATACACTGAGACGCGTTCCGGACAAAGGATTCGGCTACGGTGTACTCAAATATTTGACCCCGCCTGAGAAAACTGACCTTGATTTCACCGGCACGGCGGACATCAGCTTCAACTATCTGGGTCAATTTGAAAACAGCCGTACAACTGAAGCGCCTGATGAAAACACCTTCTCGTTTTCTCCGCTCGGGACCGGAGAAGATATCAGCACTTCTTGGAACCGTGAGCAAACGCTTGACATCAGTGCGATGGCAGCAGAAGGAAAAATGACAGTCAACATGACGTACGAAACATCCCGTTTCCAGCATAAAACAATCGCACAGCTTTGTGAGAATTGCCATCACTATTTACTGAAGCTGATTGATCACTGTCTGAACAAAACAGAAACAGAAAAAACCATCAGCGATTTTGATGATCATGAACTGACCGAGGACGCACTCCAAGAAATCGCTGATATGCTCAGTTTTCACTAATGAAACCGTATAGAAAGGTGCAGGCGATATGGTTAAAACCAAAAAAATCAAGAACATTTATCCTCTGAGCCATATGCAGGAGGGAATGCTGTTTCATTCCTTCCTCCATAAAGAGGAGGGAGCTTATGTTGAGCAGTCGCTCTTTACGATAAAAGGAAGCCTTAGCTATGAGATGTTTCAGCGCAGTATTCAAGCCATCATCGACCGCCATGATATTTTCAGAACTGTATTTCTGCCGCACGTCCCCAATCTGTCGGGGCCTCGGCAGGTCGTGATGACAGAACGGAAATTCCATTTGCACACTGAGGACATTTACAGCCTGCAAACGAATGAGCAGAATGATTATATTGAACAGTTTAAGGAGAAAGATAAGAAAAAAGGGTTTGATTTGCAAAAAGACATGCTGATGCGGATTTCTCTGCTCAAAACAGCGGAAAATGAGCATGTCTGTGTCTGGAGCCACCATCACATCTTAATGGACGGCTGGTGTCTCGGAATCATTCTGCAGGAATTTATGCAAATCTATCAATCTATCCATACAGGAAATCACCTTGCTTTGGAGCCTGTTCGCCCCTACAGCACGTATATTTCTTGGCTGACAAAACAAGACAAAGAAACGGCAGCAGACTACTGGCGTGCTTATCTGAAAAATTACAGCACCCCCTCACAGCTGCCTCGGGTGACGGACAGAGAAGCAAAAGAAGGGTATTACCGTGAAGAATTAATTTTCACTCTGAATCAAAAGCTGACGGACAAGCTGAAAGAGACTGCCAAACAAACAGGCGTCACGCTTGCCACCTTTATTCAAACGGTCTGGGGTGTCATGCTCCAGCGCTACAACCGAACGGACGATGTCGTTTTTGGCGCGGTCGTTTCAGGCAGACCATCTGAAATTCCGGGTGTTGAGTCAATGATCGGATTGTTTATCAATACAGTTCCGGTTCGTGTTAAAACAGGCAAAGAAGAAACGTTTGCAGAACTGCTCAGCCGCTGTCAACAAGATATGCTGGACGCTGAGCCGTTTACCTGCCATCCTTTATTCGATATTCAGGCAAACACCGCCTTAAAACAGGAACTGATTGACCACATTATTGTCTTTGAAAATTATCCGTTACAGCAAAAAATGGCTGACTCAGCTGATCAGATTGATTCACCTCTGCAAATAGACAATGTAAAAGTGTCTGAACAGTCAGGATACAATTTCAACCTTGTCGTTGCTCCCGGTGATGAACTCGTCATCAAGTTCAGCTATAATGCGCACGTGTATGATGCTGCCTGGATGACCTGTATCCAAAGACAGCTGACACAAGCGTTACAAGCCGCTGCAGATCACCCTGACATTCCCGTTGCAGACTTTTCCTTTCTTGATCCGAAAGAAAAAGAGCAGATTTTAACACAATGTAATGACACTTCGACGGCGTATCCGAAAAACAAATCAGTGATAGATATATTCCGCGAACAGGCAGTAAAAACACCGGATCAAACAGCTCTGGTTTACGGAAATAGGTCCATTTCGTATCGTGAACTCGATCAAAAATCGGATGCACTGGCCAGAACATTGTATGAAAACGGGCTGCGCCGGAACGGAACAGCCGGTATTTTGTCTGGTCATTCTCCTGAATTCATCATTAGTGTACTGGCTGTTTTAAAAGCAGGGGGGACATACCTTCCTCTTGACGCGGAGCTTCCGCCTGAACGGATCAGCTATATGCTCGACGAAACAAAAGCCGCTATGCTGATTGTTCAAAAAGGACTGGAGCCAAACACAGCGTTTGCTGGAACCTTCATTTCTGCAGATGCAGAGGCGATGATTGAAGAACATACGAAACCTTTGGAAATCGTCACTGGCCCGGATGATCTCGCGTACATCATGTATACTTCCGGTTCGACAGGCCGGCCTAAAGGCGTTATGATTACCAATCGCAATGTCGTGTCCCTTGTTTGCAACAGCAATTACACATCAGCTTCTGTAAATGACCGGTTTATCCTGACAGGGTCCATCAGCTTTGACGCCGTCACCTTTGAAATGTTTGGAGCGCTTTTAAAAGGCGCAACTCTGCATATCATTGATAAATCAACAATGCTGACACCAGATCGTTTTGGCGCGTATTTAATTGAAAACAACATCACTGTGCTGTTTTTGACAACCGCTCTTTTTAATCAGCTGGCACAAGCTCAAGCTGACATGTTTCATAGGCTTCATACGCTATATGTCGGGGGCGAAGCGCTGTCGCCTGAGCTTATAAACGCTGTCAAGCGCGCGTGTCCGAAGCTTTCGCTTTATAATATCTATGGACCGACAGAAAACACGACGTTCTCAACCTTTTTTGAGATTAAAAGAGACTATGCCACTCCCATCCCGATCGGGAAACCGATCAGCAATTGTACCGCTTTCATCTTAGATGCAAAAGGATGTCTCTTGCCAATAGGCGTTCCCGGAGAGCTATGTGTCGGCGGTGACGGGGTGGCAAAAGGCTATTTAAACAGAGATGATGTAACAGCTGCCGTTTTTTCTTCTGATCCTTTCATACCTGGAGAAAGAATATACCGTACCGGTGATTTGGCGCGGTGGCTGCCTGATGGGAACCTAGAATATATCAGCCGGATTGACAGACAGATTAAAATTCGCGGAAAACGGATTGAGCCCGCTGAAATTGAAGCGCGGATGTTAGAAATCGAAGGGGTACGTGAAGCGGCAGTTACTTTGCTGGAAACAGATGGAGAGGCGCAGCTATACATGCATTATGTTAGTGATGAAAGCAGAAACGAAAAGGAAATTCGCGCTGCATTAGCACGAGTGCTTCCTGACTACATGATTCCGCAGCGCTGGGTTCGAGTTGACCGTATGCCGCTTACCGGAAACGGAAAAATCAATCGCAGCGCACTCCCTGTTCCAGAAAACGAGTCTGAAAATCGTCAGGACCTCACACCGCCCAGAAACTGGGTCGAACAGGAATTGGCGCAAATTTGGAAAAGCGTACTCGGCGTTAAAACGATCGGAATACATGATGATTTCTTCGGTCTTGGCGGACATTCACTAAAAGCGCTTCAAGTGATACACATGCTTAAACATCATCAGCATATTGATATACCGATTGATGTCTTATTCGAAAATCCGACGATCGCCCAGCTTGCGGAAAAGCTTTATTCTAATCAGCTGTCAGCGGCCGGTGAACAGCATGTGATCCAACTGAACCAGCAAGGCGGAAAAAACCTGTTCTGCTTCCCGCCGATTTCAGGCTTCGGGATTTATTTTAAAGACCTGGCATTGCAGCTGAATCACAAAGCAGCCGTGTATGGCTTTCATTTTATTGAGGAAGACAGCCGCATTGAACAATACGTCAGCCGCATTACCGAAATACAGCCAGAAGGGCCGTACGTTCTATTAGGCTACTCCGCGGGCGGAAACTTGGCTTTTGAGGTCGTACAGGCTATGGAGCAGAAAGGACTAGAAGTCAGTGACTTCATTATCGTAGACGCCTACAAAAAGGATCAGTCTATAACAGCAGATACCGAAAACGACGACTCAGCCGCATACCTGCCGGAAGCAGTCAGAGAAACAGTGATGCAGAAAAAAAGGTGCTATCAGGAATATTGGGCTCAGTTAATAAATGAAGGCCGTATCAAGTCAAACATTCATTTCATTGAAGCTGGCATTCAAACCGAAACGAGCGGGGCTATGGTATTACAGAAATGGCAAGACGCCGCTGAGGAAGGCTATGCCGAATACACCGGGTACGGCGCGCATAAAGACATGCTGGAAGGTGAATTTGCTGAAAAGAATGCAAATATTATCCTCGATATTTTAGACAAGATCAATTCAGATCAAAAAGTGCTGCCAAATAAGCATTAAACAAATACTTGCCGGACAGAAGCGTATCTCTGTCCGGTTTTCTTTTTGCAAGAGAGTCGCGCATAAGAATGGATGCAAAAAAGCGGGGAATGATAACATCATCCTTTTTCTTGGAGGCTTGTCATGGAACATCTTTCTTGGCTTACTTTTTTTATGCTGATACTGGCGAGTTACAGGCTGACACACTTAATTGTATTCGACAAAATTACAGAATTCATCCGAAAACCTTTTATGAAAAAGAAAAGAACTGTTGATGCAAACGGGCACGTGAATGAAAAAAACGTGCCGGCCTCAAACTTTGGCTATATGTTAAATTGCTACTGGTGCGCGGGCGTTTGGTGTGCCATCCTGATCGGGCTTGGCTATCTTTTTTTACCTGATATCGCTGTTCCGGTGATTTTCATATTATCGATCGCAGGCGCACAGGCCATTCTTGAATCAGCTGTCGGCGTCGGCGTAAAACTCGTAGACGTGTTAAAAAGTGTCCAAATTCTCATAAATGATAAAAAGTCCTAAAGCAGGGTAAAGAGGCTTCGGGACTTTTTTACGTTCAGCCGGTTATAAATCCGGTTTCTTCAATCCGATTAAGCACCCTTTTACAGCCCGGGAATACCGTAATAACGAATAGTGAAAGCGATGTAATGGGGGAGAAGAAACAGAATGAAGGGTTGTCAAAAGCCGATTGTACGTATTCTTGTCAGCTTGCTCATCGGAACGTTAATCATATCCGTTCCTTATCTGGCCAAAGCACAAACGGACAGGGAACTGAGAGCCGTATGGATTGCATCCGTACTAAACCTTGATTGGCCGTCAAAAAAAGGCTTATCGATTGAAGCGCAAAAACAGGAGTATCTCAGCCTGCTGGATGACGTTCAGTCAATGGGAATGAATGCCGTCATCGTTCAAATTAAGCCGACGGCCGATGCCTTTTATCCGTCCGCTTACGGGCCTTGGTCTGAATATTTGACTGGTGTTCAAGGAAAAGACCCAGGTTATGATCCGCTCGCTTTTATGATTGAAGAAGCCCATAAACGAAATCTTGAATTTCACGCTTGGGTTAATCCTTACCGCATTACGATGAACCATACAGATCTCAATAAATTGTCTGATGATCACCCGGCAAGAAAGCATCCGGACTGGGTCGTGGCTTACGGTAAGCAGCTTTATTATAATCCCGGCATCCCTGAAGCGAGGGATTTTATCATCAAAGGCATTGAAGAAGTCGTAAAGCATTATGACGTTGATGCCGTTCATATGGATGATTATTTTTACCCTTATAAAATAGCCGGACAGGAATTTCCTGATACCGTACAGTATGAACAATACGGGAAAGACACGTTTCCCGTTATTGATGACTGGCGAAGAGATAATGTAAACCAGCTTGTCAGCCAAATCAATCAAACAATCAAAGCTGAAAAACCATATGTCAAATTCGGCATCAGTCCATTCGGTGTATGGAGAAACGCAGAAGACGACCCAACCGGATCGAATACCAAAGCAGGTGTCAGAAATTATGACGACCTTTATGCAGATACGAGACACTGGATCCAGCAAGGCGACATCGACTATATTGCCCCGCAAATATACTGGAGCATCGGCTTCAACGCAGCCGCATATGACGTGCTGGCTGATTGGTGGAGCAAGGAGGTCAAAAACAAACCCGTTCATTTATACATCGGGCAGGCAGCCTATAAAATCAATAACAATTTTGACCCGCCATGGTCCGACCCTGAAGAATACGCCAGACAAATCAACCTCAACCGTAAGCTGGAGCTGGTGAAAGGAAGCATGCATTTCAGCCTTAAAGACCTCAATAAAAATCCGCTCGGCATCAAAGACAGACTCATCACCGACCTGTACAGCAAGCCTGCATTGGTACCCGAAATGCCTTGGCTCGACAGCAAAGCGCCGAAAAAACCGAAACTGACCAAAGTAACCGCAGACGATAACGGAAACCTCCTGCACATACAAGACCACCCATCAAATCGAAAAACAAAGGAAACAGCCTATTATGCGATATACAGGGCTGAAGGAAAACAGGAGCAAACATTGCTGACCACAGCAAGAAAAACAAACGACAAGCAAACCTTCCTGGATGACACGGCAGAACCAAATAAAACATATACGTATTATGTCACGTCCGCAGACCGGCTTCATAACGAAAGCAAGGCCTCGAAAAGAAAAATAAATCAATAGCCCGCAGAGACGGCTGTTACTAGCCGTCTTTTTCAACAAATTGCGTTTTTATGAATGAGACAAGAAACGTATTGCCGGTGCTGAATTACCTGTATTGGAAACTGAGCATTTCATATTAAAAAAGATCGAAGAAGAACACTTGCAAAATGTATTTTCAATCTATGAACATGACGAAGTATTTGAAAACTGCGGCATCATTCCTAAACATAACATAAAGACAGTACATAAAATGATTAGCCATAAAGCCCGAACGAATGAAAATGCTTATTATCACCGGTTAATTTTAACGCTGACGTTTTAATTTTCAGACTTCTTTTGTCAGGGAATGATTCCTGAATTCACTTAATAGGATGTTACAAAGATGTGAAGGAGGAAACCAAGTGAATTTTGAGCTGACAAAAGAACAGCAAATGGTTCGTGAAATGGTAAAGGATTTTGCAAAGAGAGAAATTGCTCCTCACGCAGAACATGTAGATCAAACGGGTGAATTCCCGATACAAACGTTTCAAAAAATGGGTGATCTCGGACTGATGGGCATCCCCTTTCCTGAGGAATATGGAGGATCAGGCGGAGATACGATTTCCTATGCCTTAGCTGTTGAAGAAATCGGCAAAGCATGCGGCAGTACAGGATTAAGCTATGCAGCTGCAGTTTCACTCGGTGCAAGCCCTCTATATTACTTCGGGACAGAAGAACAAAAACGGGACCATTTGATTCCTCTGGCTTCCGGAAAAGCACTCGGATCATTCGGCCTGACAGAACCAAATGCCGGCTCTGATGCAGGAGGCACGCAAACGAAAGCGGTGATAGATGGTGATGAATATGTGATTAACGGCGAAAAATGCTGGATCACAAATGCCAGCTATGCACGTACGGTGATTGTGACGGCAGTGACAGGCAAAAATGAGAGCGGACATAATATCATCTCCGCATTAATTGTTCCGACAGACACACCCGGCCTTACCATAACGAGCCCGTACGATAAAATGGGCGTGCGCGGATCAAATACAGCGGAAATTTTGCTTGAGGATGTCCGTGTACCCGCAAGTTACCTGCTCGGCGACCCTTCAAAAGGATTTAAACAGTTTCTTCATACCCTGGATGGCGGACGCATTTCAATTGCCGCTCTTGCAGTCGGCATTGCCCAAGCGGCACTTGAAGCCTCCTTAGCCTATGCGAAAGAACGAAAGCAGTTCGGACAGCCGATCTCTTCCTTTCAGGCCATTCAGTTTAAACTTGCCGACATGGCGATGGAAATCGATCTTGCCCGGCAAATGGTATTAAAAGCTGCCTGGCTGAAAGATCATAAGCGCCCGTTTACGAAAGAAGCGGCTTATGCCAAGCTGTTTGCCTCTGAAATGGCAACAAGGGCATGCAACCAAGCGATTCAAATCCATGGCGGTTCCGGCTACATGAGAGAATATGCGGTTGAACGGATGCTGAGGGATGCAAAATTGATGGAAATTGGCGAAGGCACATCAGAAATTCAGCGTATCGTGATCGCCAGACAGCTTCTAAAATAAAATGTAAACGCTTTCTGATCTCGTGAAAGGAGGACCGACACATGTCTGAACTCATCCATTGCACAATCGGCAGGCTGCTGGAACAAACGGCAGCAGCCTATCCTGATCAAGAAGCGGTTGTCTATCCCGACCGGAATCTCCGCTATACGTACGCGCAATTCAACAGGCTGTGCCGCCAAACCGCTAAAGGGCTCATGGGGATGGGAATTAGAAAGGGAGACCATGTGGCCATATGGGCCTCGAATATACCGGAATGGCTTGCTGCTCAATTCGCCACCGCAAAAATCGGGGCCGTGCTCGTTACCGTAAATACAAATTACCAATCCCAAGAGCTTGATTACTTGCTGAGACAATCAGATGCGGATGCACTTATCGTCATGGATTCATATCGCGGCACTTCTTATACAGAGATCCTGAACAGCTTAATTCCCGAG
Organism: Bacillus sp. FSL K6-1012; assembly: GCF_037964915.1. NCBI lineage: Bacteria > Bacillati > Bacillota > Bacilli > Caryophanales > Bacillaceae > Bacillus > Bacillus sp. FSL K6-1012. The sequence goes on along the minus strand of NZ_CP150175.1, from coordinate 2,095,396 downwards.
CTGAAGGAAGCAGAGCCCGGGCAGCTGCAATCAGAACGCTATCCGTGTTTAAAAACATTGATTTATATCGGTGAAAAACGTTTACCTGGTATGTATCATTGGGACGATACAGAGATGTTGGCACAAACAGTGTCAGATGCCGAGCTGGAAGCAAGAATGAGCAGCCTTGAAAAAGATGATGTCATTAACATGCAATACACGTCAGGAACGACAGGATTTCCTAAAGGAGTGATGCTGACTCATTTTAATGTCATCAACAACGCCGCAAATATCGCTGAATGTATGAAATTAACCTCATCTGACCGCATGTGCATTCCGGTTCCGTTTTTCCATTGCTTCGGCTGCGTGCTTGGCGTTTTGGCATGTGTGTCCGTCGGAGCAGCCATGGTACCTGTTGTAGAATTTGAACCTGCTACAGTCCTTACAACGGTTGAAAACGAGACATGCACAGCACTGCACGGTGTACCGACGATGTTTATCGCGGAGCTTCATCTTCAAGATTTTGATTCTTATGATCTGTCATCGTTGCGAACAGGCATCATGGCAGGATCATCCTGTCCGAGTGAGGTGATGAAAGCTGTCATTGAAAAAATGGGCATGACAGACATCACAATCGCCTACGGACAAACGGAAGCTTCGCCGGTGATCACACAAACAAGAGCTAATGATTCCTTCCAAAGAAGAGTGGAAACAACCGGCCGAGCCTTGCCTGAGGTCGAAGTGAAAATTGTGGAGCCCGGCACGTTTAATGAGGTTCAAAGAGGCGTACAGGGAGAGCTTTGCACCCGCGGGTATCATGTGATGAAGGGCTATTATAAAGACGAAGAAGCTACGCAAAAGGCAATCAACCCAGAAGGATGGCTCTTTACCGGTGATCTCGCTGTGATGGATGAAGACGGATACTGCCGCGTCACCGGGAGATTAAAAGACATGCTCATCAGAGGCGGTGAAAACGTTTATCCGAGAGAAATAGAAGAATTTTTATACCGCCATCCTAATATTTTAGATGTACAGGTAGTTGGTGTGCCTGACGAAAAATACGGGGAGGAGGCAGCTGCCTGGATTAAGCTGAAAGAGGGAAAAACAGCTTCATCCGAAGAGCTGAAAACCTATTGCAAAGGGAAAATCGCCCACCACAAAATTCCGCTTTATTTCATCTTTACAGACGAGTATCCTATGACGGCCTCAGGCAAAATTCAAAAATACAAGCTTCGTGAAAAAACGATTCAGCTGTTTCACTTACCATCAAGTCAATGAGGGGTGATTTCATTTGTTTACAAAAGTGCTGATTGCCAATCGCGGAGAAATCGCAATGAGAATCATACGTACGTGCAGCCGCCTTGGGATCAAAACGGCAGCGGTATATTCTGAAGCAGACAGAGATGCGCTCCATACAAAGGCAGCAACAGAGGCTTATTATATCGGAGAATCGAGAGTCAGTGAGAGCTATTTAAATATTGAGAGAATCATAGAGACGGCGAAAAAGGCAAATGCCGACGCCATCCATCCGGGATATGGATTATTGTCAGAAAACAGCCGTTTCGCGCAACGCTGCAAAGAAGAAAACATTGTGTTTATCGGTCCTTCACCCGCTGTGATTGCCAAAATGGGAAGTAAGATTGAAGCACGAAAGGCAATGGAGGAGGCAGGTGTTCCTGTAGTGCCAGGTGTTTCCGAAACCCTTGGAGATATTCAGGCAGCCTGCCTCGCCGCGAGTGAAATCGGCTACCCCGTTATGCTGAAAGCTTCAGCAGGGGGAGGAGGCATCGGAATGCAGCTCGTTCCTGACGAAGAAGCATTGATAAAGGCGTATGAAGGAAACAAAAAACGAGCAGCAGATTTTTTCGGAGACGGGTCCATGTATATAGAAAAGGTGATTGAACACGCCCGCCACATCGAAATTCAAATTCTTGCCGATCACCATGGGCATGCCGTGCATCTGTTTGAACGTGATTGTTCTGTCCAGAGGCGCCACCAAAAGGTCATTGAAGAAGCCCCATCTCCATTTGTTGATGATGAGCTGAGAATGAAGATAGGAGAAACGGCAGTGAAAGCAGCCAAAGCGATTGGCTATGCCAATGCGGGAACGATCGAATTTTTAGTCGATGAAAATAAAAACTTTTATTTTCTGGAAATGAATACGAGATTGCAGGTAGAACATCCCGTGACTGAAGAAATTACAGGTTTAGATTTAGTTGAGCAGCAATTAAGGGTTGCGGAGGGACAGACTCTCAGATTCGCTCAGCAGGACATAAAACGAAACGGGCATGCCATAGAGGTCAGAATATATGCGGAAGATCCGAAAACCTTCTATCCGTCACCGGGAACAATCACCGCTTTTTCTCTCCCGGAACAATATGGAGTCCGACACGAATGTGCAGTAACAACAGGGAGCGCAGTTACGCCTTTTTACGATCCGATGATCGCCAAAATGATCGTCAAAGGCCAAAACAGAGAGGAAGCGATTGAGAGGCTAAAGGAGGCACTCCGTGACTATCGGATAGAAGGGATCAAAACGAATATTCCGCTTCTCTTACAGGCTGCTTCATCAGAAGCATTCAAAAAAGGAGACGTCACAACTGATTTTTTGAAAAACAACTTATAAAGGAGGCAGCTGTCATGACGATACACATTCAAATGGCAGGGAACCTGTGGAAGGTGCATGTCAAAGCCGGAGACCACGTTGAAAAAGGCCAGGAAGTCGCCATTTTAGAATCAATGAAAATGGAAATCCCGATTGTTGCAGAGAGAAGCGGAACAGTCAAAGAAGTGAAAAAAAAGGAAGGTGATTTCGTGAATGAAGGTGATGTGCTGCTCGAACTGAACGATCCAACTCAATAATCGGGGAGGCTTACCATGTCCTATCCTAAAAAAGTCATGTTAAGAGAAGTCGGCCCGCGGGACGGCTTGCAAAACGAACCGGTGTGGCTTGCAACAGAAGACAAAATCGCTTGGATCAACCAGCTTTCCCAGACAGGACTCTCCTATATCGAAATAACATCCTTCGTTCATCCAAAATGGATTCCCGCGCTTCGAGATGCTCTAGATGTGGCAAAAGGCATCAGCCGGGTAAAAGGCATCACGTACGCAGCACTTGTCCCTAATCAAATGGGACTGGAGAATGCGCTGGAAGGGGGTATTGACGAAGCTTCTGTCTTTATGTCCGCAAGCGAAACACACAACGTAAAAAACATCAACAAATCCACTGCTGACACTCTCCAAGTTCTCAAACAAGTAACAGACGACGCAAAAAAAGCAAATCTTACAGTAAGAGCCTATCTCTCCACAGTTTTCGGCTGTCCGTATGAAAAACATGTACCGATCGAACAAGTGATTCGCCTGGCAGAATCTTTATTTGAATTCGGAATTTCTGAACTATCGCTTGGAGATACGATCGGCGCGGCAAATCCTGTACAGGTTGAAATCGTACTTGAAGCGCTTTTGAAACGATTCCCGGCAAGCCAGCTCGCACTCCACTTTCATGATACAAGGGGAACGGCTCTCGCCAACATTCTCACCGCTCTGCAAATGGGCATCACCACATTTGACGGCTCAACGGGCGGGCTTGGCGGCTGCCCATATGCTCCAGGTTCATCGGGAAATGCTGCGACAGAAGATATCGTGTATATGCTTGATCAAATGGGAATCGAAACAAACGTAAAGCTCGCCAAGTTACTTCCAGCAGCCAAATGGATCGAGGAGAAAATCGGGAAACATCTTCCGAGCCAAAATTTACAGGTGTATAAATCATCTTTATAAAAGAAAGGAAATACCAATGGGAGAATCTATTCTTTTCACCGCAAAAACAGAACACATTGCTGTTATCACCCTTAACAGGCCCCATGCGGCAAATGCCCTTTCGGCAGAAATACTTAGAGACCTGCAATCCATTCTCCAAGAAATCGAATTCAACAAGAAAATCCGCTGCGTCATCCTGACAGGCGCCGGTGAAAAAGCGTTCTGTGCGGGAGCAGACTTGAAAGAAAGAATAAAAATGAAACAAGATCAGGTTCTCAAAAGTGTATCCTTCATTCACAGAACCGCTGCTTTACTCGAAGCCTTGCCGCAGCCGGTGATAGCAGCCATAAACGGAAGTGCTTTAGGAGGCGGGCTTGAATTGGCATTGGCATGCGACATCCGAATAGCAGCCGAGAACGCTACGTTAGGCCTTCCGGAAACGGCTTTAGCTATTATCCCAGGCGCAGGAGGGACACAAAGACTTCCACGTCTGATCGGCAGAGGAAAAGCAAAAGAACTCATTTATACAGGCAGACGCATAACCGCACATGAAGCCAAAGAGATAAACCTTGTAGAGCATGTTACGGCTTCTTGTGAGCTTATGGCGAAAGCAGGGGAACTGGCAGAAGCCATTTCAGCTAACGGACCAATTGCCGTCCGCCAGGCTAAATTCGCGATCAATAAAGGATTGGAAACAAACCTTGCAACGGGATTATCAATTGAACAAAAAGCATATGAACACACGATCCCGACAAAGGACAGGACAGAGGGACTTCAAGCCTTTCAAGAAAAAAGACGTGCCGTATACACGGGAGAATAAAGATCGGAGGGAATGCCTTATGGATTATGAAAAAGAACGAACAGAACGGGCGGAAAGGATACAAAAAGGCGGAGCGGAGAAGTATCATCGCAGCAACCAAGAAAAAGGCAAGCTCTTTGTTAGAGAGCGGCTTGCCCTTTTATTTGATGATGACATCGAGCTTGAGGACGCTTTTTTTGCAGAATGTATGTCAGACGGGCTTCCCGCCGACGGAGTCGTAACCGCCATTGGTAAAATCGGCGGCCAATCCGTCTGCGCCATGGCAAATGATTCTACAGTGAAAGCAGGCTCCTGGGGAGCAAAAACAGTCGAAAAAATCATCAGAATACAAGAAACAGCAGAAAAATTAAACTGTCCGCTCATTTATTTAGTCGATTCGGCAGGCGCCAGAATCACCGACCAGATCAATGTATTTCCGGGCAGAAGAGGCGCAGGGAGAATTTTTTACAATCAGGTCAAATTGTCAGGGCGCATTCCCCAAATCTGCCTTCTATTCGGCCCGTCCGCAGCTGGGGGTGCGTATATTCCTGCCTTCTGCGATATTGTCGTCATGGTAGACGGTAACGCATCCATGTATTTAGGCTCGCCGCGGATGGCAGAAATGGTGATCGGTGAAAAGGTGTCACTTGAAGAGATGGGAGGCGCCCGCATGCATTGTTCAGTTTCCGGCTGCGGAGATATTCTCGCAGAAACTGAACAAGAAGCCGTTCACTTGGCACGCTCATATTTATCTTACTTTCCGGCAAATTATAAAGAAAAAGCGCCTGTACAAGAAAAACGGCCGCCAAAGCCCTTTGACATACCGCTTTCCGACGTTATTCCGCAAAACCAAAATGCACCTTTTAATATGTTTGAGCTGATCGATCGTGTAATAGATGAAGGCTCTTTTTTTGAAATCAAAGCTTTATTCGCACCGGAAATCATTACAGGTCTTGCGAGGATTCACGGACAGCCTGTCGGAATTATCGCGAATCAGCCAAAAGTAAAAGGCGGTGTCTTATTCCACGATTCAGCGGACAAAGCCGCTAAATTTATCACATTATGCGACGCCTTTCATATTCCTTTGCTGTTCTTAGCGGACATTCCCGGCTTTATGATCGGCACAAAGGTAGAACAGGCCGGAATTATCCGCCATGGAGCCAAAATGATTTCAGCGATGTCAGAAGCAACCGTCCCCAAGCTTTCTGTGATCGTGAGAAAAGCCTATGGAGCGGGATTATATGCTATGGCCGGACCGGCTTTCGAACCGGATTGCTGCATAGCGCTTCCAACCGCACAAATCGCCGTAATGGGCCCTGAAGCAGCCGTAAACGCTGTCTATGCCAAAAAAATCTCCGAGCTGCCGAAAGAAGAGAAGGCTCAATTTATCAGCAGCAAACGCGAGGAGTACAAAGAGGACATCAATATATACCGCTTGGCTTCAGAGATGATCATTGACGCGGTAATCCCAGCCAATTCATTGCGCGAGGAATTGCACAAACGGCTTATGGCGTACATGACAAAGGAAGTGACATTCACCAATCGAAAACATCCGGTCTATCCAGTTTAAAAGGAAGTACCAGGAGCGTGATAAGCGCTCTTTTTATTGTTTTAGATAATTTTATTATGTAAACTAATCAACTGTGCATAAAACCCTCTGTTTTTTACAATAGTAAATAAAGGCTGCCGCACACCTATAGCGGCAATCTCCAGTATGATAAAAAGGGGCCTTTATTATGTACCATTTATATTCACATAACGACTTGGACGGAGTAGGGTGCGGGATCGTTGCGAAATTGGCTTTCGGGAAAGAAGTTGAGGTCCGTTATAACTCTGTCAACGGCTTAAATGCTCAAGTCCAATACTTCTTAGAAAAAGCAAAAGAGAGCAGCAGACACGATGCCTTATTTATCACGGATCTTGCTGTCAATGAAGAAAATGAAAAGAGGCTGAACGAGTATGTCCATGCGGGCGGAAAAGTGAAACTGATTGACCACCATAAAACAGCCCTTCATTTGAATGAGCATGAGTGGGGATTTGTCCAGGTGGAATACGATGACGGACGTCTTGCATCGGCCACATCTCTTTTATACGACTATCTTGTCCAAAATGATCTGATGAAGCCGACAAACGCCTTAGATCAATTTACAGAGCTCATCCGCCAATACGACACTTGGGAATGGGAGCAGTACGATCAAAAACAGGCAAAGCGGCTCAATGACCTTTTCTTTTTGCTTTCAATCGATGAATTTGAACAAAAAATGATTCAGCGGCTTTCTGCCCATGACGAATTCTTCTTTGATGAATTTGAAGTGAAACTGCTTGATTTAGAAGAAGAGAAAATCGAGCGCTACCTTCGCAGGAAAAAAAGAGAAATGGTGCAAACCTTTGTTCACGAACACTGTGTAGGTATCGTTCACGCAGAATCGTACCATTCTGAACTCGGAAACAGACTTGGAAAAGACAATCCGCATCTTGATTACATTGCCATTTTAAGCATGGGATCAAAACGAGCCAGCTTGCGCACCATTCATGATTACATTGATGTTTCAGAAGTAGCAGGCCGGTACGGAGGCGGTGGGCATGCGAAGGCTTCAGGCTGTTCCATAACGGACGAAGTATACGATTTGTTTGTAGCTGAAGCATTCCGAATGGAACCGGTCCGCCCAGATGCATTCCGTAATTTCTATAATCTGAAAGGGTCGGCAAACGGCTCATTATACGAAAATCGCGAACAAATGAGATTCTTCCTGTTTCCTTCGGACAACGCATGGAACATTCAAATTAACGGGGAGACACAGGACGAAACCTTCGCGGCTTTTGAGGAAGCAGAATGGTTTATTAAAAGGAATTACGCGGCATCTCTTGTACGGGATGAAGTGTTTGTCGCATTTTTAGCGGAACATATGAAGCTTTCAAATCATCATCGAAAATAACAAAAAAATATGCATAGGGGAGAGTCCTCCCTATGCATATCCATTAGCTATCGTTTAAAAATGGCTGTGCGTTTTTTTATGACAAAATAAAGTGCAATGACCACTATAGCCAGTATCATAATCGGTGTTGTATAAGTGCCCGCAATGTTCTCAACGTCATCCCACTGGCTTCCGAGCTGAATGCCTAAATAAACAAACAGGATAGACCACGGAATGATAGCAAGTACAGTCAGTACCACAAATTTGAGAAACGGCATTTTGGCAATGCCTGCGGGAATTGATATCGCATGTCTGACAACCGGTATAAAACGTGCCGAGAAGACAACCCCCGTACCGTACTTTTGAAACCAGTTTTCTGACATGTCAATGTGATGCTTTTTAATCAATAAGTACTTCCCGTATTTGTCCAAAAACGGCCTTCCGCCATAGCGTCCGATCCAATAAATAAAGATCTGGGCAATGGTGCCCCCGATAACCCCCGCAATGATGGCGCCGATAAATCCAATCGTGCCTTCCGATACCATATAGCCGCCATAGGCCAATACAATTTCACTCGGTATGATTTCGATCATCAAACCAATTGCAATGCCCGCATATCCCATATTCGTCAGCCAAGTTAAAATTTCGCTTATCAAACTGCTCACATTCTTCACAACCTGTCCTTATCTTTTTCACTATTATATGACTGATTGACGAGCAAGATGGTTACAAATTTTTTATCGCAGCACTTCTTTTGTTTCCCGTTTGAGCACTTCTTCTAAATAAGCTAAAAGCTGAGATCTCATTTCAGGACGCATTAAGCCGATTTCGGTGCTTGCTTTAAAACAGCCCAATTTATCGCCAATGTCATATCGTTTTCCTTCCAGAAGCCGCTCGTCCCATCACTGCAGTTTCGGAAGGGGCTTCTTCCGGAGACGGTTTTTCAACTAAATCGTTCACTTCATACACATGGCCTTGAGAGCCTGATGTCTGAATAATGCCATATTTGCTGACATCCTCAGGGAGAACAGACTGTACGCCGACAACCTCTGTGCCATAATCGGCGTATACATCCATTAATTGCCGAAGAGCCGGCTTTTCAGACACCATAATATCATCGCCTAATAGAACGGCAAAAGACTCATCTCCGATAAAATGCTCCGCACACAGCACCGCATGACCTAAGCCGAGCGGTTCTTTCTGGCGGATATAATGAATATTGGCCAAATCGGCAATCTGCTGTATTTCCTTAAGCGTCTCCGTCTTGCCTTTTTCCCGCAGATTGAATTCCAATTCCGCCGACCGGTCAAAATGATCTTCAATCGAGCGTTTGTTTCTCCCTGTAATAATCAGTATATCCTCAATTCCTGACTCTACGGCCTCTTCTACAATGTATTGAATTGCTGGTTTGTCTACAATCGGGAGCATTTCTTTCGGCTGCGCCTTTGTCGCCGGCAGAAATCTCGTTCCTAAACCCGCTGCGGGAATAACCGCTTTTCTCACTTTTTTTCTCATTCATCTTCACTCCTGATCCTGTATGTTTTTCAGCGAATCTCCAAATACCCAGATTCGGTTTCCGATAAAATTCATCATCATTCCGCCGATAGTGGCGGCGAACTTACTCACCAAAAGCGAACAGCCGCCTTTTTGAAATAAATATAGCAGCAAAAAGGTGATCCCCGACGCGGCAATATTAATCATGAGAAAGCGCACGATCTCTTTTCCGTCAGCCTTACGTTTTACACGAAACGTCCAATTCCGGTTCCACACATAGCTGTTGATGATACCTGCCGAATAGGAGCAGATCTGTGCTAGCAGATAAGGGACATGACAAGCGGTGAGAAGAAAGAAGACACCAAAATCTATCAGCGTATTGCCGACGCCCACGGTGCAAAAACGGCCTAATGTTTTTATTTTTTCTCTCAACATAACGGCACCCGGTTTTGACCTCCCTTCATAAAAAATGCAGATGGCTGTCACATTTGTTGATATGGATTACTTTAGAGGACAGTGTTGAATAAACAATTATATGAACAAAACATGAAAAAATAATGAGGCCTTGCAGATTCATTAAGTTAATAGTTTGATCGTGCAGGTTGACATATTTTACGAGGAACACTAATATCCTGCACAAGTGTTAACCTTTAATGAGTTTAGTTAACATTCATTCTCAAGGTTAGAAAGGAGGGGAATATGATGCAGGAAGAAACATATTACAGCGTCAGAATGAGAGCTTTCCAGGACGCCCCCTATGAACAAGGCGGAGAACGGGTCATCACTTACAGCGGTTTACAGGAAGGGGTGAATGGCTTATTACATAAAGGCTTCTCGCACTCGAGAGGGACAGCGACAAAGCAAAAGGCATCACAGGTCAGGCCGTAGTTATGGACGGCGGGTATACCGCAATAGTTCTTGTACTCTAAAAAAAACAGCCGCTCTGAACGGCTGTTTTTTTGCGCCTGAAAACCTTTTAAGACTGATTTTCCCACCTTATATATTCAATGAATAAATGTATCCAGTTTCTTTGTAAAACCGAACAATAATTCCTCCGAAAGTATTCTATACACATTTATTATAATCATGCTAGGATGTTAGATAAAGGGATATTTTGTATAATATTGCATCTCTATTCAATGTGATCGGAGGGAACTCTTGAAAAATCCTGCCTTTTTATTTCCTGCCAGAAGCATGCATCGGCAAGCTGTGGTACGTGTCATCAGGATGGCGGAGAAAAAGGGGGGCTAAATATACCTTATTTGAATGTCAGTGCGCTTTTTCACCGTTCGATGATACGATCAGCATCCGATTTATGTGTCCTTCATGACCTGTGTGATCACCCCCCATTTTTAGAAAAAAGGAGGATGTTAAGTCATGAGTAAAAAGTGTAGCGTATGTTTATGGGTTCTTGCTTTATTATTGAGTTGCTTATTTGGGGAGTCTGCGTATGCAGCCAGTACTACAATTGCAAAACATGCAGGGAATTCAAACCCCCTTATAGACCATCATTTGGGAGCAGATCCGTTTGCGCTGACCTATAACGGAAGAGTCTACATCTATATGTCAAGTGATGACTATGAATATAATAGCAACGGAACGATTAAGGATAACTCATTTGCCAATTTGAATAGAGTATTCGTCATCTCTTCAGCGGATATGGTGAACTGGACAGACCACGGAGCCATTCCGGTAGCAGGTGCCAACGGGGCTAATGGCGGCCGGGGGATTGCGAAATGGGCAGGTGCGTCCTGGGCCCCGTCAGTCGCAGTTAAAAAGATAAATGGTAAGGATAAATTCTTCCTTTATTTCGCAAACAGCGGCGGAGGTATCGGGGTTCTCACCGCAGACAGCCCGATTGGCCCATGGACCGACCCAATCGGAAAAGCGCTCGTAACGCCAAGTACGCCAGGAATGTCCGGTGTTGTATGGCTTTTTGATCCGGCAGTATTTGTAGATGATGACGGCACCGGTTACCTGTATGCCGGGGGAGGCGTTCCTGGCGGTTCAAATCCAACGCAGGGACAATGGGCCAATCCTAAAACAGCAAGAGTCATGAAATTGGGGCCTGATATGACCAGTGTTGTTGGAAGTGCAGCTACAATTGATGCGCCTTTTATGTTTGAAGATTCGGGAATGCATAAGCATAACGGTAAATATTACTATTCCTATTGCATCAATTTCGGGGGCACGCACCCGGCCGATAAACCCCCAGGTGAGATCGGCTATATGACCAGCTCAAGTCCCATGGGTCCCTTTACATATAGAGGGCACTTCCTGAAAAATCCGGGAGCATTTTTCGGAGGTGGCGGAAACAACCATCATGCTGTTTTCAATTTAAAAAATGAGTGGTATGTGGTGTACCATGCTCAAACTGTCAGTTCCGCTCTGTTCGGGGCCGGCAAAGGATACCGTTCTCCCCATATTAATAAGCTGGCGCATAATGCAGATGGATCCATTCAAGAGGTTGCGGCAAATTATGCAGGCGTAACACAGCTTTCCAATTTGAATCCATTTAACCGGGTAGAAGCTGAAACGTTTGCCTGGAACGGACGCATTTTGACCGAGAAATCCTCAGCACTCGGCGGGCCGGTAAATAATCAAAATGTAACAAGCATTCATAACGGAGACTGGATTGCTGTAGGAAATACAGACTTCGGGGCTGGCGGTGCAAGAACGTTTAAAGCAAATGTAGCATCCACTATAGGCGGAAAGATAGAAGTGCGTCTAGACAGTGCAAACGGTAAGCTTGCAGGAACCCTGAATGTACCTTCCACAGGCGGAGCGCAAACTTGGAGAGAAATAGAAACTGCGGTAAGCGGGGCAACCGGTGTGCACAAAGTATTCTTTGTATTTACCGGAACAGGTACAGGAAACTTGTTTAATTTTGATTACTGGCAGTTTACGCAAAGATAGCACCGTAATGGCTCCGCTTAAGAAACGAGAAGGGTGCAGAACTGACCAACGCCGGAGCAGCCCCCATTATGGATATAAGGAGAAGTTTGATATACAACCTTTTGTTTGCAATATAAAAGAAGACAGATCAGATTCTTCTAATACCGTAAAAGACATATGAAGGAGAGGAAAAAATGATTTCAAGCGTAAAAAAACCAATTTGTGTATTATTGGTATGTTTCACTATGCTGTCAGTCATGTTAGCCGGGCCAGGTGCTACTGAAGTTTTAGCAGCAAGTGATGTAACAATTAATTTATCTGCAGAAAAACAAGTGATCCGCGGTTTTGGAGGCATGAACCACCCGGCTTGGATTGGAGATTTGACAGCAGCTCAAAGAGAAACCGCTTTTGGCAATGGACAGAATCAGTTAGGTTTTTCAATCTTAAGAATTCATGTGGATGAAAATAGAAATAATTGGTACAGAGAAGTGGAGACTGCAAAGAGTGCGATCAAACATGGAGCAATCGTTTTTGCTTCTCCCTGGAATCCTCCAAGCGATATGGTTGAGACCTTCAATCGTAATGGTGACACATCAGCTAAACGGCTAAGATACGATAAGTACGCCGCATACGCGCAGCATCTTAACGATTTTGTTACCTACATGAAGAATAATGGCGTGAATCTTTATGCGATTTCTGTTCAAAACGAGCCTGATTATGCACACGAATGGACGTGGTGGACTCCGCAAGAAATACTTCGTTTCATGAGAGAAAATGCCGGTTCCATTAATGCACGTGTCATTGCACCAGAATCTTTTCAGTACTTTAAAAATATATCGGACCCCATTTTGAACGATCCACAGGCGCTTAGGAATATGGATATTCTCGGAACTCACCTGTACGGTACTCAGGTCAGTCAGTTTCCTTATCCTCTATTCAAACAAAAAGGAGCAGGGAAAGAGCTATGGATGACGGAAGTATACTATCCAAACAGTGACAACAATTCAGCGGATCGCTGGCCCGAGGCATTAGGCGTTTCAGAGCATATTCACCATTCAATGGTGGAGGGAGATTTTCAATCTTATGTTTGGTGGTACATCCGCAGATCTTACGGTCCTATGAAAGAAGACGGTACGATCAGCAAACGCGGTTACAATATGGCTCATTTCTCGAAGTTTGTGCGTCCCGGCTATGTAAGGGTTGATGCAACGAAAAATCCTAATGCGAACGTTTACGTGTCAGCCTATAAAGGTGACAACAAGGTCGTTATTGTTGCCATTAACAAAAGCAATACAGGGGTCAACCAAAACTTTGTGTTGCAGAATGGATCTGCTTCTCAGGTATCTAGGTGGATAACAAGCGGAAGCAGCAATCTTCAACCTGGAACGAACCTCAATGTAACGGGCAATCATTTTTGGGCCCATCTTCCAGCTCAAAGCGTGACAACATTTGTCGCAAATCGTTAAGGGGACCTCAGGCAAGCGGGCCCGCGGACATGTTTTGCCAAAAATCCATATAGCAAAACCAGGGAAGAGGAAGAAACTAGAGGAAGAAATTATATATTTAATTTGATGGGTTTTTTTGAATTTTTGGTAATACAATTCTGTTTCTGAAAATGACAGAGTTGTATTACCCTTTATTCGCTCATTAACATGAAAAGAAGCAGCAAGTTTGGAAATAATTATTGGGAATTATATAGTCCTTAACTAAAAAGGAATGTTCGCTTGTTCAGTGATCTAGAATACGATTTTTGGGTTCTTGTTGAAACAGACCCTAAAACAGTTTTGAAAAGCGCTTATAGCGCAATGTATGTATTTCACATTCGCCACTTTTATTAATGAAGGGGGAACAAGAAAGTGAAAACTTATGACGCATTTCCAGAACCAATTGGCGGCTATGCTGTCGGTCGAACCCAGATGGATGTTGAGTACACGGCATCAGATCACTCAAAAAGAGAACTGACGGCGTTTGTGTATTATCCATCTGACAGCAGCGAAGGGAAGACTACATCAACGTACATGTTTTCTGAAGTCTATGAGATGCTTAATGATCAGCCACTTGTCACTGAGTATCTTAAAAAGAAGGATTTTTTCTCTATCGATATCAAGACCCAGTGTTACGACGACCTTGCTCTCTCCGGGAAGGAAAAGCGCTATCCGGTGTTATTCTATGTTTGCGGCGGGGGCGGTTCTCCAGAATGGGGTACAGTGATCTGTACAGACTTGGCAAGCATGGGATATGTTGTGGTAAGCATCGGCCATCAGAATAGCACGATGTATAAGCGTAAAGATGGGCGCCTGTTTAATGTTTCAAAGGATTTTTCGGATGTCATTATGGCGTTTTCTGAAGATCCGGAGATGCTGGCGTTGGCTGGTAAGATGGAGATGCGGCCTGACGATGAAACTGCCATTGAGATGTGCCATAACGTGCTTACACTGCCGATACTTGCCAAGTTAACAGAGTATAGTGAATTACAGGCAGAAGATGTAAGGTATGTAGCCGATTATCTTTACAAATTGGACTCTGGAGAGCTGAATTCCATCTTTAAGGGCAGATTGTTGCTTGACATCGGCATGGGCATAGTCGGACATTCTTATGGAGGGCCTACGACGGCGATTGTTTGCCGGGACGACGACCGGTTCGCCTGCGGGATTGGCTTGGATAGCGGTGCGTTCGGCCTTCTCGACAGCGACCTTAAGAAACCCTTTTTGCTACTGTTTTGTGAATCTAACTATAACATGAATGCGATAATTGGCGCTAACAATAGCATGGAAACCTATTATTTCTCTGTTGATCGTGTTGCGCATTTAGATTACTGCGACATCGTGTTTACCAGTGTTAATGAGAAACTCAGAGGCGAACGGGATGCTATAGAGATGCGAAATCTTGTTACAGACTATACGAAGAACTTTTTTGATCATTACATACTGCAGAAGGCTGCAAGTGTGGAGAGTCTGGCATACGATGGCGTGGACTTGATCAAGAAGACCAGCAACAAGTGACATAACCGAATTGGGCATTGGAAGCGGCAAAACAATTAAAAAAATCAACTGACGAAATAGATTATTATTACAAGCTCAAGGGTGCAATGATTTGTCAAATTTCATTGCACCTAAACAATTATTGTTTTCGCGAGCTACTTTAAAGTTTTTTTCTTATACAGATAATAATCCTGGCATAAAAGAGGCTGAACAACAATGGTGTGGATTTACGACTTATTTTAGTTAACATAATATATATTCTAGGAAGTAATTAATTTCAAAGAAATTCTGTCTCAATAACAAAGTATACTTAAGTTAGTGAGACAGAATAAGAAAATTACTTGCAGGTTGGCCAATTTCGATTGCTTTTCATTTCAAGTGTCAAATGCCTGAGCTTCAGCAAGTCTTATTAAGAAACTTTAAAATGGCGAAGTCAATCCATAATATACGGCTTCCAGCTCTTCCAATGTCATATCACCGTATGCGCATTTGATCACCGAATCAGCAAACTCATCATAATCATAATCGCTGGTAAAGCCTTGCTGCAGAAGTTTTTCGTAGGCTTCAATCTGTTCTTTTTGGTTTTGGATATCTTTTTCCTTTCCTGGATAGTCCGGTTCGTTAACCAAGTCGCTGTTTTGTTTGAACAGCAACATATACTGTTTCAATGTTTCGTCCACAGCTTGCACCTCCTTGGTCTGCCGCTGATTAGATAATGAAAACGGACACCAATTGTGATGTCCGTCAAAACAGTCACTATTTGGGTTCAGTTCCCCAAATCAGTTTTCCGTTATTATATAATGTGATTTTTTTTGTATCTTTAAACGTATTCGACTGGAAAAAAGAATAATCCCCGGCTTGTGAATAATTGCTCCAGTCCTCATTGTGAAGACGAATTTGAATTTCTCCGGTGCTTGCTCCCGGTGACAGCGTCCCGTTTCTAAACCCAAGTTCCAGATAGGCATCTGCACCTTTTACAGGTTTATGTAATGTCACAAACTTGTGCGTCACATTGCTGCATCCGATCTTCGCGTAATCACAGTCGAAGTTTTGGCCTTTGTTTTTCGTGTTATACCAGTAGCGGACAGTTACATTTTTTAAGTTAACGGTGGTCTTGCTGTTGTTTTTCACATTGATCTGAGGACGGATTTGGTTGCTGTTCACACTTCCATCCCCTGTTCTGTATTGCACAGAGATGCTGTTTTCCTGTGCGGGTTTCTCTTGCTTTGGCGTCTCAGATCTGTCTTCACTCGAATTTTGGGAGCCGCGGATGTTTTCTCTTACAAATGTCCCTGAAGCGGATAAATCTGATAACGGCCAGCCGCCTGTTTTAGATGCCCCCGGCTTTAAAGCTGAGGATGATTCCTGCTTATCAGAAAGGTTCCAGTTTACCCAGCTGATTTTCTTGCTGTCGAGATAATTCAGCCATTCCCTCGACTGGTCAAGGTATACCCCTCCATTTCCGGAAGCGTCACTCGTCCCCCATTCCGTTACAAAAATCGGAGCTCCTTTGCTGAGCGCATAGTCCGCTTTATCCCTTAAAAACTGGCCGTGTGTACCGGCATAAAAATGAAGCGCGTACATGACGTTTGCATCCTTAAGCTGATCATCCGCAGCATCGTTGACATCCTGGCTCCAAGTGCCTGTTCCGGTAATAATGATGTTATCCGGGTCATTTTTACGGATAACGGAAATCACTTCTTCCGCATACGGTTTGATATCGCGCTTCCAATTTACATCACCGTTCGGTTCATTAGCAATTTCATATATAACGTTTGGTGAGCTTCCGTAAAGGCTTGACATTTCCTTAAAGAATTCTTTTGCCTTCTCTTTATTTTGATTTGGATTGCCATCATTTAAAATATGCCAGTCAATGATGACATATATTCCGAGCTCTTTTGCCGCTTCAACAGCTTCTTTGACTTTATTTTTCACAGACGGATTCTCTATATAACCGCCGTCAGCCGTGTACATTGCCGCCCGGAAGACGGTAATTCCCCAATCGTCTCTTAGCCATTTTAAAGTGTCTTTATTGACATAATCGCCGAACCACTGCAAACCGTGTGAGCTGATTCCTTTTAGCTGCACCGGTTTTCCGTTTTGATTGACTAGCTGAGTACCTTTAATGCTAAGCTGGCCATTAAGGGCTACAGGCGTTTTCGCCCCTGCTGCAGATGCTTCTGGTGCCGCGACACCGCTAATTGTTAATACTGTCATTAATAAACATGCGATAAAGATAGAGACTGAACGTTTCATATAGCATTCTCTCCTCCTTCAAATAATCATGTAAAACGTATGCCTAATAGCTGCCGCTCTCCCTCCCTTTCTTTTTTAAAACACGCACTCATTGTAAAAATCTTTCTCATGATTGTCTATCAACCTAATTTCTTGTTTTTAGGCGGCTTAAAAGCCTGTCTATTGACTCTTTTTGTGTTGCTTCCTATACAGCTGACACGTGTATATCAGGGATAAAAGTGTTTGATCAGGACTTTACACGTTATTTTTTGATGAAATCAAAAGATTCCGCTTTTTTCCGGCAAATAAAAAGCTGCATTCAAGTCATTGAATGCAGCCGTATTCTTTATAAATTATGCTTCTTGTTTCTCATCTTCCCAAGTTTCAGCGTGTTTCAATCCTGGGATATTTTTTGCTTTAAACACAGGATCAAGTCCTTGTTTGCGCTGTTTCGCGTAATCTTTATAGACTTTGTATGCTACATTTGACAGCAGTGTGATCACAACTAAGTTAATCAGCGCCATGAGCCCCATAAAGAGATCCGCCATGTCCCAAACAAGTTGAAAGTCTGCCATACATCCGTAAACAACCATAAAAATAACCGCGATACGGTAAATATTCAGCCATAGCTTGCTAGTTTTAATAAATTCAATATTTGTCTCACCATAATAATAGTTTCCGACAACTGAACTGAATGCAAACAAGAACATTGCGATGGCTATAAAAGTCGGCGTCCAGCTTCCAATATGGTGATTTAATGCAGCCTGTGTTACTTGAATACCGTCACCTTTTGGCGTTACGCTGTAAAGTAATACGATAAACGCAGTAGATGTACAGACAATAAATGTATCGAAAAATACACCCAATGTCTGAATAAGACCCTGTTTTGCCGGGTGCGAAACATGAGCTGTCGCAGCTGCATTCGGCGCGCTTCCCATTCCTGCTTCGTTAGTGAATAGTCCCCGTTTTGCGCCGGTTATAATGATGCCTCCTAAACCGCCGCCGACAATTTGTTCGAAGCCGAAAGCGTTCTTGACAATTGTTGCGATAATTCCTGGGAATGCAGAAATGTTAGTAATCACTACATATAAAGCAATAAGAATATAAATGCCTGCCATTACCGGAACAATTAATTGTGATACCGCCACAATACGTTTTAAACCGCCAAAAATAATAAACGCAGTTAAAACAGCAAGAATGATGGCTACTGCTGTTTTATTCACATGAAAAGCGCCATCTAAGGCACCCGCTATTGTGTTAGTTTGAACAGCGTTAAAGATTAAACCGAACGATACAGTAATTAAAACAGCGAATACAATGCCGAGCCATCTAGCTCCAAGACCCTTTTGGATATAGTAGGCCGGTCCGCCGCGGAAATCCTCCCCGTCTCTCACCTTATAAAGCTGCGCTAACGTACTCTCAACAAAGCTTGAAGCCATCCCTACAGCAGCTACAACCCACATCCAAAATACAGCTCCTGGTCCGCCTGTCGCAATTGCTAAGGCCACACCAGTCAAATTTCCTGTACCAACTCGGGATGCCGCAGAAATAAAGAACGCCTGCATAGATGAAACGCCTTTATTTCCTTCAGGCTTCTCACCTACTATTCTAAACATTTCAATAAAATATCGGAATTGGATAAAACCAAAACGAATTGTAAAAAATAATCCAAGCCCTACTAAAATATAGACTAAATAATCCCAAATAAAGGCACTTGGAATATTAATCATTTTGCTGAAAAAAGACTCCATACTTACCTCCCGTTTTTGCAATTCATGCTGAATTCATTTTTGATGTTAGTTTTTTTAACACAACGAGTATTATTATATCACAATATGTCGAATTAGAAAGTTTTTTCGGAAGAATATTATGTTAGTTTGATTTTTTATTTTCTATGAATAAACTCATTAGAAATCAATAAAAAGAGTCTCCCTTTCTATTCATTCTCCGCTTGTTTCTCCCTAACCTTAGGGTGTATATCGTGATAATGTTTGAGCTGCAAACATATCTTTAAAATATGTTTTGAATCACACCCTAGATCGGGTATACATATACTAATAAAAGACATTTCACTTTAAAAAGGAACTGAAACGATATATACTTAACAAAGTGAATTTTATTTTTAAATTTAATAAATCAGGTTTACTTTTAAGATGGTCTGGGGTATCATTATAAAAATATTCAGTAATATCGAAGGGGGGAGATCATTTGAAAAAAGTAACGATACTTAAAGCGTCCATCTTATTTTTGGCGATTGCCAGTTTTCATTTGTTCTCAATTCCCCACGCCTTTGATATTGGCCATCATTATAAAGCGGTAGCCGACCAGCAGGAAATGCATGAGATGAAAGCTGGCCAAAATGCAGATGATGAAAAGAAATCCATCACCGGAGCTTTTGCGCTGACTGCCTTCTCAATGGCTGTGCTGCTGATGACCGCGGAAAACAAAGATATATGTTACTCCCGGAGACGGCAGCGAAGAAAAAGCTTTATACTGGCCAAATTTTATCAATCGTCTTATTTCGACAAACTTCATGTTCAACATCACCCGAATATATAACGAAAATATGAGGAGGCTGTTAACATGTTGTTTATCTTAAGAATGGTGATTTTAGGCTTGTTCTCTTTCACAGCGCTGAACTTATTTGTATGGCAAGGTATTGAAGTCATTCATGCCGTGACAGACTTATTCACCAGCCATGAAAGCTGATGAAAAACAAAATATACCCGCTCACGATATGTGGGCGGGTTTTTTAATGATTATTCAGTTGTAAGACGCCAGACAGCTGTGACCTTGCCTGATTCTTCTTCATCAATAAAGAATGAACCATTGCTGTATCTGTCGTTTGTTCGCAGCTCTTTAGCCTGCAGTTCTTTTCTGTCCCCTTTTTCCGTTTCTGCCATAAACCATTCATCTAGTCCGCACGCGAACAGCGAAACGACACGATGCGGATTTTTCTTCAGTTCACGCAGCATAACGACTCCCCGTTTTGCACGGGAGGTCTTTTCAAACTCAGAAAGACTCATACGTTTGACCGCTCCCCGCTGTGTAAACAATACGAGAGAATCAGACTCATTCAGAATTTCTCCTGACACGACAAAGTCTCCATCTTTCAAGTTAATTCCTTTAACGCCAGCTGCACGTGCGCCCACAACATTTACTTCATCTTCTCCAAACCATAGGCCATATCCGAGATGTGTCGCCATCAAGATCTGACTGTCACCATTTGTCACATGTACATCAATCAGCTCGTCTTCACCCTTTAGATTTAACGCCACAAGTGCTTTAGAATAACGCTGTGCTTTGTAATGGGTGAGTTCTGTCTTTTTCACCATGCCGTTTTTCGTGAAGAATAAAAGATAAGCAGATGGATCAAACTCTTTTATCGGTATGGCCTTTACAATCGTTTCGTCACGTTCAATCGTGATTATGTTAGAAAAGTGCTGGCCCATGTCCTTCCATCTGATATCAGGCAGCTGGTGAACCGGACAATAGATATAGCTTCCCTTATTCGTGAACAGCAGCAGCACATCTGTCGTATTCATTTCAAACTGGTGCAGCATCCTGTCTGTGTCCTTCATTCCAAAATCCTGTCCGTTTGAAGCGGCAAAGGAACGCTGGCTTGTGCGCTTTAAGTAGCCATCTTTTGTAACGGTCACGTATACATCCTCAGAGGCAACCATGACTTCAAGATTAATTTTGATTTCCTCAATTTTTTCTTCAATGACAGAGCGTCTCGTGTCCGCATATTTCTTTTTCAGCGCTTTTAAGCTGTTTGTAATGACCTTTAACAGCTTTTTATCATTGCTCAAAATCGATTCAAGCTCTTCAATATTTTTGCTGAGCTCTTCAGCCTCTTCCTTGAGCGCTGTGATATCGGTATTTGTTAAACGATATAGCTGCAAGGACACGATAGCTTCAGCCTGAGGCTCAGTGAATTCATATTTCGCCATTAAATTGTTTTTGGCGTCACGTTTATCGCTAGAGGAGCGAATCGTTGCGATAACTTCATCCAAGATCGATAAAGCCTTCATAAGACCTTCTACAATGTGATGTCTGTCTTTTGCTTTTTGAAGCTCGTAAACGGATCGGTTTGTGACAACTTCTTTTTGGTGGCCGATGTATGCATCTAAAATAGCTGGCAGACTCATCAGCATTGGACGGCGGTTGTGGATCGCCACCATATTAAAGTTATACGTAATCTGTAAATCAGTATTTTTATATAAGTAATTCAAAATGCCCTTGGCATCTGCTTCTTTCTTTAGTTCTACGACCACTCTAAGGCCGGTTCGGTCTGTTTCGTCTCGAACCTCGGAGATGCCCTCAACCTTTTTATCAATACGGTACTCGTCCATTTTTTTCACAAGGTTGGCTTTATTGACTTCAAACGGAATTTCTGTAATCACAATTTGCTCACGTCCGCCTCTGATCGTTTCGATCTCAGCTTTTCCGCGGATAATAATTTTCCCTTTTCCGGTTTCGTAGGCTTTTCTAATGCCATCAACGCCCTGGATAATTCCGCCTGTCGGAAAGTCAGGCCCTTTGATCACTTCCATGAGATCGTCTACAGAGCATGACGGCATTTGAATGCGTTTAATAACAGCATCAATGACCTCTCCTAAATGATGAGGCGGTATATCAGTCGCGTATCCTGCAGATATACCGGTAGATCCGTTGACCAGCAAGTTAGGGAACATAGCCGGAAGTACAACAGGCTCCTTGCTTGTATCATCAAAGTTTGGGACAAATTCAACAGTATTTTTGTCAATATCCCGCAGAAGCTCTGATGCAATCGAAGACAACTTCGCTTCTGTGTAACGCATGGCCGCCGGAGGATCTCCATCTATACTTCCGTTATTCCCGTGCATTTCAATTAATACATTCCGCACTTTCCAATCCTGGCTCATCCGCACCATTGCTTCATACACCGAACTGTCACCGTGCGGATGGTAGTTACCGATGACATTACCGACCGTTTTGGCCGCTTTTCTGAAATTTTTATCAAATGTGTTTCCGTCCGTATGCATCGCATACAGAATTCTGCGCTGTACGGGCTTTAAACCGTCGCGCGCATCAGGAAGCGCCCTGTCTTGAATAATATATTTACTATAGCGTCCAAAACGGTCGCCGATCACCTCTTCTAATGGTAAATCATGAAATAATTCTGGCTGTGACAATCATTAAACCTCCTCAGCGACCGATAAGTTTTCATTTTCTAAAATATTGCTTTCTTCGTCTAAGCCGAAAGCTACGTTTTTCTCAATCCACTTTCTGCGCGGCTCTACTTTATCGCCCATCAATGTCGTCACGCGTCTCTCAACACGTGCCGCGTCGTCAATTTTGACTCTTACAAGCGTACGGGATTCCGGATTCATCGTCGTTTCCCACAGCTGATCTGCGTTCATCTCACCAAGACCCTTGTATCGCTGGATTGTATAGCCCTTGCCGACTTTTTTCAGTACATCATCCATCTCTTCATCAGACCATGCATATTCAATGATTTCTTTTTTCCCGCTGCCTTTGCTGACCTTATATAAAGGAGGCAGTGCAATAAATACCTTTCCATTCTCAATGAGCGGCTTCATATAGCGATAGAAAAAGGTTAAAAGCAGTACTTGAATATGAGCGCCGTCAGTATCGGCATCCGTCATAATGATGATTTTATCGTAGTTAATGTCGTCGACTGAAAAATCAGCCCCGACACCACCGCCGATGGCATGAATGATCGTATTAATCTCTTCGTTTTTAAAGATATCAGCAAGCTTTGCTTTTTCCGTGTTAATGACTTTACCGCGCAATGGCAGAACCGCTTGGAATCTGCGGTCTCTTCCCTGCTTTGCTGAACCACCCGCAGAGTCACCCTCAACGAGATACAATTCATTTTTTGCCGGATTTCTCGAACCCGCAGGTGTCAGCTTACCGCTTAATGTCGCTTCTGATTTTTTTCGTTTTTTGCCGCTTCTGGCTTCTTCCCGGGCTTTACGTGCCGCTTCTCGCGCCTGGCTCGCCTTTATTGCTTTTTTCACAAGAAGAGTAGCGGTGTCCCGATTTTCCTCTAAAAAGTAAGCAAGCTGTTCTGATACGATTGCGTCTACAGCAGATCTTGCTTCGCTTGTGCCGAGTTTTCCTTTTGTTTGTCCTTCAAATTGAAGAAGTTCTTCAGGAATACGGACAGAGATTATAGCTGAAAGCCCTTCCCTTATATCTGTGCCTTCAAGGTTTTTATCCTTTTCTTTCAGCAAAGCCACTTTTCTCGCATATTCATTAAAGGCTCTCGTCATCGCTGTCTTTGCACCTGACTCATGAGTACCGCCGTCTTTTGTTCTGACGTTGTTAACAAACGACAGGATATTTTCTGAATAGCCGTCGTTAAACTGAAACGCAAAATCCACTTCGATGGAATGATGCTCTCCTTCAAATGAGACCACTTCAGACAGAGCATCTTTTTCCTCATTTAAGTAAGCAACAAACGCTTCTATTCCGTTCTCATAATAAAAGACTTCACGCTGGCCGTTCCGCTCGTCAATCAGTTCAATTTTTAATCCTTTTAATAAAAACGCTGATTCCCGTAAGCGTTCAGAAAGCGTTTCAAAATTATAAGTTGTTGTGCTGAACATTGTCGGATCAGGCTTAAAGTGAGTAAGTGTGCCTGTCTTTTTCGTTTTGCCAATCTTTTCGAGAGATGTGACCGGTTTACCTCCGTTTTCAAAACGCTGCTGATAGACGAAGCCGTCCCGCTCAATCGTAACCGTTAGCCATTCAGATAAAGCATTCACGACAGATGCGCCGACGCCGTGAAGCCCTCCGCTTGTCTTATAACCGCCTTGACCGAATTTTCCGCCTGCGTGAAGCACCGTTAAAATGACCTCAGGGGTTGGTTTGCCGAGTTTATGCATTCCAGTCGGCATGCCGCGGCCTCTATCCTGTACAGAAATACTGTTGTCTTTATGTATTTTAACGATAATGTGATCTCCATGGCCGGCAAGTACCTCATCGACGGAGTTATCTACAATTTCATAAACCAAGTGATGCAAGCCTCTCGCGTCGGTTGAGCCAATATACATACCCGGCCTTTTCCTTACGGCTTCAAGGCCTTCCAGCACCTGTATGGCATCTTCGTTGTAATCAAATTGCTGTTTTCTAGCCAAACGTACAAACCCCTTTCAAAAAACTAACATTCTCTTTTTCATTGTTACTTGTCAATTGTATAAAAGTATTTTTCATAATCCTTGCCCCGGTGCGCTTCTGCCTTGGACTCTCCATTATAACCAATGTCATCCCATTCTCAACATACAGCTAACGAATCATTCCGTAAAACATCCAAAAGTGCTGTTTTTCCAAGATGAGAACGTATGTTTGTTTATTATATATAAAGCAGCGGACCTTCGCAAATCGAACGGCCGGAACCCAGCTTAGCAAGGCATTCAAAAAAAGCTGTTCAAGCTTTATTGTATCTGTTTCACAGTAATTCGCAAACAATATCTTTACATGAAAAAGCAAAAATCCTTGAATTCACAAGGATTTTTGCAGCTCTGCACCTATTTTGTTACAGCGTGTGCCACTTTTATGCACAGATCCATGATGACCGTTCTGCCTTCTTCCTTCAGCATCTGATAAGCCTCTTCGTTTACCAGGCCTTGCTGCGCCCAAAATACCGGGGCATCTGTCTCCAGAAACTCTTTAGCGACATCAGGAAGCTGTTCTGAACGTCTGAATACATTTACGATATCAATCGGACCGTCAATTTCTTGTAACGATGATACGGCTTTTACACCAAGCGCCTCTTCGATCGTCGGATTTACTGGTATGATTTCGTATCCCGCATCCTGCATCGCTTTTGATACCATATACGATGTTCTATCGGGACGGTCTGAAAGCCCGACTACAGCAATTCTCTTACTTCCATCAAGAATTTCTTTGATTTCCGCTTTTGAAGGGTTTTGCATGATAGACCACTCCTTTTTGTTTATTCTACACGACCGAAAAGGAAGAAATCAAAATATGATGTATGGCTGATTAGATTTGTAAGCAAACTTTACAAAAAAACTTATCATCAGATCATGATATCTCATGTTAAAATAGAGATTAGGGACATTAAAAAAGGAGAAATGTAGATGTTAATTGCTTTATTGATTATTTTGGCCTACTTGATAGGCAGCATTCCATCTGGCTTAATCGTAGGGAAGCTTGCCAAGGGAATTGATATTCGGGAGCATGGAAGCGGAAACTTAGGCGCTACCAACGCGTTCCGTACACTGGGCGTAAAAGCTGGTTCGGTTGTCATAGCCGGAGATATTTTAAAAGGGACACTGGCAGCTGCATTGCCTTACCTCATGCATGTTGATATTCATCCGCTCCTTGCGGGAGTCATAGCGGTTCTTGGCCATGTGTTTCCTGTGTTCGCCAAATTTAAAGGCGGCAAAGCCGTAGCAACTTCGGGAGGCGTCTTGCTGTTTTATGCACCTCTGTTATTCATTACAATGGTTGCGGTCTTTTTCATCTTTTTATACTTGACTAAATTTGTCTCTCTGTCATCAATGTTAACAGGGATATATACTGTCATATATAGTCTCTTTGTACATGATAAGTATTTATTGATTGTCGTCACGCTGCTCACTGTTTTTGTAATATACAGGCACCGGGCGAATATCAAACGAATTATCAATAAAACAGAACCTAAAGTCAAATGGTTATAATGGTTATAAATGTTTCAAAAACTTCTATTTTGACACGAGATAGCCTTATACGTTTATAATAGAGAAAATCAAATGATAACAAAGGGAAAAGGGGGTCCTGTTATGAATATGACAGTTAACGAAGACGCGCTGAACTGGTATAAAGAAGAGCTCGATTTACAAAACGGAGACCAAGTTCGATTTTTCGTCCGCTATGGCGGCTGCAGCAACGTTCAAAAAGGCTTTTCTCTCGGAGTGGCGAAAGATGCTCCCCAAGAGGCAGGAGTCACGGCAGAAGTCGGCGGCATTACCTTCTTTATTGAAGAAAGTGATCTTTGGTACTTTGACAACCATGATCTTCTCGTCAGCTATTCAGAGTCGGCTGATGAGCCTGTATTTGAATACCATTAAGAAAAAGAACGCATATCATATGCGTTCTTTTTTATAAATGAAAACGTGTGAGATGGTCGGTCAGCTTTTCTTGTTCTAAGATATATTTTTGCGTCTCGCCCAATAGATCAAAGTGGGGAAATTCGCTTTTTTTATGTATCCATTCTTCCTTCAAACCGTACGCCGCACCCCATTGAACCAGCTTATCAATATCTGCACAGCCTGCTTTTGTCACGGTTTTAGATTCCGGGAAACGGTCATCCAGCCAATAATGTGTTAAAAATGCGATTTCCCCTCTTTTGACTGCCTTCTTCCAGCGGTTAACTTCCTCCCGTTTCACGCCAAATGCCATATGTCATTCACTTCCTATTTTTTGGCCTTTTCATATGCTGCGTGCCAATCGGGGAAAGCCTTACGAAACTGAATCGGTTTAAAACTTTCTTTATCCACACAAATATGAGATGATTTCGCTTGAATAGATAGCTCACCAGCCGGATTATAAATATGGTAGCCATATATGGTTTTAAAGCCGTTGTATTCCTCAATCCATGTGTGCACCACCGCAGTTTCTCCATAATGGAGGGGTTTTTTGTAGGAAATATTGATATCAACGACTGGAGAAAGCACGCCTTTCTTTTCCATATCACTGTATAAAAAGCCTAGGTCTTTAATGAGTGCCGTCCTTCCGACCTCCATCCAAACAAGATAATTCGCATGATACACGATCCCCATTTGATCTGTTTCGGCGTAACGCACTTCTATTTCTGTTTTTGATACATGCAAGATACTCTGCTCCCTTAATCAGTTTAGCCCCATTTTACCACATCCAAATCAGAAAGAAAAAAACCAGGTTTCCCTGGTTTTTACGAACGGTATCCGTTTTCTCTCGCTTCGGATTCGTCTTGAATTTCATTGCGAAATGCTTCGATGCTCTCTTCCCGTCTTGCGTTTTTTTCTTTGATGCGCTGCTTATCTTCTCCTGAAGCAAACTCCATTGATTCCTCTGCTTCTTCTATATTTTCGATTGTATTTTGGACCATATCCTGCAGTTTCTCTACGTTGTCGGAACGGTCGTCAGGATTAGGCTGCTGATATTGATTTTGGTTTTTTGTCATTGGGATGAACCTCCTAGAATAAAATCAATCCGGCGCTACTCGCCTTTCGTCTGCATGATAATTGGCTGCTGACCAGAAGTATCGTGCATTTTTTCCCCTTTATTGCGTTTATATTTAACAGGCTTCGTACCCAAGTGGCTTGGAGCATATTGAGGCTGACCGTTTTTCTTGTTGTTTCCCATGTTTATCCCTCCTCAACAAATAGGATTCTCAAAAGGAGGGGCAAACATGAATACAAATTAAAGGTTATTTTTGCTTAAATCGCTGTTCAAGCTTTTCCTCAAGCTGATTTAAATATTCCGTATTCGTCATCAGCTCTTTTTTGTTTTCCATGACGAGCTCATGAAAAGATCGTTTTCTCATCTTCTTCACTCTTCTCACCTCCGCGTATTCTTTTATTTTTTCCAATTCTGAAAATTTGTAAGCATGTTTGCAAAATAAAAAAACTGAATCTAATGAAGATCCAGTTTTTCTTTCATCTCTTTTTTTGTCATGGTCCCGATATGTATGTCTTGA
Source organism: Bacillus sp. FSL K6-1012 (assembly GCF_037964915.1). NCBI lineage: Bacteria > Bacillati > Bacillota > Bacilli > Caryophanales > Bacillaceae > Bacillus > Bacillus sp. FSL K6-1012. The sequence goes on along the minus strand of NZ_CP150175.1, from coordinate 2,067,643 downwards.
ATCACGCCTTTTTCATCTAAAATATACGTAGTTGGGTATGAAAACACATTATAGTCAGCATTAATTCCTTTTTTATCAATCAAAATGGGGAAGGTTAAATGATACGTATCAGCAAAGGTTTGCACCTGTTTCTCGCTTTTCTCAGCTGAAGTGAAATTAACTGCAATAACCGCTACATCTGAGTGCTCCTTTTGCAGTTCCTCCATCGCCGGCATTTCCTGTCGGCACGGTTTGCACCAAGTTGCCCAGAAGTTAAGCAGAACTTTTTTACCTTTAACATCTGATAAAGAGGTCCTTTCTCCTGATAGCGTTTTCAGAGTGAAGTCAGGCGCTTGCTGTCCCTCTTCAATGCCTATTTCTTTTTTGCTAAATTGCTGATAGATGTTCCAGCACATGTATCCGGCAAGCCCAATCAACAGGATTCCCGCCACCCATTTTTTCAGCATAATGTCACCCCCGGAGCTATCTTATCTCATAAAAAGAAGAGAAAGCAGGGTGCCTTCTCTTCTTCATACATTATGATTGCTTCATTTTTTCGCGAAGCACCATTTGCAGAATTCCGCCATGGCGGTAATAATCAATTTCAACTTCACTATCGAAGCGCACAAGCGCTTCAAATGTTTTTACACTTCCGTCTTCATCAATTGCTCTTACTGTAACGATATCACGAGGGCGTACGCTTTCATCAACATCCACCTCGATCACTTCTTTACCGCTTAAGCCGAGTGTATCCGCATTTTCACCTTGTTTAAATTGAAGCGGGAGCACACCCATGAATACCAGGTTACTTCTGTGGATTCTTTCAAAGCTCTCAGCAATTACAGTTCTAATGCCGAGCAGGTTTGTTCCTTTTGCAGCCCAGTCACGGGAAGATCCCATACCATAATCTTTGCCCGCTAAGATGGCAAGGCCTGTTTTATCTTCTTTATATTTCATGCAGGCATCATAGATTGATGTCACTTCACCAGTCGGCCAGTACGTTGTAAATCCGCCTTCTGTGCCCGGCGCGATTTGGTTTTTGATGCGGATGTTTGCAAATGTTCCTCTCATCATAACCTCATGGTTTCCGCGGCGTGAACCGTAGGAGTTAAAGTCACGAGGTGACACACCTTTTGCTTGCAAGTATTTTCCGGCAGGTGTATCTTTTCCGATTGCCCCTGCAGGAGAGATATGGTCGGTTGTGACTGAATCGCCGAATTTACCGACAACACGAAGGCCTTTTAAAGGTTCAACCTTGCCTGGTTCAACTGACATTTCTTCGAAGAATGGCGGGTTTTGGATATAAGTTGACTCATTATCCCATTTGTATAGCGCTTCATCTGTTGTCTCAATCTCATTCCAGCGTTTGTTGTCATCGAATACTGTTTCGTACTCCTTGCGGAAGAGCTCCGGTGTAACAGTTTGTTTAACAAGTGAATTAATTTCGTCCATTGACGGCCAAATATCGTTGAAGTACACTTTTTGTCCGTCTTTTCCGACACCGATCGGATCCGTCTTCAGGTTAATGTTCACTGTTCCAGCCAGCGCATAAGCTACTACAAGCGGCGGAGAAGCAAGATAGTTACCTTTCACAAGCGGATGAATACGTCCTTCGAAGTTACGGTTTCCAGAAAGAACAGACGTAATCAACAGGTCATTTTTCGCAACTGCTTCTTCAATTTCCGGTGAAAGCGGACCTGAGTTTCCGATACATGTTGTACATCCGTATCCGACGAGGTTAAAACCAAGCTCTTTCATGTATGGAAGAAGGCCTGAATTAACAAGATATCCTGTAACAACCTTAGAACCCGGTGCAAGTGATGTTTTCACGTAGTTAGGCACTTTGAGTCCTAATTCAACCGCTTTTTTCGCCACAAGGCCGGCGCCGATTAAGACGTATGGGTTAGATGTATTTGTACAGCTTGTAATCGCAGCAATAGCGATTGCACCTGTTTTCATGACTGTTTCTTCGCCGTTAAGCAATTTAAATTTAATTTCTTTGTCTTCCTCTTCGGCGTTTAATCCGAATCCTTGGTTACCCGCAGGGCTGACTAAGTGCTTTTTAAACGTTTCCTGCATAGCAGAAAGCGGAATCAAATCCTGAGGACGTTTTGGACCGGAAAGGTTTGCTTCAATTTTAGACAAATCAATTTCAACGACATCAGTAAATTGCGGGTCTTCTACATCTGGAGTATAGAACAAGCCGTTGCTTCTGCAGTATGCTTCTACTACGTCAATATGTTCAGCATCGCGGCCTGTCAAACGCAGATAATTTAGAGCTTCTTCATCTACAGGGAAGAATCCGCATGTTGCACCGTATTCCGGAGCCATGTTAGCGATTGTCGCACGGTCTGCCAGCGGCAGTTCAGCAACTCCCGGTCCGAAGAACTCAACAAATTTACCGACTACGCCTTTTTCACGCAGTACTTGTGTCACTTTTAACGCCAAGTCAGTGGCTGTTGTTCCATTCGGAAGCTTTCCGACGAGTTTCGCGCCGATTACCTCAGGAACAGGGAAATAAGAAGGCTGCCCAAGCATTCCGGCTTCCGCTTCAATTCCGCCGACACCCCAGCCGAGAACACCGATTCCGTTAATCATTGTTGTATGCGAGTCGGTTCCTACCAGCGTATCAGGATACGTAATCAGTTCTCCGTCTTCTTCGACTGCGTGGACAACACTTGCCAAGAACTCAAGGTTTACCTGGTGAACGATACCTGTTGCTGGCGGTACTGCCTGGTAGTTATTAAACGCTTTCTTTGCCCAGCTTAAAAATTTGTAACGCTCTGCATTTCTTTCGAATTCCAAGTCCATATTAATAGCCAGAGCATCTTCTGTGCCCGCTTTATCAACCTGTACAGAGTGGTCGATGACAAGATCAACAGGAATCTCAGGGTTGATTTTGTCAGGATCTCCGCCGACAGCTGCCATTGCTTTACGTAATGAAGCAAGGTCAACTACTGCCGGTACCCCAGTGAAATCTTGTAAAATAACGCGAGATGGTTTAAACGGAACATCGATTTCCTTTAACTCGGCAGTTCCCCATTTTGCCAAATTTTCCACGTGTTCTTTTTTGATGACGAATCCGTCAACTTGACGCAATACAGATTCTAAAAGAACTTTAATGGAATAAGGAAGCTTCGACACATTTCCGATCCCCAAATCTTCCAATGCTTTCAAAGAGTAGTAATGATAAGTTTTCCCATTTGTAGTAAACGATTTTCTCGCTTGGAAAACGTCTTGTGCTGCAGTTTTTTGCTCGTTTGCCATTCTCCAAAATCCCCCTTCAGATCAGTTCATTCTCAGATGAACATTACATTCCATCACAATTTTCTCACAATTTCATATTAAAACAAAATCATACATAAGTAAATATCAATGTTTTTATTAAATACAATAAGATCGGCTTATCAGGGCAAAAAAGAGGGAAATTTTACTGTCTGCACTCTTTCATATTCCTCATTGAAAGAAGCCATATTATGATTGAGGTGATAATGATGGTCAAACGAAAAGCAAATCACGTAATAAATGGGATGAATGACGCGAAAAGCCAAGGCAAAGGCGCCGGCTATGTAGAAAACGATCAGCTTGTACTGACTGAAGCAGAACGCCAAAATAACAAAAAAAGAAAAACCAATCAATAACGTTGAACTCTTTTAAGGAGGTTCTCATTTTATGACCAATAAAAATACAAGTAAAGATATGCATAAAAACGCTCCTAAAGGACACAATCCGGGTCAGCCGGAACCCCTCAGCGGAAGCAAGAAAGTGAAAAACAGAAATCACACAAGACAAAAGCACAATTCAAGCCATGATATGTAATAAAAGCAGACCTTAGCGTCTGTTTTTTTATGCGTTCACCCATTTCTGACCAACTGCATAAGCTAAAGCAAGGTTGATATATGGAGGAATGCTTCCATGACCCATTCAAAACGAAATGATGCTAATGATTTCGATGGTATGGAGGAATGGCTTCGGCAATTTTTTGAAGATCCGTTCGCCTGGTACGACGAAACATTACCTATTGATCTATATGAAACAAGTCAGCAATATATTATTGAAGCAGATCTGTCGGCTATACAGCCGACACAAATCACAATTACCTTGTCCGGATGTGAGTTCATCCTGACGGTTAAATCCTCAGAACAGACTCTTGAAAAACAAATGATGCTTCCTTTTTATTTGAATGACAAGTCGATTGAGACTGAATGCGAAAATCAAATTCTCACAGTTGCCGTCAATAAAGAGACGAATGATGGCTCTTCTTTTTCTCTTCAATTCCCTCTCAGCTAAAATCAAAAGTCACTTTCATCCCCTATAATGAAAGTGACTTTTTTTCCGTCCATTTATCGTCAAATACCCTCTAGTGACTCTCCCATGGCCAAATAGCAGATTCACTATACAATAGAATATGATCTACCATCTCTTTTGACTAGACGTCTATCATTTTTTTCTATTTTTTTAAACATTGTTCTTCTATTCTTTCTTCATATACAATATGGTTAGTATAAGGGGGAATGATTGATGCTGGAAGGCTGGTTTTTGTGGTTTATTCTGTTTTGGGTGATCACGATGATTGTCTTGTTATCAATCGGCGGATTTTTTATGTTTCGAAAGTTTTTAAAGCGTTTACCAAAAGAGGACGGCAAATCTGAGCTGGATTGGCAGGATTACTATATTGAAAACAGCAGACATCTATGGAGCAATGAAAACAAACAATTTCTCGATGAATTGGTCACACCTGTTCCGGAGCTGTTCAGAGATATAGCTCGAGCAAAAATTGCCGGAAAAATCGGAGAGCTGGCATTAAAAGAAAACGCAGCAGCAATTGATCAGCGGCTTATTATCAAAGGTTATATCCTGGCTACTCCGAAAAGAGACCATACCTTTTTAAAGAAACATCTAAGAGACAAGAAAATCGATATTGAACCTTATCAAGCCCTTCTTAAATAAAAAACCTTTCCCGCAAGGAGGAAAGGTTTTTTAATTCATTTGAATGTCTGCTGACTGCAGCTCGCTTTGAAGTTTTCGGTATGACAGATACATGGCGATTCTCCACGGCACAATCATACCGAAAGCCAGAATCCAAAACATTCCGCTCAGTGCGCCGTAATCAACCGATGTGCTTAAAATTGATTTCATCACAATTCTGATCACTAAAAGGCCGATTAATATAAAGACAAATGCCTTAGAGCGTTTCATGTAAATTTCATTATTTTTAATTTCAAACTTTGAAGTTTTTATAAGAAAAATAGAGAAAATCACGCCTAAAGTGATCGCTTCTAAAAACTCTTCACCCGTTACCCAAAAAACCGGAAATAAAAACATTAACGCCCCCGTACTCATAAAAATCGGCGGGAGAATGATTTTTTTCGGTGAAACGGGCTTATCGGAAGACTTAATTCTGACCACCATCACAGCTGCAGCCATTAAAACAGCAACAATTGATGAAACTATAATCATCATACTTATCATTCCTTTGTTTTCTCGGAGTGTTGACACTATATACTATACTCCAAAACAATAAAAAAAACCATTTTGAAAAGAAATGACTTTCAATTTCCCATAACGCGGTTGACAGCTTCTAATACTTTGGACTCCTCAAACGGTTTGACAATAAAATCTTTTGCCCCAAGTTCAATGGCTTCCGTCACAATTCTTTGCTGGCGCATTGCGGTACACATGATTATCTTTGCTTTAGGGTCAAAGGATATGATCTCACGAAGCGCCTTAATGCCGTTTTTCACCGGCATCGTAATATCCATCGTCACTAAGTCAGGTCGAAGTTTTTTATACAGGTCAGCCGCTTGCTCGCCGTCCGCCGCCTCGCCTGCTATTATGTAATTTGCCTCTTCCAAGATCTCTCTGATTTTTACTCTCATGAACTTGGCGTCGTCTACAACTAAAACTCTTGTCATATTCCCCTCCAAAAATCGAATTCCTCAGGTAATAGTCTTATTGTACCAAAAACAAAAGGATTAGTAGTAGTGCAAAAGTAATTTAACAGTCAGAAACCTGTAAATCCACCAAAAAGATCCGACAGTAAAATAATGATCAAGTTCATCCAGTCAAAAAATAGCAGTACCCCAATAACAATCATAAGTACACCGCCCGCTTTCATGATCAAAAGCTGATTCTTCCTGATCCACTTCAGTTTCGTGATGAAGAACGACAATAATACAAACGGAACGGCAAATCCGAGAACATATAGCATCATATACGGTATCGCTGAGCCAGGATTCGTACCTGCTAATGTGATAACAGCCCCCAAAATGGGACCGGTGCAAGGCGTCCATCCGGCCGCAAAAGCCATACCGATTAAAACGGAACCGAAAAAACCGCTTGGCCTATGCTTAAAATGGACTCTGCGTTCTTTCATGATAACTTCAGGCCGAAACACGCCAAGCGTAATAAAACCGAACAGAATAATGAGCAAAGCGCCAACTTGCCGAATGGCATCATGATAATCCCTAAACAGGGTTCCAATAAAAGATGTTCCATATCCTAAAGCTATAAAAATCACTGAAAACCCCAGCAAAAAAAACAGCGTATGGGCCAAGCTTCTTTTTTGCAGCAATAGTTTCTCTGTTTTCACATCATCCATGCTGACTCCTGTAATATATGACAGGAAAGCCGGATAAAGCGGCAGGCAGCAAGGCGAAATAAATGATAAAAATCCCGCACCGAATGTCAGAAAATAATTCACATCTCCCATGTCATCATCCCTTCATGATTTGACATTCCTTCAAGTTATGACAAAATCATTTCATTTTTTTAACACTTTCACTCGAAGGATTTCTATTTTCAAAAAAAACTTATATAATTTAATTTGACATTGAGACATTGTACTCCTTCTCATTTGAAAATTAGTATAAATATGGATATAATATAAACATTCACTTTTGAAGATCTAATGTATGAAAGGATACATCCCTGTGATTAGAGAGCATCTATTAAATGAAATTGAAAAAAAAAGAGCAGAGCTGCTGCAAATTGTCATGGCGAACGGAATGACATCTCATATTACGATAGAACTCAGTCAGGAGCTTGACCATCTTCTCATACAATATCAAAAACAGCGCCTTCGAGCAGTAGCGGGTGATGACTGATTGCAAAATAAAAAACCCGATAAAGGGTTTTTTATTTTATAACCATGTTTCTCTATATCATAATCTTTACGTATTATTTCGTTTGATTATTCATGGCTTTCATCATTTGATTGATTTTCTTTTGAGAAGGTTTCATTCCCATTTGCATCATCATCATGCGTAACATTTGTTCATTAATAGGCGGATTCTTTTTAAGATAGCTCATCATATATTTACGAGCAATAAAAAACCCGAGTGCAACACCTATGAGCAGTGCAACAACGCCCACTAGGATGCCAACCCATAAAGTCATTTTATTTCCTCCTTCATGTTGTCTAGTTTAAAGTGTACTAAACCAAAAGCTATTATACAACATTTACATCTCTTTTTCTTCGGTTTTAGACAAAATTTCTTTCTTTCACCGGATTTAACCACCCATACCGCTTCGTATTGAAATCCATTGCAAGAAAGCAAGGGCTTACTTTGCGAAGAACTTCAAAAAATATCGTTTCCGCCTCGTAATCTCCGTTAGCTACAATTTCAATCATGTGTTCTTTCATCATAAAAGACGCTTGTCCCTTTGCTTTTGGGAGAGATAATCTATAAATATAATCCAGCTGTGTATAGTTTGTATTGTTCAAATTCATTTTTAACCGCTGATGCATATGTAAAATCGGAATGGGTTTCGTAATATATTGAATTTGTTTCTCTGTCATTTCATACTGCTGCCTCGTCAGGCTTGTCCAATGATAGTCTTGAAACAGATCAAACATAACCGATTCCCGCCCGAAATAGTGATTGGCAAATTCCTCTTTGATCAGGTACGTATAGTAGTGACGTTCCATCTTCTCATCCCCTTTTCCAGCAGCATTTCATTTGCATTCTATTATACAAAAGAAGAGAAGAAAGAATTGTCTATTACTGTTAAACAGCCAATACTATTTTTGTCGGATAAACAAGAAAAAGAGGATGATTTGACTCATCCCCTTTGAAAAACTTATTTATTGATTAATGCTTTGACTCGATCCACAACGTTTGCAACTGAGAAGCCGTATTCATTGATAATGGTTTCGCCAGGAGCGGAGGCGCCGAATTTGTCAATACCGAGCACGTCTCCTTCAAGCCCTGTGTATTTGCCCCAGCCAAATGATGAGCCCATTTCAATCGCAAGACGTTTTCTCACATCTGACGGAAGCACGGAGTTTTTGTATTCATCCGATTGTTTCTCAAAACGATCTACTGAAGGCATGCTGACGACAGAAACATCAATATTTTCTTTCGCCAATTCTGCCTGTGCTTCAATTGCGAGGCCAACCTCTGAGCCCGTAGCGATAAGAAGAGCGGCAGGTGTTTCGTTTTTAGACTTAGAAACAACATAAGCACCTTTTTCTACACCAGCCAATGCCTCTTCAGCTGTTTGGTCGATTGTAGGAAGGTTTTGACGTGTCAATACAAGCGCTGTTGGGTGATTTGTGCTCTGCACCGCAAGCTTCCAAGCCGCTGCTGTCTCATTACCGTCTGCAGGGCGGATTAAAGAAAGGTTAGGCATTGCCCGTAATGAAGCAAGCTGCTCAACCGGCTCGTGAGTCGGTCCATCTTCACCGACCGCGATACTGTCGTGAGTAAAGACATATGTCACAGGAAGACCCATTAATGCTGCAAGGCGAATGGCCGGACGCAAGTAATCAGAGAAGACAAAGAATGTTCCGCCGAATACACGAAGTCCGCCGTGAAGCGCCATACCATTTAAGGCTGCACCCATAGCAAATTCGCGAACACCAAACCAGAAATTTTTGCCTGAGTAATCAAGCGCTGTATAATCACCGGAATTTTTAATCGTCGTTTTGTTTGATCCTGCTAAGTCTGCAGAACCGCCGACAAAGAACGGAATTTTATTCGCAAGACCGTTCAGAACTTCACCTGAAGAGGCACGGGATGCCAGACTGCTTCCTTTTTCATAAACAGGCACCTCTTGATCCCAGTCTTTCGGAAGTTCTCCTTTGATAGCCAGCTCAAGCTGTTCAGCGAGTTCCGGATAAATTTCTTTATATTTAGCGAATTGGTCATTCCATTCCTGTTCCTTTTTCTCGCCGGATTCTTTTACTGTTTTTGCGAAATGCTCATATACTTCTGACGGAACGTAGAAATCTTCTTCATACGTCCATGCATAAGCTTCTTTTGTTAATTTACTTTCTTCTTTGCCAAGCGGAGCACCGTGAACACCGGAAGTGCCGGCACGGTTCGGAGAACCGAAACCGATTGTCGTTTTTACTTCAATCAATGTAGGTTTCTTGTCGTTTTGGCGTGCTTTTTCAATTGCCGCAGATAATTCTTCAATATTGTTTCCATCTTCAACGTAAAGAACTTCCCAATTCATCGCCTCAAAACGCTGTTTCACGTTTTCAGAGAATGAACGATCCAGATCTCCGTCCAATGAGATGTCATTAGAATCGTATAATACGATCAGACGGCCAAGCTGAAGATGGCCTGCAAGTGAAGCGGCTTCAGAAGAAATACCTTCCATTAAATCGCCGTCACCGCAAATGCTGTATGTATAGTGATCGACTACATTGAATGAATCGCGGTTGTAAGTTTCGGCTAAATGGCGTTCTGCGATAGCCATTCCGACCGCCATTGCGATTCCTTGTCCAAGCGGCCCTGTTGTTGCATCAACACCGGCTGTATGTCCGAATTCCGGATGCCCCGGTGTTTTGCTGCCCCACTGGCGGAATCCCTTAAGATCTTCAATGCTGAGATCATACCCGCTTAAATGAAGCATGCTGTATAAAAGTGCTGATCCGTGTCCCGCAGATAAAACAAAACGGTCGCGGTTAAACCATTCAGGATTTGCCGGATTTACATTCATAAATTTTGTCCATAGCGTATATGCCATTGGCGCTGCCCCCATAGGCATACCAGGGTGACCAGAGTTTGCTTTTTCAATAGCGTCTATTGATAGTGTGCGAATGGTAGCAACTGATTTCTTTTCAATTGTATCCATAAAAATCCCCTTCCTTATATGTTGTACCCTTTCATCATAAATGTCTGACGACTTTTTCTCAACTGTTTCAGCTTAAATTTGAGAGAAACTTGATGAATTTTGTCGCTTGAAGAAAGCGCTGTTGTTTGTAGTATATACAAAAGAGGAATACGATATTGCCGTATTCCTCTTATATTAGTGAAGTCTGTTATTATTTTTTTCTCTTTTTAACTTTTCAGGTGTTACGTCATTGCCTTCAGGATCAATGATTTTTACACTTTTTAATGTGTTTTTCATAGAAGAACGAAATCCTTTTAGGTACTCTTGACGGAGCTTTTGCTGTTCAGCTTTTTCTTCTTCTGTAATAACGCCAGCTTTAGCTTTTGCGGCAAGTTCATTGATTCTGGCAATTTTTTCGTTTGAAATCATGATAAACTCCTTTATTGCATTTTGTCTATATACTACTAAAACAAGAGGAGTTTTACAACTGATTCACTCGCCTGTCTGCTCATTCTCTATGTATTCCTGAAAACGCCGATGGACTGTCGCCTTTGACACATCATAGCCAAAACCTCTCAACGTAGCCGCGATTTCAGCAAACGTCAGTTTATTCGCTCTCAACCGGACAATCTCCGAGATCGGAACTTCTATTCTTTCTTTTCCGCTGTTTTCATGCTGGTTTTTCAGGTTCTTTTGTGGCTTAAAACCATTTTTCACTGCGCGTTTCATTCCGCGTTTAATTTTCATGTTGTGGATTTTCCGCTGGTATTCCTCCACAATGCTGACGATTTCCAGCACCATAGAGTCAGCCTCTGATAACTCCAGCTCACCTCTGTGAGCGGTCGTATATACTTTCACACCTTCCCTGTAAATACAATGAAGAAGTGCAATTTTCGCGTTTCCCCGGCCGAGTCTTGTTTCATCCTGAACTAAAATCACATCAATATTTGAATTCTTGATATGATCAAGCAAATCAAATACACCATCCCGGTCCATTTCATATCCGCTGGCTTTTTCAGAAATCACTTTGACGACTTCCATGCCGTTCTCGGCAGCAATGGCCGTAAGCTCCTCCTCCTGCCGCTTTAATGAGGTTTCTTGCTGTTCTTTATTTGTGCTTACTCGGGCATAAATGAGTGCTTTCACCTTTCTACCTTTCCTCTCTATTTAACAGTAGCCAGTTCGTATGCAGCCGGGTGTTCCTTTTTTAATGGAATCACCAATTCATCCCCCGGCTGAATCTCAGACGTCTGGAGATTATTTTTTTCAGCTACCCATTCAACAAAATCACTTTTATTTATCTTTTTTGAGTCATCCACCTGATCAGCAAGCGACCAGAGCGTATCCCCAGACTGAACTTTTATTTTAACATATTGATTAAGCTCCTGGTCGCTGCTTGTATATGACAACAGAAGGATAACCACGCTTAGAATCACAGTGAACAGGCCGACAAAAATAATAGATTCTTTATTCATGATAACAACCTCCGACAAGAATGTTTGTTCGCTTTTTTATAATTTCAGTATATACGAACAAATGTTTCTGTCAATTGTTTTTTTCGAACCTATGTTTGTACTGTCAGGAAAATCATGCTATAATCTATTTAAAATCGACGTTTAGAGGTGCAAAAAATGACGAAGCTATCAAAAAGGCAACTTGATATCCTCCGTTTTATTAAAGCAGAGGTTAAATCAAAAGGATATCCGCCTTCGGTTAGAGAGATCGGAGAGGCTGTCGGCCTTGCGTCCAGTTCTACTGTCCATGGCCATTTGGCCCGTTTGGAAACAAAAGGGCTGATTAGACGCGATCCGACAAAACCAAGAGCGATAGAAATTCTGGATGAAGAAGTAGAGATTCCAAAAAGCCAAGTCGTTAATGTACCGGTAATCGGAAAAGTAACGGCGGGCTCACCTATTACAGCGGTTGAAAACATTGAAGAATACTTCCCGCTTCCTGACCGTATGGTTCCTCCGGATGAGCATGTGTTTATGCTGGAGATCATGGGTGACAGTATGATTGACGCAGGTATACTTGATAAGGACTATGTTATTGTAAAACAGCAAAACACGGCGAATAACGGTGAAATCGTAGTGGCGATGACAGAAGATGATGAAGCTACGGTAAAACGTTTCTATAAAGAGGATACACACATTCGCTTACAGCCTGAAAATCCAACCATGGCTCCGATCATACTGCAGAATGTCAGCATATTAGGAAAAGTAATTGGTGTGTTCAGAACTGTCCATTAAACTATTGAACTATCAGTTACAAAGAATAAACCCCCTCTTCCTTTGTGGAGTGGGGGTTTTGTTTTAAAAAAAGCAGGCTCGCCCTGGCTTAGGTGCGAACCTGAATAGGAGGAAAAAGAACATCATGTTTACACCATAATTATCCATCATTCAATTGTTGAAGTCAAGAAATTTTCTTTCCTTAACGAAACTTTTTAAAAAAAAGTGCTGTTTAAAAAATTAGACGTTCTTTTCTTATAAATGTTTCGATTTTCGGACGTGAAAAGATGAGTTATACTCTCCTCTTTTATATTGAGCGAGGCAAAAGGAAATATACTGAATATTTAGTACATAGTTTATTTAGTTAATTTATTCCGCAAAAAAAGCTCACTTCTTTTCAAAAATGTGAGCATCAATCAAAATTAAAATATTCTACACCATAGCGGCCTTTTACATGAACACTTGCACAGTTTTCTGAATGTTCTTCAGCTAATATTCGATACCGGTGATAAGGTTCAATGGAAACCTTATCGTGAGCGCTAAAGTCAAACCAATTACCGGTGAATTGTTTTGTGCTTAACGTAGTATAATCCCCTGCAAGTCCCATTCGCTGAAGCTTAATGTTAACTGAACAAGTGTTCACTCCTAATATCGTAAATTGGTATCCTAAAAAATAATCCATTGCCGGTACATCACTAATGTTTTCTACATAAAGCGCTTTTGTTCCGTCATTTAGAATAAAGTCGGTTTTATGCTCAAAATGTGAAGTTGCTGCATGAATGGTCCCGGTTCCAAAAACACATAGCAAAACAGCTGTCATGAGCAATATTTTATTTCTCAACTGCAATCCCCCTCCTTTACCATATATTAACCCCATAAGATAAATATGTATATTCCCTGTTACTCTGTTTCCCGTACTTTTTCAATCGTGAAAATCCATGTGGGTTTTAGCTTGCTTATAATATTGAAGTCTGTCTTGAAGAGTTCCTGTATGGAATTCAAATTTATGGCCGTCAGGATCAGTGAAATAAATTGATTTTCGATCACGTACATCTCGTTCTCTCCCAGACAAAATAGTAACATGAAGGTTTTTTAATTTTGCGGACATTTCTTCAAACTTGCTTTCCTCAATTGTAAAAGCGATATGGGTATAAGAAGCGTTAATATCATTTCTGGGAATGTCACGCTCTTCGTTGAGAGCCAGCCATATGCCGTTTAAATCGAAATATGCAGTGCTCTTTCCTTTAACCAGCAGTTTAGCATCAAAGACATTTTGATAAAACTCGATGGAAGTCAGTAAATCAGAAACAGAAAATAACAAGTGATTGATCCCTTTGATCTCCACTGTGTCTCCTCCTTAGTATTTAAAGATAGATGATTAAAAACCAGTGAATAATTGATTATTTTAACAGAAGCTCATCCCACCCCTTGTGTATGGGCATTGCAGCCAGAAAGTTTCAAACGACCAGCAAAAAATACCAGTGTAAACAAAAGCAATTTGTTCAAAATAAACCATATTACTTCAGAAGGGAATGACCGTTATGAATGGCTACGGCCTTCATGAAACGTTGGAATTGCACGAATTGCTTACGTTTAAGAATCTTTGTTTGACAAAATCTTCAACCATGACGGGACTTGTACAAGATGAAGAATTAAAGAGTATTCTTGAGCAGGATGCTCAAAAAACAAAACAGCAGGTTGCGCGTTTACAGGAATTGCTGTCAGTGAGAGGTGAACAAGCGTGAATGAGTTCTTTCAAAAATTAGCCGGAATGGGCAGCATGACCGAACAAGTGATCGCAACGGATTTTTTAATATCGGCAAAGACAGGCGTAAGGAATATTGCAGCTGCCATCACAGAATCTTCTTCCCCAGAAGTCAGGGAAACGCTGCAGCAATATTTACATGACGCGATGAATACCCATGAACAAATTTTTCATTATATGGCTGCAAAGGGTTTTTATCATTCTAAAGATTTAACTCAGCAAATAAGTGTCGATCTTGAGGCTGCAGATACCGCTAAAGATTTGCCACAAATATAGGTGATCAAATGAAACATATTATCGCTCTTGCTTCTAAGACAGCTTTAACTCTTGCCCTATTGTATGTGATTTTGGATAGAGTTTACCATGCTTCCTTTTTAAGTGTGCTGTTTATTGCATTTTTCTTAAGCTTTGTAACATACCTTTCCGGTGACATCCTGATCTTGCCGAGAACCAGCACTATGATAGCTTCACTGGCTGACTTCGGACTTTCACTCGTTATTCTTTGGGTCTTTCTTGAAACGCAAACTAGAAACGGTTTCTCACCGTTTGCAGCCGCTCTGATTGCGTCTGTCTGCCTTACTGTTTTTGAATATTTTTTTCACCGGTATTTACTGAAAAATGTGCTCGATGAAACATTCCGAAACGAACTGAATGTCAAAGATAACACCTTGCAATATCAAACTGAGGCATCAGATGAATTGTTTCCTGAAGCCAATGATCAGAAGGACGAAAAATAAGGAGGCGCAAAGCCTCCTTATTTTAATAGCTGTTTTCTATGAAATGGGTCATCACTTCTGTAAAATCATAAAACCTCTCATTTTGAGTCGTGGATCTGCTTTTTAAAGAAAAGATGCCAAACAAAGATTCTCTGAAACCTGTACTCATCTCTAACTGGATGCTCAAACCGGTTTTTGATTTATTCGCTATATTGTTTGGACTTACGCCTGCATGCGGATGATCCGTACCAACCAATTCAGCCGGAAAACCGGCTTTTTGCAGTTTTGAAACTAATTCTGCCGCTCTTGATCGGTCTGTTCCGCCGATTTGTATCTGTTGGTCCTCTCCTGCATATCCATGCAATGAAATGACATACTCATGACTTGCTACAAGCTTCAGTGCCTGAGGCTCATCAAAATGTGTGCTTGTTATATGCAGTACTGAATTTCCAGACGTCTTCAAACCTTCAAATAAATACATGGAATATTCTTTGCTGAGCTCTCTCGCTAATTCACTTGTGCCGCCTTCAATACCTCCTCCGTGAATAGCTAAAACAAGCACAGAGCTGCCGGTTTCTTTTGTGGCAATGTTATAATCTGAAGGATCTTCGTGATTCTTTAGTTCCTCGAAATTCTGATAGATATCCTCTGCATATACAGAAGAAACCGGAACAAACAACAAGAAAATTAACAACAATTTTACATTTTTTAAAGTTGATGGAAAACGTTTGACTATGTTACAATCAACATGCTTCAAGGAATGGAGCAAACGGCGGAGCAGGGATACTTTGGCCGGTTTCATCTACTCCGCCTCAAAACCAAAAACACAGGATGCTGGACTCTTTGAGGCTTTAGCACGAATTATCTCGTCCTCCTTGTTAAATTTTTGTTAAATTCACAATATTATATACCATTAGCCCGGGCGCTGTTCTTCACATTTATGAATTTATACTCCTTAGCAAAAAAGTAAGATCGCACCGGCTTTATTCTCATTCCCCCATTAAATAAAAAAATGCACCCGCCTGCTGGCTTGTGCACCTTTTACTTTCTGTTATTCCTGCGTTTCTTTACTTTATTGAGCTTATTAATGTCTTTTTCAATTTTTCTTATTCTCCGCTTTTGCGGCATGGCTTTTATTTCACTGTAAACAGCAATAAATCCGCTTAAAGTCACTGCTGCAATATAAATGAAACGGTGTTTGATAAAACGGTCAACAAGATCATAGTCACCTGCTTCTTTTTCAAGCCTTTCGATTACATCTTTATCGAATAGCTGATCGACATAAACTTGCTTCATCCCCACTGCAAATCCCGCAGCCAGCCATACAATCAGAAACAAACTGATATAAAACATAAAAACCCTTCCTTCCCCGTCTGTATGAGGTGCAGCATGAAAATGTGCCGAACCGATTGTTTACCGGACGAGAGACTGTCAGATGAACTATTGTCTTTGTTTTATATTATTCATTTGGACGGGCAATATGTAATGTCATAATCTACAGTTAGAAATTGAATCCCAAACAGCCACATTTCGTGAACAGCTGTTAACCTGCTTGCACCCGCCGGAGCATTTATAAGAAAGGTTTCAGATAATGGAAGCGGGCAGGTCCCGACTTTTGTTCTAAGATAAATCCCTTCATCCCCAGCACCGCTTTTTCTCCGCCTGCTGGTCAAAATCAGGTTCTCTTTGTGATGATAAGGCTTTAAAATGCCTGTCATGTTACTGAAAGGAAGCGGCAGAGAAATATTCATGTACCCCTCCCCTTTTGAGCGATATATAGAATACAGCGCGGTAAAAATGGTTTCGTTTTTTTCATTTGTTCTGATCCAGGCACGTACCTTTTTTCTTCCGTCTTTTTTTGAATGGACACCTTTTATTGTACTGTGCATCCTATACCAGTCAGGATTCGTTGACAGATGTATTTGTCCGGTTCTTTTGCTGATGTATTCATACATTTTCGCAAAGGGCTGAAACCAAGTGCTCCACGTCACTTTTGCTTTTACCTCATAATCTTTCGTCTGTTCATAAAAAGAAACAATCAACGGTGTCAAATGCTCCGGTGAAAAATCGTTTGAACGAAGGCTTCTCATATCATCCACAAGTCCGCTATATTGAATGTTATTTTCAGCGTGAATGTTGCGCAAAAAGTTCTTTCCGATTGTTCTCTTTCCGTATATACGGCTGAAAACCTTGACACTCGCATCCGATAGCTGAGGATTTTCTTTTCTCCATCCTGCAAGAGCCGGCAAAATAACACCGAATGCGTTCACGACACCGTGTATCCAAATCATTTGGCTGATGGTCAGCGTGACTTCTTGCCGGAATACACCGAATGAGTAAATGAAAGAGAAACAGATCGTTATCATTAACACGACAGAAGACAGTCGGATAAGCACTTTTCCTGTCTTACTGCGAAAAGCTGTCTTAAATATTAAGTATGAGTTAAGATAAAGTGCCGCCATATAGATACCAACCGCCAAGATATCAAGTGTTTTTGAGTATGTTATTCCGAGTGCGATGAGGAGCGGCGACAGTAAAATAATCCATGTCACCCAACCGTACATAACCCGTTTTTCTCTATTGACTCTGCCAAGTAAACCATTAAAGATCGGGATCAGAAAAGCAGAATAGTGAAAATGAACAGCTGTGAGCAAAATAATAAGAGGACTGAAGTGCAGGATATGTAAATGCGCAGCATAGGCAAAAAACCAAAATCCCCCTCCTCCTAAATAAACGAGTCCAAATAAAATAGATGTTTCTTCGATTCTATGTATTTTTGTTTTCAAGAGCCGCAACAAACCATATAAAGCCAACAAAGCAGTGTATATCCACCAGATCAGTGCAAAATACCCCACGTCGGTCACAAGGGCTAACACCGCGAAAACAGCTGCTGCCGGATAGATGTGCATCAATAATTTTTCCGAAAATTGAATAGTCCTGTGAGCTGATTGATGAAAAACAAAAGGAAAAATTCCCGGCACAAAAAAGAGAATGGAAAACAAGACAAGCGCCTCCGCAACTGATATGTCGGGAGCTTCAGATACAAGAAACCAAATGATACAAAGCGCACTAATGATGCCGTTTCGTTTTAACATACTTCTCCCTCTGTTTCCTGAAACGTCCCTTTATAATAAAAAAGAGTTCCCAGAATTGCATTTTCCACATGAACTTGAATAGTGAAACAGTTGTTGCTTTCATCAAAAGTTTCGCAAACAGTGGAATTACCGCTCAGCCATTTTGGCAAAGGAATTCTTTTTCCGCATATTAATAGCCATTGCTTTCCTGATGTAATGTAGAGAGACCCGTCAGAGAGTGCTTCAAAAGTTAAAACGGACAGCATAATATGAGGTTGGCCGAAAAAATCAAGTATTCGTTTTTCATTTTCGTCGTATACCATAACTGCATCAAAGAAACGCTTTTTATCTTTAAAGACAAAAGTCCGATTCCATTCAATCCCCGTATGTTCCTGCTTCGTAAGACATGTTCTGTTTTTAATTGTAAAAGGGATGTCCTTTCCTCTTTCTGAAAAGAAACATCTAAAAAACACCCCGCACTTCAGCAGCATTCTGACAAAAAAAGAACCTCCGCTTATTTCTGACATCGTTCCTCTTCCGCTGAATGTATGTGACCTGTCTAATTGATAACGTTTCTGCAGCTTGGGATGTAATAGATGATAATTTATAATTGTTTTTTTATACATTGAACTCACCATTTCACTTCTTTCTTTTTCGTTTCGTATGCCGAGCACTTGGAAGCCGGAGACTGATCAAGCCGCTTGCCGCAGTAATCACACTTAACAGTAAAGAATATATTCCAGCATCTAGAAAAGCGAAGACAGCAAAGATACAGGTCTGCACAGCATGAAGTGTCCATTTTCTCTTTAATGGACTCAGCCATAAAATGCCCAATCCTATCTTCGCAGCTCCTGCCATGTTGTTCGTTTCAAGATCTATAAACCCGTGGTAAAACCAAAACAGACTAAAAAACAAGCACGTCAGCATATAGACAAACGCATAACGGATCAATTGTTTCGGATGTTTATTTTGTTCAATCCAAAGTCTCAATGAATCAAAACTCCATGCTGTTGCCCAGCCCAACAGCGGCCGAAATAATAAACGGTCAATCCATCTTCCTAGAAAGCCATATGCCGTTTCATATTGATACTGCGTCATAAATGTAAGCTTCCCGTTATCATGCTGTATGTATTTCCAATACCCGCTGCCTTTTTTAATCAGGGATAACGGATGGTTGGAGGAAAAGGCCAGGGAGGATACTCTTTGAGAGGAATGCAATTTCGTACCCACGGTTTCACCAGCACCTGACACCTTTAATCCAAAGCCAATTCTTGTCTCGTAAAGAAACCTCTGCGCTTCATTTACGCTTCTGTGTAAATATGTAATATCAGAAAACCGCAGATCCCATTCCTTATGTAGCGATGGGTTTTGCGTATATTCCCAAAGCTTGTCTAGGTCAGATGTCATCTCGATTTCGACATAAATCGGCTTCTGTTTCACAGCCCCTCCTCCCTTCTTTTTCTAGCAGTTCCTATATTAGCATATTTATAGTATTAAAATATATTAACGTTAAAATTTGAGTTCAAAGCCTTCTACATCATCTGAAACCTCCACAGGTATCCCCATAATGGTTTTAGGTTTGGAAACATAAACAAAACGCATCTCTTCTTTTAACTGCTGAAGTGTGCTTTCATTAACTACAATTTTCGCGGGTTTTCCCGGACTATTATCAATGGCCGCTTTTATTTTACCGAGCACGCAGAACCCTCCTTCTTTACATTCTTATCACGATAGAAAAAGCAGAGATATCAGCATAATTTCATTAACTACAGCCAAAATGCCTGAGACATATGCTATGCTCTTCTTTTTTTCCAGAAAAACAGCACATTGGCCAATAACACAAAACTGATCAGTGCACAAATACCCGAAATGCTAATTGATTAAAAAGAAATCTTTGTTCATAAAAGCCCATTGCAGCTACACAAATCATCAAGAATGAAAAGACCGTGATATATATTTTCCGCTCTCCTGCTGTATTTTCGTTTTTTTGCATGAGACTTCCCCTGCCTTTCACCACTCAATATAACAATAAATGGATAATAAATTCACTTTTAATCGTGAAATTTATAGAATGAAACACTTGCCGACAACAGATTCAGCATAATTCATGCTCACTATGGACATGATTTCGTTAGATGATATAAAATTTGCTTGAAAGTATATATTGGATAAAGAGGAGCAATATATGGATAAATATCAAGAAAAAACATTACCGGACATTACGAAACATGTAACATTAGAGGCGCCTATTCAAAAGGTTTGGGAGACAGTCTCAACTTCAGAAGGCATAGCCAAGTGGTTTATGCCGAATGATTTTCAGCTGAAGGAAGGATATAAATTTCATTTACAATCACCATTTGGACCATCACCTTGCAAAGTTTTGACGGTTCATGCTCCCGGAGAGCTTTCTTTTGAATGGGATACTGATGGATGGATTGTTACATTTCAATTAACAGACGTAGGGAACAAAACAGAATTCACTCTCATCCACAGCGGTTGGAAGAAGCCTGATGAAATGATCGGTAAGGTAAACGAGAAAAGCTCAGTCATTCGGGATAAAATGGATGGCGGCTGGACAGGCATTGTGAATGAACGACTTGGCAAAGCTGTTCAAGAGTAAGGTATTTCATTGCTCATACAGTATAAAAAGAGAGAGCTCCCTCTCTCTTTTATTCATGACAAAGTTAAATTCACTGAACTATATCTTCAATCAATCGTAAAACGTAACTGTTTTTGATTTACCAGAGTAATCAGTAACAAAGAACTCTGCCTTGTTATTGCTTCCATCTACAAATTTCCCGATACTGCTAAAGGTATGACATTCTCCGGGTGAAAAATAATTAGAACCCACATATTCATCAGGGTTGTCACCAGCATCATCCTCATATAGATACAGCGATACGGAGAAAGGTGTACTTCCTGAAAGACAAACTCTAAAATTACCTCCGCTCGAGTATACCGTCGGACTTGAATAAGTATAAGTGTAAGTCCCAAGCTTATCCCACTCTCCGGCTCCAGCAGTTCCCGCTTTTTCTGCATGTGCAGATAATGGAAAAGCGACAGCGAACATGAAAACAGACAGGCACCCTATTAGCTTATTGCATCTCATAATTAATATCTCCCCCTTATTTTGATCATAGCAACTTACAGTTATATATATATATATATCACCCCCCTTTAAATAAAATTGCAGGTATGTGTATGGCATTGGAAGCCATACGTTTTATCATCAGCATTTTTTCCTGAATAAATCACATCATTCTCCCTTCGCCTGTGTTATACAAAATATTCAAAACAGACGTATTCTCATTTGAACCGCCATCTTTTATAATTTGTTAATAAGGGTTCGTACTTCAAACAAGAGGAGGAGAAGCATCATGGAATTAAGCGTCACAAAAATTTTAGTTATTTTATTTGTGGGTTTTTTAGTGTTTGGTCCTGATAAGCTGCCTGCGCTTGGCCGATCTGCCGGAAAAGCCTTATCAGAATTTAAAAAAGCGACCAGCGGATTGACTCAAGACATAAGAAGTAGTGGTTCAGAAAACAAAGAAGACAAGCAAATGTAAGGTAAAATGATTTGGCCGATGCATATCGGCTTTTTTTATATTGTTGTTTCTGCATGATCCCTCAGTTTTCCTCTGATTATTCCTCAACTTCTTTTTTTGGACAGCCCTTTTTTACTTTTGCAATTTAAACTGTCCAATCCGCAAACTCTAACTTCCATATAATAAAGCGTATGATCATAAAAGGAGGGGTATTTATGGGTTATTACAAAAAATATAAAGAAGAGTATTATACGGTTAAGAAAACGTATTACAAGAAGTATTACGACTATGACAAAAAACATTATGATCACCATGACAAAAAAGATTACTACTGTGATTATGACAAAAAACATTATGATCACGACAAAAAAGACTATGACTACGTTGTAGAGTATAAAAAGCGTAAGAAACACTGCTAATACTCCATTTAATCTCCTCAATTTTGCTTCCCCGGTCAATGGCCGGGGTTTTTTTGCAGAAAAAACTATGTAACTTCAATGTCTAAACGAATCATAGGTCTAATTTGTTAAAAAAGGATAAAGCTTTTTTACCTTTGGTGAATGTCTTACAATTATTATTTGCTCCTTAATGCCGATTTTTTAATAAAAATTGAACATTTGGTACATAGTTTAATTAGTTTATTTTTAGATCTATGGTGTCAATATATAAACATAACCCCTTCATAAACAAGAGATTTTAACGATTTTGTCGATTTATCTTAATAAAAGAAGTTCCAAAATAAGGTATAATAATTGGCGAAACCACTTTTAAAAGGGGGAATTTTGTTGAAAAAAGTATTAATTGCAGGTGCAGTAGGAACAGCTATTCTTTTCGGAACTATTTCTTCAGGAGTTCCAGGTCTTCCAGGAGCAGACACTCAAGTGGCAAAAGCGGCTTCCCAGCTGCCTAAGGGAATCGGCGGACGCGCCTACCTAAACAGTACAGGCGCTGTATTCACGGCTAAAATTAAGCTTCCCGACACTGTGAACATCCAAGACTCTGTCTCTACCCCTTATATTTATTCAGGCTTTAGCGCAAAAAACGGAACTGAGGCAGATATCGGCCTTCAGTACAGCAAACAATACAACGTCTGGAAACCGCTCATGAAAGTCGGTTCTAAAAATGATGAAACGTATATCGAAGGAAAAGAGAAATTCACTTACAATAAAGGCTTTCGTCCCGGAAGCACAGTGCAAATGACGATCTACAAAAACTTGAACGGGAATACTCGCATGACCCTCTGGGGAACGAACAATGACGGCTATACCGGACGTATTATCATGGAAATTCAAGGAACAAACATCGGCACTCTGTCGAAATGGAAAACACTTGCCACCGCTGCGGTTTCAGCTGAAAGCCAGCGCTCTGCCATTAAAGCAACTTTTTCAACAACTTTTAACAATATCACAATCGACAATAAAGCAGTGACACCTGTCGTAGATACACAGGATTTTGCAAAAGTCCTCCCTTCTGGAAATAATGTCACGATTTCTGTTAATAAATAAGGAATGCTGTAAAGGGCGCTGGCAATGCCGGCGTCCTTTTTTGTTGTATAACCTGAACACTTTATTTGTCCTCAGAAGCCTGATAAATGTAAATCCATATAAACTCACACTGATTAACTCAATACCACACCCTTTTTGTGTTTAGCTTAACAGATTTCGAAATTACCAACCCAATATAGATCTGTTCTTGTTATGTATTTCAGATCTTTGCTATTCCGTTCTCTTCAAAAAGCCTGCCTTAATTAATAGCTGTGAACTTTTATATTTCCACTTCGGATCTAAACCACACTTTAATTCTTTAACATTCACTGTTTGCTGCATCACATTCCCCTTTTTGATTTTCATATACCAACCCTGTACAATATTCAAAAAACCAAAAGGATGATGAACATGTGTGGCAGATTCACTTTATTCTCAGAATTTGACGACATCATTGAGCAATTCAACATAGATCACTTCTTGCCTGAAGACGAATATCACCCCAGCTATAATGTCGCGCCATCACAAAACATCCTTACCATTATTAATGATGGATCAAGCAACCGCCTTGGAAAATTAAGATGGGGTCTCATTCCTCCTTGGGCTAAAGATGAAAAGATCGGTTATAAAATGATCAATGCTCGTGCTGAAACATTGGCCGAGAAACCCAGCTTTCGAAAACCGCTTGTCAGCAAACGCTGCATCATTCCGGCCGACAGTTTTTATGAATGGAAACGCCTTGATCCAAAAACTAAGATTCCTATGAGAATCAAGCTGAAATCATCCAATCTGTTCGCTTTTGCCGGCTTATACGAAAAGTGGAATACGCTTGAAGGTTACCCGCTCTACACTTGCACAATCATTACGACAAAACCTAATGCGCTTATGGAAAATATCCATGATCGAATGCCGGTTATATTGAGTCACGATCATGAAAAAGAATGGCTGAACCCTAAAAATACAGATCCCGATTTTCTCAAAAGCTTGCTTTTGCCATATGATGCTGATGACATGGAAGCATACCAGGTTTCATCATTAGTTAACTCACCTAAAAACAATTCACCTGAGCTTATTGAAGCCCATTAAGTACCCTGCCAGATTGCTTTATATATCACCTTCGCCTAAGCAAAATAAACGAACGTGTACATGATTCAAAAACAACCCCTTATGTGCCATGCGTTATTTTTAAACCATAGTTAGTCAATGATTCAGTCAGCTGCCCAATTTTTAAATTGAATCGATTAAAGATATAGAGCGTTTCTCTGTAATGAGGAATGCTTTTTTCTTGTTCAAAGTGAAAAGGATAGTTTTAAAACAACAAGAAAATAATCTATATCAATACTTTTTTATTGTAAAACGATAAATAATATGTTAAATTCAAATCGACAATATTAGGTGAGGTGCTTTTTATGAAACGAGGATCAACACTTTTTTTAAAGATAGCTGTTATTCTTATTGGAATTCCAGTTCTTGCTCTGTGCATATTTTTAGTGCCGGAGATAGCGAACTTTGCAGAGGAATTGTATCCAGATATTTCTTATCTGAAATATCTTGTTTATATCGATTTGTATGCAGCGGCGATACCTTTTTATTTCGCTCTGTATCAAGCCTTTACACTTTTAAGCTATATTGACCGGAATAAAGCTTTCTCGGAATTATCAGTAAGAGCTTTAAAGAAAATAAAATACTGTGCAATCACCATCAGTCTTTTACTTGTGGCAGGCATGCCACTCTTCTATCTCATCGCGGAGATGGACGACGCTCCAGGTATTATACTAATCGGATTGGTCCTTATTTTTGCCTCAATGGTTATCGCAGTCTTTGCTGCTGTTCTCCAAAGGCTTTTGCAAGAAGCTATAGATATAAAATCAGAAAATGATTTAACAGTCTGAGGTGAAAACAATGGCAATTATAATCAATATTGATGTGATGCTGGCTAAAAGGAAAATGAGCGTAACGGAACTGTCTGAGAAGGTTGGAATCACGATGGCTAATCTTTCTATATTGAAAAATGGAAAGGCAAAGGCCATTCGATTATCAACTTTAGAGGCGATTTGTAAGGCTTTAGAATGTCAACCCGGAGATATTTTGGAATACCGAAGTGATGATGACACCCAGGCTTAATAAAGCAGGAATAATCATGAAAGGAAAAGATAGTTGCTCGGCGGTGATTCTATGCACATAACCCTATGTCTATTTAGTACTATACTAAACAGGCCTTCCATTTAATCAAAAAAACCTTTGGAGGCAAAAATTCATGAAAGCATTTAAACAGCTCGTTTGTTTTGGCTGGGAGCAGGCCCTATCATGTCTGTTTCCTGTCGTTATTTTTGCCTCTTTGGCAATTACACAAATCATACCGCTTCCCCTTCTGCCACGGTATGACTGGCTGCTCATCATCTGCCTGCTCATGCAATGGTGGATGGTGTATTCAGGGCTTGAAACACGTGATGAACTAAAGGTGATCACAATGTTCCACCTTATTGGACTTGCTCTTGAACTTTTCAAGGTACATATGGGCTCTTGGTCTTATCCGGAGGAGGGGTATTCCAAAATTTTTGGAGTGCCTTTGTATAGCGGCTTCATGTACGCAAGTGTAGCCAGTTATCTTTGCCAGGCATGGAGGAGGCTTAAGGTTGAACTGGTTAAGTGGCCGCCATTTTGGGCCGTTGTACCTCTCGCCGCTGCGATTTATTTGAATTTTTTCATCCACCATTTTTGGATTGACGTCCGCTTTTGGTTATCTGGACTTGTCTTGATCGTCTTTTGGCAATCATGGGTTACATACGAGGTGAATGGGACTCGTTACCGTATGCCGCTCGCCCTTTCATTTATGCTCATCGGATTCTTTATATGGATAGCCGAAAATATCGCAACGTTTTTTGGGGCTTGGGAATACCCAAACCAAACCGATACATGGAGTCTCGTTCATCTAGGAAAAGTGAGTTCATGGCTCTTGTTAGTGATTGTCAGCTTTCTTATAGTAGCGACGTTAAAACAAGTTAAGGGGAAAAATTCCACCAGGATAGATACTAGTCCATTTTTATATCGTTAAGAATCTTCTTTAATAAAAGTCGGATCCCACATAGTAAGGAATTAGCGTACAACATTCTGAATAAGATAAAGTGGAAAAAGCAACGTTTGAATTGTTGCTTTTTTCTTTATAAATAGCTGCCGGAAAAATAGATGGCTATTTCAGTAAGATTTCGACCAGGAAGTAAAGATTTAATCAAAATCAGCTTTCGTTTAGAGAACTCAGCATTTGGACTTAACCTTATGTCTCTCTAACTCACCCTCCCATAAAAGAAGTCGTCAGGTTGCATAAGGTGAATGAATAGCTTATGATTTATCGCTCGGCATTTATTTCTTTTGGTAGCTGTGATGGCGCTTTGGGAACTTTTCGCAGTTTGATATTGATGACATCAGAGGAATAAAGTGTAACAATCATACTTCCCTCATATCGTTTGGCCCGGATTAGGACCGGTTGGTTATATTGATTATGAAAGCGAAAGTCAGGGCCTCCCCAGCTTACGGTTGCATCACGTCCGGACGGCACATATGGTACGCTTCTTGTATGAGAATAGCGCTGAACGATTTGCAGCCCTGCACGATCGACAGCATTAAATAATGTTGATGACACCTGACAAATTCCCCCGCCTACACCTTCAGACAACTCACCTTTCACGATAATAGGTGCACGCATGTATCCTTTGTCCTGAGTTCTCATCCCAACAACTTGGTTAAATGAAAACGTCTCATTTGGAAAAACAACATGATTGTCAATTGCTTTTGCAGAAAGAGAAATATTGTGTGAACGGCTTTTATTGCTTGAATTAAAATAAGTTACATACTGGCCTAATTGCTGCGTACTGATGTGAGCAAGCAACTCGCTGTCAACTTTCGGATAAATGTTCAATTCCGGCACTTCTATTTTGTATGGGCCATGACCAAAGAAATAGGCATAAAATTTCTCCTTAAACGCTTGTTGATAAAGTCTGTAACCCATTTTCCCCGGGATGATGATTCCTTGATCGTTAAGCTTGGCGTTTATGGGCTCCCGGTAAATTTGTTGATCAAGCCGTTTGATAAACTTACGGTATTTTTCATGATCAATCATTGGGGTACCGGGAAGAGGCATCGTAAAATCTTCGCGGTGAACAGTAGCAATCGTCCGTCCTTGTTGTGTGATCGCTAAACTGTCAGATGGCTCGCTGGGCTGAGCCAATAATAAAAGGCCAGTGATCCAAATATGTATCATAAGTCGGCATACCTCCCGACAATTAGTATGAACAGGACTTTATCCTTTGATGTATCTCGTCTTATCATATCGTTCTTAAGCGTCTGGTCTTTGTTTGAGCACAACGTGAGCCCTCGCTAATAGAGCTTTGACTTAAGTGAGTAATCAATGTCTACTTCAGCATCCACAACGCCTAGTGTTATGAAATCATGCCTTAACCAATACCAATGTTGTCAAGCAATCGTTGAATTAAATCAGTAAATGAAGTTACAGCCATAGGCAGGCTATTTTTGTTTAGATGTACTATCTGATCCTCGGTCACCGTATCAATCCTCACCTAAGTGAAGAAAATCAAAATTGAACTAATCAGCTAATATAAAAAAATGAAAGTACTGTCGACTTCGGCCATCGGTTAGCATCTTCTCGTTAGATCAAGAGTTTGCTGTTGAATGATTTCAGTTAAGGTTGAATAAAATCAGATTGAAAGCATCCAACCATCAATGTTACAGGATTTATTAACGGCTAAATGCGCTTTACACTATTCTATAAGAAGGAAGGAAGCGTCGATGACAAAGCTCTGCCGAGAAGTTTGGATCGAAGTAAATCTTGATGCCATTAAAAAAAATTTGCGAGCAATACGCCATCATATACCAAAAAAGACCAAAATTATGGCTGTCGTAAAAGCGAACGGTTATGGTCATGGGTCTGTAGAAGTGGCGCGCCATGCACTGGAACACGGGGCTATTGAGCTCGCTGTTGCCAGCGTGGAGGAAGGAATCGTTTTACGAAAAGCGGGAATTACAGCGCCTATCCTTGTGCTTGGTTTTACATCCCTTAGTTGTGTGAAAAAATCAGCAGCTTGGAATATAGAGTTATCAGCATTTCAGGTTGATTGGATTAAAAAAGCTAACGATATATTGGAAAGTGAAGCGAGCACTAACCGATTGGGTATTCATATTAATGTGGATACTGGTATGGGCCGATTAGGTGTACGTACAAAAGAAGAACTTTTAGCAGTAGTGAAGGCATTAACAGCAAGTAAACTCCTAAGATGGGAAGGTATCTTTACACATTTTTCAACAGCCGATGAAGAAGACACCACTCTAACCAGACTGCAGCACGATCAATTTCTCCGTTTTCTCCGTTTTTTAAAAAACCAAGACATTGAGCTGCCCACCGTGCATATGAGCAACACGGCTGCGACTATCGCTTTTCCGGAATTCAGCGCTGATATGATTCGTTTAGGTATAGGCTTATATGGATTATATCCTTCAGCATATATAAAACAACTACATCTCGTTAAGCTTGAACCTGCATTAAGTTTAAAGGCGCGTATCGCTTATGTGAAAACCATGCTGACAGAACCCCGCACCATTAGTTATGGTGCTACATACATCGCAAATCCCGGTGAAGTCATTGCTACACTCCCGATCGGATATGCTGACGGTTATTCTCGCGCGCTTTCCAATCGCGGGTTTGTTCTTCATCGCGGAAAACGAGTGCCGGTGGCGGGAAGAGTGACAATGGATATGATCATGGTTAGTTTAGGAGAGAGTGAAGGCAAACAAGGAGAGGAAGTTGTGATTTACGGTCACCAAAAGGGAGCTGAGATTCCCGTTGATGAAGTTGCTGAAATGCTTAATACGATTAACTATGAAGTGGTGTCTACATTAAGCCGCCGCATCCCCCGTTTTTATATAAGAGATGGCGAGATTTTTAAGATATCAACTCCAGTAATGTACGTGTAGATTTTTTCTATCATTTTTTTGCAAATGCGAGGTCAATCCCTCTTTTTATGCTGATTTAAGACCCTATAATAAGAGGGATTCAGTTTTACACACTTATCCCCCTATCGTTTGCAATTTTAGAAAGAGGATCACAATACCAGGTAGAAATTTTAGGTGTTATTTCTCGATTGATTAAGAAGAAGTATTATGAATACTTAAGCTACTTAGTTGCTGCCATTTTCTCGTTTTGCAGAAAAACAGAGTCCCAGATCCAAAAGATTACAGCAAATGATATACTAAATAAGGAAACTTCGTATTCCATTAGAAAGTCTAAGGTGTTCTTTGGATCAGTAATTACAGCGAAGAATAACCATACTAAGAAGGAAAAGAATATGTATATGAGTAAATATTTCGGGTTAAACCTCTTTGGATTGCGATTTACGAAATATTGAACAGGTGCAGCAAAGATTACATAAAAGATAAACAGAATAACACTTATTAAGAAGTATGGAATGTAGCCATCATAATCAATGCCAAAAACATAAACAACAGCAGCTGATAATGCAGACAAGACATGAACAAATATGATCCTTAAAACTTGCATGTTTAAATCCCCTTTCACAATGTAAGCATCACTATGATGATCTCAATTATTGTTAAAATTGACATACCTACTTCCTGAATTAAATCTAGACTAGACTAAAGCTCCGTCACGTCCGAACTTTACAAATAGATTTACTTTGTTTCTTCAAAGTGACAAGAACAATAAACTGAATTGTGATCTCTATCTATAAAGTATGTATATCGGATGAAGAAATTTGTGTAGCCAGCTGTCTTGAGTATCGCTTTACTCATCATGAGCATATCCATCTGAATATCTTAATCAGTTGGAAAAGCCACATTAGCATAAACGCTGCATGTACTTCAAAAGAAAGAATTATCAAATTTAAAGTTTAAGATTTTCATGGCAATCCCTCCGCACTATTCCCTTTGTGCCAAGAGATTTATGTCTCATTAAAACTGCTGTTTTATTCAGATATCAAACATCTTGGGTATCTTTCTTATTCTTAAACCATTGAATAGCATTTCGGCGAGTTATTGCAACAGGTATTAATAGCAGAGTACCGACAATAAGCAACATAAAAAAGACCACAAACAACGCACCTGTTCCCGGAACAATTTCTTCATAGGTAATAAAGCGTTCCTCCCCCTGCAGGACGAAGAACCGAGAATGTTCGAGAAAGGCTAGATGAAAAGCGATTGACGTCCATAAGCTTCCTGTTACAATATGCAGGAGTTGAAGGATGAATCCAAAAGACAACAATAAAACGATGTAATCTAATGTGATAGCAGGTGACTTAATTCCAGCTATATACTGCAAACCACTTACAGCTATTGGTGCAAGCACAAACAGAATCGGCTGCAGGAGCAAGGCCATGAAACAGTTAAATCGCCTGTTTAGAGCATAGTACACCGCCCCACGAAAAGTTAATTCCTCTGGAAAAGCTTCATAATAGAAAGCGATAATCATATTTAAGAGCAATACTGAAACTAAATGGATAGAGAAATGAAATTGTGAAATTTTGACCCAGTCCAATAAATGGGCGATTGTGAATCCAGATCCGGAAAGAATAATGACGTACATTGCACCCATAATGGCTTTCGGAACGGCTTGCCTCCACCCAGACAGTCCGATAGAGCAAAATGGCCTACTAGACGTCCGTTTGAGAAGAAAGTAGAGTAATGGAACAGTAATTAATGTTACTAAGCCTGATTGTATACCTTGCTGTAAGAGTTTAGAAGCTCCTGCTTGGTGGGCTATTGAACCGATTAAAGTAGCAAAAAACAAAGCAAATACGAATGTTCCCCAACTTAGCAAGATAGTTACCAACCATTTTGGATGATTGTTTTGTTTTCCGCTTTGGGTATGATGAAATTGCATATGGATACTCCTTTCACAACATTCATATGAAGCAATATAACCCCTACAGTCACTATACGTTCTATAACTGTTATTGTTTCAAATTCCTGTATATCCCACTTCCCTTCTGATTAAAATTGTTGTTTTATTGAGGTGCCATCACAAAAAAAGCGTCCTAGCTTCAGTTGCCGGTACGCTTACTTTCTTAATATATGAACATATAACGACATTTCAGAGTTATCCGGATTTTCAAACTATATCTTCTGAAGTTGCTGACTCTTTCTTAAAATAAGCTTCTAACTGATCAAAAACTAAGAGCTGTGTGCATTCAACAATTTCACTCCACAACCACATATCCATTGTCTGTAAAGTAAATCCATCAGGAAAATTCTTCATTTTCACAATCATTGAACCTCTTGCCGGTTGTTTTATGGACAATAGCCAGTTCTTCTCCATTAACGAAACGTACAATGGCCTCATCAAATTCAATTGGTTGATTAACGGCATATCCTTCTTTTAAAGCCTAAATAAACAAATAAGGATCATCTTTTTACAGCTCCTAAAGAACATTGGCATATTGTTCATTTTTGTCTCTAAGCAATTCGAAATTAATCAACGATATGTATAAATCTTTATCTGATAAATTTAATTTAATGAAGGTGTCTCTTGTGAGCAAGCGTAGACTACAAAAAATATCGCTATTAAACAAAAAATTGATAACATTCTCATTTTAATACTATTCCAGTAAACTTATAGGGAAAGTTATAGGGAAAGTTATAAAACCTGATGGAGAATACCCTACCTCCAGCAATGCCAAGGCCATTCACCTAGTAGAAAACGACCTTTAACCATTCCTAACGATTTTAATAATCATTCACCATACTCGATCCATATATTGGGATTCCAACTAAAAGGCCGTCGCTTCTTAGTAAACTAACAATAACAACGATTATAAAATTTCTCAAGGAACGATCAGCAGCCCGTTAGCTACCCCTGATTAAAGATAATCTGTTACCACACTGTTACGTTAGAACTTCCACTACTTTGATATCCCTCTGTCGCTAAGACTTGGTAAGACCAATTACTACCCAGATTCATCCCATATCTCTTCCATGCGTTAACGTGATTGCTGAAAGTGATTGTAGCGTTGCTTCCAGTTGGTCTCTTCGACTGGCGAACACTCCAGTACTGCGTAAAAGTAGTTTTATCGCCATCAATGGAAGGTGCATCATAACGTGTAGTTGTGTACACGTCATATGTACCCCCATCACTGTAAACCGTACCTTTATACGTTCCAGTAGGTCTATAAGTACCCCATGAATCCACTACATAATATTCTATGAGGGGTGATCGCGTCCAACCATATAAAGTCAAATATGCATTGCCATTCGGCGCCCAAACTCCGGCATTATAGTTTATCGTCCTAAATGGCGAACCTGTAGTCCAACCTTTACCAACAACGAAATTCCCGGTATTAGACCAATTCACACTGTAATTCCCGCCAGACCCATTGACAGCGTTTACTGTTCCGCCCCCATCAGTCCAATTTTGCCAGTAGTCTGTGTTAGCTGCAGAGGCGTTTGCCGAAAACAAGCTAATACTCATCAAAGCTGCCGTTAACCCAACTAAGAATTTCTTTGTAAACTTAAACATATGTTACCTCCTATAATATTTTTTCTGACTTTGACATGAGGTAGCACTCGTATCTATTTAAAACATCCTTAATTACTACGCCCCAAAGCTTTTGATCGTCCCCTTCAATATAATATCACGAATTCACAAGCAAATATTAAGAATATTTGTAATTTAATTACAAATACCTAAAAATTATATTATAAGTGGTCTTGTTCCGCCATAGCCTGATCCTTTTTTCGCAGAATCACAATTCTTGTTTCTAAATCTGATGGAGTAATATCTGTAATTAACCTCCATTCGAACCATTTCGTTTAAAGTCTTACGTTTTACGTTCGTTTAATCCCTATTCACCAATCCAATTAGCAAATATCCTTATGTTTATCGCCTTTTTAAACTCTTTTTTAATTTTTACGATAAGCATGTTATTCGTGTACGATATATGACTTGATTGTATTTGTTGACAATTTGACAGAGAAATTTAATGCACTTCTAACTTTTTTAACTGCAATGGGAATTGTGGTTGACCCACAACTCAAGTCATTTCTGACAGTGAACAAGCAATGGATTACGAATCTGCACAATAAACCCCTACGTTCTCTTAATTGAGGAGGGTATTTTTTCGTTTTTAAGATAACATTAATCTTCCTTATTCATTTAAATATGATAAAATATTACATATTTAATATAGGAGGGCTTGTCTTGGAGCAAATGATCTCTTCTTCTAAAGTCGGAGTGAAAATAAATGAGTGGTATAAATACATAAGATTGTTTAGTGTCCCAGATTCGGAAATATTGCAAGCTGAGGTCGAGGAAGAAATAAGGCATATGAAGGAAGACCAAGATTTATTGTTGTACTATTCTCTCATGTGTTTTCGTCACCAATTGATGCTGGATTACCTTGAACCCAAAACAATGAACGAAGAACGCCCTAAAATTTCAGACTTATTAGAAAAGATCGAAAGTAACCAAACTGATTTGAAGGGAATTCTTGAATATTATTTTAACTTTTTCCGGGGTATGTATGAATTTGAACAGTACGAATATCTTAATGCCATAAGCTTCTATAAGCAAGCCGAGAAAAAGCTATCACTTGTCGCAGATGAGATAGAGCGAGCAGAATTCCACTACAAAGTTGCAGAGATTTATTATCATATGAAGCAGACACATATGTCGATGCATCATATTGTTCAAGCAATAGAAAGTTATAAAGCACATGAAACTTATACTGTAAGGGTTATTCAATGTTCGTTTGTTATTGGACTTAACTATTTAGATATGGAATATTCTGAAAAAGCGATTCCTCATTTTAAAGAAGCTCTAGACAAAGCAAGAGAAATCGACATGCCACGTTTAATCGGTTCGTCCCTATATAACCTTGGCTTATGTTCATTTGCTGAGGAAGTTTATGAAAAGGCAGCTGAGTACTTTAAAGAAGGTATACTAGTATACCAAAACAACGGGTACGAGCATTCAAATCGTTTATTAGATATCTTGTTAATGTTATCAAAAACCACATTTAAAATGAGGAATCAATCAGAAGCAATTTCTTGGTGTGCACATGGTCTGTCTTTGTCCAAGAATTTAAATGATGAAATTATGGCTAAAATGTTTGAATTCATTAATGCCTTACATGTTGATGACGACAAAGAAAAATTAAATTCGATTCTAAATTATTTAGAATCGAAATCAATGCTTTCAGACGTGGAGGATTTAGCCTCAGATGCAGCGAAGTATTATAATGAAAAAGAAGACCATAAAGTAGCTAATGTTTTTTATGAGAAAGTGCTTTATGCCCGTAAACAAATTCAGAGAGGGGATTGTCTTTATGAAACTTAAGCATGCATCTGTCTTTATTTTAGCCATTGTTTTAATTGGATTTGTCAGCATTTATTTAACTAACACTCAAAAAGATGTCCAAGAAGCACGTAGAGGGCATACAGCAAGTATTGGTTATTTCACTGATGGACATTCATTTGAAGTTGCTAGTAGAGGTCATACTTCTTAAATATGTATCATTCCCCCTTCAAATTTTGAAGGGGTTATTTTTACGATTTATGTCCACCAGTTAGACCTGCTTTCTGAAGCGCAGTTCCTGCAGGTGTGTAAGAAACTGCTCTCAGGATCGCTTTCGATTCAAATTTGTTTCTTTCCCATCCATTACAAACCCGAGCTTTCTTCTTTCAAATAGGCTTATTTGCTGATTAGAGTTATCTTCAATATTAGACAGAATAACTGAGATACTTCTTACTTACATGATTCTAGTAAGAAGATTGTTATTATCATTATTTTGACTGATGTTCCCTTTTAAAAGAATCATGTATGATCGATATAGAAAACGCTTTCAAAGAAAGGGGATACCAACATGTCTAATCGTATGAAACGAGTGTTGTTGCTTTTTATCACTGGATTGTTTATGAGTTTGTCTGCAGTCACTTCTACTGCCTCGGCTCAAACCGGCGGATCGTTTTTTGACCCTTTTAACAGCTATAACACCGGATTATGGCAAAAAGCAAATGGTTATTCGAATGGAAATATGTTCAACTGCACTTGGCGTGCAAATAACGTATCAGTGACGTCATTAGGTGAAATGCGTTTGGCGCTAACAAGTCCATCTTATAACAAGTTTGACTGCGGGGAAAACCGCTCTGTTCAAACATATGGCTATGGACTTTATGAAGTCAGAATGAAACCAGCTAAAAACGCAGGGATCGTCTCATCGTTCTTCACCTACACAGGTCCCACGGATGGAACTCCTTGGGATGAGATTGATATCGAATTTTTAGGAAAAGACACAACAAAGGTTCAATTTAACTATTATACAAATGGTGTAGGAAACCATGAGAAGATTGTGGATCTCGGATTTGATGCAGCAAATGCCAATCATACGTATGCGTTCGATTGGCAGCCAAACTCTATTAAATGGTATGTCGATGGGCAATTAAAACATACTGCGACAAGCCAAATTCCGACAACACCAGGAAAGATCATGATGAACTTGTGGAATGGTACGGGTGTAGATGAATGGCTCGGTTCCTACAATGGTGTAACACCGCTGTACGCTCATTACGACTGGGTGCGTTATACAAAAAAATAATGCCAAATGTGATAAGAGCCTGCAGCCTCAATATAGCCAGGCTCTTATGATCGTAATGAGAAGTTGTTGGCGTTCCCTATAGTGAAACTATATGAGTTAGTTTCTTAACTAAATGATAACAAAAAACGATTATATTTTTAGTCACTTTTTGTGATGACTTATGCCCACCAGTAAGCCTAGCTCTGTGAAGCGCAGTTCCTGCAGGTGTATAAGAAACTGCTCTCAGAATCGCTTTCGAGCCATATTTGCTTCTAATCCCATCCATAACGAATCCAAGCTTTCTTCTCTTTTCATTATCCACTTCAAATAAACTCAACTGTTGATTAACTTCATCTTCAATATTTGATAACGTAACCGAGATACTTCTCACTGTCTTACCTGAGTAAAACTTATGAAAGAGCATCAAGCAGCATCTGTAGTCCATCGTGATATTTGTGGGAAGATCAATTGTTTTGGATCGATGAAATTCCCCCCAAGCTCATCCTTACTGTAACCAATCCCCAAGCTTATTGTTCGACCAACTTTGTTATGTGTACGTGCCCTTCTTGCAAATCTCCAAGAGAACAGCTTTAATCTCTTCCCTCTTTGTATACTCCCTCAGAAAAATCTGACTCTTACCAAAACTAATTTGCCTCTGCATCAAAGGAGCACCAATTTCTGATAAATCAATTTCCGTGATCATGGTAGCACAACTTGTTACCCTTTATTCCGAACTTTTTTCAAGCAGCTCTAAGGGAAACTTGGCTAACTGGTCTACAGTCGATATCTCCATTCGGATCAGGTTTCTTTCTATCCTCCCTCCTATCCCCACATTTTAGACAACGAATGAAGCAATTTGTCTCGCTCCTTTATTGATCCAATATCAATAGAAAAAAAGTTCCTTATTCAACATAAATAAGAACAAGAATTCGATGTAAATATTGGTAATGCTATTCCATATCCTTGAATGATCCTTACTTAAAACAATCTACACGTCTCCAAATAAATAAACCTCTAAAAATTAGAAGACATAAAAAATAACAAGAGCTTTAAAACCCTTGTGAAAGCTTGTTTTCATTACACTCTCTATCTTCCTTTTTCATCATTTCTATATGTGTTTACGAATTTTGGTTAAAAAAGAAAAAGGTACCGTTTGGTACCTTTTTTATATTTATTTCTCATTTCTTGTGAATTTTGGCAGTCCGAATATAATTGCTATGATGCCGCAGATCCCGATTAAAACAGGATAGAAAGAGTAATGCAAGATGCTGACAGGTGAAATATTCCCAAATTTCCCGGCCGATAACATCTGCGCGCCATAAGGAATTAAGCCTTGTATCACGCAGGAAAAGATATCTAAGATACTTGCCGACTTTCTATTGTCGATTTTAAATTCATCAGAGATATTTTTGGCTATCGGTCCGGCTGCAATAATAGCAATCGTATTATTGGCAGTAGCTAGGTTAGTAACACTGACCAATCCGGCAATACCGGCTTCAGCACCTTTTTTCGAATGGATTCTTTTGGAAATGAATCCCACCAAAAAGTCAATCCCTCCGTTTTGTTTCATGACGCCGACCATTCCGCCAATTAACATTGAAAGGATGATAAGATCAGACATTCCGGCAATTCCATCCGTAATTGCTTTAAAATAAGACTCAAGCGTCAAGCTGCCGCTTGCAAACCCTATAATTCCTGTTAAGATCAATCCTCCAAAAATGACAGCCACCACATTAAAACCAATTAACGCAAAGACTAACACGGCAACATAAGGAAGTACTTTAAACCAGCTGTAAGATTCAGCTCCGGTATGTCCTACGTGTCCTGTCGGTATAAAAAATAATAAAATGATAGTTATGATAGCAGCAGGCAAAACGATCAAAAAATTCGTTTTAAATTTATCCATCATTTGTGTTTTTTGTGACCGTACTGCCGCGATGGTGGTGTCCGAAATAAAAGAAAGATTATCTCCAAACATAGCTCCGCCGACAACAGCTGCAATAGCGATTGCAGTAGACAAACCAAGTTCTCCGCTCAAACCGGCGCTAATTGGAGCAACTGCGGCAATCGTCCCCATTGATGTTCCCATCGAAACAGAAATAAAACAAGCAATGATAAATAGCCCTGGCAGTATAAACTGCTTCGGAATAATGCTCAAAGCAAGGTTGACGGTTGAGTGTACCGCTCCCATCGTCTCAGCTGCAGAAGCAAAAGCACCCGCTAATATAAAAATGATAACCATCATAATAATATCAGGATGTCCCGCCCCGGAAGCAAACCATTCTATTTTCTGATTGAGAGATTGCTTCTGGTTAAATGAAAGCGCGAAAGCTGATGCTATAATTGCCGCAATCAATATCGGCAATTTATAGAAATCTCCAGTCAATACACCAGAGCCGACAAAAAGGCCTACAAATAAGACTAGTGGCAATAGCGCCCAAGGATTTCCATTTTGTTTCATCTAAGTAGCCACCTTTAATTTCAGTATCAAAGTCGTTAAACATAGTCTAAACAACATTCCATACTTTAAAAGGCTACAGTAAAAAAGTCAAGCGGAAAAATAGTATAGTAATTATTAAATTAAAAACAGAAAAGAAAGAAGGATTTTTCAAGAAGAGGAAACAACACTTTCATCAACAGATTATTTGGAAAGTTCCATATACAAATACAACTGTTTGATGAGGAGTGTTTGAGGGGGAAGATGGCAACACGCAACGATACTGGCCATAAAAACTGTTTTAGCTATTATCAATAATACTAATATAAAAAGGAAAGGGTTCATACCCTTCCTTTTTATGCA
This sequence comes from Bacillus sp. FSL K6-1012, assembly GCF_037964915.1. Taxonomy (NCBI): domain Bacteria; kingdom Bacillati; phylum Bacillota; class Bacilli; order Caryophanales; family Bacillaceae; genus Bacillus; species Bacillus sp. FSL K6-1012. The sequence goes on along the minus strand of NZ_CP150175.1, from coordinate 2,029,394 downwards.
CCAACTTAATCTGCGGTCATAGCAATTGTTATTCAAACAAGACATAGCAGCATCAGAGAACATGAGGAGCATATACAAGAAAATAAATTCAATAATTAAAAGGGCGCTATTTTCATATTCAAATTGAGTTCTTGTAAGCACTAATTGCTTCGTTACGTAGTAGCATGTTATCTTTGTTAACCATACCTAAGTTGTAAGCTTTTTTAATAATATCTAATACCTTCAAATCCATTGCAGAAAGACTACCTCCACCATTTAATCTAGATTTCCAATAATCTAAAGACTTATTTATGTCAAGTGAGCTTTTTTTATTCTCGGGTTCAACTACCTCATTTTTCTCAAGTTTTTCACAGAATTCACTAAAACTAATGGATGAAGGAGTTGGATTATTCCCTCCATACCCTTCAGTAGCCAAACTGCAAAATGCTAAGAATTTTGGATCATAAATAAGATCACTTGAGTTTACATTTACCACCGATAACCACAATCCTTTCAGAGCTTTTTATAATCTTAGAGCACCCTTTCCATCTTTACACATGTTAAATATCGACAATTATTCAAATGATTTAATAATTGAATAAAAAAAGAACCTGCATTAAGCATGTTCTCTCCCTAATTTGCAAACTTTTGTTTTATAACCATTATTTTATTTAGATTGAGGATGCTTACTCGGAAAAGCAACAATACTTTAACATTGTGTTTAATTCGTATAAGTCTCCTTATAGCTCCCCGTTTTATTTAAGTATATTTCTTCATAAACTTTAGGGTGAAAAGAGAGAGACTATTCCCCCTAAATTCTATTAACTGGGCTGTTGTTTTAACCATTCTTTTTTTAGCAATGCATATTGAAAAGTGTTTTCATATTTAGGTGTTCCATCCTCGTATTTAGTAAATGAAATAAATTCAAGAAAATAACCTTCTTTACGCATACCTAATCTTTCACATAATTTTTGAGACCTATAGTTATCATCTTCAACATATGCATAAAGCCTTCTTGCTCCTTTTTGCATAAAGAGATACTTTAAGAAAGCCTTCGCACTTTCACTTGCGTATCCCATCCCTTCGAATTGAGTATTGAAATTCCAACAAATAGAATAGGTATCTGGCTCTTCTTTAAAATAAAATAGTTCTCCTATTATATCATCACTATCTTTTAAGCAGACTGCAATATAAGAGTCATCTTTGCTTCTATTTTGCACTCTTAAGACAGCTTCTTCTAACGTAGAAATTCTGTCATCAAGAAAGCAGTTCACTCTTGGATTAGCCGAATATTCCAACAAGCCTTGAGAATCTGCCTCGCAAAAATTTCTTAAAATTAATCGGTGGGTTTCAATTTTTTGCATTTGTAATCTCCTAATTCAAATTTATCGATAATCTGATCAAGCAAGAAGATGGAATTTTATCACCCTCAAATGCATCAACTATGAAGATTCCCCCAGGTGGAAAATACATGGGTAAATACAATTATAAATACAATTTGAAGGGAGTTTCAGTTGGTGTTGCTACCGCAGCAATCGCCGCAGTCTCAAAAAAGCACCTTACAATGTCATACTAAGTATTGTATCATTTTTAGCAGGTACACAAACAACTGCATATTATACGGTATTCCAGTATCGTTATGCCTTTAAATGTAATGCATAACCTTATGCCAATAGAACAAAATTCTATGAAGACTCGTCAAGAAAGAAAGTCTTAAGAACAGCAGACAGCGCTAAATTCTTTGGAAGCAGACCAATTCCGGCAAGTTGTCGGCCATAAAAACGAGGTGAAAATATGCAACAAGAAAAAACAACAGTTATTAATAGGATAATAAAAAGATATATCCTTTTGTTCCTTGTTTTATGTGCTTGCTATTTCGTTTACATGGGGGTACTGGGGAACAAGTTTACTGTGATTCCACTGGCTATTTTCATTGTTGGCTCTTTAATTGGCGAGTTCGTAAGAATAGGGAGGATAAAAAGATAGGAGGTTCCACCTTCTATCTTTTTTGTTAACAGCTACAAACTCTCACTGAATCTTTACTGGAACTAAGAAAGAGTACCCCGCAAAACAGTAATGAAGATATTAGTCAACAAGAAGTAACTAATCTAAGTCTGAAACGAATATGCAACTAGTATTTCGATATTAAGGAGGTGGTTATGTTCTAGATAAAATAAAACCTCATCCGCTAAGAACGAGGCTTCTTCCAATCTATCGCTATATTCTGCTTGCATTTACGACAAGTAACATTGTGTTTTCCGTACATTACAAAATTGTTTTTAAATTCACATCGCGGACACTCTAGACGCTCTCCTCCAAAAAAGGCTCCAAAGATAAGAAAGACGCTGAGTGAACCCAGACCCAATCCCGGCAGGATACCGATTATAGAAATAATTAAGATAATACTTATTAAAAAAAGCACTAAACCAACAGTAAACATAAACAAACGAGGAATCCATCGTTTTGGAGTCATCCGTCTTCGCTCAACCTCTACTCTTACAAAGTCCATTCCCCTTACCTCCGTGACGTGATGGTAAAATTATACTACGGAATTAATTTAAACAGCAATGTGTTTTATGTATTTAAATCGAATATAGAAAGTTTTCTAAATGAGAGATTGGGTCAATCCCCTTCTCTCTTTTTTGTGTTCAAATTTTAATTTATAGGAGAGATGTTTTTTGTCAGCTTATACAAACAATTATATTCCAGTAAACAAATATACTCGCCCTGGTTTAAAGTTAAATGGTGTTAAGAAGTTAGTTGTTCATTACACAGCCAATCCGAGAGCCGGTGCAGATAATCACCGAAGATATTTCAGCAATGCGCAAGTTTATGCATCAGCTCACATTTTCGTAGATAGGACAGAAGCAATTTGTATTATTCCGTTAAATGAAGTAGCTTATCATGCAAATGATATTCAGCAAAGAGATAGTGCCGGAAATCCTTATCGAGGAGTTGCTGCACTGAAACCAAATGCGAACTTCTTATCTATTGGGGTTGAGATGTGCCTTGAAAAAGACGGTTCATTCCATTCGGAAACAGTTGAAAGAACTGAGGATGTGTTCGTTGAATTGTGTAATAAGTTTGGTTTAGATCCTATTGATGATATTGTTCGTCATTATGACATCACCCATAAGAATTGCCCTGCACCATGGGTATCTAACAGCCAAAAATTTGTAGACTTTAAAAATCGAGTAAAGGCAAAAATGTCAGGCAAATCTGTTTCAAAAGCTTCTCCAACTAAACCAACAACCTCCTCCCCTTCCTCTTCATCAGCAGCAAGTGGTTCACTAAAATCAAAAGTTGACGGTCTTCGCTTTTATTCAAAACCATCTTGGGAAGATAAAGATGTTGTCGGCACAGTAAATAAAGGCATTGGATTTCCTACAGTTGTTGAGAAAGTTAAAGTCGGATCTGCGTATCAATATAAAGTTAAGAACTCTAAAGGTGCTACATATTACATCACTGCCTCTGACAAATATGTTGATGTTACAGGAACAATTAAAACCTCTTCCTCTACCCCAAAAACAACATCAACTTCTTCAAGCTCCTCATCTATTAAATCCGTGGGAAAAATCAAAATTGTCGGCGTATCAAGCGCAGCAATCGTAATGGACAAACCTGATCGAAATAGTTCTAAAAATATTGGCACAGTTAAGCTTGGAAGCACTATTTCAATTTCTGGTTCAGTTAAAGGTAAAAACAATTCAAAAGGTTACTGGGAAGTTATTTATAACGGTAAACGTGGATACATCTCAGGGCAATTCGGTTCAAAAATTTAATTATATTCAATAATCTCGGAGGATATTTGCTGCTCTATTCATATCAGCGAATATCCTCTTAATTTAGGAGGTGATGTAAAGTCACCTTCCTATATTCATTAAAGGTTGGTGACAAATGGATAACTTTGAGCAAAGCACCATTTCAAGATTAAGTGCACTAGAAGAAAAAGCAAAACACACCAATAACAAGATTGACTCTCTTGAAGAAAGAACAAATGTTATCGGTCGTATAGCTACGCTTGTTGAGCAACAAGTCGAAATTAATAAAGACTCTCAAGCACAATCAAGAGAACAGTTCAGTACTCTTAACGAAATGAGTAACAGTTTAAAAAATCTAAGCAAATCATATGAAAAACTAGACAATCGAGTTGAAATATTGGAACGCTCTGATTCTACTCGTAAAATTGATCCCTCACAATTTACAAAAGACCTTGTATTCAAGGTGCTGCCAAGTGTAATTGCAACTATTATCGGTGCATGGTTACTCATACATTTTGGCCTCAAATAAAATTAACTGGAAAGTAAGACTGAAAAAGAAAACATTCCTTGTTGCAATTTTCTCAGCGACACTTTTATTTGTACAAGCAATTGCCTCTGCTTTTGGGTACGACTTGACTGTATTTGGTGACGACTTAACAGAGAAATTTAATGCCCTTCTAACTTTTTTATCAGCAATGGGTATTATTGTTGACCCTACAACTCAAGGTATTTCTGATAGTGAATCCAAGCAATGGATTATGATTCACCGAGATAAACCTCCTACCCTTCTCTTAATTGAGGAGGGTATTTTTTTCGATTTTCAAATGAAAAAATTGCAGAAAACTTTACATCCTTTTACAATTTTTTCAATGACTATGTTATGATTGTTTTCGAGAGATTTTTGAAATTTTCAGAAAGAGGGGTTTGAATGAGTAAGATCGCTTCAGAAGTTGTCGCTACTACACTGAATGACTGGTACATTGCTATAAAAAAGCAAAAGGTTAATGAGTCAATAAAATATTATTCAGAGATTAAGAAACTTTTTGATGAAATGGAAGAAGATCAAGAAGTTCTTGCGTATTATAGTCTATTAGAAGAAAGACATAAAATGTTGTTGCATCTCACGAGGAGAACCTTTACAAAAGCACACCTATTTCACTGAAGACAATCAAAACTTCATTAAAAAAACAAATGATAAATTAGAATACAACTTTTATTTATTTGAAGCAATGTATGAGGCATACAACAAAAATTATGATCGAGCAATTAACTTATATGGATTAGCTGAGAAAAAGCTTGCAGAAATTCCGGATGAAATTGAAGCAGCTGAATTTTACTCTAAAGTCTCTTACTTATACACTCTTGTTAAACAAAGCATTGTGGCACAACACTATATAAAAAATGCAATATCAATATATAAGCGACACCCTGATTATAAATGCAAACTAGCTACATCAACAATGATTGCAGCTGCAAACTATGCTGATATGAAACGATTTGAGGAAGCAGAAAAATATTATTTAGAAGCGATTGATATTGCAAAAGAAACAAATGATGGATTTTTGAAAGCTCAATTATATCACAACCTCAGTATCGTTTATTCTGATTGGAACAAACCTGATAAATGCATTAAATATCTTGAAAAAGCAATAGGAAATGAATCTTGGTTAAATTCTATTTATTATATAAATTCTTTATTCATGATGATTAAAGAACTCTTTAAAATTGACGAAAAAATGAAAGCCATTAATTTTTACAATAAAGCACAGGAAAGACTCATATTAATGGAGAATAAAGTATACGAAGCCAAAATTAGCATCTTATACAACCTTTATTGTGGGGAATTAAAAAATAATATCAATAACTGTATTAGTAATATTGAGTTTTTAAAACAGCAAAATGAACTTGAAAGTGTAGATGAATTGTCCTACATAGCTGCAAAAAGGTTTGAATCAATAGGTGCTTTTGAAGAAGCAACGAGCTTTTTCAATGCGAAAATTTGGGCTGAACAGAAAATGAATCAGGTGGAGGGAATCTTATGAAAAAACTTGTGCTTTGCGTATCTATTTTAGCTGTGATTTTAAGTGGAGTAGCTTTAACGCAATTGAGTACAGATTCACCATCTAACATCCAGGTAGCTGAAAGGCCAGTCGGAGGTTAAAAAAGGTTGATTAATTAATTTAGCCCTACTCAAACATTTGAGTGGGCTTTTATTTTATGATTTATGTCCACCGGTCAGCCCTGCTCTGTGAAGCGCAGTACCAGCAGATGTATAAGAAACTGCTCTAAGAATCGCTTTCGATCCGTATTTACTTCTAATACCATCCATTACAAACCCAAGTTTCCTTCTCTTTTCATTATCCACTTCAAATAAACTCAACTGTTGATTAACATCATCCTCAATATTTGATAACGTAACTGAGATACTTCTCACTGTTTTACCCGAGTAAAACTTATCAAATAGCATCAAGCAACATCTATATATGTCCATCGTGATATTTGTGGGAAGATCAATTGTTTTGGATCGATGAAATCCACCACCAAACTCATCTTTACTGTATCCAATTCCAAGGCTGATCGTTCGACCAACTTTATTATGTGCGCGTGCCCTCCTTGCGACTTCCTCACAAATTTCCAAAAGAACAGCCTTAATCTCTTCTCTCCTTATATAATCCCTCAGTAAAATCTGACTCTTACCGAAACTAATCTGCCCCTGCATCAACGGAGCTCCTATTTCTGATAAATCGATTCCATGAGCATGATAATACAACTGGTTTCCCATTATTCCGAACTTCTTTTCAAGCAGCTCTAAAGGAAATTTAGCTAACTGACCTACAGTTGATATTCCAATCCGATTCAGATTTCTTTCCATCCTCCCTCCTATCCCCCACATTTTAGACAACGGGCGAACCTTCCAGAGTTTATTTGGCACATCTTCATATCTCCAACGTGCAATGCCACTTTTCGTTTTCTTACTCTCCAGGTCAAGTGCAAGCTTACTGAGCAACATATTATCTCCAATGCCTACTGTACACATCAGACCAAATTCTCTCCACATGCTGCTTTGGATTGCCTTGGCCATTTCTTCAGGATCTTCTTTTCCTGCATCTAAAAAAGATTCATCAATTGAATACGTATGGACACATTTCTCAGGAACAAATCTGTAAAACAGCTTTGTAATTTCAGTTGAAACTCTGATGAAAAGCTTCATTTGTGGATTTACAATGTGTATCCTTGGATCTTCAGGTATCTCAAAAAGTCTCGATCCTGTTTTGATTCCAAAATCTTTTTTAAGTGCAGGAGATGCAGCTAATACTACACTTCCCTGTCTCTCCGTATTCCCTACAACAGCAAGATAACATGTTAAAGGGTTAAGCCCCATTGTTACAGCCGATACAGAAGCATAAAAGGATTTCATATCGACACAAAGTATATTCTTACGTGGAAATTGTGAGTAATCAATCATTGTATGTAACTCCTATGATGTTATTCATGTTGATATAGACTGTATTGTCGTTCTGGTCTTTAACGTGAAGCTTTTGTTGTTCAAAATTAATGTAATGGACTCTGCCGGTGACATTTTCAACGAATCCATTGTTAAAAAGCTTCAATACCAGCTCTTTATTAAATTCTAGCGCTTCAGAGACGATAATATCCATCTCTTCAATTTGTTGAGCGTCTAAGGACGGCTTTTCAATTTTTGATACATCAAGTAAGTCTTGTTTAAGCTGTGTTAAATGTTCTGGAAGCATCATTGATGTCCATTTGATTGTCCCTCGATCTCTAAGTATATCGACTCACTCCTTTATTGATCTAATATTAACAGAACAAATGTTCTTTATTCAATATAACGAGAACAAAAGTTCGATGTAAATGTTGGTAATAAATAAAACCCCCTTATATAAGGAGGTTAATTAGGAGCAAATCAAGTTCCCATATTACTTAGGGTTTTATTGAAAGAAATGTACGAAAAAATGCTGTCAAAGTTATCGCAACGCTTCGCTTCTACTATTATCCTCTAATCAAAGTTGCAATGGATTTAGTTAGAATTCCAGATATAAAACATACAACTGTCATGATAGACACCCAGATTAAAAAAGTTGGCTCTAATCCTATTTCAATTAGCATAAAAACTAAAGAGAGTACGAATATAATCAAGGTTGTTACCCATACTCTTTTGAAAATAAAGTATCCAATTATCCCTAAGATAAATGATACAGCCGGCAGTACAAGTAGTATTAAAAATGCAGGACCACCCAAATGAGATATCCTCCTAATCTTATTCATTATGCAATAATTCAAAACGTGCAATTTCCCATTCTTTTTTCGCTTTTAATGGTGTTGTGTTAACCTTTTTCCCTGATTTTAAGTCATAGGAGGTTATTTCCCCTAAGATATTTTCTTTTTGCATGTCAAACCCTTTGATAAGGACGTACATGTTACTATCATCAAATTTAATATCATTTAATAACATTTCACTATTGCCTGCATAGTATTTGAAAGATTTTTTCTTATTTAGATTTTCATCAAAAAAGCTAACTTTTCCATTGTATGAGACAGCAACGATCTCATCATTTATTCTCTTTAATTTTGTTGGGATGAATCCATTCTCCATTACAACTTCTTTTTTTGTTTTTAATGTCTCCTTATCAATCAATAGTATTTTTGAAGCTTCTTTTTCATTTACATTATCATTAATAGCTAACATAAATGTTCTTTCATCAAAAGTTTGGAATGCATCTTTATCATCTGTGAAATAAACAGTTTTATTTGGAATGGAGGCCTTCTTTTCCTGCTTGTTCGTTTTTGGATTAATTGAGATGACGGACATATTCTCTTCATCACTCGTAATAGCGTAAATTTTATTATCTAGGACTTGTGCTGAAACAATCTCTCCATCAAGTTTAATTTGGTTTTTCTTTTGTTTGTCATCTTTCCAATAAACCAATTCACCTTGTAATCCTGAGTCAGTGTACCCAACGTTTATATCATGTAACACATAATTCTCTGAAGTGTTAATGAAAAAAGCTCCTTCATCTTCGGTTGCTTTAGATAAGCTTTTATCATTAAATTTCTTAATACGTCCAGTTTTGTTATTGATCATAAAATGGTTATTGCTTCTGTTTGAAGAAAAAAACGTATCATCTTTATTGTATGATGATGTGCTAAGATTAATTCCGTCCTTTATCATGATACTATCCTCTACTGATCCATCATCTTTATATATTGCTAACTCAGAACCTCTGTCTAATGTGTGTGAAAATCCAACAATAAAATCTGCTTTACTTATATTTTTTAATCCAGTTTTATTGTTGTTCCTTTCTGTCTTATTCCCTGTCGGTTGTAAATCACAAGAGCATGTGACTATAAGAATACTCATCAGAATAAAAAGGGCCTTTAGTCTTTTCATTTTTTCCTCCTTATGAAGCAACAAAACAATCGGTTTTAATCCGATTGTTTTGGCTTTTTCTGATTTGTTTAAATCATCATTTTCTGTGGTGGAATATTACCGTAGAAGAAAAGGAATCTACTAAAGAAAAAACTGCGGACAAATCTAAGGTAAAAGACGATAAGGAATTGGTCGATGTTACTTTAGATAGAGCTATTGATGGATACACAATTAAAGTTAAATACAACGGTAGACTCAGTTCGCTACTTACTAGTTGACACTCCTGAGACTAAAAAGGCAGATTCTTGTGTTCAACCGTATGGGGAAGATGCATCTAAGAGATCCAAGGAATTGGTCAACAGTGGTAAGCTACAACTAGAATTTGATAAAGGTGATCGAAGAGATAAATAGAAGACTGTTAGCATATGCTCTCCTGAACTTTATTTTAATTTTTTCTAATTCTGGTGACATAATTATTGCAATTCTCAATAACAGTTGCCATATCACGAGGAAGTATTGACATCAATGTTCCTCTTATACTTTTTTGTTTATTTTCAACTTCTGTTTTAGAATCATTTTTCGATCGCCCATACTCCCCCTATAAACAATAATGTAAGGTTCAGAATCGCTGATTTCATATAGATCGTACCTTTCTTTACCACCCTATTTAGGAGTCGATATAATCCAGTCCAGGGAGGCGTTTGGCAATGTGGACTATATTTATGAATAGTATGCTTATTTTAGCGCGCAAAAATTAAATACAACCACAGTGGAATTCTTGAAGGGAATATAAAAAGACCGCCGTTTGATGGTCCATCATTTCAACAAGGCGATACATCAAATTCTCTCAAATAATTGAAATGCATCTATTAAAACTAAAATTTATAGTACCAAAAAATCGCATTTTCATTTGCTGATGGAAAGTTTGAATAAAGCATAGTATCGACTGCACCTATTACAAAGTTATTTTTGGCATAAAAATGACAAGCTGAAACATTAATATCTTGTGTTTCAAGCATAAGACCACTAAAGTTATTCTCCTTTGCCCACTCAATAGCTTTATTTAATAATGCTGTCCCAACACCATTTTTTCTATAATCTTTTGCAACAGCAATGTCTTCAATTAGTGCATATCCATTCCAATTAGAACGAAGCTTAATCCGACCAACGCAGTTGTTTTCAACGTAATAAAAAAATACAGCTTTCTCCTCTTCTTGAATATAACTGATATCAATTTCATCATCTTCATATTTCTTGAAATAAGGTTCAGAAAATATCTCTTCTGTATATTTCCAAACATTGTTTTTAAATGTTGGGATAATTCTACCTGATACAATGAAACTTTCGTTTGGTTTATTAAAATCCTTCATATTAAATTGAGTCATTTTAATTATCACATCAATCTGCCTCCAATCGAAATTGATTTGTAGTACAACTTGTATTATATCGTTATTTTCACTTCGACTTTTTTCATTTATTCTGCCTCTTTTGCTCAAGAACACCTAGATTCTATTATATGTCATTTATAGGATGAATCAATAACCCCTTGCGAAAACAGTTTTTATAAAAGAAGCCAGAGAGTATGTGAGAGAACTCTCAGACCTATAGTGGCTGATATATCACAGACGAGATCATTATTTGTACTGCATCTTCTGAAAAGCTTTACTTGAAACAGGGATGCATAAGGGAGAAGAAATATTCGTGGAAACAAAAACATAAGAATTTAATTCAGCAGCTCATTAGCAAAAGAATTAACAACATACATGTACTATATAATTTCTTTCAATTAGGCAGAAAGTCCTTAAAAGCGGTTTATTTTACCTGTGATAATTATACCAAACACTTGTTAAAAAGAGCTTGGACATGGAAGGTAAATGGTGGCTTTTTCTTTATGAAAAATATGCATTTTCTCGAGCTTCCCCTTTTCCATTTTTATAATTGATTATTTTTGATATTTTGATATATCACGCAGCCACTAAACAAAAAAAGTGGTGGCGATTTTGGAAATGAAAAGTCCAACAGCGCCACCACGTCCTAAAATTATATAATTTTCATCAAATCAAAAATCTTAATTACATACGGATGCTACTTGCGTAACGTTTTCCACCCTCTTTGGAAGTGTAATACTCTCTAGGGACATTGTGTCTATTGGTAGTATGGTAACTCACAAGAATCTTATTATTAGCTCGGCTAGTAACAATAGCAGTGTGCTCCATCCAACCATCAGAACGAGGAAGACCTATTTTATTCCTAGTATCATAATGATATACATCACCAAGCGCAACATTCGTATAAACGTCTTTTACAGTTTTCATTTTTATGCCGCCAGGTTCTAAAATATAGTTTCTAAAAGAACCTGCATTAATCCATGCATTTGTATAAGGCTTCCACTCTTTGAAATAAGGCATTGAACCCGCTCTTAAAGCCTGAGATACAAAGTTAGTACAGTCTCCATTTTTATAATATTTATAATTTTCATTTGGAGAAAAAGCATATTTGTCAGCGTATTCCATGGCTTTCCAACGATTATATCCTTTTACAGCAGATGCAGAGACTTCCGCCCCGTTGATCTTTTTTTCAGATTTTTGTTGCGTTGACAGTTCCTTATTTTCTTCAACTTCTTGATTGTAATTCTTTAAAAACTCATCCAATTTTATATTTGACGAATCGTCACCTTCATTCTCATAATGAAGCGTAGAAGATTTTTTTGTCTTAGGTGCCACTTTGCTTTCTGATGAAAGACTTTGTTTCTTAGAAACATTATTATTAGAAATCTCTAATTTAATATTGTCTCCTAACCCTGTATCTACTTTTTCTTCACCAAAAACAAAGTTTCTAACAATATAGGCCTCTACAAATGTTTTATTGTTTTCTTCATAAGTAGTGACATCACTAATTTTATATGTAAATTTATGCAGCTTTTGTTTGTCAACTGTGGTGAAAGCATAATACAACAAAATACCTTCATCAGAATCAGTTAATTTTGAAACATCTTTATGAGCAAAAGGCTCACTGTTCTCAAAATCTCTTTTTTGTTGTTCTAACATTGTATTAAGCTCTTTCATACCAATGTCATTTGATACATACGTTCTATCTTTTTCTTCATTTTCAGAAGACGCGGCAAATACATGATTCGACAAAAACAGTAAAGGCAACAGGCAACAAAATAAAGAAGTCAACAGAACTTTTTTCTTAACACCATCCATGTTTTCAGAATATAGGAAACTTTTACATTTACACCAACGGAAATATGGCATAAAATACATGAATAATAAAACGTAAAATCAAATACAAAAAAGGATAGTAGAAAAAAATGAAAAAGGACCAAAATATTGCTATCTATTTTAGCAACAGTATTAATCATATTAATTTTAATGCCTCCCCTTTCACCAGTTTTTTTCAATACTTCTTCAGAAAAAGGAGCCATAAGACATGAAATCTATAAAATGGGATACCCATACCAAAGCTATTTCACAATCCTTCAAAAAAGGGAAAGTGACAAATCATCAGGGAGTCTTTATTCTTTGATGTTATTTAATGCTTGGAAAAGTGAAACTGGTCAAACTCCTTATCTCTGTTATTCAAAGAAAGTAACAGAGGACGAATACAAAGTTGATTGCGGAACAGCACCTTAATTAGTTAAAAGACCCTCTCTATGAGAGGGTCTTTTGCCACTTCAATAATGATTCAAGTTTTGCTTTTTCTTTTATTTTATTGAAAGACACGTTGGAAGGACCGACGAAGAATTAATAGAAAGACTGAGAACTGATCCTAACCCACATATTACAGCTTCATCTACTTTCAAAGACAGGGCTACCGCTGAGAGAATTGCTAATTCAGTTTTAAACGATCCAAAAAATATAAAGAAAATCGAAAATTGGATTGATGATCCTAAAAAACCTAAATTAATGTTAAGATACAAGGGCGATGGAGAAATAATCGGTAGAAGTGTATCAAAAAATTCAGAACTAGTAGAAAACGTTACAAACGCAAAAATTATACTCAAAAAAGATAACAACGGTAACTTTATTCTTACAGGATATCCAACCAAATAGAAAGAGAGGAAGTATCATGGATGAAAGTTATGATTTCTTAGACGAATTAGAAAATTTTTTAGGTGCAATATTTCATCAAGATATCCGATCCCCTGAACACGCATTAGACGAATTTATTGAGGAAATTAGTAAAGAAGGTTTGCTATTTACAGTAAAGTATTGCGAAGAGTTTCTAAATAGCGATCAAACTAAAGAAGAAAAGGAAGACATTATAAAGTGTAATGCAGAAATATATTTCCCGACAATTGGATTACCACCTATTCCTAGCCGTTTCAGAAAGCCCGTGCTTTTTTTCTACTTTGAAAATATCTCCGTTATCATACGGTTCCTCGTCTTGAACATCAGCGTCTACGATAATTACCTTCTCACCAATTTTTGCCTTTCTTTTGACCTCTACATATTCGCGCTTGATGCCGCCAAGTGTTTCGTCAGCCAGTACGTGAACATTTTGATTGCTTTTCGTCATTTAAATTTCCCCCTTTTTTTAATTTCCCATTTAAATTTTCACCTTAATTTCCAATAGGTTAATTGTAAATACCTTTGTTGCTTACTAAGTTGAATGTCAAATTTATTTTAATTAATGGAGGAGATAGTTATGAATTATTTACTTGATTTATTCTTTAATTGGTTGTTTGAAAAGAGCTTGGATAGTTTTATTGCTGTTGTAATTTTTCTTGCATTTAATCCAAAAAAGAAGTAACCCGATCACTTTCAAGATAAACGGCGTTTCAGGCTATAAAGACGCTACCTGTAATTTACTCGCTACCTGTAAAATCTAAATCTTTTGCGGGTAGCGTACCCTTGAGTTATCTGGTTAAAAACTATCTTTTATTTAGATATCGTTATTGAACTCCAATCAAACGTTTCGAGAATTTTAAGCAACCTTTCAACTTTTGGCGCTCTCCAAGATGTCATCGCGTACGTATGAGCTTCTGAAGTATAATGATGCTTATTCAATTTGAGTGGCTCTTTGCTTCTGCTTTTGTCAAAAACATTGTATCTGGTTGTATAATGTGAACCTTTCTTTCTGGAATTAGTTCTGCTCCTTCATCAATGTATTTTTGAATCCACTCAATGACATCGTCATAGTCATCCTCAATTTCTTGCAACTCTATAAGGGCTTCCTTAGACAGCTCACTATCATCTTTTATTTCTTCTAGATAATCATCTAAAACATATGATTCTGCAATATATGGCAGGTATACAGAATAGCGTTCTGCGTTTTCCTCCCGAGCTTCAGCCCATTCATAATCACCGACTGTCCAATACCGCGGTGAAGCTTGACAATCGTTGTCTTGTGTTTTCAACTCATTTTGAAGCTCTTTTAAAAACTGAATATCTTGATTCATTCGTTTCCCCCTAATCTAATTAAAATCACGATTTTAACTATTTATGATCCATTATTCACTTCCGAAGCAACTTCCATTTACCTCATAATTAATGTATAAAATGTTAATGGAGTTGATATAATTGAACCCTCGAAAAATTTTATTGAGTTCTGCTTTAACATTCGGCATGCTAATATCCGCTGTTCCTGCCTTGGCAACAAGTTCTTCGTCTGAATTGGTAGTAAAAAGTGATGAATATGATTATGACACCATATATCAGCTTAGCCCAATACCAAACTTCAAGCCTTCTATTGAATACAACGGATATACTTATACTCTTACAAGATATTATTTCGATTACTCAATTCAGTTTTATACGGCTATTTATACAAAAGTTGTTTAAACTTAAAGGTAGGGGCTTTTTAGCTCCTTTTGTCTTGTTTTAAGAAAGGCATTTCTTTTTATGCTGTCTTCTATGTACAAAATCAAATGCAATATCTACTTTTTCTTGTTTCTGTTCTTTAGCTGCTCGCTGCGTAACAACAATTAGTTGACCATTTTCTTGGCGATCAATACTCTGAACTGAATGTCCTTTAGCAGCGTAATATTCTCCGATAATCTCATCAACGTGGTTTCTAAGAAGATTCCTCTTTATCACTAATATAACCTCCACTTATTTTATTTTTATTCTATATTTTTTATGATTCCATCCTATAATCCATCTCTCCATTTGCCTTCTCATCTATCACGACATTAACCGACACACAATTTCCATATATATGGGAGTAATTTCGCTATTCCCCTATCATCCAAAACCATATAATGTAATTGAAAGAAAAAATTATAAGAATGGGGGATTTACATGAGTTACAAAAAAGCATTAACAGGTATTGCATTATCTGTAGGTTTACTTGTTTCAGCATCTCCAGCATTCGCTGCAAGTACAAGCCCAAGCCCGGATCAGGGAATAGCTAATGTTGCAAGTGATGATTTTAAAGCTCAAGCTATCACTTGGGATTTACCTAGCAGTACAGGTATTTTTGCCAACTCATTTGAAGACGGCGGATATCGCTGGTATTTAAAAGGTATTACGAAAGTTTCAGATGGATATTGGATTGGGCACTATGAAGGTGTACGAATATAAGATCGCAATTGGGGGCTTCTAGCTCCCTTTTTAAATTCAATGTTATTCAAATATGAACTTACGATAGAGTATTATTATTGATTATTTTGTCCAGTCCTCTCTAGATAAAATAATCCTTTTATTGTGATTCTGTGATCTTAATTAGAAATCTCATTCTTTCCTTCTTTGTTCTTGTTGAATAGTAGCTTTCTCTTAAAAAGTCCTGAAACCTGTGAAATGGGATAGGTACTAAACCAAGGTTTCTCACTTGATTACAATAACCCCCATAGTATTCTTGCTCATATCCTCTCTGTTCAGATCTGTAGTTAAAAGGATTCAATGCTTTATTACCTCCCGCTGGGTTATTAAGATGTATAAGATATATCCAATTCAAAGCTATAATCGGGATGAAGCCTCCATAGTTGATGCCCTAAATGAGCTCTTTGGGCATAATTTAAGCAGTCCTTGTGCCACTTTTAGTTCCATCATAAACAGCTACTATTGCTTCACTGTGATCAATCATGTATTCATTTCGTTTTTGCATCTTAGCTGGTGAAAACTCTCCTGGTTCATCTCCACTAACTTTATATTTATCTAATTCTTCAATATTAATAATCTCATCTGCTACATCAAGCATACGTTTATACCACATTTTTTGATCTGCAGACCATACTTTATCTTGTTCTTTGAAAATAATGTTTGGCATAGACTCATCCTTCTTATGTCAATTTTAAAGCTGGATTATAATTAACCCAGCTTAACAGCTTTTTGATTTTAAAAAAGGCTTTTCCAATCATAATCATATTTATCCACGGGCACAAAGTTTCAATAAGGTGATGGGAAAAGCAACGTTCGAATTGTTGCTTTTTTCTTATGATTGACCGCCTTATGTTTTTTTGTGTACGGATTTAAATCACATCTGCTTTCAACACCTTGATAAACTCTTGCACCGCCGGCGTTATTTCATCAAAAGAATGCGCGATAACGCCAATATCACGGGTGATCCGCGGAAAGATGTCTTTTTTGATCAATTGATGCGGGACAGATGACAGTGTAAAGTTTGAAATAATGCCTATGCCCAAGTTGTTTTTGACCATATTGATCAAGGTTTCGGCATTTTGCACAGTTAAGTTTTCCTTTAATTCAATGTGGTGCCGCTGAAACGTGTTTGACATCGCAATTTCATGACCGCCTTTGCAAAAAATAAGGTCATCTTGATATGTTTTGAGGTCAACATGCTTTTCCTGTTTTAATTCGTCATATTGCGGTGGGATGACAGCCACCATATAGTCTTTGCACAATAGTTGATGGTCAAACGGTTCAAATGGAGATGCTGCGACCCCAATATCAACCGTTCGATCCTCGACCCATCCTTTGATTTGATCAGAGGTCCCTTCGACCAATTCTATGCGGATCAGCGGGTAGTTTGATCTGAATGCCGCAATCGCCTGCGGCATGATATTTGTTGAAACAGCAGGAAATGAACCGATTTTCACCTTCCCGCTTAACAGCTTGTTTTCCCGGTTGGCTACTTGATATATTTTGCTTTCAATCCCCTTCATTTGCCTCGCCAGCAGCAAAATTTCCTTTCCGACATCAGTCAGCATTAAACCATGATGTTTATCTCTGATCAATAATTTCAGCTGCAGCGAGCTTTCCAGATTTTTAATCGCTTTGCTAACCGCTGGCTGAGAGATGAACAATTCTTTTGCCGCTTCGGTAATATTCAATTTCTCCCCGACTTTTACAAATATGTGAAGGTGGTTCATGTTCATAACCATTTGGTTATACCCCCAATAATAAAAATGTATTTCAGTTATATATAAATGTAACATATGATAGAAACCAGCACGAATATATAAACAAGAAAGGCGGCTTTATAATGGTAAAAGTCATGCTGGGAATCATATCTGTCACACTTATTTGGGGCTATACTTGGGTAGCGATGAAAGTTGGAATTCATGACCTCCCCCCGCTTTTGTTTTCGGCTTTGCGCCTGTTCATCGGGGCGGTTCCTTTATTTCTCATTCTCTTCATTCAAAGAAAGAAACTTTCAATAGGAAAAGCACATGTCAAAAGCTATATCATCATGAGCCTGCTAATGGGTCTGGGTTATATGGGGATCTTAACGTATGGAATGCAATTTGTTGATTCAGGAAAAACCTCTGTTTTGGTGTATACGATGCCTATATTTGTTACGGTGATCAGCCATTTTACATTAAACGAAAAAATGAATGTGTATAAAACGATCGGGCTGATAAGCGGCTTCTTCGGACTTTTATTTATATTTGGAAAAGAAATGCTGCATGTCAATCAAAGCGCTTTATTTGGAGAACTATGCGTCCTTGCGGCAGCGCTTAGCTGGGGAATCGCAAATGTGTTTAGCAAGCTTCAATTCAAGCATATCGATATCATTCATATGAATGCCTGGCATCTTCTGATGGGAGCCGTCATGTTATTGGTTTTCTCCTTTATATTGGAACCGGTGCATTCAGCCGAGTGGACATATCAGGCGATATGGTCATTGGTGTTTAATGGTTTGCTTTCCACCGGCTTTACATTTGTCGTATGGTTTTGGGTACTCAATCAAATCGAAGCGTCAAAAGCATCCATGGCACTAATGTTCGTTCCCGTATTGGCTCTATTCTTTGGATGGCTGCAATTGCACGAACAGATCACCATAAACATCATCATCGGCGCACTGCTGATATGCTGCGGCATCTTTATGAATACATTTAAATTTTCACGACAGAAAGTGTGAATGTATATACATTTCTCGGGAGTGGTATTTAGTAATAACAATTTCCAAAGCCTTTAGAGAAAATGAAAGATTTCTATACAGCGTTTTTTATAAAACCGAAAACGACAAATACATCAATCCAAAAAATAATTTGAAACTATTTCATACAGCTTCAATCAGGAACCCGGCTTGAGCAAATGAGACGGTCGGATCTGATGCGAGGAAATTGAAAAAAAGAGCATGTAATTTAATGCTCTTTTTGTTTTAAATTTGTTTAAAATACTTCTTTATCTTGATCCCTTTGCCTCTCCAATAATATATAACGTGTTAAGGTTTAATTAGGAGTGGTTCTTTGCTTAAAGCTTCAAAAATTTTTATTTCATGTGCAGCTTTGATACTATGTGTGTATTCTCTATATAGTCAAAGTGAATTCCTCTTGATTTCTCTCCAAGTATTAGTTGCACTTCTCTTTGTTTTAGTGGGAGTGGAATACTTTCAAATAAACAAACAAGGTCAGGGTATTTGTTGTTCGGATCAGCGGCCTTTATACTTGTTGTGAACGTTGTAAAATACGTGATTTAAGTTAAACAAAGGAATGTGGAGTCCCAGAACCAATACATTACCGCAGCGACAATGCTCATTATCGATTCTTCGCTTATTGGTTTTCCGACAGTTATTTTTGTATTCTCTTCAGGCAAAATAATCGATTTAATCATCCACTTCAACCCAATCCAAATTTATTTTCACTGTTGTGCCCTCAAATAACTTCTAATCACAAGATTGAATATTATTCGTTAATACACTTGGCCCCAACTGTTGAGTTCTAGAATTAGAAAGACGTACTTGAACTTTAACATTCTTCATTTCGGCTGTAATTAAGTCAAATCTTCCCGCCCAACTAGGGCTCTCTTCCTCAGGAGTAGGATAAAGTTTAAACCGCCAACTAATCTCACCAGGTTTAGTAGCAAATCCTTCGTAACTGTCGTAAGTTCCAAAAGAAGAAGGAGCAGGAAGATGGACAGCAAGAATGCTTATATTGGTTCTGGCAGCACTCGGTGGGTTCAATTGCACCTTATAGATTAATGCTACACCTTTAGCATTTTTAAAATTTTTATCTACCGGTTCCAGTATTACACTGCAAGGCATTGGACTGGCGTTTGTTTGAATGGGATAGGCAACAATAATACTCAATAAGGATAAAACTAAAATAAATCGTTTCATTGAATGTTCCTCACAATTTTTTAGTTAATTTTCCTTATTTCTGGATTGATTATTCATATGTATTTCACCAATTCCAACTGTACACATCAGGCCAAACTCTCTCCACATGCTACTTTGTATTGCTTTGGCCATTTCTTCAGGATCTTCTTTTCCTGCATCTAAAAAAGATTCATCAATTGAATACGTATGGACACATTTTTCAGGAACAAATCTGTAAAACAGCTTTGTAATCTCAGCCGAAACTCTGATGAAAAGCTTCATTTGTGGATTTACAATGTGTATTCTTGGATCCTCAGATATCTCAAAAAGTCTTGATCCTGTTTTGATTCCAAAATCTTTTTTAAGTGCAGGAGATGCAGCTAACACTACACTTCCCTGTCCATCTATGTCTCTACAAACTTTGATGCTAAGATTTGGTTTACCCTGAGCTTTAAAAACATCTATATACTTATTTTGCAGCTTTTCGGATACTACTTCCCCCAGGCTCTCCAGCTCAAATATCATTTATTTAAATTCTAGATTTATATCCTTTTCCATAATCTGTAAATAACCTTCATCGAGTGAACTTTGATTTTTCTGTTTCTTAAGTAACTGTCTTAAAACTTTCCACACAGTGTTGTCCTCCTTTGGCTCATGTTTCGCATCTCCTGCTGTTAGAACACAAGTTTCCCACAATAATAAAGATGGCTGCTGTTTACCTTCCTTTTTTATTGCGGAAGTATGAACGGCAGCCTTATTGATTTAGAATACCCAAAATTCAATGCACTCAATCGCATTCTGAAGAAAGCTGGATTAGAAAAAATGGCAATTTATGGTTTAAGACATACTCATTCTGTCCTTCTTCTAGAATCAGGTGCAAGTATGAAGTTTGTTCAAGAAAGACTCGGACATAAAAATATAACCATCACATCGGACGTATACTCTCATATATCTGAGAAGCTTGAAAATACATCAGTGGATGGTTATGAAGAATACATGAATTCACTTTTGTCCTAAATTTTTTTAATTTTTTTGGTGGTCAAAAAGTGGTCAAACTAGTTGTTTCTAGTTATCCCACTTAACTTGACCACCTAGTTATTAATCTAAAACCCTCTCAAATCAAGGTTTATCAGATTAATACTGAGACATATACTGTTCGCGCTCCCAAGGATGTACTTGCGTGCGGAACATAACTTTCAATTTAAATAAATAATATACAGCACTGAGAACCCTTGAAAACAAAGGATTTTTCAGTGCTTTATTATTTTTAATCTGAAATAGAATCTTTATAAATCTCAATATTTTTTGGTCAAATTTTGGTCATGATTTTGGTCAAAAACTTTCAAGCTGAAAAAAGCTCTGATGCATTTTATAGTAACTACTTAGAAAATGGAGATTGTATCCGATATGATTCTCGGCAAAGTAAGATCAGCACAAGTCGGCTAAAATTCAGAGGATGTTACTGCTACAAATCTTTTACGGAATCTATTTAAATTAAAAAAGGAGAATTGGGAAAGATGTAGTATTTGTCATTATTGAGAGGAGTGATCAAGATGAAAATTCAACGTGAGTTACCTGTAGGAACACATCATGACCCACCTGTAGGAATGGGATTAGGTCGTGAGATAAGAGTAGGTGGTTAAATAAAAAAGGCTCTCTCATATAAGAAGGGCCTTTTTATTATTGTTTTTAGTGCCTCATCAGCTCTTTTATTTTTATCTTTTTGCTCATCTTTTTCACCTCGCACTTAATAGCTCAAGTTCTTATCTAATACAAAAAAGCCCATTATTGGGCTGCACTTTAGAGATCTGCTATCTTACGCTGACGGAGTCTGATAATAAGATACAACTCCTATTATTGCTAACACGATGAATACGGCTAGGATGCTCCATAACGTTATTTTAACGCCTTTTGTCATCTTATGCCCCTCACTTTTTATTAAGTTCCAACTGGTCTTTCTGCAATTTGAATATCAGTTCCGACTGGCTTTTCACTAAATTGAATGTCTGACTTAGTAAACAAACTAGCGCCAGCAGCTAACCCACTTAAGATAATAGCTGTAACAGACACACGAAGTATTAATCTTTTCATCCTATTCCCTCCAACTGCCTCATTTTCTTTTCGGCTAAAATAGCTCGCTTAGAAAATTCAAGAGCATCCTTATAACATTCTTTCTCCTCGCAGTACTGTGAGATAATCAAGGAAAGATCAAGAACACTGTCTAAGTCATTCTTTTCTTGAAGGAAATGAATGTAACTCCAACATTGCTCAATGGTTTCGTATTGATTATCTTGAAGAAGTGCATAAATGATGTTTATTTTAGCCTCATACACTTTATTCTCTTTCTGGGTTAAATTTTCCTGTCCTTTTTTGTAATAATATACAGCTTTATCTTTTTGATCCATGAGGAATAACTCTTTGGTAGCCATGTAAAGAGAGTTAATGTAATAAACTGAATGTCTCCACTCTTTATTTCTTATGGCTTTTCTCAGTGCGTTGAGACAGTCTTGGGATCTGTTTGCTGCTGAGTATGTAATACTTAAATTGTGATGGATTTGCGCTTCGAAAAATTTATCATCAAGCTCTTTTGAAATTCTAATTGCTTGGAAATAAGCTTCTTCAGCTTTATCAAATTGGCCAAGATCTGTATAGTTAGTTCCTACAACCATAAGTGCAGTTGCATACTTCCTTTTGTAATTTTCATTCCCTTTATATATGTTGAGTGCGTTGTTTATATAATTTAATGAAACAATACTTTGACGTAGCATCATGTACATTGACGAAACTTTAGAATAAAATTCAGCGACTTCAATTTCATCGGGAATAATCGATAACTTTTTCTCTGCAATTTTAAATAAGCTAATGGCATTCTCAAAGTTTCGATTGTAGGATTCGTATAACGCTTCAAACAAAAAGAAGTAGTACTCAATCATGTTATCTGTTTTTTGAATTTCTCTTGCATGTCTTTTATTGAAGTATGAATGCTTTGGGAAATCTGTTCCTTTAACTTGATACATCATCATTTTATGTCTTTCTTCAAGTAGAGAGTAATACATTAATACTTCCTGATCTTCTTCCATGTCATCAAATAAAGATTTGACTTCTTTAAAATATTTTTCAGCAGCCTCAACATTCTGCTGTTTTATGGCCATATACCATTCATTTAAGAAATTAGCAACATATTCAGAAGCAAGTTTACTCATAATAAACCCCTCTTTCTGTCAAAATTCTAAATTATCAAACAAATGTTAACACAACTTTAACATTAAATGTAATATATAGAAAAAATTTTCGACATAGCGCAATTCTGCTTTCGTGATGACGCAATTAAACTCAAGGGATAATATACCTAAATTTTCAGGGTGCGAAAGAACAGATCGCCTAGGTCTTGTATATCAATTATAAGGAAATGTCCTTTTTCGGACAATCGATTGAGTGAAAATAACTATTTCCATTGGAGGATTTCTGGTATTTGGCCGATCTTAAAGCCGTTAACCCTCCTAAACTATGGTAAAATTTTGAGTATTGAGTGTCAGAAAAAGGAGAATGATATGAAGGTATTTGAAGCAAAGTCATTACTTTCTGAAGCGGATAAACGTGCAAAAGAGTACAAGGAACTCAGATCACAAATGGTTAAGCTCAGAAAAGCATTTAAAGACGTAGCTAACCTGGATGACAGCGAGTTTTCAGGTAAAGGTGCAAACAATATCAAAGCATTTTATCATGATCATGTCGGTGTTACAGATCAATGGATTGATCTTATCGATATGAAAATTGCTTTCCTTACAAGTGTCTCTGGAGTTATAGAGGAAGCCAGCTTGTCAGATGCATACGTCGAGGAGTCTTTTTTAGAGCATGAACTCGCAAATGCTTATAAAAAATCAAAGGCTATTATGTCTGAACAGAAGAAAGCAATGAAGGACATTCTGAATGATATTGACGATATCCTACCACTTGATTTGTTTTCAACAGAAAACTTTAAAGTTGAACTTGCCAGTGCAGATAAGAAACGTGAAAAAACAATTGATAAAATTGGACAAGTTGATGATGATTTAACAACTGAATATGCATTAACAGAGCCTAACGAACAATTCATTCAACAAGATTTTAAAAAACTTCAAGAATCAACAGGTAAAGGGAAAAATGCTACACCTATTCACTATAATGCCAAAGCGTATAGAGAAAGCGACATACATAAGAAAAAAGGCGATATTGAAAAACGTACAGAAGCTTATTTGACGATTAAGAAGAAGGAAGAAAAAGAACGAGAAATTGAAAAACTGAAAGAAAGACTAAAAAACTACGATTATGCGGATGCCGATGAATTTTACTCAATGGCAAAAACCATTGGTTTTGAGAATCTTACTAAAGATCAACAGAGGTATTTCACACAAATTGAAAACACACGTGAGTTGATGGCTGGAGCCAAAGGTACTGTTACAGCTCTTTATGATATGACAGCTGAAACATTAGACTATATGGCACACAATCATCCTGTCGACATGCTTATTAATTCTGCAGTTGCAGTTTATCACTATGATTCCACATTTAATTCAATTAAAGATGCAATTATAACCTCCTATGTAAGAGACGTAAAGAATGGTGACACAGAATCAAAGGCTCATTGGTTTACATATGCAGCAGTAAACATCTTTGGCTTAAAAGGTGCTGGTTCAGTTGCTAAAATTGGAGTGAAAACAGCCGGAAAAGCTGCAGTAAAAAAAGTGTCTAAAAAACTGGATGAAACTCCTGATCCACTAACAGCAATTAAACCGTTTGTCATGCGAGAAGATGTTGTTGTAGCAGGTGGTGTGCCGTATAATGTCATCAACGGTGTGAGCGCAAAAGACAGACTGCTTCAGCTTGCTAAAAAATTAGACGAAACAAGAAAACCATTTACAGGTAAGGAAATAAATCTCCCTTGGTTAAATAAAGAAAAGTACAGCGCTGTTGAAATAGACGGCAAAGTAAAGGTTAAAGGTGAAGTTAGAGATGTAAGCCGGAGAGTCTATACCTTAAAGGACATTGATATTAATCAAAAAACTCCAAAAGGAAAAACCAATCTTGAATTAATGAAGGATGGTAAATCTCCTTATGCTAAAGACGGAACACAGATTAACTTACATCACCTCATACAAGAAGAAAGTGGAACATTGCTTGAGATACCTAACAGTTTACATACAAAGTATAGTGATGTGATACATGGCCTAAAAGGTAATGGTGAAAGCTTTAGGAATGATGTTTACCTGGAGAAACAATACAATAACTTTAAGACAAGGTATTGGAAGTGGAGAGCAAAACAATATGAGAAAGAATAAGGGGTTATAAACCATGGATCTTTATTTGAAAGTAAAAGAATTCTTAGCTGAAAATGCAAAGGAAAAAGATTTCACAGGTGGAATTAGCGAAGATAAAATTTTAAAAATCGAACAAGATCTTCAAGTTACACTTCCAGATAGCTACAAGTGGTTTCTTAGAAACTATGGTTCTGGTGGAGTTTATGGAATCGATTTATTAGGCTATGACTTTGGTGGTGCTTCAATTGTTGAAACAACTAGGGAATATCGTGAGTATAGGGAACTGCCAAGTGGTTTAGTAGTTGTAGAACATGTTGATTTTTTTGGATATTGCTTAGATACCAATAAAATGAACAGTGAAAGAGAATGTCCAGTTGTTATTTGGAGTGAATTTGGTGGCTATAAAGAACTTGATTCGGCACATTTTATAAAGTTCTTTTATGAAAGACTTCTTGAGATGAAAGAAAACTGGGAAGAAGATGAAGATTGGGACGATTAAGTCAGAAGGATTTCAATGCAGAGCCCCTCACTATGTGAGAGGCTTTTTTATTACTACAATTTCGCTTCAATTTTCGCTTTAGTCTTAGGCCCATAAATGCCGTCAGCAACCAATCCATATATGGATTGGAACCTTTTGACTGCATTTGCTGTTTTCGGTCCATACACGCCGTCAATGCCGTTATTTTTCGCCCCTTTGTTCGGATAGAAATAAAGGGCAGCAAGAGCTTTTTGAATCTGCCTTACGTCATCCCCTTTTCGCATAGGATTTGTGACTTTATATATGCCCGAAGGCAGCACATATGACGTTTTTTTGCTGCTTGGTTTAGCGCTTGGGGTGCTTGATCCTTCAAGCTTTATCTTTTGGCCAACTGTGATTTTATTCGGATCTTTTATGTTATTCCAGCTCTGAAGGTTCGCCACACTCACCCCGTGCTCTTTTGCAATTGCGGAAAGAGTATCTCCTTTTTTGACTGTATAAGTGCTTCCTGCAGCTTTAGACGCAGATGACGACGGTTTGGATGTTGTCTTTCCTCCCAGCGCATTCAATTCTGCTTCAATGGTAGCCTTAACCTCGTCCCATCTTCCCTCTGATAAAATTCGATGCGGACAATATTTGCCGTTCCAGTCTTGATGCTTGCGGACACGGTCAACGCCCCATCCTCGTTCTTTAAGCAGCTGTGCCACAAACTTAATAGCTAGCTTTTCCGCCGCCTTATATCGTGCGCCTCCTGACTTACTGTAACAAATTTCGACACCAATCGACTTACGATTACCTGTACCGTTTGTTCCATCTCCTGTGTGCCATGCGTTACGATTTAACGGCAGCCCTTGAATAACCTCTTTGTCATCAACAGCAAAATGAAAACTTGTCGAGCTTGTATTCCCGATCATATAGCTGATCTCGTTAGCAGCTGACGCATCATTCGCTGTATTGTGGATGGTAATGTATTCAGCGTCCATATAGTTCGGACATTTCAAAGCGTATTTAGCTTCTGATACAAGATTCTTTTTCACTGTGATTGTCATATTCATTCTCTCCATTCATTTTTAATATAGAAAAATCCGCCGGTTTATCCAGCAGCGTCATTTTGTTAGATTGTTTTGTTTAAGAACTGCTTTTTGTTGGTGCCCTTTTGCTGTCACATAATTGTTTTTAAACCATGCAGCAAGTGTCGTACCGATCATGAAGATCAGAGAGCCAGCAGTGTAAAGAGCATCCGCAAGCTGATTCACCTGATCTTCTGAAATATCCAACGGTGACTTACCAAGCATCAGCATTGTTTGGTTAATAAGTGCAATCAAAAGAAGCACCGTCCGAATGACCGTGCCTTTGTCATAGTTTTTCATATCGTTTATTCCTCCTATTGTACTTTGCTTTCAATTTTGTCTAGCTTTTCAATTACAACATCATATTTTTCACTGAACTTCCCCAAGACTTCATTTTGGGAATCAATTTGATTATAGAGCTTTGCTTCCCTTTCTTTACTCGTTTTCATGACATAGAATAGGAGCCAGCAAAACAACACAGCAAAGGGCCCCTGAGTGATTAAATACTGTGTAATATCCATTTCCATAAAGCCCTCACCTCCCTCATGGCAAAATAAAAACACCTCAATGGGTGTTGGTTAACTTCCTAAATCTATGACAACCGGCTCTGTAGCTGGATAGGTCAGGCCGGTGATTTGTTTATATTGGTCTTCTGTGATTCTCTTCAAGACAACAAAACGGGCGACATCAGCGTTTGTGTAATACTGTCTCCCCCATCCATAAATAGTTTTGATATTTTTAAACCAATCCATCACACTTCCCCTCCTTCAGCCAGCATTAATAACAAGTCCGCAATCATTTTCGCTTGGGACTCTATCAAGTTCTGTGCTTCGGCCAGCTGCACCATTGTTTCTGCACTTTGCGCCTTTAGTTGATCTACAGCAGATGGAGGATCGGCCGGCCCCTTCAAACTGTCTTTATATTCCTGATCAGCTGTTTCGATCCACTCTTGTTTTTCGCTCTCAAACCAAGGACGCCACATGCCTGAACCGTTTTTTTCAGGCGGTTTGTCGGTAGCATTAGGCGGTATATTATACTTACCTGTTTCAGCGTCAGGAAAAAGCTCTACAGGTTGTCCAGCATAAAAGCCATCTTCTCTATACGGATAAATTAAGATCATATTTCCCCTCCTTTAGTTTAATGGGATCACTTTATCTATATAGTATCCGGTCACTTTGCTGCTATCGTTCGCCATCAAGCCGGTCAATTTAAGGTCTCCTGACGGAAACACAATTAATTTGCTCATTCCTGTAATTCCACTTACAGCTATTAATTCCATCACGCCTTTTGACGGGGCATAGGTGGAAGGAATAGACGCAAAAACTACTTCTCGATCTGTCACAATATGGCCCGTAAGATGAAGGGCACCTGCTACTTTTTTAAATTGAAGCTGACGATCTCCTGTCTTTGCCCCATTTTTATATGTTGCATTTAACCACGGCACACTGTCAGTATCATTTTCAGTGAGAAGTCGCTTCCAGCCTGACCAGCCTAAATTGCCGTCAACATAGTTTGAATACATATTATTCTTATAATCTATAGCCACGACATAGCCAAAAGTACCGTTTCCATTACTATCAAGGGATGTGAAGTGAAAAAAACCCCTTGTTGATAAAGTGGAAGGAGCATTTAAAGGCTTCCCAGTGGAATAAAACGTTCCGAACGTCTTGCCCGCTTTCACAATTCTGTCCAGAAAATCGTCTGTATCAGCGATTGAAACCAAGACCCCTCCAACATCATTTGTGATTTTAAAAAGCTGCGCACCGTTCCATTTTGTACGTTCTGCTGCAGATATATGGACAGTCGCATCTTTTACATGCGTATCAAATTCTGTTTTGGTTGCCTGCTTGTCATTGGTAACATTCCCTAGCCCGACTTGACCTTTTGTCACCTCATGAGGATTGCTTTTATTATTAATGTGTTGATCCGTATACGTTTTTGCGTTTTTTTCAGCTGTATCTGCCTTGTTTTGTGCTCCCATCGTCGTTTCTTTCGCATTCCAGTTTGAACGCTCTGTGGACGTGATATGACGCGTAGAATCCGTATTGTGCGTATTGAATTCTACTTTTGTTGCTTGCTGCACGTTGTCTACGTTCCCCAACCCTACCTGAGTTTTTGTCACCCCATGAGGATTGGACTTATCATTTTTATGGGTATCTAAATTAACCTGAACAGCATCAGCCTTTTTCTGTGCCCCGTCTTTGGTTTCAATGTTCTCTAAGTCCTCAAATTTTTTCCGCAGCTCTTCAACCGTCTGGATGGTTTCGTTATAAAGCTCGTTGATCTTATTTTTTAAGGACTCAAAATCATCTATATAGTACTCCACACTCGGCAGGATAGCAGTGTCAATCAGTGCTTTCTTAATCTCAAAAGAAAACTGATGAATCGACATTGCTTGCTGATTTGTGTATGAGACATCAAGCTCAGCTTGAACGGTCCCAACGTGTCTGATTTCTTCATCAGATAGAACATACGTTAGCCGGCCGTTCAATTTATCAGTGATTTCAATATTTCGAACAAATCGGCTGCCGTCAGACATTAAAAGGATGAGCTTCACAACTGCCGCGGATAACGGAAGGGGAACCCCGTCTTTCATAAGCTGGAAAGACAGTTTTGCTGTCCCTTTGTCTTGAGTTGTATATTGGATGTTTGTTTGTACCGGACTTTTGCGCCGGCCATTGATCGTAAAGCTAAGCGATTCATCTTTGTACGGCATAGTGTCCCTCCTTTACTCTTCTATAGAAGGAGATCCTTTGTCAGCCTGTCGGAGCCTTTTGATCTCATTCATTTCCTCTTCTGTTATCTTACCTTGATCGACAGCCATAGAAAGAAGCTCCTCCTTGCCGTCCCAATATCCTGATAGATAACACGTCTTGATGGCATTATAAAAAGGGCTGCTCATCCCGCATCACCCCTTACCATTGTTTCAAGTATATCCGCAACAGCTTTCAGCGCCTTTGCCCCGTCGCTTTCTTCATCTGAATCATCTGTCTCAAGAGCCTCGATGTATTCAGCCGATACGCTTTCTATCCACTCTGTTCCCGTCCATTTGGCCTGCACCAAGTCACCCGGACTGATCTCGGTTGCATTTTCCGGAACAACACGCTTTACGTTTCCGTCATCATCTTCGATGTATTGAATTTCAACCGGGCAATCATAAATATAGTTTTCATCATATTGATAAGCCCACATTTGTTTATATTCCATATGAGACACCCCTTTTTAATCCAGCTTGATGATTTCATCAATATAGGTGTATGTTGCATTCGATGCGCTTTTTGCAAACAGCCCGAGTGCAGAGATATTTCCATTTGATCGAAAAACAATCTTTCTATCTCCTGTTGTACCGGCTACAGGGCAGCTTTTATAGGTATTCTTTTTAGGCCGGGCGCTGGCAGGCAATGTCGCAAAATCAACGCCGTCTTTCTGCGGAATGGTAACTCGGCCCCTTACAAAAAGAAATCCTCCCTGTACTGCAAATTGTAGACGATAGTTGCTGTCAGGATTCTTTGCGCCATTCTTTAAAGGCAGGTCTGCCCAGGGCAGCTTTCCACTTGCTGAAATCTCTGACCAATCGCCAACATTCCCGTCATTTGTAACAACTCGGGTTAAAATTTTAATTGGCCGCGCTGTTGCGTTCCTGGTTAACGTTTGAATGACTGATCCGGCGCGATCTGCTGGCGCAATGTTTAACCACCATCCGGCGTTACCGCTGTCCGGATGATCCGAAAGCGTTTTTGTTTCTGTCGTAAGCATATAATAAAAACCGGGTTGTCTAAATTCTTTTAAGGACTTTAAGCCGTCTGGAAGCCGCTTTGAATAGCCATTGTTTTGAGTGAGTTTATACCCTTGATACCCTTGGGCTAGGTCAATACCGAATTTGGCTGCATTCTCTTTAGAATGGTAGGCGTATACCTTGGCAAGTCTTTTTCCGACGGCTCCCGTCGCCACACCTGCGAAGAGTGATTTCTTCCCTGTCTTCGGGTCCTTGTATAAAAAGATTGACTCAGGCTCTCGGAAACCATCTTCGTATTTGCCGTCTGGCCCATAGCCAAAATCACAGGAGATGCGCTTTTTCAAGCTTCCATCCTTAAAGCTAAATTGCGTGATTTCACATGGATACGTTTTGTTATTGGTGTCCCCGGTGTACCAGTACAAATCATATCCGTCTATTGTGAATCCTTGGAGATAAAACAAGTCATTCGGAATGATTACCTTCCCCAGCACTTTATTTACGCCGTTTTTTACATCACTTAATTTCCTGAGCTCCACCAAACTATTATCGTCTTGTAATCTGATTCGGAACGCAATAAAGCCATTTTCTCTATCAATCACAGGAATCGTATAATAATCGTTGAATTTGTTATAGCGTTTAATGCCTCCGCTGCCGCCGTTCAATGTGGCCCCTGCCGTATAAGGAAAACGCACAAGATCGTTGCCAACAGTGTTTCCGTTTGAATCTACAACATTATAGTTGGACCAGATATACACTTTCCCGTTTTCCCGTTCCAATCCAATTGTGGTGCCGTGACCACCGTGAATGAGCGTCATGCTGTCCAGCATCACCCCGTTTTTATTCATCCGGGTAATGGTGAAACTTTCACTTTTATCTTGGTTTCCGCTGGCAACCTGCGTGGCGTAAATATCGCCAGTCATTTCATCAATGACAAAACATTGCAGCACCGTTTTATCTGCTAAATTCAAGTTTGTATGGTAAACCGGCGGAACGGTTGTAAAGTCAAAAGACATTTCCTTCTGAATCATTGAATCCAAGTTTTCGAGATTAGTTTCGTTTGCGACAAGGTGATCACGTAAAGACGGATAGACTTTCCCTCTTTTATCTACACGAGCATCTATGGTTTCTTTTATATTGGTCCCATCTGCTTCTAACACAATGTTGCGGAGCCGCGCTTTCGCTATTTCAATTTCCTCGTAAACTGTCAGCCCACTGCCATGGGCCACCTGGGAAGATGTATGAGCAGTCACAGCCGATTTATGATTGGCAATGGAATTGGATAGTCCATTTAATCCATTTTCAATGCTTTCCAGGTCATCCCGCTGTTGCGCAAGATACAGTGAATCTTTTGTAGAATCATAATCTTTTATTAATCTGATCACCATGAGATCACTCTCCTTTCAAGAACAACACAAAAAAGCACCCTGGTAAGAGTGCTCATATCATCATTCTTAGTTTTTGCATATATCGCTTTTGATCTTTCAATCTCTTCTCTTGCTCCATCCGAATGTCTTGAATATCTTTTCGGAAATTAGCAAAAGTCAGTGTCGGTTTTGCGTAAGGATTTAATGGTTTATATTGAATGGCCAAAAGACGGACATCATCTTCGTACGTCACGCCATATGATGTGTCAGCCAAAATATGCAGTGTGTCACCCTTCCAGAAATCCTCTTGTATCTTTAAAAGCTTCGGCTCGTAGATGTATTCATAATCTACTTCTATTTCCGTCTGTGGATATGGATTGACGTACTTTTTCAAAGCCGCCAACATACTGGACTCTTTTTTATATTTTTCATCCCGCAATGGTTCCGCCCATCTTGGCATACCATCAATCAAAAATTTATCTTCGTCAGGATGCTTGTACAATACCGGTTCAAAAACATACTCCGTTTTTTTGCTGTCTGTGCTGCTGTTTTCTTTAATTGCACCAAAACCCCTCGCCCTTGTGGAACACCCTTGAGTAGAGGTTTTGATTGTGATACCAGGCATATTATAGCGAGTATCAAGTGTATGATTTATTCGTTTGCCCATTTTCTTATACACGTAGACTTTATAATTATCGACATCTAATTCTAAGCCATAGTCTTCCACAATTTCATCCATCAGATCATTTCCGAATCTGTCACCGAAATTCTCTTGTTCAACGCTAGAGAACTCACTTTCTTTGTCCATAAAGATGTACCTTAATTTTGTGCCTTTAAAAACAAAATCAAGCATCTTCCTGACGGTAAACGTCCCACTGATCGTATCTTCCACATAGTGATTGTTTAGTGTCACAACGTAGACGTGGCTTGCCGTTACTTTTTTCGAAAGTGTTCCTTCCTGGTTAATTGCAATATCTGTGATGAAATACTTTTGATGATTGAATTTTTTTTCATCAAGATAAAGAATGTTGTCATTCACAAGCAAATCATATTCTGTACCATTATCAGCTGTCCGTGTGATCGTGAATTCAATATCCTTTTTCCCTGTCGTATCGTCTAATAAGTCAGGATCAGCGCCGATGACTTCAATAGCTTGTGAATCGTCCTGACTCGCCACATGCAGCTTTGGTAAATATACATCTTTAGGGAGACTCTGATTTAGCGTAATATCTTTTCCGTCATACTCTTTGCTCGGCAGATCTACGATTGGATCAGGATTACTTGGTTCATCAGGATTGTCAGGCAGTCCCTCAGTTGTATCGTATTTGGTTAATTTATACGTGAAAATAATGCTATTGAGCTTTGTTGCATAATTTGGATCAGTTGCATATCCAGCTTTTACGAGCGCAGCTGTAGCTTTTTGATAATCTGTCTCTCCGACAACCGCCCTGTAATGATTTTTATCCCAGCTTACGCCATTGAGATACAGGTTAGCTAAGTCGTCAATCGACTCTTTCCAAGAGGGGTATTTTCTAAACTTTGCCGGAACCTGAACATTTTCACCGTTAATGACTTCCCAGGTCATCATAGTGACATACTGTCCCTTATACTCGCCTTTCATGCCGAAAAGGTTGTGCCCTTTTGTCGCAAGTTCACTTGTTCCCCATGCGCTCTCAAGACATCCCTGGGCAATGATTAACGAAGCAAGAATTTGATGGTTTTTATAAACTCTTTGAGCGTCGGCGGCTATTTGTTTAATGAAATCCTCTTTAGCCAAAAAACCACCACCTCTTACAAATAATAAAGCCGAGTATCGAATTGGATGGTAAAGTCACTTGTGTTCTGAACTTCAAACTCATTCCATCCTATTTCAAGACTCGGCAGCCGGCCAGATGTTTTAATCGGCGTGTTATTAATGATTGTATATTGTTTGAGAAAAGAAACCTGCTGACTTTTCTTTAATTCCTGTTCAATCGTAAGCTTTTCGTCATTTGTATGATTGATCAACGTTACATTTTTACCTGCTGCATTTAACAGAACATTGTAATCATGGTCCAGTGGATTTATCTGTACGTCACCTGGATTAAACACAGAGAAACGTTTCTGATTCTTAAAAGAATAGTTCAACTGGTCATTAGGAGGAATGTTCATACCGAAAGTTCGCTTTGCTCTAGTGAAATTCTGCTTATCTTTTGTTGTAAAAGTTGATTCCGCCATACCAGTAGTATTAGTGAACTCAACAGAGAAATCGTTGAAGGTTTTCTCCTTCTCTTTTGGAATGCTGAAATTCCCATCACACGTGACAAGGAAACGCCGATTCGGCCAAAGATCAGAAGAAATGTAATAAGGAATCGGCTTAACCAATAGGGCATATAGCTGATGCCGATACATATAAAAATTCTCATGCTTGAGCGCATTCAAATAAATCTCAACATTTATCTTTCTTTCCCCATAAGTCACATCGCGTGGATGTTGCGGCAAAATCTGACCGTGCCGCCGATGCATAGTAATTGTTTCTCGATTAATATTTGGCGCTTCCGGCAAAAAGCTTAATACTTCAAATTGAGGGAGTAAGCTGTCAAGGCTCTGCTCCCCTAGTCCATTATTAAAATCAATAAACAGTTTTACCATGCAGGCTTACCCCCGTTTCTATAACGTTTTTTGTTATATCGGTCTGCACTGGTTTGATCCAGTCTTGTCCCGTCTATATACGTGTGATTGTCTTTCAAAACAAGCTGTTGCAAAAGCTGAATGTTTTGCTGGAGAGCATCTATTTGCTGACTCATCATGCTGATTTGCTTCTCTTGATTCTCAACCACGCGGCTCATGTCAACATTCACATTGGTTTGCGGCTCTGCCTCGACTTTAGCCATTGAAGCTTTTTGAAGCAGTACAAGGGCCTTTGAAATCATCCCTTGTTGAAGTGACGGAAGAACACCAAGCTCACGTCCTACACGTGCCCATAAACCGATGTTGCGTTCCCGATACGTCGGGTCTGTTGTAATTGTGGTCTCATCAAAGCCCCGTTCGTTTAGAATTGCCCATTTAGAACCGCCGCGCCCCGGTGAAGTTCCTCCTTTTGCGTATCCTACATATGGGCCACCGCGAGCCATTGATTTCAATCCAGGGTGATTGGAAATATCCCCATAGCGACCTTTGATGTAATTGATTGCAGCCAAAATGTTATCTACCGGATTCAAAATGTTATTGTGTCCAGGAAACGCATTGGATGAAAACGTACTTGGAATTGTCTGCATCAGCCCACGAGAAGGATGACCGGCTCTTGCATTTGAGTCAGTAAGATTAATGGCATTGGGATTTCCGCCAGACTCTTTCATTGCAATGGTGATCAAGCCAGGAACCCATGAGAAAGGTACCCCAGCAATGCCCACAGCTTCCGCTACCCATTTTTGAACCTGGGCAGAACCTGTCGCTCCCTTATATGCATCTGCTGTGAAAAGTCCGGCATCTGGAAGAATGCTTTTTAAAAACTGACCAGCTCCATTTTTTAATGTTTGGAGGATTCCAGTTCCTAATGAGTCCACACCTTTTCCTGACTTAAAAGGGATAAAGCCCTTAAACAAGTTCTTAATCATTTTCTCAGGGCCATTCAAGATCATTTCCATAGCACCCGAGGCAACATCTTTCGCTTTATTGACAACGCCCTTCCCTGCTGAAATGGCTCCTTTCACAAGCTTTTTTGAGCCATTAAGGGCGTCTTTGAAGAAGCTGCCGACACCGCCTGCATAACCAGGAAGACCGGTTGCCATAACTTCTTTTGACTGACTATGTGGGAGAACCGATGTACCACGCGGTAAATCCCAAACCTGCGGGCCGCCCATCCCAACCACATAAGTTCCGATGCCTGGTGTATGAGCAAGTTCAAAACCTTCTTCACCGACTAACGCCCTTCCGCCTGGGTGAAAGTCTGTCCCTTTTGCATAGGCCCTGCCTGGCGCTACCTGCATTTCAGAATTGCCGCTGTACCCTTTAGGCTTCCATTCAGGAATGGTAGGAATGTGCATGAACTCAAGAACAGTATTGATCCCGCCGGTAATTTTATTAACTACTCCTGCTAGATCAACGAGAAAAGTATCCCATTTCCCGAGCACTTCCCCTGTCTCCCAATCTACTTCTTCTAAATGCCCAGCAGCCTGCAGCTTCGCTTCACTGACCACGCCTTTATGAGTTTTTTCAGCCTGTTTCACAACCTGATCTTTTTGGCTCTTCGCAGAGCTAACTGTATCATCATGCTGTTTTTTAGTGATAGAACCCTTGACGTAATACTCTAGATCAGCGTTTTTCACCACTTCTTTATATTGCTTTTCAGCATTCTTGACCACATTGTCTTTTGCTTTTTTGCTGTTTTTAACTGTGGCTGCTGCTTCTTTTGCAGAAAGTTGAGTTTTGTTGTCTTTTAGTTTTCCAGCGATAATTGTCTGCTCTTCTTTACTTTTAGTAAGAGCAGATTCAACATGGCTATTCATTTTCTTTATAATCTGTTCTATTTCCTTACGTTCGCCATCTGTAATATCTCGGTGATCTTTAGCAGCATTTTCCCAAATCTTTTTGATGCGCTTGGTATAACCGGATATTTCTTTATGCTTGTCCTTATTGTTGTCTTTGATATTCTGTAATGTTTCTGTCTTCTCTTTTTCTGACATTTCTTTATTGGAAGCATAAAAATCACTTAACACTTTTAAAGATTTATCAGTGCTCTTTTGATAGCCATCAAGAATGGTTTGGCCCATCTTTTCATACTCACTGGACATGTTATCAGCAATTTTTTTCGTGATCTTTTTGTTTGTTAAATAGTAATAATTTAGCTTGGCACCGACTTTGGTGTTCATATCTTCATAGGCATTAATCGCTTTCGAAGTGGATTCAGAAACCTTATCGCCAAAGTCGATAGTCGCCGGCAGCACCCTTTTCTTCAGGTTGTCGTAATACTTAAATCCTGCATCAGCTAAAAGGGTGACACCAGTAACAGCTATTCCGATTGGACCACCAAGCAAACTGAGCCCACCGCGCAAAAGACCGACAATCCCGGCACCTTTTTTTAGAATGTTAAAAAGACCAAACCCACTTTTCGCAAGCTGCATAAACCCGCCAGCGCCTTTTACTGCATTCACTCCAGCTTTGATGATCCCTGAACCGAACTTAAGCAGTTCAGGAGCAAAAGAAAGGATTAATCCGGCGATCGTTCCAACTGGTCCGCCAAACAAGCTCAAGCCAAGACCTGCTACACGGGAAGCGCCACTAAGGCCACTCATCGCTCTTGCGCTTCTGGTTGTCGTTTGTTCAAGCCGGCCTACCCTAGTTGTGGCAAGTGCAGAGGTTTGATGGAAACGGTCCATTCTTGTGGATGCTGCTGCCGCCGCTGTTGAAGTGACACTCATCCCCGCTGCCGCTGTTCTTGAAGCTGTGCCGGCCGCAATCGCCTCAGCAGAATAAACGGTTAGACTCGTAGAAGCACGGTTCACATTTCCAGTTAGATACGCACCAGCTGTGCGAAGCATATTCCACCCTGCAGCCATTTTAGGAATAGAACCTAATGTGAGCAGGAACGCACCTCCCAAGAGCGAGAACACAGTGACCGCTGCACCTGTAATAGCAATTGTGCTCGCAACTGAAGAAGGCAAGGAATCAAACCATGTGACAGCACTTGTAATAACGTCTGTTGTAGCACGTATCACTGGGATAAATTGATTTCCAAGTGTAATAACAGCGTTATTTGTGGCCGACTTTAGATATTCAAATGAACCGGCCAGGTTGTCCATTTGCTTATCAGCGATTTTCTCAGCTGTGCCGCCGCTGTTTTCCAATTCTTTTGTGAAGTCTTGGAGTTTATCCTTTCCAGCGTGCATTAAAGTAATGAAACCTGATAGAGCATGCTGTCCGGCAAGCTGTTTGGCAATCCTGATTTGTTCTGTCTCCGTATAGTCTTTGGTTTTCTCGTTGATTTGCCCTATGATGTCCGCTAACGGACGCATTTTCCCAGTTGAATCCGTTACTTTAAGCCCCAGCTCTTCGATTGCCGATGCTGCTGGCTTTGGAGGCGCAGCCAAACGAGTTAATGTTGATCGCAAAGCTGTTCCGGCCATATCAGCTTTAATCCCGCTGTTCGCCATGATCCCGGTTGCCGCGGCCAATTCTTCCATGCTCACGCCCGCAGTTTTTGCTGCCGGAGCCGCATATTTCATGGTTTGCCCAATTTCCTCAAGCCTAGCGTTCGAATTGGTAAACGTATAGGCCATAACGTCAGCAACGCGGTTTGTATCTTCTGCTTTGATATGAAACTCAGTTAGGATGTCTGAAACAATATCAGCTGTGACACCTAGATCAGTCTGTCCAGCTGCCGCAGTTGCCAATAACCCAGGCATTGCGCCGATGATTTGATTGGTCTTATAGCCAGCCATGGCTAAATACTGCATCCCTTCGGCTACTTGCCCATCAGTGTATTGGGTTACGGCGCCAAGATGACGGGCAGTTTCAGTAAGCGCGGCCATTTGGTCATCTGTCGCATTTGCTAACGCTGCAACCCGGCTCATTTCCTTTTCAAAACTGGCGGCCGCCTTTACAGTCGCCCCAATGCCGAGTGCTCCAACAGCCCCGATAGCTGTCAGCGCCTTCCCTGTTTCAGTCGCAGAATCATAGACAGCCTTTAATTCTTTTGATACCTCTTGTGAATCCTTTTTAAAGACAGAAAAAACACTTGCAGCTCGGCTCGTGTTTCCTGACAAGGTTTCATATTCTTTGCTGACTTGCTGCAGTTCTCTTCCTAAATTTTGATGAACAGCTATTGCATCATTTAAGCGCCGAGCTTGGATTTGTGTCTCTCGGTTGTCCTTTCCTTTTTGACGGGCCAATTCATCATATCTCTGACGGTGTTCTTGTACTAAACGGCCTTGAATCTTATATTTATTGTTTAGCCCTTCCATTTGCGACTGAAGGAGCTTCGTTTGGTCACCGGTATTTTTATAAATACTGCCGGCCGCCTTCATTTCTGAGTTTGCCAGGCGCATTTGTCTTTTTAGGCCTTCAATACCTCGATTAAATCCTGTATCATCAAGACCTACTTTAACAACCATATTTCCTATTGGTTGAGCCATATGTAAACACCCCGCTTTCCTGGCATAAACTCAACAAAAAAAGACAGGTGAGCACCTGTCTAAAAGATTTGGTCAATTGTTACCGTCTTAATTTTCGGCTTATTCTTTTCAGCCAAAACCTCTAAGTAATGGTAAATGTCCATGTTATCTATTTCAGTCATTTTCCATCCTTGTTCAAGCAGTGTGGAATAAATTTCATTTATTTGCTGGATTCCTCGTTCGTAGGTGTATTCTTCTCCGTCTTCTCCTGCAAAAAATCTTGATCCATTTCCTCAATTTCTTTGTATCCAGCTACCTCTGAGAGAATTCGGCTGACTTCTTTTGTCACTTCAAATGATTGTAGCCCTTCGGTGAACTCGTCATAAGTGAACTGGTCACGGAATATTTTCACAATAAACTGGATTTGTTTCTCCAATGTTTTGATGCTCTTTTCAAGATTATCTGATGTTTTTTCCGCTTCAGCATTTAATCTCAGCGCTTCAAGAAGTGTCTTTGTATTTGTTCGCGGTGCAATAAAAGTTTTAAACTTTTTTTCGTCTTCAAACCACAATTTGATAGAAATATGTTTCTGAGCCATAATGACTCCTCCTTTTGGTTAAATAGATTTTAACTAAATAAAGAGAAGCTTTTCAGCTTCCCCCTTTTATTTCCCAAGATCAGCACTTACATTTTCTTCTGTGTCTTGTTTA
The DNA here is from genome assembly GCF_037964915.1 of Bacillus sp. FSL K6-1012. NCBI lineage: Bacteria > Bacillati > Bacillota > Bacilli > Caryophanales > Bacillaceae > Bacillus > Bacillus sp. FSL K6-1012. The sequence goes on along the minus strand of NZ_CP150175.1, from coordinate 1,990,073 downwards.
TTTTGATAGGCGTCCCCAAAAACTGCCTTATAAAAGTGATCTATATCGAATTTTTCTCCATCTTCATCCGCAACGATTTTGAACACATCGTCCTGCTCTCTATCTACAAATTCTGCTGAAAGTTTGATCGTTTGGAAATCCGTTTTATCTTGTTTTGTTTTCCATTCATCGCCCGGCAAAGAGAATCTCCCTTTTACCAAGCCCACATGACGAGACTTGCCGTTTGCTTTAGGTCCTTGAAACGTCATCGCAACCCAAGGAGGAATGATATTTTTCTTAAACAAATACAATCCGTTTTCATCTTGTTCAATTCCAAGTAATTTAGAGAGAATCTCCATTGGCAGATCCCGCATTTCAATGTCTAATTTAGTTGAACCAGTTGAAACTGCAAGATCGACAAGTTTGTCATCCGCATATTGTTTTTCTGTGGATGTTTCTGTTTCAACTTTCATATTAATTGCAAATTCGTAGTCAAGAATTTCTGTGGGAACAAAAAATTTACCTGCCTTTTTTAAAGGCGCAAATTTCACATTCTTCAAACCTGTTACTGAACTGTATTCAGGCATCTTAAAACCTCCAATTATAATAAAATGTTCACCTCAAACCGATATCCTTTTCGAATAAGACGTTCTTTTTGTAAAAATTCATTGATAGGGACCGTTGTCTGAAAATCCAGGCCGCTCATTATGTCCACAATAGGGGCCAAAATAGGATCGCATGAACTATTGTGGTACACATCAATCTGATAAACGGCGCTATCTTGTATCGGCTTCCCATCAGCCCATTTAGTTGTTCTGTAGTCTATCTCCTGAACCACAATGTAAGGAGGAGAACTTTCAAGCCCTTCTGGTACGGCCAGTTCATAAATATTGGCAGGATCAATCAATAACAAAAGCGCCGGATGGGTTTCCAGCGCTTCAAATACCTTGTCCTTTAATTGCATTGATCTTTCGATGAGATTTAAAAAGCTCATAACTTATACCCCGCCTTTATGACCTTTTCCATAGCATCAAGCATCTTATCATTCGCCTGGATCATACTGTTTCGAATAAAAGGATTTGCTGCCTGATGAATGGTTCCAAACTCCGGCAAGTGAACACGGAATTTAGTGTCCTTTGTGGGGCCGACAACGGCATATATTTCTCCGTCTTCATCTCGCTTTATCCTGTTTCCAACAATAATGTCCTCGTCAATGTGAGGGTGCTTACCCCCAATAGCTGACCGCGGAGCATTATCATTGATTACTTCCGCCAATACAGCACCGCCTGCTTTTACGGTTGCTTTATGGATTTTTTCGTCCTTGCGGGCTAAGTCTGCGAATGTAGATTCCAGTACTTTAAACCCCTTCAATTCCAGCTCAAAATTCATCAACTCACCACATTTGCTTTAATTGTAATGAAATGCCGGCGCGAATAGTTAGGCAAGATCGACTCGATTTCATAAGCTTTTTCACGAAAGATGATTCGCATATGCTCGTCTATGTCTTCGCGATGTCGAATTGTAAATTCCACTGTCTTTTCCTTCTGGAACGCAGCCGCAGCATAATATTCTCGGCCTTTTAAACCTTCAGCTTTAGCCCAGCATTCAATTACCGTTTGCCAGCTGTCCTTTCCATCCACAGGCAGGCGGCCAGCAGGCTTCTTTTTCTGAAATTGAATACGGTATCTCATGTCATTCAACATTAGGAGCAGCCTCCGGCAATGTATATTTGAGCTGATTGATCATGGTAGTCAGCACGCCGTCCAAGTTAGAAGTTGTCCCGGCAATTTCTCTGTTTTCATACCAGTGAGCAACGAATGCATTCACACACATTGCCGCCCTGGCTGATTTATTCGGGAATGTAAGACCGGTAGCCGAAGCAATGTATTCTTTTGCTGATGCAATAAAGTCTAAAATCAAATCATCCTCCAGGTCACCATCAACCCGGAGGAACTTTTTTGCCTTTTCTAATTCAATTTTCTCTTCTTCTGTCACTCGACATCACCTGTCTTTCATTCAGCAGAAGTGTTCGGTTTCAGCTCATCAATTTGTTTTTGTAGCCCATCTAATACGTTTTTCACTTCACTATTTAAGTGATCCATCATAACGCTGCCCGTTCCAATGTTAATGCTGCGGACTGATTTTTCTCCCAGCATTTCATGTACAATAGATTTTTCGCCGATAACAGCTGGATCACCCTTGTCACCCTTTGGACCTTGGGGACCTGGCTCACCTTGTGGGCCAGCATCTCCTTTTGGACCTTGAGGACCAGTGTCTCCTTTGTCTCCCTTTGGTCCCTGCGGACCGGTATCCCCCTTAGGACCTTGAGGGCCGGGATCACCTTGAAGGCCTTTAACATAGAGAGGATTTTGCTCGCTGTTGTCCGCGATAGAGACATCTGTAATGGGTTCCCCTGATCCATTGTCTCTTGCTGATGTTTTTGCTCCATTACTTTCATTTAGAAAATCTGCCATGTTAAATCAATCCTTTCGTTTTTTATTTACCTAAGTCCGCAGATTCAGTCGATGGTGTTTCCACTTGTGCCTCTTCTCCAACAACAAGGTCAGTAACGATGACGGCAGCTTCTGGATCAACAACTTTCCCGTCGAAACGCTCAATACCTCGGAAATATGTTTGGTCAGTGAGGAATGCGTCTCCGCCCACGTCAGTTGATTTTATTTCAAATTTTTCACGGTCAAACATGAAATAAGCACGTTCAAAATCACCGAAAAGAATATGAGTCTTTTGTGTCTTGTCGTCAGTTACAATTTCGTCATAAACCTCAACCGGTCGTCCGAACAAAAGGAAGCTGTCTTCGTCTCTAGGATCTTGAGCTAAGATTCCTCTGCCGTTTTTATCTTCAATGTTTGCCAGGGTTTCAAACGCTTCAGTATTCATAACCCACTTTGCATTTTTACGATATCCGCGTTTAATCTGGTTTTTAACCTTACGTAGAAATTTAATCGTAATTACAGAAGGCGCTTTAAGGGTTTTATATTTTTCACTAGTGATAATCCCCTCAACATTTGTTTCGCCGCCTTTTCCATAAAAGACTTCATCATTTTCTGTCACTACAGCAGATTCAGAGAGCCAGTCCACGATCTCACGAACAAAGTTTACAAATGAATCATTTAATAGCTCGCTAGAAACAGGCATAAATCCGGCGAACTTTTTGACGTTGTACCAGATTTGTTCGAATTCCATGTTTTTCAATTCTTTAATTTGTTCTTTCTCGGCTGTATTATAGAGTTTTCCCGCTACACCTTTTCGGACTGTATAACTCCCTGATGGAGCAGTTTTTGGCACAACGCGAACAAGGTTCCGAACGGAATTTAATTCTTTGATGGATTTCAAAATCTCTTTTGAGATATCGTCCGGAACAGTATACCCGCCGTCTTTATCACTTCCAGCAGACAGAGAGCGATTTTCTTTTAGGACACGCTGCATCATGCTTCTTTCTTCTTCGCCAAGGTCATGGCTGCGTCCGGTCAGCACTTTAAACCAGGCATCCCGGTACTCTTTTGTAGCTGTTAAAATATCGCGCTGTTCGGGTTCTTCATCGGGCTTTCGTTCGAATTCTGGTACAAAGTTTCGTTCTTTACCCAATGCCGGCAGTTCCAAGCCACGCTCTTCTGACATAAGCTCGATTTGTTTTTGCAGCGCCTTGGCTTCATCAAGCATGCTGCGGGCTTCTTCGGACTTCCCTTCATTCAACAAATTGGATGCCTCTTGTTTTTTCTGTGTGAATTTTTGTCTCAATTCACGTTCTTTTTTCGTCATAGCAACTGTCATTCGTATTTCCTCCTTGAATTTGGACATAAAAAATAGACCTAAATTGTCAGGTCTAAAAGTTCTAGCTCCATTTTTAATTTTTCAATTGGGGCAGCACGCATTTCTTTTAACTCCTCCACTTTAGCCAAGCTTCGTTCACTAACAACGGCCTCCGTATCGCTATAGGCAGGTGTTGTGACCAGCGATATGTCAAAGATTCTATCTATAGCATTGATTCGCCGTTCATAAACTCCTTCTTCATCATTATGCTGCCACTCATCTGGCTCTCCGTTTCTATAATCCAAAGAAAAAGCAAAAGAACACTGATTAACGACTCCGCTTCTCACATTCACCATTAAATCCTTCGCGTATGACGTGTCTGTAGGGATAAAACGGAATTTGAGACCTATTGCATCTGTTTCTAGTTCCAGCCTTCCTACGTCCTCAGAAACGGTATTTCTCGCTAAGGGATAATCCTGACGGTGGTTAAAAAGAGCGACTACGTTAGATAGGTCTGTAGAATCCAGGGCATTCCGGCTGATGATTTCTTTAAACCATCCTCCCAACGGCTCGGACCATTTTTCAAATTTCAAAGCGTATCCCTCAATAAAATGCTTTTTCTCTTCGCCTTCACCGGCAGAACGCAACTCAATTTTCGTTGTCAGACGACGTACTTCCTTGTTCACTTTGATTTTCACCCCCTTTAACTGATTTTGCTTTACTCATTTGATATTGCTCAAGCGTATCTAAGAACGTGTAATTTAGAGAAACAAGATGACGGTCCCCATTCTCTATGGCATTTCTCTCTTCTAATGCTCGGATTTCATTAATATTCAAACCGCTGATGCGCTCCATAATTTCGTAATATTCAGCCCTTGATTTTGCATCACCGCGTAATTCGCTATTAACATTAAATTTGGTATAGTACCCCTTTTTAATATCGTCATCGGTAAACAGCTTAGTAATGAACTCTTGTTCAAACGATACTAACCACGGCTGAAGTGTATTTTTTACATATTCAATAGATTGGTGTTCGATATTGCTAAACGTCGCACGATCGAGCTCATTGATCTTATGCAAAGGCACTTTAAAGATGGAGGCAATCTGAGCCTTATTAAATTTCATTGATTCTACAAATTGTGCCTCTTGCAAAGGCATTGAAATTGATTGATAATCAAGCCCGGCATCAATAATGGCAATGTTTCTCCCTGCATTTACCCTGTCCCATTCTCTCCTTGCTCGGTCCTTCGCGCCTTCCTCTAACAAGGTGGGCACTTTCAGAATACCCCTGGGAGTCGCATCATTCTTATACAACTTTGCGTTAAATTTAGTAGCAGCTGATTGAGCTCCGACTTGCTCTCTTATAACGCCTATTGGACTTTTACCGTTGATCCCGTCCTCAGTCATACCTTTGAAATGCAAAACCTCGTCAGCATATAATTCCACTCTTTTTGAATTAATGATGCTTTCATACCACAAAATTCCTGTATTCGGGTCCACATAGGGGTGAGTATGAGCCGGATTTAACGGTAGCAAATCAGTAATAAAACCATTTTTATCAGGCTTTAAATACGAATATCCATTGCCCCAGGTACAAACATGAGTCATCATGAGCTTCTTCCAAGTGAAAGCTGTCATATATTGATTCGGTTTAAGATAAAGTAATGAAGCAATTGGATGGTCCATCCCGCTTTCGATATTTCCATTAACCTTCCGGAATGTATGAATCGAAAGTTTAGCAATATCATCGGATAAGACATTCACACAGGAAAACACATCAGGATGAACCAGTGCAGTAGCTTCACTTACACGCTCACCGCTTGCCGTTTTGGAACCGCCAAACATATCGACTATCCACTCTGGTGGATCAGCAAGGTTCCAGGGGTCAGATTCGTTTGATCTTTTTGAAAACAATCCTTCTAAAAACAATTAATCACCCCCTTTTCTTGCTTAAAAGCGCAGCATAAAACATAAAAAAGACACCCGTCAGAATAAGACCGATGTTTGCGTTTAAACGATATGCGGCAGTCAGAACAAAAGCAGCTCCAATGATAAATAGAAAATCATTCAAAAAGAGTAGAAAGCCCTTCAATATTTTCTTCACTCTTACACCACCTTTAGAAAGAGAAAGAAGCTGACTGAATATAAGCATTTAAATCAACTTCATTATTAATCTGAGAAGCGCGCACATACGCATTAATTAAAGCTGCTGCCGGATCAATACGCTGAGTTGATTTGGATTTATCAAGCATGATATTCTCCTGGGCGTCCACTTTTGTTACCGCATTACCCATCGCCCATGTTAACAAATCATTTTTAGGATGAATGATTTTTTTCGCCTTCACTTTAGCTCTAAAATCTTTTGTTGGTTCGGACAACGTCGCTACGCCCTGCCGTATTTCAACCATTGTGTATCCATCCGCTTCCATTTGCTGAGCAAACTGTGTGGCGTTATATGGATCATAGCCTATTTCCTTGATACGCCAGCCGTTTTCATTCTCCATTTTCTTAATGTATGCCCTGATATAGTCATAATCAACAACGGCACCATCTGTTGTCGTTAACCATCCCTTTTTCTTCCACAAGTCATATGGAACGTTATCTGTCTTCATTCTTTCATGGAATGTATCCTCCGGCATAAATCCGTGACTTTCTATAGCAAAACTACCATTATCTAACGGAAAAATAAAAGATGCTGCCGTTAAATCAATTGTTTTTGATAAGTCAATGCCGACATAGCACTCTCGGTTTTTCAAATCCGGAATTTTATCAGAACCGCAATCTGTCCAGGCTTGCATATCCATATAGCCGTTCTCCCGCATGTTAACCCAGATATTCATGTTCTTTGTCATGAAATTTCGCATTTTCTCCGGGACGGCAAGCGCGACCTCCAACTCTCCGCGCAAATAATTCAATCCATGCTCATTGGCAGCGACAATAGGGTTAGCTTTAATCCAGTTCTTTTCGTCTTTGACGTCATCACCTTTATCAAGCTCATTGATCATCACAAAATACTGTTCATTTTGTTCCACCTTATTCGGGTCCAATATGCGAGACACGTAATCATATTCAACACGATAAGCAGGATTATTCAATTCAAATCCGGCCGTAGTAATAATCAACATCAATGGTTGAGCCCGGGCAGCCATACCGGAAGCCAGGACATCATAAATTTCTGAGGTTTTATGCGCATGGTATTCGTCGATAATGCCGCATTGCGGGTTAAAACCATCGCCAGTTTTTCCGGCATCTTTAGAAAGCGCCTCAATTTTAGACTGTGTTTTAGGGTGTTCAATTTTTCCATATGCAATCCGATATTTTTTCTCCGGCTTGTTCAAAAGGTCAGCTTGCATAATTTGCGCCTTAATTTCGTTCCAACATATTTTTGCTTGTTCTGTTTTTGTGGCGCCAATGTAAACCTCGGACATATATTCATCGTTAGCCATTGCCTCATAGGAACCGACACAAGCAAGGCTCTGCGTTTTGGTGTTTTTACGGCCAACCTGCCAATAGACTTTTTTAAATCGGCGATAGCCAGTATCCTTATGCACCCATCCGTACACATTGCCAAAGATGAATATTTGAATAGGCTCAGGCACAATGTTTTCACCCTGCAAAGGGCCTTTCGTATGTTTAAATTGGGTCATCCAGTATAGGAACCGGCGGGCTTTTTCATCATCAAACACATAAGGAAACTCCCTTGTTCCTTCCCGACTCACATCATTTAAAAAACGCTCACAGGCCCAAATGTGTTTTTCACACGCCACAATCTCACCCGATATCACTTCGCGCGAGTAATCAATGAGAAATTGTTTGATTGTCTTCATACGTTTTTAAACTCCTTCTCCGCAGCCGTCTTTTCCCGCTCTTCCTGGGTACGGGTGATAGCAAGTTTTGCCCGAGCAGACGGTGTAAGGCCAAAGTCATTCGCCGCTGATTTCATTTGATCAAAATAATTCTTTTGCCGCTTTAACAAAGGATGCTCTTCACCAACAAGCTTTATTGGGTTGCCGTCTTTGTCTTTTCCTTCTGTATGGACCATGATCCCGTCTTCTTCAATGATTTTAGAAATTGATACATACTGCGAATATGCATTACAATAGGCAGCCAACATGCTGATGTCCGCTTCCGTGATGATTTCAACTTCTGTTAATAGAGCAGCAACCCGTTTGAATTCTTTTTTCCCGACCTTATCCAACCACGTTGGCGGTTTTATATTATCGGATCGCATTTTCATTTTCTTCTCGTGCTCAGCCCGGGCGGCCAGCTCTTCCGTATTCTTTTTATTTGGGTTGCCCTGTATCAATTGAAGCGTCGCGGATTTTGCAGGCCTCGGCATGTTCTCACCTCATTTCACATCAAAAAAATGCATTTTTTGCTTGTTTTTTTCACCAATCGTGATACGATGGAATCAACAACAAAACCAGTCGTACCAAGCCCTCTCGGCAATTTCGCCGGGAGGGTATTTTGTTTTTCCGGAACTTTGAAAAGCGGTGTTTGTTTGCAGAAGAGGGGGCGCCGTTCTCCAAACGTTTCCTTTCCAGAGATTTAGACAGGGGGGGAGTGTCACTTGCCCTTACCGCCATGAACCTTGTTGTGACAGGCGTTACACAGGCTTACAAGGTTGTCCAAGTCTAATCTTTTCGCCCAATCTTCCTTTACTTCCACAATGTGATGCACCATGTAAGCCGGAGTAAAGCAATGATCTTTCAAACAATGCTGACAAAGATAATTGTCTCGTATCAATGCAAGTTGTCTTGTTCGTTTCCAATCTGTTGATTTATAAAAACTTGTTATTGTTTTGTTTCTTGAATGTTTGTTGTAATGTTTAGTTTCTTCTTGTTGTTGTGTCTTGTGTGTATCACAGTACCGGTCACGGGTGAGGCTGGGGCACCCAGGGGCGGCGCATATTCTTAGAGGCTTAAGGGGCATATTCTTACACCACTTTTCCCATTTAATTTCTCCTATTATTAAGAAGTTCTTATTATTTTCTTAGTCTCTTTTGTACTCCTCATTTAATAAAGAACAAAAAACCCTCTATCAGAGGGCTTTTTAATCTACGTTATTTTCTTCATTAGCACTTTTCATTTTAGGAACATATATCTTCCTTGGTTGGGCATCTGCTCTTCTCTTACTTTCTTGAAGTACAGACGATAGAATTTTAGAAATAACTTGTATGACTCGATAAGACGACAATACAAAGCTTGTCAACAACATTACAAAGAAAACCAGCAATAAGTTAGAAGAAGTTCCTTTTGAGTCAATCATTAAATATAAAAACATAGAATAAACAGCTAATGCTAATCCAAACACTATTGAAGTTTTTACATATGAAGTTAAATCAGAGTCTCCTTTATGCTCAAAAATTCTTTGCATAATTTCAGCATTTGTAAGACTAATGAGTATTGAAATCATAGTGCCTAAGAATGCAATAACAATCGAACTGACTGTAACAGAGGAGTTTAAAATCGCCTCAAAATTCTTTACATCTTTTATTGACCACTTCTGATAAAACACAAAAGCACCAAAAATGATAGCAAAAATATAGGGATATAAAAGTTCTAGCCTCCTCATCCTCCAGTCACTCCAATCTTTTTATTCATAAGTATTATATATTTCATCTACTCTACCTTGATAAAGCTGACGCATTTTTTCAATAACTGTATCATGTAAAATATTTCTTGACTCTGGATTAACATCACGTTTCGAAAAAACATGAAAGTCAGTTAGTCGGTTGTTAATCAAATCAATTGTTTCAACTTTGGTGTCCTCATTTTCTTTAAATTTAATTTCAACTCTATTAGCATTAGGATCGTTAGCAAAATTTTCAATGTCTTCATAGATTGGAATTTTACTGTACTTTTTGGACCCTTTTTGAGCTAAGCCAATTTTAAATTGAATATTGACAGGTTCTTTTATTGATTGAGTTCGACTTAGAATTTGGCCGAGTGACTTTTTGGTTTTTTCAGAAGCATTCTTTACATCAGCAATAGAAACTTCAGCACTTCTTATCAAGTGTTCTTGTTTTAAAAGTTCCATCGATTTAGGATGAACAAGTGGTTTAAACAAAACTGTAAAACCAATTTCATCAATTAGGGATGTAAAAAAGCTAGCTATCGAACTAGGTGGCAGGCTAAACATATTTCTCCTAACCATTATAACGCAATTTTCCGGGTCAAAAAGAGCTGAGACTTCCTCTCCAAAGCCTTCTGCTTCATCCATATCATCAAAAAAACTTACCTCTCCATTATCATGAGCTTTTAATGGAAAGTTATCTTTTCGTATGCGAATAAAATGCAATTCCCATTTTCCATTGTGCTCTTTTATATCTTGCAGTCTTGCCCTATCATTCCCAGCAGAAAAAATTCTATCTGCAACATGAATTTTTTGAGCATCTCTTATGACTTCCTCTAAATTGCATAATCGTTCTTCCATAACATCTCTAATTTGATCATATGACCTTGCATAAACTTTAAAATAATCGAATTTGACTCTTTTACTCATTTTTTCTCCTCCTCATTACTATTATCGGAAATCAATAAGGAAAAAGTAACCATGTGCAAAATTTGTCGAACGATTCTCTTTAATGTTTATTCTTTCTAAACTGCCACCGCACTCAAGCCGTTAACCGCCAATTGTTTTTCTGAAATTTACCGGAAGCAGTTTACAGAGAATATAAAAAAGCACCATCCCGTAGAATGATGCTAACTGTCCAATGCCTATCCTTTAGATTCTTCTTTAGATTCTTTTTTAAACTCTTCCATTACTTCGTCTAATAACAACTTAAAACCCCGCTGCTGTTCATAATATCTCTTACTTTTAGTTGTGATCCACCCCCACAGCCCAAACATCATTAAAGTCATAATGATACTAAAATAAAATATTGGCGAAACTATTTCCATTCCACCTTGAACAACAGTATTAAGGACGTCTCCAAAATTTATCTTACTTTCTTTATCCTTTTGTAACATAGTGGTGGAAAAACTATTCATAGTATTGAAATAGAAAGTGAACGTAACAACAAAGACGCTAAGCACTGCGGCAAGAACTGATGTAAGTAATGTAAAAGGAATAGTTGTAAGAGAGCTTAGATCATTTGAAACATTGAGGTTCGAATCTAATCTATTAACCATCAGTTTCAATTGCTCTTCACTGTGATCTCTTTTTAATGCTTCTTTAACAACTTGCTGAATGGTCAGATTTTCTTTATAGGGTTTCCCGTATCTTTTTTCTAGGTATTTCGATATTTCTTTTGTTTCCATCAAAGAATGGTTTTGCATATTATCACCTCGATCCCTTTTATCGGCAAAAGAGAGCGACAATGGTACTATTTGCGGAATTTGTCGAACGATTTACCGGAAACAGTTTACAGAGAATATAAAAAAGCGCCCTCCTATGGAAAGCGCTACTAATTGGTTTCTATGAATCAAATTGTTCGGGTAAATCCTCTCTGCGGAGTGACTCCCATTCTGTCTTAATCTTTTGATTTTCTACGTCATGGGAAAGAAGAGTAACTATCTCAAATTCCTTAACCTTATCAAGATATAATCTCCCTGTTTTACACAACCATTTCTTTATGTCAATATCCTTTAAATTACAAGGAGCATTTACAAGAGCAGTCCCAGAGACTCTTAATTCCAATAAATATTCTCCGTTTTTGGTGAAATAGACACCCTCATAATCACCATTTCTTGGACTTCCCTCGCATTTCACTTTTTGTCGCTCAGCTTCTTCTCGACGACGTTTTTCTTCTTCATCTCTTTGACGTACAATTGCTTGCTGCTGAGGATTATGGTTCTTCATATCATGCCTGTAACTCATTTCATCACCTCCCACCTTATTATCGGTGAAAGAAAAGAAATAAGGAATAATTTGCAGAATTTGTCGAAAAAAAGTTTAATGCCTCCTTATGCTAATCGCTTATTAAAATTGATCCCACACATACTCCGAGAGGAAGCCAAGTATAGCAAGATCGCACAATGAAATACGATAATACTATTCTCCCGATACGGACGCCTCAGACTAGCTGCTATCCAGGCTCAGAATGCTCCTCTCGTTTTGGCTTCATCCCTCAACACCTTTGTTCCGTATCCGAATTCGTCTTGATAAGGGAAAGACGCTTCTCCCGTATATTTCGATAAGTTTTATTTATCGTATTTCGTTGATAGGTAAAGTTTATCGGGATTTCAAACATAAATAGTCCCCCTTTTTGTCCCCTAAAATGTCCCCTGTTTTGTCGGGAGTTTGTCGATAAAAATAGCACTCGGATTTTCCCGAGTGCCTAAACCATATATTAATTTGTATTTCTTATATATGCTTTTCCTCCACCAGAACCAGCAGATAACAAAACTCGATATTTACATCCACCTTGCATATATGCCGAACCACTTGCTGATTTTCCATTTTCGGCTACCAAAGGTTGTCCTATCGATTTTTCCGCAGTAGATCCACATTTTTCATACAATATTCCAGTCGCAGTTGAACTATTACTTTGAACTGTCCATCTTCCATAACCATGCGCTCCATCTACATAGCCAGTATAAGCTGATCCTGCTGAAAGTAATATAGCATCTGAACTAGAAGCTGCTACTGCTGAATTTGAAAATCCCAAAAATAAACTTGAAGCCATACTTAAAGAACCAATTGTCATCAATAGTTTTCTTTTCATTTAAAATCTCCTCCTTTTGTCTACATTTTATCTCCCTATAAAAAATACAACAAAAGTAATTACACCCATATTTTTGATGTTCACATTTAATTCATATTATCCCGAGTGCTGTGGCAATACGTAGAATAGCACGCTGTTTTATTTCATAATAGGTGTCCTTTTTCATGCCAAGTTCCATATAGATATGAATGTCTTTTGTTTGGCTGGCTGTTAAGTATTTTTTCTCAATGATCATCCGTTCTTCATCGTCCAGGCTGTTTTCTAACGCCCTTTCCATCTGTTTGACCTTCAATTCATTTAATATGAAAGAATCTCTGATAGAAGGAAACGGGCTGATGCCAGCGTCAACCGATTCCTTTTTATTCTCAAGCTGTACTTTCAAAGCTCGATAATCTTTAAGTTCTTTGATCACGATTTTACGGACTGCCTTCAAATCCACAGGCTGAAGGAATGAAAGTTGTTCTGTCACACCCGCCCTCCTTTCCTCTATTTTTCGCGTTCCCATTTTTGTATTCGTCGTTCAGTTAAGCAACCCCACACAATGAGGGCAAATGAGTTTAACATGAAGAGAGCAGCTATAATAGAGAAAATCACTCCGCGCCCTCCTTATCTCCTTCCATTACTAATTCCCATATAAGTTAAATAAATTTTTACATGGATTATATTTGAATATATAGTATTATTAAACTTGTAAGACTATTCTCTCAAACGAAAAGGAGCGTCAATCATGCAAATTAAAAAAGTAATTGCAAGTTCAGTTCTATCACTCGCTTTGTTAGTTTCTTCATCTGCTTTTTTTACTGCTCAAGCAGAAGCTGCTAGCCCTAATGAAACATGGAAGTATTGTACTTCAGAAATATTTGGCCCATACTCTTCTAGAAATGCAATACCGGCTATTTATAACGACGGCACCTATAATTGGTACTTAAAAGGTGCGAAAACTTACTCAGGTATTTGGTATGGTGCATATGAACGTTGTTGGTACTCAACACCTGTATGAGTGCTGACTTTTAAAGAGGGAATCTTCCCTCTTTTTTATTTTCACAACAAGCTCCCGTCAATGATCAGCACCATTTCTTCTTCATTAGTTAAATCCTCAATCACTTCTTCATTCGGTCAATTTCTCTTTTATCTTTCACGCTCTTTCCTCCTCAACGCTACTTTTTCAAGCCACATTCCAACGCATACAAAATTGCTTTAAATTTACTGTTATCATACGGACCGTAAATCTTATTTTTTATCACCAAAACAAACTCACGTTCGGTTTCGATGTATGCAAAATCCCCTAAAAGATAGTTTCTAACTACCCCCATTTATTTCACCCTCGATAGACAGTGCATGTCTGAAATAGTCATTTGATGATCTGCTTCACGGACTGCCTCGGCAAATGTTTCAATACCGGTATCCCATAAACCATGGCGCTCAATAATCTCAGAGAATTCTTCAACGTCATGCTCACGGATTCCCCAACTGTCTGGATCAGTGGCAGCGCCGTATACAGTCACCCATTTACTTTGGTCTTTCGGATCAGGCTCTTCCCATTCTTCCCGAGTAAAATGGCAAAGCTCATGATCTACCAGGGCAGCGCGCTGTTCCTCCGGCATTGTCTTCCATGCAGCCTTATTGATAAACACGAAAAGCATGTAATCCGTCATATGACATTCGAATGCTGTGCATTTTTTCGCCTTTCCTGCCCATTTGCTGTTACCCTCACGGAGATAAAAACCAATTTGCTGTTTAGCGTCTTTTAAATGTGGATGATGTTCATCAATTATGCTTTCAGCCAGCTGCCGTACTTCCTTCGATTCCTCAAAACCTACAAATGCCATGTTACTTCCTCCCTTTGATTGTTTTATTCAGATTTACACAAGCCCGCCTTTCAGCAGTTCCCGGGCCATATAATGAAAGTGATGGTAAATGTAATTTCCGGTAGCGTTAGGGCTAAGAAAAACAGTTGAAAAGCCGTAGCGAACCTCAAATGTTTTCAAGCTGCCCAGCAGCGCTTTCGGTTCATACTTTGAACGATATTTTCCGTTCAGTATTTTTTGGTACCCTTCCAGGTCCTCCACAAGAAGAGTAAATGGATGCCTGGACGCCCGGATCAATTCATTTTCAAAACGAGAACGGTCTTTAATCGACTGCACCAACTCATCCACTCCATTTTTCCGTTCAATGGCTGCATTCAAATACATATCACGGCTGATTCCCAATTCATCATTCTTGGGGATCATGGCCGAGTAATCGCCCGTTTTCATTCCTTTGAACTTGATTGCCACTTTCTTTTTACGGAGATAATCGAGAACATGCTGGTTCTTTTGCTCTCTCGTATCCACAATAATGATCATGCTGTCCAGAATCGCTTTCAACTCTGTTTCCGAATAGTTATAGTGAATAATTGTCATGCTTTCTTCCCCTTAAAATACGACATGGCCCGATCATAAATTTCTACGGAAAGCCGGTCCGTTTCCTCGCTTTCATAATTTGAAACGGATTTCTTTAGCTCCCTCCAGCCGTTCTCCCAAAAGAGAACAAGCAATTTCATCACCTTCATAACTGATTCATAATCATGATTGAACCAATCATCTATTTTTCTATTAATATCTTGATCAATGCCCATGAAATAATTAATGATTTTATCTATAGTCTGTTTCACATTATGTTCATGATCCGAGTATTCGCCTTTCAAATACCGAATAATTCGCTTTTTGTAAGATTGGACAAACGCCTCAAGTTCCGGATAGACTTTCTCAGGTTTCTCAATATAAAGATCGTTTCCATCAAGAACCAAACGCGAGCCCAACACCTCTAAATCGGAACAAATTTGTTTTGGGTGCAATTTTCTCACCTCTTTTTATCAAAACGGGTTAATGAGTTAACGAAGGTTAATGCATTTTGTATTAAAGCCCTATATATATATATTTATTTTTTATTAATTAATTTTCATGTGAGGGGAACAAACAAAATCATTAACCCTTATTAACCCTAAAAATAATTAAAATGTAGAGATAGACTCTTAACCCCTTGATACTAAAGGATTTATAGCTTTTTTCTATTTATAGAAGTAACCTTTTTGGAGTCATTTTTCGCATTTGATTCATTAACCCCTTCGTTAACCCTTTCAGAAAAATTCAAGTGACTCTGATATTTGTTTAGCCCTATACCATAAAAGAAGACTTTATTTTTCGCTCCGTTTTCCTTCTTAAACCCTCGAATTTCAATTTGTCTATAAAAAGCGCGATTTTTGAGTTCAATCTCATCATTTTCATAGCACCAGTTTTTATAATCCTTATAGAGTTCTTTTGCTTCAATTTTTGCTGATGGATGAACAACACATCTTTCTGACATATACGGCCCTAATATATCCATATCCTCACGGTAACCTTCTGTTGCTTTTCGGATCACTTCCGGTTCCTTAAGCCCTTCCTTCTGCCACTTCAAGCAGCCTTCTACTGCCCATCGGAGAATGCCTGGCATTTCTGCAGCAAGTTTCTGCGGGAGCTTTTTGTCCACTTTCTCTTTCGGAATGGTGACAGTGAACGGGACAAGCCGGATACGGCGCCAGATACCCTCATCGCTGCCCTTTACAATTGGTTTATGGTTTGTCGTAAAGAACACTTTAAATTCAGGAGTAAACTCAAAATACTCCTGGCGTAAGAAACGCGCGGACATCTTTTCGCCCCCGGTGATCTGCTTCACCAAAGACTCAGACAGCTGTTGACCTTCTTCACTCTCTACAGCCGACACAAAACGCGCCCCGTCGAGTCGGGCTATGTCATTGTTGATGCTGCTATCATTCTTCTTTTTTATGAATGTGTCACTGTTCGTCTGCCGGCCATAGTCGCCCAGCAGCTGCTGAACTGTATTGATAAACGTTGATTTACCGTTACGGCCATTACCAAACAGAAAGAACATGACTTGTTCCGTAGTATCCCCCGTCAATGAATAGCCAATTGCTTTCTGCATAAAATCAATAATTTCATAGTTTGGCTGCCCTTGTTCATCTATAAAAATGCTTTCTAAGAATGCCTTCCAGTTTGGGCAGTCGGCATCCTTTTGATAAGCCACTGATGAAATTTTAGTGAATAGAAAATCACGATCATGTGGCAGTAGCTCCCCAGTTTTTAAGTCAATCACACCATTCTCACAGTTAAACAGATATTTATGAGAGTCGAGTTCTTGTTTTCTTACAGCAACCATCGGCCGGGTATCCAGGATGGTGTTCATTCGAATATTGCGACGCTCGCATTTTTTAGCCCAATCGTTAAGCTGCTTTTTTCTGTAGCCGTCTTCCGTGGCCTTCGCTTCCCCGTAAATGGCCCGTAGAGTTTGGGCAGTTAATGCCTCGATCTGCCTCTTGCCGTCTTCCTCCCACATCTTCCCGTTCCAGATTAGCCAGTCGAGCTCGTTACAATATCTGATATTCTTGCCGTGGTAATATACAAGCCTTTCAGCGTTGCCTAGCTCAGTCAGGTGAAAGACCGGTGGCGTGTCTATGATTTCCTCTGTGTCAGCAACCTGTGAGGCCTGCGGCTGCGAGAAATACACTTCATACGGCTGCTCTTGCTGCTCCATCAGGTCGGATATTGTGGGGCCGGTCGAATAGATAGCTGCAGCAATAGTCATTTCTCCATATGTAGCTCCGTCGGCTGAATGCTGCCGATCCCACTTTTCGCGAAACAAATTTGATTCACGAAACATAGAATCCATTTTTGATGCGTCCTTGTCCGTCCAGAATGCCAAGTGATTACATAAAGCCATATCTGTGGAAGAATGATCTTCATTAATCAACTGGCCGTTAAACAGGTCCTGAATGCTTTTTCCATTCTTACTGTTGAACATTCTTTCCCAAATTTCTTTATTTGAAAGATTACTCATATCACTTACGGATTGTGTTCGGGTACTGACCGGTTTTGCTTCTTCCTTCTCTGTCAGGTACTTATCAAAGATAGTTTTGATTTCTTCTGATCGTTCCTGAACAGGTCCAACATCAAGACTGTTTCCGGTGAATGTGAAATAACGGCCATGCCTGTATACTTCCAGGCCTTTATCTATATTTTTTCTCCCTGTGCCCGGTCCGCGTAATGGGAGCTTACCTTTCGCGATAATATGAACACCTTCACCACTCGGAGAGTATTCAGTATAGCTGCTAATTGTCTGGATGATTTCCTGAGCGAAAGGAGACAGAACACCATCATCTACACAGTGATCTATATCTATTCCGATGAACGGATCATCTTTAGAAAACATGAAGCCGATACCGTCATACTCCTGTTCATTGAAAAACTTCATGATAGTTGCAAAGGTGGACCAGGTTCGCTTATTGCTTGATTGAGCCATGCTGCCGTCAATCTGATATGGCACTTTCGTTTTTTTGCCATTACGCTCTTCCGAACGCCATAAAATCCACTGAGGGGCGTTTTTTAGCTCTTGTGGTATATTTTTAAAGTCGTACATGTATTAACTCCCCTTTAAAAACGAGGGAGCTATACACTCCCTCAAATGTATTTCTTGTGATCAAAATGGTACATCTTCATCGCTCACTGTAATTGAGCCGGTATCTGGCGCCAGCGCTTCTGACGGCTTAAACGCTTTGACTTCTGGATATTTTTTGCCGTTATGCTCTCTTTCTCCGACAACTAGGCGGATCGGTTTATTGAGGAAAGCATTGGCCCATTCAATATGATCCTTAAATTTCATTCCGTTCGGGAAGCCTGCGGCCTTTGATGCTTGATGAAATCTCCACATTGCATTATCTGTAACAGTGAAATTATCGTATAGGATTTTCTGGCCCTGGCATGCCTGCTCAACGTCAGAGCGAATTTCATAATCTACGACAAGACGCTCATTACCAGATGCAGCCGTTTTTGCTTCAAAGTTAATAACCGTCGCCTCATATTCTCCTGGTTTAATTGGTTCAAATGCTTCGCCTTTGCTATGATCTACTGTGAACATGTTTAATTCCTCCAATTTTTTGTTTTATTTGCCGTTTAGTACAGCTACAAGATTTTGCGTAATTGAATCCACTACATGCGGATCAGTGATGTCTTCATTTCGCAAATCATAAATTACACTGTCTATGCCACTATTCAATCTATCAATCTCTGAAATTAACCAGGGCACGTCAGATATGGTCGCATGCCCCCGAATCTCTTCGAGTTTTGAATCATTTTTCACTTGGCTCACCTCCAAGTACGCTGTTTAATCTATCAATAGCAGCATTAGCAAGTTTGATATTCCATTGTTCAAGCTTCTGATTCGCTTTGATCTGGAACTCCTCAATCATTTGCGCAGCCTTTTCGTTGCTCTCAATCATCATTTTGATGTGAGTAATCAACCCGAGGCGTTCTGTTTCTTCCTCCGCCTTTACGTCAATACCGAGCTCAAGCCACTGATAAAGTTTGCGGCCGACTTCTGGGTTTAGCTTGATTGAAGAGCCTTCAAACATTCGCGTATTGTCTTTTGAGGTCTCAGCCATATGATCAATGTCAATATTAAAGTTGAGCATAAACTCGTATTCCATTTCATCTTTCTGTACAGGTTTTGTCCCAACCTTACGAGGAGCCATTTTGCCGTTATTATCAGGCTCCACTACATACTCCGTTTTTGTTCTCAATGTCGCTAAGATGTGAACATCATTTTGCGTTAATGTCTTAATGAGCTTGGTTGTTTCCGGCGCAAGCTTGCCCCAGTTTTGAAAAGAGTTACCGGACATGCTGCCATGTGTTTCAACTATTCCGCCTTCACCCTGCCAGTTGTGTGAGAGTGAATCAATTACGACAACCTCAGCACCGGCGTTCTTAATCGCTTCTACAGCCATTTGATAACGCTCAGTTGTATACGGCGGTGTAAAATCAATATGCTTAAAGCTACCGATGCGAATATCATCAAACTGTAAATTAGCGTACAGTTTTGCGCGTCGGTGCTCAGTATCAACGACACCGATCTTTGACCAGATTACCTCGTCGCTTACTTCTGGGTATGCTTCACGCATCATTCCGTAAGCTACCAGTAGGGCGCCGGCTGTTTTACCGGAACCACTCGGACCGATAAAGCCGACAATTGCCTTTTCTTTTTCACGCTGTGCGTTTGTGACTTGAAACATCTATCACACCTCCACTTTGAAACTGACTGTTTCTGGCTGGACTTCTACGCCGGGGACAGCTTGTCCATTTGAATCAATTACGATCGGTTTACCTTCAAGCTCAGTGACAGTCAATGTCTTCTTAAGATCGCCCCATGCCACAGACTCTTTTATAAACTCCTCCATACCGGCATCCTTCACATGCTGCAGAAGTTTTTCCTTGTCCACTTCTTTAGGCGCTGCTTTTGTGGTCCGACTTTTAGATTTCCCATAAGGTGTGGAAAGCGTTTTTGCCTTCGGGTCTTCCTGCAGCTGCTTTGTATGATAGACACTCACCAGGTTTTCAAAGAATGAAAGACTGTCAGCTAAAGGCTTAAGCTCCTGCCTTTCCCATTCTTCAATACGTTGCTTTTCTGTGGCTGCCAGTGCTTTGATTTCCTTTTCCTGCGACTTAAGTGCAGCTATTTTCCGGAAAGCCCAGTTCAGGCTGTTCATATCAGTAATTTCAAATTGTGGACGGTTCCCCGGCAGTTCGCCGTTATTAATTTCATTTAGTTCAAAGTCCTGTAATGGATTCATATGAGACACCTTCCTCTATTTGATTTTGTTGAGAGTTCCATTTAAAATGAACTTGCTTGTTTGTTTTTAGTCCACATTGCCGTGTGGGCTTTTTTTATTTACTTCTTCATCGGCATCCTCTTCCCGATCCTGGTCATACTGGAGATACTCTTTTGGATAACCGTAACGATTAATTTCCGTTATGATCGGATGCTCAAGATTCATATACAGGCCTCTTTACAATTGAGACATCAAGACCTTTACTAAGAAATTGAGTTGCAACTTCATGTAGCTGAACGACTTGTTCAGGATGATGCATCCGTTTGATTTCCTTGAACATTTCAGCAGCTGACAAACAGAGATCAATACATTCATCGAAATTGTTGTCCTCTATTTCATCTGGAAGCAATTCGTTCAGCAGAAACTGTGCGGATGCCAATTTACGTTTAGCTTTTTCCTTATCTGATTTAAGAAATTGATTTAGTTTCATTCTTCAAATCCTTTCAGTTCTAAGTAGACATGACATTGTCTCACCATTTGTCTATTAGAGAAATTAGCAACCTTTAATCGGTTCTTTTTAATCATTTTTTGCTCAAATTCTGCAAAGAAAGCAGCAAGCTTAAGAGCATTTTTCATCTTAGCCTCCTTTTTAAGAATCCGTGGTACAGAGTACTTCATGAAAAATTCGTAAAGTCTTTCTTCAACATGTGCGGGTAGTTCTTTCATTTTGGTCCTCCTTTAATCTCTCGTCTTTATAGACTCAACAACTTCCATATTTTTTCGAATCCATTCTAAAACCATGTCTCGAGGAAATAATATTCTTTCCCCTACTTTAAATTTAGGAAAGTCCTCCCTGTAAATGACATGTGCGTCAAGCGTTTGTGAACTGACGTTAAAAATGTATTTAGCTAGTTGAGCTTTACTGATCATATAAGGAAGTTCATGCTCTTTTCGATTGTCCTCGATTATTGAAGCAGCAACTTCTTGAAGCAAATCATATAAATTGTTTCTAAATGATTCAGAATCAGCTTTCATCGTTAATTCAATCATTCTTATTCACCTCCTTACGATGCACGTTCTTCTCGTTCAATTATCGGAAGTATGCCTTTTTTATTTTTTAGGGTTTCATAGATAAACAACCGGCCTTTCTGAGTCCAATAAGTGTGAAGCTTGCTTTTATCAGAGTCGATTGCGTGAGTCTTACTTTGTGTGTAACCTTTATCAGCGTATTTCTGATATAGCAACCAACAGTCGCCCTGCTTAAATTGAATTCCTAACTCATGGAGAAGTTTGTTCATCTTAGTTCCACTCATTCCATAGTCTTTAGCTATCTTGCTGATTGAAAGTAAGGATTTATTCTGTAAAACCAAATCATAGTAAGATGCTTTAGGTTGTAACTCATTTATCATTTGGTTTTTCTGTGCATTTTCCAGAAGAAGATGTTCATTCTTTTCTGCAAGATCAGCAGCAAGCCGTAATGCTTCTGGTAATGACTGAGGAATGTCGGGCCTAAGTTTGTTCTCCATTTCTTCAAACTTTGTTACATAGGCAGCTGTAAACAAAACACCCTTCTCACCAGTCATTTTGTTTGCAACCATGTCGCAGCCTTTACGAGTCAAAAGATAACATAATCGTGTTTCTCCTTTATTGTCTTCATAAGTTGAAGGAACGAAGAATTCTAACGGACGCAATTTTGCGTCGGTTAAAACATCTAAATAACTTTTGATAGCCCTAATTAAGTCTGTATGTCGTTTCCCTGTCAATTTGGCTACCTGTCGACTCTCTACCATCAAATCTCCATGGTTATTAATTATTTTTAAATGCAATTCATTTCCCCTCCATAACGGATAATTTAATTATCCAAAGTAGCAAAAAAATAGAAAACCGTTGACTAGTGCGATTAAATTATCTATAATCCAAATATGGATAATTTAATTATCGCTTTTGGCATACTTAAGAGACGTATTACAAAAGTAATCCGGAAATAATTTATCTGCCGGTTGATCAAAATAATAACATAGTCGAAACATTAGATCTCTACCAGGAGTAAATGTTCCATTTTCAATCATACGCAGATAGACAGTTGAAATACCGTTTTCTTTTGCCACATACTCTTGTGTGCCTTTGGCTTTGCGACACTTAGAAAAGTATTGGCGTTTTTTGGTCACTTTATCCACCACCTTCCTTTCGGTAGTTCTGATTATAATGGATAATTTAATTATCCGTCAACCCCGAATGGAAAATTTTTTTCTGGAGGACAATTATGAGTTTAGGTAAAAATCTAAAAAAACTTAGATCACAAAGAGGGTTGAGTCAGTACCAAGTGGCAGATAAGTTGGAAATTCAACGTGGAAGATATAATTCATGGGAAAATGATATAGCAAAACCTAGCGTCGAAATGTTAAAGAAGATAGCTGATTTTTATAACGTGGGTGTTGATTTTCTTCTTGGAAGAGATAATAACGAATCTACTTTAAATGAATTTGATGAAGAAGTAAGAACAATTGCAAGAGATATAAACAATTTGAATACTGGACAAAAGGATGCTTTAAAAGCATTAATTAAAACAATGCAACAACGTGGAAAAGAAGCGATGGATGAATGAATTTCCCTAAAAAAGCTCGGTACACTAAAGTGATGCAGAAAGTCAGTTATTTTTTTGCTAACGAAAATATTTCTGACTTTCCAATAGACCCATTCCAAATAATCAAAAGAAATAAATGGGGATTAATTTCGTATTCTGAATTAGCAGAAATACACGAAATGAGCATCCCTGAAATAATAGAGGCATTTCAAAGTAAAGATGGTTACACCATTTATGATGGGATAAACCACACAATTGCTTATAACGATACAATTATGATACCAGGAAGAATCCGTTTTACTTTAATGCATGAAATAGGCCATATATATATGAACCATCTTGTTGAACTCGAGGAAACTATACTAAGAAGAAGTAAAATGACTGAATCAAAGTATAGAGTATTAGAAAATGAGGTGAACTCATTTGCTAGAAATGTACTCGCTCCTGCTGTATTAGTTAAACATTTAGACATAAAAACGGAAGCTGAATTAATTAACTATTTCAAAATATCTAAGCGAGCTGCAAAGGTAAGATTAAAATCATTAAGTTTTGATTTATACAATACGTTTATGCCAATGATTAACCTTCAATTAAAATGTTTTAAACAATTTATTTCAACTATAAAAAATTCAATATTTTGCCGTAATTGTGCTCATTCTTTTGTTAATAAATCAGCAAAATATTGTCCTATTTGTGGAAATAACAAACTAATAAATAAAAAGGAGAAAACAGAGTTGATATATAGTGGTTACCAATTAGACAAAAATGGAAGAGCACTTATTTGTCCTAAATGCCAAAACGAACAAGTGAATCACGAAGGTGATATATGTAAAATTTGCAGTGCATATTTAATTAATAAATGCGCCGACACATATCAAACAGATGACACAGGATGGAACTTTGTTCAACAAAGTTGTGAATCAATACTAGACGGTAATGCTCGTTATTGTTCACAGTGTGGTAATGAATCTACGTTCTATCGTCAAGGACTGTTGCAAGACTGGATTGAAGAAAAACAAAATTACGAAAATAATTCAAACCCATTTCCTTTTACAGTTAATTACAATAATTCTTAAACTCTATCAGGAGGTAAATATGGCTACATTCAGAAAAAGAGGAGACAAGTGGGAATATCGTGTCTCCTTTAAGGACCCTTTCACTCTTAAATACAAAATAAAATCAAAGAGTGGTTTTAAAACAAAGAAAGAAGCTCAAAAAGCTGCTGCCGAACAAGAAAAACAAATAGCTGCTGGATTTGAATTTGATACAGAAACCATGTCGCTTGAGCAATTTTTATTTAGTTGGCTACATGAATACAAAAAAGACACCGTTAGAAAGAATACATATGAACTCCACGAACGAAACATCAAGAATCATATTCTTCCTTACTTCAAAAACATCAAGATTACAGATATTAAACCTATTATGTATCAAAAATTCCTTAACTTTTTAACTGATCAGGGATACAGCAAACGCACTGTGGAAATTATACACAGTACAATGTTTAACGCTTTTAGTAAAGCTGTCATCATAGGAAAATTAGCAAAAAACCCTTGTTACGGGGCCACAATATCAAATAAGAATGAAAAGAAAAAAGGTAAACTCGAATACATGCTTTCTGAGGATATTCCGAAATTTCTTCAGGAAGCATATAAGTATAACTATATATATTACATCTTTTTTAGAACGCTCATAGAGACCGGTATGCGTAAAGGTGAAGCTGCTGCTCTTCAATGGACAGATATCAACTTAAGAGAGAATTACATAGACATTAAAAACACCCTAGATTTTTCTGCAAAAACAGCTGATGAACTCTTCGGCGAAACTAAAACTTATGAATCCAAAAGAAGAATATCAATTGGCGCTTCCCTTTCTGCTGCTTTACAAAAACATAAGAAGTGGCAATTTGAGAATAAACAAATGTTACAGGCTGATTATAAACATGATCTCAATTTAGTATTTTGCAGAGTTGACGGGAATTTTTTACCTAAGTCCACCCTTTTTAATGCGTTTAATCGTATTTTAAAGCGAGCTGACATAAATAAAATGCCTATCCACGCATTACGGCATACACATGCTGTTTTACTTTTAGAGTCAGGCGCTGATATGAAATACATTCAAGAACGTTTAGGTCATAAAAGCATGATGGTAACTGCCGATGTTTATTCACATATTAGTAAGAAGCTTGACCAAAACCGAATAAAGGATTACGAGAAATACGTGTCCTCAATTATGGAGTTAGATTCATAACTTCAAATTTTTTTGGTCATATTTTGGTCAAGGACCAAAATTATCAATCTCTTAATCTTATGACCAAAATTTAAAAATCCCCTGACACCAATAGTGCCAAGGGATTGAGAGATTAATACTGAGACATATACTGTTCGCGTTCCCAAGGGTGAACTTGCGTGCGGAACATATCCCACTCGATTTCTTTTGCTTCGATGAAGTGCTCGAATAGGTGCTCGCCTAGAGCTTTGACCATCACTTCGTTTGATTTGAATTCGTCTAATGCTTCAGCAAGTGTTGCAGGAAGGTCGACGATTCCGTTTTCCATGCGCTCTTCTTTGCTCATCACGTAGATGTTGCGGTCGATTGGAGCTGGCGCTTCTAGTTTGTTTTTGATTCCATCTAAACCTGCAGCAAGCAAGACGCTAAGTGCTAGGTACGGATTCGCAGCTGGATCTACGCTGCGCACTTCAACACGTGTGCTGATGCCGCGGGAAGCCGGGATACGGATAAGCGGGCTTCTGTTTTGCGCGCTCCATGCAACGTAGCAAGGTGCTTCATAGCCAGGAACAAGACGTTTGTAAGAGTTCACTGTCGGGTTTGTTACTGCTGTAAAGCTTGTTGCATGCTTCACGATACCTGCAATGAAGTGTTTCGCTGTTTCACTTAACTGAAGATCTGCGTTTGCATCATAGAATGAGTTAACGCCATCTTTGAAGAGTGATAGATTGCAGTGCATACCTGAACCGTTCACACCGAACAACGGTTTTGGCATAAATGTCGCATGCAGACCGTGTTTGCGGGCAATTGTTTTAACAACTAGTTTAAACGTTTGGATGTCGTCACAAGAACGGACTGCACCAGCATATTTAAAGTCGATTTCGTGCTGGCCAGGCGCTACTTCGTGGTGAGATGCTTCGATTTCAAAGCCCATCTCTTCAAGCTCAAGAACGATATCGCGGCGGCAGTTTTCTCCCAAGTCAGTTGGCGCTAAGTCGAAATATCCGCCTTTGTCGTTTAATTCAAGCGTCGGTTCGCCTTTTTCGTCTAATTTGAATAAGAAGAATTCAGGCTCAGGTCCTAGATTGAAATCACTGAAGCCCAGGTCTTCCATTTCTTTCAGAATCCGTTTTAAGTTGTTTCGCGGGTCACCTTCGAAAGGTGTGCCATCCGGATTGTAAATATCACAGATGAAACGTGCTACTTTACCTTTTTCAGCTGTCCATGGGAAGATAACAAATGTATTTAGATCAGGATACAGGTACATATCTGATTCTTCGATGCGAACGAAACCTTCAATAGAAGATCCGTCAAACATGACCTTATTATCAAGTGCTTTTGGAAGCTGGCTTACAGGAATCTCAACGTTCTTGATTGTTCCAAGAATGTCGGTAAATTGCAGGCGGATGTACTTGACGTTTTCCTCATTTACTAATTTTACGATATCTTCTCTTGTATACTTTGCCATTTCGTAAAACTCCTCCTCTAAAAGGTAAATGTATATAGCAAAACAGTTGCTAACGGATTAATGAAAGAAGCGGGACATGTCGCCTTGACGGAATGTATTTCCTCTTTGAAAACGGCCGGCTTGCATAAGCTCGTTTTTCAGGAGCTGTCTCAGTTCGTCATCAGACAGATCATGTTTCATTGGTTTCTTCGTCTTCTCATTTTGTTTCTGTTCCGGCTCAGCCGAAGCTTTCGCCAGAATTTGTTTAATTCCTGCCATGTTTACACCTTGTTCAATCAGGTGTTTAATTTCTAACAGTTTATCTACATCGTGAAATGAGAATAATCGTCTATTTCCTTCGCTTCTAGCTGGAAATATCAGTCCATTTTCCTCATAATACCGAATTTGTCTTGCTGATAATTCGGTCAATTGCATGACAATTCCTATTGGAAATAAAGGCATTGAGCGGCGAATGTTATCACTCATCTCAATTTCCTCCTTTTCTTAACTTAGTTTCATTATAGGTGATGTTATATTTTGTGTCAATAACATGTAAGGATTCTTAACATGAAATTCAGTGAAAATTTTAAACTATTCAAATTAATTTCTTATCCATTAAAGAATCCACTGCACTGCATATGGCATTTTTCACATGCGCATAGGTTAATCCTCCCTGGACATACGCTACATATGGCGGGCGGATAGGGCCATCAGCTGATAATTCAATGCTTGCTCCTTGTATAAATGTGCCCGCTGCCATAATCACATCATCTTCGTATCCCGGCATGTAGGCTGGATAAGGCGTCACGTGGGCATTGATCGGCGATGCATATTGAATGGCCTGGCAAAAGGCAATCATCTTTTCTCTGTCGGAAAACTCAACGGATTGTATCAAATCTGTTCTTTTCGCATCCCATTTCGGGTTTGAAGTGAAGCCCAGTTTTTCAAGGAATCTCGCTGTAAACACCGCTCCCTTTAAGCTTTGTGACACAACGTGAGGCGCCAAAAAGAAGCCTTGATACATTTCCTGGAGCGAGTAAAGAGACGCTCCGGCTTCCCGGCCGATGCCCGGTGAAGTCATTCGGTATGAACAAGCCTCGATCCATTCAGATTTTCCAACGAGGTACCCGCCTGTTTTGGCAAGACCGCCTCCCGGATTTTTAATAAGAGATCCCGCCATGAGATCGGCGCCTACATGGCAAGGTTCCAGCTCTTCTACAAATTCTCCGTAACAGTTGTCCACAAATACGATAAGATTTTCATTGATTTCTTTTACAAAGCGGATCATTTCTTTGATTTCACTAATTAAGAAAGAAGGACGATTGGCATATCCTTTTGAGCGCTGAATGCCGATCACCTTTGTCTTCGGATTGATAGCTGCAGCGACAGCATCGTAATCTATTTTTCCGTCTTCAGTCAGTTCAACCGCATTGTAGCCGATTTGAAAATCCTTTAGCGATCCAGAATTTTCTCCGCCTCTGACGCCGACAATTTCTTCTAACGTATCATACGGCTTGCCTGTGATATAAAGCAGCTCGTCCCCCGGTCTGAGGACACCGAATAAAGCAATGGAAATCGCATGTGTGCCTGATATAATTTGAGGCCTGACAAGCCCGGCTTCGCCCCCAAACACATCTGCATAAATGCTTTCAAGTGTATCTCTTCCGATGTCATCATAGCCGTATCCTGTAGACGGCGTAAAATGAGTGTCGCTCACCTTGTGTTTTCTATAGCTTTGAAGCACTCTCCATTCATTGCGTTCACTGATTTCTTCTATTTGTTTATGAACGCCGGCAATTTCCGTTTCCACTTCCATTGCTGTTTTTTTTAATAAATCTCCGTGTGTTAAAGTTTCGAACATGTCCTTGTATTCCCTTCTTACATATACTTCTTCAATTCACCGATGATACTTTGCTCTTCTTGTACATATCCTGATATGTCGTACTGTTCGTTTTCTTCATTAAAATGAAAACGGTCAACCATCGTTTCGGATTTGATTCTCGAGAGAAGCTTGCCCTCACTTGCCGGTACCTGCGCTTCAAAAGGCGTTAACAGTTCTTGGCGCAAATAACGCTGGATGGCTTCCTTAAACTTTTCAGTATCCTCCTCAAATCTTGCACTGACCATGATATGATTCTTTCCAACGGACGGGATAAAGTCAGGCAGCTTTTGATCGCGTTTGTTATAAGCCGTCAGCACCGGGATATCATCTGCTTCAAGCTCTTCCAGCAAGCGAAGCACCGTTTTTTCGTGCCCTGTGTACTCCTCATTTGAGGAATCAATCAGATGCAGAATCACATCCGCTTCTTTTACTTCTTCAAGCGTTGAGCGGAATGCAGCGATCAGTGTCGTCGGAAGATCTTGAATAAATCCGACCGTATCTGACAGGAGCACGCTGTAGCCGCTTGGCAGCACCATTTTTCTGGTCATAGGGTCCAGCGTGGCAAACAGAAGGTCTTCTTCATAGCTGTCAGCGCTTGTCAGGCGGTTAAACCACGTTGATTTCCCCGCGTTCGTATACCCGACAAGAGCGATTTGCAGCACACCGTTTTTCTTTCTTCTTTCACGGTAGCGGCTTCTATGGCGAATGACAGCGGACAACTGCGTGTTAATTTCATGAATGCGATTTCTAATATGGCGGCGATCGGTCTCCAGTTTTGTTTCCCCCGGTCCTCTCGCGCCGATCCCTCCGCCTTGCCGGGAAAGGTTGATCCCCTGTCCAGTCAGACGCGGGAGAGCATACTGGAGCTGAGCCAGCTCGATTTGAAGCTTTCCTTCTCTTGTTCTTGCTCTTTTCGCAAAAATATCTAATATCAATTGCGTGCGGTCGATGATTTTTACTTCAATCGCAGTTGCCAAGGACTTTAGCTGGCTTGGTGACAGTTCATCATTAAAAATAAGAAGATCGACTTCAAGCTCTTCAACGAGCGTCTTCAGCTCTTCAACCTTCCCTTTTCCTATATATGTAGCTGCGTCAGCCCGGTTTCGTTTTTGCGTGACGCTGGTCAATACCGTTCCATCTGCTGTTTTTGTCAGTGATGCAAGCTCTTCCATGGAATTTTCAAAATGCTCATCTGTGATATGCGGCAGCTGACATCCGACTAAAATGGCCTTTTCCTGTCTTGTTTCTTGTTCTTTCAAATGGATGTTCCTTTCTATTGCATATTGGGCAGTAGTATTATCATACCAAACCCTGCATGTGTATACCACAAATCGATTGCTGTGAAAACAAGAAATACATTAGAAAAAAAGACCTCTCACAGGAAGAGGTCTATATCGAGCCAGCGGTATCTTCTTTAATTGAAAGATCTTGGCTTTTAATGGTCATCAAATCGCTTTTTAAGTATTGGTCGCCCATTAGAAGTCTCATGGCTTGCGCTCTGATCGATTTTTCTATGACATTTCTGACAAAACGGCCATTGCTGAATTTAATGGGACTTGTTGTGCTTTTGACTGTCATTAAGTAATCCTTTAATTTCCATTCAGCTTCCTGACTGAGCTGGTATTCCCGCTCTGCGATCATCCGTTTCGCAATTTCCATAAGCTGATTGACGGAATAATCCGGGAAATCGATGGAGATGGGAAATCTGGATTGGAGACCGGGATTCAATGATAAAAAATGCTCCATTTCCCGTGAATATCCGGCAAGAATTAAAATGAATTCATGCTGTTTGTCTTCCATATGCTTGACAAGCGTGTCGATCGCTTCTTTCCCGAAGTCCTTTTCGCCGCCCCTTGCAAGGGAATAGGCTTCGTCTATAAACAAAATGCCGCCTAATGACTTTTTGATTAAATCCCTCGTCTTTTGGGCGGTGTGGCCAATGTATTCCCCGACCAAGTCAGCACGTTCCGCTTCGATCAGGTGGCCTTTTGACAGTACGTTCATTTCAAAGAACAGCCGGCCGATAAGCCGTGCAACTGTCGTTTTCCCAGTTCCCGGATTTCCTTTAAACATCATATGCAGCGCTTGCTTTCCCACCTTCAAGCCCTGTTCCGCACGTTTTTGATTGACAAAAATCCAAGCGTATATTTCCTTAATGTTTCGTTTCATTTCCTCCATTCCAACCAGTGTGTTCATCTCTTTTTCTATTTCCTTCAAAATGCCGTGCTTAGCTTCGTTTTTTTGCAAAGCCGCTTGATATTCCGCCTCTGCCTCAGCGTTTGTCAGCACCTGCTTTTGTCCGTTAAGAATAATGTTGATCTGTCCGTTGTTTTTATAAGTCACAGCGCGCTCCAACATTTTCACCTCTCAGTTCTTTCTATATGATATTCAAGCGTATGCCTTATGTGACAAACGCCTATCATGTGTCGAAACAAATGCTTTTTTTTCGGGAACAATGGGGAATCCTGCGCTTTCCCGAGAAATACTTTATTTCTTATTGTATTCACGAACACAGGGTGGACAAACCAAGAGATTTTATTTTAAGCAAATTTGTTAGAACAATCAGCTATGAAAGTGATATTTCTTCGATGTATAAACCTCAGTTAGGATATTTTCAATGCGCAGATATGCTTGTAATGAGCTGAGGAATTTATGAATTATCAGATATACTTCCCTTTCACTTCAGTAGGTTGACATGAAAGTAAACCCCAGTCTGCATGAACGGCGTCTACTTCAACAGCTGAGCTTCTCTTACTGTTCGTCAATTGTGACAGCTTTTCTTTCGGTCCGTCGAATATTTCTCCCTCCTCAATCAGGATGATCCGTTTACATAAACGTTCAACGTCATCAATTTGATGGAAGGTGAGAAGAATCGTCGTTTTATGCTCAGTATTTACATGATGAAGAAATTTCTGGGTATTCTTCTTTTCGCGCAGGATATCTAAACCGATTGTCGGCTCATCAGAGTGAGGATTTTGGGATGATGTATAAAAGCCAGCAACTTTTTGGAACAAATCCGGGTAAAACACCCGGGAAATCAACTTTCCTGAGAGACTAAGCCTAGGATGATGTCAAATCCCCATACTTCTTCAAATACAAATGCCCAATAATCCGATGAAGAACTGGAGAGCAAAATAATGGCACCGAGGAAAAGAGTGAGTATAAACGTTAACCCATGCAACCAAGAGTGAGTGATATTAATAGGAAACAAAAAGAATGTCTGAATGTTATTTCCATTGAGTACGTTCTGACTGACCTCCCAAACCACAGTCAAAAAGACTGAAGCAGCATGGAGACCGTTGTGTATGTCAGCATCATTTACAGAGATACCCCTCCGCTTTCTGCTGAATTTGATTGAATAACCACCTTTATTAAACCGACTAAAAGACAAACTTTTAGCAACCTTCCTGTCATATCCTGTTGAATTGTGCGCTTTCCCGAGAAATAATTTTTCGGGTAACAGGGGTTATTTCCTCATTTTTCTGCCGGATGATAATCGTACAAGCAGAAGCCGTCTTTTTTCATATCCTGTAATGAGGTGATGGAGAATGGTTAAAATTTTTATTGATCCAGGTCATGGCGGGTCCGATCCAGGCGCAACAGGCAATGGTCTCCAAGAAAAAACGTTAACCTTGCAAATCGCTTTAGCTTTACGCACTATATTGACGAATGAGTATGAGGGTGTTTCTGTGCTGCTAAGCCGGACAAGCGACCAATATGTCAGCTTAAGCGACCGGACAAATGCTGCAAATAACTGGGGAGCCGATTTCTTTTTATCCATTCACATTAATTCCGGGGGCGGAACAGGTTTCGAAAGCTACATTTATCCGGGAGTCGGAGCACCGACAACGACTTACCAATCGGAGATTCACTCTGAAGTCATACAAGCTGTCGACTTTTCAGATCGCGGTAAAAAAACAGCAAACTTCCACGTATTAAGGGAATCCTCAATGCCTGCCCTGCTTACGGAAAACGGTTTTATTGATACGGTTACAGATGCGAACAAGCTTAAAACGAGCAGTTTTATTCAAAGCTTGGCAAGAGGACATGCAAACGGGTTAGAGCAATCCTTCAGCCTTCAGAAAACATCCGACTCAGGGTTATATAAGGTTCAAATCGGGGCTTTTAAGGTTAAAGCAAATGCGGACAATCTTGCAAGCAGCGCAGAGTCTAAGGGCTTTGACGCCATTGTGCTCTTAAAGGACGGATTATATAAGGTTCAGATCGGCGCTTTTTCTTCCAAAGATAATGCCGATGCCCTTGCTGCCAGAGCTGAGAATACCGGCTTTGACGCTATGGTCTTCCTAGAATCATAATACTGTTTGCGGACGAGCATGCCTGATAAAAAAACCCGGTTCCTCTTCATGAGAAACCGGGTTTTTTTATTCAAGAATGTCAACCACGAATTGCGACCATGTTTCCAGACGGTTATAAATGTCTGTTTGTTTTAGTTCAGAAATTTTCATCCATTTACCCGCAATTTGCTCTTTCTCTTTGACTTCCACATGTGAGCCTGGCTTTAATTGAAGCGCAGATAGAATACCGATATGCACTTTGCCGACACTGTTGTCATCATCATTTATCAAACCTAATGTGACAATGGCCTGCTTATCCTCTTCTTCGATTTGCAGTTCTTCATCAAGCTCCCGGTCTGTGTTCAGCTTTAAGACCTCGGCAAAGGAAGCAGCTCCTTCAATATGATTCATATGGCCGCCAAAGCCAAGAGAAAGCTTATTGTGAAGACGTGATTCTCCGCCGCCAGCCAGCCGCTCATAAAGGAAAACTTCATCCTCGCGTTTAATGACGACATAAGGAATCGGCTGCTTATAATGAGGATCTTCTTCTGCGTCTCCCCTTCTCATTTCAGAATAGGTCGCCTCAATTTGAGCCATAATTTCTGCTACTCGGGCATCTTCACTGTTTACGCCTTGAAAAGTCAATTTTTCTTTTTTAAACACTTCATCGCGCGGAGCGACCAAGATGATTTCATCCATTTTTCCCATGATTACTGCGTCCTCCTATTTCAACCTTCAAGCCGAAAAGAGCAGATATTATATCTGCTCTTTTTCATCATCAAAGAAAAAGTCATCGTCTTTGATCGGCTCAACGGTCGCCTTTTTGTACCCATTCCCCTTCATGGAGAAGAAGTCATGTGATTTTGTTTTTGTATTTAATCCGTTTAAAACGATCGGATTAATGTCTTCCTCTTCAAAGTACGGATCAAATCCAAGGTTCATCAGCGCTTTATTCGCATTATAGCGGATGAACTTCTTGACATCGTGCGAGAGTCCGACTTGATCGTATAAGTCCTCGGTATACTCAAGCTCATTCTCATAAAGCTCATTCAAAAGGTCAATGGCAAATTCGCGAAGCTCTGCTTTTGTCTCTTCTGTCTGCTTATTGTAGATTTCTTGAGCGAGAAGTCCGACATAAACACCGTGAATCGCTTCATCACGAAGGATCAGGTTGATAATTTCACCGCTTTGCATCAGTTTTCCTTGTCCGTAGAAATATAACGGATAATAGAAACCGCTATAGAATAGGAAGCTTTCTAAATACACAGATGCAACCATTGCTTTGAACAGTGAAATCTCGTCATCTTTTTTAATCGCTTTGTAGAGTCCGACGATGATTTGCGC
Source organism: Bacillus sp. FSL K6-1012 (assembly GCF_037964915.1). NCBI lineage: Bacteria > Bacillati > Bacillota > Bacilli > Caryophanales > Bacillaceae > Bacillus > Bacillus sp. FSL K6-1012. The sequence goes on along the minus strand of NZ_CP150175.1, from coordinate 1,956,235 downwards.
TTTTTTCTGCAAAAATTTGTTTTGTTTGACCCATTCGAATACTTCATTAATCGTTTCAGTCGGTGCCAGTGTCATGAAAATATTAGAGTACGATTTTGCGTGAACGGCGTTCTCCATCATCGCCATAAAATTCAGCACGGCTTTCCGCTGGTGGCCGTCTACGTGCTCAGCCACGATCGGCATTCCTGTATTCCCCTGCTCTGTATCAAGAAGAGTCAATCCGGCCAGTACCTTCATATACGTGTCTTGCTCGTTTTTCCCGAGGTACTTCCAAGTGAGGAGATCGCCGTTTAAAGCAATCTCTTCCGGAAGCCAGAACTGTTTCACATTTTGGTTATAAAACATTTGGGTAAAGTCGTCTTCATGCTTTGACCAGTTTGCTGCGTCATAAATTTTCGTCACTATAAACTCTCCTTTAATCAAACAACACAAGAAAGGCAGCTGTCTTGCCCAGTATCTTTCGTTCTTGCATAGTAAATGGTTTTAATTCCTCTGTGATGTGCATACAAATCAATCCGGTTTAAATCACGAGTCGTCATTGTATCTTTTAGGAACAATGTAAAGCTGATTCCCTGATCAACGTGCTGCTGGATTGTCGCGATCATATCTACGACTTTGAACATATCCATATCATAGGCTTCTTTGTAGAAGAACCAGTTATTAGATGCAAGCCCAGGCATTGGGTAGTACGTTTTTGAGTTGCCGTATGTTCTTTCTTCAATCCGTTCCATAATCGGCATGACAGATGCCGTGCTTGACTGAACGTATGAAATCGAGCCTGTCGGCGCAATGCATAATCTGTAGCTGTGATACATGCCGTGTTCAGCCACAAATGCTTTTAATTGTTTCCAGTCCTCTGTCGTCGGGATATGCATACCTTCAAACAGATTTGCGATTTTTTCGTATTTCGGCGAGAAATCAGTTGAAACGTATTTATCGAAGTATTCACCAGTTGCATAGGTTGATCCTTCATATTGATCAAACGTCTCGCCCTTCTCTTTTGCGATCTCTGCAGAACGCTGGATAGAGTAGAAGTTCACCATCATAAAGAATGTGTTCGCAAAGTCGCGCGCTTCTGGACTTTCATACGCGATGCCGTTTTGCGCAAGGTATCCGTGAAGGTTCATAGCGCCGAGACCGATTGATTTCATCGCTTTGTTTGCCCGTCTTACAGCAGGTGCATTACGGATATCAGTCGTTTCAGATACGTGAGTTAAGGAATCAGTCGCAAGCTTAACAGTCTTTTCAATCGATTTGTGCTCCATCACGTTGAGAATGTTAAGCGATCCCAGGTTGCAGGAAATATCCAAACCGATTTCATCTTCTACATCGTAGTCAGTGTAAGAAGAAACCTGAGATGCCTGCAGCACTTCAGAGCAAAGATTAGAAAATTTCACCTTTGAAATATGGTTATTCGCATGTACTTTGTTGACATTATCCTGGAACATGATGTATGGATAGCCTGATTCAGAACGAAGCACCGCCAGTTTTTCGAGCAATTTCCGCGGGTTGATTTTCTCTTTTTTCACCCTAGGGTTGTCGACGAACTTGTCGTACATTTCATTCATGTCCATTTCGTCCATGTGCTGTCCGTACTCTTTATAGATGGTATGCGGATAGAATACATAAGCCGCTTTGTCCTCACGCGCAAGCTCAACGAACTTGTCCGGAATGACTACACCGATAGAAAGTGTTTTGACGCGCACATCCTCGTCGGCAGAAATCTTTTTCGTATCGAGAAAATCATTGATATCGCGGTGGAAAATGTTTAAATACGCCGCACCAGATCCTTGTCTTTGTCCCATTTGGTCAGCATAACGGAACGCGTTATCAAGAAGCTTCATGACGCCTACAACACCTTTTGTGGCATTTTCAACATCTTTGATGGCTTCACCTTTCGCGCGAAGCTTGGACAGGTTAAGAGAAACCCCGCCGCCCAGTTTAGAAAGTTGCATGGAGATATCGATCGCTCTTGAAATATCATTTAATGAATCATTGACTTCGAGCAAGAAGCAGCTCACCAGTTCACCGCGGCGTTTTCTGCCGGCGTTCAAAAATGTCGGTGTACTGGGCTGATATTCCTGATTGATCATTAGGTTCACATATTCTTTTGCTTTCTCAGTGTCCCCGTTTGCGAAGAACAGCGCAACAATTGAGATCCGATCCTCATAACGCTCGAGGATTCTTTTCTTGTCATTCGTTTTCAAAGCATAGTCATTATAGAATTTAAACGCACTCATGAAGGAAGGAAAACGAAACTTCTTAGCGTAAGCTGTCTTAAACACTTCTTTAATGTCTTCAAAAGAATAAAGGCTTAAGAATTCCTCTTCGTAGTATTGATTTTCAATCAAATAATCCAGCTTCTCTTTTAGATCGTGAAAGTAAACTGTGTTTTGATTGATATAGTCTACAAAATAACTATGTACAGCCTCTTTATCCTTATCAAACTGGAATTTTCCATCTTTTTGGATCATGATTTCGTTATTTAACTGGATCCATTTTGGCACTTGATTTTGTGACAACTCTTTCTACCTCCTGAGTAAACAATTCAACGTCTTTAGATGTGCCGCTGAGTTCAAATTTGTGCAAAATCGGCACCTGATATTGTCTTGAAATGGTATCGGCGCTTTTCGCAAAGTTATCGCCCCATACTTTATTGCCGCTCGCAGCGACCCCTAATAAGAGATGGGCGTATTTTTCGAGAAATGATTGTGTTGATGCCGGTACCTGGCCGAAGTTTGTCGTGTAGGTGACCAAAACAAACGGAGTGTCCAGGTGGTCAATTTCGTCCACCTTGCGTATTTGCTGAAAGTCTATTTTATTCACAAAGCGCTGAACATTCCCTGTTTTTGAATCAAATATGATTTGTACCACGTTTTATCACGACCTATCAAAAAATATGAATCTCTCAACCACTAACACTATATATAGTATACTACCCTCTGGTAAAAACACAATATATAGATTCGTTTTAATAAAAAATTCATATTTTCTCTCTGGCACCCTCATCAGGGCCCAAAAAAGAGAGCAGAACGAGAATCATCTCTCATCCTACTCGAAGTGTCGTTTTTAAGCCGATGTATATCATAACATGAAAAAAAACTGCTTAGTAGTCTAGATTTTTTTTTCTTATACTGTCACAGCATTTTTCGCTTTCGACTGTTTCTTCTATTTCTGCATCAGCGCCGATTTCTTCTAAAACTGCCTTCAATGCGCTTATAATTGAGGCTTCTCTGATTAATTCTTTTCCATTAACAATAATACTCGTTCCATATTCATAGCAGGAATCGTCTTCACAGATTTCTTCCCAGTGATTGACAATAATCTTATGCTTCATCATTTCACCCTCTGTATGTTCTGTGTCAGTATTCAGTTTAGCGGCCTGCGTCTGCTTTGTAAAATTCCATGCTTGTGAATTTTATTCAAGCTCATCAGACGGAAACGCTTTTTTAAGCTTTACCTTGTTATCAGCCTCATTATACTCATAAATTTCTATATTGCCGTCATTTACGATTCCAAAATGATTATTTTCGAGCGGAAATGAACTTGGCTGGGGCGTTTCATAAGAATCTCCGCTATCTGTTTCAATCACTGTTTCATCTCTCCCGCACGCACCAAACAATAAGAACACAGCAATCCAGACAAGTGCAATTCTGATTCGTCTCAACTCCGCTTCAGATTCAGAAAACATTCGTTCACTCCTCTTACGTTCAAATTTTTTACATTATATACACTTTCCTCCTTCTTATGTTCTCATTATAAAAAAGACCACGCAAGATAAAAAACAAGAGAGGCTGCTGTGTTAGCCTTTCAGCCCCTCCCTTTCTTACTTCTGTACATAAATGGATACTGAACCTCCGTTTACATGAAACTCTCCCCATCCATCAGAATGAATTGTAACAGGATCGGAGCGGTTCCCAGTAATGTCATACCATGTCTCGCCGGCATTTTGCTTTCCGACGTACATCCTCTTTGACCCGCCAGGACCGTCTGTGATTAATGCAGCCAATCCTGATTGGGCGGCCGATTGATCACCTTCCCTCGTCCAGCCAATCACATCCTCATGGTCAAAATAATCATGCTGGGTCCCGTATGCATAATGTTTACGCGCTTTTAAAATGGGTTCTATTTTATTTTTGAGCGACGGAATTTCCCTTGACGATGAACCCTTTGTTCCATACATATCTCCATAGAAAACCTGCGGGTAACCAGCCTCTCTTGTTAAGATGAAGGCATAAGCGAGGGGCTTAAACCATGTTTGTACAGTCGACTCCAATGATTGCCCCGGCTGTGTATCATGATTTTCCACAAATGTTACCGCTTGCATCGGATGCTTCGATACGACAGTGCCATCCAGCAAATGTCTCATATCATAGCCGCCCCCCTGTGAGGATGCAGCCTGCAAATGATAGTGAAGCGGGACATCAAAAACAGATTGCTTAAAATCAGTTTTATTCAAATAGTTTTCGAGCTCGTTCAGGTTATTTTGCCAATACTCTGCAACTGTAAACATTTCCTTTCCTGTTGATTGTCTGACTGCCTTTACCCAATCACTCAGAAAAGAAAATTTAATATGTTTAACAGCGTCGAGCCGAAAACCGTCGAGTTGAAGCTCGTTTGCATACCAGGTACCCCACCTTTTCGTTTCTGCGACAACATCCGGATGATCATAGTCGACGTCTGCATACATCAAATAATCGTAGTTGCCGTTTTCCCTTGATACTTCCCAATCCCATGCCTTTCCATCCCCTCGAAACTTATAGATGCGGTTCAGCTTTCGGGATTCGTCCCAATCCGCTCCGTCGAAATGGTACCAATGCCACTTAAAATCGCTGTACGTGCTTCCGCGGCCCGGGTAATGAAAGCCTGTCCATGCTTTTATTTGATACTCTCCTGATGTTTCCTGATTTCTATCGTTTGGATTCACTTCGACCGCGGTTACATCTTCCGTTGCATCCGCGCCTGCCTTATGATTCAAAACAACATCACCGTATACTTGGATGTTTTGCGAATGCAGGGAGCTGATCGCTGACTGAAGCTCCGGTTTTGTGCCGTATTTTGTGCGCATCGTCCCTTTTTGCTGAAATTCTCCTAAATCGTACAAATCATATGGGCCATATCCATTGTCAGATTGACTCGTTCCTTTGTATGCAGGCGGAATCCATACAGCAGTGATTCCAATTTCAGATAAATGCCCCGCATCTTCTTGCAAGCGTTTCCAATGTTGTCCGTCATTAGGCAGGTACCATTCAAAGTACTGCATCAGCGTGCCATTTACGCTTGCAGCCCAAGTTTTAGATACCGGCAGCGTGACAAACAGCAATGTTAAGAAAAACACCAGACCCCATGATATGGCACGTTTTCGTTTGTGATTCATTTCCCTCTCCCCTTTCCAGCATGATCACAAATCATTGTACAACAATAGGAGTTTTACACAAATAACCAATTTCCTATATTTTTTGTAATCTCTATAGGAACTTCTGCGACACAAAAAACCTCGGGCTTTCAGCCCGAGGTTTTTCTATTTCGTTTTATCTTTATGGTCTATTCTAATTCAAGCTGGACGTTTTTTTGCGGTGCAAAAGTTGAGATCGCATGTTTATATATAAGCTGCTGCTTACCTTCCGATTCTAGCAATACGGTAAAGTTATCAAAGCCTTTCACCTGGCCGCGCAATTGAAAGCCGTTCAGTAAAAAAACAGTGACATACGTATTTTCTTTGCGGATTTGATTCAAAAACTGATCCTGAATATTAATCGGTTTCATGTTTCGTCCTCCTTGATTCTCTATATCATACAGTTTCGATTAAAGTTGCAGTTTTCCTGCTATATGTGTGAAAATTTCCTTTTTTTTCAGCTCCATATCAACAGGCGGGGTCATATCGAACCAGTCAACCGGCATTTTGTTGCGAAACCACGTCAGCTGGCGTTTCGCATACCGTCTGGAGTTTTGTTTTAATTGCTCGACAGCCTCAGAAAGTGTCACAAATCCGTCAAAATATGCGTACAGCTCCTTGTAGCCGATCGCCTGTATCGATTGACAGTCTCTCAATTTTCGGTCGTAGAGCTGTTTCACTTCCGGAAGAAGTCCGGCTTCCATCATCAGATCGACTCGCTGATTAATCCTGTCGTAAAGCGTGTCTCTGTCCATTGTAAGCCCGATTAATACAGCATTGTACAGCAGCTCCCGCTTTTGCTCTTTTAAATGCTGCGACATCGTTTTACCAGATGTATGTAAAATCTCCAGTGCGCGAATCACTCTTCTTGTATTATTCGGATGAATCGCTTTTGCTGCCTCCGGATCAGCCGCAGCCAGCTTAGCATGAAGGAATTCAGCTCCCTCCTGCGCCGCAGCCTTCTGCATTTCTTCCCGAAACGCCGGATCGTTCGCCTCTTCCGTAAAGGTATAATCGTAAAGGACGGATTGAATGTAAAGCCCTGTACCGCCTACAATCATCGGAAGCTTTCCTTTTTTTGCGATCTCGCTGATTTTATTTCTGACCAAGCCTTGATAATCCGCGGTGGAAAAAGAATCTGCCGGGTCTAGAATGTCAATCAGATGATGCGGCACACCTTCTGTCTCCTGTTCAGAGATTTTAGCTGTCCCGATGTCCATTCCTTTATAAACCTGCATGGAATCTCCGCTGATAATTTCCCCGTTCAAAGCCTTAGCAAGCTGAATGCTTAAATTGGTTTTCCCCACTGCCGTTGGTCCGACTAATATGACAACGGGCTGTTTGTTATTTTTCACTATGTATCACTCTCTTTTACAAATCTCCCCCCATTATAGCACTCATCATATATAACCACCTATCCATTTTGCCCTTTTTTTGCAGCAGTAAACATTTCTTCTACCAGCCAAGAGGCTCATTTCCGACAATTTCCCGTGTCTTGCCTTTCAAATGATGGCGATGCGTTTTTTTGCTGTGATTTCGGGGATCGTACACAACGCCTCCGTAACGGATCTGAATCGGCTCGTTATAAGCGAGATAAGTGTTTTCTTCAATTTTGTGATAATGTGTTCCGTCAGCCCTGGGAATGGCAGGGCCCGAGATCCCGTAATAGCGGTGGAAATGACCATTTTCAAACGAAGTAATCCCAGTGAAGTAGTGTGTATGGCGATCCGTATTCGTTCCGTTTGCCGGCTGAGTAAAACCTTCAATGATATGATAATGCCCCTGTTCACTGGTTGTTTTAGCACGATAAGCATGTACGTGAGGCGGCGCCATGGCCCAGTCAGACTGATACAGGCCCAATCAATTCACTCTCCTTCTTTTTCAGCTGAACGCCCAATCAAATTTGGGTAGGCTGAATACACTGCATCATCTACACTTTATTATTGGAGGAAAGAAAAAATGAACGAAGTGGAATATTTCATTGACGAAAATGATGCAAGAATCTTTGGCAGACCAGGGTTCGGCTACGGGTTTGGACGGCCAGGTTTTGGATTTGGAAGACCTGGGTTTGGCTATGGCTTTGGACGGCCGTTTGGATTTTACGGAGGACCTTTTTTTGGCGGGCTGGTAGGCGGACTTGTAGGAAGTGCTTTATTTAACCCTTATTTTTATGGCGGATATCCTTATCCCCCGTACCCATATTACTACTAAACCCGGCAGACCCCTTATAAAAGGGGTCTTTTTTATCCCCCGAATCTGAGTTGAAATGAATCTCTTGACTCATACATAGGTTTGCACTAATATTTTTCTAGCTGATGATCTTTTCATTACCTAACATTTATCATATTTTGAGTGAGGAGGATTACGATGATGATCGGTTACTTATTCCTCACAATTGCCATATGCTCAGAATCAATCGGAGCGGCCATGCTGAAAGTGTCTGACGGCTTCAAAAAGTGGAAGCCGAGTGCATTGGTCGTGATTGGTTATTCCCTTGCCTTTTATATGCTGTCGCTTACCTTAAACCGCATCCCTCTAAGCCTTTCATATGCGACATGGAGCGGCGTGGGTACGGTGCTGACGGCCGTTATCGGTGCGAAATTTTTCAAGGAAAAACTGAATGTAAAAGGACTTATTGGGATTGCTCTATTAATTTCAGGTGTTGTGCTGCTTAATTGGCAGTAAGGGAGTGTTGTATATGAGAGGATTTCTTTATTTGGCTCTTGCCATATTATCTGAGGTATTTGGGAGCACAATGCTCAAACTCTCCGAAGGCTTTACGCAATTCTGGCCTATTATCGGAGTGGCTGCCGGATTTCTGTCCGCCTTCACGTTTTTAAGCTTTTCTTTAAGAACCATAGACTTATCAAGCGCTTACGCCACTTGGTCCGGTATCGGGACGGCGCTTACAGCTGTAGTCGGTTTTTTGCTTTTTGGCGAAACCATCAGCTTGAAGGGTATATTTGGGCTGACACTCGTTATTGCAGGCGTTGTGCTGTTAAATCAGTCAAAAGCCCCTAATAAAGAAAAAAAGCAGACGGCCTGTCAGTGACCGTCTGCTTTTTTATGATTGCTCCGATATTTTTACAGAAGCTTCTAGCTGCAGTTCGACGTTTCCTTGAATGGCTCGTGAGATCATGCAGGAAGACTCCGCTTTTTCACAAAGCTTGTGGGCTAACGCAACGTCTTCTTCTGAGGCATCGTGTCTGAGGACTACTGCGGGGCGGTGAATGATTTTTTTGTATGTAAAGATCCCTCTTGTCACATCGACTATGCCTTCTGATTCCATCTGCAGATCTTCTTTTTCCAGTCCGCTTCTTTCCATCATAGCAGCAAGCGTAATAATATAACAGGTTGCCGCTGCCCCGAGAAGCATTTCATCCGGGTTGGTCCCCTCCCCCGGTCCGTCCATTTCTTGAGGAATAGAAATAGACGTGATGAGATTCCCGCTTTCGATTGTGCCGACATCATTGCGTTTTCCCGGCCAATTCGCTTTTAAATAAAAATGATGATCTGCCATTTGATTGCCTCCTTCAATGGATTCCATTTCAGTCTACTGATCTTCCTTGATTTTGTCCTCTGATTTGCTTATTAGGAATATTCTTTTTCAAGTACATGTTTTATCGCCCGGACATAAGAGTAGAATTCACTGGTTTTCGTGTATTTCCTATCTTTATAGTAAAAATCATCAAAAAAGGCTTCTCTCTGTTCACGGCTGATTTCCAGCTGGATACTCAGCCCGGTTTCCCCCTGGTTATTAATGTTATCTGCACTTAATCCTGCAAGGCCGCTTTGAGAGGACGCTAATTCAGCGGAAAACCCTCTTTTTTCAAGAGCTCTGACAATCATTTTCGCCCGCTTACGGTCTGTTCCTCCGACAAGTGTATTTTTCTTTTCTCCTTTATATCCGTGAAAAGCGACAACGTACTGGTGCTCCTTGATCTTCTCTTCAGCCAATGGCTCATCAAAGTTGGTGCTTGTAATGTGCAGCGTTTGATTATCATGTGACTTTAAGCCCTCAAACAGGTAAGTCGAGTAGTCATCGTTGAAATAACGCACAAGCTCACTTACTCCGCCTTCAATTCTTCCGCCGTGCGGAGACATGATTAAAACTTTGCTCCCTTTTTTCTCTTGATAAGAAATATCATAATCAGCAGGGTCCTCATTCTCTGCCAGACTGCTGAAATTTGAATATGTATCCGGCTGGTTGGATGGTTCAGGTTCTAATGAGTAATGAACATATCTTATGAATAAGACTATGGCTAAGACTAATATGACATTTAGTAAAAATCTTCTCATGTTAAACTCCTTTCACAAGAATGGCAAGGTTCATTATATGAGGTATAGTCAATAGGTTTTATCTTACCATTGTATACACCATATCATCAGTGAAAAAGTTCCCGGTTTCAAAAAATCAATTGAATGTCACATTTATCAGCGGTTATATTCAAATATCAGTGAAAAAAGATTGAGAGGAAAAACGAAAAAGGTAGGGATAACCTCACTTGGTAATTAAATGTATAGAGGAATAAGGAAGGTTTTACTAAAAACCAGGCTGTCCGGGATGCTGAAGCGGACGGCCTGTTATAGTCCTGCGAACCGGGGTTCTTGCTTCCTTGTTCGCACAAAGTCACAGGAGAGGATAGAGTCTAATAAAAACGTTCTGATCTGATGGTTCGTAAAACAAAAAGCTTTAATTTGTGTTTTGCTTTTCTGCCTGACGATAATCGTTCTTTTTGTTATGGTGCCGTCTTTCTTCATATATATAATGCTGATTGGTATCTGATCTTCCAAAGACCGGCGTAAGAAGATATTCATACGATTATCGCTCCTCCTGTTTGATATATATAAATGATAATACGAACAAACGTTCTTTTTCAATACCTAATGATTAACAGTACACATGATTCTTTCGTATCAGATTCAAAAGATTCATAAAAACAAACTCTTGTCCGCCTCCTCTAAAGGACAAACAAACTTACCAAACATATGATCCACTCATAGAGTATACAGAGAACTTCATAATAGGAGGAAAATCTATGTTTGGCTACTCTATGGTACAAATGGTGAGAGCAAACGCTCATAAGCTTGATTGGCCATTGCGTGAAAGCGTCTTGCAGCTCTACAAGCCCTTCAAGTGGACTCCTTGCTTTTTACATCAGTTTTTTGAAACAAAATTAAAAAACAGAAAAAAAATGTCGGTCATCATTGAATTCGAGGAAGGCTGCCATGAGGCCGGCTTTCAAATGGCGGGACGGGTTTTACAAAAAGAAAAACGCAGCAAGCTAAAAAACCGTTTTAACAAAATCAATTGCTGCAGCGCAGAGGTTACCCCTTCAGCATTGCATTCTCTTCTTTCTGAATGCAGCGATATTCGCAAAGTGTATTTAAACCGCGAAGTCAAAGCGCTTCTTGACACAGCAGCCGAAGCAAGCCATGCAAAGGAAGTCGTCAGAAGCGGGCAAACCTTAACCGGTAAAGGCGTTACAGTCGCAGTAGTCGATACAGGAATCTACCCGCACCCTGACTTAGAGGGAAGAATTATTGGATTTGCCGATATGGTAAACCAAAAAACAGAGCCGTATGATGATAATGGACATGGCACACACTGCGCAGGTGATGTCGCAAGCAGCGGCGCGTCATCTTCCGGCCAATACCGCGGACCTGCACCGGAAGCCAATTTAATCGGAGTAAAAGTGCTGAACAAACAAGGTTCAGGCACGTTAGCGGACATTATTGAAGGCGTCGAATGGTGTATTCAATATAATGAGGACAATCCGGATGAACCAATTGATATTATCAGCATGTCCCTTGGCGGCGATGCGCTGCGTTATGACAATGAACTGGAAGATCCATTAGTCAAAGCAGTTGAAGAAGCTTGGAACGCCGGGATTGTCGTCTGTGTTGCTGCCGGAAATTCAGGCCCTGATCCGCAGACAATTTCAAGCCCTGGTGTAAGCGAAAAAGTCATTACTGTCGGCGCGTTTGACGATAACAATACAGTAAGCAGCGAAGATGATACAGTTGCTTCTTTCTCAAGCCGCGGACCGACTGTATACGGGAAAGAAAAGCCCGATATTTTAGCACCGGGCGTAAACATCATTTCCCTTCGCTCACCGAATTCATATATCGATAAGCTGCAAAAATCAAGCCGTGTAGGGTCTCATTATTTTACAATGTCGGGGACATCAATGGCAACGCCGATCTGTGCGGGAATCGCCGCCTTAATACTCCAGCAAAATCCAGATCTTACGCCGGACGAAGTGAAAGAGCTGCTTAAAAATGGGTCTGATAAATGGACAGGCGAAGACCCGAATATTTACGGTGCCGGAGCAATCAATGCTGAGAAAGCTATTCCTGGTGAATAAGATTTCATGATCTTCGTGAACACTGCTGGTTCGTTAAAGGGTCAGCAGTGTTTTTTAGCATACATAAGCCGGTATATCCCAGCAGAGTGTAAAACATAAAACAATTGGGAATAGTTACAGTATAGATCAAAAGGAGGAATGACTGATGGCACTCAACAACACTGAGCTTTCTGAATGGTTGAGAGAGCGGATCGGCCAGACGCTTGATATTAGAAAAGGCGAACTGACCAATAACCAAGACGAGATTTCAGATTTGGATCAGATTGTTCTTCACCTTCAAAAAGTGGGCATACGCAGCGCAAACCACCCTGACGACTACGTTGCAAATGACGAACTCGTCCTGGAAGGCGAAGGAACAACCTTTACTGAAGCTGGAGACGTACCGCTTCCGCAGAACGCTTATGAAATTCCTTTATTAGGGGATATTCACATTCACCAAGAAAATGGCGGATTGAAGGTACTGACAGATCGTGCGGTATATACTATTGATGTACAAAACAAATGAAGAAACTTTCACCTGGTCGAAAGAATACAGCGCCTTTGAAATTGCCCCAAAGGCGCTTTTTTGCATGGAATCATTTCCTTACCCGCAAGCCGATATTTTCGTCCCAAAACTATTGAACGGCACCTAAAATAGATATATAGTTTTAGACATAACAGGTTGTCGTTTCCAATGGGATTCTGTTATACAGATTGCGCAAAGCTTTCTTTTACATCTGGTCTAAACTGAATAAATGCATCTGTCTTAATCTATTAGGCGAGGAGAATGGAAAATGGAAAATTTGATGTTTCATCCGCATGCTAAAGAGTTTCATGAAAACCCCTTTTCAGTTTTAGGCCGTTTTAGAGAACACGCACCCATTCATCGATTCGAATTACACCGTTTTGGAAGTACATATCCGGCGTGGTTAATCACCCGTTACGATGATTGCATGGCATTTCTTAAAGACAACCGAATTACAAGAGACGTTAAAAATGTAATGAGTAAAGAACAAATTGAAATGCTCAATGTCAGTGAAGACGTTGATTTCGTATCAGATCATATGCTGGCAAAAGACACACCTGACCATACTCGTTTAAGGTCACTGGTTCACCAAGCATTTACCCCCCGCACCATTGAAAATCTACGCATCAGCATCGAACAAATTACTGAACGATTGTTAGATGAAATGGAAAAAGAGAATGAAACAGACTTTATGGCATCCTTTGCCTCTCCGTTACCGTTTATCGTGATTTCTGAAATGATGGGCATACCGAAAGAGGATCGGGCACAGTTTCAAATATGGACCAATGCCATGGTTGATACTTCAGAGGCCAACCGAGAACTGACCAATCAGGCTCTTCGGGAGTTTAAAGACTATGTTGGCAAGTTAATTCATGAAAGAAGAATACAGCCAAAAGACGATTTGATCAGTAAACTTGTGCATGCTGAAGAAGACGGCCAAACGTTAAGTGAAAAAGAACTTTACTCTATGCTGTTCCTTTTGGTGGTAGCAGGACTTGAAACGACGGTTAACTTAATCGGATCTGGCACCCTTGCATTGCTTCAGCACAAGGGAGAATTAGAGAAACTGAAACTGCATCCTGAAATGATAGATACAGCCGTTGAAGAATTGCTGCGCTACACCTCCCCTGTCGTTATGATGGCAAATCGGTGGGCCATTGAAGACTTCTCCTACCAAGGCCATTCTATCAAAAAGGGAGACATGATTTTTATAGGAATCGGTTCTGCCAATCGAGATCCTGAACGATTTGAAAATCCAGAAACATTCGATATAACCAGAACACCTAATCGGCATATCTCTTTCGGCTTTGGGATACACTTCTGTTTAGGAGCGCCACTGGCAAGATTGGAAGGGCAAATTGCGTTTAACGCACTGCTGAAACGATTTCCGCAAATTGAACTTACGGTAACGCCAGAAGAGTTGAAATGGAGAAAAAATGCTTTTTTAAGAGGATTAGAAAGTCTTCCGGTCTCACTTGCAAGGAAAGATTCACTTTCACACCTCAGCTGATTTCTTCCAGCAGATAAAAATCCCCCTTTTAAAGGGGGATTTTATATTTCCTCAGCGCTTTACCAATTCATCAGCGTTTTCTTCGCTGGCTTCATGTTTTTTGCGAAAAGCCTTAAGGAAATTCGCGTTTACTACGCCTCTGTTTGAGTATAGTTTTTCACAAAACTCCAGCATGGCGCTGGACGCTTTAGATTCTGTTAACATCATCATGTGATTGCTGGAATCGACATCCACCAGATGGAATTGAGGGATTTGCCGCTCCCATTCCTCCCAGTAGGCAGTATCATCCAACGGTATTTTTTCATTTAAAATGGTAAAGTAAATGTCCAAGTCGCCAAGGAATGACCTGCTTTTATTGCGGAAATAATAACATTTTACCGCTTCAGGATCCACAAGCGGCTGCACAGTGTACGCCTCAAATTCATAAGCATGCTGAGCTTTGACCATTTGGTTAAGCTGAGTCCGTATTCTCTTCTCCGGTTTGTTTAATCCCCGCTTTCTTGCTAAACCAATCAGTTCAGTTAAAAATTCCTCTTCCTCTCTGTCAACATCTACCTCTTCACGGCTGATGAGAACGTCTGTAAGCTTTTCCGGCTGAACAATAGATGCAAGCATCGTATTTATCGTTTGAAGCATTGACGTTTTTACAGAAGACTCATTTTGTTCACGTCCAGGACTGTAAGGGGAATCAATCATGACCATGCTTTTTACAGCAAGCCCCTGGCTTTGCAGCTGGCGTGTTACTTCATATGCGAGCAGTCCGCCTAAGGAATATCCGCCTACATCATAAGGGCCTTCCGGCTGTACGGATCGCATAATGTCTATATAATAGGAAGCCATTTGTTCAATTCCGTGTAAAGGAGCATGATTTGTCATAAAGCCCCTGGCTTGAATGCCGTAAAAAGGACGCTGGCTTTTCTTCGCAAATGGCGTATAGATTTCTACACCGCCTACTCCTCCATGAAACCAAAATACAGGGCGCCCCCGCTTGCCATCGTTTAACGGTATTAATTCCGGAAATGACCGGCTGACAGTCTGGACTGACTGGTCTTGTACTGTGTTTTCCCGTTTCGTTGCTATCAAGTCCACCATATTCTGCACGGTTTGACACGTTTGCAGCTCTGCCAGGCTGATTGACAGGCCAGCTTCTGCTTGCAATTGCTGCAATAACTGTATACAAACGATAGAATCAAACCCGTAATCTTGTAATGCCTTTTGAGGATTTAATTCTTCAGGCGTCATGCCCAATACATCAGATATCATTTGAATATCGTTTCTTTTGTGAAGGGGAATCTCAGCATTTGAAAAAGCAGGTGCTATTTCTGGTGATAGAAAGTCATTCCAGCAATTTCTTTTTTCAAACGGATAGGCGGGCAATGATATTCTCCGCGCACCTTTTCCTCGATGAAGCTGCTCCCATGGAATTTGCACTCCTTTTGCCCAGCAAAACGCGATCTTTTCAAGATGGTTTTCAGACAATAGTGTCTGCATCACGATATCGCCCAATGTTCCCTCAAGCAAGGCGCCGATATCTGACAAGCCTTCTTCTGAATTTCCGATAAAGCAAGGTACAGTGCTTTTCGGCTTTTCGGCTTTTTCCGCAGCTGTTAAGTACTCTTCCAATCCGAGTACGAGTTCATCCTTACTGCGGATGACCAAGGCCATCCGGTCACTCATCTCTTCTCGTCCGACTTGAAGTGTGTAAGCGTAATTTTGTAAAGACAGTTCTTTTTGCTGTTTTACATAGTCAAGCATCTGTTGAACAACGGCTCTTAGTCTGTCTTGGTTTTTTGCAGAAAGCACCACAATGTGCGGCTCATCTGTATGTTCAATTGCTGGTTCTGTATTAGAAGGAACATATTCTTCTAAGATGATGTGCGCGTTTATTCCTCCAAAACCATAGCTATTAATGCTTGCTCTGCGTGGTATCGTTCTGCCAGCATCATCCTGTATTTCTTCCCACTGCTGGTTTCTGTCAATCATCCGGAAACGCGTTTCCTTTATTGACACCTGATCATTCAATGAATCAAAACCGGGAATACCAGGTATTGTTTTATGCTGCATCGCCATGCTGACTTTCATAAGAGCAGCCATGCCTGAGACCAGTTCTCCATGCCCGATGCTCGGCTTTAAGCTGCTGATGTAACATGGCATTTCTCCTTGCAATTGGTGTGAATGCTCCGATTCGAGCTGTCTGTATCCCGATTTCAACGCTTCCACTTCTATAACGTCAGCCACTGGCGAGGCGATCCCGTGCGCTTCTATATAAGTCACCGTTTTCGGATCAACTTGCGACCCTTGATAAGCCTTCTTCATCGCATCCTTCATTCCGATCGGATTAGGCGCGTGCAGTGACATTCCCCTGCCGCCATGCGATACACCTGTCCCTTTAATGACAGAATAAATATGATCAGAGTCTTCAATGGCTTTTTGTAAAGGTTTAATGATGAGAACCCCTGCACCTTCACTTCGAACAAATCCATTCGCCTCTGCTTGAAAGGACTTGGCTTTTCCTTCCGCACTCAAATATCCCATTGAATCAAAGCCGATAAAGCCCTTTGGTGAGAGCAGAAGGTTCACAGCGCCAACAATGGCTTGCTCACATTCGCCGTTTCGAATGGATTGAATCGCTCTGTGCAAAGCGACAAGAGCTGAGGAACAGGCAGCCTCATAATATTCACTTGGCCCTTTTACATTCAGTGCATAGGAAATACGGTTTGGCATTAAGGAAGGAATCACAGCCGCATCGGTATTGCCGGCTGCGACAAAAACTCCTGTCGGGCAGCTGGATAAGGCTTGGCCTGTTATACCGGCGTCTTCCATCGCCTTCCACGCATGTGTCAAAAGCAGAAACTCCTGGGGATCCATTGTCGCTGCTTCTTTCGGTGAAATGCCGAAAAACAGCGGGTCAAACTCACCTATGCCTTCTATAAACCCGCCCCATTGAAGGCTTGACTGCTTCCCATCAGTATTTTCGGTATATTTTCGCCAATCCCAGCGTTCTTCCGGCACTTCAGAAATACAATTCCTCCCATGAACCAGGTTATCCCAAAATTCCGTTACATTGTTTGCTTTTGGAAACTGCCCTGACATGCCGATAATGGCTATACCGTCTGCCGTATATTCTTTTGTTTCATCCGTCTTTCTTTCATAGGTTTGCATTTGCATTATTTTATTTTCTTTTATATTCGGGGATTTCTGCTGTTGCTTGACCCCTCCAAACAATTGAACAAAGGATTTTTCATGTTTCTCGGCAAAAAAGTCGGCCAGTTCTTGAAGAGTCGGATATTCAAAAAACAATGTAGGATTTAGCTCAATCTTTGTCGCTGATTCCAGCTCTCTTGTCAACGCAATCAATTGGGAAGAATCGATCCCCAAATCCATGATATGAACTTTTGCAAGAGACAGTTTTGATGGATTGGCCGCCTTATCAGCCAGTTTATCTGTGATATAGCTTCGAATACGGTCTCTTATATCGTGTATTTGAACTTCCTGATTTTCCTCTTTGCTTCCTCGATCTGTTAAGCGGAATTGCTTTAAAGAGTAACCTGAATAGCGCATCACCGTTTCTGACGCTTCATTCATCACATCTATGTCAAACAGCAGCATTTCACCGGTATTCTTAACCAAAGTAATCAAAAGCCAGCAATCTTCTCTTATTTTATTTTTTGTGAATTGAATATCGTTGATTCCAAATGGCAAGAAATGCCCCTCTATGTCTATTTGTTCTATGAAACTGAGAATTGCCAGGTAAGCACTGTTTGTAATCAATGGGCTGACAGTGTAATGATGCGCATTTGCCATGCCGTTTTGAGACAAACGCACTTTTGCAAGGATTGAATTATTGCCTCTGTACAGATGAGTGATGGTTTTATATAAGTCTCCCCACTCAGCGCCGCCGTCGATGGTTTGATACATTTGGTCAATATGATCCAGCTCTGTTAACGAACGTTTTACGCTTTCGATGTTTACTTTTTTTGTTTCAAAATGATCTTTTTGGCATTGCCCGATTGCGGCAGGCTTCCAAGTTTCAGATGCCCGCTCACGATACATGATTTGCAAATCGATTGCATGATCTTTCTGAAGAGGATCAGCTTTCACTTCAATTGTTTGCCCTTGGTTTATGACAACAGGGTTTAGATAACTTAATTTACTGATACGGCCGCTGATTTCCTCAGGAAACATTTCAAAAAATGCGTCAATCGCAAGACTTGCATAGGTTGCACCGACGAGCACCCGTTCTTTGTTGAACACATGGCCTTGAACGTAAGGCTCATCGTATACGAATGAATCTTGTATCAGCGGATGATTAACCGTTTGCTCATCATGCCTTTTCCCTTCTTCATGAGGCAGGGCACCGAATTGAAAGACTGTTTGATGGTCAAATGCATAGTGAGGCAGATTGATCCAGCCAGTTTCATTCCCTTGATGTATATGGTCAAAATGAATCGAAGCCCCCACAGCCCATTGCTGTGCGGTTAAGCTTGTTTCTTCATGGGCTGACCCTGCATTTGTAGAAATCGCATCTGATTGTAAATCAAAGGATGTATAGATACCATCTTGGAGTGAGCTTTCTTTTGTTTTTTGGAAAATCTTTAGTTTTTCAATCAATTCCTGCGTCGACGATACCGAAAATGCAGCCCGATGTTCTAAGTCATGGTTGATCCTGTGCAGTGAGCGTACAACTGCTCCAATAGAAGAAGATGGTTTTTTTTCTAAAAACACTCGCAGTTTTTCAAGATAGCTGAGCAGGCTCCATTTCGTTTTCGCAGAAAAAACGGCCAGATATTCCTGCTGGTGAGGCACTGGATGTTGCTGCTCAGTTGCAGCGCCGATAAATTCTTCTATAATGAGATTCGCATAGGCCCCTCCCGCTCCGAAAGAATTAATCATGCTTCTTCTGGGCAGATGCTTTCCTGTATCGGGATCTTTTAACCGCTGCCACGGCTCCGTTCGTTTTTGCAGATAAAATGCTGTGTTTTCCAGGTTAATATTTGGATTGACAGGGGTGGCATTAATCGTCGGCACAAGCGTCCCCTTTTTCATCTGCAACAGAACTTTCGTGAGCTGAGAAATGCCGGAAGCCGCCTCCAAATGTCCAAGATTCGATTTTACAGAGCCTATCGCACAAAACTGTTTCTTATTTGTATACTGTTGAAATGCATTAGATAGTGCGATTACTTCAATCGGGTCACCTAATGCTGAACCATTTGCCGCAGATTCTATATAGCCGATTGTTTCCGGATCAATGGCGGATTGCTGAATGGACTTGGAGATTAATGCAGCTTGCTGCTTCGGATCTGGCGCTGTATACATCTGCCTTCCCCCGCTATGATTGGCAAAGCTGCTTTTGATGACGGCATAAATATGGTCGTGATCTTCTATCGCCTTAGAGAGCGGTTTTAGCAGGACGGCTCCGACGCCTTCACCCGGAATAAGCCCGCTTCCTGTGCCAAAGCTCTTGCTTTGATTTCCGTTCTCTAAAAGATTTGCGCGCTCCAGCGCATCATATTTAGAGAGATCCAGTGTTAAATTGACACCGCCGGCTATTGCCATCGAACAGTTTTTCAGTTTCAAACTCTCACATGCAAGATGGATTGCGTTTAAAGAACTGGAGCATGCGGAGCTGACAGCCAGACTTGGTCCTGTCAGGTTAAAAAAATGAGAAACGCGATTTGCAATATGCCAATCTCCGCCATTAGAGCTCAGCACCGCTTGTTCTAATGAAGGGATATTCCAAAAATACTGATTATACATATTTCCAACAAAGACACCTACTCCCGTTCCGTTGTCCTGCAGTTCATTTAATCGGATTTGAGAATAGCCGCCGTCCTCAAATGTTTCCCAGACGGTTTCTAAAAATAAACGAAGTTCCGGCGTCATTTCCATTACTTGATTCTGATCCGCTTCAAAAAGATGATGATCAAACGCATGTATGTCTTTTAAAAATCCGCCGTAGCGCTTCTTATCTGACGATTGTAATGATTCTTTCGATAAAGTGTTTACTAAAGATGTCCGCCATCTTGATTGCGGAGCCTCTGTAATACAATTATCCCCAGCTATTAAATGCTCCCAGAGCTCTTCTACGTTTTCAGACATCGGATAACGTCCGCTTATGCCGATAATTGCAATATCTTCTGTGCCGTAATGATTCGGTGTGGTTCTATGAGAAGGGAGTGCCTTTACGTTTTTCGCTGTTTCGGTTTCTGATTTTGGATTCGCCTTTGCTTGCTGAGTTTTAATTAGCTGCTGGTCTCCGCTAAAACGGCGCGTTTGATATGTAAACGGCTGTTCAGATTTTACTGGCTTCGCTTGAATAGAAGTTTCTTTATTTGCGGGCTGTGATTTTTCTTTCAGCAGTGATGTCCGCAGCTTCCCTTCATGCTCCTTTATCAGAAAATCGACGAGTTCTTTCGTATTGCTGTGTTCAAATAAAATTGTTTTCGGAAGCTCACCCGTCAGTTTTTCTAACTCACGAATAAAATTCACCTGCAAAATAGAATCGATTCCATACTTCTCAAACGTTGTTTCTGCATGTATACGCTCCGGTGATAGTTTTATTGATTTTGCTAACGTATGTTTCACAAATTGTGTCGTTTGTTCAAGAAGAGAATCCTCATCACTATCCTTCGTTTGAGAATGATGTTCATCTAGATGGTAATCTATAATTTCTTCTGCTGGTTTTTCTGTTCGTGTTTTTTGACGGACGATTCCGTCACTTTCCGCTGCGATGATCTGCTGGCCGAGCTGATGTGATTGTTCAGCCATAAAGGAAACATAACGAAAGCCCTCACTCTCAAGCACCATTTTCCATGAGTCTGGATATAAACCGGGGCAGCCCGGGATACGCAGATCAGGATCTTCATACAGCCACCAGCCCTCTAACAAGCCAAAGGTCAGGTGTGAATATATATTATGGTCATTAATCTCATTCAGAAGGAGCAGGCCGT
The DNA here is from genome assembly GCF_037964915.1 of Bacillus sp. FSL K6-1012. Taxonomy (NCBI): domain Bacteria; kingdom Bacillati; phylum Bacillota; class Bacilli; order Caryophanales; family Bacillaceae; genus Bacillus; species Bacillus sp. FSL K6-1012. The sequence continues at coordinate 1,935,507 of NZ_CP150175.1, read as the reverse complement.
TTTTCTTCAAAACCGCTTTGGCATTTCTCAATGTCTGCCGGATATTTTTCGTCGCATGAAGCACATTTGCAGCGACAATCACATCATATCCGCCCGCTTCTATATGTTGTTCAGCCGCCGGCTCTTCCACATTAAATACCTTATACGTCAGATAAGGGTTGTCCGGACCGTACATTTTTTCCGCATGCAGTAAAAACGCCTTGGAGAGATCTGTATAGCAATATTCTTTTATATGTGACTGATAGGCTTTCATTTTTTGAAAAACCGCAGCGCTTGTACCGCCTGTTCCTGCTCCGATTTCTAGTATACGAATCCTTGCTTCAGGCTCTTGCTTTAGACGCTCCTGCATAAAGGCAGCCAAGGTGTCTGCCAGCACATCGTTAAAATAGTCTGCGACTTGATTGTTTTTATAGATTCCTTCCACTAATTCCATAGATGAGTTCGGAAAAAGGATATCGGTGGCAGATGCCTTGCCGGTCAGAATATCCGGCAAGGCTTTAAGTGCAGTCTCTACTAACACCACCATGGCTTTCATGTTACTGTCTTGAAGCAAGTCTGCTTTTTTTTCATCCCATTCGTTCCACAATTCATTTATGTCCTCTGTTGAGCGGGTTACGGAGTATCCATTTGCCGTTTGTTGAAGAAAACCATGCCGCTCCAAAATCGATAGGCTCTCCTCAAACCATCTGCCATAGAAATTATGCAGCACCGGCTGGGGCTTATTTTCCTTAAAAAATCCTATGGACTGCAATTGTGCTAACAGCATCTTACAGAGAATGTCTTCTGTGTTTCGCATTGGCGCTTTCCCCTCCTATAACAGTTGTTGTATCTTTGTGCTGTCTCCCGGGTGATAGCTTCGCAGTTTCTCAATGGCGGAGCTGTGAGTTTCCGGATACACCTCAATTGTTTCGTCATTCTGTCCTGAGTCATTGCCCGTTTCGCAGTCTGCCATCTTCATCATCACAAGCTGTTTCAGCGCCCCCCCGAGCAGCAGTTCCAACGCTTCCATCGCTTCAGGGGCTTCAATGGAGCCTATGCCCGCCTGCGCCATTCTTCGCTGATAATCAGGTGAGGAAACAACACCAATGCTGCCCCAATAACTCCAATTGATCACAGCTACTGTACAAGGCCATACTTGTGAAAGCCGATGAGCAAAAGCATCCTTAAAGCTGCAGCCGGCAGCATAATTGCTCTGTCCTGAAGCTCTTGCAAATGATTGTACGGAAGAGAAAAACAAAGCAAAGTCCAACGGCTCTTTCTGGAAGACTTGAGCCATTTGCACACTTACATCCACTTTTGCAGAAAGAACATTTCTGAAACGTTCCTCGTCCATATTCATCAGGCTTTGGTCTTGCAAAACGATGGCAGAATGAATGATTCCGTTGATTTCCCGATGTATTTGTTTGATGGCTGCATAAGCGCGTTCCAAGTCCTCTCGGTTTGCGGCATCAGCTTCGATATAAAACGGAGCCGGCCCTAAACGCGCAAGTCTGTCCAGCTTGCTTTGAATGGATGCATCTTTTGTTCTTCTGCCAATCCAAACGACATGCGCTTGGTATGTTCGAATCACATATTCGCTCCAAGCTTCTCCAATTCCGCCCGCACCGCCTATGACCACATAAACGCCTCCGTGTTTATACTTGGTGTGCACAGGCTGATTGCTGTGTACAGGGATCAGACGCTGTTTGTGCCAGGTTTTGTTCCGATACGCCCAAGTATTTCCCTCTTGGTCGAAAGGCAGGGAAAAGATTTCAGCCACCGGCCAATCCTTATTTCGATCTACATCGATCAGTTTTGTCTGCCAATTTGTATATTCTTTTGCCATCGAGCCGATCAGACCGTGAAGACCGGCATCAATTGGATTGACAATGTCATGCTGACCAACACATTGCGTATTCGCTGTCACGACCGTCCAGCTTATCGTCTTCTCTCCATAGCCTAAAGAAAGCATCGCCTTAATGAGCCTGAACAGTTGCATAACGCTTTGGTTTTGGGCTTCAATCATGTCATCACCGATTTCGCACTCCGCAATATGGGAAGGAGAAATCCACACAATATGGTCAAATGCCCCTAATGCTTCAAGCTCGTTTGCCAACTGATGAATAGAATCATGCGGCTTGATGTGCAGCTCTTTGGCAAGCGGGAACTGTCTTTGTACAGCGTTTCTGCTGTTTTCATCCCCACCTAGAATGACAACACGCTCATCAGCAGACGGAATGATCCTGCTATTCTCCGTTTGCACTTGATCCCATACCGGTGCCATTAGAAGCGCTCCATTAAGAGACGCCTTGCTGTCAGATGGTTTTATTTTTTCCGGGCGTTGTATGTCTTCTTCTATCACTCTTGAGGAGATGCCCTTGATTCTTACACATACCTGGCCTTGTTCATCACATAGATCAATATCCAGCCGTTGTATTCTGTCCTCGTTTGGACGCGAGGCGACAGAGACCCACATGTTTTCTGTACATGGGCTGTATACCTCAAGCTCCTGCAGTGCAAAAGGCAATGAAAGCTGTTCATCTCCGGAATTCAGCTTTAACCCGATCGAAGCCTGTAAAGCAGAATCCGTCATACTTGGATGAAGAATAAATTCGTTCAGCGTTTGAGATACACCAGACGGCAGCGAAAGCTCTGCCAACGCTTGATTGCGGCCAATGTAAAGCTGCTGTATTCCTTGAAAACCAAGCCCGTATTCTATGCCGATCGCTTTAAATAACTCATAGCACTGTTCATTTGACAGTATGCTTTGACTGCATTGCGATTGCAGCGCGCTGATATTATGAGAAGGAATGTTTCCTGCTTCTCTTATCTCAACACTGCCCTGACTGTGTACCTTTCGTGCGCTCTCACCGTCTTCTGTAAAGATTTCAAAAGCAATTTCACCATCGTGCTGAGGTTCAAGACTGATATGCACTTGGACAGGCTGACCGTCCGCCACAATCGGCTGCACCCAAACAACATTTTTTATATGAATGACAGATTGATGATCTTTGAGCCCTCGCACTGCCTGCGAAATGGCTGCATGCACCATCTCAAGATACGCGACCCCCGGCATGACCGGCTTTCCCTTCACCTTGTGGTCGTTGAAAAAGAACTCAGCGCCTGTAAAGATTGAGCTGAAACGCTGCTCTGTCAAATCAGAAGTGTTGGTTTGTACTAATGGGTGCAAAACTGCTGTATCGACAGTTTTTGTCGGTGCCTTTTGCGTGATTGCCTCCTCTTTCATATCCGATATCCAGTAGCGCTCTTTTGCAAATGGATAGGTCGGCAAGCTGATGCGGTTAGGCAGTTTGCCGCTGTACAGTTTGTTCCAATCTATTTTTAATCCTGCTACCCATAATTCAACCAGTTTTGTATAAACTTCGGGTCCCCAGTCATTTTTGAGTGTTTTCTGAATGTCTTCGTCTGACCTGAGTGTCTGTAATATCCCTTTATTCGCCCTGCCTCTATACATGTTGGTCGCATTGGTTTGTCCTTCTATAAAGAGGTACAGTTTCTCCAGCAAATCTTGAACCGAGACAGCGATAATCCCTAATCTCTCCTCCATTGCATCGCGCCCCTCTTGGAGTGTATAAGCAATATCAGTGAGATCACGATCTGAGATTGAATGTTTGCTGATAAAATCCGCCAATTGCTGTGCTTGGTCCTTCAGGCGATCTTCTTCCTTTGCCGACAAGACAAAGATTCCCGGGTTCTGTGATGTCACTGCTGGCGCTTGTTCAGATGGAGCAGTTTCTTTTGGAATATATTCCTCAATGACCACATGGGCATTGACACCGCCTATGCCAAATGAACTGACTCCGGCTCGGCGAGGCAGCTCCCGTCCGTTTTCATCCCGCAGTGATTTCCATTCTCTGGATTCCTGCACGATATAAAATGGGCTGTCTTCCAATCTGATATACGGATTGATCGTCTCACTGTGCAGACTTTTTACCAGCGTTTTGTGTTTTAGCTGCAACAGGATTTTGATGACACCGGCTACACCGGCTGCGAGCGATAAATGGCCGATGTTTGTCTTCGCTGAACCCAGTCCGCAATGGCTGGCATGAACAGAAGGATCTCCCGTTTTCTCGTACAGTTCTTTAAATGCAGCCTTCAGCCCGTTAATTTCTACCGGATCGCCAAGTTCCGTTCCGGTTCCATGCGCTTCAATATACGTCACAGTTCTCGGATCGATTCCCGCCTTCATATAAGCGGTTTTTACGACTTCTGCCTGAGCCTTCGGATTAGGAGTCGTCAGAGAATTCGCGCGGCCTCCGTGATTTACCGCACTTCCTTTGATCACACCGTAAATATGATCGCCGTCGCGTTCCGCCGCCTTTAGTTTTTTCAGGAAGAGGATGCCTGCACCTTCACTGACCGCAAATCCATCGGCTTTATCAGAGAACGTTTTGCATTTTCCTTCTTTGCTCAGAGCCCCTGCTTTATCGTAGGCAATGTGGCCTTGCGGTGTTACAACCGTGTTGACGCCTCCCGCGATCGCCATTTCACAGTTTCCAGCTTCAATTGCACAAACTGCATGATGAATGGCGACCAGTGAGCTTGAACATGCCGTGTCAATCGGTTCGCTCGGTCCATGAATGTTCAGAAAATAACTGACTCTATTCGGTCCGGCAGAAGGACTCATATTAGCAGCTGCTGAGCCTTCGATAGCTACATTTGAGAGAAGAGAGCTGTATCCCGTGTTTCCAGTACCGATGAATAAGCCCGTTTTGGTTCCTGATAAGCTTTGGGCTGAATGTCCCGCTTCTTCTATCGCTTTCCAAGCATAGGTCATTAATAGACGCTGCTGAGGCTCCATCTGCTCAGCCTCCAGCGGAGAAATGCCGAAGAACAACGGATCAAAGTCGGCTACTCCATCAATAAAACCGCCCCATTTGACGTTCGTTTTATTTGCTTCTTTTAGCGGGTCTCCGTAGTACTCACGCCAATCCCAGCGGTCTTTTGGAACCTCTGTTATACAATCTGTCCCTTCTTTCAAATTCATCCAGTACTCCTCAACATCCTTTGCTTTTGGGAAGACTCCGCTCATCCCTACAATGGCAATAGGTTCGGGCTCAGGCGCATGCTCGGCTGCCTTCTTCACTGGCGGCTCCTTTGGTTTGCCAAAACGGTTTTCGGTTGAAAACCTGATGTCTCTCATGGCTTTTTCCGCAGGCTGTACAGGCAGATCCTCCTTGACAGGTACTGCAAATTGCGCCGAGAATGTATTTTGATATTCTGCTGATAAATACGCGGCAAATGCAGAAACAGTTGCATGCTCAAAGAAAATTGTAGGGGTCAGATCCAGCTTGTATTGTTCATTCAATATATTAGCGAATTCAGTCAAAGTGATTGAATCAAATCCATATTGATTAAACTCCATATCCGGATCAATCTCTTCAGTTTTGATTTTGAGCAATTGAGAGATTGCTTGCTTTAAAATGTCTTGTATTTGGTCCAATAAGCTGTCTTGATCCATTATTGCTTTCTGGGTCACCGGTTCTTGCGCTGGTTTATTCGGAACATCTTCAGAAGGCTGCTTTTGAGACAGCTTTTCTCTCATCATGTCTCTGATACCTTCCATGACAATGACGTTATCTTTATCAAAAGCCAATCCTTTATAAAGTGCCTGAATGCCGGTTTCGGTTCGCATAGCCGTAACGCCCGTATTTTTCATTGTCATTTTTTCAGTTTCTTTATTTACACGCATGCCGCCCTCTTTCCACAGCGGCCAATTGATCGACAATGTTTGGCCGTGTCTGTACATGGCGGTCACAAGCGCATTACGATAAGCGGCATAGCTGTCCATAAATGCATTAGCCATCGCATAATCCGCCTGTCCCGCGCTGCCGGTGATACTAGATATGGAAGAGAAAAGGATAAAGAAATCTAACGCGAGATGCTCGGTTGCCTTATCCACATTTACGAGCCCTTTTACCTTAGGAGCGAGGACCTGCTTAAGTTCTTCATTTGTTTTATTCATGAGATAGTTGTCTTTAAGCAGTCCAGCACTGTGAATCACACCATGCAAGTCGCCATAATCAGCTGTGATCCTTGTGATTAACTCGGACGCAGCCTCCGTTTGAGTCACATCAACCCGTCTGTACTCTGTACGAGCACCTAAACGCTGCAGTTCGCTAAGCTGTAATTGCTGATCAGCGCTAAGCGCGGACCTGCCTGTAAGAATCAAAACAGGCTGTTTGACTTGGCTTGCAATTTCTTTCGCAAAAATAAATCCAAGTCCTCCTGCGCCGCCTGTGATGAGGTACACACCCTGATCCCTCCACGGCAATCTGATTTCACGGTCAGGCGTATGAATTTCATTTAATTCATTGATGTACCGTTTGCCTTTTTCATATTTAATGCGCTGATCTCCTGCGTTTCTTTTATTCTCTTGGACTATCTCTGCGATCCTATTCATAGTTTCGTTTGTATCGATTTCAATCGTCTGGCCGATCAGCTTTGTATTCTCCAGCCCGGCCGTTTTAAGGAGCGCCGAAAGTCCTGAGAAAGAGTAATGCTTTCTTTGCGCTGAGGTAAGCATTTGGATCAGAACATGGCCTTGCGGCTTGCTTTTGAGGATACTCTGTATCGTCTCAAGCGCTTGTTCGGCATAATCTTGGAATCGCTCTGCCAGACCCTCCCGATAAGACTCTAATACTATACATTCCGCTCCTTTGAGCTTTGATTCAATACTGTCTTTTGTGAGTCCGTTCATTTCACAAAGCATGATAATATGCCGTTCATATTCTGGTTCCAGACCGTCTTTGTCGATCTCCTTAGACATCCATTTTTCCTCAAACATCAAAGTTTCCATTGTTTGGTCAGACTCTGCTGATCTAGGGTCGCTTTCTGCCGCTCTGAATGACAAACCTTTTAACCGTACGCAAACATTGCCGTTCTCATCTAAGATATCGATATCCCGTTTTTGCACCTTATCAGTCGCTTTGCTGCCTTCACTGAATCTGGCGTATACCCACATGTTCGAGGAGCATGTCCCGAAGACTTCAAGCTCTTGAACCGCAAAAGGCAGCGTCAGCCGGTTATTTCCTGCGCCTGTCAAAATGCTGGATGCCTGTAAAGCGGAGTCCATCAGACCCGGATGCATGCTGAATTGGCCAATTGTATCTAAAACAGAAGGATGCAATGACAATCTTGCCAATACAAAATGTTCAGCTGTATAAATCTTTTCTACACCGCGATAAGCTGGACCGTAGTCAAAACCAATCATTTTATAGGTGTCGTATACTTCGTTTACGGAGAAATGAGTTTGCTGACACTTCTCGCGCAGGGATGCTACATCAATGACCGGCGTATCCGCAGCAGGATGTAATTCAGCCCCGCCTTGACTGTATACTATTGGTTTGTCACCGGCTATTTCCGGGTTGCCGTAGATTTCATACGTAATGTCACCATGCTCCTCCGGAAAAAGCCTGATGTGTACTTGCACCGGCTGCTCCCCGACTACAATCGGCCGCACCCACACTGTGTTTTTGAGCGTAATGCGATACTGACCGTTTTGTACCTCGGCAGCCTGCTCAATGGCAGCCCGCGCCATTTCAAGATGGGCCACTCCCGGCAAGATCCGTTGGCCTTTGACAACATGATCTGCAAGGAAAAACTCTTCTCCCGTATAGATTGAGCTAAACCGCTGTTCCGAGAGATTCGAAGTGTTTTGATGCATTAATGGATGTAACACAGATGCGCTGATGTGAGATGCTTTTTTGTGGGCTTCAAGGCTTCCCCTATTTGCGACATAATCAGAAATCCAGTAACGGTCTTTCGCAAACGGATATGTCGGCAAGCTAATGCGATGCGGCTCATTCTCGCCATACAGCTTCGCCCAGTCCACATCAAGCCCTTTCACCCATAATTCCAGCAATTTTGCATACTTTCCGCGCTCCATCCATTTTTCAACCGCTTCTTGAATTTCTTCATCTTCCGTCAGCATTTGCAGCGTTCCTTTATCAATCCGCCCTCTATATACATCCTCCACATTATTTTTGCCGGCTGCATAGTCTTTTAGCTTGTCTTGCAAATCCTCAATTGACCCGGAAATGATCCCCAGCCGTTCTTCCATCGCGTCTCGCCCGGCTTGCAGCGTATAAGCAATATTTGCGAGATCTTCGTCTTTGTAAATATGCTGGTCTAACGCTTCAGCCAGCTGCTGTGCGTATTCTTTCAGTCTTGCTTCATTTTTAGCTGATAGGACGAAAATACCTGGATGTTCAGAAGTAATCGACGGTATGTTGCCAGCGTCCGCCTTCGGAATATATTCCTCGATGAGCACGTGGGCATTTACCCCGCCGATACCAAATGAACTGACGCCTGCACGGCGAGGCAGCTCCTGCCCCTGCTCATTCTGTAGCGCTTTCCATTCTTCTGTTTCCCGAACGATATAAAATGGGCTGTTTTCAAGCTGAATATACGGATTGACAGTCTCGCAATGGAGACTTTTCACTAAGGTTTTGTGTTTAAGCTGCATTAAAATTTTAATAATTCCTGCTGCACCGGCTGCAAGCGATAAATGACCGATGTTTGTCTTCGCTGAACCAAGGCCGCAATAATGATTAGCAGAAGTGTCTCCTTCTTTTACACCCAGCCCTTTAAAAGCCGCTTTCAATCCGTTAATTTCAACCGGATCTCCAAGTTCCGTACCTGTTCCGTGCGCCTCAATGTACGTCACCGTTTTGGGATCGATTCCCGCCTTTTGGAATGCCGTTTGAATGACTTCCGCCTGGGCCTTCGGATTAGGCGTCGTTAAAGACGCCGCACGCCCCCCGTGGTTCACTGCGCTTCCTTTTATCACCCCATAAATATGGTCTCCCGCTTCCTCGGCCGCTTTTAACTTCTTCAGAAACAGTATGCCGGCTCCTTCCCCATGAGCAAAACCATCAGCTCGATTTGAGAACGTCTTGCATTTGCCTTCTTTGCTCAGGGCACCCGCTTTATCAAAGCTGATATACACCTCAGGCAGAATAATCGTATTAACGCCGCCGGCTAATGCCATGTCACAAGTGCCTTCCTCGATTGAGGAAATGGCGTGATGGATCGCTACCAATGAACTGGAGCACGCCGTATCAATAGGTTCACTCGGCCCATGCAGATTAAGGAAATAACTGACACGATTCGGACCGACTGACGGGCTCGTGTTAGCTGCCGCTGACCCTTCTATTGCCGAGTTCGCTTTAGATAAAAGAGAACTGTATCCTGTATTTCCCGTTCCGATGAATACGCCTGTTTTTGTGCCTGACAGACTTTTTGCCGAATACCCTGCATCTTCAATCGCTTTCCATGCGTAAGTCAATAATAAGCGTTGCTGTGGCTCCATTTGTTCAGCTTCACGCGGGGAAATGCCAAAGAATAATGGGTCGAATTCCGCAATGCCGTCAATAAAACCTCCCCATCTTACATTCGTTTTATTGGCTTCCTTCGCAGGATCCCCTTCATATTCGCGCCAATCCCAGCGGTCTTTCGGAATTTCCGTCATGCAGTCCTTGCCTTCTTTTAAGTTCTTCCAGTAGGCATCCACATCTTTTGCCATAGGAAAAATGCCGCTTATTCCGACGATTGCGATTGGCTCGGGACCGGATTCACTCTGTATGGTTGCCGGCAGCATAACCGGCTGCTTTCGGCGTCTTTTTGAGGTGACATGTATGGTTTTATCCTGTTCAAATGCAGGCTGAGCCTGAACCTTTGACCTGGTCCGTACAGCAAATGTTTTCGCAAATACCGCTTGATATTCTTCTGACAAATGCTTGCCGAACTCATGGATCGTCGGATGGTCAAAAAAGACGGTTGGCGTCAGCGCCAGTTTATATGCCCGATTGATATGGTTGGTGAATTCAGTCATAGAAATGGAGTCAAACCCATACACCGTCATTTCGGCATGGTCATCAATCGTTTCAAATGGAACCTTTAATAGCTTGGCGACCTCCCGCTTTAACATCGCCTTTACTTTATCCAGCAAACTCCCTGTGTCAATGCTCTTTGCCGGTTCAGTCATGCTTTCTGTTTCCCTCTTTTCAATAGGTGCTGAGGCTGTTTTTGACAGCATGTTTTGTTTTATCTTCTGAACGTTGCCTTCCATCACCATGACTTGGCTTGCCTCACTATTGAACGCTTGATAAAAAGCCTGTATGCCTTGTTTTGCTTCCAGAGGAACAATTCCGGCCAGCTGCACAAGTCTTTTCTCCGTTTCACGATCGACCTTCATGCCGCCCTCTTTCCATAATGGCCAGTTTACAGAAAGCGTTTTGCCATGCCGCTGACCGTGTTCGGCTAGCGTACTGCGGTATCCGGCATACATATCCATAAATACATTGGCTGCCGCATAGTCAGCCTGACCAATGCTGCCTAAACTTCCCGAAAGAGATGAAAAGAGAATGAAAACATCCAATGCCAAATCTTTGCTGGCTTCATCCAGGTGAACGAGTCCTTTTACTTTAGGCGCCAGCACATCATGCAAATCTTCTGCTGATTTCTTGGCCAAATAGCTATCTTTAATAATTCCCGCACTATGAAGAATGCCATCAAGACGGCCATGTTCTTTCTGGATATTGTTCATTAACTGGTACACTGCGATTTTATCGGCAACATCCATTTGCTGATAGGTGATCTCGGCCCCTATAGCGCGAAGCTCTTCAATCTTCCCTCTTTTATTATCATTCAGAGGTGAACGGCCCGTCAGAACGACTGTCGCATTTTTCGTTTGTTCAGCAATTTCTTTTGCGAACATAAGGCCTAAGCCACCGGCACCGCCTGTGATGAGATAAACGCCGCCGTCTTTCCACGGCATGCTGATGTTACGGCTTGCCGCTTTCATTTCACTCCAATCTGCAATAAATCGTGTGCCGTTTTGATATCTGATATGGGTGCCGCTGCTTATTTGATTTTCTTTCAGTTTGCGGGCGATACTTTCCCCGCTTTCTTCACTGCTGATTTCAATCATTTGTCCGGTCAGCTTAGCCGTTTCTAACTCGGCCGTTTTCAGCAGCCCTGTCAATCCAGAAAACAATTGCTGCTCGCCTTCTGCAGAGGTAACGATCTGAATCAGAATATCTCCTTTCGGTTTCTCGCGAATCAGCGCTTGCACTTTTCTAAACACCTGTTCCGTATACGAATGAAAACGCCCATCCACTGAAGCAGGCCTTGCTTCCAGGATGAAGACATGGACATGCTCCATTTCTGCTTCGATCTTTTTTCTCATGTCCTGATCACATTCACAGAGGAACACGAGATGCTCTGCATATTCTTTATCCGCTTTTCCGCCAGCCTTTTGTTCTTTCCAAACGGGCTGAAGCAATAAGGTTTCTGAATGTGATGATTCTGTTTGTATGTCAGCCTCCATCACTCTCGTCGAAAACCCCTTCATCCGTATACAAACGCTGCCATGCTCATCGCATAGGTCAATATCAACTTTCTGTATCAGATCGCCAGGTTTATTTTTTGAATTAAATTGAACATAAACCCACATATCAGAAACGCATTCATGAAAGACTTCAAGCTCCTCTAAAGCAAATGGCAGTGCAGCTTTAAAGTCTTCACTGTCAGAAAGCTCCGCCCTGGTGACGTTTTGCAAATATTCAGCCGCCTGTAACGCCCCATCCAATAAACTTGGATGAAGAGCATAATCGGCTGCTGTATGAGAGACAGATCCCGGCAGCGATAATTTGGCGAGCAGCTGGCCGTCTCCTTTATAAACGGTCTCCACACTCTTGTATCCGGGACCGTAATCGGCTCCGATCATGCCTTCATAAAATAAGGAGGTGTCCATGAAGCCTTGATTACATTGATTCTTTATCGCCTCTAGATCCAATACCTCCGCATGCTTTGGCTGAAATAATTCCGCTATGCCCTGGTTATATACAATTGGGTCTGCGTCAGCGGATTCCGGTTCACCATACATCCGATAAAGAATATGTCCGCCGTCTTCATCATAGAGTCCGATGTTTACTGTAACCGGCTCATCTCCCGCTACAACCGGACGCATCCAAACCACATGTTTCAGGCGGATTCCGGATTCCTCATCATCATCTAAACCGCCAATTCCTTGTTCTATAGCGGCTCTTGCCATTTCAAGCGTGACAGCTGCAGGCAAAATCGCCATCCCTTTAATGATATGCTCAGCAATAAAATACTCCTGTCCTGTGAAGCTGGAGCTGAACCGCTGCTCCGATAAAACAGATGTATTCTGGTGCACCAAAGGATGCAAGCGTGATTCAGCTGTTTTACGATTGCCCGTGCTGATGTCAGGCCAATACCGTTCTTCAGCAAAAGGATATGTCGGCAGACTCATGCGGCGCGGCTTCGCATTCGGGTAAAGCTGGCGCCATTCAACATGAAAACCTTTGGCCCACACTTCGGCAAGCTTTTTCAGTTTGCCTTTGGACATCCATGAAGCAACCAGTTCTTCTGTTTCCTCATCCCCAAGCAAGAGATCAGCGGATTTCACTCGCGTTTTTTCTCCTTGAATACAGCCTTCTGTCAACGGTTGTCCATTCACAAAACGCTCCAGCTGCAGCTTCCATTCTTCCAAATCGCTCGCCATAAAAATAACTCTTGTGTCCATCGCCTCCCGGCCGATCTGGAAGGTGTATGCCAAATCCCTTAAAGAGTGTTGTGTCAGATCATTTTGACTGACAAATGTCAGCAGTTCCTTTACATATGCTTGCAGCCGCTCCCTGTTCTTTGCCGATACCGGAATGAGGTACGGAGGATTTCCTTCGTTATCCGCTCTTGTATCTTGGGCATTTTCATATTGTTCGAATATGGCATGAGCGTTCGTTCCGCCAAGCCCAAACGAGCTCAGCGCTGCCCGATGTACACCTTGATTTTTCTGTAATAATTTTCGTTCGCGGACAACATAAAATGGAGAGCTGTCAAAGTGAATATTAGGATTCGGCTCCTGGCAATTGATAGTTGGCGCAAGTTCGTTATGAGATAAGCTCATGGCAACCTTAATGCAGCCGGCTAACCCTGCGGCAGTATCCAAATGTCCGATATTGGTTTTCACCGAACCGATTCCGCAAAATTGTATTTTGTCCGTGTATTGCTTGTACACTTTGTTTAAGGCAGAAATTTCAATAGGGTCGCCTAATTTAGTCCCTGTACCGTGTGCTTCAATGTAGCTGATCGTTTCAGGATGGATATCGGTTTCGTCCAATACGCTCTGTATGACCTCTGTTTGGCCTTTTACGCTAGGAGCATAAAAGCCGGCCTTATCAGCTCCGTCATTATTGATTCCTATTCCGCGCATGATGGCGTAAATATGGTCTCCGTCTCTTACCGCATCCACAGCTTTTTTCAATAGGACGACAGCTACACCTTCTCCTCCAGCCATTCCGTCAGCTGCAGCGTCAAATGCCTTAACATGCCCGTCACTTGAAAAATTCAATCCGTTTTGATGCACATAGCCTATTCCTGACTGCGCGTGCAAGGTTGCGCCTCCAACAAGCGCGTATTCAGATTCACCAGCTGTTAGGCTTTTGTACGCTTGATACAAACCTACTAGTGAAGAAGAACAATTGGAATGAACAAAGTAGCTTGGCCCCTTTAATCCGAGCTTGTGCGAGATCATCGTCGGGATCGTTCCGCTTTGGGCTAATACCCATGAGACATAGCCATCCGGAGATTCATGTCCTTCTGTTCTCTCCTTCGGCAATAACGTTCTGTAGGAATTGTTGCTTGCAGACATATACACACTTGTTTCCGGAATCTCTTTTGCCACATAGCCCGCATCCTCAATTGCTTTCCATGAATGCAGCAATAAGAGACGGAGCTGAGGGTCCATAAACTCAGCATCTTTAGGAGAGATCTGAAAGAAACCTGGGTCAAACAAATCTTTTCCCTCAATTACAGATTGCACAGGAACGTAATCAGGATGTTGAATTAATTCTTCAGGCACTCCATTTTCTCGCAGTTCTTCTTTTGAAAAAAATTGAATACTTTCCTTGCCTTCTTTGATTTGATTCCAGAATTCATGATGATTTTTCGCCCCCGGAAACTGGCAGGAGATTCCCACAATGGCAATACTGTCTTCAAAATACGGCGGCAGCGCTTGCTGTTCCGTTTGTTTCACCCTCTTCACATTCTGCTTGCTTTCATTTTGAGGAATGGCCGCCGTATCTGTGTTTTTCATTTCAATAATGTATTGGCTGATGGCCCTGATATTGGCGTACTCGAACAGCTCCGTTACACTGAATTCACAGTCAAATTCTTTTTGGATTCGTTCCGCCACGGCCACGGCAAGAAGTGAATCGCCTCCCACATCGAAAAATCCGTCCTCTGGCCCAAAACCGCTGACTTTCAGCATATCCTCCCAAATGAGCTGCACTTTGCCTTCTACTTCTGATAACTGTAAGTGTTGTGTTTTTCTATCATTTAAAATGACCTTCCGATGTTCCAATTCCTTGCGGTTCACTTTCCCGCTTGGTGTTAACGGCATCTCATCCAGGCGGATAAAGTGCGCAGGTATCATATATTCCGGCAGGCTGGATTTCAGGCAGCGTCGCAAATCGTTTGGATCGATAGGCGGATGTCCATTTTGCTCCGTATAATATGCAGCCAGCTTTTTATGTCCTTCCAGCTGTTTGACCACTACTGCCTGATCTAAAATGCCCGGATATTCACTCAGTTTCGTTTCTATTGCACCTAATTCAATTCGGAAACCTCGGATTTTAACCTGGCTGTCAATGCGGCCTAAATATTCAATATTGCCGTCAGGCAGCCATCTTGCTGAATCACCGGATTTATAAAGCTTGGTCCCAGATTCAAACGGATTGTCAATAAATGTTTCCGCTGTCAGGCCGGGCTGGTTATAATAGCCCCTTGCCAATCCGTCGCCTGCGATACAAAGCTCACCAGGTTTTCCGATCGGAACAGGCTTCAAATGCTGGTCCACGATGTAAATCTTCGTATTGGATACAGGCTTGCCGATTGGCGTATGATGACTGGCGATATCTCCTGTTCCGCATCCGAAATAAGTCGCGTAAATGGAGGCTTCTGTTGGTCCGTAAATATTTTCAACACGGCAGTTTTTAAAGATGGATACTGCCTTTTTCACCAATTCCTTAGGAAAGGCTTCTCCTGCAACCATCATGTATTTGATTGGTCCTTCTTCAGTAAATTTCCTGTTGTCTTTCGCCGTTTCTAAAAATACATGCAGCATGGCAGGAACAAAATTAACATGGGTCACTTGATATTTTTCAATCACCTCCATGCACAGCTGCGGTGATTTCTCTCCATCTGGCGGAAGAATAATAAGGCGGCCATTTCCGATAAACCAGCCGAATAATTCCGATATGGATACGTCGAAAACATAGTTCGTCTTTAATAAATAAGCGTCCTCAGCAGTGACAGGATACTGAGATTCAAGAAAATTCAGCGTATTCATAATGCTCTGATGCTCTACCATGACTCCTTTAGGCTGTCCGGTACTGCCCGAGGTGTAAATGATATAAGCGAGATGATGGGGTTTGACTTCTCGTTTCAATCCACTTTTTTGTTGAGCTGTGTCCGTTTGACTGCAAGCCAAATCGATATTGATGACTTTTACATGGTCATCAGTTAATTTGTTTACTTTGTCATGAGCTTTAGATTGTGTAAGGACAATGGACGCTTCACTGTCTTTGAGCATGTACGCTAATCGTTCTTGAGGGAAGTTCGGATCTAGAGGCACATACGCCCCGCCGGCTTTCAGAATCCCTAAAATTCCGATCAGCATATCAAACGAACGCTCTGCACAAATCCCTACCGGTCGTTCCGGTCCAGCCCCCTGTGCCTGAAGGTAAATGGCCAGCGATGTGCTTTTTTGATCTAATTCCTTATATGTAAGAGTCTCCTCTTCGAATACGACCGCTATCGCATCGGGGGTTTTTTTCGCTTTTTCCTCAAAAATCTCATGTATGCACTTGTCTTTGGAGTCATTTGTCTTTGTCTCATTCCATTGCTCGAACAAGCTGATTTGTTCTTGATCTAACTGTAAAGAGTATGTTTCAAGTGATAAAGACGGATCGTTAATGATGTTTTCAGTGAGTTTGATGTAGTTCTCCATCATTCTTTCAATGGTAGATAATTCATATATATCAGGGTTATACAGAAGATGAAGCACTGTTTCGTTTTCTTGTTCATACACTTCCAGCGCCAGCTCGAATTCCCCTTCTTGCCGAATGTCTTCGATATATTTGATGCCAAGAGCTTGATATGGTTCCAGCATTTTTTGTAAGCCTGCTGTCTGAAAGAAATTCTGGTAGAGAAAGGCTGTTTGAAAAATCGGAGAATCCGCTGCTGAGCGGTCTACATTCAGTTCTCTTACCAGTGCCGGAAACGGGTATGCCGCATGGTCAAGTCCGTCTGCCACTGTCAGCTGCAGGTCTCGAAGGAACTCTTGAAATGTTTGGGTTCCTATCTCTTTACTCCGAACAGCCATCATATTAATAAAGTACCCGATGATCGATTCAAAACCGTCTTCAGGCCGCCCCATTGTTGGGACTCCCACAATGATGTCCTTTTGTTTTGTATAGTGATGCAGCAGCACTTTATAAATAGAAAGGTACACAACAGATTCGTTCACATAATGAGAACGTGCTAACGACTTTATTTGCTTGCTCAGGTTATGAGGGAGCAAGCTTTTGTAAGCTTGCCCCTTATATTTTTGTGCTGAAGGACGGGGACGGTCGGCCGGCAGCTCAAGAATAGGCAGCGTTCCGGACAGCTGCTCTTTCCAATAAGCGAGATGCTCAGCCCCTTCTCTAGCGCCCAGCATACGGTTTTCCCAGTCAACAAAGTCAGGATAATCGGCCGGTAAAGTCTGCAGCATCAACTCTTCGCCTTGCAGCAATTGTTGATACGCCTCTAAAAGCGTCGATATAAATGTCAGCATTGACACACCGTCAAATATAATATGATGAACCGTGATAAGCACAATGCATGCCTCGTTTGACTGATGAAACAGACATGTGCGCATTAACGGACCAGTTTCCAGATGAAAAGGTTCTTTAGCTTTTTCTTTTAGGCAGGGCAATACCTCAGCTGAATGCATAGCTGAGATATCCGCTTCCTCAAAATGAAGAGCCTGCGACGGCTGAACCGTTTGAAATGGAATGCCATTTTCCTCTTGAATCACACTCGTTAAAACAGGATATTGTTTCTGTACAAACAGAAGGGCTTGCTTGAACGTCTCGACATGTAATTTTTTGCTGACGCGAAAGCATAAAGGAATATTATAAGCACCCATATCAGGAGACATTTTTTGAAGCATCCATAACCCTTTTTGACCTTCTGAAAGCGGGCTTTTCAACTGACGCTTCATGCTTTGAAGATGCTCTTCTACCTCAGTAATCGTTAATTCTCCTGATCTGTAGGCATCGAGAATTTCTTTATGGTTCATACGATTAACTCCCTTCTATGATGTTTTGCACACTCTTAAAATCCAATTTCCCTTGCGCCACCTCTTGCATCAAACCGATGATTTGCTCGTCAGTGTACAGGCTGTTGGTTTGATTTTGCGGCAGAGCCTCCGCGCTTCGGTTTTTTCCTTCAGCTTTTAAAGCCACATAAGCAGAAAGCGCTTGGATTGTCTGGAATTCAAGAAGCTCCCGGCCGGTCAGCTTGATCTGAATGGTCTTTTCTAAATGACGCATCAGCTTTCGGCCAAGAATTGAATCCATCCCGTATTCTTGAACGTTTCTTTTGAAATTGATTTGATGCCGTGACAGGCTCAGCTCTCGTTCCAGAAATTGTACGATGATGTCTTGAATGTGTTTCTCTTCATTGGACTCGTCAGTCTCACTTTGGACGACTTGTGACGATGGCCTAATATTCTTATCTGATGAGATCCAATAGCGTTCCTTTGCAAATGGATAGCCAGGTAACGGAACGATACGGACATTATTGTCTTCATGGAGCAGTTCCCAAGAAATATGATTTCCTTTCGTCCACCAATCTGCTATCTTTTTAAAATCTTTTTCTATGACGACCGTTTTCAGAGATGTCTCATCTCGTTCTTCTGAAATGTCTTCCGCATTCCCTGTATAAAAGGATGTAAATTGGCCGAATGATTCACCATTCTTCACCGCTTCTGCAAATTCCTTCAATTTTCGCACCAGTTGTTCCTGATTATTCACTACGATCGCCAGTCTTGCTTCCATTGCTTTTCTTCCAACCTGGAGTGTATACGCAACATCAGGTAAAGAAAGGCTGTCATTATGCTCTGCATACTCAAGCATTTGCAGAACAGCATCGTGAAGCCGATCCTCATTTTGAGCAGAAAGCACGATAACTTGCGGACATTCGGTTGGCTCTTGATGCACGGATGCCTGCTCATCCGGAATGTATTCTTCAATTACTGCATGCGCATTCGTACCGCTGATGCCCGTTGTGCTGATTGTCCCCATCCTCGGATTATGATTTTTTCTGATCCATGGCTGGTTCTCTTTGTGAAGCACAAAAGGGCTTTCTGCAAACTGAATATAGGGATTGCTCGATTCACATTCATGGGTAGCCGGAATGGTTTGATTTTTCATAGCCATCAGCATACTGATCAAAGCAACCACACCGGAAGCTGCAAATGTGTGTCCGATTAATGATTTAATCGAGCCGATGGTGCAGAATTGCTTCTGTTTCGTATATTTGCTGAACGCACCCGTCAATGCCTGTACTTCAAGCGGATCTCCCAGATTTGATCCAGTGCTGTGCGCCATCACATATTGAATATCCAGCGGATTGATCTGATATTTTTCATAAATGCTTTCTATTAATTCCGCCTGGCTAAAAGGATTGGGAGCTGTCATTCCATTGGTTTTGCCGTCATAATTCACGCCGCTTGCTTTTATGCATCCATAAATGTGATCTTGATCTTCAATTGCCTTTGATAATGGTTTCAGCAGAACAGCTGCTACCGCTTCACCAGGCACAAGCCCATTGGCATCCTGGTCAAACACTTTGCATTGTCCATCTGGAGAAAGCATTTCCGCCTTTGTCAGCGCCTCATAAGACATTTGAGAAATATTCAGACTGACGCCGCCGGCTAAAGCCATTTCACAGTCTCCCTGACGCAAGGCTGCGCAAGCCTGATGAATGGCTACAAGTCCTGAGGAACATGCTGCCGTCAACGCCATATTAGGTCCTTTTAAATCTAATGCGTATGCAATTCGCGCAGCCAATGTGGCGTTTTGAGTGCCGGTAATGTAATCCGTATCACCGGTTAAGTGGGCATATTCTCCTTCTTCCACACCCACATAAACGCCGCAGGACTTTCCTTTAATCCGATTTCCCATATATCCTGCGTCCTCAAATGTATGCCATGCTTCTTCCAGAAACAATCGCTGGCGCGGGTCCATACTTTCGGCTTCTTTAGGCGATATGTGAAAAAACAGCGGATCAAATCGGTCTATGTCTTTCAAAAATGCGCCCCATCTCGGCACTTCTGCTTTCTCTGGATGTCCTTTGACTTCACGCCAGTCCCAGCGGTCTTTCGGAATTTCTGAAATGCATTTTTTTCCGTTTTTCAGATTGTCCCACAATTCATGAACCGAATCAGCTTGAGGAAACCTGCCGCTCATTCCGATAATGGCGATAGGCTCTGTGTAAAGCTGCCGGCCGCTTCTATGGCTGTTTTGTGTTTCGAGTGCTGCAGAAACCGGCACTTCAGCTTCTGCCTGATTCTGAGTATCAGATGCATCATTCCGGTAAAATTCTTCGATCAGGCCTTTATGATCCGTTAAAAAGAAGCGGATCAATTCTTTTAAAGTCGAATAGCCAAAAAATAATGCAGGCGTTATCTCGACTTTGTAATAGTCAGTTAACACGTTCGAGAATTTAGCCAAGTAGATGGAATCAAATCCAAAGTCGGCCCAGTTCTTATTCAAGTCTAGCTTGTCTTTTGAGATCTTAAGCAAGGTGTGAATATGCATTTTCAAGTCCATTTCCAAACGTTTTTCAACGCTTAGGTTCTTCATCCCGCCCGATGTTTCTTGTGCAGGCGGGGCTATCATGTCCGGTTCTGGAACGGCACGTTCAGTCATTCCTAAAAAGCGTCGGACCCGGCTTGGCTGACCAGCTATGATAAGATGCTGCGCATCCTGCTGAGACAAAATGTGTTCAAACATACGTATGCCTTCTTCCGCTTCTAAGAAGCGCTGACCGCTTGACTTCAGGTACATCTCGGTAGTTTTGGCATTCCCGATTGTCATCCCGCCGTCCTTCCAAACAGGCCAGTTGATAACAAATGTATTACCGTGATGAAGCTCGTTTCTGTAATGTGCATAAGCCATTTGGAACCGATTCCCTACCGCATAATCACAAAAACCAAAGTCTCCTAAAATAGCAGAAGACGAAGAGAAGTAACAGATAAAATCCAGGGTTTCTTTTTTAAACCACTCGTCAAGCGCGATCGTTCCATTGATTTTCGGTTCAATAATGCGCTTGAAGCTATCCATCTCTTTTTCAAAAATAGAGGACCCGCTTTCGATACCGGCGGCATGAATGACACCATTGATGGTGCCGTACCGGTCTTTTCCGCGTTTCACGCAGTCTCCCATTGCGATCGGATCACACACATCCGCCTCTGCATACATGGCTTCGCCGCCTAACTCCCTCAATGCTTTTAGCTGCTTTTGTTTTTCTTTGTTGATAGGCGTTCGTCCTGTCAGAACGATGTTCGCGGCATAGTTTTTAGCCAAATGCTTGGCGAATAAATAACCGAGCCCTCCTAACCCGCCTGTAATCAGGTAAGTTCCCCCGGACTTCAATTTGCTGTTGCCTGGCTGTAACGTTGTCTGTTCAATCTGACATACATAACGTTTCTCATTCTGATACAAGACGGTTTGTTCGGTTGAAGCCTGTAATTCCGTCCAGATCTTACTTGTCCAATCATCCATTGATTCTTTTGGAATTTGATCAGCATCCTGAAAGATTCCTGTCACTTTCGTATTCGGAAGGACTAGCCCGAGTGAACGTTCAAATCCTATCCATGATTCCAGATAACTTCGGTCAAGACCATTTTCAAAACATCCAGCCAATAACACACGGGCAGGTTGAATCTTCGCGGCCGCCATAGCTTGCAATAAATAGACTGCACAGGAATAATCCTGACTACAGCTTGAATCCTCCGTCGCCCATAAATAGAGGATTGCATCCGGTTCTCCATGTTCTTCCTGAATCCTACGGAAGGCTTTCTCAAAAGTGCCGGGATCCTTCCGTACAATTTGATAAGAGTATTGAGACTGTTTGCCGTACGTTTCGCCTTGAGAAACAAATATGACCTGGGTCTCTGGATCAAAGCTTTTCACAGCTGAAGCAAATGCTTGTTGCTTGTCTCTGTCAGTCAGAAAACAGACGAGAGTTGTGAAGCTTTTCGATGTGAGAGACACCTGCTGTTCTTTCCATACTTCTTTAAAGGTCATCACCTCGAAGTCTTCTTGCTCTTGGTGTTCTATATTGTTTTCAAAGGACGTTGTTCTCTTTTCAACACTTGATGCCCAGTAATGTTCCTTCGCAAATGGATATGTCGGCAGGCTGATTCGGATCGGCTTATGAGCTCCGTACAGCTTTGTCCAGTCAAAAGACAAGCCCTTCACCCAAAGATCCAGTAATTTCGTAAATTTCCCTTTGCTCATCCAGGCGTCTATCATCTTCTCCGTATCTTCATCAGCTGATAAGAGCGCTAATGCTTGTTTATTATCGGCGATACGATCCAGATACAGATCCTCTGCTTTCATTTCTATAAAATCTAGCAGCTTGCTCTCTAGATCTTCTATTGATTCGGCAATAAAGCCAAGCCTTTCCTCCATTGCTTCACGGCCTGTTTGCAGCGTAAAGGCAATCCGGACCAGATCTGATTCACTGTACCTTTTTTCGCGAACGGCAGTGAGCAGCTGCTCCGCTCTTTCTTGAAGCCGTTCACTGTTTTTCGCTGACAGCACGATCAGAGCAGGAGGATGAGCTTGAGATGTTTGTGCCCCGGTTTTCGGAATATATTCTTCTAAGATCAGATGGGCATTTGACCCTCCGGCGCCAAAACTGCTTAATCCGGCGCGTCTCGGCACTTCCCGACCGTCAATGATCGGCCGCTTCCATTCACCAAGCTTTTGCTGAACGATAAACGGAGTTTGACTGAATTCAATATTTGGATTCAAACGCTCAGCATGCAATGATGGTGCGATTTGACCGTATCTAAACTGAAACAGTATTTTTGTCAAACCAGCGATGCCGGCTGCACTTTCACAATGACCAATATTGGATTTGCTGGAGCCGATCGCGCAGAACTGTCTTTCTTGTGTATCTTCCTCAAACGCTTTTGTTAATCCAGCAATCTCAATCGGATCTCCTAATGCAGTGCCTGTTCCGTGTGCCTCCAGATAACTGATCGTTCTGGCTGGGATATTGGCATGCTGAATGGCTTCTTTAATCAGCTTGGCTTGGGCATTCGGATTTGGAACCGTATATCCGTTGGTTTTGCCTCCGCTGTTAA
This sequence comes from Bacillus sp. FSL K6-1012, assembly GCF_037964915.1. Taxonomy (NCBI): domain Bacteria; kingdom Bacillati; phylum Bacillota; class Bacilli; order Caryophanales; family Bacillaceae; genus Bacillus; species Bacillus sp. FSL K6-1012. Next base: position 1,913,054 of record NZ_CP150175.1, on the reverse strand, counting down.
TGGAGCTGGCCTTTATCACCCCATATATATGGTCACCGTCTTCTATTGCTTTTTGCAAAGGCTTTAAAATGACGGCACCCACTCCTTCTCCGTCAACAAACCCATCTGCGTCATCACCGAATGATTTACATTTGTCAGTTTCAGAGAGCATGTTCATGACAGATAAGTTCTGATAGTGAACAGGGTCGACAACTAAATTGACGCCTCCGACAATGGCGCACTCACTTGATCCGCTGTAAATGCTTTCTAACGCCAAATGGATCGCTGTCAGAGAAGACGAACATGCTGTGTCAATAGCAAGGCTCGGACCTTGGAAATTCAGCAAGTAGGATACCCTGTTGGCAATGGACCAATAGCCGTAGCCAGTAGGATAATTTTTGTTCATTACTCCGGCAAAGACGCCGACTTTTCTGCTTGAGCAGAGCGTGTCTGGCGTGTATCCCGCATCTTCAATACTCGCATAGGCGGTTTGCAGGAATAATCGCTCCTGAGGGTCCATTCTTTCTGCTTCTAGCGGAGAAATTTGAAAGAATAAAGGATCAAAAGTATCCATACCTTTGATAAATCCGCCCCATTTTGTATAAATCGAGCCTTCTTTTCCTTTTTCTTTATCGTAATATGCTTTCCAATCCCAGCGGTCTTTCGGGATTTCCTCTATACAATTTCTTCCTTCTTTTAGATTGTTCCAAAATTCTTCTGCTGTCTCCGCCTGAGGATAACGCCCGGATATGCCGATAATGGCAACATCACGGCTGACCGGTGCTTGTGCCAGTGATGGTGCTTCTTTCTCGCGGCTGCGGCCAAGCTTACGATAGCGCCGGGTTGTGTCAGGCACCTGCCCAGCCTCCTGTGAAGATTTGTTATTGATTGCTACCGGCTTGTCATTTTGCACTTGACGGTCAAGGCCTGTCAGTCTCAAAAGTGCTGCTTTTTTCGTTTTGATTAAGTGTTCCACTAACGCGTCTATTGTCTGATACTCAAAAAATAAAGTGCTGCTCACATGGTCCAGTTCCTTACGTAATGTATTCGTGAGCTGAACAACGACAATAGAATCGATGCCGTACTTTTCAAGCTGTTCAGATGAATCAATTTTACTTGCAGGGATTTTCAATGTTTGTCCGATTAGTTTTTTCATATACTCGGTGCTTTTTTCTATCAAGACGGCATCATTTGATGATCCGCCTATCTCTGAAGCTACGTTTTGGACAGATGCCGGCTCCTTCCTCGCTGAAGAAAAATCCTTTTCTGCAGGAGGCACCATTTCCATAGCCATACGGCGCACCACTCCGTTGCTTGAGGCTGCTATGATCTGGTGACTGAGGTCATGTGCTGCTTCTGCCGGGAAGAACACGGATTCAAAGCCTTCGCTTTCTAAGGCCTCTTTCCATTTGTTTGGATATAGACCAGGACAGCCGGGAATTCGCAGCGCAGGATCTTCATACAGCCACCAGCCTTCCAACAGTCCGAAGGTGATGTGTGGAAACAAGCTGTTTCCCGCCATTTCATTTAGTAACAGCAATCCGTTGTGCTTCATCACAGCTTTTGCATGCCGCAACGTTTGGCGAATATTTTTTGTCGCGTGAAGTACATTAGCGGCAATTACAACGTCATAGCCGCCTGCCTCGATTTCCTGCTGATCGATTGGTTTTTCTACGTCAAATAGCTGATATGTCAGGTAAGGATTTTCCGCCCCATACTCTTTTTCTGCATGCAGCAAAAACGCCTTTGAAAGATCTGTATAACAATATTCTCCTATATGATTTTGATAGGTTTTCAGTTTTTGAAAGATTCCGGCACTCGTGCCGCCAGTACCTGCGCCTATCTCCATAATGCGAATGGAGGTCTTAGGGTCCTGTTTCAGCCGTTCATCTACGTAAGCTGTTAACGTATCAGCGAGCACTGTATTGAAGTAGTCTGCAACTTGGTTATGCTTGTAAATACCTTCCACCAATTCCATTGACGAATGAGGGAACATGATATCTGTCGCAGGCACCTTCCCTGTCAGGATATCCGGTAATGCTTTCAGCATGGCCTCAGCTAATACAACCATCGCTTTTGTGTTACTGTCTTGGAGCCATTCTGATTTTTTTGCATCCCATTCATTCCAAAGCATGTCTATATCCGCTGCCTTGTCCTTCCTCACCAAAGAATCTCCATCTTTTTTAAGGTAGTCTTGCTGCAGAAGGAATTCGCTGCTTTGCCGGAGCCACTTTTCATAAAACTCACGAGTATTGTTGTTTCCTTGAAGACGTTCAACCGATAATGTATGACCATCAAACAGCCCGGCCGTCTGCAGCTGTGCTAACAGAAGTCTGTAAAGGAGAGCGTCCAGCTCCTCGTGTGTTACTCTTTTTATTTTCCGTGTTTCCGGCAGGCGTCTCTTCAGGCTTTCGGCGTCTATCGAAGGCTGCTGCGGGTAAAAGGTGATGAATTCCTTCTGATTCACGCCTTCGACTGCAACAGGTTTAGTCGTATGAATGAAAGCCGTTTGGCTGACAGGCCCTGAAAGCAGGGCTTCTAACGCTTTCATCCCTTCCTCAGGTTCAATTAAGCCTAAGCCAATTTGATTCATGAGCTGCACATAATTTTCATCTTCGGCCGCTTCACTGTTCCCCCAATATCCCCAATTCATGACGTTAACGGGACAACTCCAGCTTTGGGACAGCCGGTAAGCAAATGCATCTGCGAATGCACAGCCAGAGGCATAATGGCTTTGTTTCACATTTTTGATATGGGACACAAGCGAAGAGAAAAATAGAGCAAAATCCAAATCCTCCTGCTGAAATACTTGGGCCATATGAACACTTACATCCACCTTTGCCGCCAATCCAGTTCTGAATTCTTCGAGCGTCATATTTTCCAGGCTTTGTTCAAATAAAACCATTGCAGAATGAACGATCCCATGAATATGAGGATGGCGTTTTTTCACTTGTTCATAAGCCTGCTGCAATGAATGCATATCCGCAGCATCGGCTGCAATATAGTAAGGCGCAGGTCCAAGTGCCGAGAGACGGTCTAATTTTGCCTGGATGGCATCATTGATTTGACTGCGTCCAATCCAAACGATCTGTGCCTGATAGTGGCGGATCATATACTCACTCCACGCCTCTCCGATGTACCCAGCTCCTCCAATAACCACATACACTCCGCCGGTTCGATATAACGTATCATTTGACGGGGATTGCTGGTAGGGAATCAATTGCTGCTGATGCCATTGGTGATTCCGATAGGCCCACGCGTGCCCAAGACGGTCTGCAGGGAGTGTAAACATCTGTTTGATCGGCCAAGTGCAGCCTTCTTCAAGGTCAATCAGCCGGATCTTCCAATGCGGATATTCCTTAGCCATTGTGCCAATGAGTCCATGAATGCTAGCATGAGCAGGATTGACAGCTTCATGCTGAGTAATCGGCTGCGCTTGGACTGTGATAATTGACCATTCCAGCTTTTCCCCGCCATAGCCTAATTGAAGAAGTGCTTTCACAAGCTTAAATACGTGAAGAACGTTTTCTTCCTGTTCTTCAATAAACATTTGCTCTGAGTGTAGCGGAGCAATCCACAGTACATGGTCAATGCTGCCGCACGCTTGCAGCTTGTTCGCTATCGTTTCCATGTGATCTGCCGGCTGGATATCCAAAACCACAGCCTGAGGATAGTATTGTTTCATTAACTTCTGTTCGTGCTCAGTACCCCCTAATAAAACGGCTTGTCCACCGGCAGCCGAGACACCGCTCTCCGCATTTGGAGACACTGGTTCCCAGACAGGAACCATCATCGTATGTCCTATCGATGATGAATCCGCTGCTATTGCTTTCGGAGATTGATGTTCTCCTTCCAGCGCTCTAATGGAAGCACCCTTCATTTGCACACAGACATTCCCGTCTTCATCGCATAGTTCAATATCATACTTTCTGATTTTGTCCTCTGCCTTACTGTCTGAACTGAATCTAATATAAGACCACATTTCAGAAGGGCAAGGGGCAAGAATGTTAAGTTCCTGCATTGCAAACGGCAGAGACAGCTTATGGACTTGAGCATCCGTATTGACTGAGCTAACGATAAAACCAATCGATGCATGGAAAGCGGCATCCATCAAACTCGGATGGAGCATGAATTGCTTCTTACCGTCTTCCAAAAAAGCGGGCAAGGAGATTTTTGCAAGCAATTGTTCGTGTCCGATAAGCACTTTTTTAATCCCTTGATAACCCTCTCCATAGTCAAGCCCTATCTTCCGAAACGCCGCATAGCATTGCTCTGACGTCACTGTGTCCAGACTGCATTCTGCCTGCAGCGCTTTAATATCTAAAACAGGAATGTCCGGTTCAGCACCTAGGATTGCAGTCCCTTGGCTGTGTATCATCTGGTTTTCATCTTTGCTGTAAATCTCATAGCTGATCTCTCCGCTCTCCTCAGGATAAAGGCCAATATGTATCTCTTTTGGTTCACTTTCAATCGCGATAGGACGAATCCAGACGATGTCTCTGAGCGACACAATTCTTTGTCCCTCTCCCAGATCACCCGCTGCTTTTTCCGCTGCTTCCCTTGCCATTTCTAAATAGGCAACACCCGGCAGGATTTTCTGTCCCTGCACAACATGATCTGATAGAAAAAATTCCTTGCCTGTGAAGCTAGAGCTAAAGCGCTGCTCAGAAAAGTCTGACGTATTCCTATGCAGCAGCGGATGTAATGCAGAATTCGTTGTTCTGCCGCTGATTTTCGTCTCAGGTGCCGGTATCCAGTAGCGTTCTTTTGCAAACGGGTAGGTTGGAACACTTATTTTAAGCGGCTTGCGAGCACCGTAGAGTTCATCCCAGTTGACCTGTTTTCCTTGAACCCATGATTCCGCGATGTTCTTCAAATCTCCCGCTTTTGCCCCGGTAAACCCTTGGCCCTCTTTGGCCTGTCCGGTCCAGCAGCGATCGGCTTCTTCACCTTTTACAAATGCTTGAAGTTGATGAATTAGATCCTTTATGTCTTTTACGATGAAGGCTGCCCGCTCCTCCATTTCCACCCGTCCTGCCTGCAATGTATAAGCAAGCTCAAAAAGATTAATGTCCTCGTGAAGAAACTCAATGAGTTTGCCGGCGTATGCTTGCAGCCTGTCTATATTTCTCGCCGACAAGGGGATAATTACCTCTTCATATTTCACCGAAACAGAGGCTGAGTCGTTCTCTTTCGGGATGTATTCTTCCAAAATGATATGCGCATTGGACCCTGACGCTCCAAACGAACTTACACCGGCACGGCGGGGATACTTAATCTCCATTCCGTTTTCTGTCAATGCCGGCTGCTCCCATTTCTTTGCTTCGCGCTGAACAAAAAACGGTGATTGATCCAGCTCCAAATAAGGATTCAGCTCTTCTGAGTGTAGGGATGGGACCAGCGTTTTATAATACAGCTGCAGAACGGTCTTCGTTAACCCGCTGATGCCGGCTGCAGATTCAGCATGGCCAATATTTGATTTCACAGAACCGATCGAACAAAATTGCTGATCCTGCGTATTTCGGCTGAAAGCCTTCACCAATCCTTGAATTTCAATTGGGTCTCCTAATGAGGTGCCGGTGCCATGCGCTTCCACATAGCCGACCGTACGCGGATCGATTCCTGTTTTTTCTAAGCAGGTTTCTATAACATCGGCTTGCGCTATAGGGCTCGGAACCGTAATGCCGCTGACTTTGCCTACATGATTAATGGCACTTCCTTTGATGACGGCATAAATCCGATCACCATCCTGTTCAGCTTTTTGCAGAGGCTTTAATAATACCGTTCCAACCCCTTCTCCAGAAACGTATCCGTCACCGCCTTCGCCGAATGTATGACAATAGCCGTCACTCGAGTGCATCCCCACACTGCCATAGCTGATATATTTAGCCGGATGCAGAGATAAATTGACACCCCCTGCTATCGCAGCCTCACATTCCCCATTCCGGATGCTTTCTATCGCCAAGTGAATGGCAGTCAAAGAGGATGAGCAGACCGTGTCCACTGCCATGCTTGGCCCATGGAAATTACAGTAGTAAGACACTCTATTGGCGATTTGCGCATAGTTCAGGGACAAAGGAAATGGATTTTGTTCGGATAAAGCTTCAGCACCTATAAGGGAATAGTCCTTATGCATGACACCGGCAAAGACGCCGACATGCCGTCTTTTATTAGCGCCTCGATGTGCAGCAATTGTCTCAGGCGTATAACCTGCATCTTCAATGGCTTCCCAGCATGTCTCTAAAAACAAGCGTTCTTGAGGATCCATGGTTTCTGCTTCTCTGGGAGAAATTCTGAAGAATTGCGGATCAAAGCAATCGGCATCCTCAATGAACCCGCCCCATTTTGAAAAAGGCTTTCCTGAAGGTGTTGTCAGTTCATCGAATTCCTTCCATTCCCACCGTGATTTCGGAATTTCACTGATGCAGTCTGTTCCAGCCTTAAGATTTTCCCAAAATTCTTGTATGTTTTTCGCCTTAGGATAACGGCCTGCCATCCCAATGATCGCGATGTCCTCCGCTTTTTTTGCCGGGGAAGAAGGAGCATCTAAAGACTCCGGCAGTGATGCAGGAGACTGGCGGACAGCATCGTCCGCCTCTCCAAACAAATAGTTTTCAGCCAAATGCGCTGATAATTCTGCAATCGTTGTATATTCAAACAGCAAAGTGGGAGAGAGATCTTCTCCAACATGAGATCCTATCGCCTGAACAATTTCAAGCAAGGATGGCGAATCTAACCCAAGCTCATAGTACCCGGCGTGAATATCCATTTGTTCTGCCGGTTTTTCAAGCTGTTCAGCCAGCAACTGACGCAGTAACCTTTCAAACGCATTGTATTTCCGGCCAGCGTCATGAGAGACAGAAGTTTCTTTTACCACTCTCTCTTCCTGGAGCTGATCGATTTCTTTTTCAGGCTGAAAGGCCTTCGCATCCCGGACAGACTTGCTTGCGAAGTTTTTAAGTTCGGCTACTTTTTGTCCAGAAGAATTAAAATATTCAATGGTCATATAAGTAAGCTCGTTTTTCTGGCGCACGGAGGAAGCCTGAATGCGCGCCGCACATTCTTTTTGTAATGGCTCCGAAGCTGTAAAGGATTCGAAAAACAAAGGCAGATACACAGTCTGTTCGTTTTTATTTACACTTGAGAGCAAGCCGCTTGACCCTAAACCGCTGCCGTCGATGAGCGTCGGATGAAACATAAAAGCCTCAGAATGAAGCAATGCTTCTTGTCCGACAGATACATCAATCAAAACGGCCTCTTTTGTTTCATACACCTGTCCTTCAGCTTTCATCATGCCTGTATGCACTAATTCTTGACGGCGGCATTGATCATAGATGTCGTCCAAATTCAGAATTCGGCCGGCCGCTTTTTTCCATTGATGAAGGTCGATCTTTTCCGTGAAAGCAGCTGGTGCTTTATGATGCATCTCGGCCGAAGCATATCGTCTATGACCTGATAACGACTCTCCATGCTGTTTTTGCCCTTCAATTAAGATGGACCATGTCCCTTTTTTGCTTTCAGACACTTGGATTGTCAGGGCAATGTCATACGATGCTTCCGCGATCAAAGGATAAAAAATGGTCAGGTTTTTCAGTTCTAGCTCTTGATAAGCGTAACCATGTTCTTGGAATACTTGATAAATCAGATCTATATAAGCAAGGCCGGGTAATAACGCTTGTCCATATACCTTGTGATTGCACATGATAGGATTATTTAATGAGATGCGCAGTTGTTCAGTTATCATGTTCCCACTCCTCTCTTATTTGAAAGTTTTCCAAAACATTTCTTTAGGAGCACCCTTGTCTGAAAACCCTTGTCCCCGCTCAGTTTGAGCTGATAGGGCTCGATTCTCTGTTAAAACGGGCCGCCGATGCAGTGCCGGCAGCGGCAAAGGCTTTCTTCTGATCGGCCGATCAGCTGAGTCATCCCAAGCTTCTATAATCAAGTGGGCATTCGTTCCTCCATCAGCAAAACAATTGATTGCTGCAGCCGGCGTTTTCTCTTTCCACTCGGCTTGTGTTTTACAAAAATACAAATCCGTTTCCTCAATATTAAAATGCGTCATTTTCTCATCACCTGACAGGAACGGAACCAATTGTCTATGTTTCAGCATCAAAGCAACCTTAATCAGGCTTGCTATCCCTTCTGCGCATAAAGGGTGGCCGATGTTAGGTTTAACCGACCCCAGTCCTAATGGAGCATTGCAGCGGGAACGGTAAATCGCTTGAATCGCCTTAAGCTCAAGCAAGTCTGTCACAATTGAACCAGATCCATTTGCTTCGAGATAACTGATTTCTTCAGGCTTTTTGCCGCTTTTCTCAAGCGCCGACAGCATCACGTCCTTTTGCGCCTCAAGATTCGGTGCGGACGGACCTGCCGTTCTTCCGTCATTGTTTACAGCTGCGGCTTTAATGACAGCATAAATGGAATCTCCGTCTTCAAGTGCTTGGCTGACCGTTTTGACTAAAACCATTCCCACGCCTTCTCCTAAAACGACGCCTTCTGCTCGCTTGTCAAATACATGGAAAGACGGCTTGTCACTTAAAAGTCCGCGCTCCTGAAACATTCGATGTGCATCTGTATCGAGCAAACTGACACCGCCGACAACCGCTGCCTCGATATCTCCGTTTCGTAAAGCCTGAATGGCCATATTCATGCCGACCAATGCAGAGGAACAAGCTGTATCCAGAACAATACTCGGTCCTCGCAAATCAAAAAATTGTGAAATATTAGCGGCTAAATAGTTTTGTCCTCCAGCCACAATCGGATTTCTCGCTTTTGAAAGACTGGATTGGTCAGGCTTGTGCTGACTGCGACCTCCTATATAGACACCAGCCCGCATGCCTTTCATTTCCTTTTCGGTGTACCCGGCGTGATACATCAGCTTCAGACTTTCTTCCAATACTGCCAAAGCCTGCGGGTCCATTGCTCTGACATCATCATCGGAAATCAGGAAGAAATCAGGATCAAATCGGTTCAGGTCCTCGATTACCCCGGCATAATACGAGCTTGAATTGCCAAAGCGTTCATGCGGCACAGGTTTGATCTCTGATCGACCGTCACGTATTAAATCCCAGTATGCCTCCAGCGTTTCCGCTCCGGGAAATCGGCATGTCAGGCCAACGATCGCGATGTCTTCTGCATGAACTGCCGGTTTTATATCGCTTGCCTTTTGCATTTGCTGTTTCGCCGCGGAAGCCTGATCGGGCGGCAATGATGCCGCATCAGGCACATGTTCTTTTGAGTCAGCTGGATGTACAGCATCTGGTAAGGCAGATTTATATTCAGAAATCAGCCACTTTGCAAAAGATTCTATTGTGGGGTATTCAAATAAAATAGATGGATCGATATCTCCTTTTAACTTTTGATTAATCTGCTGTAATAGCTGCGCCAAAATAATCGAATCTACTCCGTATTCTTGAAAAGGCTCATCAGTTTCAAGGTCTTCGGCGCCTATCTTCAGCTCGTCAGAAAAAATAGTCACAAGCCATTCTACTGTTCCATGGAACAAGCTCTGAGCGCTGTCTTGTTCTCTTGTCTCAGCACGTTGGAAAGCCTTATCCGTCAGTGAGTGCTGCATGAGCTTACCCGGCTGCCATACATCTGTATGGTGAATCGCGGGCAGGACAACAGCTTGCTGTTTTGCAGAAAGAATCTGATCCAGAAGCTGCAATCCCTCCTCGTTATTCAAGCCTAACAGTCCGGTCTGTTCTAAAGCTTTGCTTCGAACCTCGCCTAAGCCGGTCTCCTTCCAATTTGGCCACTGAATGCTGACGATCGGATATTTATCTTTATGTGATTCTGCAAAATAATCCATAAATGCATTCGCCATTGCATAATCAGCTTGTCCGGCCGCAAGCACAGGGACGGTCGCTGATACAGATGAAAATAAAACAAAGAATTGCAGCGGCTCATCTTTGAGCAGGTCAAATAAGGTTTGAAGCCCTCCGACTTTCGGCTCCAGCACGGCTTGAATTTCTTCTGCTGATTTTCTTATAAATGCCGGATTATGTTTATTCACAGCCCCGGCACAATGAATCACTCCGCCAATCGCTCCCATCGTTTGCTGAATCGTCTCGATGCTTTGTTTGACAGCAAGCGGATCGGATAGCTGAAGAGACTGCACTTGTACTTGAGCACCCATTTCTTCCAACTCTTGCATGGCTTTCAATTTCTGAGCAAGCGGCGTGTTTTTCGCTTTAAGAAACTCCCACTGTTCACGCGGGGGCATGACTTCACGGCCGGTGAGAACCAATCGTTTCACCCCGTATGTTTGCACAAAATGACGCGCACACACCATTCCAAGCCCTCTTGTCCCCCCTGTAATCAACAGCACCTGATCTGACGGAAACGATAATTCTTTTTGATTAACAGCATCTGCTGTTCGCTCGTCCAAATATGCGCGATAACGCCGTCCGTCTCGATAACAGACTTCGGTGTCTGTACTGTCAGCATAAAATTCATCTGCAATCTGTCTGGCCAGCTCCTTTTCGGCTGTTACATGGTCTGTGTCCATATGTCTTGATGTAAGGTGACTGTATTCACTTTGGAGCATTCGGTATAGACCAGCCCGGGATGCACCGGACAGATTAACATCTTTATTTTCAAAAGACTCGAGCCCCTTCGTCACACACAAGACAGTCAATTCTTGCTTGTGTTTACGGCCAAGCTCAATCAGTTTTTGCAGCCAACTGATCCAGTTTATCGATTGCTCATGGCTCATTCCGCATCCGATCAAATCCACTGCTCCGCCGACATTTTCCCAGTCGGCGTCTGACAGATACTCAAGCTCTTGGCTGTCAATGATGCGATAGCTCGAGAAATACAGGGAAAGCTCTTCAGCCAATGACCTTGTTTCTGCGTTTGCCAATATGGCAACCGTTTGGCTCATACGTTCTGCTGATGTAATCGGGCAATCCTGCCACTGTTTTTGTAACAAGCTCTGTTTCGTAGGCCGTACAGCAGATGGCAATGCCGAACGGCTGTCTTTTTCTGCAGCATCTTCAATTGGGAGCCAATAGTATTCTTCTGCAAACGGATAAGCAGGCAGACTGATTCGGCGAGGCACGTGATCGCCATAAAGCTTGTTCCAGTTTATTCGCAATCCTTTTACCCATAATTCTGCTAGCTTCTCCAGCCTTTTTTTCTCAATCCACGTTTCCAGCAGGATTTTGGCGTCATTATCTGTTTCAAACACTTTCATTTCACTTTTCTTCGTTTTGACATGCGCGTCATAGATTTCCGTATTCGGAATATCTGCAATATAGTCTTCTAACGTTTTGATAAGCATTTCTCTCGAATCAGCCAAAAATGCCATTCGGTAGTCCATTGGTTCCCGGCCAGTCTGAAGGGTATATGCCATATCATCCAGATTGATATCTTTATTAGAATCTGCGAAGTCTCTCATCAATTGGGCATAAGCCTTCAATTGCTGCCTCTTTTTCGCTGAGAGCACAAATAGCTTTGAATGATGGCGATCTGGCAATGGATCATTGTTTCTATCAGACTGATATTCTTCAATCACGAGGTGGGCGTTCGTTCCGCTATATCCAAAAGAACTCACACAGGCCCGCCGCGGTTTTCTATCAGCCGTTTCCCAATGCTTAAGCTCAGTGTTTACATACAAAGGCGATTCTTCAAATTGAAAATGCTCATTAGGTTCAGAGAAGTTCAACGTAGGCACCAGCGTTTTATGTTTCATGCACATCAGCACTTTTTGAACACCGGCAACACCCGCTGCCGCTGATGTATGGCCAATGTTGCTTTTCACTGAACCGATCGCACAAAATTGCTTTTTGTCTGTTTTCTCTTTAAAGACGGTTGACAGCGCCTCTAATTCTATTGGATCTCCTTGTTTTGTTCCGGTGCCGTGCATTTCAACATAGCTAATGCTTTCAGGATGTATGCCATATGTCTCATATATATCCCGTTCCAGATCCATTTGGCTTTTCACGCTCGGTGCCGTAATTCCGTTTGTTTTCCCGTCCTGATTAATGCCCGAACCGATAATAACACCATAGATGTGATCACGATCCGCTTCTGCATCTTTCAGCCGTTTCAAAACGAGCGCTCCTGCCCCTTCTCCGGGAACAAAACCATTTGCGCCATTATCAAATGCTTTGCATTGTCCATCAGGAGACAGCATGCCGGCTTCACACATACTGATGTAAGATTCCGGTGTCAGGTATAAGGTGACTCCTCCCACCAGCGCCATATCAATTTCTTTGTTTACTAATGCTTGACGCGCTAAATGTGTACCGACTAGTGAGGATGAGCATGCCGTATCGATCGGAATCGCCGGCCCTTTTAAATTGAGATAATACGGAATACGCGCTGCCGCTATCGCAAAGCTGTTTCCGGTGGCGCTTGCTCTTGCCTGATTCCGATTCAGCATCACTCCGTATTCATTGCTCATAATGCCAAGATAAACACCGCACTTTTTATTGCTTAACGTTTGCGCATTATATCCGGCATCCTCGAATGCTTTATATCCTTCCTGCAAAAAGATTCGATGCTGCGGGTCTATCAGTTCAGCTTCTGACGGCGGAATATTAAAAAACAGCGGATCAAAATGTTCAATATCATCCAGCATCCCCAGTGATTTGCAGTAGACTTTCCCCTTTTGATTCAGTGCCGGGTCATAGTATTTGTCTACATCCCACCGTGATTTCGGAATGTCACGAATCGCATTTCTTGCATTGACCAGATGATCCCAATATTCTCTTACATCCTTGGCACCGGGGTATCTGCCTGCCATCCCGACTATGGCTATCGCATCGTCTCGGTAACCTTGATGAGATCGGTCTGGTTTCTGTTCAGGCGCTTTCATCGCTGGCAGCCGAACGGGCTGAATCGAACGCTCCGCGGGTTTCGCTTTAGCTTTAGCTGTTGCTTCAGGCTGTTTATTCTCTTGGAAAAGCTCATCCGCTCTTTCTTTACTTCTATTACTATGATTGACAAGCTCGGCTTTTAACATATTTGCAAACTGACGAATTGTTGGATAATCATAAACTTTGGTAACTGAAAATGATGTGCCATATTGCTTATTGATTGCTTTTATCCATTCTAGTCCTGTAATGGAGTCCATTCCGATATCGATAAAGGTGTCATCAATATCGACCTCTTGGGAATCCATGCATAACACTTCAGCAATGCTTTCCTTTAATTCATCATTCAGTGTTTCAATTGTTCCAGCATATTGACTGGAAGCAGAAATTTCCGCAGCTGCATATTGAATGTCTTCAACTGGTTTCTGCTGCTCCGGCTCATGATGGCCTAAAGGCGGCAACGAAATATTATCCGGTTTAGATAAGATGGATTCCCGTTGTATCGGTGTATACGTCTCCTCTGATTTTTGCGGATGGTTTTCTGCATTTTCTCCATCAGCTTGTGTGCTTAATTCATCTTTTAAGAAAGCGGCAAAATCACGGATTGTCGGATAATCATAAACCTTGGTCACAAGAAGCGATGTACCAAATTTCTTATTGATTGATTTTATCCATTCAAGACCGGTAATGGAGTCCATGCCGATATCAATAAATGCCTCGTCCGGGTCGATTTCAATTTGATCCATATATAACACGTCTGCTAAGCTTGCCGTCAGTTCATCACATAAGACTTCAGCAGTTATGGTTTGCTGCTTTCTAACCGGCTGCAGCGGAACAGATGTACTTTGCTGTGTTTCCTGACTGCTTGCCATCAAAGGCTGCAACGAAATATTGGCAGGCTTACCGCTGACTTTTTCCGGAATAAATGGATCTTGGATGACTGGCTGTGATGTAACAGCCGGCTTCACCGGTCTTTTTTCAACTGTCTTCACCACAGTTTCTTCTATCCAATAACGGTCTCTTGCAAAAGGATAGGCAGGCAAGCTGATACGGCGCGGCTTACCATTTTGATAAAGCATGTTCCAATCGATATTTAACCCTTTGACCCAGAGGTCTAAAAACTTTGCGAATTTTCCTTTGCGAACCCATGCTTCAATTGTCTTCGCCATATCTTCATCAGCCGCAAAAACTGCCATGGTTTCTTTATTTCGCTTCACTTGTCCCCGATATAAGTGTTCAATGTGTTCTTTTCCAGAGATAAAATCATTCAGCTTTTCTTTAAGCTCCTGCATATTTTCAGCCACAAACGCCAAACGCTCATTCATTGCTTCCCGTCCGACCTGAAGCGTATATGCGATACGAGGCAGATCGGCTTCAGAATAACGCCCCTCACGGAGAGCATCCAGCAATCGTTCCGCCCGTTTTTGAAGTCTCTCTTCATTTTTTGCTGAGAGCACAATAACAGCCGCCTGTCCCGCTGAAGAATGCTCTGGCTCAGATTTGGAAGCATATTCTTCTATTAGAATATGGGCGTTACCCCCTCCGGCGCCAAATGATGAGAGGCCTGCGACTCGCGGATATTCAATTTCTTTTCCATTTACTTCAATGATCGGCTTCTTCCATTCTTCAAGCTCTTGCTGGACTTTGAATGGAGAATTGAAGAAGTCAATATTCGGATTCAGCACTTTTGAATGAAGGGAAGGCGCCAGCTGTCTGTATTTCATTTGAAGCAATACCTTTGTTAATCCCGCAATGCCCGCTGCACTCTCACAGTGCCCGATATTTGATTTGGCTGAGCCTATGGCACAAAATTGTTTGTCTTTCGTATGTTCTGAGAACACTTTAGCCAGTCCTGTTATTTCAATAGGATCTCCGAGTGAAGTACCGGTGCCATGCGCTTCGATATAACTGATAGCCCGCGGGTCAATTTGCGCCTCTGTAACCGCCTTTTTAATGACATCTGCCTGGGCTTTCGGGTTAGGAACTGAGTATCCGTTTGTTTTTCCTCCGTGGTTAATGGCTGTGCCCTTAATGACTCCATAAATGTGATCGCCATCTTCAATCGCTTTGGACAATGGCTTAAGGAGTACAGCTCCAACGCCTTCTCCCGGCACATAGCCGTCTCCTCCCTGTCCAAAGCTTTCACACCTGCCTTTGCTTGACATAAATTTGTTCTGTCCAAGCATCAAATATTTATTGGGGTGGATTGAAACATTGACTCCCCCTGCGAAAGCTGCCTCACATTCACCGCGATGCAAGCTTTGGCAAGCCAAATGTATAGCGGTCAATGAAGAAGAGCACATCGTATCCAGAGCCATACTCGGTCCATGGAAATCGAAATAATAGGATACCCGGTTTGCTACAGAGGATGGATTCCCCGGTAAAGCCAGAGACCGGCCCCGCGCTTGTTCTTGCGCTCCGTACAGCTGATATTCTTCGTACATGACACCGACGTAAACGCCTACGTTTCCGCCAAGTTCAGCATCCTGTTTACGGCCGAGGTGCTCTCTTGTATATCCGGCATCCTCCATCGTTTCGTAAACACATTGCAAAAATAAACGCTCCTGCGGATCCATTAATTTCGCTTCACGAGGAGAGATATGGAAAAATTGCGGATCAAACTTATCTACATCCCTAATAAAGCCTCCCCACTTGCTGTACGTTTTTCCTGGTTTGTCCTTATCTTTATCGTAATAGAGACTGTGGTCCCAGCGGTCTTCAGGAATCTCGGTAATACAGTCGTGGCCGTCCCTCAAGTTTTTCCACAGTTCATGGATATTGTCTGCTTGCGGATAGCGTCCGGAGATTCCGATAATCGCAATCTCTTCCGTTTCTTTTTCAGCAGACTGCTTTTGCCCATTTCTTTGCATGGGGACGAATCCGGACTTTCTGCGGCGAACCGGAATTTCTTTTTTCTCTTCGGTCTCAGAATCTGTCCTTCTATTTTCTTCTATTGAAGAAGATGTTTCTGATTCAATCCCCAAGATGTGTAACAGCTTTTCTCTATGTGATTCAGTAAAATACTGTGATAATGACCGAATATTGAGGTATTCAAAGAACAAGGTTTTAGACAATGAACCGAATACTTTTTCTAATTGTCCGGTAACATGCATGATCATAATTGAATCGATTCCGTAATCCTCCATTGGAGCTTCGGCGTCAATCTGGCTGACAGGCAGCTTTGTAACTGAGGAAAGCACACTCTTGAAATAATCCTCTGCTTTTTCTCTCAGCATCTCTTCATCGGCTCCCATCACGGAACTCGCATTTTCAGTATGCTGAATTTCACTTTTGTATTTTCCATTTGGAGATGGTCCATTTCCTGTTTGATCCAAAAATGAATGGATTTTGCTCACAACGCCTGCAGCCACCATCAGCTGCGATTTTCCTGAGGCCCATCCATGGTATAATGCCTGAATTCCGTCATCTGCTTCCATGGCGACCATACCTGTATCTCTCGTCAGCACCCTTTCGGTTTCAGCATCAACATGCATGCCTCCGTCTTTCCACAGCGGCCAGCTCATAGAAAGGGTTTTCCCGTAGCGCTTGTGCTGTGCTGCTTGGACATTCCGGTACTCGCTGAATGTATTCATAAAAGCATTTGCCATTGCGTAATCCGCCTGTCCCGCACTTCCCACTGTCCCGGCATTTGAAGAAAAAAGGATAAAAAAGTCGAGCGGGATATCTTTCGTTGCTTCGTCAAGATGAATCAGGCCGGTGACCTTTGGAGCGAGCACATCTTGAATCTCATCTTTCTTTTTTCTAATAATGAAATTATCTTTTATAATGCCAGCGCTATGAATGATGCCATTTAAGCCGCCATAGTCCTCTTGAATCTCTTTCGTTAAAGCCATAACAGCTTCTTTTTCAGTCATATCGGTTTGTCTATAAACAACACGCGCGCCCATTTTCTGTAACTTCTGAAGCTCTGACTGCTTTCTTTCATTGAGCGGAGACCTGCCTGTGAGAATCATGACAGCCTCACGCGTTTTGCTTGCAATTTCATTTGCAAATAGGAAACCAAGCCCCCCTGCACCGCCTGTAATCAGATAAACCCCTTTATCCTTCCATGGCATGTCGGTGCCCGGTTGATCAGCTGCTGTCTCTTTCCATTTGCTTACATACCGTTTTCCTTGCCAATATCGGATATGGTTATCATGAGGATATTGCCTGCATTCTGCTAATGTTTCGGCCAGATCGCTTGCAGATATCCCTGAATCAAATTCAATCAGCTGGCCATTGAATGCTGGGTTTTCCAGCTGGGCCGTTTTGAGAAGTCCCGCTAAGCCGTTTAGCAGCTGCGGTTCGTCCAATGCAGGAACAGCGACTTGAACGAGCACATTCCCGCCAGGCTTTGAGTTTAGCAGCTGTTGAATGTCTTCGAATAACTGTAAAGCATACGCTTTAAACCGTTCATGAACTGCCTGCCCGCTTTTTTCTAATACCGTACAGTCAAACTTGTGCCGGATTCTTTCGATTTGCCTTTCTGCCATATCACAAACAATAACTTTATGCCCCTGATATTCCATTAACTCATTTTTCTCTGAAACAGCTGCTTCTTCCCATATATGCTCGAATAAAAGTGTGCCAGTTGCTAAATCTGTCTCGTTTTCTAGAGTTCTGGCAGAATAACCTTTCATTCGCACGCATACCTGGCCCGCTTCATTACACAAATCGATGTCAAGCTTCTGAATACGATCCGCGGCGGTACTGTCCTTGCTGTATTTCACGCGGGCCCACATCGAAGTCTCACAATCTTTGAAAATTTGGACATCCTGCAATGCGAAAGGCAGCATTGCTTGGCTTTCTGTCAAACTGGCATCCTCTGTTCCAAGCCTCAGACCGATAGAAGCTTGAAATGCCGCATCAATCATGCTCGGATGCAAAACATAATGATCTTGGGTATGTGAAACGACACACGGCAACGTCAATTTAGCTAGAGCTTCGTTTGCCCCGACATATATAGTATCAATCGCTCTGTGGCCGTCACCGTACTCAATGCCCATTTCCGCATAAGCGTCATAGCATACACCAGGCGGCAGAATGCGTCTGCTGCAGCTTGCTTTCACCTCTTCAATATTCAGTTTAGGAGCTTCTTCAGTCTGGCAAAGCACAACGCTTCCTTGGCCGTATATCACCGGTTCCTCCCCCGCGCTGTCACTCTCCCTGCAGATTTCGAACAAAATATCACCATTGTCTTCCGGATAAAGGTGAACGTATATGTCTGATTGCAGATCTGTGACAGCAACAGGGCGAATCCAAACGATATCCTGAAGACGAATATCTGCATGCATCTGGTTCGCAGCCGCCTTTTCTGCAGCTGCCCGAACCATTTCTAACAAGGCTGCACCGGGTAAAATGTGCTGACCTTTAATGACATGATCCTTTAAGAAAAATTCACGCCCTGTGAACTCTGAACGAAAACGCACGCCCGACATGTCAGACACATTTTCGTGCAGGAGAGGATGAATGGCATGGCCTAGGGTCAAATTCTGTTTTGGCAAGTCAATCTCTGTCTCTTTCTCCGGCACCCAATACCGCACTTTTGCGAAAGGGTATGTCGGCAAGCTGATCCGCTTAGGTTTGTTTCCCCCGTATAAGAGCTTCCAATCAACCGCAGATCCGCCGGCCCATTTTTCAGCGATCAGGTTTAGATTTTCTTGTTCCAGCCATTTATGTACTGTTTCTCCGGAAAGTGATATATCACCGGTTTCTTTTGTCATTCGGCCCTTCCAGCAATGCTCAATGGTTTCCTGTCCTTTTAGATATGCTTCTAATTGACCTCTCAATTCTTGAATCCCGCCTGCTAAAAAAGCAACCCGCTCTTCCATCGGTTCACGGCCAATCTGCAATGTATAAGCCACATCTCTGATTTCAATACCCTCATGAAGAAAATCGAGAAGACGTTCCGCATACACATGAAGACGTTCTTGATTCCGGGCAGAAAGCGGAATAATCACCGGTGTGGTGTCAGGTACAGACACGGTCTGCTCCGCTGCTTCAGGAATGTATTCTTCTAAAATCATATGGGCATTAGACCCCGTTGCACCGAACGAACTGATGCTTGCCCGGCGCGGATAGATGATTTCCTCACCATTCTCATTGATAACAGGCTGCTTCCAAGTTTCGGTTTTATGCTGCACATAAAATGGCGACTTTTCAAAGTCAACGTACGGGTTCAGCTCTTCTGAATGCAAAGAAGGCACGAGGGTTTGATGGTGAAGCTGAAGGGCGACTTTGCTTAAACCGCTGATACCTGCGGCGGATTCCGCATGCCCGATATTTGACTTGACAGAACCGATTGAACAGAACTGACGATCCTCTGTATATTGGCGGAACGCTTTTACCAGACCCTGTAATTCGATCGGATCTCCTAAAGATGTACCGGTTCCGTGCGCTTCCACATAACTGACAGTCCGCGGGTCAATCCCTGTTTTCTCCAAGCATGTCTCAATCAGATCAGCTTGTGAAACAGGACTTGGCACAGAAATCCCGCTTACAGTTCCTACATGGTTGACTGCACTTCCTTTAATTACTGCATAAATACGATCTCCATCTTTCTCGGCCTGACGTAAAGGCTTTAATAAGACCGCACCAATTCCTTCTGCCGGCACATAGCCGTCCCCATCCTTGCCAAACGTGCGGCAGTGCCCGTCAGTGGAAAACATATCCCAAACACCGTACGTCATATACTTATTCGGGTGCAGAGAAAGGTTAACACCGCCGGCTAATGCGACCTCGCACTCTCCGTGACGAAGGCTTTCCAACGCCAGATGTACGGCAGTTAAAGATGAGGAACATACCGTATCAACCGCCATACTCGGACCGTGGAAATTGCAAAAATAGGACACTCTGTTGGCAATTTGCGCATAGTTGAGAGAGAGAGGGAACACATTTTCCTTCGATGCTGCTTCAGCACCGACTAATGTATAATCCTTGTGCATGACGCCGGCAAAAACGCCTACATGCTGTCTTTTGTTCCGTCCTCTAGGTTTGGCCAACGTCTTCGGCGTGTAGCCAGCATCCTCAATCGTTTCCCAGCATGTTTCTAAAAACAGCCGCTCCTGAGGATCCATTGTCTCCGCTTCTCTCGGCGTAATTCTGAAAAATTGAGGATCAAAGCAATCAGGATCATCAATAAATCCGCCCCACTTAGAAATGCTTTTTCCTGAAGGGGAGGTGATTCCTTCAAAGCGCCTCCAATCCCAGCGCGACTCGGGAATCTCACTAATGCAATCCATTCCCTCTTTCAGATTGTTCCAAAAGTCATGAATATTGTTTGCCTTCGGGTACCGGCCCGCCATGCCGATAATCGCAATGTCTCCCTCCGCTGCCTTCAGAGGTGCAGTTCGGGCAGAATCCTCATGTATACGTCTCTTCCGGCTTTCAGCAGTACCGCGATCAATTGTGCGAATAGCGGCACGCTTTCGTTCGTTTTGATCAATAGAATGAGAGGAGGTAAAATGCTCACCGTACTCCTGGGCAAGAAACGCTGACAGCTCCGCAATCGTGGTATGCTCAAACAGGAGAGTCGGTGAAAGGCTCTCACCAATTTTGTCACTGATGGTTTCTACCACTTCAAGCAAACCGGATGAATTCAGTCCCATTTGATAATAGCCGACCTGCTTTTCAATCTGTTCAACCGCCTTATTAATTTTGTCTGCGATTAATTGGCTGACGAATTGTTCAGCTGCCTCATATGTCCCCGTACTCTCGGCTGACGATGACACCTCTTTGATTCCTTCTGCAGCCTGTGAAAGTTCGGCTGTATCTTTACTCGCCTCCTGGCTTTGAGGCAAATCCTTGCGGCCTCCATGAATAAGCTCTGCTTCACGCACTAATTTACTTGTGAAGTTTTTCAGTTCAGCCACCTTTTCTCCCGAAGCATTAAAAAATTCAAGCGTTACATAAATGAGCTCTTTTTCCTGACGGACAGATGAACGCTTAATTCTTGTCATGCAATGCGTCTGCAAAAGGGCTGAAGCAGAAAAAGATTCATAGAACAGAGGCAAAAACAGCCTCTGTTCCCCTTTAAGCAAAGATGTAAGCAAATTGTTGGCTCCCACTCCGCTCCCATCGATGAGAGCCGGATGAAACATAAAGCCTTCTGCATGAAGCATAGCTTCGGAGCCAAGAGAAAGATCAAGGAGCACACCGTCTTCCTCTTCATAAATATGTCCATTCGCTTTCATATATCCGCTATGCACAAGTTCCTGGCGTCTGCACTGTTCATACACATCATCGAGCTGTACAATCGTGTCCGGAGTTGCTTTGAGGTGATTGATCTCCAGTGTTTCTTCAAACACTGCCGGCACGTCGGTGTGCATATCAGCCTTCATAAAGAGCTTTTCATCTGACGCTTCTTTATCGCGGCGTTTTTCGAAGCCTTTAACTGATATTTGCCAATGCCCTTCATTTTTCTCCGTGCAATCGATATTGAGCATAATTACCGAATCCTGTCTAGCAGTCAACGGCTGGTAAATGGATAAGTTCCGCAACTGAAGCTCTGAGAAGGAATAGCCGTGTTCTCTGAATATCTGGTAAATCATATCAATATAAGCCAAACCCGGAAGAACATGTTGTCCGTAAACCACATGGTGATAAATAAACGGATTTTTTAACGATAGAGTGAGTTGCTTCGTTATATTTTTCACGTTATACCTCCACTTCATAAGAATCCCATATGTTTGCTGTGTCCATTTTTAAGGTCTCCTCTTCCGGCTTTGACGCGCCAGCCGAAAACACCCGTTTCTTTAATTCAGGAGGCGATATTGGACTACGCTTAATCACACGTTTTTTATCTTCGTCCCACGCCTCTAAAATGACATGGGCGTTTGTCCCCCCATCGGCAAAGCAGTTAATGGCCGCAGCAGGCAGCGGTTCTGTCCATTTTTCCAGCGATCGGCTGAACGTGAGATTCGCTTTCTGCTTATCGAAATGTGGCATCTCTTTATCACCTGATAAAAATGGAACAACACTGCGCTCTTTCATCATCAGAACAACCTTGATAAAACTTGCGATTCCTTCAGCACAAAGCGGATGTCCGATATTCGGCTTGATTGATCCGAGCGAAAGAGGATTTGCGTTCCCTGAACGGTACACGGATTGAATCGCTTTAAGCTCAAGCAGATCGGTTACCATTGAACCTGATCCGTTTGCTTCAAGATAGCTGATGTCCTCTGGCTGTTTTCCGCTTTTGGCAAGCGCAGCCTTCATGACTTCCTTTTGCGCCTCCAAATTAGGTGTTGCAGGCCCTGCGGTTCTTCCGTCATTATTGACCGAGGCCGCTTTGACCACAGCATAAATGGTATCTCCGTCTTGTATGGCCTGTTTTACCGTTTTTAACAGAACCATTCCGACACCCTCACCTAAAACAACGCCATCAGCACGCTCATCAAACACATGGAAGGATGAACGCTTACTTAAAATGCCGCGCTGCTCAAACAGCCGGTGAGAGGCGTCTGAACCAAGCAAGCTGACACCGCCCACTACAGCAGCTTTCATATCCCCGCTGTGTAAGGCCTGAATAGCCATGTTCATGCCGACTAAAGCTGATGAACATGCTGTATCTAACACAACACTCGGGCCGCGGACATCAAAAAATTGTGAAATATTAGCCGCTACATAATTCTGGCCGACTGTCACGATAGGATTCTTCGCATGAAGAAGACTCTCTTCATCAGGCTTGTGCTGGCTTCTGCCTCCAAGATAGACACCGATGGATTCACCCTTTATTTCATCTGGTGTATATCCGGCGTGATACCAAAGTTTCAAACATTCTTCCAATACCAATAACGCTTGCGGGTCCATCGCCTTTACATCCTCTTCATGGAGCAGGAAGAAATCAGGATCGAAATGGCTGATGTGATCAATGACTCCGGCATAATACGGTGACTGATAACCCCAGCGCTCTGCCGGAACCGGTCCGATTGACGAGCGTCCCTCAGATAATAACGACCAATATGATTCCAGTGTATCCGCCCCCGGAAAGCGGCAAGATAATCCGACAACGGCGATATCATCCTCTGCATAAGAACTCGGTGACGAGGACACCGGCACCTGTCTTCGGCTGACAGAAGCAGTATCCTCCGCAGGATGAGGTGTGACTGTCTCAGTTCTATTTGCCGAAGACGCTTCCGCATTTTCCGCTATCTTGTCTCCAAACAAAGCAGTCAAGGATTCGGCATAAGATCCTACAAGCCAATCAGCAAAGCGCTGAATTGTTGGATATTCATAAAGAATAGATGGATCGAGCGCTGCGTCTAACTTTCGATTAATACGCTGGAGCAGCTGTGCCAAGATAATAGAATCTACACCATAATCCTGAAATAAATCATCAATTTCCAGGTGTTCGCGTTCGATTCTCAGCTCTTCAGAAAACAAAGCAACAAGCCATGTCCGTGTTTCATCTAAAAGCAGCTCATGTTTAGCCGGCTCTGCGGTTTTCCCGATTTTTTCAGGTTGTGATACAAGCAAAGCTTCTTCTTTCAATCCAGATTCTTGCCGGATCCGCCGCTCCATCAGCCGGTCTGGCTTCCAATTTTCCTGATTCGTGATAGCAGGGAGGACAACCGGCTGCAAGGTCCCAGATAAGATTTGATCCAGAAAACGCAAGCCCTCTGAATTCGTAATGCTCAGCAAGCCGCTTTCTCGATATGCTTGATTTGTCACTTCCCCCATACCGGTTTCTTTCCAATTCGGCCACTGAATGCTGAAGATTGGCGCATTTTCCTTATGTGCTTCTGCAAAATAATCCATATAGCTGTTAGCCATGGCATAATCAGCTTGTCCAGCCGAAAGTGCCGGAATAATGGCCGAAACAGAAGAAAATAATACAAAAAACTGTAGTGGCTCATGACTTACATAGCGATAAAGGGTTGTAAGCCCAGACACCTTCGGCTCCAGTACCTGCTGTATATCATCAGATGTTTTGCGGATAAACGCCAAGGTATCCATGTCCGTTATTCCTGCACAATGAATGACTCCGCCAATTGGCCCCATTGTTTGATTGATTTCATGGAAGGCTTGCTGTACTTGTGTCTCATCAGACAAAGAGAGTGACAGCATTTGAACTTGTATGCCTTGTGCCTCCAGCTCCCGTACCGCTTGAATTTTCTGCGCCGCAGAGGTATTTAATGTCTCAGCATGAGCCCATTCTTCTCGCGGAGGAAGCTGCTCACGTCCTGTCAAAACCAGCTTTTTCACTCCATAGTGTTCCGCAAAATGCCGGGCGCTTAATAGTCCGATTCCTCTTGTCCCGCCTGTAATGAGAAGCACATGTTCTTCCGGGAAGGTCTGTCGATCTTCGATTCCTCTCCAGGTTACCGGATGCGCTTTTAAGTAAGCCTGGTACCGCAAGCCCTCTCTGTAGCAAACCTCCGTCTCCTCAGTATCGGAATAAAACTCCTCAGCGATCTGCTTCGCGAGAATATGAGGATGAACAGAGTCTTCCGCATCCATATGCCTTGATCTCAATTGGCTGTATTCGCTTTGAAGCATACGATACAAGCCAGCACGGGAGGCTCCTGTCATCTGCACGGAAGGGTTTTGGAATGATTCCAGCCCTTTCGTCACACAAAGCAGCATGATTCCCTCTTTATGCCCGTCTTCAACCAGCCTTTGAATCCAGCTAATCCAATGTAGCTGTTCTTCCTCGTGTCCGCCGCAACCGATTAAATCCACAAGGCCGTCAAACTGTTTCCAATCATTACTTAACTGTTCATTGTCAATCCGGCTCACATTTAATATAAGATGTTTCGGGAAATGCTTTGATACTTCAGCTGCCAAGTCAGCCGTCTCTTCATTGCTGAGAATCGCAACAGCCCTTGTCCCCGGCGTTTTTGTGGCAATCGGACTTATGCTCCATTGTTTTGTCAAAACACATGAGGTCCGCTTTTCACTATGATCAACGAACTCTATGTTGTCCGGTTCTGAAAGACGTTCCTCTGCCGGAAGCCAATAGTAATCCTTCGCAAACGGGTATGAAGGAAGGCTCATCAGACGCGGTTTGGCTGCCTCACCATATAGTTTAGCCCAATTGACCGCGACACCTTTGACCCATAAATCCGCAAGCTTGGCGTATTTCCTTTTTCTGATCCAAGCCTCAATAGCCATTGCCAAGTCCTCATCAGCAGAAAAAATGGCTAACGCTTCTTTGTTTCGATTCGCCTGTCCGCGGAAGAGCCCTTCAGTCCCTTCCTTGCTGTCAACATACGCTTGCAGTTTTTCTTCAAGCTCCTGCATTGTGCCCGCAATACAAGCCATACGTTCATCCATTTCTTCCCGCCCGACTTGAAGCGTGTAGGCGATACGGTGCAGATCTTGATCTGTATACTTTTTGTCACGAATGGCACCCAGCAATTGTGCAGCCCGATCCATTAGCCTTTGTTTATTTTTAGCCGACAGCACAATAATGTTCGGATGTTCAGTAAGCGCATGTCGGGAACCTGCTTTTGGAATGTATTCTTCAATCACAATATGGGCGTTTACTCCGCCAATCCCAAAAGAACTTATTCCTGCCCGGCGCGGGATTTCGTTTCCGTTCCGGTCTTTGACAGCTTTCCATTCCTCTTTTTCTTGGACAATGTAAAATGGACTGTCAGTAAGCTGCAAGTAAGGATTGAGCGTATCGCAATGCAGGCTTTTGGCCAAGGTTTTATGCTTCATCTGCAGCAGTACCTTAATCAGGCCTGAAATACCCGCTGCCAGCTCCAAATGGCCGATATTGCTTTTAACTGAGCCGATCCCGCATCGATGATCCGGAACTTCCGGCTGAGTGTGCTCATCCCTATTAGACAGTTCTTTAAACGCGGCTTTCAGCCCGTTTATTTCTATCGGATCTCCCAATTCAGTCCCCGTTCCGTGTGCTTCGATATATGTGACTGTACTCGGATCTATGCCCGCCCGGCGATATGCACGCACCAGCAAATCAGCTTGCGCTTTCGGATTAGGAGATGTCAGAGTATTGGCTCTTCCTCCGTGATTTTCTGCCGTACCCCGAATGACGCCGTAAATATGATTCCCATCGCGCTCAGCATCTGCCAGCTTTTTCAGCATGATCATTCCGACACCTTCTCCTCTGACATAACCATTCGCATCAGCAGAGAATGTTTTACATCTACCGTCTTTGCTCAGCATGCCAGCTTTGCTGTAGCTAATGTGCGCCTCCTCGGTTAATATCGTGTTCACGCCTCCTGCGATTGCCATCTCACAGTCGCCGCTTTGCATTGCAGTCACAGCACGGTGAATCGCAACTAGCGAGCTTGAACAAGCCGTTTCTACCGGTTCACTTGGACCATGGGTATTTAAGAAATAACTCATTCTATTCGGACCGACCGAAGGAATCATATGGCCTGTTGCGGCATGTCCTTCAATCGGGAGATTTTCTTTATTAAATAAATCTTTATATCCTGTATTTCCTGTGCCGATAAAGATGCCTGTCCCTGTACCTGAAAGGCTCTGCGGCGAGCATCCGGCATCTTCTATCACCTTCCATGCATATTCCATTAACAGCCTCTGTTGAGGATCTACATAATGGGCTTCACGGGGTGATATCCCAAAAAACAACGGATCAAATTCTGCTACACCATCAATAAATCCGCCCCATTTGATGTCAGTCTTATTGGCTTCTGAGTCAGGATTTCCAAAATGCTCCCGCCAATCCCAACGGTCTTTCGGGACTTCCGTGATACTGTCTTTGCCTTCCTCAAGATTTCTCCAGAATTCATCTATGTCATTGGCTCCAGGGAATCGGCCGCTGATGCCGACAATGGCGATCGGCTCATAATCGGCAGTCTGATTTGTGTTTCTTTCCTCTTTTGGCATAACAGTCTGTTTATAGCGCTGTTTTCTCCTCTTTGTCATGCTTGGAGCCGCAGGAGCTGTTTCTTCATCTTTTTCAGGAACCGATGATATTACGTTCTCCTCAGCAAAAGCCTCCTTGTATTCATCTATCAGATAGTCAGCCAAACTTTGAATCCTTCCATATTCAAAGAAAATGGTCGGCGTCAATTCCAATTGATATGCTTCGTTAATCTGATTCGTAAATACAGTGAATGAAACTGAATCAAAGCCATACTCACTCAGCTCTGTATTGATATCGATATCATCAACGTTCACTTTTAAAATGACGCTGACCATGTGACTCAATGAAGCTTGCAGGCTGTCTGCAGCAGGTAAAGAGTTGGATGGTTCATCAGTTCCGCTGACAGATGCATCTTGATGCAGCCAGTCATCCTGATACTCAGACATTACATATTCAGCCAGGCTTCGTATGCTTCCATATTCGAAGAAAATGGTCGGCGCTAACTCCAATCGGTACACTTCATTAATCCGGTTTGTAAATACAGTAAACGTAACCGAATCGAATCCGTACTCGCTGAGTTCTGTATTGATATCAATATCTTCAGTGTTTACTTTTAAAATCTCTCCGACCATCTGGATGAAAGACTGTTCCAATTTACGGGTTTGGCTGTTATGTTTATCTGCGCTTTTATGATCCGTCCGTTTGATTTTAGACCCGGAAGAGAGCAATTTTTGCTTCATTTTCGCAAGCTGACCTTCCATCACGAATACTTGCGGCTTTTCTGAAGCGATTCCTTGATAAAGGGCTTTAATGCCGTGATCACTTTGCATCGGGACCATTCCTGCGTTTTTCAACATACTCTTTTCAATTTCAGCATCAACTTGCATACCGCCCTCTTTCCATAACGGCCAGTTGAAGGAAATGGTTGTGCCGTTCCGCTTCTTAGACACGGCAAGCGCGTTTCTGTACACGGCAAATGCATCCATAAATGTATTGGCTGCTGCATAGTCTGCTTGTCCAGTGTTTCCTAAACATCCGGACACAGAAGAAAACAAGATGAAAAAGTCCAACTGCCAATCTTTGCTGCATTCATCTAGATAAAACAAACCGTTCACTTTTGGCTGTAACACTTCTTGAAACTCTTTATTTGTTTTGTGCACAATGAAGTGATCTTTTATGATGCCTGCACCGTGAAGAATTCCATTGAGATGGCCGTACGTCTCTTTGATTTCATCCATGAGCCATGAGACCGCCTTTTGATCTCCAACATCAGCCTGTTTATAGATAACCTCTGCACCCAACTTTCGGAGAGCCTCAAGCTCCTGCTCCTTATGCTCATTTAAGACTGAGCGTCCCGTAAGAATGATGGCCGGATGAACGGCTCGATTGGCAATTTCTTTTGCAAACAAAAGACCTAAGCTCCCCGCTCCACCTGTGATAAGGTAAACGCCATTATCCTTCCATGGCATATGAAGCTCAGCAGCTGCCGGACGCGCTATTTCACTCCAGCCTTTGACAAAGCGGTCACCAGCTTCATATTTGATCTGTTTGTCATCAGGCCTCTGACTGTCGTCTATCAGCTTTTGATGAAGGCCAATGATCTCTTCCGGATTCTCGACCTCAATGACCTGAGCTGTAAGTTTGCTGTATTCCAATTCTGCTGTTTTGAGTAATCCGGACATTCCCGCAAACAATTGCTTCTCGCCTTTCCCCGGCACAATCACTTGAATGATCAGATTAGCTTTAGAGCGAATCTTCTTTTGTATGAGTTCAAAAACCTGCTGTATATAGCTTTGAAAACGTTCAGCGATATTCCCCTCAGTTTCATTCAGAGTAATGACATGCACATTCTGCATGCGGGATGCAATGCCGTCGCTGACCTTTCGTTCGGTTTCACAGAAGACAACGAGATGCTCTCCGTAAGATGTCACCTCTTTAGCGATCACCTCATCCTGCTTATTCCAAATCGGCTCGAGCATTAACCGCTCATGTGTAACTGCAGGTTTTGGCAAATGAACTTCTCCTTCCAACACTCTTGTTGAAAATCCCTTCATCCTTACGCATACGTCCCCAGTCTCGTCAAACAAATCGATATCCGCTTTCTGCACCATATCCCCGCCGTGATCACCGTCACTTAACCGGGCATATGCCCACATCGCAGACGTACATCCTTTGATCACTTCAAGTTCTTCAAGCGCAAACGGCAAAATCAATTTTTGCTCAGTAAATTCCTGCATGATACAAATTGTGGCAGCCTGAACAGCGGAGTCCATCATACTTGGATGCAGCACAAAACGTTCCTGTGTGTCAGAAACAGATGCTGGCAGCTGCAATCGTGCCAAAACCTCTCTGTTTCCGATATTCACTTTCTGAATTCCTTGGAATGCCGGACCATGAAACATTCCTCTGCTTCTGCCTTCCTCGTAAAATTGGTGAGGCGAAAGCTCCTTCCGGCTGCAGCGGCGCTGTAATTCAGCAAGATCCCAAGCCGGCTTTTCTGCTGCAGTTATCAGTTCCGCACTGCCTTGACTGTGTATGGCTGAGTCTGACCCTTCTCCGGTACTGTAAATGTCATATGTGATTTTTCCATCCTCTTCTGGAAAGAGACTGATATGCACATGAACCGGCTGACTCTCGACCACTACAGGCTGAACCCAAACGGCGTGATTCAATTTGATTCTGACATCCTGTTCGTTCGTGCTGCCTGTCGCCTTGTTTACAGCCATTTGCGCCATTTCAAGGTAGGCAACCCCAGGGAGCACTGGCTTCCCTCTCACCACATGATCTGTCAGAAAGAATTCCTCACCTGTAAAAACTGAACTGAATCTCTGCTCAGAAAAGTCTGACGTATTTTGATGAAGCAGCGGATGCAATGCACTGACGCCTGTCTGTTTAGCGGACATTCTTCCCGAAAGCTTGTGATCATCCTGTGATGCCCAGTATCGTTCCTTTGCAAAAGGATATGTCGGCAAACTCATTCTGTTTGGACGCACATCTTTGTAAAGCTGTAGCCAATCAATATGCGCTCCTTTACTCCATATCTCCGCCAGCTTGTTCACTTTTCCTTTTGCGATCCACTTTCCAATCAGTTCCGCGCTGTCTTCATCCTCTGTCAGCCATGAAACATCCTTGGCTTGCTGCTTCTCTCCTTGATAACAGCCTTCTATTGGTGAATATCCATTGATAAAATCAGCCAGCCTTTGTTTTAACTCATCCACATGATCAGCGATAAAGGCAACCCGATATTCCATTGCTTCTCGCCCGACCTGAAGGGTATAAGCAAAATCAGCCAGACGGCCGCTTTCAAGCCCTCTTCTTTCCAAATGAACCAAAATGCCATGTACATACTCATGCAGCCGCTCTTTATTTTTTGCCGATATCGGAATGATGCAGGCCCCTGTTTGTTTCTGATCAGCAGAAACTGTTTTGTATTGCTCGAAAATCGCATGAGTGTTTGTCCCGCCAAGCCCGAAGGAACTAAGTGCAGCCCTGTGCGTTTTTATTTCATTACTCAATGCTTTCTTTTGATCGACGACGTAAAAAGGAGAATTAGCTAAGTCTGTATTTGGATTCGGATCCTTATAATTGATGCTAGGAGCAAGCTCATTATGGTAAAGGCTCATCACCACCTTAATGCAGCCTGCCAGCCCGGCGGCCGTATCAGCATGTCCGATATTGGATTTGACCGATCCGATTCCGCAAAATTGTTTTTTATTTGTATACTGCCTGTAAACTGCCGTCAACGCTGACAGTTCGATTGGATCTCCAAGCTTCGTACCTGTACCGTGCGCTTCCACATAGCTGATGGATTCAGGCTGAATATTCGTTTGATTCATGACCTTTTGAATCACGTCCGCCTGTCCTTTTACACTTGGAGCATAAAAGCCGACTTTGTCAGCTCCATCGTTATTTACACCTATGCCTCTTAACAACGCATAGATGTGGTCACCGTCTTTTACGGCATCCGCCGCTTTTTTCAGCAATACAACGGCAACGCCCTCACCGCCAATCATTCCGTCGGCAGAGGCATCAAATGCCTTAATATGCCCATCGCTTGAAAAATTCAAACCTGACTGATGCACATATCCGATATTTGACTCGGTGTGCAATGTCGCTCCGCCGACCAAAGCATACTTAGATTCACCAGACATCAGGCTTTGATAGGCGGAATGCAATCCGATTAAAGAAGAAGAACAATTGGCATGAACGAAATAGCTAGGCCCTTTCAATCCGAGCTTATGAGAAATCATCGTCGGAATGGTTCCGCTCTGTGCAAGCACCCACGATACATAACCGTCCGGCGTTTCAAGGCTCTCCGTTGTTTCTTTTGGCAAGAGCGCGCGATATGAATTATTGCTTGCTGACATATAAACACTCGTTTCCGGAATCTGTTTGGACACGTAACCGGCATCTTCTATCGCTTTCCAGGAGTGAGTCATGAGCATCCGCAGCTGCGGATCCATAAATTCAGCATCTTTAGGTGATATTTGAAAGAAGCTAGGGTCAAACTCGTCCTTCCCTTCAATCGAGGATTTAGCCGGGACATACCGTGAGCTCTCAGTCAGTTCCTCTGAAACACCAAAACTCCGAAGCTCTTCTGTACTGAAAAATTTAATACTTTCCTTTCCGTCTCTAAGGTTCTCCCAAAACTCAGCATGGTTTTTCGCACCTGGAAATTCACACGATATCCCAATAATCGCTACACTGTCCTCATAATAATCCGGAAGATCACCAGTATCATTTTGAGTGTGAATAGGCTTATCTGACTTTTCCGCTGATGCTAAAGTCAAAGAGAAACCAGTATCCGCCATTTGCTGTTCAGTGATATATTTACTGATGCCTTTGATCGTTGAGTATTCAAACAAGTCTGTGACAGTAAACTCACAGGATAGTTCATGCTTGATGCGTTCGGCCGCCGTAACAGCGAGAAGCGAATCGCCTCCCACATCGAAAAATCCGTCTTCCTGCTCAATGTCATAAACGTTCAGTACATCTTGCCAAATAGATAACATAGTTTCCTGTATTTTCATAGAAGCAATATTCCCTTGCCTTGGCTGCTTCGCTGTCACTTTTTGTTTCTTCAGAGTGTTTCTGTCTATCTTGCCGTTCGGTGTTAACGGCATATGGTCAAGCTGGGTAAAATAAGAAGGCACCATATAGGCTGGTAAACTGTTTTTTAAATAATTCCGCAGCTCCCTTGATGATAGAGATAAATTTGCATCTTTCACTGTATAATAGGCAGCGAGCTTCTCGTCTCCGTCCTGTTCAGCTGCCAGAATGACGCTTTCCTGAATAGCCGGATGTTCATTAAGCCGGCTTTCAATATCGCCAAGCTCAATGCGGAATCCGCGTATTTTCACCTGGTTGTCGATGCGGCCGATATATTCAATCCTGCCTCCCGGAAGCCAGCGTGCCATGTCACCAGTTCTATAAAGCTTTGACCCAGGCTCAAAAGGGCTGTCTATAAATCTTTCATTCGTCAATTCACCCTGTTTGTAATAGCCCTTTGCCACTCCGTCCCCCGCAATGCAAAGCTCTCCCGGGACACCAGCCGGGACAGGCGTAAGCTGCGAATCGGTAATATAAATCCGGGTATTTGCGATAGGCCGGCCTATCGTGATGTGAGAGCTTTCTTCATTCACACGCTGGACCGCAGACCAGACTGTTGTTTCCGTAGGTCCGAACATATTCCAGGCTTCGCTGTCCGTATTGAGAAAATGCCGCTTTAGTTTTTCAGGTAAGGCTTCGCCTCCGCATAGAATCTTGACTCCCTCTTCATTTTTCCAGCCTGAATAAAAGAGCATTTTCCATGTCGCAGGTGTTGCTTGCATGATTGTCGGTCTCAAATCTTGTATGTCGCGCTTCAGTTTTTCAACGTCTTTTGTATGTTCAGTTTGGCAAATATGGCACTGCGCCCCCTTTATCAAAGGGAGATATAGCTCTAAAGCAGCTATATCAAAACAGTAGGTTGTCACAGCAAGCAGGCTATCCGCTGATGAAAGACCGGGCGTCTCACCCATGGAAACGAGAAAGTTTGTCAACGCTTTATGCGGAATCATGACACCTTTTGGCTTCCCTGTGCTGCCGGACGTATAAATGACATAAGCCAAGTTTTCCGGCTTGACGGTGCGCGAAAGAACACGTCGATCAAAAGCGGCTTGAGTGACATCATCCCAGTCCTGATCTAACAAAACTGTCTGAACCCCATTCCAGCTTAAAGTATTGGCCAATTCGGAAGTAGTCAGTGTAATGGAGACTTCACTGTCCTTCAGCATGTATTCCAATCGCTCAGCCGGATAAGACGGGTCTAACGGCACATATGCTCCTCCTGCCTTGAGAATCGCCAATAAACCCACAATCATTTCCAGCGATCGATCCACATAGATACCTGCCAAGCGATCCGGCCCCGCTCCATGCGCCTGCAAATATATGGCCAGCTGTGTGCTTTTTTCATCAAGCTCCCGATACGTCAATGTTTCACCTTTATAGCTGACAGCCGCCCGATTAGGCGTCTTTTTCGCCTGCTGCTCAAATAACTCATGAAAACACGCATGTGGATAATTCTTGTCAGTAGCGTTCCACGTTCTGAGAATCATTTGTTCCTCTTCGTCAGTTAATAAGGAATACTCTTTTAAAGACTGAGAAGGACTCCCAACAGCCTGTTCTGTTAAATAAACAAAATGATCGAACATAGCGGAAATAGCAGCGGTATCAAACAGCCCAGTATTGTATTTGATGTTCAGCTCCATTTTTTCTTCTTCTTCCCATAGCTCAAACACCAATTCGTATTCACCCTCTTGATGAATACTCTCAACGAAATCAACAGAAAAGGAATCCTTATATTTACTTAACAGACTTTGATAACTTCCAGTTTGAAGAAAATTCTGATAGAAAAAAGCTGTCTGAAAAACAGGTGAACCTGCTTGCTGGCGAGAAATATTCAAATCCCGCACCATTTTTGGAAAAGGATAAGCCGCATGATCCAGTCCATCGAGGATTGTGAATTGCAATCTCGAAACGAACTCAGAAAAAGTTTCTGCCGCTTTCAGTTCACCCCGGATAGGCAGCATATTGAGAAAATGCCCAATAGAAGAATCAAATCGCTCTTCATGTCTCACCATCGCAGGCATGCCGACGATCAGTTCTTTCTGATCGCAATAACGGCCTAACAGCATCATATAGCAGCTCAGCAATACCGTTGAAACATTTGTAGAATGCTCTTTGGCAAACGATCTGACACGCTCCATTAAACTGCTGGGCAGCCGCCGAGCGTATGTGTCTTCCTTAAACTCTGAAACGGACGTACTGGTGCTTACAGCCGGCAGCTGAAGATTCGGCAATGTGCCCGATAGCTGTTTCCGCCAATACGAACGATGTTTCTCGCCGTCTTCACCGGCAAGCATGTTCTGTTCCCAAGCGGCAAAATCATGATAAACGGCCGGTGAAACAGACTCTTTCGGCTCCTGTCCTTCTAATAGAAGCTTATAGCTGTCAAAAAGGCTGCGAATAAACGTCAGGGAAGAAATCCCATCAAAAATAATATGGTGAATAACCACAAGCAAAAAGTGCTCTTCTTCTGATCTGGAAAAAACACGGACGCGCATTAACGGGCTGTTTTCCTTTACATACGGTTCTTTTACTTGTTTTCTAAGATAAGCAGTTGTGTCAGACTCTTTCATACCCGAAATGTCTTCTGTTTTGATATCAAGAGATAGCGCCGGCTCATTTTTGAGGCAAGGCACTCCGTCTTTTTCTTGAATCACATGCTTTAATATCGGATGCTGTTTCTGCACACGTTGAAAAGCTTGCTTTAAAGTTTCAAGGTGAAGCGCTGACGTAAATCGAAAACAGAGAGGTACGTGATACGCGCTATTTTCAGGTGACATTTTTTGCAATGTCCACAAACCTTTTTGAACTTCAGAAAGAGGTTGAAAGGCTGCTTGCTTTTTTTCCGCCTCTACCGATTGGGGTGCGTCAATGCTATCTTTGTCACCAGACAGGCTGCTCCGCAAATCTTCTTTTTCAGACAGATAGTTGGCCAGTGATTCGATTGCAGGATACTTATATAAGTCTCTGGCTGTGAGTCTGATGCGGTATTTTTTCTCGACCGCCCGAATAAGCTTCATCATCTTAATAGAGTCAATACCAAGGCTTTGGATATTGGTGTTGGGCTCAATCCAATTGCGGGAAACATGAAGCTCATCAGTAAAACAACTGAGCAGATATTCCTGTATATCTTCTCTTATTCTTTTGGCATCATCTGCTTCTTGTGTCTCTCCCTCACCGTTTATACGGTTCGGTTTGTGAAGCAAGTGGTCGAACTCCCCATTTTCAAATGCCGTTTTCAGCTGTGTGCGCTGAATCTTTCCTATAGCTGTTTTCGGAATCTCTTCTTTATGCACCGGCAGCAAAAATTCGGGAGTCACACCGATTGTCTGCGTGACATGATACTGTATGTCTCTAAGAAGCTGAACGATTTCATCATCATTCATCTGGGCGGAAGTAACAAAGAAGATAGCCAGCTGATCCGTTGTATTGTTATTCACACGGACAGCACAAGCGGCAGTATAAGAAGTTTCGATTTCCGCTAATTCTTCAACCGCGGATTCAATCGCATGGCTGTAGTAATTGACACCATTAATAATAATCGCATCTTTCGTACGGCCCGTAATGGTTAGACGCCCATTGCGCAAAAAACCGAGATCGCCAGTTTCAAACCAGCCATCCTCCGTAAACACACTCTCATTCAAATCCGGGCGCCGATAATATCCGCTGGTAACAGAAAGGCCAGAGACTTGAAAACGGCCGATCTCGCCTTCCTCAACCAATTCATTATGGTCATCCACAATCCTCATGGAGAATCCAGGAATCGGGGAGCCTATTTCCACAAAACCATCATCATCGCTTGTTGCGGCACGGGTAAACTCACGAGAGAAAATCACGCCGGATGAAGTTTCGGACATACCCCATGCAGGGCGAATCGCATCAGCAGGCAATCCGTGAGGTTCTAAAAGCTCTAGCATTCTGCGCCCCACTTTAGCGACCATCGCTTCACCGCCGTTGAGCATATAGCGCATGGATGACAGGTCCCAATTTCGATTTTTCATTTCATCAGAAAAATCAGTGACAAGTCCGAAAGCAAAATTCGGCGCCCACGTAACAGAAGCACGGTAATGATCAATCCAATCAAGCCATTTTAGAGGTTCCATCAAAATCGTTTCACTTGCGACGTTGATTTCTTGGCAGCCAAGATAGACATCCCGCAAATGAAGCATCCCAATGCCTCCGACATGATCAAACGGCATCCAGTTAAACGTGATATCCTCTCTTGTAAAACCTTGCATTTGAATAATGCCTTTCACCATGCTTAAAATATTTTTGTGATTGAGCATGACTGCTTTGGGAGTGCCCGTACTCCCTGAAGTCAGCAGCAGAAGCGCCAAATCTTCAGGATGAGCTTGATGCCAGTCGGTTTCCATCTCATCACAGTAAAGATCCTCGACAGCCAAGGCGCGAAAACCTTCAAGTTCTTGCTCTTTTGCCCAATCAATCATTTCCTGAAGCAATTCCCGACTCGTAATCACCGGCGGCCTGTCAAGAAGTGTCCATGCGTCTTTCAGCTTTTGAGTCCCGCTGTTCGACTCTGTGTACGTCGGGGCAACAGCTAAAGGCGCCGGAACAATTCCAGTTGAAACACAGCCCCAGAAAGCAGGGATAAATTGTGAATTGTCACCAAGCTGCAAGATCACATTGTCCTTTGCTCTCAGGCCAGATTGACGGAGCCCCTTCACAATACGCAGCGCATCCTTCCATAAACGGCCGTAAGATTGCTGAATCTCAGTTCCATCCGGCTGCAGATAAATGATCCCCTTTGTTTCTCCAAGCTCCGCTGCAGTTTTGTATAAAACCTCGGGTATTGTAGCCGGTTGATCTTCGGATATATGTAATGGCTCCCCATAGCTGACAGAGGGATTAGATAATTCGCGGGTATTCACATCATTTCTCATAGAGCTGCCTCCATTTCACCTGCACATTTTTATGTATCACACGACGATCGTTTCTAATTCAATTAATTACCATATAAACCTGTGATTCTCGTTTTGACTTCGTCTTGATGAAATGTTTTCTCATGCATAACGAGCTCCTGTTCTATCACGCTGGGAAGCTGCTCGCGAAGCGGCGAAACCAAGTGGTCTTTTAGTGTAATTAAGGAGTTTCTCGGTTTTTCCGCCAGCTCACGCGCCAGCTCCACAGCATACTCCAAAACTTCAGATCGAGGGAGGACTTTAAAGGGTATTCCTCTTTTTTCGAGATCGGCTCCCCGGTAATTGCCTGCATTCATTAATAACTCCTGCGCCAAGCTGAACCCGAGTTTTTGGGGAACGATAAAAGTAGCTCCCATACCCGGTGTAAACCCGTATTTCATAAAATTAGTGGTATACACGCTCTCCCTGCTCAGAATAACAAAATCAGCAAAGAGCCCCATGACAAAGCCGCCCCCAATTCCGTGACCCTGCATGGCAGCAATGACGGGAATTCTGCAATCAAGTGCCAGAGAATAGAGATTGTCATCAGTAAACTTGGTGATTCCTTGCTGGATTCTCAGCAAACCTTCTTGTGTTCCGCCTGAAGCAAAATAATTGTCGTATCCCGTTAAAATCACTGCTTTATAGCTTTGTTGATTGCGAATGAATTCGAACGCTTGAATTAATCCGTCTGTGAGTTCTTGCGAAAACGCGTTTTTATGAACACGGTCATGCATCTTGACCTGAATAATAGCGGGCTCGATTTCAAAAAGCTCTACAACAGAATGCGTCATGATGTCCTCCTAACGGTTTCTGATTGTATGTATTTCACACAGTTTACGGGCTCTTCTCCCAAGGGAACTGCCCCGTTTCAACGTACCTTATGATTCCCATTTGATTTTGAGGGTCGGAAAACATGTCTTGATTTTCAGTTAAAGCCATGGATTTCGTACGGCGCGGGCGGTCATCCAATGAATTGATAAACTGTTTATACCGCGCAATTGCCTTTTTATTTAACCGCCGCAAGCGCAATAAATGCTTTCTCAGCAGGACCTCACTTTGAGCGTCAGAGGCATCTACCAAGCCCCATTCCTTGGCTTCCTGAACAAAAATCGGTTTTGTCATTAATGTCATATAATGCGCTTTTTGATAGCCGATCCTGCGAATCAGAAATGGCAGCACACAAGCTGGATAAAGACCAAATAATAACTCGGACAGACTGAATGATGCAGTTTGATCCGCTATGACAATATCACTGGCAGCCACAAATCCAAGACCTCCGGCATTTACTTTTCCCCGCACATGTGAAATGGTGACAAAAGGACCAGTCTGCAATTTCAGCCACAAATCATAGAGAGGTTCTTGAGAACTCGCTTGTTTTCTGCCGCTTTTCATCTCCTGATATATTTCTTGAAAATCGGCTCCGAAACAAAATACCTCCGGGAGCCCCTCTAAAACAATGACCGTAACGGAAGATGTCTCACATTGATTCATCACTTGTAAACATTCATCGATTAATTGGTCATTGATCGTATTATTAGCGTCAGGACGATGAAAGGTTAGATAGCAAATTGACTCTTGAAACCGGACCTTAATCGTTTGGTATGTCACGACATCCACCTGTACTTGCGATGAAACTCAGAAATTTCTTCTAAAAACAGCCTCGGCTTTTCTTGATGAAATTGCAATACCCCCGGAATCATCTCAAGATCCAGCTTGACATTACGAGTTCCGAACCGGACCATCCCGCTTCCCTTGAACAGCGTTTCATACTCATCCATTGAAAGATGATATCGATTGTCCAAGTGCTTCTCGATTTCAAATAAGCGCTGGCGTTTTTGGCCTTGAGGCGTTACTATTCCGCTGTAAAATTCAGAACAGCAGCCTGAACCATAGGAGAAACAGCCGATTCGTTTAGGCGAGTCAAGCTGCGCTTTGTCAATAGTGCTAGCCAGCGCCAGAAGCAATGCGGCTCCCATAATGTTTCCGACCCTTTGGCAGTAGAGCAATCCAGGCTGTACCCGTTTCAAAAAATCAGTTTCTATCTCGGCCGTTTTCGCCTTTGCCATCTTACGCATCATCGTCCGGTGCGCCCCTTTCACCATCCCGCCAAAAGGCGTATGGTAGGCTAGATATTGAAACGTATCTTGATAATGAGCCCCGGGTACACGTTTTTGATATTCCAAGAACGTTTGTTCACAGCAATCCAAATATGACATTAAAGACAGGTCAGCATCTCCCGCCTCACTGTCGGGAATGGGACGGCACGTATCCATCACTTCGTAGCCGTAATAGCCGTTTGCCCCGGGATCAACTTGAAACACCTCGGGATTTTCGCCTATCAAAACAGCCACTGCTCCCGCTCCGGCACTCGGTTCGGCATAGGACCAATCCTCACTTAAAGCGTCTCCGCCTTCAGCGATTAAAAAACGGGAAATATCACTGGCGATGACCAGTGCTTTGGCACCCGGAGACGTCTGGGATAATATAAAATTCACTGCCATTTGAAATCCGGCAGTTCCTGAATAACAGGCTTGTTTTATTTCGAACAAACGGCAGTTGCGATTAAGGCCTAAATATTCATGGATATAGGTGCTTAATGATTTTCCAAAATCGATCCCAGATTCGGAACAGGAGATCAGCAATTCAATCCTGTCCTTCTCTGCGTCACTTAGTGAATCAATAATCGGTTTAGCCGCATTCACTCCAAAGGTCACAGGATCTTCGTAAGGCAGTGCTACCGCTTTTTCCTTCATTAATAAATTTTCAAATCTAGCAGTATCTAAATGTCTGTACTTGGCTAATTGCATGACATCAAGGTATGCCGTTCCGCCAAAGACATTCATCGCTTCTATTCCAGCAGAAACCATTTATGATTCGCCTCCGCATTTTTCAATGTTTTGTATACAAACAGCGGTATTCATTCCGCCAAAACCCATGCTTAAACTCAACGCGTT
This sequence comes from Bacillus sp. FSL K6-1012, assembly GCF_037964915.1. Taxonomy (NCBI): domain Bacteria; kingdom Bacillati; phylum Bacillota; class Bacilli; order Caryophanales; family Bacillaceae; genus Bacillus; species Bacillus sp. FSL K6-1012. Next base: position 1,873,462 of record NZ_CP150175.1, on the reverse strand, counting down.
TTTTATGTCGTGTGAAATTGATTGATCCGTCACCCAATGCAAGGAAGGATCAATTGGATCATGTAAATTCCGGCTCGGATGCAGGCGTGATTCTTTCATTTGAAGCAGTACAGAAATAATCTCAACAATGCCTGCTGCACTGAGCCCATGCCCGGTTATTGATTTTGTTGCATTTATATAAGCATGAGAAAGACCGCAAGCATGCAGCGCCTTCAATTCAATTTCATCTCCAATGAAAGAACCCGTGCCATGAGGGTTTATGTAATCAATTTCTTCAGGTGTGAGACCGGCTCTCTCCAATGCCTTTTGTATGACATAGATCTCCCCTTCTAAAGAAGGATCAGGATTGCGGTTCCCATCTACTTTGATTGACCATCCTGACAATGCAGCATAGGGTTTTACGCCCCGGCGGACAGCCGTATCTTTTCGTTCTATCACCAATGCGCCGCAGCATTCTCCATAAATAAATCCATCTCTGTTCTGGTCAAAGGGACGGCACGCGTTTTCCGGCTCATCAGCATATTTATCCGTTCCCATAGCGCCTAAAGCCCTGAGCGCCTCACATTCCATATAGGAAATATCCATTAACGCCCCCAGTGCGATGCAAATATCAACCTCTCCTGACAGGACTTGCTGAATTGCTTGAATCACCGCTAACTGGCCGCTTGCGGAAGCACCTCCCGCCGTATAAGCTATACCGGTGATTCCAAACTGTTCTGTACAAAGACCGCAAAGATCGCTATCCATAAAAGACAGTGCATATGCTGGCGACATGAAACCAGAGCGGTCCCTATAATTCTCATAATGCTGGAGGGTCTCTCTTTGCTGAAAGTTCGATCCTCCTGCTATCAGCCCGATACGTGCGGAACCAGCATCGTCTAACTTCGCCTCCTCCCAGGCTTCTGAGAGAGTAACCAAAGCAGCTCGGCTGGAAAATGACGCTTTTCTTAGCAGTTTCTTAGAAAGACGGTCCGGATAAGATAACGAAGGAATTTCAGCTCCAATAAACCGGCTGTCTTTTTGTCTGCCAGGGCGCTGCATCACTTCAAAGGCATGCCTCCCAGACAACAACGAAGAAACAAAAGCCTCTTTTCCTTGGCCGATCGCTGCCGTTACTCCGACACCGGTCACCAGAATCTCAGGCGGATTGTACTTTGTCATAAAGCACCTCAGCTAATTCGCCGATGTTGTTCACACCAGACAGCTCGACACGAGGGATTTTTAATGATAAATCCTCAAGCACCATGGTTATAATTTCAGCCCTGTCTACAGAATCAGCCCCTAAATCAGCTAATCGATCTTCAGGCTCAAAACGGTGTCCGTCCAATTCCGGAAGAACCTCACAAATATTAGTAATCAATACTTCGAAGACTTTCTGTTTATTCATAACGTTTGTCTCTCCTTTAAATGGAATGTTAAACATTCAGGCTTCAACCATTTCTTTCGCAATATTCAATCTTTTATTATTGCACAATAGACTTTAAAGCGCCTTTTGAGAAAATAATGCAATTCTGTCGTTAAGTAACTTTGCGGTTTCTGTCATTAATATTTTCCCGATGTCATCCACATGACGGTTCCGCCAGCTCTCTAATTCTGAGCCTTTGACCCATTGATTAAAAGCCCCTAACGCCGGACCGCAGTGAACTTGATAATCGACTTTAGACTCTTCGCTTCCGCTGATCGCCAATTGCGAGCTATACCTAAAGTACCATCTGAAAATCAATGCCATCTTATGTTTCGGATTCCGTTCGGCCTTATCAATCTGTGCCGATGGATAGTGTAATTTAATATCTTCATATATTTTTTCGATACTGCGTTTAAAATATTTCTCCTCTAGCTGAGTTAAGGTCTTTTGATCGATCTCACTCAATGATCCAAATCGCTGGTAAAGTTCATGCAGCTTGCTGGCTCGCGCCGGAAAAAACACACCTTTTTTTAGCACTTGCACTTTGCTGCCCGATTCGAACATATCACCCGCTGGCGCATACGCCGTATCTTGAACATTCATTTGCTGCAATAAATCTTTCACTCTGTCACTTGTGGCCGCTTCAACCGTACACTGATTGATTGAGCCGGTTAAGATAAAATCAGCACCGAGCATAAAGGCAGCCATCGCCGCCTCAGGAGTCCCTATCCCGCCTGCCGCACCGACGCGTATTTTTTTGTTATATCGATACTTTTTCATCATTTCGTCTCTTAATAATGTCATCGCCGGCATCAAGCTGTATGCAACACCGCCGTCCGTATGACCGCCTGAGTCTGCTTCCACACAAATATCCTCTGCCACAGGGATCTCCCGCAATAACTCAGCTTCACTAGTTGTGATTTTGTTTTCTCTTAAAAGCTTTTCTACCATATTCTCCGGCGCAGGACTCATAAAGGATTCGGCAACCTCCGGCCTTGAGATTTTCGCTATCATTCGATTTGCACATGTCACTTCACCGTTTGGACGCCGTTTCAATCCTTTGGCGCGATATCTAACTAAAGCAGGAGTGACACTTAGAAATGCGGAGGCTTCCAAATGTCTCACATTATGTTTCAATAAAAGATCAATCATTTTTTCTTCTGATTCAATATGCTTCATATTGTGCACCAGGTTAATGCCATAGGCTTGTCCCTGCCCCAATTCGCCTTGAATAGACAGAATCGCATCCTCAACGTCATTCAGATCCAAACCGCCCGTGCCAAAGAACCCCATCATCCCCGCTTTTGACATCTTTACAACCATTTCTTTCGAAGCAATTCCGCGGTACATTCCTCCTGCAAGATAAGCATATGTAAGTTGATAGTCTTTTTTAAACTCGGCACTTCCTAATGAATGAGCTGTAATCTCAGCAGACATTCGAGCTGAATGGGCGTCAGTTTCTGCTTGTTCATTTTGCTGGCCGGGAAAGACATTTTTCTCTGTTGAATCAGCATGATGTGTTAACGGCTCCGCTTCATTTTTTATGCGGGTAATTAAGCCGGTTAACACCTTTCCAGGACCGACTTCTTCAAACTCCATTGCTCCTCTTCCCATAAGATAACGAATGCTGTCTGTCCATCTAACCGTGCTGTTCATTTGTTGAGACAGGGTCTCTTTCAGCCTTTCCTGTTGATAAGGCTCTGCATATACATTCGAGATAACCGGAAAAGACAAAGGCGCAAAATGGAATGTTTCTATAAATTGCTTAAATTCTTGTTTTGCTTCATTCATATACCTGGAATGAAAAGCTCCGCTTACGTTTAACGGGTGAAACAGCTTTACATCCTGGATGGTTTCAAAAACAGCTCCCGCTTTTTCAATATCTTTTTTTTGCCCGGAAATCACAATTTGCCGAGGTGTATTCTCATTTGCCACATCAATCGTATGTAAATGATGTTCTTCTAATACGGCTGCAACTTGTTCCTTATCTAAACCAATCACCGCAGCCATACCGCCTCCAGTAATCCGTCCCATCAACTCGCCTCTTTTTTTCACCAGCTTTAAGCCTGTTCCAAAGTCAAATGCGCCTGCTGCAAACAGCGCGTTGTATTCTCCTAAGCTATGCCCCGCCGCAAAATCAGGTTTTTCTCCGGTCTCCTCCAGCTTTTTCAAATAACTGAGTGCATTGACCACGTATAAAGCCGGCTGAGTATATTGAGTATGATTGACATCGAAATAGCTTTTTTCAGTACAGAGTTTTTTGATTGAATATCCAAGTATTTGATCTGCTTGGTCGGTCAAATGCTGATATTGCTCAAAAAGTCCTTGTCCCATTCCTTTTTGCTGGGAGCCTTGTCCTGGAAAAACATATGTAATCATCTTGTTTACTTCCTTTCTAGTTTCTGTAAACGCTCAACCATCTCCAGATTTTTCAGCTCCTGATGAAATGGTGTGATGATTGAATGACAGCGATTCGCTGAATCTCCCGAGATTAATTGTTTAACAAACGCAGCTAAGGTTCCTGAAGGCCCCAAATCAATGAAATGGCACGTATGCTGACTTTCCAAAAATTGAATAGCTTCTCGAAATCTCATTGGTCTTCTTACAGTATCCCAAAAGAAATCGTTATGAATCTCGCGAATGCTCCTTCCCGTTAAACAGGATACCAACGGGATTGAAGGGTGTTTAAAAGATTTTGATCTTAAAAATTCTTTATATACATCTTCTGCAGGATCAATAAGAGAAGAATGAAATCCGTAGGATACAGGCAGCGGCTGGCAGAGAATCCCGTTCTCTCTCAGGACATCAGTGATCTGCTGTATGTTTTCACTTTCTCCCGAAATGACAAAGTGCGAATCATAATGAATGGAGGTTAATTCACTATTTTCAAATAGATGCGGATGATCAAGTAATAGTTGCGGTTTGTCGAGTATAGCCAGCATTTTTCCTTTATCGCAGTATTTTTCGATGACGGTAGCCTGTTCAAGTATGCATTCCAGTATCTCTTTTGCGTCTAAAACACCGGAAGCAGCAGCTGACGCGAATTCTCCCAGACTTGCCCCCAGCACGTAATCAGGCTGGATTCCCTTTTCTGCGAAAACCCGATATAAAGAATACTCAACCATAAAAATAGCGGGGTGCGTATAAAGGACACGGTCAAACGGATCCGATACACGCTTAGCGGGATGATACATTTCATTGACTATAGATATGCCGATTTGCCGAGAGACAATGGCATCCATTTCAAGCATACATTGGCGAAAAACGGTGTTTTTGCTGAATAATTCTTTTCCCATATGATGGTACTGAGAGCCTTGTCCGGAAAACATAAAAACGAGTTGTTCATTCATTTTTATAACCTTCTTTTTTATGTATTTAAAGGTGAGTTACGAAAATATGATGGTGCTGGCTGGCTGTGAGAAAAGCCTCGTTTTATGGTTTATAACATGAATGGAAAAATGCTTTGGTTTTGTTGTTCTGGATGTGGAAGCTCGTTAATGAAGTGATCTTGGAAGTATCTGAATTTGATGTGAATCATTTTGGCATCGCCAAAAACATCGACTCTATTATGACTTAGATGTTTTTGAAATAAAGGGCGGTTCTCTTGAAAGGAGAGCGATGGTTTATCGTAATATAAAAACTGACTGCGATAGTGCAAATGTCCGCTAGAGAGCGAACTTTTTTTATGAGCCTCTTTATGTAACAGTATATAAATTCTTTCAGTTTTAACAGTGTCTATCGAATCATGCATGACGTATACTTTAGACCCGAATTTGAGGCCTTTTGGTATAGAAATCGGTTTAGCGTGTCATAGGTTCCGCATCTGTTTCAATGCGGCGGATCAATCCTGTTAACACATTTCCCGGTCCTATTTCCTCAAACTCCATTTGACCTTTTTCCATTAAAAAGCGTATACTTTCAGTCCATTTTACCGAATGGTTGATTTGATCCGCCAGTGTCGGCTTAATTACTTCAGAAGAGTACGGTCTGGCATATACATTAGAAATAACCGGAATAGACAAAGGAGCAAAATGAAAAGTGTCAAGAAACTGTTCAAACTCCTGCTTTGCATGATTCATGTATCTGGAATGAAACGCACCGCTGACGTTTAAGGGGAGAAACATCGTAACGTCTGTCTTGGCTTCAAAGATGGGTGCGGCTTTGTCAATATCTTCTTTTTGACCTGAAATCACAATTTGATAAGGAGCATTTACATTCGCAATGTCAATCTCATGTAAATGATGATCTATCAAAACCTCTGAAACCTGTTCTTCATTTAGTCCCATAACGGCCGCCATACCGCCGTTGCTTACCATGCTCATCAGCTCGCCTCTTTTTCTGACAAGCTTTAACCCCGTCTCAAAATCAAAGGCTTCAGCCGCAAATAGCGCATTGTATTCTCCAAGGCTGTGCCCGGCAACAAAATCGGGTTTTATGTCTGTTTCCTGTATTTTTTTCAGGTAGCTTAATGCGTTCACTACATATAAGGCCGGCTGAGTAAATTGCGTTTTGTTTAAGTTTGAATAAGGATTTTCTATGCATAGGCGTTTGATAGAATACCCTAAGATCTCATCTGCTTGTGCCGTAAGTTCTTTAAACTCATCAAATAACTCACTGCCCATTCCCTGTTTCTGTGAACCCTGTCCCGGAAAAACATATGTGATCATTCTATTAAAGCCACCCTTCCCCGCATATATAATTACCTGCTGACTTACGTTATAGAAAATATAAGTATTGCCCCGGATAAATAGTAGCATGTTCATGTTGATGGTAACCTCTGTAAATATTATCCGTCAAGTTAATTTTTCCTACACTTTCCATCGTTTTTTCTCTGCATTTTTCCATAAAGGTATAAAGAATCAGGACATGCTGTAAAACATAAGAAAATAGACCTGCATATCACTCGTGCCAAAAGATGATGATACATAAGCTTCATTTCATTACTTAATAAAATCAACCCGTGCTTTGTCATCATTTTTCAAAAGGCAAATCTTTCGGATGCAGAAAGAAAATAGTCTAATAGAATGATTTCGGAAAAACTTATTTAAAATCAAAAATACCTCTTTGGTTTTTTCTATTGCGGAATTTCACAAAGTATTCTCTTTTATCAATCTGAAAATAAATATTATGTTTTAAAAGCTCACCTATTGTTTGCCCTGGTGTTTGACCAAATGAATGCCCCGGATAAACCCGCACTTCTGGGGAAACGATGGATTTTATCTTCTGAACACTATCGAACATATCATCTGCGGAACTGCCATGATCTTCACATATCCCGCATCCTTCCGTAAAAATCGTATCTCCTGTGAATATACTTTCTGAAAACAAATAACACATCCCGCCGGCTGTATGCCCAGGTGTAAGCAGACATTGCGCTTTCGTCATTCCTATGCTGATGGTTTCACGGTCTTGAAGAGCAATTAAGTTTTTGCATCTGAATTGGTAAAAGTCGATTTCTGTTTTCGACATATACACTTGAGGATCAAATAATGCCGAGAGCGGCTCAACAAGATTTACATGATCATAATGAGAGTGCGTTAAAAGAATTGCTGATAAATCAACCTCCAGCTCAGAAAGTTTATTAGTTAGTTTACTCAATTCCCATGATGGATCAACAACTATCGCAGATCGGCTTACAATATCTTCAATGATGTAACAATAGTTAGTCCACCCTTGATGAAATGTTTTGATCGTATGTACCGCATAAGTAACCATTTTCACCATTCCTATCAATATGAAGTTCTTTCATTCTCTCTTCCATTCCCACTTTACCAAACGGTATGCGGCTTTTCCATTCTTCAATTCATTCTTGCAGTTACGGCTTGATTCACATAAAAAAAGTTATTCTTTTTGGAGACTTGTCCATTAAGAATAACTTTTTGCAGTGACCTATTCACTCTTGGGCTGATTCATCAACGCATATAGATTGTAAATGCTGCATCATAACACGTTTGATCCGTTCTTTATTCACACGGCGAGGGTCAAACATCGCATGTAAAGCCAAACCATCGATTAAGGCGTACAGCCTCTCTCCTTCTATTTCTTTATCAGCATGTTTTTGCAATAAATGAAGCTGGTCCAAGTAGTCAATCAGATTTCGAATTGCTTTGTAAATCTCATCATGTCCCGCATCAAACATATTGTCTTTATGTCTCGCATAAACAGTAAAAGCAAACCATACCTCCATCTCTCTAATCGTTTCAGCATTTGTCGGGACAATTTCAAGCAGTATGTGTAACACTTTTTCTTTAGGCGGCAAATCATGGGCAGCAATTGCATTAATGCGGGCTGTCACCTTTTCTTTCACAAGTTTCATTGCAAAAACAAGCAATTCATCCTGAGTTGAAAAATAATGGCGAAGCGCACCTAACGACAGTCCTGCTTCTTTGGCAATGTTTCTGACTGAGGCCCCCTCCATCCCTCGTTCTAAAATCACCCGCCATGTCGCTTCTGCAATGTGTTTTCTTCTTTTTTCATGGTCAATTTGTTTTGGCATATCTTTATTTTACCAAGAAAAAAATCAGAGAGCAATTTTTATAATACAGTTGTTTTATAAAAACGCAGATGGTAAAATCATATTAAATAATACAACTGTATTAGAAAGAGGGGAACAGATTGAACAGTGTCGCTTGGATGATTGTCTTCTGCGAAATAGGATTTTGGGTTGTAATAGTGTTAGGCCTTGTCGTACGCTATCTATTTAAACAAGATAAATTAGGGCTGTTTCTTTTTGCCTTAACCCCTGTCATTGACCTGATTTTGTTAATAATGACGTCTGCGGACTTATACCGCGGAGCCGTTGCGACTACTGCACACGCGATTGCTGCAGTGTACATCGGCGTATCGATTGCTTTCGGCAAGCAAATGATCCAATGGGCGGATGAAAAATTCCGTTATTATGTAACAAAGCAAGGCTCAAAACCGCTTGTGCGCTATGGAATGGATCATGCGAAACATTATGCGAAAAGCTTGATCAGACATGTGCTCGCTTATCTTATTGGTGCCGGGCTGCTGGCCGGGATGATTTATTTTATTAATGATGCTGCCCGTACCGAAGCGCTGAGCAGTGTTTTAAAGCTATGGACAGTCATTCTGGGCATTGATTGCCTGATCACCGCCAGTTATTTTATCTGGCCGAAAAAAGCGAAAGCTTCAAAAAATCTCAGAAGTTAAAATTAGTCTCGCTAAAAAATCCTTTTTCTATTGAAAAAGGATTTTTTCACTTTTGTAAATATATGTTACACTTTATGCAAGTCATCTAGATAAGGAGCTTATATGAAAAAAGCCTATGCTTTCTCAGTATACCTGTCGGATTTTCGCTTTTTTCATTAGGCACTTGCCTAGGAAACATATCCTGTTTTTATTATTATTTTATGAGTTCTGCTGTATTGTGAATCACTAACATGTAAGGAGTGTAATACGTGAGCCAGAAAGAACACGACACGCCATTTAAAGACTTAAAACCAAGCTCAAAAATAATAGTGATTGTATCCATTGCCCTCCTTATCACAATTGCAGCTGCTGTGATCTTCGGCGGTTATTTCTTCGGCATGAAAGGGCTATTTGCCATCCTCGGCATCACATACGATTCCAATCAAACCTTATTGTTTTTTATATTGGGATGCTTTGCTGCCGGACTGGTTATAGACCCTCTAACAAAAGTCGTTTCTTTGATAATGATCCATTCACTTTCTATCAGAAAAACAGCACTTTTCACATTTGTTTTTTATTTCATCGCTAATTTCATAACAATTTGTTTAGTAGATTACTTTATGGATTCTATTTATATCCCGGACGCATTACTCTTTGTCATATCAGCATTTATGGCGTTCATTGAACTAGCATTTGATGATCAGCCTAAAACATAAAAAGATAAAAAACCGCTTGTGATTGATTCAAGCGGTTTTATGCTGTAATGACATTTTCGTCGCCTCACTTTCCTATAAGTCAACGAGAAAGTGTAAAACAGTTAGAGGAATGAAACCTGGAATGCAAAACAAAAATCAAAATATGTCTAAAAACTTGTTATGGTTTCGTTTCTTCTTGTTGCTGTGTCTAGTGTGCATCACAGCCTCGGCTACGGGTGAGGCAGGATCGGGCAACCAGAGGCGGTTCAAGGCTTAAGGGCATAGCCCTCACTCTTTGTCCTTTCATTCGCGAGTGAAGATACATATGAAATCTTTTTAATGAATTGTTTAGTACTCTTTAATTCTCCTTCGAATATTTTGTATCCTATTCATAATCTCTCCTTTGCCAATATAAAAAGACGCCCAATCGGATGTCTTACTCTCTTTCTACTAGAACGCCTGTAATCACCGGTGTCTCTTCACCTTCTTGCACCGGGCCGTAAGCTGAAACCTTATCACCCTTAGTTAATGTTAAGTAACTCATGTTCATCACTTGATACAAACACTTTTCACCATCTTCTTCCTGAGAAATTATAAACGAATCCAAAGCACCACCTTCATCCATTACACTCTCGACTGTGCCAGTTATCTTCACAACTTTATCAACTGGTGGATCGTTTACATTTAATTCTTCGTATGACGCTTGATTAGCAATTTCCTTTACTGTTTCGTTAACTTCTGCCCGTGCTGTGTCTGTAGACTCGTCTTCTTGAGTAACACCAGCATCAACTATAGACAACCCATCTGTGTTTGATTCCTTGTTTATTTCATTCTGTTTCGTAGTGTCATTGTTTTTCGTTTCATTGCTGGTTGAACAGCCAGCAAGCAGTCCAATAGATATCAAAGTAATTATTATGTATTTCATGTAACTCCCTCCATTATGAGAAGAGTATACCTTACATGATTGTTTCAAACTATTTTTTAATAGACAAAAGTTAATCCCTCCCCCATACATTCCTTTCCTCTGTTCACATGTGCACCTGCATCGCGCAACTACCCAAATAAAAAAGCACCCCGAGGGATGCTTTTTTATTTTCTTTTCACATCAAATTGCGTGACAAGTCGCATATTAACATTTGCTATACGCTTACCATCTTCAAACTCATACCAATGTTCACATTCTTGCAATTCTTTTATAAGTGCTTTCTCAGATTCTGCAATTACTTTAGCTGTTCTTAAATTTTCATTATCAAACCAAAAAACAACTTCAAATTTCATAAACTTTCACCTCTTGATTTATTATCAGACAAGAGGACTAGAAATGAAACAGTTCGCAAAATTTGTCGAACGATTCCCTTTTAATCACATATTTATTCTTTCTAAACTGCCACCGTACCGCCCATTGTCTATCCTGATATTTACCGGAAGCAGTTTACAGAGAATATAAAAAAAGCACTTTCACAAAAACAAAGTGCTTGTACAATTAATGTAATTCATCCATTAATTTACATAACACTTCAGCAGCTTCTTTGACACCTATTTCAACAGCAGTTCTCTTATCAATTTCCAAGTTATTACCCCTTTCTCTTGTTGATAATACTCTATTTCCTCAGCTCCCCATACGTTTTATACTGTGCAACTCGTCGAACTGTTTTAATCCCTTGTCGTCTCTGTTTTAAAGCCATATCCCTAAAATGAATTACATACCTGTTACTTTTGAAAAATTGACGAAAAATGAAAAGAAAAAGGCCCATCCTTGTTATTTTGGATGAGCCGGGTTATATTTTGAATTTCTTCATTGCGTCTTAATTGATTCCGATATAACGAGCGTTTTACGCTGGTCCGAGTGGTTAAATATCTCAGTTTGTAAAAGTGATAGCAAATGTTTTCCTCAACGGATGGGTTTCAATTTCGTCTATACCTACATACTCAGCAGCCGCCCTGAGACGTACGCCATCGAACGGGATATTGGCTTGCCTTCAACATAAGCAAAGGATCTATCCCCTTCACCAAACCCCGCTACATCACACGTTTAAACATCTTTTCCATCTCATACGTGGTGTTATTTTATATTCCGATATAAACACTCAATCCTAGTGAAAACCTTGATATTTCAGTGTTTTCTTAGTCTCACCATTTACGATAATTGCAGTGAATTATCATGATTATTCATAAAACATGGGCAAAATATGGGCAAAATCATTTGATTATGATTTTGTCCATGCGTTTTATCAGGGTTATGAATGAGCGATTTCGAACGAAATTTATATCAGATCATTGTGAACATGCATTTATATGGAAAAGATCCGACTTTACCAGAACTAAAAAGAAAGACTGGGAAAAGCGAACAAGAAATACGAGAGGCACAAAAAGCCTGATCAGCAAAGGCATTCTTTCATGGGATAAAGAAAAGAAAATGTGGATTATCTAAAGTCCTGCTCAAGAGTAGGGCTTTTTATATATTGAAGCGATTTTCCCTTAGTCAATATGTCAATTTTAAGTTCATATGAACACAACTAAAGATATCCCTTTCCATTAAGTTCATGATACCTTATTACCGAATTTGTTATAAATATAGAAAATTATGTAATGTGATGTTAGACTCTAATTGCTTAAATATTAAGGGAAGGAGAACCAAAATGAACAAGGTAATCGGTAGTTTCAAGAGTAAGTTTGCGATTGTTTTGGCGTTGGTTTTAGCTTTAGGTTTTGCAACAATCTTTGGCACTCCCCAAGCTCAAGCTGCACAAGCAAATAATGATTATCAAGACAAAAAAGCAGCCGAACAGTTGGCATTAGCTTTTTATGAAGCGTCTACATTTGACAACGAGACAATTAAGTACAGTTTTGATGTTGAAAAAGCTATTGCATCCGGAATCAAATTAGCTGATGCTGTCCAAATGAAAAATTATTTAGAATCGTTGTCACCTGATCAAGCTAAAGAAACATATGATCAACAAGTAAGCGCAATAAAAGAAGTGAAAAATAATCCAACAATTGCTCCTATTATTTGGTGGGCTGTGAAAGTTCTTGCTGGTGCTGGCTTAGCTTGGTTAGGTAAAAAACTTTTAGATATGGGTGGATATGAGTTTTGTAAAAGATATGAGGATTATAACGACGTTACAAAGTATGTATGTAAATTTATCGGATAACATCTAGGAGTGATCAATATTGAAAGCATGGTTTGTATATGTCTTTATTGCGACATTGGTGTCAATGCTAATTCAATCAGGATTAGATAAGGCTGGTATGTTAAACTTGAACAACATATGGGCTGATTTTATCAGCTGGATTATCATTTTCTTTGTCGTTTATATTCTGGTTGACTTGGCAGGAAGATTCCTCTTACGCTCGAAAATCGAAAAGCAATAGTTAAAAAATCCCCTCCTATAAGGAAGGGGGTTTTCTTTTTCATTTCAATAGGCTTCCAGTTTTGCTTTTGTAGCTGGCCCGTAAATACCGTCAGCCTTTAATCCATTCATTAGTTAGAAGCGTTTCACTGCGTCATCAGTTCCTAAACAAATAAGTAAGATAGGAAAATTGACACAGATCAAATGATTCATTTCGCACTTTTGAATCACATCGCTGTCTTTTTATTCATTTTCCCATGGTAAAATCTAGTTGGATCTTTTAAATGAAAGGATATGAACATGAAAGTATTTGAAGCCAAGACGTTGCTTTCTGAAGCAGATAAACGTGCAAAAGAATACAAGGAATTAAGAAGTCAGATGGTTAATCTAAAAAAGGCTTTTAAAGCTGTAGCTGATTTAGATGACAGTGAGTTTTCAGGCAAAGGTGCTGACAACATCAAAGCATTTTATCAAGACCACGCAGGGGTGGCTGACAATTGGATTGATCTAATTGATATGAAAATTGCTTTCTTGACAAGCATTTCAGGCACTCTAGAGGACGCCAGCTTATCTGATGCTTATATAGAAGAATCCTTCTTAGAACACGAGCTGGCTAACGCCTACACAAAATCAAAATCTATTATGTCTGAACAAAAGAAAGCCATGAAAGATATCTTACATGATATCGACGATATCCTTCCGCTTGATCTGTTTTCAACTGAGGACTTTAAAGACGAACTCGCCGATGCGGAGGACAAACGCAAAAAAACAGTCGATAAACTAGGCAGCGTGGACGAAGCACTTGTTACTGAATATGCCCAATCAGAGCCAAACGAGCAATTCATCAAGAAGGACTTCCAAAAGCTTGAGGAATCAACAGGTAAAGGCAAGAATGCTACCCCCATCCATTACAATGCCAAGGCGTACCGTGACAGTGACATACATAAGAAAAAAGGCGATATTGAGAAACAAACTGAAGCTTATTTGAAGATCAAGAAAGACGAAGCGAAAGAACGAGAAATCAAAGAGCTAAAGAAGAAACTAGCTGACGGAGTTACGGACCCGGATGAATACTTAGAAATTGCCAAGAAAGTCGGCTATGAGAACCTTACCCCTGAACAGCTTGAATTTGTTTCATTTCTTGAACAGCGTAAAGCTTTCATGGATAACGGAAAAGAAGTGTTGCAAATCATAGGTGATGGCGCCAAGGGTGCGATTGTTGGTATATACGATCTTGCCAAGGATACCGGTGAAGGAGCTATTCAATTCGGATGGAATATCGGTTGGACAATTGACAACTTAAACAAGGATCCTCAAAAAGTGCTGGATACCGTTTTGGAATACGACTATCAAGCTGCCTTTCAAAGTATGGTTGACACATTGAAGGATAATTGGGATACAAAAATGATTCACGGAGATGCATACACACGGCTGCACTATGTTACTTATTTGGGCGGAAGCCTTCTGTTATTGAAAGGTGGAAAGTCCTCTGTCTCAACAGGCTCGAAAGATCTTGCTAAAGTTGGGAAAGCAGCTGGTGGCACAATTAAGAAAGGTGGAAAGTCTGTAAAACAGTTTGTCAATTCTCCTGTCAATCGATATACTCCTGCATTAGAAGGAATCCTTCAAGATGCTGAGAAAACCATTAACGTGAAAAATACTCCGCTGCTAAAAAGTATTGCGGAAGATAAAAAAGAGAGTGTTCTCAGAAAATCTGAAACTTCTAACAACATAGGTATAGGTAATGTCAAACAAGGTGATAGTACCCCTCTCGCACCTGGTGGAGGGTTAGCTGCTCATGAAGCAAAAGGCGGGCACCTTATTGAAAGACACGTTGGGAAGACCGACGAAGAATTAATAGAAAGACTGAGAACTGATCCTAACCCACATATTACAGCTTCATCTACTTTTAAAGATAGGGCTACCGCTGAGAGAATTGCTAATGCAGTCTTAAACGATCCAAAAAATATAAAGAAAATCGAAAATTGGATTGATGATCCTAAAAAACCTAAATTAATGTTAAAATACAAGGGCGATGGAGAAATAATCGGCAGAAGTGTAACAAGAAATTCAGAACTAGTAGAGAACGTTACAAACGCAAAAATTATACTCAAAAAAGATAACAACGGTAACTTTATTCTTACAGGATATCCAACCAAATAGAAAGAGAGGAAGTATCATGGATGAAAGTTATGATTTCTTAGACGAATTAGAAAATTTTTTAGGTGCAACATTTCATCAAGATATCCGATCCCCTGAACACGCATTAGACGAATTTATTGAGGAAATTAGTAAAGAAGGTTTGCTATTTACAGTTAAGTTTTGCGAAGAGTTTCTAAATAGCGATCTAACTAAAGAAGAAAAGGAAGACATTATAAAGTGTAATGCAGAAATATATTTCCCGACAATTGGATTACCACCTATAGAATGGTTGAAAAGTGTAATAGAAAAACTAAAAGAAGCTATTTAAAAGAAACACTGAAAGGCCCCCATTTTAAGAGGGCCTTTTTATATTACTTCAATTTCGCTTCAATTTTTGCTTTAGTCTTCGGCCCGTAAATGCCGTCAGCAACCAATCCATATATGGATTGGAACCGTTTGACCGCGTTTGCTGTTTTCGGTCCATATACGCCGTCGATGCCGTTATTCTTCGCCCCTTTGTCCGGGTAGAAATAAAGAGCAGCAAGAGCTTTTTGAATCTGCCTTACGTCATCCCCTTTTCGCATAGAGCTTGTGACTTTATAGATGCCAGAAGGCAGCGCATATGACGTTTTTTTGCTGCTTGGTTTAGGGCTCGAAGTGCTTGAGCCTTTAAGCTTTAATACTTGGCCGACCTTGATCAAGTTCGGGTTCTTAATACCGTTCAAGCTTTGCAGGGTTGCCACACTCACCCCGTGCTCTTTTGCAATTGCGGAAAGAGTATCGCCTTTTTTGACTGTGTAAGTGCCCCCAGAGGCTTTAGACGCAGATGTTGAAGTTGTTTTCCCGCCCAGAGCCTTCAATTCTTTTTCAATGGCAGCCTTAACCTCATCCCATCTGCCCTCCGACAAAATACGGTGCGGGCAAAACTTGCCGTTCCAATCTTGATGCTTGCGCACACGATCAATACCCCAACCGCGCTCTTTGAGCAGCTGCGCTACAAATTTGATTGCCAGTTTTTCTGCCGCGTAGTATTTAGCGCCTCCCGATTTACTATAACAAATTTCGACACCAATCGACTTACGGTTCCCGGTGCCGTTTGTGCCGTCTCCTGTGTGCCATGCGTTGCGATTTAACGGTAGCCCTTGAATAACCTCTTTGTCATCAACGGCAAAATGAAAGCTTGTCGAGCTAGTATTTCCGATCATATAGCTGATTTCATTGGCAGCTGACGCGTCATTCGCTGTATTGTGGATGGTGATGTATTCAGCGTCCATGTGATTAGGGCATTTCAAACCGTATTTAGATTCTGATACAAGATTCTTTTTCACTTTGATTGTCATAAGTGTTCTCTCCTTTATTTTTGATATAGAAAAAGCCGCCGGGTTATCCAGCAGCCTGTTCATCCTTTTCTTTTGTTTGTTCGTTGTCATTTTCGATTACGTGAAGCCGATCAGTAATGGCAGCCGGAATCTTAACGCCGATCTGTGCTAGGTTCTCCGTAATGGAAAGCCCCTCATTGGCGATATAAAAAAGAACGGTTCCAAATGTCAGGACACCGTTCAGACTGAGGATTGTATCTACGATATTTGCCACAATGACCACCAGAAAACTGAGCATCTTACGTACATAACCGAACCATGCGCTACGGCTGCGGAGCTCCTTAAACTTCCACGCTTTCACCACACCGGTCAGGATATCAATGATGTTTAGCACCAGCATTAAATCAAGATATTTCACACCCCCAAACAGATAAACTCTCGCTAAATCCAACGTATCAAAGTTAATGAACACAGTCGTATCCTCCATTTCTTGTTATCACCTCCTTAGAGGCAAAATAAAAACACCTCTCTGGGTGTTGGTTAACTTCCTAAATCTATGACAACTGGCTCTGTAGCTGGATAGGTCAGGCCAGTAATTTGTTTATATTGTTCTTCTGTTATCCTATTTAGCTCAACAAAACGGGCGACATCAGCATTTGTGTAATACTGTCTCCCCCATCCATAAATGGTTTTGATATTTGTAAACCAATCCATCACCCTTCCCCTCCTTCAGCCAGCATCAAAAATAAGTCCGCAAACATTTTAGCCTGAGACTCTATTAAATTCTGAGCCTCGGCCAACTGCACCATTGTTGCCGCGCTTTGCGCCTTTAGTTGATCTACAGCTGATGGAGGATTAGTAGGACCCTTCAAACTATCTTTATATTTTTGATCTGCTTTTTCTAACCACTCCTGTTTTTCACTGTCGAACCAAGGGCGCCACATACCCTGTCCATCTTTCACAGGAGGGATGCTTGTTGCGTTTTCTGGGATTTTATACTGTCCCGTCTCAGGATCAGGATTCAGAGTCTCCGGCTGACCAAGGAAAAACCCCTCTGAGTCGTATGGGTATATTTGAATCAATATACTCCCTCCTTTAGTTTAATGGGATAACTTCATCAATGTAGTATCCAGTCACGCTGTTTGTTTCATTTGATATAAGTCCTGTGAGCTTAATGTCCCCTGATGAGAAAACAATCAGTTTGGCCATTCCTGTTGTCCCGCTAACTCCCACCATTTTCACTGCACCCTTTGACGGTGCAAAACTACTTGGAATAGATGCGCAAACCACTTCACGATCTGTTACGATGTGACCAGTAAGATGAAGGGCACCAGCCTGTTTTTTATATTGAAGTTGCCTTTCTCCTGTCTTCGCTCCGTTTTTGTAGGTCGCATTTAACCAGGGAACACTGTCAGTATCATTTTCAGTGAGAAGTCGCTTCCAACCTGACCAGCCTAAATTACCGTCAACATAGTTTGAATATATATTATTCTTATAATCTATAGCCACGACATAGCCAAAAGTACCGTTACCATTATTATCAAGGGATGTGAAGTGAAAAAAACCCCTTGTTGATAAAGTGGAGGGAGCATTCAAGGGCTTCCCAGTAGAATAAAACGTTCCGAACGTTTTGCCTGCTTTCACAATTCTGTCCAGAAAATCGTCTGTATCAGCGATTGAAATCAAGACCCCTCCAACATCATTTGTGATTTTGAAAAGCTGAGCACCGTTCCATTTTGTACGTTCTGCTGCAGAAATATGAGCAGTCGCATCTTTTACATGCGTATCAAATTCAGTTTTTGTTGCCTGTTTGTCATTGGTAACATTCCCGAGTCCGACTTGATCTTTTGTCACCCCATGAGGGTTGTTTTTATTATTAATGTGTTGATCAGTATATGTTTTTGCGTTTTTTTCGGCTGTATCTGCCTTGTTTTGTGCTCCCGTCGTCGTTTCCTTTGCATTCCAATTTGATCGCTCTGTGGACGTGATATGACGCGAAGAATCCGTATTGTGTGTATTGAATTCTGCTTTTGTTGCTTGCTGCACGTTGTCTACGTTCCCCAACCCTACCTGAGTTTTTGTCACCCCATGAGGGTTGGACTTGTCATTTTTATGGGTATCTAAATTAGCCTGAACAGCATCAGCCTTTTTCTGTGCCCCATCTTTTGTTTCAATGTTCTCTAAGTCCTCAAACTTTTTCCGCAGCTCTTCAACGGTCTTGATGGTCTCGTTATAAAGCTCGTTAATCTTTTTTTTCAAGGACTCAAAGTCATCTATATAGTATTCCACGCTTGGTAGGATATCAGTGTCTATCAAGGCTTTCTTAATCTCAAAAGAAAACTCATGGATCGACATGGCCTGCTGATTAGTGTACGAAACATCCAATTCCGCCCGTACGGGCCCGATGTGTCTGATTTCTTCATCAGAGAGTACATATGTCAGCCGGCCGTTCAATTTATCAATGATTTCAATGTTTCGGACAAATCGGCTGCCGTCAGACATTAAAAGAACGAGCTTCACCACTGCCGCGGATAATGGCAAGGGAACCCCGTCTTTCATAAGCTGGAATGATAGCTTTGCTGTTCCTTTGTCTTGAGTTGTATATTGGATGTTTGTTTGTACCTGGCTTTTACGCCGGCCATTGATCGTAAAAGTAAGTGATTCATCTTTGTACGGCATAGTGTCCCTCCTTTACTCCTCTATAGAAGGAGATCCCTTTTCAGCCTGCCGCAACCTTTTGATCTCATTCATTTCCTCTTCTGTTATCTTGCCTTGATCGACAGCCATAGAAAGAAGCTCCTCCTTGCCATCCCAATATCCTGATAAATAACACGTCTTGATAGCATTATAAAAAGGGCTGCTCATCCCACATCGCCCCTTACCATTGTTTCAAGTATATCGGCAACAGCTTTCAGCGCCTTTGCCCCGTCGCTTTCATCATCTAAATCAGCTGTCTCAAGAGCCTCGATGTATTCAGCCGATGCGCTTTCTATCCACTCTGTTCCCGTCCATTTGGCCTGCACCAAGTCACCCGGACTGATCTCGGTTGCATTTTCCGGAACAACACGCTTTACGTTTCCGTCATCATCTTCGATGTATTGAATTTCAACCGGGCAATCATAAATATAGTTTTCATCATATTGATAAGCCCACATTTGTTTATATTCCATATGAGACACCCCTTTTTAATCCAGCTTGATGATTTCATCAATATAGGTGTATGTTGCATTCGATGCGCTTTTTGCAAACAGCCCGAGTGCAGAGATATTTCCATTTGATCGAAAAACAATCTTTCTATCTCCTGTTGTACCGGCTACAGGGCAGCTTTTATAGGTATTCTTTATAGGCCGGGCGCTGGCAGGCAATGTCGCAAAATCAACGCCGTCTTTTTGCGGAATGGTAACTCGCCCTCTCACAAAAAGAAAACCTCCCTGTACTGCAAATTGTAGACGATAGTTGCTGTCAGGGTTCTTTGCGCCATTCTTTAAAGGCAGGTCTGCCCAGGGCAGCTTTCCACTTGCTGAAATCTCTGACCAATCGCCAACATTCCCGTCATTTGTAACAACTCGGGTTAAAATTTTAATTGGCCGCGCTGTTGCGTTCCTGGTTAACGTTTGAATGACTGATCCGGCGCGATCTGCTGGCGCAATGTTTAACCACCATCCGGCGTTACCGCTGTCCGGATGATCCGAAAGCGTTTTTGTTTCTGTCGTAAGCATATAATAAAAACCGGGTTGCCTAAATTCTTTTAAGGACTTTAAGCCGTCTGGAAGCCGCTTTGAATAGCCATTGTTTTGAGTGAGTTTATACCCTTGATACCCTTGGGCTAGGTCAATACCGAATTTGGCTGCATTCTCTTTAGAATGGTAGGCGTATACCTTGGCAAGTCTTTTTCCGACGGCTCCCGTCGCCACACCTGCGAAGAGTGATTTCTTCCCTGTCTTCGGGTCCTTGTATAAAAAGATTGACTCAGGCTCTCGGAAACCATCTTCGTATTTGCCGTCTGGCCCATAGCCAAAATCACAGGAGATGCGCTTTTTCAAGCTTCCATCCTTAAAGCTAAATTGCGTGATTTCACATGGATACGTTTTGTTATTGGTGTCCCCGGTGTACCAGTACAAATCATATCCGTCTATTGTGAATCCTTGGAGATAAAACAAGTCATTCGGAATGATTACCTTCCCCAGCACTTTATTTACGCCGTTTTTTACATCACTTAATTTCCTGAGCTCCACCAAACTATTATCGTCTTGTAATCTGATTCGGAACGCAATAAAGCCATTTTCTCTATCAATCACAGGAATCGTATAATAATCGTTGAATTTGTTATAGCGTTTAATGCCTCCGCTGCCGCCGTTCAATGTGGCCCCTGCCGTATAAGGAAAACGCACAAGATCGTTGCCAACAGTGTTTCCGTTTGAATCTACAACATTATAGTTGGACCAGATATACACTTTCCCGTTTTCCCGTTCCAATCCAATTGTGGTGCCGTGACCACCGTGAATGAGCGTCATGCTGTCCAGCATCACCCCGTTTTTATTCATCCGGGTAATGGTGAAACTTTCACTTTTATCTTGGTTTCCGCTGGCAACCTGCGTGGCGTAAATATCGCCAGTCATTTCATCAATGACAAAACACTGCAGCACCGTTTTATCTGCTAAATTCAAGTTTGTATGATAAACCGGCGGAACGGTTGTAAAGTCAAAAGACAATTCCTTCTGAATCATTGAATCCAAGTTTTCGAGATTAGTTTCGTTTGCGACAAGGTGATCACGTAAAGACGGATAGACTTTCCCTCTTTTATCTACACGAGCATCTATGGTTTCTTTTATATTGGTCCCATCTGCTTCTAACACAATGTTGCGGAGCCGCGCTTTCGCTATTTCAATTTCCTCGTAAACTGTCAGCCCACTGCCATGGGCCACCTGGGAAGATGTATGAGCAGTCACAGCCGATTTATGATTGGCAATGGAATTGGATAGTCCATTTAATCCATTTTCAATGCTTTCCAGGTCATCCCGCTGCTGCGCAAGATACAGTGAATCTTTTGTAGAATCATAATCTTTTATTAATCTGATCACCATGAGATCACTCTCCTTTCAAGAACAACACAAAAAAGCACCCTGGTAAGAGTGCTCATATCATCATTCTTAGTTTTTGCATATATCGCTTTTGATCTTTCAATCTCTTCTCTTGCTCCATCCGAATGTCTTGAATATCTTTTCGGAAATTGGCAAATGTCAGTGTCGGCTTTGCGTAAGGATTCAATGGTTTATATTGAATGGCCAAAAGACGGACATCATCTTCGTAAGTCACGCCATATGATGTGTCAGCCAAAATATGCAGTGTGTCACCCTTCCAGAAATCCTCTTGTATCTTTAAAAGCTTTGGCTCGTAGATGTATTCATAATCTACTTCTATTTCCGTCTGTGGATATGGATTGACGTACTTTTTCAACGCGGCTAACATACTGGACTCTTTTTTATATTTTTCATCCCGCAATGGTTCCGCCCATCTTGGCATACCATCAATCAAAAATTTATCTTCGTCAGGATGCTTGTACAATACCGGTTCAAAAACATACTCCGTTTTTTTGCTGTCTGTGCTGCTGTTTTCTTTAATTGCACCAAAACCCCTCGCTCTTGTGGAACACCCTTGAGTAGAGGTTTTGATTGTGATACCAGGCATATTATATCGAGTATCAAGTGTATGATTTATTCGTTTGCCCATTTTCTTATACACGTAGACTTTATAATTATCGACATCTAATTCTAAACCATAGTCTTCCACAATTTCATCCATTAGATCATTTCCGAATCTGTCACCAAAATTCTCTTGTTCAACGCTAGAGAACTCACTTTCTTTGTCCATAAAGATGTACCTTAATTTTGTGCCCTTAAAAACAAAATCAAGCATCTTCCTGACGGTAAACGTCCCACTGATCGTATCTTCCACATAGTGATTGTTTAGTGTCACAACGTAGACGTGGCTTGCTGTTACTTTTTTCGAAAGCGTCCCTTCCTGGTTAATTTCAATATCTGTGATGAAATACTTTTGATGATTAAATTTTTTCTCATCAAGATAAAGAATGTTGTCATTCACAAGCAAGTCGTATTCTGTGCCATTATCAGCTGTCCGTGTAATCGTGAATTCAATGTCCTTTTTCCCTGTCGTATCGTCTAATAAGTCCGGGTCAGCGCCTATGACTTCAATAGCTTGTGAATCGTCCTGACTCGCCACATGCAGCTTTGGAAAATATACATCTTTAGGAAGGCTATGATTTAGCGTGATATCTTTTCCGTCATACTCTTTGCTCGGCAGATCTACGATCGGATCAGGATTACTAGGTTCATCCGGATTGTCGGGCAGCCCCTCAGTTGTATCGTATTTGGTTAATTTATACGTGAAAATAATGCTATTGAGCTTTGTTGCATAATTTGGATCAGTTGCATATCCAGCTTTTACGAGCGTAGCTGTAGCTTTTTGATAATCTGTCTCTCCGACAACCGCCCTGTAATGATTTTTATCCCAGCTTACACCATTGAGATACAGGTTAGCTAAGTCGTCAATCGACTCTTTCCAAGAGGGATATTTTCGAAACTTTGCCGGAACCTGAACATTTTCACCGTTAATGACTTCCCATGTCATCATTGTGACATATTTTCCCTTATACTCGCCTTTCATGCCGAATAGGTTGTGTCCTTTTGTTGCAAGTTCACTTGTTCCCCATGCACTCTCAAGACAGCCCTGGGCAATGATTAACGAAGCAAGAATTTGATGGTTTTTATAAACTCTTTGAGCGTCGGCGGCTATTTGTTTAATGAAATCTTCTTTAGCCAAAAAACCACCACCTCTTACAAATAATAAAGCCGAGTATCGAATTGGATTGTGAAGTCACTTGTGTTCTGAACTTCAAACTCATTCCATCCTATTTCAAGACTCGGCAGCCGGCCAGATGTTTTAATCGGCGTGTTATTAATGATTGTATATTGTTTGAGAAAAGAAACCTGCTGACTTTTCTTTAGTTCCTGTTCAATCGTAAGCTTTTCGTCATTTGTATGATTGATCAACGTTACATTTTTACCTGCAGCATTTAACAGGACATTGTAATCATGGTCCATTGGATTTAACTGTACGTCACCGGGATTAAACACAGAGAAACGTTTCTGATTCTTAAAAGAATAGTCCAACTGGTCATTAGACGGGATGTTCATACCAAAAGTCCGCTTTGCTCTAGTGAAATACTGCTTATCTTTTGTTGTAAAAGTTGTTTCCGCCATACCAGTAGTATTAGTGAACTCAACAGAGAAATCGTTGAAGGTTTTCTCCTTCTCTTTTGGAATGCTGAAATTCCCATCACACGTGACAAGGAAACGCCGATTCGGCCAAAGATCAGAAGAAATGTAATAAGGAAACGGCTTAACCAATAGGGCATATAGCTGATGCCGATACATATAAAAATTCTCATGCTTGAGCGCATTCAAATAAATCTCAACATTTATCTTTCTTTCCCCATAAGTCACATCGCGTGGATGTTGCGGCAAAATCTGACCGTGCCGCCGATGCATCGTAATTGTTTCTCTTTTAATATTTGGCGCTTCCGGCAAAAAGCTTAATACTTCAAAATGAGGGAGTAAGCTGTCAAGGCTCTGCTCCCCTAGTCCATTATTAAAATCAATAAACAGTTTTACCATGCAGGCTTACCCCCGTTTCTATAACGTTTTTTGTTATATCGGTCTGCACTGGTTTGATCCAGTCTTGTCCCGTCTATATACGTGTGATTGTCTTTCAAAACAAGCTGTTGCAAAAGCTGAATGTTTTGCTGAAGAGCATCTATTTGCTGGCTCATCATGCTGATTTGCTTCTCTTGATTCTCAACCACACGGCTCATGTCAACATTTACATTGGTCTGTGGCGCTTTGTCAGCTGTAGCCATTGAAGCTTTTTGAAGCAACACAAGGGCTTTTGAAATCATCCCTTGTTGAAGTGACGGAAGAACACCAAGCTCACGGCCTACTCGCGCCCATAAACCGATGTTACGTTCCCGATACGTCGGGTCTGTTGTAATCGTGGTCTCATCAAAGCCCCGTTCGTTTAGAATCGCCCATTTAGAGCCGCCGCGCCCTGGTGAAGTTCCTCCTTTTGCGTAACCCACATACGGGCCGCCGCGAGCCATTGATTTCAATCCTGGATGATTGGAAATATCCCCATAGCGACCTTTAATGTAATTGATTGCAGCCAAAATGTTATCTACCGGATTCAAAATGTTATTGTGTCCAGGAAACGCATTGGATGAAAACGTACTTGGAATTGTCTGCATCAGCCCACGAGAAGGATGACCGGCTCTTGCATTTGAGTCAGTAAGGTTTATTGCATTGGGATTTCCGCCAGACTCTTTCATTGCAATGGTGATCAGGCCAGGAACCCATGAAAATGGTACGCCAGCAATGCCAACAGCTTCCGCTACCCATTTTTGAACCTGGGCAGATCCTGTTGCTCCCTTATATGCATCTGCTGTGAAAAGCCCGGCATCCGGAAGAATGCTTTTTAAAAACTGACCAGCTCCATTTTTTAATGTTTGGAGGATACCAGTTCCTAGTGAGTCCACACCTTTGCCTGACTTAAAAGGGATAAAGCCTTTAAACAAGTTCTTAATCATTTTTTCAGGACCGTTCAGGATCATTTCCATAGCACCCGAGGCAACATCTTTCGCTTTATTGACAACGCCTTTCCCTGCTGAAATGGCTCCTTTCACAAGCTTTTTTGAGCCATTAAGGGCGTCTTTGAAGAAGCTGCCGACACCGCCTGCATAACCAGGAAGACCGGTTGCCATAACTTCTTTTGACTGACTATGTGGGAGAACCGATGTACCACGCGGTAAATCCCAAACCTGCGGGCCGCCCATTCCAACCACATACGTTCCGATGCCTGGTGTATGAGCAAGCTCAAATCCTTCTTCACCGACTAATGCCCTTCCACCTGGATGAAAGTCTGTCCCTTTTGCATAGGCCCTGCCTGGCGCTACTTGCATTTCAGAGTTTCCGCTGTATCCTTTAGGCTTCCATTCAGGAATTGTAGGAATGTGCATGAACTCAAGAACAGTATTGATCCCGCCGGTAATTTTATTGACAACACCTGCTAGATCAACGAGAAAAGTATCCCATTTCCCGAGCACTTCCCCAGTCTCCCAATCTACTTCTTCTAAATGCCCGGCAGCCTGCATTTTCGCTTCACTGACTACGCCTTTATGAGTTTTTTCAGCCTGTTTCACAACCTGATCTTTTTGGCTCTTCGCAGAGCTAACTGTATCATCATGCTGTTTTTTAGTGATTGAACCCTTGACGTAATACTCAAGATCAGCGTTTTTCACCACTTCTTTATATTGCTTTTCAGCATTTTTGACCACATTGTCTTTTGCTTTTTTGCTGTTTTTAACTGTGGCAGCTGCTTCTTTTGCAGAAAGTTGAGTTTTGTTGTCTTTTAATTTTCCGGCGATAATTGTCTGCTCCTCTTTACTTTTAGTAAGAGCAGATTCAACATGGCTATTCATTTTCTTTATAATCTGTTCTATTTCCTTACGTTCGCCATCTGTAATATCTCGGTGATCTTTAGCAGCATTTTCCCAAATCTTTTTGATGCGCTTAGTATATCCGGATATTTCTTTATGCTTGTCCTTATTGTTGTCTTTGATATTCTGTAATGTTTCTGTCTTCTCTTTCTCTGACATTTCTTTATTAGAAGCATAAAAATCACTTAACACTTTCAAAGATTTATCAGTGCTCTTTTGATAGCCATCAAGAATGGTTTGACCCATCTTTTCATACTCACTGGACATGTTATCAGCGATTTTTTTCGTGATCTTTTTGTTGGTTAAATAGTAATAATTCAGCTTGGCACCGACTTTGGTATTCATATCTTCATAGGCATTAATCGCTTTTGAAGTAGATTCAGAAACCTTATCACCAAAGTCGATTGTTGCCGGCAGCACCCTTTTTTTCAAGTTGTCATAATACTTAAATCCCGCATCAGCTAGAAGGGTGACACCAGTAACAGCTATTCCGATCGGTCCCCCAAGTAAACTAAGTCCACCGCGCAAAAGACCAACAATCCCGGCACCTTTTTTTAGAATGTTAAAAAGACCAAACCCACTTTTCGCAAGCTGCATAAACCCGCCAGCGCCTTTTACTGCATTCACTCCAGCTTTGATGATCCCTGAACCGAACTTAAGCAGTTCAGGAGCAAAAGAAAGGATTAATCCGGCGATCGTTCCAACTGGTCCGCCAAACAAGCTCAAGCCAAGGCCTGCTACACGGGAAGCGCCACTAAGGCCACTCATCGCTCTTGCGCTTCTGGTTGTAGTTTGTTCAAGCCGTCCTACCCTGGTTGTGGCAAGTGCAGAGGTTTGATGGAAACGGTCCATTCTTGTGGATGCTGCTGCCGCCGCTGTTGAAGTGACAGCCATCCCCGCTGCCGCTGTTCTTGAAGCTGTTCCGGCTGCAATCGCCTCAGCAGAATAAACGGTTAGACTTGTAGAAGCACGGTTCACATTTCCAGTTAGATAGGCTCCTGCTGTGCGCAGCATATTCCACCCTGCAGCCATTTTAGGAATAGAACCTAATGTGAGCAGGAACGCACCGCCCAAGAGCGAGAACACAGTGACCGCTGCACCTGTAATGGCAATTGTGCTCGCGACAGAAGAAGGCAAGGAATCAAACCATGTGACAGCACTTGTAATGACGTCTGTTGTAGCACGTATCACTGGGATAAATTGATTTCCAAGTGTAATAACAGCGTTATTTGTGGCCGACTTTAGATATTCAAATGAACCGGCCAGGTTGTCCATTTGCTTATCAGCGATTTTCTCAGCTGTGCCGCCGCTGTTTTCCAATTCTTTTGTGAAGTCTTGGAGTTTATCCTTTCCAGCGTGCATTAAAGTAATGAAGCCTGATAGAGCATGCTGTCCGGCAAGTTGTTTGGCAATCCTGATTTGTTCTGTCTCCGTATAGTCTTTGGTTTTCTCGTTGATTTGCCCTATGATGTCCGCTAACGGACGCATTTTCCCAGTTGAATCCGTCACTTTAAGCCCCAGCTCTTCGATTGCCGATGCTGCTGGCTTTGGAGGCGCAGCCAAACGAGTTAATGTTGATCGCAATGCTGTTCCGGCCATATCAGCTTTAATTCCGCTGTTCGCCATGATCCCGGTTGCCGCGGCCAATTCTTCCATGCTCACGCCTGCGGTTTTTGCTGCCGGAGCCGCATATTTCATGGTTTGCCCAATTTCCTCAAGTCTAGCGTTCGAATTGGTAAACGTATAGGCCATAACGTCAGCAACACGGTTTGTGTCTTCTGCTTTGATATGGAACTCAGTTAGGATGTCTGAGACAATATCAGCTGTGACACCTAGATCGGTTTGTCCAGCTGCCGCAGTTGCCAATAAACCAGGCATTGCACCAATGATTTGATTGGTTTTATAACCGGCCATAGCTAAATACTGCATCCCTTCAGCTACTTGCCCATCAGTGTATTGTGTTACGGCCCCAAGATGACGGGCAGTTTCAGTAAGCGCGGCCATTTGGTCATCCGTTGCATTTGCTAACGCTGCAACCCGGCTCATTTCCTTTTCAAAGCTTGCTGCAGCCTTTACAGTTGCCCCGATGCCAAGAGCCCCAACAGCTCCTATAGCTGTCAGTGCTTTCCCTGTTTCGGTCGCAGAGTTATAGACAGCATTTAACTCTTTCGATACTTCTTGTGAATCTTTCTTGAAGACAGAAAAAACGCCTGCTGCTCGCTTTCCACTTGCAGAAGTATTTTCAAATTCTTTAGTAACCTGCTGCAGTTCTCTTCCTAAATTTTGATGAACAGCTATTGCATCATTTAAGCGCCGAGCTTGGATTTGTGTCTCGCGGTTGTCCTTTCCTTTTTGACGGGCCAATTCATCATATCTCTGACGGTGTTCTTGAACTAAACGGCCTTGAATCTTATATTTATTGTTTAGCCCTTCCATTTGCGACTGAAGGAGCTTCGTTTGGTCACCGGTATTTTTATAAATACTGCCGGCCGCCTTCATTTCTGAGTTTGCCAGGCGCATTTGCCTTTTTAGGCCTTCAATACCTCGATTAAAACCTGTATCATCAAGACCTACTTTGACAACCATGTTTCCTATTGGTTGAGCCATATGTAAACACCCCGCTTTCCTGGCATAAACTCAATAAAAAAAGACAGGTGAGAACCTGTCTAAAAGACTTGATCAATTGTTACCGTTTTAATTTTTGGTTTATTCTTTTCAGCCAAAACCTCTAAGTAATGGTAAATGTCCATGTTATCTATTTCAGTCATTTTCCACCCTTGTTCAAGCAGTGTGGAATAAATTTCATTTATTTGCTGGATTCCTCGTTCGTAGGTGTATTCTTCTCCGTCTTCTCCTGCAAAAAATCTTGGTCAAAGGCCTCGATTTCCTTATAACCGGCTACCTCTGAAAGAATACGGCTGACTTCTTTCCCGACTTCAAAAGACTCTAGTCCTTCGAACAATTTCTCATATGAGAATTGGTTTCTGAAAATCCTCACGATGAACTGCATTTGTTTTTCCAGTGTTTTAATGCTTTTTTCAAGATTATCTGCCGTTTTTTCTGCTTCTGCATTCAACCTCAGCGCTTCAAGAAGTGTCTTTGTATTTGTTCGCGGTGCAATAAAAGTTTTAAACTTTTTTTCGTCTTCAAACCACAATTTGATAGAAATATGTTTCTGAGCCATAATGACTCCTCCTTTTGGTTAAATAGATTTTATCTGAATAAAGAGAAGCTTTTCAGCTCCCCCTTTTATTTTCCAAGATCAGCACTTACATTTTCTTCTGTGTCTTGTTTATTTTGATAGGCATCCCCAAAAACTGCCTTATAAAAGTGATCTAGATCGAATTTCTCTCCATCTTCATCCGCAACGATTTTGAACACATCGTCCTGCTCTCTATCTACGAATTCGGCTGAAAGTTTGATCGTTTGGAAATCCGTTTTATCTTGTTTTGTTTTCCATTCATCACCCGGCAAAGAGAATCTCCCTTTTACCAAGCCCACATGACGAGACTTGCCGTTTGCTTTAGGTCCTTGGAACGTCATAGCAACCCATGGAGGAATGATATTTTTCTTAAACAAGTACAATCCGTTTTCATCCTGTTCAATTCCAAGTAATTTAGAGAGAATCTCCATTGGCAGATCCCGCATTTCAATGTCTAATTTAGTTGAACCAGTTGAAACTGCAAGATCGACAAGTTTGTCATCCGCATATTGTTTTTCTGTGGATGTTTCTGTTTCAACTTTCATATTAATTGCAAATTCGTAGTCAAGAATTTCTGTGGGAACAAAAAATTTACCCGCCTTTTTTAAAGGCGCAAATTTCACATTCTTCAAACCTGTAACTGAACTGTATTCAGGCATCTTAAGACCTCCAATTATAATAAAATGTTCGCTTCGAACCGATATCCTTTTCGAATAAGCCGTTCTTTTTGTAAAAATTCATTGATAGGGACCGTTGTCTGAAATTCCAGGCCGCCCATTACGTCCACAATAGGGGCAAAAATAGGATCGCATGAACTATTGTGGTATACATCAATCTGATAAACGGCGCTGTCTTGTATCGGCTTCCCATCAGCCCATTTAGTTGTCCTGTAGTCTATCTCCTGAACCACAATGTAAGGAGGAGAACTTCCAACCCCTTCTGGTACGGCCAGTTCATAAATATTTGCAGGATTAATCAATAATAAAAGCGCCGGATGGGTTTCCAGCGCTTCAAATATCTTGTCCTTTAATTGCATTGATCTTTCGATGAGGTTTAAAAGACTCATAGCTTATACCCCGCCTTTATGACCCTTTCCATAGCATCAAGCATCTTAACATTTGCCTGAATCATACTGTTTCGAATAAAAGGATTTGCTGCCTGATGAATGGTTCCAAACTCCGGCAAGTGAACACGGAATTTAGTATCCTTTGTTGGGCCGACAACCGCATATATTTCTCCGTCTTCATCTCGCTTTATCCTATTTCCTACAATAATGTCCTCGTCTATGTGAGGGTGCTTACCCCCAATAGCTGACCGCGGAGCATTATCATTGATTACTTCCGCCAATACAGCACCGCCTGCTTTTACGGTTGCTTTATGGATTTTTTCGTCCTTGCGGGCTAAGTCTGCGAATGTAGTTTCCAGTTCTTTAAACCCCTTCAATTCCAGCTCAAAATTCATCAGTTCACCACATTTGCTTTAATTGTAATGAAATGCCGGCGAGAATAGTTAGGCAAGATCGACTCTATTTCATAAGCTTTTCCACGAAAGATGATTCGCATATGCTCGTCTATGTCTTCACGATGACGAATTGTAAATTCAACTGTCTTTTCCTTTTGGATGGCAGCTGCAGCATAATATTCTCGGCCTTTTAAACCTTCAGCTTTAGCCCAGCATTCAATCACAGTTTGCCAACTTTCCTTTCCATCCACAGGGAGACGGCCAGCGGGCTTCTTTTTCTGAAATTGAATCCTGTAACGCATATCATTCAGCATTAGGCTTCACCTCGGGGACCGTATATTTCAATTGATTGATCATCATAGTCAGCACGCCGTCCAAATTGGATGTCGTGCCGGCAATCTCCCGGTTTTCATACCAATGTGTCACAAAAGCTTTTACACACATAGCTGCCCGTGCTGAGTTATTCGGAAATGTAAGACCGGTGGCAGTTGTAATATATTCTTTTGCAGATGCAATAAAGTCTAAAATCAAATCATCCTCCAGATCACCATCAACCCGGAGGAACTTTTTTGCCTTCTCTAATTCAATTTTTTCTTCTTCTGTCACTCGACATCACCTGTCTTTCATTCAGCAGAAGTGTTCGGTTTCAGCTCATCAATTTGTTTTTGAAGCCCATCTAATACGTTTTTCACTTCACTATTTAAGTGATCCATCATAACGCTGCCCGTTCCAATGTTAATGCTGCGGACTGATTTTTCCTGCAACATTTCATGTGATATGGATTGT
Source organism: Bacillus sp. FSL K6-1012 (assembly GCF_037964915.1). Taxonomy (NCBI): domain Bacteria; kingdom Bacillati; phylum Bacillota; class Bacilli; order Caryophanales; family Bacillaceae; genus Bacillus; species Bacillus sp. FSL K6-1012. The sequence goes on along the minus strand of NZ_CP150175.1, from coordinate 1,842,382 downwards.
TCACCGATAACAGCTGGATCACCCTTGTCACCCTTTGGACCTTGGGGACCTGGCTCACCTTGAGGGCCAGCATCACCTTTTGGACCTTGAGGACCAGTGTCTCCTTTGTCTCCCTTTGGTCCCTGCGGACCGGTATCCCCTTTAGGACCTTGAGGGCCGGGTTCGCCTTGAAGACCTTTTACATAGAGAGGATTTTGCTCGCTGTTGTCTGCGATAGAGACATCTGTAATCGGTTCCCCTGATCCGTTGTCTCTTGCTGATGTTTTTGCACCGTTACTTTCATTTAAAAAATCTGCCATGTTAGATCAATCCTTTCGTTTTTTTTATTTTCCTAAGTCCGCAGATTCAGTCGATGGTGTTTCCACTTGAGCCTCTTCTCCAACAACAAGATCAGTCACAATCATAGCTGCTTCTGGATCAACAACTTTACCGTCAAAACGCTCAATACCTCGGAAATATGTTTGATCAGTGAGAAAAGCATCCCCGCCCACATCAGTTGATTTGATTTCAAATTTTTGACGATCAAACATGAAATAGCCGCGTTTGAAATCACCAAAAAGAATGTGTGTTTTTTGTGTTTTTTCGTCAGTAACAATTTCGTCATAGACTTCAACTGGACGACCAAACAAAAGGAAATTGTCTTCATTTCTAGGGTCTTCAGCCAAGATACCTCTGCCGTTTTTATCCTCAATGTTTGCCAGCGTTTCAAACGCTTCTGTGTTCATCACCCATTTTGCATTTTTACGGTATCCTCGTTTAATCTGGTTTTTGACTTTCCGCAAGAACTTAATAGTGATGAGAGACGGTGCCTTGATTGACTTGAATTTCCCGCTAGAAATGATTCCTTCAACGTTCTTCTCGCCGCCTACTCCGTAAAAGATTTCATCATTTTCTGTTACGATAGCAGATTCAGAGAGCCAGTCCACGATCTCACGAACAAAGTTTACAAATGAATCATTTAGGAGCTCGCTAGGCGCAGGCATAAATCCGGCGAATTTCTTCACGTTATACCAGATTTGATCAAATTCCATGTTTTTCAGTTCTTTGATTTGTTCTTTCTCGGCCGTGTTATAAAGTTTTCCGGCCACACCCTTTCGGACTGTATAGCTCCCTGATGGAGCAGTTTTTGGTACAACGCGAACCAAATTACGTACTGAGTTTAGCTCCTGAATAGATTTCAGAATTTCTTTTGAAATATCATCTGGTACAGTGTATCCCCCGTCTTGATCACTCCCAGAAGACAATGAGCGATTTTCTTTTAAGACACGCTGCATCATACTTCTTTCTTCTTCGCCAAGATCATGGCTGCGTCCGGTCAGCACTTTAAACCAAGCATCCCGGTACTCTTTTGTGGCTGTTAAGATATTGCGCTGTTCGGGTTCTTCATCAGGCTTTGGTTCAAATTCCGGTACAAAGTTTCGCTCTTCACCCAATGCCGGCAGTTCCAAGCCACGCTCTTCTGACATAAGCTCGATTTGTTTTTGCAGCGCCTTGGCTTCATCAAGCATACTGCGGGCTTCTTCGGACTTCCCTTCATTCAGAAGAATGGATGCCTCTTGTTTTTTCTGTGTGAATTTTTGTCTCAATTCACGTTCTTTTTTCGTCATAGCAACTGTCATTCGTATTTCCTCCTTGAATTGGACATAAAAAATAGACCCTAAATTGTCAGGTCTAAAAGTTCTAGCTCCATTTTTAATTTTTCAATTGGGGCAGCACGCATTTCTTTTAACTCCTCCACTTTAGCCAAGCTTCGTTCACTAACAACGGCCTCCGTATCGCTATAGGCAGGTGTTGTGACCAGCGATATGTCAAAGATTCTATCTATAGCATTAATTCGCCGTTCATAAACTCCTTCTTCATCATTATGCTGCCACTCATCTGGCTCTCCATTTCTGTAATCCAAAGAAAAAGCAAAAGAACACTGATTAACGACTCCGCTTCTCACATTCACCATTAAATCCTTCGCGTATGACGTGTCTGTAGGGATAAAACGGAATTTGAGACCTATTGCATCTGTTTCTAGTTCCAGCCTCCCAACGTCCTCAGAAACGGTATTTCTCGCTAAGGGATAATCCTGACGGTGGTTAAAAAGAGCGACTACGTTAGATAGGTCTGTAGAATCCAGGGCATTCCGGCTAATGATTTCTTTAAACCATCCTCCCAACGGCTCGGACCATTTTTCAAATTTCAAAGCGTATCCCTCAATAAAATGCTTTTTCTCTTCGCCTTCACCGGCAGAACGCAACTCAATTTTCGTTGTCAGATGACGTACTTCCTTGTTCACTTTGGTTTTCACCCCCTTTAACTGATTTTGCTTTACTCATTTGATATTGCTCAAGCGTATCTAAGAAAGTGTAATTTAGAGAAACAAGATGACGGTCCCCATTCTCTATGGCATTTCTCTCCTCTAATGCTCGGATTTCATTAATATTCAAACCGCTGATCCGTTCCATAATTTCGTAATACTCAGCCCTTGATTTTGCATCACCACGTAATTCGCTATTAACATTAAATTTGGTATAGTACCCCTTTTTAATATCATCATCGGTAAACAGCTTAGTAATGAACTCTTGTTCAAACGATACTAACCACGGCTGAAGTGTATTTTTTACATATTCAATAGATTGATGCTCGATATTGCTAAACGTCGCCCGATCGAGCTCATTGATCTTATGCAAAGGGACTTTAAAAATGGAGGCGATCTGAGCCTTATTAAATTTCATTGATTCTACAAATTGTGCCTCTTGCAAAGGCATTGAAATTGATTGATAATCAAGCCCGGCATCAATAATGGCAATGTTTCTCCCTGCATTTACCCTGTCCCATTCTCTCCTTGCTCGGTCCTTCGCGCCTTCCTCTAACAAGGTAGGCACTTTCAGGATACCCCTGGGAGTCGCATCATTCTTATACAACTTTGCATTAAATTTAGTAGCAGCTGATTGAGCTCCGACTTGCTCTCTTATAACGCCTATTGGACTTTTACCGTTAATCCCGTCCTCAGTCATACCTTTGAAATGCAAAACCTCGTCAGCATACAATTCCACTCTTTTTGAATTAATGATGGTTTCATACCACAAAATTCCTGTATTCGGGTCCACATAGGGATGAGTATTGGCCGGATTTAACGGTAGCAAATCAGTAATAAAACCATTTTTATCAGGCTTTAAATACGAATATCCATTGCCCCAGGTACAAACATGGGTCATCATGAGCTTTTTCCAAGTGAAAGCTGTCATGTATTGATTCGGTTTAAGATAAAGTAATGAAGCAATTGGATGCTGCATCCCGCTTTCGATATTTCCATTAACCTTCTGGAATGTATGAATCGAAAGTTTAGCAATATCATCGGATAAGACATTCACACAGGAAAACACATCAGGATGAACCAGTGCAGTAGCTTCACTTACACGCTCACCGCTTGCCGTATTGGAACCACCAAACATATCAACTATCCACTCTGGTGGATCAGCAAGGTTCCAGGGGTCAGATTCGTTTGATCTTTTTGAAAACAATCCTTCTAAAAACAATTAATCACCCCCTTTTCTTGCTTAAAAGCGCAGCATAAAACATAAAAAAGACACCCGTCAGAATAAGACCGATGTTTGCGTTCAAACGATATGCAGCAGTCAGAACAAAAGCAGCTCCAATGATAAATAGAAAATCATTCAAAAAGAGTAGAAAGCCCTTCAATATTTTCTTCACTCTTACACCACCTTTAGAAAGAGAAAGAAGCTGACTGAATATAAGCATTTAAATCAACTTCATTATTAATCTGAGAAGCGCGCACATATGCATTAATTAAAGCTGCTGCCGGATCAATACGCTGAGTTGATTTGGATTTATCAAGCATGATATTCTCCTGGGCGTCCATTTTTGTTACCGCATTACCCATCGCCCATGTTAACAAATCGTTTTTAGGATGAATGATTTTTTTCGCCTTCACTTTAGCTCTAAAATCTTTTGTTGGTTCGGACAATGTCGCTACGCCCTGCCGTATTTCAACCATTGTGTATCCATCCGCTTCCATTTGCTGAGCAAACTGTGTGGCGTTATATGGGTCATAACCTATTTCCTTGATACGCCAGCCGTTTTCTTTCTCCATTTTCTTAATGTAGGCCCTGATATAGTCGTAATCAACAACGGCACCATCTGTTGTCGTTAACCACCCCTTGTTCTTCCACAAGTCATATGGGACGTTATCAGTCTTCATTCTTTCATGGAATGTATCCTCCGGCATAAATCCGTGGCTCTCTACAGCAAAACTGCCGTCATCTAACGGAAAAATAAAAGATGCTGCCGTTAAATCAATTGTTTTTGATAAGTCAATGCCGACATAGCACTCTCGGTTTTTCAAATCCGGGATTTTATCAGAACCGCAATCTGTCCAGGCTTGCATATCCATATAGCCGTTCTCCCGCATGTTAACCCAGATATTCATGTTCTTTGTCATGAAATTCCGCATTTTTTCCGGGACGGCAAGCGCGACCTCCAACTCTCCGCGCAAATAATTCAATCCATGCTCATTGGCAGCGACAATCGGGTTAGCTTTAATCCAGTTCTTTTCGTCCTTTACGTCATCACCTTTATCAAGCTCATTGATCATCACAAAATACTGTTCATTTTGTTCCACCTTATTCGGGTCCAATATGCGAGACACGTAATCATATTCAACACGATAAGCAGGATTATTCAATTCAAATCCGGCTGTAGTAATAATCAGCATCAATGGCTGAGCACGGGCAGCCATACCGGAAGCCAGGACATCATAAATCTCTGAGGTTTTATGAGCGTGGTATTCGTCGATAATGCCGCATTGCGGGTTAAAACCATCCCCTGTTTTGCCAGCATCCTTGGAAAGCGCCTCGATTTTAGATTGAGTTTTTGGATGCTCGATTTTTCCATATGCAATTCGATATTTTTTCTCCGGCTTGTTCAAAAGGTCAGCTTGCATAATCTGCGCCTTAATTTCATTCCAGCAGATTTTTGCTTGTTCCGTTTTTGTGGCACCAATGTAAACCTCGGACATATATTCATCGTTTGCCATTGCCTCATAAGAACCGACACAAGCCAGGCTCTGCGTTTTGGTGTTTTTACGGCCTACCTGCCAATAGACTTTTTTAAATCGGCGATAGCCGGTATCCTTATGCACCCAGCCGTACACATTGCCAAAGATGAATATTTGAATAGGCTCAGGCATAATGTTTTCACCCTGCAAAGGGCCTTTCGTATGTTTAAATTGGGTCATCCAGTAAAGAAACCGGCGGGCTTTTTCATCATCAAACACATAAGGAAACTCTCTTGTGCCTTCCCGACTCACATCATTTAAAAAACGCTCGCAGGCCCAAATGTGTTTTTCACACGCCATAATCTCACCCGATATCACATCGCGCGAGTAATCAATGAGAAACTGTTTGATTGTCTTCATACGTTTTTAAACTCCTTCTCCGCAGCCGTCTTTTCCCGCTCCTCCTGGGTACGGGTGATAGCAAGTTTTGCCCGGGCAGACGGTGTAAGGCCAAAGTCATTCGCTGCTGATTTCATTTGATCAAAGTAATTCTTTTGCCGCTTTAATAACGGATGCTCTTCACCGACTAGCTTAATCTGGTTGCCGTCTTCGTCTTTTCCTTCCGTATGGACCATGATCCCGTCTTCTTCAATAATTTTAGAAATTGATACATACTGCGAATAGGCATTACAATAGGCAGCCAACATGCTGATGTCCGCTTCCGTGATGATTTCAACTTCCGTTAATAGAGCAGCGACCCGTTTGAATTCTTTTTTCCCGACCTTATCCAACCACGTTGGCGGTTTTATATTATCGGATCGCATTTTCATTTTCTTCTCGTGCTCAGCCCGGGCGGCCAGCTCTTCCGTATTTTTTTTATTTGGGTTGCCCTGTATCAATTGAAGCGTCGCGGATTTTGCAGGCCTCGGCATGTTCTCACCTCATTTCACATCAAAAAATTGCATTTTTTGCTTGTTTTTTTCACCAATCGTGATACGATGGAATTAACAACAAAACCAGTCGTACCAAGCCCTCTCGGCAATTTCGCCGGGAGGGTATTTTGTTTTTCCGGAACTTTGAAAAGCGGTGTTTGTTTGCAGAAGAGGGGGCGCCGTTCTCCAAACATTGCTTTTCCAGAGATTTGGATAGGGGGGAGGGTCATTTTCACTTTCCGCCATGAACCTTGTTGTGACAGGCGTTACACAAGCTTACAAGGTTGTCCAGGTCTAATCTTTTCGCCCAATCTTCCTTTACTTCCACAATGTGATGCACCATGTCAGCCGGTGTGAAGCAATGATCTTTCAAACAATGCTGACAGAGATAATTGTCTCTTATCAAAGCAAGTTGTCTAGTTCGTTTCCAATCTGTTGATTTATAAAAACTTGTTGTTGTTTTGTTTCTTGAATGTTTGTTGTAATGTTTTGTTTTTTCTTGTTGATGCGTCTTGTGTGTGTCGCAGTATCGGTTGCGGGTGAGGCTGAGGCACCCAAGGGCAGCACATTCTCTTAGTGGTTTAGGAGGCATGTTGCTATTCACCTAATTTCCTTAATTGTTGGATGATCATTGTTCTGCATATTTATCCATTACTTGGACAACATAAAATTGTCCGCATACTACTTCTCCTCAATCCTAGTTTCAACTACTTAACATTGGTTTTAAACTGTAATCTCTTCTAAGCCCATTTTAAGGTGGTTGCACAGTCACCACATAGAAAGTATCCTATCTCAGTATTGTTATCTGTCTTAGAAGTAGTAATTTCATTTTAATACTCATTCAAAATAACCGCCCTTCCATTTAGAAAGGACGGTCACCAATAATACTCGTTTTTAATAAATATTATATTTCTCCACATCAGGGGCATTCCTACGCCCTAGACTTTTCCTCAATTTTGAATAACCTCTGACTATTTCTTGTACCAAAAGTATTTCTACTTTCACTTTTTCTTTAGTTATTTTATCAAACAAGTCCTTTTCTTCTTGTGTAGTGCCATCTTTTTTAGCATCTTCTAAATATACAAGTACCTTATATTCGCCAATTAATCTTAGTAATTCTGATGAAGCGAGTCCCTTGTCCGTTTCTTCAAGTTGCTCTATAAAAAAATCTCTATGTATTATACCTGCTTTTTCTTCACCATTTTTTGTAATAGTATGAGATATAACTGGGACATCTATAAATTTATTATCATTAGTCCAAAGCATTTCTCTAAATTTTTCTTGGCTGCAAATTAATTGATAAAGAGGAGCATAAACACCATTTAAACTTCGTTCGGCCCACTCTCTATCTTTCTGATTACGATATGAATTAGCCCCGGTAACAGCTCCGTATAAAACTCCTAAAGCTCCTAATAAACTAATTAATATGTTCCAATCAAATCCTTTGTCTACTAACTCGACTAAAATAGGGTACATCTTCTAAACCTCATTCTTCATAATTTGTATGATAAAAAGCACCCTGTAGGATGCTTTTTTTGTTCAAAGAAATTATTAAAAATCTAATTTACCTGGGTTCTTGTACTTGTTCAGAATTTTTTCGATTGTGTCTGTAGCAACTTGTATTGCTGCGTCTTTATCATTGTAAAAAGTCAGCTCAACTCCAAAAGGCTTTAGTTCATCAGAACCCGAATGCAACTTCTTGAGCAAATAAGATGGTACTTCACTCCAAAAAGATTTATTCTCTTCAATGTGAAATGCAAATGCCGCATTTTCCCCAGGTACATCAATAATTTCTATTTCAGCCGCATGTATTCCACGAAAGCGAAATATATAATTTTCTTTTTTATAAACAAGGCTGCCCTTTTCATGTGTATATGGGTAATTACTCATTATGTCACCTCCTCTACTTAACTTATCGACGAAAAAGAATTCATTTTAATCATTTGCAGAATTTGTCGAATGTTTGTCAGTACAAGTACATAGTAAGGTTTAAAGATTCCATTTGAAGAAATACAATAAGTAATAAGAGATTTTTTACTTTCGAAATACTTTTTGTAATTCTTCAATAATTTCATTTTGCTCTTTTTGGTTTCTGTCAACAGCTGTGTTCCCTTGATCGCTTGCAAGGTTCATGATTTTCCTTATTCTTCTATGAGTACACATTCTTAATATTTTTGAAATCTGCTTAACTGGTTTACTAAACTCCTTCAAGTGCTGGTTGTTGAATTGTAAATTAGTTTCTGTTATATGAAAATTATCAAAAAAATCTTGACTTACCAAAATAGCACCAGAGATTTGATCTTCTGTTTCCTTTTTTTCAAAGACTATTTCCAAAACTCCTGTTTTCTCAGGTTCTAGAGTTACTAATGGTTTAGATAAGTAATGTTGATCTCCCTTTTTATTTCCACCTCTTACGGTGATAATTAAAAAGGTTTTTAAAGCTACCCCTTTTCCATAGTTCTTCACTTCAAAAGAAATAGTAACTTTTTGATTCTCGAGTCTCTTTTTTATATTGCTAGCTATTAAACGGGGAGCATCGTTAATTTGAAGATTTTTACGTGTTAAGAAATAACTAGATAAAGATATAAGAGCTGCAAAACTACTTATAATGAGAGGTACTATAGCCAAATTATTCATCCTTTTTTTATTCATTATACATAAAAAAGGAATTAAGAAACAATAACGTCCTCCCTATTGAAAAAACAGCCTAATAATATTGTTTCTAACCTCTCCCGGCACTCATACTGTTAACTGCCAATAGTCTATCCTAGATTTACCGGATGCAGTTTATAGAGAACATAAAATCAAGGGGGATTAAGACTGTTTATAGGTTTCCCTTCCCCCTGAAACGTTCCTTTCCTCCAATGCTCATGTGCACCTGAACCAGTGGTATGCAACTACCCAAATAAAAAAGCACCCCGCAGGGTACCGTTATTTAATCCAATCTCGGACTTCTTTTATTGTTTTGTAAGCTTTAGACCATGTCCCATTTTCTTTTAAATAGTTTTCGCCTTTCTCCGTTAATTTAGGCGCAAGTAGGTCTGGACGATCCTCAAGTGTCTTTATTCCAATTAAATAGCCTTCACGACTCAAGAAGTTTACTGCTCCATCGAATTGTTCTTCGGTCACTCCAAAATCCATTTCAGAAAAAGTTGTATTCCCCTCCGAGATTTCTTTAGCTATGACATATCTTAATTTTTCTTTATCCACTATCCTCACCTCTACCTAATTATCGGTGAAAGTAAAGAATAAAGGAACAATTTGCAGAATTTGTCGAACTTTTTGTGCTAGAGTACCTTTAATCGGAGTATTACTTTAATACATGGTTCTATTAGCGACAAATCAAAAAGCGACCCCACATTAGCAGTGTCGCTCCTAAATTATTACCTATTACCATAATAACTCACCTTACACAAAATGGTGTGCCGTTATATTGCCATCTTTGTGCCGTTTGTCTGCCAATTTCATATCTTTGCTGGAAATTCGTATAAAATCCTTAACAGCATTTCGGTAAACGCCAACACATCTTCAGCATCTTTCTTAGTTATATCAGGCAATTCATGTGTTGCCTCATTACCCTTCTTTCGAATAATATCCCCCCAGCCTTTTGAGTTTTTGGGGATATAGCCTTCTGTATCAAGATAACCAACATAATAATAAAAATTTTTATCTTCTTGAGCGCCTAAATGTACTGCAACGTTCATTAATATTTTTCTAGCCAGAAGGACAGAGGCTGTATACGCATTTTGTGAATAACACTCTCTTATTTCTGTATAAATTTTATCGATTTCTTCTGGAAGATGATCAACACTTTTACCTTTTCTTGGAGGAGGAACTTGCTCCTCTCCTGAATGAGCTAAAAAAGTTGGGAAATTACAATTAGGGCAAATCCCTATAACGTATTCCCTATAAAACTCTTCTTTACAATAGTATCCTCGGTTCGGAGCCACCTCCTTATCACAATAACCACACATATACGAATAACCTTCCAACACTGAACAATTTTCCCATAAACCAAGTAGTCTCATTATTACACTCCTATGTAATTTAATGGATTTATTATACCACATGAATTACCCATATGTTTTATACTGTGCAACTCGTCGAACTGAGTCAACCCCTTGTCCTCTCTGTTTTTAACCAATATCCCTAAAATGAATTACACACCTGTTATTTTTGAGGAATTGGCGAAAAACACAAAGAAAAAGGCCCATCCTTGTTGTTTTGGATGAGCCTGGTTATATTTTAAATTTCTTCATAGCGTTGTTCATGGCGTCTTGATTGATTCCGATGTATCTGAGGGTTGTCCGTTGGTCTGAGTGATTAAATATCTCCTGCAACATAGCCACGTCCTTCGTTTGTTTGTAAAAGTGATAGCCAAATGTTTTCCTCAATGTATGCGTGCCGATGTCATCTAAACCAACATACTCAGCAGCCGTCCTGAGAATCTTGTATGCCATTGATCGGGATATTGGTTTGTTGACTCCTTCGCGGCTTTTAAAGAGAAACTCATGGTCCTCTTTCCCCTTGACATAGGCCTTAAATTCTCTCTGAAGAGCTGGCGTCATGTCGATTCTCTTTTTCTTATTCGTTTTCTTCTCTATGAGATTGAAGTATGGCCGTTTAGCATCTCTTACTCTCAGCTGCAGAATATCCGATATGCGGAGCCCTGAATTGATACCGGTCACAAATAGCATGTAATTCCTCATGTTTTGCTCTTTTAAAAACCTCTTGATGTAGAAGATACATTCCGGGTCACGTATAGGCTGAACAAAATTCATTAAGAAGCTGCCCCTTCCTTGTAGACTTCTTCTCTCAGAGCAAATGCCAGTCGATATAGAGCCTTTGCCTTCACACGATAATAGCTTCGCTGGCTCAGATCCATTTCTGCATATACTTCATAGTCGTACATTTCTTCTGGCTGCATATAGAGCATGACAATGATCTGCCGTTCTCTTTGAGAAAGCCGGTTAACAGCCCTTTGAATCCTTTTTAAGAATTTGTCACGCTGAATCTCCCAATCAAGGCGCTTTAATGCTGCATCTTCCGTCGATGAATGAAATTCATTCGTTAAGCTCGGCGGAACAATGCTGTAAGTTGGTGTAACCTTTGGCAAAAAATCATCTGGCACCTGTAAGAGATATAACCGGTATTGATCCAGCAGCTTCTCTGCTTTTGATTTAGTTGCTTCTTCGTCAATCTGAGGAATGTTTAATGTTAATTGATTCATATTTTTACCCTCCCGTTTATTTACGTCTTAAAGCCCCGCCTTTGCCTCTTTTCAATGTTTGCCTATCTTGCCGGCCGCCAAAACTATTCAGATCGCTCCTGCGCGTTTTTATTGGGCTTTTTCTTCCTCTTCTTCATGCCATCCATCCGCTCAAATAAAAACGGACACCAACCAAAGCACAGATCTTCTGTACAGTGATTAGTGTCCGCAGGCTTTCCATCTTGGACTACTCTATTCCATTTTGTTTATATTTGACTAACTTCCACTCATCAGTCATATCTCTAGGATGTCTATTTTCATTCTTTTCCTTATCTTGAAAACATCTAAGTTTATCTTTAAACTCTACTAGTATTTCATTATAAATTTGGTTCTTTAAAGGCAAATATTTACCTTTAGCTCCGCAAGCTAATATTATGATTTCACTATTTTCACATGCTTTTTTTATATACTGTTTATTAAGTTCAATAAACTCTTTTGAATTTGTCACCAATGCTTCAGGTTTTTTAGACATGAATGGAAATAGGTTCACAATCTTTAAAGAATTATAATCTTCAAGGATCACAAAATTAGTTACGTTCATTACTGTCTTATCAGTTATTAACTCATTAGCTTTATGGGGGTTCAGTAATATAACAGTTGCACTTTTATTAAGTGTTGTTGTTTTTGTAATACTCCATTCTTTTTCCAGTAAAAACCTATATCGTTTACCATCCTTCTCTAAATAGTATGAACGATTTGTAATTTGACTTTCTGTTTTTTTAATTTTCGGTAGAGTCGTTTCTTGACGCAGAATGATTTTCAACCCCCAGCTACTATCATTTCTTTTTTCTATATCTTATGAAGATCTTAAAATAAGCTACAACCGTGAATGAAAAATTGCCCCGATCAAAGCAGATTTGCTATCATGGCCGGCCTGTACCGTTGTGTTTAATCCCTAAGGACACCGAAAAAAACAGCGGTATATCTGTAGTTCTGTGTCCGCAGACTTTCCATCCTAGACTAGGACTATATTTATTTTTGCAATCCTTAGATTAAGAACTTTAAAAAGTTTTTCCTCTCTATACCCCAGAAAAAATATCATAGGAATTTAAAAGATATCCTAATCCAATATCTATACCTATTAGCTGTAAGTCCCTTTTTCTTTGATTATATAATTTTTCTAATAACAATTTTTTATCTTCAGAATTTGAATAATGGATTTTCCTATGACAATTAGGACACAATGATACAATATTATTTACTTTGTCTAAATTAACCTCAAACTCATGTTGCATATGCATCGGAATTAAATGATGGGCTTCCATAAATGGATTTTTACTAGACTCTGAAAAAAATGTTTCATGCGAAGCATCAATCTCGCATTTGAATTTAGCTTTTTTGATTGCTTCTTTGGCTTTCTTTGGATTTCTCGGCCATATCTTCTTACCATTTATTTTTTTGGGTTCTTTCCTTGGTTCTGGAACGTCATCTGAATGAACAACAATCTTAGAATAATCTGAATCTATAGCTTCCTGGTAGCTATCAATTATCTCATCGTCTTCAGAAAGAAAAAAGTTATGATTAAGGTCATAAATCAGCTCCCTTAAATCACTGTATCTATGCATTTTGGTATCTAATAGGTCTTTTTGAATGTTATTAAAACCTTGAGGAGTAAAGTTTGATTTATAGCCGAAGAAACGTGCAAACCTCTTTGTATCAATATTCACTGGTTCCAAGTCTTTTATAAAATAGATATACTCATAGGTTTGGCCTAATTTATTAGATCCCCATACTTCTTGTGCTAATAGATGATTTCTTGTCTTTGCAAAAATTGTCCCGAAATAATAGAAAACTCCTTTAGAATAAGCAAGAATTTTGTCTCCTTCTTTTAATTTATTCCAACGACTAATATTACTTTTTCCCGGAGTTGCTCCCCACATATAAACATATTCATCAGAATTGTTCATTTTTAATTTATTAACAACTTCATTATTCATATATTTTAATAAGGGTTTGATGTGATATGAATTTTTAATAGTATCAAAAAAATGTTTTTGTGCTGCTTTATCACTTGCTGTGAAATAGTAGAGCATTTTTATCCTCCTAAAAACTTGTATACCTATTATGGACCTTTATATTTTCATCTAAATTAATTTAATATTTGTCTTAATTCTTTAACTGTCAGCCACGGTCTTTTTCTATGGAGCATTCTATGACAATTAGAACAAACTAATATAAGATCAGACATTTTTGTTTTACTGCCATCAAACTGATATTTAGAAATGGGGACTGTATGGTGACATTCTATGAACCCCTTCCCTAACTCACCATATGTTCTATAAAAGTCAAAACCACAAACTGAACACCTTAGCTCATTTTTTTCCATAGCTTTCTTTTTTAGTTCTTTGACTATATTAGAATTTCTTTCTCTATACTTATGTAATCTAAAAAGCAGCTTTCCTTCAGGGAATGATTCTTCCTCTTCGTGCTCAGTCCATGAATGTATGTTTTGTTGGCATAATGCTTTTTTAATTGAGTTGGCAATTTCCGAAAGCAAACTTTTATTTGTTGAAAACTCATTCCATATGACTTCTTCTAATTTCCCCCCCCTAACTAATCCTGAACCTTTAGATTCAGGATCTAGTCTCTTAAAATTATTGAGCTTCATACTCACACCGTTAGGATTTCGAAAAGTATCATCTTTATGTTTAAATCCAGATGGTATCTGGTTTAATATTTGACTTAGTTTGATTACTTCCTCATTTGTTGAAGAAATCTTTGATGAAGGCAATTTAAAGTAAAGGTCTAGAGCTAAAATTAGTTCGTCTCTACTCCATTTTGGATTTTTCACGCAGTTCACCAGCTTCTCTATTCTTAGATATATAATTTATACCATAAAAAATAGGAAAAATCTGCTGAGGCACTACCGCGTTTCCCAATGCTATACTTCGGTCCACCCGATTGGGAAACCCATCATCCACTCCAACAGTTGGGGATTGATGTATTTGCCAGTAAGATGGGGAAACTGATGGCCCAAGCCCCCTGGCAATATCACCCCGTGAGTTCCGTCGGCTTCCGAAGGAGCCAAAGGTCTGATGGGTTTGTGATTTTGGCTGGCAGCCGGAGTGGGCAACAACAAATGTCCTATATCTTTGATGCGGCGCGCCGACACTGACAGCCGGAAATACGAATGTCCTTGTTTGGTAGTCCTCACTTTCCAAGTCGGAGAGTACTGTGTCCAACCCCATTGTGATGTGTCCAGCAACATTCTCTCCAACAACCCAATCGGGTCGCAATTCTCTTGTAAGCCGGAACATTTCAGGCCATAGCCATCTATCGTCCTGTTCCCCTTTTCTCTGACCGATAACACTTTCACCCTGGCAGGGGTACCCTCCGGAAAGAATGTCAATTGTTCCACCTGGTTCGATCACTCCTTTTTCTTCTAAAAGCTTTCTATTCAAGATGCGTACATCATCGAAGATAGGGACACCCGGAAAATTCTTCTTTAAAACCCTCTGACAGAAAGCATTTTGTTCACAGAATGCGACTGTTTCAACCCCTGCCCACTCTGCCGCCAGTGAAATCCCTCCAATGCCTGCGAATAACTCGATGCTTTTCATGCTGTCATCCCCCTATTCCCAGCCGACTGCAATTGCAAAGAATAAAACCAAAACCATCGCCCCAATGAGCCAGCCATTCGTCTTATCACGCTTTGCAATGATTGTTTCATCACCGATCATTTTCAGATCGTCTGCCTTTGCCACAAGCACCGGTATGTAGTCTCGATGCACTTTTAAATACTCCGCGGCCTGCTCAACTGTCATCGCTTCGTCTTTTGTGGCTTTGACTGCCCGCTGAAGCTCAACCTGTAAAGGTATCATTCTGCATCTCCCTCCAATTCATTTTGAGCAACTGTTATTGCAAAATTGAGATTGGTAATGATCTTCTCTAATGCCTGTTTGTATCGTTTCCTATCTCCGCTAATATGCTGAATATCCTTTTGTGCCTGCTTGAACTGATGAACCGTTACTTCCTGTTGACGCTTGTTTTCCTCAATGATTTCCTGTTGCTTAACAGACAGTTCAGTCCGATCAATCAGAAAGTCAATATGCTCTTTGGCCATCCAATATTGATCTGTCGGCTTAGCATTTTCATAGCCTTTTAGTTTTGAAATACGCACTTTAATTTCCTGCAATTTATCCATGTCCGTTCCTCCCATATCGCAGAGAGGACCGGCCCCTCTGCGTCACATTTTATAGCCGATCTCAAAATCAATTCTTGAAAGATTGCCTTTTGACGTTTGCACGATTGTTTTCCCGTGCTCCGGCATTTCCGTTAACTTGAATGATTTATTGTTTCCGTCAATCACAATGACGTAATTTTTGTCATTTTCAATTTGATTAAGTACCTGTTCCAGATTTTCTATATGTTTTGGACAGTTCACTATAAACGCCCCCGTGTGGTATAATAAAAGTGACTAGTTTCTATTTTCCGCACGGTGACGTCTACTAATGACTGTCATCACATCCAATCGTTCATCGGGAAAACTTGCAGCTTTTTCTGTGGTTCTTCTGTTGGGATGATTGGATGTTTTTTTATATACTCCAAACGCTCCTCTTCCGTCATAACCCATGTAATGACTTCCCCATGCTGACGTAAGTTTTTATTTTCTGTCATGTCCTCGCCTCCTTACTCTTCGTTCAATTGTTTGATGCGCAGGTTGTAAAGTGTCTCAATTTCATCGTCTGACTGGCGTTCCAGAAATGCTTTGCCGTATCCGCCCAAGATAGTGAGCCACTCAATCAAGTGCTGACGTTCTGTCCATTCCAACGGTCCCCGCTCCCTTCTTGATCAATAATTGCATCGCAGCATTTTTATAGTCAGGCGGACATTCTTCATACCGCACGATGACCATAAGTTGGTGAATGGTTGCTTTCTCAAAAGGGAAGCCGCTGCCTGATAAGATCATGCTCTGTCGCATCCTTTCCGAGAAGTCCATTCATTCGTGGCTGAATAAAGTCCCTGCTGGCTTGATCCATAACGAGAAATAGTACTTCGTCTATGTCTCTATTAAGCTGCTCTGAAATACAGATAATAGAATCATTGGCTTCCCAAATTTCACGGAACCGCTTGATCTCCGAATCATTCCAGACAAAGTTTTTTTCGATGAATGGTATATACACCGGGCTATCCTGCACGAACCGCCGCAGATTCTCTTTTTTACTTCTCAGATGCGTTCTTTTGATTGAAATTCGTTTATTTGCATTTAACCCGTAAGGACGTGACGGAAGCACGCGGCCTCTTGCAAAATCAACTATCAGCAAAATGATTTCATCTGGCTTTCTATTCAGCAGCTCGGCCATATCATAAATGGATTTGCCGTCGTACCAGTAATCAACAACCTGACGCATTTGCACCAATGACCATTCAAAATTAAGATCAGTCAAAGCGATTTCTAACCGATCAATGAGAACCGCAACGCTCATGCCAAACACTTCCTTTCCGTCCCGGTATACCGATGGAACAATGATCAATCTCTGTTCATGCTGCAGGTTTTTAGAAACCAGCCAGTTGTTTGGATTTAAACCGTTTTGCTTGATAATGTCCTTTTGCGCGCGTGTCGGACGTTTACCGTGTTTCAAACTGCATTCCTCCTCATGTTTTGATAGTCAGCAATTTTCTGATCAATGAGAGCAATAAGTTTATTAATCTCTTTTTTGCGTTCAGCGTCAGTAAGTTTCCGTTCTGGCTTGAACTCCCAAACGCCGGGCATCACTGCTTGTACCACTTATCTCACCCCCTTAAATCGGCAATGCCGGTGTCTTACGCCCTTTGTCTTTTTGTTTCTCTACAAAATCCACTCGTTCAAGATGGGCTGTAAGGCGGTTGACGGTTTTTCTGTCATAAAGCTTTGCTAAGGCAACGCCGGTAAGATTTGTTGTCACTATGGTCATCTTGCCTTGTCTGCCAGTAGAGACCCCATACCAAACTCTTTGAATGAAATCAGGGGCCGGCCGCTTCTCGTTGTCTGTATCTCCTACTTCGCTCCCCAAGTCGTCGATAACAAGGTAATCGACTCGTGTAAGCAGTTCGATTGCCTTGGACTCCGTAAGCTTTTCGGAACTATCTTCAAAAGATTTTTTTATGCGCCGCATAAGTGCATCACTATTAACAAAGAGGGCTGATTTTGCATACTCTTCTGAACTCTTTTTATTAAGTTCTTTAAGAGCTGATATTGCAAGATGGCTCTTTCCAGCATTGGATTCGCCAGTTAAAAAAATATTCATGACTACGCCCGCTTTGATCTGATCAACCAGCTCAAGCATCCGGCGTTTATTCTGTGTATCCTCATTGTTGTAACAGTGAAAGGTTTCGAATGTTGCCTTTACCAGTGTTGGGTCAGCTATAAGTGAATGTGTAGAAAGAACCTTTCTCCCTATCTGCCGGCGCCATGCCTCGGCTTCTTCTTCGATCTCCTTATTGCGTTGTTCCCTTTCGCACATTGGGCATTTTACAGAGCCGTCACGCAGCTTCATCAGTTGAACTGGATAAGGCTTTTCTTCGCCGCCGATAATCCTAGTGTGTTTATTGCAGTAGACAGGATTTCCGGCTTCATCAGTATGGAATGTCATCCTCCGAGATATTTCTCCCTTGACTGCGGCTGCCCGATCCCTTGTGATTTCCTCCATGTGATAAGCCTCCTTTTTGATTAAGGTAAGATTCAAACTTAGTTCCAAACAATGTCTCAGGCCGGAGAAACTTATTCATAGCAGGGTCATTAAACCATTCCTCTGTTTTCACTAGGATGACGTGTTTGAAATCTTCAAAGCGAAAACCGTCTTTCCAAAGTTTCTTTATAAGTTTTCTTGTTTTGTCAGTAGTATGGCGGTATCGTGTACCCGCAACTTTGTTCAGCAGATCAATGATCAGTTTGTAAGGAATCTCCTCTTTTGCTTTTTTAGAAGAAGATGCGTCGTTGGGTTTACCCGACAATATATCTTTTAATTCTTTTTCTTTATCTAATTCTTTATCTATATCTGTACCGTCATGTGACGTCACGCTAACGTCATACTTTTTTTCTGGCGAAGATAGCTGTAGTTGCTTCTTCCGTTCCCGGTATTTTCTGTTTCTTTCAGCGTTTAATTTTCTTACTCTGTCCATGCCTTCAACGTTTTGGTGTTTTTCCCAGTTGGCAATAGATATGAATTTATTTTCGTCAACTTCAATCATTCCAAATTGTTGAAATGTATTTAACGCCATTCTTACAATTGGCAAAGGTCTATTAAAAATAGTTGCCAACATTTCGTCGGTGTATGGAATGTTTTGATTTAGATAAATGTATCCAGAAGCATTGGTTTTCCCAGCTTGAGCAAGTAGTTTGACCCAAATAATTAAAATCGTATCTGATTCAGGCATCTGCTCTATCAACTTAATTTTTTCGTCTTCAAACATCTGAGTGCTCAACTTGATCCACTTAACCTCAGACATTTTGTTCAATCCTTTCTGACTTAGTTAAGGGCCATGGCGATCTCTTTCCATTTACAATGACTGTACCCAACAGATTGTCAGCTCTTTCACTTCGAATAACCTTGCCGCCTTGCGAAAGAAGTTTATTCAAAGCTTTTTGATGAGTTGACTCAGATTCACTGATCACCAAGTGGAACCTGTTATTTTGCCAAACATGACTTACTAAGAACATTTCATCCAATCCTTTCCGCTCTGGTGCAATTTTTTTGAGCAATCCACGCCTCTACTGCACGCCGCGAAAACCTCTTTTGTGTTTTTCCTGAGCCGGGCCGCCCCGGTAGCTCAAAAACTGGAAAATCAGGCTGACTGAAATATAATTCTTCTGCTGTTCTGGCTGTGCATTTCAAGATCCCCTCATACACTTCTTTTTTAGTCAGAAGTTGATCTTGTGAAGATAAGACCGAAATCATTTCTTGAATTTTAGGAATCAAAGCAGCACTCACATTTGCGATAACATCATTTGTAATTCTTTCGATATCAGATTGTTCGAGTTCTATTTTCATACTTACCTCCCTGTTTTGTGTCATAATAGTACACAAATTGTCTAAAAAAAATATTCCACAGGAACATTTAACACTTGAGAAATTCTATCCAAAGTTTTTAGACTCGGATATATTTTTCCGGTTTCAATCTTACTAATATAAGAGCGAGAAAGCTTTAACTCTTCAGCTAAACATGTTTGAGTAAGATTATTAGCTTTTCTTTTGGTTTGTATTTTCGGTCCTAGCTCTCTCATGAACACTAAAAATCACATCCTTTCTAAAAAAATGTTACAAATAAGACCCAAAACAAATATAACACTCTCTCATTTTTTTGGCAACCCTTTAAATTTGTTTTATGAGACTATATGTCACCATCACATGTTATAATAAGTACACATTGAATATATAGTTAAATAAAAAAATCCAGTTATCTTAATATATGATTTGAAAAAGGTGAGAAAATTTGTCAAATAATACGGGTGTAAAATTAAAAAAGTTAAGGAAAAGCAAAAAGTTAACTTTAAGAGACTTAGCTGATAAATTAGGCGTGACACACAGTTACCTATCAAAAATTGAACGTGGTGTTACCAATCCATCATTGAAAATGATTAATTCGCTTGCTGAATTTTTCGATGTTGATCAGTCTTATTTTTTCACCGATGAAAAAAACCTCGACAATTTCACTGACGAAGAATTAGAACTCACTTTTGAACGCGACTTATCTATTGAAAACCTGAGAGAAAAATACAATTTAACACTTGGTGGTAAAGAAGTTTCGGATGATGAAATAAAAGTGATGTTAGAAGTATTGAAAGCATATAGAGAATCAAAGGGCGGCTCTCGCTCCGACTGACTCTTTCTCTAATAACTGCTTTAATTTTTCCAAATATTCATCCAGTGAAATTTCTTTTTTCATTGTTAGTAGCCCCTTTAACGAACATTTGTTCTCATTATAATTGAATACACACTAAAAATAAATGAGCACCTAAGGATTTCCTATTTTCTCGTTTTGTCAAAATAGGAAATCCTCTTTAAAAACACGAAAGACGTTGCCTATGTATTTGGCAGCGTCTTTTTAATAAAATATAGCTTTTTCTTTTTTAGGCTTTGGTGCTTCTTTGGATAACTTATAACTCATTCCCACTGGAGGGTCAGCCAGTTGTTTAGTTCCATTTGATGGAACAACTATATTGCTTTTCGAACCCGGAGCATCCTCGTTTTTTGCACTAAAAACAAATGCTAGTGCTATTGCTAAAGTAATCAAAACTCCTATAATTGTCTTTTTCACCAATTTTCACCTCCCTTTTTAATATATTATAATCAACTCCTAGTTTTAGCAACTCCATTTTTGGTAGATTTGCTCTAAAGTAATCCTTCTTTTCACAAAAAACATGTAACGATAACAGCAGCTTTTCCTGACTCCCTTCCCTTCTTCCGTCAAAATAAAAAGCTAGAGCTGAATAGTATTTGTCATCATAAAAATATTTTAGGTTAGCTTTATTGACAACCGCTTTAATAAAGTCAGTCACTATATATTCTTTCGGTACCGGTTTATTCCAGAAAAGGTTTGTAATTGCTAACTGTTCTCTTAGGTCATTTGCTACAAAATATCTTTCTTTCGTGTTGTTTAATTGAATCCCTTTTTTAAAAAAGCTTGATGTTTTCTCGTATGATTCAAACAAATATGATAATCCCAATATAAAATAACCATTAGTCACTGAATTCACGCTAAAATTTCTTTCGATGAGTTTATCAGCAGATCCTCTGGATTTATCTATATTGTTTTCAAACTTCAAGTACATATTTGCTAGAGCTTCGTCTGTACGGCTTAAAAATGCTTTTTTAATAAATGGATCTTTAATTTCTGGGAGCATATTGTGAATTTTTTTTATGTAGTGTAGAGATAAATCATACTTCTCACTGTAATAAAAACAAAGCATCTCTAGAATTTGCAAAAGTGTTTTTAAGTCATGAGAATTGGGTTGCAGCTTTTTCAACATTTCGAGGTAATCAACCTCGCTATAAACACGATTGTATTTTGACCATAGTTGCCATTGATATACGATTGCCCATTCCTTTAACTCTCTGTTATTTCCGTCCAAGGTTTTATTTAGCAACATACAAGTGACTGAGTCTAAATTTTTAGAATGAGCATATTCAAATGCAGTTTTTTTATTTTTTTTAGTCGCCTCAAGGCAGCATTGCCGCATGATTTCGACCTCGTTATCCTTATCAAGATAACGTACTATCTCCAACACCATCCAAAGTGAAATTTCTTGCCCATTCAAAAACTTGCTTAAGTGAGCAGGACTAATTCCAATTTTATCGGCAATCTCTTTCTGTTTTTCATCTGAAGACTCTATTATGCGCTTTAAATGATTTCTAACATCCACTATACTTTCACTCATAATAATCACCATTTCAAAATTAATTTAACATACTGAACAAAAAAAGATTGTCGATTAATGACGAAAGGATCAAAGAAAGAACAAAAAATCCAAATAAATATAATATTACCAATCTTCTTTATTATATCATAATTCTTACTAAATAGATATATTTTGTATGAATTTGGTTCTAACCATGGGGATTCTTAAGTGTTTTATTTATTGCCTTCACATGATACTTTGTTGATTTTTTCCTACAAAAACATTATGTTACATTACATAATAGTATTAGAGTTTATATGTTAGATAAATTTGGAGGGAATGGGCCGTGGCTAGTTATAGAAAGCGTGGAGATAACTGGGAATACAGAATAACTTATGATGACCCGATTACAAAAAAACGAAAAGAAAAAACGAAGAAAGGTTTTCGAACAAAAAGGGAAGCTCAAATCGCTGCCGCAGAAATAGAGAAAAATTTGTACTTTGGTAAACATAGTCTGATCCAAAACAGAGAAAAACTTGTTAAAGACTGGCTACAAGAATGGATGGAGGTATATGGACTACAATGCGAAAAACGAACACGCATAAATAGGGAACTTTATTTACAAACGCACATAATACCTCGGCTGGGAAATTTCAAATTGCAAGAACTTAATAGAGTTGAATATCAAAAATTTATAAATGAGCTCTGCGGAAAGTATGCACGGACAACTGTGCAAACCATTCATTCAATTTTTTGTTCTGCCATTAATAAAGCAGTTGAACACGAGCTAGTGAGCCATAATAAATTTCAGAATGTCTCTATAAAATCGGACTCTGACTTTCGAAAATTAAAAAATAACTACCTTGATAAGAGTCAAGTAACTGTATTTATGAATGCAGCCAGGACACTGAAATACCACCACTATATTATTGCACTTACTCTTCTGAGAACAGGACTAAGAAAAGGAGAACTCATTGCTTTATATTGGTCCGATGTAAATTTAGAAAAGAAAACAATTACTGTCACAAAATCAAAAAATGAATATGGTATTAAGCCACCTAAAACTAAGGCAAGTGTCAGAACAATTGCTATTGATAACACTTTAGTTAACGAATTAACAAAATATAAAGACTGGCAAGAAAAAAACAAGGAAATGTACGGCGAAAAATATAATGACTCCCCTTTCTTTATTACAACTCCAAAGGGGAAAGATTTTGGGCCTTACGCAATTAATAAAGTAATAGACGCAGTTCTAGAAAAAACCGATTTACACCATATTACTCCGCATGGTCTAAGACATACGCATGCAATCATGTTGTTAGAAAGTGGTGCAGATCTTAAATATGTAAGTGAACGACTAGGCCATACTACAGTCAATATGACTGCTGATGTTTATATTCATATCACCAAAAAACACAATAAAAAAAGCATTGATCAATTCGAAGAATATCTCAATGCTTGAAAAATGTATGGGCAAAATATGGGCAAAGGGTATATTCCCCTTCGCCGAAACCCGCTACATCACGCGTTTGAACATCTTTTCCATCTCATACGTGGAATGATGAATCATAATCGGACGGCCGTGCGGGCATGTAAATGGGTCTGATGTGCTCCGGAGATCGTCCAGGAGCGCTTTGATCTCATCGTTTCTGAGGTGGCGGTTTGCTTTGATTGAACCTTTGCAGCTCATCATAATCGCCGCTTCTTCGCGCAGTTTTTTGATATCAATGTTTTTCGAATCGAGCACCTGCTGAATGATTTCTTCTATCAGCTCGGCTTCTTCTCCTTTTGGAAACCAAGCCGGGTGGCAGCGGACGATGTAACTGTTCGAGCCGAAAGACTCTAAAAAGACACCTACGCTTTCGAGCTCTTGTTGATGCTGTTCGATAATGAGTGCCTCGTTCGTGGAATAATGGAACGTCAGCGGCACAATCATGTCCTGCACCTCAGGCTCAACCTCCCCGACCTTTTCACGAAAATATTCGTATTTAATACGCTCTTGGGCGGCATGCTGGTCGATAATATATAAGCCGTTTTCGTTTTGCGCCAATATATAGGTCCCATGCATCTGGCCGATCGGGTACATGATCGGCACACGTTCAGATGATGTCTGCTGAAGTTCCTGAGCGGGCTCCTGTTCGAATGCTTCAGGCAATTCCTCTGAAACAACAGGCTCTGCAATATCTTGTTTTGTTTCAGCCACAGAATGAGTTTCAAGCTGCTCTGAAGGCAATTCGTCTTCTATCTCAACTGGTTC
Source organism: Bacillus sp. FSL K6-1012 (assembly GCF_037964915.1). NCBI lineage: Bacteria > Bacillati > Bacillota > Bacilli > Caryophanales > Bacillaceae > Bacillus > Bacillus sp. FSL K6-1012. The sequence continues at coordinate 1,818,601 of NZ_CP150175.1, read as the reverse complement.
TTTGACAACTGAACTGAGCTTCATTGGTGAATACGAAGGCATAGGCGCTTTTTCCGGCACTTTTCTTTCAGCAGGTTTTTCATCAAAGGTCATGAACTGCTGCTCATTTTTGATCACAGGTGCTGACTTTTTCGGAAGCTGTGCGCTCGGTATCAGCTGCTGCTGTTTAAATACATCTTTTATGCCGTCACGAATTAAGTCGTGCAGCTCTGTTTCCTTGCTGAGCCGTACCTCAAGCTTCGAAGGGTGCACGTTGACATCGACTAAAATCGGGTCCATGGTGATTTCTATAAATGTGATCGGATGGCGTCCGATTGGCAAAAGTGTGTGATATCCTTCGTGCACCGCCTTGACGAGCGGGAAATTTTTAATATAACGGCCATTGATGACAGACGACATGTAATTTCTTGATGCCCGTGTAATCTCTGGCAGAGCGATATATCCCTTCACTTCAAAATCCAGTGAGCTGACATGAAGCGGCAGCATTTTTTTAGCGACAGCCGTACCGTAAATCGCGGCAAGGACATGGCGCACATCTCCATTTCCATTCGTTTGGAGAAGATTTTTTCCATGATGGCGAAGGCGGATCGATACCTCCGGATGTGCCAGCGCAATCCGGTTGACCACATCCGTAATATTCCCAAGCTCTGTATGAACGGTTTTCATATATTTCAAGCGGGCCGGTGTATTAAAAAACAGATTGGAAACGACAATTTCGGTTCCCTTCCTGCTTGAGGAACGCGATTCAGAAATGATGTTTCCGCCTTGAAGCATGAGCTTCGTTCCCGCTCCTTCTCCCGTGCTTGTCGTAATCTCCAGATGGGAGACAGACGCAATACTCGGCAGTGCCTCTCCCCTAAAGCCAAGTGTTCTCACTCTGAATAAATCATTCTCATCTTTTATTTTACTTGTTGCGTGGCGGCGGAAGGCACGCTTGCAATCTTCATTTTCCATTCCTTCTCCATTATCCAGAACACGAATGGATGCAAGACCCGCTTCCTCAATGTCGATTTCAATGACTGTGCTGTCAGCGTCGATGGCATTTTCCACCAATTCCTTCACGACTGAGGCGGGCCGTTCCACAACCTCGCCCGCCGCAATTTTATTTGAAAGTTCATCTGACAGCTGGATGACTTTTGCCACATTCATCACCCCGTTTTAATGTAATTTCTTTTGCAGCTTGTACATTTCATTCATCGCTTCCAACGGTGTCATATCAAGTATATTCAGAGATTTAAAGATATCAAGTACTTGCTTTTCTTTTTTAGAAAGCTTTGGTGATGCAGCCGGTTTATCCGATTCGTCAAAGAAGGACAGCTGTGCCGGCTCTTCTTTTACCTCAGGTTTCTGCACTGGCACTTCCGGTTTGTTCCCTGAATGCTCAAGTTCTTTTAGAATGTCTTGAGCGCGCGAAATCAGATCTTCCGGCAACTCAGCCAGCTGGGCGACATGGATACCGTAGCTTTTGTCAGCTGCCCCTTCTTTAATTTGATGAAGAAAGACAACCGTTCCATTATATTCCTCAGCACGAACATGGACATTTTTCAGCTGCGGAAGCTTTTCTTCAAGAACCGTCAGCTCATGATAGTGCGTACTAAACAGCGTCTTGGCGCCAATATGGTCATGAACATATTCAATAATCGCTTGCGCAAGGGCCATGCCGTCATATGTGGACGTTCCCCGCCCGATTTCATCAAACAAAATGAGGCTGTTTTTGGTTGCATTTACAATCGCATTTTTGGCTTCAAGCATTTCCACCATAAATGTACTTTGTCCGGAAATCAAATCATCCGCTGCGCCGATTCGGGTGAAAATTTGATCGAAAATCGGAAGCATAGCTTTTTTCGCGGGCACAAAGCAGCCAATTTGTGCCATAATGGAGATGAGCGCGATTTGTCTCATGTATGTGCTTTTCCCCGACATGTTCGGACCGGTAATGAGCAGCATCTGTCTGTTATCGCCCATCACACAGTTGTTAGGCACGTATTCCTGGCTGTCCATTACTTTTTCAACAACCGGGTGTCTGCCCTCTATGACCTCAACTTCATCTTTAGAAAACTCAGGTTTCGTGTAATGACGATTTTCACTGATTGTCGCAAAGCATTGCAGCGCATCGAGCTCACTCATCTGTTTGGCGAGCTGCTGCAAACGCGGAATATACAATTTCACTTTCTCACGCAGCTCGGTGAACAGCTCGTATTCCAGCTCGCAGATGTTATTTTCCGCTTCCAAAATGAGCGCTTCTTTTTCTTTTAATTCAGGTGTAATGTAGCGTTCTGCATTTGTTAGCGTCTGTTTCCGCTCATAGCGCCCTTCTTCAAGAAGGTGCAAATTCGCCTTTGTCACTTCAATATAATAGCCAAATACTTTATTGAAGCCGACTTTTAATGACCGAATGCCTGTATATTCACGTTCCTGCTGTTCAAGGCGGGCAATCCAGTCTTTCCCGTTTCTGCTAGCATCGCGGTATTCATCGAGTTTTTGATTGTACCCGTCTTTGATCAGGTTCCCTTCTTTTACTGATATCGGAGGGTTTTCGTACAGGGCTCCTTCCAGTAATTCTAGAACATCACCGCACGGGTCAATCCGCTCCGCACGTTCCTTCGCTTTCTTATGAGCCAGTGAAGCAACAAGCTGTTTAATGCCGGGCACTTGCTTTAATGATTCTTTCAGCTGAATGAGATCCCGTGCATTGACATTTCCGAATGCGACACGGCCTGCGAGGCGTTCTAAATCATAGACTTCCTTTAAACGCTCACGCAGATCTTCCCGTTCAAAGAAATGGGACATTAATGTTTCCACCATTTCTTGACGCTCTTCAATTTGATTCACTCTGATAAGCGGACGGTCAATCCACTGTTTCAGCAGCCGCCCTCCCATCGCAGTTTTTGTTTCATCAAGCAGCCATAACAGGGAGCCTTTTTTATTTTTTGAACGGATCGTTTCAGTCAGCTCTAAATTCCGCTTCGAGTATAAGTCGATTTTCATGGCTTCTTCAAGCTCATACACTTGTACAGGCTGAAGGTGATCTAAGCTCCGTTTCTGAGTCCTTTTCAGATACGTATATAAACGGAGAAATGTTTTCGTTACGTCCGAATTCTGCAAATGCTCAATAATCTGAACGTGCTCATCCGTTTCCCCATCTTCAATCGAAATGGTAGCGCCGCACCGCTCCTTCAGCTGAGCAACCGTCTTTTCATCAAGGTTTCCCGCTACGACAATTTCCCGCGCGCCGACTGAATAAATTTCTGATATGACGTCTTCCAGCCGTTCAATTAAAACAGCCAAATTTTCACCCGTTGTTAAATCGGACAGCGCCAGCCCGTATCCGTTTGAGCAGGCCGAAACTGATGCAATAAAGTTGTTTTCTGATTCATGGATGCCTTTTCCGTCCATTACAGTTCCAGGGGTAATCAGCTGAACGACTTCACGTTTGACGACGCCCTTTGCAGCCTTTGGATCCTCCGTTTGTTCGCATATGGCCACCTTGTATCCTTTTTTAATAAGCTGCTCGATATAAGCCGAAGCAGAATGATACGGAACACCGCACATCGGTATTTTTTCAGCGGCGCCTCCGTCTCTGCTTGTTAACGTAATTTCCAGCTCTTGTGACGCTTTTTTAGCGTCCTCAAAAAACATTTCGTAAAAATCACCGAGACGAAAAAATAAAAAGGCATCCTGATGCTCTGCCTTTATTTTTAAATATTGCTGTATCATAGGCGTATAAGTAGCCATTGTTTAATCCCTCACTATGTATCAACGTTTCTATTTGCCAGCCTTCATTATAACATAAACAGAAAGTGTTAAAAGAATGATATGTCTATATAAAAAAGAGACTTGGGGTACCAACTCCCCTAGTCTCTTTTTTATTCTTCAGGATCTCCAACTAAAAATTCAGGATTGATGTCCTCCAGCTCTTCATCAAGTTCGTCTTCCCAATCCTCTTCGTCATCCTCTTCCCAATCAGAATTCACTTCTACAACAACCTTTGTTTCCCCTACCACTTCCGCCAAAAATTCCCTCTCCGCTTGCACAACAATTTTATTGCCATTTGGAGATATGGTGACTTCAAGGCAGTTTGGCTGCTGAAGCACTTTTGCAATCACTTCATGCTCATCGTCTAAGTAATTGTTATCTCTGTATCGGAGTTTAATCACATCGACGTACTTCACTCGTTCTGTGACAACCTCTGTTTTTGTATTGTCTGCGTAAGAGTACCATACGTTTATATCATAATACCCTTCAATTTCTACGGTTTTTCCGATTTTTTCTGCGTCATACTTGTGATTGATAATCCAACCGCCCAAAATGCTGCTCGGTTTTTTCTCAGGGGAGATGGTATTGGTGCACTGTGTAAATTTTCTGCCTTTCGCTACTACCGCCTTCGTGATAATTTCCCTGTATTCAGACATTCCGGCATGCCTCCTTGTTCTTCTTCGTGTTATCTTATGCTGGGCATTTGTCTAGTGTGCATTTTTATAAATAAAATATAAAAATACAAAGTTTCTGTTCCATTGTATGCAGGGGTGCCTAGAAACTTTACTCATAAGTGCGATAAAGTTTATTTGGCTAAAGGCGGCCAAACATTGAATATTTAGTACATAGTTCATTTAGTTCTGTTGATAGTTTAACATAAAAAAACACGGGCCTGAAAAGGCACCGCGTTTAAAGAGAACAGCTGTTATTTGAATGTTTCATCTTCGAACCGGTTTCTCCTTTTAGAAGGTCGCCTCCGGTTGATGTAATGATTTCATTTGTGACCTGGTTGGAAATGGTGGTCGCCACGAGCTGCAGAAGGTCATTCACCTCAACCTGAGAATCTCTGAATTCCTGGATGACAGGAATGTCTTCAAGCTCCTCTTGCAGCGCATCAATTTTTTCTTCTACTTGTTTGAGCGCTTCGAGTTTTTGGTAATGCTTCAGATTAACAGCTTGTTTTTGCAGGGCTTTAATCTGATTAATGATTACAGACACTTTTGCGTTCTCATTAATTTGCGCTTCAGCCCGTTTGAAGAAATCAACCTCTTCTGTTTCAGAGATCATTTTTGCAAGGTTTCGTGCTTGCTGCACAATGTCTTTTTTAGAGTAGAGCGTCATCTTATTTCACCTCGATTGCTTCTCCTGCCATTTCTCCGTCAAGCGACCACGTTTTCGCTTGCTGGATTTTCACGCGAACGATTTTGCCGATCGCTTCTTTTGGTCCTTTGAAATTCACAAGCTTGCTTTTTTCAGTGTAGCCGGCAAGAACCTCAGGGTTGTTTTTGCTTTCGCCCTCAACTAATACTTCGACAACCTTGCCTTCATATTCCTTCATTTTTTTAGCAGAAATTTCATTAACCAATGCGTTCAGACGCTGCAGGCGTTCTTTTTTCACTCTCATCGGAACGTTATCTTTCATTTTTGCTGCAGGTGTGCCTTCACGCGGAGAGTAAATGAACGTATAGGCGCTGTCAAACTCCACTTCACGGTATAATGACAGCGTTTCTTCAAACTGTTCGTCCGTTTCGTTAGGGAAGCCGACGATAATGTCAGTTGTTAAAGAAGCGTTTGGCATAGCCGCTTTGATTTTTCTGACGAGCTCCATGTAACGCTCTCTGTCATATTTGCGTGCCATCAGTTTCAAGACCTCTGAGCTTCCTGATTGGACCGGCAGATGAATATGATCGAGCAGATTGCCGCCTTTTGCAAGCACTTCAATGAGATGATCATCAAAGTCACGCGGATGACTCGTTGTGAAACGAATTCTCGGGATATCGATTTTGCGCAGCTCATCCATCAAATCACCAAGGCCGTAGTTCATATCTTCAAAGTCTTTTCCGTACGCGTTTACGTTTTGGCCTAAAAGTGTAATTTCCTTATAACCTTCGCTTGCAAGTCTTCTTACTTCCTGAATGATCTCTTCCGGACGGCGGCTTCTTTCTTTTCCGCGTGTATACGGTACGATGCAATACGTACAGAACTTGTCACAGCCGTACATAATGTTGACCCAGCCCTTAATTTTTCCGTTGCGGACTTTCGGAAGGTTTTCTATGACGTCGCCTTCCTTGGACCAAACTTCTATGACCATTTCTTTTGAAAGGTATGCTTCAGACAAAAGCTCCGGCAGACGATGGATATTATGCGTCCCGAAAATCATATCGACAAACGGATGTTTTTTCAAAATCCTGTTAACGACTGATTCCTCTTGTGACATACAGCCGCAAACGCCTAAGATAAGATCCGGGTTATTTTTTTTGAGTGCTTTTAAGTGTCCAAGCTCACCGAACACCTTGTTTTCCGCATTCTCACGGATTGCACATGTATTTAACAGAATGACATTGGCATCGTCAACAGAGTTTGTCGCTTCATAGCCAAGAGCCATAAAGATCCCTGCCATTACTTCTGTATCATGTTCGTTCATTTGGCAGCCGTACGTCCGGATATAGAATTTTCTTCCTTCACCCATGCCTTTGAATTCTTCAGAAATTTTAAAGTCATTATGATAAGTAACGGCTTCTTTGCCGCGTTTTTTCGCATCTTTTAAAGAAGGCGGAATGTAGACAGCTTCAAAGTACTTGCTGTAATCCTTCTCGGATTTTTTGTCCGATGGATTAACTTGTCCGCTCTCTAATTTTTGCTTTTCATTCATATGATATTTCTCCTTTCAAACCAAACTTCCACCCTCCAGTATAAAGGTTATTGAAGCTCTGCACAACTGGCAACCTATCATTGTACACTCATTGAGAATAATAATCAATAAGGAATGAAAGGGAGAAGAGTGTTCCCTTCTCCTTACAATAGCTGAAGCTCCTTTGCTGTTTTTTCAATGGCATCAAGCGCCTGATCCAGTTCTTCTTTGGTGTGCTCGGCTGTAATAATTGTGCGTATTCTGGCTTTTCCTTTTGCAACAGTCGGGAAAACGATGCTTTGGGCAAAAACACCTTGTGACAGAAGCTGATCAGAAAATTGCTTCGCTGCCCCTTCATCACCTATTAAAATAGGCAAAATCGGCGTCTCGCTCTGTGTGAGAGTAAAACCCATTTGGACAAGCATTGATTTAAAATAATGTGTATTCTCCCACAGACGCTCCATATGCTCCGGCTCTTCCAGCAAGACATCAATTGCTTCCATACAAGCTGCAGTTACAGCCGGAGGATGTGACGTGCTAAATAAAAACGGACGGCCTTTATGACGCAAATAGTCGATTAACACCTTTGAACCGGCAGCGTATCCCCCTAAAACTCCGATTGCCTTGCTTAACGTTCCGACTTGAATATGAACCCTTCCGTCAAGACCGAAATGATTTACCGTCCCTCTGCCGTTTTCGCCAAGCACTCCGGATGCGTGGGCGTCATCAACCATCACAAAAGCGTCATATTTCTCAGCGAGCTCCACAATGTCAGGCAGAGGAGCAATATTTCCATCCATTGAAAATACGCCGTCAGTGACAATCAAGCGCATGCGGTAATTCATTGATTTTCTCAGCACCTTCTCTAAATCACTCATATCTACATGCTGATAAACCTTTTTATCCGCCTTAGTCAATCTGATTCCATCAATGATAGAGGCATGGTTCAATTCATCAGAAATGACAATATCGTCTTTTGAAAGAATGCTGGAAAGTACACCTTGGTTTGTTGTAAAGCCTGATTGGAAGACTAGTGCCGCCTCTGTTTTTTTAAAGGCTGCCAGTTTTTTCTCCAATTCTTGGTGCATGGTAAACGTTCCGGCGATTGTCCGGACTGAACCGGTTCCGGCTCCAAATTGCTGAGCAGCTTCCTGTGCAGCTTTGATGAGTCTTGGATGTGAAGTAAATCCGAGGTAATTATTAGAAGAAAGCTGAATGACTTTTTTATGATTCACTGTAACAGAAGGGCCCTGCATTGATTCTACCTGTTTAACGTCTTGCCATGTGTGGTTTTCTTTCATTCTTTCAAGCTCTGCTTTTAGAAACTCAAATTCTTTTGTCATGTTGATCCCCCTTTTATGGAATTAAAATAACCTTTCCGCACTGTCCGCTTCTCATCAGTTCAAACCCTTTCTCAAACTCTTCTAATGGAAACTGATGGGTAACAATAGGTGAAAGATCCAGTGTGTTTGTTCTAAGCAATTGTGAAACCTGCCGCCATGTCGTAAACATCTTTCTCCCTGTGATCCCTTGGATGGTAAGGCCTTTAAACACGACTTTATTCGTCAAGTCGATGGTAACCGGATGTTCCGGCAGGCTGAGAATATGAAATCTCCCGCCATTTGCAGCCATTGCTAGGCCTTGCGCGATAGCTGAAGGGTGACCCGACATCTCACAAACGAGATCAGCTCCTTCCCCGCCCGTTAAAGCGCTTACAATTTTGAGCGGATCTTCTTTTTCGACGGAGACCGTGCTTGTGGCTCCCATTTGTTTGGCGAGAGCTAATCTGTACTCATTTTTGTCAATGGCGACCACCTGCGCTGCACCTGCTGCTTTTGCGACCGCTACCGCCATAAGTCCAATCGGCCCGCATCCGATAATAGCAGTCGTTCCTCCGGCGTTCTGACTCTCAAGAACTGTATGAACGGCATTTCCTAAAGGCTCTTGAATGGAAGCAATCGCCGGGTCCATATCCGCGGGATTCTTCCAAACGTTTTCGGCCGGCACTTTGACATACTCCGCAAAACAGCCTGCCGTGTCCACTCCGATAATGGCCGTATTTTTACATACATGAGGCTTTCCTGTTAAACAAGGGACGCATGTGCCGCATACAATGTGTGTTTCCGCAGAAACATACTCCCCGATTTTTATACTGCTGACATTCTCGCCTACAGCCTCGACAATCCCGCTGAACTCATGGCCGAAGACACAAGGAGTTTTTATTCTCTGCCGTGCCCATTGGTCCCAATTATAAATATGCACATCCGTGCCGCAAATGGAAGCTGCCTTAACTTTTATAAGAACTTCATGCTTATCGATTTCAGGAATGGGAACTTCAGCCAGCACAGCGCCAAAAGCACCGTGTTTTTTCATTACAGCTTTCATCTTTCCACTCTGCATGTACAATCCTCCTTTAAAAGTCTTGTTATAACCGGATTGTACCATGATCTGGAATCACCGTAAACAGCTGTGTCCTCCTAAGAAAGACAAAAGTATCCGTCTTGAAAAATGGGCTAAATTTTTTTTATAAAAAGCCGGAATCGTTTTTACACATGACATATGGTTCATTTATATTATAAAAATACTATTGAGAGAAAATATCACAATAAATGAAAAACAACCTGCTTGCATATGCAAACAGGTTGTGAATACTTTAATTTTCTCAGCGAGGCTCCACGATTAATTTAATCGCTGTTCTTTCTTCACCATCGATCTGAATATCAGTAAAAGCCGGAATACAAATCAAATCAACCCCGCTTGGCGCCACAAATCCTCTGGCGATTGCCACAGCTTTTACAGCTTGGTTCAAAGCACCCGCTCCAATTGCTTGAATCTCGGCGGCTCCGCGCTCTCTTAACACACCTGCAAGCGCACCTGCCACTGAATTTGGACTCGATTTTGCTGAAACTTTTAAGATTTCCATTTCTGCTCCCCCTTAGTTTTACAATGGATAAGTGAGTGTTCATTAGAACAATCATTATTAGATGTTGCTATCCAAAAAGCCATCCCCACAATGCTTTTCAAAAATAGCGGGCTACCTTCCATTTTTACTATATTCACTAAGGAGTTGCTATATTCCTGCTTTTCTTTTTAATATTTTTATAAAATAACCATGTGATCAATTATTCAAAGAACATGTGATCATCATTGATTAAAATACGTTCGATTTTAACGGCTTTTTTCGTTTGATCGTCTATATCGATGACGACTCCGCTCAGGGCTGTTTTTCCTTCAGCGACAGTAAAGCGCACAGGAAGGTTTGTTTTGAAACGTTTGATAATCGTTTCTCTGTCCATCCCCAGTATACCGTCATATGGGCCGGTCATTCCTACATCAGTAATATATGCCGTGCCCTTCGGCAAAATGCGGTTATCCGCTGTTTGCACGTGAGTGTGAGTTCCTACTACAGCAGATGCCCGTCCATCCGTGTACCAGCCGAGTGCAAGCTTTTCACTTGTCGCTTCCGCATGGAAGTCGATAAAAATGTACGGTGTTCTTTTAGCAGCTTCGGCAATTAATTCATCCGCTTTTAAAAACGGATCATCGAGCGGCGGTAAAAACGTACGGCCTTGTAAGTTGATAACAGCTAGTTCTTTACCGTTTGCTTTCACATATGTGATCCCTTTTCCCGGTGTTCCTTCCGGAAAGTTTGCGGGACGGACTAAGTTCGGGACATCATCGATAAAATCAAAAATTTCCTTTTTGTCCCATGTATGGTTTCCCATCGTGATCGCATCTGCGCCAGACTGTATTAAACTGTGATAGATTTTTTCTGTTAAGCCTTTTCCATGTGCGGCATTTTCGCCATTTATAATGGTAAAATGCGGCTTGTATTTTGTTTTCAGCTTTGGCACATACTCTTTTACCATGTCGCGGCCCGGTGACCCGACAACATCTCCGATAAATAAAATTCTCATTTTGTAAATCCTTTCTATTCCTCAGCCGTCAAAAAAATAAAGTGATGCTTAGCGCATCACTTTATTTTGCATACTCTACGGCTCGAGTTTCTCTAATGACTGTCACTTTAATATGACCTGGATAATCGAGCTCGTCCTCAATTCGTTTTCGGATATCTCGCGCCAGGCGATGAGCTTCAAGATCATTTATTGAATCCGGCTTCACCATAATACGCACTTCACGTCCAGCCTGAATCGCAAATGATTTTTCAACACCTTCGTAGGACTCAGAAATTTCTTCGAGCTTTTCAAGTCTTCGAATGTAGTTCTCGAGCGTCTCACTTCTTGCGCCAGGTCTTGCAGCGGAAAGCGCATCTGCTGCAGCTACCAGCACAGCGATAATGGAAGTCGGCTCCTCGTCCCCATGGTGTGATGCAATACTGTTAATTACGACTGGGTGCTCTTTATATTTAGTCGCAAGCTCGACTCCGATTTCAACGTGGCTTCCTTCTACTTCATGGTCAATCGCTTTTCCGATGTCATGAAGAAGTCCCGCCCGTTTAGCAAGCTTTGCATCTTCTCCAAGCTCCGATGCCATCAGCCCAGCCAAGAATGCGACTTCCATGGAATGCTTAAGCACATTTTGACCGTAGCTTGTACGGAACTTTAAGCGGCCGAGAATCTTGATCAGATCTGGGTGGAGGCCGTGAACGCCAACCTCAAATGTCGTTTGCTCACCCATCTCACGAATGTAGTCATCGACCTCGCGGCGAGATTTTTCAACCATTTCTTCAATCCGTGCCGGATGAATACGGCCATCCTGAACGAGTTTATCAAGAGCAATCCTTGCTGTCTCACGTCTGATCGGATCAAATCCGGACAGAATGACAGCTTCAGGGGTATCATCGATAATCAGGTCAATACCTGTCAGCGTTTCAAGCGTACGAATGTTACGCCCTTCCCGGCCGATGATACGTCCTTTCATCTCATCATTTGGAAGATTGACAACTGATACCGTTGTTTCGGCAACGTGATCCGCTGCGCAGCGCTGTAAGGCGAGTGAAAGAATGTTTTTCGCTTTTTTATCCGCCTCTTCTTTCGCACGGTTCTCAGTTTCTTTTGTCATGATGGCGATGTCATGTGAAAGCTCGTTTTCAACCCGGTCAAGAATGATTTGTTTCGCTTCGTCACGAGTCAGACTCGAAATTCGTTCCAACTCAGACTGCTGCATACGAATCATCTCATCCACTTTGCTTTCCATCTCTTCAATATGTTGTTGTCGTTCATTCAGAGAATGATCTTTCTTCTCCAACATCGCTTCCCGTTTATCAATTCCCTCATGTTTGCGATCAAGGTTTTCCTCCTTTTGGAGTAAACGGTTTTCTTGTTTTTGAAGCTCATTTCGTCTTTCACGAACTTCTTGTTCAGCATCTATTCGAAGTTTGTGGATTTCATCCTTTGCTTCAAGCAGAGCTTCTTTTTTCAGTGCTTCAGCATCACGCTTTGCATCTTCAAGAATTTGCTCGGCTGCACCGCGTGCGCCTGCAATTTTCGCTTCGGCAATGGTTTTACGAACATAGTAGCCAACAACTAAACCGAGTAGAATCAGCAAAATGGAGATGAGAACCATCATAATTGGGGTCATACTTTCACCTCCTCTTGCTATGAACTTGGTTGTTGCTCAAAATAAGTGTCGGCATGTACATTGTCTAGTTTTCTCAACATACAGAACCTTCACAGGGAATGAAAGTTTCATCGCCCTTGTCAAGTTTAAATGGTTTAACAATCATGTTAAAAAAACAAATGTTACAACTTCATTGTAATTGTGTCGGAAATACTTGTCAAGCTTGCCAGCTTAACGTTTGCCGAGCCGCCCCTATTTATCGTGCCGAACGTGAATCCGCCAATCTTTTGAAAAAACAGATCGTAAATTACTCCTGATTTAGAAGCTGGTATATTTTATTGTTCACTTGTCCAAGTTTAGCGTTATTTTGAATGTTTGACAACAAAACAACAACGGTTTGTCCGGATTTGCTGAAGCTGTTCAATACGTTGAAGCCCGGCATGACTCCGTGGTTTGAATAGCTTCCGGGAGCAACATAAAATCCCATCCCGTATGTGGAACTGCTCCCTGGCGTGAACATTTTTTCATAGCTTTCTTGCGAATAGAGCTTGCCGTCTATCAGTGCTTTGTCAAATTTGTACATATCGGCAGCACTCATATATATATCGCCTGCTCCATAAAGCTGAGATAAATCAGGCATATACGGTGTGACGGCCCTGCTGCCTTTCAGCTTGTAGCCGACAGCTGGATAAGGCTGCTTATCGTATGTCTTGTAAAAACCCGAATGCGTCATCCCTGCAGGCTTAAAGATATGATTGGTTATGTATTGTTCATAAGACTCACCGCTCACTTCAGCAACAATATAAGCGAGAACTGTATAGTTAGAATCCTGATAGTCCCATATTCCAGGCTGGCGTTTGATTCCTTGCTGCTCTATGTCTTTTATTAAGTCATCCGGAGTGATCTCGCCATTCCCTTCAACATGTCCGTTTATCCCCGATGTATGAGTAAGCAGATTTTTTAATGTAATATTCTTTCCGTTGGGAAAATGGGATAAATACGTGCTGACCGGATCACTTGTCTGGAGCTTTCCCTTTTCCTCAAGCTGCAAAATAGCGGTTGCTATCAGCGCTTTTTGTGACGATCCGACATAAAAGGATGTCGCAGGATTGTTTTTTATATGATGCTCGCGGTCCGCGTAACCAAAACCTTTATTGATTACGACTTCTCCATTTCTGACGATCATGGCTGTCCCGCTGAAGCCGATCTCTTTTAAATAACTGCTGATTTTTTGATTGCGGTCCACTGCTTTGATTTGTTCCTCTGTTTTTTTGGCTTTGTTTTTCTTCTGATCAGCTTGCTTCTGACCGGTATCAGAAACCGCCGCAGCTTCTTGAGATGGTTCAACTTCTTCATCCTCTCGATGAATGGAATTCCAAATCGTGAAACAAATGATTGCGGCCAACATACCAAACAAAAGTTTGCCTCTTTTATTTAGTTTTCTCCGTCTGCGCGTCGCAGTTCTTCTGCGAGTGGGGCTTGTCATTCATTTTATCCTCCCAATCTAATTTCAAATACACACGTTTTGTTAGACGTATGAAGTACTATAAAAGTTGTCAAAAAAACCAATTTATTTATCTTTATTTTGCAGAAAATATAAAAGAAAAAAAGGCAGAGTTTTCACTCTGCCTTTTTTATCATTTCAAATTCATTTTATTTTTATTCTTCAAATTCAAGTTCTTCCTGTGTCTCTTCCGCCTGTTGCTGTACTACTCCGTTATTATCTAAACCGTAATGTTCACGAATTTGCTCCTGAATCATCAGCATGATATCTTTATTTTCTTTTAAGAATTGTTTGGCATTTTCACGGCCTTGGCCAAGACGCTCTTCTTCATAAGAGTACCATGAACCGCTTTTTTGCACGATATCAAGTTCAGTTCCGAGATCAATGATTTCGCCTTCTTTTGAGATACCTTCTCCATACATAATATCAACCTCAGCTGTACGGAACGGAGGAGCCACCTTGTTTTTCACGACTTTAATTCTCGTTTTATTCCCCATAACGTCGTTGCCTTGTTTCAGCTGTTCAGCACGGCGTACTTCAAGACGAACGGAAGAGTAGAATTTCAGCGCACGACCGCCGGGAGTCGTTTCCGGGTTTCCGAACATAACGCCGACTTTTTCACGAATTTGGTTAATGAAAATCGCAATTGTTTTCGATTTGTTGATAGCCCCTGAAAGCTTACGAAGCGCTTGAGACATTAAACGCGCCTGCAAACCGACATGTGAATCTCCCATGTCGCCTTCAATTTCTGCTTTCGGAACGAGCGCCGCTACAGAGTCGACAACAACGATGTCAACTGCACCGCTTCGAACCAACGCTTCTGCAATTTCAAGCGCCTGCTCGCCTGTGTCAGGCTGAGACAGTAAAAGCTCTTCGATATTGACACCGAGTTTTTGTGCGTATACCGGGTCTAGCGCGTGCTCCGCATCGATAAACGCAGCTTGTCCTCCCTGCTGCTGAACCTCAGCAATTGCATGGAGCGCCACAGTTGTTTTACCTGAACTTTCAGGACCGTATACTTCAATAATCCGTCCGCGGGGATACCCGCCTATTCCCAATGCCGTATCAAGAGCGAGGGAGCCGCTTGGAACAGTAGAAATTCTTGTATCTGTCTTTTCTCCCAGTTTCATAATGGAACCTTTGCCGAACTGCTTTTCTATTTGTTTAAGAGCCATATCTAAGGCTGCCTGACGATCACTCATTCTATTTTTTCCTCCTTTATGTTACCACTACATATACTATACCCTGTTTGAAGGGATTTGCCAAGAAAAAAGCGAACGCATATTCGGATTTTTTCTTGGCCTGATTTCTACCAAAATATCATAATGAGTCAGAGAAATCATGTTTTTTGAGGAGGATAGTGTGCTGAAAACATTATTTTTGCTCTAACAGTTTTAAAATTAAATGGCAGCCATATTTAGCAGCACGTTTTCTGATTCCTGTTCTGGAGCCTGCAAAGTGAAACTCGTGAACCTCTTCTTTTCCGTTTGCAAAAATACCGATAAACACATGTCCAGGTGCATGGCCTTCTTGAGTATCAGGGCCGGCAACACCGGTAAAGCTAATGCCAATATTGCTTCCAGTGAGCTGCTGAACACCCTTTGCGAGCTCAGAGGCGCATTCCTCGCTGACTGCGCCGAAACGGTCCAATGTTTCCTTTTTGACGCCGAGGACATTTTGCTTCACTTCGTTTGAATAGCAAACAACGCCGCCGGAAAACAATGCTGAAGCGCCGCTAAGGTCTGTCAGCCATTCGGAAAACAGCCCGCCGGTAAAGCTTTCTGCGGCAGAAAGCGTGATGCCTTTTTCCTTGCATGCTTTAGATAGCTCTTTCACAAGCGATGTATCGTCGTAGCCATAGAAAAATTCACCGACACGTTCTAAAATAACGGCTTCTGTTTCTTTTAACAAACGCTCTGTTTCTTTTTCATCGGCATGTTTTGCTGTCAAGCGAAGCGTCACCTCTCCGTCCGCTGCCAACGGAGCGATCGTCGGGTTCGTCTGTGCATCAATGATATCTTCTAAATCAGCTTCAAGCTGAGATTCGCCGATACCGAAAAAGCGAAGAACAGTTGATACAATTTTTTCATTGGAGCCCATCTTTTTAAGAAGAAGCGGTTTTGCCTCATTTTCAAACATCGGACGCAATTCGCTTGGCGGCCCGGGAAGAAGCATATAAAAGCGCGAATCATGCTCTGTAAGCATTCCCGGCGCCATTCCAAAGTGATTCGCCAGTACGTCAGATCCTTCGATGACAAGCGCCTGTTTTCGGTTATTAGGTGACATCGTGCGTTTTGTTCGTTTGAAATAATCCTCAATGGATTGAAACGCCTCATCATTTAAAACGAGCGGACGTCCCAGCACATTTGCTATTGTTTCTTTTGTTAAATCATCTTTTGTCGGCCCGAGCCCTCCTGAAAAAATAATAAAATCAGAGCGCTCTTCAGCAATGCGGATGACCTGCTTCAGCCGCTCCGGATTATCACCGACTGCTGTATGGTAAAATACGTTTACTCCGATTTCTGCCAGCTGTTTGCTGATAAATTGAGCATTTGTATTAGCAATCTGACCGAGTAAGAGCTCTGAACCGACTGCAATAATCTCTGCTTTTTTTGGAAATTCCATCATGTATGTCCTTCTTTCTTAGTTAGATGCTTTTAGCGCTTCCCAGTTTTTAGCGAAATAGTCCCAGCCTGATACAACGGTAAAGAATACGGCTACCCATAACGCCAGGTCAGCGAACGGAAATGACACAAGCTCAAACGGAAAATTGTGAAGAAGCAATGCAGATACTGCAATGATTTGTGCCCAGGTTTTAATTTTACCAAGCATATTCGCAGCGACTACTTCTCCCGTTCCGGCTAATACAAGCCTTAAACCTGTTACGGCAAACTCCCGGCTGATAATCACAATGACCATCCAAGCTGGAGCAAGATCAAATTGAACAAGGATAATTAACGCTGCCGATACGAGAAGTTTGTCCGCAAGCGGATCGAGAAATTTCCCAAAGTTTGTAACAAGGTTCAGTTTGCGGGCATAATAACCATCTATCCAATCTGTCGTCGATGCAATAATAAACAAGATAGCGCCCGCCAAGTGTGTGACCGGAATGGATTCGTCTCCAAATTCGAGCCTGCCCCAGTCAAACGGCGCCAGCATGATAATCATGAAGATTGGGATTAATGCAATTCTTGCTAGTGTGATTTTATTCGGTAAGTTAAACATAAAGCCCCTCCAGTTTCATACTCGGACGTGAAGAAAAGTCATCTGGTGATTAAGATGACTTTTCTTCCTTTTTATTTACAATCTTTATTGTTTGTGCCATCACTTCTTTAGGATCAAGTTTATATGAAAGAACCTCACCGTTGATTTTTATTTTCAGGTTAGGTGCATATCCTGTGCGGATTTCAACTTGTTTCTGATCAGTTATGTCTTTTTTATATGTTTCGTCTTTTTTCAGTGTACCCTCTTTAAGAGAGCTGCTGTTTTCATCGCGCACTCGAATCCAAGAGCTGTCTGAAGCCTTCAGCTCAAGCTCGATTTTATCAGCGCCGGACACTTCATAAGTTGTTACAGATCCTTCAGTGCCAGTTGCTTTCACCTCTAGTTTGTCACTGTCACTGTCTTCTTTTTTATCTTCTTTGTCTTTCGTTTCTTTTTTCGTGTCTGTCTCTTTTTCAGAGCTGTTGGTTTGATTCTCTTTCAGCGTTGAATCTTTAGGGATCTCATACTTGCTTTCACTTTTCGCGATTGATTTTTCTGATGCCGCATTGCTATTATCATCGTTTTTATGATTCGCAAACTGAATTATAGCGTAAACAATGGCGATCACGACAATCACGCCGAGAATCACAAGTATTGTAGGCAGCAATTCCAGCGCCTTAGAAGCAGGCTTTGGCATTTCCTTCTGGAGATTCATGCCGGAGATTTTTTCAGACACATCGTCATGATACGTATTCGGGATATCTTTTTTATGCTCCTCAAACAATTGGTCAGCATCAAGCCCGACGGCTTCCGCATATTGCTTGATGAAAGCCCGGACATAAAACTTACCCGGAATAATGTCATAATTTCCTTCCTCCAAGGCGGTTAAATACCTTTTTTGAATCTTAGTTGCCGCTTGGAGATCATCCAATGACATTGCTTTTTCCTCTCTGGCTTCTTTCAGCCGGATTCCTAGTTCAGTCACAACAAACACCTTCCAATTTTAAAAATCAAAGCTTGAAAACCCGGATTGATCAAACATTTGGGGTTCTTCAGCATGTTCATATGTAATAACCTCATCAGGATCATTTCTCAGTTCAATAATATAATCAAAGTCATCTAGTGTATACTCTGTATTTTGAACGAATATGTCCGGATGCTCCACCACTTTTGTAGCAGGCAGCCTCATGATTTCCCTCACCAGCTGCAGATGGCGTTCTGATCCTCTTCTTGTCGATACAATTCCGTCAATGATAAAGACATTTTCAGTGCTGTATTCATCGGCAATCAGTTGGCTTCTGATTGTCTGTTTCAGCAAGGTAGATGACACAAACAGCCACCTTTTGCTGGCGCATACGCTGGAAGCTACGATTGACTCCGTTTTCCCGACGCGCGGCATTCCCCGGATCCCGATTAATTTATGGCCTTCTTTTTTGAACAGTTCGGCCATAAAATCGACTAATAAGCCCAGCTCGTCCCGTTCAAAGCGAAATGTTTTCTTATCATCGGCATCCCTCTGGATGTACCGGCCGTGACGCACAGCGAGACGGTCGCGAAGCCTTGGTTCTCTCAGCTTCGTTACTTTAATTGTTTCCATCGTTTTTAAGATTGATTCTAATCGCTTAATTTGATCTATATGGCGGCACCTGAGCAGCATTCCCCTTCTGGAAAGATCGACGCCGTTTATCGTTACGATGTTAATAGAAAGCATCCCGAGAAGAGATGAAATATCCCCGAGCAGTCCGGGGCGGTTCACTTGAATTTCATATTCAAAATACCATTCGAGCTTTGCCAAATGATATACCCCCTTCATTGTGGCAAAATTTTACCTTCCTTTATCATAAAGCATTTTTCTCTAATTAGAAAGAAGAATGTTGCTGTGATGGGGAAAACATAAAAAAGAGAGGAAGAATCTCCTCTCTTCTTAATGAGTGCTGTTATTTTCAACAAGCTTAACCATCATATTGGCAATGGCGTGCTGTTCTTCTTTAGATGCTACGCTCCAAAGATCTGCCAGCACTTTTTCCTGCTCGTTCTTAGAATCCACTTCATTAGCCAGGTAACCGCCGATTTCTGTAGCAAGGTCAGTGATGGTGTCCTGACTCATGCCTTTTTCTTGCGCATAGTTTAAACGATCACCAAGGAAATTCTTCCAGTTATCCCAGTTTTCTAATACTGACATGTGAGTTTCCTCCATTTCATGTGAAGTTACAAAATTATTTTGTCCTTCTTAAAAGAAACTATACACATTTTATTTTGCTTCAGCAGTGCCAGCCGCCGTTAACTGACAGAATCTGTCCAGTAATATAGGAAGCTTTTTCAGACAGGAGAAATGCTGCCGCCTCGGCAACTTCTTTCGGCTGTGCAAGCCTGCCGATCGGGATTTCATCAGCGATCTCTTCTAATTCATCCGGATTGAATTGATTCATCATGTTTGTATCTACAGCACCCGGCGCTACTGCGTTGACCCTGATACCGCTTGGGGCCAGCTCCTTAGCCAGTCCTTTTACAAACGAGTGCTGCGCTCCCTTTGCCATGCTGTACAGCACCTCACACGATGCGCCAGTCTCTCCCCAAATAGAGCTGACTGCCACGATCGCTCCCGATTTGTTACGGATCATGCCTGGAAGAAGGTTTCTCGTCAGCATGTAAGGACTTGCCACATGCAGCTGAACCATTTCCTGTACCGTAGCATTATCTACATCAGTAATCAGTCCAAAATGGCTTCTGCCGCTGTTTAAAACGATCGCATCAACCGGCTGAACAATTGATTTTGTTAGTTCATCAGCGCCAGTGGGAGTGGAGAGATCTCCTTGCAAAATATCAGCATATATGCCAAATGACCGTTTCAGTTTTTCAGCAAGCTCTGCAGCCGCGCTTTCATTCTGATTGTAGTGCAAAAGCAGATCATACCCCTCTGCTGCAAGCGATTCACTTATGCTTTTGCCGATACCGCCGCTCGCCCCGGTGACTAATGCTGTTTTTTTCATCCTCTTTCCTTCTTTCCGCAGAAAAACACCCCTCACTTGGAGGGATGCATGTTAAGATTTAGGAACCACTTTGCAGACAGTCAGTCTGTCCTCAGCAATTTCCTCTTGTATGATTTGCTGCACATCCTCAAGGGTGATCTGCTCGAGAACAGTTACGATATCAAACAGGCTCATCTCCAAAAATGCATAGCGAGTGAATTGGTTAGCGATGTATTCAGGTGAGTTTAATGCCTTTAAAAATGACCCGATTTTTTTCTTTCTGGCAAGTTCAATCTTCTCAGCGGTGATGATTTCACCGGCACGAAGCAGATTGCCTGAAATGTCTTCAGCCAATTTATCCGGTTCAGGCGTGTCCCCGCCAATGGCCGCAAAACCGAACCCATATTCAGCCGTAAAATCAAAGCTGAACGTTTCATCTATATACCCTTTTTCATAAAGGGACTCATATTGGGCAGAGCTTTTGCCAAACAAAGATTCAAGCAATAGGTTCATTGCAAGTTCATGCTTGAGCAGCTCTTTCCCTAATTTATACGGATGCTTTGATTTCAGTCCGACGAGACATTTCGGTCCCTGAACATTCATTTTAATTTCTTTTTCTTTCCGGAAAACAGCTTCTTGCTCTTTTACTTCTTCCCGTTTAATTTCCGGCTGATCTGTATACGGTTTTCTTTCCTGATTTTCTCTTACCTGAGAAATGATCGCTTCAGGATCAACAGGGCCGACTATAAAGAGGAGCATATTGCTCGGATGATAAAACGTCTCATAGCATTCGTAAAGAAGGTCCTTTGTGATATGGGATATACTTTCTACCGTCCCGGCTATGTCTATTTTGACAGGATGATCTTTGTACATGTTTTCAATCACCCCGAAGTAAAGCCTCCAGTCAGGGTTATCATCATACATGTTAATTTCCTGGCCGATAATCCCTTTTTCCTTTTCCACCGTTTTTTCTGTAAAATAAGGGTCCTGCACAAAATCAATCAATGTCTCCAAATTGCGTTCCACATTTGACGTGCTTGAGAAAAGATAAGCTGTTCTTGTAAATGACGTGAACGCATTGGCAGAGGCGCCCTGTTTACTGAAATCTTGAAAAACATCTCCATCAGCTTTTTCAAACAGCTTATGTTCAAGAAAATGGGCAATCCCGTCCGGAACCTGAACCATCTCGTCTTTTCCAAGAGGGACAAACTGATTATCTATAGACCCGTACTTTGTTGTGAATACCGCATACGTCTTGTTGAAGCCTTTTTTCGGCAAAACGTATACGTCCAGGCCGTTTGACATTTTTTCATGGTACAGCGTCTCCTGAAGCTGTTCAAATTCGATTGGTTTTATCAAGATGCACCCTCCGTCCCTTTTAAGAAATAAGTCGTATCAAGCTGAATCTTTTCGCCGACTTTAATGATATCCTCTTTTGTCACCCGCTCAATATTGGCAAGGAAATCTTCGATCGGAATATCGACTTGGGCAGCGGCCTGCTGATATAGAAATTCAGATAAACCGTACGCAGTATCAATTGTTTCCAGCACCTGATTCTGAATCATGGCTTTCGTCTGTGAGATGTCTTGCTCACTGAACTCCCCGTTTTTCATAGCCTGAAATTGCTCGGCAATAATAGAGACGGCTTGTTTGTAGTTTTTCACTTCAATTCCTGACATCACCATTAATAAACCTTTAAAGCTATCGATACGCGAGGCTGCGTAATAAGCGAGACTGGCTTTTTCCCGAACATTAATGAAAAGCTTGGAATGAGAAAAGCCGCCGAACATTCCGTTAAAAACTTGTAAAGCTGAATAATCCTGATCCGTAAAAGTAATATTGGTCCGATAGCCAATATTCAGCTTGCCTTGTTTGACGTCTTCTTCATCAATGACTTCTTTAGGCTCAGGTTGTTCAGAATGATTGTTCACAAATGTTTCCAGAGCGCGTTCCTCTGTGTGAAAATATTGATCAATAGCAGCTTGCACTTGTTTCCTGTCAACATCGCCGACGACATATAAATCAAGCTGGTCTTTTTGGATCGCGTGTCGGTATGTTTCATATAATTGATCGGCCGTAATGGCATCAACATCGTCGATCTCTCCATTAACGTGCAGCGAGTAAGGTTCATTTTTACACATTTCCTGTATAAGCCTTAGATTAGAGTAACGCATTTTATCATCATAAACCGCTTGAATTCTCTGCTTCAGCGTTCGTTTTTCTTGATCCACATATTGCGATTGAAAAACGCCTGCTTCTAAAGCAGGTGAAAAGACGATTTCTGCGAGAAGCTGGAGCCCTTTTTCAAGGAGAGGCGTCTGATCTTTTAAATATTTTTCATTCGGAATTTCAAGCCTAAATGTAATCACATGCTGTTCACCTTTTTTCGAGAGATCAGCCGAAACAGACGTGCCGTAAAGTTCATCCAGGTAAGAACGCAATTCTGCTGTTTTCGGACGGCTTTCTGTTCCTCGAAGCAGCACATGCGGGAACAGCGCTCTTTTCGTAACTTGCTCCTTTGTTAAGGGCGCCAGCATTTTAAAGATAAGCGAGACGGTTTTAAATTTTTCTGTTTCTACAATATGTGCGGTTAAACCGCCGTGCTTTGTTTTGACTTCATTGACATATGACATGTGAAACCTCCTTCGTTCATTTCTTATTAGTATGTATTATGACCAAATTTCAGCATTCGCAGAAACACTCTTTCATGTAATTATAGCAACTGTAGGATTTATAAGGAAACAATAACCTCTTACGCATTAATTGTTCGTCCGCTATTGGAAATAAAAAAGAGCTTCCTGCTTGATGCCTCTTAATCACAAGTTTTCTGCCGAGATTCGCTATTTTTCTCAGCAAAAAAAGACGGTGTGTCAAACCGTCCCTAAGTTTTTTTCTTCTTCACTTTTTTTAGCATCTACATTAAAGAGCACCAGAAATAAGGAAATAATCCCGCAAAACGCGGAAAGAATGAAAATAAGCCAGCTTGCATTAGACATCAATGCCGCAAACACAGGCGGCCCGAGAGCTACTCCAATAAAGCGCATACTATTATAAAATGAGGAAATAGTTCCGCATTCCTCACTCTCAATCCCTTCTGTTATCAGCGCATCTAAAGCAGGAAGCGCCATTCCGATTCCAATTCCCCCAAAACTCAAAAAGATAAATAAAAAATAAAAACTGTGGTTCCACCACAAGCCGATAAAAGACAGGCTTAACATAATCATCCCTGTAACGACGCAAAATTTCATTCTTGCCTTATCTTTGCCGATCTTTTTACCCGCTATAAAAGAACTGCTGGACAGGAATAAAAGAGGTATCGCCAGCAGCCCGCCTTTGGCCACTCCGTCAATTGTATATTTATTCTCTAGCGTATCTGATAAGTAAAATAATACGCCAAATAATAAAAACATAATGACGCACCCAATAATAAAAACTGTGTAGAGCCAGCGTCCATCCTGTTTAAAGATTTTCCGCACATTCTTGAGGAACTCTGAAATTGTAGGTGCATCCTCATCTTCTTCAGGCTTCTCGACCAGAAACAATACGAGCAAAAAGCTGATCAAACAGAAAAACGGAATAAACCAAAACGGGACGAACCAGTACCAGGAGGCAAGTAAGGCGCCCAGTATGGGACTCAGCACTTTTCCGGAGGTGTTAGCGGTCTCAATATCGCCAAGACCGGCACTGACCTTTTCATCATCCCCCTTAAACAGATCGCCGATAAACGGCATGACGATGGGAGCTGCACCCGCTGATCCGATGCCTTGAAGAACCCGTCCGGCCAAGATCATAGCGTAAGGATTGTCTATATATGTTGAAGCAAAAGCAGCCACAGCTCCCCCTATTCCCGCAATAAGAAGGCATGGGAGCAGTACTTTTTTTCTGCCAAATCTATCCGACAGGTACCCGGCGATCGGAATGCAAATGATTGCTACCACCGAATATACAGTGATAATTAATGACACTTGAAATGAACTGACCGACAGCTTTTTCTCCATCATCGGAAGCACGGGAATCAGCATGGAGTTCCCTAATGTCATAACAAGCGGTACGGAAGCCAGAGCAATAATATTTTTCATTCCTATTTTTTCTTTCAACATTTTCACCCATTCACTTTGTCATCCTTTATATCTTGCGTTAACCGCAGTAAAAGTATGTACAAAGAAACATAAACCAGACAAATAAAAAAACAGACACATCACAGGCGTCTGTTTTAGAATCGTTTACGCAAAACATGGAATCTGAATTTGTCGGCTCTGAAATAATTTAATGAATAAAGCACCGGTTTATCATGCTGATCGTAATGCGTTTGTTTTAACAGCAAAAGAGCTGTTTCCGGATCGCATTCCAGCACAGGAGAAATCGTATCATGATAGCCGATCGGCTCAATATCAGTTACAGCGTAGCTGATCACAGAGCCTGAATTTTTCTCAAGCAGGTCAAACATAGACTCTTGCTGGTGAGAAAAAGAATCCGGCAATATATCCATCGGAATTTTGTCAATACAATACACAATCGGCTGCCCGTTTGCCGTTCTGACACGTTCAAGATAAAAAACTTCCTGACCTGATGTCAGATGAAATCTCTTGATATCATCATCAGACGGCATAAGCACTTGAGATGAAAGAAAAATCGTTCCTGGAATCATATTAGCCTGTTCAATCATCTTGGTTACACTGTTCAGCTGTTCAATGCCCGAAAGAAATAACGGCTTAGAATGGACAAAAGTTCCTACACCATGCCTTCTGATAATCACATGCTCTTCTTCCAATATCCGCAGTGCTTCACGCAAAGTCGCCCGGCTGACACCAAGCTTTTTGGAAAGCTCAAATTCAGAAGGGAGCTTTTCTTTCTCAGTGTAGATTCCATTTTTAATATCCTCTTTTATTCGTTCAATCACTTTTAAATACAAGTGCCGATTATCAGCTTTTGTAGACATGTTTCCCCTCCGTAAACCACTTTCGATAAAAATTATTGAACAATTGGGACAACTATATCATGTTTTGTCGAAAAAATAAATAAAAAGGTGTACAGTTTACATAATGTTATTATTGTTATTGAACTCCCTTCATTTAAGAAGAGAGCTCATCATGTTTTTCTTTTGATATTAAGACTTCCCTTGGTTTGCTGCCTTCATACGGGCCAACTACGCCGCGTTCTTCCATTGCATCAATCAGGCGTGCCGCTCTCGTATACCCGATTCTGAACCTTCTTTGCAGCATCGATACGGATGCAGTCTGCATGCCGACGATTAATTCGACGGCTTCATCATAAAGGTCATCGGTAACCTCAGTATGGGTTTCCGTTGTTTCCTCAGGAATCATTTCTTCCTGATATTGAGCTTTTTGCTGCGTAATGACATGATCCACGACCTGCTCCACTTCTTCGTCTGACAAAAATGCACCTTGTACACGGACAGGTTTATTAGCCCCGACAGGTAAAAACAGCATATCTCCTCGTCCTAAAAGCTTCTCAGCGCCCCCCATATCCAGAATGGTCCTTGAGTCCGTCTGTGAAGAGACACTGAATGCGATTCGTGACGGAATATTTGCCTTGATGACCCCTGTAATGACGTCAACTGACGGACGCTGTGTCGCAATAATAAGATGGATGCCGGCAGCCCGTGCCATTTGGGACAATCTCGTAATCGAGTCTTCTACATCAGATGAAGCTACCATCATGAGATCAGCTAGCTCGTCCACAATGACCACGATATACGGCAGCTCTGGCTGTTTTGCCTCTCCCTCATTATTGGAGCGTTTTATATAATCATTGTACCCTTCAATATTTCTTGTTCCTGTATGAGAAAACAATTCGTACCGACGTTCCATTTCATTGACAACCTTTTTCAAAGCTTGTGATGCTTTTTTCGGGTCAGTTACCACCGGAGCAAGCAAATGCGGAATCCCATTGTACACATTCAGTTCAACCATTTTTGGGTCAATCATCATCATTTTCACTTCATGCGGTTTAGCGCGCATCAGAATACTTGTAATAATACCGTTGACACAGACACTTTTTCCGCTCCCAGTCGCGCCTGCGACAAGCAAATGAGGCATTTTGTTTAATTCAGCAAGCACAGCTTCACCCGAAATATTACGGCCAAGTCCGATTAACAGTTTTGCATCAGGTCTGTCATTAAGTTTTGACTCAAGCACTTCCTTCAGCGATACCATAGCCACTTCCGCGTTTGGAACTTCTATTCCGATGGCAGATTTACCTGGAATAGGCGCCTCAATCCTGATGTCTTTTGCAGCTAACGCAAGCGCTAAATCGTCACTTAGGTTGACTATTTTGCTTACCTTTACTCCGACATCCGGATACACTTCATATTTCGTGACAGCCGGCCCAAGATGAACCTGTGTCACTTTCGCCTTTACGCCGAAGCTTTGGAACGTGCGTTCAAGCTTTCTGGCATTTTCATAAATATTTTTTTTATCAGCCTGCTGGCCGGTATGCTTCGGATCAGCTAATAAATCTAATGACGGCATCTGATAATCTTTATTTTCAAGTTCTGTAAAGGTCATTGGCGGAGCAGCAGCCGTTTCATTATGGTCAGCCTCAGACTGATTTTCCTGAAGCGGTTCTGTGGCCGGCTCAATTCGTTTTACTGCAGCTGCCGGAGGCTCTTCCGCTTCATTCCGGTCTGAAAAGCTTGAGATAATCGGCTCTGAATGAATGAGAGGCGATACCATTTCCTGCTCCTCTTCTTCAGCAGCGGGCTCTGGCTCCATTTGCTGTTTTTTGCGCGCCGGCTTTTGTTTTTTACTGGTATTGGCTTTCGCTTTTTTCGATGATTTCATATTTGTTTTGACTGATTTCATATCATCAATAAAAGCAAACCATTGTTCTTTGATGAAACGGCCGATCGGGCTCATCCACTTTTTCAGCGTTTCTTGAAGAGAACGCCCCGTGACCAGAATCATTCCGATCAAAATCATTACAATTGCCATAATTTGCGAACCAGTTGATGCAAACAAAAAGTGTGAAGCCGCAAACAGAAGCGCCCCGATCATCCCCCCGCCTAAATCAGGTGAAGCAGAACTCCCATTCATGTCCATTAAAAATAATTCCCATGTATTGCGGATCACGCTGGCAGACTCAATAGATCCTCTGTTCGTCAAATTTTTAAACAGCTGCACATGAGAAAGCAGCAATATGCTTGCAATGATGCAGTACAGCCCCGCCTTTCGTCTCGTTAAAAGACTCGGCGTTTTTTTCTTCCAAAATAGGGAAACTCCTAAAACGAATAAGCCTAACAAGCATAAAATAAACCACTCACCAGCGAAAAAACGGAACAAGTAGATAAAGGTTTGTCCCACTACACCAAGCTGTAAAATGGCGATAATTGAGATAGCAATGCACAGCAATCCGTTTAATTCAAATTTTATGTTGAGCTGTTTTGCCTGTTTTTTTCTCGATTTTCTTTTTTTCTTTGCCACACTCATCACCTTACTGCGTTAAAAAATGTAAGTTCATACATAATGAAGAAAGCAGCCGTTTACTGGCTGCGTTTTTCTGTAGGATTCCCCTATTATAGCATATTTTGCCCTTAAAAAAGGGCCGGAATCTTATACGTTTAATTTTAGCTTTTGTCCCGGAGAAATATCCGGATGCAGAAAGTGCATAGGATTAGTGCTCATGACTTGAATAACCTCTGCTTCATTGCCTTTCATCTCGACAAGAAGCGGAACACCTCTATACTCAATTTGCTCGTGTGCACTTGGCTGTTGGTTCTGTTCCGCGAAAACAATTTCCTGCGGCATCGTGGTATACAAAATCATTGAATCATCCGTCCTTCTTCTTCTCTCGCTTCCTCGATCAGCTCAT
Source organism: Bacillus sp. FSL K6-1012 (assembly GCF_037964915.1). NCBI lineage: Bacteria > Bacillati > Bacillota > Bacilli > Caryophanales > Bacillaceae > Bacillus > Bacillus sp. FSL K6-1012. The sequence goes on along the minus strand of NZ_CP150175.1, from coordinate 1,790,967 downwards.
TTAATTTATGAATCGCTTGTCCGACTCCGCCGACGTGATCAATCAGTCCATACTCGACGGCATCCTTGCCGACGACATTTGTTCCAATATCGCGTGTTAAGTTTCCTTTTGAAAACATCAGCTCTTTAAACTTATCTTCATCTACATTTGAATGGCTTGTTACAAATTTAACGACTCTTTCTTGCATCTTATCCAAGTACTCAAAGGTTTGAGGCACACCGATTACCAGTCCCGTCAGACGAACGGGATGAATCGTCATGGTAGCTGTTTCAGCGATATAGCTGTAATCACAAGATACCGCAATTGGTACACCGATGGAATGTCCTCCGCCAAGTACGATAGAGACGGTTGGTTTTGACAAAGATGCGAGCATTTCAGCAATTGCAAGACCCGCTTCCACATCTCCGCCGACTGTATTTAATATAATAAGTAAACCTTCAATTTTTGGATTCTGCTCAATGGCAACGATTTGCGGGATTACATGTTCATATTTTGTTGTTTTGTTTTGCGGAGGCAGCTGAACATGGCCTTCTATTTGTCCGATAATGGTCAGACAATGGATATTTGTATCTTGCGGCAGCTGCGGAAGTGTCGTTTCCCCTAGCTGCTGTATTTTATTCATAATGCTGTCTTTCGCATCATTTTTTTCGGGACGTTCTTCTTCTGTATTTTCCATACGATGATCCATTTCGCTTTCACCCTTTCCGAGTTTCTCTTTGTATTATGAACAAAGATCTTCAATTCAATCCCGGCTTAACAGGCAAAAAAATAAAGACCGGAACAGGTCCGGTCTTACGTTTACATTAGACTTCCATAATAATTGGGATGATCATCGGTTTACGTTTTGTTTTTTCATATAGGAATTGGTTCAAAGCATCTCGCATTGCCTGCTTAAGTGTTGACCATTCAACGTTTGATGTTTCAGTTGCTTCTGTCACGATAGAACGTACAAGCTCAGTAGCCTGTACGATAAGGCCTTCAGACTCTCTTACATAAACAAAACCGCGTGTGATAATCTCAGGACCTGATACAAGATGTTTCTTTTGTTTATCAAGTGTAATGACAACAATCAGTATGCCGTCTTGTGAAAGTAAGCGGCGGTCTCTCAGCACAATATTTCCGATGTCGCCTACACCTAAACCGTCGATTAAAATATTGCCGTATGGCACTTTATCACCGATCTTTACGTTTTGGCCGCGGAACTCGACAACGTCTCCTTTTTCAATTAAGAAGATATCACTGCGCTTCATGCCAATTTCTTCAGCGATTTTTGAATGAGCCTTTTGCATTCTGTATTCGCCGTTTACAGGAATTAAATATTTTGGTTTAAGCAGATTGATCATCAGCTTTAACTCTTCCTGTGAGCCATGTCCAGATACATGCACACGCTTTTGGGCAAAAATGACTTGTGCGCCGGCTCTGGCAAGCAAATCAACTGTTTTAGAATAAATAAGTTCCTGCCCAGGGATCGGAGTGGATGCAATGACAACTGTATCCCCTTCTTCGATATTCAGCTGCTTGTGAGCTTTGTTTGCCATTCTTGTCAGAGCTGCCAATGGTTCACCATGGCTGCCGGCAGTTACAATCGCTACTTCGCGCTTCGGATATTTTTTGACGTCCTGAATTGAAATAAACAGTTCATCATCTGCTTCAATATATCCAAGCTTTCTTGCAAGCTGAAGGATCGATTGAAGGTTTTTTCCGGCAATGGCAATCTTTCTGCCATTTTGAGCCGCTGCATGAATGACTTGCTGAATTCGGTTAATATTGGATGCGAAAACCGCAATGATTACCCGGTTCTCTGAATTGTACAGTGCGTCCGAAATCTCTCCGCTGACAGCAGCTTCCGAAGGGGTGTAACCCGGACGTTCTGCATTAGCACTGTCAGAAAGCAGAGCAAGTACGCCGCTGTTGCCGATTTTGGCAATCTCGCCAATGTCGCACGATTGATTAAGTGCGGGTGTTTGGTCAAATTTGAAGTCTCCCGTGCATACAATAGATCCAAGTGATGTTTTTAAACTGACGCCTACTGAATCAGGGATACTGTGGATCGTATTAAAGAACGATACCTTTGTTGATTCAAATGTAATGACAGATTTTGAGTGAATTTCTCTTAAATCAGCTTTTCGGTTATGTCCGTATTGTTTTAATTTTTCTCTTAATAGTGCAAGCGTTAGCTTTGTTCCGTATACAGGAACAGAAAGCTTGTTTAATAAGTAAAAAACGCCGCCGATATTCTCATCATGCCCATGTGTTAAAAAGATAGCCTTAACGCGGTCAGATCGTTCAATCAAATATGATATGTCAGGAATCACCACATCAATACCGAGCATTTCGTTTTCTGGATGCATAAGGCCGGCATCAACGACAAATATGTCTGAATCAATTTCGATGACATAAAGGTTCTTCCCAATTTCTCCGACACCGCCAAGGGCGATAATTCTAACGTTTTCTGTATTTTTCTTTTTCAAAATCTATATCCTCCTAGTCTCATACCCGTCCATCATCACTTGTTCCTATTATAACTGAAAGTAAATTTAGAAAACAAGATAAAGCAGAAGGTTTAGGGAAAACCAATATGTATAAGAAACGGTCAAACTCAGGTGGAATGAGAATGACCGCGTTTGTTTCACTGTATGAAATTTTTCTTACAGTTCGCTGATCGCGCTGCTTAAGCTCAGACGTTCATCTTCGTTTAATGGGATGAGAGGAAGACGCACTGAACCGACATCAAGGCCTTTCAGCTGAAGAGCTGTTTTCACAGGAGCCGGGTTAGGCGCTTTAAACAGTTCCTTCATAATCGGCAGCAGTTTCTGGTGAATCAGTGCCGCGTTAGCTGTTTGCCCATTTGTATAATTTTTGATCATTTGCTGCATATCAGAGCCTACTATATGGCTTGCGACTGAAACGACACCTCTTCCTCCTACTGACAGAACAGGAAGCGTCAAGGCGTCATCCCCAGAATAAACGGAGAAATCTTCAGGCGTTTCCGCAACAATTTTTGTAATCGCTTCGAGATCTCCGCTCGCTTCTTTAATCGCAACAACATTCGGAATATCCGCCGCCAAACGGATTGTCGTCTCAGGAGCAAGAGAAGCAACGGTGCGCCCCGGCACATTGTACAGCATAACCGGAAGAGATGTTTCAGAAGCAACAGCTTTAAAATGCTGATACATTCCTTCTTGTGAAGGTTTATTATAATACGGCGTAACAAGCATCACCGCATCTACGCCTGCTTCCTCAGCTTTTTTGGTCAGCTTAATGGAATCTTTCGTATTGTTGCTGCCAGTACCCGCAATGACAGGCACCCGGCCGTTCACTTCTTTGACCGTATATTCAAATAGTGCTATTTTTTCTTCTGTTGAAAGGGTTGGTGATTCTCCTGTTGTTCCCGCTACTACTAAAGAATCTGTTCCGTTTTTCAACAAGTAATCAATCAGTGTAGACAATTTTTGAAAGTCTACATTCCCTTTATTGTCAAAAGGTGTAATCATAGCTGTAGACACATTTCCGAAATTCATTTTTTTCACCTCATCATGATTCAATCACATTTACTTAGAAAGTTCAAACACTTCATGCAAAGCGTTTACAGCAGGAACCATGTCCTCTTCATGGACAAGCACCCAGATGGTCGTGTGGCTGTCCGCCGACTGCAGAATAGGAATCTCTTTCTCTGATAGAGCTGTCACAATTTTAGACGTTACACCCGGGACGCCCATGATACCGGCACCGACCGCCGAAACTTTTGCACAGTTTTTCGTCACCATCGGGTCATAACCCATATCCATTAAGATGCGCTGAGCTGTTTCCGTCTTGTTCCCAGCCACCGTATAAACGATTTCACTAGGTGTAATGTTAAAGAAATCAACGCTGATTCCTGCACTCGCCATCGCTTTAAAAACTTCAGTCTGAACGTTATACTGACCGATTTTTGAAGGCACTTTGAACTGTGTGACATCTTTGACATGGGCAATTCCGGTAATCAGCCGTTCAAAAACATCACTGCCGACATTGGAAGAATGATGTGATGTCACCAATGTGCCTTTATCTTTGGAATATGTTGAGCGGACGCGAATCGGAACCTTAGCCTGCATCGCAATCTCCACAGCTCGCGGATGAATCACTTTCGCTCCCTGGTACGCCAGGTTGCAGATTTCTGTATATGTTACCACAGGAAGCGGTTTCGCGTTTTCCACTACTCTCGGATCAGCAGTCATCACACCTTCAACATCTGTGAAAATATCGATGTATTCAGCGTCAATTGCCGCCCCAAGTGCAGCTGCAGACGTATCGCTGCCCCCTCTTCCGATCGTTGTTGTATCGCCCTTTTCAGTAGCGCCTTGGAATCCTGCGACGACTACTGCGTCATGATTCGCAAGCACACTGAATAAACGCTCCGGTTTCATTTCAAGGATTTTCGCATTTGTATGCTGATCATTCGTTAAGAACCCAGCCTGAGCCCCTGTCAGCGCAGATGCTTTTACACCGTTATCCAGCAGCATGCTCGTAAAGACGACAGAAGAAATCGTCTCTCCGCATGATAAAAGCAGATCCTGCTCTCTCGGGGAAATCGCAGACTGATCGCCGTAAAGCAGTCCCAACAGAGAGTCTGTTGCGTACGGATCACCCTTCCGGCCCATCGCGGAAACGACAACGACAACCTTATATCCTTCACTGATTGCTTCTTTAATGTGCTCTAAAGCCAGTTTACGGCCTTTGTCATCTTTTACAGATGTCCCGCCAAACTTCTGAACAATTATCTTCACTGTTTTCACTCCAAATTATTCGGACGTAACAGAAGAGAGCAGGCTATTTGCGCCTTACTCTCTTCTATTCGTCTTTGGGAAATTCTTTCTTTTATACGAGGTTTAGTTTTTTCAGGCTTTCTGCAATTTGAACAGAGTTCCATGCCGCGCCTTTTAATAGGTTATCAGAAACTACCCATAAATGAAAACCGTTTGCTCTGTCCAAGTCTTTGCGGATACGGCCTACAAACACATCGTTTTTGCCGACTGCATCGGCAGGCATCGGATAAAGCTGCTGGCTCGGGTCGTCCTGAAGTGTAATGCCAGGAGCTTCTTTTAATAGGTTTTTAATATCTTCCACAGTAGCGCCATCTCGGTCTACCTCGATGTAAACGGACTCTGAATGGCCGGTTTCAATCGGAAGTCTCACACATGTAGCCGCTACTTGAAGCTCAGGCATGTGCATGATTTTTTTTGTTTCATTTATCATTTTCATTTCCTCAAACGTATAGCCGTTATCTTGGAATTTATCAATTTGCGGAATCGCATTGAAAGCGATTTGATAGTGTTTTTTATCCCCTTTTACAGGCATAATCTCTGGTTTGATTTCTTCGTTGTTCAAAATCGCCTCTGTTTGGCTGTACAGCTCTTTTACAGCTTCATTTCCCGCTCCTGATACCGCTTGGTAAGTTGATACGATAACTTTGTTTAAGCCGTAAGCTTTGCGGATCGGTTCCAGCGCAGCCACCATTTGAATTGTAGAGCAGTTAGGGTTGGCAATAATGCCGTTGTGTTCGTGCAAGTCTGCCTCGTTAACTTCAGGCACAACAAGCGGTGTATTTTCGTCCATACGGAACGCACTTGTATTATCTATAACAATAGCGCCGCGTTTTACAGCTTCTGGTGCCAATGCCTGTGATACGCTTCCGCCAGCGCTAAACAAAGCAATATTTACCCCTTCAAAGCTCTCAGGAGAAGCTTCCTGAACAGTCAGCTCTTGGCCTTTAAATGTGACTTGGGTACCCGCAGAGCGTTTTGAAGATAGCAATGTAAGTGTGTCCATTTCAAAATTTCTGTCTTCAAGTGTTTTAAGCATTTGTTGTCCTACAGCTCCTGTCGCTCCGACAACAGCTACGTGTAAACCTCTTCCCATCTGTAAAACTCCTTCCGCCAATCAGCTTCATTGAATTGATTTGACTATAATTTTACGTTTTATTTTACCATAGAATATGCGGGTGATGACCGAAATTTTTTGTTTGGGAAAGATTTTCTGTATATTTAGTCATTTCCCTGATAATTATCAACGAGAATTGGCTGAAGCTGCTGATGCATCAGCGCCTTTTCAACGGTTTGAGGAAGCAGATCCATTTTGGCAACCATTGAATTCGGTTTTTTGAAGGGATCGTCTTGCCCAAATGGAATAAAGAAGATATTTTTGGTAGACATGAGCCTCATTAGGTTTGTGCCGTTTAAACCGAGAGCGTCATTTGTTGATATACCGAGAACGACCGGCCGATTGTTTCTGATTGTTGCTTTTGCAGCCATCAGTACAGGGCTGTCTGTCATGGCGTTGGCGAGCTTGCTCATTGAATTTCCGGTTAAAGGCGCAATTACCATGCAGTCCAGCGGAAGCTTTGGCCCGAGGGGTTCAGCCTTTACAATTGAATCAATTGCCTCATATCCGGTAAGGTCTTCAATCTTTTTAACCCATTCCGCTCCTTCTCCAAAGCGTGTATCAGTCGATTTTACAGTAAATGTGACAATCGGCCGGACTTCCGCTCCTTCATTGACTAGCGTCTCAATTTGCGGAAACACCGCTTCATATGTGCAATGCGAGCCGGTCAGTCCAAATCCGATTCTTTTCCCTTTTAGTGACGACATTCTTATTTCCCCTCCTCAGCATGTAGTTCAGCCAAAAGCTTGCTCAAGACATTGGCGAGGATCTGCCCTGCTGTTTTAGGAGCGACAATCCCCGGCAAACCAGGGGCAAGGAGTGCCTTAATCCCTTGTTTTTCAGCATATTTAAAATCGGTTCCGCCGGGTCGTGAAGCCAGATCCAATATTAAGGTTTTCGGTGTCATGCGAGAAAGCACAGTTTGATTCAAAATCATGCTCGGTATGGTATTAATACAAATATCTATATCTTTGACATGCTCTTTGAGTTCATCAGTGTGAAACGGAACGAGCCCCATTTCGGTGATGCGCGCCAGATGCGCTGAACTTCTTGCCCCGACCTTTACCTTCGCTCCAAGCGCGGCAAATGTACGGGCGATCGTCATTCCGGTGCGTCCCAGCCCGAGAACCGCCACCTGAGATCCGTGTATCGTATAATCTGTATGCTGAATGGCCAGCATGATGGTTCCTTCTACTGTCGGAATAGAATTGTATATCGCAATGTCATCCCGCTCAAACAGCTTAACAAGTTTTCTGTTTGCTTGAGCTGCAATGTTTTCTAAATAGGCGTTAGAAATTCCTGAGAAAATGACACAGTGTGCAGGCGTTTGGTCAAGGTGCTCCTGTTTTAAAACAACTTCTTCATTTGAAAATACGGTTGATACGACACCTTCTCCTGTTGTCGCAGACACAGGAAGAATGATACTGTCTATTTGCTGATAAGGAATTTCATCAATGTTGCATTTTACAGCTCCGGTAAAACCGTGATCCAATTGGTCAAAACCGACGAGATAGATGTCAGTCTGCTGTTCAGTGAGCTTTCTAATAATTTCGAGCTGTCTTGCGTCACCGCCGATAACTGCAATTTTCAATCCGGTTAACATGTTAAACGTTCACCTTCTTTGTATATACTGGATCCCTAGCTGTTAAGCTCCCCTTCATCTTATGATCAAAAGGAAATAGCGGTGAATTAAAACATACGCTTTTTTCACACAAAAAAACATCGGCTGACTCAGCCGATGTTTGGATGTTTTCATGAAAGCCCATAACCTGCAGAGTTGGGCCTTTTCTATAGTTACTCTTGGTGAGGAGAAATTTCCTCAGGGACATCTAAAATGATCATATCTGATCCGATCTTTTGAATATGATTCCAGGGGACACGAATGTCTTGACCGTGTTTTCTCAAACCAAACCATTTGACTGTCGGAATGAGGAGCGCTGTGATCTGACCATCCTGTTCATTGATTTCTAAATCGGTCTGACCCAGTACTCCCAGCCGTTCAGCTCTTTTGATGTCGACAATTTCCTTCCCGGATAATTCACTGAGCCGCATCTCTGTCACCCCCTTGTACTATGTATGATCAAAAGGATAAAAAAATGCCTGCTCCGTTTCAGGGCAGGCATTTCAGATTTATGACGGCATATTGCCAGAGGGGCTGATAAGAGCCAGAGAATAGTCATTCGTAAACATTTGTCTGGCAAGACCGTTGACACGTTCTAAGTTTACAGCATTTAATTCATTAATAATTTCGTCTAATGTTTTGTGTTTTCCGAGCAGCAGTTCATTTTTACCATTTCGGCTCATTTTGCTGTTCGTGCTTTCTAAGCTCAGCATCAAGCTTCCCTTCATTTGCTCCTTACTGTTTTCCAGCTCTTTCGGCGTTATGCCGTCGCGCTTTAATGTTGCAAGGGTTTCTTGAATGGTTTCTGACAGCTGCTGAAGCTGATTTGCACCTGTTCCGCCATAAATGGTGAGCATGCCGCTGTCCTCATATGAGCTGTGATAGCTGTAAACAGAATAAGCGAGCCCTTTATCTTCACGAACATCTTGGAACAGACGGCTGCTCATGCTGCCTCCGAGCACATTATTAAGGACGATCAAATCATAAATTTTTTCATGACCGACTTCCAGCCCTTTAAATCCCAGGCATAAATGGGCTTGTTCTGTTTCTTTTTTTCTTGTGAGTTTTTCTGTATGGAATCCGGGCTTCTGTAGACCTGTCGCTTTGCCTTTTGCCTCATATGATCCGAACCATTTTTCTACATCTTTTATAAAGCTTTCTGAAATATTACCCGCTACAGAAATAACGACACGGTCCGGCGTATAATAATCATGCATGTACTGTCTGAGAGAGTCGCCGTTAAAGGAATCAAGCGTTTCTTCTGTGCCTAGAATCGGATAGCCTAAAGAATGATTCCCGTACGTGGCTTTACTCAGTAAATCATGAACAATATCATCGGGCGCGTCTTCATACATTTTTATTTCTTCGTAAACTACATTTTTTTCTTTTTTCAGCTCGTTTTCATCAAAAGTTGAATGAAAGAACATATCTGCTAATACGTCAAGGGCGTAATTCGCATGTTCATCAAGCACTTTTGCATAATAGCAGGTATATTCCTTTGAGGTAAACGCATTAACCTGACCGCCAATACGATCAAAAGATTCTGCTATCTCACGTGCAGATCTTGTGCTCGTCCCTTTGAAGAACATATGCTCCAAAAAGTGGGAAATCCCATTTATCTCCGGCGTTTCGTGCCGCGAGCCTGTACCAATCCAAACGCCGATCGCAACAGAACGGACTGTCGGGTTATTTTCAAGCACAACTCTTACACCATTTTGACACGTATATCGTTTAATCAAATTTGTTCCTCCTATTCAAAGACTAGCTGCCTGCCCTGTTACTTCAACAGTCTTGTTTCATCCATTAGTTCAGTGACTGTTCCAAGCGCATATCCTTTATCTTTTATCTTTGTAATCAGCGCTTCAAGACTTTCCGCCGTGGGATCGGTCGGATGCATTAAAATCATGGCACCATTATGTATCTTGCTTAACACCCGGGTTTGAAGTGCAGACGGAGCCGGTTTTTGCCAGTCGATTGTATCAACCGTCCACATCACCGTTCCCATATGTTTCTCAGCTGCAATGTCAACAACCGCTTTCCTGAAACTCCCGCTTGGCGGAGCGAACCATTTCGGCTTGACGCCGAGCGTTTTTTCTATTTGCTCATTCGTCTTGTCGAGCTGTTCGGAAATTCTTCCTGTAGTCAGTTTGCTCATATCCGGATGATTGTATGAATGATTTCCGATTTCATGTCCTTTTTCCGCAATCTTTTTAGCCAGCTGTTCATTGTTTTTCACCCAATTGCCTTCCAGAAAAAACGTAGCCTTCACGTTATGCTTTTGAAGGACAGGGAGCATTCTTTCCAAATATTCGTTTCCCCATGCCACATTAATTAAAAAAGCCACCATCGGTTTTTCCGGATTCCCTTTGTAAATAGGCTCTGGCTGAAGAGACTCAAGATGAACGCTTGGTTTTACTTGACTGTACACTAAATCGTTTTCCCGAAACTCACCGTGCTTTTTCATTTTTTTATATGATTTTTCAATATTGACCTTTAAACCATTGTAACCGGGAATGCTTTTCCACACCTTGTCTATTCTTGCATTCTGAGGCTTTACTTCATAATCTGGCGCCTTTTGAAGCAATTCTTCATATAGCGGGTCTTTGGACGCCGAGACGGTCACCGTATCTTGTTTCATTGCCCCTATATAATCAAGTGTGTGCGGATTTTTCATCATCTCGAAAGAAACAAAAAAAAGAAATAGAAAAACGGCAAACGGTACAAATTTTTTGTACATGTTCTGTCCCCCCTCACCTCACATTATGAAGGAGAAGGACAAGGTAGAACCCGCTTGCTTTTTAAAGCGTCAAAATAAAGAAGCCGGGTCTCCCAGGCTCCTTTTATGTTTTCATTTAAGATTTTTGTTCTTCTTTTTCTTTCTCTTCACGGAGCACAGCTTTACGAGACAAGTTGACCCGTCCTTGCTTATCGATTTCAGTAACCTTCACAAGAATCTCGTCTCCGATTTTGACAACATCTTCAACTTTTCCTACGCGCTCAAGCGCAAGCTCTGAAATGTGCACCAAACCGTCTTTTCCGCTGAAAATTTCAACGAAAGCGCCGAACTTTTCAATTCGTTTCACTTTACCTAAGTAAAGCTGGCCGACTTCAACCTCTCTGACGAGGTCTTCGATGATTTTCTTCGCTTTTTGGTTGCTGCTTTCAACTGTCGACGAAATAAAGATTGTGCCATCCTGCTCGATATCAATTTTAACACCGGTCTCTTCGATGATTTTATTGATTTGTTTTCCGCTAGGTCCGATGACATCGCGGATTTTATCAGGATTAATAGCCATTGTTAAAATCTTAGGCGCATATTGAGAAAGCTCTTTTCTTGATTCGCTTAATGTAGCAAGCATACTGTTGAGGATTTCCATTCTTCCTTTTTTCGCCTGCTGAAGCGCTTCTTCAAGAATCTCTCTGGAGAGGCCTTCAATTTTAATGTCCATTTGCAGCGCCGTTACGCCCTTTGCAGTTCCGGCAACTTTAAAGTCCATGTCTCCAAGCGCATCTTCCATACCTTGAATATCAGTCAGAACAGTATAATGTTCGCCTGATTTGACAAGTCCCATTGCAATACCTGCGACTGGTGCTTTAATCGGTACACCGGCATCCATCATCGCAAGTGTGCTTGCACAGATACTTGCCTGAGAAGTAGAACCGTTTGATTCAAGCACTTCAGATACAAGACGGACAGTATAAGGGAAGTCTTTTTCAGACGGAATAACAGGCTCAAGCGCACGCTCACCAAGAGCTCCATGTCCGATTTCACGGCGTCCCGGTCCGCGCATCGGTCCAGTTTCCCCGACGCTGAATTGCGGGAAGTTGTAATGATGCATAAACCGTTTCGATTCTTCAACACCTAAACCATCAAGGATTTGCACATCTCCGAGAGCACCTAACGTACAAACGCTGAGAGCCTGGGTCTGTCCTCTTGTGAACAATCCGGAACCGTGTGTTCTCGGCAAGAGGCCAACCTCAGAAGAAAGCGGGCGGATTTGATCGACTCCGCGGCCGTCAGGTCTTACTTTCTCTTCAGTAATCAGGCGGCGCACTTCATTTTTGACAAGCTTGGACAAAATCTGTTTGACTTGTTTGATTGTTTCCTCGTCATGCTCATCATCCTCGAATTTTGCCACAACTGTGTTTTTTACTTCATTAATGGCATCTTCGCGGGCATGCTTTTCATGAACCTGGATTGCTTTCAGCAGATCTCGCTCTGCTAAAGCCTTTACTTTTTCACTCAGCTCTTCATCAATTTCATAAAGCTTAATTTCTGATTTTTCTTTGCCGACAGCTGCGACAATTTCTTCTTGGAATGCAATCAGGCGTTTAATCTCATCATGGCCGAACATAATCGCTTCTAGCATCGTTTCCTCAGGAACTTCGTCTGCTCCTGCTTCCACCATGTTAATTGCATCTTTAGTTCCGGCAACGACAAGATTGATATCACTTTTCTCAAGCTGATCAACCGTCGGGTTAATAACAAATTGATTATCAATGCGTCCGACAGTTACCCCTGCAATCGGTCCTTCAAACGGGATGTCTGATACAGAAAGTGCAAGCGATGAACCGAACATAGCAGCCATTTCTGAAGAGCAGTCTTGATCAACACTCATGACGATGCTGATGACTTGAACTTCATTACGGAATCCATCGGCGAACAAAGGCCGGATCGGACGGTCGATTAAACGGCTCGCCAAAACAGCTTTTTCACTTGGACGTCCTTCTCTTTTAATAAACCCGCCAGGTATTTTACCTACCGCATACAATCTTTCCTCGTAGTTTACAGTAAGCGGGAAGAAATCAAGCGGTTTCGGTTCTTTTGAAGCGGTTGCTGTACTGAGTACTGCTGTATCGCCGTAGCGAACCATAACAGCACCATTTGCCTGTTTGGCAAGCTGGCCGGTTTCAACAGTAAGCGTTCTTCCGGCCCAATCTATGGTAAAGACATGTTTTTCTTGTCCCATACGATTACGAACTCCTCTCTTCGTTGTGTGAAATAATCAATTACTCCTATTATGAACGAAATGGATTGAACATATCAATGTCAAAGTAGTATGTAAAAGGATTTCAATGATTGATTATAAAAATTTTTCGCTTTTATACGATAAAAAAGCGGGAATCCTCCCGCTTTTTACGATTATCGACGTAAGCCTAGTTTGTTAATTAACTCACGGTAACGAGTTACGTCTTTATTACGCAGATACGTAAGAAGATTACGACGCTTACCTACCATTTTAAGAAGACCGCGACGTGAATGGTGGTCTTTCTTGTGAGTACGTAAATGCTCGTTCAAGTTGTTAATTGAATCAGTTAGGATAGCGATCTGAACTTCTGGAGATCCAGTATCAGATTCGTGTGTTTTAAACTCGCTGATGAGTTGGTTTTTACGCTCTTGAGTAATTGCCATCCTGTTTCACCTCCAAATAATATTTAGCCCCAGTTACCTAGCAACCGTCGGTGACTTCGGATTGCCAAGCAAAGGTTTTAAGACTACGAAAACTATCATACTAAAAATCGAGCCTATATGCAAATATTTTAGAATAAAATTTGTGTGCGCTGCATGTTATTTCCGCAAATTGCTGAAATAACGGATCGCTTGCTGCTTATCTTTCTCAATTTGCTCTGTTAATTCTTGAATGCCGTTGAACTTGCGCTCGCTCCGAATACGTTTATACCATTCAATTTTTATAGCGGCTCCGTATACTTCTTGATCAAAATCAAATAAATTGACCTCAATTGAAGGCTGTTCCGGACGTTTTTCATAAAACGTCGGCTTATAGCCGATATTGCAAACGCCATTGTAAATCTCGCCGTTTATTTCCGCCTTGACGGCATATACACCGGTCGGCGGGACAATATAGCTGTTATTCAAGCCGATATTGGCCGTCGGAAACCCGATTGTCCGCCCTCTTTTATCTCCGTGAATGACAATTCCTTTAATAAAGTAGGGCTGTCCAAGCAAGACATTGGCCAGTTCAACGTCTCCGTTTTGAAGTGCAGTCCGAATATAGCTGGAGCTGATTTTTTTATCCTGCTCCGTCAATTTTTCCACCATTGTGCAATCAGCTTTTCCATCTAAATCAACCGGCATCGTTTCCATTGTTCCTTTGCCGTATTTTCCGTACGTAAAATCAAAGCCTGCCACTGCATGCTGTACATTAAGGCCTAAAATATACTGATCAACAAACTGCTTAGGAGTCAGAGAAGCAAACATTTCATTGAATTTAACGACATACAGTATCTCCGTGCCTAATTGTTCAATTTGGCTGATTTTATCTTCAAGAGGGGTAATCAGATCCTTTGGTTCCTGATCCCTGCCCAGCACATGGGAAGGATGGGGATGAAAGGTCATCACGGCTAATGTCAGATCCTTTTCTTCAGCTATCTGTTTAGCTGTGCCGATTACCTTTTGATGCCCTAAATGAACGCCGTCAAAATAACCTAACGCCATCACAGACTTTGGCTGCTCCTCTTTTATTAAATGATGCGGATGTGTAATATGTATCGTCTTCACAGAACGGTCACCTTTTTTCTATTGTTCGCTTTTTTGCATCAATACTTTTGCCGGCTTTAACAGCCCGTGTTTTGTAGGATGAGGGAAATAAATCGCCAGACAGCTTCCGGATTCCGTATAGACTGCGAGACGGTCGTCACTTGTCAGATCCGAGAATTGTTCTGGTGTTTCAAGCAAGGCCCCATTTTCTACTTTCTTAGCTAATGTATCACTTATGATCCATTTCGGCAAATGATTGAGCGCACGTTCAATAGAGACTGTATGCTCTGCTACAGTTCCGGACTCGGCTTGAGCTTCCAGCTCTTCAAACGTAAAGCATTCATCAAGAGAAAAGTCACCGGATGCCGTACGGATCAAATGAGACATATGAGCCGGATATCCGAGCTTTCCCCCAATCATAACCGCCAGTGTCCGCACATAGGTTCCTTTTGAACATGTTACTGTAAACCGGAAACTCGCTGTCTCTCCATTATGTTTAACCCCTGTAGTGAGCACAATATCTTCAATGGTAATAAGACGTTTTGGCCGTTCTACTTCAAGTCCCGCTCTTGCATATTCATATAATTTTTTGCCGTTTACCTTTACTGCGGAATACATCGGGGGAATCTGTTCTTGTTGTCCCTTTAAACTGTTTAAAACCTTTTCTACTTCTGCTTCATCAACAGCTTGATCTACTGGCTTTGTTTCAACGGTTTCTCCGGTTTGATCCTCTGTCGTCGTTGAAACACCAAGCGTAATTTCAGCATCATATGTTTTAGACTTCTCAGTTAAATATTCGACAATTTTTGTAGCCCGGCCCACACAAATCGGAAGCACACCTGATACCTCAGGATCAAGCGTTCCCGTATGTCCGACTTTTTTTGTTTTTAGCAGCTTCCGGATCTTCATGACACAATCATGCGATGTCATGCCGACCGGTTTATGTAAAAGGAGAACTCCGTTAACCATATGCCTTTCACTCCTTCTGTTGTGAGGATTTTCTTCAAAACGCAGAAAAGAGGACAGACGACGAACGCCTATCCTCTTCATTTGTTATTCAGACGGGTTCTCTGAATTCAATTGGTGAATCAATGTTTCGATTCGATTTCCGTAATCAATTGATTCATCGAACTCAAATTCAATTTCAGGCGTTTTACGAAGTCTGATGCGGCTGCCGATTTCAGAGCGAATAAACCCTTTCGCCTTAGCAAGCCCTTTCAGTGCTTCCTCCCGTTTTTTCTCGTCTCCGAGAACGGAAATATACACCTTTGCAATTTGTAAATCACCTGATACACGTACATCCGTTACTGTCAGAAAACCAATTCTCGGATCCTTCAGCTTTCGGCTGATAATATCACCGAGTTCTTTTTTCATTTGCTCGCCGACACGGTTTGCTCTCATACTCAATTCAATCACCTCTAAGTTAAAACCACTCTGTTCTAGTGATCGTCCGTTCAATTTCAGGAAAAGAGTCGATAAACGCAAGAACACGCTGCAACTCTTTTTCTGTCTGAACGCGAGAGGAAGAAACAGCGGCAATTCCAAAGCTGGTTCTTTGCCATGTGTCCTGATAGCCAATCTCCGAAATCGAAACATTGAACTTATTTTGAACCCTGGTTAAGATCCGCTTCAGAACGGCGCGCTTTTCTTTTAACGATCCTGCATCATAAATGATGCATTCACATTCCGCAAATCCGATCACGTTCTTTCAATTTCTTGCATGACATACGCTTCAAGGATGTCACCTTCACGAATGTCATTGTATTTCTTAATCGTTATACCACATTCGTAGCCTTGTGAAACTTCTTTCACATCGTCTTTAAAGCGTTTCAGAACGTCCACTTCACCTTCGAAGATTACGACGCCGTCACGAATTAAACGGAGGCCGCTGTCGCGCGTAATCGTTCCTTCAGTAACATATCCTCCGGCAATCGTACCGATTTTAGACACTTTAAATGTTTGGCGGACTTCTACTTGACCAATTACTTTTTCTTCATATTCAGGATCAAGCATACCTTTCATAGCTGCTTCAATCTCGTCGATTACTTTGTAAATAATACGGTGAAGACGAATATCTACGTTTTCAGCTTCAGCCGTACTCTTAGCATTACCGTCCGGTCTCACATTAAACCCGATAACAATTGCATTGGAAGCAGATGCTAAAATAATGTCAGATTCTGTGATTGCACCAACGCCTGTGTGGATGATTTTCACTTTAACGCCTTCAACTTCAATTTTTTGAAGTGCGGCTGTTAAAGCTTCGGCAGATCCTTGAACGTCAGCTTTTACGATGAGGTTGATGTCTTTTACATCACCTTGTTTAATTTGCTCGAATAAGTCGTCAAGACTCAGCTTTGCTTTATCGCTGCGCTGCTCTTCAAGCTGTTTGGAAGCACGGGCTTCTCCAACAGAACGAGCTGTTTTTTCATCTTTAAAGACAAGGAATTGATCTCCCGCTTGAGGCACGTCATTTAGACCGGTAATTTCAACCGGAGTAGACGGTCCCGCTGTTTTCACACGGCGACCAATATCATTGACCATTGCACGGACACGGCCAAATGTATTGCCGACTACGATCGGATCACCGACATGCAGTGTTCCAGTCTGTACGAGCAATGTCGCAACTGACCCTCTGCCTTTATCAAGTTCGGCTTCAATAACAGTTCCTTTTGCCTGGCGGTTCGGGTTCGCTTTCAGTTCCTCTACCTCACTGACAAGCAAAATCATTTCAACGAGTTCATCAATGCCTTTTCCAGTTAAAGCGGAAAGCGGAACAAAAATCGTTTCTCCGCCCCAAGCTTCAGGCACAAGTCCGTATTCTGTCAGTTCTTGCATCACACGGTCAGGGTTTGCAGCTTCTTTATCAACTTTATTCACAGCAACGATGATCGGTACTTCTGCCGCTTTCGCGTGGTTGATCGCCTCTACTGTTTGCGGCATTACACCGTCATCCGCAGCTACAACCAAGATCGTAATATCGGTTACTTCCGCACCGCGTGCACGCATTGTTGTAAATGCGGCGTGACCCGGGGTATCCAAGAAAGTGATTTTCTTGCCGTTTTCTTCGATTTGGTAGGCTCCGATATGCTGAGTGATTCCGCCAGCTTCTCCTTCAACAACCTTTGTTTTACGGATGCTGTCAAGAAGCGTTGTTTTCCCATGGTCAACGTGACCCATGATTGTAACGACAGGAGGACGAATTTCAAGATCCTCTTCTTTGTCAGGCTCTTCGTATTTCTCTAATTCAGTTTCTTCAAGGACAATAACTTCTTCAGTTTCAACACCGTATTCTGATGCAATCAGCTCGATTGTGTCTTTATCGAGCTCTTGGTTAATGGTCGCCATAACACCAAGAAGCATCAGTTTTTTGATGAGTTCAGAAGGCTCTTTGCCAAGCTCTTCAGCCAGTGCGCCGACTGTTAAAGTGCCTGAGAACGTAATTTTTTCAGGAAGCTCTTTTTTCGGCTTCACAGGCTTTTGCTGATGTTGGTTTCTGTTGTTGTTATTGTTGCGTTTATTTTTTTTGTTGTTGTTATTCTTCTTGTTTTTGTTAAATTGATTATTCTGCACGTCATTCTTCTTTCCGTCTCGAATTTTATTTGGTTGATTTCCAGCAGACTGCTGATTTACCCCTTGCGGCTGTTTGTTTTTGTTCGTTTCCGCAGGCTTTTGAGATTTAACGGCTGCGCCGCCTTTTTTAAATTTGGCATCAAGCTGTTTAATGGCCTTTTCTTCAAGCATGGCCATATGATTATTCACTTCTAAATCCATGTTCTTCAGTGCGGTCAAAATTTCCTTACTTGAAACATTTAACGCTTTTGCATATTCGTATACTCTCATTTTAGCCATTCGTTCACCCCCAAAAATATTAATCGAGCAAGCTGATCAGCTTATTCGCAAAACCTTGGTCAGTGACGGCGACAACGACACGGGATTCTTTACCGATAGAGCGTCCAAGAATCGCGCGATCCGCGACTTTTTTATAAGGAACTTTATAATAATTGCACTTGTCGGTTACTTTCTTTGCTGTGTTAGATGATGCATCCTCTGTAAGCAGGACAAGCTTCGCACGCGCATTCCTGATTTCTTTAATAACCAAGTCCTCGCCTGACACGACCTTACGAGCTCGATTGGCCAGACCCAGCAAGGGAAACCATTCCATTCCAGACATTTTATTTTTTCACCTTTTCCGCCAGTTCCAGCAATTCTTCGAAAATCTGGTCATCGATTTGTGATTGAAATTGATTTTGCAAAGTGTTTTTCTTTTTTGCTGCTAAGATGCACTCTTTATCCAGCGTTAAATAAGCACCCCGCCCGTTCTTTTTCCCGGTCGGATCTACTGAGATTTCGCCTTCTTTTGAACGTACAACTCGGATTAGTTCCTTTTTAGGCTTCATTTCTCCAGTCACTACACACTTGCGTAACGGGATCTTTTTGTGTTTATTCACCTAAGGTCACCTCTTATTCATCCGATTCAGCAATTTCAGGCTCCGTAAAGAGCGGCTCTTCGTCGTCTTCTTCAAGTTCTCTCGGATAGATTCCAAGCTCTCTTGCGTCTGTTTCGCTCTTAATATCAATCTTCCAGCCTGTCAATTTAGCAGCTAAGCGTGCGTTTTGCCCTCTTTTGCCAATCGCCAGAGACAGCTGGTAATCAGGAACAATAACAGTTGTCGCTTTTTCTTCTTCATTCACGATGACATCCAGCACTTTCGAAGGGCTGAGCGCATTCGCGACAAATTCTACAGGATCATTCGACCAGTTGACAATGTCAATTTTTTCACCTTTTAATTCATTGACAATCGCCTGTACACGCTGGCCTTTAGGACCGACGCAAGAGCCCACCGGATCCACATCAGGATCATCAGTGCGAACAGAAATTTTCGAACGGTCGCCTGCTTCTCTGGCAACAGATTTCAGCTCTACAGTTCCATCATAAATTTCCGGCACTTCGATTTCAAATAAACGCTTCAAGAGGCCTGGGTGTGTTCTTGACACATAAATCTGCGGGCCTTTCGTCGTTTTTTCTACTTTTGTGATATAAACCTTAATGCGGTCATGAGGCTTATAGCTTTCATTTGGCATTTGTTCATTAACCGGCAGCAAGGCTTCAATTTTGCCCAAAGACACATAGATAAATTTATTGTCCAGGCGCTGGACAATACCAGTCATGATGTCTTCTTCACGGTCAATAAACTCAGAATAGATCACACCGCGTTCAGCTTCGCGCACACGCTGTGTCACGACCTGCTTCGCTGTTTGGGCCGCAATGCGTCCGAAATCCTTAGGCGTTACTTCAATCTCTACAACATCGCCTACCATATATTCCGGGTGGATGCTTTGCGCCTCTTCGATTGAGATCTCCAGTCTTTGATCGTATACCTCATCAACGACATCTTTTCTTGCGAATACACGGATTGTACCTGTTTCACGGTTCAAATCCACCCGTACATTCTGCGCCTGATTAAAATTTCGCTTATAAGCAGAAATTAAAGCAGCTTCGATTGCTTCAATGATAATTTCTTTGCTGATGCCTTTTTCTTTTTCAAGAATGGTGAGAGCATCTAATAATTCACTGCTCATGTTAACGGTCTCCCCCCTTAAAACTTGTATTCATTAGAATGTTACAGCTAATCTTGCGTTAGCTATTTTTTCATACGGAATATCGATCCGTTTCTTTCTTGTTTTGATTGTCATCTCAACTGTCACTGTTTGTCCATCGAATTCAGCCAGCTGTCCTTCAAACACTTTTACGCCGTCAATCGGCTCATAGGTCTTAATGTATACATTTTTCCCAAGTGATTTTTCGAAATCGGCTTTTTTCTTTAATGGACGCTCAGCTCCCGGGGATGAAACCTCAAGAAAGTAATTTTGGCTGATTGGGTCTGCCTCATCAAGCTTCTCGCTTAGAGCTTCGCTTACTTTGGCACATTCCTCAATATCCACACCGTCATCGGAATCAATAAACACGCGAAGGAACCAGCTTTGACCCTCTTTGACAAATTCAATGTCAACGAGTTCGAGCTGAAGGCTGTCTACGATTGGCTGAGCCATTTCTTGAACGGTGTCAGTCACTTTTTTGCTCATGTTCTTCCTCCTTGTGCTGTCGATATCATATTCGTCTCGTCACTCTGCATAAAAACCCTGCTTCAAAAGAGCAGGGGCTTTAAAGTAAACGATGAACATGTCGAGACAAAATTGTCTTGTTCAATACAAAAGAGCGGGTTTCCCCACTCTTTGCCTCGGTAATCGTTAGCATTTCCAATAAAACTATACCATAACCATATTTTTATTGCAAATGGATATACGTTACCTTTACGCTGTTAAGCTGATCACAGGGGCTCTACTCATACGATTGCACTTTTGCCGCTCATGTATGCATAAAAGCCGAATTTCTTAAGAAATTCGGCTTTTATATGCTAAAACAGCGATAATTGGTTTTGATCCGGCAATGACTCCAAACAGCCGTGACGATCTAAATACTCTAAAATCGTTTTTGATACTTTCCCTCTCTTTTGCAAATCTTCTTTTGAGAGAAATTCTCCTTCTTCACGGGCCTTTACAATATTTAGAGCGGCGTTCGTACCTAATCCAGGAATAGAATTAAACGGCGGGATCAGGCTGTTGCCGTCAATAATAAATTCCGTTGCGCTGGAGCGGTATAAATCGACTTTTTGGAATGAATAGCCTCTTTCACACATTTCCAGCGCTAATTCTAATACTGTGAGAAGGTTTTTTTCCTTCGGCGACGCATCAAGCCCTTTGGAGTTGATATCCTCCATTACAGCTTTGATTGCTGTGGAGCCTTTGATCATTGTATCAATATCAAAGTCGTCTGCACGAACCGTAAAATAAGCCGCATAATACAGAAGCGCGTGATGCACTTTAAAGTAAGCAATACGGACCGCCATTAATACATAAGCCGCGGCGTGGGCTTTCGGGAACATGTATTTAATCTTTTTGCAGGAATCGATATACCAGTCTGGTACATTGTTATTTTTCATTTCTTCTTCCCATTCAGGCGTTAAACCTTTTCCTTTACGGACAAATTCCATAATTTTAAACGCCAGTGACGGCTCGAGCCCTTGATAGATTAAATAAACCATAATGTCATCACGGCAGCCGATCACCTCACTCAGCTCACAAATATTATTGTGAATGAGCTCTTGCGCATTGCCGAGCCATACATCTGTTCCGTGAGACAGCCCTGAAATCTGAACGAGCTCAGAAAACGTTGTCGGCTTTGTGTCTTCAAGCATTTGCCGGACAAAGCGGGTTCCGAATTCAGGAATACCCAGAGTGCCCGTTTTACATCCAATCTGTTCCTGTGTGACACCGAGTGATTCGGTTCCTTGAAAGATTTTCATTACTTCAGGGTCATCTGTCGGAATCGTTTTCGGATCAATTCCGCTTAAATCTTGAAGCATACGGATTACCGTCGGGTCATCGTGCCCCAGAATATCAAGCTTCAGCAGGTTGTCATGAATAGAATGGAAGTCAAAATGAGTCGTTTTCCATTCAGAACCTGTCGCATCTGCCGGAAACTGAATCGGAGAGAAATCATAAATATCCATATAATCCGGAACTACGATAATACCGCCAGGGTGCTGTCCGGTCGTCCGTTTTACACCTGTACAGCCTTGCACAAGCCGGTCGATTTCGGCGCCGCGCATATGGAGATTATTGTCGCCGGCATAGCCTTTTACGTAACCGTAGGCTGTTTTTTCTGCAACCGTGCCGATCGTTCCTGCACGATATACGTTGTCTTCTCCGAACAATACTTTTGTATAATTGTGGGCCTGCGGCTGATATTCCCCTGAGAAGTTCAAATCGATATCAGGTACTTTATCCCCTTTAAATCCTAGGAACGTTTCAAACGGAATATCGTGCCCGTCTTTTTTCAAAGGCGTTCCGCAATGAGGACACATTTTGTCAGGCAGGTCAAAACCTGAACCGACAGATCCGTCATTAAAGAACTCAGAATGCTGGCATTCAGCACATATATAGTGCGGTGGCAGCGGGTTCACCTCTGTAATCTCAGTAAGTGTCGCAACTAATGAAGAACCTACCGATCCCCGTGACCCTACCAGATACCCGTCATCGAGAGATCTCTTTACGAGTTTATGAGAGATCAAATAAATAACAGCAAAGCCGTGGCCGATGATACTTTTCAGTTCTTTTTCAATACGCGCTTCAACGATTTCAGGGAGCTGCTCTCCGTAAATGCTACGTGCACGCTGATAGCTCATTTCTCTGATCTCTTCATCAGCGCCTTCGATTTTCGGCGTATATAAATCATCTTTAATCGGCTTGATGTCTTCAATTAAAGACGCAACCTTTTGTGTGTTGGTGACAACGATTTCCTTCGCTTTTTCTTCTCCTAAGAAGGAAAAGGCTTCAAGCATTTCATCTGTCGTTCTGAAATGCACTTTCGGGAGTTCGTGTCTGTTCAGCGGATTCGCGCCGCCCTGAGAGGATACTAAAATCTTTCTGTAAATTTTGTCCTCATCATTCAAATAATGAACATTTCCTGTTGCGACAACAGGTTTATTAAGCTTTTCACCGAGTTTGGTGATATTCGTAATGATTTCTTTCAGCGATTTTTCATCGCGAACCAGTTCTAGCTCAAGCAAGTGGCGGTACACCTCAGGCGGTTGAACCTCGAGATAATCGTAGAATGACGCAACATCCTCCACCTCTTCCGGCGACTTTTGCATCATGCCTTCAAAAACCTCTCCTCTGTCGCAAGCTGAACCGATCAGAAGGCCTTCCCTGTATTTCTCAAGCTGAGATCTTGGAATACGCGGCACTCTGTAAAAATAATGAATATGGGAAAGTGAAACGAGCTTAAATAAGTTTTTCAAGCCTGTGCTGTTCACCGCCAGCACTGTTGCATGATACGGTCTTGACCTTTGATAAGCGTTGGACTGACCCATATTTTCATTCAGCTGGTCATGATACTGAATGCCCTTTTCAGCAGCATCCTCCAGCATTTTCAAAAGCAAATAAGCGGTTGCCTCGGTATCGTAGATCGCGCGGTGGTGCTGTGTAAGTTCAATGTTAAACTTTTTACACAGCGTGTTCAGACGGTGATTCTTAAATTCCGGATAAAGAAAACGGCCGAGCTCCAGTGTATCAATGACAGGATTTTTTGCTTTTTCAACTTGGAGAAGTTTTTTGAAAGCAACGTTTAAAAATCCCATATCGAAGCTTGCATTATGGGCGACGAGAATATCATCGCCAATCCATTCTCTGAAATCTCTTATCACGTCTATTACATCCGGCGCGTCGACCAGCATATCATCAGTGATGCCTGTCAGTTCAATGATTGTCGCCGAAAGCGGACGATGCGGGTTGGCAAATGACTCAAACTTATCAATGATCTCCCCGCCTTTCACTTTTACAGCCGCCAGTTCAATAATCGTATCATACACAGCGGAAAGTCCGGTTGTTTCGACGTCAAAAACGACATATGTTTCTTCATCAAGCAAACGGTGTGCGGGATTATAAGCAATCGGCACCCCGTCATCCACGATATTTGCTTCCATTCCGTAAATCATTTTAATTCCATGTTTTTGGGCAGCAGAATACGCATCTGGGAAGGATTGAACGACAGCATGGTCAGTCAAAGCGATCGCCTCATGCCCCCATTTTTTCGCCTGTTCAACAAGCTTTCCGATGCCTGTTACAGCATCCATTTGGCTCATTGGGGAATGCAGATGCAATTCTACCCTTTTTTCTCCTTCAGGCGCCGTGTCTTCACGGTTTTTTGCTTTTATCTCATTTACATCGTTTGCAATCATGACCAGATCTCGGACAAAGGTGTCGTTTTGAATGCTTCCGCGCGCTTTTACCCACATGCCCTTTTTCAGAGACTTCATCAAGGCCGCATCTTCTTTTTCTCTTGCAAACATTTTAATTAAGATACTATTTGTGTAGTCAGTAATTTTGAAGATGCACAGCGTGCGCCCGCTTTTCAGTTCTCTGGTTTCCACATCAAACACATAACCCTGAACCGTAATTCTCCGTTCCTCGTCCATTATGCTGTCAAGTGTTCTGATTTCCTCGTTATCTTTAATTTGATAGCCGATAACAAGAGGCCCTGAAGGAGCTTGATCTTCATCACTTTCTTTATCTTTCTTCTCCATTTCAATTAAAGCCTGCATCGCCCGTTCTTGATCTTCAGCTAGCTTTTGTTCCCGAAACTTTTGCACTTCTTGATCAGATACAAATATTTCAGCATCAAGCTGAAAATCCGGAAACCCAAATTGACGGTATCCCGCTTGAATCATCGCACTGTATTTGTTCTTAAGAGCAGATGCTTCTGTATCCGTTTTTGTTTTGACAATCAGTTTGTTGCCTTTCAGCTTTGGTTTTTGCTGGCTTAAGAGACTGATAATCGGCGGTGAAATGCCTTGCAGCTCTTCAATGCAGCGTGTCCAGTAATCCTGCACGAGGCCTTCATCAACCTCGGCATCATGCACTTCGATTGAAGACGTCACTTTTGCAATATGGGCAAACGATTGCGTCAGCCTCATGGTTAACATGTCATATATTTGATAAGGCAGCAAAGATTTAAATTTAAAATGAAAATGCCAAGATTTAGATGCTTTGTGTATCGTCAGCTTTTTAATTTCGCCATCTTCAAAGTATGTCATGAAGGTATCATCTGTCATATTAATCTGCTGCAGAAGAATTTGAAACTGCCTTCTGTTTACTGATAACTGTTCCATTAAGACAGTATCCCCCCTAAAAACATCATAAGTGAAGGTACCTCAGGCAATGAGGTACCTTCTATTATTTCTATTTTAACATGTTTTTTGATAAATCGTTATGGTGTTTACTGCTTGCTGATAAAACCAGATAACTCATCAACAGAAACTTCTGTTGACTCACCTGTTTTGCGGATTTTCACTTCCACAATTCCTTCATCAGCCCGTTTGCCGACAGTAATACGGATTGGAAGACCGATTAGATCCGAGTCAGCAAATTTTACGCCGGCGCGTTCCGCACGATCGTCATACAGCACTTCATAGCCTTTCGCCTTTAAATCAGCGTACAGCTTTTCAGCCAATTCTTTTTGCGCATCGTTTTTGATATTCAGTGCAAGAATATGAAGATCATACGGCGCGACGCTTTTTGGCCATATTAAGCCTTTTTCGTCGTGATGCTGTTCAGCAATAGCAGAAAGGGTTCTGGAAACACCGATTCCGTAACAGCCCATCAGCATTGGCTGTGCTCGTCCGTTTTCATCTAAATATGTCGCATTCATCGCTTCAGAATAACGAGTTCCAAGCTTAAAGACTTGTCCGACTTCGATTCCTTCTGCAAAACGGATCGTGCCTTTGCCGTCTGGTGACGGGTCGCCTTCCTTAATAAAGCGAAGATCGGCAAATTCTTTAATTTGCGCATCGCGGGTTACGTTGACATTTTTATAATGATAATCTCCTTCATTCGCACCGGCAACAGCATTAACCATTGCTTTAACAGCGAAATCTGCATAGACGTCAATCTCTTGATTCACACCGATAGGTCCGACAAAACCAGGCTCTGTTCCAAGCTGCTGAACGACCTCTTCATGAGAAGCAAGTTCCATAACCTCTGCATGCAGGAGATTCTTCACTTTAATATCATTCACTTCGTGATCCCCTCTTACAAGCACCAGAACAAAACGGTCATCCGCTTTAAACAATACCGATTTAATGCAGGCTTCAGCTGAAACCTGTAAAAATGCAGTCAGCTCATCGATCGTTTTCACATTAGGAGTGTGCACTTTTTCTAAAGCGATAGGCTCTTCATTTGAAGTGACTTCCTGATAAAGAACTTCAGCCATTTCGATATTGGCTGCATATTGTGATTCATCAGAGTACGCAATGGTATCCTCTCCGATTTCAGAAAGTGCCATAAACTCATGTGTATCTTTTCCACCCATGGCACCTGAGTCAGCGATAACAGGTCTTACATTAATGCCGCAGCGGGCGAAAACATTAGAATACGCATTGTACATTTTTTGATATGTTTCATCCAAGCTCTCTTCAGAAGCATGGAAAGAATAAGCATCCTTCATAATGAATTCGCGGCCTCTTAACAAACCGAAGCGCGGGCGTTTTTCATCCCTGAATTTAGACTGGATTTGGTACAGAGTCAGAGGGAGACGCTTATAGGATTTAACCTCATCGCGAACGAGTGAAGTGATCACTTCTTCATGCGTTGCCCCTAAAGCAAATTCACGGCCGTGACGGTCTTGAAGTCTCATCAGTTCAGGACCGTACGTATACCATCTGCCTGATTCCTGCCATGTCTCAGCCTGCTGCAGCGCGGGCATAAGCATTTCTACAGCGTCGATTTTTTCCATTTCCTCACGGACGATCTGCTGAATGTTTTGAATAACCTTATACGCAAGAGGCATATAGCTGTATACCCCGCTCGTATTCTGTCTGATAAATCCTGCTCTTAGAAGAAGCTGATGACTTTTCGCTTCGGCATCAGCTGGAACTTCACGGAGCGTAGGAATAAGCGTCAAGCTTTGTCTCATTTCTTCGCACCTCTGATTGATTTACTTTTCATTTACAAAAACAGCCGCTGGATATCGTTCCATGTAACGACCAGCATAAGAAGCATTAGGAAAGCGACTCCGATAAACACCACAAAGGCTTCTTTTTCTCTGTTGATCGGTTTGCCCCGAATGGCTTCTATAAATAGAAACAATAGTCTTCCGCCGTCAAGAGCCGGAATCGGAAGCAGGTTGACGATACCAAGGTTAATACTTAAAAATGCAGCAAACTGGAATAAATTAATGATTCCCGTTTTTGCCACTTGGTCTGTCATATCGTATATGCCGACAGGACCTGAAAGCATATCAATTTTAAATTGTCCTGTCACTAATTTACTGAGATTTGTTAATATCGCTTTTGTAACATCAACAGTTGATGTTGCACCATAAGCAACTGCTGAGAGAACGCCTTTCTCAGTTGGCGCGTAAGAACCAAAGCGGCCGATTGTTTTTTTGTTCTCATCTTTAACGGCTTCCGGAGTAACTGAAATGTGGAGCGTTTTGTTATCTCTTTTTACCTCAACGTCAATTTCTTTTTCCGGGTTTTCTTTTACCGCAGAGACAATGTCGGTCCAGGACCTCATCTTCTCTCCGTTAATGCTTTGAATGTAATCTCCTTCTTTTAGCCCTGCTTCGGCTGCCCGTCCGTTGTCTGTCAGTTGTCCAAGCATAGGCTCATTTGACGGAACACCCTGAATCAGCCCAAGCATCACTAAAATGACATAAGCCAATATGAAATTCATAATCGGACCTGCGGCAATCGCCTTAATTCGCTGCCACACAGGTTTGGAACCAAACTGGCGGTTATACGGCGCGATCTGAACTTCTTCTCCGTCTACAATGAAAAAGGAGGTTTCACTCACACTAAAGCTGGAAAGCTCATCCTCTTTCCCCTGTTCATAGCCGGTGATCTTCATGTCATGCTCTAGGTCCGCCGTTTCCACCTCGATAATTAAAGCATCCGGGTATTTTTCCTTTTGATTGATGATGACTTTTTCAACCTGATCCTCTTTGTTAAAAAGAAGCCCGATCGTGTAGCCGGGTTTCACCTCAATCATTTCCGGATCTTCGCCGGCCATGCGGACAAACCCGCCGACCGGGAGAAGTCTGATCGTATACACCGTTTCATTTTTTTTGAATGAAAAGATTTTTGGACCAAAGCCGATCGCAAATTCACGGCACAAAATTCCCGCTCTTTGGGCTAACAACAAATGGCCCAGTTCATGGAAGAAAACGAGCGTTCCGAAAATAATGATAAACGCTATAACTGTATTCACGAACATACCACCTTATGTGAGTATTGAATTGACGTATCCCCGGGTATCTTTGTCCACTTCCTGAATGTCTGCCAAGCTAGGCTTTTGAATAACCTGATGGCGGTTTAATGCCTTTTCGATACAGTCTTCAATCGCTAAAAACGATATCTTGCCCGCTAAAAAGGCGGCGACAGCCACTTCATTTGCCGCGTTTAGCACAGTCGGCATTGTTCCCCCTATTTTACCTGATTCAAAGGCAAATTGTAAGCAGCGGAACCTGTCAAAGTCAGCTTTCTCAAAATGAAGACTGCCGATTTCCCACAGCTCGAGCCTTTTGGCGTCTGGCAATGGCAATCGGTCGGGATAGGTGAGCGCATATTGAATCGGAACCCTCATATCAGGAGTGCCGAGCTGTGCAATCACACTTTTGTCATGAAACTCTACCATGGAATGGATGATGCTCTCCTTATGTAAGACCACATCGATTTGTTCATATGGAATATCGAAAAGCCAATGCGCCTCAATCACCTCTAATCCCTTATTCATCATTGTAGCCGAATCAATTGTAATTTTTGCACCCATTGACCAATTCGGGTGCTGTAATGCATCTTCAATTGTAACTGATTCGAGCTGCTCCCGCGTCTTGTCCCGAAAACTTCCGCCGGACGCCGTAATGATAAGGCGATCAATGTTTTTAGCCTGTTCGCCTTGTAGGGCTTGAAAAATGGCTGAATGCTCACTGTCAACGGGCAGCAGCGGAACATTGTATTTCTTAGCATGTTCTTTAACTATATGCCCGGCAGTGACAAGAGTTTCCTTATTTGCAAGCGCAATTGTTTTTTTCTGTTCGATCGCCTTTAACGTAGGGATGAGACCGACACTTCCAAGCAAGGCATTGACAACAATATCGACTTCCTCCATAACTGCCGCTTCAATCAGGCCTTCTTCTCCAAGCCCGATCTGGCAATCAAATGAAAAAGAAACTTGTTTTAATTTGTGATATGTATCCAGATCACCGACAGATACAAACTTCGGCTGAAAGGCCTCTATCATCGGCACGGCCTTATCAATATTTTTGCCGAACGACATAGATACCAGCTGAAATTGGTCTTGGTGCGTACGCAATACGTCAAGAGTCTGTTCGCCGATTGATCCTGTTGCTCCTAAAAGACAAATATTTTTCAAAGTGCCACTACTCCTATTCTTTTTGCTGCATATTCAGTCTCATATTCATATTAGACTTTTTTATGAAAAAAGGGCAAGCAGAAAGTACAAGAAAGGCATGACAAACAAAAAACTGTCAAAACGGTCTAGGACACCGCCATGCCCGGGAAGGATCTTCCCAGAATCCTTTACATCGTAATGTCTTTTCAGAGCGGATTCTACTAAATCCCCAATCTGTCC
The DNA here is from genome assembly GCF_037964915.1 of Bacillus sp. FSL K6-1012. Taxonomy (NCBI): domain Bacteria; kingdom Bacillati; phylum Bacillota; class Bacilli; order Caryophanales; family Bacillaceae; genus Bacillus; species Bacillus sp. FSL K6-1012. The sequence continues at coordinate 1,761,718 of NZ_CP150175.1, read as the reverse complement.
GAAAACAGACAAAAACAGTGTGATCAAAAGCAGATAGAAATATGGGATCGGCAGGTTTGCGACAAGCTGAAAAATCGTCGAAAGTACAAGTGCAATGACGATTCCGCCTACAAATCCCTCAACTGTTTTATTAGGGCTGATTTCAGGCCACAATTTTCGTTTCCCAAGCGATTTCCCGACAAAATATGCACCGGAATCAGTCGACCAAATCACGACACAGGCATAAAAAATGTATGTCAGCCCGTGCTGATCAAGGTTTCTGATTTCAATAAAATAATGAAAACACATTCCGATGTAAATCGTTGCAAGGGTAATAAAGCCGACTTCATCAAAAGTAAAAGTGTTCTTCACCAATACTGTGTACGTCAGTAAAATCAGTACTGCGAACAAAGCTGTTTCAATTTTCGAGATACCACTCGCTTCAAAAAAAGAATACTGGCTTGGCATTAAGAACATCCATAACAATAAAAGACTGATTAATCCCGGCAGTGAAACAAGCTTAAGTTTTTTCATCCGCAAAAGCTCAAAAAGTGCTACACTGCCCATTGCATAAACTAATATGGTGAACGGCAAATTCCCGACAATAACTAAAAATAAAAATACAATTGCTGCCAGAACACCTGTCAAAATTCTTTGTTTCATGTCCACCATCCTCTAAATTCCGCCAAACCTCCGGCCCCGTTGCTGATATTCTCCTAACGCCTGCAAGAAATGATTTTCTTTAAAGTCAGGCCACAGAACGTCAGTAAAGACAAATTCACTGTAGGCAACCTGCCAAAGCATAAAGTTGCTTAGTCTAATCTCGCCGCTCGTTCGAATTAAAAGTTCAGGATCCTGCAAAGATTCAGTCATTAAATGATTAGAAAAAAGCGATTCATCAATGTCTTCTATTTTCAAAGAACCATCCTTCACTTTTTCCGCGAGTGTTTTTGCAGCAGTGACAATTTCAGTACGCCCTCCATAGTTGAGAGCAAAATTAAGGATCAGCCCGTCATTTTGCGCCGTATCCTTTACAGCCTTTTCAATCGCACGCATTGTGTGCGGCGGCAAGGCTGATTCATCTCCTATAATCCGGACCTGCACATTCTCCTCAACAAGTTCCGGTAGATACGTATTTAAAAACTCTTCAGGAAGCTTCATCAAAAAATCAACTTCCATTTTTGGCCGCTTCCAGTTTTCTGTTGAAAATGCGTACAGGGTCAGTACTTTGACACCCAATTCGTTAGCAAGCTTAGTTGTCCTTTTAACCACCTTCATTCCTTCGTGGTGGCCTGCAATTCGGGGGAGAGAGCGTTTTTTAGCCCAACGGCCATTTCCATCCATTATAATGGCGATGTGTTCGGGGATTTCTCCCTTAAGTATGTCTTCTTTTGTATAGCGTTCTAAGTTGGAAGCCGCAGTTTGCTGGTTCTTCCAATTTTTGAGTATGTTGAGCATGAGATTCCTCCGTCACCCAAAAAGGTTGCATTCCCTGCTGATAACCAATGTAATCAACAGTATTAACAAAAAAACCCCCTGTAAACATGAGAGGGTCTTTTCACTATTATCTATTGTACATAGTTTTTCATTAAACTTCCATGATTTCTTTTTCTTTGTCTTTTGTGACACTGTCAATTTTTGACACATATTCATCTGTCAGTTTTTGAACATCTTCATTGGAAGCACGCAGCTCATCTTCAGTGATGTCTCCGTTTTTCTCAAGTTTTTTGAGATCATCGTTCGCATCACGGCGTACATTTCGTACAGCTACTTTTGCGTCTTCAGCATATTTTTTTACAACTTTGACTAATTCTTTACGTCTTTCTTCTGTTAGCGCAGGAATCGCAATGCGAATCATATTGCCGTCGCTCGTTGGCGTTAAGCCTAAATCCGCTTTTAAAATTGCTTTTTCGATATCACCGATTGCTGACTTGTCGTATGGTGTTATGACCAGCATACGAGCTTCAGGCACGTTAATAGAAGACAGCTGATTTAAAGGTGTCTGTGCTCCGTAATATTCAACTGTTACTTTATCTAATAAAGATGGGTTCGCACGGCCTGCGCGTACAGTAGCCAATTCACGCTGATAAGCAGCAATTGCTTTTTCCATTTTTTCTTTCGTTTGTGTTAATACTTCTTTTGACACGTTATTTCCCCCTCACGATCGTTCCGATTGATTCGCCTGTCACGGCGCGTTTAATATTTCCTTCTTCCATAATAGAAAAGACGATTAGCGGAATGTCATTATCCATGCATAAAGATGATGCTGTTGAATCCATAACTTCCAAGCCGTCTTTTAGAACGTCAAGGTAAGAAAGCGATTCATATTTTACAGCTGATTCATCTTTTCTAGGATCAGCATTATACACACCGTCAACATTGTTTTTCGCCATTAAAATAACGTCTGCTTCAATTTCAGCAGCGCGCAGTGCAGCTGTCGTATCAGTTGAGAAATATGGGTTTCCTGTGCCCGCAGCAAAAATAACGACACGTTTTTTCTCTAAGTGGCGTATCGCTTTTCTTCTGATATACGGTTCAGCAACTTGTCTCATTTCAATGGATGTTTGCACTCTGGACTGGATTCCGAGTGTTTCCAAGCTGTCTTGAAGAGCAAGCGAGTTCATCACTGTCGCCAGCATCCCCATATAGTCCGCAGTTGCGCGGTCCATGCCCAGGTCACTTCCTGTTTTTCCGCGCCATAAGTTGCCGCCGCCTACTACAACAGCCACTTCGACTTCAAGCTCAGCGATTTCTTTCACTTGCTTTGCAATGGATTGAATGACAGTAGGGTTAATTCCGTTACCCTGTTCCCCTGCCAATGCTTCCCCGCTAAGCTTTAATACGATACGTTTGTATTTTGGTTTTTCCATAATAACCTCCAAGTGTAAACATTGCCGTTTTCTATTATGCAAGAGAAAAAAAGGTTTGTAAATATAGTTTTAAAAATAGGGAACACAAAGTGTGTCCCCTATACTGCCTGAAAAGACGCGACTTGATCGCGACATCTTTTCACCATTATTTTTTCACTTGGTTCATTACTTCTTCAGCAAAGTTTTCTTGACGTTTTTCGATACCTTCGCCAACTTCATAGCGAACGAAAGTTTCAACAGTTGCGTTTTTCGCTGCAACAACTTGTTTCACTTTTTCATCTGGGTTTTTAACGAATGCTTGGTCTAAAAGACAAATTTCTTCGAAGAATTTGTTCAGACGGCCTTCAACCATTTTCGCTACGATGTTTTCAGGTTTTCCTTCTTGAAGAGCTTGCTGAGTTAAGATTTGACGCTCATGGTCTGTTTCTTCTTCTGATACTTGGTCACGAGAAATGTAACGAGGGTTAACCGCAGCAACATGCATTGCGATATCTTTCGCAGTTTCTTCGTCAGTTGTACCGTTAAGAACAGTTAATACGCCGATGCGTCCGCCCATGTGAAGGTAAGCACCGAATGCAGAGCTGTCATCTTTTGTAAGAACAGCAAAGCGGCGCAGCGTGATTTTCTCACCGATTTTAGCAACTGCACTTGTAATGTACTCTTCTACAGTAGAGCCGTTGTCCATTTTTTGGCCCATTGCTTCTTCAACATCTGCAGGAGTGTTTGCAAGAAGGTGGTCAGCCAATGTGTTAAGAAGCTCTACGAAGCCTTCGTTTTTCGCAACGAAATCAGTTTCAGAGTTTACTTCTAAAATAACACCTTTGTTGCCGTCAGTTTTAATAAGAGTTGAACCTTCTGCTGCGATACGGTCAGCTTTTTTCGCTGCTTTTGCAATTCCTTTTTCTCTAAGAAGGTCAATTGCTTTGTCCATATCTCCATCAGTTTCAGTTAACGCTTTCTTACAATCCATCATACCCGCGCCAGTTTTTTGACGCAGTTCTTTTACTTGCTGTGCAGTAATAGCCATTTGTATTCCTCCTTATATGTTTAAACAAGATATGTATCATGACATTTTTCTTGAAAAAAGGTGATAAAAGGCAGTCCCTCTTATCACCTTTTGAATAGGTTACGCAGTTGTTGTTTCAGTTTCTGGTGCAGTTTCTTCAGCAACTTCCGCTTCTTCTTCGCCTTGCTTCGCTTCTAAGATTGCATCTGCCATTTTAGAAGTTAGAAGTTTAACAGCGCGGATAGCGTCATCGTTCGCAGGAATAACAACATCGATTTCATCAGGATCACAGTTAGTATCTACAATTCCGATGATAGGGATGTTTAATTTGCGAGCTTCCGCAACAGCGATGCGCTCTTTGCGAGGATCGATGATGAACAATGCATCAGGAAGATCCTTCATTTCTTTAATTCCGCCTAGGAATTTTTCAAGACGCTCTAATTCTTTTTTCAATTGAACGACTTCTTTTTTAGGAAGTACTTCAAACGTACCGTTTTCTTGCATTTTTTCAATGTCTTTAAGACGTTTAATACGTTTTTGGATTGTTTCAAAGTTTGTTAATGTACCGCCCAACCAGCGTTGGTTGACATAGTACATGCCAGAGCGTTGAGCTTCTTCTTTAACAGAATCTTGAGCTTGTTTTTTTGTGCCGACGAAAAGGATTCTTCCGCCTTCAGCAGCAAGATTTTTAGTGAAGTTGTAAGCTTCCTCTACTTTTTTGACTGTTTTTTGAAGGTCAATGATGTAGATTCCGTTACGCTCCGTGAAAATGTAACGCTTCATTTTTGGGTTCCAACGGCGTGTTTGGTGACCGAAGTGAACACCAGCTTCAAGCAATTGCTTCATAGAAATGACTGACATGTTATTTCCTCCTAATATAATGGTTTTTTTCCTCCGCTTAGGTCATTTTTGTGCAGAACTGCCGCCTGCAGCACCCTCTGCATAAATCGTTAAGCGTGTGTATTTAACACCAAGACATAATATAACACAGCTTTATGCGACAATCAAGAATCCTTTACAGCTTTGGAGCGAAATTTTAGAAATAGCTCGATTTCTGTCTTTCCGCTCTTCAATTTCTGAGCAATTTCACCAGCTGAATATCCCTGTTCATATAATGCCATAACTTCATCTTCAAATGATCGGGCATCGCTGTTTACGTTCTCTTCCGCCCTCTCAACCTCGTTGATCAGACCTTCGATATGCTCGGGAAGAGCGTTGTCTTCTTCCTGAACAGCACCTCGCTCTGAATGTTGTTCAGCCTGCTGATGCTCTTCCTGCTGATGCTCTTCCTGCTGTTTTTCTTCAGTTTGAACAGAAGGTACATCCAAGTTGTCTATCAACTTCTCATTTTCTTCTTTTAGTTCAAGAAGAAATGCCGCAAGTGTGTTCTCCGTCTCTTCCAGCAGCTTCTTTTGCTGTTTTTCTGTTTCTTTCACAGCTGCGAGCCTCATATACAGGATAATGACAGCGTACAGAAGAACGCCGTGAAGCGTGAAGCTTAAAAGCCATAATAGTGTTGACATGTTTTTCACTCGCTAATCATGAGAATTCTTTATTGAATTACTTTTTCAAGCAGATTCTTTAATTTAAATAGTGCCTTTGAATGTATTTGTGATATACGGGACGTAGAAAGATTCAATACCTGTCCGATTTCTGTCAATGTCAATTCCTCTTTATAGAACAAACTGACCACAAGCTGTTCTTTTTCAGAGAGTTCGTGAATTTTGTCCGCAAGCTGCGCAATCAGCTCATCTTTCATGATCTTTTCTTCCGGCGGGACATTTTTGTCATCTCTGATCATGACCTGGATGTTTTCCCCGTCATCCTGATCATGAAGCTTTTCGTCAATTGACAGCAGATTTGCAAAAAAACCTTCATTCATTGTTGACACTACATCCTGTTCCGTCATTCCGAGTTCCTCTGCAATTTCTGCGGGCGATACATTCCGAAGATAGCGCTGTTCAAGCTTTTCAATCGCAGCTTCAACCTTCTTTGTTTTTTCACGCGAGGTTCTGGGCAGCCAATCCTCTTTACGAAGCCCGTCAATAATTGCACCGCGAATTCTAAACGAGGCGTAGGTATCAAATTTTAAGTCCCGGCTGGGGTCAAATTTTTCAAGGGCATCGTATAAACCAAGCATACCAAGGCTCATAAGATCGTCTTTATGCACTGATTTTGGCAGTCCGACAGAAATTCTGCCTACATGATATGTGACAAGCGGCATGTAACGGCGCATTAAATCATCACCGGCCTTAGGATCTTTCCACTCTTTCCAGCGCGACCAAAGCACCTGATCTTCATAATTCAAGGATTGCATTGTTATCCCCCTAATACCTTAATTAAATCGTTTTTTCACCTTGTTTAACAGTTCGAATATGCAGCATACAGGACTTCGGTTCAAATTCTATCGTCCGGCCGCTTGAGCCTCCCGTATCTTCACTGATAATCGGAATATTATATAATGACAGCTGTTCCTTTATCGCTAAGACATTTCTCGGTCCGATCTTCATCAAATCATTCGTCATTTTAAATTTAAACATCTCTGATCCGCCGGCAAGCTTTGCTTTTAACGCAAACTTTCGGCAGCCCGCTTCTACCAGCATATCAATCGTAGCTTTTACAGCGGTATCGGCATATTTTGCCCGATTGAGTTCAGCTGTTTTTGATAACGTCGAATCCGGCAGCATGACATGGACAAGCCCCGCCGTTTGCTTTTCTTTATCGTAAAGCACCAGCCCTACACACGACCCTAAACCAGACGTCCGGATTGAATCCGGGAAGCGGGCGATCTTCACGTCCGCAATTCCAACCTTTACAACAGCAGCCTCAGTTGTACTCATAATGAAGCACCCAAGGCGACAAAGAGCTTTTCAAATGAATCATAGTCCGGCAGCATAAACATATGCGCTTTTAGCTCCTGCTGATGGCTTTGGTCAAAAATTGACGTATCAACAACAATTGCATGTTCCCCAACCTGACTGAGCTCCATCAGACCTTCACTGATGACAGCACCGAACATGTCCAGTGAAACTTCTGGAACACTCGGGTAAAGCTGGAGTTTCGTCAAATCAGCCAATGCCGTTAAATATGATCCTGCTAAAATATTGCCCAGTTCATGCAAAGCGGAAGAACTCATATGATCTTCACCCAGGTTTTCTATATCAAAATCCGGGTTGCCGATCAGCTCTCTAATAAACTGCTCCGCCTGATAAAAAGGCATTATAAAGAACATTGAGCCCGTCAAATCGCCTTCCATTCTTAAAAAGATGCTGGCGACCGGCATTTCTGCTCCGCCGAAAAAGTCTACAAGTTCATCAAACGATAGTAACTTTGCAAACGGGACTTCCATATCAATCTTTCTATTTAACAGCTGGGCCATTGCAGAAGCAGAGTGGCCGGCTCCGATATTGCCGACTTCCCGCAAAATGTCCATCTGCTCTTCTTTGATTCCATTAAAAATACTCATGTCATAACCCCTTTAAGATTAAGCTTGATCGGGCACAGCGGACTGAGATGATTCTTTATCCAAAACCGCATTTGCATCAATAATATTTAAGAGCCTGTTCTCTTGTTTTACAATCTGTTTGATCGACACATACGTGTCTTTTTGAACACTTTCCGGAGCGGATTCTATTTCACTTTCATGTACTGTTATGACATCATTTGCTTCATCCACAATCCAGCCCACTTCAATATCACGATAAGCAATAATGATAATTCGTGTTTCATCGGTAATTTCATACTCAGGCAAGCTGAGACGCTTTCTTAAATCAATAACCGGAGTCACCACGCCGCGCAAATTGATCACTCCGCAAATATAAGGTTCAACGCCTGGCACTCTCGTTGGCTTTTGCCATTTCTCAATTGATTTCACCTGAGTGACAGAAATGGCATATTCTTTGCCATTTACCATAAAGACAATCATTTTTTCGCCTGTTTTAATTTCTGCAGTCATGTGAGACACCTCCTCGTATGGTTAAATAATCAGTGCATTACAATCGATAATGAGCGCTACTTCTCCGTCTCCTAAAATAGTAGCTCCGGAAATTGCAAAGACGTTTGTTAAATAATCTCCGAGTGATTTCAGCACAACTTCCTGCTGGCCAATAAAGGAGTCCACCACAAATGCAGTAGGTTTGTCGCCTTTTTTCACGACAATGATATGGAGCTGTTCCGCATCTTGTCTTGTATCTTCTATTTTAAACTCTTCTTTTAAATAAACGACAGGGACAATATGCCCTCTAAAATCGATTACTTCACGGTCATGCGTTTGCAGAATATCTTTTCTGTCTATAACTGCCGTTTCAATTATAGAAGAAATCGGAATCGCAAATGTCTCTTCTTCCAATTTGATCAGCAGAACTGAAATAATGGACAGTGTAAGCGGAAGCTGAATGCTGAATAGTGATCCTTGTCCTTCTGCAGATTTCACACTGACTGAACCGCCGAGTGACTCGAGTTTATTTTTCACAACATCAAGCCCGACACCCCGCCCGGAAATATCCGAAATTTGATCAGCAGTAGAGAACCCCGGAGCAAATATCAATTCATAAATTTCATTGTCTTCTAAGGTTTCAGCTTCTCTTTCTGTAATGACACCGCGCTCAAGCGCTTTTTCAAGGATTTTTTTGCGATTAAGGCCTGCCCCGTCATCCTCTACTTCAATAAAGACGTGATTTCCGCTGTGATAAGCTTTCAGCACAACTTTTCCAGACTCAGGTTTTCCTTTTTGCAAACGTGTTTCCGGAGACTCAATTCCATGGTCAATACTGTTTCTGATTAAGTGAACGAGCGGATCTCCAATTTCATCAATTACTGTTCGATCGAGTTCTGTTTCCGCACCGATGATGGAGAGTTCGATTTTTTTATTCAGCTCTTTTTGAAGCTGGCGAATCATTCTTGGGAAACGGTTAAAAACAGTTTCAACCGGAACCATTCTCATATTGAGAATAATAGACTGCAAATCGCCGGAAATTCTCGTCATTCGCTCGACTGTTTCAGTCAATTCATTGTGCTCAAGCTCTTTTGCAATCTGCTCAAGACGCCCGCGGTCAATGACAAGCTCTTCAAATAAGTTCATTAAAGAATCAAGCCTGTCGATATTGACACGAATTGTTTTAGACCCGCCTGATGTATGCTTCGACTGTTCATCGTTTTTAGCAGGCTGCTTTGGTTTGTCCTGCCTAACAGGTGCAGCAGCTGGTGTATCCGCCTGAGGCTCCTCCGGTTTTTCAGCTGGTTGTAAAGGCGAGCCCTGAATAATTTCAACATGCTCGACCTCTGAAACTCCGTTGATGATCTGTTCAACGTCTTCAGCCGTTTGATTCGTTAAGAAGCACACCTGGAAGTCAGTGCCGAAATCTTCCGTCTCAAGCACTTCCGCACTCGGTATTGTTTTGGCTACTTCTCCGATCTCATTGAGCTTCTCAAAAACCATATATACACGAACCGCTTTTAACATACAGTCTTCTTTCAGAGAAATTGTGATTTCATACCGTTTGAAACCTTGCTCCTCCGCTTCTTCTATCACTGTTCGTTCAAACTCATCATATCCCCAATCAGATGCTGACCCCTTCGCTTCAGCAGGTTCCGCTGAAGCAGCAGTCTCAGCATGCGCACCGTTCACGTCAAGCTTTGCGCTCACTTCAGAGATGTCTCTTTTACCATCCCCGCCGTCAATAATAGACTGAACCATTGCTTCCAGATGATCCAGCGCTTCAAACAAGATATCCATCCAGTCTGATGTAACTGCCATATCTCCGTTTCGAAAAGCATCCAATACGTTTTCAAGCAGATGGGTTAAATGGGCTAAATCCGTATACCCCATCGTTGCGCTCATACCTTTTAATGTATGGGCAGCCCTGAATATATCGTGGACGAGCTGAAGGTCTGTCGGGTCTTTCTCTAAAAGGAGAAGCTTTTCATTACATGTTTGTAAATGTTCTTTACTTTCATCAATAAAGACATCTAAATATTGATTCATATCCATTTGAATCACACCCTCTCTTTTTTCACACAGCTTGTGATGGATGCTGCGATATCTTCCACATGTTTAATTTCATGAATAAGGCCCGCCTTAACGGCTGCTTTCGGCATCCCAAATACAACACAAGATTCTTCAGACTCTGCAATGGTTTTCACATTGCCGGACGCAAGCATGTCCTTAAGACCGGCAGTACCGTCACTGCCCATTCCGGTCATAATGACCGCTACTTTTTCATAGTCTGCAAGTTTGCCGACAGAACGGAACAAGTAGTCTGCTGATGGTTTATGACGGCTTGGCGTATCGTGATTATCAAGAACGATTTTAAGGCCGCCGCTGTTTTTGATAACGGATATGTTTTTTCCCCCCGGAGCTATGTACACACAGCCGTTAAGAGCTGCTTCGCCATCTTTTGCTTCCTTTACACGAATGTCAGACAGATGGTTCAGCCGATCAGCCAGAGAAGCAGTAAAGCCTTCAGGCATGTGCTGTACAACGACTACAGGCGCGTTTAAATCCTTAGGAAGCTTTGGTATCACCTTTTGAAGCGCCCTTGGTCCGCCTGTTGACGTGCCGATACAAACAATATGTCTGCCTGTTCCAGATTTTGACTGACTCAATGCAGGCTTAGCGATGCGTTTAGGCTCAGGCCGATTGACCGCCGGAGCCGCAGCTTTTTGCTGACCGGAAAGTCCGGCCGCGATGACCCGCTCAACTAATTGTTCTTTAATTTTGTATAAATCTAAAGATATAGAACCAGATGGCTTTGTGATAAAATCAAAGGCGCCTATCTCTAAACAGTTAATCGTACACTCTTTTCCTTGCTGGGTCTGGCTTGAAACCATAATGACCGGCAGCTGATAAAGCTCAATAATTTTCCGCAGTGTGTCTGTTCCATTCATCACCGGCATTTCGATATCAAGTGTGATAACATCCGGTTTCAGCAATTCTATCTTTTTAAGTGCCTCTTCTCCGTTTCTCGCAGTTCCGATTACTTCTATCTGCTTTTCCTCGGTTAGAAAATCACTTATCATTTTTCTCATAAAAGCCGAATCATCAACTACAAGCACACGAATCAAATTAAGCCCTCCTCATTAAAAAAGAAGATAATTTCTCAATAAATGTCTGTTTTTCTTCTTTGTGTCTAGTTTCTTCTCTTTCAAACAAGGCGTCCGCTAGGAGACGGACTGACCGGCTGGCTTTTGCCTGAGGACTTTTTAATAAAAAAGGAACCTGTTCGACAACTGCTTTGCTCACGATCCCGTCGTCAGGGACTGAACCGGCAAACTGAACCGCTTCGCCTAAAAACATGTGAATGGTCCGGGAAAGGCGGGTAAAAGCGTCAAACCCTTCCTTTTGATCACGGCACCGATTGACAGCTACTTTCATTGAAAGCTGATTTCCTGTCAAAGCTAAATGTTTGACAGCGCTGTATGCATCCATAATGGCTGTAGGCTCCGGGGTTGTTATGATCAAAATGTCTTCTGCTGATAAAATAAAAGGCAGCTGGTCTTTTGATAAGCCCGCCCCCATGTCAAACAGTACATAATCGAACTGACTTAACGCATGAGAAAGCTCATTAGCAAAAAAGGTCCATTTTTTCTGGTCCAGCTGAAACATCACATCCAGCCCAGTTCCGCCAGATATATACCGAAGACCCTTTGGCCCAGTAGAAATGGATTGCATAAAAGGCTTGCGCTCAGTTAGAACGTCAATAATAGTCGCGGAAGACGAGTTTCCCATTAATATATCAATGTTCCCCATTCCGATATCAAGATCAATAAGCAGTACCTTCTTGCCTTTATCCTGCAGCGCAAGAGCCATATTTAAAGTGATGTTGGATTTTCCGACACCGCCCTTGCCGCTGATGACTGCAAGTGTTTTAGCTTTCTGTGCAAAAACAATCGGCAGATCGCGCTCACGCTTCTTCATTTTCGCCCGTAAAGTTGCTGCTTGGTCAAATCTGTTCATCTGCACAGCATCCCTACAAACTCCCGCGGCGAGACTGTCTGTATATCCTCCGGCACATTCTGGCCGTTTGTGATAAACCCGGCGCCTATCTTTGATTCTGCCAGTATACTGAATACAGAGCCTAAGGAAGCAGTCTCATCTATTTTCGTAAAAATAAACTGATTGACAGGAACAGATGAAAAACGTCTGACAATTTGTTTCATATCTTCATATTTTGCAGTCGCTGACAAAACGAGAAATGACTGAATGCTGCTTTCAAAAGGAATCGTCTCTTTCAGTTCATCGATATATTGCTGTTCTCTGAAGTTTCTTCCTGCTGTATCGATAAATACATGATCATATTCAGCAAATAATTCTTTCGCCCGCTGAAATTCCTCTTTTGTATAACAGACTTCCAGAGGAGCCTGCAGCAGCTCGGCATATGTTTTCAACTGTTCAACTGCTGCAATCCGGTAAGTATCTGTTGTAATAAAAGCAATTTTTTTCTGTTTTTCAAGCAGAGAAGACGCTGCTAGTTTTGCAAGCGTTGTTGTTTTACCCGCGCCCGTCGAACCAAACAGCACGATATACTTCGAACGAATGGGCTCCTGCCACTTGTCTGCTGGAGGTAGTGCCCCGCACAGTATATCCTGAAGTTTACCGGCCACGTTTTCTTCCGTAAGTCCGCCCGATTCAACAGAGAATCGCAATATTTTTTTCATAGTACGGGTCTTAATTGATTCATTAACGCCGGTTTCTCCCAAAAGCTGTTCGGCTATTCTGAGCGGTTCAGGAAGTACGGATTGATATGCTGAAAAATCACCTGGCTCAGATTGAGCCGGAATTTGAGGGATTATCCTCTCCTCTATTTTCGGACTGCTGACAGGAGGTTTTGACGTTTGTTTCGGCTCTGCTGCCTTTTCAGCTGTTTTTTTCTCAAGAAAATCTTGATCCAATACGGCAATCACTTCAACAGCCGGTTTTTTTAAAAGCCCGAACCATTTACGCTTATTGATTTTTTTGGAATTCAGTATAACCGCTTCATTGCCTAGTTCTTTTCTGATAAGCTGTGCCGCTTCTTGCATTGAAGCAGCAGTAAATTTTTTGATTTTCATTAAATATCCACCACTCCAATGCTTTGAACTTCGACATTAGCCTCAAGCTCGTTATAAGAAAGAACAGGAAGATCCGGAAAATATCGTTCCAGAAGCTGTTTCACATACATCCTTACAGGAGGCGAGCAAAGAAGAATCGCAGTCTCTTGCCGTATTGAGAGCTGTTCGGCTTCTTTTGCAACAGAGCGCACAATGCTTTCCGACACATCTGGTTCAAGCGACAAATAGTTCCCATGTTCTGTTTGCTGTACACCGTCAGCAATTGCCTTTTCTACACGGCCGGAACAAGTGATCACTTTTAACACTTCATTTTCTTTGGCAAACTGGGCAGTAATTTGCTTAGCAAGTGCCTGTCTTGTGTACTCTGTCAAAAGATCAGAGTCCGTTGTCAGTTTTCCATAATCGGCAAGTGTTTCAAAAATGGTTACCAAATTGCGGATTGAAACTTTTTCTTTTAACAGTTTAGCCAGCACTTTCTGAATATCTCCGACAGATAATGGATTTGGCGTAACCTCTTCCACCAGGACCGGATACGTTTCTTTCAAATGATCAATAAGCTGTTTCGTCTCCTGTCTGCCGATTAATTCATGAGCATGCTGCTTAATTTTCTCTGTAATATGTGTTGAGACAACTGAAGCCGGATCTACAACTGTATAGCCCAGCATGTCAGCTTCATCCTTCACCGATTCGCCAATCCATTTGGCTGGAAGCCCAAACGACGGTTCTACTGTTTCGATCCCTTCAATCAGGTCGTCTTCAGGCGTAGGCGACATTGCTAGATAATGATCTAGTAATAGCTCGCCTTTTGCTACTTCATTGCCTTTAATTTTCAATCGGTATTCATTAGGCTGCAAAGCGATATTGTCTCTGATACGCACGACAGGAATGACAAGCCCAAGTTCCAGCGCCAGCTGACGGCGAATCATCACAATTCGGTCTAATAAATCCCCGCCCTGATTAGCATCCGCCAGCGGAATCAGACCATAGCCAAACTCGAATTCTATCGGATCTATATGCAGAAGCTGCACAACACTTTCGGGGCTTTTGAGCTCGTCAACTTCAGCCTCTTCCTCAAGAATCTCTTCCACTTCTTCTTTTTCCTTACCTGTTTTAGATAGCGTATAACCGCCAAAAGCAAGCAGCCCTGCAAGCGGCCCTGTTAGGAGAATACCAATTGGAGTAAACAAGCCAAGAAGCAGAATAGTTGCTGCTGTAACATATAAGAGCTTTGGATAAGCGAACAGCTGGCCTGTGATGTCATGACCTAAGTTTCCTTCGGAGGCTGCTCTTGTTACGACAATACCTGTAGCTGTAGAAATTAACAGCGCCGGAATTTGCGATACAATTCCATCTCCTACAGTCAGCATCGTAAAATGAGAGGCTGCCTCTTGTATCGCCATGCCTTGCTGCAGCATACCGATAATGATTCCGAAAATGATATTGATCATCACAATAATAATTCCGGCAATTGCATCACCTTTCACAAATTTGCTGGCACCGTCCATCGCACCGTAAAAGTCTGCTTCTCGAGCTACTTTTTCACGGCGGTGTTTCGCTTCCTGTTCGTTAATCATGCCTGCGTTTAAATCAGCATCAATACTCATCTGCTTCCCTGGCATTGCATCAAGCGTAAATCTTGCCGCAACCTCGGAAACACGTTCCGCGCCCTTTGTGATGACGATAAACTGAATAATAATTAAGATAATAAATACAACAAGTCCGACTAAAACATTTCCGCCGACAACGAAGTTACCGAAGGTCTCAACAACCTTCCCTCCTTCGCCGTGCGAAAGGATCGAACGCGTCGTTGACACATTCAAGCCCAGACGAAATAAGGTCAAAAGCAGCAGCAGTGACGGAAAAATCGAAAACTGCAGCGGTTCTTGCATATTCATTGTGGTGAGAAGCACGATCAACGCAAGAGAAATATTAATAATGATCAAAATACTTAACAGCCATGGAGGAAATGGTATCACCAGCATTGCCACAATGAGGACAACACTTATTAAAACGGATAAATCTCTTGTTGACATGCTGTTTTTTCTCTCCTTTTGAATCGTAAAATTCAATTTACTTTTTGTTTCGTTTTAAATACGTAAGCCAAGATTTCTGCCAAGACTTTAAAAAACTCTTCCGGCACTGCCTGGTCAATTTCAACCTGATCATATAACGCACGGGCAAGCGGCCTGTTTTCTACCATCATGACATCATGCTCTTTAGCTATCTTCCTTATTTTTAATGCAAGGTGGTCTACACCTTTTGCAACAATGTATGGCGCGTCCATTTTTTCTTCGTCATATTTAAGTGCGATCGCATAGTGAGTCGGGTTTGTGATGATGACATCAGCTTTCGGCACTTCCTGCATCATCCGCCTCATCGCCATTTCCCGCTGTCGTTGCTTAATTTTAGACTTAATAATCGGATCTCCCTCAGATTTTTTGTACTCATCTTTTATATCCTGCTTTGACATTTTGATATTTTTCTCATAGTCAAATCTCTGATACAAATAATCGAGTCCGGCAAGAATCAACAAAGCCCCTGCTCCGCTCAGCCCCATCCACAGGGTGAGTTTTGAAACAAAGGAAAGTGCCTCTTCAGGTGTCAGAAGGGGAAGGCGGAGAATTTCTCCATAGTGCATCCAAAGCACAACGAACGCCGCAAACCCTACAACAGCAATTTTCAAAATCGATTTAAGCAACTCTACAATCGCCCTCATGCTGTATATCCGTTTAAAGCCTTTTATCGGATCCAATTTTTCAAGCTTAGGCTGGATCACTTCCGTAGAAAATAAAAATCCCACCTGCATATAGTTGCTTACAACTCCTGCAACAAGGGCAACAAGCAGAATCGGAGCAAGTACGATGCCAGTATCCTTTAATAAGCTGATAAACAGGATGTGCACATTTGATTCTGAGAGCTTCATTGTGAGTGACTCCGTGTAAAATGTCTCTATAAATGACAGCAGCCTGTCTCTCATATACGGGCCGATCGCAATAAACGAAAGGAAGATGACTAATAATGAAACGGCGGTATTCACATCAGAGCTTTTTGCAACCTGCCCTTTTTTTCTAGTATCCT
This sequence comes from Bacillus sp. FSL K6-1012, assembly GCF_037964915.1. Lineage (NCBI taxonomy): Bacteria > Bacillati > Bacillota > Bacilli > Caryophanales > Bacillaceae > Bacillus > Bacillus sp. FSL K6-1012. The sequence goes on along the minus strand of NZ_CP150175.1, from coordinate 1,745,737 downwards.
TCCGTTTTTTCGGAGTGGCTTTCTCTGTTTTTTCTCCCGCAAAAAATTGGAGGTCAATTCTTAGCTTCATTAAGAAACACCGACCAATGCTAAAAGATTCCGCATCGTTTCAATCGTTAAGCCGAAAACATTCCGAACAACGACGAAGATAACGGACATACACACGATGAGCATGATAAAACTGACAGCAATCTTTAAAGGCAGACCGACGACAAATACATTTAATTGCGGAACTGTCCGGGCCACGATGCCTAATGCAAGATCCACAAGAAACAAACTGGCCACAACCGGCGCCGACATTTGAAATGCGATAATAAACATTGCATTAAAGCTTTTGGCGATAAGATAAGCAAACTTTTCATCGCCAAAATTCGGAAATGCCTGATCAACCGAAATATACTGAAAGCTGTAGTAAATACCGTCCAGCAGCAAATGATGCGCATTGACACTCAGCATAAACAAAAGAGCCATCGTATAGATAAACTGGCCGATCAATGGACTCTGTGCGCCCGTTTGCGGATCGATAACGTTCGCAATTGAAAAACCCATCTGAAAATCAATAAACGAACCGGCTATCTGAACGGCAGCAATCATCATATAAGCAATCAAACCAAGACACAGACCCACCAAAGCTTCTTTAAACGCCAGCAGCATATATTGCTCGTCAACCTCCAAAGACGGAGGTTTATCAATCGTGCTGAAGCAAATGACTGCAAGAAAAAAAGCAAATCCGATACGATGAACAGCCGGAACGTTTCTGTGGCCGTATAGCGGAACCGTTACAAAAAAAGCAGAGATTCTAATAAAAACCAATAAAAAAGCAGGAAATAAATCAATAATCGAATTCATCACTGTATTACCCTGCAAAACGATTTAAATTAGAAAACAGCTCTGTTGTGAACGAAAGGATGGTCGACAGCATCCATGGCCCGAAAAAAATCAGTGCCAAGAGGACTGCCACGATTTTGGGAATAAACGCCAAAGTCTGTTCCTGGATTTGAGTTGTCGCCTGAAAGATGCTGACGATTAATCCGACCAATAAAGCGATCGCAAGCAGAGGCGCGCTGATCATCAGCGTTACATATACGGCTTTCTCCGCCATAGAAATTACAAATTCTGAATTCACGTTTAGCACCTACCCTAAAAGCTCTGAAGCAAAGATTTCACAATTAAATACCAGCCGTCTACTAAAACAAAAAGTAAAATTTTAAAGGGCAGAGAAATCATAACTGGAGGGAGCATCATCATCCCCATTGACATCAGTACGCTCGCCACTACCATATCAATAATTAAAAAGGGGATAAAAATCATAAAGCCTATTTGAAACGCTGTTTTGAGCTCCGAAATGGCAAAAGCGGGAACCATCGTTGTAAGAGGAATATCTTTTAATGATTCGGGTTTATCCATTTTCGCGTAATTCATAAACAGTGCCAAATCCTTCTGCCTTGTGTGCTTACTCATAAATTCTTTAATCGGTTCCTCAGCTTTTGTATACGCTTCGTCCAAACTGATTTTATTGTCCATCAATGGTGTCAGCGCTTCTTTATTAATCTCTGAAAAAGTAGGAGCCATAATAAAAAATGTTAAAAATAGCGCAAGGCCGATAAGGACCTGGTTGGGCGGCATTGATTGCGTCGCCAGTGAAGTTCTGACAAACGACAGAACGATGACGATGCGGGTAAAACAAGTCATAAGAATCAATATTCCAGGCGCCACTGAAAATACAGTTAACAATAATAGTAATTTAACAGTTGAACTGACGTTACCCGGATCGCTAGAACTGAAAATATTTATAAACTCATTCATGATGACGTGGGCCTTTCTTTTTTCCTTCTGAACGGTTTTGTTTTAGCTCTTCAAGCTGCTCTTTTAATGCCTTTGAAAATGAAGGCAGCTTTTGCTGCGGCTGATTCTCAGAACCCTTTAGGGGTTTGACAAGCTTTTGCCACTCTATTTTGCTTGACATCGCCTCTTCATGCTGGCTGAGTATGACTTCGATTTCCTTTTCATCCTCAATTTCTTTAAGGAGCTGGATCGTCTCTCCTACCCCAACGACGAGAACACTGTTGCCGACTTTAATCAATTGGATAGATCGGTTTTGGCCAACCGATGTTCCGCCGATATTTTCAACATATTGAAAAGGCTTTAGCAGCCGGTTTCTTTTGTTCATAAGCTTAACAAGCCCGTAAATCAGCGCGATGACAAACAATAAAGCGAAAATCATCTTCACAAAATCAAAAGCTGAAACAGAAGGAGCAGCAGCTCCCTCCGTCTCATCAGCAGTTTGTGTCGTTTTTTCTTTCTTTTGCTCTGGCTTATCTGCGGTCTTTTCCTCTTTCTTTTGAAACCATTCGTTTACAGTTGAATCATCAGATGCCGCCGCATCAGCAGCAAGCGGATGCACACTGAATAAAATGAAAAAACATATAAAAGCAATGAAACATTGACTCTTTTTCAACAGTCGTACACCCTTTAGCTTAATGTTTTGTTGATTGCTTCAAGCACACGGTCCGCCTGGAAAGGTTTCACGATAAAATCCTTAGCACCGGCTTGAATAGCATCGATAACCATTGATTGCTGTCCCATGGCAGAACACATAATGATTTTAGCTTGAGCATCAATTTGTTTAATTTCTTTTAGTGCAGTAATACCGTCCATTTCTGGCATTGTGATATCCATTGTAACTAAGTCAGGAGAATGCTCTTTAAATTTTTCTACAGCCTGAGCGCCATTTTCGGCTTCTGCCACTACGTCAAAACCGTTTTTTACCAAAATATCTTTGATCATCATTCTCATAAATGCTGCGTCATCTACAATTAAAATTCTATGTGCCATAATTTTTTTCTCTCTCCTCGTGTTTCTTTATTTTAAATTATTAATGCGTTCTGCCTGGCTTAATATGTCAGTGACCCTTACTCCGAAGTTTTCCTCAATGACCACGACTTCGCCTTTGGCGACGATACGCTGATTCACTAAAATATCTACCGGCTCACCGGCTAATTTATCCAGCTCAATAATACTTCCGGCTGAAAGTTCTAAAATTTCTTTTACGCTTCTTTTCGTTCTGCCGAGTTCAACAGTGATCGAAAGCGGGATATCCAAAAGCATATCCAGATTGTTTATAGGAGCTTGTGTGCTCTCATTTGGATCAAATGATGAAAATTCCACTGGAGAAACTTGAACAGGCGCGGCTTTCTTCGGTTTCCCCTGCCTTTTAGCCGGCACTTGCTGCTGCGGTTCGTTCCGCGGCTCGGACATCACAGGCTCTTTCGGCTGTTCATATGTAACCTCAGGCTCCGGCGTTGTTTCTTCAGCTGGACTTTCCTCCGTGTTCATAAGGCTCGAGATCAAATCTTTAGCAAATGTCAGCGGATATAGCTGCATGATGTTAGAGTCTATTAACTCGCCCACCTTCAAGCGGAAAGAAACTTTAACCAGCATTTCATCAGCAGGAATACGGTCTGTTCCTTTTTCTTCATTTACATCAAGCAGTTCTACACGCGGGGGTGAAATATCAATTTTTTTACTGAATACAGTAGACATTGACGTTGCTGCCGACCCCATCATTTGGTTCATCGCTTCTTGAACCGCGCTCAAATGGATCTCTCCAAGTGAAGGATCTGCACCTTTCCCGTCTCCCCCGATCATTAGGTCCGCAATAATCGCCGCGTCACTTTGTTCGACGACTAGCAGGTTGCTGCCGCTGAAACCTTCCGTATAATTCACTTCAATTGCAACATACGGTTCAGGAAACGCATCACTGATTTTGCTTCTTGGGATGACAGTTACGTTTGGAGTCGTAATATCAACTTTTTGATTTAAAAGCGTGGATAAAGCTGTCGCTGAACTGCCGAATGAAATATTTCCGATTTCACCGATCGCATCACGCTCCATGTCCGATAAGTCATGCACTTCCGGAGCCTCAGGCTCATCAGGTGTGCTGCTCGTGCCGTTAAGAAGCGCGTCAATCTCATCTTGAGATAATCTGTTATTCTCCATCTTGTTCACCTCTTATGTCGTGGTCTAAAATTTGCACTGCCTGTTTTCGATTCACCCGGCCGGCTTGTCCTAAAAATTTCGGCTTATCTCCGACCAATACAGTAAGAGGATCTGTTACTGATTTGTCCAAAGTTATGCAGTCTCCGACTTCTAAACTTAAAAACTCTTCTATTGTCAGTTCAGATGTGCCGAGTTCGGCCACGACAGGTATTTGTGCTGTCATGATACGTTTTTCAAGCGACTTTGTTTCCTCAGGTTTCGGTTCATTTCTTTCTGATTGCATCCAATAATGGACCGAAAGCTTTGGTATGAGCGGCTCGAGGACGATATGCGGGATACAAAGATTGATGACACCGCTGATTTCGCCGATTTGTGTGTTGAGTGAAATAACAACAACCGTTTCATTAGGAGATACCATCTGAACAAATTGCGGATTCACTTCAAACTCAGTCATTTCGGGCTCAATATCAGCAATGGACTGCCAAGCTTCTTTATAATTTCCCAGTGCATTTTCAAATAAATTAGAAATAATTTTTGTTTCAATTTCTGTTAAACTATCAACCTTATTATGACTGATCCCGATGCCCCCCATCACACGATCCATCATCGTATAGGCAATTGTCGGGTTAACCTCCATCATAATTCTGCCTTCCATCGGATGGACATCGAATAAATTCAGGATCGTCATATTCGGTATGGATCGGATAAATTCTTCGTATGGAACCTGATCAACAGAGCTGACCGATATATGGATATATGTTCTGAGCTGAGCAGAAAAGTGAGTTGTAAGAAGTCTTGCAAAATTGTCATGAATTCTTGTTAAACTGCGGATTTGGTCTTTAGAAAACCGCAGCGCGCGTTTGAAATCATAAACCTTTACTTTTTTCTCTTTTTCTTCTTTTTTCAGCTCTTCAGCATCCATTTCACCCGTTGATATTGCAGAAAGCAGTGCATCTATTTCATTTTGGGAGAGAACTTCTCCTGACATTTTCCTCACCTCCGTATTCTGTCAAATTATGCTTTATTGCAGATTAAAAGAGGTAATATACACTTTTTCTACTTTTCCTTCTTGGAGGTAGCTATTCACTTTATCTTTTAGTTCCTTCTTAAAGGTTTCTTTTCCCTTGTCTCCCTCAATCTCATCAGCATTCGTATCAGCCAGCAGTGATATAACAGCATCTTTCACTTGAAAATCACGTTTTTCAAGCTCTTCTTTTGATTTATCAGAGTCAGTTTCAAGTTTAATCGCTAAGCGAATAATGTTATCGGATTTTAAATTCGTTGTGATTTCTGCTACATCAACAGAAGATGCAACGATTTCATCAATACTTCGTTTTGCCTCACTTTTTTCGGACTTTCCGCCTAAAACAAAATAAGCCGCCGCCCCGAGAGCACCAATTACGATAAGAATAATTAGTAAAATGATCAATAATTTTTTCTTCATTCCGGTTCCTCTATTCCATGGTCCATTGAAAATATTTGTATTTTTTGATAGAACGACACAATCTTCTCCAGAACAGCTTCTTCATCTTCTTTTACTACAAACTTCTTACCGTTCGACAGTGTGATTGTAGTATCCGGAAAGCATTCAATCTGTTCAATAAATAACGCATTCAGCGTAAAGGGCTGCCCATTTAAACGGGTTACTTTAATCATAAAACAGCGGAGAAGCGATTACTCGCCTCCCCTCCCTCCTTAACGTTTAAGGTTAACCAGCTCTTGAAGGATTTCATCCGATGTTGTAATAATCTTAGAGTTTGATTGGAACCCGCGCTGAGCAACAATCATTTCAGTAAACTCGTCTGTTAAATCAACGTTAGACATTTCTATAAATCCTGACTTCAAGGCACCTGTACCGCCATCACCAGGCTGATTAGCTGCACTAGCAGTTCCAGAGTTCAAAGATTCACGATACAAGTTGCTTCCGATTTTATCTAAACCGTCACTGTTTGCAAAAGTAACAATCCCGATCTGACCGCCATCTTGTGGTTTACCGCCAGCATCAACAATTGACACTTTTCCATCAGATCCGATACTAAAGCTTTGAGCATCTAGAGGAATTTTTATTGTTCCTCCTGTCATATTTAACACATGGTAGCCGTCACCAGTCACCAATGTTCCGGTATTATCTAAATAGAAGTTTCCAGCTCTTGTGTAAGCCGTTCCATCACCTGTATCGATTTGAAAATAACCGTCGCCGTCAATCGCTAAATCAAGCGTTCTTCCTGTGCTTTGTGTCGCGCTTGTTGAATGGATGGTATCAATTGTGCCAGATGATGAACCCAAACCGATCTGCTTAGAGTTTGTTCCGCCGATTGTTGCACCAGCAGCAGAACCGCCGGCAATCGTTTGACTTACCATATCTTTAAAGGTAACCCGGCTCTTTTTGAATCCCACTGTATTTACGTTGGCAATATTATTGCCGATAACATCAAGTTTTGTTTGAAAGTTTTTCATACCGCTGATTCCAGAATAAAGTGAACGTAACATAATATATTCCCCCAGATGTTTTTATTTAGATGATTGTCCCACAGACATGACATTCGCCGGACTGATCTCGGTCCCATCATCAAGAACGAGATAATAATTTCCTTTAGAATGTTTAACAGAGCTTACTGTGCCTGTTTTATCTGTTGCACTTTTACCATCAGTCCAAGATACTTCTTTTCCCATCCAATCAACATACGTTGTAAACGGATCTTGGTTTTCAACGAATTTAGTCATCGTCGTATTCAGATTCATCATCTGTTCCAGGCTTGAAAAAGTCGCCATCTGGCTGATAAATTCTTTGTCATCAACCGGATTAAGCGGATCTTGGTTTTGGACTTGAGTCATTAATATTTTTAAAAACTCGTCTTTTCCCAGGCTGCTGTTGCTTGCAGCGGCAGTGCTGCTTGTTTTTTCAGGCAATTTATATTCTGAGCTTATTGATGTCATTCTTCTTCCTCCAATTCAACCATTGACACTTCATCAAGCAAGTCTCCAAACTCGTTTGATTGCTTTTTCTGTCTTTGCTGCTTCTGTCCCTCTTGCTGCTGTTTCTGTTCATCAGCAAGCTGGCCATATATCGGCTGGTCTCCGCTTTGAATCGGCAATGTAAAACGGTCAACTTGGACAGCCATATTCGGCAGTGATTGCTTCAACTGAGGCAGATGTTGTTCGAGCAGCTCTTTTGCAGATTGGCTGGATGCAATGATTTTACTCTGGAACATTCCATTTTCATTTGTCAGCTTAATTGTGACAAATCCTAAATGTTCAGGGTTCAGCCGAATTGTAAAACTGCCGGTTGACCTCCCAAAGGGTGTATATTTCATCTGCTTCCATGCACTGATCACTTGATCAGCAACCGTTTTCGTATCGGCTGCATGCAAATCAGATGAGAGCTGCAAATCGAGTGTCTGAACTCCTCCGGTGCTCCGGTAGCCTGAAAACATCATTTGAATTCCTGACTTACTATCAATAGGCTGAATACTTACAGAGGAATCTGCCGTACTTTTATTACCTGACGTCAGAGTGTCCGGCGAAAGGGCACGTTTTCCGACCTCTAGTGACGATTCGGATGATTTCGATAACAAAAAAGCTTTCAGCTGACTTTCAGCTATATTCCATTCCTTCGTCCCTTTTTGAGGAAGCACTGACATCTGTTCCATTAAGCTTTGAAAACTTTTCAGCTCTGACTTTGACATCTTATAAAGCTTTGAACTTGACTCGTCTTTTGTAAATATCTGCTGTTTAAGATCCTGAATAAGCTGTTCAGATATGCCTTTTTTTTCTAATGCCGAAAGAAATTCATCTCCATTTTTGTAGACAGTATGAGCTTGATGATCACGGTCAGTCATTTTATTTCCTTCTAAAAGCTGACTGATAAGCATTTGGATATGAATAAGCGTTTTATCATCTTCTGCTGATGCCTCATTTTCCTGAACTTCTTGCTCTCTGTCAGACTTGAGTTCATCAGTAGCGGCATCACCAGCTGAATTCTTTGCAGTCAGAGCAGTTTTCTCTTCAGAAATGGTTTTGTCTGCAAGTATTTGCCCCATGTGCAGTTGATCAGTTCCGTCAGCCAATTTTAATTCAACTGCTTGCAGCAGATTCTGTAACATTTGCTGAGCGGATTCATCCAGCTGCTTTCCTGTTAGTTTACTTAACGTTTGCAGAAGATCGGCTTTTTCCTTGTCTTGATTTTCAGGAGTTGCATTTAGCCAATCACTGATCTTTTTACATGCATCTTTTAAAAGCTGATCGTCAGTCAGAGTCCCATTTCCTTGTGATGAAGGTTCTTTCGAGCCGGCTTCAGACATAAGCCAATTTTGAAAAACTCCCTGGCTATTTTTGATTGTTTTAGCAGCTGTCCCTGCTGTAGTTTGCAGCCGAGGTCCGGCTAATTCAAGCAGCTTCACCTTTATTCCCCCTATTCTTGGCTGGCAGCAATTTTTTCTGTATATGCTGCCGCTTGCTCAGGAGTCATTTTTGCCAAAATTTCAGCAAGCTGCTTTTTGCTCAGTCCATTCAATATTTTCAGCGCTTCTTTCTCCTTTAATTGGGCAATGATTTTGGCAGCCTTTCCGCTGTCCATGCTTTTATAAACACTGATGACTTTATCATCAGAAGCTTTATCAGAACTTGATGAATCTTCTGTGTTATCCTTCGGTGTCTTTTTTTGGTCTTCCGCTGTTTTTTCAAGAGAACGAATCTTTTGATTCAGCCTGTCTATTTCAGATTTGCTTGTATCCAAATCCTTATTCAATATACTGATCTCACTTTTTTGATCCTTAATGGTTTTTTCCAGAGCCGCCGTATTACTGTTATTCTTAGCTGTTGATGATGTATCTTTTTTATCTTCGGTCTCAGGAACCAATTCTTTAAGAACTGGCGTTTTGGCTGCAGCTTCCTGTATCGGCTTTAAGACATTGACACCAGCCGCCCAGAGAACAATCCCCCCTGCTATAAGCAGAAATATCAGCGGAAGGATAATGATCAGCAAAACCGATCGGAACTTACCTGATTCTTTCTTTTTGCCGGACATTACATTCGCTCCTAATGGCCTTGAATCATAAACTGCTTGATCGAAATATCGTCCATTTCTTTCATCTCTGCAGCTTTGTCTTCAAGAGCAAACATTTTAAACTGTTTTTCACGCATCTTTTCAAACTTCTTCACTTCAATATTTTTTTCTGTTAACACTTCTTGCTTTTGGTTCATTTGATTCCTTTTCATAATGACGAGCTTTTGGTAGTGATAAATGGTGTTTTCAAGATTTGAGACAAATTGCTGATAATGCCTCATCTCTTGAACGCTCATCCCGCTTTTCAGTTTGTTTTCTTTATTTTGCTCAAGCAATTCCTTTTTGCTCATATTCTCATATAGTTTCTCCGCTACAGTTTCAAATTCAGAAACTGATTGCTGATACTCAGACAAAGACTGGTCTTTTTCGTTCTCTTTTAGTTCCAGCAGCTTTTGGAATCTAAATTGATAGGCCACGTTCTATTCCTCATTTCCTGTCAAACTAGTTAATGCAGCAATGCTTTCTTCCAATGATGCTGATTCTTCTGTTCCCTGCTTCAGAAATTGAATAAGCTGCGGATAAAATTGTATCGCCTCATCAATTTCTCTTGAGGACCCTCTTTTGTAAGCTCCAATATTAATGAGATCTTCAGAATTTTGATACGTTGATAAAAGTTCACGGAATTTATTCGCTGCGTCTAAGTGCTGTTTTGTCGAGATGTTTGACATCACCCTGCTGATGCTTTTTAACACATTGACGGCAGGAAACTGGCCTTTATTAGCAAGAGCCCTGTCTAACACAATGTGTCCGTCTAAGATTCCGCGAACAGTATCAGCAATAGGCTCATTCATGTCATCCCCGTCGACTAACACTGTATAAAACGCTGTGATTGTTCCGTGTTCATTTGCACCTGTTCTCTCTAGTAAACGAGGTAAAATAGCGAACACAGAGGGTGTATATCCTTTTGTCGTCGGGGGCTCTCCAGCGGCAAGTCCGATCTCCCTCTGAGCCATCGCCACCCTTGTGACAGAATCCATCATAAACATGACATTTTGCCCTTTATCACGAAAGTACTCAGCAATGGCTGTCGCCGTATAAGCGGCTTTCAACCTCGTTAATGCAGGCTGGTCTGAGGTAGCAACAACTACAATTGACCGCTTCAGACCCTCTGCTCCCAAGTCTTTTTCAATAAACTCCCGAACCTCTCGACCGCGTTCTCCGACGAGTGCAATTACGTTCAAATCAGCTTCGGTCTGTTTAGCGATCATTCCCATTAATGTGCTTTTCCCGACGCCGCTTCCTGCGAAAATACCAATCCGCTGGCCTTTTCCGACAGTCAGCAGACTGTCAATAGACCTGACTCCAACACCCATTTTTTCCCGGATAGGCGGGCGTTTCATCGGGTTAGGAGGTGGTTGCTCCGTCGATACAGGCGCAAGTCCTTTCGGCAAAAGTTTTCCGTCGAGCGGTTCGCCAAACGCATCAATGACTTGTCCGATCAGACCGGCTCCTACCTTTACACGAAGAGATTCACCGGTGGCTTCAACAATGCTCCCGGGGGCAATGCTAGCGGCCTCTAAATAGGGCATTAACAAAATATTTTCTTCCTGAAATCCAACAACTTCAGCTTTGATGACTTTTCCTGATTGACCTTTTGCATAAATCAGGCACAGGTCGCCAATTGAGCTTGCCGGCCCCTTTGATTCGATCATCAGGCCGATCACCCGTTTCACTTTTCCATAACGCTTATACGAGTCTGTCATTTCTATGCAATCTATCAGACTCTGTGTCTTCATTGATCCGCACCTGCTTCCAGTGCTGTAAGGAGCTTATGCTTCAGTTGCACCAGCTGGGTATCAATGCTTGCATCCACTCTTCCAAAAGGAGTTTCTATATAGCATGATCCTTTTTCAGCTTTTTCATCGGCGTATAAACCCAGCCGGCATTCTTTGTAAAGAAGCTGCTGGATTTCGTCTTTATGCTGAAAAACTGTTTCATAGTAATAAGGGTCCACATATATTGATATATCGTCATATTCCTTTACTTCGTTTACCACCTGTTTCACAAGCAGGATAAAGGCCTCTTTATCATCAGATTTTTGCTGCCATACTTTTTTAGCTAACGCAACGGCAAGCTCAACGATTTCTCCGGAGGCATCTTCAAGCTTATCCTCTACAGCTCTTCTGGACATCTCTGTTATGCTGTTTGCCTGATTGAGCAGCTCAGCATACTGTTGTAAGGCTTCAGCTCTCCCTAATGCAACACCTTGTTCGAAACCTTCTGTTTTCGCTTCTTCAATAAGCTGCTGTTTTTCAGCCGCCCAATCATTTTTTTCCTGCTCAATTTGACGGCGGATGTCTTCCATCTGGCTGTTCGCTTGCTCGGAAATCCGATCAGCTTCTTCTTTGATCCGGGCCATTAACGCTTCCGGATTTTCTTCAGTCTGTAAAAGATGTGAATGATCGATCCGAACCTCTTGTAAAGAAAGCTTTCTTCTTTCCTGCTGTGGGGAAAAAGATGATTCTTGTTTAATGATATTAGACAATAATATCGTCTCCTCCGCCTCTTGCTATAACAATTTCACCGGCTTCTTCAAGCTTTCTGACGATGCTTACAATTCTTGATTGAGCCTCTTCTACATCCTTCAAACGTACAGGGCCCATAAATTCCATTTCTTCTTTGAATGTTTCAACCATACGCTGTGACATATTGTTGAATACAATTTCTTTGACTTCCTCGCTTGCCACCTTTAATGAAAGGAGCAGATCGTCGTTTTCAACATCGCGTATAACCCGCTGAATTGCTCGGTTATCAAGGGTAACAATATCCTCAAAGACAAACATCCGCTTCTTGATTTCTTCAGCAAGATCAGGATCCTGAATTTCCAAGGAATCCAATATCGTCTTTTCTGTTCCTCTGTCTACACCGTTTAACACTTCAACAACAGCTTCGATTCCGCCGGTTTGTGTATAATCCTGAGTAAATGCGGAGGATAATTTCTGTTCCAGAATCCGTTCTACTTCATTAATAATTTCAGGTGACGTTCTGTCCATTACCGCAATCCTTCTTGCGACTTCTGCCTGTACCTCAGGATTCAGCTCGGATAAAATTTGTCCGGCCTGCACAGGGTCAAGGTAAGACAAGATTAAAGCCATCGTTTGCGGATGCTCTTGTTGGATGAAATTTAAAATTTGTTCAGGCTCTGCTTTTCTGGCAAAGTCAAATGGTTTAACTTGCAGAGAAGAAGTCAGCCTGTTTAGTATGTTTTCAGCCTTATCTTCTCCGAGCGCCTTCTCAAGAACTTGTCTGGCATAGCTTAAACCGCCCTGAGAAATATAATCCTGGGCAATCGCTATATTATGAAATTCCTCTATAATTTCATCCTTTTTTTGATGATCGACACTTCTAACTCCTGATATTTCAAGGGTAAGCCTTTCAATTTCTTCATCGGTTAAATGCTTATATACAGAAGCTGACACATCTAAACCTAAGGAAATCATGAGAATGGCTGCTTTTTGTTTTCCTGTAAGCTTGTCTTGATCACGTCTCGCCATTTCTAATCCCTCCTAATCCTCGGCCAGCCAGCTTCTCAGCAGTTTTGCAAAGTCTTCAGGCTTATCTTTCGCCATCTTTTCAAGCTGTTTTCGTCTGACTGTTTCCTCTGTTTCATTTTCCTCTTCATTAATATCAGGCAAATTGATAGGCTCCTGAGGCACTTCGTACGTGTATTCCTCAAATTCATCCTCTTGAACGCGTTTCTTTCTGATAAACATAATGATCAGAATGATGATAACTGCGATCAATACGCCCCCTACGATATATACCCACATTGGTATACCGGAGGATTTTTCCATATCAGTATCCAGACTTACTTTTCCGTCAAAAGGCTGAACGGAGACAACAATTTTATTATTGATATCTTCATCAGAAAGGTTCTGGTTCTGTGTTTCATCCTTATCCAATGATGTTCTGACAACAGTTGAAAGGATTTTTTGTATATCATCCTGTCTTTCAGTTGATAGCGACGCTGTGTTTTTGGCATCAGGCGGCTCTACCATTACTTGAATCCCTAAATCCCTTACCTTATAAGGGCTTTCAGCTATTTCTTTATGGATTCGATTAACCTCGTAATTGATTTTATTACTGCTTTTTTCGTAGTTCCCACTTTCGGTATTTTCACCGTCAGCTTGATAGTTTGTTACATCTTCATCACCGGTTCCGGCAGTTCCGCCATTAGCTGCGCCGTCTCCCTGATATGTTTCCGATACTTTTTCAGCACTGACCGCGATGCCTTCCATGTTTTCTTTGTCAACAGGCTCGACGATGTCTTCTGTGCGATTTTCTTTTGTAAAGTCAATATCAGCCGTGACAGAAACAACAACTTTGTCCTGCCCCATCATCGTTCCAAGCAATGACTGAACATGTTTTTGAATGTCTTTTTCAACTTGGGATTTAACTCCCTGCTGCGAAGAATAACTATCAGCGTAGGACCCTGAACCGCTGTCTGTTTTGTCATAGTATGTAGAGTTCTGGTCCATGATGACGATGTTATCTTCTTTTAAGTTCGGCACACTTTTTGATACCAGATGATATAATCCGTTGATCTGGCTTTGATCCAGAGTGTATCCAGGCTGAGTCTGCAGGACGATTGAAGCAGATGCTGCTGATTGCTCTTCACCGACAAAGACAGCGTCTTTCGGAAGGTTAATCATTACTTTTGAATTTTTGATACCGTCCATTTCATTAATCAGATTGGATAGTTCCGTTTGTGTGGCTTTGACTTTCACCATATCAAATTCATTATCTGTTAAACCAAAGCCGGCGTTCTGTCCAAAAAATGAGTAATCAATTGATCCGGTTTTAGGAAGCCCTTCTGCCGCCAGCTGAACTTTCAGTGAATCAACCTGATCTTCCGGAACCTTAATGACCGTACCGCCATTTGAAAGTTCGCTAGGCACTTTTTTTGCATCCAATTCCTCTTTGATCTGTCCGGCTTCTTCAGCTGACAAATCTTTGTACAGCGGCGCCATTTTCTGATTAGAAGAAAAAATACTGATAATAATGGCAAGAATGATAATTGCCGCTAAAGCACTAATCATTAAAACCTTTTGTAATTTAGATCTATTTTTCCAAAACTCACTCGTTTTGTTTTTCATTTGCATTAGAGTACGATTCATGTTAACCCCCGGTCATTCCACTCTTTCTCTTTCTCGTTAGACCCCCTACATTTGCATTCTCATAATCTCCTGGTATGCTTCCACAGCTTTGTTGCGGAACTCAGTTGCAGCAGTCAGAGAGATGTTTGCTTTTTGAGCGGCGATCATGACCTCATCAAGATTCACATCTTTTCCTGCAGCCAAGGCATTAGTCATATTGTCAGAAGCTACTTGGGACTCATTTAACGAACTTATAGAGTTTTTTAAAAGCTCCGAAAAGCTTGTTTGATTTGAAGAGTCTGTTTTTTGGCTATTGTTTAATTGATTTGTTGCATTTTGAGTGTTTTGAGTATTTTGAACCTGAAAAGGAGAAATTGCATTGATCACATTCATCACCTTACTTTCCGATTTCTAGAGCTTTCATCAGCATTCCCTTTGAAGCATTCATCGCTGTGACATTGGCCTCATATGATCTCGTACTGCTGACAAGGTCTACCATTTCTTTTAATGGATCAACATTCGGCTTTTGCACATATCCTTCAGCGTTTGCATCAGGGTCACTCGGATCATAGACCAGATTAAAATCAGAGTTATCTTCAGTGATTTTTGTAACCTTTACCCCATTTCCGACATTGCCGCTTCCGCTCATTTTAGAATTCAAAATCGACGAGAACGATTCACCTTTTGACTGAAGCGAAACCATTTTCCTTCTGTAAGGCACCCACTCACCGTTTACCTGCTTGGCTCTTGTCGTATCCATATTCGCCAAGTTAGACGATACAACATCCATTCTGAGGCGCTGAGCTGTTAAAGCTGATGCTGAAACATTTAAGCTTTGAAAAGCTGTCATTATTTTCCTCCTGTTAGCACGGTCTTCAGAGAATTGAATTTGCCGTTCATTCTTTCAACTAAAGCTTGATAGTTAATCTGATTTTCAGCTAGTTCTGTCATCTCTTTGTCAACGTCAACGTTATTTCCGTTTTGCTGATAAGATGTATCTCCGCTCGTTACAATTGAATAATTTGAATCAGCATCAGAAAAATCAACATGCCGATAGTCCGTTTTTATAGATTCGAGACGAGAGGATTCTTGATCTAATAAATTTTGGAAAGAGACTTTTTTTGCCTTATAGTTCGGTGTATCTATATTAGCAATATTATTAGTTATGACTTTTTGCTTAATATTCGCTCTGCCCAAGGCATTTTCAAGATTTTGTATCGTTCCAGAAAATAAGCTCAAATCCACTTACCTCCATTTCAGTTTTTTTCACCCTCAATATCCTTGTCGAGATTTGTAAAACCATATGCTTATTGTAAGAAATAACAGGCATAAAGTCTATGAAGTTCGTGTAAAAAAATGTCCTCATATATATCTATTTTACAACTAGGTACATAGTCCTAGATTATTTGAACTACGTTTTTTACATTGATATAAGGCTGAAAATAGCTGAATTTCTGTATTTTCCCCATTTATTTCGTCATTTTTCTGTTTTTATGAAGAAAATAATAAACTTTATTAAAATTATTACAAAGAAAGACTTTTCGCCCAGGAAATAAAGCTTATTGATTTCCTTTATTTGAATAAAAAAAAAACCCCTTAAAAAGGGGTTCTTTTTTTATTAATGGGATTTTAGATTTTCTAATTCAATCAGGAATTTGTTGTTGAGCACTTTAATATAAGTACCCTTCATTCCTAATGATCTTGACTCAATTACACCGGCGCTTTCAAGCTTTCTGAGTGCGTTAACAATAACTGAGCGGGTAATGCCGACACGGTCTGCAATCTTACTTGCAACAAGGAGACCTTCGTTTCCGTCAAGCTCTTCAAAGATGTGTTCAATTGCTTCTAGCTCACTATAAGAAAGAGAGCTGATTGCCATTTGTACGACTGCTTTGCTTCTTGCTTCTTCTTCAATTTCTTCTGCTTTTTCTCTCAGAATTTCCATTCCGACAACTGTAGCGCCGTATTCAGCAAGTATTAAATCATCATCATTAAATTGATCCTGTAAACGTGAAAGAATGAGTGTACCTAATCTTTCTCCGCCTCCGATGATCGGCACAATTGTTGTTAAACCAGCTTGGAACAAGTCTCTGTTTTCAACAGGGAAAGCAGTATACTCACTGTTGATATCCAGGTTAGAAGATGTTTCAGGGACGTTGAACAGATTCTTCGTATATTCCTCTGGGAATTGGCGATCTTCAAGCATTTTTTTCATACGGTCATTTTCAATTTGCTGGTTGATAGAGTAGCCGAGCAGTTTTCCTCTGCGGCTCACAACGAAAATATTGGAATCAATTACATCCCGAAGCGTTTCCGCCATTTCTTTAAAGTTAACCGGTTTCCCTGCCGCAGCTTGCAGCATGGAGTTAATAATTCTTGTTTTTTGTAATAAAGCCATGATAAATGATCCTCCTAAACATTCCTCTTATTAAATTTTCACAATATAAATTGACTTAAATCTTTGTTTTTAGCTATCGTTCCGAGCTTTTCTTCCACATACTGCGGTGTAATCGTTATGTTCTCCATTGTTACATCCGGAGCTTCAAAAGAGAGATCTTCTAACAGACGTTCGAGTATTGTATGAAGGCGTCTCGCACCGATATTATCTGTTTCCTGGTTCACATGATAGGCGACTTCAGCAATCTTATGAATAGCTTCGTCAGAAAATTCAAGAGATATACCCTCTGTCTGCAATAATGCCTGATATTGTTTCAAGAGCGCGTTATCGGGTTCAACTAAAATTCTCACGAAATCGTCAACCGTCAGTTTGCTCAGTTCTACACGAATTGGAAAACGCCCTTGCAGTTCAGGAATCAGATCAGACGGTTTGGCCATATGAAATGCTCCCGCTGCAATAAACAATACATGGTCTGTTTTAACAGAACCGTATTTAGTGACAACGGTAGAACCCTCAACAATTGGGAGAATATCACGCTGAACACCTTCTCTTGATACATCAGCTGAAGATGACGCGCCACCGTTTTTTGCAATCTTATCAATCTCGTCGATAAAGATAATTCCGCTCTCTTCTGCCCGATGGACAGCTTCCTGGCTGACTTCATCCATATCGATGAGTTTGCTTGCCTCTTCATTCGTCAGGACTTTTCTGGCTTCTCTGACTGTCATTTTACGGCGTTTCTTTTTCTTGGGCATCAATCCGCTCAGTGCATCCTGCATATTCATGCCCATCTGCTCCATACCCGAGCCCTGCAGCATGTCAAACATAGAAGGCTGCTGCTCTTCAACTTCTACAGTAACATAGTGGTCTTCAAGCTCTCCTAATGCCAGCTGATGAGCCATGCGTTTTCTTTTTTCTTCAATGTTTGCTTCTTCCTGGCTTTCCGTTTCGTCCTCGCCGTTTGGCTGGCTGCCGCCGAAAAACATTTCAAACGGGTTTTTAACGCCTGATTGTTTTTTCTTCCCTGGGACTAGCAGGCGAACAATGCGTTTGTTAGCATTTTCTTCTGCCTGCTCCTTCACTTCGTTGATTTTTTCTTCCTTTATAAGACGAACAGAAGTTTCCACAAGGTCTCTGACCATTGATTCAACGTCTCTGCCTACATAGCCGACTTCTGTAAATTTTGTTGCTTCAATTTTGATAAATGGCGCACCAGAAAGCTTAGCGATTCGTCTGGCAATTTCAGTTTTCCCTACCCCGGTAGGCCCCATCATTAAAATGTTTTTCGGAACGACCTCGTCTTTCAGCTTTTCATCCAGGAGACTTCTTCTATAGCGGTTTCTTAATGCCACGGCGACAGCTTTTTTCGCGTTTTGCTGACCGACGATGTATTGGTCTAACCGATCTACAATCTGTCTTGGTGTTAACGGTTTTTTTTCCATGCGCCTCAAGTCCTTTCTATTCAAGCTCTTCCAGTATGATTTGATCGTTCGTGTATACACAAATTTCGCCCGCTGTTTCCAGCGCAGCTCTAGCAATCTCACTTGCAGTCATGCTCTCCCCGGCATGCTTTTTCAGCGCTCTTCCGGCTGCCAAAGCGTAATTGCCGCCTGATCCAATTGCCAGAATGCCGTCATCCGGCTCGATAACCTCACCAGTTCCCGATACGAGAAGCAAGGTATCTTGATTCATAACGATCAGCATGGCTTCAAGCTTCCTAAGCACTTTGTCACTTCGCCATTCCTTTGCAAGCTCAACAGCAGCCCGTTTTAAGTTGCCATTATATTCTTCAAGTTTCGCTTCGAACTTTTCGAATAGAGTGAAAGCGTCTGCAACAGATCCCGCAAATCCTGCGAGAACCTTGCCGTTAAACAGTTTTCTTACTTTTCTCGCAGTATGTTTCATTACAACAGCCTGACCAAATGTAACTTGACCGTCTCCGGACATTGCGCTTCGTCCCTTATGCTGTACTGCAAAGATTGTGGTCGCATGAAAAGATGACATAAAGGGCCTCCTTTAATTTTTCTTAAAAGCTCTTGGATGGTGAGACATATATGTGTTTCTCAACATTTCCTTCGAAACGTGCGTGTATATCTGTGTCGAAGACAGATTGGAATGCCCGAGCAGTTCTTGAACGCTCCTCAAATCTGCTCCTTCGTTTAATAGATGAGTGGCGAACGTATGTCGAAGCATATGCGGATGGATATGTAAAGTGCCGGACGCTTTTTTGACAAGCCCGCTTAAAATGTGCCTAATGCCTCGGGCTGTAAGCGGTCCGCCTCTTTGATTCACGAATAATAGATCATGAGGTTCTTTTGCTTTTTTCAGCAAGCACTGTCTTCCGCTATTCATATATAACTTCAACGCTTCGCGGGCGTAAGACCCAAAAGGGATATAACGCTGCTTCTTGCCTTTCCCGTGAACAAGCACTGTATCCATAAATAAATCAAGATCATGAACACTTATGGAAGAGCATTCACTGACCCTCATTCCGGTGGCATAGAGAAGCTCTAATAGCGCTTGATCCCTCATGCCGGTCGGCTGGCTTATATCTGAAACTTCAAACAGTTCCTCAAGCTCTTTTTGATATAGAAACTTCGGTATCCGTTTCTCTTGTTTCGGCAGATGAACAAGCTGGAACGGATTATCATCAATTAGCTTTTCTCGCATCAGAAATTTGTAAAAGCTTCTCAATGCAGAAATTTTTTTGCTGATTGTTCTTCTCGATAAACCCTTTTCATAGGCTTCCGTCAAAAAAATTCTAGTATCTTGATATGCAACTTCTTCAAATCCATTTATACCTTGAACGCGCAGGAAAGTCTCGAATTCTTCAATTGAATCCACATAATTCACAATAGTATATTGTGAATAATTTTTTTCAATTTGTAAATATTCAACGAATAACTTTACGAAATTCTTAACATTCTCCATGCCAAATACCTCCCCAGGAAGGGCTTTTAAATGGTATCACAAATCGCGATCAAGTTGCAATCAATACCTATATTGTTTTCGAAATTGTTTGAATTGTCTCGATCGCCCGATTTGCGTACTGTTCATTACGCTCTTTTTTATTTTTAATTTTAACAGGCAAATCTTTCAAAAGCCCAAAGTTTGCATTCATCGGCTGGAAGTTCTTCTGGTTTGTTGTTGTAATATAGTGAGCCATACTGCCTATTGCTGTTTCCTGAGGAAAAGTGACAAGCTCTTCTCCTAAAACAAGTTTAGCCGCATTAATACCTGCTACAAGCCCAGAAGCAGCCGATTCCACATATCCTTCTACTCCCGTCATTTGTCCTGCGAAGAACAAATCGTTCCGTTTTTTAAATTGGTAAGTCGGCTTTAACAAGCTTGGAGAATTAATGAATGTATTTCTGTGCATAACACCGTATCTGACGATTTCCACATTTTCAAGTCCGGGAATCAATTTGAGGACTTCCTTTTGGTCTCCCCATTTTAAATGAGTTTGGAATCCTACAATATTATAGAGAGTTCCCGCCGCATCATCCTGTCTGAGCTGAACGACTGCATATGGACGTTTTCCGGTAACAGGATGCTCTAATCCCACTGGCTTCATCGGTCCGAAAAGCATTGTTTTCTTTCCTCGTTTTGCCATTACTTCAATCGGCATGCACCCCTCAAAGAAAATCTCTTTTTCAAACTCTTTTAACGGCACAGTTTCCGCTGATGTCAAAGCTTCATGAAAACGGTCAAACTCTTCTTCTGTCATCGGACAGTTTAGATAAGCCGCTTCTCCTTTGTCATAACGGGATTTCAAATACACTTTATCCATATCAAGGCTGTCTTTCTCTACGATAGGCGCAGCTGCATCATAGAAGTATAAATAGTCCTCTCCAGTAAGCTCTTTTAACTGTGCAGACAATGATTCTGAAGTTAACGGACCAGTTGCGATAATCGTTGGTCCTTCAGGTATTTCTGTTACTTCTTCATTAACGACGGTAACATTGGGATGGTTTTTCACCCGGTTTGTCACACTTGCCGCAAATTCATGCCGGTCTACCGCGAGTGCGCCGCCGGCAGGCACTGAGCATTCGTCAGCCGCAGCAATAATTGCTGAATCAAGCGCACGCATTTCTTCTTTTAGTACACCTACAGCGTTAGCAAGTGTATTGGAGCGTAAAGAGTTGCTGCATACCAGTTCTGCAAATTTATCAGTATGATGGGCAGGCGTCTGTTTGACTGGGCGCATTTCATATAATCTGACTTGAATCCCCCGTTTGGCAAGCTGCCACGCCGCTTCACTGCCTGCGAGTCCGGCTCCGATTACATTCACTGTTTGTTGGTTCATCTTTCACATCTCCTAGTTTATTATTCATTGTCTTCTTTTAACACACAAAGAAGGTGAGCAAGACCCTGCTCACCGCTACTTCTGTGGTTCTTCCTTATAATCGCATTCCACGCATTGGACTTGTATGCCTTTTTTGAGCTTTTTCTCAACAAGCATTTTTCCGCATTTCGGACATTTTCGTTCAATTGGTTTGTCCCAGGAAACGAATTCACAGTCCGGATAACGGTCACAGCCGTAAAAAACCCGTTTCTTTTTCGATTTTCGCTCAACAATATTTCCTTCTCCGCAGCTCGGACACTTCACACCGATTTGTTTGACAATCGGCTTTGTATTCCGGCAATCGGGAAAATTGGAGCAAGCTAAGAATTTACCGTATCGGCCCATTTTATATACCATAGGAGAACTGCATAATTCACAATCTTCTCCAGCATATTCTGGTTCAATTTCAACTTCCTTCATTTCTGATTCGGCTTTTTTCACGCGCTTTTCAAAATCGGTATAGAAGTTATCAATAATCTGTACCCATTCTATATTGCCTTCCTCAACATTATCAAGGTCTTTTTCCATTTTTGCCGTAAACTCAACGTTAATGATTTCAGGGAAAAATTCCATGATCAGCTCAAGCACGATCTGCCCTAATTCTGTGGGAACAAACCGTTTATTATCCAGACCAACGTACCCGCGCCGCTGAATCGTATCAAGCGTCGGAGCATAAGTGGAAGGACGGCCGATCCCGAGTTCTTCAAGCGTTTTAACCAAACGGGCCTCAGTATAGCGCGGAGGCGGCTGGGTAAAATGCTGTTCCGGTTCTATGTCCTTAGATAAAACAGTGTCTCCCTCTTGCAAGTCAGGCAGCATCCGGTCTTTTTCTTCCAATTGATCGTCTTTGCCTTCAACATACACTTTCATAAAGCCGGAAAACTTGACTTTACTTCCGTTTGCACGAAAAGTCAAACCGTTGTTTGTCAAATCAACACTCATTGTATCTAAAACAGCAGATGCCATTTGGCTGGCAACAAAGCGCTCCCAAATTAATTTATACAGTCTCAGCTGATCTCTGCCAAGGACTGCTTTTAATTCGCTTGGTTTTCTGAGAACCGACGTCGGACGGATCGCTTCGTGGGCATCCTGAGCATTTTCATTCTTTTTAGCGGGCTTTCTTTTGCCGCCTAAGTACTCTTTTCCGTACGTTTGATCAATAAACGCTGCTGCTTCATCAACTGCTGTATTGGAAATGCGTGTTGAATCCGTTCTCATATACGTGATCAGACCGACAGTTCCTTCTTTTCCAAGATCAATTCCTTCATATAATTGCTGCGCAATCATCATCGTTTTCTTCGCTCTGAAATTGAGCTTACGCGCTGCTTCCTGCTGAAGGGTGGAAGTTGTAAATGGCAAGGCCGGATTACGTTTACGTTCCTTTTTAGTTACTTTTTCAACTGTATACTTATTACCTTTGAGCTGAGAAAGTATGTCCTTTACATCCGCTTCACTCTTTAAAGGAAGTTTTTTGCCGTTTTTACCGAAAAAGCCCGCTTCAAACGTCTCCTGTCCTTTTAAGAACGTGCCGTCTATTGTCCAATATTCCTCTGGCTTAAAGTCGTTAATTTCCTTTTCACGATCAATAATTAAACGGAGGGCAACAGATTGAACACGGCCAGCGCTGAGTCCTTTTTTGACTTTTTTCCAAAGGATTGGGCTGATTTTATATCCGACGAGCCTGTCTAATATACGTCTCGCCTGCTGTGCATCCACCAAATCCATATTGATCATGCGGGGATGCTTAAATGATTCTTTAATTGCATCTTTCGTAATTTCGTTAAACACAACACGGCAGTCTGAATGAATATCTAAATCAAGGCTGTGGGCCAAGTGCCATGCAATCGCTTCCCCTTCTCTGTCGGGGTCGGCTGCGAGATAAACTTTTTTAGCTTTTTTGGCAGCCGTTTTCAGCTCTTTTAGTACCGGACCTTTACCTCGAATGGTTATATATTTCGGTTCGAAATTTTGTTCTATGTCAACTCCCATTTGACTTTTTGGAAGATCCCGGACATGTCCCATTGATGCTTTCACTTTATATTTTTTACCTAAGTAACGTTCAATCGTTTTCGCCTTAGCGGGCGATTCCACGATGACTAGATAATCAGACATTTTCATCCCCCTCAAGAGGTGTTCTCTCTCTTCAAGTATTTCAAATTTTATTTTATATTTGCAGCTGTCTTTATTTGGCTTTCAACATTTCATTCTTTATGATGAACGTCATTATTTAAATACAAAACAATATGCAACTTTAAATCCTCACTATTATTAAATATTACAACGCTGTTTGTCAAACGATAATTCAAAAGGGTTCCGTATATTGAACGTTTTTCTCCGGAAGCTCTGCATAAATATCCTCTGCTGACCATATGGCTTTAGCCCCCTCTTGAATCAATTTTATAGGACCTCCGGCGTAAGGATCAAATACAGAACCGGGTACGGCAAATACTTCTCTCCCTTGTTCTAGCGCTTGGTATGCGGTAATCAAAGAACCGCTTTTTTCTTTGCCCTGCACAACAATAATGCCCTCACTTAACCCGCTAATGATACGGTTTCTCATAGGGAAATGCCATTTTTGGGGTTTGGTTTCAGGTGGATGCTCTGACAGAAGAAGATGGTGTTTAGCCATGTGTTCTGCTAATTGAAGATTTTCTCGAGGATAAATGTTCTGAAATCCGCCTGCGATGACTCCGATTGTCCGCCCCTTCGCCTTAATACTTGCAGCATGGGACAATCCGTCAATCCCAGACGCCAGCCCGCTGACAATCACCCACTTTTTATGGCAAAGCTCTATTGTAAGATGATTGACAACCTGAATTCCATAGGCTGTCGGATGTCTCGTACCTACAATTCCTATTTTTCTCCCTTGAGAAAGAAGGGATATATCACCTTTTGCAAACAGCACGGGAGGCGGATCATAAATGGTTTTCAGCCAGAATGGATATTGATCTGAGGATATTGGGATGACATTAATGCCTTGCTGATGATATACAGAGAGTAAATGCTGAAGTTTTGGATATTGTTCTTCTATTTTATTTTTTAGTGCCGCAGCCTTTACTTTGCCGCGCGAAGCTGTTTCTAATGCACATGAAGGATTTGACAGTGACAATGACGGATCAGCTTTCCACCATTTTAATAGAAGAGACGGGGATAGTAATTGGTTGATTCTGCAAGTGATTAAACAGGCAGCGGCCTGATCCAATATGAGAACCTCCTTTTAACAGCAAAAGCAGGAACAGCCAAGATGGCTGTCCCTTCTCTATTAATGAGTTTTGCACGTTTCAAATAAATTCTTTTCTTTCAACACTTTAATTAATGTTTCTCCCATGACAGAAGGTGTCTCTGCAACTTCGATTCCGCATTCATTAAGTGTTTTGATTTTTTCATCAGCCGTGCCTTTTCCGCCGGAAATGATGGCGCCTGCATGTCCCATGCGCTTCCCTGGAGGTGCTGTTTTACCGCCAATGAATCCGACTACCGGTTTTGTCATGTTGGCTTTTACCCACTCAGCAGCTTCCTCTTCAGCTGTGCCGCCGATTTCGCCGATCATGATGACAGCGTGTGTTTCAGGATCTTCGTTAAACGCTTTTAAAACGTCAATGAAGTTGGTTCCATTTACAGGATCGCCGCCGATTCCAACGGCTGTAGACTGTCCTACACCCGCTTCTGACAGCTGATGCACTGCTTCGTATGTTAATGTTCCTGAACGCGATACAACGCCTACATGACCCTTTTTATGGATATATCCGGGCATAATGCCGATTTTACATTCATCAGGCGTGATGACGCCAGGACAGTTCGGTCCTATTAATCTCGTTTTCTTGCCTTCCATGAAGCGTTTCACTTTTACCATATCTAAAACCGGGATATGCTCTGTGATGCAAATGACCAGATCAAGCTCCGCATCTACCGCTTCCATAATTGCATCAGCTGCAAACGGTGCCGGAACATAGATAACAGACGCATTTGCGCCAGTCGTATGAACTGCATCAGCCACTGTATTAAATACAGGTACCCCTTCAACTTCTGTTCCGCCTTTTCCAGGTGTCACACCGCCCACGATATTTGTGCCGTATTCAAGCATCTGCTTCGTATGGAATAAAGCGGTAGAACCTGTAATCCCTTGTACAATAACTCTTGTATCTTTATTGATAAAAACACTCATTATTTGGTCCCCTGCCTTTCATTCTTTCCTATACTAAAGATACGATTTTCTGCGCGCCGTCAGCCATGGATTCCGCAGATGTAATATTTAATCCTGATTCACTAAGGATCTTCTTCCCTAGATCCACGTTTGTTCCTTCCAGACGGACGACAAGCGGCAATGTTAAACCGACTTGTCTTGTCGCTTCAACAACCCCTTCTGCGATGACATCACATTTCATAATGCCTCCGAAAATGTTGACGAAAATCCCTTTAACATTTTGATCAGAGAGAATGATTTTAAATGCTTCCGTGACTTTTTCTGCGGTTGCGCCGCCCCCGACATCAAGGAAGTTGGCCGGTTCTCCTCCATAATGTTTAATGATATCCATCGTGGACATTGCTAGTCCAGCGCCGTTTACCATGCATCCGATATTTCCATCAAGGGAAATGTAGCTCAGA
Organism: Bacillus sp. FSL K6-1012; assembly: GCF_037964915.1. NCBI lineage: Bacteria > Bacillati > Bacillota > Bacilli > Caryophanales > Bacillaceae > Bacillus > Bacillus sp. FSL K6-1012. The sequence goes on along the minus strand of NZ_CP150175.1, from coordinate 1,720,229 downwards.
TCGTATTTAGACGCTTCAATTTCTTTTGGATCTTCTTCGTCCAAATCTCTGTATTCCATAATATCTTTTTGTCTGTATAATGCGTTGCTGTCAAAATTTAGTTTCGCATCAAGCGCCATCACATTCCCGTCTCCAGTTACAACGAGAGGATTGATTTCGGCGATTGAGCAGTCTTTCTCAACAAACGCTTTGTATAGTCCAAGCATAAATTTAGCAGCTTTCCCCACAAGCTCTTTTGGAATATTGATAGCGAATGCAATTTCTCTAGCTTGATAGCCTTGGAGGCCAACAGCCGGATCAATGACAGCCTTTTTGATTTTTTCCGGTGTTTTCTCTGCTACTTCTTCAATTTCTGTTCCGCCTTCTTCAGAGGCCATCAGAACAATTCTTGAAGTGGCACGGTCAAGCACTAACCCCACATAGTATTCCTTTTTAATAGCGCAGCCTTCTTCAATAAGTAAGCGTTTTATTACTTGCCCGTCCGGACCCGTTTGATGCGTAACGAGGGTCTTACCTAAAAGTTCTTCGGCATACGCTTTTACTTCGTCTAATGATTTTGCTATTTTTACCCCACCAGCTTTGCCTCGACCGCCAGCATGAATTTGAGCCTTTACGACATAAACCGAGCTGGATAAGCTCTTTGCTTTTTCAACTGCTTCTTCTGCTGTAAAAGCCACTTTACCTTCAGGAACAGATACCCCATATTTTCTGAGGACTTCTTTTCCCTGGTACTCATGGATATTCATTTCCCATCCTCCTAACTTATGTAACAAAACTAAAAATAGACTGCGCTTTCATTCTATATAATACTGGAAGAATTGTCTAGAGTTCGATGCAAAATCTTAAAATCCTTCTAAACATTCAAACTTTTATTTTATTAAAAACATAAATTTCAAGCGGAGAATGGGGAATATTTTAGCTATTTTTTATTTTTTACACTTTCGTCCAATCTGTAAATGAAAGAAAAAATCTCGGCTACCGTTTCATAAAGTGCTTCCGGGATCTGGTCATCCACAGTCAAATGGCGCATTAATTCGACAAGGGTCCGATCTTCTTGGATCGGGACCCCCGCCTTTTTAGCTTCTTTGATAATGTTGTCAGCAACATGGCCCTTCCCGGTTGCAATTACTCTTGGCGCCTTGTCTATTTTTTCGTCATAATGGAGAGCTATGGCTTTTCTTAAAGGCGTTTGCTCGTTCATATTTTCACATCCACTCCCTGATCACTGATGCTTGTTATGTATTGATCAATTGTAGCCTTTTCATCAGATTGAAGGCGTTTTTTAGCGTTAACTCCTGAAAGACTGTAGCCCATTTCTTTGAGCGATTGCTTGAGGGCGGGCACCATCGGATCGATTGCCGGCTGAAGTTCAAAGTCCGTCTCAATTGTAATCGTCATGACTTGCTGCTGTATCAGGCAGTCAACAACTGTTTCTTTTAACGTATCTAATTGCAGTAAAAACAAGAGCCGGCAATGGGAAGGATCGAGCTTTCCATCCGCTTCTTTTTGTCCTTTAAACAGAACAGTCATGTCCTGAACCCCCGATTTTGAAAACATCGGAAATGACATCACAATTTGGCTGTAGGAAGGATGATCCTGCTGCATGAGAAGCTGACCGTTTAATTTATGGAAGAGCTGATCCGCTTCCTGTTTGACAGGTTCCGCTAACTCATGTGACGCTCTGGCAGCATGAAGAGCCATCTTAACTGATTGAATATCATCGGGCAGCACTGCGGCACCTTGTTCAAACGCTTTAATAAAAGCAAGCTCATCTCGAGCGCCTATTGCCATTTTCACTTTGGATAAGAAGGAAAGAACATCTGCCTTATCCGCCAAATTAGGAGCTGTCTGCTGAACAGCCTTTAAAAACACTTCTGCTTCTTGATCCGTGACTTGCGCGGCCTGCAAAGCAGATGCTGCTGACTCAGGCTTATTTTGACTAGAGGAAACAACAGCCTTTATCCAATTCGCTGCTTCTTTTACGATTGGATTGCCGTTTTTATCCGCAGCTTCCGTCAGTGTGGCCAGCAGCCTTCTTGCCTCTTTCATTGGAATGTCTGAGACAGTTTTAGCGGCACCGTCTCGTGTGTTTCGCTGCTGCTCCTGCGGGTTTGCAGGCGCCCAGTCTGCCTTTCCTGCGGAGCCGTCTGCTGCGCTAAGCTCCCGGTTTCCAGCTGTACTGACTGAAGAGGCAGATCTGTTATGATCCGTTAACGAGATAAGCTTCTCGATAAGACGTTCTGCATGGACATCTGTTTCGCTATTAAAAAGTGCCGTAACGGCTTCTTTTAGCTTTGTCAGCGCCTGACTCGGCTGAGGATTTTGATGAATAGCCTGAATCAGCTGAGATAAGTGCTGATGGAGCGGTACAGGCGATTTGACAGCATGAACTCCGCTCAAAACATCGGGGTGAACGGGGAGATCCCGCTTTAAGGCAAATAAAACTGTTTCGATGGCTTTTTTTGTGTCTGTCGCAGGCAGCGTGTCCATCCAGCGGACGGCTGTTTTGATATCATTTTCTGTGATGGGTGTTTTGCTTTTCAGCATTGCGCCTGCCAGCATAAGGGATGCGTTTGACGGCTTCACTGAAATAGCGTTCAGAAGCTTGCCCGCTGCATCCTGAATGGTTTTGGGATTTTGGTCAAAGCTTTGAACAACCTGGAGACGGCCTGTCTGTTCCGCTGGTTTTTTTTCGTAGGAAAACCAGTAATACGCCTGAGGGCGAAGCTGGGTTTCAAGTTTGCCTTGAATCGTTTGATTCCCTACTTGGATCAGTGCATGCTGGTCCCCTAATAAACGAAGCACTTTTCCTAAAAGGAGACGCTTTACGGTATTTGATTCGTCGGTTGTATTTGATGTTTCCTGCGGAGCTGCAGTGTTTCCAAAAAGGTTTTTGAGCGCCTGCTGTACATCATTTCGTATGTTCATTTCAAAAGGTGCCTCCTTGTCCATTAGATTATCTGTAAGATTGAACAGGAGCGAAAGTTTTCCGGTGCAAGTCGGTCGGTCCATAAGCTGCGAGCGCTTCAATATGCTCTTTTGTCCCATAGCCTTTATTTTTTTCAAAGCCGTACTGCGGATATTTTTCGGCATATGCGCTCATCATCCGGTCTCTCGTTACTTTCGCAATACACGCACCTGCTGCGATAGACACGCTTTTGGCATCACCTTTTATAATTGAAGACTGAGACGTATCGAGCGGCAGTGTCATCGCGTCAACGAGCAAATAATCGGGTGTATCGGACAAATCGCGGATTGCTTCGACCATTGCCAATTTTGAGGCTTCATAAATATTGATCTCATCAATAACAGCTGCTTCTACAATTCCTATGCCGACTGCCACAGCTTCTTTCATAATGAGATCGTAATATTCCTCACGCTTTTTTTCTGTAAGCTTTTTTGAGTCTGTGAGCCCAAGTATTTCGCATTCCTCAGGAAGGATGACTGCGCTGGCGACAACCGGCCCTGCCAATGGGCCCCGGCCTACTTCGTCTACTCCTGCAATAAAACGAAACCCCTTGTTTCTCGCAAGCCTTTCATAGGAGGTCATATTCACCCACTGTTCTTTTAGCGCTTTTTCCTTTGCGTTCTTTTTCAGCCATTGCTCTACAAGCGCTTGTACGCTTTTTCTCGGATCATTTTCACACTGGGCAAGAAATGGGTCCTGGTCATCTCTTACCTCTTGCAGACGGTCTCTAATGTCTTTTACGGTTAATGTATTCACTTTCTCTTCTCCCTTACTGTATGTATCGGTCCTGTCAGGAAAAAATAAAGACCCGCATTTCTGCGCGTCTTTACATCGTCGGCTGTTCGAATGACAGCCTCCCGAACTTTTCTGTGCGGATATCACGAATGATCACTTCAGTCGTTTTATCGTAGTTAATAAGCCCACCGCTCATGAGGCAGCCGCGTTTTTCACCTATTGCATCAAACAGCTCCGCGATGTCTTCGGGTATCTCATCGAGCCCGTAGCGTTCTTTAAGCCGTTCAGGATAATGTTCTTCGAGAAAACGGAGGCCAAACACGGCAACATCCTGAAGATTGATAATCGAGTCTTTAATAGCCCCTGTGACTGCCAGCCTCAATCCGACAAGCTCGTCCTCAAATTTAGGCCATAAAATCCCCGGAGTGTCTAAAAGCTCTAATTCTTTTCCGACTTTGACCCATTGCTGAGATGTTGTGATACCCGGTCTGTCTCCGGTTTTCGCAATGTTTTTCTTTGCCAGCCGGTTGATAAGCGTTGATTTTCCGACGTTCGGAATGCCGATGATCAGCGCCCGGATCGCTCTTGGCTTTACACCTTTTGCTCTCATCCGGTCAAATTTCTCCTGCAGGATATCTTTTGAAGCCGGAACGATTTGATTTAATCCTTGGCCATTTACAGAATTAATAGACAGAGAGCGGATTCCTTGGTTCTCAAAGTGCTCTTTCCACTGCTGTGTGACTGCCGCATCTGCTTTGTCAGCTTTATTTAACAGCATAATTCTCGGCTTATTTTTCAAGATGTCTTCAATCATTGGGTTTCTTGATGACATCGGGATTCTGGCATCTACCAGTTCATATACAATATCGATTAATTTTAATTTTTCGGTTACTTCCCGTCTTGCCTTTGCCATATGGCCAGGGAACCATTGGATTGTCATGTGACACGAACACCGCCTTTATCTTCTAAGTGTGCAAGATTCTTAGTTGTTCTTTATGTATTTTACGATGCCTGACCGGCATTTTCAAATTCTGTATAAAAAAAGAGCTTGTTACTGGTAACAAGCTCTTTTCGTTCGTTATCATTATCGTCTGATTTCTTTAATACGAGCCGCTTTTCCGCGAAGTTCACGCAGGTAGTAAAGCTTAGCACGGCGTACTTTACCGTAACGTACAACTTCGATTTTCGCGATTTTTGGTGTGTGTACAGGGAAAGTACGTTCAACGCCAACACCGTAAGAAATCTTACGAACTGTGAACGTTTCGCTGATTCCACCACCACGACGCTTAATCACAACACCTTCAAAGATCTGGATACGCTCACGGTTACCCTCAACAACTTTTACGTGTACACGTAAAGTGTCACCAGGACGGAACGTAGGAAGATCAGTACGAAGCTGTTCTTTTGTGATATCTTCAATTAGTTTTTGCATCGTTTTCAACTCCTTCCAACAGATGCTCTTGGCCTCAAAACCCGGCACAGCGGAACATCGTTTTCAAGCTTTCAACGGATAAGCCCGTTCAAGCCACAAGTAGTATCTTATCACAATTTCATAGCCTATGCAATAAAATCTATTCTTTTTCCCATTCAGAAATCCATTTTCTTTCTTGCTCTGTAAGCGGATAGTCTTTCAGAAGATCCGGGCGTCTTAAATAGGTTCTTCTGATCGATTCTTTATTCCGCCATTCTTTGATTTTAGCATGGTTTCCTGATAGAAGTGTTTCAGGCACTTTTAAACCTTTATAATCTGCCGGTCTTGTATAATGCGGATGCTCCAAGAGCCCCGTACTGAACGAATCCTCTATGTGGGAAGCCTCTTTGCCAAGCACACCCGGAAGCAGCCTGACGACACTGTCAGCAATCATCATCGCAGGCAGCTCACCGCCTGTCAGAACGAAGTCGCCAATTGATATTTCATCTGTCACCAAATGCTCGCGGATTCGCTCATCATAGCCTTCATAATGGCCGCAGATAAACAGCAAATGCTCTTCCTTTGCCAATTCCTCGGCTTTTTTTTGTGTGAAACGCTCACCTTGCGGGCAGACGAGGATAACGCGCGGCGGACTGTCGGCTTTTGAGGCCAGATCCTCAACCGCGTCAAAAACAGGCTGAGGCTTCAGAACCATACCTGCTCCGCCACCGTAAGGATAATCATCCACTGTATTATGCTTGTTATCAGAATACTCCCGGAAATTGACGATCTGGAACTGCACTGCTTCTTTTTCTTGGGCTTTTTGAAGAATGGATGAACCGAGCACCCCTTCAAACATTTCAGGAAACAGCGTCAAAAAATCGATTTTCATTCGTCTATTAATCCTTCCATGAGTTGAATCTCAATTTTCTTTTCGCTGACATCAATCTGTTTAACGACTGATTCAATGTAAGGGATCAGCGCGTCTTTTTTACCTTTACGCCCGATTACCCATACATCATTGGCTCCCGGTGTTAAAATTTCTTTCACCTTTCCGATCAGTTCGCCTTCTTCGGTAAAAACTTCACAGCCGATAATTTCGTGGAAATAAAATTCTCCTTCATTCAGCTCACCCAAATCCTCTTCAGGAACTTTGATGATGGCGTTTTTCAGTTCCTCTACTTCATTCAGGCTTTGTCTTTCTTTAAACTGCAGCAGATGAAATTGCTTATGCAGCCTGTACGTGTTTACCGTTACTTCTATCGGTTCTTGGCGTCCGTCCATAAACAAATACAGCGTGTTGCCCGGCTTGTACCGTTCTTCGGCAAAATCCGTTTTTGAAATGACCCGCACCTCGCCTTTAATTCCGTGGGTATTTACAATTTTACCGACATTAAACCATCGCTTTGTCATATGATCACCTCTGGCGAATTTCAATTACTGTTCCGTCTTTTATGACGATGGTGTTTGCTGCTGTTTTCTCATGCCAGTCATCTCCGACTTCAATAGTCAGCAGCGCATCGATTTCCTTTTCTTTCATTTCACTGCCAAGCGGTAATGTATGTACTTGGGTAATTTGAAAATCGATCATTTTCATATTATCTTTTCGTTTTTCTATTGCCTTTTTAAATTGTTCAATTACATCTGGGTTCTGCTGTTCTTTTTCATGTTTTCTAAGCTGAAAATAGAGCTGGCTGCATTCTCGTTCAAGCATTTGCTTCTTTTCTGTGAAAGTAGATAAAAGCTTTTCTTTGCTGCGCTCGGTTAAGACTTGCATAACGGCTACACGGTGAATAATTTGCATCGCACCAAGCTCCCTGCTTTTAAAACTTTTTCAAGACCAGACTTTTCTATCTTGTCTTATCTTCTATCAGTTTACCCGTTTTTTGCGTGTAAAAAAAGGGGAGGTGCCGGCCCTCTCCCTTTTAGTCAAATATTTCAAATTGAACTTTCTTAGAAGACTGTGCGCCAGCTGCAAATACAGCTGTTCGAATCGCTTTTGCAGTCCGGCCTTGCTTCCCGATAACTTTACCGGTATCTGACTTATGAACAGATAAGCGCAGCGCAATCTTTTGATCGGTTTCTTCTCTTATGACCCGAATGTCATCTGGATGATCAACAAGCGGCGTCACAATCGTGACAATCAAATCTTCCAAGTGTTGATCAGTCATTACTTGCCTTGTTTAGCGTTGTGGAATTTTTCCATGATTCCTTGGCTAGAGAACAAGTTGCGAACTGTATCAGATGGTTTCGCTCCAGTTTGAAGCCATTTAAGAGCAAGCTCTTCATCGATTTTTACTTCCGCTGGTTTTGCAACCGGGTTGTAAGTGCCGACTGTTTCGATGAAACGGCCGTCACGCGGTGAACGAGAATCTGCTACAACAATACGATAGAAAGGAGATTTTTTTGCTCCCATACGTTTTAAACGAATTTTTACTGCCATTTTACTAGCACCTCCGAAAATATTTCAACAAGATAGTATATTAACAATGATAAAAGTGTTTGTAAAGTGTTTTTTCTTAACAACGGTTTTATCATGTATAACCGATTACATAAAAGGTAACTTAAATCCTTTTTTCTTTCCTTTTGACATGTTTGTCATCTGCTTCATCATTTTTTTCATTTCGTCAAACTGCTTAAGCAGACGGTTGACTTCCTGTACGGACGTCCCGCTTCCTTTCGCAATCCGCTTGCGCCGGCTGGCATTAATGATATCCGGCTGTTCTTTTTCAAGAACAGTCATCGATTTAATGATCGCTTCCACATGATTCAGCTGCTTTTCATCAACTTGAATATTTTTCAAGCCTTTCATCTTACCTGCACCCGGCATCATTTGCAGAAGCTCATCCAGAGGCCCCATGTTTCTGACCTGTCCGAGCTGCTCCAGAAAATCATCCAATGTGAAGCTCATTGTTCTCATTTTTTGTTCCAGCTCTTTGGCCTTGTCTTCATCGACGGTTGCCTGAGCTTTTTCAATCAATGTTAACACGTCACCCATGCCGAGAATCCTTGATGCCATGCGTTCAGGATGGAATGCTTCTAATGCATCAAGTTTTTCGCCTAAACCGGCGAATTTAATCGGCGTGTTTGTCACCGCACGAATGGAAAGTGCAGCACCCCCGCGCGTGTCTCCATCAAGCTTTGTTAACACAACACCGGTTAAACCGAGCTGTTCGTTAAAGCTTTTGGCTACATTCACGGCATCCTGCCCGGTCATTGAATCGACAACCAGAAAGATTTCTTCCGGATTCGCGATTTCTTTCACTTGGGTCAGTTCATCCATAAGCTCATGGTCGATATGCAAACGGCCTGCTGTATCCAAAATGACATAATCATAGTGTTCTTCCTTGGCTTTTTCGATAGCCTGCTTGGCTATTTCTACAGGGCTGACCTGATCACCAAGGGAAAAAACAGGCATGTCGAGCTGCTTGCCTAGCGTTTCCAGCTGCTTGATTGCAGCAGGACGGTAAATATCGGCAGCAACCAGCATCGGTTTGCGATTATGCTTTTTGCGCAGCAGATTTGCAAGCTTACCGCTCGTTGTCGTTTTACCGGCACCCTGGAGACCAACCATCATAATAACAGTCGGCGGCCGCTTCGCGACGGCAATTTTGCTTTCTTCGCCGCCCATCAGCTCTGTCAGTTCCTCTTTAACGACTTTAATGACCTGCTGGCCGGGCGTCAGGCTTTTCATGACGTCTTGGCCTACAGCCCGTTCACTTACTTTTTTCACAAAATCCTTTACTACTTTAAAGTTAACGTCAGCCTCAAGCAGCGCAAGACGAACTTCACGCATCATTTCTTTTACATCTTGTTCGCTGACTTTCCCTTTTCCGCGGATTTTAGAAATCGTCTGCTGCAGTCGGTCGGCTAATCCTTCAAATGCCATAGTTTGCCGCCTCCTAATCTAATTTCTCAAGCGCTTCAATCAGAGCTGTAATTTCTTCCTCTTCTTTAGTACCGGAAGCAAGCTCCTTCAGCTTATTAAACATCTCTTTACGCTCCTGAAACTTTTTCAAAAGGAGCAGCTTTTCTTCATATTGTTCAAGCATCGCTTCTGTTCGTTTGATGTTATCATAAACAGCTTGTCTTGAAACCTCATACTCTTCGGCTATTTCGCCAAGGGAGAAATCGTCCAAATAATAAAGCGACATATAGCTCTTCTGTTTAGACGTCAACAACGACTGATAAAAATCAAACAGATAATTCATTCTCGTTGTCTTTTCGAGCGACATATGAGCTCTCCCCTTTGTTAAGTCAAATCCCTTTACGATAACTTAGTTTACATGGTTTTAATGTGAGTGTCAAGTTTTTATCTTGTCAAAGCAATGATCACTTTTTTCCAATATTAACTAAACATCTTCTAATTTATTCCGATATTGTATATGAACCCCACTTTAAAGGAGGATTCTCATGAAAAAAATCGGTTTGTTGGTTATGTTATGCTTGGCTGCCGTGTTACCATTTATTTTTCCCGCCCAGCAAGCAGCTGCGGCCGGAGCCCCTTATAGGGCCTCCATCTCAAATATTAGCACGGACGGAGGCGTGTACGGCAAAATCAATTACGGACAGGGCCAATTTTGGCGAGTCAAGTACAATATTACGATAAGCGGTACATTGCTCGACGAAAATGGAGCGCCAGTGCCAAACACACCAGTCAGCTTCGAAGCAGATACAAAAGTCGGGAATACAACACAGACAGCTGCGGGAACAACTGATGAAAACGGAAAGTTTAACGTTCCAATGTATTTAGGACCTGCTGCTGGATACTACACGTATTACACATCTGTTTCCGTTCATTACTATGACATTATTCCATTCAGGGTTTATTCAGGTGATGCGAGATTGCTATCCACTGATAACAGCCTTTATCATTTCGCCTATCAAGTGAGACGATAACAAAACAGCCCCCAATGCTTTTGGGGGCTGTCTGTCTTTTTAATCCTCCGCTTTTTCCACTAAATCTGAAAAGAGCCCGTATACGTAAGATTCAGCGTCAAACTCCTGAAGATCATCAACTTTTTCTCCTAAGCCGACTAATTTAACCGGAATATGAAGCTCGTTGCGAATCGCAAGGACAATGCCGCCTTTTGCAGTGCCGTCAAGCTTTGTTAAAGCAATTCCTGTAACGTTTGTTGCTTTAGAGAACTCCTTCGCCTGTGCCATTGCGTTTTGTCCAGTCGTGGCATCAAGGGCGAGCAGCACCTCATGAGGCGCTTCGGGCACTTCTCTTTCGATAACGCGCTTCACCTTTTCGAGCTCCTTCATCAGGTTTACCTTATTTTGAAGACGCCCTGCCGTATCACAAATCAATACATCTGCTTCTCTCGCTTTGGCAGCGTGAACAGCATCATAGATGACAGCCGCAGGATCGCTGCCGGCCGCCTGCTTAATGACAGGCACACCCGTACGTTCTCCCCATACTTCAAGCTGTTCAATCGCTCCTGCTCTGAAAGTGTCTCCGGCAGCGAGTACAACAGACTTTCCTTCTTGCTTTAGTTTATGAGCAAGCTTTCCGATCGTTGTCGTTTTGCCGACTCCATTTACGCCGACCAGGAGAATGACATTTAAACGCCCTTCCTGAATGTTCAGCTCAGAAATTTGTTCGTCTCCGCTGTTATAAATCTCCACCAGCTTTTCAGAAATAACAGACTGCACTTCCTGCGGATCTTGAATATTTCTGCGCTTCACTTCTTTCTTGAGCTCGTCTATCAGCTCCATAACCGTTGTAAAACCGACATCAGCACTGATCAGAACCTCTTCAAGCTCTTCGAAGAAGTCCTCATCAATTTTACGGTAACGGGACACGAGATCATTCACTTTGTTTTGAAAGGAGTTTCTCGTCTTTTCAAGGCCGTCCTTAAACTTTTCAGATACGGAATCTGTCTGCTTTGTGATTTTCTCTTTTAATTTTTTAAAAAAACTCATCTTATAACCTCTTTCCTCGTTACTGAACGAATTCTTTTGTCTCTTCCAGCTTCACTGAGATGACCTTAGAAACACCTGATTCCGGCATTGTCACGCCGTAAAGCACATCGGCTTCCTCCATAGTGCCTTTTCTGTGGGTAATCACAATAAACTGGGTATCGGCACTGTATTTTTTCAAATACTGCGCAAACCGGAACACATTTGCTTCGTCAAGCGCGGCTTCTACCTCGTCTAGAACACAAAACGGCACAGGGCGCACCTTTAAAATTGAGAATAAGAGCGCAATAGCAGTAAGCGCACGCTCTCCGCCAGACAAAAGGTTTAAGTTTTGCAGTTTTTTTCCCGGCGGCTGCGCGATAATTTCTACCCCGGAATGCAGCAGATCATTCGGATCAGTAAGCCTTAATTCCGCTCGTCCTCCTCCGAATAAGGAGCGGAAGACTTGATCAAAGTGAGAGCGGATTTGGACGAATGTGTCGTTAAAGCGTTTCGTCATCTCTTCGTCCATTTCCTCAATCACTTGGAACAGGGTATTTTTTGCTTCTGTTAAATCTTCTTTTTGCTCTGACAAGAATTGATAGCGTTCGTTAACCCTCTCAAACTCATCTATGCTTCCGAGGTTTACCGTTCCAAGCTCTTCTATTGCGAGTTTAATCAGCTTCACGCGCTTTCGTGCTTCCTCAGGATCTGTTTCAAGCTGGTATTTCTCTTTAGCTCCCTCAAAGGACAAGCTGTATTCTTCCCGCAAGTATTGCAGCAAATTATCAAGCTCGACTTCCATTCGGCCTAGTTTTACTTCTTCGTCTTTTAAGAGCGTTGTTTTTTGTTTATACATGCGCTTCATTTCTTTCAGCTCGCGCTCATACGTATCAAGCCCCTGCTGAAGTTTGATCCTCTGGTCACGCCTTAACGCAATCAATTCAATTGTTTTTGTTTTGTCATTCAATTTATGTTTCGCGGCCTCTTCCAGTTTTTCTTCGCCGCTTGTGCTTGATGACATTTCTGACGTTAAGAAGCTTAGGTCCTCTTTCGTCTCTTTTAAAGCAAGCTCTGTTTCTTGGAGCTCTTTCTTTAATCTAGCGAGGTTGTCCTCTTCGCTCTTACATGCTTGCTCTTTTTTCGCTGCTGCGATCTTCAGCTCAGTCAGCTCATTGGAGAGAGACTCTTTTGTAGAGGACTGTGTCTGTTTTTGTTTTGTCAGTCTATCAATATCCTCTTCAAGCTGTTTCATCTTTTCGGATACGGAAGAAAGCTTTTCTTCCAGCTCGCGTTTGCGCGCTTTCTTCTCTTGATCGCTTTCTGACAGAGCTGATTTTTCCTGATCATAGAGCTCTAAGTGAGTATTGATATTCTTCTCAGCGACTTGAAGCTCATACAGCTGGCCTTTCACATCCTGCTGCTTTACTCTTAAGCCTTCCCCGGCCTCTCTTAATTCAGCCAGCTTTTTCTCCATCTCCTGAATGGATTGCTTAAGGGTTTTGACCTCTTGTTCAAGCTGCGCTGTTTTTTCTTCCATCTCAGCGAGCCGCTGGGTGACATCCTCTAGTTCCCGGCTTCTTCCTAGCAGGGAGTTGTTTTTCTTTTTAACGGCGCCCCCCGTCATTGAACCTCCAGGATTCACGACATCGCCCTCGAGAGTAACAATGCGGTAACGGTGTCCAAGCAGCTTCGCAAGCTCATTTGCGCCTTTTAAATGCTCTGTAATCAGAACGGTGCCAAGCAGGTTTTGAATGATACGGCGATACGCGGGATCAAATGTGACAAGATCACTGGCAACCCCGAGAAATGACGGGTGCTGCTCCGCAGTTGCCGCGTCCCTGCTTTGAAGCTGACGGTCTTTGATGACAGAAAGCGGCAGAAATGTCGCCCGGCCGAACGAATTCTGTTTCAAATATTGAATCGCTTTCCGTGCGGACTGTTCATCATCGGTCACGACATGCTGTGCTGAAGCTCCGAGTGCGATTTCAATGGCCGTTTCATACTTTTGTTCTGTTGAAATCAGCTCAAGGACTGCCCCGCGAATTCCGCCAAGCCGCTCTTTCGCTTTCAGCACCTCTTTAACACCTTGATAAAAGCCGGAGAAATCTCCCTGCATCGTCTCAAGCATGTCTTTTTTCGATCTCGCCTGCTGGACGTATTGGTACGCTTGGTAAAGAGCAGATTCATTTTTCTCATATTGACGCTTTTTCTGCTCGTATTTGACCTGCATTTCACGATACGCGCCGACTTGGCTGTGAATCTCCTGCTCTATGCGGGCAAACTCGGTTTCACACGCAGCTTTTTGGGCGGAAATATCGCGCCGTTCCTGCAGATGCTTTTCATTATTATCAGCCAGCCTCTGCTGGGTAACGGCTGATTGGGACATCTGGTCATCAAGCAGCTGGAGCTCATTGCGAATCGAAGCCTGGCTGTTTAACAGCTCAAAGTAATCGCTTTTCAGCTGTTCAATTTTCTCTTCGACATTTTCATTATGAAGACTGAGAGCCTGCTGCTTTTCCTTCACCTGTGCTTTTAAATCTTTCACTTCTGTCTGAAGCGTTTCGAAAACAGCTTCCTGCTTCGCAAGATCTTCTTTCAGCACACCTTCTTTTTGCTGAAACTGTACGATGGCTTCTTCAAGCTGCTCTCGGTTTTGCACAGCGTTTTTTTTGCGTTCTTTCAGTACTTCTTTGCGCCCTTCCAGCTTTTCAAGCTCCTCACTTGTCACAAGCAAGACTTGCTGGAGCTCGTCCACTGATTCATCGAGGGCTTGAATTTTGTCTCGAGCATCTTCAATTTTCGCTTCTTTTGCTGAAATAGCAGACGATTCAGCAAGCTCTTCTTCCTTAGCGGCTTGCACTTTCTCCTGAAGGCTTGACCATTTGGCGTGCAGCTCTTCAATATCGTAAGCGGTCAGCGCAATTTCAACGTGCTCAAGCTCTTTCTTTTTCTCCAGGTAGTCTTTCGCGATTGAGGCCTGTATTTTAAGAGGTTCAACCTGGCCTTCCAGCTCATGTAATATATCTTCTACCCGGTTTAAATTATCCTGGGTTTCAAACAGCTTGTTTTCTGCTTTTTTCTTTCTCGTTTTGTATTTGAGCACCCCTGCTGCTTCTTCAAAGATACTGCGGCGATCCTCCGCTTTGCTGCTCAGGATTTCTTCCACTTTCCCTTGGCTGATAATCGAAAATGCTTCTTTTCCAAGTCCGGAGTCCATAAATAAATCAATAATATCTTTTAAGCGGCACGGCTGATTGTTAATTAAAAATTCACTCTCGCCAGATCTGTACACACGTCTTGTGACACTGACCTCATGGAAGTCAATCGGCAAAAAATGATCGTCATTATCAAGCGTAAGTGTAACTTCGGCAAGATTTAACCGTTTTCTCGAATCACTGCCGGCAAAAATAATATCTTCCATTTTCCCGCCGCGAAGGGAACGTGCTGATTGTTCTCCAAGAACCCAGCGAATAGCGTCTGTGATATTGCTTTTTCCGCTTCCGTTCGGGCCGACAACCGCAGTGACGCCTTTTACAAAATCAACGGAAATCCGTTCTGCAAATGATTTAAATCCTATAACGTCTAAACGTTTGAGGAACATAGCGATCCTCCTTATGTAATAAGTATTTCAATTTTATCATAAACATGGATGAAATAAGACGGCAAACATACTGAAATCCCCCTTATAACTTAGGGGGATTTTATTGTTTCGTATGGTGTTTTTGCAATTTAGCTAGAGCTTCCTGAGCAGCGTGCTGTTCGGCTTCTTTCTTTGAACGGCCGTTTCCGACTCCGAGTGGTTCACCTTTTAGAGATACGATGGCTTCGAATTCACGGTTATGGGCAGGTCCTTTTTCGTTGGATATTTTATACTCCAGCGAGCCCTTGCCGTCCCGCTGCACGTATTCCTGCAGCTGGCTTTTAAAATCCATCACATGAGAAAAAGCACCATCGTTTATTTTAGGGAACACATAGACTTTTAAGAAACTTTCGACCGGCTCTAATCCCTGGTCAAGATACAAGGCTCCGATAAATGCTTCGAAGACATCCGCCAAAAGTGCAGGGCGTTTTCTGCCGCCCGTCATTTCCTCGCCTTTCCCTAATAGGACAAGATCGCCGAATGACAGTTCGTGAGCCAATGAAACGAGAGACGGTTCGCATACAATCGCGGCTCTCAATTTCGTCAAATCTCCTTCACTCATAGCCGGATACTTGGCAAATAAGAATCTGGAGATCGTCAGTTCCAAAACAGCGTCACCTAAAAATTCAAGCCTTTCATTATCTTCATACGGCTTTTTCCGATGCTCATTCACATAAGATGAATGTGTAAATGCTTGATACAAAAGCTTTTCATTTTGAAAGTGAACCGAGATCCGTTCTTGAAACTCTTTAAATTGTTCTATTTTTTTATAGAACTTTTTCTTATCTTTATAATGTGAGTGTTTTGACATAGTAACCTCCATAGGCACATCAGGTTCACCGCGCTTCTCTGACTAAACCGGATACAGCGCGCGTAAAAGCGGCATGCTGTAATAACTGCACGAATAAAGGGCTAAAGCCCCGCGTTTCGGCGGGACTTTTAGCATCAGCTTATTGCTGGTTTTGTATGTAGTTCACAGCGTCGCCGACTGTTGCAATCTTTTCAGCATCTTCGTCAGAAATTTCCATATCAAACTCGTCTTCAAGTTCCATAACAAGCTCAACTACATCCAGGGAATCAGCACCTAAGTCTTCCTTGAAAGAAGCTTCAAGTTTGACGTCTGCTTCATCAACGCCAAGGCGATCTACGATGATTTTCGTTACACGCTCTAATGTATCTGCCATAGCAATTCACCTCCCCTCAAGTATTATAGTGGATTCGTTTTTAAAAAACTAGAGTAACTATGATGAAATTTTCGAGAAAAAACTTACATTACCATTCCGCCGTCAATATGAAGCGTCTGGCCTGTCATGTAACGCGCTCCCTCTGAAGCAAGAAACGTGACGACGCTGCTGACATCGCCGGGATCGCCAAAGCGAGCGAGCGGAATTTGTTTCAGCATTTCATCTTGAACGTCTTTAGCAAGCTTATCTGTCATATCAGTTGAGATAAATCCAGGCGCAATCGCATTGACTGTGATGTTGCGGCTTGCGAGCTCTTTAGCTGAAGACTTTGTTAAGCCGATCACACCTGCTTTTGCAGCCACGTAGTTGGCTTGTCCAGGATTTCCGCTGACGCCGACGATAGACGATACGTTAATAATCCGGCCTGAACGCTGCTTCATCATTTGTCTTGTCACAGCTTTCGTGCAGTTGAAAACACCCTTCAGGTTAATGTTAATAACATCATCCCACTCATCTTCTTTCATCCTCATGATGAGATTGTCTTTTGTAATTCCGGCGTTGTTCACTAGAATGTCAATCGTAGAGAAAACAGAAATCGCTTCTTTTATCATGTTTTGTACATCTTCAGGATTTGATACATCGGCTTTGACAGCAATCGCTTTTCTGCCCATTGATTTGATTTCATCTACGACTTCATTTGCTTTCGCTTCGCTGCCTGAGTAGTTAACGACAACGTTTGCACCGTTTTTGGCCAAGTCAAGGGCGATTGAACGGCCGATTCCGCGGGATGCGCCAGTGACAACAGCTGTTTTTTCATTAAGCATTCTCATTCTCCTCCTTAAGCGTTTGAATTGCCAGTTCAATCGTTTCCGGGTCTGATACGGCAATGGTTTTTAAGCGTCTGTTTACTTTTTTCACAAGGCCTGAAAGCACTTTGCCGGGACCGATTTCAATAAACGTCGTAACACCCTCTGCGATCAGCTTGTTAACAGTTTCCTCAAAACGAACCGGGGAGTACAGCTGCTCAATGAGTTTCTCTTTAATGTCTGCCTTATCTGTCATCACATCTGCAGAAACATTTGAGATCACCGGCACGTCTGCGTCTTTCAGTTCACAGGAGTCCAAGACTTCCTTCAGCTTATCAGCAGCAGGCTTCATCAGTTCAGAATGGAACGGACCGCTTACGTCAAGCGGAATCGCACGTTTAGCGCCGTTCTCTTTTGCCTGTTCAGATGCAAGCTCTACTCCTTTTGCCGTTCCGGAAATAACGATTTGTCCGGGACAGTTGAGGTTGGCAAGCTGCACAAGGTGGCCATCCTCAGTGACTTTATCGGTTACTTGTTTCAATGCGTCGGCATCCATGCCGAGAATGGCAGCCATCGCTCCTTCTCCGGCCGGCACCGCTTCGTTCATGAACTCACCGCGTTTTCTGACAGTATAAACAGCGTCTTTAAAGCTCATTGCGCCAGCCGCCACCAGTGCAGAATATTCTCCAAGGCTGTGTCCGGCTGTGAAATCAGGTGTAATGCCTGATTCTTTAAATTTTTCAAGCACAGCAATGCTAGTCGTCAGCAAAGCAGGCTGCGCATTGTATGTAAGGGTTAATTCTTTGGCATCACCTTCAAAAATCAGTGAGCTGAGCTTTGTTTCCAATGTTTCGTCCGCTTCATCGAACAGACGTTTTGCAGCTGGAACCTGATCATAAAGCTCTTTCCCCATGCCGATAAATTGAGATCCCTGACCAGGGAATAAAAATGCAATCTTACTCATGATGTAAAAACCTCCAGACTATTCATCTGTTTTTTCTTCTTTTACTTCTTCCTGAATGAGCGCAGCCATGTTTTGGCTGACCATCTCTCTGGCTTGGCGGATCGCATGGTAAACCGCACGGGCATCAGAAGAGCCGTGTGCCTTGATTACCGGCGCTTTCAAACCGAAAAGACTTGCTCCGCCGTATTCGGAATAATCCATTTTCATTTTCATTTCCTTCATCTTCGGCTTCAGCACAGCGGCCGCAAGCTTAGACGTAAAGTTTGACGTGAGCGCTTCTTTCATCATTTTAAAAATGGACATCGCAGAGCCTTCAAGCGTTTTGAGTGTAACATTCCCGGTAAATCCGTCCGTTACTACGACATCTGCTACATCGTCTAAAAGGTCCCGTGCTTCCACGTTTCCGATAAAGTTGATGTTTGCCTCTTTTAATAATTGGAACGTCTGCTTCGTCAATTCGTTTCCTTTTTTATCTTCTGTTCCGACATTCAAAAGTCCGACTCTCGGTGAAGTCACGCCTCGGACTTGCTGGGAATAAACAGAACCCATAATGGCGTATTGAACGAGATGCTCAGGCTTGGCATCTACATTGGCGCCGACATCAAGGAGCAGAAATCCGCCGCCTGATACAGTCGGCAGTGTCGGTGCAAGCGCAGGGCGGTCAATTCCTTTAATTCTTCCCACAATAAACAGGCCGGCTGTCATTAGCGCGCCGGTATTTCCTGCTGAAATGCAGGCGTCAGCTCTGCCTTCTGCAACTTCCTGCGCCATCAGGACCATAGAGGAGTTCTTTTTTCTCCGCACGGCGCGGACCGGTTCGTCCGTAGGCTCAATCACTTCATCTGCGTGCAGCACCGTGATGCGGTCTGATGATGTTGTTAAATACGATTCTATTGTTGTCTTGTCACCGACAAGTGTAATATGAAGATCATCAAATGACTCTATACCCTTCATAACTCCGTCAATAACAGCTTTGGGAGCGTGGTCTCCTCCCATTGCATCTACAGCTATTCTCATGCATGCTCCACCTTTATGAATGTTTTGAACGGTACATGTCAAAGCGTCCAGAAAAAACAATTTCCTCTGCAACATAGCTGTTTACTTCGACAACCGTTCTTCCTTTTTCTTTCTCAACCGCCGTCACTTTCGCTTTCGCAACGACGCGCTCACCCTGCTTTACCTGCCTGGTAAAGCGGATGTCTGCACTTGCAGTCAGCGCCAGTTCGTCATCTATAATTGCAACGGCCAAAGAATTCGCCTGAGCAAATAAATGGTGTCCTCTTGCAATTTGATTCCGGCTGAATACATGCTCCTGTTTTATTTCTAAAATAGAAATCGCCTGATCATCCAGCTCAAGGTCAATAATTTCTCCGATGACTTCGTCTAGTGACAGGGACTTCACTTCATCTTCAAGCGTTTTCTCTGCCACGTTCTTAATTCTTTCTCTTAGCTCCGGTATGGAAAGCTCCAAGCGGTCCAAACGAATCGTCTGAATGCTAACTCCGAATTTTCCCGCTAATTCTTCATCTGTAATAAATGGGGTTGCTTTGATCGTCTGCTGAAGTAATTCCTGGCGTTCTTTCTTATTTCTTCTCATATCTAAACACCATCCGGCAAATTAAGACTAGGTACTAATAGTAGTATATAATTTCATAGATTGGAATGCAATGATTGTTTCTGGCTAAACACCAAAAACTTCTTACCTCAGCTCAATTTTTCCCCGTCCATGACTCCGCTTTTCAGCAAATGCTCTCTTAGCGCCCCATATTCGGGGTCGTTCCAGAACGCTTCCGAAGCCACCAGATTTGCAGCGTCCTGCCTTGCCGTTTCAAGCGCTCTGTAATCATGAACCATGTCCGCCACCTTAAAATCAGGCATTCCGCTTTGTTTTTTTCCAAAGAAATCTCCCGGGCCTCTCAGTTCCAAATCCTTTTCAGACAGTTCAAAGCCGTCATTGGTTTCCGACATGATTCTCATCCGTTCTTTTCCTGTTTCTGATTTCGGATCAGCCATGAGAATGCAGTAGGATTGGTGCTCGCCGCGGCCTACACGGCCGCGCAGCTGGTGAAGCTGGGACAAACCAAAGCGATCGGCGTCGTAAATGACCATAATCGTTGCATTCGGGACATTCACTCCGACTTCAACAACAGTGGTTGATACGAGAATTTGACACGTATTCGCGCTGAATTCCCTCATCACCTGATCTTTATCATCGGAATGCAGTTTTCCGTGCATAAGGCCGACGTTCCATTTTCCACGGAAAACCTCAGAAAGCATATTGTATACATCTATAGCGTTTTGCACATCAAGCTTGTCTGATTCTTCGATCAGCGGACAGATAATATACGCCTGTCTGCCCTGCTTTAATTCTTTTTCGACGAATGCCAGAATGCGGTCCAGCATGTCATGTTTCACCCAATAGGTCTCGATTTGTTTCCGCCCCGCCGGCATCTCATCGATGACGGAGACATCCATTTCACCGAAAACAGTAATCGCCAGGGTTCTCGGAATCGGAGTGGCTGTCATAAAGAGCACATCGGGATCCTGCCCTTTGTTCCGAAGCTTCTTCCGCTGTTCAACTCCAAATCGGTGCTGCTCATCCGTGATGACAAGACTTAGCGCTTTAAACTCGACCTCATCCTGGATTAAAGCATGGGTTCCTACAAGAATATCAATCTCTCCCGCAGCAAGCCGCTCAAGCAATTCCCTTCGGCGCTTCCCTTTTACAGAGCTTGTCAGAAGGGCGACATTGACATCCCACTTTTCAAACAGTGAAACAAGGGAATCAGCATGCTGTTCAGCAAGAATTTCTGTCGGAACCATAAGCGCTCCCTGATATCCGGATAAAATGGCCGCATAAAGCGCGATGGCAGCGACTGCCGTTTTTCCTGATCCGACGTCTCCTTGAAGAAGACGGTTCATTCTGTATGGGGAAGACATGTCTGCTGTTATTTCGCGAAGCACGCGGGACTGGGCGTTGGTGAGAGGAAACGGGAGGCTTTTGACAAATGTCATGAGTTCTTCGTTTGAAAAACGCTGCCGTATCCCTTGCGACTGCTCTCTTTCCGCCTTTCGGAACGCCTGCATTTTCAACTGAAATAATAAAAATTCTTCGTAAACGAATCGGCGTCTGGCCAGCTTTAATGCTTCTCTTGTTTCTGGCTGGTGCATCGCTTTTAACGCTTGATGATAGTCCGGCAGCTTATAGCGAATTTTAAGATTTTCCGGGAGAGGATCAGGTATTGAGTCCGCATATTGTGTCAGCCCGTGCTGAATAAAACGTCTCATCATTTTGACGGTGACATTTTCTTTCACGGAATAAACTGGTTCAATGCTTTTATCCTCTTGATGCGGCCCATTTTTTAATTCCTGAACAGAAATGGTCTGACGGTGCTTGTCCCATTTACCGGAAATCGTCACAACAGAGCCCAGCGAAAGCTTTTTCTTTAAATAAGGACGGTTAAAACAAATGGCAGTGATTAAATAATGGCCGACAAGAAGGCGAAATGTCAGCCTGTTTCGTTTTTTTCCGTAATAGGTAAGAGAAGGCTCTGAATGAACCTTCCCTTCAACTGTGACTCTTTCATCATGCTGTACTTCTTCTAAATCCCTCAGCTCGTAGTCATCATAGCGATAAGGGAAATAATTCAGAAGATCAGAAATGTCATAAATACCGAGTTCATTTAATGTTTTTTCTGTTTCCGGCCCAATGCCCTTAATGTTGGCTATACTAGTTTGCTGATGTTGTTTCACTTGAACCCAGCGCTCCTCCGAATATTTTTTTCTCTAATTCTCTTCCCGTCGGTGTGGCCGCTAAACCGCCCTGGCCTGTTTCTCTAAGGGCAGTGGGCATCGTTTGGCCGATTTTATACATCGCATCGATGACCTCGTCACATGGAATCCGGCTTGTAATGCCTGCTAATGCCATATCAGCAGCAATCATCGCGTTTGATGCGCCCATTGCATTCCGCTTCACACAAGGCACTTCAACAAGGCCCGCAACAGGATCACACACAAGGCCGAGCATATTTTTTAATGTAATGGCCATGGCCTCCGCACTTTGCTCAGGTGTTCCGCCTGCCATTTCAACAATTGCCGCAGCTGCCATGCCCGAGGCAGATCCTACCTCTGCCTGACACCCGCCGGCCGCACCGGAAATACTTGCATTATTTGCTACGACAAAGCCGAAAGCTCCGGCCGTAAATAAAAAGCGGATCATTTGTTCTCTTGTCGGGTTCAGTTTTTCTTTCACGGCAAATAACGTACCCGGCACTACACCTGCAGATCCGGCTGTCGGTGTCGCACAGATTGTTCCCATGGCGGCATTCACTTCATTTGTTGCCACAGCTTTCGATACCGCGTCTAAAATCAGCGCTCCCGACAGGCTTTTTCCAGATCGAATGTAGGCCTGTAATTTAACGGCATCCCCGCCTGTTAAGCCCGTTTGACTCGTAACCCCTTCAAGCCCTTTCTGAACCGCCGCTTCCATAACAGTCAGATTGTGATCCATCTGCTGAAAAATTTCTTCTTTTGTTTTTTCTGTTACTTCCATCTCTTGAGCGATCATGATGTCAGAGATGGACATTTGCTTTTCTTTCGTTATCTCAATTAATTCTTTTACATTACGAAACATAACTGGCTCCTCCTGACCCTTCGCTAGTCAGCAATCTTTGTCACTTGAATAATGTTCGGCAGCTTTGACAGCTCATCGAGAACATCATCGTCAATATTTTGATCCACTTCTATTGT
The DNA here is from genome assembly GCF_037964915.1 of Bacillus sp. FSL K6-1012. Classification (NCBI taxonomy): domain Bacteria; kingdom Bacillati; phylum Bacillota; class Bacilli; order Caryophanales; family Bacillaceae; genus Bacillus; species Bacillus sp. FSL K6-1012. The sequence goes on along the minus strand of NZ_CP150175.1, from coordinate 1,697,865 downwards.
CATCAGCGCAAGCTGACCAATATCCTTGCGGGCGACTTCCATATGGCCGACGTTGATTGAGAATTTCGCAAGGACATTGGCAACTCCTGCAATGGTGCCAAACTTGTCATTATGGACAACTAGAATGGCAGGGTGGTTTCCAGACAGACGGAGCTCAAAGCCGTTTAATTCTGTGATTTCAATTTTTCCTCCGCCTATCGAAATTCCCGTCAGTTCAAGTTCTCCCTTTTCATCAGAAATGCTGATTCGAGCTGTGTTCGGGTGAACCGGAACAGCGTCTTCGACTCGAAACTCTATATCAATTCCTTTATCTTCTGCAATTTGTATAGCAGTTTTAATCCGTTCGTCAAATGTATCAAAATCAAGCAGACCGCCGATGATTGCCACATCTGTGCCGTGACCCTTATATGTTTCAGCAAAAGAGCCGTAAAAGGACACAACGATGCGCTCAGGCTCTCTGCCAAATAAACTTCTGGCCACTCTCCCGATTCTCGCCGCTCCTGCTGTATGCGAACTGGACGGACCGATCATAACCGGGCCGATAATATCAAAAACGCTTCTGTATTTCATGCTATTCCTCCTTATGGATCAGAGCTTATAAGCGGCTTTGCTTCTAGACTAATTGATCGGATATAAAATGGCAAGCGGGCGCGTTACAGCGCTGCCGCACTTAAAAGCAGACATAAGAATAGAAGGGCAATTTGCCCTTCTATTCTGCAGAAACTATATACGAATACAGCGGCTGTTTTCCGTTGTGGATTTCAACCTCAATCTCTTCGTACTTGTCGTTGAGAAACGCTTCAAGCTCTTCAGCTTCTTCTTGAGACGCATCTTCTCCATAAAGAATGGTGACAATTTCGTCCTCTTCTCCGATCATTTCTGACAAGAGCATTTTTGCAGCACCCAGCTGATCTTCAGCACTGCCGATAATCGTTCCATTCAGAATTCCCATAAAGTCGCCTTTTTTTATGTCTTGCCCGTCAATATGAGTATCCCTGACTGAGTATGTCACCTGTCCGCTTTTTACTTGCTGAATGGCACTTAGCATATTGGCTTCATTTGCTTCAGGCTCTTGATCCGGATTAAATGCCAGCAGCGCTGACATCCCTTGCGGAACCGTTTTGGCAGGAATGACAAAAACCTTATCGCCTATCACACTTGCGGCTTGATTGGCAGCCATGATAATGTTGGAGTTATTCGGTAAGATAAACACAGTGTCTGCATTTACAGATCTTACAGCATCGACAATATCCTCAGTGCTTGGATTCATCGTCTGGCCGCCTTCAATCACAACGGAAGCGCCAATGCTTTTGAATAAATCAGAAATGCCTTCTCCCATCGCAACAGTCACAATGCCGTACGGCTGCTTTGCCGCTTTCTCGCTGTGAGCAGGCTCGCTGCCCTGGCTGATGATGGAAGTGTGCTGCTCTCTCATGTTTTCAATTTTGATTTTTATTAATTCACCGTAATTTTGAGCGTAGTTTAACACGTTTCCCGGCTCTTCAGCATGAATATGAACCTTCGCCAGAGACTCGTCTGCAATAACCAAAAGAGAATCACCAAATTGGCTGAGGTCATTTCTGAATGTGCCTTCATCAAATTCTCTTTTATTCTGATCGAGCCTTACCATCACTTCTGTACAGAAACCGAATTCAATATCATCTGTATTCATCATGCTCTGCGCGCTCTTATGATGCTCTGCGCTGACCATGTCATCAAGTGACGGAAGAACGGTTTTCTCAGGAACGGTCTCTCCTTTTAATGAAGCGAGGAAACCTTCATACACACAAAGCAGGCCTTTGCCTCCGCTGTCAACGACTCCTACTTCCTTCAGGACAGGCAGCAATTCCGGTGTCCGGTTTAAGGATGCCTCAGCTTCCTTTGTCACCGATGTCATCAGCGCAATGATATCGGTTTCTTTTTCCGCCAGGGCCACCGCTTGTTTCGCAGCATCTTTTGCAACTGTTAAGATGGTGCCCTCCACAGGCTTCATGACTGCTTTGTAAGCCATATCGACACCGGCTTGCAGCGCGGCGGCAAACTCTTTTGCATTAATTTCTTTTTTTGTTTCAATGCTTTTACTGAATCCTCGGAACAATTGGGACAGGATGACTCCTGAATTCCCTCTTGCCCCCATGAGCAATCCTTTAGATAACGCGGAGCCCACTTTACCGATATCACTTGTCTCCAAATGCTCCACTTCTCTTGCCCCGGAAGTCATCGACAGGTTCATGTTTGTTCCCGTATCACCGTCCGGCACCGGAAACACGTTGAGCGCGTCAACCGCACTCGCGTTTTGCGACAGATTCTGTGCACCTGCAAGAATCATCTCAGCAAAGGTTCTGCCGTCTAATGTTCTGATAGACAATCCTACTCCTCCTAACTACGGGTTCGTCACTCGTACGCCTTGGACATAAATATTGACAGAGTCCACTGCAAGTCCGACTGTTTGATTTACTGTGTACTTTACTTTTGTTTGGACGTTATGTGCCACTTCAGAAATTTTTGTGCCGTAGCTGACAATGATATACATGTCAATATGTATCTGTTCTGCTTCTTGGCGAACTTGAACACCTCTGCTGAAATTCTCTTTCCGAAGGATTTCAGTCAGTCCGTCTTTAATTTGGTTTTTAGAGGCCATTCCAACGATGCCGTAACAGTCAATCGCAGCGCCGCCGGCAACCATTGCAATGACTTCATTCGATATATCAATCTGCCCGTATTTCGTTCTTAATTCAATGGACACACTAGTTCCTCCTTCGAATGCATAGAGTTACAGCTATTCTACTATATGAATTCCATTATGAAAAGAAAAGACGCGACAAACGCTGCACGTCTCTTTACATATACTATAGCGCCGCTGTTTGTGCAAGATGTCAAGTGAATTTTCTTGAAAGATGATGAAACAATAGTTGCAAACGTTTTTTAGCTGTGGTAAATTATTTAAAGTATCCATATCGAAAGCATCTAAGAACATATGAAAGTGAAAAAGTAGATGTTTTGTGCAAGTGAGGAGGGAAACAAATGGCACGTAAATGCGTTATCACAGGTAAAAAAACAACAGCTGGGAATAACCGTTCTCACGCAATGAACGCTTCTAAGCGCACTTGGGGCGCGAATCTTCAAAAGGTTCGTATCCTTGTGAACGGAAAACCTAAAAAAGTATATGTATCTGCTCGAGCTTTGAAATCCGGTAAAGTTGAGCGTGTATAACAAAATGAACGCCTGCCCTGATATGTGGCAGGCGTTTTTATGTGGTGAAAGGGGGCTTGAACCCCTGGGCTTTAATCTTTTCTAAATGAGCCCAGCATCGCCCGGACAATTCCTCCTAAAAACTTCGGCAATTTAATGGTGTAAAATTTCATTTTTGTCCCCTCCTATAAGTCCCGTAACCGCCTGTTCATCGCTTTAAGGTTCATTAATTTCAACAAATGAGTGAAAGCAGAAGCTAATCCGTGCTTCTTATCATTATTAATATGCCTTTCGCAAACGAAAAAGTACCTCGTGAATGAATGAGTTCGTTACTAATACATAGTGTCGAACCAAGCGTAATATGACACTTATTTAGCGGATATTTAAAACCGATGAGGGTCAGCTCATCCACTTCTTCTGTAAATGGGATGAAGGAGATATACCGTTTGTTTTGATCGATAAGAAGAGAATATTCACCTGGAGAGAACATCTGAATATCATTCTGTTTGTCTATAAGCTTCATTTTCGAATTTGTTTTTACTCCCCTGTACAGCAGCTGAATATTTCCTAAAAAGTGATCTGCTCTGCCTCCCGTAATTCCGAAGATTTGAATGATATCCGGCTGCTTTTCGAGGGCCCAATCAAGAGCGAGGTCTAAATCAGTTTGATCTTTTTCTGCCTGGTACACATGGAGAGCGGGCGCGGCTTTTTCGATTTGCCGGCGTTCCTGCTCCGTAATGCTGTCAAAATCTCCGAAAGCTTCATCAGGAATGATGCCGGCATCTAAAAGCGTGACTGTGCCCTTGTCAACCCCGACCCAGATCGTGTGATCAGCCGTATAACCAGTCAGGTCAGGGATCAAATCTTTTGGGCCTCCCGCAACGATATTGATTTTTCTCATCTCTTTTTCCTTTCTGCTTCTGGGTACAGGAAAAAGAGCTCGGGCTAAATACGCCCGGCTCTTTCTCCTGCTGCTTATTTGTTTCCTCTTATCTCAGAAATAGCTTTTTCGCGGTCAGTTTGGCCATAAACAGCAGAACCGGCAACAAGTAAATTTGCGCCCGCTTCGATGACTAGCGGGGCTGTTTCTTTGTTGACGCCGCCGTCTACTTCAATTAGCAGATCATGTTTCCCTTTTTCCTCTGCCATTCGTTTCACTTCTTTTATTTTCGGAAGAACAGAATGAATAAATTTCTGTCCGCCAAATCCAGGGTTCACCGTCATTAAGAGTACGAGATCAAGTTCTTCAAAAATATGCTCAATTACTTGAACAGGTGTATGCGGATTCAGGACAACGCCAGCTTTTACACCCTGCTCTTTCATAAGCTGGATTGTCCGGTGAAGGTGCGGACAGGCTTCGGCATGTACAGACAGGATATTTGCTCCAGCTTTTGCGAAAGCCGGGATATAACGATCCGGCTCTTCAATCATTAAATGTACATCCAGGGGCAGTTTCGTCACCGGACGAATGGCTTCTACAATCAGCGGCCCAATCGTAATATTCGGGACAAAATGGCCGTCCATGACATCAACATGAATGTAATCGGCTCCGCCTTTTTCTACATCTTGAATCTCTTTGCCTAAAGCGGCAAAATCAGCTGAAAGAATAGAAGGTGCAATCTTTACCATGATCTAATACCTCGGCTTTCTGTCTTTGATCTCTGTAATAAATTCAACATAATGGTCGTAGCGGTACTGCTTTAATTCCCCTTCTTCAACAGCTTGTTTGACTGCACATTTCGGCTCTTTCAAATGCAAACACCCTCTGAATTTGCATGATGCGCTTTTTTCTCTGATGTCAGGGAAGGTGTAGCCCAGCTCTCCTTCTTCTATGTCTGTAAACTCAAGAGAGCTGAAACCCGGCGTATCCGCAACCAGACCTCCGGACGTGTGAATGAGCTCCACATGGCGGGTTGTGTGCTTCCCGCGGCCTAAATGCTCGGAAATCTCGTTTGTTCTCAAACCCAGCTCGGGACTGATCGCGTTGAGAAGCGAGGATTTGCCAACCCCAGACTGACCGGCAAAGACCGTTGTTTTGCCGCGGAAATGCGGGATGATCTCCGTTAAACTGTCTTGGTCCTTTGAAGAGGTAAGATACACGTCATAGCCAATATTCCGGTAGTCTTCAGCATACGCTTGAATGAGCTTTTGTGTATGTTGATCTTCAATTAAATCCATTTTTGTAATACAAATAATCGGCTGGATGTCATTCGCTTCTACGAGAACCAAGAAACGGTCGAGCAATGCTGTGCTGAAAGATGGCTGCATCGCCGAGAAAACAAGCACCGCTTGATCAACGTTGCAGATCGGCGGCCTGATAAGTTCATTGGTTCTTTCTTTAATCTCTAGAAGATATCCTTCTTTATTATTTTCAGCTTGATAAACAACATAATCACCGACCAAAGGGGTGATTTTATTTTTTCTGAAAATGCCTCTTCCTCTGCATTGTATAACTTTTCCGTTATTTGAATCCTCTGATTCATCCAGTACGTAATAAAAGCCGCTAAGCGCTTTAATAATTTTGCCCTCAGGCATATTTTCCCTCCTTGTTATTCATCTTTCGGATACTCAATTGTTTTGTAGCTGACGACTTTATTATTTACCATCACTTGATAGTACCCTTTTTGGCCAGGTTCAATCTTCAGTTCGATCGTCCGTTCTACGGGCTCTTTAATCTTAAAATGTTCGTAAGTGTCAGAAATGCTGTGGTCCGCGTCGTCAATCGCGATTTGCACCTCCAGCTCGTCCCCTTCGTTTTCAGGCTCATATGGAATCTTGACTTTTTCTTTCACTGTTTTCGCCGGTTTTTTCTCAGGTCCGAGAGAAAATGTCACTTCGACCTCATTTCCCGGCTTTAGCGCCGTTCCCGCTGCCGGTTTTTGTTTGACAACCTGTCCTTCCGGAACGTCATCTGAGTACGCTTCTTTTTCCACCAGCTTGAGCCCGTTATCTTCCAGATATCCTGAGGCTGCTTCTTTACTGTATGTTTTTAAATCTCTGAGCGTAATATCTTCCGGCCCGATGCTGACTGTGAGCTTAACTTGATCTTCGTCCGGCACAAGTTCGGTCCCTGCTGACGGATTCTGGTCTATGACAGTGCCGGCGTCTTTCTCATCATTATTTACTTCATCCACCGTTACATTTTTAAAGCCCTGTTCCTTTAACACTTTTTTTGCCTTGTCGACTGATTGGTCCGTCACATCACCGATCTGCTTTTTTGCTTTACCTGTACTCTTATAAAGCGTAACCGTTGCTCCTTCTTTAACAGTGGACTCGGCTTTAGGATCGGTTTTGACCATCAGGCCTTCTTCGATCTTCTCATCTGAGATTTCCAAAACGTCTGAATCTACCTGCAAGCCTTCTTTTTCTAGAAGATCTGCCGCTTTCTCATATTCCATCCCTGCTACATCGGGTATTTTGACATCCTTAGGCATAAAAAGAGAAGGAAAAACAGTGACGGCGAGAACTCCTGCCGTGATAAAAATCAGGCATATGGTGAGCAAAATCCACGGCCATTTTTTTCTCTTAGCTTTTTTCTTCGTTTGGTTTTCTTGAGGAAATGTCATGTCAGCTTCGGTTTCATTAGAAGCTTTCGCAAGCTCTGCATCCTTAATAATCGGAATCGCTTTCGTCATTTCTTCATCATCTTGAATCGTAAATTTCTTTTCGTTGAGCCTGTCCGCGTCAAAAGCTGTTCGAATATCTTCTTCCATATCTTCAGCAGTTTCATAGCGATGAAAAGGATCTTTGGCGGTTGCCTTTAATATGATGTTTTCAACGCTTTGGGGTACTGAGGGATTCCACCTTTTCGCTGAAGGGGTTTCAGCCTGAAGATGCTTTAAGGCGATGCTGACAGCCGATTCTCCATCAAACGGGATTCGGCCGGTTAACAGCTCAAATAAGACAATCCCAAGTGCATAAATATCTGATTTTTTTGTGGCCAGACCGCCCCGCGCCTGTTCGGGGGATAAATAATGGACTGAGCCCAGCACAGAATTGGTGTGGGTGATTGTTGTCGAAGTCAGTGCAGTCGCAATTCCAAAATCCGTTACTTTGATATTGCCCATATGGTCGATCAAAATGTTATGCGGTTTAATATCCCTGTGGACAATATGATTTTGGTGGGCATGGGCAATGGCTGAGACAATTTGCTCCATGATGCTGAGCGCTTCTTTAGGGTGAAGCGGCCCATTTGCTGTTATGTATTCTTTTAGCGTCATGCCCTCTACGTATTCCATGACAATATAGTAGATATCACCTTCCTCGCCCAAATCATAAATGCTGACAATATTCGGGTGATCAAGGCTTGATGCCGATTGGGCTTCTCTTCGGAAACGCCTGATAAACTCATTGTCATTCACATAGTCAAACCGCAGGATTTTGATTGCGACTTCACGATCAAGAATAATGTCCTCAGCTAAATAAACGTTGGCCATTCCCCCGCCGCCTATGGCACGGAGAATCTGGTAACGCCCGCTGATTCGCTTGCCGATTAGCACTGATCTTCACCCTCTTCAACATGTAAAGCAAGCTCAAGCAAAACTGCTGTAATATTGTCTTCCCCGCCATTCTCATTGGCTTTGTCCACAAGCAGGTTTACTTTTTCCTGAGGAGCTGAATCGCTTTGCAGGATGTCTTTTAATTCAGTGACTTCCACTTTATTCGTCAGTCCATCAGAACATAAAAGGAGTTTGTCTCCGGGTTCAATTTCGAAAGAACGTGCGTCAATACTGACAGATTGATCTGTTCCGAGCGCCTTCGTCAGCACATTTTTGCGCGGATGATGCTCAGCATCTTCTCTGGAGATTTCACCGGTGCGAACCAGTTCATTCACAAGAGAATGATCCTCTGTCACCTGAACGAAAAGATCGTCCTGAAGCAAATAGCATCTGCTGTCGCCTATATGAGCAACGGAAACCGTTTTGCCTGTAAAAAGAGCGCATACAATGGTTGTTCCCATGCCTTGGCATTCTTCGTGCGCTTGGGCATGATCGTAAATCTTACTGTTTACCGCGAGAATCTGTTCAATGAGCCACTCTTCACACTCTGACGGCGCCGCAGGAACCGTATCTGCCTCATTCCATTTCTCTCCCATGGCTTTCACAGCCATCTTGCTTGCAACATCTCCAGCAAGATGGCCGCCCATGCCATCAGCGACAACCGCTAATACAAAATCGTCTTTCCCCTTAAAAATACCCGCATCATCTTCATTATGCTGGCGGATTTTCCCTGTATCTGTTTTTAAGGCTGTTAACAACCCTCATCACCTCGTCTCGTCTTGACGCTCCTTCGCGCGAAGCTGACCGCAGGCTGCGTCAATGTCATGGCCTTGCTCTCTTCGGATCGTGACATTTACTCCGCGGGATTTCAGCGTTTTCTCAAAAGCAAAAATCTGCTCGCGCGGTGTGCGGACGTAATCCCGTTCAGGCACATAGTTTACCGGAATCAAGTTCACGTGGCATTTTACGCCTTCCAGCAAGTCTGCAAGCTCTTCAGCGTGCTCGACCTGATCATTTACGCCGCCGAACAGACCATATTCAAAGCTGATCCGGCGTCCTGTTTTATTAATGTAATATTTAACGGCTTCCATTAAATCAGGCAGCTTGTACGCTCTGTTAATCGGCATCAAACGGCTTCTGATTTCTGTATTTGGCGCGTGCAGAGAAATCGCAAAGTTAATCTGCATTTGCTGATCAGCGAATTCGTAAATTTTCGGGATGATTCCGCTTGTAGAAACAGTAATATGGCGGGCTCCTATATTTAGTCCCTTATCATGGTTAATGATTTTTAAGAAGGCGAGCATTTCGTTAAAGTTATCAAATGGTTCGCCAATTCCCATGATGACGACAGAGCTGACGCGTTCATCCGTTTCATCCAGCGCTTTTTGAACTTTCACCACTTGAGCGACAATTTCGCCCGCTTCAAGATTTCGTTTTAAGCCGCCGAGCGTTGATGCGCAGAATGTGCAGCCAATGCGGCAGCCGACTTGTGTCGTTACACATACAGAATTACCATACTCGTGTCTCATTAAAACGGTTTCGATTGTATAACCGTCGTGAAGCTCGAATAAAAACTTCATCGTACCATCTTGAGAAGTTTGTTTAACTGCTGTTTTCAGCGTCGTTAATACGAAATGAGTGTTTAATTTCTCACGCAGATCCTTTGACAGGTTTGTCATTTCGTCAAAAGAAGATACTCGTTTTTCGTAAAGCCATTCAAAAATCTGTGCCGCGCGGAACGGTTTCTCTCCGTTGTCTGTCAGCCATTGTTTGATTTCGTCTAATTCAAAAGAATAAATTGAAGGACGCTCTGTCCGCAATTCTTTTCTGATCTTTGTTTTTTTAAGTTCTGTCATTGCTTATCCCTTCTTTCTCATGCTGCAAATAAAGAAACCATCTGTTCCGAAATAATGCGGAAGGATTTGAAGCCTCCCATCCCGAACAAAGGGTCTCGCCTTTTCGGGCAGCCGCTTTTCAAGAGACAAATCGGGTTCAAAATCAGGATGTTCTTGTATAAAAGCATGGATAACTTCTTCATTTTCTGTCCGATCCATTGTACACGTACTGTAGACAAGAGTGCCACCTTTTTTTACTAATGGCGCAATTTCCCTTAAGATAGACAGCTGGATTTCAGCAAGCCGGGAGCTGTCATTCGGGGTTTTGGTGTACTTCATATCCGGCTTTCTTCTGATCACGCCAAAGCCTGAGCATGGAGCGTCAACCAAAATACGGTCAAACTGTTTACTTTTAAACGTTTCTCCCGCTTTTCTCGCGTCCATTGTTTTCGCATCAATAATGGAAAGACCAAGCCGTTCTGACGCTTCTTTGATCAGCTTCACTTTATGTTTGTGAAGGTCAAGCGATGTCACACTTCCCTTGTTCTCCATTAATTCAGCGATATGGGCTGACTTTCCGCCCGGCGCCGCGCACGCATCAAGCACCGTTTCACCTGGCTTAGGGTCAAGGGCCCGGGCAACCAGCATGGAGCTTTCATCCTGGATGGACACTTCACCGGTCTGGAAGAAGTGAGTTCCGGCGATTGTTCCCTTTACAAGCTTCACAGCATCCTCGGCGAGATCGCCTTTTTCTGCTTCGATTCCTTCAGCTGCCATTTGATCAAGTATCTCCGCTCTGTCTGTTTTCATTTGATTGACACGCAGCGTTTGCTTAGGCGGAATGAGATGAATGCGGCAAATCTTTTCAGCCGCATCAAATCCGTATGCGTCTGCCCACTCTTTCACGAGCCATTCGGGATGGCTTGTTTCTGTCGCAAGCCGGAGAACAGGATCTTCGATGGCGTCAAAGGAAGGGACTCCTTCGCGCTGAATAGAGCGAAGCACGCCGTTGACAAATGAGGCAATGCCTTTATGCCCGCGGTTTTTAGCAATCTCTACCGCTTCATGGATGACTGCCCGGTCCGGGATTTTTTCTAAATATTCCATTTGATATAGGGACAGGCGGAGAAGCTGGATAACCCACGGCTTCACCTTTTGCGGCTTGTTGATAAACGGCTTGAGCATATAATCCAGCGCGATTTTGTTTTGCAATGTACCGTACACTAGTTCAGTCAAAAGCCCCCGGTCCTGATCGCTCAGTTTATTGGATTTAATAACCGATTTCAAAAGCAGGTTACTGTATGCCTGATTTTGTTCTAATTTGACCAGCGCCTCCAGCGCAATATCACGAACGCTATTTGTTTTCATTGTGCACTCCTAACATATCACCTGTCTCAACATGAGCGCCACGGACGAAGTCTTCGCCTCGCATGCGTTTTTTGCCGGCAGGCTGCAGCTCTGTTAATAACAGTGCCGTATCGTTTCCTGTGGCCACGATAATTCCTTCTTTTTCAATAGCAATGACTGTGCCGGGCTCGGCTTTTGCCGGCGCCGCTGTTTTCTTGGCCGCCCACACTTTCAGGTTTTGTCCATTTAAAGTCGTATAGGCAACAGGCCATGGGTTTAAACCTCGAACTTGATTATAAAGCTCTTCTCCTGCTCTGGACCAGTCAATCAGCTCTTGTTCTCTTTTAATGTTTGGCGCATACGTCGCTTTCTCGTCATCCTGCTTTTCAGGTGATATGTCGCCGGCTATAACTTGAGGAACTGTTTCAGACAGAAGCTTCGCGCCAGCAACGCTTAATTTATCGTGCAGGGTTCCGACATTGTCGGTTTCTTCAATGTCTACTTCCACTTTTGAAATCATATCGCCTGCATCTAATTTTTCCACCATGTACATAATGGTAACTCCGGTTTTTTTCTTTCCTTGGAGAATGGAATAATGGATAGGGGCCCCGCCTCTCAGTTCAGGCAACAGAGACGCATGAACATTAATGCATCCGTACTTAGGGCTGTCGAGTAGCTCTTTAGGCAGAATTTGCCCAAACGCTGCCGTCACAATAAGATCCGGTTGTAACGCCAGCACCTTTTCTATTTCTTCTGTCAGTCTGACTTTCTCAGGCTGAAGAACCGGGATGCCGTGACGTAAAGCTTCTTCCTTTACAGGCGGAGGCGTGAGCACTTTTTTTCTGCCCTTCGGACGGTCAGGCTGCGTGACGACCCCCACTACTTCATATCCGTCATCTATCAGGGTTCTTAAAACAGGAACTGAAAAATCGGGTGTTCCCATAAACACGATTCTCGTCATCAAATCATCCTTCCATATCCGCTAGTTCATCTTCTGTATAATATTTGCTTATTTTTGATGTGAACAGCACGCCGTCCAAGTGGTCCATTTCATGCTGCACGGCTCTCGCGAAAAAGCCCCTTGCTTCAAGAATAAACGGTTTTCCCTGACGGTTATACGCCCGCACTTTCACATAATCGGCACGCGTGACATCTCCGTAGACGCCGGGAAAACTCAAGCATCCTTCAACTCCGGTTTGCTCGCCACTTTGTTCAAGAATTTCCGGATTCACAAGGTCAATTCTGCCGCTTTCTTCTCCGATATCAACAACAGCCGCTCTTTTTAAAATACCGATCTGCGGCGCTGCCAGTCCGACTCCATCCATTTCGAGCATGGTATCGTACATATCATCTAGCAGTTTTTTTAGCTTTTTATCAAAAACAGTAACGGTTTCCGCGGGCGTTTCCAAAACCTCCGCGGGATGTGTGACGACCTTTTTTACTGCCAATTCATTACCCTCCAAGACGTGAGATCTTACATCATCATATAAGGATTCATATCAATTGAAATCATTACATGTTTTTGTTCAATTTCGCGTTTATAATGTTCCAGTATCTTCTTCAATAAAGCTGATATCTGGGTTTCCTGTTTGTATTTTATCACGCATTGATAACGATATCTATCTTTGATCCTGGCGATCGGCGATGCGCTTGGACCAAGTATTTTCGTATCTGCCCCGCAGTTTGCTTTCAGAAAGTGTGCGATTTTCTCAGCGGTTACAGCCGCTTTTGCCACTTCCTCGTGAGAAACCGTCACAAGAGCCAAATAGTAATACGGCGGGTAGGATTGCTCCCTCCTGTGCGCCATTTCATGCTGATAAAACGTTTCATAATCATGCGTTTTCGTCAGCTGGATGCTGTAATGGGACGGTGTGTACGTTTGAATGATGACATTGCCGGGTTTTTCATGTCTTCCCGCGCGGCCGCTGACTTGTGTTAGCAGCTGAAACGTTTTTTCGGCAGATCTGAAATCAGGAATGTGCAGTGTTGTGTCAGCGCTTAAGACTCCGACAAGTGTCACATTCGGAAAATCAAGCCCTTTCGCAATCATTTGCGTTCCAAGAAGAATATCTGCTTTGCCTTCTCCGAAAGCAGACAATAATTTTTCATGGGCACCTTTCCGAGAGGTCGTATCAACATCCATCCGTATGACTCTTGCATGTGGCAGCACCTTTGTTAATTCTTCTTCCACTCTTTGTGTTCCCGTTCCGAAAAAACGGATATGATCGCTCCCGCATTCAGGACAAGTATGCGGAACAGGCTCTTCATGTCCGCAATAATGGCATTTCATCCTCTGGCCGGAACGGTGATACGTCATGGAAATGTCGCAGTGAGGGCATTGCGGGACATATCCGCAGTCCCTGCACATCACAAAGGAGGAATAGCCCCTTTTATTTAAAAACAGCACAGCCTGTTCACCCTTGGCAATGGTTTCTTCAAGCTTTTCCATCAATTCTATTGAAAACATAGAGCGATTGCCGTTTCTGAGCTCCTCTCTCATATCCACAAGCGAAACCTCAGGCATCACTTGGTGATTGACGCGGTGTTTCAGCGAAAGCAGCTCGTACACTCCTTTTTGCGCCCGTGCATATGACTCTAACGTCGGTGTAGCACTACCTAATACAACCGGACAGCGATGGTGCTCCGCCCGCTTGATCGCTACTTCTTTCGCATGGTATCGCGGCATTTCCTCTTGTTTATAGGACGATTCATGCTCCTCATCGATGATAATCATCCCGAGATTTTCAAACGGGGCAAAAATAGCGGACCTCGCGCCAACGACAAGCCGTACTTCCTTGCGGTGGATTTTGCGCCACTCGTCATACTTTTCACCAGTGGATAACCCGCTGTGCATCACGGCTACCTGAGAGCCGAAGCGCCCTTTAAAGCGATGAACCATTTGCGGCGTTAACGATATTTCCGGTACAAGTACAATGGCTTCTTTTCCTTTCGCAAGCACTTTTTCAATCGACTGGAGATAAATTTCCGTTTTGCCGCTTCCTGTCACCCCATGCAGGAGAAACACTTGATGTTCATTGTTATCTAACGTCCGGCGTATCGGCTGAAAGGCCGCGCTCTGCTCGTCTGTCAGCGGCAGCGGTTCTGTTTTTTTGAACATTTTGTCCTGATAGGGATCTCTGTAAACCTCTTCATAGGTTTCTTTCAGAAGCCCCTTTTGGATCAGGGTCTTGATGGTGGCTGAGCTTGCGTCTGTTTTTTTGCACAGGTCCGCAGCAGGTATTTTCGTGCCTTCCGGTTCCGTCATGAAAAAGTGCAGGATCGCCTGCTGTTTGGCCGCTTGTCGGGATAAACCCTCAGCCTGCTTGGAGAGCTCTTCTTTACCGGCATTGGCCTGAATATACCTGACCATTTTTTTGTTCGCTTTTTGCGCCACCTTATAAGTTACATCGATATGGCCTTTTTGAACCTGCTTCTGGATGATTTTCAGCGTATCGTGATCAGGTATATCGGAATACAGCAAGCTCTTTGTTTCAGAAAACAGCCGTTCTACCTGCGGCGGGATGTCCGCACCTTCCGCAATCTTCAGCTCTTTTTCATATTTTGCCTTTAATGCGGCAGGCAGCATCGCTTGAAGCGCCGTAATCTTAAAAGACAGCGTTTTGTCTGACAGCCATGAAGACAAATTCATCAGCTCTTCTGTCAAAACAGGCGTAAGATCTAATAAATCCTCCACTTCTTTGACAGATTTACCTGAGAGATCAGACGTATCTTTGACAGCTGTCACAAACCCTTGAATTTTACGGGGGCCAAACGGAACAATGACCCTCATTCCCGTTTTGATCATACCTTTAAGATGGTCTGGGATTTTGTAATCAAACGGCCTGTCTATATTTTTGGTGCTGACATCAACGATGACTTCGGCAAAATTCATGAGTGCTCTCCGGTTTGTTTTAAGAGGGCTGCGACTTCTCCAAGAATGTCAAACGAAACATCGAGCTTAGACATCTTCGGCAGCTCGCGTTTGCGCCCGCCTTTGAAAAAGAGCGTCACAATATTCGTATCAGCACCAAAACCGGCCCCTGCCGCTTTCACATCATTCGCCACAATCATGTCAAGATTTTTGGCAGAAAGCTTTTTGCGGGCGTAATGTTCCACATCTTGTGTCTCAGCAGCAAAACCGACTAACAGCTGATGCTGTTTTTTCTCGCCCAATTCTTTTAAGATGTCGACTGTTCTTTTTAATTCAAGGGTCATTCCGCCGTCTTGTTTTTTCATTTTTTGGTCAAATACTGTTTTTGGCGTAAAATCGGCAACAGCAGCTGTTTTTATGACGACGTCGCTTCTCTCATACACAGAGAGCACCGCATCGCGCATGTCCGCAGCCGATTGGACAGGGATAAACTGAGAAAGCCCTTTAGGGACATCAAGAGAAACCGGCCCTGAGATCAAGGTCACGTTTGCACCAAGCCGCACCGCAGCCTCAGCTAATGCGTATCCCATTTTACCCGTCGATTTATTCGTGAAAAAACGCACAGGATCAACTGCCTCCCGTGTCGGGCCTGCTGTGATCACCACTTGTTTGCCTTCTAAAGGCGCGTCTTTTTCTTCTGCAAAATGCTTTGCCGCAAGCTTCACGATGTTTTCGGGTTCTTCCAATCTTCCTTTTCCAACGTAACCGCATGCTAAATAGCCCTCGCTCGGTTCAATAAAACGAAAACCATCCTGATAAAGGACAGAAATATTGCGTTTGACTGCCGGATGGTCATACATATGCACATTCATGGCGGGCGCAATCCATACCGGCGCTGTTGCCGCTAATAAGGTTGTTGTCAGCATATCATCAGCAATGCCGTTGGCCAGTTTTCCAATCACATTGGCCGTAGCCGGCGCAACAATAATCAGGTCGGCCCAGTCAGCTGCGTCTATATGAGAGATGACGTTTGGATTTTGTTCTTTAAATGTATCTGTATATACTTCATGGCGGCTCAATGCCTGAAATGTCAGCGGTGAAACGAACTGGCACGCAGATTCAGTCATAATGACTTTAACATTTGCCCCTGCCTGCACCAGCTTGCTTGTCAGCGCACAGGCTTTATAAACAGCGATGCCTCCGCTCACGCAAAGTAACACATTTCGATTGTTCAGCAATGACTTCTCCCCCTCTGCAATTTAAAACAGCACGGAAAAAAATAACAACCTACATGATATAGGTTGCTACTTGTGCTACTATTCGCGGTCTTCCTTTTCAAACGAAAGCAGGCCTGCATCAATTTCTTCTAAAGCTTTGCCTACATATTTGTGTGAAATCGTATGTTCAATCATCTGGTCTTTTTTGATTTGCATTTCACGCGCGCGTCTAGCAGAAACGGTTACGAGCGTGTATTTCGAATCCAATTTATTCATTAATGAGTCAATTGACGGATCTAACATCAGTTATTCAACCTCCAGCATTTTCTTATATCTTGGTGCAACGCGCTCACGCTTCAAATGTTCAGCGAGAACGATTGCTTTGATTTTGTCGCAAGCCGTTTCGACATTATCATTTTCTACGACGTAATCATATGCGTCCATCATTTCGATCTCAGCTTTTGCGGCTTTCATGCGATTTTCAATCAGAGCATCTGTTTCCGTTCCTCTTGTCACAATTCTGTTCTTCAGTTCAGAAAGACTCGGAGGCGCAAGGAAAATAAACAGACCTTCCGGGAAAGCATTTCTCACTTGAAGAGCGCCTTGAACTTCGATTTCTAAAAAGACGTCTTTTCCTTCTTGGAGCGTCTGTTCAACATAATCGACAGGAGTGCCGTAATAATTGCCGACATATTCTGCCCATTCAAGCAGTTTATTGTTTGCAATCATTTGCTCAAATTCTTCTCTCGTTTTGAAAAAATAATCGACTCCGTTCACTTCGCCCTCTCGCGGGTTTCTCGTTGTTACTGAAATCGAATACTCGAATTTTGTGTCTTCTTGCGAAAAAATCGCTTGCCGAACCGTTCCTTTACCAACTCCTGAGGGACCTGAGAGAACGATTAATAACCCTCTTTCTTTCATGCGGCAATTATCCCTGCCCTTCATCCATAATTTCTTCTTTAACAGAAAGTCTGTGTGCAACTGTCTCAGGCTGGACGGCAGATAAGATAATGTGATCACTATCCATGACGACAACTGCACGGGTTCTTCGTCCGTATGTAGCGTCAATTAGCATTCCGCGGTCTCTTGCATCCTGGATCATCCGTTTGATTGGCGCAGACTCCGGGCTGACAATCGAAATCATCCGATTGGCGGAGATAATATTGCCAAATCCGATATTAATCAGTTTAATCGTCATCTTCTACGTTCCCCCTGTAAAATAGACGTCTCTAGTTTAGCCTAGCAAGTCCGTCTGTAAACAATACGCACAGTCACTATTCTATATTTTGCACTTGTTCTTTTATTTTTTCAATAGAACTTTTCATTTCGACGACAAGCTTTGTGATCTGGTGATCATTTGCTTTTGAGCCGATTGTATTTGCTTCCCGATTCAGCTCCTGGACAAGAAAGTCGAGTTTGCGCCCGACAGCTCCGCCTTCAGCTAATATATCACGAAACTGAGCGAAGTGGCTCTTCAGTCTTGTAATCTCTTCTGTAATATCAGAACGATCTGCAAAAATAGCGCATTCTGTAACAAGCCGGCTCTCGTCCAACACGTCTTCGGTCCATTCCTTTATTCTGGCGTACAGCCGTTCCCTGTAACGAGATACCGCATCGGCTGCCAAAGATTCGGTCTTTTCGGCCAGCTCTTCAAGCTGATCAATATGCATCAGACAGTCTTTGGCTAAAAGCAGCCCCTCTTTTTCGCGCATCTCACAGAGTCCTTTTACGGCTTCCTCTGCAGCAGCTGTTATTAACTCCTCAAGCTTTTCATTTTGAGTCTGTTCCTCATGAATCTGGACGACATGATCAAGCTTGAAGAAGTCCATGACATCAGGCTCTGCGGACAATTGATATCGCTTTTTCATATCCTCTGCAGCTGCGACAAACTCATCGAGAAGCGGCCAATCAATGTCAAGCCTTCTCTCTACAAGCATATCACTGTCAACGGAGACGAAAAGCTCAATTCTTCCGCGCTGTATGTACTGCAGAATCGTCTGTTTCAGCTTATCTTCTAAATATAGCAAAGGCCTTGGCAAACGAGCGTTCACTTCTTTAAACCTGTAATTCACAGATTTAAGTTCAACGCTTACAGAGAGATCATCTTGTGTTTTGCTTGCACTGCCGAAGCCTGTCATACTTCGTATCATAAATAAAACACCCAATTTCTTCCCTGTTCTCAAAATAAAAGGGCAATAGACATGCTATTACCCCTAAGATTATATCATATGAATTTATTTTTTTCTTGTCAAAAGTGACCCCGCCAGCAAAAAAGTAGGGATGGCCGACATGCCGATGACCAGCATCCAGTCTCCCGGCGTGATGGCAACCGTATGGAAAATCGGCTGAAGCGGCGGATAGTAAATGACCACCAGCATCAGTAAAATCGATGACAATACAGCGCCGATCAGATACAAGTTTTCAAACGGATTTCTGGAAAAAACGGACGTTTCGCTCCGGCAGTCAAATACGTGAATGAGCTGAGCCAGCACCAACGTCGCAAACGCAATTGTCTGCGCATAAGACAAATTCTCAGGATTGCGGTGATACACGATGATAAAAGCCAAAATCGTGGCAGCACCGATTAAAAATCCTCTGGAGACCACCTTCCATCCAAGCTTGCGGGCAAACACCCCTTCTTTCGGGTGACGCGGCTTCCGCTTCATAACGTCTCCTTCCGGCTGATCCATGCCGAGCGCCATTGCCGGCAATCCATCTGTCACCAAGTTGACCCACAAAATCTGAATCGGCACGAGCGGCAAAGGAAGGGCAAGCAGCATGGCGAAAAGCATGACCAGAATTTCTCCTACGTTAGAAGCCAGCAGGTATCGGATAAATTTTCTAATATTTTCATAGATGTTTCTGCCTTCTTTTATCGCTGATTTAATGGTTGCAAAATTATCATCTACGAGAATGAGGGATGATGCTTCCTTCGCCACATCCGTTCCTGTAATACCCATGGCAACGCCGATGTCAGCCTGTTTGATAGCCGGCGCGTCATTGACGCCGTCTCCTGTCATTGCAACGATATGTCCGTTTTCCTGATACGCTTTAACAATTTTCAATTTATGCTCAGGGGAAACGCGGGCAAACACATACACATCCTCCACTACGTCAGAAAGCTCTTCTTGCGAAAGCTCATTCAGCATCTGGCCGTCCATGATTTTTCCGCTTTTCGGGAGGAGGCGCAAATCTTTCGCTATAGCTTTTGCTGTCTCAACATGATCCCCTGTAATCATGACAGTCTTAATTCCCGCTTCACGGCATTCTTTAATCGCCTGTCTGACTTCAGGGCGCGGCGGATCTATGATGCCTGAAAGGCCAAGCATTGTCAGGTCTTTTTCCGCCTGCTCCATTGACGGTGTTTCCCCTGCTTTTACCGGTCTATAGGCAACCGCAATCGTTCGGAGCGCCTGGGAAGCCAGTTGCCGTAATACTGCCTCTGTTTCTGCTTTTCTCTCATTTGAGAAAGGAGCGGCAGAGCCGTCATAATAAATACGGGCAGACCGCTGCATCAGGACATCCGGCGCGCCTTTCGTAATGATATAGCGCTTTCTGTCCTGATCCTCTACAATGACAGTCATCATTTTTCGTGCTGAATCAAACGGAAACTCCTCAATCACCCGGTAATGGGATTCCACAAACTCCTTTGAAAAGCCGCCTTTTCTTGCCGCGGTGAGCAACGCTCCCTCTGTCGGATCTCCGTCAAGCACATAGTCACCGTTTCTTTTTTCAATATTCGAATTGTTACAAAGCGCTCCGAACAATAGCATTTGCTCCAGCGGCTTATGCTCATTCACACTGACCTCTTTATCGTTCAGTGTGAAGCCTCCTTTCGGATCGTAGCCTGTGCCCGACACTCTCCACGTTTTTCCTCCGGACCATACATGTGTGACCGTCATTTTGTTTTGCGTCATTGTTCCTGTTTTGTCTGAACAAATAATAGAGGCACACCCAAGCGTCTCAACCGCGGGAAGCTTTCTCACGATTGATTTTTGCTTGATCATACGCTGTACACCCAATGACAGCGCTACTGTCACAATGGCTGGCAGCCCTTCTGGAATGGCGGCTACCGCTAGCGAAACACCGGCTAAAAACATACTGTACAGATCGTGTCCTTGGATCACGCCGACAGCGACAACAAGTACAGTGAGCAGCAAAGCGACAACAATTAAAATTTTCCCGAGCTGCTCGAGCCTTCTTTGCAGCGGGGTTGACAGAGTTCCCGCCGATTCAAGCATGTCAGCGATTTTCCCCATAGCCGTGTTCATTCCTGTACCGACGACAACACCGACACCGCTGCCGCGGGTGACGATGGTTCCCATAAAGGCCATATTCGTAATATCCCCCAGCGACACATCGGGTTTTTTCAATTTATCCGCATGTTTCACAACCGGGATTGACTCTCCGGTTAACGCTGATTCTTCAATTTCCAGGCTTTTCGCTTCGACAATCCGGACATCTGCTCCAATCCGGTCGCCGCTTGTAAACTTCACAATGTCGCCCGGCACCAGTTCTTTAGAAGGGATCTTTGTCCAGCTTCCTTCCCTGAGCGCCATCACATGAGGAGTTGACAGCTCTTTTAATGCCTGAAGAGATTGCTCTGCACGCCGTTCTTGAAAGAACCCAAGTATGCCATTCACAAACACAATCGCAATAATCGCAACCGCGTCCACATATTCACCAAGAAACCCTGAAATTAATGTTGCCGCAAGCAGCACAAGCACCATGAAATCTTTAAACTGCGCCAAAAACAAGATAAGCGCTGATGTTTTTTTCCCTTCTTGAAGCTCGTTTGGCCCATGCTTGTCGAGGCGTTTTTTCACCTCTTTTTCAGTTAATCCTTGTTTCATGGACGTATTTGTTGCCTCTAATAAATCTGTTTGTCCCATTTCATGAAACTTCATTCCGCTCGTCCACTCCCCTGCTCTCTTATAGAGATATCACTCTATAAGCATGCTTATTCTGACTCGTCCCATTTCATGCTATAATTATCGAATGCAGGAAGAATGAGAGGGTGTATTATATATGTCGTTTGATGGCATGTT
The DNA here is from genome assembly GCF_037964915.1 of Bacillus sp. FSL K6-1012. NCBI lineage: Bacteria > Bacillati > Bacillota > Bacilli > Caryophanales > Bacillaceae > Bacillus > Bacillus sp. FSL K6-1012. The sequence continues at coordinate 1,676,856 of NZ_CP150175.1, read as the reverse complement.
TACATACGGAATGACACACGAACTGAACGAGCGAATAATGGGCGGACGGATCACGAAAGTCCATCAGCCTTATAAGCACGATGTGATTTTTCACATCCGCGCCAATGGAAAAAACCAAAAGCTTTTATTATCGGCACACCCAAGCTATTCACGGGTGCATATCACGGCACAAACGTATGAAAACCCGAGTGAACCGCCGATGTTTTGCATGCTGCTAAGAAAGCATATTGAAGGCGGATTTATTGAAAAAATTGAACAGGCGGGCCTTGACCGCATTATGATTTTTCATATTAAAAGCCGTAATGAAATCGGCGATGAAACGCATCGAAAGCTTTATGTCGAAATTATGGGCCGCCACAGCAATATCATTCTGACGGACGGAGAGGAAAATGCGATCATCGACGGGCTGAAACATCTATCACCGTCAATGAACAGCTATCGCACCGTACTGCCGGGCTACGATTATAAGCTTCCGCCGGCCCAGGACAAGATCTCACCGCTAGAAGCGACTGAAGATGACATGTTGCGTCATCTCAGTTTTCAAGAAGGACGGCTAGATAAACAAATTGTTGACCATTTTTCCGGTGTTTCTCCGCTCTTCGCAAAAGAAGCTGTCCACAGAGCGGGCCTTGCCAACAAAGTGACACTGCCAAAAGCGTTGCTGGAGCTCTTTGCAGAGGTAAGGGAGCACCGTTTCAACCCTAACATCACGACTGGTAACGGGAAGGAATATTTTTATCTGCTGGAGCTGACTCACCTTAAAGGAGAAGCACGCCGCTTCGATTCATTAAGTGAGCTGCTGGACCGTTTTTATTTCGGAAAAGCTGAACGGGACCGGGTTAAACAGCAGGCTCAGGATCTTGAGCGGTTCGTTGTGAATGAACGGAAAAAGAACGCCAACAAAATCAAAAAACTAGAAAAAACACTGGAGTATTCGGAAAACGCTAAGGAATTTCAGCTTTACGGGGAGCTGCTGACTGCGAATTTATATATGATAAAAAAAGGCGACAAGCAGGCTGAAGTCATCAACTACTATGATGAGGAAAATCTGACAATCACCATCCCGCTGAATCCGAACAAGACGCCTTCAGAGAATGCACAGGCCTATTTCACTAAGTATCAGAAGGCGAAAAACTCAGTTGCCGTTGTCGAAGAACAAATCAGGCTGGCTCAGCAAGAAATTGAATACTTCGACCAGCTGATTCAGCAGCTGTCTTCCGCTTCTCCGCGTGATATCAGTGAAATCAGAGAAGAGCTGGTGGAGGGGAAATATTTACGTCCTAAGCAGCAAAAAGGGCAGAAAAAACAAAAACAGAACAACCCTGTTTTAGAAACATACGAATCCTCTTCCGGTCACACTATTTTAGTTGGCAAAAACAACCGTCAAAACGAGTATTTAACGACCAAAGCAGCTGCCAGAGACGACATATGGCTTCACACGAAGGATATCCCGGGCTCCCATGTTGTCATCAGAAGCAGCGAGCCGGATGAACAAACAATTATTGAAGCCGCCACAATTGCAGCTTATTTTTCAAAAGCAAAAGATTCAAGTTCTGTGCCTGTTGATTATACAAAAATCAGGCACGTCAAAAAGCCGAACGGCGCAAAGCCCGGATTCGTGACTTATGACAGCCAGCATACCGTCTTTGTCACGCCTGATGCGGATACTGTCATCAGGCTGAAAAAAAGCTGATTCATATAAAGAAAAGCCAGAGCAGCAACTGCTCTGGCTTATTTATTTCTTCTGATCTGATAAAGCCTGTCTACTTCGCTGACAAAGTCGCCGTCAATGAGCACGTCCACTTTTTCAGCAAGTTCCTTCGTATGCTTTGGACTGGCTCCGTTTGTCGAAACAGAAACCGTAACATGCCCTCTTTTTACGATTTTCGGCATGTACACATTGCCCAGCTCAGCGTCACTGGCACAGTTGACAAGCTGGGAAGGCGATGCATTTTGAGCGATCTCTTTATTCACAGCGGCGTCATCCGTCGCGGCAATAATCAAAAAAGCATCGAGATAATCCTCTTTCTCAATCTTCCGGCTCAGCCACTTGATTTGGCGATTGTCTGCCATCTGCCTGATTTCCGGTTCCGCAACCGGACTGACAAGCGTAATATCCGCTCCCTCAGAAAGCACCGTTTTTAACCTTCTGAGCGCAATACTGCCGCCTCCTGCGATCACAACCTTTTTCTTCTGCAAACTAATGTGAAGCGGGAGCATATGAGCCTCCGTCAAAATTAAATTGCCCCTCATGGTTGTCAGCAGTTTCTTTCACACGATGTAAAAATGCCTTTTTCACATGCGGGTGGAAACCGATATAGGAAGAGAGGTAGACATTTGAATTTTCGGCCTTCAATTTCTGGACCTCACGTTCAATCTCATTCATCAGCATCCCGGTAAACAGCAAATACGGAACAATAAAGGTCGTCACGCCGTCATCTTTTTTCAGCTCAGAAAAAACCTCTTTGTAATTGGGACCGCATGCTGTCATAAAACATGGAATCACTTCCTTGACGGGCATGATGTTTTGGAGCAATCCGGCAATGCCGGTTACGTCTCTTTTTACATCTGGGTCTGAGCTTCCCCTGCCGATGAGCACAACCTTGGCGTTTTCGTACGGAACGCCTATGTCTTTAACACGATGATAGACAGCTTTGACAACTTCTTCGTCAATCCCAATCGGACTTCCGTATGAGATATGGACTGAAGGATACCGGGATGCGGCACGGGCAATTTCTTCCGGAATATCATGTTTTGCATGAGCAGCCGTTAAAAGAAGCAGAGGCACCACTGCGATATGAGTGGCGCCTTGCTTCACACATGCTTCAAACCCTGTCTCAATTGCCGGCTCCTGCAGCTCTAAAAAACTGATTTCCTGAACAGGGGCAGAGATGTGCGCTTTGCATCCTTCCAAAAATGCAGCGGCCTCTTGCTGAGCCTTTTTTACCCGGCTGCCGTGGCCGACATATAAAATCGCTTGTTTCATTTACAACGCCTCGCTTAAATCTTGTTTTTTCAGCTCAGATTCAAACCATTCCAGCTTATAGTGATAATTTACAACATTTCCAACAACAATTAAACTCGGATTTTTAATGTCTTCTTTTTTCACCGTTTCTGAAAGGGTGTCAACTGTACAAAAAACAGATTTTTGCTTGTCCGTTGTTCCCCAATGAATAAACGCTGCCGGAGTAGAACCGTCCCGGCCGTTTTCCAGGAGTTTTTTTTCGATCTGCTGCACATTTTTAATGCCCATATAGATGACAAGTGTATCAATCCCTGTGGCCAGCGCTTTCCACTTTTCCTCAAAATCCTCTTCTTTTTTATAATGCCCCGTTACAAAAGCCACGTTAGAGCCCGCGTCCCGATGAGTGACAGGAATCCCGGCATAAGCAGCCGCCGCGATTCCCGATGTGATACCGGGGACAATTTCAAACGGAATGCTATTTTCAGAAAGGCATTCCGCTTCTTCCCCTCCTCTGCCGAACACAAATGGGTCTCCGCCTTTCAATCTGACAACGGTTTTCCCTTTTTGCGCATACTTCACAAGAAACCGATTGATGGTTTCCTGCTTCATTGTATGAAAATCTGGAAGCTTCCCGCAGTAGATCAGGTCCGCCTGCTCCTTGGCATAATGCAAAATCTCTTTATTTACTAATCTGTCATATAGGATTACATCAGCTTTTTCAATGGCTTTCAGCGCTTTAATTGTCAGCAGATCAGGATCTCCGGGACCCGCTCCTACAATATATACTTTCCCCATCGTCTTTCCCCCGATCTATTCGAGTTCTTCCAGAACGTTCGCTGTGATGTTGTTCTTGTTTGCATTTTCGGCATCTGAGAAGAACACAGCTGAGCGGCGTTTAGCTCAGTTGCTGCTTTACAAACTCGATCAGCTGATTTTTGCACTCTTCACGATCATATTGTCCTGAGTCAAGGACGAGCTCAGGAGCTTCCGGTTCTTCATATGGAGAATCAATGCCTGTGAAGAACGGAATTTCTCCGTTTCTTGCTTTTTTGTAGAGCCCTTTTGGATCTCTTTGTTCACAAATATCGAGGTCGCATTTAATATAAACTTCGTTAAATTCGCCTGCTTCCACAAGCTGGCGAACCTGGTCTCTGTCCTCACGGAAAGGAGAGATAAAAGCAGTAATGACAATGGTGCCCTGCTGCACAAAAAGTTTCGCTACCTCTCCGATTCGGCGGATGTTTTCTTTTCGGTCTTCATCAGAAAAACCGAGATCTTTATTTAAACCGTGGCGAATGTTGTCACCATCCAGCACAATAACTTGGTAGCCTTGCTCAAAAAGTTCTCTCGCAGCAGCATTGGCAATGGTGGATTTGCCTGATCCGCTTAAGCCCGTCAGCCAGAGAATGGAGCTTTTATGCTTGTTTTTTTGCTGATACTCTTCTTTTGTAATAGAGGCTTCATGCCATACGATATCGCGATTTGTCACTGCCAGTCCCCCTTAAGAAACGCCTGCTTCTTCTTTTTTCTTCATGCCTTTGATTAACACCTCTACAACTTCTGCGCGGCTGAATTCTGCAGGCGGCAGTACACCGTCTCTCAGCATCCCTCTCACCTTGGTGCCTGATAAAATCACGTGATGCTCTCTGCCGTGCGGGCACGTTTTCGCTGTTCCCATATTTCCGCATTTTTCGCAGAAGAAGCTGTGCTCGAATTTCAGCGGTGTAATGCCGAGTTCTTCAGGTTTAAATGTGTCAAACAGCTCCTGGGCTTCGTACGTGCCGTAATAGTCACCGACACCGGCGTGATCGCGGCCGACAATGAAATGCGTGCAGCCGTAGTTTTTTCTGACAAGCGCATGGAAAATCGCTTCTCTCGGACCGGCATAACGCATTGCAGCCAAGAAAACGCCAAGGAAGACACGGTCTTTCGGGTAATAGTTGTCAAGAAGCACTTGATAGCTTTCCATCCGGACATCAGCGGGGATGTCATCAGATTTTGTTTCGCCGACAAGCGGGTTTAAAAACAAACCGTCCACTGTCTCAAGAGCCGTTTTTTGAATATATTCATGCGCTCTGTGAACAGGATTTCTCGTTTGGAAACCGACAATTGTTTCCCAGCCTTTTTCTGCAAACTGGCGTCTTGTTTCCGTCGGTTCAAATGTAAACTCAGGGAATTGTTTGGAAGCTTTTTTAATCAGTGTGATCGGACCGCCGACATATGTATCACCGCGGCTGAACAGCTTTTTTACCCCCGGATGAACCTGATCATCCGTTTTATACACGTTAACAGCTTCTTTTTGTTTGTCAGGCACGTATAAGTCTTCAATTTGGATAACGCCGTATGTTTCTCCGTCATACGTTAATTTTACTGTTTCGCCGACTGACAGTTCGGCTGCTTTTTGTGCATCTACCGGCAGCGTGATCGGAATAGACCATACAACGCCGGAAGCAAGACGCATGTTTTCAACAACAGATACGTAATCTTTCTCATTTAAGAAGCCTTCGATCGGGCTGTATCCGCCGATTCCGATCAATTCCAGGTCGGCAAAAGAAATCAAATCAAGTTCAATTTCTTTCTGAATGCCGCTTACCTCATATGACTCATTTACTCGGTTTACCAGTTTTCCTCCATGTGGTGCTAAGCTCATAATATTCATTTCCTCCTAGTTAACAGATAAAATAACTCAGATTAATAGTTAGATTCCCCCGCCTTGATCGTGGACAGAGCGTCTCTCTTTACGAATGGCTTTTGTCAGGCTGACGGCACCGCCTGCCGCTAAAAGCACACTTACCATGATAAAGATTGAATAATAATCCGCCTTTAAAAACATAGATACAAGCAGATAGGAGATGGATAAAGATAAAAACGGCGACACGATCCATACTTTCAGCATCGTTTGAACGACCTGTTTATGAAATACGTTTGGTCCGTTTTTCGCCATGCCTATTCCGATAATAGACGATGACGTTACTTGCGCCAAGGGCACCGGCATTCCAAATATAGAACTGATGATCACCAGCCCTGCTCCTGTTCCGGATAGGAGAATGCCTTCCCCTTTTGAAAACCGCGTGATTTTCTTCCCGTTTGTTTCTAACACCCTGCGGCCTAATATCAGTGCGCCCAGGGCTACAAAAACTCCCCCATACAGGGTTCCTTTCGCTACATCCAGTACGCCGGCAGCCACTAACGGTCCAACAGCATTCGCTACATTGTTCATGCCCGCAGAAAATGCTTCAAAAAAACCAGCGCATAGCAAAAGGATGCCAAGGATGTTTTGTTTACGGGAAGACGTAATTTCGATTTTAAAATAACGAAACAGCTTTGCTACAAAAAATGTAAAACCAAAAGCGAACAGCGGAACGAAAATCCAAAATGAAACAATAATCAGAAGATTGTTTACAAACAATACTTTGTACGCAACGCCCACACCGACAACCGCCCCGACCGTGACTTCACTTGTCGATAAAGGAATGCCGAGCAGATTAGCTGTAAAAAGCGACAGGGCAGCAGCCCCGATAATGATGCAAACAATCGTCAGCGTGATCGTCTGTTCCGGGATAATCCCAGAGCTGATGGTTTTCACAACTTCGCCCCCGCCAATGACAGCCCCGGCCAGAACACCAACGGCACATATGATCAAAGCGTAGGTTTTCTTTTTGACGGCCCCAGAGCCGTAAGCAACTCCCATTGAAGCTGCAGCGCCGCTTGCGCCAATATTCACTGCGAAAAACAAGCTAAATAAAATAGCGGCTAATTCCATTTTACAGCTCCTTATTCATGCAGTCCGCATTCTGTTTTCGCCATACCGTTCCATCTGCCTGAGCGCAAGTCCTCTGCGGTAAATGCAGGTGACGTACAAGGCGCGCAGCCGATACTTGGATACCCTTGATCGTGGAGCGGATTGTAGTCCAGCTCATTCCGAGAGGTGTATCTCCAAATGTCTTTCCAAGTCCAATGGATAAGCGGGCAAACTTTTACTGATTTGAATTTCTCATCTTTGTTTAAGAAATTCGTATTGGCACGGCTTGGCCCTTGGTCGCGGCGCAGGCCGGAAAGCCATGCCGGGTGGCCGGAAAGCGCCTCTCTTAAAGGAACGATCTTTCTGAGATAGCAGCATTGGTTCGGCTCTCTTTCCCACAGTTTATCACCATGTTCTTCCGCCTGTTCCTCAAGAGTAAGGTTCGGTTTCTTCAGGATGATATTGAGGCCGGGATAGCGCTCTTTCACGCGTTCTATCGTTTCATAGGTTTCTTTAAAATGAAGCCCTGTATCGAGAAATACAATCTCTGCGTCTTTTTTCACTTTATAGATTAAGTCAATCAGAACGATTCCTTCAATTCCGAAACTGCAGGCATAAACAAGCTGATTGCCGTAATGGCCGTAAGCCCATTTTAAAACTGACAGCGCCCCTTTATAAGGATCGTCCTCCGGAAATGTAATCGTTGGTTCTTCCCAATTATCGTACGTTAACATTTCTTCTTTCCTCCTTTCGGAGACAAACAAACAGTAGCTTTCTGCCGGTTGTCTTTCCCAATTGTAATGTGATGCGGCTGCTGTTATCTCCGTAAACAGCCCCTCTTAAAATAAAAAACTTTCAATCCGGCGGAAAGAAAGACAGGAACTGCATGTAGCCCTTATCTTTCAAAATGGAATACATTTTGCTGGAAGTAGCACCTTACACATTGTGCAGGTTGCCGGGCTTCATAGGACCAGTCCCTCAGCCGCTCTTGATAAGTTTTTCAGATTTGTAGTAAATTTTAGCACAATTCTAACATAAGTCAACCCGAGTTTTTTTATAGGATTAATAAAAAAACAGACCCAAGGGCCTGTTTTCAATCGTGACAAGGCATTAAAGCCCTTCACAATACTGAAATTTATTTTTTAATTTTTAAACCAATCTTTTGACTCGGGATTCATTTTCCATGTTTTCAGCTTTTTCAGGTCATCTGAATGAATATTTCCATTCTCAAGTGCAACCTCTGTCAGTGTGTCATAATCAGTTAACGAGTAGTATGGAAGACCAGCCTCAGCAAACGCTTCCTTCGCTTTAGGAAGTCCATACGTAAAGATTGATACCACACCAAGCACTTCACAGCCAGCGGCTTTCAGAGCTGCTGCAGCTTCGAGTACGCTGCCCCCTGTGGAAATTAAATCTTCTATGACAACTGTTTTCTGGCCTTTTTGAACTGCACCCTCAATTTGATTGCCTTTTCCATGTGCTTTCGGTTTGCTTCTCACATAACACATCGGCAGGTTCAAACGGTCAGCCGCCAATGCCGCATGAGGGATACCTGCTGTCGCTGTTCCTGCGATCATCTCAGCTTCCGGGAAATACTCCTGGATAAGCTTGCTGATGCCTGCAGCAACATCATTTCTTACCTCTGGGAAAGAAAGGGTAAGGCGATTGTCACAGTAAATTGGCGATAATATGCCGCTCGCCCATGTAAACGGCTCATTCGGGCGTAAAAATACAGCTTGAATGTCTAATAGATGTTTTGCGATGATTTGTTTCATTGTTTGATTCCCTCCCATTCGAGTTTGACAGCTTCATAGGCTTTTAGCGGATTTGCAGCTTTTGTAATAGAGCGTCCCACAACAATTGCTGATGACCCTTTTTCTCTTGCTATAGAAGGCGTTGCAACGCGGACTTGATCATTCGCAGTGTCTGCTGACATACGGATACCCGGGGTCACCGTCAAAAACGACGGCGACACTGCTTCGTAAATGGCTTTCGCTTCATGAACAGAGCACACCACTCCATCAAGTCCGCTATTCTCCGCCAGTTTGCTGTAGTGTACAACCGTGTCGATGAGAGGCTTTCTGATCAGCAGCTCATCCTTCACCATTTGTTCAGAAGTGCTTGTCAGCTGGGTTACCGCAATAAGTGACGGACGTTGTTTTCCTGCCGGCGTGCCTTCCTCTAAGCCTTCCAAGGCTGCTTCCATCATTTTTTTGCCTCCGGCTGCGTGAACATTGACGAGATCGACTCCAAGGCAGGCGAGACGCTTCATTGCTTTATTCACCGTGGTCGGAATGTCATGGAGCTTTAAATCTAAAAAGACCTCACAGTTTCTTTCTTTTAATTGTGCAATTATAGCCGGGCCTTCTTGATAAAAAAGCTCCATTCCAACCTTCACAAATAACGGTTCTTTGTGAAAAGGCGCTAAAAATGACAGTGTTTCTTCAGCTGATTCAAAATCAAGCGCGATGATGGGCAGGTTGTTTTTCATGCTTCCAGCTCCTTCCGATGCATTCTTCAACAGATTCATAGCCGTATTGGCGTAAAACAGCTGGGAGCTGCTCAATGATGTCAGGGCATGCGAAAGGATTCACGAAATTTGCTGTTCCGACAGCGACCGCACTTGCTCCAGCCAGAAGAAATTCCAATGCGTCTTCGGCCGTCTGAACGCCTCCCATCCCGATAACCGGAATGCTGACAGCCTGGCTGACCTCATACACCATGCGGATCGCAACAGGCTTTACAGCAGGACCCGAAAGCCCTCCAGTTTTATTGGCTAATATTGGCTTGCCTGATTTTAAATCGAGCCTCATGCCGATTAATGTGTTGATCATCGTTAGACCATCCGCACCCGCTTCTTCAATCGCTACCGCAATTTCTGTGATGTTTGCCACATTCGGAGAAAGCTTCACATATACAGGCACATCTGACACTTTTTTAACAGCCTTCGTCAAATCAGCAGCCATGGCAGGATTTGTGCCAAAAGCAATTCCGCCTGTTTTGACGTTCGGACAGGAAATGTTCAATTCAAGCGCATGGACATTAGGCGCTTTGCTGATAAGTTCTGCGACTTCAACATAATCCTCGACCTGTGAGCCGGCGACATTGGCAATAATAGGCGTATCAAATTGCTCAAGCCATGGCAGCTCATTTTCTAAGACGCTTTCCAGCCCTGGATTTTGCAGACCGATCGCATTGAGCATACCAGCGCCAGTCTCAGCTACCCTAGGCGTCGGATTCCCGAAGCGGGGCTCCTTTGTCGTAGCTTTGATCATGATTGCTCCGAGACAAGACAAATCATAAAAACGCGCAAACTCTTTTCCAAAACCGAAGCAGCCTGATGCGGGAATGATCGGATTTTTCAAATCCAGACCCGGCAATTTCACCTCTAGCATTACAGCGCCACCTCCTGAGCTTTAAATACAGGTCCGTCAAGACATACCTTTACATAGGATGTCTCACTTTCGTTTGTATGGCACACACAGGCGAAGCATGCACCAATACCGCAGCCCATTCGTTCTTCCATGGAAATGTAAACCTCTTTGTGGGCGTATTCTTGTTTGAGCGCCTTTAGCATCGGTGTCGGCCCACAGCTGAGGAGAATGTCAAATTCAAGATTTTTTTGTTTGATGACACCTGTGACAAACCCGGTTTCCCCGTAGCTTCCGTCAGCTGTTGCTACATATGTGTCGCCGTACTGTCGGCATTCTTTTTCGTAAAAAACATCCTTTGCCGATTGGAATCCTAAAACGTGTATGACCTTTACGCCTTTTTCCTTTAAACGTTTCGACAGTTCTTGGAGAGGCGGGACTCCTACACCGCCTCCTACCAGCAAAGCCGTCTTTCCGGGTTGGACTTCATCTACTGGAAAGCCATTGCCCAAAGGCCCGAGGACATCTACGAGATCTCCCTTCTGCTTCAGCGACAAGAGTCTTGTTCCTTCCCCATCTACTCGATAAATCATGGTGACTTCATTTTTTTCAAAGTTAACATCAGCAATGCTGATTGGTCTTCGCAAAAGAGGCGTAACCGCTTCGCTCACTTTCAGGTGAAGGAACTGTCCCGGGACAGTAAACCCTTGGACAAGCTCCCCTTTTAGAACCATTTGATACACCCGGTCTGCAATTTGCTGGTTAGCACACACCGTCAAATACGCTTTTTTCATATAGTGATTGCCGCCTCCTGATTTGTGTTGATTGCCGGCATTTGATCTGCACGGAACGTCATGCTTTCCAGCACCCGCAAAATGGCTTCTGCCGTATCTAAAGATGTTAAGCAGGCAACACCGTTTTCTACTGATTCACGTCTGATTCTAAATCCGTCTCTTGCCGGCTGCTTTCCTTTTGTCAGCGTATTGATGACAAACTGGGCTTCTCCGTTTCTGATCACATCAAGCAAGTTCGGGCCGTCCTGGCCGATTTTTCCGACGACCTTCGCTGGAATTGACGCTTCCTTGAGATACCCTGCCGTTCCTTCGGTCGCTAAAATGTTATATCCGATCGCATGGAATCGTTTAGCAATGGCAAGCCCTTCTTCTTTGTCCTTATCAGCCACTGTTAAAAGCACGGAACCGTAGTTTGGGATTTGAATGCCTGAAGCTATCAGGGCTTTATAGAGGGCCTTTTCAAGGGTTGAATCTTTGCCCATGACCTCTCCTGTTGATTTCATTTCAGGCCCTAACGTAATGTCCACTCTTCTCAGCTTCGCGAAGGAAAAGACCGGCGCTTTTACAAATACGCCCTGCTGTTCAGGCTGCAGGCCTTCATTGTAGCCAAACTCGGCCAGCTTTTGCCCCAGAATGACTTTTGTCGCGAGGTTCGCCATCGGGATGCCCGTGATCTTGCTTAAGAACGGCACCGTTCTGCTTGATCTCGGATTGACTTCAAGCACGTATACCTCACCTTGTGACAGGACGAATTGAATGTTGAGCAATCCGACAATGTTCAGCCCTTTCGCAAGTGCGATTGTATATTGTTCAATTTTTTTCTTAATGTCTTCCGTCAGAGACTGCGGCGGATAGACCGCGATGGAGTCTCCGGAGTGCACGCCCGCACGCTCAATATGCTCCATGATTCCCGGAATGACAACGGTTTCGCCGTCAGACACCGCATCCACTTCGATTTCTTTCCCAGTCAGATATCTGTCAATTAAGACTGGATGCTGCGGATTGATTTTGACTGCGTTTTTCATGTAATGGAGCAGCTCTTCCTCATGATAGACAATTTCCATCGCCCGTCCGCCAAGCACATATGAAGGGCGCACCAGTACCGGATAGCCGATGTTGCTTGCGATGTTTACCGCCTGATCAACCGATGTCGCAGTTTTGCCAAGCGGCTGCGGCACTTGAAGTTCTTCCAGCGCCTGTTCAAACTTATCCCGGTCTTCCGCACGGTCTAAATCTTCTAATGACGTTCCAAGGATTTTGACTCCGCGTGCAGAAAGTTCGTCAGCAAGGTTGATTGCAGTTTGTCCGCCAAATTGCACGACAACGCCCATCGGCTGTTCGAGGTCAATGATATGCATGACATCTTCGATCGTAAGCGGTTCAAAGTACAGCTTGTCTGAGATACTGAAATCGGTCGACACGGTTTCCGGGTTATTATTGACGATAATTGCCTCATAGCCTGCTTGTTTAATTGCCCACACGGAGTGAACCGTAGCGTAGTCAAATTCAACCCCTTGGCCGATTCGAATCGGGCCGGAGCCAAGTACGATCACGCTTTTCTTATCTGTAACAACAGATTCATTTTCTTCTTCATATGTGCTGTAGAAGTATGGCGTTTCTGATTCGAATTCCGCCGCGCACGTATCCACCATTTTAAATACCGGTGCGATTCCCGCTTGTATTCTCATGCTGTAAAGCTCAGATTCTTTCATTTTCCACTCGCGGCTGATGTACTTATCAGAAAATCCGAGTTCTTTTGCCTGTCTCAGCACATCTGTATCGCCCGCATTTGCTTTCAGCTCTTTTTCAAACTGAACGATTCCGAACAGCTTATGCAGGAAAAAGAGGTCGATGGCAGAGAATTCATGAAGCTGCTCAACTGTGTAGCCCCTTCTGTACGCTTCAGCCAGGTAGAATAAACGCTCGTCTCCGGCTTTTTTAATCCGCTTCTCGAGAAGCTCATCTGAAATATCAGCGGCATCTTTTAATTCAAGATGATACACATCAGCTTCCAGTGAACGCACAGCTTTCAGCAGCGATTCTTCAAGCGTGCGGCCAATCGCCATTACCTCTCCCGTCGCTTTCATCTGAGTGCCGAGCCTTCTGTTTGCTGATTCAAACTTATCAAATGGCCAGCGCGGTATTTTAGATACGACATAGTCCAGCGCTGGTTCAAACGCTGCGTATGTCTTACCTGTCACCGGATTCATCATCTCGTCTAATGAAAGGCCGACGGCGATTTTAGCTGCGAGCTTTGCGATCGGATAGCCTGTCGCTTTTGATGCAAGGGCAGATGAACGACTGACACGCGGGTTCACTTCAATGATGTAGTATTGGAAGCTGTCTGGATCTAAAGCGAGCTGTACGTTACATCCGCCTTCAATTCCAAGCGCACGGATCAGTTTTAAAGATACATTCCGCAGGAGCTGATATTCCCGGTCGCTGAGCGTTTGGCTCGGTGCGACGACAATACTGTCTCCTGTATGGATTCCGACCGGATCAATGTTCTCCATATTACAAACGACAATCGCATGATCTTGGCTGTCTCTCATGACTTCGTATTCGATTTCTTTGTAGCCGGCAATGCTTTTTTCAAGCAAACATTGGTGAACCGGGCTTAATTTTAATCCGTTTTCAACAATTTCTTTCAGCTCGGCTTCAGTGGAGCAAATCCCTCCGCCTGTGCCGCCTAATGTATATGCAGGGCGGACAATGACAGGAAATCCGATTTGGCTGACGAAATTCTCGGCTTCTTCTAGCGAGTGAATGATCTCACTTTCAGGAACAGGTTCATTCAGCTCATTCATTAATGTTCTGAACAAGTCACGGTCCTCAGCTTGCTGGATTGCAGACAGCTTTGTGCCGAGCACCTCAACGCCGCACTCCTCCAGCACACCTTGCTCAGAAAGCTCAACCGCAAGATTCAAGCCTGTTTGCCCGCCGAGTGTAGGAAGAATGGCGTCAGGACGCTCTTTTCTGATGATCCGTGTCAGAAATTCAGATGTCAGCGGTTCGATGTAAACCCGGTCAGCCATTTCTGTATCGGTCATGATCGTCGCCGGGTTTGAGTTGACAAGAATAACCTCATAGCCTTCTTCTTTTAATGCAAGGCAGGCTTGAGTTCCCGCATAATCAAATTCAGCTGCCTGACCGATGATAATTGGTCCTGACCCAATTACTAAAATTTTGTTAATGTCTACGCGTTTTGGCATATCGCTTCCCCTTCTTTCTCTGTTGTTTCGATCATTTCGATAAATCTGTCAAATAGATGATTAGCGTCCTCAGGACCGGGTGATGCTTCCGGATGATATTGAACCGTAAATGCCGGCAGTGTTTTGTGTTTCAGCCCTTCAATCGTATCGTCGTTTATCGCGATGTGTGTGACTTCAAGCTCTGTTTCATTTATAGATGAAACTGTATATCCATGGTTTTGGGATGTTAAGGCAACTTTTCCGGTTGCAAGCTCTTTTACCGGATGGTTAGAGCCCCTGTGACCGAATTTCATTTTTTCAGTATCGGCTCCGCACGCCAGCGCAAATAACTGGTGGCCGAGACAAATTCCGAATAATGGCACTTTTCCAAGAACACCTTTTATCATTTCAATTGCTTCAGGCACATCTTTCGGGTCGCCAGGTCCGTTAGAAAGCATGATGCCGTCTGGCTTCAGCTGAAGGACTTCTTCTGCTGTTACATTGTAAGGCACAACAATGACGTCACATTTCCGTTTGTTCAGCTCTCTTAAAATACCGTGCTTCATGCCAAAGTCCACCAAGACAATGCGTTTGCCTCTTCCCGGACTAGGATATGCTGTTTTGGCTGACACTTGGGATACTTGATTTCTCGGCAGTTCAGTTTCGTTCAGTCTTTTCAGTACTGCTTCGATATCTTCATCAGGTGAGGCAAACGTTCCTTTTAGCGCGCCGGCCGTGCGGATCATTCTCGTCAGCTTTCTCGTATCAATTCCTTGCAGTCCAGGAATGTTTTTCATTTTTAAATACTCATCCAATGTGTAAGCTGAACGCCAGTTGGAAGGCAGTTCACATAATTCTTTTACAACCAATCCTTTAACAAAAGGCGTAATGGATTCAAAGTCATCACGGTTAATCCCGTAATTTCCGATAAGCGGATATGTTAACGTAACGATCTGCCCGCAATAAGAAGGGTCTGACAAAATTTCCTGATAACCAGTCATACCGGTATTGAAAACGACTTCTCCCATGCTGTGCTCCAAGCTCCCGAAGGCTTTTCCCTCAAATACCGCTCCGTTTTCCAGTACTAATCGTCTTTTCATTTCACAAGTCTCCCTTCTTCATAAGCAAGCGTTCCTGCTGCAATTGTAGCGACTGGCCAGCCGCTGCAGTTAAGGCCGTTAAATGGTGTGTTTTTACCTTTAGATAAGAATGTTTCTTTGTCTATAACTGCTTCTCTTTCCAGGTCGATTAACGTGATGTCAGCTGCTTGTCCCGTTTTCAGTGTTCCATATGGGAGACCAAACGCTTCGCAAGGCTTGATTGTCATATAATCAATCAGCTGTTTCAGCGTCCAGCTGCCGTTTTTAACAAAATGTGTGTAAAGAAGCGGGAACGCTGTTTCCAAACCGACAATTCCGAACGGCGCCAGCTTCATTTCTGTGTTTTTCTCTTCTTCTGTATGCGGCGCGTGGTCGGTTGCTATAAAGTCGATCGTTCCGTCTAAAAGTCCTTCAATCAGCGCTTCTCTATCCTCCGCACCGCGCAGCGGCGGGTTCATTTTATAGTTTGTGTCGAGCCCGGGAATGTCTTCATCACAAAGCAGTAAATGGTGAGGTGAAACTTCTGCTGTGACCCGAATTCCCGCTTTTTTCGCATCACGCACGACTCTCACAGATTCTTTCGTGCTGATATGGCATACATGGTAATGGCAGTTTGCCGCCTCAGCCAGTAACACGTCACGGGCAATATGAACCGATTCACACACAGAAGGAATGCCGTTAAGCCCGTTCGCTTTTGAAAACGTCCCCTCATGGACGCTGCCTCCGTAAATTAAGGAGTTATCCTCGCAATGTGCGACAATCGCTTTGTCAATCGCGGCTGCGCGTTTCATTGCTTCATACATCATTCCTGCTGTCTGTATACCGACGCCGTCATCTGTAAATGCAAATGCCCCAGCTTCTTTTAATGCTTCAAAGTTTGTCATCTCATCGCCAATTTGTCTGATCGTAATAGATGCATAAGGAAGGACTCTGACGCATGATGTTTCTTTAATGCGGTTTTGCACCCATTCCATCTGCTCCTTCGTATCAGGAACCGGCCGTGTATTCGGCATTGCTGCTACTGTTGTATAACCGCCGCGCGCCGCCGCTTTTGCGCCGGTTTCAATGGTTTCTTTTTTCTCTCCGCCAGGCTCTCTAAAGTGTACATGGAGGTCAACAAAGCCCGGTGACACGAGCAATCCTTTCGCGTCAATCACCGTTTCTCCATCTGCTGCATCAAGCTTGCCGATTTCTGAGATGACCTCTCCTGTCACCCGAATATCCTGTTCTGTTTTTTCACCATTTTCGTTAAGTATCCAGCCGTTTTTAATGAGATATGACATACGCTGCTTCTCCTCTTTTCGCATTGGTTTGTAAGGCTCGCTGTAACACTGCCATTCTGATAAATACGCCATTTTGCATTTGTTTGAAGATTCTTGATTTTTCATTTTCTACTAAGCTGTGATCAATCTCCACTCCTCTGTTCACAGGCGCCGGGTGCATAATAATCGCATGCTGCTTCATACGTTCAGCCCGTTCTGCAGTCAAGCCGAATTCATTTAAATAGCCTTCCTGGCTGACAGCTGACTGATGTCTTTCATTTTGAATACGCAGCAGCATGACAACATCCGAAGTCTCTACTGCTTCATCTATTGAGACATACGCGCCAAACGTATTTTCTTCATCCTGCCATTCCGGCGGACCGGAAAACAGAACGCGGGCACCGAGTCTTGTCAACACTTCAGCATTAGACCTCGCGACTCTGCTGTGCTTAATGTCGCCGTGAATGGAGACGGTAAGGCCTTTGAACGTATTGAATTCTTCATTGATTGTCATTAAATCAAGCAATGATTGTGTTGGGTGCTGGCCGCACCCGTCTCCCGCATTCAGAATCGGGATTTTTACATGTCCGACAAGCTCTTTGTAGTACTCATCCTCACTGTGTCTGATGACACACGCGTCAACACCGATTGATTCGAGCGTTCGAATTGTGTCATATAAGGTTTCGCCTTTTTGTACGCTGGTGCTTGTTCCGTCAAGATTCAGGACATTCATGCCCAGTTTCTTTTCAGCTACCTCAAAGCTGAATCGTGTTCTCGTGCTTGGTTCAAAAAACAGATTCGCTGCAAATTTACCTGTCAGCTGATGGTCTGTTTTTCCGTTTTTAAGGTCTTGGGCAGTTTGAAGCAAATCTTTGATTTCCCCAGTGCTGAGTTCACTCATCGTCGTTAAATGCTTCATTTTCTTTCTCCTCTCATTTCAACTTGTTTAAGGCTGAAAAAACCCCGGTCTTGGATAGACTCGGGGTACGGTTAAATAGAGGAGCAGCGTGAAGCTTTCTTCTCTTTATAACCCTTCCAAGCCTCTCTGGACTTTCATTAAAAGGTTTAAATATGATGTTGTTCGGATGTGTCTGCCTGCTCTTCCTTCGCTTGCGGAAGAATCAGGTTTAAGATGACACCTACAATTGCCGCAAGCGCCATGCCTGACACTTGGAATCCTCCTTCAGACACCTGAATAAAAGCGCCGCCTACGCCGATTACAAGGATGACTGATGTGATGATGAGGTTTCTGTTATTTTCATAATCAATTTTGTTGTCAATCAGCATTCTCAAACCGCTTGAAGCGATGATGCCGAACAGCAGGAAGGAAACGCCTCCCATAACCGCTGACGGGACTGAACTGATAAGCGCAGATATTTTGCCGATGAAGCCGAAACAAAGGGCAATCACTGCCGCGCCTCCGATAACAAAGACGCTGAACACTCTCGTAATGGCCAGTACGCCAATGTTTTCTCCATAAGTTGTTGTAGGCGGGCCGCCAATCAAGGAAGCAAGGATTGTGGCCGCGCTGTCGCCCATTATCGAGCGATGGAGACCCGGTTTTTTAATGAAGTCTTGTCCTACAACTTTGCTCAGCACCATCTGGTGGCCGATATGCTCTGACATGGTAACAAATGCGACAGGGACCATTGCTGCGGCGATGCCAAGTGTCACTGACGGCGTATAATCTTTAAACGGGATGATAAATTCAGGGACTGCAAACCATTTCGCGTCAAGGACCGGCTGGAAGTTGACAATTCCTTGAGTCAAGGCAAACAAGTATCCGCCGATGATTCCGATCAAGACCGGGATTAAGCTTAAGAAGCCCCGCAAGAAAATCGCGCAAATGATCGTGATCGCTAAAGTGACACCTGCAACACTGAAATGTTTTAAGCTGTAAACCAGCTCACTGGCATTCGGATCAGCATACATGGCCATATTTACCGCTGTGCCGGCCAGACCCAGTCCAATGACGATAATAACCGGACCTACGACGACAGGCGGGAGAAGCTTCATCAGCCAGCCTGTTCCGAGCTGTCTGATCAGCAAGGCAATCAGCCCGTACACAAGCCCTGCCAGAAACGCACCAACCATTGCCGCTCCGGGTCCGCCGGTCGCTTTTACCAAGATGATCGGAGAAATAAAGGCAAAGGATGAACCGAGATACGCTGGTATTTGTCCTTTCGTGATCAGAAGGTAAGCAAGTGTTCCGATACCGCTCGTCACCAATGCAACAGCAGGACTCATTCCGACCAGCTTCGGAACCAAAATCGTTGAGCCAAACATCGCAAATAAATGCTGCAGGCTGAACGAAACCCAAGAGAAAGGTTTCGGGATTTCCCTGACTCCTAAATTAACTTTTTTCTTACTCATGATGATTTTCCCCCTGATTGATGACTTTTCATATTAGGATGACTTAATAACTGTATAAAAAAACCTCTTTGCTGTTTTTACGCAAAGAGGCATACAAAGACCGGCCGCATACTTTCGGGGCTTCGCTGTGCACCTCTTTGCAACCTCTCTGGATTGCGTTTAAAAAGGTGATACATTATTCATTTTCATAAATGGCGACGAGATCGTTTTTGTCAACCTCATCAAGCTGAACCATAACCTTTTCAGCTTTTGAAGTCGGGATGTTTTTCCCGATGTAATCTGCTCGGATCGGCAGTTCTCTGTGTCCTCTGTCAACAAGCACAGCCAGTTGAATTGAGGAAGGTCTGCCTACATCGACAAGGGCGTCCATTGCGGCTCTGACCGTTCTTCCTGTGTAAAGAACATCATCTACGACAATTACTTTTTGATCTGTGATGTCTACCGGTATATCTGCACCTTTCACGAGCGGTTCTTCATTGCTCGTTTTTTTGGATAGATCGTCTCTGTAAAGGGTGATATCAATTTCTCCAACCGTTACAGGATTCCCTTCAATCTGTTCTATCCGTTCGGCGAGGCGTTTTGCCAAGTAAATACCTCTTGTCTTGATACCGACAAGGATGCAGTTGTTCATCCCTTTATTGCGTTCAATCATTTCGTGAGCAATTCTGGTCAGCGCACGTCTGATTGCCTGTTCGTCGAGAATGACAGCTTTTTGATTCATTATGTGACACCTCACAGTTCATTTAGAAGAAAAAACCCCTCTTGCCATTGGCAGAGAGGGGTTTTAGGACAAGATGCGTGCATATACACGTATCCCGTCAATCCGTTATCCTTCTCAGCCTCTCTGGACTGTTTTAAAGAATCTATTCAGCTTCGTTTATTATTTCAGAAAAGAGATGCCCTGTCAACGGGTTTTTCTCAGATTTTCGATTAAAGCAGACATATCATCAGGAAGCGGTGCCTCAAATTCGATATATTCGTCAGTGCGCGGATGCTGAAAACCTAAAATTCCGGCATGAAGCGCCTGTCCGTTAAAATCGATCGTTTTTCTCGGCCCGTATTTCGGATCTCCTGCTAACGGGAATCCGATATACTTCATATGCACACGGATTTGGTGCGTTCTTCCTGTTTCAAGCTGGCATTCCACAAGCGTAAATTCCTGGAAGCGGTCAAGAACATGAAAATGAGTGACGGCGTTTTTTCCATCACGTGTTACAGTCATGCTTTGCCGATCTTTCTTATCCCGCCCGATCGGCGCATCAATTGTACCATCATCGTGAGAAATAAGCCCATGGACAACTGCCGTATATTTCCGCGTAACCGTTTTGTTGACCAATTGGTTTACAAGTGACTCGTGCGCCATATCATTCTTCGCCACCATTAATAAGCCAGACGTGTCCTTATCGATTCTGTGTACGATCCCCGGACGCATCACGCCATTTATTCCGGATAGGTCCGTACAATGAGCCATAAGGCCGTTTACAAGTGTACCCGTAAGATGCCCGGGAGCTGGGTGCACAACCATTCCGCGAGGTTTATTGACGACCAGCACATCCTGATCTTCATAGTAAATATCCAGATCCATAGGTTCTGCCAGCACGTCGAGCGCTTCAGGCTCAGGCACAGTGACAGTCACCTGATCCCCCGGCTGAATTTTATAATTCGATTTTACAGGGCTTCCGTTCACGACAACTTGTCCGTCCTTCACCCATAGCTGCACCTGGGTTCTCGACCAACCATTTTCAGTCGATGCCAGAAATTTATCAATCCGCTCACTTTTTTGTTCTTCTGAAGCGGTTATGTCAAATTGATTCATGCTATTGCTCCTTCTTCTTTTTCCCGCTGTCCAACAGCATTTGTATAAATAAAAGCATTACGCCGACACATAATGAAGAGTCCGCGATATTAAAAATCGGGTAATTGTAATTGACGATAATGACATGGATAAAATCCACCACTTCCTGTCTGACAGCCCGATCGATAAAATTGCCGATGGCGCCGCCAAGCATGAGTCCAAGGGAAACACCAAGAAGCTTTTGCCCTTTCGTATAACGCTGTATGTAATAAACAATACCAATAATGACTGCAGTTGTGATGAGGTAGAAAAACCACATCTGACCGGCTAATATCCCCCACGCCGCACCCGTATTGCGATGGGAGGTGATATAGAATACCTGATCAATGATCGGTATGCTTTGTCCAAGTTCCATGTTCTTGACGACAAGCCATTTTGTCAGTTGATCAGCTGCGATAATAAGTAGTGCGATAACGTAATACAGCACAAACGTTCCTCCATTATACGGTTACTTTAGTCCATTATGCATTTTATCAATAAAAAGCACTGGAGTAAAGAAATATCAGCCTCTATACAGACTTAATCGGAGAGGCGCTGTTATTCATACAGCGCCTGATCATATTCAATATCAGTTGATTTCCACAGAGGAAGTGTTTTTTTTTCAAATTGGACTGAATACAGAAAATCATTTGCTGTTCGCGCTGTCGGCAGCACAGCCAGCTTTGAAAGAGGAATGGGAGCTCCAGTTTCTTCACAGTATCCGAATGTGCCGTCCTCAATTTTCGACAATGCGAGAAGAACGTCTTGAAGCTCTTCTTTAATATGATAGATCAGAGTTGCTTTTTGTTTATGATTGATTGCTGCTTGCGGGCTTGTTGAAACCTGAAAGCAAGAATACTCAAATAATCTCGACTGTAATTCTTCTTTCATCAGAAGAAGTTCCGTATAAATTGCGGTCAGTTGATCATTCATTCATCACAACTCCTGCTCTTAACGTAATACCTATATTGTTACCTGTGAATGATGATCTAAAGCCCATAAGATTTTTCCTGCCATTCTAAACGATGTCACTCTTGGCACAAAAAAAGGCCCGGCTTTTGCGCCGGGCTCTTTTCATTAGTTCTGATAATACTTTTCAACGATTTCAGCGTTGCGCAGTGACAATGTAGGATATTTCGGGTTCGCACCTACATCTTTAGAAATCACACGGGATCTCTCACACATTTCGCCTTCAGCTTTCTCGACAGCGATTTTCCCTGTCTCAAAGCTTTGCGCATCGTTTGGCGCTTCATTTTCTTCGCTGATGGTTAATTCAGAAACAATAAACAGCTGAGAAAGATTTTCTTTAATAGAAGCTAATAGCTCTTTGTTTTCTTTATTCGGATACAATTTCAGGCTTGCTTCCAATGATTTACCGATGATTTTTTCATTTCGCGCTGTTTCTAACGCTTTTAGCACATCATCACGAAGAGACATAAAACGGTCAAACTTATCTTCTGTCGCTTCGCTGTTTGGAACCGCAATCGTTTCCGGCATGTCTGTCAGCTGAACGCTCTGCTCGTCAACGAATGTTAAGTGAGACCATAATTCGTCAGCGGTATGAGGCAGAATCGGTGCTGTAAGCTTCACTAACGCAAGCAGCGTTTCATAGAATACAGTCTGCATGCTGCGTCTATCCGGATGATCCGCGTGCTCAATGTATACAATATCCTTAGCGAAATCCAGATAGAATGAGCTTAATTCAATTGTACAGAAATTATGGATGCTGTGATACACAACCGCAAACTCGTACTCGTCGTACGCTTTTTTCACTTTATCAATCAGTTTGTTTAGCTTAACCAGCATGTACTGATCAACTTCACGAAGATCTTCAACAGCCACCGCATTTGTTTTTGGATCAAAATCGAACAGGTTGCCGTGAAGGAAACGGAACGTGTTGCGGATTTTACGGTATACTTCAGCAACCTGCTTCAGAATCGCATCAGACACGCGAACATCCGCCTGGTAGTCAACAGAAGACACCCATAATCTCAAAATGTCGGCGCCAAGCTGTTTCATGACTTTTGCTGGAACGACGACGTTACCGATGGATTTACTCATTTTGCGTCCTTCTCCATCCAGTGCAAACCCATGGCTGAGCACACCTTTATATGGCGCTTTTCCTGTTACGGCTACTGCTGTTGATAGAGATGAGTTAAACCAGCCCCGGTATTGGTCAGAGCCTTCAAGGTATAAATCAGCCGGCCGAACGAGATCCTCGCGTTCTTCAAGCACCGCTTGGTGGGAAGAACCAGAATCAAACCAAACATCCATGATGTCCTGTTCTTTTGTAAAAGTGCCGTTCGGGCTTCCAGGATGCGTAAAGCCTTCCGGAAGAAGATCCTTCGCTTCTTTTTCAAACCAAATGTTTGAGCCATGTTTTCTAAACAATTCTGAAACGTGCTCAATCGTTTCATCTGTGATGATTGGCTCGCCGTTTTCAGCATAAAATACCGGAATCGGCACACCCCATGCACGCTGTCTGGAAATACACCAGTCTCCGCGGTCACGAACCATGTTGTGCAAACGCTGCTCGCCCCATTCAGGAACCCATTTGGTTTCTTTAATGGCATCCAGCAGGTCTGATCTGAAATCTTTAATAGACGCAAACCATTGCGCAGTTGCTCTGAAAATGGTTGGTTTCTTTGTTCTCCAATCGTGCGGATAGGAGTGTGTAATGAATTCAAGCTTCACGAGCGCGCCTTTTTCTTCGAGCTGCTGTGTGATCACTTTGTTTGCATCATCATAGAACATACCTTCAAAGCCAGGAGCTTCGCTTGTCATCACACCTTTTTCATCAACCGGACAAAGGACGTCTAAGCCGTATTTTTGGCCAATGATAAAGTCATCTTCCCCATGTCCCGGTGCTGTATGAACACAGCCTGTTCCGGCGTCAGTTGTCACGTGATCGCCAAGCATAACGAGTGAATCTCTGCCGTATAGCGGATGTTCAGCGATAATATTTTCGAGATCTTTCCCTTTGATCGTTCTTGTCACTTCATACTGCTCAAAGCCGCATGCAGAAGCTACAGCTTCAA
The DNA here is from genome assembly GCF_037964915.1 of Bacillus sp. FSL K6-1012. Taxonomy (NCBI): domain Bacteria; kingdom Bacillati; phylum Bacillota; class Bacilli; order Caryophanales; family Bacillaceae; genus Bacillus; species Bacillus sp. FSL K6-1012. The sequence continues at coordinate 1,653,186 of NZ_CP150175.1, read as the reverse complement.
CCAGTGCACTTGCTACAACAAAGCGATTATCACCGACTGCAATCACGCTGTATTCCAGATCAGGATGAACTGAAATGCCGAGGTTTGCAGGAATCGTCCAAGGCGTTGTTGTCCAAATGATGATGCGCTCGCCATTTTCAAGCACGCCTTTTCCGTCTTTTACGCCAAAAGCAACGTAAATAGATGCTGAGCGTTTGTCTTGATATTCGATTTCCGCTTCGGCTAAAGCAGACTCACTTGAAGGTGACCAGTTAACCGGTTTAAGGCCTTTATAAATATAGCCTCGTTTTGCCATTTCACCGAAAACGCGGATTTGCTGCGCTTCATATTCCGGTTTCAGTGTCACATATGGATTTTCCCAGTCGCCGCGGACTCCAAGACGCTTGAATTGCTCACGCTGACCCTCAATTTGCTTCCATGCATATTCTTCGCATAGCTTGCGGAATTCAGCTACTGACATTTCTTTGCGGTTCACTTTTTTGTTTTTTGTAAGAGCTGTTTCAATCGGCAACCCGTGTGTATCCCAGCCCGGTACATACGGTGCGTTGTACCCGCTCATTGATTTGTAGCGGACGATGAAGTCCTTTAAAATTTTGTTAAGCGCGTGGCCCATGTGGATATCGCCGTTTGCGTACGGAGGTCCGTCATGTAAAACAAATTTAGGGCGGTCTTTCGTCCGTTCCTGTACTAGACTGTAGATATCCTGCTCCTCCCATTTCTTTTGCATGTCAGGCTCACGGTTTGGCAAGTTGCCTCGCATCGGAAAATCTGTTTTCGGCATTAAGAGCGTATCTTTGTAATCCATTTTCATTCCTCCACCAATTTTTTCAGAAAATAAAAAAAGCCCTCTCATCCCATAAGGGACGAGAAAGCTTATCTCGCGGTACCACCCTTTTAGAAAAAGCCAGGCTTACGCTTTTTCCTCTCGAGCATCGTAACGTGATGAACGTCCTAACCTACTGTGAGTTCAGAAAGGAAACTTAAGGGCTGATCTACATGATTCCGGCCATCCCGGACTTTCACCATCTCCGGGTCGCTATGAAGGCATGATGGAAACATGACTGTCCCTTTCAACCGTCTTTTCATCTGAATTTATGAACGTATTATATTCGACAAGCTAAGAAAATGTCAAGGTAATCAGAGAATTTATTCCTTTTCCTCAAACACAGCGTCGACTTCATACTCAAGCAAATGATCCCAATCATCATTTTTCAGAAGATCAAGCTGCGCTTCAATCAGCATTTGGAAACGTGTTCTGAACACTTTAGACTGTTTTTTCAGCTCTTCGATTTCCATTGCGATTTTTCTTGATTTCGATAAAGATTCGTTGATGATGCGATCAGCGTTTTTCTCCGCTTCCCGAACAATCAGCTTTGCTTCCTTTTGAGAATTGCGCTTTACGTCCTCAGCTGCTTCTTGGGCAACCAGAATGGATTTATTCAGCGTTTCTTCAATGTTGGCAAAGTGTCCGATTCTTTCATCGAGCTCATTGACTTTCGCTTCAAGCTCTGTTTTTTTACGGAGAACAATTTCGTAATCTTTTCTGACTTGACTCAGAAATTCATTTACCTCGTCTTCATCATATCCGCGAAAACTTTTTGTAAACGTCTTGTTGTGAATATCATTCGGCGTTAATGGCATGATGCCACCTCCATTTTTTACATTTCAGTACGGTTATCTAGTTCACATTATAAAACAAATTTCGCACAGATGGAGAAAAAAACTGAAAAACCGACTATTTTTGTCGTTCAAACGTGACTCTCCACTTGTCTTTTTTGGTTTTCCCTTCGATTTTTGTCAGGCTGCAGCGGCCAAAGCCCCTGATAGAGAGCATATCCCCTTCAGCAACCTGGTAAGAAGGGTCTTCAACAACCTTCCAGTTCACTTTTACGAGACCGTTTTTCACCAGCGTTTGTGATTTCTGGCGTGATTGCCTGCTCATAGAGGCGCAGACCGCGTCAAGCCTTAAAGAAGAAACGGTGTCATCTCTTATTTCGACATCTCGTGCAGGAATTTCAAGGTCTGACAAGTCAATTTTCTCAAGCTTGACTGCAGCTTTTCCGGCTTGGGTAAGCTGAGCCGCAACAAAATCGGCTGTATCAGCTGAGACAATGATTTGCACCGCCGTCTCTGAAAACACTAAATCGCCAAACTTTTGCCGCTTCAGACCGATTCCCATTAACGAACCAAGGAGAGACCGGTGATCAACCGTCACAAATTTTTCAGCATAGCGAACGTCAAACGCCTGAAGCTCAAAATCCGATTCTTCCGGCGTAATGTACTCAGGATATAAAATGGCCCGTTTTCGCTCCGCTCTGTCATAGCCGCCGGAAAAAGCCAGTCCTACATCTGCCTGTCCCGTGACCGCAGCGAGAATGACCTGCTCCCGGGGATCTAAAAAGTCGGTCAGCTTCATCCGGTACTGCTCCTGGACAATTCTTTTCCATTCGAGCGCCTGATCGATAAAGGCACGCTCTTCTTTTCTGAAGTGCTGATAAATATCGCTCATCGTCTTTCCCTTCTATGTAAAGAGGCTTGGCTGCTGCCAAGCCCCCTATCAAACTGTCACCTTAAAACGCAATCATGCGATAAAGCCCCCACAAGCCGGTTGTTGCAAACCGCAGCACCAGAATGGCCACGATTGGCGAGATATCCAGCATTGCAATTGGAGGGATGATTTTTCTGAATGGCTCGAGATATGGTTCACAGATCGACGCTAAAAACCGTCCGACTGCTGTTTCCCTCGTACTCGGCACCCATGACATAAAAATATATATGATCAGGGCAAATGAGTATATTGTAATTAATAAGCTTAAAACCGAAAAAACTTGATAAAGGATCATCTCGCTTTACCACCTCTGATCGTCTTCAGATATGAGCTCAGAAATTGTGCCTGAAACATCTACGTTGTCAGGCGTGCATAGGAAAATATCTGAACCGATTCTTTGGATATCGCCGCCAATGGCATAAACGGTGCCGCTTAAAAAGTCAACAATCCGTTTCGCCTGGTCATGCTGTATCCGCTGAAGATTGACGACAACTGCCCGCCTGTTCTTCAGATGGTCGGCTATTTCCTGCGCCTCCGCATAAACGCGCGGCTCACTCAACACCACTTTAGAGGATTTCTGAACACTTTGCAAGCTTACTACATTCTGTTTGGCTGCTGGTTTACCAGCATTATAAGCAGGTTTTTCTTTTTGTTCCTGTTCTTCATGAGAATCCCGCTCAGTTTCAATATATTCGTATTCGTATTCTTCTTCATCCATTGAGAAAAAGTTTTTCAGTTTATTTTTCATACTCATTGCTGTACACCCCCTGTTTCATTTCCGACTAACGATGAGCCGATTCTAATATAAGTAGCCCCTTCTTCAATCGCGATTTCAAAATCATTTGACATGCCCATCGACAGTTCTGTACATGGAGCGTTCGGCTGTTTCAGCTCTTGAACCTGATCACGAAGTTCTCTAAGCGTTCGGAAACAGCTTCTAATCTCATCTTGGTCATCAGTCAGTGGAGCCATTGTCATCAGTCCGGCCACAACAATGTTGTCAAAGCCGGAAAGCTCCTGTATGAATGGTATCACTTCTTCTTTATTCATGCCGTGTTTAGAGGGCTCAAGCGAGGTATTGACCTGCACAAAGCATTGGACAGCACCTTCTGCCCGTTTTTCAATTTCTTTCGCTAATGAAAGCCGGTCCAGGGAATGAATATAGGAAACAGAATTGACGACAGCTTTTACTTTTCTTGATTGAAGGCTGCCGATAAAATGCCATTCCGGATTTCCTTTAATGATTTCCTGTTTGCGAAGCAGTTCGGCGTCCCGGTTCTCTCCGAGGCACGTGATGCCCGCATCGACCGCCTCCTGTGCTCTTTCAGGCGACACATATTTTGTGACTGCAATAACCGTAACTTCATCGGATCTGCGGCCCGATCTGTTACATGCTTCGTTTATTCGTTCGTTTATATGTCGTAAATGATCAACAACACGCAAGATCTTTTATGCCTCCTTCATTCCGATAAAGGACATCATCCGTCCTGTTTTCCCCTGATCTCGCCGATGGGAAAAGAAAAGTGACGGCTCACTTTCCGTACATAAACCGCTGACAGAAATCTGCTCATTTGCCAAACCGCTGTCAATCAGTATGAGTCGGTTCAGCTCTTTCAGGTCAAGCTGATACTGCCCCTGCCCCGTCTGATTCACGGCGCGATCTGCTGAAAACGGCAATGCGCGGACAGCATTCATCACACGGTCATCTACCGTATAGCACGCACCGCAGATAGACGGTCCGACAACAGCGTATATATCAGAAAGCTTCGAGCCCTCCTGTTCGGTCCATTGCTTCACCATTTCTCTGCCAATCTGTTTGACCGTGCCTTTCCATCCGGCATGAGCGATCCCGACAAGCGATTTCACCGGATCGAAAAAGAATAGGGGCACACAATCAGCAAAGCATAATGCCAAAAATACATTTTTATCATTTGTATAGAGCCCGTCTGTTGCTTTAAAAGCTGAGTGATACTCACGGGCGCCTTTTCCCCTATCCCTCTGCGTCACTTTTTGGACGCGATTGTCGTGTGTCTGGTCAGCAAATACCCAAGACTGCAAATCAATATTAAACATATCGGCTATATATTCACGATTTTTAACCACATCTGCATCTTTGTCATGAACGTGCAATCCTGTATTTAACGACTCAAAAGGTTTTTGACTGACACCGCCGTTTTTCGTAGTAAATCCGGCAATGACTTCTGCATCGTTTTGATTCGTTTGTTTCCAGTCTTGTATCATGAGTGTCGAGGGGGTGGTGAGACTGAATGGGTGATATGTATTCATGATGATCCAACCTTTCGACAAACATTTATAAGGCGTAATTTCCCACTTATTTTACCACATCTTTCTGCATTCGTTTAGCGCCGATTTACATATTTCATAAATGAAATGTGCCGGAAGAGTTCAGACTTCCGGAATTTGACAATCAGCAGCAAAAAAGCAGGTTAAGCGTGGGATTCACTTAATCGGACTAAAATGACATCTTCTCCGATTTTAACTATATTTCGCCAAGGAATGACCATTTCCTCTTCTTTTCCAAAAAAACCAAGAACTTTTCCATTTCCCCCTAGTATAATCGCCTGAATTTTTCCTGTGGTGACATTGATATCAATATCACCGATGCTCCCTAATTTTTTTCCGTTAGAGACATTGACGACATCCTTTACTTGAAATTCTGAAATGCTGATCATCCCATCACGTCCTTTTTCGGTCCTTTTTTCTAGTATATGAACGGGCGGGCTGAACCTTGTCAGCAAGGAGAAATTTTCATGATCATTGTTCTTTTTTGCGGCTGCACCATCTTATGATGAACGTGAGCATGATTTTCGTATAATCTACGAGCTGCTCAATCGATACCTCTTCATTAACGGCATGAGCATTATATAAATCGCCCGGTCCGTATATTACGCTTGGAATACCGGCATGATAAAGCCATCCACCATCGGTTACGGTTTGAGATACGTCAATGACCGGGCGTTCCCGTTTGATCTCCTCGTGTGACGCCGTAAGGGCTAAAACGCCGGGATGAGCCGGATCAACTTCCAAGGCCGGAAAAATTTCTCCTCTTTCTTCAATCATTGAAGAGCCTCCCCATTTGAAGACAGGACGGTTTTCCCTCAGCCAAATATCACTGTCACTCAGCCTGTTGATGTAATCTTCTATTTCAGCAGCCACTTCTTCATGCGTTTCATTGGGATAAAAATGGACGGTAATCCATAATCGGCACTCATCCGCTATAAAGGCCGCATGTCTGCCTCCTTCTATAACAGCGGGATTAATTGTGTTTGTACCGGGGGTAAAGCCAGGATAGCTTTTCATAATGGCCCAATGTCGCTCCAGCTCACCGAGTCCAGAAATGATTTTTGCCATTTTTTCGATTGCGCTCGCCCCGAAGGTTCCTCCGCCAGCGTGGATCATATTCCGTCTTGTTCCATCGTGAAACGTTTGACTGCTTTTCATTTCGATCCAGCCTGTAATCACTCCGCCTTGACCTTGAATATGCATATCGCTCGTATCCGCCACAACTGCAAAGTCTGCGTGATAGCCCTTTTTGCAGCATTCAAGCGTGCCGGCCTCTCCGACTTCCTCCCCGATGACCGATTGCAGAATCAAATCGCCCGGGAGCTCAACGCCCGCTTCACGAATCAGCTTTAAAGCAAACAGCACACAGGCCATTCCGCCTTTCATATCTGAAGCGCCCCGGCCGATTAAGAAACCGTTTTTCTCACTGGGACAAAATGGGTCATACGCCCATTCCTCGCCCTCTTTTACCTCTGCCACATCGACATGCCCATTGATGATTAAACTTTGATAGGCGGCTGAATTTGTTCCTTTTAAAACACCCACAACATTGGGATCTCCTGGATAAACGTCCCATTTGTCGATAGAAAATCCCCGTTCAAGCAAAAACTGTGCAATCCATGTTTGGATGCTGTCTGTATTTCTCGCAGGCGGCGCCGGTGTTTTAAAAGAAATCAGCGTTTTCGCAAGCTCAATGAGCTCGTCCTTTTGTTCTTCCGCATTTTTCAGTAAAGATTCTACTTGATCAATCATGTTATCCGCTCCTATTTTTAATAGAAAAAAGCCGTTTCATATTCATGAAACGGCTTAATAAAGAAAGCAGAGTGCAAGCTGCTGCATTCTCCGCTTTTTTTCACCGCTTCCCTCCGCTGGTATGATCCAGATCAGGTCAATAAGGGTTGAGACCAGCGTCTCTCTCAGCTTCGAAAGCACCCCCAGGATGAATCGTATGTTGTTATGCATTTGTTACCGGCTCAGCTCTTGTTAAAAACGGGCGATCCTGATTCCATAATACACGGATCGGCGTATCAAAAAAAGAAGAAAGTGATTCGTCTGTCAGCATGTCTTTCATTTGTCCTGACCTAAAGACTTCTCCCTTTTTTAACAAGAGGGCTTTATCAAAAATCGGCAAAATTTCTTCCGCATGATGCGTAACATAAAGAATAGACGGCGCATTTTCCCTGCTTGCAATGTGCGTAATCGTATCTAACAGTTTTTCCCGGGCAATAAAATCAAGTCCTGTAACTGGTTCGTCCAGTATAAGCAGCTCCGGATCAGCCATTAGCGCTCTTGCGATTAAAGCTCTTTGTTTCTCTCCTTGAGAAAGAGTTTCGTAGCGGCGGTCGGCATAATCAATGGCTCCTAAGTCCTCGAGCAGGGCAATCGCTTTTTCTCTGATTTCCGCACTTGGTGTTTCATACAAGCCAATCGAAGCATATGCCCCGCTCAGAGCAATTTCAAAAGCTGAATCTGCCGGATACAATTTTTGCTGAAGACCCGCTGAGACAAGGCCGATTTTTCGTCTGAGTTTATCTCCCAGCTCCGTTTTTCCGAATACATGACCAAGCACCTGCATCTCGCCTGCTGTCGGAAAATAGTAAGAGCATAACATATTTAACAGCGCGGTCTTCCCAGCTCCGTTTAATCCGTAAAGCACCCAATTCTCCTTTTCTTCTACTTTCCAATGAATATTCTTTAGTATCCATTTTCCATTCCGTTTTAGTGAGACATTGTCAAGCTGCAAAATCATTGTGGTCCTCCTCTTTCCAAGCCAAAGAATTATTTTAATTTTCACAAAACTGTGTACGGACTAGGATACCTTACTTTTTCGAAAACGTAAACCGCTCGTTTCCAAATAGAAAAGCCTTTAAAACAGAAATTGTTTTAAAGGCTTTCGGCGTGCATGCTATTGATGAATATTCTTATTCATTTGTTTGATTGCTGCCTTTTCCAGTCTGGACACCTGTGCCTGGGAAATGCCGATTTCTTCAGCTACTTCCATTTGCGTTTTTCCTTGGAAGAACCGTTTTCTTAAAATCATTTTTTCCCTCTCGTTCAGTCTTCTCATGCCCTCTTTCAAAGCCAGCTCTTCAATCCATTGTGTATCTTTGTTGCGTTCATCACTGATTTGATCCATGACATAAATCGGATCTCCGCCGTCATTGTAGATCGGTTCAAAAAGAGATACCGGATCTTGAATGGCGTCGAGTGCGAACACGATTTCTTCGTGCGGTACTTCAAGAACTTTGGCGATATCCTCTGCCGTCGGCTCCTTGCTTGTCTCACTGATTAACCGCTCTCTTACCTGAAGTGCCTTATATGCGATATCCCTGAGTGATCTCGAGACACGTATCGGGTTATTATCGCGCAAATACCTGCGGATTTCTCCGATAATCATAGGTACAGCGTATGTTGAAAACTTAACATTGTGGCTTAGATCAAAATTATCAATGGATTTCATTAGTCCGATACAGCCGACTTGAAATAAGTCATCAACATACTCCCCTCTGTTATTAAATCTTTGAATGACACTTAAGACAAGACGCAAGTTCCCGTTAACAAGCTTTTCTCTGGCTGAATCATCACCTTCGTCCTGCAATTGCCTAAACAGCTTTCTCATCTCTTCATTCTTGAGTACGGGTAATTTGGAGGTATCCACCCCGCAGATTTCGACTTTATTTCTCGACACTTTTTTCCCTCCCTACAGGAGCTGCTGTACAACGTTAAGTATCTCCTCGGGTGGGAAAAATATGCACTGCACTCAAACCGAAAAATAGTCATAATTGGGAAATCCTTGTAGAATCAAGGGATTAAGCCGCAAAAATTTTTTACACCATTTTGTTGAATTCTTTTCGCAATCTTTTAATGATTCTTTTTTCCAGACGGGAAATATAGGATTGGGAAATCCCCATCATATCCGCAACATCCTTTTGGGTCTTTTCCTCTTCGCCGACGAGCCCAAAACGCAGTTCCATGATTTGTTTCTCCCTCTCATTTAACTGTTCGAGCGCTTTTTTTAGAAGCTTTTTATCCACATTTGCTTCAATGTCCTTTGTGATGATGTCGTCATCCGTGCCCAGCACATCAGAAAGCAGAAGCTCATTGCCGTCCCAATCAATATTAAGCGGTTCATCAAAAGAAACTTCTGAACGGATTTTGTTGTTTCTCCTTAAATACATCAGGATTTCATTCTCGATACAGCGAGAGGCATATGTAGCCAGCTTGATTTTCTTTTCCGGATTGAAGGTATTCACAGCTTTGATTAATCCAATGGTGCCGATGCTGATTAAATCTTCAATATTAATTCCCGTGTTTTCAAATTTCCGTGCGATATAGACGACAAGCCGCAGGTTGCGTTCGATCAAAATAGCGCGGGCCGCCTGGTCGCCGCTTGGGAGCTTCATTAATAGAACCTGCTCCTCGTCTTTTGATAATGGCGGCGGCAAAGCTTCACTCCCGCCTATGTAATACACTTCATCGCTTTTTAAGCCCACTTTCATCAGCAGCTTATACCAGAGGTGCGTCAACCGCAATTTAAGTTTTTTCATCTTCCTCTCCCTTCTAAATGTCACGTCTTATGAGTATGATAAGTAGCGGACATTTGCGAACATTAGGATACGTGCTTAATGGCCTTTCCGGACAGCATTTTCGGATGAATAATCGCGTCAAAATCTCCATCTGCCGACAGCTTTGACGTGCTGATGCCGATTAAGCATTTATCCGCGGAAATCATTTCATCTTTTGTCATAATCGTTACATGATCCGGTTTGATACATAATAAAAATTGATGCTGCTGGCCTACTCCCCGATATGGGATCAGCCTCATTTTATCTAAAAAACGAAACGAATCATCAAGCTGTTCAATCGCTTCCATCGGGTCTGCATTTCGGATAATCATCGTTTCAGCCTCTCCGAAAATCGGTTCAAGCTTATCAATGTGAAGAATCATGACCGGCGTTTTTGTGAGCGGATCATACAGCTGGTTGCCGGAATCCACCAGGCCTCTTGCGTGCAGTGTTTGGCCGCCCAGGTCCGCCTGTACCCTGACTCGTTCCTCATATTGAATGTTTTTTGTTTCAATATCTTCGATTCTTCTCTTGGAAAAAAACCATAATGCGGGAAAGCCAGCCACGATAAACATCCAGCTGATCGGGTCGCCAAATCCGGTTTGATTGGTGATCATGACACCGTTTCTGACAATAGAGTTTGACTGCAGCAATGAATGTGCTCCGATTATTCCCCCTCCCATTAGAAAAGTAGCAAAATAAAAGGAAAACAAATTTTGAAAGAAATAGCGAAACCGCTTAAAACCGAATGTCACGAGCACAATGACAACCGAAAAAGCGAGCTTTCCGGCCAGGTTCTCAACGATCGGCGAGAAAGGAGTAAACATCAAAAGGACAATACTTGACCCGATAAACGCGCCGCCTATCAATCTTCTTTTTTTCACATGGCGTTTCAAAATAAAAGCCGTCAGTAAAAGCAACAGTGCGTCAAAACAAAAGTTTAACAGCCAAATGACATCTAAATAGATTTTCACACCTGACCCCTTTCTTTCTTGCATCACGCTGTTCCCCTTCTTGTTTCATAAGTATAAAGCAAGCTCTGTGGGAAAGTCTGTCAATTAATGTTGAGAGGCCCATACAATTTTTCAGGGATAACTGCTTAATTTGTCGAGGGAATAAATAAGAGTATATAGAAAAAAAGCTGCCAAGAGCGGCAGCTTTCTTACACTTACTTTTCAGTATTGATATAAAGTTTTCCATTCGCTGTTTTTCTGGTTTCATTGCCGTAACCGTCTCGAACGATAACCTCTACCTTAGCTCCGTTTGCTTTAATAGAAGATGTTGCTGTCCAGTAGCCTTCATATCGTCCCGGAGAAATTTCTCTTAACGGCAGCTCGGTAGCGTTTTGTACATTCGCTCTTGCATTTGTGAGCGGCAGGCGAATGACAAACGTTGCATCTGCACCTTTCGCGCTTGAAAAAGCGATTTTGACCGATTCACCGGCTTTTAAGGTTTTATCCTCACCAGGAATCAGTCCGGTAATGACTGGCTGGTCAAAATTCACATCGACGACAGCTTTTTTCGTCGTTTTGTTGCCTGCTAAGTCAGTGGCTGTCACCTTTACTTCGTTGCTTCCGTTTTCCAAAAGGATACGGGCAGAGTAGGAACCGTCTGTGACCGTTGCTTTTTTGCCATTAACCTTTACTTCTTTCAAGTTGTCATCTGAAACAGTGCCTTTAACAGTCAGCGCTTCTTTATTGATTTTCTCGCCATCCTTTGGATTGTCGAGCGTCAGTTCAGGCTTGTCTTGATCAAGTGTGACCGTGACAGGACTTGAAGCATCTGTCGTTCCGGAGTCTGTTGATGCAGCCGCTGTCAGCTTGTTTTCCCCTTTGCTGAGTGAAACTCCTGCCTCGAACGTGCCATCTTCGGCAGTTTTCGTTTCTCCTGCTTCTTTTTCACCATTATAAAGGGTTACAGTCGTCCCCGGAGATGCCTTTCCTTTTACCGTGACGTTCTCCTTATTGGTGTATGCTTTATCTTCAGGAGAAGTAATGACAGGTACGGCAGCTTCATAATCGACTAACGCGCGAATCATATAGTTGCCGTCTTCTTTATCTCCTTTTTGCCATGTTCCGTTAACATACTGCCAGTTGCGATCTGAGTACTGCCCGGTTTCATCCATTGCCAAGCCTGGTGAATATGGATCGGGTTTTGACTGGATATATACAAGATAAAAGTCTTTATCGACCATAATCCCCTTCGAGCTGAGATCGACTTTCGTCCATTCGCCATTACGAAGAGCTTCCGCGTTATATGGTCCCGCAATTTTTTTGCCGGGTGCTCCATCTTTCCCTGTAGCATCGTAAACCTCGACCTTAAACTCTGTGCCGCCAGGATCAGGGAACTCCGTATCCCAGAATCTGAATAGCCCTCCTGTCAGCATGCCTTTTTCCTTGCCGTCAGCCAGTGACATTTTAACCGCCCAGCCGTTTCCGGCCGCGAAATAGGAATTTGCATTCTCCGCTGTTCCGTCATCGTATCCGATCTCGCCCGGATAACCGACGAAAGGCTTCAGCACAGTTTCTTTTGTGATATCACCTTTTAAATCAACGGAAAATTCATCACTGTAATAGCCCGGTGCAGCCACTTTAATGGTGTAAGAGCCCTCGTAGGCCTCAAGTGTATATTCTCCTTTGTCGTTTGTAGTTGCCGGTTCAACCGCGGCATCCTCGATAACATAGACGGAAGCGCCTTTTACCGGCTCTCCTGTTGTTTTATTGATGACAGTGCCTTTTAATGTGCCTTTCTTTATTTCTTCTAACGTAAAATTAGCTTGGGTTGTCTGATCTGCCTGCAAAGACACTTTTTGCGTTTTTGATTGATAGCCGTAAGCTTCTGCCATAAGCGTGTAGTCTCCTGCTTTATGCGTCAGCTTGTACTGTCCGGTTGATTGGTCTGAATAGGTTGATTTTCCTGTTTCAACCACACTGACCTGTGCTCTGAGCGGCAATGCTTGCGGCTGCATATCAGCACTATGTTTTGTTTTGGCAGCTGTATTTGTTGATGGCTTAGCCTTTTTTGGATTAACCGCTTTTTTCTTTTGCTTTTCTGCCGGTTTTTGTACGCCCAGCTTATTCTTTTTGGCTGTTTTCCCGGAAGATTTGTCTGAAAGCTGAACATCATCAACGTACCAGCCCTCTTTTGCAATGCTTTCATCAGACTGAAGGTTAAACATCACTCGAATGTTTTGGCCTCTGTATGCGGATAAATTAATTTCTTCGCTGGTCCAGTTTGAAGTCTTTCCGTTATAGACCCCTGCCTGCTCCCAATTCGTTTCGCCTTCCGGTAAAACAAAAACGTAGCCATAATCAAAATCATTTTCCAGGTTGTGCCAGCTTTTAAATTGAAGAAACAGGCCGCCTGAATCAGGCACGTCAATTGGAGGCATAGTGAGATTCATATTCGCTCCATTGGCATAATTTCCAGTCAGGTTTGTCCCATATACTTTTTCTCCTGATGCAGCTGCATTAGGGCCTGATTCCGGAACTCCCCACTCCCAGTTATTATTTGTTCCGCTCGTAAGCCAGCCGCCTGGTTCTGTTTCAAAATCCTGCCTGTATCCAACAGTGATGCTAGGTTTCACGGATACATCATATATGTCAGACTCGACAACATGGCCGCCAAAATCCTGAATGATCCACTTATAGCTTAATGCGGTCCCCTTTATATTTGGGATTTCCGCCTGGTACGTTCCTTTCAGATGATCTCCGCTGATTCGTTTAGCTTTGACCTCGTTCCATTCGCCTTGATCCAGCTTATAGGACAATTTCACGGATGTCACACTCACATTGTCTTCAGCTGTCAAGGTAAGCGGAAGGCTGGCACCTTCATAAGCTTCATTTACTTTCTCATGCTGAAAGCCAGGCTGCTCGTCATCTTCCCCATCGACAGAAACTTGCCCTTCAGCTTTTCCTAAACCGTCTGTAACCGCTGATACGGCATCAAAAGCGTTCACCAAACCATGACCGTATCCGTTATTCGGAGAGTCAGGGAATGTAGAATCCGTTAATGGCTCAGCCGTGCTTGTCAATATATCCTCCATCTCATCGACAGAAAGTGAGGCGTCTGCCTGCTTCAATAGCGCAGCAACAGCAGAAACATGCGGTCCTGCCATCGACGTGCCATCCCATCCGTCTTCATATGTCTGGCCGGGAACTGAAGACCGGATGTTTACGCCTGGAGCAGAAATTTCCGGCTTTGTTTCATCGTATGGCGACGGTCCCTGGAGTGAAAAATCGCCAAGCTTTTTGTTAATATCAGTCGCTCCTGTCGCAAACGCTTCCGGATAATTGGCAGGATTCGCAATAGAACCAGGTCCTCCCGGGTTAAAGAGGTCCGCATTTCCCGCAGAGAATTCCGGGAAAATGTCGGCCGCCCGCCAGGCATTGACCATATCTCTGTACCATTCATCAAGACCGGAGCCCCCGCCCCAAGAATTATTGACGACATCCGGAGCCATTTCTGGATGAGGGTTGCCCTCTGCGTCCTTTGGAGCTAAAATCCATTCACCAGCCTCCAAAATGTCAGCGTCTGTCCCGCCATCTTCAGAAAACGCCTTAACAGCAATCCATTTTGCACCAGGTGCGACACCAATTTGATTCGTGCCATCAGGCTCAGAACCAACCATTGTACCTGTTACATGAGTACCGTGATCAAGATCATCATATGGACTGGACTCGTTCGCTACAGCATCAAACCAGTTCATGTCATGATCAGGCTCATTGGGGCTTTCCGGATGATACCCGCGATATTTTTCTTTTAATGCAGGATGTTCCCATTCAACCCCGGTATCAATGGAGGCGACAACCGTACCCGTTCCGTCATAGCCAAGCTCCCAAGCCTTCGGTGCGTCTATTTGGTCTACATTCCATTCTACACCGTCAGTTGCTTTTATCGCTTTTTGTGCTTTTTTCATATTGAATGGGGAATCGGATGACTTAAAAAGCTGCCGTTTTTCATTCGGAAGCACCTTTTCTACTTCAGGGAACTGCGCCACTTTCTCCATGACTTCTTTTGAAGCATGGACAGCAATTCCATTTACCACATAATAGGAGTGAATATCATCGGCATTCCCTTTATTTTTCTGGCTGTTTAAATATTTCAAGACGTCTTTCTGAGCTTCATCAGCTGTCACTTTTAACGAAGACACGACGGCCGAACGCTTTTGATATTCCGTTTTAGCAGCGGTCAGCTTATTAGATTTCGCTTTTTTGACAGCTGATTTTGCTGCTTTTTGGGTGTCAGCTTGATCTTTAAATTTGATCAGAAAAGTAGTTTTTTCTTCTTTTTTAAAGCTTTTCTTTAATGAGCTGGAAATCTTGTTTTGAATCGATTCAGAAGATTGAAGCTCCTGTTTTACAGAAGAAGCAGCGCCTTTGCTGCTTGCCCCGGCTGCACCCGGAAACAGCAGTGAACTGACGACAACTGTACTCAAAACAAAACTGATCAGTCTGTTTTTCGTCTTTTTCCTCATTTTTTATCCCCCTTTTGTAAACCACCTTGTAAAAAAATGTCGTCCCTCCTTTAACATTCAATTTGTTTGTCAAAACTTCGCTGTATGTTAACTGTAGACAATCTCAATTACAAATATTGTCGTTTCCTGTCATTTCTTTTCCATATAAATGAAAATGATTAGATGGTCATGAAATATCGGTAGGTATAATAGGTTGATTTGTTGATCTGTGTAGGAAGACATAGTTCAAAAGACATGATAGATGGATGGAAATGATTGAGGAAAAAATAAAAAAGGACAAAATCGAAAACGATTTTGTCCTTTCAATTAGCCGCGTTTATTGCGGTTTCTTAAAAATGTCGGGATATCAAGCGTATCGTCAGCCGGCTGTGAGGTTTGGCGGCTGACTGTGTTTTGATGCTGCGGTTCCTCTCGTTTCGGCTCACGTTTTGGAACACTCTGATTATGTGATTTGATATTCTGGTTTAATGATGGACGCTGGGGTTTCGTAACATCTTTCTCCTGTTCGATAAAACCAGTGGCAATCACCGTAACCACAATCTCGTCTTTAAGATTTTCGTTAATAACAGAACCGAAAATCATGTTTACATCCTGATCAGATGCAGAAGCGACAATGTCTGCTGCTTCCTGAACTTCATAAAGGCTCAGATTTGTTCCGCCAGTAATGTTCATTAAGACGCCTTGCGCGCCGTCAATTGCTGCTTCAAGAAGCGGACTGGAAATAGCTTTTTTCGCAGCTTCTGCAGCACGGTTTTCTCCAGTCGCAATACCAATACCCATTAAAGCAGATCCTTTGTTTGACATGATCGTTTTCACATCAGCAAAGTCTAGGTTAATGAGACCAGGAGTAGCGATCAGGTCAGAAATACCTTGAACCCCCTGACGGAGTACGTTATCAGCTTCACGGAATGCTTCAAGCATCGGCGTGTTTTTATCAACAATTTCAAGAATACGGTCGTTCGGGATCACAATCAGCGTGTCCACCGCTTCTTTCATTGCAGAAATTCCGCCCGCCGCCTGCAGCTGTCTTTTGCGACCTTCGAACGTAAACGGTCTTGTAACGACTCCGACTGTTAATGCTCCTAAATCTTTTGCGATTTGCGCAATAACCGGTGCGGCACCTGTTCCTGTTCCGCCTCCCATACCAGCTGTTACGAATACCATGTCAGCGCCTTTTAGCGCTTCTTCAATCTGCTCCTTGCTTTCCTCTGCGGCTTTTTTCCCGACTTCCGGATTCGCACCTGCTCCCAATCCTCTAGTCAGCTTTGCGCCGATTTGCATTTTCACTTCCGCTTTTGACAGGTTAAGAGCTTGAGCGTCCGTATTTACCGCGATGTACTCTACTCCTTGCACTTCATTCTCAATCATTCGGTTGACCGCGTTGTTACCGCCGCCTCCTACTCCGATTACTTTAATTGATGCTAAGCCGTCTATGTTTGTTTCGAACTCCAACATGCTAAATCCTCCTAATCTGCCGAATGACTATCTATCTATTCCCAAAACATGCTTAATAGTTTTTTCATTTTGCTCTGTTTGTTATGTTCGGCTTGTGTTTTTTGTTTTCCTTTTGGCCGTTGCTGCATCTCATTTTGGTGATGATGCTGCTCTTGTTCCTCTGCTGATGAGACGGCGATTTCCTGTATCGCTTCTTCAGGCATCTTGAAGCCAATTTTTCTGCCTTGAATTCTTGCATTCCGGCAGGCAAATTGAATCATGCCAACTGCCGTCATATACTGAGGATCTCTTACACCGATATAATTCGGGCTCGCCACTCTGACATTGTTTTGCAGCACATCCTGCGCTAGTGACATGATACCAGGCATTGCTGCTTGCCCCCCTGTCAGCACGAAGCCTCCCGGCAGATCGCTAATTCCCATATTGCGAAGTTCGTCTGAAGCAATCTCAAGAATTTCTTCGACTCTTGCTTCTATGATATTCGCTGCTTCCTGCTGTGTAAATGTTTGTTTCTGATTGGTGCCTATAACGGTTACCTCAAATACTTCATCTTCTGAAGCCTCGTTATAGTAGGCATGTCCAAATTGTTTTTTCACACGTTCCGCTTCTTCTGTGGACGTTCTCAATCCGATGGAGATATCTTTGGTGATATTTTCGCCTCCGAGAGGAATGACACGGGTAGAAGTCAGGTGTCCGTTCTGGAACACGGCAATGGTGGTTGACCCTCCGCCTATATCAATGAGAGCCACACCGAGATTTTTCTCATCCTTAGACAAAGCAGCAGAACCGGCTGCCAGCGGCTGTAGACAAATATCAGTTATTTCAACACCGGCTCTTTCAACGCAGCGAAGCAAGTTATGTAATATTGTTTTTGAACCGGTGATCAGTGTGCCCTCTACTTCTAAACGCACACCTAGCATTTTTTTCGGGTCGGTAATTTCATCTCTTCCATCTACGATAAATTGTTTAGGAATGACGTCGACTATCAGCTGTTCATGCGGTATTGAAACAACCTGAGCCGCTTCCATGACGCGGCGGACATCTTCTACTTGAATTTCTTTATTTTCACTGGAAACTGCTACAACACCGTTTGTATCTTGAATATTGATATAATTTCCATTAACGCCGACAATAGCTTTTCTAAGCGGAAAACCTACCATTCTTTCAGCTTGGTCAAACGCTTTTCTTATAGAATGAACGGTCTCATCTATATCAACGATTGAGCCTTTTTTCAACCCTTCAGACGGTACATTTCCCACACCGATAATATTTAGGGAATCATCTGTCATTTCTCCGACGATCACTTTTGTATTGGACGTACCGATGTCAAGACTGACGTAAAGTTCATTGTTGTTCATTCTATGGCACCTCCTCACATTTCGATCATTTCTATTCTATTATTTGCGGAACAACAATACAATGAATGTGGCTTTACAAGTGTGTAACAAAAAATAACAACGGAATATTCCTTATGTGCTTTTCACATTTTATGTTTATTGAAAATATTCGTTATATCCTATGTATATCCTCTTTTATATCACATTTTTTTTATTTTTTTTAGAAAGAGTCCACTTTGTTAGTAGATTTCTTCTTATAACGGCTATATTCTGAAATAACCTGACTCCAAATGCGAATATACCTGCTAAATACAAGTCTACACCAAGATGGACTCCCAGAAAAGCTAAACTTATTGCCAATATAATATTAAAAAAGAAACCGGAAACAAATACCATTTCATCATATGTACCTTGTAAATGCGCCCTGATTCCGCCGATTAGAGTATCAAGTGCAGCAAGCACCGCAAGTGATAAATAATTTGAGTATTCACTCGGTATCGTTAAGTTTGTCATCAATCCGATCGTTATTCCGAGCACGAGTCCAAGCACGGGCAGCCACATGACAATTCTCCTCCCTTTTAGTCTTTCAGCGGTTTTAGCTGTTGTACGTCCACTGCTCTGTCATAAGCTTTTAAAGTCAGGCTGCTGTCAGATTTACCTGCTTTTAACGCTACATTTTCAGAAGCAAAGATATCCTCTAAATCGGACCCCTTTACCCTGCTGTACAGCTTGTCCGGATCTTCAGCAAGCACTTTTACTGTTAAAGGATAATCATCAAGGCTGTATCCGTCTATTTTTGTTGTGCCGTTTATGTCCCGTATCACTGAAGAATTCACAACTCTTCGCTCATTTATTGAGATATGCTCAGCACCATAGGAGTTGAGTTCATTGATCAGCTTCTTTAGTAAATCCGGCGGTGGATTTTTGATCGCCTCTCCAGTTACGCTTTCAGAAAAAAGCGGAGAAAGGGTGATGACAATTCCGCTACCTGTTATATCGGTCATGCCGGCTGTTTTTTTTAAGGTTTGTAATGTATTATTGAGCGCTGTTTCTTTTGTCAATTCTTTGTTTTGTGTATAGGTATTCAGCAATTTATCATACTTTTTAATTTCAGCCAGCAGCTCTTCCTGCTTCTTCTGTTCTGATGTAAGCTCTTCTCTTATATCCCACATATCTCTTGTATCTCGGACTTGTGGATGCTTTAAAGAATTAAATTGAACAGATATCATAAGGCCGAATATAACCATAAGCACGCTGATGCTAATGAAGGAACGCTTTATTTTCAATCACTTCACCCGCTTTTCCAGTCATTCCTTCGTTTTCAGAATGGGTTCCATTTGTACATTTTTCTTTTTTTCTGCAGTAACAGAAATATGATCCATAGAAAGCTGATCGATCAGGCCTCCTGCTATATTTAACGAAGGAAGCAGGACATCAGGATCTCCGATGGCAGAAACGACAAACGGGGCGGGGTGCTGCACCCCGTCTACCGTTACGACCGGCCCGTTGCACTTGATGTAGGAATCATGGGTCAGCCGCTGGCCGTTGACGGAGACGGCTGCCGCACCAGATATATACAGTTCATTTATGACTTGAAAGAGATGGCTTTCGTGAACGATGTAGCTGTTCACGTTCTCTCCTTCCGGTATATAAGAAGCATCTTCCAAAGTCACTTGAACGCCCTCTCCTTGTACACCGACTTCCCCAATATACATTCTGTACTTTTCTACATCTTCCAGGACGTTATAGTATTCTGTTTTTTCGTTCTTCAGCTTATTTTCAGTCTGACGGACTTTGTTCTGCTTTTGATACAGTTCTTTTTCAAGGTCCTTGTTTTCTTTCTCTTGTTTCAGCAGTTCATCCCGCAGGGCATATTCTTTTTTCCATTCTTCCGTCTCTGTCATGCTTTTGTGGTTTTCTCTTGTCGTCTGAAAAGAAAAAGAAATTAAAAAGCCGGCGATAAGCATAATCAAAGAAAGAAGGACGGCTGATTTGCCCCTCAATTTTCATCTTCCTTTTTGGCAGACGAATCGCTTTTTCCAAACTCCTCAAAATAGGTTGCAACTTCTAAATGAATAATCCCTTTTTTACTGCCGCTGAGCTGTGAAATAATAGAAGGATACGTTTTCATTCGGTCTGCAAAGGTTTTGATGGATGCAGTGACGACATACCCGTCGTTCATATATAATTTAATCCGGTTTTGATCCATTTTGACAGGAGTATAATACACTTCTGAAATCGATTGTTTTATAGAATTTGACAAAGCATCGAGCTGCTTGGCCATTTGAACACGTTTTTTAGCGTCTGTCCAATTCACCAAAATCGGTCCCGCATCATCCGGCGTTACTTCGTCTGGCAAAACTGAACCGTTTTCAAGGACTTCATAATACACATTGTCTT
The DNA here is from genome assembly GCF_037964915.1 of Bacillus sp. FSL K6-1012. Classification (NCBI taxonomy): domain Bacteria; kingdom Bacillati; phylum Bacillota; class Bacilli; order Caryophanales; family Bacillaceae; genus Bacillus; species Bacillus sp. FSL K6-1012. The sequence continues at coordinate 1,633,101 of NZ_CP150175.1, read as the reverse complement.
TTTCTAAATAAGCAATCGCTTTATATTCTTCGATCGCAATGTTGATTTTATTAGGAAGGGATTTGCTGATTTCTGCTTTTTTTACTAATTTATTTTGCTGAATCTTTTTTGCTGTTTTTTTCTTATCCAGACTCCAAAATTCAGTATCTCCGCTTTTGATATCGGAAAGATCAATAATCTCCTTTTTGGAAACATTCTCATTGCCGGTAACAGAGATTGATGAAATTTTACTGATCGGTGTCTGCAGATACACGATGATCAGCACCATCATAAAAAAGAGCATAATAAATGAAATAAGCCGGCGGTTTGCCTTCTGTTTTCTCTGCTCTTTAATTTTAGGGATCCGCTCTTCAATATTTACGATTTTTTCTCGGTCATGCCCCGGATTCATTGCCTGTTCACCTCATTCAAATGAAACAGCCTTAAAAGTCTGCCTATTCCAAAACAAACGGCATACTATGATGCCGTTTGTCGTTTGCTTACAGTATATCATATGAACAGCTTCAGTTCAGAACTTGAATCAGCGATTTTCACCGATGATTTCAACCTCTGTGTGCATCTCAATCTCATATTTTTCACGGATCGTCTTTTTCACATGGTCGATCAGATCAAGCACATCTTTTGCTGATGCTCCGCCCGCATTGACGATAAAGTTCCCGTGCATTTCCGATATTTTCGCACCGCCGATTTGATATCCTTTTAAGCCTGCTTTTTCCACTAGATTGCCGGCATGGTTCGGAAGCGGGTTTCTGAATATGCTTCCTGCACAAGGGCTTGAATACGGCTGTGTATTCTTTCTGTAGTCTTTATTGCTTTGCATTTGCTGAACGATTGATTCTTTATCCTTTTGTTCAAGCTGCAGAACGGCTTCAAGACAAACACCAGGGCGTTTCTTTTGCAATACGGACGTTCTGTAGGTGAATTCCATCTCCTCATTTGTCAGCCACTCGATCGTGCCGTCTTCAAATAAAATATGCGCTTTGACAAGGATCTTACTCATATCAGACCCGTGAGCGCCTGCATTCATATAAACAGCTCCTCCGACGGATCCCGGAATTCCGGCAGCGAATTCTAATCCCGACAAGCCTTTTTTGCTCAACGATGTAGCAAGACGCACGACTGAATAACCGCCACCGACAGTGACTTGTTCCCCGTCAAGCTCCAAGTGGTCAAGACCCGCGCCCAGCTTGATGACCACGCCTCTGATTCCTTCATCTAATACAAGAAGGTTTGACCCGCGGCCGATGACTGTCCACTTTACTTCATATTTTTTCACAACATCCATGATGTCCTTGACAGCATCTACACTGCTTGGAATGACCAATACATCCGCAGGACCCCCGATTTTCATTGTCGTATGATTTGCGAGCGGTTCATTTGCAAGCACCTTGCCGACTTCGCGTTCTTTTAATTCTTGTATCACTTTCTCCATCGTAAACCTCCGCATTCCATTTGCTTTTCTATTATTTTTTCAAATCTTCGAGTACGCTGTATAAACGGGCAGCCGCATCAGGAACACCGAGTGACTTTGTCCGTTCGCTCATATCCTTTAATGTTTGTTCATCGAGCACAATCCGGTCAAGCGCTTCAATCAGCTTTTCGCCGCTGAGTTCTGTTTCTTTCAACACAATCGCAGCATCATGCTGACCGAGAGATCGCGCATTGACCTCCTGGTGATTCGCCGTTACGTACGGACTTGGAATCAGCACACTTGGGATTCCTAGTGCCGTAATTTCCGCAATGGTCGTCGCACCCGCTCTTGCTACAATCACATCAATTGCCTTTAAATATTCTGGCATCTGATGGAGAAACGGTTTTGTGACCATATTGTCAGCTGCACCCTTGTTTTTCAGCTCAGTCATTACTTTCTCATAGTGAACCTCGCCCGTAATATACAGTACTTGATACGCTCTTGATTTCAGCGCATCCTGCATATCAATGACCGCTTGGTTAATCGGTGCGGCGCCTCTGCTTCCGCCGAAGATTAATACGGTTTTTTTCTCTTCAGAGAGTCCGAATTCAGCCATTGAGCGGCCCGTCTTTATTGAGACGACCTCAGAGGCTCTCGGGTTTCCCGTAAATACAACTTTCTCACTTGGAAAATGTGATTTTGCTTCCTCAAAACATATTGCTACTTTATTAACATATTTTGAAAGAAACTTATTGGTGATGCCCGGCAGGCTGTTTTGTTCATGAACGATACTCGGAATCCCCATTTTTGCAGCAGCGTATACAACCGGCCCGCACACATAACCGCCCGTTCCAATCACGGCATCCGGCTTAAATTCCGCTAAATACGATTTGCTTTTTTTAACGCCCTTTAGAAAACGCATCACCGTTTTTACGTTTTCAAATGAAAGCTTTCTTTTAAAACCTGTAATTTCAATGGAACGAAACGGTATATTTTCCCGTTCTACAATTTTTTTCTCTAATCCGTTTTCTGTTCCGATATATAAAAATTCCGTATCAGGATGGCGGCGCTGCACCTCTTTGATAAAGGCAAGCGCAGGATAAATGTGTCCCCCTGTGCCGCCTCCGCTTATTGCAATTCGCATAACTCTTCCCCCAGTCTCAGTTTCTCTATAACATAACGATAACCCTGTTTTTATGGACAGGGTTATCGCTTCAATTGTTTCCCAGCTTCCTGTTTCATAGGATCGCTTTACTAATAAAATTCATTAATACCTCGAGTACCGGCTCACGTTCAGCAGCACGCCGACAGCCATCAGCATCAGGGTCAACGATGAACCTCCGTAGCTTAGAAACGGCAGCGTGATGCCAGTTACCGGAATAAGGCCCGTCACAACGCCGATATTGATCATAACTTGGATCGCGATCATTGAAATAATCCCCACAGCGACAAAGCTGCCATATAGATCTGGTGCACCGAGCGCGATCCTGATTCCTCTCCACAGCAGCACGCTGAACAGAAGCAAAATAAGCGACCCGCCGATAAACCCAAGCTCCTCTGACAAGATGGCGAAAATAAAGTCCGTTTGCGGTTCGGGCAGATAAAAGAATTTCTGTCTGCTTTGGCCAAGCCCCATTCCGAACAATCCGCCAGGCCCTACCGCATAAAGCGATTGAATGATTTGAAAGCCGCTGCCAAGCGGATCTTCCCACGGATTTAAGTAAGAGGTAATCCGTTTAATCCGGTATGGAGCCGACAGTACCAGCCCGACAAATCCGCTCAGGCCGATCAGCCCGAGAAAGACGAAATGGGCGATTCGCGCACCGGCTACAAAAATCATGACAATACAAGTACCGACCATTACCGTTCCCGTTCCGAGGTCAGGCTGGCACATAATAATCAAAAATGCGGAAAACACGATGCCGAGCGCCGGGACAAATCCACGTCTGAATGATGTAATGTTTTTTTGCTTTTCAGAGAGAAATTTAGCAAGGAATGCTATCATCGCAAGCTTCATAAACTCTGAAGGCTGTATGCTGAATGCGCCGACTCCGATCCAGCTTCTTGAGCCGTTCCGCACCATGCCTACGCCTGGTATTAAAACAAGCACCAGCAAGAAAAAACAGATAACCATCAGCAATTTAGACCATGTCCGCCATGTCCAATAATCAACATTCATAATAAAGAACATGGCAATAACTCCGATGCCCGCAAACAGCAGCTGCCGTTTCGCGAAAAAGAATGAGTCGTCAAATTTATAATCCGCCCATACCGCACTCGCACTGTACACCATAATTAATCCAATTGTTAATAATAATAACGTAATGATGACCAATAACAAATCAGGCGATGTTTTTTTAGTAGTCAAATCAATCGACACCCCAAGCTTAAAGTCATTAGGGCTGCCGATTTCTCCAAGACAAGCCCTTACTTAAGCATATGCACGGCGTCTATAAACATGTCACCGCGTTCTTCAAATGTTTTGAATTGATCCCAGCTCGCACACGCAGGTGAAAGCAGAATGACATCTCCTTCATTTGAGAGCGCAAACGCCGCAGATACTGCTTGTTCAACATTATCGACACGTTTGACATGTTGTATTCCCAGCTCATTTCCGAGCTGTTCAAGTTTCGGTGCTGTCTGTCCGAATGTAAGCACCGCTTTGACATGCTTCATGTAAGGCTTTAAGTCATCAAAGCCGTTTCCGCGATCCAGTCCGCCTGCAAGCAGAATGACAGGTTTTTCAAAAGCCGAAAGCGCCTTGCTTGTCGCCAAAACGTTTGTTGCTTTGCTGTCATTATAAAACTTACGGTTCTTCACCGTTGTGACATACTGGAGACGGTGCTTGACGCCGGTAAAGCTTGTCAGCACTTTTTTGATGGCCTCGTTGGACGCTCCAGCCGTTTTCACTGCCGCAATCGCGGCTAAAATGTTCTCCAGATTATGCGCACCTGGCAGCACAACCTCTTCCAGAGGAAGAATAGCTTCGCCGCTGTACATAATCATGCCGTCTTTTACATAAGCGCCGTGTTCAAGCTGTTTGTGTACTGAAAAAGGAACAATTCCGGCTTCTCCGGCTTCAGCCAGGCGCACGACTGTTTCATCATCCTGATTGACAATTGCTTTATCTGAAGCTTTCTGATGCAGATACACTTTCTGTTTCGCTTTTTCATAGTTTTCTCTCGTATGATGATAATCCAGATGGGCATCAAACACGTTTAAAATCAGGCTGATTTCAGGCCTGAAGTCGTGCGTTCCCATCAGCTGAAATGACGAAAGTTCCGTTACGATCCATTCATCTCCATCAGCGTGATAGGCAACCTCACTTGCGACTGTACCGATGTTTCCGGCGATCAGCGCCTTTTGAGAGTCTGCCTTCAGCATTTCATAAATCAGCGTTGTCGTTGTCGTTTTTCCGTTCGATCCGGTAATCCCGATAAATTTGGCATTAGTCAGATGGTAGGCAAGCTCAATTTCTGTCCAAATCGGGATGCCTCTTTTTTCTGCTTCCTGAACCATAATATTTTCATATGGAATTCCCGGGTTTTTGATCAGTACAGTAATCTGATGCTGATCAAACAGAGAAACAGGGTGCTCTCCGCAGACAACTTCGACCCCTTTTTCAGAAAGTTTCTGGGCTGGTTCGTTCTCATCAAAAGGCTTTTGGTCGTTGACTGTAACATAAACACCTTTTTCATGAAGAATAGACGCCGCCGCAAACCCGCTTTTCGCGAGCCCAAGGACTAAAAAATGCTGATTTTGCAAAAATAGATCGTTTTCCACTTATAACCACACCTCGATGTAAATTCCTAATACGGCAAGCAAAAGTCCCGCAGCCCAAAATGTTACAACAACTCTCCATTCAGACCACCCGACAAGCTCATAATGGTGGTGAAGCGGACTCATTTTAAAGATTCGTTTACCTGTCGTTTTAAAGCTGATGACCTGCAGAATAACGGATAATGTCTCAATGACGAATACACCGCCGATAATGACCAGCAGGATTTCTAATTTCGTTAAAATGGCAATGGTGACGATTGCTCCTCCCAATGCAAGTGATCCTGTATCTCCCATAAACACTTTGGCTGGATGCGCATTGAATACCAGGAAGCCCAGCACCGCTCCGACAACCGCGACTGAGAAAATAGCAACATCATATTGGGATTGATTCCAAGCCAGGATGGCAAAGGCGCCAAAAGCAATAGCTGCCGTCCCTGATAATAAACCGTCAAGACCGTCAGTCAGGTTGACGGCGTTTGATCCGCCGACAAGCATAAATAGCACAAGGATAAAGTAAGCCCATCCAAGATCAAATGACAGATCAGTCCCAGGAATGCGGATATCCGTCGCAAAATTGTAGTAATGATACACCGCATAAAACACAATTGCGATGATAATTTGTCCGATCAGTTTTTGCTTTGACGTCAGACCAAGATTTCGTTTCATTACGACTTTGATGTAATCATCCAAAAAGCCGAGTAAACCGTAACCGATCGTGACAAACAGCAGCAGGAACATTTCCGGACTTATTTCTGAAAACTTCTGTGTCATCACAATAGTTGTCACAATGATAGACAGTATGATCATGACTCCGCCCATTGTCGGTGTCCCTGATTTTTTCTGGTGTGATTTCGGTCCCTCTTCTCTAATACTCTGGCCGAATTTTAATCTTCTTAAAAACGGAATAAGAATCGGAGAGAGCAGAACACTGATTAAAAAACCCATTAAAATTGTAAACAGAATGACTTGCTCAAGCATTGTCCTTTTCTCCTCCTGTTTCTTTCAAACGACATACGTAGTTATCATATTCATGATTTTTTTCCATATGAAAAATCTTTTCAAGCCCCATCATTCAATAACATCTCTTTCCTATGAATTCGTCTTATTTTTATTCAGTTCGACAATCGCTCTTGCTGCCACTTCAGCATCGTCAAAGTCAAAGGTTTCGTTCCCAATCTGCTGATAGGTTTCATGGCCTTTCCCGGCAATGAGGACAACGTCGCCTTTTTTGGCGTTGGCAATGGCAAAGAAGATCGCCTGCTCGCGATTTGCAATGCTGTGGTAGTATTCGTTCTCTACCCCTGCTTCCATATCTCTTAAAATGGCACGCGGATCTTCGCTTCTTGGATTATCTGAAGTGAAAATCGGTTCGTCAGCCAGCTCAACAGCGATTTTCGCCATTTTCGGGCGTTTCGTCTTATCTCTGTCTCCGCCGCAGCCGACAACAACAAAAAGCTTTCCTTCCGCCATGTCTCTGCATGTCTTCAGCACGTTTTCAAGGCTGTCCGGCGTATGCGCGTAATCAACAATAACCGGAAACTCCTGCTGCTGATTAACCAGTTCAAAACGGCCTCTTACGCCATGCAATTCTTCCACAGCTTCTGTAATGGTTTCAAACGGAATGCCTGCCGCAATACATGTCGTAACAGCCGCGAGCACGTTATACACGTTAAACTGTCCAACGAGAGACATCGTGATGTGCTTAGTGCCTTTGTTCGTCACCAGTTCAAAACTTGTGCCCTGTGCAGTAGTTTTGATATCTTTCGCCATTACATCAGCATTGTTTTTAATTCCATATGTAGAAATATGTGCCGCAGTGACCTTTTCAAAATAAGCGCTTGCCTCATCATCCGCGTTTAAAACAGCCCGTTTTGGATTTTCATGGTTGAATGCCCCGCCAAGCTGAGAAAACAGCAGGCTTTTTGCCTGTCGGTACTCATCCATCGTTTTGTGATAGTCAAGATGATCCTGTGTTAAGTTCGTAAACACGGCAATGTCATAATCACAGCCGTGAACCCGTCCCAGTGACAAAGCGTGAGAAGAAACCTCCATGATGGCCGTGTCGACATGCTTGTCATTCATTTTTTTAAATGTTTGCTGCAACGTGACGCTTTCCGGTGTCGTGTTTTTAACAGGAAGTGTTTCGTCATCGATTTTAATGTACATCGTGCCGATTAAGCCTGTTCGTTTCCCCGCTTTTTTGAGAATCTCATCAACCATATGGGTCGTTGATGTTTTTCCGTTTGTGCCCGTTATTCCGATCAGCTGCAGTTTCTTTGTCGGCTGTCCGTAAAACGCATCAGACAAAACGCTGAGCGCCCGCAGTGACTGCCGGACAATGATGACAGGCACATCCACATCGAGCTCCTTTTCAGCCACAATAGCCGCTGCGCCGTTTTCAACTGCTTTTTGCGCAAAATCATGGCCATCTACCGTATACCCTTTTACACATACAAAAAGACTCCCTTTCTTTACTTCCCTGGAGTCCATCTCAATTGAAGTTATTTCAGGGTCTTGTGAGTCATTTACAGAAGGTTCGGTTGTTAAGTATGTAAGCAGCTTTGTAAGTTTCATCGTATCAAACCTCTCAACATTCTATTCGTTCTTTTTATCATTGAAGTCACATCAAATGATGTGATAATGACTTTTAAGCATACAGTTCATATTTTAGCGTAAAAAAAAGGATACATCCAGCTAATCTTGAAAGATATCAGCATTTTTCTGCAATAAAATAATAGGCAGCCCGAATTAATCGGCTGCCTCCTTTTCATCTTCTTCAGTCAAATAAACACGTATCTTAGAGCCCTCTTTTACTTTTGTTCCTGCAGCTGGTGATTGTTTGACGATTTTGCTTCCTTTTCCGGAAGCATCTATATTCAGATTCACCAAAAGTGACTCAAGATCTGAGACAGACATCCCTACAACATTCGGAACTTCTATTGTTTTTGTGTCGTTCCATTGGTATTTTTTTTCGATTTGATTTTTCCTAGGCTTAACACCAAGCTCCGGCAGGCTGTCTCTCATGATACTTCCCACAATAGGCGCTGCAACGGTTCCGCCAAACTGAATCGTGCCTTTCGGGTTATCCACCGCGACATAGACGACAAGACTCGGGTCGTCAGCCGGTGCGAAACCGATAAATGATACAATATGGTTGTTTTCGAGGTATTTTCCATCTTTAACCTTTTGTGCTGTTCCTGTTTTTCCGCCGACACGATAGCCTTCGACAAACGCATTGCGTCCGGTGCCTTCTGCAACGACGCTTTCTAAAGCATAGCGGATTTGTTTTGATGTTTCCTTAGAAATGACTTGTTTCTTGGCGATTGGCGATTGTTTTTTGACAGTTTTTTTGGTTACCGGATCAAGCCACTCTTTTGCTATATAAGGTGTGTAGAGCGTGCCGCCGTTAACAGCGGCAGAAACGGCTGCAACCTGCTGAATCGGCGTGACGGATACTCCCTGTCCGAAGGCGGTTGTCGCTTGCTCAACCGGGCCTACTCTGTCAAGCGGAAATAAAATCCCTGTTCCTTCACCCTGCAGGTCAATCCCGGTTTTTTGGCCAAATCCAAAGCCTTTTATATATTTGAATAGCTTTTCTTTGCCCAATCTCTCGCCCAATTCAACGAAGCCGGGGTTACAGGAGTTTTGCACAACTTCAAGGTACGTTTGCAGTCCGTGGCCGCCCCTTTTCCAACAGCGCAGTCTTGCTCCGTCTACTTCTGCATGCCCTTTATCATAAAATTGGTCACGTTTCAGGTTGACTTTCTGCTCCTCCAGAGCCGCCGCAAGTGTAATAATCTTAAAGGTAGAACCCGGCTCGTATGTGCTCCATACAGGGAGATTCCGATTGTAAACGGACGGGTCAACAGATTGGTAATCAGCCGGATCAAAGTCAGGTCTGCTTGCCATTCCAAGTATTTCTCCGTTTTTCGGATTCATTGCGACTGCAATCATACCGTCTGGATGATATTTAGCTTCAGCATTATCAAGCTCTCGTTCCATTATGGTTTGCACCTTCGAATCCACAGTCAGCTTCATATCGAGTCCATCCTTAGGAGGCGTGTAGTCATCCGCTTCATCGGGCATTTTCTTCCCTTTGGCATCTGTATAAAACTTAACAGAGCCTTTTTCTCCTTTTAAATCATCATCATAATAGGCTTCAAGCCCAAGAAGTCCTTGGTTATCAATACCGGCAAACCCAAGCACATGAGATAAAAAGCTGCCGAACGGATAATGGCGGATACTATCCTCCGCTACATACACCCCTTTTAAATCGAGCGCTTTGATTTCTTTTGCCTTCTCATTTGAAATTTTTCTCCCTTCTGGCGTAATCTTTTCTATCGATGCTTTTTTCGTGACGTGCTTATATACTTTTTCTTCAGACATATTTAACACCGCAGCCAGCTGTTTGCTCGTTTTCAGCGGATTCTGGACTTGGCGCGGCACGACAAATACGGTCGGTGCACTTTTATTTGTGGCAAGCTTAACGCCGTTCCGATCAAGGATCTCTCCCCGTTCCGGCTCAAACGGCAGGTTCCGGCTCCAAGAATCCTTCGCCAGAGAAGTCAGTTTCTCTCCCATGACAAACTGAACATACCCCAGCCTTGTATCAATGATCAGAAATACGATCACTCCAAAAAGCAAAACAAATAATAAACGTTTTCTAACCGTTACATTCGAGACGCGCAAGGCACCGTTCACTCCTTATTTAGGCTTGTTTCATTTTATGCCTGCGTGTGGACAGGTAGAACGGCGCTCCTCTTTGGAGATATAAAAAAAGAAAGCTCACCCAACGGGGTAAGCTTTCTTTCTATTTAATCAGGATTCTTAAACTTCACCTTGATCACGGTTCCGTCTTTTATTTCTTTGTCCTTCTTAACGCTTTGGCTCACAGCGTAACCTTGTCCGCTCACTTCAATATGAATTCCTGCCAAATCGCCGTATTGAAGAACCTCTCTTCTCGACCAGCCTGTCATATCAGGCATTTTTATTTTGCCCCCCGTTTTCAGGAAAACCTTCTGATTGGTCAAAACTTCCTCACCCGCTTTTGGATATTGCTCTTTTACTGCAATATCACTTCCGATCACAATCGGTGTGAGGTTTTCGTCTTTCGCTTTCTTTTGAGCACCTGTTACAGTTTGATCTGTTAAGTCAGGCATCGCCTGCGCTTTCGTTTCTTCCTTATTTGAATCAGACGTTTCAGTCGGTTCAATGTTCAGATAATGCAAACTGTTTTTCATTGTCGGATTGAAAATTTCAGATACTGGATTAGAACCTGTTTCATCATTTTCTAATTGCGGCTGCTGTACTGCAACATAGATCAGCAGCTCAGGATCATCTTTAGGCGCCATTCCCATTACGGAAAATACGTAATTATCGCGTCCAGATAGATAACCGTTTTGTCCGGCAATTTGCGCTGTTCCGGTTTTAACAGCCACATCAAAACCTTCAATTTTATATGGCTGTCCAGTACCGATATCAGATGTAACGACATCACCTAAAATATTACGAACCTTTTTAGCGGTATCCGCAGAAATTGGGGTACCGGCGGACTGAGGTTTATTTTGATAAATGGTTTTTTTCTTGTCAGGATCAACAATATGGTCTATGACATAGGGTTTCATCATTTTACCGTCATTTGCTATTGCAGTTGCAGCCTGCAACTGTTGAATTGGTGTAACAGCAGAGGCTTGGCCATATGCAGTCGATGCTTTGTCAAATTCATATTTAAAATTCATTTTACTTGATACTTCACCCGGCAAGTCAATGCCTGTTTTTTGATAGAAATTGAACTTATGAAGATACTCATTAAACCGGGAATAGCCCAATTTTTCATTAGCCAGTTTGGCAAAAGCAACATTTGAAGACCTTACAACACCGTCATGATACGTTGTTGGCCCCCAGCCTACACCATCATTATGGTCTTTTACAGGTTCTCCGCCAACTTTATATGTTCCGGACTTGTACTTTTCATTGCCGTTATACACATTCTCCTGTATCGCAGCTGCAAGTGTAAAGATCTTCATTGTCGACCCGGGCTCATACGCATATGAAATCAAATCGTTATAATAATTCGTCACATCGCGCGTATTCGGGTCAAAGCTTGGACGCTGCCCCATGGCTAGCACTTTGCCCGTTTTCGGATCAACAACTGCGGCCATGACTTTTTTCGGTTTATACTTTTCCGCCACTTTTGTCATACTGTCTTCTAAAAAGGTTTGAATTTTCTGGTCAATGGTTAAATAAACATTGTCACCATTTTTTGGCGCTGTAATTTTATTTTTGCTGTTCGGGAGCTCCCAGCCGGATTTGTCACTTTCGTATGTTACGTATCCGTCCCGCTCCTTCAAATACTGATCCAGCACTTTTTCTAAGCCCATCGCGCCCGTAATTTCATTTGTTTTTTGGTCAACCTCGGCATAGCCGATTAAGTTGGACGCAAATATTCCGTTCGGATAGTACCGCTTTGTATCGCGCAAAAATGAAATTCCCGGAAGTTTCAGCTTTTCGATTTTCTGTTTTTGGGAATAGGTAATATCCCGGCCTGCTGATCCGAACTCAACTTGTTTTGCACCCTTCTTATTTAAGATATCAAGGATTTCAGCCTTGTCCAAATCTATCACTTTAGACAGTTCTTCCGCTGTTTTTTCCTTGTTCTGGACATGCTGCGGATGCTTTTTGTCAGTTGTCATTTTTTCATCAAGAACAGCGATCAGCTTATACGTAGCTGTATCCTCAGCAATCACTTTTCCATTTCTGTCTAAAATGGAGCCCCGGCTCGCTTCGATTGTCCGTTTCTTTTCATGCTGCTCTGTCGCTTTTGTCGCAAGCACTTCACCGTCGGCTTTTCCGGTTATTTGAATATATGCCATTCTCCCAAGGATGACAAAGAAAAAGAGAGCGAAACAAATACTTAGAATCGCCGCTCCTCTGTTCATAAATTTATTCTTTTTTGGCATTTGAATCATTCCTGTATGTTTTTCACTTTTTTATCTTTTAAATTCAAGCCGTTCTTTTTCGCAATATCCATAATGCGCTGCGGCTTGCTTAAATCAGCAACGCTTTTTTCGAGGTCACCAATCTGCTTGTTTTCGGAAGAAATTTGCTCCTCAAGCTTTTGCACCTCTATATTTGTTTGGTAAGCCGCATATGCCTTCGATACGATCAAAAGCGATACGCTCAGCACTGCCGCAGCGAAGAGGACGAGAAGCACCTTTTCTCCGAGTGTAATGGAAGCCCTTTTCTTGACAATCACTTTTTTCTCAGGACTGATCGCATGCCGTTGCTGTTTCTCTGGTTGATAAGCTAAATTGCTCATAGGCTGATGACCTCCTTTTAAGTTTGCGTTCGCGTATTGTTATTTTCTTTTTTCAGCAATTCGAAGCTTCGCAGAACGAGCACGATTGTTTTCTGCCAACTCTTCTTCAGATGCCGTGATCGGTTTTCTTGTGATAAGCTTGAGATCCGGTTCAAACTCTTCCGGTATAACAGGAAGACCCGGAGGAAGTTCCGGAAGTGACGACTTCTCTTTAAACGTAGATTTACAAATTCTGTCCTCAAGTGAGTGGAAGGTAATCACTGATACCCTGCCCCCCGGCTTTAACACGTCAATCGCTTGCTCCAAAGCCTCTTCAAAAACCTTCAGTTCATCGTTCACAGCAATTCTGATTGCCTGAAACACGCGTTTTGCGGGATGTCCTCCGCTCCTTCTGGCCGGGGCGGGAATCGCGTCTTTTATTAGATCGACCAGTTGGCCCGTAGTTTGAATAGGAGATTTGCTTCTTGCCTCCTCTATTTTTCTGGCGATCTGTTTGCTGAACTTCTCTTCACCGTATTTAAAGAAAATACGGACAAGATCCTCATAGCGCCACTCATTTACGACCTCTTTCGCCGTAAGCGTGGCCGACTGGTCCATCCTCATGTCCAAAGGTGCGTCATGATGGTAACTGAATCCTCTTTCCGGTGTATCCAGCTGCGGGGAAGACACCCCTAAATCAAATAAAATACCGTCTACTTCAATAATGCCGTGTTCATGTAAACATTCTTTTAAATACCTAAAGTTGCTTTTAATCAGAATAAGCTGTCCTTGATAATCGGACAACGCTTCTTCTGCATGCTGTAATGCCGTGTCATCTTGGTCAAAAGCGATTAAACGCCCTTTCTCTGATAACTGCTGTAATAAATATGTACTGTGCCCAGCTCCGCCGAGTGTGCAGTCTACATATGTACCGTCCGGTTTAATATTTAGGCCGTCAACGGTTTCACGAAGAAGTACTGTCTTGTGTTGAAACATTTGTGTTGGTCCCACCTTTTATCAGGATGAATTGAAATTGTTTTTAGAGTGTTATACACGAAGATTCATTATATATCAAACCCAATCATGTTTTCAGCAATTTCAGCGAATGAATCTTCTTGCTCTTCTGTGTATTGTTCCCAAATTACTTTACTCCACAATTCAATTCGATTCGAAACCCCGATAACAACACATTCTTTTTCCAGTTTTGCGTAATTCAATAGAGATGATGCGATATTCACCCTGCCCTGCTTGTCCAGTTCGCATTCTGTCGCACCTGAAAAGAAAAAACGGGTAAATGCGCGGGCATCTTTTTTTGTGAGAGGAAGAGCTTTTAGTTTTTCTTCAATCTGTTTCCACTCGTGCATAGGGTAGCCGAAGAGACATTGATCAAGTCCTCTTGTCAGCACAAACTGCTCACCGAGGCCTTCTCTGAATTTAGCGGGTACGATCATGCGGCCTTTCGCATCGATTGTATGCTGGTATTCACCCATAAACATGATCTTTTGCCCCACTTTCTCTCCTTAACTCACCACTATCCACCACTTCTCTCCACAACTTCATTTTACACTGTTTATACATAAAAAAAAACCCTGAACTATTCAGGGTTCTTTAAAACTTTATTTCAAAGTTTGACAACTTGATGTTGATTTTGAAAAGAAAATGGCAGATTCTTGAATGATGTGAAGAATTTTGGACCGTACCTGTTTAAATAATACATGATATTCCAAATTCGCTCTTGCGGTGCGAGCAGCGGTTTAATGCTATTTTGGATTCTCTCATAATCCCTTAAGACATAGCCTTCTTTTTCTTCAATTCGTTTTGTCACTGTACGCTCTAAAAACTGAAGCTGATCCTGAATAAACGCCGCGTTCTTCAGGAGCAAAGGCTCCATGCTCTGATCAACCTTAAGCGCTTCCTGCCGGACGGTTTTATGAATGGCTTCAATCTGGTTTTTTGCTTGCTCAATCACCGCGGTAAACTCTTCCGGAATCTGGTGTTCAAAGTATTTTTCTTTTTGGTTTTCCGTCCCGCCTTCTATCGCCTCTTGTAATGATATCTTTCGTTCAACCAGTTTTTTCTCAATATGGCGCTCGACTATCGTGATGTTCAGCCTCGGCATAACAGGAGGCATTTTAAAGCCCATCACTGCAAAAGCCTGTTTGAGCTCACCCCAATAGTTGATTTCACCGGGGCCCGCGATAAATGCCAAGGTAGGAATCAAAAATTCCTGCATTAACGGTCTCGTTACAACATTATTGCTGAAGCGTTCAGGATGTTCTTCCATATGCGTATAAAGTTCATCCATCGACCATGCCAGATCAAGCTCCTTAATCACAAAGCGGCCGTTGTCCTTCTCAATTAAAAAGCGTTCCTCTTCATATTCATAAAACAGATTTGCCTGCTCTTTTCCAGACTCGATAATCGGCTTGTAGCCCGCTCCGCGCATGAAGTCCTGCTGTTTAGAAACAGCGTGTGCAAGTTCATCATTGTCACGGAGGATCTTTTGGAACATGGCGGTTTCCAGCTTTTTAATTCCCGGGTCTCCGGAATTTAACAATACTAAGCCTTCCTCTTGAAACAGATCCGCAATCAGCTGTTCAAAGAAATCAGTAAACGTAACAGATTCCCTTAAACATCGTTTCACATGTTCTAGAAGTGTGTTCGTATGGTCTGTTTCTTCAAAAGCCGCAAACACATCGTCTATCCATGCGGCGCATTTGTCTTGGTCAAGCGGTGTGTTGGCGGCAGATGACTTTTTCCAGTAAGACTGCGGTAGCTTTTTTTTCACCGGACCGCTTTCTTCTGACGTGTGGACAAAATTAATTTCATCCAAATCATGGTCTTCTCCGGCAACCCAAAAGATCGGTACAACAGGCACTTGCAGCTGTTCTTCCTTTTCCTTTGCTAAAACAATAATTGAGATGATTTTATGTATGGTGTAAAGCGGTCCTGTTAAAAGCCCTGCCTGCTGTCCGCCGACAACAGCAACACTTGACGGATCCTTCAGCTTCTCAATAGAATGCTGCATGGCGCTTGAGCCGAATTTGTTGTGATAAGAGGATAAATAGGCTGTCAATTCCTCTCTTGCGAAAACCCGCGAGGATAAACCTTTCAGTCTTTCTTGCCACATATCCTTATGATGAATGCTGTAATCAAAAAAAGAAGACATTTCTTCTTTACCATCTATATAGTGCTGTACAAACACATTCTGATTTTTGATGGAAAGTTCAGTTAGCTGCATCTTCTAGAACTTCCTTTCTCCAATAAATAGTTAGTTATCCGAAATGAGTATAGCATGTTACCAGAAAAGCTCAAAAGACTTTGTTTGGGTTTCGCTCCAAAGCTTTGATGCTGCCATGTAAAAACGCAAGGTGAACAGCGTCGCGGCCTTGAAGCTGTGCTTCTTTCAGCAAATATCCGAGGATGGCGTCAGCCTCCGTCTGCCGTCCGGCGGCCACATCGACCAGCATGGAAGAGCGATTGTCTTTCGTTTGCTCACAAACTGCACGTACACGCTCCCAGGCCGCCTCTTCATCTTCCAGCCGCAAAATGCTGCACGCCTCTTGAAAAACGAGCTTCATATAAGAAAAATAAGCAGGCACAGTCAACAGCTCTCCATTTTTCACACGCAGCAGCGCAGTTAACGGATTGATGCAGGCGTTTACGATCAGCTTGCCCGTCAGCAGGCGATACCAATCCATCTCATAGCGAATTGGGAATTCGGAATGGTTATGCTGAAGCACCGCGTTCAGGAGATCTGTTTCAGCTTGCTTGAACGCGCTCCATTTTATCGCACCAATGCCTGTATGTTCAACGGCTGTATCCGATTTCCTTACAGCTCCGTGCTCAACAACCCCAACATAAACGGAATGGTCAGCACCCCAGTCTTTAAGGCCGTGTATATGGCCCATACCGTTTTGCAAAAATAAAATATTTGTTTTTTTGATTCGTTCAAGCATCGGGAAAACAGTCTGAAGCTGATGCTGTTTCACTGTCACGACAAGAAGGTCAAAACATGAATCAATAGCTGTGCCCGCGCTGCAATGAGCATTGAACGCTTTTCCGGCTTTATAAAGCTGAATCCCTTCCGATTGAATCGCTGCGGCCTGTTCATCCCGCCTTGTCAAAACAGTCACCTCATGATCCAAAGATAAATAATAGGCACATAAAAGACCGACGGAGCCCCCGCCGATAATTCCAATTTTCATGATGTCACACCCAATTTAACATTTACGTATTATCATAGCAGAAGTATGAAAAAAATACTTCACAGAGATTTCAAAACACTTAAATTAAAGTTTAAATATTTGGATTTTTTAAATAAAGCGTTTACAATATATGTAGAGAACAACAAAGGGGGAGATTAATTTGATTAAGGTAGAACGTCTGCTCGTCAACTATAAAACGCTTGAAGAATTCAAGAAATTCAAAGAATACGGTATACAAGAGCTCTCAATGCTTGAAGATCTTCAAGATAATATCATTGAAAATGACAGCACTTCGCCTTTTTATGGGATTTATTTCGGGGATAAACTGGTAGCGCGAATGAGTCTGTATCAAGTTAATGGCAAATCAAATCCTTACTTCGACCAACATCAGGATTACTTAGAGCTTTGGAAGCTTGAGGTCCTTCCAGGTTATCAAAACAGGGGCTACGGTACAGCATTGGTTGAATTCGCCAAATCATTCAGAATGCCGATTCGAACAAATTCTCGGATTAAATCAGCAGAGTTTTTTAGTAAAATGAACTTTGAACCAGTCAAATATGACATGGCGCGGGACAAAGGGGAAAACCCGCTCATCTGGCATCCGGATATGGATGGTGAAATGACACCGGGTGAATCAGCATAAACATGAAACAACCGGCCTTTGATGACTCTAGGGCCGGTTCATTTGAGGGTTCATTACGTTTCTTGAGCTGTTTTTTTCAGTCTCCCGTCTTCTTTCGAAACAACCATTTTTCTGGCTCGATCCATAATATCGATCAGTGCCTTGTAGTCCTCTTCTGTCATCTCCAGCTGGTTTCTCAATGTTTGGTTTTCACTCCGTAAATCCTCAAGTTCTTTTTGCAGCGACTGAATTTGCTCCTTCATTTTTTCCTTTTCAACGTGGAATTCTTGCGCGGACGGCGCTTCTTTAAACTGTTCGAGAAACTCAATCACATCCTGAATGGACAAATCTCTTTTCCCCTCTGAAGCTGCCGGGGCAGCCTGCTTGACGGAATTCGGCATATTGACGGAATGAACCCCAATTTGTTTCCTTAGTTCTTTCCGCTGTTTTTTTGCCAGTTCTATGCCTGATTGGTATTGCTTTCTCACATAAGAGTTCCACCTGAATCCGCAGGCAGCGGCTGTTCTGGTCAGTGCCCTTCCGACCTCCTCAAAGGCAGAAAGCTGTGTTCCGCCCTCGCGAATATGACGAAGCACTACTTCTGCCAGCAGCAAATCCTCATCCTGTGTCCAAGCATCTTGTCTTGTAATGGTCAAATCAATCTCCCTCCATGTCAGCTTATTTATCTCATACATATGCCGGTAATAGATTAGATAGACTATTTGCACTCACAAATTTTCTCAAGCTGACAGGAAGAAAAAAAGAAAAAGCGCAGGGTTTTCACCCTGCGCTTTTCTTATTAGTTACTTTTTACATTTATGTCTTTGCCGTTGTATGATCCGCATGCTTTGCATACACGGTGAGACAATTTCATCTCTCCGCATGACGGACATTCTGTCATACCAGGTACATTAAGTTTGAAATGTGTACGGCGCAATCTTTTTTTCATTTTAGAAGTTCTTCTAAAAGGTACAGCCATTATTCCCACCTCCTTAAAGAGTTAAGATTCATCATCTTGTTTTAAGAGCTTTTCAAGGGCTGCAAGTCTCGGATCGACTTTGTTCTTCTTGTCTTCCTCTGAAATGACTTGCCAGTCCTTTCCTTCTTGAGGAGCAGCTCCTTTTTCTTGTTCAGATTCACAAAAGATTTGCATAGGGATTTCTAAAAGAATTTCTTCTTTCACGATCGGAGTTAAGTCGATAGTATCGTCCTCAACAGTGTGAACGTCATCATCTTCTATATCATCCGTCTGATGAAATATAAACAGTTCTTTTGTCGAAATTGTAAATGGATACGGAACATCAACGAGTGTTCTTGAGCATGGCAAAATCATTTCGCCTGAGATCGTAAAATCAAACGAAACCTGCTTAGATTTGATATCCGCTCTGCCTTTCACCCTTACAGGAGAAATGCGGCGAATGTCAGAATTCAGCTTTGTCAGCTCATGTAACTCAACTGTCTCATCAAACTCAAAACTCGGTTTTTTCATTTGATGCAACTGATAAATCGTCCATTTCATTTGTATCACCTCAGGAAAGCAACAAACATGATTATAGCTTTTAAGAATGTTTTTGTCAATATTTTTTCTTTACAGCATAATGCTGCCAGCCAAGCATCGTTGACAGCTGAATATACTATGCATACACTTAAATCAAAAAAGACGTAAGAGTTTTCAATTGCAAATGTACCATACGTTTTTAAACATAGCAAGAAAGGCGGAAAAAATATGAAAGCTGTCGGATTGGTGGTTGAGTATAATCCCTTTCATAACGGACATCTTTATCATGCCCAAACAGCCAAGCGGCAAACCGGATGTGACACAGCTGTTGCGGTGATGAGCGGACATTTTCTGCAGCGCGGGGAGCCTGCGGTTGTATCCAAATGGGCCCGCACAAAAATGGCGCTTCAAAGCGGAGTCGACCTCGTAATCGAACTGCCTTATCTTTACGCGGTGCAAAAAGCGGAGATTTTTGCACACGGCAGCGTCTCCACTTTGAACAAACTAGGATGCGAGGCACTGTTTTTCGGGAGTGAGAACGGACAAATTGAGCCGTTTTTAGAAACCGCAAAGGTAATGGATGAGCATAAAGATTCGTTTGATCAATGTATCAAAGAAGAGCTTAAAAAGGGTGCCAGTTATCCATCTGCTGCTGCTATCGCCTTCAAATCGATTTTACATACAGAAAACGGACTTGATATGTCGAAGCCGAACAATATTTTGGGGTACCATTATGTGAAATCGATTCTTTCCGGCGGATATGAAATCAAACCCTATACGACATCGAGAATCTCCTCGGATTATCATGATGCCGACCTTCCTGATGAAGACAGCCATATCGCCAGCGCAACCAGCATCAGAAAAGCCCTGATTGAAAAGCCTTTTGAAGACTGCGTTACGTTTCTTCCCGCAGCAGCTGCATGGGAATTAGCGAATTACCGCAAGTCTTTCGGGCTGTGGCATACACCAGAAAGCTATTTTTCTTACTTGAAATATAGTCTTTCGACTCTCACAGCCTTAGAATTACAGCAAATATACGAGGTTGAGGAAGGGCTGGAGAACAGAATCCTCCGTTCAATCAGAAAAGCCAGCTCCTATCAGGAATTTATGGAGTTTCTGAAAACAAAGCGATATACGTGGACGAGGCTTCAGCGGATGAGTACACACATTTTAACGAGAACGAAAAAACAGGAGATTCACCGTCTGCTCAATGTCGAGGAGGTGCCTTATATCAGACTACTTGGGATGACGAAAAAAGGACAGGCCTTTTTATCAGAAAAGAAAAAGGAGCTGTCCGTTCCGCTTGTCAGCAAGCTGGCCTCCTTTTCCCACCCCGCTCTCGATCTCGATATTAAAGCAAGCAGAATCTACAGCCTTGCGATAGAAGAACCCCTTAGAACCGAGTTTGATTTACAAGAATACGGACATGCCCCAATACGATATGACGAGGATGAACACCGTTTTTTGAGCATATAAAAAAGCACCTGGATAGGGACGGGACTGACCGCATAAGATGAGACAAATAAAAAACACCTTCAAGTTTGAAAACGGATAGTTGTTATCCGAAATAAGACTTGGAGGTGTTTTTTGTATGGGAACAAGAGTGAGTTATCCGATTGAAGTCAAACAGAAGGCTGTAGAAATGAGATTGGCAGGTGTGCCTATGAAAGAGATCATGCAGGAATTGAATATCAAGAATAAGACGCAGGTTCAGACATGGGTTAGGTGGCATAAAGCTGGAGATACACATCGATTTGAACAGCCTGTTGGTAAGCAATACACTTACGGAAAAGGTCCGGAGTACTCTTCCGAATTAGAGAAACTGCAGGCAGAGAACCGTTATCTGAGACAACAAAATGAAGTTTTAAAAAAGTACAACGAATTGGAAAGGAAGTTGATAGCCAAACGTCAGTCGAACTTGTAGAAGTATTGCACGGCACAATGACCGTACAGAATATCTGTGTTCATTTAGGTATCTCACGAGCATCTTATTATCGTTGGAAAAAGAACCTGACGAAAGATCATCCCAAGTGCCATTTGGAAAAACAAATCGGCACGTTGTGCCGAGAGCACAAGTATCGATATGGATATCGAAAAATTACAGCTATATTAAAAAAGGAAATGCGTATTAACCATAAAACGGTTCAGCGTATCATGCAGAAAAATCAGTGGCAGTGCCGGGTTAAGGTGAAAAAACGCAAGAAGAATGGGCAGCCATATGCCGTGGTTGATAATATATTAGATCGGAACTTTCAGTCTGATCATCCTCTTGAAAAACTAGTAACGGACATCACATATTTGCCTTATGGACAGAAACAATTGTACCTTTCCAGTATATTGGATGTATACAATGGAGAAGTGATTGCTTTCACGATTGGAGATAAGCAGGACACAGACTTTGTCTTAAACACACTTGATCAGCTGCCAACACTGCCTCAGAACTGCGTGTTACATAGTGACCAAGGATCTGTGTATACATCTTATGAGTATCAGAAAGCTGTTAAAACAAAAGGCATTACCATGAGCATGTCCCGCAAAGGGACGCCCGCTGATAATGCCTCCATCGAATCGTTTCATTCCTCACTAAAGTCTGAAACGTTCTATCTTAACAGCATTAATCGAACCACGACCGCCATCGTAGAACGCACTGTCAAAGAATACATTTATTATTATAACAACATTCGTATTCAAACGAAACGAAACAGCCAATCACCGATAAGCTATCGGCAATTGGCTGTATAAAAGGTGTTTTGATCCCTGTCTCAAAAACAGGGTTCAGTCCCATATCAGGTGCTTTTCGCTTTCAGCTTATTCAAATAATCAATCGCATCCTGCATCGTATCAACAGGCACGATCTTCATGTTCGAATCAATGTCTTTCGCTGTTTTTACTGCGTTTTTGTAATCAGAATTGCTTGCGCCGTTTTGATTCGGGGCGAAGAAAATGTCTTTGCCGGCTTTGTCTGCGGCAACAACTTTTTGGTCAATGCCGCCGATCGGGCCGACTTTCCCGTCAACATCAATGGTACCGGTTCCCGCAATGTCGTAGCCTTTTGTTTCGTCTGGTTTTGTAAGCTGATTATAGATTTCAAGCGACATCATTAATCCCGCTGACGGGCCGCCGATATTTTCGATTTCGAAATCAATATCAGGCTTTACCTTGACGTTTCTGTCCGTATACAGCGAAACTCCTATTCCGGCACGGCCAGGCTCATCAGGAAATTGATTTAACGCAAGGGTGACCGTCTTTTCTTTTTCTGCTCTTTCGATTTTTAACTTTACTTTATCCCCGGCTTTTTTGCTGCTGATATAATCGATCAGCTTTTCAGCAGACTGATAGTTTTTTCCGTCCGCACTGATGATTTTATCGCCGACTTCTATTTTCCCTTTCGCCGGCATGTTTTCGACAACTGAGCTTGCGTAGATGCCGTTAAAGGAATAGCTTACTTTTTTTCCTGCCTTTTGATATGCGGCGATGACGGCATTTTCCTGAGAGCTTTTCATCATTTGCAGCTGCCGTTTCATATATTCCTTATCTGATTCGCCTTCTTCCTTGATGCTTTCATCAGGAACAATTTCATAATAGGGGTGCATTTTAGCCCATGCGTATGTAAATGGATTAGCCGGTCCCACTTTGACAGTCATTAAGGACAGACTCCCTGTTTCCAGGTAGCCCCCCTCCACTTTTATCAGTGAGCCGAGCTCTGTCGCTTCTCCCGGTTTTGTAATATAGTATGGCAGTTTTATAAATGATACAACGGCAATCAGTATGAGGATGACAAGCATCCAGCTGAAATGTTTTTTACGTAGCAAGTTATTAGCCCTCCCAATTCTCTATTTCTTTTTTTATCTGGCTGATCATTCGGTTTGTTGCCTCCTCGCCTGCCGATATCATTTCATCAATATTGGCAAACGAGCTGGAGCTGTATGTTTCAAGAGAAGGGCGAATCATGATATCAGCGGCGATCGTCTGATGACGCACCAATTCATTTTGAAGTATATCCATACTTTGCATGATTACATCAAAAATATGCGCCGCCTTTTCGGTTTTCCGAACCCTGGAGACATCTGAAGCGATGATAATGTCAGCCCCCATATCTTTTACAACAGAAACCGGAATACGGTCGACCACCGCGCCGTCTACGAGAAGCCGTCCGTCCAGCTTCTGCGGAATAAAAATGCCTGGTATGCTGATGCTTGCCCGAACCGCATCTGACACTGACCCTTTGCGGAAAACAATCTTTTCTCCTGTCTGCAGATCACACGCGACAATTCCAAGAGGGATTTTGAGTTCCTCAATCGGTTTGCCGAATGTATAAGCATGCACGAGCTGCCTGACACGGTCACCTCTCAAAAAACCGAGTTTCGGTACCGTATAATCAGCATAGAGCCGCCGTTTGAAAGCCTTGGCGACTTTTTTCATCGTTTCCACGTCATGCCCCGCGGCATAGAAGCTGCCGACCAAAGCGCCCATACTGCTCCCCGCAATCATATCCACATCAATTTGGTGCTTATGTAAACTGGAAAGCACGCCGAGATGAGCAAGTCCTCTGGCGCCTCCCGATCCTAACGCTAACCCGATTTTAGGTTTGGCCAACATGTTAACCTCCTGCCCGAATTCCCTGTATACGGAATTCTATGGTCTAAACTGAACCCCTATGCTCGTATATTAGTACAAAGGGTCAAGAGGACAGGTACTGCTTGGCCGTTTCGAGTCATACCATATTTTATCATGATATACATGTCATTGTGCATTTTTAGCGTCGGGGAGGTAAGAATGAACTTGTCGAAGATTCATACACTTTTGATTGCTGCGTTTTTTATTTTTTTAACAGCGACTGTCATCTCACATCCGCAGGCCTCATTCGAAGCCTCTAAAACCGGGCTGTCCATGTGGTGGGAGGTCGTATTTCCGTCTTTGCTGCCGTTTTTCATACTGTCTGAGCTATTAATCGGCTTTGGTATTGTAAGGTTTGTCGGTGTTCTGCTTGAGCCTTTTATGCGCCCTATTTTCCGCGTGCCGGGTGTCGGCGGCTTCGTTCTGGCCATGGGCATGGCATCAGGGAACCCCGCGGGCGCAAAACTGACGGCAAGGCTGCGGCAGGAAAAACAGATTTCAAGAGTAGAAGCAGAACGGCTTGCTTCCTTCACCAATTCATCCAACCCGCTCTTTATTTTTGGAGCTGTCGCCGTCGGCTTTTTTCAGAATGCGTCATTAGGTATTTTATTAGCATCTGCACACTATTTGGGTAATTTGGCTGTCGGTTTAACGATGCGCTCCTACGGGCGTAAAGAAGAGCGCCAGCTCATGAGAAATAAAACCATATCTTTGCCTTCTATCAAAGATGCTTTACATGCGCTTCACACCGCAAGGCTTGCGGAAAAACGGCCTTTAGGAAAAATTTTGGGCGACGCTGTAACCTCATCCGTTCAAACGCTTCTAATGGTAGGCGGCTTTATTATTTTGTTTTCTGTCTTTAATCGTTTGTTATCCGTCGTACAGCTGACCGATATTCTCTCTATTGTTACAAAAGGCGCACTGACCTTGTTTCAGCTTCCCGCTCAATTGGACATTCCTCTATTATCAGGAATGTTTGAAATCACATTAGGAAGCAAGCTTGTCAGCGAGACAGATGTCTCCCTTTTGCAAAAAGCTGTTGTTGTCAGCTTTATCCTCGGATTCAGCGGCTTTTCCGTTCAGGCTCAGGTGGCAGGCATTTTATCAGAGACGGACATCAGATTTAAACCATTCTTTATCGCGCGTGTGCTGCAAGGCATTTATGCCGCCGTTTTTGTCATTCTGTTATGGAAACCTCTTTACACCGCGTGGAATGACCATGATCAGTACGTTTTTAAATCTCTTGATACAGGTGAGCTGCCGACAGCTCTTATCAGCGGATGGAATCTGCTTGTGCAGATTGGCCCTGCTGTCACGTTATGTGCACTGTTTACGTACATTTTCATTTTTTCTTACAGACTGACAAACGGTACAAAAAAAGGATGAGCTTAAAAACACTCATCCTTGCCTGAATTTTTCCTGAAGCGCCTTCTCGACTTCCGGCGGTACAAATTCTGACACCGCACCTTTATACTTTGCCACTTCTTTTACTATGCTTGAGCTTAAGAAAGAATATTGGTTATTTGTCATCATAAAAAAGGTTTCAATTGATTCATCAAGCACACGGTTTACGGATGTTCCCTGCATCTCGTACTCAAAATCAGACACCGCTCTCAAGCCTCTTAAAATGGCTTTTGCATTTTTTCTTTTTGCATAATCAATTAACAGCCCTTGTGACGTTTCAACTGTTATGTTCGGAATGTCTTTTGTCACTTCTCTCAAAAGCTCACAGCGTTCTTCTACACTGAATAGCGGCTTTTTTGAAGAATTGTTCAGCACACACACATACACTTGATCAAATATATTGGCCCCGCGTTTAATGATATCCAGATGCCCGTAGGTCACCGGATCAAAACTGCCGGGACAGACAGCTATACTCGTCACATCACAACCCCCTCTTTTTATAGATCGCCACCCCTGTCAGGCCGTAGGTTTCTTTTCTTGTTATCACTAGATCACCTACTGCTTCGGGAAGCTCGACGTCTTTGTCATGCTCTGCGACGATAAAGCCGCCATCCTCCAGCATTTGTTGTTCGTCTATCACACTTAAGAGCGCCTTCAGTTTTTGTTCCTTATACGGAGGATCAAGAAAAATCCCGTGAAAGCCCGCTTCTCTTTTCGCAGCTGCGTGCAAAGCACGTTCCGCATCATTACGGTACACATCTGCGTATGCTGTAAGCTCTAATGTTTTCAAGTTCGATTTCACCGTTTGAATCGCTTTAAAATCACGGTCAACAAATACACAATGCTCAAACCCTCGTGAAAGCGCTTCAATACCAAGACCTCCGCTTCCTGCGAATAAGTCAAGCCCCCTGCCCCCGTCAAAATAAGGGCCAATCATATTGAAAATGGATTCCTTCACTTTATCGGTTGTCGGTCTCGTTGATGTTCCCGGCACTGCCTTAAGTGAACGGCCTTTTTTTGATCCAGAAATTACTCTCATGTTCCACACCACTTTTTCTAAAAGCTATTTTGTTTCCTTGTTCGGCCGGACGCCGTTATGTATAAGAAAAAAACCAATCCTATCTTATCATAAAGCATTCTTTCAAACAATGAGCGCTAATCTTCATATACAAGTGTATAAGCGGAATGATCATTGTCCATACTATAAGCAACAGCATCCAGAGGATGTTGTTGCCAACCGCGGAGAAGACTTACGTTTCCCCATAAGTTCTTCCTCCGGTTTCTCCTCTCCCTTTGCCTTCTCCTTAACTTGTTAAGGAATAGAAGGACCCCGCAGAAACCTGCGGGGATTTTTTTATACAGCTATATTCCGATTTTATAATCATATTCTTTTGCTTTATCAAGCTTTGACTCAAATTCCAATTTTAAAAACGGTTTATATGAAGGCTCAACTTTCTTAACAAAAGAATAAGATGAGATCTTGTCCATTGTTTTTTCAATTTGGCCCATATCACAATACAGCACGACATATTTTAAGCGTTTTGACACATAATGCACATTTCCGAACTTTCTCAGCATTTTGCTTTGCTTTAAAGAATGAAGATACACAATCATGCCTTGGCGTCTATTCTCCAATACATTCACCTGCCTGATTTCTCTTATATGTAAAAGACGAGACGGCCAGTCTCGTCATGACACTTTGCATCCGCAGCCGCCGCCTGATCCGCAGCCGCCTCCGCATGAAGACAAACCGTCAAAATAAGGATTCCCAGTCGGAACTTTAATATGCTCTGATACAGCTGTCCCAATTTCAACGCTGATTTCATCAAGAATAGACTGCAGTTCCGTCTCTGCTTTTTTGAAGTCGGCCACCTTATCGTTCAGGTCGAGCTCCCGTTTGATCTCCCTCATTTTTCGGGATATTTCTCTATAGTCAGGATGATATTTGCCAAAACGCTGCACATCCTCATATTGCTCTTTTATTTTGATAAAAGAACGAATAATCCGCCCTGCCTCTTCATCTTCCTGGAGACGCTTGTAACAATTGCGGTAGTTCTCAGCCGTCTCCGACTGCAGAATCATCTCGGCAAGCTGCTGAGCTTCACTTTGAAGCCGCACGGATTCCATCGTCGCATACATAGCACGCACCTCCAGTTGTTAGTTTACCATGAAACCAGCCAATTGGAAAATGCTTAGCCGCACTTAAAAATGAAGTTGTAAAAGCCTCCCTAGTTTACACAATGAAAAAGACCCATTTTCGGGTCTTTTAATCTTTTGTCCGCATTGCTTGGAACATTTGCATCATCATTTGCGCCATTTGAATCCCGTTCGTAAATTGATTCACCCGATGCGGAATGGTTTTTTCGTAAAAATTCATCATCTCAAGCTGAAATGAAGCCAAGTCATCCGGCTTTCTCGCAAGCCTCCGGTACCATATCGGCTGTTCTCTTAAGAATCGTTTTCGTTCTTTATCTGCTAAAATAAATTCCTGAACGTCTTTGCGCATATAAGCTCTCCTTTATTAATCCTTCCGAAAAGAAAAAGGATGCTGTCCGGGTCCTGGCTGAGATTGCTTCTGTCCGCTTCCGGAAAATGTGTTGAGAAGGCTTTGCAACGATGAGATCGATTGGCTCATTTTATTGATCTGTTCATTCATTTGATTGACATCCATCTTTTTCACAGCTGTAACCATTTTAGAAACAAAATCATTTTTTTCTGATGTTTCGGGTACCGCTTCTGCGGCTTCCTCCGGTTCTCTGTACGGGTCCCAAATTGGGTCTTTCTCTCCGAAAAGGACCCAATTTTCGTACACGTCCTGCCAGCTTCTTTGTTCTTTGCGCACTTCTTTTATCAGCTTGGGATGTTTTTTAACGAATTGTTTAAAGTCATTAATTGAATGATTGGCATGTTGATTCGCCACAATCCTCACCCCCTCCGAAAAATATACCTACTACAATGTATCGGTTTGTGAGCCAATGTGTTCGCCTAATATTCATCGAAAAATCTTTTTCTCGTAAAACAAGAAGCGCGGAACAACATAAGCTTCCTCCCCCGATAAAGCCGGGGCCTAAATTGTTCCTGAAATCAAGATTCCTGCCCTTTGCAAATGTTTGGGATGCCGCATTCCAAAGCCCATCAGAACAAGATCCTTAATCGGCCCCGGCCGGTCTTAAAGTCTCCTCATCAAAAAAGAGCCGGGCAGCAACACGTTGATCCAGCTTCAGCTCCTTAAAAGTTCATTTTTTTGGTAATGTCACTCACAGTATCCATTGAGAAAGCTTCGTCTACTGTAATTCCTTGTTCTAAAGCCTTTGCAGAAACAATAAAAAGCCGCAGAACCTGTTGTCCGCGGCTGATTTCAGCGTTTAATAAAGTTTTGAGTGTAATACTTCCGGTCTACACCGACGCCAAGGTGCGTGTAGTCTGAATGTAGAAGCGCTTTTCGATGGCCTTCACTATTCAGCCAGCCTTCTACAGCAGCCGGACCGTCCACATAATTGTACGCGATATTTTCTCCCGCTTGCTCAAAGTCGACATCCCCTTTTTCTAAGCGGTCCTTCAGCGTGCCGTATTTCTTCGATACATGGGAGAAATAGTTGTTTTCTTTCATATCCTCACTGTGGCCAAAAGCCACTTCGGCCGTCGGCTGATCCCACTCAAGCTTAGCTAACCCATGTTTGACACGAATAACATTGGTCAAATCGAGTATTTGCTTTTCACTCGTTGATTGGATCTCTTTCCACTTATCTTCCGTAACGGTTTGCGGTTCTACTAACTCACCGCGGTACACTACCTCATAAGGTCTTTGCTTGACAAAGGTTTGCGCATCAAACGCCCTGATGCTGGATAGCTTCCCTTCAAATTTGTCCATATACAGCTGGACGTACATCTTCCCTACTTTTACAGTCGGTCTGGTGTTGATGTCCTCTTCAGAAAACTCAAACCGATAGGAATTTCCTTTATACTCTACATTTACAAACGGAGCCACCTGGGTTGTCTTAAATACTTCTCCCGTTGACTCACCGATTTTGAAGGGCTTTGCGTTAATATCATTTCCCGCCGCAAATAATGTGACCACTTTATTGTGCAGCATCCCGATTTGCACATACTGGTCTTTTCCCTGATTGTAAACCCACCATTCGTAATCATAAGCCGAGGGGTCAATACGTTCCGGTTCCCCAAGTTTTTTCTTTACATCGTCGGCGGATTTGCCCATAAAGGACAATAATCCTGAAGTCGGCATATGTATTCGTTTGCCGCTTGCCGCTTCCTCGTTAGAGACTTGAGGTTCGCTGTCATTTGATTTTTTTTCAGGAACAGCCCCATATTGAATAAACAGAACATAAGTTCCGCAAATAATCAAGAGGATAACCATGGCTCTTAATATATTTTTCAATCTATCACCCCCGTGATGTGAATTGCATGTCTTGCCTTATTTTTCATTACAATACAGCCTATTTAACATGTCAAAGATTTATGTGTTAATGCAAAAAGCCTTGCTCTCTGTTTTCGTCCTCTGAAATATCTGATAAAGCACTGCCGGCACGTTCATTTGTTTGTTCAGATAAGGAAAGATCGCCAAGCGTGACAATACCAGTCAGCTTGTTGTTTTTGGTTACAGGTATGCGCCTGAGCTGATGGGATGCCATTAAATGAAGAACCTCATCAACTGGCGCGTCCTCTTCAACACTGACAGGTTTTTCAGTCATAGCGTCAGTGATTTTTTGCGAGTTTGGCCTTTTTGAGGCGATGCCTCTTAACACCAGATCACGATCGGTTACGATGCCGACCAGTGTTTCTCCATCCTCATCAACTACCGGAATGGCTCCTACATCCGCGTCTTTCATCTTTACCGCAGCTTCATATACATTATCTAATACCGTGCAATATTGCAAGTCAGCCGTCATCAGATCTTTTATTTTTGTCATCCGTAAAACCTCCTTTTATCTAGTGATATTTTCGTCAAATTTTCATTTTTGCATACTTTCAAAAGAAGAAGATTCATTGAAAGTTTAACGCTTTCATACTATGATTGTCAGGAAAGGTAATTTTTATAAGGAGGGGTCAGTGTTGAAGTTTACTGATAGCGGACTTGAAGGGGTAAAGGCTGAGCTCAGCCTCTTGGACGATTTGATGGAAAGCAAGGGACTCATCAGAGCCGGTCAATGGGATTATGAAAGAGTGACCTATGACAGAAAGTTTTCGACGATTGAGGGAACGTTTTACCTGCGGGTTCAAGGCATTGCGACAGAGGGCGATGTCGGAAGCGGCCGCGCCGTTATTCAATTAATGCCCCCTCTATTAGGAAAACACTATTACCCGCACGGAGTGGAATACGGAGAAACAGAAGAATTCCCAGTGCAGGTTGTGACCAAAAGCAAGGCACTCATCCAGGACATCTCCGACATGCTGAAAACAGTTCAAATGTAATAAAAAAGGTACAGCCGATTGCCGCTGTACCTTTTATGATATCGTCTGCTGAATATAAGGCGGCTCCTCCTGTCCATCCTTTTCCCTTTCCTTCTTCACCCATTGGAAAAAGACAATAGCCAAAAAAGCGCCGTACACAATTTCCTGAATGATTTTCATCATAACTGCCCCGAGTTGCTGATCCTCTAACAAAGGAAGTGTGTTAAACATTTCCGGTCCTGTTAACGGAACCTGTCCCAGCATATCCGCAGGAACACAAAGCTTCATGGCTTCCGCCCAGGCAGACGGATCGGTATAAGTGGCATATAATGGCGTGCCGCTAAACATGATCAGTGCACAAGCAGGCGTGAGCAGCATACCGTCCGCCATAATATAGCCCAGCTTCATCAAACCGCTGAGCTGCGGGAGCCGAGCCACCTTGTGTACGAGCGGCCACCACATAAAAAACGCTAACACGAAGATGAGCCAAGTCATTAACGCATGGTAAAGCGTATCCGTTTTGACAGTATCAAATATTAGCGGCACATGATATAGAGAAAAAATGCCGTTAAATAAAAGCAATGCAATTAAAGGTGTAGAGAAAAATGTAAAAAACGGTTTAATGGCAGGCCGAAAAATCATTTTTTCCCAGGCCCATGCGGGAATTCCTGCGATTAATAAAGGCGGAACCACTAAATACAAAACAGCCATCTGCACCATATGGGCGCTGAACATAATATGTCCGAGCAGATCAACCGGGCTTCCTTCGGCTGCATATAAAAACAGCATCGCCGACAGAAAACAGGCCATTTCTTTACCCGTGATACGGTCAGGCTTTGAAGTCAACCGTCTGTAAAAAAAGATGTAAAGCACCGTGATGCCTAAAAGGATACAAAAAAGATAAGGGCTCCACATGGCGCGAAACCCAAACACGTCTAACTGATTCATGTCTTCACCTCCGGCGGCTGCTCAAATTACCACCATATAATTGTAACAAACGCAAGCACCGTAATGAACGCGACAAACATGCCTGAATACAGAAACAATGCCGGCGCTTCATGCCCTTTCTGATTCATATGCATGAAGTAATACAGCTGAAATATCACTTGAATAGCCGCGAGCAGTATAATGAAAGGAATCGTAAACCAGCTGCCGATGCCGTCTGTTGCCACAGTCAGAAATGCAACGAGCGTAAGGCCGATCATCAGGCCAAAAGACATGACTTGATATTTCATCTCCTGAGCATGCTTCTTTTTCTTATATTCAAGGTCGCTGCTGATATGTCCTCTGCTTTTTTTATCGACCATGTTTATCCCACCATCCCCATTAAATATACAACGGTAAAGATAAAGACCCACACGACATCAATAAAATGCCAGTAAAGACTGGCCACGTAAAACTTAGGCGCTGTATATAAGCTTAAGCCCCTTTTTGCATTGCGGATCATCAGCGTACTGATCCACAAAAGGCCAAACGCCACGTGTGCACCATGTGTGCCGACAAGCGTATAAAACGATGAGCCAAGCGCCGAGCTTGTGATGGTAAAGCCAAACTCATGTGTGTAATGCTTAAATTCATAAATTTCCAAGCCTAAAAATCCCGCACCCAATAACAAGGTAATTCCCAGCCAGAGCTGCATTTTGCCAAATGAAAAGTTTTTCATATGGTACATCGCATACACACTCGTTAAACTGCTCGTTAATAAGAGCATTGTGGCGATAAAAACGAGTGTGACATCAAACATTTCTGTCGTAGGCGGGTCACCGGCGTTTGAATTCCGTAGTGCAAGAAAAGTGGCGAAGAGAGACGCGAACAGAACAGTCTCTCCCCCAAGAAAAAGCCAAAATCCTAAAAATTTATTTTTCCCTTCCATTGTTGCTTTTTCGGGAGAAGCTGGAAAGGTCTCTGCGGTGAATTTTTCTTCAATTTGCATTACGCCTTCACCCCTTTATCATCGTTCGGCAGTTCCTCTTTGTGAATATGATAACCGTGATCATCAATCAATGAACGGAGCAGCATTGTAAAAAATGTGATGCCAAGTCCGATAAAGATCACCGGCAGGCCCCAAGCGTGGTCGGTTCTATACAAGAGACCAAAGGCAGCGACAAAGAGACCGAAGGAAATGATCAGCGGCAGAATTGAACCGTTTGGCATATGGATATCATCAACCGGTTCAGCCGGTGTCATAGATTTGTGTCCCGCCTGCTTTTCGATCCACAGCGGGTCAAGCCCTCTGACAAATGGAAGCTGTTTAAAATTATATTCAGGCGGCGGTGACGAAACAGCCCATTCAAGCGTACGTCCGTCATGCCATGGATCATCTCCGACATATTCGCCCTTCACCGAAGTCCATATGACATTGACAAGCAGGAGGATAACTGCTGCTGCCATAAAAAACGCCCCGATTGTACTGATCAAGTTGCCGGTTTCAAGGCCCTGGCCTGGCAAGAAGGTATACACACGGCGCGGCATGCCCATTAAACCGACAAAGTGCTGGATGAAAAAAGTAAGATGGAAACCGATAAAAAACAAAACAAATGAAATTTTCCCCATTGTTTCATGCAGAATTTTACCAAACATTTTCGGCCACCAGAAATGAACACCGGCTAATAGCCCGAATACGACTCCGCCTATAATGACATAGTGAAAGTGCGCCACCACAAAATACGTATCATGGAACTGGTAATCTGCAGCTGCCGCAGCCAGCATGACACCTGTCACACCGCCAAGCACAAAGGATGGGATAAATGAGACGGCATACAGCATGGCCGTCGTGTACTTCACATTTCCTCCCCAAATCGTCAGCAGCCAGTTAAATATCTTAATCCCGGTCGGGATCGCGATCGCCATTGTAGCAACTGCAAAGATTGCGTTCGCAATCGGTCCAAGACCTGTGGTAAACATGTGGTGCACCCAAACCATAAAGCCAAGAAAACCGATAAGCACGATCGCAAAAACCATTGAAGAATATCCAAACAATCGCTTTCTGGAAAACACAGGGATGACCTCTGAGAAAATGCCGAAAGCAGGCAAAATCAGAATATAAACCTCCGGATGTCCGAATATCCAAAATAAATGCTCCCAAATAATCGTGTTACCGCCAAGCTCAGGATTAAAGAAATTTGTGCCGAACAGCCGATCCAGCATCATAAGAGCCAAGCCAACCGTAAGCGGCGGAAACGCAAACAAAATTAATGCCGACGCCACAAATGTCGTCCATGTAAACAAAGGCAGCCTCATGTACGTCATGCCGGGAGCCCTCATGTTAATAATCGTGGCCAAAAAGTTAATCCCGGCTATCAGCGTCCCCAGTCCGGATATTTGCAGTCCAAGGACGAAAAAGTCTATGCCGTGCCCTTTTGAATGAAGCGAAAGCGAGGCATATGACGTCCAGCCCGCATCTGGCGCTCCTCCCAAAAACCAGCTTAAGTTTAAGAAAATGCCCCCGAAAAAGAAGAGCCAAAAACCAAGCGAATTTAAAAATGGAAACGAAACATCCCGCGCTCCGATCTGCAATGGAACAACCGCATTCATCAAAGCAAATAAAAGCGGCATCGCAGCCAAAAAGATCATTGTCGTCCCGTGCATCGTCATCACTTCATTGTACGCTTGAGCACTGAGAAAAGCATTTTCCGGCTTTGCAAGCTGGATTCTGATAAACATCGCTTCAATTCCCCCGACAAGAAAAAAGAATCCCCCTGCGATTAAATAAAGTATCGCGATTTTTTTATGGTCCACCGTCGTCAAATAATCCCAAAGCATAGATCCGCGCGTCCGCTTTTCTGTAAGCGCATTCAACATATGTGACCTCCCCCAATATCTCCCTTTCTTCCCTACTTGCTTTCTGCTTTCAAGCCTTTTAAGTATTCATAAAGCGCGTCCATTTCACTGTCTGAAAGCTTCGGATATGTTCCTGTCATTTTGTTCCCTGGCTTTATGCTCTCAGGGTCTTTCAGCCAGGCTTTCACATTTTCTTCATTGGCATCCTTTACCCCTGCCACTTTTGTCCTTTCACCGAAAGTCGCCAGATTTGGCGCCGTTCTTGCTGCCTCTGCACGCTTATCATTTGGCTCGACCGCATGGCAGCTCAGGCAGTTCTTCTCTTTGAACAGCTCTTCCCCCTGCTTAGCCAAATCACTTTCTGCTGCCGTCTTATAGTTTTTCATATCTTTTGTCCATGACTGGAATTCTTTCGCAGAAAGCGCCTTTACTTTAAAATCCATGAGTGCGTGTGAAGGCCCGCAAAGCTCAGCGCACTTTCCAAAAAACGTATCTCCCGCCTCTTTGCTGCGTTTTGAATCGAAAGTTAAGAAGAACGTATTTTCGTTATCAGTATTGGTATCAATTTTTCCTCCTGCTGAAGGAATCCAGAAAGAATGTTTTACATCAGAGGCTTTTAAACTGAAATAAACCCGCTGGTCTGTCGGTACGATCAGCTCCTGGCTTGTGATAATGCCGTAATCAGGATACTCGAACTCCCACCAATACAAATTTGCTCTGACATTGACAACGAGAGCATCCTCGGCTTTGCGGTTTTTCTTATCCATAGGTGATGTATCTGCGAGTTCAAGCGTATATAATACGACAGGGATAACAAGAATGATGAGCAGCAAAATAGGGATCACTGTCCATGTGATTTCTAAAAATTTATTCCCTTCCACCTGTTTTGGTATCGTGTTCTCCCCAACCCGCGACCTTCTGAATCTTACAATCACGTAAAAGAAGATAACAGATACGACTGCTACGACAACAACCATAATCAATGTACTGAGCACTGTCAGGTCATACTGTTTATCAGCCACCTCGCCAGCAGGCTTGAGCGTGGATAAAAAAGGTTTTCCACATCCGCTTAACAGAAGCGGCACCAAGGCTAATAATAAGATAAGACGCCAATGCTTTACCATTTCACCCAACCCCTTTTCTGGTCAATACAGCGGCGGAAAATAGATTGATTCCATCGCAATCCGGCCGCCTCCCAATAAAGCACTTACATTTCCTCTTCTCTTAAATTATGAGTTTTTTTACTCAAAATGCCATCTATGTATAAAAGTAAAGCCGCCTGATTAAACAAAAGGTCAAGGCGGCATTCACTAGTTGTCATCGGTTATTTTGAAGCGATAAAACAAGCAATATATCTATTTTTTAGAAAAGCGTAAAGACAACCATTGCAACGAAATAGATTGTCATGTAATTCAGTGAGTAAACGAACATCATCGTCGCCCACTTCATGATATTTTTTGAACGGAAACCCATCAAACCAAGAATCAGCCAGCCGATATTTAACAGCAATCCGAGAATTACAATCGGTAGACCTAGGCTTCCTAAAAAGAATGGAAGCGGCATCAGGCACGCAACCCATACAATAATTTGTCTTTTCGTCACTTCAAATCCATATACGACTGGAAGCATTGGAATATTCGCGGCTCTGTAGTCCTCAGTTTTCTTAATGGCAAGCGATAAGAAGTGAGGAATCTGCCAAATGAATAAAATCATAAATAATACCCATGCCACGACGCCGATATTTCCTTCTACTGCCGTCCATCCAATCAGAGGCGGCACTGCTCCGGAAACACTCCCTACTACTGTGTTAATCGTATAGCGGCGTTTCGTCCACATTGTGTACAGTACAACATAAGTAAATACTCCGATAAAACCAATAACAGCAGCCATCACAGTGGTCATCAGCAGCATGATCAATCCTAAAGCAACAAGCAAAATTCCAGACCATAATGCCTGATTCGGCTGAATTTTACCCGTAACCGTCGGTCTTACTTTTGTACGCTCCATGATATGGTCAATGTCCCGGTCATACCAGTTATTGATCGCACAGGACCCCGCAATAATCAAAGATGATCCAAATAAAGTAAGAAGAACGGTGTTTATATTGCCTAAAAAGCTTAAACCGGAAATATGAAAAGCAAGCCACATTCCAGTAAAAGTTGTGATGAGATTAGAATTTACGATCCCTATTTTAATGAGGGACAGAAAATCTTTCCATGCCGTTGTTTCTTCAATTTGTCCGTCTATAGCTGTATCATTTAAGATTCTGGAGTTAGCCATAACGTAAACCTCCCTTACAAACCTAACGCAGGTTTATAATAACCTGCAACTCTATCATACAAGATAACAACTTGTAAAAAAACATCCTATTAAATATTAAACGAGAAACAGGAATTTATTTGTGAACTTTTTATGAATTTTACCAAAGATGAAGGCAAACGCCAATTCGATAATGCGTTTACCTTATTTCTATCAGACCCGGCATGAATAATCAAGTATACATTTCCAGAAGTCGTGATTCTATTATATTTTTGTGAACAAAGGGCTCTAAGAATTGCCACAAAACACATATTCGCTTACACTTGGTACGTATAAAAAATTGCAGCAGTTTGTTAAGAAGGTGGATATTGTATGAATAAAGCATTAAAAGCTCTCGGTGTTTTGACAACATTTGTGATGCTTATTGTTTTAATCGGGGGAGCCCTCGTTACAAAAACAGGTTCCGGCCAAGGATGCGGCAGACAGTGGCCGCTGTGCCACGGGCGCTTCTTCCCTGAACTGAATCCCGCTTCTATTATTGAATGGAGCCACAGATTCGCAAGCGGCATCTCAATTATTCTTGTATTAAGCCTTGCCTTTTGGTCATGGAGAAAAATCACACCTGTTTTCCGTGAGACAACGTTTCTCGCTATCATGTCCATTATCTTTTTGTTTCTTCAGGCACTGCTTGGTGCGTTGGCTGTTGTGTTCGGTTCAAACGCGCTTATTATGGCGCTTCATTTTGGGATTTCACTAATTTCTTTTGCGTCTGTTTTAATATTAACTTTGCTTATATTTGAAGCTGATAAATCAGCCAGAAAACTGGTCAAACCGCTTCAAATCGGCAAGAAAATGCAATTTCACATGATAGGTATTTTGATATATTCCTATATCGTTGTGTATACTGGCGCATACGTAAGACATACAGAATCCAGTCTGGCGTGTCCTGATGTGCCGCTGTGCAGCCGGCTGAACAATGGACTTCCGGCCCAATTCCACGAATGGGTGCAAATGGGGCACAGAGCTGCAGCCTTGCTCCTGTTTGTATGGATTATCGTTGCCGCTGTTCATGCGACTACTTCCTATAAAGAACAAAAGCAAATCTTTTGGGGCTGGATTTCGTGTCTTATTTTTATCACGTTACAGGCACTATCCGGCATTATGATCGTGTATTCTGAACTGGCGCTGGGCTTTGCGCTTGCGCACTCATTTTTTATTGCCTGCCTGTTTGGGGTTTTATGCTACTTCTTATTATTGATTGCACGCTTTCGTTACGAATCAAGACGGGTATAAGACATAAGACCAAAGCTCTTATACGCTTTGGTCTTTTTTATCATTCCATTTCGGCAGCTTCATATAATTCAACTTTCGGTTTGCATACTGAACTTGATGATTTATATAAGGTTTGGATAATCTCGGGCGATGATGTATTCTAAACGCGCTGCTCAATCGATGTTTGGGACAGGATTTTAATTAAAATAACTTTTCCCCAAGAAGTCAATTCATTCTCACCAGAAAAGAAGCCGTAATTATACGAAGCTTATTAAGCATCAGCTTTTCTCATTCCTGCACCCGCGAGCAGACAACCAATGCATCGTTCACACACGTTTGAAACAGCCCCCGCTCGTTGCAGCAGCTGCACGTTCATATCTCGTTCCTCACTAAAAAAGAGTGTATATCAAATGATATACACTCTTTTTTGATTATGCTTTTTCAATTTCGAGAAGCAGATCTCCCGTTTGGATCGGCTCTCCATTTTTCACATGAATCTGTTTGATTGTTCCTGAGAATGGCGCCTGAACCGTTGTTTCCATTTTCATGGCTTCGTTGATCATCAAATGATCACCTTTATCAACTTTGGCACCCGCTTCTATCAGTACCTTGATAACAGTTCCAGGCATAGAAGCCGCAATATGACTTGGATTTGTACGGTCTGCTTTTAATCTTTCCTGAACGGAAGACTTAATGCTTTCGTCTTTTATGACCACTTCACGCGGCTGGCCGTTCAGTTCGAAATAGATCACACGAGTTGCATCCGGCTGAGGTTCACCGATTGAGATCAATTTGACGATCAGCGTTTTCCCGCGTTCAATTTCCACTTCTATTTCTTCGCCTAATGTCATGCCATAGAAGAAGGTCGGAGTATCTAATACCGAAATATTTCCATAGCTTTCAGCAGTTTTTACATAATCAGAGAAGACTTTAGGATAAAGGGCGTACGCCAAAGCATCCTGGTCTGAGATCTCCAGATTATGCTGCTCTTTAAACTCCTGTTTGATCGCTTCAAAGGATACCGGCTCAAGCAATTCTCCCGGTCTCACTGTGATCGGCTCCTGCCCTTTTAAAATGAGCTTTTGAAGTTTTTCCGGGAATCCGCCATGAGGCTGTCCAATATTTCCTTTGAAAAGCTCAATAACAGAATCAGGGAAATCTAATGATTCGCCTTTTTCGTAAATGTCCTTTTCAGTCAGGTTATTTTGCACCATGTACAGCGCCATATCCCCGACTACTTTAGAGGAAGGCGTAACCTTCACGATATCACCGAACATATCATTTACTCGTCTGTACATCTCTTTGACTTCGTTCCAGCGATCGCCCAGGCCTACTCCCTTCGCCTGCTGCTGCAGGTTACTGTATTGGCCTCCAGGCATTTCATGCTCATAAATTTCAGTATGCGGAGACTTCATCCCGCTTTCAAATTCACTATAATATTTACGAACTGATTCCCAATACTGGGATAGTAATTCCACGCCTTGCACATTCATTTCCGGACGGCGGGAGTTGCCTTCCATCGCATGATAAAATCCGCTCGCGCTAGGCTGCGATGTTAAGCCAGCCATTGAGCTGACCGCCACGTCCACGATATCAACGCCTGCTTCTACTGCTTTTGCATACATATAAATTCCGTTGCCGCTCGTATCATGCGTATGAAGATGAACCGGAATATTGATCGTTTCTTTCAGCGCAGACACCAGCTCATATGCAGCTTGCGGTTTTAACAGACCTGCCATATCTTTAATTCCGAGAATATGGGCCCCTGCAGCCTCAAGCTCCTTCGCCATAGATGTATAATAAGCGAGATCATATTTTGTACGGGTTTTATCAAGAATATCACCTGTATAACAAATTGCCGCTTCAGCCACTTTACCTGAATCCCGAACGGCATCGATGGCTAACGTCATCCCTTTTACCCAGTTTAAGCTGTCAAAAATACGGAAAACATCTATACCGGATTTAGCGGATTGCTTCACAAATTCTTTAATCACATTATCCGGATAATTCGTATAGCCGACAGCGTTTGAGGAGCGAAGCAGCATCTGGAACAGCGTATTTGGCACTTCCTTGCGGAGGTCCTCCAGACGCTTCCATGGATCTTCCTTCAGGAAGCGGTAGGCTACATCGAAGGTCGCGCCTCCCCACATTTCCATGCTGAACAGCTCCGGCCATAACGCAGCCGTCGGATTAGCGATTTTTTTCAAATCATGTGATCTGAATCTAGTCGCCAGTAAAGACTGATGGGCATCCCGGAATGTTGTATCAGTTAATAGAACAGATTTCTGTTCCTTAACCCAATTTGCAAGCCCTTCAGCGCCTTTTTCATCTAGAATCTGTTTTGTTCCTCTTGCAGGCTGCTGATCAACGTCGACTTTTACAGCTAACGGCTTGTCAAACGCCGGTTTTTCTTTTTTGCCGATTCCAGGGAAACCATTCACGGTCACATTCCCGATATAAGTAAGCATTTTTGTTCCGCGGTCTTTCTGCTTAGGGAAATTAAACAACTCAGGCGTTGTATCAATGAAAGACGTATCATATTGTCCTGTCAGAAACTTTTCATGCTTTGCGACATTTTCAAGGAACGGAATGTTAGTTTTAATTCCCCTAATTCTAAACTCCTGAAGGTTTCGAACCATTTTGGCCGCCGCCTGTTCAAACGTCAAAGCCCAAGTTGAAAGCTTAACGAGCAGTGAATCGTAATATGGCGTAATAACGGCGCCTTGGAAGCTGTTTCCTGTATCAAGACGAACACCAAAGCCTCCGCCTGAACGGTAAGCCATGATTTTCCCTGTGTCAGGCATAAAATCATTTTGCGGATCTTCAGTCGTTACCCGTGACTGAATCGCATAGCCGATTGTAAAAATGTCCTTCTGCTCCGGAATGTTGACTTTTTTGCTATGTAGGCTGTGGCCTTGGGCAACAAGTATCTGTGTCTGCACAATATCAACACCGGTAATCATTTCCGTAATTGTATGTTCAACTTGAACACGCGGATTTACTTCTATAAAATAAAACTCGTTGTTCGCGACAAGGAATTCAACCGTACCAGCATTTATATAGTTCACGTTTTTAGCAAGCGCAACCGCAGCTTCACAAATTTGGTCTCTCAATTCAGTTGACAGCGAAACGCTCGGCGCTACTTCTATCACCTTTTGGTGGCGTCTTTGAACAGAACAATCCCGTTCAAATAGATGAACCACGTTTCCCTGATTATCACCGATAACCTGGACCTCAATATGCTTAGGGTTTTCAATCAGTTTCTCTACATATACTTCATCATTGCCAAAGGCTGCTTTTGCCTCTGATTTCGCACGTTCATATGCCTCTTTGACTTCACTTTCACTTCTGACAATTCTCATGCCGCGGCCGCCGCCGCCAAGCGAAGCTTTAATAATAATCGGATAACCGTGAGTTTGTCCGAATTGTTCGACTGCTTCAAGCGTTTCTGCAGGGCCGTCGCTTCCTGGTATAACAGGAATTCCGGCTTTTTCCGCCTGCTCACGCGCTTTTACCTTATCACCAAACATATCTAAATGTTCAGAAGTCGGACCAATGAACACGATGCCTTCTTCTTCACAGCGCCTTGCGAAATGTATATTTTCAGATAAGAAACCATATCCCGGGTGGATCGCATCCACCTTGTTTCTTTTCGCAATATCAATAATACCTTCAATATCCAGGTAGGCATCAATTGGTTTTTTCCCTTCGCCAACCAGGTACGCTTCATCAGCTTTGTAACGATGATAGGAACCGGAATCTTCTTTTGAATAAACCGCAACTGTACGAACATTCAATTCTGTACAAGCGCGGAATATACGGATTGCAATTTCTCCCCTGTTTGCTACTAACACTTTTTGTATCGATTGCTGTGACAAACTTTTTTCCCCCTTACCCGAATGGAATATAATCTATCATATCGGAATATCCTTCACGTGTACACACTTGTTTTTTACAGATAAACAGTTTTTTCAAGCTGCTTCTTTTTCATTCCCTTTGGCGCCAAGGACTCTCTCTTTTTCTTATTCTCTGAATATTTCACAAACATGCTGATATTGATTAATATCCCCATGCTTCCCAATAATAGAAGTAAAGAAGAGCCTCCGTAGCTGATAAATGGCAGCGTAACACCCGTAATCGGGATTAGCCCGCTGACACCGCCAAGGTTAATAAACGATTGTACGGCAATCATGCTAGAAATGCCGATTGCCAGAAGACTTCCAAACGGGTCCTCGCATTTTCTCGCAATATAGAAACCTTTTAATACGATAAAGCCCAGCAGGAAAACAACAAACAATACCCCAAAAATGCCAAGTTCTTCAGCAATCACGGCCATGATAAAGTCAGTATGTGACTCAGGAAGATACCCGTATTTCTGGATACTTTCTCCGAGTCCGAGACCGAAAATACCTCCCGACCCAATCGCATAATAAGAATTGATCACTTGCAAACCTGATGTATTCGCATATTTAAACGGATCTTCCAGACTCTCAAAACGAGCTAAACGCTTTTCTGTTAAAATGTTATCCATATTAAAATAAATAATTGGACTGACCAGAATTAAGACAATTCCACCCAGCAAAACAAGCCTTACCAGCGTCTTCCCGCTGAAACCCGAGCACAAGATCATACACGTAGCGATAATGGCGATAATCATCGCCGTACCAAAGTCAGGCTGCATGGCAATTAAACCGCAGATAATAACCGTCATCACCACAGGAGGCGCAACTCCTGTTAACAGGTGATCAATATAGCTTTGTTTTTTTGCATAGACAGCTGCTAGATATAAAATCACTACCAGCTTGACAAATTCACCCGGCTGAATACTCATTCCGCCGATTTTAAACCAGCTTTGCGCATTTCCGGCAACATGCCCGAATACAAACAGTGAGATAAGCGCAA
Source organism: Bacillus sp. FSL K6-1012 (assembly GCF_037964915.1). Taxonomy (NCBI): domain Bacteria; kingdom Bacillati; phylum Bacillota; class Bacilli; order Caryophanales; family Bacillaceae; genus Bacillus; species Bacillus sp. FSL K6-1012. Next base: position 1,590,642 of record NZ_CP150175.1, on the reverse strand, counting down.
ACACTGAAACAAGCAGCATCACCTTTTGAAATTTTTGATGAGCCAGTGCTTTGTAAGGAAACACGGCCATAACAATAAAAAGGATGCCTCCTGCGATTAAAGCAAACAGCTGACGCATGAAGAAATAATTGCTGCTTACGTTATACCGAGAAACAGCCGTAATCATACTTGAGCTGTACACCATCACTAAACCGAATCCGCATAGTAAAACAATTGCGAATATCAGTGAGTAGTCATAAGATTTTAGCATTTTTTTTAACATAACATCCTCTTCCCTGCTTCCAACTTCCATTACCTATGGTTTTTATGTATTTATATTTTTTATTTTACTACAATTTATCAAATGACACGAAGATTCTCTATACGATTCGGATGAAATGCACAAAAAGAGACCGTCATTATACGGTGAAAAAGCAAGCGGTTATAAAAAAACCCAAACTGTTAATTAGTTTGAGTTTTATCATTTATTTACCTGTAAACGCGTCGTGCAAAGCAGACAATTCGCGTTCTAATGTGTATAAAAGGTCTTTTCCATCTTTTTCGTCAACCAATCCCAGGCGGACAGCAAAATCGATTTCCCTCGAAAGTCCGAACATTTGAGTATCTAATACCTCTTCATATAGAGGACATTGAGGCATCGTTAAGTTATCCATTTGTACTCGGATCAGCTTCAAAATCTTCTCAGCGTCAACTTTCAGTAGCTCAAAAGCTTTTTGCCGATGGTCAACTATCATCTCTGAAGCCAAAAGTATCCCTCCGTTCCCCAGGCGAGTACCTAATTCTTCTATTTATCATAAAGGGTATCAGCAGAAAATGCAAGAGGATTTAAACAGATGACATAAATTAAAAAATACTCAGCCTATACGTTTCAGACATTATTTTCAAAAGCTTTACACCTGCAATGCTGTTCCCTTTTTCATCCAAAGCCGGGCCGAAAATGCCGATCCCAAAATCATAGGGTGAAATGCCCATAATCCCTCCTGAAACTCCGCTTTTCGCAGGAATTCCGACCTTAATCGCAAATTCTCCGCTTGCATTATACATTCCGCAGGTGACCATAAACGTCTTGCAAATTCTCGCGACATCTTTTGAAATGACTTGTTCTCCTGTTTCTGGGTGCCTGCCGTTGAGCGCAAATACAGCCCCGATTTTTGCTAAATCAAGACTGTTCATCTCAATCGCACATTGCTTCGTATATAAATCCATTACCGCTTCAACATCATCCTCAAAAATCCCGTACTGCTTCATATAATAACACATCGCCCGATTAATCATAGATGTGCTGTATTCAGACTCAGCTACGTCCCGGCAGTAGGTGATGCCTTGGTTGTTTGTCAGTTTTCTGATGAAAGAAAGCAGATAATCGAGTCTCTCTTTAGACGTTTGTCCTTTCAACAAGCTGGTGACAACCAGTGCTCCGGCATTTATCATAGGATTTAGCGGTTTGCTCGGATTCACGGTTTCAAGCTTAATGATTGAATTAAACGGATCACCGGTCGGCTCCTGTCCGACATAACTGAAGACTCTGTCCTTGCCGTATTCCATTAACACAAGGGCAAGCGAGAGCACTTTCGATATACTTTGAAGAGTAAATGTTTTTTCTACGTCACCCGCTGACAGACAAGTATTATTTGAATAATAAATCGCTACTGAAAGATCGTGCTGATCAGCTTTTGCTAAAGCGGGAATATAGCTGGCCACCGCTCCCTTGCCTGTCACCTTTTTCGCTTCTTTCACTAACGCTTCCAGCTCGTTATTATGCCGGCATACCATGCGACCACCCTCGCTCCCTGAGCATCTCAATACATATAATTTGTTACACAAAGTGACAATTCATGCGAAAACTTTTATAATTTTGAGAGAAGGGGGTTATACCATGAGCGTTATACAAGTAAAAGGCAATGTTACATATCCGATTACGATTGATCCTAGCGTATGGATTTTTGATGATCGCAAATTTTCATTTGACCGTAAAGGGGACGGCCAAGAAATCAATTTTCATACGGCTGAGAATGAATCTGGCCTTGACACTGAACGTGTGATTAGAGAAGGACGGATTGCGCCGCCTACATTAAAGACGGAAAAACAATTTGAGAAACAAAAACTGATGAACGGCAGCTTCGCAATGAAATTGGGAAATGTGCTGAAAAATGCCGAGCCGCTCAGCTCTGCATCACAATGTGTATTTATTACAAGTTCCGGTAAAGCCGCTGTTCCTCTTGAAACCGCGCTGAACAGTATTGTCCATTTCAGCCAGGCAGGCAAGCCGATTCAGGAAGGCGGCCCAGTTCATATTTATTTTGAAGATCCAGTTGATCACGAACAGCCAATCACCAATATAAAAGAGATCGACATCATTTAAATCGTCACAGCAAGTCAGCGGCAAGCTGGGCAAGCCCGGATCTCTCACCTTTTAAAAGCTTCACACTGCCGGAGATAGGTTGTCCTTTAAACCGCTCAACAACATATGCCAGACCATTATTCAGACTGTCTAAATATGGGTGATCAATCTGTTCAGGATCGCCCATTAAGACAATTTTACTGCCTTCTCCCACTCTTGTAAGAAGTGTTTTCACTTCATGCCTGGTCAAATTTTGCGCTTCATCAATGATTATAAATTGATCAGGAATGCTTCTCCCTCTGATATACGTCAGCGCCTCTACCTGGATCGAACCGATCCCCGCCAAAATCGCCTCGAGCTCTCCCGGTTTCTTGGCATTAAATAGAAACTCTAAGTTATCAAAAATCGGCTGCATCCAAGGCTTTAGCTTCTCCTCTTTTTCACCCGGCAAGTATCCGATATCCTTGCCGACAGGAACAATCGGCCTTGCCACGACCAGCTTCTTATATATCCCTAAATCTTCTGTCTGTAAAAGCCCCGCTGCCAAAGCAAGCAACGTTTTTCCGGTTCCGGCTTTTCCGATCAGCGTCACCAGCGGGATATCTTCTCGCAGCAAAAGCTCTAACGCCATTGTCTGCTGAACATTTCTCGGCCTGATTCCCCATACGTGTTCATCATCAAACACAAGTCGTTTTAGGACCGTGCCCGTTTTATCCGCAATACCGAGAGCAGAGGACGACCCTCCTAATTCATCCTTCATTAAGGCGAACTGGTTTGGGTAAAATGCATGCTGCTTCATATCCTGAACTGAAATTTGTTTTTTTCCGTAAAAAGAGCTAAATAGCTGCTGGTTTATATATAAATCCTTATATCCGCTGTACATTTCATCATTGTCCACAACCCTGTCATTTAAGAAATCTTCAGCAAGAAGGCCGATGGCATCCGCTTTGACTCTGACTAATACATCCTTGCTGACAAGGATCACAGGCCTACCGTCTTCCTTCGTCTCTTCTTCAAGGCTTAAGTTTTTAGCAACGGCTAATATACGATTATCATTCGTTTTTTCGATAAAGATTTCTTGAAGCTGGTGAAAGGAACGGTGGTTCAATTCAATTCTGAGCGTCCCCCCCGTATCAAGCGGAACCTTCTCATGCAGCCTCCCCTTCAGTCTTAGCGCGTCTATCAGCTTAGATACGTGCCTCGCATTCCTCCCAACTTCGTCCATATATCGTTTCTTGGAATCAACCTCTTCTAAAACGACAGCAGGGATGACAACTTCATTTTCTTCAAAAGAAAAAATAGCGTTAGGATCCTGTAATAACACATTCGTATCTAACACATAAATTTTACTCAAGTCTCAGCCTCCTGATATAAGGGTCAAAGTTCTTCCTGCTTCTCTTACGATGAAAAAGGTGAACGCCTGCTAAAATATATGTTTTTGTGAATAAAGATAGAAGGTTAATTCAACAATAAAATTAATGAATGCATTTCAAGGAGGGAAACCGCAAGTGCGAATTCTTTTCATTATCATACAGCTCACACTCATTTTGTCCGCATGCGCTGTTCAACAGGGAAGACAGGAGCAAAATATTGAAAAAGAATCAACAAGACAGCAGGAAACAAAACCGATTCACGTAAAGGACACATCTCAGGAAACAAAAGACAATGGAACTAGAACTGATATTGCCAAGCATCTTGTCGGCGTTGCTGAAAAAGTGCCGGATGTCAAGGATGCGACAGCTGTTGTGCTTGGAGGATATGCTGTAGTAGGAATTGACGTCGACGATAACCTGGATAGAAGCAAAGTCGAAACCATCAAATACTCTGTGGCACAGGCTTTAAAAAATGATCGGCACGGCGCCAATGCAGTTGTGGTTGCTGATCCTGATACCGTCAGCCGTCTCAATGAAATGGGAAGAGAGATCAGTGAAGGCCGTCCTGTTACGGGGATTTTAGATGAACTGGCCGCGATTGTCGGCCGGGTGCTTCCGGAAGTGCCTAACGATGTGATTGACGATGAGGATGAACCGCAAACCAAGCAGCAAAACGATCAATTAAACAGAAAGCAAGAGAAGGAAATGGAAACGGAACAAAACGATCAATCTGATCATCATATGAAAAAGAATAATAATAATTAAGCTACAGCCCTTGCGGCTTTAGCTTTTTCTTATTTTGGACAACATCTGATCCATGATATAATGCATATTAGAGTGAAAGAGGTGATATGATGAGGGTCCAATGTTCCATTTGCGATAAAATTGAAACAATTGATGATGAAACCCTGATCGCGAAACGGCTGAGAAACCGTCCGATCCATACATATATGTGCCAGGAATGCCATGACCGAATTGCCAAAAAAACAGAAGAACGGCTGAAAACCGGAAAGTTCACATTTCACCCGGGACAGCAGAAGAAAGAAAAAGTTAAAAAATAAAGCGGCAGCTATTCATACAGAATACAAAAAAAGACTCAGCGAGATGCTGAGTCTTTTTTCATGATTTTGCGGACTGTTCCTTTTTCGACTGATACAGCCGAATTTTGTAAATGATTAAAATCAATGCAGCGACGACCAATCCCTCTGCCACAGGCAAAAATACACCGAGAAAAGTCAAAACAGTGCAGCCTAAAGCCAGAAATAAGTACACCACTGCTGATTTTAATACCGGAAGCCGTTTTGCAAATCCAAGCTTAAACACAATAACAGCTAAAACAAAAATGGTGCCATACAGCAGCCACATGCCTGCTGCTGGCTGCCGGTCCACTTGATATAGAGCGGCGAAGAACGACAGGCGTTCGCTTACGTCATTCAAAAAGATTCCCTCCCCTGCAGCGTACGGGTTCTATCTTTTCAAATTCTGCAAGGGATTAAGACAATCCTGCTGTTTTTTTCTTTTTAGCCGCTTTTTCACGTTCGTTTTTATTAAGGATTTTCTTTCTTAAACGGATGGATTCAGGCGTTACTTCGCAGTATTCATCTTCGTTTAAGTACTCTAAAGATTCTTCAAGAGACATGATGCGCGCTTTTTTAATTGTTGTTGTTTGATCTTTTGTTGCAGAGCGGACGTTTGTCTGCTGTTTCATTTTGCTGACATTGACAACAAGGTCGTTGTCACGGTTATGCTCTCCGACAATCATTCCTTCATAAACTTCAGTACCAGGTTCAACAAAGATCACACCGCGGTCTTCAATCCCTTGAATTCCGTAAGATGTCGCTTTTCCGTTTTCCATTGACACAAGCACACCTTGACGGCGTCCGCCGACTTGGCCCGCCTGCATCGGCTGGTAACTGTCAAACGTATGGTTCAGGATACCGAAGCCGCGTGTTAATGACAGGAACTCTGTTGAGTAACCGATCAATCCGCGGGAAGGCACTGTAAAGATTAAACGGACTTGGCCGTTACCATTGTTAATCATATCGATCATTTCACCTTTACGCGCTCCCATTGATTCCATTACAGAGCCTGTATGCTCTTCCGGAACATCAATTTGCACGCGCTCTACAGGCTCACAGCGTACACCGTCAATTTCTTTGATGATAACTTCAGGTTTTGACACTTGAAGCTCATAGCCTTCACGGCGCATGTTTTCAATTAAAATAGACAGGTGAAGCTCACCGCGGCCGGAAACCACCCAAGCATCTGGAGAAGCTGTAGGCTCGACACGCAAGCTGACATCAGTCTGCAGCTGTGACTGAAGGCGCTCTTCAATTTTACGGGCTGTTACATATTTCCCTTCACGGCCGGCAAACGGGCTGTTATTCACGACAAATGTCATTTGAAGTGTCGGTTCATCAATGCGAAGCACCGGAAGCGGTTCTTGATGCTCAACAGGACAGACTGTTTCACCGACGTTGATATCTTCCATACCGGAAACCGCAACGAGGTCTCCCGCTTTTGCTTCTTCAATTTCCACCCGTTTTAAGCCTTGGAAACCAAAGATTTTTGTCACACGGAATGATTTAGCTGTACCGTCAAGCTTCATAAGAGAAACCTGCTGACCGACTTTCATCGTACCGCGGAAAACACGTCCGATTCCGATACGGCCTACATAGTCGTTATAATCAAGAAGTGCAACTTGGAATTGAAGCGGCTCATCTGCATTCTCAACAGGTGCCGGAACATGCTTAATAATCGTTTCATATAAAGCTTCCATGTTTTCATCTTGCTGCTTAGGGTCAAGGCTCGCTGTCCCATTAATCGCGGAAGCATATACCACCGGGAATTCGAGCTGTTCTTCATTTGCGTCAAGCTCGATGAACAGGTCAAGAACCTCATCGATCACTTCTTCAGGACGTGCGAAATCACGGTCGATTTTGTTCACAACAACAACCGGGTTCAAGTTTTGCTCAAGAGCTTTCTTCAGAACGAAACGAGTTTGAGGCATGCAGCCTTCATATGCGTCAACGACAAGCAGTACGCCGTCAACCATTTTCATAATCCGTTCTACCTCTCCCCCAAAGTCTGCGTGTCCAGGGGTATCCAAAATATTGATGCGTGTATCTTTATAGTTAATCGCAGTATTTTTCGCCAAAATTGTAATGCCGCGTTCGCGTTCAAGATCGTTTGAGTCCATTGCGCGTTCAGCAACTTGTTCGTTGGCACGGAATGTACCAGCCTGGTGTAAAAGCTGATCGACTAGAGTCGTTTTCCCATGGTCAACGTGGGCAATAATCGCGATGTTGCGAAGATCATTTCGAAGTTTCACTTTTTCATCTCCTAAAAAAATTAGATAACTTTCATATTATACCACACATCCTCTTTAAAAGCGTCACGTTTTTCTGTAAACTTATTATAAGACGTAAAAGGGGATGGAAATATGAAAAAAATGAATTGGCTTTTATTATTATTTGCATTTGCAGCGGTTTTCAGCATAATGCTGATCGGCGTCTTTATCGCCGAAAAAAGCGCGTGGGGCATTATCGCCAGCATTGTGCTCGTTTGCGCCGTTATGGGAAGCGGATTTACGTTAAAAAAGAAAATGCGTGAGCAAGGATTACTCGATTAAAAGCTTATCCTTGCTAAAGACATTGTAATCAAAAACACCGCAAATGAATGCGGTGTTTTTTCGTTGCGTAAGGCTTATCTCCCCTGTTTCCTAGGCGGGAAGAAGCAAAACAACATCCATTCATGGACAATCGTTCTAAATATGACACTTTTAACCAAACAAAAGTGGTTCGACATTGATATACACAAACTACCATAAAGCCTATTTTCCTCACACCAGCCTCTCCCTATAATGGGATTTGTACCACAATTCACAAAAGGGAGAGACGAAACATGAAGAAACCATTTGTAAAAAAAGCCATACTTACAACTGCCGCACTGACCTCAGCCACCCTGCTTACTTTCGGACCCGATGCCGCAAGCGCAAAAACAGTTAGTCACAGCACACCTGCTTTGCAGGAGACAATCACAAATGAAGACCTGAATACATTTTTCGATTTATTAAATCAATGTATATATGAAAAAGACGGGGTTTATTATTTTGACAGTGAAAAAGCTGTCGAGTTAGGAATGACACAAGAAGAGGCTCAAATCATTGCAAAATTGTGGGAATCGACATCTGAATTCTTCGATATTGTTTCACAATGTGTGTATGTTGAAGACGGCAGCTACAAATTTGATACAGAAAAAGCTGTTGAGCTCGGCTTCACAGAAAAAGAAGCACTCGCGCTTGACCAATTTTTCGCCGCTGTTTCCCTTAAAATTCATATTCTGCAGGCATCCATTGTTTCAGAAGATGGAGCGTACAGCTTTGATAAAGATGCAGCTTTAGAAGCTGGTGCGACACCGGAGCAGGCTGATTTTTATGAAAAGCTCTTCGGTGCACTGTCTCAAGAACAGCTTGCAGCCATCTACCAAATGCTTCATCCGCAAGCTTAATGTAAGAAAAGCGCTTGTCCGTAAATCCGGCAAGCGCTTTTCCTTTATATCAGCAGTTTGATGATCAGCATCACAGCAAACACAGCTCCAAACCAGAAGGCTGCTTTAATAATCAGCAAACCATAGTATCTTTGTTTAAAACGGATTTCTTCTTCAGGCAGAAAAGCATCTTGAGGGGGCTGTTCATCTTTAAACTCAAAAGGCTCAGACATCTGTTCAAACATTTCTCTGCAGCTGCGGCAGGTGTTCATATGCTTTTCAATGAAGTTTTCCGTTTCTTTTTTGCAATCACCTTCAATATACAGAGGGAGAAGGTCTCTTACTAGAAAGCAGATCATATCCGCTCCTCCTCTCTTCTTTTCGTCATGTTTTTCTTGAGCTCTAATCTAGCCCGGTGAAGAGTGGTTTTCACTTTCGAAAGGCTCCAGCCTAAGATTTCGGCGATTTCCTCATAAGAAAGCTCTTGAAATTCTCTTAAAATCAAAACGGATTGGTGCTGATCCTTTAGCTGCAGGAGCTCTTGCAGTATATCTGTTCAAAATGCAATACATAATGACTGAATAAATCAAACACGAACAACAATCCTTTACTTCTTATTAAGGCCTCATCCGGTTAGACAAGCCGCTTGTTATAAAGTTTCAATAAAAACCAAAAATTTCTCATCTCCCCCCTTCGATATAAAGACGACATAACTCTTGCAATTCATCCATCACATGACACTTGACTCATCTTGATATTATTCAACAAAAATAAACACAGGACAATTCTATCAATTTTGTCTAGTTATGTTAGTTTTTGTTGAGAATACCAGATTGCTCGTTTAATATAACGATATAAAGATTTTTCAGTATTTTCAAAAAGGGGGATTTATTGTGGGTTTAGGTAAGAAATTGTCCGTCGTTGTCGCTGCTTCGTTTATGAGTTTATCAATCGGCCTTCCGGGTGTTCAGGCTGCTGAGAATGACCAGCTTAAGGAGAATCAAACAAACTTTCTCCCTAAAAGCGCCATTGCACAAACAGAGCTCTCTGCTCCAAATGACAAAGCTGTCAAACAGTTTTTGAAAAAGAACAGCAAAGTGTTTAAAGGCGATCCCGCCAAAAGACTGAAACTTGTGGAAAGCACAACTGACGCTCTTGGGTACAAGCACTTTCGATATGTGCCCGTCATTAACGGAGTGCCTATTAAAGATTCACAAGTGATCGTTCACGTCGATAAATCTGACAATGTCTATGCGATCAATGGAGAATTGCACAATCAGTCTGCTTCAAAAACAGAAAACAGCCAAAAGGTATCCTCTGACAAAGCACTGGCACTCGCTTTTAAAGCCATTGGCAAATCACCTGACGCCGTTTCTAACGGAAGCGCAAAAAACAGCGATAAAGCAGAGTTAAAAGCGGTAGAAACAGAGGACGGCGGCTATCGTCTGGCTTACGATGTCACGATTCGCTATATCGAACCTGAACCTGCTAACTGGGAAGTCTTAGTGGATGCCGAATCAGGCACCATTTTAAAACAGCAAAATAAAGTAGAACATGCAGCCGCAACAGGATCAGGGACAACACTAAAAGGCGCAACAGTTCCTCTGAATATTTCTTATGAAAGCGGCAAATATGTTTTAAGAGATCTGTCAAAACCAACCGGCACTCAAATTATCACGTATGATTTACAAAACAGACAAAGCCGCCTTCCGGGAACACTTGTCTCAAGCACAACAAATAAATTCACAACTTCATCACAGCGCGCAGCTGTAGATGCCCACTATAACCTGGGTAAAGTGTACGATTATTTTTACTCGACATTTAAACGAAACAGCTATGACAACAAAGGCAGTAAAATCGTTTCTTCTGTTCACTACGGCAGCCGTTATAATAACGCCGCTTGGACAGGGGATCAAATGATTTACGGTGATGGAGACGGCTCCTTCTTCTCCCCGCTTTCCGGCTCATTGGATGTGACGGCGCATGAAATGACACACGGTGTCACTCAAGAAACAGCCAACCTTGTCTATGAAAATCAGCCTGGAGCATTAAACGAGTCGTTCTCTGATGTATTCGGTTATTTCACTGATACAGAAGACTGGGATATCGGTGAAGACATTACGGTCAGCCAGCCGGCTCTCCGCAGCTTGTCTAATCCAACAAAATATGACCAGCCTGACAATTACGCCAACTATCAAAACCTTCCGAATACAGATGAAGGCGATTACGGCGGTGTACACATAAACAGCGGAATTCCAAACAAAGCCGCTTATAATACCATTACAAGCCTAGGCATATCTAAATCACAGCAGATTTATTACCGTGCGTTAACAACGTACCTTACGCCTTATTCCACTTTCAAAGATGCGAAGGCCGCCCTCATTCAGTCTGCCCGTGACCTTTATGGCTCAACTGATGCCGCAAAAGTTGAAGCAGCCTGGAAAGCCGTCGGTTTGTAATTTCTAAATGAAAAGCCTGAGATATCTCAGGCTTTTTCTTGATTTTCAAGTTTGTTTAAAAATCAGCAGCTGTTTCATGATAGCCGTACATATGACCACCTTGCCTCTGAACAAATCGCAGACAGTGTAAATACAAACTCGGTCATTATCCGCCAAATCAGCCGATTGTTAAAAAAATCGGGCTTCATCGATGTCAAAAGAGATTGTTGAAGAAGGTGAGCTTTTCCACACTCATGAAAACTCTCATCCCGACTGCTGGACCCGAACAAATAAACTTCAGGTTCTAGAGCTAGGCCCAAGCCGCTTATGTTCATCGCGAGGCGACTCCGCTTCTCATTATGTGCGGTGATCAGGATGACGTTGTTCTGTATAAGCATAGCGCTGATTTATACAGGGCACTTACAAAAGCAGGTCATGATGAGTTATGTATAAAGTAAAAGGTGCCGGACATATCGGTTTACCCAAGACCATACACTTCGTATTGTAAAAACATTCTTTCATTCCCATTTAAACAGCCAAAAATTGAATAGAAGAATCTTACTCTTCCAACCTCAAATACATTGACAAAAATTTTTATTTATGCTATAATTTACTATCAGTATATTTGTGTGTATAATAAGGTTCTCCTGGCCAGGGGAATCTTATTTTTGTTTATCAGGAGGACATGGTATGAGGGAAAATGAGTCCAGTTTAACAGCTTTAATATCAGCATTTAGCCGAGCCTATCACAGTCAATATGATACACCTAAAATTTTTGACGATTATATCGCCAAACACCTTATTTCTGAAAAAGAGTTTTCCGACATTAGTCAAAATATGATACAAGGCATACAGTTTTTCAATAAAGATATTGCCCGAAAGTTTCAAGATGACCCAGAAGAGATACTAAAGTGGATTACACAAGTCCAGCTTTCCCCTACGCCCTTAGCTCGAGCAGCATATTGTGAGAAAGTATTTCGCAACGAAGTGGTGCTGGGAGCAAAACAGTATGTCATTCTTGGCGCCGGGTTAGATACATTCTGCTTCCGGCATCCAGAGCTGGAAGACAGCTTAGACATATTTGAAATTGATTACCCGGCTACACAGCAATTGAAAAAGAAAAGACTGGATGATGCAAGGCTTACTATTCCAGCGAATCTTCATTTGGTTCCTATGGACTTTACCAAAACGTTTTCATATCAGCCTCTCTTAGATGAAGGCTTTGATAACCAAAAAACGTTCTTCAGCCTTTTAGGAGTTTCTTATTATTTGACGAAAGAAGAGAATAAAAGCCTGCTTAATCAATTATTTGCCCATGTCCCCTCCGGAAGCTCTATCGTTTTTGATTACGCAGACGAAACGCTCTTTGAAACAAAAGGAAAGTCTAATAGAGTTGAACATATGGTGAAAATGGCTTCAGCAAGCGGTGAGCCGATGAAATCGTGTTTTACTTATCTTGAAATCGAAGAAGCATTAGATTCAGCTGGTTTACTCATCTATGAACATGTAACACCAGCCGAAATCAATGACCTTTTCTTCAAGAAACGAACGGATTATTTGTCAGCGTTTGAAACCATTCATTATATACATGCCGTAAAAAAATAACCCCCCTGGTTCTTCACCAGGCTCGCCTCTCAATCGACGGTGAAGGATTGGGAGGTTTTTTTGCACATGAAAATAAGCTGCCGTCATGTATACGGCAGCTTAAACTAAAGGCTTTACCATGATTATATACGGCTTGTCTGCCTCATCTTTCTCCGTCTTGAGCTGTTCAAAGCCGCATTGGCTCAAAAACAGTATCCATTCATTCCGGTCAATCGGAACCGCTGTAAATAGTGCTCTATGTTTGTCCTGAAGCGATTGGCCGATCTGTTCAATGATCTTCCTGGCATGTCCCTTTCTTTCTTCAGCAGGATCAACCAGCACTGTTCCCAGCCATGGCTTTCCGTTTGAAGGAGCCCATTCGAGATGATAGCTGACGGCAACAGGCAGACCGTCTTTTTCCCAAACAAGCCATGATCCGTTATACATCGAATAGGAGATCATATAGCTTTCTGCATCTTTTTCCCCAAACTCTTCCTTTTTCCAAACAGGATGAGCCTCCGCAATTTCCTCTAACCAACTGAGGTCATCCTGTTCAAATGGTCTATTTTTCAGCATGAAGATACTCTTCAAATATTGTTTTATGTATAGATGGGTTTCCGGCCAGCACACAGTGATTTTCTAAAAAGGTGAACGGTTCTCCTTCAGTCGTTGTATAAATGCCCCCTACTTCGTTTAACAGCACACAGCCGGCTGCGTAATCCCAAGGAGCAAGCCGCATCGTAATGTAAGCGTCAATTCTTCCCGCAGCGACGTTTGCCAGTTCTAGAGCGGCAGAGCCATAGGAGCGTGTTCCTCTCACCCTTTTTACAAGCGGTGCCAGCACACCCGGGTCAATTCTTCTGTTTTCCGTCACCCATGTCGCATTAATGGCTAGAATCGCTTCTTCAATAACGGTTTCCTTTAAAGGAGACAGCTTCGTTTCATTCATATAAGCACCTTTACCGCTAAACGCGTGATACAGTTCATCATGCACCACATCGTAAATTAAACCGATTTTGCCAATTCCATTTTCAAAAATACCGATTGAAATTGCAAAATTTCTTTGCTGGTGCACAAAATTCATCGTGCCGTCAATCGGATCGATAATCCAGACGACACCTTCCAACGAGTGAAGTTCGTCTCCTTGTCCTTCTTCTCCGAGTATGCGATGCCCCGGAAAGGTTTCTTGGATGCGGTCAATAAAAAACTTTTCCGTTTCCTTGTCAATATTTGTGACTAAATCATTCGGATTTGATTTTGTTTCAATTGTCAGGCTTTCGTGCATCGACTGTTTAATTCTTGCGCCTGCTTCTTTTATCCATTTCTTTGCAGTCTCATCAATTTCCGTCCAATTTGTCATTCATGCGTACCTCTTTTCTATGTAGACCTTTATTTTATAGGATACTGATAACGGCGGTGAAAAAGCAAGGAAAATGAAAATTATGCCTTCTCACGTAAAAACGAACCATTCACGCGGTTCGTTTTTACTATAGCTTTTTACCCGTTGAGGCGAATCCATTCTTTTCTGAGACGTTCAAGTTTGTTTTTGCTTAGCTCAATTTGTTCGTCATTTTCCTTTTGCATTGCCTCATAAAGGGTTGCCAATTCATAATCAACCTCTAGTCTCCAGACAGCTACACGGTTGTTTTTCTCTTCCCTAAATCCCTCTTTCACAACTTGCCTCATTGTCTTTCGCCCCTTCCAGAGATCATTTGTTTTAAAAAAGCATCCCATTTTGCCATTCAACAATGATACTTCTTATATCCTATGATTCTTCTATTTACCTGTAACATGATTCTGAAAATTGTGTGTTTACCTATTCGTTTATTACCACATTCCCCCTCTCTTCAAACGCGTGCTCATCTTTTTGCTGCGCGTTCTAACTGTGATAAAATATGTATACTTAGCATGAAGGAGGAAAATCATGACACAAATGCGTTTTACTGAAGAAGACTTTAACACATTTACAATAGACGGCTTAGACGCACGCATGGAGGTGTTAAAAGAGCGGGTTCGTCCGAAGCTGACTGCTTTAGGCGAGCACTTTGCCCCGACATTATCCGCTTTAACCGGAGATGAAATGTTTCCCCATGTGGCCAAGCATGCAAGGAGATCAGTCAACCCTCCTGCAGACAGCTGGGTGGCATTCGCAAACAGCAAAAGAGGCTATAAAAAACTGCCGCATTTTCAAATCGGCTTGTGGGAGAGCCATGTTTTTGTATGGTTCGCGATCATTTATGAGTCCCCTATAAAAGAAGAATACGGCAAATTGCTTGAAGCGAATCAAGACAGCGTTATAAATCACATTCCAGACAGCTTTGTGTGGTCTGCGGATCACACAAAACCGGGGGTCCATAAGCAGTCAGAAATGGACAAGGAACAGTTCAAGACATTGTTGGAACGGTTGCAGACCATAAAGAAAGCCGAGCTGTTATGCGGCATTCAGCTTCAAAAAGAAGAGGTGCTGAAGATGAATAACCAAGAATTCCTTCAGCGAATCGACGATGCCTTCCAGCAGCTTGCATTTCTGTACCGCTTAACCCAAAAAGTATCACAAGCATAAAAAAGAGCCGGGACCTTTGGGACTGACCCCCGTTTTTGAGACAGGGATCAAAACACCTTTTATACAGCCAATTGCCGATAGCTTATCGGTGATTGGCTGTTTAGTTTCGTTTGAATACGAATGTTGTTATAATAATAAATGTATTCTTTGACAGTGCGTTCTACGATGGCGGTCGTGGTTCGATTAATGCTGTTAAGATAGAACGTTTCAGACTTTAGTGAGGAATGAAACGATTCGATGGAGGCATTATCAGCGGGCGTCCCTTTGCGGGACATGCTCATGGTAATGCCTTTTGTTTTAACAGCTTTCTGATACTCATAAGATGTATACACAGATCCTTGGTCACTATGTAACACGCAGTTCTGAGGCAGTGTTGGCAGCTGATCAAGTGTGTTTAAGACAAAGTCTGTGTCCTGCTTATCTCCAATCGTGAAAGCAATTACTTCTCCATTGTATACATCCAATATACTGGAAAGGTACAATTGTTTCTGTCCATAAGGCAAATATGTGATATCCGTTACTAGTTTTTCAAGAGGATGATCGGACTGAAAGTTCCGATCTAATATATTATCAACCACGGCATATGGCTGCCCATTCTTCTTGCGCTTTTTCACCTTAACCCGGCACTGCCACTGATTTTTCTGCATGATACGCTGAACCGTTTTATGGTTAATACGCATTCCCTTTTTTAATATAGCTGTAATTTTTCGATATCCATATCGATACTTGTGCTCTCGGCACAACGTGCCGATTTGTTTTTCCAAATGGCACTTGGGATGATCTTTCATCAGGTTCTTCTTCCAACGATAATAAGATGCTCGTGAAATACCTAAATGAACACAGATATTCTGTACGGTCATTGTGCTGTGCAATACTTCTACAAGTTCGACTGACGTTTGGCTATCAACTTCCTTTCCAATTCGTTGTACTTTTTTAGAACTTCATTCTGTTGTCTCAGATAACGGTTCTCTGCCTGCAGTTTCTCTAATTCGGAAGAATACTCCGGACCTTTTCCGTAAGTGTATTGCTTACCAACAGGCTGTTCAAATCGATGTGTATCCCCAGCCTTATGCCATCTAACCCATGTCTGAACCTGCGTCTTATTCTTGATATTCAATTCCTGCATGATCTCTTTCATAGGTACGCCTGCCAATCTCATTTCTACAGCCTTCTGTTTGACTTCAATCGGATAACTCACTCTTGTTCCCATACAAAAAACACCTCCAAGTCTTATTTAAGGATAACAACTATCCGTTTTCAAACTTGAAGGTGTTTTTTATTTGTCTCATCTTATGGGGTCAGTCCCCTTTCATCCGGCTCTTTTCCTTTTACATCTTAATCTTTGCCTGGTCAGATTCCTTCGCCTGCTTGACCGTACGATAAGGAGAGTATGTACTTTGTTCCTCAAATTCGCCGCACAGCTTTTTTTCTTCAGCTTTTCCCGGCACAATTTCTTTGAATCGCCGATACGTCTTAAGCAGCTCTTCACGGTCGGCTCCCTTTTCATAAGCCAGCTCAACCTGCTGGAAAAATGCAATCACATCCACTGCTTCTTCGGTTGTCCAATCTTCATTCATCGGATATTGGTATTCCATTTTCTTCACTCCTTATAGATTCGCTTTCCTTTTACAAAAAGCATCTTCATTTGATCATAAATTGTTCTTTACATTCTTTCAAGTTCATAATATAATTCATTTGTTTTACGTCTAAAAAACGGTTGAGAAACTGATTTTAATACACACTAATATGCATAGGTATTACTACAAAGGTGGGAAAACAATTGTCGCAACATGAAACACCCTTATACACAGGCCTGAAAAAGCACGCAAGCAGACAGCCTGTTCAATTCCACATTCCCGGCCATAAAAAAGGGGCAGGAATGGATCCAGAGTTCAGACAATTTATCGGTGAAAACGCGTTAAGTATAGATTTGATTAATATTGAACCATTAGATGACCTGCATGCGCCTAAAGGCATTATTAAAGAAGCGCAGGATTTGGCTGCCGAAGCTTTCGGCGCGGATCACACCTTTTTTTCTGTTCAGGGAACAAGCGGCGCAATCATGACAATGGTGATGGCTGTCTGCGGACCTGGAGATAAAATCATCATTCCAAGAAATGTGCACAAATCCATTATGTCAGCTATTGTATTTTCCGGAGCCGTCCCAATCTTTATTCATCCTGAAATTGACAATGAACTAGGCATCTCTCACGGCATTACACTTGAATCCGCTAAACGGGCGCTGAATGAACATCCTGATGCCAAAGGGCTTCTTGTGATCAACCCGACATATTTCGGAGTAGCTGCTGATTTAAAAAGCATCGTAGAACTAGCCCATTCCTTTGATGTGCCGGTTCTAGTCGATGAAGCACATGGCGTTCATATTCATTTTCACGACCAATTTCCGCTTTCAGCGATGCAGGCAGGTGCAGACATGGCTGCGACAAGTGTGCATAAACTAGGCGGATCACTGACACAGAGCTCTATTCTAAACATGAGAGAAGGCCTTGTTTCTAAAGACAGAGTGCAATCGATACTCAGCATGCTGACAACCACGTCTACTTCTTATTTGCTTCTAGCCTCTTTGGACGTCGCCAGAAAACGGCTTGCGACAGAGGGCTATCAGCTTGCTGAAGAAACGTTGAAGCTTGCTAATCAGACGAGAGAACGTCTGAACCAAATTGACGGTATTTACTGTGTCGGTTCTGAAATTATCGGTTCTAAAGCCGCTTACAATTATGACCCGACAAAATTAATTATTTCAGTTAAAAACCTGGGGCTCACAGGACATGATGTCGAGAAGTGGCTGCGGGAATCCTTTAATATTGAAGTAGAGCTTTCAGATCTGTACAACATTTTGTGTATCTTCACACCTGGTGACAGCCAGAACGATGCAGATCGCCTTGTGGAAGCTTTAAAAGAGATAGCGCGTCAAATGTCAGCAAATGATGTTACGCATAAACAGACAAAGGTACTGCTTCCAGAAATCCCATTACTGGCGATGACGCCGCGTGACGCTTTCTATGCAAATACAGAAGTTGTTCCATTAAAAGAAGCAGCAGGACGGATTATCGCTGAATTTGTGATGGTGTATCCTCCTGGAATTCCTATCTTTATCCCGGGCGAGATTATTACAGAAGAAAACATCAGCTACATCTTCAAAAACATTGATGCCGGACTTCCAGTTCAAGGACCGGAGGATTCTACTTTGAGCATGATTCGAGTCATAAAAGAGCAAAAAGCTATTCAATAAATACAAAAAGCATGCGGCTAAGCCGCATGCTTTTTCTTACTCTTCATCAAGAGGACACTGACATTGTCCGCAGCATGTTCCGTATAACGTTGTAACCTTCTCATCCTCGAAGTAATGAATGGCTTCGTTACAATCTTGGCAAACAATCGTACCCATCTCTCATTCCCCATTTCTTTTAATTTTGAAAACGCTTAATTTCTTTTGTTGGTATTATATTAATATGTCACATTTAAAATGTCAACAATAAACTGTATAACACATTTATTTCAAAAACTTTTAATGTAACATGTTTTTTCTTTTCGGTTCCATGAATTATCATCTTCTTAACAAACGCTTTCATTCGATACTTATGCTGAAAAGACATTGTGATTTCATGTTTTCGCGAACTTTTTTTGAATAGTGTAACGAAATTGCAAATGATTCGCGATGAATAATGTGTGCGTTCAGAGTATTCGGTTTAAAGAGATGTTATCTCTCTTTAAAAACGGTTTCAATTATATAACAATTAGGTAACAAGAAGCAGATGACGCGGTTACTCGTGATAAACTAAAACTAGTTTACTATGGTTTATACAGAGGAGAAGATAGATGCGATATCGCGCGGTATTTCCCATACTGATGATAGTATTTGCTTTATCGGGCTGCACCCTTTCCACAATCAATCCAATAAAAAAAAGCCGAATTGACAGCATTCATCATACTCAAATCCTATTTTTTTCTGATGAAAATCAAATTGATCAAGAGGCGTCATATTATGATGCTCTGCTAGATTTAGAAAAGGATTATCCTGATCAAATAGATAAAATGAAGGTATACGATAACAGAAAAGGCTGGGAAGATGAAATCGAAACCGTCCCTACTCTCATGGTAGTTGATCAGCGGCATGTCGTTGTGAAAATAGAGGGATGTGTGAAAAAGAAAGAAGACATCATTAAACCATTACAGCATGTACTGTCTAAATAAATAAAACAGCCCCCGCTTACGGGGCTGTTTTTTATGTCATCTCTATTATTTTACGATGTGAATCGGGCTTCCGATTGCCACTTCAGCAGCTTCCATTGTGATTTCACCCAATGTTGGATGTGCATGAATTGTCATAGCAATATCTTCAGCAGTCATGCCGCCTTCGATAGCTAAACTTAATTCAGAAATCATGTCAGAAGCGCTTGCGCCGGCGATTTGCGCACCGATTACAAGGCCGTCCTCTTTACGAGTGATCAGCTTCATGAAGCCGTCAGTTTCGTTAAGAGAAAGCGCGCGGCCGTTTGCTGCAAATGGGAATTTAGCAGCAACAATGTCAAGGCCTTCTTCTTTCGCTTGTGCTTCAGTGTAACCGACTGATGCAAGCTCAGGCTCAGAGAAGACAACCGCAGGAATACCAAGGTAATCGATTTCTGCAGGCTCTCCAGCGATCGCTTCTGCAGCAATCTTACCTTCGTAAGATGCTTTGTGAGCAAGCGGCGGTCCTTCAATGATATCACCGATTGCATAGATGTTAGGTACGTTCGTGCGGCACTGTTTGTCAGTTTTGATAACACCGCGGTCAGTCATTTCAATACCGACTTGCTCAAGACCAAGCTCATCAGTATTTGGACGGCGTCCGACAGTAATCAGTACGTAATCAGCATCAACAGTTTTTTCTTCACCTTTTACTTCGAAAGTGACTGTTACGCCGTCAGCTTTTTCTTCAACGCCTTTAGCCATCGCGTTTGTATGGATTTCAACGTTGCCTTTTTTCTTCAGTCTGCGAGTTACAAGGGAACTCATTTGTTTTTCGAAGCCTGGAAGAATTTCATCTCCGCCTTCAAGAATAACAAGCTCAGTGCCGAAGTTTGCATACGCAGTTCCAAGCTCAGTTCCGATGTATCCGCCGCCGATAACAACAAGCTTTTTAGGAATTTCTTTAAGAGCCAAAGCACCTGTTGAATTTAGGACACGATCAGTATATTTGAAGTTTGGCAATTCGATAGGACGAGAACCAGTCGCAATGATTGCGTTTTTGAACGTGTATGTTTGAGCAGAATTCTCATCCATTACACGAACTGAATTGCTGTCTACAAAGTAAGCTTCGCCTTTTACTACATCTACTTTGTTGCCTTTAAGAAGACCTGCTACACCGCCAGTAAGCTTGTTAACAACAGAAGTTTTCCACTCTTGAACTTTTGTGAAATCAACTGTTACGTTCTCAGCAGTGATTCCCATGTCATCAGAATGCTTAGCATTCTCATAACGGTGGCCAGCATTGATCAGCGCTTTTGAAGGGATACATCCAACGTTCAGACAAACGCCTCCAAGAGTTGCTTTTTCAACGACTGTTACTTTTTGTCCAAGCTGTGCAGCGCGGATGGCAGCTACATAGCCGCCAGGTCCCGCACCAATTACAAGAGTATCTGTTTCAATAGGGAAATCTCCTACTACCATAACATTACGCCTCCATTAAAATTAATTGTGGATCGTTCAGTAAACGCTTGATGTGATTTAGTGCATTTTGCGCAGTCGCTCCGTCGATCATACGGTGGTCGAAGCTGAGAGAAAGAGCTAAGACTGGAGCTGCTACGATTTCGCCATCACGAACAATCGCTTTTTCTGCAATGCGTCCGATACCAAGAATCGCAACTTCTGGATGGTTGATAACCGGAGTGAACCATTGTCCGCCGGCTGAACCGATGTTTGTAATTGTGCAAGATGCGCCTTTCATTTCAGCTGGAGCAAGCTTGCCTTCACGAGCTTTTGTTGCAAGGCTGTTGATCTCATCAGAAATTTCAAAGATCGCTTTACGGTCTGCATTTTTTACAACTGGCACAAGCAAGCCTTTTTCAGTGTCAGCAGCAATACCGATGTTGAAGTAATGTTTTTGGATTACTTCATCTGTTTTATCGTCAATTGACGTGTTTAAAACAGGGAATTTTTTCAGTGCAGATGTAAGAGCTTTTACAACGTAAGGCAAGTATGTCAGCTTGATGCCTTGATCAGCAGCAACCTGTTTGAACTGTTTACGATGTGCAACAAGGTTTGTTACGTCCACTTCGTCCATTAGTGTTACATGAGGAGCAGTATGTTTAGAGTTAACCATCGCTTTTGCAATTGCTTTACGGATACCGCTCATTTTTTCGCGAGTTTCTGGGAATTCACCCTCTGGAGCCGGTGCAGCAGCCGGTTTAGCAGCTGTTTCTTGAGGTGCAGCCGTTTCTTGCGGCGCAGCTTCTTGCGCTCCTCCGTTTACAAAGCTGTCGATATCTTCTTTCACAACACGTCCGTTGTTGCCTGAACCTGTTACTTTACGGATATCTACGCCTTTTTCACGAGCGTATTTACGTACAGAAGGCATAGCGATCACGCGTTTGTTCGGGTCAACTTCAGCTTGATCCTGCTGTCCTGCGCCAGTTTCTTTAGCAGGCTCTTCAGCACGCTCTTCTTTCGCAACATCTTGTCCAGCTTCACCAGTAGACTGAACTTGTGCTTCAGTTTTTGCGTCGCCAGACTCATCGCTGCCTTTAAATTGAAGGTCTTCGTAACCAGGTGCATCAAACGTAATGATCGTTTGTCCAACAGTTGCAACCGTTCCCTCTTCAACTTTTAATTCTAATACTTTTCCTTTAACAGGTGAAGGAATTTCTACTACTGCTTTATCATTTTGGACTTCCGCCAGTACATCATCTTCGTCAACCTCATCGTTAGGCTTGACAAACCATTTTACGATTTCGCCTTCGTGGATACCTTCCCCGATATCTGGAAGTTTAAATTCAAATGCCACAGTTCTCGACCTCCTAGTTTGATTAAGCAATTTTAAAGTTTACAACGTAAGCATTGAAAACAGATATATAATAGAGGGAAAACGTTCATCTTCCCTCTCGATTATGCAGTTTGATTAAAATTCAAGTACTTTTCTTGCTGTTTCAAGAACATCTTTATGGTTTGGAAGCCATACGCTCTCCGCTTGAGAGAAAGGAAATACTGTATCAGGCGCAGCCACGCGAAGTACAGGTGCTTCCAAGCTCAAGATCGCACGGTCATTAATTTCTGCTACTACGTTTGCAGCAATACCGGCTTGTTTTTGTGCCTCTTGAACAACAATCGCGCGTCCTGTTTTTTCTACAGATGCGATGATTGTATCAATGTCAAGCGGGCTTACAGTGCGAAGGTCGACAACTTCAGCAGAAATGCCGTCTTTTTCAAGCTCCTCGGCAGCTTTTAATGATTCATGAACCATTGCGCCGTAAGTGATGATTGAAAGGTCAGTACCTTCACGTTTTACGTCAGCTTTGCCAAGCTCAATTGCGTATTCTTCTTCAGGAACTTCCTGACGGAAAGAACGGTAAAGCTTCATGTGCTCTAAGAAAACAACAGGATCGTTGTCTCTGATCGCAGAAATCAAAAGTCCTTTGGCATCGTAAGGAGTTGATGGAATAACAACTTTGACACCAGGCTGTTGTGCAACAAGACCTTCTAAGCTGTCAGCGTGAAGCTCAGGAGTATGAACACCGCCGCCGAACGGAGAACGAATGGTTACAGGTGAAGTCCAGCGTCCGCCAGAACGGTAACGCATACGAGCCATTTGGCCAGATACTGAATCCATTACTTCGTAAACAAATCCAAAGAATTGGATTTCCATTACCGGACGGAAGCCGTTTAAGCCTAAACCAAGGGCAAGACCGCCGATACCAGATTCAGCAAGTGGCGTGTCAAACACACGGTCTTCACCGAATTCTTTTTGCAATCCTTCTGTCGCACGGAATACGCCGCCGTTAACACCAACGTCTTCTCCGAAAACTAAGACATTTTCGTCATTTTTCAGTTCTGTGCGTAACGCATCCGTGATTGCTTGAATCATTGTCATTTGCGCCATGGCTTACTTCGACTCCTTCTGTGTATAAATTTCAAATTGCTCCTCAAGGTTATGAGGCATTTTTTCGAACATGATTTTCATTAAATCAGTTACTTTTTGCTTAGGCTCAGCATCCGCTTTTTTGATCGCCTGCTTAATTTCTTCTTTTGCATCCTCGATTACTTTTGTTTCTTCTTCTTCAGACCATAGGCCTTTGTTTTCAAGGAACGCACGGAAGCGTACAAGCGGATCTTTTTGCTCCCATTCGTTTTCGATTTCTTTTGTGCGATATTTAGTCGGATCGTCACCAGCCATTGTGTGCGGGCCATAACGGAATGTCAGTGTTTCAATCAGTGTCGGGCCTTCACCGTTAATCGCCCGTTCGCGTGCTTCTGCAGTTGCAGCGTATACAGCAAGCGGATCCATTCCGTCTACTTGTACACCCACAATTCCGGCAGCTACTGCTTTTTGTGCAATTGTACCTGCTGCAGATTGTTTTTCAACTGGAGTTGAAATCGCGTAACGGTTGTTTTGTACAACGAAGATCGCAGGTGCTTTATAAGCGCCGGCAAAGTTAATTCCTTCGTAGAAGTCCCCTTGTGAAGCTCCGCCGTCACCAGTGTAAGTGATTGCGACAGCTTTCTTACCGCGTTTTTTAAGACCTAGCGCAACACCGGCCGTTTGAATGTATTGAGCACCGATAATGATTTGTGGAGAAAGGGCATTCACATCATCAGGCATTTGGTTTCCTCGGAAATGTCCGCGAGAGAACAGGAACGCTTGATATAATGGAAGGCCGTGCCAGATTAACTGAGGCACATCACGGTATCCCGGAAGAACGAAGTCTTCTTTTTCAAGCGCGAAATGTGTAGCAATCTGAGAAGCTTCTTGGCCCGCAGTAGGAGCGTAGAATCCGAGACGTCCTTGACGGTTTAATGAGATAGAGCGCTGATCAAGCACACGCGTAAATACCATGCGGCGCATAAGCTCTTTCAATTGATCATCAGTTAAATCAGGCATCGCCGCTTCATTCACGACTTCTCCCTTTTCATTTAAAATTTGGAACGTTTCGAACTGCTTTTTAATGGCATCAAATTGCTTCTTACTATCAACGATTACTTTTTTCGTTTTTGCAGCCATACTAAAGTCACCTCTTCCTTTCTTTTAAACAGTCATTAGACGTGCATTCCTTTTATACATACAAACTTAGGGTACCCTAAAGTATCAGCAGTAAGTCGTATATATTTTAGCCGATCCCCAGTTTGCCGAAACCATTTATGTAGGATAGTTACACTCTGCTTTGAACTGTATTATTTCGAAGTTGTAAAAAACTAATACAACACCGCTTAACATGGATTAGTTTACACCATATAAAGAAGAACCGTCAATCGTTTTCATCGCTGATTTTCAATAAATGTATTCGCTTTACATTTTCTATAAAAAAACAGATGCAGCCTGCACCTCAAACTGTACTAGTATAACCCATCATACTGTACTACAATAGAAATTTAAATTTTGAATAGAATTTAAAAAAAGAGCTGATCATAGTCAGCTCTTTTTTATATGATAGCCTGCGGCGTCATATAAATCTTTGCGGGCTTTATTATATTTCTCCGTTTGCACATCAAATTCGCCGCTTTGTTTAAGGACTTTTTTATAAGAAGCATTCGCTTTTTCGATCTGCTGATCAAGCTTATCCAGCGTCAAGTCTTTGTCTTTCAGCAGCTTATACAGTTTTTTATCAAGTTTAATGGCTTTTTCATATTCTTCAGACATAGAGCTGTATGCAGCATATCTTTTTTTCATATGATCTGCCGCAGTCTCGGCCTTTGCCTTGATGTGTTTATCCTTAATATTTTCTGCGGATGTTTTGGCTTCCTCAAATTCTGATTCGGATTTTTCGATGCTCTCATTTTCAAGCTTCAGATGTTCTTCGCGTTTATTTACATTCTCTAGCGCTTCGTCTGATAATGAAACGATTTTTTTATAATCATCCATATTGAGCTTGATGACATCATTGTAGAGAGCATGTTCTTTTTTCTCTAATTCCTCGAGCGTTTTCTGTTCTTCTTGAAACGGTTTTTCTAGATCAGCGACTTTTTCTAATGAGTCATGAAGTGAATCCACCGGATCCTGTCCCACGCACCCTGTTAATAGGAAAGTCACAGCGCAAAAGGCTCCGATTTTCACACCGTGGCGCCGTTTTATTCTGTCTTTCACGTTAAATCCCCCAATCTTGACAATTTCTACTATAGAATCCATAGAGATATTTGACAATAGCCAGGTGGTTATCGCATGGCTTGCTGAGCAAAAAATCAAATCTAAATCGTCAAAAATCAGGACAGATGACCATACAACTTTTTTGTTTTTACATAGGTTATTGTAGACGCTATGCCTACTACAAGGCTCTGGCGTAATTAAAAGAGGAGGTTATGTTCATGTACGGTTATGGATATGGTTACGGCGGAGGCTGCTGCAGTTATGGTTACGGATATGGCGGAGCAGGATATGGCCGCACATTTGCGTTAATCGTTGTTTTATTCATTCTGTTAATCATTGTTGGAGCTGCTTATTTAGGCGGAGGCTGTTGCTAATTACACAGTAAAACACTGACCAGCCATTTACGGCTGGTCATTCGTTTCGTTGCACCTTTACGAAGAAATCCGATATAATTTACATATTAAGCTTTAGGAGTGAAGTTTCTTGATTACTATGGAAAACATCGTGCGCGACGGCCACCCTGCCTTAAGAGAGACAGCAGAGCCTGTCGGGCTGCCTGCCACAGAAGAAGAAAAACAGCAGCTGGCAGATATGATTGAATTCGTAAAAAACAGCCAAAATCCGGAATTGGCTGAAAAATACAATCTGCGCCCCGGCGTAGGACTTGCGGCACCTCAAATTAATATTAATAAACGGATGATCGCAGTCCATGCAGAAGATGCTTCCGGGAAGTTATACAGCTATGCATTGTTTAACCCGAAGATCGTCAGCCATTCCGTTGAAAGAAGCTATTTAACAAGCGGTGAAGGCTGCCTGTCAGTTGATGAGGCAATTCCCGGCTATGTTCCGCGCTACGCTCGTATCAGAGTGAAAGGAACAACACTGGAGGGAGAACAAATAGACATTCGTTTAAAAGGATTTCCGGCGATTGTATTTCAGCATGAAATCGACCATTTAAATGGCGTTATGTTTTATGATCATATCGATAAAGAAAATCCATTTAAAGAACCTGAAAACGCGATGGCGATTGACCGCTAAAAGAAAATATGCGGCTGACACTATAAGTGCCAGCCGCTTTTTTATTTTAGCAAGCCTAATTCTTTGACAGCATAAGCAATTCCATCCTCGTCTACAGGCTTTGTTACAAAATCCGCAACTTCTTTTAATTCAGGAACGGCATTCCCCATGGCAACGCCTGTTCCGACAAACTGAATCATTTGCAGATCATTTAATCCGTCACCGAAGGCATATGTATCGCTGATATCAAACGGAAGGCGCTCGATTACTTTTTTAATCCCCTCCGCCTTTGATCCGCCGCGCGGCAGCACATCAGTCGAAAGCTCATGCCAGCGCACAAGATCGAATTCTGGAAAAGCCCCATAAATTTTTTCTTCTTCATCCTGGCAAAACAGCAGAAGCTGAAAAATTTCTTTTCCTTCATAAAAGAGGTCATCGGTTTCAGGATAGTCGGTTTTCAGGCTGCCGATTCCCTCCAAGACATGAGGATGGTCAGCAACAGTCGCTTTCATTGTATCTTCAGCCATAAACACAACCGGGTGGCTTCCTTCTCCCGCCTGCTTTAACAATCTTCTGATTGCCTCTTCAGGCAGCGGATTCTTATAAATCACTTCATTTTCAAAGACGACATACTGACCGTTGTAGGAAATAAATGAGTGAATGCCTAACTCCTCTAAAATCGGCTTCACCAGAAACGGGGACCGCCCGCTGGCGATAAACACATGGTGCCCCTGCCTCTGAAGCTCCGCTACCGTTTTTCTTGTGCTTTCCGGTATCTTTTTGTCGTGATCATATATCGTGCCGTCAATATCGAAAAAAATTAATTTTGAGTCCATCGTTATTCCCCTTTATCGTCTAAATCTGCAATTCCCACACTCATCATACAAAAAGATTTCAGTTCAGCAAACTATTTCCCTCAAAAACAAAATAAAATTCCATTAATATCCACGGAAAGTCCGTGCTAAACTCCGTATACTATTTGTATAAAACAGCCTTGGACAAGTATCAATCGAAGGAGGGACCGCGTTATGCTTCGGAAATTAAAAAAGAAACTCAGAAGACAATGGAACGGAATGCTCCGCAGGAAAGCCATTGCCTGATAAGGGATCTGTCCCTTTTTGAAAGGTCCTTATTTTGCTCAAGACTTTCCTTATATTCCGTTTTCGAATATAATAGAATAAGCGAGTCTAACATACGGCATTTAAGGAGAGATTTGGATGATTTATAAGGTATTTTATCAAAAAAAAGCTGAGGAAGTACCTGTTCGGGAAAAAACAGATTCACTTTATATTGAAGGTGTATCAGAGCGTGACGTCAGAACGAAACTGAAAGACAAGAAATTTAATATTGAATTTATCACACCTGTTGACGGTGCTTTTTTAGAATATGAACAACAGAGTGAAAATTTTAAAGTATTGGAGTTATGAGCGGTATGAAATTTGTAAAAAACGATCAGACTGCTGTTTTCGCCCTCGGAGGACTGGGTGAAATCGGTAAAAATACGTATGCAGTGCAGTTTCAGGATGAAATTGTACTGATTGACGCGGGGATCAAGTTTCCCGAGGACGAACTGCTCGGTATTGATTACGTCATTCCCGATTACACGTATTTAGTTAAAAACGAAGATAAAATTAAAGGGCTTTTTATCACTCACGGGCACGAAGACCATATCGGCGGCATCCCGTACCTGCTTAGACAAGTCAATATTCCCGTTTACGGCGGTAAACTCGCGATCGGCTTACTTCGGAATAAACTTGAAGAGCACGGATTATTAAGACAGACTAAGCTTAACATCATCGGTGAGGATGATATCGTAAAATTTCGCAAAACGGCTGTGTCATTCTTTAGAACAACACACAGTATTCCGGATTCCTACGGTATTGTTGTAAAAACGCCGCCCGGAAACATCGTACATACTGGAGATTTCAAATTCGACTTTACTCCAGTCGGCGAGCCGGCAAACTTAACGAAAATGGCAGAAATCGGCAAAGAAGGCGTTCTGTGCCTCCTTTCAGACAGCACAAACAGTGAAAACCCGGAGTTCACTATGTCTGAACGCCGTGTCGGAGAAAGCATTCATGACATTTTCCGCAAGGTGGACGGCCGAGTTATCTTCGCTACATTTGCGTCGAATATTCACCGCTTGCAGCAGGTAATTGAGGCTGCTGTATTAAATGGAAGAAAAGTTGCCGTATTTGGACGCAGTATGGAATCGGCTATCGAAATCGGACAAACTCTCGGCTATATTAACTGTCCTAAAAATACGTTTATTGAACATAATGAAATCAATCGCATTCCTGCCAATAAAGTAACGATCCTGTGTACAGGTAGCCAAGGGGAACCGATGGCGGCTTTATCCAGAATTGCAAACGGCACACACCGGCAGATTTCAATCAATCCTGGAGATACAGTCGTATTTTCTTCATCCCCTATCCCGGGCAACACAATCAGCGTGAGCCGCACAATTAACCAGCTGTATCGTGCGGGGGCCGAGGTTATTCACGGACCTCTTAATGATATCCATACATCCGGTCACGGCGGACAGGAAGAACAAAAGCTGATGCTTCGTTTAATCAAGCCTAAATTCTTCATGCCGATTCACGGTGAGTACAGAATGCAAAAGATGCATGTCAAGCTTGCGACAGATTGCGGCATCCCTGAAGAAAACTGCTTTATCATGGATAACGGTGAAGTATTGGCGCTTAAAGGCGATGAAGCTTCAGTTGCCGGTAAAATCCCATCCGGTTCAGTATATATCGACGGTAGCGGTATCGGTGATATTGGAAATATCGTGCTTCGCGACCGCAGAATTCTTTCTGAAGAAGGTCTTGTGATCGTCGTTGTCAGCATAGATATGGATGACTTTAAGATTTCAGCGGGCCCTGACTTGATTTCCAGAGGGTTTGTTTACATGAGAGAATCAGGTGATTTGATCAATGACGCCCAGGAGCTCATTTCAAACCACTTGCAAAAAGTCATGGAACGAAAAACCACTCAATGGTCAGAAATCAAAAATGAGATCACGGATACGCTTGCTCCGTTCTTATATGAAAAAACGAAACGCCGCCCAATGATCCTTCCGATCATTATGGAGGTTTAAAAAAAAGATGCACTCACTTAGGAGTGCATCTTTTTTATTGCAGTGCTATATGCTGAAATGACTTTACATCAAACAACCCTGTTGTCGTCATTTTGATGTCAGGAATGACAGGCAAAGCCAAAAATGAAAGCGTCAAAAATGGGTTAAACCGGTCTTTGAAACCGATGAATGAGAGCTTTTCATGAAGCGTCATTAAGCTTTGATTCACCAATTCTGCAGATTGGTCGGATAATAACCCCGCAATCGGCAGAGCAACCGAGTGAAGTTCTTCCCCGTCTTTTATAACTGTTAATCCGCCGCCAATTTCCTGCAGCTTATTAACTGCGGCTGCGATATCGGTGTCATTTGTCCCCACGGCAATGATATTATGCGAATCGTGTGAAATCGTTGTTGCAATCGCCCCGCTTTTCAAACCAAATCCTTTCACAATACCAAGTCCCGTTTCTTTTAATCCCTTATGCCGTTCGACGACTGCAATCTTTAACAAGTCAAGATCGATGTCAGGCTGAAAAATGGATGCTTCCGGAGCCGGAACACTCACCAGGCGTGTTTCAAGCTGATTTGGTATGATTTGAATGACATTCATCTGCTGCTGGGGATCAATTGGCATATGAAAATCCTGTTCGGAAAGAGGAGCAGCAAGGTTAACGGAATGAAGCAGCGCCGGATCTGGTGTTAGCGTATGAGCTTGTGCCTGACAGACTGCTTTATTATCTTCAGCAACAGTTTGTCCTTTTACCAACGTCTTTGTGACAGTGACATTTTCCACATCTGAAATAAAGAGCAAATCGGCGTCAAATCCCGGAGCAACCGCTCCCTTTGTATCTAGTCCGTAGCATTCCGCTGCATTCAGGCTTCCTAATTGGTATGCCAAAAACGGATCGAGACCTGCTTGAATAGCCATTTTCACCTGATGATTCACACTTCCCTCTGACAATAAATCATCTACGTGTTTATCATCAGTACAGAAAAAGAAACGGCGCGCATTCTTTTCATTAACAGCCGGCAGCACTTTCATTGTATTTTTGGCGACTGACCCTTCTCGCATCATGACGTACATTCCTCTTCTGATACGATCCAGCGCTTCTTCCTTCGTCGTTACCTCATGATCGGTCAAGACAAAAGCGGTTCTGTAAATATTGATGAGATCAGTTGACAAGCCTGCTAAATGTCCGTCAATCCGTTTCCCCGCGCTCCGGGCATCAAACAGCTTATTAACCATGTCTGCTTCACCCTGCTCAACCGATACATAATCCATCACTTCAGCCAGACCCAATACCTCTTTCTCTTCGTAAAATGGCTTCAAATCGGCCGCCTGAAGTACCGCACCGGATCTCTCAAAGCTGGCGGCAGGCACACTGGAGGGAAGCATAAAATGGATATTCAGCGGTGTTTGGCGAGCCTGTTCAATCATAAATTTGATCCCTTCCTGACCGGACACGTTCGCTATTTCATGCGGATCGGTAATGATGGTCGTCACGCCATTCGGCAATACGGCTTTTGCAAACTCGATCGGTGTCACCATTGATGACTCAATATGTACATGACCATCAATAAATCCCGGCACAATGACTTGCCCCTCTGCATCAATGGTTTCTTCACCTTCATACAGGCCGAGGCCTACAATAACTCCGTCTGTTATCGCAATATCTTCATAAATCCACTCATGATTATATACGTCCATGATTTTCCCGTTCTTAATGACGATGTCAGCTTTTTGTCTGCGGGCTGAAGCATTCAGCCTTTTGACCAGCGCTTCTTTATTCAAATGGCCCCCTCCTCTTTTTTATTTATATGGTACAATATGCTATCGGAACGCTTATCCGTAGTCAATAAAATTTTAGTAAATTGGCGCTTAGTTCATTAAAGTTGTTATATTCTGATAATATGAAAAAACCGTCCCTAAGGACGGCTTATATTTCTTCTATTTCGTATGAAGAACTCTTTTCTCAAAACGTGAAATATCCGTAACCGATCCAATGACGATGAGAATATCTTCTTGATGTATCACTTCAGTCGCAAGCGGCGACACGATGACTTCCTTGCCCCTTTTAATCGCTACAATATTAATACCGTATTTCGCCCGTATATCTAAATCGAGAAGAGTGTTTCCGGCAAGACGGCTGTTGGCCACGATCTCGACGAGACTATGCTCTTCTGACAGCTCCAAATAATCAAGTACATTGTTGGAAACGATATTATGCGCAATTCTTTTTGCCATATCACGTTCCGGGTGGACAATGTGATCCGCGCCGATTTTGGACAGCACTTTTTCATGATAATCGTTCTGAGCCTTAACTGTAATCGTATTGACACCCAGTTCTTTGAGGATCAGAGTTGTTAATATACTCGCCTGAATATTTTCACCGATCGCAACAATGACGTGGTCAAAATTCCTCAAACCTAAATTTTTCAGAACAGATTCGTCGGTCGAGTCTCCGATGACGGCATGTGATGCAATCTTGGCATACTCGTTAACTTTATCTTCATCAATATCCATCGCCATGACCTCGACGCCCTCTTCGCTCAATGCTTTGCATATACTTCCACCAAAACGGCCGAGACCAATTACGGCAAATTCTTTTTTCATAGTGGTGCTCCTTTACCTAACATCATATTGATCAAATTTTAACATATTCTTTTGAAGCAGTGTTAATTTCATCAACCTTTTGGCAGCGAATTCATATGCTGCTTAAGCCGTTCAGTAAAGCCCGGGGTCAAATAAAGCTCCGCTCCCCGTTCAATCTCGATTTGATAATGCTGAGGAGGTGCTGTTTCTGCTTCTTTTCGGAGGACGAGAAAGGTTAAACAATCGGTATAGAGCTTTCCCCCTGCTTCAACGTCTACAAATGCCGGCCGATAGGTAAGAGATTCAACCCCTTCCCTTTTATACAAATAGGTGACAGCTGAAAAAGGAAGACGATACAGAACCCCTTCTGTCGTGCCTCCGTCTTCAGTGATATCCGCTCTTGAGCCGTCTGGCCTTTTTAACGTAAAGCGGGTTGTATACCCTTTTAAAACAGCTCCTCCCACTGGATCTTGAAAATAATGATCCACCCCTGCTTTTTGAAAACGGGCATTGTCCATACAAGATCCGTAGCCAAAATAGTACACGGGATCTTTAGATTTGCTGATCATCTGATGTTCTTTCCAGTCACCGCTGCCTATTTTCACAAAGTCAGCATAATCATCTTTTTTCATATAATATACAAGTGCTTCCTTGATTCCAGCATCAGTTTCGACATGTACAGATTTCTTGTGGTAACCTTGATACAAAAGATCAAGCTTATGTATACACGATTCATCTGCTTCATATATCTCACCGCAAATATAGCCATCAGCCCCAAACACGGCCGCAGGTTCCTCGGCTGCCTTATTAAAAAGACTTCCCTTTGTCCGCGCCTGCTCACTGATACAAGCCGACTGTGATAACAAATGATGATTTTTTTCATGCTTCCTTAAGGTCCCATATACAAACAGAAGCGAGTTCATCTTGTTTTTCCCCTCTCAGCTGTCAGATTTCAAAGGCAAAACAACTTGAAAGATGCTGCCTTTTCCAGCTTCACTTTCAATCTTCAATTCCCCGTTATGTTCCTTTAATATTCTCAAACAAATGGCGAGCCCCAGCCCTGTGCCTTTCTCCTTTGTTGAATAAAAAGGTTTTCCGATTTGCTCAAGCTTTTCCTGTGACATGCCGTTCCCTTCATCTTTTACGCTTATTACGACGTGTGAAGCTGTTTTAGCAGTGGAAATCGTTACGACACCGCCTTTTGGCATTGCTTCAATTCCATTTTTGATAATATTGATAAAAACCTGCTTCAGCTGGTTTTCGTCCCCTTTAATCATACAGGCTTCCGTCTCACCAAAATTCTTTTCAATAGCAATATTGGACAATATGGCATTCGTATCAAGCAATGTCGTGACTTGTTTCAAAATTTCATTGATTGGGTGCGTTTTAAATGTAATTTCCTGCGGCTTTGCCAGCAGCAGCAGCTCGCCGAGCACCAGATCAATTCTTTTAATCTCTGAAAAGATGATATCAAAATAATCTTTTCTATCCGGATATGATGTTTTCATAATTTGAAGGAATCCGCTGACGGACGTTAAAGGATTTCTGACTTCATGTGCAATGCCGGCAGCCAGTTCACTCGTGATTGACAGTTTCTGCGACTCCCTCGCAAGCCGTTCATTGATTTCCAGAAGCTCATCTTCAGCCTCTTTTCGCTCAGTGATGTCTGACATTGTGCCCAGGCTTCCGGTAAATTGCTCATCTCGGTCATAGTAAAGTTTATAGTGAACCTCGCCCCAAAAAATCGTCCCGTTCTTTGTCACATATTTTGCCGTAAACATCCCCGAGGACGCTTTGTTTTTGATTTGAGTATTAATGTGATCAGCTACATGCTTTTCTTTTATGAAGTAATCATTATACATTGTCCCCATACATTCACTGATCGAAAAACCTGTGATGGCTGCCCACGCTTGATTTAAGTATGTAATTTCGCCTTTTGCATTGGTTTGAAAAACGATCTCCTGTAAATTATCCATGATGCGGTTCTTCTCATCAGAAAGCTGTTTATACTTCCATTCATTATCTTTCATTTTCTTGACCAGCTGTTTTTTCTCATCGACATAATACGCCAGCATCCAGACACTGAAAATCGTTACTGCTGTATACACAATGTCAACAGGCCAATTAATCGGGTTTTTGCCTATAAAATAAAATAAATAATCCCAAAACATAATAAAAATCATCGCCAAAATAATGGAAATGATACGTGCTTGATATTTTCTCATATGACCACCTGCCGCTTGTGTTTCTCTGTTTATTGTACCATTCTTCGACAAATAATTGAGTAAAATATGTAAAGTATCCCAAATCATTCATTACCTTTTGTTCATGATGTCATATCTTAGGCGGCGGTAATCAGAAATCGGCACGCAAAAAAAGGCGGAGATTACACCATTCCGCCTTTTTCAACATATATTATTCTTTTAAAGCGGCTTGAATTTCTTCGAGAAGCAGCTGTGCGCCTTCAGGGCTTAACGTAATTTTACCGTTGCCGTATTCTTTATTTTCTGAAGTGATTTCCCCAGTCATTAAACAAATGCCATGAGGTTTGTACTTTTTCAAAATAATTTTATCGCCCTCGACAAAAAACTCAATGCTGTCTTTGATAGCAATATCCAGTGCCCGTCTTAACTCTATCGGCATAACAATACGGCCTAATTCATCTACTTTTCTTACAACACCTATTGATTTCATAAAAACCCTTCTTCCTTAAATGTTTCTTTTTTCATGTAATATTCAAGGTTGTCCCTCAATATATCGTAGACGTACGAAACTTAGAAAAAGTTTCCCGCTTTCTTGAAGAATCGCAAGATATTTTTTCCATAAAACCGAAAAATGTATTACTTCTGTTACACCCTTCCGCAGTTTTTTACAAAAACATTTCTTTCCCGACGCACACCCCCAAAAATCGCTTCTTTTCTTAGAAACTTTAAATGTAGAATCATATAAAATCAGGATAAAGATTGGGTGAAAACATGTTTCAATCAACTGAAATTGGAATTGACTTAGGAACAGCTAATATACTTGTTTACAGCAAAAATAAAGGAATCATCTTAAATGAACCTTCTGTTGTCGCAGTAGATACAACGACTAAAGCAGTGCTTGCGATCGGGACTGACGCGAAAAATATGATCGGTAAAACACCGGGAAAAATTGTCGCTGTCAGACCGATGAAGGACGGCGTTATCGCTGACTACGACATGACAACTGATTTGTTAAAGCACATCATGAAAAAAGCCGGAAAGAGCATCGGCATGTCGTTCAGAAAGCCGAATGTCGTTGTGTGCACACCATCAGGCTCAACTGCAGTGGAACGCCGCGCCATCAGTGACGCGGTGAAAAATTGCGGAGCGAAAAACGTCCATTTAATTGAAGAACCGGTGGCAGCTGCAATCGGAGCGGATTTGCCGGTTGACGAGCCGGTTGCTAACGTGGTGGTAGATATCGGCGGCGGGACGACGGAAGTCGCGATTATTTCCTTTGGAGGCGTTGTCTCCTGCCATTCAATCAGAATCGGCGGAGACCAGCTTGATGAGGATATCGTTGCTTTTGTGCGGAAAAAGTACAATTTGCTGATCGGTGAACGTACAGCTGAGCAGGTTAAAATGGAAATTGGCCATGCATTGATTGAGCATGTGCCGGATGCAATGGAAATTCGCGGACGTGACCTTGTGACGGGGCTACCGAAAACCATTATGCTTCAATCAAATGAAATTCAAAACGCGATGCGTGAATCTCTCCTTCATATTCTTGAAGCGATTAGAGCCACACTTGAGGACTGTCCTCCTGAATTAAGCGGAGACATTGTCGATCGCGGCGTAATTTTAACAGGCGGCGGGGCGCTTCTTAACGGGATCAAAGAATGGCTGTCAGAAGAAATCGTTGTACCTGTACACGTGGCGCCAAACCCGCTTGAATCCGTGGCAATCGGCACCGGCCGTTCTTTAGAGGTGATTGATAAGCTCCAAAAAGCGGTTAAATAATCCTTTTCTCGCAAAATCTCAGAAAGTAATTGAAATTCCTGCTTCTTTTTTCCTCTCTCGCTTCATATTGTGGGAAATGGAGAAACGATAAGGAGGAAACAGATGCTTAGAGATTTAGGAAGACGGGTAGCGATTGCAGCCATTTTGAGCGGAATCATTCTTGGAGGCATGAGCATTTCACTGGCAAACATGCCTCATGCGCCTGAAGGTACTGTAAAAATGAATCATCCATAAGTGTTGAAAAGCCCAAAACCATTTTGTTTTGGGTTTTTCTCTTTGCACTCCTTTCTTTTCTTTATAGGAGATTATTTGATATGATGAGAAAAAAGCACGAGGAGGAAAGATTGATGGATACATTTTCAGAGAAACTAAATACATATGCCCAGCTGGCGGTTGAGGTCGGGGTTAATGTCCAAAAAGGCCAGTATGTGGTGGTAAATGCTTCGACGGAGGTACGCGATTTCGTCCGTCTGATTGTAAAACATGCATATGAAAAAGGCGCAAAAAATGTAACAGTGAATTGGCAGGATGACGAAGTGGCCAAATTAAAATATGAACTGGCGCCGTTTGAAGCCTTTGAAGAGTATCCTGAATGGGAAGCGAAAGGCAGAGAAGAGCTTGCCAAAAAAGGAGCTGCTTTCATTTCAGTCGTATCCTCAAACCCAGATTTACTGCAAGGTGTAGATTCCAAACGGATTGCCGCCTTCCAAAAAGCTGCAGGCAAAGCGTTACATACATACAGACAATACATTCAATCTGATAAAGTGAGCTGGACTGTCGTCGGTGCTGCATCAGCAGGTTGGGCTCAGAAAGTATTCCCTGGCAAATCAGAAGAGGAAGCGACACAGCTTCTGTGGGAAGAAATTTTTAAAGCAACACGCGTAAACGAAGAAAACCCAATTCAAGCGTGGATCAATCATGATCAAAACCTTCATGAAAAAGTTGATCATTTGAACCAAAAACATTATGCCGCTTTACATTACCAAGCAGAAGGAACTGATTTAACAATCAAGCTGCCGAAAAAACACGTTTGGGCAGGTGCCGGAAGCGTAAATGAAAGCGGACATGAATTTATGGCCAATATGCCGACAGAAGAAGTATTCACACTGCCGCAAAAAGACGGGGTTGACGGGTTTGTATCGAGCACAAAACCGCTAAGCTACGGCGGGAACATTATCGAAAACTTCACGCTCACATTCAAAAACGGCCGTATTGTTGACATTAAAGCCGAAAAAGGAGAAGACATTTTAAAAGAATTGGTCGAAACAGATGAAGGCTCTCACTATCTTGGTGAAGTAGCTCTTGTTCCGTACGATTCGGCTATTTCACAGTCAAATATTCTTTTTTACAACACTTTATTTGATGAAAATGCGTCAAATCACCTGGCGATCGGCAGTGCCTATGCTTTTAACATTGAGGGCGGAAAACAGATGTCTCGCGAAGAGCTTGTCAAAGAAGGCTTAAATGAAAGCATTACCCACGTAGACTTTATGGTTGGTTCTAAGGATATGAACATCGATGGAATTACTGAAGACGGAAAAAGAGAACCTATCTTTAGAAATGGAAATTGGGCTTTTTAAATAAAGAAGGAGGCTTTCGCCTCCTTCTTATTTTTTTGCTTCATACATTTGCAGATTGGCATAAACTGTTTCTAATATTGGTGTTGAAAGAGACAAACGCTTTGCTTTATCAAGCAAAAAGCCGTGCAGATGATCTCCTTCAGTCGTTTGGCCATTTTCCATATCACGGAGCATGGAGGATTTCATATGATAAGACATGCTTGTCATTGTGCGGAAGCTGTCTTCTTCAAGTTCTGGATCAGCCGGAACTCCTTCCTTGCGCAAGATCATGCCGATTTCCCCAATGAGTGTTCGCGCAGTGTGCCGCCCGCTCTCTGTTTCAAGGATTGGTCCAAGCGGTCTTTGAAATAAGGTTGTCATTCCTGCTTGTGCTGCAATAAACAGATATTTTTTCCAGATGTCTTTCTCAATATGCCCGCTAATGATGACCTCTGCCTTCACTCCTGCAAATGCTTCCTCAAGCTCTTTTATCCGTTCCGTGCGCTCACCGTTCCATTCACCGAACACAAAACGATGCGACGCACTTGTATGGTTGATTTCTCCCAGATTGTTTAAAGCACTTTCTATGAAGCACAGCCCGCCCAGCACCTGATCTTTCGAAAATGCCGTAAACAGCTGCTCGTAGTGACGATAACCGTTTAAGAAAGGAATAATAACTGATTCACTGTGGACAAAAGGTTTGACATCACTAATCACCTGACCGAGTGAATATGCTTTAGAAGCGATGATGATCACATCAAACTGTTCTTTTTCTCCTGCAGTGATTACTGCGGGCTGAAAGGACACGTCACCCTTTTCACTATGAATAACTAGCCCCGTTTGTTTTAACTGTTCAGCTCTTTTTTGGCGGACAAGAAACGTCACCGCATTCCCTTTCTCTGCAAGCCGTCCGCCAATATAACCGCCTACTCCACCTGCTCCGGCAATTAAAAATTTCAAGTTAATGTCCCCTTTCTTTTCTATGTACAAAAAAAAGCAGAGAATTCTCTGCTTTTTTTATTACGCGTATAGTTCAGCAAGTTTTTTCTGCACATCAGCATTTTCAAGGAACTCGTCATAGCTCATTTGCTTGTCAACAATGCCATTAGGTGTAATCTCTATGATTCTGTTGGCAATCGTCTGTACAAACTGGTGGTCATGTGATGTAAACAGCATAGCGCCTTTAAAGCTGATTAAGCCATTATTGAGCGCTGTAATAGATTCTAGGTCTAAGTGGTTGGTCGGTTCATCCAAAATTAAAATATTGGCGCCAGAAAGCATTGCTTTCGAAAGCATGCAGCGAACCTTTTCTCCCCCGGATAAAACATTTGCTTTTTTGTGTACTTCTTCACCGGAAAATAGCATGCGTCCTAAGAAGCCGCGTAAAAAGCTCTCACTTTGGTCATGAGGAGAATATTGGCGAAGCCAGTCTACAAGATTTAAATCACTGCCTTCAAAATATTCGCTGTTGTCTTTAGGGAAGTACGCTTGAGATGTCGTTACGCCCCATTTAAACGTTCCGCTGTCAGCTTCCATTTCCCCGGAAATGATTTTGAACAAAGTAGTAACAGCCAATTCATTACGCCCTGTAAAAGCAATTTTATCTTCTCTATTCATAATAAAGCTGACATTGTCGAGAACTTTTACACCGTCAATTGTTTTCGTTAATCCTTCTACCCGGAGAACATCATTACCGATTTCTCGTTCCGGTGTGAAGTTGACGTAAGGATAACGGCGTGAAGACGGTTTAATATCATCAAGAGAAATTTTATCAAGAAGTTTCTTTCTTGAAGTCGCCTGTTTTGATTTAGACGCATTTGCGCTGAATCTGGCCACAAACTCTTGTAGCTGTTTAATTTGCTCTTCTTTTTTCTTGTTCGCTTCTTGAGAAAGCTTCAAAGCAAGCTGGCTTGATTCATACCAGAAATCATAGTTTCCGACGTAGATTTGGATTTTGTTAAAATCAAGGTCAGCAATATGTGTACACACTTTATTTAAAAAGTGACGGTCATGGGATACAACAATCACAGTGTTTTCAAAGTTAATCAGAAACTCTTCCAGCCACTGAATTGCCTGAAGGTCCAAGTGGTTCGTCGGCTCATCAAGAAGCAGAACATCGGGCTTGCCGAATAATGCCTGAGCCAAGAGAACTTTCACTTTTTCGGAACCGCCAAGGTCTTCCATCTTCTTCGTGTGAAGATCTTCTGAGATGCCGAGACCTTTTAGAAGGATCGCAGCTTCACTTTCTGCTTCCCATCCGTTCAGCTCTGCAAATTCACCTTCGAGCTCTGCCGCACGAATTCCGTCTTCATCCGAGAAATCAGGCTTCATGTAAATTGCGTCTTTTTCCTGCATGACCTCGTATAAACGCTTATGTCCCATAATTACAACTTTTAGCACTTCATACTCTTCGTACTCAAAGTGGTTCTGTTTCAGGATGGCAAGACGCTCGCCAGGACTCATATGAACATCGCCTGTCTGAGGCTCAATTTCTCCTGATAACACTTTCAGAAACGTTGATTTACCAGCACCATTGGCACCAATTAACCCGTAGCAGTTGCCTGGGGTAAATTTAATATTTACATCTTCAAATAACTTGCGATCCGCAAAGCGCAAGCTCACATTATTTACAGCAATCATTTAATATCCTCCATCATGTCTATCATCATTAAAAGTATACCATGAATGGAAGACAAGAGAAATGCTTCCCTGATAAAAGCAGGCAGAAACACTTCTACACTAAAAGGGAAAAGCTGTGGTACAATTGAAGGCAAAGAGGATGCATCCAGATGGAAAATCATACATTCTTACTCGGAGGAACACATTGAGGCTTTTAACACTGACTGAATATTGCTTATTGATCTTTTTTACAGGCTTTTACCTTGCCGTAACTGGCTTTACCGCCAAAGATATCGGCTTATATATCGGGATCGCCCTGATTTATATCTTCTCCCATATCTTCTCTAAACGGTTATTAGAAAAACGCGGCAAAGAGAACAAGCAAGTGCATCTTTTCTTCAGTGTGCTGGCCATTATCGGTTCAGTATTTGTCACTGTATTATGTATTGCATTGATCGCTTCTTTTTCCAAATAAAAACGCCTGCTGTCCAAAGGCCAGCAAGGCGTTTTTATTTGGTTTGGCGCATTTCATTAAACGGGAAAAATACAAACTTCGACGTACCCACAATCCGATCTTCCGCAATCAGTCCGAGGCCATTTCTGCTGTCCATGGAGTTTAGCCGGTTATCCCCCATGACGAAATATTTGCCTTTCGGTACTTTCACCGGGCCAAAGTCGCCTGTAAGACTGACACCAAGCTTTTCTGCCTCTTTTTTGTTTTTAGACAAATAAGGCTCGGCAACTTTTTTTCGGTTTATATAAAGCGTGTCATCCTTCATTTCCACGGTTTCTCCAGGCTTACCGATCAATCGTTTGACGTAATGGATTTTTGAAGTCTCACCATTGATAATGACGATATCTCCCCGCTCCAGGTCACCGATATAGTGTACCGTTTTATTGACAAACAGTCTTTCGCCGTCATGTAAAGTGGGGTACATAGATGAACCTTCGACTAAATACGGTTCAAATAGGAAGTGGCGGATAATGAGTGCCAGCAGGACAGCAATGACAATTGCTTTTCCCCATTCCCAATACGTATTGGTTTTTTTCTTCCCCGCTTTTTCAGTTTTTGTTTGATTTTCTTCGGTCAAAGTGTTTCCTCCTAGACGATTGCTATGTCAGTTGTTTCCCTTCTTTTACTTTATCATAATTTATTATAAAATACATAACTTAACCGCGCTGCCGCGAGAAGATAGAGAAAAAGCGTCCTTTAGTAACAGGACGCTTTTTTCCTTATTTTTCAGTTACAGGTTTTTTTACGATACCTAGGATAATCGCCATAACCACAGCACCAATTACAATACTTAATAAGTAAAGGAGCGGATGGTTTGTAATAAAGGCTACGAATATGCCCCCGTGAGGTGCAGGAAGGGTTACACGGAAGAATTCAGTTAATCCGCCGGCAACCGCTGCACCGACCACAGCCGCTGGAATGACGCGAAGCGGATCAGCCGCAGCAAACGGGATTGCGCCTTCTGTTACGAAAGCCGCACCCATGAAGTAGCATGTAATACCTGCTTCACGGTCACGCTGAGAGAACTTGTTTCTGAAAATTGTTGTTGCAAGTGCGATACCTAGCGGAGGAACCATACCGCCGGCCATGATCGCTGCATGAGGCGCATAGTTGCCTGCATCAATCATCGCGATACCGAACGTGAAGGCTGCTTTATTAAGCGGACCGCCCATGTCGATCGCCATCATACCGCCTAAAATAATACCCATTAACACCAAGTTTCCAGTACCAAGGCTTTGAAGCCAGTCTGTTAAGAAATTCATGAATGCTGCTACAGGTGTATTGATTACAAATTGCATTAATACGCCAGTGATAAAAATACCAAACAGCGGATAAATCAATACAGGCTTCAATCCATCAAGTGACTGAGGGATAAACACAAATACTTTTTTCAATAAAATCACGACATAACCAGCAAGGAATCCGGCAATCAAACCGCCTAAGAATCCAGCATTCGCTTGAGTGGCCATAAACCCGCCGACCATACCAGGAGCAAATCCCGGACGATCTGCAATACTCATCGCGATAAAGCCGGCCAGAACTGCAACAATCAGTTTTAATGCATTGTCGCCGCCGATAAAGTTCAATGCTGCAGCAAACGTATTGTAGCTAGGATCATTCGGATCTGAAGAATGGATACCCCAGAAGAATGAAATTGCAACGAGTATACCGCCGCCCACTACGAATGGAAGCATGTTGCTGACACCGCTCATAAGGTGCTTATAAAACGCGTTTCCAATGCCGCCAGATTTGGCTTTTGGTTCATTTTCATCACTTTGAGCAGAAGAACCGCTGCCGCTGCCTTGATAAATCGGTGCGTCTTGATTCACCGCTTTTTCGATAAGCTCTTGCGGACGTCTGATACCTGCCGTTACTGGAACCTGAAGCACGCGTTTGCCTTTAAAGCGCTCCATTTCAACCTGCTTGTCCGCTGCGACAATGATTGCAGGTGCATCTTCAATTTCTTGAGCAGTTAACTTGTGCTTAATACCGCTTGAACCATTTGTTTCAACCTTAATCTCAACACCAAGCTCTTTCGCTTTTTCTTTAAGGGCATCCGCTGCCATGAAAGTATGGGCAATACCTGTCGGACAAGCTGTAACCGCTAGGATTTTACCTTTTCCGGCTGGTGCTGGTGCCGTTTCTTCTTCTTCCTCTTCGTCATCATCTTTATCATGCTGATTGATAATGTCAATAATCGCGTCTTCTGATTCAGCTTCAAGCAGCTGTTTGCGAATTTCTTCACGCATTAACAGCGTAGACAGTCTTGACAGTGCTTCAAGGTGAGTGTTGTTTGCACCTTCAGTCGCTGCAATCATGAAGACCAAGTGTGCCGGCTGGCCGTCTAGTGATTCATAATCGACACCGTCTTTTGAACGCCCAAACGCAATCGCCGGGTTGATAACGCTTGCCGTTTTCGCATGCGGAATAGCGATTCCTTCACCGATACCCGTTGAACTTTGGCTTTCACGATTTAAAATGGCTTCTTTGTAGGCTTGTCTGTCATTTAATTTTCCAGCCTTATCAAGAACTGTGACCATTTCGTCAATAACGTTTTCTTTTTCTTTGCTTTCAATATTAAGCTTTATCGTATGCTTCGTTAAAAGCTCAGTTATTTTCACTTTTGTTTCCTCCTCTATAGACGTGTGACCTTAACTTCAGGAAGAAGCTGCTGGACAAATTCTTCTGTACCAAGTTCCTCAGAAAACGCGGTAGCGCTGCCTGATGTAACTCCTAAGCGGAATGCCTCTTCAAGCGGCAGCTGCTTGGAAACACCGGCAAGAAAACCTGCAACGACAGAATCTCCTGCTCCGACTGAGTTTACCAATTTCCCCTTTGGTACGTTTGCAAAGTAAACGGCATCCTTCGTAAACAGAAGCGCTCCGTCACCGGCCATGGATACGATTACATGCTCAGCGCCTTGTTCTACAAGCTTTTTCCCATAAGGAACAGCTTCTTCAACAGATGAAATCGTCGTTCCGAACATTTCACCAAGCTCGTGATGGTTCGGCTTCATCAAAAACGGTTTCATTTCTGTTGCTTTCATAAGCGCTTCGCCAGAGATATCTAACACAACACGCGCGTTCTGCTGTTTGCAAGCCTCTGCGATTTTTTCATAGGTATCTTGAGGCAGTGAAGATGGAATGCTTCCAGCAAGAACGACAATATCCCCCTCTTGCAAAGATGTAAACTGTTCTAAAAAGGCATTGAAATCTTCGTCTGAAATCGTTGGTCCCTGACCGTTAATTTCCGTTTCATCACCAGTTTTCAATTTCACATTGATGCGGGTATCTTCTTTTACTTCAGAAAAAGCTGTTTCCAGGTTTTCTTCGCGCAAAAATGTTTTGATATATTCTCCGGTAAATCCGCCGATAAATCCGAGCGCTTTTGACTGAACATGATGTCTTTTCAGCAGTCTCGATACGTTGATGCCTTTTCCCCCTGGATACTTTGTATCGTATGCGGAACGGTTCAGGCCTCCTACAGTAAAATCTTCAACGTGAACAATATAATCGACAGATGGATTAAGTGTTACAGTATAAATCATGGTTTCACTACCTTTACGACAGTTTTTTCTTGGTAATTATCGAATGTAAGCTCTTCAGCGTCAGTCGTAATGATTGTTGCGTCGCCTATGCCGGCAAATGCCGAAAATGAAATTTCTCCAAATTTCGAAGGGTCCGCTAAGACGTAAGCGTGTTTTGCCTGTTTGACAGCCTTCGTTTTCAAAAGGGCTTCATCAGGGTCAGGCGTTGTGAAGCCGGCCTCTGTATGCACACCGTTTGCCCCCAGAAAACTCTTATCGAATCTGTACTGATCCATGGCAATCAGTGAAGCGCCTCCGATAACCGCACCCGTTCTGTGCTTTACATATCCTCCAAGCAGATAAAAAGATATTTCTTTCCTTATCAATGCGTCGATGTGCATAACCCCGTTCGTGACCACAACGATATCTTTGCTTTTATCCATAAAATCAATCATGTGCAAAGTCGTCGTGCCCGCATCGAGATAAATGCAATCCCCTTCCTCCAAAAGTGAAGCGGCTTTTTCAGCAATCTTCAATTTGTCTTGAAGGTTTTTGGATGATTTTTCAAGCATATCAGGTTCAAGTCTGATATCGGAAAGCTTGGCAGCTCCCCCGTGAACACGCTTTAAAAAACCGCGTTCTTCAAGCGTCGATAAATCTCTTCTGATTGT
This sequence comes from Bacillus sp. FSL K6-1012, assembly GCF_037964915.1. Lineage (NCBI taxonomy): Bacteria > Bacillati > Bacillota > Bacilli > Caryophanales > Bacillaceae > Bacillus > Bacillus sp. FSL K6-1012. The sequence goes on along the minus strand of NZ_CP150175.1, from coordinate 1,546,000 downwards.
AGATTCAGAAGCATTTGTAAGATTTATAAGCTCTTGAATCTTTACCACATCACGCTTTTCTATTTGATCAATAATCAACTGATATCTTTCAGGAGTTAGCATGCTTCACCTCCTAATGAAAACGTATTCATTTTGAATACAATTTCATTGTAAACGCTTTTTTTACAATAGGCAACTAAAATCATTCAAATTCATTCAATAACTATCAAAATCTTTCACGTTTCTCCATATTAACGTATGTATATAGGGTTTGTAAACTGTAAATTCGACAAAAATAAGGACAATTGTATGACTTTTTCTTCTTATCTTAATGTAAAAAGTCTTTTATATTCATAGTAAAAAGCACCAAACATAAAAAAACCTCATGCATATGCATGAGGTTACTCGTAACGCAGCGCTTCAATCGGATCGAGCTTGGCAGCTTTATTTGCAGGAAGCATTCCAAAGACAACGCCAATAAGCATACTGAACAGCACGCCTCCGCATACGACCTGCCAGGATACTAATGACGGCCAGCCGGCAATGGCAGAAACCAGCGCGGCCCCTCCGTATCCGATCCCGATCCCAATCAGTCCGCCGATAAGCGTTAATACGACTGATTCGATTAAAAACTGGGTCAGAATTTGTCCTCTCGTCGCTCCGAGAGACTTCCGAATCCCAATTTCCCGCGTTCGTTCTGTCACTGACACGAGCATAATATTCATGACACCGATTCCGCCGACTAAAAGCGAAATGCCTGCAATTGAGCCGATAATCGTGGTCATGATTGTTGTGATCTTTCCAATTCCTGCTGCAATCTCTTCCATGTTCATTACTTGATATGAATCCTCAGTGCCATGATGGTCATTCACCAGCTGTGCCGCTTCTTTTCCGATAGATTTTATATCATCAGCCGATTCGACCTGCAATGACACATTACTGAAGTCACTTGTACCGAAAGACGATTTCATCATATTAAACGGCACATACATTTCACTTAGTCCGAAAGACAGCAAACCTGTTTCCTTCTTCAGCACACCGATAATTTCCACAGGCTGTCCGTTTACCCAGACAACTTCACCGAGAGGAGAGGATTTATCAAACAGCTCTTCTGCCATTTTTTGCGATATAATGCCCGCCCTTTTTCCCGCAAGAAAGTCATTATCAGTAAAGGTTCTCCCGCTTTCTATTTCTAAGGAATTGACATTCATATATCCGTCGTTAATTCCGTTAATGGTTACATCGGTTTCTTCCTCATGATAACGCGCCTTCATGCTTTCAGAAGTCGATGCAACCACTTGTTTTATCCCTTCTATATCTTTTAATCCGCTAATATCGTTTTCTGTGAAAGTTGACTCCGTTACGGCGTTCGGATTGCTTGCAAGCTCTTCGTCACTCGGCATGTAGTATAGTTCCACCGTATTTCCCGGACCGCTGATGGACTGCTTAAGCATCTGCTCGCCGCCCTGTCCTACAGCAACGACGACAATAACAGAACCAACACCAATTATGATTCCGAGCATCGTTAAAATGGAACGCATTTTATGTGCAAGAACAGAGCTCAAAGCCATTCTGACGTTTTCTAACAGACTCATTCCCCCACGCTCCTTTGTCCGGAGCCGGGAGGAACAATTTCTCCGTCTCGCACCATAATGACCCGGTTCGTGCAATCTGCAACTTCCGGCTCGTGGGTGACAAGTACAATCGTTGTTCCCTCGTCGTTTAACGCTGTAAATTGGTCCATAATCGCTGCACTTGTTTTCGTATCCAACGCGCCAGTCGGTTCATCCGCCAAAATTAATTTTGGTTCATTGACGATTGCCCTCGCAATGGCCACACGCTGCTTCTGACCGCCGGATAACTCATTCGGCATATGAAGCATCCGATCGGCTAATCCGACCTTTTCTAAGGCTCTTTCGGCTCTCTCTTGGCGTTCTTTTTTTCCAATGCCGGAATAAATCATCGGCAGCTCGACATTTTTTTTAGCGTTCAGCCGCGGGAGAAGCTGGAATTGCTGAAAGACAAAACCGATGGATTTGTTGCGGACTGCGGCCAGTTCTCTGTCTTTATAAGAAGAGATGTCTTCGCCGTCCAGCTTATATATACCGGAAGTCGGACGGTCTAGACAGCCGATAATATTCATAATCGTTGATTTTCCCGATCCTGACGGCCCCATGATCGAAACGTATTCCCCTTGATTGATGTTCAAATCAATCGAATGAAGAACATCAAACGTTTCTCTGCCGATCTGGTAGCTTTTTCGCACATTTGAAAGCTGAATCATTTATGCTTTCACTTCCGTTCCGTCAGCCAAATCATCAGCAGGATTTAAAATGACCTGATCATCCTTAGAAATTCCTTCTTTTATTTCCGTTACATCATCTGTTACTTCCCCGATTTTGACGTCGACTCGCTTGGCTTTACCGTCCTTTACTGTATACACATAATATTGATCATCTTCTTTTTTAACTGCCTTAGAAGGAAGCGTATTGGTTTTCCGCTTATCCGTTTCTATATTCATAATGAATTTAAAACCTGGCTTTCCTTCAGGAAGATCACCTTTTATTTTGACTTGAAGCGGGTATTGTACCGCCTGATCTGTGCCAGCTGCTGCCGCGGCGTTATCCTGCTGATCCGGCACTAGTCCGACAGCTGAAACTGTACCTTTCCATGTTTTATCCTGAATGACATCTGAAGTGAGTGTGACCTTTTGGCCTTTTTTGACTTTAAGTGTATCGTATTCAGACAATTTTCCTGCAACGACAAGATCTTTAGGATTGCCGATATGTATGACGGGCTCTTGAATATCTGACTTTTTTGATGCCGCTTCCTGGTTGACAGAAATCACAGTGCCTTCGATCTCGCTCTTCACTTGAAGATCTGACACTTGATTGGCAAGCGACTGCCGCTGAAGCTCAGTTTGCTTTAATTCAATTTGAGCCGTTTTTTCCTGCATTTCAAGCTCTGTGCGCTCAGAGTCAACTTGTTTTTCTGCTTCTTTCTTTCCAAGCTGTTTTGTCAGTTCTTTTTCTTTACTGTCCAACGCTTGTAGCTTTTGTTGAATTTGATCGATTTGCAGCTGGTTCGATTCAGAGGTCAATTGATTCTGTTCTTTTTCCAGACTAAGCTGCTCGTTCGTATAAGTGACTAACGGCGTACCCTTTTTAACTTTGTCGCCTTCCTTTACTTTAATGTCGTTCAAAGTTCCTTTATCGGCTTCATAAAACACATATTGTTCATTTGAAAATTTAAGTGTGCCTGGAACCATAACCGTTGACGATATCTTTTTTTCTTCTAGATTGCCCGTCTCGACCTTCTGGCCGGCGCTGCCGCTTGTCGGAGCGGCAGACCGGTAAATATTAATTCCTATAAAAAGAGCGACTAATGCTGCAATCCCAATTCCAATCCAGACTTTTTTCATCTATTTATGCACCTGCCACAGAGTTTATCGCCCCTGAAACAAACGAAAATGCGACCAAAAGGACGAAAAGAATAATAACGGATATCCACCCTGCTTTTTTGGAGATGCCTCCCGTTTTGTGAAGACCGATCGCTAATAATACATAGCTCCAAATGCTGAAGATTTCAAATGTATTTAATACATTGGCTAAAGGCATGTCTGAAGGAATAATTCCCGCAAGTGACGTCATGCTGTAAAGTGAACTTGTGTCAGTTGTAAAAGCAACAATTCCGTTGATCAATAATCCTAAGCTGCTGATTAAGGAGACAAACAGACCGAGAGAAAGCATTTTCTTATACGTCGTTACGCCTCCTGATATTTTCACACAGAGCCAATAAATGAGAGGTGCAATAAATAAAGCTGCAATTCCGCCGAGAATCGAACCTGCCATTGCTCCAAACTTGGTAATAGTGGCGACAGTTGAAATCTGCTCAGGCGATAAACCTTCAGTATCCGTCGCTTTAAGAAGCTCGCTATAATCCGTTCCGAGACCCTGCAATACAGCACCAACTATGATGATTGCCGCAACAATCAAGAGCGGGCCCCATACAACCGGCCTTTCTCTTATTCTCTCAAATTGAGTTCCAGGACTTGTGATCACTCCAAAAAGGGATGGCTTTTCAGTTGACACTCCGCCGTTTTTTTCTACATTTGCTTCCATATATAAAACCTCCTTGAACATATCTAGCTGATAATACGAAAGGATCTAAAAAAAGTTTCATATTTTTTAAAAAAATATCCAAATCATTCAAAAGGCCTTCAGACTTTCAAACTGAAGGCTTTTATTCGGCAGCTATGCTGTATTGCGCTTTCACCAGTCCTGCATAAATACCTCCTTTCGCAAGCAGCTGTTCGTGGCTGCCCTCTTCCATTTTCCTGCCGTGATCAAGAACGATGATATGGTCGGCGTCGCGGATCGTGGACAATCTATGGGCAATCATGACGGCTGTACGGCCTTTCAGCAAAGTTTTTAAAGCCTGCTGGATTTTGACCTCTGTCTCTGTATCAATGCTTGCCGTGGCTTCGTCAAGAATGATAATAGCAGGATCTGCGAGCAGCGCTCTTGCGAAGGAAATGAGCTGGCGCTGACCGGCGGATAGTACGCTGCCCCTTTCTTCCACTTCTGTTTCGTATCCTTCTGCTAAACCAGATATAAACTCATCCGCTCCGACTGCTTGAGCAGCTTTTACCACTTCTTCGTCTGACGCATCCGGCCTTCCGAAACGAATATTTTCCATAATCGTTCCCGAGAAAATAAACGTATCTTGAAGCACAATGCTGATTTGAGAGCGTAAACTGGCAATGGCCAGGTCTTTTATCGGAGTGCCGTCTATTTTAATGGTTCCTCCTGTTGCATCATAAAATCGGCTGATTAAATTGGCAATCGTTGTTTTCCCGCTCCCCGTGTGTCCGACTAGTGCAAGTGTCGAGCCTGCAGGAATAGAAAAGGAAACGGCATGAAGTGCTTTTCGTTTTTCATCATAAGAAAATTCAACCTCTTCAAAGCTGATAAGGCCTTTAATATTTTTCTTGTGAATGGCATCCCGCTTTTCCTTGACGTTCGGCTGTTCGTCTAAAAACTCGAAAATCCGCTCTGACGAGGCCATCCCCATTAACAATTGGTTATAAACCTGGCCTAACCTTGAAATAGGCTCCCAAAACATGCCTAAATAGAAGGCGAAAGATACGAAGACACCTATTGTAATGGTTTGGTTCATGATGAGTGTGGCACCATACCATATTAATACAGCCGTTCCTATCGCATTTGTCATTTCTACCAGCGGACGGAACACAGCATTTTTTCTTGTTGCTTCCCGCCATGATTGATAGTTCTCCTGATTGACTCCGTCAAAATACGCCATGTTTTCTTGTTCCTGCGTGAAAGCCTGCGTTACGCGGATACCTTGTATGCTTTCGTTTAAATGGGAGTTCAGCTTTGATTGCTTCAGACGCACCGTTTGCCATGAACGGCGGATTTTTTTTCTGAGACTTGTTGAAATAAAAAACATAATCGGCAGAGTCACCATGATGGCTATGGTCAGTTCAGGACTCAGCGTGAATAAAATGATGACGACTCCCGCCAAAAGCAATAAATCTGTTAATAAGTTAATCACGCCGCTTGTGAAAAGCTCCTGAAGGGAGTTAATGTCATTCATAATTCTGACGAGAATAGACCCTGCCGATCTCTGATCAAAAAATCGGTGGGACAAGCGCTGCACATGGGTAAATAAATGCTGGCGCAAATCGTAAATGACATGCTGGCCAAGCTGGTTCATCCATCTGATCCTTAGCATATTGGCTGCATAATTAACAGCGTATAAAACGCTGATCAAAATAATCAGCTGCATCAGCAATTCCGAATTCTTTGCTGTAATGGCTTGATCGAGAACATAAACACCGATCAGAATAGGAATGACAAGCTTCACAGCAGTCCCAATCAAAACGGTGAGAAAAGAAAGCGGCAGAATTGTTTTTCGGTACGGTTTGACATAGCTTAACAGCCGCCACATTTGAGCCCAGTTAAACGGTTTTTCAATGATTTCATCTGAAGAATAATAGAAACGCTCCAAAATCCCCTGTTTTTTTGCTTGTTTCATATGTTCCTCCCTATCCGACCTGATGCGGCTCATTTATCATATTGACATCCCGGTATTGCAAATCGTATATCTTTTTGTAATAGCCGTTCTTGGCAAGAAGCTCTTGATGATTGCCTCTTTCACGAATGCTACCTTTATCGAAGACAAGAATTTCATCTGCGTGTTTCAGTGAAGATATGCGGTGAGCGATGATAAAGGTTGTGCGGTTTTTCATGACTTCTTTTAACGCAAGCTGTATGCTGTGCTCAGTTTGCATATCTACTGCACTTGTGGCGTCATCTAATATTAAAATGCTCGGGTTTAAACAGATGGCTCTGGCAATAGCAATGCGCTGCTTCTGGCCTCCAGAAAGCCCCAGCCCCCTTTCTCCAAGCATGGTGTCATATCCGTCAGGCAGTTCCATAATAAAATCGTGGGCCTGAGCTCTTTTTGCCGCATTTATAATGTCGTCCATCGAAGCATCCGGCTTCCCGTATGAAATATTTGATCGAATAGTAGATGAAAATAGGAATGATTCTTGAAGTACAACTCCAATATTTGAGCGAAGGGTTTTTAATGAATAATCTGTGATAGGTTTATGATCAATGGTGATGATTCCGCCTGCAGGACTGTAAAATCTAGTGAGGAGCTGTGTGACTGAGCTTTTTCCAGATCCTGTAGGACCCAAAAGTCCGATCATCTTTCCGCTTTTTGCTTCAAAGCTTACATCGGAAAGCGCGTTCGTTTGTTCATTTCTGTATGTGAGAGTTACATCTTTGAATGAGACATCTCCGGTTAACTTTGGCTGATGTAAAGCATGAACGTGGTCTTTGATGTCTTCCTCTTCATCAAGAATGTCTAACAGACGCTCTCCTGAGGCTTTTGCCTGAGAAAACATATTAATCACAAAACCTAAGTTCATAATCGGCCACATCATATAATTGACAAGACTGAAGAAAGCGACAAGCTCACCCGGATTCAGCTGATTTTGCATGACCAAATAGCCGCCGTATGAAAGAAGAGCCACAATACAAATATTGCCGATAAACTCCATCAGCGGAAAATAAGCAGACCAGATGGATGACGTTTGTAAATATTTTGTTCTGTAGGCCGCATTTGCCTTATTAAAGGCGCTGATTTGAAAATCTTCTCTTGATAGTGACTTAACTGTGTTGATGCCGCTGATATTTTCCTGCACCTTTGTATTGAGCTTTGCAAACGATTTTCTGATGCCTCGGAAGGCGGGGTGTACTCTTTTGTCAAACTGATATACCGCGACCGCCAGAAAAGGCAAAGCAGCGATTGTTACCAGCGTAAGCGGAACCGAATAGTAAAACATGACCGATAAGCAGATTGCAACCAGCAAGCCGAATCGAATAAACTCAGCAAGCCCGTAGGATAAAAAAAACCTGAGCCCTTCAACATCGGCTGTCAGCCTGGACATCAAATCACCTGTTTTTGCGTTGTCATAGTAAGAAAAAGAAAGCCTCTGCAGTTTTGCATACAGGCCATTTCTCAGCCGATAAACAGATTTGATGCCAAACATATCACCTAAATACTGATGAAAAAAAGTGGCGGTTCCTTTTACAGCCATAACCGCAATAAATCCCAGACTGATCCATGCTGCAAGCTGATACTGCCTCCCCAGTACGATCTCATCAATCGTAATTTGCAGAATGATCGGATAAACGACCGTAATGGCTGTCATCAAAAGCATCGCCAGAAGCGACCACATAAACACCTTTCTGTACGGCCAATAAAATGCTTTTAATCTTTTAAATGTCTCCATACCCAGCACCCTTCCAGTTTTTTCACCCTTACTATATCGATTCCAGAAATAAATTTCTATTATTTTTCAAAAATTCAATCTAATGGTGGAGATAGTCTCTTACTTTATATGGCGGGACTTATGTAAATAAATGCTTACAGAAAATCATTGTATGCAGGATGATGAGCAGGATATGCAAAAAAAGAGGGATATGACTTTTAACGCAAAAACCGGACGGCTTTATCGCCGTCCGGTTTTCATCCCCCGCTGACAGGTGGAATAACAGCCACCGTGTCACCGGAAGATACTGAGGTATTTTCTTTGACGTAGTTTTCATTTACAGCAATCATAGCCGTATCAATTGATTCAAGTCCGTATTGTTCCTTTAATACCGCTTTTATATCATCGATTGTTGCTTGTTCCATATCAATTTCAAGCGTTGACGTGCCGGCCTTTTCAGCAAGTCCCGCAAACAAAAGAATGTTAATCATGCTGCTCTCCCTCACTTACATCTGGTTTTCCATTCGGATAAGCTGTTGTCTCAAGCTGGTCACCGATCCATTGCTCTCCGTCTTCCCAAATTTCTTTTTTCCAAATAGGCACAATCTGTTTAATGCGTTCGATTGCATACTCATTGGCTTCATAAGCGGCTTTTCGATGGGGAGAAGACACAGCGATGACAACTGCCGCTTCGCCGATATCCAGTACACCGATCCGATGTGTGATAGCAGCCGAAGCACCTTTCCATTTCTCTTCTATTTCAGCCCCGATTTGGGCCAGCATCTGCACAGCCATCGGTTCATAAGCCTCATATTCCAGCCGGATTGTTTTTTTTCCGTTTGTCCACTCCCGAACTGTCCCGATAAACGTGGTAATAGCTCCGGCTTCCCGTTTCTCTACTTTTTTTATGATATCTTCAGTAACGATGGGTGTTTTCGTAATCTCAAACCTTCCCATTACACAGATTCCCCTTTCAGCTGTGAAAGCACAAAATCAACTGCGGCCGGATCATCCGCGTGAAAAACGGGTAATCCTTGGTGTGCAGCCATTTGTTCTTTTTCTCTGTATATAATTGCGATTATATTTACTGCCTGCAGTTCAGCCAGATCATTCTTATCTCGTACTATTACTACTTTAGGATAAGGAGCTTTTTTAAAGCCTTCTATGAGCAGGCAATCCATATCAAGAAAGCGATATAACTCGATCAGCTGCGGGAGATCCCATTTACGGCGGGCCGTAAGCTGTAAAACACCCGCTCCTTCTACTGCTGTTACTTCAGCTCCCGCAGCTTGGTAACGGTCAGTGTCTTTTCCTTCAGTGAATGCTTCCGGTTCACCGCCATGACCGTGATGCTTCAGGCAGCCTGCATGCAGTCCCTGTTGTGCGGCTTTTTTAAGAATACGCTCTATCAACGTTGTTTTTCCGCTGTTTTGGAATCCTACAACTTGGACGATCGGGAAAGGACGGACCAAGGCCACTCACTTCCATTCTCTTCTCTGATCAGCAGCACGTGGACCGTTCTGCCTGATTCGTAACCTCTCGTACCGCCCGGCAGGATGATAAACGCATTCGCTTCTGCAAGTGAAGTGACAGAGCTTGACTTATCTAATCCAACGGGAGCCGCTAACAGCTTTCCTTCCTGATGGTGTACATAAGCACGTACAAATCGGGTAAAAGGATTCGGCTTCGGAAAGTCCTTAGTCAAAACAGCTTCTGCGCAAATTGGATGCGGTTTATCATGAAGCAGCCATGACCGGATCATCGGTTTTACAAACAGTTCAAAACCGACATAGCATGCCGACGGGTTTCCTGACAGCCCAAACAGCAGCATATCGTTTGCATGAGCCACAGTCGTTACACTTCCCGGGCGCATAGCAACTTTATTAAAGAGCACATCAGCTCCGAGCCTTTCATAGATTTCAGGCAAAAAGTCAAAGTCACCCACTGACACGCCGCCTGTTGTGATTAGAAAATCAACCTTTTCCATTGCTTTCTCGACCGCAGCAAAGCTTTGATCAAGATCATCGGAGATTTTCCCTAAATAAAGAGGTGAAGCGCCCGCTTCGATAACTTGTGCATATACCATACTGGCGTTGCTGTTACGGATTTTCCCCGGCTCCAGCGGGTCACTGACATTCAGCAATTCAGTGCCGGTAGCGATAATCCCGACAACAGGCTTTCTCACGACAGGCACAGAAGCGTATCCAAAGGTTGCCAGAAGAGCTGTTACCCCCGGGGTAATTCGCGTGCCCTTTCTGACTAAAACGCTCCCTTTTTGAGCATCTTCACCTGTTTTTGAAATATTGTCCCCTGGCTGGAAGCGGCGTTTTAAAGACATAAACGGCTGACCATTCTCTTCAAAGGCTTGAGTCAGCTCAATCATGACCACGGCATCCGCGCCTTTTGGAATTTGCGCACCTGTCATGATCCGCACTGCCTGAAACGCAGCAAGTTCTTTCTCAGATACAGCTCCTGCTCCGATATGGTCAATGACCTCAAAGCGGACAGGGTGCTCGCGTGAAGCTTCAGCCGTATCACATGCTCTGACAGCAAAACCGTCATATGGCGAACGGTCAAATGCAGGCACATGGTGATCTGCCGTTACATCTTCAGCTAAAAATCGGTGAAGGCTGTTTTCAAGCGCCACCCATTCTGTTTCCCCTCGTTTTTGAAATCGGCTGACACGCCGAACAGCTTCATCTACCGGTATCGGTGTTCTTTTCTCCAGCATTCTGAACCCTCCTGTTGTTACAATCCGATTACTCTTGCCAACACAGAATTAGCTTCTTTCACATCACTTGTTCCGTGTATCAGAGCCCGTCCGTCATTAAAAATGACGATTCTGAAATTTTCATAATAGATATGAAGCAAAAATGCATTGGCCTCTACCTTGCCGATTGTTTTCAGCCGACTGGCGAGCTCCTGCTTCGGTATTCTTTTTAATGACTCTGATCTGACTTGAACCGTATTACGGCCGCACAGCACAGCAGCTTTTGGCGTGTTCCAGTCTTGAAGATAAGGATAAACTGCGTGTGCGCCGCATGACGGACAATCTTCGACTCGTACATTGCTAACGTTGATTTTCATATGTGAATTGTTCCAGACATCAAACGTGACAAAGCCGCGCTGTATCGCTTCTGTGTTTCCCGTTAACAGTTTCAGCGCCTCCGCCTGCTGATAGGCTGAAACCATATGGACCGCAGGCGGAATAATCCCCGCTGTATCGCACGTCGCTCCGCCGACAGGAATTTGCTCAAACAAACAAGATAAACAAGGTGTCTCCCCCGGAATAATTGTCATGAACATCCCTTGGCTGCTTACACAAGCGCCATAAATCCACGGTGTCTTTGTTTTCTGAGCTAGATCGTTGATAAGCATGCGTGTTTCAAAATTATCTGTTGCATCGATGACAACATCCGCTTTTTCAATCAGCGGTTCAAGCGTTTCAGCCGTCCCCTCTGTAACGTATGCCTCAATATGTATGCCGCTGTTAATAGCGGATAAATGTTCTTTGGCAGCCATAGCTTTTGGCATGCGGAGTTCCGCATCGCTTTCTGTATAGAGCTGCTGCCTTTGCAGATTGCTCCATTCTACATAATCACGGTCAATGATGGTGACGGTTCCAACTCCCGCTCTCGATAGCCCTTCAGCTCCGGCTGTTCCGAGCGCTCCTGCTCCTACGATCAGCACGCGGCTGTCTGCCAGTCTTTGCTGTCCCTCTTCTCCAATTTGCTTAAATCTGATTTGCCGTGAATAACGCTCTTCCATCAAACCTGATCTCCTTATCTTTTATGTCAATCATACCATGATTTCCCCCCGTCAGTCCCAGCAGGAGAATGTCTTGAGTTCATTCAAACGCCTATAGTCATGTCGTGTATTAATATTCATAAACTCTTCCGGCACTGCCGCGATTTCCTCTGCCTGTACGTACCGAACTGAAATACGGTCTAAGAAATCTGATAGTTTTAATTTTTTCTCAGATAGCTGTTCATATAGAATAGGCATGATCCTTTTATGATACAGTGCTATCAATGGCTGCACTCGTCCGCCTGATATCGGGATGACTGCGTCCGTATCGGCAGTTACCATGCGCCTGAGCTCCGCCATCGTCCTTTTTCGTATCAGCGGTGTGTCACAGGATAGAATCGTATAAAGGTCACCGTCTGTCTTTTCAAAAGCAGTATAGATACCAGCCAATGGGCCCATTCCTTGGAACGGCTCCGCGTCTTGATACACTTCGATTTCGCCATTCTCTTGAAATCTATCGATAAACTCGGGACGGCTGATGATGACCGCTTGCTCACCCAGCGACTTTTTAGCCCATTCGTAAAACATTCGGCCTCTCCATTTTACAAACGCCTTGGGCTCCCCAAACCGGCGTGAGGCTCCTCCTGCTAAAAGTACATTTATATGTTTCATGCTCTCACCTCTAGTTACCAAAAGCATAGCAAAAGCAAGGCCCCAACGCCAATGCTTGTCTGTTTATTAAAGAGGAATAGCTGTTCAGTATTTGCATATTGTAATGTTAACATCATGAGGGAGATGGTTCGATTGAAAAGAACAGGTCCTTTTTTCCATGACGTGTCACAGGAGAACCTTTATTTAAAATCAGAGCTGTCAAGGTGCCGTAAACTAATTTCCGAGCTTGAGGCAAGCTACTTCCATCAGAAAAATAACAAACTGCTCAAAGAAAATACCAATATGAAAGAAAAACTTCTGCAGCTGTCCGCTGAGCTAAAGCAAATGTCAATGAAAGAACAACACGCCTCCTATACGAGCCATACACTGCATCAAATGAGAGCCGAACTGCTCGATAAAATCGTCACCTTGCAGGAGCTTCTTTCCGCAGAAACCTACAAACGCAAAACCGAAATCGAAGAAAAACATAAGCTTCATATCGAAAAAATCAAAATTGAGGAAGAAAATAAAAATTTGCATAAACAAATTATTCATCTTAATACCTCTATCCAGCGGGAACAGAACGAATTGTTTCAAGCCAAGCAGCAAGCTGAAACGATAAAAGCCGAAAACGGACGCTTGAAAGAGCAAATGATAGAAAAAGAATACCAGCTAAAACATATCAAAATAGAAATAGATCATATGAAAGACCGAATCATAGAAACGAAAGAAAGGCTGCTTGAAATAGAAAAAACGAAAGAAAAACTATTTCAAGAAACTATTATTTCGTACAAACGGCAGCTTGATGAAAGTGATGCCTGGATTGCTTCTCATTTTGCCGATATTGATGGCGGTGCGAAACAGAAAGAAAAAACGGCAGAAGAAGCTCAAACCGTTTACGCACCGTCAAGTCATGTAGAGACCATCCTTGAAGATGTCACAAAACAAGTAAATGAGCTTCAAAAACAGCTGACCAGAGCCCAATCATCTGACCAGCTTATCAATCATAAAATTGAAGAGCTGAAGAGCCGTGCCGCCGAAGAAAAACCTTATCAAAAATGGGTGTATAAGCTTAATCTTGAAAAAGAAAACAAACCTTCACCGAAAAAAACCCAATAATAAAAAAACTGCTTGAGCTCCCAAGCAGTTTTTCTGTGTGCTTATTCTGTTGCTGATTCAGCTGATTCGATGTCACCCTCTAAAATGTACTGGCCGCGATACGGTTTTTTCACTTCCGGATACATTTTAATTAAACTTTGCATAAACGTTGTCATATTAGGGATTTCAAGACCGCTTTCCTTTTCAATCTCTTTTTGAAGTTCGGAGCTCTTAATTGCCGCGTTGTGGCGTTTTAATGTTTTAATAGCCGCTTCACGCAGTTTAGCTGCTTTAGATCCCGGTCTTGCCGTTCCTCTTCTTCTTCTAGTCGCTCCATCTGGTATACCGGCAGGAAGAGAGGAAATAGATTGAAGCTGAGGCTGGGCGGACTGCTGCTGTGATGGCGGCTGATAGCTTCTGATTTCCTGAGCTGCAAGCTCGGCGAGAACTGGCAGAGAGTCAGTTTTTCTTTCAGAACGGAACTCCTTTTTCGTTTCGGAAGTGCTTCCATTTCTGTCCAGCTCTCTTAATTTTGCGTATATTTTATCGCGTTCAATTTGATATTCACGAATGACTTTTACTTCAGCTTCATTTAATTGTTCTAATCGCAAGCGCAAAGCTTCTCTTTCATTAAACATTCCTCAATGTACCCCCTATCAGAATTAACATCTTTAATTAAGATATTAGATTACAAAAGTAATTTTATCAACTATTATTTTAGCATTTTACTATTATATTTACTCTATGAAAAATTCCTTATTTTCTGAAAATGTTTTATTTTTTAACAGACCTCTTTATTCACAAGGGTTCAAGAGCTTATGTCAGTCATTTGGAATAAAGTTGAAAATATATCTTTTAATTACTTCTTTAATGAAATTTAGTGTAATATCTACAATTTTCGCGTGCAGGGATATGAAAAATATCTAAATATGCAGAAAAACATAAGAAATTAGGTCTCGTTTTTAGAAGATAAATCATTAAAAAGCGTTTTTCTTATACCCAAATATGGAAAAATAAGCTTCTTACTCTTTTCCTTTTTTGCGCAAATAAAAAAACCTGATTAGGATCAGGTTTTTAATTTGCGCAAAATTATTCAGCTTCTTGTTCTGTTTCAGCCAGAACGCGGTTCACACGTTTTTCAAGCATTTTCATGCCGCTGCCGCCGGCTTGAAAATGACGAAGCTGTCCGGTTTTATCAAACACATAGTACGCAGGCACATACTCGTTTTCAAATGCGTCGGTTAAGGTATGGTCGCTGTCAACAAAAATAGGCTGAGTAATGTCATGTTCAGCAGCTACTTCTTTGATTTTGTCGAGATCCAGGTCATCTTCGGAACGAGGCATATGAACAGCTACAACGTTCAGCTTGTCTTGATATTTGTCACGGAATTCATTCACCTGCGGCATTGCTTCTTTGCACAGGTGGCAGCTGATGGACCAGAAATGAATAAGTGTCGGTTTTTCTCCAATCAGTTGTTCTTTTGTTACTTCACCATTGAACCAAGCTTTTTCTCCTGTCAATTCAGGCATTGGCTGACGTAATTTCATCGCTTTTCCCTCCTAGTGAGCAGTAAGAGTCAAAAAGGCCTAACGAATTGTTAGACCTTTTTCTTTCGTTCTCAAAAAGAATTAAAGTGTTTTTTGACCTGGTTTCCAGTTAGCCGGGCATAGTCCGCCTGTTTGAAGTGCTTGAAGTACTCGAAGCGTTTCATCAACGTCACGGCCGATGTTGTTATGGAAAACCGTTTGATATTGTAGCTCGCCTTCAGGATTGATAATAAACAATCCGCGAAGTGCAACGCCTTCTTCTTCAATTAAAACGCCATATTCACGGGATACTTCATGGTTAGTATCAGCAGCAAGCGGATATTTCAGCTGACCAAGACCATTTTCTTTGCGGTCTGTGTTGATCCACGCCAAGTGAGTATGGATTGTATCAGTTGAAACGCCGATCACTTCAGCATCAAGATCTTCGAATTCGTCATAACGGTCAGACATCGCTGTAATTTCTGTCGGACAGACAAAAGTAAAGTCCATTGGATAGAAGAAAAGAACCGTCCATTTATCGTTTTTCATGTTTTCTTCAAGACTTACTTTGCCAAATTCCTTATTTGCAAGGACTGCTTCCATTTCAAAACGAGGAGCTTGTTTACCTACCATACGTTCTGCCATATGTATCCCTCCAATTGATAGTTTGGCTTTAAAAGCCAGATGAACAAGAAAATAAAGGAAAATATTCCTTATTTCGTCAATAACCTCACAATGACTATTATATCGAACCGCATTTTCCCAGTCAATTTTTAACAAAGAATACATGTCTTTGCCTTCGACATTTTACGGTAAAAAGTTTAACATGTTCATGTATAGGGAAACAAACTTTAACATGCTGCAACACATTCAGAAAGGAAGCTCCAACATGGATTTTATTACACAGTATGATTGGACAGGTCTTGTCACCAGTGCGGGTGTTTTACTCATTAAGCTCGTCATTATGATTTGCTTATATTTTATCGTTCGATCTGTAGGCATGAGAATTATTAAACATCTATTTGCAAAATTTGAAGCCCAAAACAGCCTGTCTATCGGACGCGCTCACACGCTCCGAAGCCTGACACTTAACGTATTTGCTTACATATTGATTTTTATTTTTTTCGTTATGGTTCTGGATTTGTTTCATTACGACCCGAGCGCTCTTTTAGCAGGTGCGGGAATCGTAGGTCTGGCGGTCGGTTTTGGCGCCCAAGGCCTTGTCAGCGACATCGTGACAGGTTTTTTTATTCTGCTTGAAAAACAATTGGATGTCGGAGATTATATAACCGTTGCGACCTTTGACGGAATTGTGGAGCAGGTCGGTTTAAGAACGACCCAAATCCGCAGCTTTGACGGCACACTGCATTACATTCCGAACCGGAACATCACAAATGTAAGCAACCATTCCCGCGGCACGATGCAGGCGCTGGTTGATATTAAAGTCCCGGCTGAAAGAAACCTCGATGAAACCATTCATATCTTACAACATGTATGTGACGAAACGGCAGCTGCTCTTCCGCAAATAAAAGAGGGTCCTAATGTCATTGGCATTCAAGAGCTGGGAACCTCTGAAATTGTGATCAGAGTCATTGCCAAAACAGAAAATATGGAACAGTGGCGGGTCGAACGAGTGCTGAGAAAAGAAATAAAAACCGCACTCGACCGCGCTTTTCCTAAAGAAACAGAATAACAAAAGAACCGAAGCTTTTGCTTCGGTTTTCACTTTACTGAATTCTGCTTTCAACTTCGCTGCAAATTTCTTCAGCAGTCATCCCGGAAGCTGTAATGACCGGTGCTTGTGTTACTGTATCGGCAATACCTTGCACATTGTTGTCTAGCCCTGTTACGACACAGCAGTCACAGCCTTTTGCATCTGCAGGACTTTTCATCATGACAACGTCATATCCTTTTTCTCTTAATGCAGCTTCTACATCTGATAACGACTGTTCAATTCCTATTTTTTTTGTCATAAAGAACACCTCCGTTAAATAGGGTGCTCATCATATGGCATTTTATTCTTTCCATTGTACTTAATTGGCATAAACAGAAAAATAACCTGTCATCACGTTAACCGCTGTTTCGATCGCATTTTCATCAGGATTCAGCTTCGCGTGATGGAGTCCGTGCGCGGAATCAGCGCCGAGCCAGAACATGAAACCCGGGTACTTTTTCAGCATGTAGCCAAAATCCTCTCCTGTCATCGCTTCTTTTGCTTCGATTACTTGTGCCAATTTTTGCTCAGCAACAAAAGACATAAACTCCTCTGTGAGCCCGCTTGTATTGTAAACTTGGTGATACACAGACGGATACGTCACTTTTCCTTTACAGCGGAAGCCGATTTCGATTCCCTTTACTAAATCTTCGATCCGTTCCTTTACCTGCTTCATGGATTCTTCAGAAAGCGTGCGGATTGTGCCTTCCAGGTGAGCTGTTTGCGCAATGATATTTTGCGCGGAGCCGCCCGTAATCGTACCGATAGTAATCACAGCGCTGTCCAGCGGGTCTGTGTTTCTGGAGATGATCGTTTGCAATTGAGTAACGAGTGTGCTTGCCGCTACAACCATATCCTCAGCTAAGTGCGGATAAGCGGCATGCCCCCCTTTGCCTTCCAGGTCAATGACAAGCTCTGATGTATTCGCAAAAAGCAAACCGCTTTTTGTCGCAATGGTGCCGACCGGAAGCTCTGGAGCAATATGAAGCGCAGTGATGAGATCGGGCTGCCACTTTTTTAAGACGTCGCTCTCAAGCATCGGTTCCGCTCCGCCTGGCCCTTCCTCTGCCGGCTGAAATAAAAAGAGCAGATCATGCTTAACAGGGTGATGAACAAAGTGGTCGATGATGCCCAGCGCAACCGTCATATGCAAATCATGTCCGCAGGCGTGCATGTTGCCGTGATGCTCTGATGCGAATGGCAGCCCTGTCTGCTCTTCGATTGAAAGCGCGTCAATGTCCGCTCGGTATCCGAGCATTTTGTCCGGCGCTGTTCCGTTCACTTTCACAAAAAGTCCGGTTCTCCATTTCTCAATTTCAATTCTGTCTTTCGGATATTGCTCCAAGACGTTTAATAAATATTGCTGTGTTTTGAATTCCTGAAATCCAAGCTCGGGAATACGGTGCAGATCTCTGCGAATTGCAATGAGCTCCTCTTTCTTCATTTTCATTTCCTCCTGCCTATACGAATAAGGCGTGGATATATCATCCACGCCTTTTTGATCAAATCATTCCTTACAGCTGGCGTAATTCCTGCTTGATTTCGGTTTTGCCTTTTGTTTTCTCATCGATATCTTTAATTTTCTTAGCAGGTGTTCCCGCAACAACTGTGTATGGCTCAACATCGTTCACTACGATCGCTCCCGCAGCGACAACAGCTCCTTTACCGACTGTTACACCTTCGAGTACGACAGCATTTGCACCGATCACAACGTCGTCTTCAATGACAACCGGTTTAGCGGATGGCGGCTCAATAACGCCCGCAAGCACAGAACCCGCACCGATGTGACAGTTTTTACCGACAGTAGCTCGTCCGCCAAGAACAACGTTCATATCGATCATTGTACCTTCTCCGATAACTGATCCGATATTGATAGAAGCCCCCATCATGATGACTGCGTTATCGCCGATTTCAACTTGGTCGCGGATGATCGCACCCGGCTCGATGCGCGCTTTGACATCTTTAAGATCAAGCATAGGAATCGCAGAGTTGCGGCGGTCATTTTCTACCACGTAATCTTCGATTTTGCTTTGGTTTTCTTCAATTGCTGTTTTGATTTCGCTCCATTCACCGAAAACAACACCAGTGTTTCCGTTTAGAAAAGCTTTCGCAGATTCACCGAAATTGATTCCTTCCAGCTCACCTTTTACATAAACCTTTACAGGTGTAGATTTTGTGCTATTTTGAATAAATGAAATAATTTCATTTGCGTCCATCATTTTCATATGTATAGTCCTCCTCCTGATTTTCTACCTCATTACTGTATCAAAGGAAAGATACAAAGACAAGAAAAAAAGGAAACACCCGCTCGGCAGTTCCCTTTGCATCTATCAGACAGCACAGCCGCTTTTTCTGGCAAATTGTCTGCCGAATTCCTTTAATACTTCTTCTTCTTCCCCTTCAGGATTCATTTCAACCTTTACGGAAGGAAGCACAATTTCGCCGCCTCGTTCTTTTATTTTCTCTTCAAGCGTATCTACAGCACCGCAGAAATATTCATATGCTGTATCACCGGAACCGAAAACGGCGCATGTTTTTCCGGTAAAGTCAAGGGCTTCCATTTCTTCGGCAAGGTCAAGAAATTCGTCAGGCAGATCACCGTCTCCCCATGTATAGGTTCCTAAGATGATATGTTCATAATCATTAAACAGCTCGGCATCATCAATGTCCATCGCTTCAAATCGATCTACTTCCGCTTCCGCCTCCTGAAGACCCTTTTCAATCAAATCAGCCATGGCTTCTGTGTTGCCTGACATCGTTGCGTAAACCAGCAAAATCTTCCCCAATTCCGTATTCCTCCTCTAATGAATCATTGCTGAAACTTCGTACGGCTGGACAAATTTACATTCATACAAGCCTGCACAAAAGAAATTTTCTTTTTGATTGGCGACTCTCCATCCATGACCTTTAATAGTATCGAACCATTTTAGCTCTCGGGCCTCAAGATCAGCCTGATAAATCCTCGAATAGCCATTTTCATCTTGAGCCGTTGTGACATAAATAATGCCATCATCCTCTGAAATATCAAGAAACGATTCTTCTTTTTTGATCATGCTGGAATGTATCGTGACTTCTTCAGCCGTTAAAATATGTTGTGCAGTGACGGCTCCGCGCTTTCCTTTTGCAGAGCCCATTGCAGCAACCAGCCATTTTTCATCGAACATAAGCATGGATGCCGTCATACGGCTGTCTTCTTTTTTTACCATTCGGACAGCGCCTTGTTTGAAATCGTAAGCCCAAATCCCTCCGAAACATTCGTGTATTTGTGTACCAATATAAAGATTCCCGCCATGCAGACACAGTGAACGGATAACAGGCGGATGTTCAAATTCCGCAAAGGGTTTGGCAACCCGCCACGAAATACCGAAGTCTTCTGATACATAAATGCAGTGCTTGCCATGGGCGCAAACAAATCCATCATTCCTGCCGGTAATCGACCACACTGTCGCATTTGTCGGGAAGCTCGACATCGTCCAGCTTTTCCCTTCGTCAGATGAACGAATGATCGTTCCCTTTTCACCGACACCGAATAAGTAAGGGCCGATGTAACTTATGCAGTGTATTTTCGCTTTTAAACGAAAAAGCTTTTTCCAGCCTTGTTCCAAAGAATAATGAAAAATGCCTTCTCTTTTCACAGCCACAAAATAGCCAGAAAACGCCGATGCCGCAACAGCTGTCGCCCCTTTATGAAACATGGCTTTTTCCCTTGTTCACAAAGTCTGCCCATGCAAGAAAACCTCTTGCAAATTCTCTGCAGCTTTCCACGTCATCATCCGCTTCAGGGGCAAGCTCAATTTTAAGTGTTTCTTGATAGACAGCAGCTCCCGCCTCTTGCAGCATGTCACTGAACAAATTGACAGCCTCGCAAAACTTTGGATAAGAGTAATCCCCCGAGCCGAAGCAAGCTGTTTTCAAACCGTTCAGCTGGAGCTGTTGAACCTCTTCGAAAAAGTCCTCTGCTTCGTAAGGCAAATCGCCATCTCCCCATGTGTAGGTGCCAATGAGCACATAATCATAAGAAGTCAGAGCCGATGCTTCCGCGTCATCCATATCGATGCAATCAATGTCTAAACCATATTCCTGCAGTGTATCTTTTATAATTCCGGCAATGTCTTCGGTATTTCCTGACATGCTGGCATATGTAATCAAGGCTTTTGCCATGTTATCACCTCATAATTGATAATGATTTTCAATATCATATGTATCACTTTAAATGATAATGATTTTCATTGTCAATATATAAATAAAAAAAGACAGCCTTTTGCTGTCTTTTCTCTTAAAATGGGTGCTCTTGATCAAGCATCTCCTTTACAACTGAAACAAAAGCTTGAACTTGCTTCAGTTCAAAAGCAGGTTCATAGCCTAATAACCAGGTATCCCGCCCGATAGGGTTTCCTTTAGCGTCTAACAGAGGCATTTTATTGACTTTGTCTTCGTTCTGAAGGGTAACAGACGGCAAAATCGCATATCCGATCCCGTGCAGCGCCATCTGTTTGCACGTTTCAATCTGATCAACCAATATAGTCTGTTTTGGCGACGTTTTAAATTTTTGATGCCACCAATGCTGAATCTCTTGAAAATAAGTGCTGTCGCTTTTAAATTGGATAAACGGCCGTTCTGTATGAGCAATATCTTCTATACAAGAGATTTCAGTGTCGACTAAATACAGATGGTCTGTCATTAAATAGTCTTTGCGGCCTTTCCACTCGGGGTTTCCTCTAATAATGCCAATATGAACCTGATCTTCATAAAGGCTTTTCAGCATTTCGCTGCTCCAGCCGGTAATGAGCGAGACCTTTGCATTCGGATACTTTTCCACATACGTTTTTAGAACTTTTGGAAGCCAATGCTGGCCGATGATGGAGGCGACGGCAAGCTTCAGTGTGCCGTGAATTTCCCCTTCGAGCTCATCGATATTTTCTCTAATTCTGTCCTGCTCTAACGTAACGTCATTCGCAAACTGAATGATTTTCTCTCCGGCCGGCGTTACTGTCAATCCTTTTTGGGATCTTAAAAATATCTTTGTCCCCCACGCCTTTTCAATGGTTTGTAAACGCTGAGATAAAGCCGGCTGGGATACAAAAAGCCGTTCCGCCGCCTTTCTCATATTTAACTCCTCAGCTAAAACTACGAGCATATGAAGCTCTTGAAGCTGCATGTCGTCCTCCTTTTTATTATCAATAAGTTTTTCTTATCTTCTATTCTAATAAAATCTTAGTTTATGATTCAAGTCCTTTTCACCCCAATTTATGTATGCGCTTTCTTTATTGCTCTGCAAATAGAATAAAAAATAGGCTGAGCAGCCTACTTGTTTAATGAGCGAATATGCTTATTCAATTCCTTCAAAACCACTCTTCTTGTGAAAATCCCCTCAAAGACCTGATCATCATTTTCAACGCAAACAAACCCGTTATCAATGACCATGCTGAACCCTTTGATAATCGGATCATTTATATGAAGACGCGGAATATCAGTCAGCATAACTTCCTCAACGGTAATTTGGTCAAGCTTTTCAAATTCAATTCTTTCAAGACCAAAAATGCTGTTCATGATCATATTGGTTCCTATTAAGCCGTGTAAACGATATGACGCATCCAGCACCGGGATGGCTGTGTACCCTGTTTTTGTCAGCACTAATAAAGCGTGCTCCAGGTTGTTCCCAACTTGAACGTGCGCTACTTTGTCCGCCTCAATCATAAATTGTCCGACTGTTGCCTCAAGAAGCTGATCTGATTGCAAGCTTATCATGTTTTCGACCCCTTTTCATTTTCATCAACACATACATTCCCTATACTACAATAATATAAACTTTATCAGTATTTGTCGAAAAGTTTCCCTCAATAAAAAAGATACTCTTTGGAGGAGTATCAATTATAAGGTGTGCCATTAATTTTCAAATCGAAATCGGTCGTATAGCGTTACAAGTTTTTTGTAGGTGGTTCCGTCAACGTTTTTGGTTCCTGTCTCTATATCGTTGATCTCACTGCTTAAAAGCTCGATAGCATACTCATGATTGATCAGGATATTCAGCAGAAGTTTTTGTTCTTCTTCTGTAAATCGTTCACCGATAAGACTCATTCGTAATCAGGCCCCCTGTTTTATACTGAATACCTCTGAAAGCAAGAAAACTTACTTTCAGCTCTACCGCTAGAATAAGTAATCAGAAAACAATCGTCAACCGCATAATTCGACATTTCCCTCGGCTTGCGAGCCGGAATTATTTTGTGAAACGATTTGCATAGCTGAAGGCTGTGTATGAATCCGGTTTGATTTTAGCCTCAATCCCCATTGAAGTAATGCGCCCTGTCATTTCTTGAATCAGTTCTTTTGTAAGCCCTTTTTTCCCAATATCCAAGTGAACCTCAAATGTAAGATCCGCCCCTTCGCCTGTAAAAGGCAGGAGCAGATCGGTAATATCCATCAAGTGTCCATCCAGAATATAGGCGGCTGTTTCTTGACTGTACGCCGTTTCTAACGAAATCTTTTCACGAAGGCTATGTATGGGTCTGTCGACTGCGTGGTTTTTCAAGCAGCCCCAAGCTCCCTTGCCTGTACGATGCAAATGTAATGCAGTAATAAACTTTGTGTAATCACGATAAACCTGTGAATCGGTTCCGATCGATAACACATATGAAGAACGGGGATCCCTTCGAATAAAGGCTTTAAGCCGCTCCATCACATCTTGAAAGGTCATCTGTGCTTCTGAAAGATTATAAAACAGAAAAGAATCGGCCATGACGACACTCCTTTTCAAGGATTTACAACCATGAAACAAGTATGTTCCTTACCGTTTATTTCGATTACATGCTGCAAAGCGAAAGCTTGTTTCCCCTATATCAAGAGTCTTACTGCAGAAGTTCAAAGATTTCGATTGAAACCATGTCGATATTATCAAACGGATATGTGTTCGGCTTTTCACCTTTTTGGAAAACCGTCAGTTCAAACGTTTGATTTTTTTCGAAATATTTAACACTGCATATTTTCTCACCATTTACTTCGAAGTAGCGCTGCATTGGCTCGTTAGCCGCTTCCGCCGTTTCTTGCAGACTTTGCAGCCGTGTGATGATACCCATTAATTGTGACATTCTAAAAAAAGACTCCTTTCAAAAAACAACTTCAAATCAACAAGTATTTATTATAATACAAGTTCTATTGAGCATCATACCATAAAGTCGGACAGGATGGCATTTTCCCTGCTGAATTTAAGAAAAGAAAAAAAGTGAAAAAACTATTTTTACGTAGTTTGAGGCTTTTTTTGGAATGTCATACACACAATTAAGATTTTTTTGATATTCCGGCAGAATCCAACAGCCTTTTTGCAATTTCGTCAAAATCCTCTTTTGAAATCCCGGGAGCAAATTCCTCCGGCACTTCTCTGAAATCAGGAACGGGCGCTCCCTTAGGGCTCCCCTCAATGACATGAAGCTCACTGCCGTCTATCGGATGCTCACCTTTCCAGATTTTATTGATATCCTTGTAATCCGTATCACTGAATGTATACAGCTTCGTATGAATTCCCTGCTCTTCGAATTTTCTGGCTGTATCAAAATGTTTATTATCAAGATTCGGGATCGGAAGCATTTTGCCGATATTTACGCCAGTCGCAATCTCAAGCGCTTTGGCATACGCCACGATATGAACGCCGCCGCGCACGAGCAAATAACCGATCATTTCTCTGGCCACCGGATGATCAGTCATTTCATACACTCTCATTTTGTGAGTTCGGGCGCCGCATTCCAGGAAAAAGTTATGGAGCAAATCCAGCACCAGGTTTCCGCTGTTAAACACATTTTCACCGGTCCAGGCTTTCCCCATAGAATCAAACGGATAAGACGTTTGAGCCGTTTCAATAAAATGCTGGGAATTTCGTTTATTTTTTGCATCTCTCATCGGTGTAACGTCGGGATCACCTTTAAATGTCGAACCTGTCAGCATTAAGGATATCGTATTAGACACAAGCTCAACATGGCCGAATTCTTCAGCGGTAATGCTTGATACGAGATCGTAAAACGGTTTTAATTTTTTCTTGCTGCGAAAGTTAAAGGACTGGAACATATAATTATTGAGAGTGGACATTTCACCAAATTTGCCGCCTAACAGCTCTTGAACCGCCGCTGCCGCATTTGGGTCAGGATGCTCTGGGGTTGGAAGGTCAATAAGCAGTCTGTTGCTCCTTTTGAACATGTTTTTACCTCCTAGTGCCGTTGTTTACCACTAATAAGGTTTATTGTTTCTATGGATTGTCTTATTCGTTGACAAATAAAAAACTTGGCGGGGGTAGCGCCAAGCTTTTCGGATCTTGATCTGATAGAGGGGTTGGGGAACAGAGAGTAGCTTCTCTCTATAATTAAATGATAATGATTATCAGTATCAATGTCAATCGTTTTTTGATATTTTTTTCAATTCATAAAAAAAACGGCTCTTCAGCCGTTTAAATCAATCCATCCTGCTCATATAAATAAGAATACGGCAGGTCTATAAATAAATATATTTGATTATCCATCGGATATGAAAACGTTCTGATCATTTCGCCTGTTTCCAAATCGCTGTACAAATCACTGAAAAACCCTTTTCTGAGGTTTCTCATTCTCATGATGTTCTCCAGAAAATAAGGACGCCAGCTCCAGTTCTTCTCCGTATACTCCGGCTGATAAATCCATTCTCCGTCTTGTTTAAAAACATTTCCAGTCAGCTGATCGCCTTCTCCATCACAGATATAAATTCTAAAGCTGCAATCCGTCAGCTCTTCCGCCAGCTTTTTAATAAAATCATCATCCGGGGACTGGCTGTTTTTCCGCAATGATGTAACAGCTTGGTGCACCCGTTTGTAAAACTGTTCAGAGTGCTCATAGACGGTTTCTAGTTTCTTTTTCTCATGAGTGATAAATTGGTGAAATTCAGTCTTAAGTCTTCGCTTCAATACATCTCTCTCTAAAAACGTTTCTGACGGGGACACCAAATAATAGCCCTGAAAATAGCGGCCGCCGTTTCTCCATGCGTATTGAAGCTGAAAATTCGCCTCAATATCTTCGTAAAGCAGCGCCGCACCGATTTTTCTTGCTAATAATGAAATGCTGTACAGCACATGCTCATAAGACGGAGATGGCTGTGAGATTTTCAGCGCCTGTAAATCGATTTTTAACAAATCTGGCGATAGCAGCGCAATTCTGTCCAGATTGCTGCTTTCTTTTCCGATATTATCAACTGCTATTTTGATTCCGTATGTACGATAGTAGGCAAGCATATGGTAAAGCTGCTCAATGTCCCCTTCAAAATTGTGTTCCGTAATTTCAAGCACGAAACGATGAAGTTCGATCCCTCTCGCTTCATATTCTTTCAGAAGCTCAAGAAAGCTTTCGCCGTGATCAAGCATTAAAAGATTGGCATCCTGATTCATAAAAATCAGCAGATCAGAATCCGCTTCTAAAAAGCGGTCAAGAGCCTGGCGGATAATTCTGTTATCAACCTCTAATTTATATTCTTCGGGTATCCCCGCATCTAAAAAAAAGGGTCCGAGACTTTGAATTTCTGAATCTGCCAATATACGTCCCAGCACCTCATATCCGACGATTTTCTGCTCCTCGGCACTGAAAATCGCCTGGTAATATGGGAGGACATCATCAATGTTCGTTAAAATATCAAGTGGATCCAACATGTTATCACCTGCTTCTCTATCTTTGTCTGATTATACGCACAATTATAACTACACCACAAATTTCAAAAAAATCATAGTATGGAAAAGAGGGTCGTATGGAGTATGTTAAAAGAAGAGGAAAATTTTTTTGAGATTATCAATCTACAGACTGGTTAATTAAGAATTTTATTCATTTGTTTCACAATAACCAAGACAAATACAAAAATAACAGCATTATAACTAGCAGCTGTCCAAAAGTAAAGATTCCAGTCAGTGCCTTTATACATCCAATCATCATCATGTTTCATATTATAGAAAGTTCCTTTTTTATCGTAAGTGCCAAATGTAAGAGTTGTTAAACCGGCGACACTCTTTGAAACGTCAACTCCATACATTGAACCGACATTGTCAGTATAGTTTATTTTCATATGCGTGTAATCAGATAAAACTTTTTCTACCCGCTTGGTTGGCAGAGACACATATAATACAGCTGACGTATCTCCTCCGGGCCCAGCCAAATACTCTCTAGCTTTAATAAATTTTGTTTCATCAGGAAAATCTATGTGGTATAGTTTTTCAAATCTTATTATTTCATTAGAAGTAAGATTTGTATTTTGATAATACTCTGGGGAAAAAGCACAAATAATAAAGTACCAAATATTAAAGATGATAACTAAACTGCTTAAAAATAATACAACTAACTTTTTTAACAATTTCTTCAATGAATCACTCCTTAATCTTTAAAAATTATATCATAAATTTGAATAGAAAATAAAACAAGCGAACGACCAGTTTTAACGTTCGCTTGTTTTGCAGTTTATTCAGATATCATTTTTTTCTCAATAACATCTCTAAATGCTTGTGCTGTTATTTTTCCAATCTCTTCACTATAATCCTCAACATCAAAAGCACGTTTAAAGGCTAACCTAATTGGAACAACAACTGGGTCAAGGTTTGTATTTAAATAATACTCTGCTTCAGAGAAAATTTTGTCTAACGAACCATCAAATCTATTATTTACAAATTGAGTGAACCTATTCATACAGTCATTATTACTATAATAATCTCTAATTGCGATATTTAGAGGTTGTGCATTAGCACCAACTGATGTTTTATTCGCTAGATTAATTGCATCTACATCACTAAATAAATCATCTAGGCTAAATTGATACATATTACCTATTATTTTCATAGCCGCATCATAAGGCGAATTAAATTCATGAGCGTGTAATTTCATGTCCTGTATTGTTGTTAATAGATCTCCAGTCCAACCAGCAAAATCTCGTAAAGTTTGAGAGTAACCACCACTATAAATAATGGCATTATAAGTTGCCATAAGATGCTGCGTTCCTATGACAGTTTTTGATATAGGATCAACAATTCCATTTACTAGGTCTTCCCCTAGCGCTTTATCTGCCCATTCACGATAAATAGGATCAATCTGGCCTGCGGTAGGGACCCACTTCCACCCTTTGTAGTCATCCTTTCTTAAATACTGGGCAACCAACTCATTAGCTAATTGTGTTTTTTCTACCCCATTATTTAAATCGCTTTGCATTTGAGCATATTTTTCAGCAGTTTCATATAAAACATCAATTTGATCAAAAAACTTCTTATTCTCTGAAGACACTATATTTATGGTATTAACTCCATTATCCAAACCTGAACAAATATCATTATCAATTTCAATCATTCCAGAACCATTTCCAACAGTAATTGTTGAAATTTGGTCAAACGCCCAATTGTAAGGCAAAGGATATCCTAAGTTTCCGCTAAAGCCAGTAGACATCCCACTTACAAAACTTGCAAATGCTAAACCTTTTTTAGAAACTATAGTACATACATTCCTAGGGGCATAAATACCAATTTTGTAAGTTGAACCCAAAAAACCGTTCATTATTTCATTTATACCTTCGAAGTGTGGAATAATATTGTTGTTTAAATCGTTACCATATGCATCATAATCTACTGCAAAGTATATTACAGTGTTATTTTTAAACCCGTATTCTTTTGCTGCTTTATAAGCAGCAAACGCATCTTTCTTTCCTTGTTCTTTATTAAAATAATTTGTTGCTCCCCCATAGGTTTGATAAATCGGAAAAACATTTAAACCTGATTTTAAGATTGTTTCTAATTCACCTGGTTGTATTTTTTTATTTAGTGTACTCCCCGGCGCATTTGTTAGATATCGCCCTACAATCTTATAACCTGCCCTCTTAAGGGACTCCGCCCTGTCCGATGTAATTTGAGTAATTGAGTCACAAGCAACTCCTTTTCGATTAGGGTCTCCAGTACTTACTAGAAGTGAAGCCCATGTTTGAAAGTCGGCAGTACCACTCTGTTGTAATTTTGCAAAAGACTGAAAAGCCTTTACTTTTGATCTTACAGATTCAGAGTATACTCCATCAAAAGGAACATTGTAGCCATTAAAGATTAGAGCAGCTTGAAATAAATGAATAAAACTGTTTTTTTCATCTGTTTCTCCAATTCTTAATACAGGAATCAATCTTTGAGTAGTTGGTCCAAAATTCCCATTAGCTATACTATCACTTAACCCTTCCTCGTACTGTATTGCATAAACAAGAGACTTTTGAGTATCCCTTGAATACAGGCCATCACAGGGCATAAAATAGAAATTCTCTCTATTGTTATATTTATTATTTAGCCATTGCTGTATTGAACGAACTTTCTCTGACGCCCCATTTAAAAGGATATAAGAGTCCATGTTTAATAAAGCTTTAAACACTTTAGGCGTTACTACACCGTCTGTTTTAGAAAGCCCCATATGCAATTGCATTTCTGCTATCGCGCCTTTCGTTCCCTGTCCAAATGTACCCGTTAATCCACCTGGACCATAACCTTTACAATATAGGGCACCTTGAACAATTTTCACAATATTTTTTTTTGAATTAGATGACATAGAAATTGGGCCTAACTCTCCAAGCTTTCTCAAAGTTGTAGGACCAAAGCTGTCGGAAGTCTGTATAATTCCCAATTCTAGTTGTAAGGCTCTAGTTAATGCATACATTGTTTCCCAGCCAGTTTTCCCATTTTCCTCAATGGGATTATAGCCACTTTTCCCCTTGTACGTTTCATTGAGCCATTCCTGAGTTAATAATACCATTTCGTCCATTATTTAACCTTCCTCCCATAATAATATAAACCTAATTAATTCATTCCTATAATTCCTCTTTTTAGTTAAAGAGGTAATTATATGAATGTTTTAATCTAAGTTCTTCATACTTCGCCTCCCCTTTTGAAATATAACTTTCATATATTAGGTGGCTTACGTATGACACCAATTCCTCTTAAACAATTAGAGCTTTATGTGTTATCTTAATAGGTTTAATTGGATAGGAAGAAGGTTAATTTTGGAGGTTAAACTTTTAAACATAAAAATTTCACTTAATAATTTCAATATTTACTGATAAATATTATTGTGAAATTAAAACGGATAAGGATTCAGCCATTGCCCCCCATCCAGAGTGACACATTCCCCATTCATATAGGACGCTTCATCAGAAAGCATAAACGCGGCCAAAGCGGCGATTTCCTCGGGTGTGCCAAGCCGGCCGAGCGGCACACTGTTCAGCGTACGGGCTTTCGCTTTTTCCGATTCAAATAGCTTCTCTGCACCGCCTGTTCGTTCAATTGGACCGGGTGCAATCGCGTTTGTGCGGATTCCGTATTGACTGCCCCACTCTACGGCAAGAGTTCTAGTGAGCGACAATACGCCAGCTTTTGCCGCAGCGGAATGAACAACCCCCGCTCCCGCTCCCCACGCATATGTGGCGGCCATATTTAGAATAACACCCCTCTGCTGATGCTCAATCCAGTGCCTGGCTGCGGCTTGGCTGCAAAAAAACGTACCATTTAATACAATCTCAATTACCGCTTTCCATCCATTGGGCGTGAGCTTTTCTGCCGGGCAAATAAAATTGCCGGCCGCATTATTAATAAGTGCATCAAGACGCCCAAACACATGTAACGCTTCTGCAACCATTTTTGCTGCCCCAGAATCAGAACGGACATCCATTTGAAAACAGGCAACTTGGCCCTCAAAGGTTTCAATTTCTTTTTTTGTTTCTTCAAGTGCTTCATGGTTCCGCCCTGTTATCATGACATTCCAGCCCAATTCGGCCTGTTTTTTTGCCATTGCTTTTCCCATGCCGCTTGACCCGCCGGTAATAATAACAACCTTTTTTTCCATTGTATGATCCCTCCTATTATGAATGAGTATTCATTCAATATTATTCTATCATTATATGCCAGCTGCTGTCAGCACATGCTGAGATGAGATTTTTTCAAGTTACAGGTGATATAATAGAAAAACTCTACTAAAGGTTGGTTTGAAATGAAAAAGATGTCCAGAAGACAATTTTTAAAAGGAACGCTCGGCGTTTTTGCGGCCGGGGTTTTAACGGCCAGCGGGGGATATGGCTATGCCCGCTATCTGGAACCGCATATGATTGAAACTACTAAACACACGATTAAAAGCTCTCTCATTCCCCATGGATTTGACGGTTTTAAAATCGTGCAGTTCAGTGATACACATTTAAGCGATTATTTTACGCTTGAAGACTTTAGAACTGTCATCCTGACGATCAATGAAACTAAGCCTGATTTAATTGTTTTTACCGGGGATATTATCGATAACCCTGATACGTATCAACATTATCAGGCAGTGATTCCTTTTTTGAGAAAGCTGCAAGCACCCTTCGGCAAGTTTTGTGTTTACGGCAATCATGATCACGGCGGCTATGGAACCGATGCTTATAAAAGCCTGATGTCATCAGGAGGTTTTACGGTATTTCGCAACGCCTATCAAAAATTGGCGCTCACAGACGGCAGCGAAATTGAGATCGCTGCGCTCGATGATTTAATGCTCGGCAAGCCCGATTATGAAGGCACCCTATCGAAACTAAGCGAGAGGCTGTTTTCCATTTTGCTCGTCCATGAGCCTGATGCTGCCTTGAATACAAAAACATATCCTGTCAATCTGCAGCTATCCGGACACACACACGGCGGGCAGATCCAGCTGCCCTTCTACGGACCGCTTATTACGCCTCCGTACGGAAAAGTCTATACCGAAGGAATGTACCAAACAGGCGACACTCATATTTATGTGAACCGCGGCCTCGGGATGACGAGACTGCCTTTGCGATTTCTGGCTAAACCTGAAATCACAGTCTTTACATTAAAAAGCACAACTTAATGTAGCAGAATGGGTTCCTCATCAATACTTATAAATAAAAAAGGGAGGATGAGGAAACTGCTTACGTACCAGATTAAACAAGGCGATACACTCACCAGCATCGCGGCCGATTTCAGAATCAGCACCGCTGCTTTGATTCAAGCCAACCCTTCGCTGCAATCAGGAGTTATCGCCGGACAGCGCATTGTCATCCCCGGTCTGCCGGACCCAAATACGATCCCATATCATATTGCAGTCTCTATTGGGGCTAAAACCCTTACTTTGTACCAAAATAATCAGGTAATAAAAACTTATCCGATCGCCGTCGGTAAAATATTGACACAAACACCAACTGGCGAGTTCTATATTATTAACCGCCAACGCAATCCCGGCGGCCCATTTGGCGCTTATTGGCTGAGCCTTTCAAGGCAGCACTATGGAATACACGGAACGAATAATCCCGCTTCGATTGGCAAGGCTGTGTCTAAAGGCTGTATCCGCATGCATAACAAAGATGTTCTAGAACTCGCTTCAATTGTGCCAAACGGAACAAGAGTCATGATTAACCGGTAATGTTTTCTTATTTGTTTCAAAAACAGGCGGTTTATAATATGATAAAGTGGGACCTTTAGGGTAAGGAGCGTTTTTATGGATATATTTAAAAATCGTAATTTTGTTCGTCTATTTTTCGCAGCACTCGCTTCTCAAATGGGCACGACAGTAGGCAACATGGCATTTGCTTTTTTCTTGCTGGACCGCTTCAGCAGCCAGCCTTCTTATACAACCTTGGCTGAACTGATGTATTCCCTTCCTACAGTATTTGTGTTTTTGCTTGTAGGAGTCGTTGCGGACCGGTTTGACAGAAAAAAAGTCGCGGAAAACTGTGATTGGATCAGAGCCGCCCTGACTGTCGTACTTTTTTTCACTTTATTTACCGGCAATATTCCTCTTGTTTTCTGTATTTTGTTTGTCAGAAGCGCTGTAACCAAGTTTTTCTTTCCTGCAGAAAACAGTTTAGTACAAGCCATCCTGCCGAAGGAGCATTATGCGAAAGCGGCCGGGCTTAATCAGATGCTTTTTAGTATCTTTATGGTATTTGGCGTTGGAATCGGTGCTTTTATGTATAACACAATCGGAATTCATGGAGCGATTATTCTTGATTTTGTCAGCTTTATTATTTCCGGCCTGCTTATCCGCACCTGCCGGATTCCGAAAGAAGCCAGACAGCCGAACGGCACATTTAACTGGAGACAAGCTTCCGTCAAGGATTCGATAAACGATTTTAAGGAAGGCATTGTCTACATTTTAAAAAACAAGCTGCTGGCCTCTCTTATTTTCGGTTTCTTTGTTTTTGGTTTTGTGAACGGAGGATTTGCTGTATTGCCAATGTTTACAATGAAGTATGGACTGGCCCCCGACCGTTATGAATGGCATACATCAGTATTTACGATCGCAATCGGGTTTGGTCTTTTGGCAGGAAGTGTGATCGGCACGTTAATCTCTAAAAAAGTGAAGCCTCACTTTTTAATGTCGGTGCCGATTTTAATTGCGGGCTTGCTGATTTTTGTCCTTGGCTACACCAAAGTTTTATGGGTGTACTATGCAACTACTTTTGTACTGGGGATGTGCATCGGTCCGGTAAACATCGCCATTGGGGGATGGATGCCTAAGATTGTCCATCCGAAGCTGATGGGACGTGTAAGCGGCTGGCAAGATCCTTTTATGATGTTTGCGCAGTCTTTGACACTTGGCTTAGTGGCGCTGTTATTCCCTAAGTTTGTATCAAACATCGATTATCTGTATTACGGCATGGGCGTTTTCATCTTAGCTGTTTTCATTTTCTATTTTGTCGCACTGCCAAAATACAGTGCGCAGGCTGTAGAAGTGAATGTACAGGAAACATTTCAGGCTCAGCCGAAAAAGAAAGCAAAATCTGTATAATATAAGTTGAAAATGCGCTTTTTTTCCATAGAAAAAGCGCATTTTTGCATTCAATATTTGCATTTCAACCATAAAAAAGTATAATCTAATCATAAGAAATTTGATAAGAGCAAAGGAGAGAAATAATGGACGACCATGCATACTCGAAAGATCTGCAGCCAACCGTAGAAAATCTTTCAAAAGCAGTTTACACTGTGAACCGCCATGCAAAAACCGCCCCCAACCCTAAATACCTATATCTGCTGAAAAAACGGGCTTTGCAAAAGCTTGTCAAAGAAGGTAAAGGAAAAAAAATAGGGCTTCATTTTTCAAAAAATCCAAGGTTCAGCCAACAGCAATCGGACGTGCTTATCTCAATCGGAGACTACTATTTTCACATGCCTCCAACTAAAGAAGACTTCGAACATCTTCCGCATTTAGGTACACTTAATCAGTCGTACCGAAATCCAAAAGCTCAAATGTCTTTAACAAAAGCAAAACACCTATTGCAAAAATACGTCGGCATGAAAGAAAAGCCGCTTGTGACGAATCGCCAGCAGACCGCTTATCATAAACCTGTCTTTAAGAAACTCGGCGAGAGTTATTTTTAATCAAAAAAGCCGATGCCACTTATGGCATCCGGCTTTTTTTTATTAATCGATCACATACGTATCCACTTTTTTAATCAGATCGCTGATTTCCGGCTTGCTGATTTGCTCATCGGCGCCGACCACTTCTCCCCGGTGACGCAAATCATCTGTAATTAATGATGAGAAAATCATAATCGGCACATCAGAACTCTTCGGATTGTCTTTAAGCAGCTTTGTCAGCCTGTGTCCGTCCATTTTCGGCATTTCAATATCACTGATGATCATATCGATTTGTTCTGTTAAATCATTGCCGCTTTCGGTAAGGTTCATGATATAGTCATATGCGTCTTTTCCATTCTCAAACGCTGTAATATTGTTGTATCCGGCTTCGGTTAATTCATCTTTTAAGAGACGCATCAGAAGCGGTGAGTCTTCTACAATGATAAGCTTTTTATCAGTTCTTCTTTCATCAAAGCCCTCGGTATGCATATTGTACGTATCAACACCTGAGTCTGATTCGATATCATAGATGATTTTTTCATAATCAGGCAAAAAGATCATCGTTTCTTCCAGTTTGATAATCCCTGTGAGGTGCCGCTCCATTCCTTGATTTAAGGAAGTCGGTTTTTCAATCGCTTCCCATGAAACTCTATGAATTTGAGAAACAGACCCGACATGGAAAACAATTTTTCGCTTATTAAATTCGGTTACGATATACTTCTCGTCTTTTGATCCCTCAGGCTCCACCCCGAAAAAGGAAAACAGGCTGATGACTGGGAGAATTTCTCCTCTTAGTTTAATCATTCCTTCTACATGCTGGTGGGAGTGAGGCACTGATGTGACCTCGACAGGCTGAATAATCTCTCTTACTTTCATGACGTTAATGCCGAAAGCATTGCCACCAACGCCAAACTTCACAATTTCTAATTCATTTGTACCAGAATCCAATAAAATTTCGTATTGTTGTAACGACAATTCAATCCCTCGCTATTCGCATTCAGTATTGTACTGTATATATCGGCGAAAATTATAAAAAATGAATGGTGAGGCTATTCAAAATCCTATTCTGGCGACAGTTATGCTGATAACCTTAAAAAAAGAAACTTTTTTCCTAATCACCATTGACTTTCCAACTGACAGTGATAAAATAGTCAAGGATTTTTCCAAAGAAGGGTGTAAATAATGGGTACTTTAGTAATATTTAAAGAAAATGAAATGACTGTTTTAGAGGATATCAGTGAAGAGACTTATCTTCATATGAAGAAAGAATCTGCTGATCTTCAAGAAGAGCATCCCCCGTA
Organism: Bacillus sp. FSL K6-1012; assembly: GCF_037964915.1. Taxonomy (NCBI): domain Bacteria; kingdom Bacillati; phylum Bacillota; class Bacilli; order Caryophanales; family Bacillaceae; genus Bacillus; species Bacillus sp. FSL K6-1012. The sequence continues at coordinate 1,510,841 of NZ_CP150175.1, read as the reverse complement.
CATGATTTGGCACGAAGACCTTCATTTTGACTATGGTTATTGATGAAATTGGCACATATAAACAATAATAGAACATGATACAATAAAGACAATCAAATCGCTGGTTGTCTTCTTTTTTTCTGAGAAGGAAGGTATGTTTAGTAAATAGGCGCATACAATCGAAATATATAGGTTAAAAAGGTGACAAATGGCCAGCTAGTGGTAAAATAGGAGAAACTCATTATATATATTAAGGTGATGAATTATGGAACATTTGCTGAATCCGAAAGCCAGAGAAATTGAAATTTCAGGAATACGCAAATTCTCAAATCTTGTATCTCAACACGAAAATGTCATTTCACTTACGATCGGCCAGCCTGATTTTTTCACGCCGCATCATGTGAAAGCTGCCGCAAAAAAAGCCATTGATGACAATGTTACGTCATACACTCCAAATGCCGGCTACCTGGAATTGAGACAAGCTGTTCAGCTTTATATGAAGAAAAAAGCGGACTTCAACTATGAAGCTGAAAGTGAAATAATGATCACAACGGGAGCGAGCCAAGCCATTGATGCAGCTTTCCGCACCATTCTGTCTCCCGGCGATGAAGTCATTATGCCAGGTCCGATATACCCGGGTTATGAACCTATCATCAATTTATGCGGTGCCAAGCCTGTCATTGTTGACACGACGTCTCACGGGTTTAAACTCACAGCCCGGCTGATTGAAGAAGCTCTGACTCCCAATACCAAGTGTGTCGTACTTCCTTATCCGTCAAACCCTACCGGTGTGACATTATCTGAAGAAGAGCTGAAAAGCATCGCGGCTCTATTAAAAGGCAGAAATGTCTTCGTATTGTCAGACGAAATATACAGCGAATTAACATATGACAGACCGCACCATTCGATTGCAACACATTTGCGGGATCAAACCATTGTCATTAACGGCTTGTCAAAGTCCCACAGCATGACGGGATGGAGAATCGGATTTTTATTCGCTCCGAAAGACATAGCAAAACACATTTTAAAGGTTCATCAATACAATGTGTCATGTGCGTCCTCTATTTCTCAGAAGGCAGCGCTTGAAGCTGTGACTAACGGATTTGACGACGCCCTGATTATGAGAGAGCAGTACAAAAAACGGCTCGATTATGTGTATGACCGCCTCGTGTCTATGGGTCTTGATGTCGTAAAACCGTCTGGCGCATTTTATATTTTTCCTTCTATTAAATCCTTTGGGATGTCTTCGTTTGACTTTAGTATGGCTCTTTTGGAGGATGCTGGTGTGGCGCTTGTGCCCGGCAGCTCGTTCTCAGCGTTTGGTGAAGGATATGTAAGGCTGTCTTTTGCATACTCGCTGGACACATTAAGAGAAGGATTAGATCGTTTAGAATTATTTGTACTAAAGAAAAGGGAATCGATGCAGACGATATAAACAACGGCGTTTAAGCCGTTGTTTTATTTTTTGGAAATGAGATTTTAAACGCTGTGCCTTTATCCGGCTGGCTGTCTACATGGATAACGCCTTGATGATTCTCAATGATATTAAATGTTACCATCAGCCCGAGTCCCGTTCCCTTTTCTTTTGTCGTTAAAAATGGTTCTCCAATACGGTTGAGCACCTTTTCAGGTATGCCCTCCCCTTCGTCCTTGACGGTAACATGAACAGAATGCTTATCCTCTGTTACGATAATGTCTACAGTGCCTCCGTCAGGCATAGATTCTACTGCATTTTTTATTAAATTAATGAATACCTGCTTCAGCTGATTTTGGTCCCCGTTTATATAAATGCTGTCTTTCTCATAACGGGTTCTGATGAAAATCCCGTTTAAATTCGCCTGGGTTTCCAGCAGCGCAGAGACTTCACCAATTAGTTTTTTTAAGTTCAAATGCTCTTTCACGGCATTCTGCTGGGGCTTCGCCAGCATCAGCAGTTCACTGAGTATTAATTCAATTCGGCTGAGCTCAGAGAATACAATGTCAAAATAATGTTCATTTCCTTCCATCGTCGGTTTCATCAGCTGTAAAAACCCTTTGATCGCGGTCAGCGGATTGCGGATCTCATGCGCGATTCCCGCTGCGAGCTGTCCTGCGATAGATAACTTTTCTGATTTAAGCATGAGTTCCTCTGTTTGTTTTCTCTCAGAAATATCACGCAGAATGACTTGGACAGCCGCTTCACCGAAAAAGGTCGTCGGAATGCAGACCATCTCCGTGTAGATGACCCTGTTCTGAAAGGTAAACCATGATTGTTTAACGATTTCCGATTCTGTTTTTTGCTCGGCAATGTTTTGGATTCTCTCTTTCACGTCCTCATGATCGCAAGGGTGGAGCTGATCGTATATATTTTTGCCGATTAAATCCTCATAGGTCGCCGCTTCAAACAGCGAAATTCCCGACTCATTCATAAACACCCATTTCCCATTATGAATCACAGCAATAGTATCGATTGAATTTTGAATCAGCAGCTGATATCGTTCACGGCTTTTTTGCAGGATGGTTTGGAATTTTTTCCTTGAAGAGATATCGATTAGCAGAAGCAGTTCAGCCTGCTGGTTTTTGTAGACGGTCGGGGACGCTTTCACTTCTAAATGAACAGGTGTGCCATCAAGCCTTTTCCACGTCTGTTCAATCATTCCGACTTCTATTCCTTTTTGCATTCGTATAATTCTGTTTTTCACGATATCATGATACTCTTCCTCAATAAATTCATAGGACCATTTGCCAATAACAGCATCCTTGCTTTTTGCTCCCAGCATGGAAAGCATCGCGCTGTTTACATAGACGATTTTGCCGCTGACACTGATGCATAGCGGGCTTGGAAGATTTTCAACTAGCCGCTCATAATCATCCGTTATATATGTAGTTGATTCCGGGTTCTCAGGCTCAATTTCATGTTTTTCGCAGTTAAGAGGCTGATGCCCGGACTCTTCTTCGAGAATCTTCATTTTCAAAATGATTTCCCGTTCCGTCCGCTCAGCTCTCGTCGTCACAATTTCTACTGCAGCCTCCACCCATACAATCGTATGATCTTTTTTAATGAAACGAAAGGTGCACGGCATCAGATGATGTTCATTATAAAAATAGCTTTCAACTAAAAATTGGTCTTCCTCATGCAGAAATGTCTTGAGGAATGATCCGATCATTTCTCCCTGGAGATAACCCAGATACAGTTTGGAGTTGGCTGATATATAAATGATGCGTCCATTAGAAGCCAAGACTGCATGAATATCGGTTTTCGTTTGAAATGGCTTAACATACTGCGTATCCTGTTCCACAGAATCCCTCCTTTGCATGATCATCATGTTCGACATTTACAGATTGACTTTTACCTAGTATGATTCGCTAGAAAATGAGTATTCTCCTTCTATTCTTATAGTGATCTCTAATTTTTGAGTAAAAGAAAGGGCACACAATCTGTCAGATGTGCACCCTGTTTTTTATTTTTTGCTATTTTTCTTTTCGAGCTCTGCGTAAGCGTGTATGGCTCTTTTGGCGATAATTTTATTGATTTTATCGTCATCATCTACTGACGGCACAACGACACTAAAGGCGACCTTAGGTTTTTTTGACGGATAATAACCGACAAATGTTAAGTTATACGTTTTTTTCCCCCACCAATTCCGATTTGTGCCGTAATAAAATGTTTCTGCTGTTCCAGTTTTTCCCGATACATCTTCTGTAAAAGTATTTTTAGCTGTTCCTGAAGAGGTTACTAATTTCATACCTGTTTGCACTTGCTGCAAATCACTTTGGGAATTATTGATCTTATTCAGCACTTTAGGTTTCCTTTGCTCGATTGCCTTACCGAGTTCATCTTTTTTGCCTGGCTCATGTATGCTTGTGACGATTCTAGGCTGTACACGGTACCCTCCGTTTGCAATCACAGAAATGTACTGCGCCATCTGAAGCGGTGTATATGTATCATATTGACCAATTGCCAAGTCTAAAATTAAGCCCCCTACAACATCAGGTGTCGTTTGCATTCCTGCAGATTCCTGCGGCAGGTCAACACCAGTCTTGACTCCAAGGCCAAACTGGCTGTAGTAATTTCTCATTTTGAGCAGATCCTTCTGATCAGCAGGAAGCGGTCCACGCGGCTTATACGTTACCCCAGCTATATGCATAGCAACATTAAACATATATACGTTTGAACTTTTTTGCAAAGCCGTTAATTCATTGATGGTTCCCATATTTGTGTAAGATTTTTTTATGAGGTTCGTTCCTAAATACATCGGTGCATCATGGAAATATTTATAATGCGGAATCCCATCCTGATAGCCCGCGAGAACGGTTGCACCCTTTACTGCTGATCCCATTTCATATTGGGTTGTAAAAGCACCGATCGCATAATCTTGAATCTTATTTGTTTCTAAATCTATCTTTTTTCCTGCCATCGACAAAATATCGCCGTTATTCGGATCCATCATCACAACAAAGGCCCGGTCAAGCATATAGTTTCCGCGTGCGCGGCTATTTCTCACTTCTTCTTCCACAATCTTTTCTACCTTTGCCTGCAGCTCCATGTCAAATGAAAGCCGAAGATCATAGCCCCTGCTGCCTTTGTCGATTGTTTTCTGGCTGACGACATTTCCTTTATTGTCTTCCACGTATTCCACTTTTTCTTTATGAGAATTTAAATAGTCCTCATATTGATACTCCAAATAACTTTTGCCGACTCTGTCATTACTCGCATAGCCTCTCGTAACATAAAAGTCTTTCCGGTCGCTGAGCAGCCCTTGATCAGGTGTTGTGACACCTCCAAAAACGGAATAAAGTGTTTTGTCATAAGGGTATTTTCGTGTCCAATCGTTTACGACATCTATCCCCGGCAGCTCTTCTAAATGCTCAGACACAATAGAAATTTCATCATATGTTAAATCATTTTTCGGTCTTTGCGAGGAGTTTTTCTTTTCATCAAGCAATGATCCATTTTTGCCGTTGCCGTTGCTGTCATTTGGGTCCATCGCTTTTACAATCTGAGGTTCATACGCATTCCCGCTTGAAAATCTTGTGTATATGGCCGCGGTTTGCATTTCTTCGTCATCCCGCTGGATGGCCTTCAATTCTTCAGCCGGGACGCGTTCAACTTGAAGCTTGTAAGCCTGTGTCCCCTTCAGATTGCTTTCAGATTCCTTTAACAGGCCGAGAGCTTTTTTTGGATGAGAAGCGAGCCAGTAATCACGTAAATCTCTATCCTTTAAAAATTCGGTATCAATATCGATCAAAGCGGCAAGCCGTTTAGCTGTTTTGATTTTGTCCTCTGTTTTTGTGCTTGATGTTGAGACATACACAATTTCCGGCACGCTCTGGTTATCAACAGCCACTTTCTCGTTTCTGTCATACATCTTCCCCCGAGGCGCTGGGTAATACGCTGTCTTCGCATTAGCTTTCTCAGCGTTTTCTTCATGCTGTTCGCCTTCGACAATTTGAACAACGCCAAGCTTAAAGATTAATGCAGTAAATAGAACAAAGACCGCTAGGAAATACAGATTCATTCTGATTGCTCTGTTTCCTTTGCGCTTTTTCTTTGGTTCACGTCCTATTTCAGTCACTTCTGGTTACCCCTCTCAAATCATTCAATATATTTACATATACTGTTTTTAATTGTAACACCTTTGTAATAGTTGTTACAGCGAAAAGAGATAAAAAAAGTTGTCAATATTGAAATACATTAAAATATAACTAACGATTCAAAAAATAGGAAGCTATGTAACTGTGAGATAAAGTCACTACATACGCGTTACTCGCTTGCCATCAGCGGTTCAGCGCGTTTTGATTACAAAAATGACAATCGCCATTTGTCAAAGGAAAGTGATGGATTCTTTATGACAAAAAAGCTATGTTATGATTTTTTTGTAGAAAACAAACAACTCTAGGAGGTTACGAACTAATGAAAAAAGCATTTATTTTATCAGCTGCCGCTGCGGTGGGATTATTCACATTCGGAGGCGTACAGCAAGCATCAGCGAAAGAACTCTCCTGCCAGCCTGTGGTAACGGTCAAAACGGGGAACACAGTGCAAAACCTTACACTTAAGGATGTAGTGAAAAAGCTACATATTAAAACAAATATAAAAACACTAAACGCGGCTAACGAAAAAGATCTCGAGAAGCTTCTTCAAAAGCACGCGAAACAATCCAACATGAAGATTCAGGATGTTCAAAAGCCGGAAGCTGCAAAGCCAGCCCAAAAGGCTCCTGAAAAAGCCGCTGCTGATAAAAGCACTGCTGCTAAAGCACCGGCTACTCCTGAAAAAACAAGCAATAATACAACAACAGCTGCACCTTCATCTGTAAGTGCATATGAGAAAAAAGTTGTTGAGCTGACAAATGCAGAAAGACAAAAACAAGGTTTAAAACCGCTACAAATTGATGAAACATTAAGCAAATCTGCACATGCAAAATCACAGGATATGAAAGACAAGAACTATTTTGATCACCAAAGCCCAACTTACGGCTCACCGTTTGATATGATGAAATCTTTCGGAATCAGCTACAAAACAGCTGGTGAAAACATTGCTAAAGGACAAAAAACACCTGAAGAAGTAGTAAAAGCTTGGATGAACAGTGAGGGCCACAGAAAAAACATTCTTAACCCTAACTTCACACACATCGGTGTCGGTTATGTTGAATCCGGCAGCTACTGGACACAGCAATTCATCGGAAAATAATAAAAAAGAGATTGCCTGTTTTGGACAGGCAATCTCTTTTTATTTCACCCAAAGCTTATATATACTTTGGGTCCCGCTGTTTTCTTCTCCTTGTGCGGCAAGTTGGTCATATAATGATTTCGCAAGCGACAAGCCTGGCATTTCTTCACCCATTAATTCAGCTTCCTCTAAAGCAATTCCCATATCTTTGATAAAATGCTTTACATAAAATCCTGGCTCGAAATCACCTTTCAGCATACGCGGGGCGAGATTTGATAATGACCAGCTTCCTGCCGCTCCAGTTGTAATGCTCTTCAGGACATTTTCCGGCTGAAGGCCTGATTTTTGGGCATAAGCCATCGCTTCGGCTACACCGATCATACCTGCTGCAATCGCGATTTGATTACACATCTTTGTGTGCTGTCCGCTTCCTGCCGACCCTTGATATTGAATATTCTCTCCCATTAAAGTGAAGATGGGCAGGCAAGCTTCAAACGCTTCTTTTTCTCCTCCGACCATAATCGCCAGTGTTCCGTTTTGCGCGCCAATGTCACCTCCTGAAACAGGTGCGTCTAAGGCAAATAATGATTTTTCTTTGGCTGTCTCCGCAATTTTTTTGGCTAATGACGGTTTGGAAGTCGTCATATCAATGAGATACGCGCCTTTTTTAGCATTTTCAATAATTCCGCTGCTGCCGAAATACACTTCTTCTACATCACTGGGATAGCCTACCATTGTAATAATGATATCTGCTTCTTTCGATAGATCTTTTACAGTGTCTTTCCACACCGCGCCTTTTTCCAGTATGCTGTCCGCTTTTGCTTTTGTCCGGGTATACACCAATACGTGATGTCCATCTTTAAGGATATGTGAAGCCATACTGTTTCCCATTACTCCAAGACCGATAAAACCGACTGTTTTTTTCAAGAAAATTCCCCCAGACGTTAGATTTCATTTAGTTAAAATTTATCATTTTCTAGACTACCATATCTAGTAATCATATAGTAGAGTCTAAAAAATAAAAAAACCCAAAACTTGAAAAAGTCCTGGGTATCCAATGATGATTATAATGTAAATTTAGCAATAGCGTTCATAAGCTCTTGGCTTGCATGTTTTAATGTATCAGTTGAGTGTTTGACTTTCTCAAGCGTGATCAGCTGTTCATCGGTTGAGGCGTTGACTTCCTCCGCTGCAGCAGCCGATTCCTGTGATATAGCTGAGATACTTTGAATCGCTTCAGAAATGGCAAACTGTTCTTCACTCATTCTTTGTATTTCTTCGTAAATTTGATCAATACCTTGAACAAGTGACTGCATTTCCGCGGTGATGGTGTTTAATACTTCACCAGTCTCATGAATTGCGCTGTTTTGTTCATCATTCATTTTACTTGCTTCAACCATTGCATGGGAAGCCTCTTTTGTTTCAAGCTGAATCAGCTTCACTGTCTCACTGATATGCTTGGTGGAAAGCGCTGACTGCTCGGCAAGCTTCCGCACCTCTTCAGCCACGACTGCAAATCCGCGTCCGCTTTCACCGGCTCTGGCTGCTTCAATACTGGCATTTAAGGCAAGTAAATTGGTTTGATCCGAAATATTTGAAATCGCAGTAACCACTTCTTCAATATTCTTCGTTTGATTTTCCAAATCCAGCAGCATCGTTTCGACTTTCTTTGTTTCCGTATTGGCTTCGTTTGATTTCATCAGCAGCTGGCCGAGCGCGTCAAGCCCTTTATAGCTTGCATCCTCTGAGGATTTTGAACGTGCTTTCATGCCGCCTGCCTGATCAGCAATTCGTCTGATTTTAGCAGACAGGTTTTCTGATTTTTCGTTAATGGTCTCAACTTCTGAAGCCTGTTCCGTTGCCCCTGCTGCCACTTCTTCGATCGCTTTCGCAATTTGTCCACTCGTTTCATTGGTTTCAGCGGAGACAGCTGTTAATTGTTCAGAGGTGTCAGACACTTTTCCTGAAGAATGTCTGACTTGTTCCACCATTTCCTTCATGTTTTCAACCATCTGATTAAAGTCTCTTGTTAACATGCCGACTTCATCCTTGGTCTTTGACTCTGCATGCACTGTCAAATCGCCTGCAGAGACGGCCTTTGTTTTTGCAATCAGCTGCTGGATCGGCCCGGTTATTGTTTTGGCGAGGAAGTAGCTGAGAATAATCGTCACCGCCAGCGCGATGAGTGAGATGAAAAGGTTCGCCCGATTCATTTTATCTGAAATCCACATTAATTGATTTGTGTCAAATTGTGTTCCGACTTTCCATCCCGTTTCTCCAACCGTTTGATACACAATCATTTTTCCCTTTGCATCTTGTATCCCGTTTTTGTCAGATGCAATGGTTTTTAATGTTTGGTCCTTGGAGATATTTGTTCCTTGGTTTGACGGATGTGCTAAAAGATTGCCGCTTGCATCAGCTAAAAAAGCAAAGCCATTGTATGGCACCTTTTGCTTATTTACCATGGTCTGGATGGAAGAAAGTTTCAGATCATAACTGGCAACGCCTATCACCTTCTGCCCGTCAAGAACTGCTTTTGAGGCTGTGACGATCATTTCTCCCGTCACGACATCTTTATAGGGTTCCGTCCAGACGACTTTATCCGGTGTTTCAGCCGCGCGCTTATACCATGGTCTAGAAACCGGATCATAATCTTCTGCAAATTCTGCTTTCGGATATGTAAACATTTCTTTTTTTGCGGTGCCTATATAGGCCATCGCCACATAATCATCGTTTTCTTTAATTTGTTTAATGTCATCATTAAACAGCCTGGCAGCTTCTTTACTTGAATTTGTCACAAACGCACGTGTTAACTCTCCATTTGCCAATCTTAACAGCGAAATGTCATAACTCTTTAATTGCAGTTCGATATTTTGTTCAAGCGAGTTTGTTACGTTTTGTGTCGTGTTTTTCCCATCCTCTGTAATCATCGGTTTTAACGTCAGGTAAGAAGAAAGCATCAAAAGAACAACTGTGACGATTAACATGATAGAAACGAAAACAGCAATCTTCATGTGAAGTTTTTTAAACAAACCAATCCCCTCCTATTTTCTATATCGGCCTTTTCACCCAAAAAATGAATAAACATAAAATAAATTATAATGAAATTACAAGATATTTACTGAAAATTCAAACTGATTGTGTTTCAGCAGTTTGGATTACGATATAATAAACAGCACAAGGAGAGTGATTGTCATTTTTAAACAGATGTATGTCCATAATGGCATTAAATTTGAGCGGCTGACGATCAGAAATTATTCAAGAACAGACATTGAGGGATTGCTTTCTCTGCAGAAAGAGTGTTTCCCCCCTCCATTTCCGCAGGAATTGCTGTGGTCAGAAGAACAGCTTGACAGCCATATCAACACCTTTCCGGAAGGCGCCTTATGCGCGCTGGTTAATGGTGAAATCGTCGGTTCGATGACTTCCCTTATCGTGCAATTTGATCCTGATGCTCCCGAGCATACATGGGCGGAGACAACAGATAACGGCTATATTACATGTCATGATCCGCAGGCAAATACGTTATATGTAGTTGATATTTCGGTTTCACCGCATTACCGGAAGCTTGGAATAGGGAAATGGCTGATGAATACGATGTATGAATTAGCCGTTGAAAAGCGAATGGAACGGTTACTCGGCGGCGGACGTATTCCTTTTTATCATAAGTGCGCCCATAAGATCAGTGCTTCACAATATGTAGAGGATGTTATAGAAGGAAAAAAGAAAGATCCTGTACTGTCATTTCTCCTCCATTGCGGCCGTTCACCGCTCTGCATCGTCAGCAATTATTTGGACGATGAAGAATCCTTGAATTACGGGGTTTTGATGGAGTGGAAAAATCCCTTTTTATGAAAAAACGAGCTGTAAAGCTGACAGCCCGTTTACGTGAAATATTCAATTTTTGCATTAGGAAAATACGTATCGATATAAGATTCAAGCGTTTCCCGAAGCACATGCTCTTCATCTTTCTGATAAATATATTTTCCGATCCCGTAGCGTCCCCATTTATAGCGCCGCTTTTCTTCATCTAACTCAAGCTTTGTTTTTGGATAATTCTTCTCAATGACTCGTTTCGCCGGCTTCGTAAATCGATGCTGAATCAATTCAAAGGTAATATCATGTCTGACATCTTGCGGCAAAGCGGCATCAAGTTTTTCAAACAGATGTCTGTATCCTTCCTCCCAGCCTTCATGGATGTAAATCGGCGCAACAATAAAGCCTAGCGGGTAGCCTGCTTTCGCTACTTTTACAGCCGCTTCAATCCGTTTATCGAGAGGAGAAGTTCCCGGCTCAAAATTCTTAATCACATAATCAGCATTTATGCTGAATCTGAATCTTGTTTTCCCGTTATGTTTCGCATCCAAAAGGTGATCAACATGGTGAAACTTCGTGACAAATCTGAGCTTGCCAAGCTCACTCTGTCCAAAATGTTCAATGGCGTGCTTGAGCGTATGTGTCAAATGGTCGATGCCCACAATATCCGAGGTACATGAAGCTTCAAACCTTGTAAACTCCGGTGCACGTTCTTTCATATACTGATCCGCCTGGTCCAAGATTTCTTCGACATTTACATAGGTTCTGATATAAGGTTTTGTTCCCATTGTGGTTTGTAAATAGCAGTAATGGCAATGCCCCATACAGCCTGTCGCAAACGGGATCGCATATTCAGCTGACGGTTTTGAAGAATCAAACTTTAATGTTTTTCGGACACCGATTACTAAAGTTGATTTTGCATTACGGTATTGCTGAAGATGGTTTTTACCAGGAATATTGCGCACTTGGTTATGGGACGTCGTTTCTCTGATTTCGATGCCCATTTTTTCAAATTTATCATGTAATTCCTGTGCCAATGGATATTCCATTGCTCTCGGTTCAATATAAACGAGCTGCGGAACAAATGGGTTCTGCATGGTGCCACATCCTTTTCCTTTTCTACCGTTACTTTTCTCATAAGGCGGAAAGGATATGAGTTGTAATGTTTTCCTTGTTACTCGTACGGATCGATATCAAATAATTCTTTGTAAAGTGTTTTTGCTTCTTCATAGCTTGCAAAAACAGCATCATCCTCAGCAAACGGATGATAGGTTTCAAATATAAACAGGGAAAGCTCACCCTCATGGTATGGGTGATGCACAATTTCAGCTTCCTTTATATGAGCAACATTGGCGGCGTGCGGATTTCTGTAGATGACGTAGACTGTATCTCCTGCGTTAAATTCGTTTGACATTCTATCCCTCCTAGCCATGTTATTGTGCCCCGCTGCATCCCTGATTATGAAAAAAACCAGACAGGCCGGAGGCCGTCTGGTTTTTGTGAATTACTTGAATGTTTCTTTTACGAACGCGACAACTTCTTCTGTCGTGCTCATAGATAAGATTTTCTCTTTGAATGACTCAGCTTCTTGTTTAGACAATTTGCTGATTTGTGTTCTTGCCGGAAGGATAGAAGTTGCGCTCATTGAGAACTCATCTAAGCCTAAGCCAAGAAGAATCGGAATCGCAATTTCATCTCCTGCCATTTCTCCGCACATGCCGACCCATTTTCCTTCTTTATGTGCCGCTTCAATTACAAGTGTAATTAAGCGAAGGATTGCAGGGTTGTATGGCTGATACAGGTAAGCTACACGTTCATTCATACGGTCAGCTGCCATTGTGTATTGGATCAAATCATTTGTTCCGATACTGAAGAAGTCAACTTCTTTAGCAAACTGATCAGCGATAACTGCAGTTGACGGAATCTCAACCATCATACCGACTTCGATGTCGTCAGATACAGTTTGTCCCGCTTTGACAAGCTTTTCTTTCTCTTCAAGAAGGATCGCTTTCGCTTCTTTGAATTCGTTAACTGTCGCAATCATAGGGAACATGATTTTCAAGTTTCCGTATGTACTTGCACGAAGCAGCGCGCGAAGCTGTGTTCTGAAGATTTCTTGCTCTTCAAGGCAAAGACGAATTGCTCTGTAGCCCAAGAACGGGTTCATTTCTTTAGGAAGCTGCAGGTAAGGAAGCTCTTTGTCTCCGCCGATATCAAGTGTCCGAACGACAACTGATTTTCCTTCCATACGCTCAAGAACCGTTTTGTAAGCGTCAAACTGCTCATCTTCTGTAGGCAGCTGATCTCTTCCCATGTAAAGGAATTCTGTACGGTAAAGACCAACTGCTTCTCCGCCGTTTTCAAGAACACCCTTCACATCATCAGGAGTACCGATATTCGCTGCAAGCTCTACATGATGGCCGTCTTTTGATACAGTCGGTTCATTGACCAGCTTCGCCCACTCAGCTTTTTGAGCTAAATAAGCGTTATGTTTTTCTTCATACTCTTTTACAGTTTCCGCAGAAGGATCGATAATGACATCGCCATTAATACCGTCAACGATAACAGTCACGCCGTTTTGGATCGTGCCTGTAGCCGCTTTCGTTCCGACAACTGCAGGAATCTCAAGAGAACGCGCCATGATGGCAGAGTGAGATGTGCGTCCGCCGATATCAGTTGTGAATCCTTTTACGAACTCACGGTTTAATTGAGCCGTGTCAGACGGTGTTAAGTCTTCAGCTACAATAATAACTTCTTCTGAAATCATGCTTGGGTTTGGAATTTCAACGCCAAGCAGGTGGCCCGTTACGCGTTTTGTTACGTCGCGGATATCTGCCGCACGCTCTTTCATGTATTCATTATCCATAGATTCAAACATGGTAACGAACATAGAAGACGTTTCTTTTAAAGCGAATTCAGCGTTTACAGAATCAGAGCTGATTTTTTCTTTCACAGGATTCAGAAGCTCAGGGTCACTGAGAACTAAAAGGTGAGCAGAAAAAATATCAGCTTTATCCTGACCCAGTTCTTTCAAAGCATGCTCTTTGATTTTTTCGAGCTCTTCTTTAGAACGTGCAATCGCTTCATCAAAACGGCTTACTTCCGCTTCAGAATCAGAGATGTTTTTCTTTTCAACCGTTAAATCTGGCTCTTCAAGCCGGTACGCTTTTGCAATCGCGATGCCGGCTGAAGCACCAATCCCTTTTAATTCTTGCATTACTCGCCGAGTCCTTCGCTTTTCATTGTTTCTTCTAAAGCGTTAAGAGCATCGTTTTCGTCAGCGCCAGCAGCAGAAATTGTGATTTCAGCGCCTTTAGCGATTCCAAGAGACATAACACCCATGATTGATTTAAGGTTTACAGTTTTGCCGTTATATTCCAAATTAACGTCAGCGTCGTATTTGCTTGCAGTTTGTACAAGAACTGTTGCAGGACGAGCGTGAATTCCAGAATCTGCAGTTACTTTGAATGTTTTTTGTGCCATTTTTATCATTCTCCTTTTAACTTAAAGCTATATTACTTCACAATATTATATCATACAGCCGTACTTGTCATCTGACAAGCACAGCGTACTATATACCCTTATTTTTCAATCTTCACAATGTCTTCTTGCTCTCTGTTAACTGATCCGCTTGCCTTAATGCTGACTGTTTCTCCTTCAGCAAGGTTCGTAAATACGATCGGTGTCATGAGAGATGGTACATTCGGTTTTACTGCGTCCAAATCAACTTCAAGAAGCTTTTGTCCAGGCTCAACGCGGTCCCCTTCTGATACGAAAGACGTAAACCCTTCGCCCTTGAGGCTGACCGTATCAATGCCGAAGTGGATCAAAATTTCTTTTCCACCGTCGGATTGCAGGCCGATTGCATGTTTTGTCGGGAAAACATTTAATATTTTTCCTCGTACCGGAGAAACGACGATGCCTTCAGAAGGAAGGATCGCAAAGCCGTCACCCATCATTTTTCCTGAGAAGACTTGGTCAGGAACATCAGTAATCGGGTGAATTTCTCCAGCAATGGGAGAAACAAAGACTTCCTCGCCAATTTCATTTTGCAGCGGTTCTGCAATGACTTCCTCAACCTGCTGCCCTAATTCTTCCTCAGCGGATGTTTTCGGTTCAGGTCTTGGTTTGCGTCCCGCGATGATGTCCTGCATTTGTGTTTTTAATCCGTCAGAACGCGGTCCGAAAATCGCCTGAATATTGTTGCCCACTTCCAGAACCCCGGAGGCGCCAAGCTGCTTCAGACGGTCTTTATCAACCTTTTTCTGATCGTTTACTGTCACACGAAGACGAGTGATACAAGCATCAAGGTGTTTGATGTTTTCCTGGTCACCCATTGCCTGCAGGATCTCGTAAGGAAGGTCGCCTGCTTCTCCTGTTTTCCCGGATGCTGCTGTTTCAGCTGAAGCATCCTCACGGCCTGGTGTTTTCAGATTAAATTTGCGGATCGCAAATCGGAATCCGAAGTAGTAAATAACCGCAATCCCTAAACCAACAGGGATGACAAGCCACCATGCCGTCCGGTTCGGTAAAATGCCGAAAAGGAAGTAGTCAATTAAACCGCCGGAGAATGTCATACCAATCTTAACATTCAACAGCTGCATGACCATGAATGAAAGCCCTGCAAACAAACAGTGAATCGCAAATAGGACAGGGGCAACGAATAGGAATGAGAATTCCAATGGCTCTGTGATCCCTGTCAGGAAGGATGTCAGTGCTGCTGAACCCATAATACCTGCAACAAGCTTTTTGTTTTGCGGTTTTGCTTCATGATAAATCGCAAGTGCCGCAGCAGGAAGACCAAACATCATAAATGGATATTTACCTGTCATGAACGTACCTGCTGTTAATTGTACGCCGTCTTTAATCTGCGCCATAAAGATGCGCTGATCCCCGCGGATGATCTCTCCGGCTGCACTTTTGTAGCTGAAGAATTCATACCAGAACGGCGAGTAGAAAATATGATGCAGACCAAATGGAATAAGCGACCGTTCAATGACCCCGAAGATAAATGCAGCTAGGGTTGGATTCGCTTCCACTAATCCAGTTGAAAAAGCATTCAATCCATGCTGGATCGGAGGCCAGATCACTAACATAATAAGACCCAGAATCAGTGCGGAAATTGACGTAATAATCGGTACGAAACGTTTACCCGCAAAGAAACCAAGATATTGCGGCAATTCAATTGTATAAAATTTGTTAAACAACAATGCTGCCAGCACACCGACGATAATACCGCCGAATACCCCTGTCGCCAAGGTAGGTATGCCGAGCATGTTTACATATGCCGGGTGGTTTTCCGTGAAGAACTTGGCTCTTTCGATTGAATCGGAAGGAATGGTTCCGTTTGCAAGAAGAACCGCACTCATGGATACGTTCATCACCAGATAACCGATAATTGCTGCTATCCCGGCAACTCCATCTCCGTTGGCAAGCCCGATGGCTACACCTACTGCGAAAAGAAGCGGAAGGTTATCGAAAACAATCTGCCCAGCGCTTTCCATCACACCCGCTACGAGCTGAACATTGTCATTGCTTAGGAAATGCAGGACTTGAATCATGTCCTTGTTTTGCATTGCATTCCCGATCGCAAGCAAAATACCCGCCGCAGGAAGAATCGCAACTGGAAGCATAAGCGCACGCCCGATTTTTTGGAGAACGCCGAATAATGCTTTAAACATAAGAATTGACCTCCTCTTTTTACTAGTCTGACCTTACAGCTAAAAATCATGACAACGAATTCACAGGCGTAAGTCTTCCAGTTTAACCGTTTACATTTGCCCTTTTACACAACAAAAAAGGCATGAGCAAAATAGGGTGCGCAAAAGAACGAGAATGACCTTCCCGTTTTTTCCCCTCAATCACTCATGCCTGATCGGATCAGTAACACGTTTTTAAAGGATAAACTGAATTTATGAAATTTTATTGGTTAATCGGTACAGATGAAGCGTGAGATAAACCGCTTCCGCCTCATGAACTGGTTTCTTCAATGTTTGCTGCAAGATTTTAATCAATTTCCAAGCTGTATTGTAGCATAGCGGATATTCATTTTTCAATAACAACATTAATTTTTCTGGTTCTTTAGTCGGTTCCTCTTTTTTAATTCTTTCTATCGTAAATCTGATGTGCCGGATAAGCCGTAAATAGTTGACGCTTTCCTTATTTACTTTCATTTGAAACGAGTCTTCAATCACCTCTACAAGCTGCGCCATCAGCTGAGAGTGCTTATTGACTTCGGACAGCGGGCGATTCGTCAGGGCTGAATGAATATGCAGGGCGATAAAACCGATCTCTCCTTCCGGAAGGCAGATGCCCGCTTTTTCATTGATCATATCAATGACTTCTTTGGCAATCTGATATTCATCCGGATAAAGTGACTGCGTCTCCATTAAAAAAGGATTTTTCATATCAAAGCCCTGCTGCTGCCTTTTGATTGCAAATGCAATATGGTCAGTCAGTGCAATATGAATATGTTCATTTAGTGAGCGGTTTGTCCGATTGCTGATATGGTATATGACATCGTTTGAAATATCAACGAGCTTTTCATCAACATAGTCGAGGAGCTTTTTAAACTGCTTCTGTTCCTTTTCGTCCTTTAAAATGAACATTTTATCGTACCCTTTATCTTCAATCACATCATCTTGTTTTTTTCCGAAACCAATTCCTTTTCCGATCAAAACTACTTCACTGTATTTATGATGAGAAGCAATTAATACGTTATTATTCAGTACCTTTTTCACTGTAAAGGACCCATTCACGATCCTCAGCTCCTTTGTCATTCAATACCTCATATCGTACATAACGAACGGAATGCGCGTCAAACCTTTTTTCATGCTTTCACTAAACAGTCGATCTTTCAATGAGACGGTAATCAAGAACTCTGCTTTCAATCGGCTGACCTTGAATCCTTTTTTCCAGCATGGAAAACGCCTGCTTGCCCATTTCCTTCGCTTGAATATCGATAGTTGATATCCCAAGCAATTGGCTGATTTCATGGTTATCAAAGCTTAAGATCGCAAGTTCATCCGGAACAGACACTTTCTGAGCTTTCGCTTCGAGTAAAAGCCCTGCCGATACCTGGTCATTCGCGACAAAAATAGCCGTCGGCCTTTCTCTCCAGTTGTTCCATTTATGAAAAAGCGCTTTTCCATCGTTCATTGTAATCGCTTTCTCAATCACCCATTCTTCATTGAATGTTTCTCCGATCTCTTCCAATGCTTCTTTATATGCTTTGATGCGAAAATGACTGTTCATGCCTTTTTTTCTCGCTAAGCAAATCGCTATTTTTTTGTGCCCTTTGGCGATTAAATAGTCGAGTCCGTCCCGGAATGCGGCTTGATGAGGAATGCTGATTGTGGAAAACCCGCCCTTGTTTGAATTCTGACAAAGCAATATCGGCCCTTCCCACTCCTTGAGCTTGTCATCAGACAGCGCCTTCGAGCAAAAAATCAAACCGTCAACCTGGCGCTGTTTTAATTGGGACAGCGCAAAGATTTCTTTCTTCACGTCATAATTTGTCTGGAATAAAGAGAGGTGAATACCTGATTCTGCGGCAGCGTCTGAGATTCCCGCCATCAGTTCCGCAAAATAAGGAAGGCCGATCGTCGGCATCACAACACCGATCATGTTTGAAAACCCCTTCGACAAATGCACAGCGTGGACATTTCTTGTGTACTCCAACACTTCCATTGCTTCAAGCACTCTTTTTCTTTTCTCTTCACTTACATAAGGATGATTGTTTATGACTCTGGAAACCGTCGTAACGGAGACACCGGCTTTGTCTGCAATGTCTTTAATATTAGCCATAAATTCCCTTCTTTCTGATTTCCCTTGATCTGGAATGCGTTTCATACAATACGATAAGAACGTACCGACAGATTAGATGTTTTTTTGCTGAAAGGAGAAGATATAAATGGGTTTCTTCATTTTAATTGGATTATGTCTGGCCGTTCTGGGCGGAAGCTGCCTGGCTGTAAGACCGCTCAATCAAAAACATGAAGTGAAACCATTTCGGACGTTTGATGATTTTTTTATTTAAAACAGATAAAAAAGGACGATGTCGAGAACAAAGTCCTTTTTTATCTCTGCCTGTTACGGCAATATCGTTAATTCCTTCGGATATTGAGTAAGCGCAACCGCCCCGTCTTTTGTTACGTGAACGTCATCTTCAATGCGTACGCCGCCAACATCCGGCACATAAATGCCCGGTTCGATTGTGTAAACCATTCCTTCCTGCAGCAGCGTGTCATTGGCTTTGCTCATTGACGGGTACTCATGCACTGAAATGCCGAGACCATGGCCCAGCCGGTGAGGGAAATATTCTCCGTATCCGGCTTTTTCAATGATTCCGCGGGCAGTTAAGTCCAGATCTCCGATTCTCACGCCTGGTTTGCTTGCTTCTATCGCGGCTTTTTCCGCTTGGAGCACCGTCTCGTACATTTCTTCCTGCTTCGGATTGATTGTTTTGTAAGCAAAGGTTCGCGTGATATCAGAGCAATAGCCGTCCATAATAACACCCAGGTCAAACAAGACAAAATCGCCTTTCTTTAATGTGGCTGTTCCCGGGTTTCCGTGAGGCTGACCTGATTTTTTCCCGAATAGCACCATTGTCGAGAAAGACATGCCCTGAATTCCTTTTTTCTTCAACTCATACTCAATCTGAGCGAGAACTTCCACCTCACTGATGCCTTCACGCAAAGCAGCTGTTCCGACTTCAACACCAAAATCGGCAAGCTTCGCCGCCTCTTTCAGCAATTTAATTTCATGCTCGTCTTTCATCAGACGAAACTGGTTAAGTGTTTCTTCTGCTGATACAAATTGAGCCCCTCCAGCTGAATGCTTCAGTTGTTCGGCACGCGAAAGCGAGATTGAATCCTTTTCTACGGCAAGCGTATGTATGCTGACATTTCGTTTTTTGAGTGCTTTTTCAATGAGCTCCCATGGATTTTCGTGATCGGCATAGCCAATAATTTCGTGATTCCATCCGGCATTTCGGGCCTGGTCTGCCTCCATTCCCGGACAAACGAAAAATGGCTCCTCCTCTTGAAAGATAAACAAACCCATTACACGTTCATGCGGCTCTGTATAAAAACCGGTTAAGTAAAATACATTTTCTTTCGTATGAATAAATGCGGCAGTATGCCCCGCTTCCTTCAGCCATGAAGAGACGCGTTGTATTCTATTCATTTCTTGTTCCTCCCTGCCTTTTGCCATGCATTGTTCTTTATATATTGTAACAGGTTTTACGGGTGTTTGCCTTTCACGGCGACTTTCCGTTTTCCATCATTTTATTTCCTGCCGGTCATCTTGTATACTGAGAGGAGAGTTAAATCGCAGGGAGTTGTTCCGTTTGCTGATGAATTTTTTCAGACGTAAGGCAGTTGTTCTATTAACAGTTGGGGGAATTTCCGCTCCTTTTGTCGGTATGAAGCTGGTGGATTTTTATTATTACAGCTCTATCATAGGCTGTGCAGCCGGCTTCCTTTGCTGCATCCTGGCTCTCATCATTGTGATGAAAAGGCCGGATCAAGAGAAAAAGCAAAGGAAGGTAAAACTTGATCCATAAAAAAACAGCAGCCCATTTGGACCGCTGTTTTTTATTTTAAAAGCCTTAAACCGTTTAGAATCACCAAGATCGTACTTCCTTCATGGCCTATAACGCCAAACGGCAATTCCATCACCTGTAAAAAGTTTGCGCAAATAAGCAGGCAAATGACCGCGAGAGAAAATACGATATTCTGCTTTACAATCCTGTTCATTTTCCGTGATAAACGGCACATTTTTACGAGTTTTTTCAAATCGTTTTGCATGAGCACCATATCAGCAGTTTCAAGGGCCACGTCTGTTCCGCCGCCCATTGCAATGCCGACATCCGCCGCTTTTAGTGCCGGCGCATCGTTGATTCCGTCTCCGACCATTGCAATCGTCCCGAATTCTTCTTTTAATCGTTTCACTTCATTTACTTTTTGGTCAGGCAGACATTCTGCTGCAACTGTTGTCATTCCCGCTTCCTTCGCTATCGCTTGAGCCGTGTCCTCGTGATCTCCCGTCAGCATGGCCGTTTTAATCCCCAGACGGCTCAGTTCATCCATGACTTCTTTTGCTTCAGGTCTGATTTGATCTTTCAAAGCGATACAGCCGGCAATTTGATCGTCCTTTTTCACAAACACTATGGTTTGGCCGTTTTGAATGATATCTGATGCAGATTGTTTCAAAAATTGTGCTGACAATTCTTCCCCAATAAATCCTGCCTTTCCGACTTTCCATTTGGCACCCGCCACTTCAGCCATTACACCAAAGCCTGACGTTTCTTCGATTGATATGTAGCCGGACTTGTTGATGCCGCGGCTTTCAGCGTAGCCGGCAATGGCTTGCGCGAGCGGATGGCTGGACTGCTTCTCAATCGCATAGACAGCTTCAAGCACTTCCGTTTCTTCATACCCTTCCGCCAGTCTGACCGTCTCAACCGCGGGCTGGCCTTTTGTTACAGTCCCCGTTTTGTCAAAAGCGATCATTTGCACAGATCCCAGCTGTTCAAGAAATACACTTCCTTTCACTAGCATGCCGTTGCGGGCGCCATTTGAAATCAAGGACAGCGCTGCCGGCATGATGGACGCGACAAGTGCGCAAGGTGACGCCACCACCATAAATACCATCGCGCGATAAAAGGTTTCACTCCAGCTCCAGCCAAGTGCAAAGTGCGGCACAAACAACAGCAGCCCCACCACGATCAGAACGCCTTTTACATATGCATTTTCAAATCGTTCGATAAAAGCTTGCGCAGGTGACACACTGTTTTGCGCAGATTCCACCAATTTGATAATCTTTCGGAATAAAGAATCTTCGCTTGCTTTTGTGACACGGACGGTCAAGGAGCCGTTTCGATTAACAGTTCCCGTATACACAGCGTCGCCGGTGTTTTTTTCTACGGGCATCGATTCGCCCGTTAACGCTGACTCGTCAAGACTTGTAGAACCAGATTCAATGATTCCGTCAGCTGCCACCCGTTCTCCAGGTTTGATTACAATCGTATCACCAGCCTTTATATCTGCAACCGATACTCTTTTGGTTTCACCGTTTACAATCAGCGTTGCTTCTTCAGGCTCAAGCTTCATTAAAGAAGTTAAATCCCTGCTGCTTTTATTCATCGTGTATGTTTCTAAAGCTCCGCTTAAGGAAAAAATAAAGATTAAAACGGCACCCTCTGCCCAGTACCCAATCAATGCGGAACCCACGGCAGCGAAAATCATTAAAAGCTCAACATTCAGCGTTTTGGATTCGAGCGTTTCTTCGATTCCTTCTTTCGCTTTAGCAAATCCGCCGATGACAAAGGCCAGCAAATATAGCGTTACCGATAACAACTGATGTGAGGAAAGGAGCCAGCCTGCTAAAATAAGAGCACCTGACACAAGGGCTGCGATAAGCTCCGCATGCTGGGACCAGCTTTTTTCTGGCTGTTCTGTCTTTAATGGCTGATGCTGATCTTGTTGAAGCATCACTTGTTCATTCATATCGAATTCTCCTCCCTAATTGAGAACGCAAATCATCTTCATTTCTCTTATAAAAAACAAAATCGCCGCCCAGAAGGCAGCTTCATCGTTGATTATTTCATGATGTCTTTCTTAATTATAGCATGCAGAAAAAGAATTTCAATTATAATTATTTTAATTTCTTTTTGATAATAATTATCATTAATGTCTGTTCACCTTTCATTATATGACAAAAAAGCTGAAAGGCTACGCTCTCAGCTTATTCTTTCGTCCATTCTTTCAATTGTTCAGCCGTCATCGGCCCCACTTTTGTTTCTTCAATTTCACCCTGTTCATTCAGCAAAAACGAGGTGGGAATCGTTATAATATGATATTCCTTCATTAAATCCCCTTTTGTGTCGAGAACAATCGGAAAGGTCAGATGGTTTGCTTTGATAAAGTCTTCAACGACTTGCTGATTTTGTTCTGAATTCACTAAATTGACCGTTACCAGCTTCACACTGTCAGATCGATGAGCCTCGTAAAATGATTGGAACTGAGGAAGTTCCTTTTTGCAGGGCGGACACCATGAAGTCCAAAAATGCAGGATCGTTTTCTGTCCTTTATTTGGGATGGAGATATCCTCTCCTTCTATCGTTTTCATGAGGAAAACCGCAGGAACAGCAGGCTGTTTAGTGGCAGCCTGTGCCGAAAGAGGCAGCCATGAAATCATAGCAAATAAGATCAGGCAAATAGCGAGGGGCAAGCGTTTTGTCAACATGGAATCTTCCTTTCATGCTTTTCAAATAGCTTGCCCCGCTAGAGATTTATCATCCTTCAATCCGCGGCGTTCGGTTTCCTCCCGTCAGAAAAACAGATACACGCAGCGCTTTGCAAATCGTTGTATAATGTAGGCTCGTCAGCAAAATCATGCCTGTATTCATCCCAAGGATAATCCCGAGCATTTGCAGGTTTTCCATTGAACCCAGCACATACATCATACTCAGCGCAACGAGATGGCTCCACACGTTGTGATAAAAAGCTTCTTTGACAAAGCCCATCCCGATTAAACATGCCTGAAGGGGCATCACAAATAAATGAAAGAGAAAGTACGGCCACAAAAGCTGCAAATAATACTGTGCTTCAGGAGAGTGAAAAAACAGATGGGTCAGGGGCTCCGCAAACTGGAACATGATCCAGACAGCCGGTATACCATATCCCAACGTGATAAAGATCGACTGCTTCAGCCTTTTTAATACGATGTCATATTGTGAGAGAGAATAAGCTTCAGAAATACTGGGAATCATGACGACCATTAACGAATGGGCGATAAAAGCAGGAAACGACCCTATTGTCACAGCCACTCCGGCCAGCATGCCGTATTGATCGATGGCAGTTGTCCCGGCAACGCCCGCTGCCAAAAGCGCTCCTTTTACTAAAAAAGGCTCAATGGCGTTGACTACAGCGTGGAAAATGCGCAGTCCGGTTGTCGGAATCGATACGGCAAGCAGTCTTTTTCTAACATCTTTCCCGCGTAAATGGATATGCTGCTGAACCGATACCGCACGTCTTGCCAGGATAAACTGTGAATACAAGTAAACAAGCACGATCACATCGCTCACGACAAGGACAAACAGCGAAATCAGCACAGCCATGTCCAGCTCAAACGAGTACCATTGAAAGAAGATGAACAAGCACAACAGCTGAATGATTTTTTTCAGGACATTAGCGATTGCGATCTTCCCCATTTTTTGCACACCCATAAAGTAGCCTCTGGCAATTGACGTAAAGGCGACAATAGGAATCAAGCCGATGACAATTCCTTTGATAAACGGGTGATATGTATCAAACACCGGAATAAAAGGAAGCGCAATACTGGCGGCGGCGGTGGAAAAGGCCGTGAAAACAGCTGTCATTCTGAAGGCGTGCCTCAGCATGCTTTCATGGAGCTTTGGATTTGATTCAGCGATAAATTTAGAAATTGATATTGGCAGCTCCAAGCTTGCGATGACAATAATTAAAAAGATGGTAGGCAAAATACTCATGTAAAGCCCCATCCCGTGCTCGCCAAGCTCGCGCGCCAAAATCATATTCACGACAAATTCAAGGCATTCAGCGAAAAAGGCGGCAATGGATAAAAGAATAATCCCTTTTACAAATCGATTCATGATGTCTCTCCTTGTCTCTTGTACTACCAACATCATATGAGACAAGTTCAAAAATTATTTTATTTTTACTCTTTCTATAAAAAAAAGCACAGCTGAGACCAATGGTCTCTTCTATGCTTATATGGCAAAGACATGCCTGCCGATTTTTTCAATGATTTTCCTTGAGCGAATCCAGTCATCTGACGCCGTTTTCGGGTTATAAAAGAAAAGGGCTTCTGTTTCTCTGTCCTTAGATGACATCGCTTCTTCAACAGCCTCAATTGATTCTTTGTCTGGCTCTTGATTAATGCTTCCGTTTGCGACAGGTTCAAAGGCATTTTTCTGATAAATAACCCCTCTGATTGTATCGGGAAAGCCCTTCTTATCCGTCCTGTTCAGCACAACGCTTGCAACAGCGACCTTGCCTTCATAGGATTCGCCCTTCGCCTCTGCGTGAACGAGTCGGGAAAGCAATTCTTTTTCAGACTCAGAATAAGTTTCTTTCTTCTCATTCGTTTTCTCTGATTGTTCTTTTTCTTTCTTTTCAGTGTTCGCTGATAGCTTGATCGGCTTTATTTTTTTCTTGTCCTCATCAGCAGACAGTGAAGAGAAAGATGTGTCTGTGTCGTGATTTATATGGGTAAGCAGCTTAGCTTCTTCATGTTTTGTCTTCTTTGCGTTCAGTAGTGAAGCTTGTGTATGTTCAATTTTCGAAGCAGGCATGAAACAAAGAAGAAAAACAGCTAGCGCAGTAAATTTTGTCGTCATACAGTTTCCTCCTTAAAGTGCTCAAAAAACACTTCATAACCTTAACAAGAGATCAAATCAATTTCACGGAAAAAGATTTTCCAACTCTCCCAAACAGGTATCAGGATGGAATATACCGGGTGACGCACTGATTAATGGCAAAAAAACAGCGTGATTTTCTATAAATCTTGTCATTCCAAGGCATATTTATCCATTTTTGTAATTTTACATTTTATTTACGTCTGTTACATCATTTGTAATAAAAGCCTGGCGTTCTGTCATATATGATAAAAAGGCTTCTCACTTATGAGAAACCTTTTAGCTTCTTGGCTGTTCTAAATATTGAAACACCACATCTCCGCCTTGCTGGGCAATGCCTCGGAAATGCTTAAAATCGTCCTGTTTCGATAAAACGGCCCTGAAATCAAGAAAGTGTTCTTTTTGGACTCTCAATTCTTTTATTTCACCAGTACGAAGCTGTTCAATCTGTTCTGTTATGTCTTCGGGACGCAATCAAAACTCCCCCTTATCAATCTTTGAACGAAAATCAATATATCATTTTTCCTGCGCCAGGACAATTCCTTAGGACGATAAAACTCCTTATCGCTTTACTTCTCAATAAAAATACTGTTTAATACTTTCAAAAGGAATTATTATGTTTAAAGGAGAGGAAGCTTGTGAAAATCGCTAAGGTCGGAAACGTCATTGAATTTAAAAACGGATTAACCGGTGTTGTTGAAAAAGTTAATGAGAATTCTGTTATCGTAGATGTTACCATTATGGATAACTATCGGGATCTTGAGCTAGATTCACTGACTGTTGTTAATCATAAAAATTACAAGATCATCAGAGACTCCTATTAAATCCTCCTTCATCCACACGCATTCGCAAAAACTGCAAGACGAACAATTAAACACCTTACATATCAAATTAGCTTTCTCAAAAGCTGCCGGCCGGCAGCTTTTTTACATAAAAAACACCGATTATGAATCGGCGTTCGTGTCTGTTTCCGTTATTTCGATATAAAATTCACTCACGGCTCCCGCTTCGTACAGGTTGGTCAATGACGTTGAATAATTTGTGATTTCACCGCGGAAGGCAAGATTTTGTTCCGGAACTGCGACGTTAAATGTCTTTTCATATAACAGCACAGCGATATCATGATAAGTCTCACTGGTAACATGTAAGGTAAAGGCAATTTTCCGCTTCGGCTCGCTCTCTTCTTGATATGTTGACATTTCTAACGTGACATCGTTTAAACGCAATGTTTTCACTCGGTATCACTCCTTATCAGTTCATGCATCTTAACATAAAGCCGTTAACGTTTACAATGAATCTGTTCTGAGCATTATTTTAACCATTTCTTTAAAAAAGACGCCTTTACAAACATACGTTCGATATTTTATAATAAAACAGACGAGCTGCCATCCAGCATCCCGTCTTTTCATTAGAAGGTGACGAGTGGCATTCCCCCCGGATTCACTCGTCTTTTTTATGTATAAAATCCCCTGCATTCCGCAGGAGAAACTATATTAACGATTATTAACCGCCTCCGCTTATATATTTTTAAACACTCTATTCCAGACTGACGAATCTTCTTGTCCAAGACTCCAGCTGCCAAGACCTTTTAGGTTATATTTTTGAACGAGTTTTATTTTTGCTCTGAGTGACTGTTCATTTTCGAACCATAATGTATATGTTCCTGGAGGTAATAGATCCTTCTTATCGTGTTTGATCGTAAAAACAGCTTTTGGAGACTGACTCTTTATGTCAAAAATAATTGTACCGTTATGCCTTTTTACTAATGAGTTAACAAGGTAAAGTGAAATGGCTTGTGAGTTAGATTGGTCTTGCATCCAGCAACGGCCATAGAAAGGCAATCCTAAAACCAGTTTTTTGGGAGAGATTTTTTGGGCTAGAGCATATTGAATGGACTTTTCCACCCATCCTACACTTGCAGTAGGCCCAGCAAGGCGGCTTTCATCATAGGCCATAACCATTAGATAGTCCGCATGTTTAGCTAAATTCTCATAATCATATAATCCGTGCCAGCCCTTCGTCCAGCCAAAAGGATTTGCTGCCACTGCAACTGATACCTCTTTGTGCCTAGGAATACCTTTTCTTACTAATCTAACGAAATCCGTAAATGCCTGCCGATCTTTCTCTGTAAGGTTTTCTATATCGATATTGACCCCGTCTAGATCCAGTTCTTCTATTGCATTAGAAATTTGTTTAGCCAAAACCACTCGTTTCTTTAACGCAACTCGACCCAAATCCTGATTCCAATGATTGCTTAAAAAAGGAACTACTTTTAATTTTCTTCTATGAAGAGCTTTAATCACATCAGGATTAGCTGAACGGAGAAGTAGTGATCCATTTTTTCTGATATAGAAAAAGTCAGGTGACACGACTTTTAATACTCCGTTCGTTTGATCAACATGATGAATAATATCATAACCTAATCCAGAATAGAAATAGCTCATTTGAAACATCTCATAACCCCTTCATTCTCAAAGATATCAAGTTTTAACAAATAAAATATGAAGATTGATCATTCCAATTTGTTTCGTTTCCGAAACCTCATAAATTACCTTTCTCTTATCTTTATCATTTGTCCGGGATAAATTCTATCTGAAGAAAGCTTATTAAGATTCATAAGTTGTTGTACCGGAATATTAAAGGATTTTGAAATCGTCCATAATGTATCCCCGGATTCCACACAATATACTTCATATGTCACGGGAAATTCCATATAACGAGGCGTTCTTTTCACTTCTGTTTTGGTTTTTTCCCTTCATTTATATTACTCTCCTTTAGAAAAATTTATTTTTAACATCTCTAGACCGTTTCTTTCTAATCTTAATGATTTGTCCCGCATATATCTGATCTGATTTGAAATGATTTAGCTCCATGATTTGTTTAAGGGGAATATTATACTTTATGGCGATTTTCGTTAATGTTTCACCGGGAGCAACATGATGGATCACGTAATTTTCTTTGAGAACATCAACATAATGAATGGTTTCCTCTAGGTTTCTTAAGATTCCTCTGCTTTTTAGCACCTCAAGCATTCTCTCAGCTCTATGCCGATAGGAATCATTCTTTACAGCCTTTTTACCGTTTATCCGAATCTTCTTTCTCTCGCTATCATGATTCAAATAGTATTTAACCTTTTCAAATGTTTCTTTTGGGGAAGATGAAACGATGAGATCGCGGCCAGGTTTGAATTTACCTCGAACTGCTGGGGTATCCGATGTCAATAAAACCCCTCCGGAACCAAGAATCTCATAGGTGCGCTGCGTAAGCTGGCTTTCACAGTTTTGCAAACCGAGAATGATTTTTGCTGAACTGTAAACTTTATATGCTTCAGTATAATCAAGGTATCCATGAATCCAATTCCGGGGAATTTCTCTTCCTATATGTTTGCTCATTTTCTCCCAATTTTTCCCCCAAAAATCAATGCGAATACCATTTTGTATGAGAGGACGAATAAGCGTTTTTAAAGAGGACGAGCGGAACACTTCCGGATGTTCTTCAAGAAAATTAGGGTAAGCATTAGCCACCACCGCTATATCACAGCTATATTTGTCCAATGGTTTAATCTGATGATGTATACTTTCGTGATATGCAAAGTCTAAATGAGCCGCTTTTATCCCCATCCTTTCATAAGTTTTACACAGAGAAGGTGTAACGGTGAAAACAAAATCCGGTTTCATCTTTTTAATTAACGGGATAGTAAAGTTTTGAGTGTGCAGCGGGTCTTCAGTTGCCCAATAAACGAGGGGGATCTTCACCTTTTTAGTAGCATTGCGGATCCAGGCTTGCTTTTCTCTTGAATGCTCTGGTGTCCAACCCATAGATACGATTAGATCTGGTTTGAATTCTTCTATCATTTCAGTAACATTTTCCCGACTTACAGGGCCCGAAATCATTACGGTATGGCCTGCTTCACTAAACCCATTTGGTAAACCATAGAGCCACATAGGATGACTCTCTAGAAAAAGAATTTTCACACATGTTCGTCCTCTCTTTCACTTTTTTATGCTCTACTTATTGGTATGTATTTGTAATATAACTTGTGACGGTACTAGTCTATACAAAACGTTCAGATATGAGATGACGTAATAGCTTCCTGAAAAATTACATTCTAAGAGAACGAAAAATAATCGTTTCTCTCGTCGACACGAAAAAATATAACAGAAGCTGAAAAATACTTTCGGTATTGCCGGATACGCCATCCATATATAATGAGAAATAAAAATTATAATCATCATTTAATAGCTTGTGCGGATGCCCCACAGAAAAGAAAGCGATCTACAAAATACTTTCCTTTGATTTCGCTAGACTTTCTGCCAAAAAAACTTACGTTAATATATTGATTTTTGCATAAAAGAAAAAGACGTACACATTTGTACGTCTTAAATTACCTCTGCAATATCAACTTTTCACTGCATAAAAGTCACACTAGGTCACACTTTTATTGGACTTAGTGTGGGTTCTCATTAGCGATTATCAATCGTCTCCGGATACAAGTCATGATTCATCATACGGTACTCGGCCATTTCCTCATACTTCGTGCCAGGTTTTCCGTAGTTTGTGTACGGATCAATGGAAATTCCGCCTCTTGGCGTGAATTTGCCCCATACTTCAATGTAGCGCGGGTCCATTAATTCAATCAAGTCATTCATGATGATGTTCATGCAGTCTTCGTGGAAGTCTCCATGGTTTCTGAAGCTGAACAAGTACAGTTTTAGTGATTTGCTCTCCACCATTTTTTCATCAGGAATATAGCTGATGTAAATTGTTGCAAAGTCAGGCTGCCCTGTTTTCGGACATAAAGATGTAAATTCAGGGCAGTTGAATTTTACAAAGTAATCACGGTTTACATGTTTATTCGGGAAGGATTCGAGCACGTCCGGCGCATATTCGAATAAATAGTTTGTTCCTTGGTTGCCAAGCAGTGTTACACCTTCTAATTCTGATTCTTTTCTTGTCGTCATATTTATCTTCCTTTCTATTAAACTCCTCGTTTGTTGCCCCATAACAGGGTATGCAGCTGCGGAAGCACTCTGACAAGATTCAGCTCCGCATCGGCAGCTACCTGATCAACGAGCGCTTCATATTTTCCAAGCAAATGTGCAATGAGTGATTTGTCGTCTGCCGTATGCACATCATCGTTACCGACTTGCAAATAAAACGGTATTCCCGGGTAGCGTTTGTGTACAGTTTTGGCAAACTCGAGATCTTCATCATTAAAAATGACAACCTTCAAGCTGACAGCATGCTGTCTGTTATTCTCTTTCAGTGATGTCAAAATGTGATCCAGCTTATTAAAGTTCGTCACCATTTTCGAGCTTGGCGGTTTTGGTGAAATCGTCAGATCATCGATCAGTGTAAACCAATCCTGATAGACTGTCCCCTGTGTCTCGAGAGCTGCACGGATATTGTTTTCCTTCAGCAGTTCTATCAAAGCATCCAGCTGTTTTAACAGCGCCGGGTTTCCGCCGGAGATTGTTACGTGGGAAAACGCGTCTCCCCCAATCCCCTTAAGCTCTGAAAAAATCTCCTCGGCTGTCATCCAGCGAATATCTTTTTTAGCAGATCCGTCCCAAGTGAAGGCGGAGTCACACCAGCTGCAGGAGTAATCACAACCGGCCGTGCGGACAAACATTGTCTTCTGTCCGATCACCATGCCTTCCCCTTGAATCGTCGGGCCGAAAATTTCTAATACAGGAATGCCTTTAGCCATTCAAACCACCCTTTTTCGGACGGTATACACAATAACTGGTCGGTGTTTCACGGACAAACACCTGCACACAGCTTGGTTTATTCTCAAGTGTGTTTAAATAAGCCTGCACTTTGTCATAGATCGTTTTCGCCACGACTTCAGTTGTCGGCAGTGAATACCGGTCTTCCTTAGAAAATTCTTCATGATCATTTAAAAGCGTATGGTCATATGAGCCGTGAACCAGCTTTTTGAGCACACTGAAATTCACGAGAAAGCCGGAATTGTCAAGCTCATCACCGGCAACGGTAATATTTACGGTATACGTATGCCCGTGAACCCTGCTGCACGCTCCCGCACTTTCACGCGGAATAAAATGAGCAGCAGAAATTTGCATGTCCTTATTCAATTCAAATGAATAAGGATGCTGGACCTGTGGATATATTTGAGATAACAATTTATGCCCGCTCTCCTTTCATCGCCATATACTCTTCATAGCCTCTGGAGCGAAGATGACATGCAGGGCATTCGCCGCAGCCATCTGCGATGATGCCGTTATAGCATGTAAGCGTGTTGTTTTTCACAAAATCAAGCGCGCCAAGCTCATCTGCAAGCTTCCACGTTTCCGCCTTATTCAGCCACATGAGCGGTGTATGAATCACAAATGGCTTCTCCATGGCCAGGTTAACCGTCACATTGCAAGATTTAACGAATTCATCACGGCAGTCAGGATAGCCGCTGAAATCCGTTTCGCAAACGCCCGTGATAATATGGCGGGCGCCAATTTGGTACGCCAGGATAGACGCAAAAGATAAGAATACTAAGTTACGGCCTGGAACAAATGTTGATGGCAGCTCGCCGTCTTTTGCTTCAATTTCTATATCATTTCTCGTCAGGGCATTAGGCGCAAGCTGGTTCAAAAGTGACATATCAAGCAAATGATTTTTCACACCAAGCTTATCCGCAATCCCCTTCGCCACTTCAACTTCCTGCGAATGACGCTGATTATAATGAAATGTTACAGTTTCAACTTCTTCAAATTCCTTTAACGCCCACAGTAAACATGTGGTACTGTCTTGGCCGCCGCTGAATACGACAATTGCTTTTTCCTTTTTCATGATTCCTCTCCTTCTCCGCTATAAAAATCTCGGCGAGAGACATCGCTACAACTGTTAAATATAAAAAAACACCTTTTTGGAAAGGTGCTCTAGAAAAACATAAAAAAGGCCGTATCCAAGGATACAGCACGTCCTTAGTTTTTTATAGAGGGTGTAGCTAGAACCTCTCCCGCATATCGAACGGATTTTCTTCAATTTTTCACTTCTGCTATCTTACCATAATGTTGTTTTTATTGACAATAAAAAAGATAGCCGAAAAGCCTGTCTCATTTTTTCCGCCTTGATCCTTTTACACAGCGAAAATACCTAATTAAGATCCGTTTCGGGCTGGCGCAGGGTCTAACATAAACATTTGCTTCATTATTATATATGTTTCAATATTGTGATTACAAACTGCGCCGGGGGAGCTTTTTACAGACCAAAGCGCCTATGAAAGCCAAGCTCACATAGCCAAACAGTGGGTAAATGGTTGAAATGAGCTTGCCGTAGCCGATTTGACTCGTGATATAAGCCGTAATCATTATTGCCGCAAAAATATATTTACTTTTTATAGGAAGAAAGCTCTTCACTTGTTTTTCCAGCCCATAAAGGTTTCCGATCACCGATGTGAACACTTCGCCGAATATAATCAACAAATAAATCAAATGTACAGATCGCGCGAAGAGGTAAACCACTTGAGCCATCGGAATATCGTACAAAAATACATCCGGGAGCATCGACAAAGACAAAAAACTTGCGGAAAGCACAATTGTCAGCATTGTACCGCCGATGAAAGCGCCTTTTTTTATCACCTGTTCCGAAGACATTTCATTCGCCAGCGGCACCAAAACAGCCTGGGCAAGCGATAAATTCAAGGCTCCGTACGACACTGCTGATAATAGCCAGTCCCATCGATGCGGCCACACCCACTGAGCTGTATTCCGCGTCTCACTGAAAATAAATGAATCGGCCACCACAATCATAGAAAAGATAATCAAAAGCGGTACAACAAACACATTCACACCGAAAATGCCTTTTACTCCTCTTGTCATCACAATCAAACTTAATCCAATTGTGATCAGCATTCCAATCTGAGCGGACATCCCAAGCTGTTCCTCAAAAAGCGCTCCTGCCCCCGACAGCATGACAGATGTGACACCGAGAAGAACGAACAGCATAAAGACATTGATAATCCGTCCGGCAGCCGCCCCGAACAAGTATATATTCATTTCCTGATAGGACTTGGCATTGATTCGCTTTGAAATGATCATCAGCTTTGCGCCTAAAAACGTGAACATCCCGCCGCTTATAATAATACCAAGCAATCCGAACCAGCCGAACTTCAGAAAAAACTCAACAATTTCCCTGCCAGTTGCAAATCCCGCTCCGACGACTGTGCCTACATACACAAAAGCGAGCTGATGTGCAGACCCTTTTGATTGTTCCATTTCTCCCCTCCGAACCAACCGCAGTATTGTCCTTTTAGCCTTTTTATAGCCTATGAGACAAGTTCCTTGAAAAGACGAACAAAACATGTTTTACTGTGTAACAATTCAAAAATATTTTTGAGCAAAAGCCTTGAAAGTCAAAAAAAGTCAGAGTATACTATTCATCAAAGAAGGTCAAACCAGCCGTCTTTTTATATTATTTCATTGGTCAAAGTTAGTCAAAAACAAGACTGCTTTGAGCAAATGGTTTTGAAAGCCAGTGAATCTGGCGTATACTAATAGTCAAAGAAGGTCAAATAAGTCGGCCTTTTTTTCTAAACCGATTGGTCAAAGATGATCAAATTTTATAAGGAGGTTTTGGCAAATGCGTTGTCAACACTGTCATCAAAACGAGGCGACGATTCGCCTTAACATGCAAATAAATTCCGTTCATAAACAAATGGTTT
Source organism: Bacillus sp. FSL K6-1012 (assembly GCF_037964915.1). Lineage (NCBI taxonomy): Bacteria > Bacillati > Bacillota > Bacilli > Caryophanales > Bacillaceae > Bacillus > Bacillus sp. FSL K6-1012. Next base: position 1,477,316 of record NZ_CP150175.1, on the reverse strand, counting down.
TATGTGAAACTTGCTATCACGAACTGACCCGTAAACCTTCAATGAGCATGGGTCCTCAATCTTTCGGTTTTCCGTTTGAACAAGCATTCCAGCCGAAAGAACAAAGCGCAGCTAAGCAAAGCGAGAAAAAAGGATTGCTTGATGAACTGACGCAAAATATTACAAACGGCGCAAAAGCCGGTCTGATTGATCCCGTCATCGGCCGTGATGAAGAAGTTGCGCGTGTGATCGAGATTCTTAACCGCCGCAACAAAAACAATCCGGTTCTGATTGGAGAGCCTGGTGTAGGGAAAACAGCAATTGCAGAAGGGCTCGCTTTAAAAATCGCTGAAGGCGATGTTCCAAATAAATTGAAAAACAAAGAGCTTTACTTGCTTGATGTCGCATCCCTTGTTGCAAACACTGGCATCAGAGGTCAATTTGAAGAAAGAATGAAACAGCTGATCACTGAGCTGAAAGAGCGCAAAAATGTCATTCTTTTCATTGATGAAATTCACCTTCTCGTTGGGGCAGGCTCTGCAGAAGGCTCAATGGATGCAGGTAACATTCTCAAACCTGCTCTTGCCAGAGGCGAGCTGCAGGTTATCGGAGCGACAACACTGAAAGAATACCGCCAAATTGAAAAAGATGCTGCGCTGGAAAGACGTTTTCAGCCTGTCATGGTGCAGGAGCCTACAATTGAACAAGCGATCAGCATTCTGCAAGGAATTAAAGACAAATACGAAGCATACCATGGCGTGACATTCAGCGATGAAGCACTGAAAGCCTGTGTCACTTTATCATCACGCTACATTCAGGACAGACATCTGCCGGACAAAGCGATTGATTTATTAGACGAAGCTGGATCTAAAGCCAACCTGTTAATTGATGATTTGAATGATGAAGATGCAGCTGAACGGCTGACTGCAATTGAAGCAGAAAAAACAAAAGCGCTGGAAGAAGAGAATTACGAATTGGCAGCAAAACTCCGTGATGAAGAAATCGCACTGGAGAAAAAACTGAACAGCTCTTCTTCACATTCCGCCGTCACAGTGGAAGCTGAGCACATTCAGGATATCGTAGAACAAAAAACAGGCATTCCTGTGGGAAAACTGCAGGCAGATGAGCAAACAAAAATGAAAGAGCTTGAAGCAAAGCTTCACGAACGCGTCATCGGACAAGAAGCGGCTGTTCAAAAAGTGGCAAAAGCGGTCAGACGCAGCCGCGCCGGCTTAAAATCAAAAAACAGACCAGTCGGCTCCTTCCTCTTTGTCGGACCAACCGGCGTAGGGAAAACAGAGCTTTCTAAAACCCTGGCGGATGAATTATTCGGTACGAAAGATGCCATTATCCGTCTCGATATGAGTGAATACATGGAGAAACATGCCGTATCGAAAATTATTGGTTCACCGCCTGGATACGTCGGTCATGAGGAAGCCGGACAATTAACGGAAAAAGTGCGCCGCAATCCATACAGCATCGTGCTGCTTGATGAGATTGAAAAAGCGCACCCAGATGTTCAGCATATGTTCCTGCAAATTATGGAGGACGGCCGCTTAACGGACAGCCAAGGCAGAACCGTAAGCTTTAAAGACACCGTCATTATTATGACAAGCAATGCAGGCACTGGTGAAAAACAAACGAAAGTCGGTTTCCAATCAGAAGACAGCGTGATTGAAGAACAAACATTAATTGATTCACTCAGCATGTTCTTTAAACCTGAGTTTCTCAACCGATTTGACAGCATCATCGAATTCCGTTCCCTTGAAAAAAAGCATCTGATCAAAATCGTCAGCCTTCTTCTTGGAGAATTGGAAGAAACATTGGCAGAACGAGGCATCAGCTTGAGTGTTTCAGATGAAGCGAAAGAAAAAATCGCTGAGCTGGGTTACCATCCTTCATTCGGTGCGCGCCCGCTCAGAAGAACGATCCAGGAATGGGTTGAGGACGAAATGACTGATCTGCTGCTTGACAATAACGAGATTGCAAGTTTTCACGTCACAGTAGAAAATGATAACATCAAAGTTCAGGCAAAATAAAAATCAGCGGCTTCCTTTTCAGGGAAGCCGCTTTTTATGTGAAAACCTTCTCTCGTCCGAGAACATGTCATTCCATCCCCTGAAGCGCTCATCTCCTTCTTTCTTTAAGGAGGGATGGAGCATGTTTATCTATAATGAATATTTATTTCTATTGTTATACGAAAACCGTTTAGAGAATCAGATACGCACCAATCAATCCCGGCACCTTAAAACCCGCGGCCTTTTTCATGCTGAAAAGCCTGCGTTTGTTTATTTCTCCCTTCTATGTATCTTCCTTGAATATTTCATGAACAATTTCACAATGTCCCTAAAGTTCCAGACACTGATACCGATATTAACCATAGACAAGCTAGTAAAAAAGGATTTGGTGAAAATTATGGATAAAACTTCGATTATCGGTATTATTCTTGCTTTTGTTGCATTGAGTGTGGGAATGGTTCTGAAAGGCGTCAGTTTCGCTGCTCTTGCAAATCCCGCTGCCATTTTAATTATCATCGCCGGAACGATATCAGCGGTAGTCATTGCGTTCCCAACGAAAGAAATCAAAAAAGTGCCTGTGCTGTTCCGTGTGCTATTTAAAGAAAACAAACAGCTGACAATAGAAGAACTCATTCCTATGTTCTCTGAATGGGCTCAGCTTGCACGCCGTGAAGGCCTGCTGGCTTTGGAAGCAAGTATTGAAAATGTAGATGACGCGTTTCTGAAAAACGGTCTCAGCATGGCTGTTGACGGGCAAAGCGCAGAATTTATCAGAGATATCATGACTGAAGAAGTTGAAGCGATGGAGGAAAGACACCAGGCCGGAGCCGCTATTTTTACACAGGCGGGAACTTACGCGCCGACACTTGGGGTGCTCGGTGCTGTTATCGGACTGATCGCCGCACTTTCTCATATGGACAATACAGATGAGCTTGGTCACGCCATCAGTGCAGCCTTTGTAGCCACCCTTCTCGGTATCTTTACGGGATATGTATTATGGCATCCTTTTGCAAACAAATTAAAACGCAAGTCAAAACAGGAAGTCAAGCTCCGTGAAATTATGATTGAAGGCGTCCTGTCCGTTTTAGAAGGACAGGCACCGAAAGTGATCGAGCAGAAACTTTTAATGTACCTTCCTGCGAAGGACCGTTTGAAATTTGCAGAACGAGAAGGAGAGGCGCAAAATGGCGAGAAAAAAGAAGAAGAAGCATGAGGACGAGCACGTTGATGAATCATGGCTGGTTCCTTACGCCGATATCCTTACCCTTCTCCTAGCATTGTTTATTGTGCTGTACGCGAGCAGCTCGATTGACGCAGCTAAATTTCAAATGCTTTCAAAATCATTTAATGAAGTCTTTACAGGCGGGACCGGCGTATTGGATTATTCCAGCGTCACCCCTCCTAAAAATGAGTCAGACGGAATCGACGAAGTGGAAAAGGAAAAAGAAGAGAAAAAGGAAAACAAGAAAGAAAAGGAAAAAGCAGCTGATCAAGAAGAACTTAAAAACGTGCAGAGCCAGGTGGAAAAGTTCATTAAAAATAAAAAGCTGGAGCATCAGCTGGAAACAAAGATGACTAAGGAAGGCCTGCTGATCACGATTAAAGACAGCATCTTCTTTGATTCAGGAAAAGCGACCATCCGCCAGGAAGACATTCCGCTTGCAAAAGAGATTTCAAACCTTCTTGTGATTAATCCGCCGAGAAACATCATTATCAGCGGACATACAGACAATATGCCGATTAGAAATTCAGAATTTCAGTCCAACTGGCATTTAAGTGTGATGAGAGCCGTAAACTTCATGGGGCTTCTGATTGAGAACCCTAAGCTCGATGCCAAAGTGTTTAGTGCCAAAGGCTATGGTGAGTATAAACCGGTGGCCTCCAACAAAACTGCGGAAGGCCGAAGCAAAAACAGGCGGGTTGAGGTTCTCATCTTGCCAAGAGGCGCAGCGGAAACAAATGAAAAATAGTAAAAAAGGAAGCCTGATCTATCACAAGGCTTCCTTTTTTTACTTATTATGAAACTGTTTTGCGTTTAATCCTACTCTTTTTAACATTTCAGTGCACATTTCAACTTCTTCTTCGCTTAATACGCTGATCATTTCATCAATTTCAGCTGCATGATCAGGGAAAATATCATCCAAAAGACTGATGCCTTTTTCGGTAATTTGTGCAAATGTTACTCGTCTGTCTGTAGGCGACGCTTTCCGAATAAGGAGCTCTTTTTGCTCAAGCTTATCTACGACGTAGGTGATGCTCCCGCTGGCCAAGAGTATTTTATCCCCTATCTGCTGCAGCGGCTGATCACCTTTATGATATAACAGCTCCAGCACAGCAAATTCAGTAGGATTCAGTCCATGCTTATGAATATGCTTATTCATATGATCATTAATAGACCGATACGCGCGTGACAGCACGATAAATAACTTCAGTGATTTTTCTGTCATGTCTCAATCATCCTTTTAGAAACCGTTACAGAGAAACATTAATAAACAAATACCGAAATGTCAATAAAAATCTTTCCAATATTTCTCTTCTTTTTTTTATTCTTGTGAACAACATATTTTTCTTAATTATTTTGGTTATTTTTTCTTATTAAACAAGAAGAAACAATGATATAATACCTCTAATCAGGTGTATGTTGGAGCGATGCAAATTGAAAATACTAAAAGGCGCCTGCGGGAGAATTAAGCTTTATATTGCACTAGTAGTGATTCCGGCACTCGTCATAAGCTTTTTCGTCTATGAAAAAGAAAAAGAAACAATAGCTGCAGAACATAAGCAAGAAGCCAGTGTTATGCTGAACCTTCACCGCAACAAAATAAATTATTTAATCGGGGAAACAAAAGCGAGAATGACGTCCTTGTCTATCGCTATCGACAGACCGATAGATATGAATAAAATGAAAACTGTTTTGGAAAAAACGTTTGATTCCGAACCAAGGTTTTCCGGTCTTTATTTTCTCAATGCTAAAGGAGATGTCACTGCCAGCGCAACAGAATTAAAAACTAAAGTCAATCTGGCCGACAGATCCTTTTTTACAAAAGCGAAAAAAACAAAAAAGACTGTCATTACAGACAGCTATTCAAGCAGGATCACAGGCCAGCCGATTTTTACAATTTGTGTTCCCGTGCTGGATGAAAAGAAAAATGTCACAGATTATCTTGTGGCAGCTATACAAATTGACTATCTGCAAAACCTGATTAACTTGCTGAGCCCTGATGTCTATATTGAGGTTGTGAACGAAAATAACAAAATGATTTTCTCAAGCGGACAGGCTTCTCACGCAAGAGATCAAAAACCTGTCAGCGGTTATCTTGATGATATCAGCTGGAATATGAAAGTATATCCGAATCCTGTCACAATAGAAGAGCTGAGTAAAAGCCTTGTGCTCCCTCTTTCCTGTATTATAGTCTTGCTGAATATTCTTTTTATTCTTGTACTTTATTATTTGCTGAAGCGGCGGACCCAGCTGGAACGCACGGAAAATGAGCAGCAAAAATTAGAGCTGATCGGAACGCTTGCTGCCAGCACGGCTCACGAAATCCGCAATCCGCTCACCGGCATAAGCGGTTTTATTCAGCTGCTGCAAAAGAAATATAAAGGTGAAGAAGACCAGCTGTATTTTTCAATTATCGATCAGGAGATTAAACGTATCAACCAAATTGTGAGTGAGTTTTTAGTTCTCGGAAAACCGACAGCTGAGAAATGGGAGCTTAACTCGCTTCAGGATATTATCGGAGAAATTATGCCGATCATCTATTCTGAAGGAAATTTATATAATGTGGAGGTAGAGTTAACATTTTTAACTGATAAACCTCTAAAAGTAAAATGTACAAAAGATCATATTAAACAAGTCATTTTGAATGTTGCGAAAAATGGCCTTGAGTCTATGCCGGAAGGCGGCAAACTCACAATTTCCTTAGAAGCAGTTGATAAAAAGGCCATTATAAAAGTGATGGATAACGGTGAAGGGATATCACAGGAAATGCTGGATCATATCTTTCTTCCATTTGTCACTTCTAAAGAAAAAGGAACCGGCCTCGGGCTAGTCGTATGTAAACGGATCGTGCTGATGTACGGAGGTTCCATTCATATAGAAAGTGAAGTACGAAGAGGAACCGAGGTTACTATTACCCTCCCCGTCTCCTCTTCCTAGCCCCCTGGCAGTCTCAGGAGGGCTTATTTATTTTCGTGAACGGGTATTTTCATTCTCCTTGCTTACAGCTCCTCCTGAAAAGAAGAATCGAATCAAACGCAAAAGCATTTTCAAAAGCAAAAAGATGAAAAAGAACACCAAAAAGCCTTTTAACCCTTCCGTCGCATCTAAAAACTCCATATTTCCCCGTCCGGTCACTTTTTGCTGAATCTCAATTGCAAATACGATAACAATGATGATCGTTACGGTATAGATAAAGGACAAAGCCGTCAAGCTCCATTTAGAAAGCCATGTAAATACAGCGTGAGTGACAGCGAAAAAGAAGATGCCAAATATTCCAATCACCCAAAAATGCATTTCTTTGTCGGTTAATTGAATGCCAAGCATCCCGCATATCGAAATAAAAGCATCATGAAATTGGTTTATCATTTCAGTAATGACTACCGCCAGTTCTTTCATCAGTTCCCTCTTTCGTATGAAATTTTCCCAGAAAAAAAGAGCGCTTCTGAAAAGCTCTCTCTTTATATATGCATCAGATAGCGCCGCTATTTATGTGCATCATATGCAGGCATGACGTCTCTTCGGGGCCACAAGCCTAATTTCTTCACAAGGCCTTGAATTCCTTTGGAATGTTCGTTTTCTTGCATGAGCTGGTGGTATTCGTTCATTAAAGAATCCAGCTCCTGACTGTGCCTGATTGTGTCATGCCCTGTAAATCCCTGCTTACTAGCGGCGTCTATCATTAACTTTCTTTTTTCATCAATAGACACCAGCAATCTTTCTTGTTCAGAAGAACAGCCCATTCAATTCACCCCTCGCCGCTAAGAAATAGGAAACAAGTTTGATTGGGTTATTGTGCATTATTACAGATTATACTTTATTTGTAAACATATTTTTATTAAATAACTTAATTTTTCATTTATAATAGATATATTGATAGGATTAGAAGAACAATACCCAGACGAAGACCATCTTAAACACACCGGCAGGCAGGAGGAATGCTAAATGAAGAAAAAAAAAGCGATAATGCTCGGTGCGGCAGGCGGAAAAGCTATTCTGAAAAGGAAAACCCGCAAAAAATTAATCAATCATATCACGATCTTTTGTCAAATGCTTCGCGATTGGCGAAACGGTGACTATCCCCGTTCACAGATTAAAACACTGTTGCTTCTGACAGCTGCTATCTTTTATATCATCATGCCGATTGATATGATTCCGGACTTCGTGCTCGGTTTAGGAATTCTTGACGATGCTGCCGTTCTCGGTTTGATTTGGACGCTGGTCAAAAAAGAAATGTCCCAATACGAAGAATGGCGTTTACGATAAACAAAAAAAGCCCCGCCTTTATGGACGGGGCTTTTTCTTCTTATTGGTTCACGCTGTCTTTTTCATAAATCGGAACCCAGCCTTCAGATGTTACAAAGATCCGCACCGCCACAACTTTTCGATCCTCTTGAAGCGTGAAATAATGGCGGATATTTTCAGGTACCGAGATTAAATCTCCAGGGTTTAAACGGACATCAAAAAATGTGCCGTCCTTGCCTTGAATGACGAAAATTCCGTGTCCGCTTACAATAAAACGGACTTCATCGTCTGTATGGTGATGTTCTCTTTTAAAGTTTTCAAGCAGTTCATCCAGTTTCGGATTTGCGTCAGACAAAGAAATAACATCTTGGGCTTTGTAGCCGCGGCGGGCTGAGATATCTTTAATTTCAGCGTCGAAGGTGTCAAGAATTTGCTGTTTTTCTTCTTCAGACAGGGCATATTTTTCTGAAAGCTGTTCAGGGAGCTTGGCGATATCCCATTGCTCATAGATCACCTCTTGGCTGTCCAGAAAGCTTGCCACTTCCTCTTGATTTTCAATCGTTGTATTTGCATCATCATGAATTCGAATTGTTGCCATTTGCGGTTCCCCCTTTTATTTAACCAGCTGATGCTGGAGTGTTTTCAGCTTCAAATGATAGCTGAATAAAAATTCATATGCTTCAAGCACTCTTTTCGCTTCAAATGCTGTTCTTCCCCAAGCAGTAATGCCATGGTTCCGGATCAGGACAGCTCCTGAATCTCCAGTAACCTGATCCGCGAAAAGCGCTGCGAGAGTCGGAATATGAGCCGGATTTTCTATAATTGGAATGGACACTTCTGCATTCTCTTCCCACAGGCCAAGCGCTTTTATAATTTCTTGGCCTTTAAAAGTGATTTGATTTTGATCTCCATACAGCTCTGAGATGACGTTATTGTTGACCGTATGAACATGAAGACAGCATCCGGCATTTGTTTTATTGTACAGATGCGTATGCAAAAGCGTTTCCGCTGACGGTTTCAGATGATGTCCGCTTTCGGCAGGCTCTCCGTTCTGATCCACCAACAGGAAGTCTTCATCCGTTTCTTTTCGTTTATCTTTTCCGCTCGCCGTTACGAGAAATTGCAATGGCTCATCAGAAACCTTGATGGACAGGTTGCCGCTTGTCGCCGGAAACCAATCTCTTTCTGCCAATTCCCGTTTTACTTCAGCAAGCTCGAGCCAGCGCTCTTGTTTTGCAGCCATTTCTTTACCTCCGTTACGTCTTCAATCGCTTTCTTTATTTCGTGAAAATCATGGTATGGGATATGATTCAGATGATGCTCCTTGCATTCATTTAATAAATAATCCCTTGCAAAGCAAAGATCAGACAGCTTTGCCGCCTCTACATCGGTAACGGAGTCACCGATCATGATGATATATTGATCAGGCTCAGAAAGCTCGTTCATAACAGTCGGCTTGCAGCACCCGCATTGATTTGTGCATGTGCCTTTGCAAGAATGAGGCCAATCAATATGAATGAATTCGTTCTCAAATGACGCACGGTTGCAATAAATATGATCTTTCTCAACAATTCCTTCAAGCAGCGGATAGACAAAAAAGTCCATCCCCCCGCTTACGACATAAAACGGGAGTTCATGCTTGTTAACAAATGCGACAAATTCCCGAAAGCCGTCCCGGATTTTTGCGTCTTCTAATACGAATCTCGTAATCTCCTCTTTTAAGCTGCTCGGCAGAAGGCCGAACATTCGTCCGACGCCTTCTTGGATCGACATCGTTTTGGAGAGCACGCCGTCTTTTAACGCCGTCCACTCCGGCGGAGCGAATGTTTTCATAATGTTTATAATGTTGTCGTTCATCGTGATGGTTCCATCAAAATCACATATCATTAACGGTTTTTGAGTCGTCATACGGCTTCAGCCTTTCCCCATTTATCAAGCGCAAGCTTCAAATCTTCGCATTGACCGGCTTTTTCTTCAATCGGCTCCGCCTCCAAAACCGCATCAATAATAGCTCTGAACGCTTTGCCCCCGCCTTGGGCGCCGTTTGGATGTCCGTGTATGCCTCCTCCGGCGTTAATAATATGATCGATGCCAAAATCACGCATGAGAAGCGGAACCATACCAGGGTGAATACCGGCGGACGGAACGGCAAATGTCTGTTTAAAGGCATCTTCTCTTACGCATTCTTCATGAATCGCCAGCGCGTCTTCTCTAGGAAGCGCAACTGAACCATATGGAGAAGGAAACAGACTGAAGTCAGCGCCGCAATATCGGTTTAATTTTCCAAGCAAAAGAGCATGGGAAAACCCGTACAACGGTGAGGATGTAAATGCCCCGCTGACTGCTGGGTGCGCCATAATGGGGATTGATACGTCCGGATCTTCCGCAAGGCTTTGCATGACGTCCAAACTGTAAGCGAAGACATTCAATAAAAGCGCATCCGCTCCCAATTCAGCAGCGCGTCTTGCTTTATCTTTAAGCTCAGCCGTTCTACCAGTCAAATTCACTGCATACAGCGTTTTATGGCCGGTCTGCTCGTATGTTTCTTTCAAAATTTGTTTTCCCTCTGTAATTCTTGTTTCAAAAGGTGCTAAACCCGTCTCAAAGAAAATTTCATCGTCTTTGATTAAGTCAACCCCGCCTAGCGCCTGCTGCCTGAGCTGTTCTTTAATATCACTCAGGTCCCTTCCGATGACCCCTTTAAAAATGCTCATTAACAGCGGTCTTTCAAACTCTCCAAGCATCTTCCGGATGCCGTATACGCCAAACTTCGGGCCCGGAAGTGTTCGCTTAAACGCTTCAGAAAATTCGAGATCTATTAACTTGATTTTTCCGTCCAGCGACAGCTTGCCAAACACAGTTGTCAGCAATGCCGGAATATCCTGTGAGAAATTTACCTCGGGATAAGCAATTGTGATAACCGCTTGTTTCCCTGATGCAAGATGTCCCTCTCTCTCCTCGACCTTTACAACCCGTCCCTTATGCTTTTGCATCTGCTCCTGCTTCACCAGAGGCAGATCAGTCCAAGAGCCCACCGTCAATCCAGTTGCGATTTGTTCTGCTTTTTTCTCCGTGTCGGCTCCCGGCTCGGTCAGGAGATATGTTGCTAATAATTCACTCATGCCAGAGCTCCTTTCATTTTTTAACCCATATAAAAAACCTCTTCAAACAGCAATGCGTCTAAAGAGGTTTCGTTTCTCGTCCGAATCTTATCTCTCAGCCGCCAGCTGCAAGAATTAGCACCGTGCTTTACAAGTCGGTTGCCGGGCTTCATCGGGCTCGTCCCTCTGCCTGCTCTTGATAAGAAAATATAGATTTTATAAATTATTTTGAATTATCCCACCGTTAAAGAATCTTGTCAATGCTTTTTTGGGTAAACAGGTTTAGTTTGCCAATTCGATGAGCTGCTTCTTTAAGCCTAGCTTCACTCGTTAAGAGCCCCACTCTGACATACCCCTCGCCATATTTACCAAAGCCGTTTCCTGCTGCAACCGCCACATTCGCTTTTTCAAGCAAGAAATCTGAGAATTGCTCAGAGCTATAGCCTTCAGGCACCGGCAGCCACGCAAAAAATGAACCCGCAGGCGCTGTTACATCCCAGCCAATTTCCCTGCATGCCGCTATCCAAGCGTTGCGCCTGCTTTCATACCGGGCATTTTGCTCCGCTACGCATGTCTGCTCAGATAAAAGTGCCGCCTCGGCAGCCTGCTGGGTTGCTTTGAAAAGACTGACAAACATATGGTCTTGATAAAGATTGATCGCTTCTATGACCGAGGCGTTACCAACTGCAAAACCGACCCGCCAGCCCGCCATATTATATGTTTTGGACAGCGTGTAAATTTCTATTCCGATATCCTTAGCGCCTTCAGTCTGCAAAAAGCTTAAAGGCTTGTGTCCGTCAAAGCCCACTGCACCGTAAGCAAAATCATGGACCACACAGATTTCGTTTTCTTTCGCAAAACTCACCGTTTCTCTAAAAAATTCTGCGGTAGCGACGGCTCCAGTCGGATTATTCGGATAATTCAAGTACATCAGTTTCGCTTTTTCTCTTACGTCAGGGGAAATGCTTGCGTATTCAGGAAGAAACGCATTTTCCTTAGTGAGCGGCATCATTTCCATATTCGCTTTCGCAAGCGTGACACCGGACCAATAATCTGGATAGCCAGGGTCAGGAACCAAAATCGTATCCCCCGGATTTAGCAGGCATTGCGGCAGCTCGACAAGACCGGCTTTCCCGCCGAATAATACGGCTACTTCAGTTTCCGGATCAAGCTGAACGCCGTATTCTCTTTTATAAAATGCAGCCGCTGCTGATTTAAGACTGTGCGAACCTCGAAATGAGGAGTATTTATGATTTTCAGGCTGAGCAACGGCTCGCTTCATTTCCTCAACAATATGCTCGGGCGTCGGCTGATCCGGATTCCCCTGCCCCAAATTGATGACATCATGTCCTTCCTTCAGCTTTAGGTTCACTTTCTGCACAAGAGAAGCAAAGAATTGTTTAGGCAGTTCCTGCAGCACTTGAGAATGTTCAAATTTCATCTGTTTTCACCTTCTAAAAAAATCTTGAAATGATAGTCCAGTATCATATATGGTTAAATGAAAAAAGTAAAGAAAAATATGGGGTGTTAAAAAATGAAATGGACCATATCTTGTCTTCAATTTGATATTTCATACGGAAAACCTTCAGAAAATATAAAAAAGGCTGAATCTTTAATTGAAAAAGAGAGTAAAAATGCTGACGTTCTTGTTCTCCCTGAATTATGGACGACTGGTTACGACCTTGCCAAACTTGATCAGCTTGCTGATGAAGACGGGCTCACTGCTCAAAGCTGGCTGCAAAAAACCGCAAAAAAACACGGGGTTCATATTGTCGCAGGATCTGTTGCTGTCAGAAAGGGTTCTGATGTTTATAATACAATGTTCATCGCAGATAAGGAAGGACGAATCATTAAAGAGTACAGCAAAGCCCATCTTTTTCAGCTGATGGATGAGCATGAGTATTTATCAGCCGGTTCCGAGGACGGATACTTCGAGCTTGAAGGCGTCAAAAGCTCAGGACTGATCTGTTATGATATCCGTTTTCCGGAATGGATCAGAAAACATACGACTAAAGGCGCTAACGTGCTGTTCATTTCTGCGGAATGGCCTCTGCCCCGTCTTGATCATTGGAAAAGCCTGCTTATTGCGAGGGCTATTGAGAATCAATGCTTTGTCGCTGCCTGCAATTGCACAGGATCTAATCCCGATAATGAATTCGCCGGGCACAGCATGATTATTGACCCTTGGGGACGCATATTGGCCGAGGGCGGCCGTGAAGAAGGCATTGTCAGAGCGGAAATTGACCTTCAAGAAAGCGTTGAGGTGCGGGGAAAAATTCCTGTTTTCGATGATATCAGAAAAGATTTATATTAAAAAATATATTGACAATTCAATCACACACCTGTTACTATGTTCATCAACTGATAAATTAGAATTGTTTAACAAGTGAATATATTCTCTTATCGAGAGTTGGGCGAGGGATTGGCCTTTTGACCCCAACAGCAACCGACCGTAATTCCATTGTGAAATGGGGCGCATCTTCTTGGCGCCGAGACTGAGGTCTCGTAAGGCACGGTGCTAATTCCATCAGATTTGATCTGAGAGATAAGAGAGGCGGGACATGATTGTTAAGCCTCCTTCTCTCTGAGAAGGAGGCTTTTTTACGGCCATTCGCGGCACACATAACAAGATATTACATAACTGGAGGTAATGACGATGGCAGTCACAAAAACACCTTTATACGAAACGTTAAATGAAAGCTCCGCTGTCGCACTGGCGGTGAAACTCGGCTTATTTCAAAGCAAAAGCACGCTGACATGCCAGGAGATCGGCGACGGAAATTTAAACTACGTCTTTCATATTTATGACCAAGAAAATGACAGGGCTTTGATCATTAAACAGGCGGTTCCTTATGCAAAAGTTGTCGGGGAAAGCTGGCCGCTGACAATCGATCGGGCAAGAATCGAAAGCAGCGCACTGATCCGGCAGGGTGAACACGTCCCTCATCTCGTACCGAGAGTTTACTATTCAGATACTGAATTGGCGGTTACGGTCATGGAGGATCTTTCTCATATGAAGATCGCTAGAAAAGGACTTCTTGAAGGTGAAAATTATCCAAATCTGTCACGAGACATTGGCGAATTTTTAGGAAAAACGCTTTTTTACTCTTCTGATTACGCACTTGAGCCTAAGGTAAAAAAACAGCTTGTTAAACAATTTACAAATCCTGAGCTCTGCGATATTACCGAAAGACTCGTATTTACAGATCCTTTCTTTGATCATGATACAAATGAATTTGAGGAAGAGCTTCGTCCATATGTTGAAAAGCTTTGGAAAAATGACAAGGTCAAAGTTGAAGCGGCTAAGCTGAAAAAGTCATTTTTAACATCTGCCGAAACGCTGATTCATGGCGATCTGCATACAGGAAGCATTTTTGCCAGCGAGCTTGAGACAAAGGTGATTGATCCTGAATTCGCTTTTTACGGACCAATCGGTTTTGATGTTGGCCAATTTATCGCCAACTTATTGTTAAATGCACTCAGCCGTGACGGTGCTGATCGAGAGCCATTATATGAACATGTAAAACAAGTGTGGGACACGTTTCAAACAACATTCAGTGAAGCCTGGGAGAAAAACAGTCTCGATGTGTATGCCAAAATCGACGGTTATCTCGCTGATACACTCAGCCATATTTTTGAAGAGACAATTGGGTTTGCCGGCTGCGAACTGATACGCCGCACCGTTGGTCTTGCCCATGTGGCAGATCTGGATACAATCGTACCGTTTGATAAGCGAATCGAAAGAAAACGGCTGGCGCTGGAAACCGGTACTGCCTTCATCGAAAAACGTTCACAATTAAAAACCATAACGGATGTTATTGAATGTTTTAAGTTACTTGTAAAGGAATGATTCACCCATGACCAATTCATTTGCTGTTCCGCGTTCTGTTGAATGGAAAGAAACAGCCATTAAGATTTTAAATCAGCAAAAGCTTCCTGATGTTACGGAATATTTGGAGCTGACAACGAAAGAAGAAGTATTTGACGCGATTGTCTCACTTAAAGTTAGAGGAGCCCCGGCGATCGGCATTACGGCAGCATTTGGGCTCGCGCTGGCGGCAAAAAACATCGAAACTGATAATGTGGCGGAATTCCGCTGCGAATTGGATAACATCAAAAATTATTTGAACAGTTCAAGGCCGACAGCAATCAATTTATCATGGGCGCTCGAGAGACTAAGCCATTCAATTCAAAACGCCATTTCTGTAAATGAAGCAAAAACCAATCTTGTCCATGAAGCGATTCAGATTCAAGTCGAGGATGAAGAAACGTGCCGTATGATCGGCCAAAACGCGCTTCAGCTTTTCAAAAAAGGCGACAAGATTATGACAATCTGCAATGCCGGTTCTATCGCGACAAGCCGCTATGGAACCGCGCTTGCCCCGTTTTATTTGGCGAAACAAAAGGATTTGGGGCTTCATATTTATGCTTGTGAAACCAGACCAGTTCTTCAAGGTTCACGTCTTACTGCTTGGGAACTGATGCAGGGCGGTATTGACGTCACTCTGATTACGGACAGCATGGCAGCCCATACGATGAAAGAAAAACAAATTTCTGCCGTCATCGTTGGCGCGGACCGAATTGCAAAGAACGGAGATACCGCGAATAAAATTGGCACTTACGGACTTGCTATTTTAGCAAACGCCTTCGATATTCCGTTTTTTGTAGCAGCACCTTTATCTACTTTTGACACAAAAGTAAAAAGCGGGGCTGATATCCCGATAGAGGAACGGGACCCCGAAGAAGTCAGGAACATTTCCGGCGTCCGAACCGCTCCGGCTGAAGTGCCTGTCTTTAATCCTGCTTTTGATATTACACCACACCATCTTATTTCTGGGATCATCACTGAAAAAGGGATTATGACCGGTTCCTATGAAGAAGAAATTGAACAGCTGTTTACAGGCGAAAAGGTTCATTAAAAAACCGCTGAAGACTTTGCTCATATTGGGCCGAGTCAGCGGTTTTTTTGTTTGCTCATATTCATATCGATTATTTCATCTTTTTGAGCGCTGGATAAGATATGCAGTTTTACAAGCAGCTCGGCAAAAACGGCAATTTTCTCAGAGCGGCTCGGCTTCAATTGCTTTGTCCTCCTCTTTCATCAGACCAACTTTTTTAACTTAGTAAAATCATATGTCGGCGGCGAAAAAAGGGAACGTGCCATATGTTTTATTTTTCTTTATAGGAGATTTGCTCGATGCTAAGCAAATAAGCTTTGATGTCAGTTTTACTTCCGGCATACCCTGTTAACGTGCTGTTTTTGCCGATCACTCTGTGGCACGGGACAAATATCGGCAGGTCATTTCGTTTATTTGCCTGTCCGACAGCGCGTACTGCTTTCGGACTTCCGACCGCTACGGCAATGTCAGCATAGCTTCGTGATTCGCCATACGGAATCATGGCAAGCGCCTCCCATACTTTTTGCTGAAAAGGCGTGCCCTTTTGGCTCAATGGCAGTGAGAATATCTTTCTTTCTCCCGCAAAATATTCGTGAAGCTGCTTTTTCGCTTCTGCCAAAAAAGCCGTCTCCAACTGCTCCGTATTCTCAACAGATTCTTTCCACTGCATCAAATCTTCCTTACTGAGGAAGAGACGGGTGATGCTGCCTTCTTCCTCGACAATCGCGAGCTCCCCGAGCGGCGTTTCCGCTGTCGTATAGTAATTCATTCGTCTAACCTTCTTTCTTCAAAATTCTGCCTGACGGGAAGTGTAAGATGGAAAACAGTCCCCTTTCCTTCTTCACTTTCCACCATTATTTTGCCTTGATGTTCTTCAATAATTTTATAGCTTACCATAAGCCCGAGTCCAGTTCCCCGTTCCTTTGTTGTATAAAATGGTTCTCCTAGACGCTTTAATTTATCCTCTGTGATTCCTACTCCTTCGTCTTTCAAAGATATAAGAATATGATCTTGATCAGCTTTTTTGATCGTCACATAAATATTGCCGCCGTCAGGCATGACTTCGATGGCGTTCTTTAATATATTGATAAAAACCTGTTTCAGCTGATTCGGTTCACAGTATATCGGCGGAATGTCTCCGACTAAATCCAGATGCATTTGTACGTTGCTGAGATTGGCTTGCGCGTTAAGAAGGTCTAATGTGTCTTTCATAATTTGTGTCACATGTTTTTCCTCATACATGATAGCCTGGGGCTTGGCTAAAATTAAAAACTCTGTGATGATGGATTCGATGCGCTTTAATTCTGAGGTGATGACGTTGAAGTAAAGAGAATAGTCTCCCTCCACACTCCCTTTCAGGAGCTGAATGAAGCCTTTAAGAGCTGTCATTGGATTTCTGATTTCGTGAGCGATACCGGCAGCGAGTTCTCCAACGACATGGAGAGTATCAGATTTGCGAAGACGCTCTTCCAGTTCTTTTCGCTCTGTGACATCTTTAAAGATAGCCAGGTTCATATTTTGAATAATATTTCGTTTAAACGAAAATTCTAGTTTTCGATTATCATTGCTGCTCAGCAAAAATGGAATCTCATTGTCCATTTCATCGAAATTGATCTGCCTTGCCGGCGATGCCAGATTTTCTATTTCATAGGAAGAAATAATATCAAGCAGGCTGTGTTTTTTCAGTTCTTCATGCGGCAGGCCCAAAATATTGCTCGCTAACGGGTTGGCGTCGATGATTCGGTACTGATTGTCGAATAATACGTTGCCGTCCATTGAGCCGTTGAACACTTTTCTGAATTTGAGCTCGCTTTCCCGAAGCTCCTTTTCCATCCGCTTTCGGTCACTGACATTTCTTAAAATTGTTAAGTGCTGGTTTTCAAGTATTGTCCGCTTTGAAGTGAATTCAAGCTCTTTGAACTGCCCGTTGCCCATTTGAAACAGCATCTCTTCTCTGATCTCACCGTATTTTGCATATTTTCTCTTCGTCAAGCTGTATTTCTGCTGAGAGTCTACGAGAAAATCACACAGCTTTCTTTTTAACAGCAAATTCATCGGCAGCTCAAAAATTTTACAGGCTGACTGATTGGCCTTAACGATTCTTCCGTCATTCGACCAGATGATAATGGCGTCCATGGCGTTTTCAAAAATTTCTCTGAAGCGCTCCTCACTTTTAAATAGCTGGAGCTCCATGGACCTCTTCTCTGTGATATCCCGCATAATCGACATATAAAAACCGCTGATGATATTAGACGTAATCGTAAATTCAAACAGCTTCTGATCTCCTGAACGAAGCCTGACAGGCAGCTCGCCTTTTGCTTTTCCCTTTCGATAAAGCGTGTGCCAAATATTATCGAAATCTTTTCGCGATCCGCTGTCTATGAATTGATACAGCGACAAATGTGACAGCTCATTCTGGTCGATTTCAAAGCTTTTGCAAAAGGACAGATTGGCATCAATAAAGCCGCCGTCTTTATCAAATAAGACGATTCCGTCGACAGCTCTGTCAAACAAGTCCTTAAAAAGCTGTTCATTCATGGAAAATTCCCGCTCCAAAATTTTCTTTGAAGAAATGTCTCTCATAACGACAAAAAAGAAATCCTCGCCAATCCCTCTTTTGGCAAGAAACTCAATATATTTTGTCGCTCCGCTGTCCAGCCTGATCGGAACCTCCTTCCACAGAAAACCTTTCTTAAAAAACTTCTTCACGGAAAGGTCCAGCTCATCCTTTGGAATAGAAAACAAAAAATCAAAAACGGAACGCTTTTTCAAACCTTCCGCATCTACTTGAAGCATTCTCGCTGTTGCTTCATTTGCCTGCACGATTTTCATTTCATTATCACATATAAAAATAGCATCGAGCGTATTGTTCACAATCACTTGATGCTGATGTAATTCCTTTTTCAGCCGATCATTTTCTTGTTTGAGGCGCTTCAGTTCCTCTTTCAGATCTGAATTTGTCTCGACATCGAGAGTTTCCATGCGTAAACACTCCTTCTTCAAAACCTATCCCTCAATATTTCTACATATTGCATGAACTTCCTTCATTCGCCCTATACATTTCAGAAAATTTCAGCGTGATTACATAAAGAAGACATTTTCAACGATCCTTACCGTCACTTTACATCGTCCTAACAATCAGACGTTTTTTCAAATCCTTTTTGATCTTTTATTTTAAAATAAATACCAACAGGGAATAATCTTTTAGTGACTGATTTAAAGAGAAGGTGATGCTATGAGTAAATCGCGAGACAGTTATTTTGACAATGCAAAATTCTTATTGATATTCCTTGTTGTTTTCGGTCATATTCTTCGATCTTTTATTCATGATAACAATTTTATGCTCTACCTCTACAAGTTCATTTACACGTTCCACATGCCTGCCTTTATTCTTGTATCCGGTTATTTCGCCAAAGGTTTTAAACGCGCCGGATATGTGAAAAAGCTGGCGGTCAAGCTGATTATTCCATATTTGATTTTCCAAAGCATCTATTCCGTCTTTTATTACATTATTCAAGACGAAAGCATGACAAATGTGAATCCGATTGATCCGCAATGGTCGTTATGGTTTCTGGTAAGCTTATTTTTCTGGAATATCCTGCTCTATCCTTTTTCAAAGCTTTCTAAGCATTGGGCGCTGTTTGTCAGCTGCGGCATCGCCGTGCTGATCGGCTATCTCGACTTTGTCAGCAGCACACTGAGCCTGTCCCGGACATTTGTATTCTTGCCGATGTTCCTTGTCGGATTTTACTCGAATAAACATCACTTTGATTTACTGAGATCAAAACGAGGCAAACAGATTGCGCTCGGTGTGCTCGCCGCCGTATTTGTCATCTGCTGGGGCATCGATTTTGACTATTCATGGCTGTTCGGCTCTAAGCCGTACTCATCATTTGGCGATGTCACCTTGGCAAGCGGCCTCTCCCGAATCGGCTGGTATGTACTTGCCTTTGCGGCAACCTTTAGCTTTTTAGCGCTTGTTCCGCAAAAACGCTATTTCTTTACTAAGTGGGGAACAAGGACATTTTACGTATACCTGCTCCATGGATTTATCATTAAAACACTCAGGCAGGTCGGGCTTGAGGATGGACTCACTGACTATCAAAACTTAGTCATCCTGCTGCTCTTAACTGCAGCCCTTACCTCCATTCTCTCAAGCAATTTCGTCAAAACGGTTGCTCAGCCGTTCATTGAACTGAGAATGACAGGCTTGCTGCAGCTAGTCAGAGGAAGCAGCAAAAATGCCTATTTAAAATAGCATAACACCTCTTAAGCGGCATGCCGCCTAAGAGGTGTTTTTTATTTTTGTTTTTTCTCTTTTTTCTTTTTCGGCTTTGTTACTTCAAGGGTTTCAATGATTTTCCCGGCGTTGTAATCCCCAAGCTCACTTGAGAATTCTTCCTCAAGCACCTTCTTATTCATCGGCTTTTTATGATTCTGCATGTCTTTGCTGTGCTGGTTCTTTTTCATGATCACGCGCCTCCTTGCTGACCTTGTTTGGAATTGCGATTGGCCCCTCGGAAATTCGGGTCGTCGTGATATTGAGTCTTATATGCATTTCTGTCCATACTCTCAGTCGGTGTATTGTTATTTTTTATGGCTTCATCGACCTCAGCCTTACGTTTCATAGAAATCCTCCTCGCCAGTATTTTCTAATTTTTATTTCGCTTGAAAATGCAGGCCAGCTGATTAACTGCAGCTGTTTATGTTAGGTTCTCCAACTGGTCCCGGGTCACACATCTTTTTTTTGGCAATAAAAAAACACCGCAGATGCGGTGTTTAATTATCCGATAATCACTCTTTCCTTCGGATAATGGTAATTTGCTTCAATTTCTTTTCTTCCGATCAGATAAAGGAAAGTCAATATTCCGATCCGCCCGATAAACATTACGATCATAATGACACATTTTCCTACGTTGCTCAAATCAGCGGTAATGCCAAGAGACAGACCAGTCGTTCCAAAGGCCGAACATACCTCAAACAAAAGCTCCAGCAGAGAATGCTTTTCTGTCACTGTAAGGATCAGTGTCGCTCCAAAAACGAGCAAAATCGCCATCATTGTGACCACAAGAGACTTCATCAGATCTGCTGGGTGCAGCTCCCGTTTGAATACTTTTACCGCTTTATTGCCGCGTGCAAAATGAAACAGCGCAAGCAGATTCAAGGCAAAAGTTGTTGTCCTTATGCCTCCCCCGACTGAGCTTGGCGACGCACCGATAAACATCAGCGCGCACATAAAAAACAACGTGGGATCCGACAGCTGGCTGATATCAATTGTTGCAAGCCCGCCGCTTCGGGTAGCTGTTGATTGAAACAAGGATAGAAACAAAATATCATGCCATGCCTTTCCTGCAAACGAGTGGCTTGCTTCCAGCGCATAGATGCCGATGGCGCCGAACACTACGAGTGAGCCAAACATAATGGTCGTGATTTTTGTAAAAAGCGTAAACGGATATCTCCGATGCTTTGAAAACAAGAAGTCCTTTACTTCGACAAGCACCGGAAAGCCGATCGCTCCGAATATGATCAAAAGCATCGTAATAAACTGCACAAAATAATCATGGCGGAATGGAACCATGGAATTTCCTGTTATATCAAACCCGCCATTTGTGGTAGCGCTGACACTTGCAAAAAACCCGTGTAAATAAGCTTCCTGAAAGGAATCATAGTAGGTTAAAAAATAAGTGCCAAGTATGATTCCTCCAAAAAATTCAATCCACAATATAAGAAAAAGAACCTGCTTCATTAAATTGACAATACCCGAAAACTGGGATTGATTTTGGTCTACCATAATCAATTTCCGTTCTTTAAGGCCGATTCTTTTTCCCATGATCAGCCAAATAAACGTTCCGAGCGTCATAATCCCGATTCCGCCAAATTGCAGAACGAATGCCAAAATAAAAATGCCTGTAGTGCTGAATGTATCAGCTGTATCCACAACCGTCAGCCCCGTGACGCTGACTGAACTGACAGCCGTAAAAAGCGCGTCAATAAAAGTCCAATCCGCTCCCTGCTTATGGGCAGCCGGCAGGCTCAGCAATATCAGGGCCACAGTTACTGCGAGAAAGTAATATAATGCAATCAGCTGGGCCGGAGATAATGCCTGTATCAATTTTCCAAGCTTTAATCTCATGTGAAATCCTTCTGCCTCTCTTTTAAAGTACGGTAATTATTCTAAAGATATTAGATCCATTTTTAAAGGCTTTTGCGAAACATTTTCTTAACTTGCATATTTTTTTATTATTTTAGTCAAAGTGAAACAGAAAAAAAACCTCTGAGGGTTCTCAGAGGAAGGATGTTTTTATTTTATTTAGCTTCTAATCGTCTGATTCTTTCATCTAAATCAGGGTGAGTAGAGAAAAGCGATGACCGCTTCTTGCCATTAATCTTTAGTGTTTGGACAGCTGTCTGATCTTCTTCCATGATGCGGGAAGAATAGCTCTTAAGCGTTCGAAGAGCATGAATCATCTTATCCTTGCCGGCAAGATCCGCTCCTCCCCGGTCAGCATGGAATTCACGGTGGCGTGAATACGCAAAAACAACGAGGCTTCCGAGAATTGAAAAGACAATCTGAAACACAATTATTGCGATAAAATGAACAATCGGAGCAAGATCTTCCTTAACAAAGCGGCTCGCGATCCATGCAGCGATCCGTGATAAAAAGACGACAAAGGTATTCACAATACCTTGTAAAAGTGTCATTGTCACCATATCACCATTTGCAATATGAGCGACCTCATGGGCAAGCACGCCTTCAACCGCAGCATCATCCATTTGATCAAGCAGGCCTGACGACACAGCGACAAGAGAGCGGCGTTTTGAAGGGCCAGTCGCAAACGCATTCACTTCGGATGAGCGGTAAATTCCGACCTCCGGCATCTTCGTTAAGCCGGCAGAGCGGCTTAATCTATAAACACGGTCAACCAATTGCTGCTCTTCATGGCTAAGTGTATGTTTCTCCGGATTCAGCACTCTGACGCCCATCATTGTCTTTGCCATCCATCTGGACATCGCAAGAGACGTAAAGGAACCGACAAAACCGACGACTAAACTGAATACAAGAAGCGCAATAGGATCTATACCGCCATCAGCTGTAAAGTACGTCCCAACTCCAGTGACAGAGCTTATGACAGATAAAACAATTCCGATCGTTGTAAGCACCAAAATATTCGTTAAAATAAACAGAAAAATTCTTTTCGCCATAATAACCTCCGTTATTTTTAAGATCAAATGAACCTGTATATTTAAATTATAAAACATCTGTTTGAAAATGCAAGGATTTAGACGTATGATGTTAATGTATTGCTGACGCTTTAATAGTGCATTTATACATAGAGATTATATCCGCGTCAAATTGTCTTGAAGAGGTGAACAATGAATATTTTTAAACTCACTCGAATTGAGATGGTACGGCTGCTCTATTCCCTTAAAGGCCTGGGAGACATTAGCCCGCTCGACATCCTCGTTAAATCGGCGAATATGTCAGCGGAAGAAGCGGCAAGCCATCTTCAAATTCCAGAATTTCTTACAAGATATGAACGAAAAAAACAGAAAAAAGAATACGGCCTGTCAACCAACGAAATCGTTGAGCTTGGCAATTTATGCGAGCTGACTTCGTTAAAGTCAACCGCGATTCAAAATTGGGTGAAACGCGATATCAAAGACCTCATTGGCCATCCTGAGCTGGGTAAAAAGTATTCAGTTGAACAGGCAGTGATTCTTTTAATTGTACGTGACTTAAAATCCATTTATGACTTTGAACACATACGAGCTATCTTAAAAGTTGCTTTTAACACCATCTCAGACAGATCTGATGATGTCATCAGCCCGTTAGCGTACTATGAAAGCTGCGCGCATGTGCTGCATGCCATTTATCACCAAGATACTCCTTCCATGAAGGAATCAAACCTCCAGCAGATTGTCGAACAGGAAACAGACCTTCTTCGTCACCATTTTGAAGAGCTGAGTGACGCCCAATGGGTCAAAATCAGGCAGATTATTGCCATTACAGTTCTCTCCATTTTGACGTTCCATATTCAGGCGACCGCGAACAAAATGACCGCTGACATACTGTAATCAGGAGGTACCCCCGGCAAATTGCCGGGGGTTTCTTATTCCCCCACAACAATTGCCAGCATAAATAACCCCCGTACATTTCAAACTAAATACGCGTTAAGAATTTCTTAATAGAAAAAGGAGATGAAAAAAGATGGCGAGCAGAAATAAACTCGTTGTTCCAGGGGTGGAGCAGGCACTAGACCAATTTAAACTTGAAGTGGCTCAAGAATTCGGTGTGAACCTTGGTTCTGATACAGTTTCACGCGCTAACGGCTCTGTAGGCGGGGAAATGACAAAGCGTCTGGTTCAGCAGGCACAATCACAGCTAAATGGCACAAATAAATAAACTCAGGACTCTATTCGCCGGGGGCACTCGGCGAATCTTCTGTTTGAGCTGATTCATTATTGCTGCTGTAGCCATTTGGGTTACGGTGGTAAGAAGCATTATCCCGATTAGATGAGGAATGATCCTTTCCTTTTTCACCGTTATTCCAATTTTTGCGATTTTTGCTATTCTTGCTATTCTGTTCACCATTGTCTTCTTCTTCATTTCCGTTATCTTGAGGAACTTGTGTAGGGGTTTGCTCAGTATCCCCATCTTTTTCAACTTTCGTGTTTTCATCTGATTCCTTTACATCTTTATTCTGTTCACTATCATCATTCTGCGTGTCAGTTGTATCTTCTTTCTGTGAATCCGTATCATCCAGCTGTTCATTTTCTCCTTGTTTGCTGTCCTGATCGTCTGTCTGATTCGTGTTTTCTTCCTCGCTGCCGGTATTTTTTTGATCCTCTTCCCCGGATTTTTGAGAATCTTCATTTGGATCTTTCATGTTATTCTTTTCATTCGATTTTATGTAGCTGCCTGTTGATACGCCTTCCTTTTTTGCTTTTTCTCTCGTTTTCATATCTGTTTCGAGAGATTCCATGCGGTATGTTGTTTTATATTTTTCCGTTACATCATTCAGCTGTTTTTTTACTCCTGATTTATATGTATCGTCATCCGTATTTTCATAAACAGTGGAAATCAATATTTCTTTCGATTCCTTTACATATCCATGCTCGCTGCAATCCGTAATAATATCGTCTATCACCTTTTTAAAATCAGTCTCCTCCCAATCATCGATGTCACTGATAACCTTCTTGCCGTCATCATTTAAGGGCGTCAGTTCGATCACTTCGTAATCGCTGTTTAACGCCATTTCGAAGCTTGGATTGATATCTATTGTCATATACGCATAGGCCTTGTCATTAGAGAAAACGGGGAGGATAATAAAAATAAAAAGCATAATAGCAGTCATCGAAAAAATCCCCATTTTGAAAGGGCGCAGTCTTAAAACATCAAAAAAGCTGGCCCTTCTGCCCATGCGTGTCTCACTCGGAAGCATGATTTCTTCTCCGATTTCATATGTTTGGCGATCATTTTTTGCTTTTAAAAATTGTCCGTCAGGGGTCAGCAACGTGACGAATTTTTTATTTTTCTCTACTATGATCCCTCTTCTCATGAGTGCAGCACCCCTTTAAGATAATCTTTTAAATAAATATAATCACCGGTAATGATAATGCACATTGCAATGATATATTTTCTGTTTCTCTCAATCGTTTTTCTGCTTACTGAAACGAGCTGTTCGAGCTGTTTAACAGGAAGCTGTTTCTTCGTATAAAGAATCGCAGCTAATTCTTCATGCTCGACAAGAGTGAGCGCCACCTTTATGGCGTTTTGCCTTGCGTCCGCATGCTTTGGAGAATGTTCAAGCAGCTCTTGAAATGAAAGTCCGTAGTCTTTGAGCTGCTTTTGAAAATACAGAATTTCCTCCCGCCTCTGTTCCTGTTCTATCTGGCGGCGGTATTCATCAATAGAAAGCTCGGCTTCAATCAGGCTTTGTGAGGATTCCTGATCGTCACCCTCCTGTAAATCCATATTAATATTTTGAGCGGTTCTTGCTTCTTTTCTAATGTAATCAATGACTTTTCTTTTTATAATAAGCTCTGCGAATGCGAGCAGCGAATTTCCTTTTTCAGGTGAGTACTTTTCAATAGCTTCGTTAAATGCAATCAGTCCGATGCTGAACTCATCGTCTTTTTCATCTATATATCGTTTACAAACGGATGAAACCGTCTTTGCGATAAATGGCTTATATTGCTGTATCAACTCGTTTTGCAGATCTTTATTGCCTTTTTGTATGCTTTCAACAGATTTTTCAAGCGTTTGCTTCTTTTTTCCCAATTTAAACAAAAGGCTAAGCACTGGTTTCACCTCAGTTCCTCCCTATAACTACTCATTAATGATAGCTAATTTGATAGGGAATCGCAAAGGAGAAAAAGAAATATTGATTTCCAATGTCTCAATTATGACAATCATTCTCACGTACTATACAGGATTTCGTGCCTTTAAAGAGAATTTTGGGGGTTTTAAAAGAGGTTTTTGTAACAAAGCTGTTATAAAAATGTTATTTTATTTCGTCTGTGAAAACGCTTCAAACATGAAAAGACTCTGCTTTTCAGCAGAGTCTTTATGATTAAGCCCTTTCTTGGCTTCTGTTATTTTGTTCGTTTTGTGCGTCTTCCGCCTGTTTTTTTGAGCCTGACATAAACCAGCCGCAAACTGCGATCGCCGCTAAGACACCCCAGAAAATCACCTTCCATGTCCCTGAGTGGATAAAGTGCGAGGACACTATGGCGATGTCATCATGTGCGAGTGTATATAAAGCAAGCTTTACCCCGACCCATCCGACAATAACAAATGCTGCTGTTTCTAGGCTTGGACGTTCCTTTAAAAGCTTAACAAACATCGATGCCGCAAACCGCATAATCACCAGTCCGATAATGCCTCCGGCCAAAATAACGAAGAATTGTCCTCCATCAAGTCCGCCGATCTTTGGAAGTGAAGTTCCCGGCAGCGTAACGGCCAGAGCGACTGCCGCTAAGATGGAGTCAACAGCAAAAGCGATATCTGCCAGTTCAACCTTTAATACAGTCGGCCAAAATCCGCTTTGCTTCGTCACCTTATGATTGTCTTCTTTCTTAAATACATATCTTTTGAGCAAGTGGCTTGCTGCAATATACAGCAAGTAGATCGCGCCAATGGCTTGAACCTGCCATACGTTCACCAAAAAAGAAATAGCGAATAAAGAGCCAAATCGCAGAACAAAGGCGCCTGCCAGCCCATAAAACAATGCCTTCTTTCTTTGCTCCTCCGGCAAATGTTTTACCATAACCGCCATCACTAGAGCGTTATCGGCGGCTAAAATACCTTCCAGCCCGATCAAGACGAGAAGAACCCAACCATACTCCAATAATAATGCTGCATCCATAAATGATACCCTCCCAAAAAAGTTGTTTTCTTTCTCTTCATCCGATCTTATGCCGGCCGGACATGCAAAAAAGACCTTTGCCGACATAAGGCAAAGGTCTTGCTAGACATGAATTCAGGCATGCCAACAAAGCCGATGGATATCACTATCCATGAAATGACGACTTTGTTTCCGGAACATTCCGGACGCTACTCCCCTTTGGGATTTCAAGAAATATCATATTATATGTCAATGATATGCGGAGCGAGTTTATTTGTCAACGCTTATTTTTTAAAAAAACTGAAAAATGTTCAGACTGCATTCGTTTTTTCCTCTTTTTTATCACTAAATAGAGAACAAACAAGATCAAAATGGCGATCCCGATCGGAAGCATATATTGGTCTAGAATAGAGCCAACGTCTTTCCAATTTTCTCCGAGCTTCACACCGAGATATACATAAACAAATGTGATCGGCAGCATGGCGATAAACGTGTAAAGAGAAAACACCCAGACATTCATTTTTGCGATGCCGCATGGTATAGAAATCAGGGTGCGGATCCCCGGCAGGAAGCGGCCGCTGAAAGCGACAAAACCGCCATGTTTTTTAAAAAATTCATCCGATTTGTCAAGAGCCTCAGGCTTTATAAAGAAGTACTTTCCGAAACGTTCAAGAAACGGCCTGCCTCCATAACGCCCGATCCAATACAGGGTGAGCGGACCGGCGACTCCTCCTAATGATCCTGCCAGAACAGCGCCGGCAAGCGTCATGTCACCTTTCGATACCCAATACCCAGCAAGCGGAAGGACAATTTCGGCGGGAATAAATTCAATACAGAGCGCCAGAAAAATTCCGAAATAAGATAAGCTTTTAAATGCTTCTATCCAGGACATAACCAATTCTTCGATCATCTTCACTTCCCTTTTCCCTGATCTATGTATACACATTTTTGTTTTTCACTCAAAACATCAAAATGATTTTAACATATTTTTGACGGTCAGCAGAACTAAAAACAGAGAATCTTCATTTCAAGCGTTTTTCTGACAATTTCTCCAGGCATATAGACTGAAATTCTTTAGCTGACAGCCGATATTAAGGAGAGTCAACAAGACTGGAACACACGGGGGAATCTCCATATGGAATTACACGCAACATATAATACAACACTCATATGTTTATCTATTCTTATTGCTTGCGCAGCATCGTTCACCTCCCTTGAACTTTCAAGAAAAGTCACCATTCATACAGGATTAAAAAGCAAGGTATGGCTGATTGCAGGCTCTATCATTATGGGCTTTGGGATTTGGTCCATGCATTTTATCGGCATGATGGCTGTTCATACGGAGATGCCGATGCATTATGAACTGGCGCCTTTAGTTGCCTCGATTGCAGCTGCTGTTTCTGGATCATTTGTTTCTTTATATATCGTCAGCCGTTATATCCTAACCTTTTACAGACTGCTTACAGGATCGGTGGTGCTGGGTGCATCGATTTCATCTATGCATTATATCGGAATGTCTTCCATTTCCCGGGTAATGATGATGTATGAACCGCTGCTTTTTACATTATCCATTGTCATTGCCATTGGAGCTTCTTTCGTCTCACTAAAGATTTTCTTTGACTTGTCCATGAAAAAACCTGCAGACCATTTGCTGATTTATAAAATAATCAGTGCCTTAATAATGGGAATTGGCATATCGGGAATGCATTATACAGGAATGATGGCCGCTACATTTTATGAGGATGTTGCACCTCCCGACCATCATATGGAAGTCCATACATTCGATTGGTCTATTCTGATTGCCTTAATCGTCTTCTGTATTCAAACGTTATTATTATTCAGTTCTCATGCTGATCGAAAATTCATGAAACAAAATGAACGCATGAAGGATAACGAACAGCGGTTTCAATCTTTAATCATTCATAATATTGATGCGATCTTTATCCTGTCATTAAAAGGAGATATTATTTCTTCTAATCATGCTGGTGAGGATATGATGAATAACTTCGGCCTAAACCATCAAAATTGGAATCATTATATGTCGCCAAAAATCAATGCGCTTTTTAAGCAGGTCAAAAGCGAAAAACAAGCCATTAACAGCGATACCAATCTTATGACGGACAAAGGCCAGTTTCATTTGAATATTACGTTTATTCCTGTTGAGGTGAACCAAGAACTGGACAGCATATATGTCATCTGTAAAGATGTGACAAAACAGTACAGGGCCGAAAAAAAAATCCATAGAATGGCTCATTACGACTCACTTACAGATTTACCCAACAGAAGGCATGCGATCTCCCATTTAACAAAGGTCTTGAATCGCGAGCATGCCTTGGATTATAACACCGTGGTATTTTTCTTAGATTTGAACCGGTTTAAGGTGATAAATGACGCATTAGGCCATAATGTCGGCGATCAGCTGCTCCAGCTCGCGGCTAAACGGCTTTCATCCGTTATACCGGATAATGGATTTATCGCACGGCTTGGGGGTGACGAATTCATTATTATTATGACTGACGCCAATACCGGAACGGGAGAAGCCGATGTTTTGGCTAAAAAAATCATTCAGCAATTCAAAAAGCCATTTAAAATTCAGGAACACACCCTTATTACATCCGTCAGCATCGGAATTGCGATTTCTCCTAAAGACGGAACAGACGGCCCTGAATTGATGAAAAAAGCAGATATGGCAATGTATGCGGCCAAAGAGCGAAACAAAAGCAAATACAGATACTACTCTTTCTCAATCGGCAATAAAGAAACCGTCAAGCTTAATCAAGAAATGGAGCTGAGGGAAGCGATTGATAACAAGAGATTTGTCTTGCACTATCAGCCGCAATTCAGTACAAGAGATCAAAAAATGACAGGTGCTGAAGCGCTCATTCGCCTTGTCACTCCCGACGGCAATCTGCGTCCGCCTGGAGAATTCATCGGTGTTGCCGAAGAAACCGGCCTTATTATTGATATTGGAAAGTGGATTATTGATGAGGCGTGCAGGCAGGCAAAAGTGTGGCACGACAAAGGATTTGATCTTTCTGTCGCCATTAATATTTCCGCCAGACAGTTTCAATCGAAGGAACTGATTCCGCTCATCAAGAATACACTTTCTAAATACATGCTTCCCCCTCGCCTTCTTGAAGTTGAAGTAACAGAAAGCATGACTATGGATAATCTTGACCACTCCAAAAAGGTTCTATCTTCTTTAACCAAATTAGGCATCAGGATCAGCATTGACGATTTTGGCACGGGGCATAGTTCTCTAAGTTATTTAAAGGACTTTCCGATCCACAGGCTGAAAATCGATAAATCATTCATCGATGATATTCAGACACACCCAAAATCAGAACAAATTACAGGTGCCATTATTGCCATGGGCCATCAGCTGTCTTTACAAGTCATTGCCGAAGGCGTGGAAAACTCCGGCCAAAAACAGCTGCTTGACGAAAAAGGCTGTGACCATTTACAGGGCTTCTTTTTCAGCAGGCCGATACCGCCCGAACAGCTTGAACACTTGATATTGAACCAGCCGCCGCGTTAACAGCGCCGGCTGTTTTTTTATACCCATAAGTTACTACACATGAATCCCCCCTCTCATCTCCACAATAATGAAAAAAAGGGGTTCATCGATATGCATACAATGTGGAAGGGATCCATCAGCTTCGGTTTGGTGAATATCCCCATCAAGCTTTATGCCGCCACAGAAGACAAAGACATCAAACTGCGAAGCCTTCATAAAGAAGATCATGCGCCAATTAAATATGAAAAAATGTGCACCAACTGCGAAAAAACGCTCAGCCCTGACGAAATTGTGAAGGGATATGAATACGTAAAAGGAAAATATGTCGTGCTGACTGATGAAGATTTAAAAAGCCTAAAGCAGGAGCATGAAGAGAAAGCAGTTGAAATTGTCGATTTTGTTCAGCTGCAGGAAATTGACCCGATATATTTTAACCGCTCCTACTTTGTCGGACCCGGAGATAACGGCACGAAAGCCTATACTCTTCTTCGCGAGGCGCTTCGATCCACCGGAAAGATCGGGATCGCCAATATGACGATCAGGTCGAAACAGCAGCTTGCCATTCTCCGCGTATATGAAAATTGCATCGTAATGGAATCCATCCATTATCCCGATGAGGTCCGTAGTGCTGCCCACGTACCCGGAGTGCCTGATCAATCAAATGTAAATGATAAAGAATTGCAAACCGCCATTACACTGATAGATGAGCTGACAACTGAATTTCAGCCGGAACAATATGAGGACACGTATCGAAAAGCCTTGCTGCAAAGAGTCAATGATAAGCTGGAAAATAAAGAAACAGCCGTCACTCCTGACAAAGCGCCTCCTCGTGAGGATGTGATCGACCTGGTCAGCGCACTTCAAGCCAGCATCGATCGAACCAAAAGGCCGAACCGGGAAAAACCAGCAGCAGCACCTGCCGAAGGCGGAGAACCGAAAGGAGCCGGAGAAAAAAAGCAGAAAACCACTAGAAAAAAAGTCTCCGGCACATCATAACCAATGGCGTTTACCATGCAGCCCGTCCTTACTGCGTCACCTCCAAAAGGAGCGGAATGGCGTTACGAAGTAAAATATGACGGGTTTCGCTGTATTCTCCGCATTAATACGTCAGGCGTGACATTAACGAGCAGAAATGGCTTAGAGCTTAACAGCACCTTCCCTGAAATTGCTAACTTTGCCGAAACTGCTTTTCAGCATATAGAAAAGGAACTTCCGTTAACACTTGACGGAGAAATCGTGTTTTTGGCGAATCCATTCCGTTCAGATTTTGAACATATTCAAGTGCGGGGACGTTTGAAAAGGCCGGAGAAGATACAGGAATCCGCAAACTCTCGGCCTTGCTGTTTTCTCGCATTTGACCTTTTGGAACGAAGCGGACAAGATGTATCGACTTATTCCTATATTGACCGAAAAACATCGCTGCATGAGCTGATGTCTGCTGCAAAGCTCCCGGCTGAGCCAAATCCTTATGCAAAGGAAACCATTCAGTATATCCCCCCCTACCAGCACTTCGATCCGATTTGGGAGAAGGTAATAAAGTATGACGGAGAGGGAATTGTAGCAAAAAAAATCAACAGCAAATGGCTCGAAAAAAAACGGTCATCTGATTGGCTGAAATATAAAAACTTTAAACATGCCGATGTTTGTATCACAGGATTTAATCCTCACAATGGATTTCTGACGGTTTCTGTGTTAAAAAACGGTGTAATGACGCCTGTCGCCTCTGTATCACATGGGATGAGCGAGGAAGAAAAAAATGCAATACGCGCGATTATGGAACAGCACGGACATAAAACAGCATCAGGTGAATATACGCTCGAACCATCGATCTGCGCTACTGTCCAGTACTTAACGATTTTACAAGGCACGCTTCGAGAGGTTTCGTTTGTCAAATTTCAATTTCAAATGGACTGGACCGACTGCACCTTTGCACAGCTTGTGCGCCGCTCAAAGCCGGTTCATCCAAAACTGCAGTTTACAAGTCTGGATAAAATCATATTTGAAAAGCATAAAAAAACAAAAGAAGATTTCATCCAGTATATGATTGAAATCAGCGACTACCTGTTCCCGTTTCTCAAAGACCGTGCTGTCACGGTTATTCGCTATCCGCACGGATCAAGGGGCGAATCCTTTTTCCAAAAAAATAAGCCGGATTATACACCGGACTTTGTCCAATCCTTTTTTGACGGTAGCCATGAACATATTGTCTGTAAGGACCTGTCCACCTTATTGTGGCTTGCCAATCAGCTCGCTTTAGAGTTTCATGTTCCTTTTCAAACGATTACAAGCAGAAGGCCGGCAGAGATTGTCATTGATTTAGATCCCCCGTCCCGAGATGACTTTCTGATGGCTGTTCAGGCAGCAAATGAACTCAAACTGCTCTTTGAATCCTTCGGCATCACATCGTATCCGAAGCTTTCCGGCAACAAGGGGATTCAGCTTTACATTCCCTTGTCACCAGAAGCATTTACGTACGAGGACACACGCCAATTTACACAGCTGATTGCCGAATATTGTACCAATGCATTTCCAGACCTATTTACAACCGAACGCCTGATCAAAAACAGGCATGGAAAATTGTATCTCGATTATTTGCAGCATGCTGAAGGAAAAACGATTATCTGCCCCTATTCCACCAGGGGAAACGAGCTTGGCACCGTAGCGGCGCCGCTGTATTGGCACGAGGTGCAGCCATCTTTGACACCGGCGATGTATACAATCGATACCGTCGTTGACCGGGTCAAGAAACACGGATGCCCGTTTTATGAATTTTACCGCAATCCGCAGGATGAACCTCTTGCCGCTATTTTGAATCAGCTGAAGAAAAAGAGCTGACTTATCCGGTCAGCTCTTTTTGTTGTTTCAACTGTATTTTTTCTCCAAACGCTCACTTTCCTGGCGCTGCAGCGGGCTCAAGGGTTCATTATACAAATCGATATCCACCGCATATTTCGGCCGTCTTTTCACTTCAGAGAAAATCGTTCCGATATATTCGCCGATAATCCCGATTCCCATGAGCTGCAATCCGCCCAGAAACCAAATAGAGATGATGAGAGACGCCCAGCCCGCATTTGTGTGGCCAAGCATTTTTTGAATGACTGCGCCAATCCCCGCCATGGCGCTTACCAAAAATAATAGAAAACCCAAAAGCGTAAAAAAGCGAATCGGGGCCACACTGAAGGATGTGATTCCGTTAAATGCGAATGAAAGCATTTTTTTCAGCGGATATTTCGTTTTTCCGGCAAAACGTTCTTTGCGGTCATACAAAACTTCGGCTGACCTGAAGCCGATCATAGGAACGATGCCCCTTAAAAACAAATTGGCTTCCGGATAGCGCGCGAGTTCTTCAAGCGCCCTTTTATTCATTAAGCGAAAATCGGCATGATTGTAAATTAACTTAATCCCAAGCTTATTCATGAGCCGGTAAAACCCTATAGCGGTCGTGCGCTTAAAAAAGGTATCGGTTTTCCGGCTGCGGCGCACGCCGTACACGATTTCAAAACCATCGTGATATCTCAGCATAAATTCTCTGATAACAGAGATATCATCCTGCAGATCGGCATCAATCGAAATCACGCAGTCTGATTTTTGCTTTGCTTTATGCAGACCTGCTAAAAGCGCTTTTTGATGTCCGACATTGCAGGCTAATTTTAATCCGGTTACCTTCTTGTTTTTCACACTTTCCATGGCAATCAAAGACCAGGTGCGGTCTTTGCTGCCGTCATCAACAAATAAAATTTTACTGTCTTCGGATATCATTTTTTCTTCCATTAAGCTGTTTACAACCTCCGTCAGCTGACGGCTTGTCTCTTTAAATACTTCCTCTTCATTGAAACACGGAACGACGATGGTTAACACTGGCTGTGGCTGTTTCAATCGATATCCTCCTTATTTTGTTTCGTATAAATAAATGCGCCAGGCGGAATCTTTATGGTCAAATGTTTTCACGAGCGCCAGGTGGTTTTGGTCAGCGTTCATGATGGGAACCGCAGAAAAAATATATTGTCCGCCCATTTGTTGAAACACATCTGTATTTAATTCAAGATGATTGATTGTTTTTTTCGAATTCTTTTTAAAGTCATATCGTTTGCCAAGCTCATCGACGAACAGATAGCAGCGGCTCCCCCATTCATCAAAGTATCGTTTCAATTGGGCGTTTTTTTCCAGCTCTTTTTCAATGATTTTTCTAAATTCATATTTATATGAGAGCGGGTACAGGTTGTTATATGTATCTAAGGTGTAAAAACCGTTGTATTGGGCAATAGACGGATGCAGACCGATACTCGCCACCCTGTACGAATCTTGCGGGCGCCCGATATACTCCTTAATTTCTTTAAATTGGTCAGACGCGTAAAATTCACGAAACGTCGGCGCGTTGTAGTGAACGCCATACGTATACTCCTCATTAAAAGGCGCAAGGACCATCAGCTGCGCAGTAACTGCCGCATACACCAGCCATCGCCACTTTTTCCCCATCCGCCAGATGAGGTACAAAGCGAGCGCAAAACTCATGTAGATCACCAGCGGGCGCAAAAAATGAAAACGGGCAAAATTAAATTCAGCTAAAAATGCAAATTTCTGCTTTGGAACAGCCCATATTTTGTTGAACCAAAACGCATACCACAGTGACAGCGCATAATTCAGCACGCAGAGAAAAAGATAAACGTTTTCTTCCCTTGTCCGATTTCGTTTGAACAGCACAGCAAAAAAGACGAGTAATAAGATTGGAAGAATCACAACGGTATGAACTGTCATGACATGGTTGTGTCCGTAGACAAAGTTTTTGACGGACAAACGCAGAGAGTGCCAAACATCATGCCTTGATGAAATAAATTCAATCCGGTGCATCGGCGCGTGTGAAATCAACATCGAATAGACAAGCCGGTACTCGACAAATAGATAAATACTTGTCATAAAAGCGATGCTGCCTAAGAAAATGAAATTCCATTTTCTTTTTGTGATGACATCATACAGCCAGAAGCATGCCATCCCAGCCAAGAAAAAGAAGAAGCCTAATACAAAGCTTGAATACAACGGCAGCAAACCGAGCGTCAGCCATTCTCTCCATGAGATATCCCCTTTTCGGATATTCAAAAAAGCCCACAGCGCCAAAGGGTATCCAAGCGTGCTCAGCATTCCAGAAGGCCAAAAAGGCGTTAAGGCAAATGCGAGCGATACGCCAATTCGGATCAATGCCGCTTTCTCCTCCGGAATCACATGTTTCTTCAGCAGCACATACATTCCGAAGAAAGCGACAACTCTCGTAATGGTCTGGCTTACCGCATAGGCGGTCATAGAAGAAAACAACGCGTGCAGCCAAACAATTCCGCTCCACTCAGTGCCGAACGCATCCCGTGGCAGTCCGTTAATGATTTGCGGAATGGCAGCATCAACTTTGCCGATGATTTCTCCGCTGTCGGCCAGCACCTTGTACCAAGCGATATTGGAATCCAAATTATCGTGTACGCGAATATGGGCGTCTTCCTTCAAAATAAAAAGCGGGGAGACATACAGCAAAAGGAGAAATAAAGCCATCAAAAGATAATATGTTTCTTTTTTGTGTTGTCTTAATCGTAACATCCCTAACACATCCATCTGTTATTCTGACTTCTATTGGGCATGATCTGCCTCACCTGTCAAAATTTATTATCCCTTTTCCCTTCTAAAACATTCATCAAATGACAATCCTTTCTGCATTTTTCAAACTGGTCTTCAACCCATTAATTCCCGCTATCCATAAGGCTGGATCACTTACTATACTGGTAGAAGGGAGGGGATACATGTGTTCATCTTACTTTCATTGGTCATACTTGCTGTTATGCCATTTATATATAAAGCAAACCGCAACACAAAAGATGTGAAGGTCAACACGATTTCAATTGATCAGCAAGACGGCCTTCCAGTAAGAAAAAAACTGAATATCCTTCATTTATCGGATCTTCATTTAGAAAACATTTCTGTTTCGCCTGATGAGCTGTATCGTTTAACAAATAATCAACCTGTAGACCTCATTGCGCTTACCGGAGATTTTCTTGACCGGAAACGAAATATTCCAAAGCTTGCCGGCTACTTGCAGGCACTGCAACAACTGAAGCCTGCGTATGGTATGTACGCGGTGTTTGGCAATCATGATTATGTATTAAAAGAAAAGGACTTTCAAAGATTAAAGCGAGTGCTGGAGGAAAATGGCTGCATTACGCTGCAAAATGAACATGTTCACATCAATACTGATGCAGGGCCTGTTAATATTATCGGAATTGACGATTACAGTACGAATCGCAGTAAAATCACAAACTCTTATAAAGGCCTTCAGAATGGCTATCACCTTGTATTGACACATGATCCAAACATTATTTTAGAGATGCAGGATATTCATTTTGACTACCTGTTATCAGGCCATTTTCACGGAGGGCAAATCCACTGGCCAAAGCCGTATCATTTGGTGAAAATGGGCAAGCTTGTACGTATGAATATGATTAAAGGTCTTCATTATCATCACGATAAACCGTTTTATATCAGTGAAGGTTTAGGACAAACTGGCGTTAATATCCGTGTAGGAAGCCGCCCCGAAGTGACTTTCCATCAAATTTAAAAAGACTGTGCTGACCATGGCATCAGTCTTTTTTTTGATAGGTGTGCTGAAGCTTTTCTTTCGAGATAAACAAATAGGATGAATTCGGCAGATTTCGCAAGCTCACTGGCTTTGACGTTAAATATAAAATCGGCATATGAGTGATTTTTTTAAAGGATCTGTAAAAAGGATTGACCGGGGTTACCACGTCAAAGCCGAGCCTTTCTACCCCTTTATCAAGCATTGTAATGCCAATGATTCCTTTGATTTTTTCGCTTTTTTTATGATTGTTGATATACTCCAGCAGCATCGGCATTGATTGATATACTTTTTGATAAATAATGATTCCTTTTCTGACTGCGCTTTCAATGCTTTGCAGTTCCCTGATCAGCTTGATGTTGTGCAGATGGATTTTAACGAGCACATCGTTTTTTCTTATATGCGTTCCGTCACTCAGCACGACATGATGCCCTTTGTATTTCGTCAGTCTGACTCGAAAGACGCATTTTCGCTCATCTTCAATCAAAGTCAGCCTCGAAAAAAAGAAATAAATCGGGTCAATTACTCTCCAAATGGAAAGGAAACAGGTTTTCATCTCTTCACCTTCCTTATCATCAAAAAAAACACCCTTATATTTTGTGATGATTTTCCCCAAAATATAGTTGCCATATTTTTAAGGAGGACGGACATGACAAACATTCTTATTTTTCCTTTTTTAAGCATTTCCACCGGGCATCATCATGTTGCTGATACCCTGAAGGCTGATCTGGAATCTAAAGGACTGCATTCAGAAAAAATTGATATCTTTTCACATACGTATAAACGTTTAGAACAACTGTCCTCCTCAGCTTATTTAAAATGGATTCAATATTTCCCGAAAACGTACAGCGGAATATACAAGCTTCTCGCTTGCGGAGAGTGTAAAAATGTCAAACGCTATGCCATGTATGAATGGCTGTTTATGCAAAGCATGAGACAGATTCTCAAAGAAAAACAGCCTGATATCGCCTTCTGCACACACGCCCTGCCTTCTTACCTGCTAAACCGGCTGAAACCGGAATATCCAAACATGACCATTGTAAATGTATACACGGATTTTTTTGTGAATCAGGTATGGGGGCGGAAGAACATTGACTACCACTTTGTCCCGATCATGGATATCAAGAAGCAGCTCATGACCGAAGGAATCAGCCAGGAAAAAATATTTTTGACCGGCATTCCCGTTCACCGGGCTTATGAAACAGGAACCGCAGAAACCTGTCAGCATCGTCCGCCTTATACCGTCATGATTACAGGCGGCAGTATGGGAGTCGGAGGTATTTTTAAGCTGGTCCAGGAGCTGTCCCCAGGCGGAAACATCTTATACAAAATATTATGCGGCAGAAACGAAAAGCTCTACCGCTATGTCAAAAGTTTACAACATCCTTTTATCGAAGCGATCCCATACCTTCACAGCAAAGCAGAAATGAACAGTCTGTACGCACAAGCCTCAGGCGTCATGACAAAGCCAGGAGGCGTAACCATCAGTGAATGCTTAAAGAAAAGGCTTCCGGTATTTATCTATCATGCGCTGCCGGGACAGGAGGAAATGAATGTGAACCTGTTAAAAGAACGGCAGCTTGTCACAGATATAAGAAACTGGGATATGAAGCGGGCAGAGGAACGCATTTCCGCATTTTTTCAATCGAATGAACGGGCAGCAGCAGAGAAGCAAGTCAGGGAGTATCTTGGCCAAATGTGTGACCGGGAGATTGGGGAGGTTTTAAAAAGGATATTAGATGAATGTGAACATAAAAAAACACCCTCCTGAAAAGAGAGTGTGGAATGACTAACGAAACAGTAAATGCTGGCTGTGAATACCTGCTTTCTTCAGCAGGAGGATCAGCTGGTCCTGCTCATCAGACGAAAGGCCTGAAAACGCTCTCGCTATACGGAGCGCATGGATTGGATAAATTTTATCCAAATACTCATTCCCTTTATCCGTGAGATGCGCGTAAACGGAGCGTTTATCTTTCGGGTCCTGCTCCCTGACTAAAAACCCGTTTCTTTCTAGCTTGTCAATGACATATGTGACGTTTCCGCTTACAAGCAGAAGTCGCGACCCAATTTGCTGTAATTTTTGCGGGCCTCTCGTATACAAAAGTTCCAGTACGGCAAATTCTGTGGGATTAAAGCCGTGCTCTTTGCTGTCACGGATGCTGTGTTCAGACACACTTTTGAAAGCCCTTGCAAAAACTCTGTACAAATTCATCGCACGCTCAACTTCTTCTTCGTTAAACGATAATCTCATCATATCTACCCCGTATATAGAATTTTTATAAAAAAATAATGAAAACCCTTACATATAATAAGAGTTTAATGCCCTTATTATTTTTATTCGCTATAATTCGAGAAATTCCTTTTCAGGAAACAAAAAAATCCTTATACTCGTTATTTTGTATAAGGATTTTTTTGGTGATATGGGATGCTGCGAAAGAAATATGCGTATTCCTTCCGCAGTTCAGAAAGTGTCATTTTGTTCATTACTTCTTTATTATAAACTCCGATTTGAAAGAGTTTTTCTGAATAATGGCTTCGTTCTTTTTCTAATGCAGTTTTCAATAAATTACTCATAGCGTCCTCCTTCATTTTAAGGTATCCTCTAAATAAGATACTCTTTTTAAATGAATGTGGTGTGAATCTAATGTAAAGAATTTATGTTTACGAAGATTTTCGGTAAAGTCCGTTTTGAACTGATCTTAAAAGCTGAAAAGCATGTTCTCCGGCAAGCTGCATAAACGTTTCAAGCATTTCATCCCGTTTCATATCCAACTCGATTATTTCCTTTGCCAGTGAGACCGCTTTTTCTTCCTCCATGATTATCCTTCCTCCTCATTTAATCGTTACATAAAGGATAAAACGCGCTTATAGGTTACGCATCATTCTTGTTAATTTTTCTGCCGTATTTTTTCAAAAATCTGCTATTTCATGTTAGAAAATATAACAAGCGTCAGGTTTTTTCTCTATGTTTTTTATATACTATTATCAAAAGACATCCAGGGGTGGAAAAATGACCACAGAAGATCATTCTTATAAAGACAAAAAAGTGATTTCAATCGGGATTGTCAGTGAATTGACAGGGTTGTCCGTAAGACAGATCAGGTATTATGAGGAGCGTAAGCTGATTTATCCGCAGCGTTCTTCAAGGGGAACGAGAAAATATTCTTTTGCCGACGTCGAGCGGCTGATGGATATCGCGAATAAACGCGAAGACGGCGTGCAGACAGCTGAAATTTTAAAAGATATGCGCAAAAAAGAACAAATGGTAAAAAACGATCCGCAAGTCCGAAAAAAAATGCTGGAGGGGCAGCTTAATGCTCACTTTAGGTACAAAAACCGTTAAACGATAAAAGTCCGCCTCGCAATCTGAGACGGACTTTTATCGTTTATAATGAGTGAATGAATGCAGTCGCAATACCAAAGTAAATTAATAATGACAAAATATCATTT
The DNA here is from genome assembly GCF_037964915.1 of Bacillus sp. FSL K6-1012. Classification (NCBI taxonomy): domain Bacteria; kingdom Bacillati; phylum Bacillota; class Bacilli; order Caryophanales; family Bacillaceae; genus Bacillus; species Bacillus sp. FSL K6-1012. The sequence continues at coordinate 1,436,931 of NZ_CP150175.1, read as the reverse complement.
AACGTCGTAATGAGCGGACCTGACGCAATGGCCGGGTCTACATTCAGTCTATGCAGAATAATGGGGATGATTGTTCCGGACATCGTGCCGATAATTAAGGTCAGCAGCAGTGAAGAGCCGACAACAAATCCTAAAAGCACATTCCCCTGCCATATAATGGCGATCACCGTAATTAAGACAGAACAGACGGCACCGATATAAATACTCGTTCTGAGCTCCCGAAAAATCAGTTTCACAATCGTTGTTTTATTCATTTCTTCTTTAGATAAACCTCTGATGACAACCGCGAGAGACTGTGTTCCTGTATTCCCTGTCATCCCTGACACCATCGGCATAAAGAATGCCAGCGCCACGACCTGCTTCAGCGTATCTTCAAAATAGCTCATGATGCTGCCTGAAATCAGCCCGATGAACAAAAGCAGGATCAGCCATGGAAGGCGGCGGTATGCTGCAACATATGCTTTTGTATCGAAGGTAATGGCTTTACCTGATGCGGCGAATTTTTCGTAGTCCTCATCGGCTTCCCGAATAACGACGTCGATGATATCATCGACCGTCACGATCCCGACAAGCACATTGTTTTCTTCCACAATCGGAATCGCTAAGAAATCGTAACGTTCAATCAGCCGCGCCACTTCTTCCTGATCTTGAAGCGCGTCTGCTGCAATGACACGGGTAAACATCAAGTCTTGTACCTTTTCTTCCGGTTCCCCGAGAATCAAATCGCGATATGACAGAACGCCGACAAGCTGCTTACTGTCATTTATAACATATAAGTAGTTGATAGACTCTGCGATTTCCGCGAAACTTTTTAGTTTGACGACCGCGTCTTTTACCGTGTAATGCTGAGGAATCCACACATAACGGTTGGTCATCATGCGCCCCGCTGAATCAGCCGGGTAATTCATAAGGAGCTGAACAGCTTTTGACTCTGATGCCTCCATGCTGGATAAAAGCTGCTCCTTCAGTTCTTCATCCATTTCTTCAAGCAATTGAGCGAGGTCATCGTTGTCCATTTTGTTCATGGCGAGTGTTGCTTTTGTTTTTCCGACTTTATTTAAGACGGCTAGCTGAAATTCCCGTTCCAGTTCGCCGATCATATCAGTAATATCATCAACAGTTAAATAAGATAAATAGCGGGCGCGGTGTTTTTCCGGCATTTCTTTAAAAATAAACGCCATATCATAGGGCTGAAGCTCATCAATAACACTTCTGAAATCCCTGATTTTTCCGTCTCGCAATAATATAATGATGCGTAAAATGAGTTCGTCATAGGTCATGTTTTGAACCATCGGGACTCGTACCTCCTCTACGGAGACGTGCCGGCCTCGCCAGAAGGTGCGGCAGATCGTCTCCTCATCGTGTAATCAATTGTCTTGCTGTCATAGTATATGGGTACTTCTTCAGATTGACTCGAATGGGGAGAATCCATACTCCGCACCTCCTTTTTGTTCAACATTTCGTTTTCAAGGCATAAAAAAAGCCTTCTGGATTGAAGGTGAAAGAAGCACGGCAAAAAAAGCGTGCGGGCGCCTTCAATCGTAGAGCTTTAGCACTGTATGGCATAGGAGCAATCATCCAGCTGCATTAAAAATCACCTTATGTCGATGATTTCTGTTGACCCATTGGCGTCTTTGGACATTTTTGGGCAGCAGCGTATCTCCATACAGGAGCCTCACCTAACGAAGTTCGTAATTGAATTGACACACTGAGATTACAGAAAAAAACAAGCTATGTCAACTTAAAAAAGTTATTTATGCGTTTACATCTCATCAGATGAAATAAAATAAGGGCCTTAGCCCTTATTCTGTTGTTTGCGTCTCATCATCTTCTGAAAGCAAATGATAGGTTTCATGAAGAAATAAGGCGTATTCTCCTTCCTTCGTCGGATGTGGAACATACTCAGCCTGATTGATGTATTGTTCTTCTTTCTTTTCCAAGCGCTTCGCCTCCTTTTCTTATTAGATTGTCCAAAAAGCGGCTCGTTATCATGAAAAAACCCCGCGGGTGCGGGGTTAGTCGTCTAATTCCTGTTTCATAATACGTCCGTCCTTTGCAGAGATGTCAAATTCTGCTTCAGTCCCTTGTTTCGTTTGAACCTCAATTTCGTAGATATAAGCACCGTCGTCTTCATCCAGCTTGCTTTCTGTGACGGTTCCAGCTGTTTTCTTTAGAGCAATCTGTTCTGCTTCTTCTTTTGTCAAAACAACTTGCTCTTTTTTCTCTTTTAACGGGTCATTGAGCGCTTGTTTGGTCTTGATATCCACATAAACATCATAATCTTCACCGTCTTTTTCGATTTCAACTTCATAAGCTTCTTTGCCATTATAGATGTCTCTGTCGATGTCATCCACTGTTCCGTCAACAACTGTTTTGGCAATGGACGCCGCTTCTTGTTCAGTAAGTCCGCCAGTTTCAGAAACAGACTGTGTATGTTCATTATTTTCTTTCGCAAACGCGTTGTAGCTGAATCCTCCGGCCGCTAAACACCCTGCTAATAAGCCAATCATCCATCTTTTCTTCAGCATATGTGATTCCTCCCTTGTTCGTTATGAGTTCAGTTTACACACTCAACATGAAAGGAAAACGAGAGAAAGATGAGAATTTGATGAGAAAACCATTAGTCTTCATAGATAATATTAGAAACTTTGCCGGTATAGGCGTTTATTTTCACCGTAGCTTCCTTGTCATTCGGGAGATCAACATCTACTTCAAACAGGAGAGTGCCTTCGCTTTCTTCCAAATCGGCGTCATCCGCTTTTCCTCCAGCCTCACGCTCTGCAATGGCTTTTGCCTCTTTTTCCGAAATTGTTGTCTTTTGTTTGTCTTTGCTGCTGATTTTATCAGCGGACACCACCGCTTTTGTCTTCATATCTACCTTCACTTCGTATGTTTCCCCATTATTTTTTTGAATGGTATACGACGCAACTCCGTGTTTTCGCGTGTGTTTTTTGACGGTGCCCGGCACCCTCACCAGAGCGAGGTGCTCAGCTTCTTTTTCTGTCATCTCAGATGTGTTCGTCTTTTTCACTCTGTTCATTGACAATATGTCGCCCGATTTAGCATCAGCTTTTAGAAAATAAATTCCTTTTGGATTTTCCAGAGTCATATCATACGTTTTTTTATCATTGGATTGCGTCACTTTTGTGATGTCGCCTTCATAGGAGGTTTCTACTTTTTTTATGACTGCCTCCTTTGACAGCACGTCCTCATGGGTTTGCTGAATGATAAGAACCGCGCAGATGACAATGGCTAAAACGGCTGCCGCAGCAGCAGCTCCTGTTTTCATTCGTTTTGTCATAGCGCTCCCCCATTCTGTTCTTTAAATTGCATCGTGACATTTGTTCCCTGTCCCGGTTTGCTTTTTACAGACAGGTCAATACCATGCTCATCGGCAATATGTTTGGCAATGGATAGACCTAAACCCGTTCCGCCTGTTTTGCGGTTACGCGCCTCATCCGCCCGGTAAAAACGTTCAAACAGACGCGGGATATGCTCTTCAGGTATGCCGATTCCTTCATCCCTTACAGACAAAAACGGACGTCTGTTATTGAGTCCTGCGGAAATCACAATGGCCTTGTCACTATACTTTATGGCATTATCAAGCAAAATCGTCAGCAGCTGCTTTATGCGTTCTTCATCTGCCGTTACAAGCAAATTCTCCTTGTCCGTCTCGAGAAGGATATCGCGTTTATAAACCGGCTGGAGTGTTTGTATGACTGCGCGCGACACTTCGATCAGGTCAACCGTTTTCAGATCAAGCTCCAGTTCTTTATGGGTCTTGGCCAGCGTAAGCAGCTGATTGGTCAGTTTTTTCATATGGACCGCTTCTGAATGAATAGCTTCAATGGATTCCTCAAGCACTTCAGGCTTTTTTGCCCCCCAGCGTTTCATCAGATTGCTGTAGCTTTCAATAATGGTGAGCGGGGTTTTCAGCTCGTGTGAAGCGTCTTGGACGAATTGCTGCTGTTTATCGTAGTGCTCTTTCAGCATGCTCGCCATCTCATTAAAGGTCAGCCCCATTTGATACAGTTCGTCATGCGACTGTCCTTCCAGAGAAATTGTTTTGAATGCTTTTTCTCTCTGTATGTCTTTCATTGTTGTCACCAATTGTCTGATTGGATTGGTGATATGGCGGGCGAGTAAGCTGCCGGCAAAGAAGGAAGCGATACAGACAGCCGCGCTGGCCGCAATTAAGATGATTCTTAGCAGAAGAAGACTCTCTTCTGTATGCTCCAGCCTTTCCACGAGCTGAAGCGATACGACTTGTCCGTCTGTCCAAATGACCGGGACAGCTGCTGCTGCAAACAGTTTGCCTTCATGCTTTGTCACGTCTGTCGTTTCCCCGCTGTGAAAAGAAAGAGGGAAGTCTTTATATGCTTTTTCCTTTGTGATGGTCATGACGGCTTTCCGATCCGCACTCACTACCCGCACCATTCCATTTGCCGGAAGATAGGCCTGCAGCATATCCTGCAAAGCCACTCCTTGTGTTTCGGCGGTATGAAGAGCTTCGGCGATATTGTCCGTTTCATCGGCAAGACGGGCCGCATCCTTTGAGGTGAGTGCCGATGAAAAAATGAGATAGACCGCAGTATGAACCAATACTAATAAAATCAACAGCCAAATGGATGTATAAAGATGAATCTTTGTCTTCAGCTTCATCATTTACCCTTAATGGTATAGCCGACCCCGCGTACGGTATGAATCAGCTGTTTTTCGTAAGGATAGTCCAATTTTTTTCTGATATATCTTATGTACACGTCGACGACATTTGTATCACCGATGTAATCAAACCCCCATACAGAGCTGAGAATTTGCTCTCTCGTCAGCACTTGCTGCGGATGCTTCAGCATATAGACGAGCAAATCAAATTCCCGGGGCGTTAATTCAACTTCTTTGTCTCCCCGTCTGACTTCACGTGTTTTCTCGTTCACCTGCAAATCGTCATATGTCAAAAATGTGCCGATATCCTCTGTTTTGCTTCCGGTTTGGCGGAGTGCCGCTCTGATTCTGGCAAGCAATTCTTCAATTTCAAACGGCTTGGTGACATAGTCATTCGCACCGATGTCAAGCCCCGTTACCTTATCTGGAACGCTGTCGCGGGCTGTTAATAAAATAACCGGTGTCTCTTGATCCGTTTTCCTCAGCCGGCGCAGCACTTCAAGCCCGCTCAACCCTGGCAGCATGACATCGAGCAGCAATAGGGAATACGAACCTTCCGTGACCGCGTTAAGTCCTTCAGAGCCATTATGTTTGATGGTGACGCTGTATCCTTCATATTCCAATTCAAGCTGAAGGACCCTGGCGATTTTTTCTTCATCTTCCACAATTAATATGTGCCCTTTTTCCAATTCCGATCATCCTCTCATGTTCCTATATGAAAAAAATGATTTCATTGTTTACAAAATGATTCTTATCATCTATTATGATGTCAAAATAAAAAATTGTATACGGAAAGCACTAGGGGTGCTGTTATGGCTGAGATAAAGCGCGCAAAAACGCGCTTTGATCCCTTATGACCCGATCTGGATAATACCAGCGTGGGGAAGTGCAGGTTGACCGAAAGGTGTATTTTTTCGTGCGCTTACTCGATCTATGACTGCATATTCCCTAAGGATATGCAGTTTTTTATTTTACCAAAAAAACAGGAGGTCAGAGAAATGGACAACTTATGCGGTACAAGCAGAATCGCCGGATTTCGGTTCTCTTTATACCCGATGACAGATGATTTTATCAGTGTGATCAAGTCTGCGCTGAAAAAAACGGATACGTCAAAGGTTTGGACAAAGACCGATCATATCAGTACAGTTTTGCGCGGATCGATCGCTCATGTATTCGACGCCGCTAAAGCCATCTACCTGTATGCAGCAAATAGCGAAAAGCACATTGTCATGAACGGGACGTTTTCCATCGGCTGCCCGGGCGATACACAAGGAGATACATATCTGACAGCAGATGAAAAGCGAGTCAATGAAGAATCTGTTCACGACCTGAAAGCAGAGGCTCCATGCCAATTTGCACTTTATCCGATGAATGAGCCGAATTATATGGACATTATCATGAAAGCTGTTGAAATCGCTAAGGCTGACGGCACCTTTGTACAGGGTGTTCATTACGCAAGTGAGGTAGACGGAGATGCACACGACGTGTTCCGGACACTGGAAGCCGCTTTCCGCATGGCAAATCAGCAAACAGCCCATGTCACCATGACCGTGAACTTCTCGGCAAACAGTCCATCAAGAAAACAGAAAGCAGGGATAAAATGAAAAGCTGGAAAGTAAAAGAAATTGTCATCATGTCTGTTATCAGTATTGTTTTTGGCATTGTGTATTTAGTATTCACCCATTTCGGAAACGTACTTGCAGGGATGTTCGGGCCCATCGCTTATGAACCGATTTACGGCATTTGGTTTATCGTGTCGGTGATTGCCGCGTACATCATTCGTAAACCGGGCGCGGCCCTTGTTTCAGAAACCATCGCAGCTCTCGTTGAATGTTTGCTGGGAAATCCTTCAGGCCCGATGGTTATCGTTATCGGCATTGTTCAAGGTCTCGGAGCAGAAGCTGTATTTCTTGCGACACGCTGGAAAGCTTATTCCCTTCCTGTGCTGCTTCTGGCGGGTATGGGGTCTTCGGTGTCCAGCTTTATTTATGATTTCTTTGTTTCCGGTTATGCGGCGTACTCACCGGGCTATCTGCTCATTATGCTTGTGATCCGTCTCGTTTCAGGTGCGGTCCTGGCCGGCCTTCTCGGAAAAGCTGTCAGCGATTCTCTCGCATATACGGGTGTCTTAAACGGAATGGCACTCGGAAAGGAACTGAAAAAGAAACGGAAACGGGTATCAAATCATGCAAGCCTATAACAAGTTGCTTTCGGTTGACCGGCTTAGCTTTTCATATGAAGAAAACGAGAAACCGATTTTTCAGGATATAACGTTTGAGCTCCAAAAAGGAGAATGCGCTTTATTGTTAGGGCCGAGCGGGTGCGGAAAAAGCTCGCTTGCCCTCTGTTTAAACGGGCTTTACCCTGAAGCTTGCGACGGGATGCTGTCTGGGCATGTATTCTTATTTCAAAAAACGATCACTGACGCTGAAACCTCTGAAACAATCGCTCAGCATGTCGGAGTCGTCTTTCAGGACCCTGAGCAGCAGTTTTGTATGCTGACAGTAGAGGATGAAATCGCCTTTGGATTGGAAAATCTGCAAATCCCCCAAGAAGAAATGGTGAAGAAAATTGATGACGTTCTGGAAAAATTACACATCACTCATGTAAAGGAAAAAACGATTTCCACTCTGTCAGGGGGACTGAAGCAAAAAGTCGCGCTCGCCTGTATTTTGGCAATGGAGCCTGAGCTTATTATTCTGGATGAACCGACTTCCCTTTTAGACCCTTATTCAGCACGGGAATTCGTTCAAATGATCAAAGAGCTTCAGCAGGAAAAAGGCTTCGGCCTTCTCGTGATCGAACATCAGCTTGATGAGTGGGCGCCTTGGGTTGAAAGAACAATCGTACTGGATGGAGCAGGCAAGAAAGCCTTAGACGGGCCGACTAAGGATATGTTTCAGCATCACTCAAACATGTTAAGAACAATGGGAATCGCTGTGCCAAAAATTTGTGGCTTACAAGAAAATGTGAGCATACCGTTTACATTGTCAAAAGAAACGCTGTTCAAGGAACCCTTCCCTGCTGGGCCTGCTGAAGAAGCGGCGGTTCTTTCTGCTGAACACGCGGTGCAGGTCCAGAGCTTATCGTTTTCAAGAGGACAGCAGACCATTTTCAAAGACATCAGTTTTTCATTGCGTGCAGGCTCTTTGACGGCACTTGTCGGGCCAAACGGCACAGGAAAATCTACGTTGTTGTCTGTTCTCGCCCGTTTGCTCAAACCGAAAAGCGGCAAGATTCTTCTGCATGATAAGCCGCTGGAGTCTTACAAAGAAAAAGAGTTTCGCAAACAAATGGGATTGGTTTTCCAAAATCCAGAGCACCAGTTTGTGACTGACACAGTATATGATGAGCTGCTGTTCGGCCATGCGGCAAATGCCGAAACCGAGAAAAAAGCGCAGAACCTGCTGCAGCGTTTCGGCCTTGCACATTTGGCGGACCACCATCCGTTTGCGATCAGCCAAGGGCAAAAACGGCGGCTGAGTGTCGCCACAATGCTGATGCACGATGTAACGGTTTTGCTTTTAGACGAACCGACCTATGGCCAAGACGCCAAAACAGCCGCTGAATGCATGGAAATGATTCAGCATATCCAGACAGAAGGCACCGCTGTCCTCATGATCACACACGATATGGAGCTTGTATCTTCATATGCTGACAGCGTGCTTGTGCTTCACGGCACACATTTGGCCTTTGACGGAACACCGGAACAATTATTTTCTAGGGAAGCCGAGCTCGTCCAAAAAGCAAAGCTCACCCTCCCCCTTCGATATGAATGGATGACATACCAGCAGGAGGTGCGTGATGAAGCAGCCGTTACATCTCATTAACCCGGCAGTAAAAGCAGCGGCGGTTTTTTGCTGTGTCGTCATGCTGTCGTTTATTTACAATCCTTACACACCGGCGTGCTTTTATATCATGATTGTTGCGGGTGTCTTGTTTGCGGCCAGAATACCGCTGAAAAAATGGCTTTTGTTCACGATTCCGTTTTTGATTTTAGCATTCGGCTGCGTATGGACAGCCGCTGTTTTCGGCAAGATTCCGACGACCGCAGATAATTTTCTGTTCCAAGCCGGCCCTTTTTCGATCAACAGTGAAAATGTGGCTGTCGGCATCTCGCTCGGGTTTCGGATTTTGTGCTTTTCTGCCTTATCAATGATGTTTGTTTTTACAACCGATCCGATTTTATTTATGCTGAGTCTTGTGCAGCAGTGCAAGCTGTCCCCGAAGCTTGCATACGGCGTCATTGCCGGATTTCGTTTTCTCCCTCTGTTAAAAGAGGAGGTCCAGCTGATCCAGCAGGCACATAAAATCCGAGGCGGAGCGGCGGAAAATGGATTAAAAGAAAAAATCAGCGCGTTAAAGCGCTATACCATCCCGCTATTAGCAAGCGCGATCAGAAAAGCGGAACGAACAGCTCTTGCGATGGAATCAAAAGGATTTACAGGCAGCCGAAACCGGACGTATTACCGGTCGCTTACCGTCAGCCCGCGCGACTGGCTGTTCTTTTTCCTCATTCTCTTGTTATTCGCAGGATCTTTTCTTGTGTCTTTATGTTTTACCTCATAGAAAAAGCCGCTATGTTGAATAGCGGCTTTTTTATTATTGATGATAGTTCAATGCTTGGGCAAGATTGGTTTTAATATTAATGTTCGTAAAATCAATTCCAAGCTGTACAGCGGTTTGCGCAATTTCTGGTCTGATTCCAGACAATGTGGATCTGACACCGATTAAAGTAAGCGCCTCAATCAATTTAAAGATTTGGTGCGCCACCATTGTATCAACAACGACGACACCTGAAAGATCGATCAACAGATGCTCAACGCGTCTTTTCGCACATGCATTAAGCGTGTTCTCAAGAATAAACTTTGCCCGTTCAGTATCAATATCACCGACAAGCGGCAGCAGAGCTGTCGTTTTGCTCAGAGTAATGACAGGCGAGCTTAATTCCAGTATCATTTCTCTCTGGGCATTTAATTGCTGTTTTGCATTCGATTCAGCGTGATCGACGAATGTATAAATGGTAAAATCAAAAACTTTCACAATCAAATCGGCCCATTTTTGTTTCTCTCCCGGTCCAAATGCCGACTCGTTTTCTTCTGCGAACTTCTCAAAATACTTCGTATATAATCTTCGGTTTCTCATAAACTCACGGATGACGTATTGCACCGGGGTATCGAGATGTTTTTGATCATTCGTCAGCTCAATAACCCATTGTTGAAATTCATCGAGAAATTGTTTTTCCGGTAAAACATACATGTAATTCAGATGCCGGTAGAACTCTCTGTCCTGCTCTTTCAGCTCCTCGGTTACAGTTGCATTATGTAAGGCATAAATCGAATTCGGATCGCTTTCCTCCATTGTGTCAATCCATTCCTCGGCCATTTGTTCTACATGCTCAGAAAAAAACGCAAATATTTTTTCATTCAGTTTCATCACACTGCTCCTTTCCCAACTTCTATTATAACTTGACTGACAGCTGAATCCCAGCCATACACGCTAGAGACATCCATTATTTTGAAAATTACTAATCCATTGGATTGTATCCTATTTTTTCAAAATGCTTCAAACGACACTGTCCGAGCGGCTGCTTTTTTCATATAATGTGAGATAACACCCTTGTATCCACTTGCAAGCATAAAAAAGGAGGGCTTTTTTATGAATGGTGAAATCCGCTTGATCCCGTATGTGACGAATGAGCAGATCATGGATGTGAACGAGCTTCCTGAGGGTATTAAAGTGATTAAGGCGCCAGAAGTGTGGGCAAAAGGGGTTAAAGGCAAAGACGTAAAAATTGCTGTATTGGACACCGGCTGCGATACAAGCCATCCCGATCTGAAAAACCAAATCATCGGCGGCAAGAATTTCACAGATGATGACGGCGGCAAGGAAGATGCCATTTCCGACTACAACGGACACGGCACACACGTTGCCGGAACGATTGCGGCTAACGATTCAAACGGCGGCATCGCCGGAGTCGCGCCTGAGGCAAGCCTTTTAATTGTAAAGGTGCTGGGCGGTGAAAACGGCAGCGGAAAGTACGAATGGATTATTAACGGCATTAACTATGCTGTTGAGCAAAAGGCTGATATCATCTCAATGTCCCTTGGCGGACCGAGCGATGTGCCTGAACTGGAGGAAGCGGTCAAAAACGCCGTCAAAAACGGAGTGCTAGTCGTTTGTGCTGCGGGAAATGAGGGTGACGGCGACGAACGCACAGAGGAGCTTTCCTATCCTGCTGCGTATAATGATGTAATTGCGGTTGGATCTGTTTCAGTAGCGCGTGAATCGTCAGAATTTTCAAACGCAAATAAAGAGATTGATCTTGTTGCACCTGGTGAAAACATTTTATCCACTCTTCCCAACAAGAAATACGGGAAGCTTACCGGCACTTCAATGGCTGCCCCTCATGTCAGCGGAGCGCTTGCTTTAATTAAAAGCTTTGAAGAAGAATCTTTTCAAAGAGAGCTCTCTGAATCTGAGCTTTATGCGCAGCTGATCCGCAGGACACTTCCGCTCGATATCGCAAAAACATTGGCCGGGAATGGATTCCTGTATTTAACCGCTCCTGATGAGCTATCGGAGAAAGCAGAGCAGTCACATTTACTGACCCTATAATATTATTTTTCTCATATAATATATACTGTAATTTGTAAAAAAAATTTCAAAATCTTTGTTGACAATGAATTTGAATTGCTGTTAAGATTACCAACAAATGATTCAACTTTTCAAAAAATTAATAACATTTTCTCTTATCGAGAGTTGGGCGAGGGATTGGCCTTTTGACCCCAACAGCAACCGACCGTAATTCCATTGTGAAATGGGGCGCACTGATTTTCGCGCCGAGATTTATATCTCTTAAGGCACGGTGCTAATTCCATCAGATTGTTTCTGAGAGATGAGAGAGGCTGTATGTTTTGCAAAAAAGCCTCTTTCTCTCATGGGAAAGAGGCTTTTTAGTTGTGAGAAAACCTCTTAACAGCCTGTATCCGCGGGTCAACAAGAGTGTTTTACATATAAAGGAGGAGAAACAATGACAACAATCAAAACATCGAATTTAGGATTTCCAAGAATCGGACTGAACAGAGAATGGAAAAAATCGCTTGAAGCGTATTGGAAAGGAAACAGCGATAAAGATACGTTTTTGAAGCAAATCGATGAATTATTCTTATCCGCAGTGAAAACGCAAATTGACCAGCAGATTGATGTTGTGCCTGTTTCTGATTTCACACAGTATGATCATATTCTTGACACTGCGGTCAGTTTCAACTGGATCCCGCAACGCTTCAGACACCTGACTGACAGTACAGATACATACTTCGCCATCGCCCGCGGAATAAAAGACGCCGTATCAAGTGAAATGACAAAATGGTTTAATACAAACTACCATTACATCGTGCCGGAATATGACGAGAGCCTAGAGTTCCGCCTGACAAGAAACAAACAGCTTGAAGACTACCGCCGAATCAAACAGGAGTACGGCGTTGAAACAAAACCTGTTATCGTCGGCCCTTATACGTTCGTCACGCTTGCAAAAGGCTACGAGCCATCTGAAGCTAAAGCAATTCAAAAACGTCTCGTGCCGTTATATGTACAGCTTTTAAAAGAGCTTGAAGAAGAAGGCGTAAAATGGGTTCAAATTGATGAACCTGCGCTTGTCACCGCTTCAGCTGAGGATGTACGCGGCGTAAAAGAGTTATTCGAGAGCATCACAAATGAGCTTTCTTCCTTGAATGTACTTTTGCAAACGTATTTCGATTCTGTTGATGCTTATGAGGAGCTCATTTCTTATCCTGTACAGGGTATTGGGCTTGATTTCATTCATGATAAAGGCAGAAACCTGGAACAGCTTAAGACACACGGCTTTCCGAAAGATAAAGTGCTGGCAGCCGGTGTCATAGACGGACGCAACATTTGGAAAGCGGATCTTGAAGAACGCCTGGATGCCGTGCTTCATATCCTCAGCATTGCACAGGTTGATGAATTGTGGATTCAGCCTTCCAGCAGCCTGCTTCATGTTCCGGTAGCGAAACACCCAGATGAGCATTTGGAACAAGATCTGCTGAACGGATTGTCCTACGCGAAAGAAAAACTGGCAGAGCTGACAGTTTTAAAAGAAGGCTTAGTATCAGGCAAAGCCGCCATCAGCGAGCGAATTCAGCAAGCGAAAGCGGACATCAAAGCGCTCAAGCAATTTGCAACAGGAGCCAATTCTGAACAAAAGAAAGAGCTTGAACAATTAAGCGATAAAGACTTAAAGCGTCCGATTCCGTTTGAAGAACGCTTAACCCTGCAAAATGAATCTCTCGGACTCCCGCTTTTGCCGACAACAACAATCGGAAGCTTCCCGCAGTCTGCTGAAGTACGCAGCGCACGCCAAAAATGGCGGAAAAACGAGTGGTCTGATGAACAATACCAAAACTTTATCAACGCGGAGACGAAAAGATGGATTGATATTCAGGAGGAATTGGATCTTGATGTTCTTGTTCACGGTGAATTCGAACGGACAGACATGGTTGAATACTTTGGTGAAAAGCTGGCCGGCTTCGCCTTTACGAAGTACGCCTGGGTTCAATCATACGGTTCACGCTGTGTACGCCCGCCGGTCATTTATGGAGATGTAGAGTTTATTGAACCGATGACAGTGAAAGATACTGTATACGCTCAATCGTTAACATCCAAGCATGTAAAAGGAATGCTGACAGGTCCTGTTACCATTTTAAATTGGTCTTTCCCTCGGAACGATATCTCGAGAAAAGAAATCGCGTTCCAAATCGGACTCGCCCTCCGCAAAGAAGTAAAAGCGCTTGAAGACGCGGGCATTCAAATCATTCAAGTCGATGAGCCAGCCCTGCGTGAAGGCCTTCCGTTAAAAAACCGTGATTGGGATGAGTATTTGACTTGGGCTGCCGAAGCATTCAGATTAACAACCTCTTCCGTGAAAAATGAAACACAAATTCATACACATATGTGCTACAGCAACTTCGAAGACATCGTCGATACGATCAATGATCTTGACGCTGATGTCATTACGATCGAGCACAGCAGAAGCCACGGAGGATTTTTGGATTACTTAAAAGAGCATCCGTATTTGAAAGGGCTCGGTCTTGGTGTTTATGACATTCACAGTCCACGTGTCCCGTCAACTGAAGAAATGTACAACATTATCGTTGATGCGCTTGCCGTATGTCCGACTGACCGTTTCTGGGTAAATCCTGACTGCGGTTTAAAAACAAGACAGCAGGAAGAAACAGTCGCAGCCTTAAAAAATATGGTTGAGGCGGCGAAACAGGCAAGAGCTAAGCAGACACAGCTTGTATAATACGAAAACCATCTGCAAATGCAGATGGTTTTTTCTTTTAGAAAACGGGAATCGGTTTTCGATGCTCCCCATCCCCTTCTTTTAGTATTTTGGCTGTTCCATTTTTATCAAATGCCACAAGGCTCAATGATGTATCATGTATGTAAGCAGAATTCCATATGTCATGAATGCCTCTTCCCTTTATGATATTTAACAGCATTAATATAAAGACAGAATGGGTAACCAGAAGAATATTCCCGGAAGAATGGCTGTCTAAAATCAATTGGAGAGCCAGCCTTGCCCGGCTTTCGAGGTCAAAAAACGTTTCACATCCCGGCTGGCGATATGCTTCAGGATGATGAAAATAAGCATGAAAAAGATCAGGTTCATCTCTTTCAATATCCTCTTGTTTTTTCCCTTCCCATGGCCCCAGCGACATTTCTCTGAATATACGATCTTTCACCAGCGGCAGGCGGCGCGGTCCCAATATAGCTTTTGCCGTCTCTTCTGTCCGCTTGCTCGGGCTGATGTAAACCTGATTGAATTTAATATCCTTCAGCCGTTCTCCAAGAGCTCGGGCATTGTACAGCCCAAGTTCTGTTACACCAGAATCCAGCCAGCCCTGCATTCTTTTTTCTACGTTCCAATGTGTCTGTCCATGCCTGGCGATATACAAATGCAGCATATGCTCCCCCTCCCTTTTTTCATCTTAGCAAATCCCCCAAATATTTTGTTTATTTTTCATTTTTTTGAGAATGTTTTTTGTACTTCTTTTCGGCTATACTTATATCATTCGATCGACTGGGAGGGTATGGGATGAATCATGAAACGTTTTTAAAGCGGGCTGTCGAGCTTGCTCGTGAAGGAGTGAACGCTGGAATCGGCGGGCCTTTCGGAGCCGTTATCGTGAAGGACGGGGCCATTATAGCCGAAGGACAGAACAACGTCACTACAAGCAATGATCCGACTGCCCATGCGGAAGTAACTGCTATTCGAAACGCCTGTAAAGCGCTTGGGACATACCAGCTGGATGACTGCATGTTGTATACGAGCTGCGAGCCATGCCCAATGTGCTTAGGCGCCATCTACTGGGCCCGGCCGAAAGCCGTTTACTATGCTGCTGAGCATACAGATGCTGCTGAAGCCGGTTTTGATGATTCATTCATTTATGAAGAAATTGATAAATCTGCTGAAGAAAGAACGATCCCCTTTTATCACGTGACTCTCGCGGAGCATTTATCCCCGTTTCAAGCATGGCGGGATCTTGCCAACAAGAAAGAATATTAAAGGATCAGGCATGTGCGGCCTGATCCTTTGTTAATTCACTGAGCAGCTGCTGTGCCTGAGTACACCTCGGGTTTGCTTTCAGCGCTTTTTGCAAATATAAAACGGCTGCCATATGTTGAGGCAATTCAGCGTGACAGACGCCCAGCCAGCAAAGGGATCGAAAATCAGCGGCTCCTTTAACCTGTACGTACTGATGGTTTTCACCTTGCGTTTGCAGACAGGATTCAAATGCTGTAATCGCTTCTCTGACTTTTTTAAGCTGATACTTCATTATCCCTTTGTAGTAGTAAAGGGTGCTGTAATCTGGATAATGCCGCAGTGCTTCATCAATATCCCGCTCAGCTTCTTCATACCGTTCAGAATCAATGAAGAGTTTAAACTTGATATAATATAAAACCGCTGGAGGAATTTGCTTTTTGCTGTTGCATTCATTTATGCACTTCATTGCCAGGCGGATGGCTTTGCTCTGTTCACCGCCTCTGTCGTACTCAGCTGCTTTCTGATAAATGAGAAGCGGGTCGGCATATGACGTCAATAATTCTGTATTCAACATGCTTAAATTACGTTTATGCTTACACTTTGCCTCCTGCTCCAGATAGCCGTAATGGTGAATAACACAAGGGAGAGAGAAAGCGCCGCTTGCCTCCTCACCCACGGGCTTTTCGCAAATTCTTCCCTTAAACGTTATCTTCCGCTGATTCCGTATCAGCCTGATCTGCATTTGTTCAAATGCTTCGTTTTCATCCCATTGCTTTCCCGTATAGTTTATAACCTTTACGTAACCAAGGGACTGCCTGCAGTCATTCAGCAGTGAACGCAATAAGCTTCCCGTATCCACGTCTAACTCTTCATCTGCATCCAAAATCAAAATCCACTCACCCTTGGCATGCTGTAAACTGATGTTTCTTGCCTGCGAATAATCCTGTGTCCATTGATGATGATAGACCTGAGCATGAAAACTTCTGCAAATTTCTACGGTTTGATCGTTTGATCCGGTATCAACGACAATGATTTCATCAGCAATATGCTGCACGCTTTCTAAACAGCGGACAATATGACGTTCTTCATTTTTGACAATCATACAAACTGACAGCTTCGGTCTTTTCATTCGCTCACCTTTTCTCTAGTCTGAATCCACCTATACTACATGTATTCACACTTCGAAAAGATCATAACCAATCCGTTCATATCAAAAAAACATCCTGAGAACTCTCAGGATGCTGCAAATTATTTTAATTCCAATTTTACATCAACATTTCCTCTTGTCGCTTTAGAATAAGGACAAAATTCATGAGCAGCCTCGACAAGCTCTTGGGCTTTATCCCGATCCAATCCCTTTGTATTGACGACAAGTGTGACTCCGATTTTAAAGCCGCCGTCACTTTCATCCTTCATGAGGCTGACCTGTCCTTCAATTTCTGAATCAATGTCAATATTTTGTTCTTTGGCCACGTGTTCAAGCGCGCCGCCAAAGCATGCTGCATAACCTGCGGCAAAGAGCTGTTCCGGGTTTGTTCCAGTTTGTCCTTCTTTTTTTGCATTGGGCATGACAATGTCAAAATCGAGAACCCCGTCATCTGATTGAATATGTCCTGAACGTCCGCCGCGAGCAGTGGCTTTTGCTGTAAATAATGCCATTTGTTTTCAGCCTCCTTATTTGTCTTTAGTTGTTATATTTCCCATACACATCTTTTTAAACATGTTTTGTTTGCCGAGAATAGGAAAAGTGGTGATTTTCAGCTACAATAGTATGTAATGTCAGAAAGAGTTGGTGAACACAGATGCAAAATGGATTTGATCATATGAAATTAGAGAATCAGCTTTGTTTTTTGCTTTATGCGAGTTCGCGGGAAATGACAAAGCAGTACAAGCCGCTGCTTGAAAAGCTGAATGTGACATACCCTCAATATTTGGCTTTGCTTTTATTGTGGGAACACGAAACACTTTCCGTCAAAAAAATGGGCGAGCTTCTGTATTTGGATTCCGGAACGCTGACACCGATGCTGAAACGGATGGAGCAGCAGGACTTGATTACCAGAAAAAGATCTGAAGAGGATGAGCGGTTGGTGATGATCAGCCTGACAGAGAACGGAACGTTATTAAAAGAAAAAGCGGCTGATATTCCGGGAACGATTCTGGGACTCTCAGGCCAGTCCGGCGAGGAATTAAAACACTTAAAATCGGCTCTATATACATTGCTTGAAACGCTGCACCAAAAAAAATGAGGATGCCCTATGTGAGGCATCCTCATTTTTTATTCAGCGACTTCCAATGTGACATCGATATTGCCGGATGTTGCTTTTGAATAAGGGCAGACACCGTGCGCTTTTTGGACAAGTGCCTGTAATTCTGATGCACTGACTCCTTTTCCTTTCACCTGCAGCGTCACACCCAGTTTGTAGCCCTGATCTGCTTCATCCTTTAGCAGGCTGACATGCGCTGTAACCTCTGTCTCCACTTTTACTCGTTCTGTTCTTGCTACAAGCTGAAGTGCACTGTCAAAGCAAGCTGCGTAACCTGCCGCAAACAGCTGCTCCGGATTTGTCGCTTTTTCTAATTTCTTTGATCTCGGTGTTCCCGGCATTGCGACATCGAGCTCGAGAACGCGGTCTGATGAAATTACCTTTCCTTCTCTTCCTCCTACGGCTGAAACAGACGCTGTAAATAATGGCTGACTCATTTTTGTATCCCCCTAAATATATTTTATACAATTAAATTGTACACAATCTAATTTGCGGTGTCAATTTTTTAGTGCACAAAAAAAAGCTTATTCCGTTACGAGATAAGCTTTTTCATCGAACATTGCCCCGCTATTCGCGAATTTGTCCTGTTCCTTTAATGATATATTTTGTAGAAGTTAATGCAGGAAGCCCCATCGGTCCTCTTGCATGAAGCTTTTGTGTACTGATGCCGATTTCTGCTCCGTAGCCAAATTCAAAGCCATCGGTAAAACGGGTCGACGCGTTATGATAGACCGCGGCGGCGTCTACAGCCGTTTGAAAGTAAGCCGCATGCTTATCGTTTTCAGTTAAAATGGCTTCAGAATGATTAGTGCCGTATTTCTGGATATGCTGCACAGCTTCCTGTACACTTTCAACCGTCTTTACACTGATGACAGGCCCTAAGTATTCCGTTCCCCAATCTTCTTTTGACGCCTGTTTGCTTGAAGAATGAAGCCCGCATACGAATTCATCGCCGCGGATTTCGACTCCCGCTTTTTCCAGCTGCGTCAGCAATTCTTTTCCGTGCTGCTCTGCCCACGCTTTGTGGATCAGCAGTGATTCAATCGCGTTGCACACGGAAGGGCGCTGCGTTTTGGCGTTTATGACAATCTTTTCAGCCATTTGCTGATTTGCCGTTTCATCTATGAAAATATGACAGTTGCCGGCTCCGGTTTCTAATACCGGGACTGTTGATTCTCTTACAACGAGATCGATCAGTTTTTTTCCTCCGCGCGGAATCAATACATCCAATCCGTCATTTAACGTAAAGAGTTCTTTTGCTGTCTCTCTGCTCGTATCCTCAATCAGCTGCACAGCGTTGATTGGAAGCGCTGATTGCTCAAGCGCTCTGTGAATAACACTGACGAGTGCTTTGTTGCTGTGAATGGCCGAGGAGCTCCCCCGCAGGACAACCGCATTTCCTGTTTTCAGGCAAAGGGTAGCCGCATCAACTGTGACGTTTGGCCTCGCCTCGTAAATCATTCCGGCAACACCGAGCGGCACACGGATTTTTTCAATAAACAGGCCGTTCGCTTTTTCAATTGTTTCAAGAGATTCGCCGACTGGGTCAGCCAGATCAATCAATAGCTCTACCGCGTCCGCGATGTCGCGTATGCGTTTCTCATCCAGCGTGAGACGGTCAATGACATCGGGTGTTAACCCATTTGCTTTTCCGTTCTCAATGTCTTTTGCATTTTCTGATAAGAGAAAATCCAATTCTTTACGGAGTCCATTTGCAATGAGACTGAGCGCCTCATTTTTTTCAGCCGTTGTTTTCATCATCATTTCAGCTGCTGCTTCTTTCGCCAGCTTCGCTTTTACAGAAACTTCACTCATTTTTCCGCCCCCTAGTCTTTTAAGTTGACCCAGTCATTCCTGTGAATGACCTCAAACGTTTTGTCAAAATCAAGCTCATTGCTTCGTTTGCCTTTTGCCTCCATAATCTCCTCTGATGAATAATGGGTCTGGCCTTTGCCGATCACACCGCCCGGTCCCCGGACTTCCACGACAGCCCCTTTTGGAAAGCTCCCGTTCACGCCCACTACGCCAGCCGGTAAAAGACTGCTTCCGTTATGAACCATCGCCTCTTCGGCACCCGCGTCAATGACGATTTCCCCTGATATCGGCGAGTGGAATTGAATCCATTGTCTCGTATTGTTGACTGAGGATAGCTCCTTGTCGCCGATATAAGTCCCATCTCCCCTGCCGTCTAAAATATCCGCCAGCTTTTGTTCGCCGCTGCCTGTTCCGATGAACACTTTGACCCCAAGAGACAGTGCGGTTTGTGCAGCTAACAGCTTTGATTTCATACCGCCCGTGCCGACCTTTGATCCGGCTGAACCCGCGTATCCCAGCAATTCAGGGGTGATCTCCGGCAAATAATCAAATCGTTTCGCATCAGGATTTTCATTTGGATTGGCATCATACAGCCCGTTAATGTCAGTCAGGATCATGAGCTGGTCTGCATGAATTAATCCGCTGACCAAAGCAGAGAGCATATCATTGTCGCCAAAAGTCAATTCTTCAACAGACGTAGAGTCATTTTCATTAATAACCGGGATAACACCGCGCTCCAGCAATTCCATAATCGTTGCATACGCGTTTCGATACCGCTCTCTCTTCGAAAAATCATTTCTCGTCAAAAGGATTTGCCCCGGGGTAAGTGAGTATTGTTTAAATTGATTCATGTATTGCTGCATTAACAGTGTTTGTCCGACCGCGGCTGCGGCCTGCTTTCCCTTGAGGGTAACAGGACGGGACGGATAACCGAGACTGTAAAACCCCGCCGCTACTGCTCCCGAGGTAATCAAAATCATTTCATGCCCCGCTTTTTTCAAAAGAGAAATTGCCTGAACGTGTTCTCTGATTTTTACCTCATCAATGCTTCCTTTGCTATTTGTAAGCGAACTGCTTCCTATCTTCACTACTATTCTTTGTTTTTTCATTTATTCTCCTCCGCGGCTCTTCGCCAGCCAACTTACAATAAAAAAACCCATTTCATCCTCATTAATAAGGACGAAATGGGTTTCCGTGGTACCACCTTGTTTGAACGCACTTCAGCACGTTCCGCTTCCCTGTAACGCCAGGTTATGCGCCTAGGTTTTCCCCCTAAGACTCCAAGGCAGGTTCGGCAGGTTTCATGCGGCAAAATGTTTCAGCCACTCATTTTGCTCTCTGTCACAGAAAGGTCTGCTTACTAATCCTCTTCAACGCTCAATGATTTTTTTATATTATGCAAAGAAAAAAGCCTCTTGTCAAGGTTTTTTCCACATCAAAAAAGCCCGCATTGCGCGGGCGTCTGGCAGTCTAGTTAAAGACAATGGTTTTATTTTCGTGAACGATGACGCGGTCTTCCAGGTGCCATTTCACAGCGCGGGCAAGAACGCTGCGTTCAATCGTTCTGCCGATATTTTTCAGCGCGTCGGCATTGTCGCGGTGGTCAACACGCTCAATGTCCTGTTCAATGATCGGCCCTTCATCAAGGTCATTTGTGACATAGTGAGAAGTTGCGCCAATCAATTTGACCCCCCGCTCATAAGCCCGTTTATACGGATTGGCACCGATAAAAGCAGGCAGGAAGGAATGGTGGATATTGATGATTCGATTCGGATGAGCCGACACAAAATCAGGCGTTAAGATCTGCATGTAGCGAGCAAGAACGATCACATCAATATCATATTGCTCCAGCAGTTCAAGCTGCTGTTTCTCAACTTCCGCTCTGATATCTTTGTTCGCTTTTAAATAGTGGAATGGAATGTTCAGCGGTTCAACAAGGTCTCTCGCATCTTCATGGTTGCTGATGACAACCGCGATTTCCGCCATGAGATTGCCTGTTTGCCATTCCCAAATGAGCTCATGCAGACAGTGAAGCTCCTTTGATACAAAAATAGCGACACGCTTCAGCTCGCTGGCCATCGTTAAGCTCCACGTCATGTCGAATGTATCCGCAATAGACGAAAACGCGTCCTGGAGTTTTTCTTTTTTCTCCTGAATGCCTTCACAGTCGAAGTCAATTCTCAGGAAAAAACGCCCGCCTTCAGGATCTGTCGTATATTGATTGGATTCAATAATATTGGCGCCATGTTCTAATAAAAACGCAGAAACCGCAGCAACAATTCCCGGCTGATCGGGACAGCTGACCAAGAGACGCCCTTTATCTTCATTTCCGTCACGGTATTCATTTAACCGCTGGGTCATATATGATTTCATGAATAATCCCTCTTATCTTTGTAAGTCTAAACTAATTATCCATTATACTGAAGATTTGATAAAAATCAATTTATGACAGAATTTTTAAACCGACGGCTGAGCATAAGATTAAAGCGATAAAGAAGATTCGTTTGGCGTCTTTCGGCTCATTGTAAAAGAGAATGCCGATAAGCGCCCCGCCCGCGGTGCCGATTCCTGTCCAAACGGCGTAAGCGGTGCCCATCGGAATGGTTTCCATAGCAAAAGATAATAAGGAAAATGAGGCGGCAAAACCGATAATGATCAGCACTACCCATTTGGGGCTTTTTTCTTTCGCAAATTGATTCATAAGTGCGACGCCTGCCATTTCCAAAAATCCCGCGCCTAATAAACTGATCCAATGAAGCATTATGCCTCGCCTCCTTTTTCATCAGCCTCATCCTGTGTCACAAGCTTCAATCCGATCACACCGATTAAGAGCACGCCGATTAACAAAAGCTTCGGCAATCCGACCGGTTCGTGAAACAGAAACATTTCACTCATCACCGTTCCTGCCGTGCCAAGGCCTGTAAAGACGGCGTATACTGTACCGACCGGCAGGCTGGCTGTCGCCTTCATTAACAAATAAAAGCTAACTATGATACCGACGGCAGTTCCGCTCCATGTTAAGACTGAGTCAGCATGCTTTAAGCCCACAACCCAAACAACCTCAAACACGGCGGCTAGCACAACCAATCCCCATTTCATATCACATCATTCCTTTCTATTTATGCAATAAAATTCTCCGAAAACAAAAAAACCCCGGACAGTCGACTCATAATGAGCTTGACTCTCCCGGGCTTTTTTCCCTCCGTGTGCATATGCGCTGTTATGATGCGCATATGTGTTTTCTCTCGGACCAGTCCATGTTAATTAACATGCGGAACCCTAGAAAACTTTATCTGGTCTTATGATACTACACCTCGACGCTGTCTTCAATTGTAAGATTTTCTTTCATACACAGCGATCGGTTTATTCCATTTTCTGATCGTCCGGCTGTAAAGCATGCCGATTTTCTCTGCCACCCGTAAAGACGCTTTGTTATCCGGGTCAATCAAAGCCGCAATTTTGCCGTACTGCCGCTCCTTGAAACCATAGTCCAGGCAGGCTTTGGCCGCTTCTTGCGCATAGCCGTTTCCCCAGTGCCGGCGGGCAAACATATAGCCGATTTCCATTGCCGTTTCATTTTCGGTTTGCTGAGGCACGATTCCGCATTGGCCTAAAAAATCCCCCGTCTGTATGTCTTCGGCGATCCAGAGACTGACCCGGTACCCTTTTTCATTTCTTTTGTTCCAAGCAATCCACTCGCGGGTTTGCCGTTTATCTTTTAAACCGGAATAATATTTCATCACTTCAGGGTCGCTGAAAAGCTCAAGTAAAGATTCTTGATCCCGGTCCTCCATACAGCGCAAACGAATCCGTTCGGTCACAAGCTTCGTTTCAGCGCCCATTTTTGATCATATCCTGCTTCCATTCTTTTTTAAGGGCTTCAATATGAGCTTGATGATAGCGATTATGATCCGCCATATGCCATATCCCCCATCTTACTGTTGCCTTGTCACCCTCGTAAGAAAGCGTCTGATGCAAATCGTTCTCCGTCAAGGTCTTACATACCGATTTCAGCTCGTTTATGACATGTTGATGTCTTGTCAAAAGTTCTTCTAAACCCAGCTGATTCTTTGGTTCAGGCAATCGTCCGCTTTCATCTGTCATCGGGCCGTAAATGTCTTCAATATGTTCTGGGACCCGATTCTCCTTTATGCGCCACACCCATCTGATATCAACATTTGCGATATGCTGCATCAGCTGTGCCGTGCTGTTTTTTGTTTGACAGCACCCCTTATAATATAGCTCTCTGTGAGTCATGCGGCTAACAATGGATGCCAGACGGAGGCTGTTTTCTTCCACTGCGGAATACAGCAGACTGACTGTCGGCGCCATGTCTTTTCTAATGAATAAGTCCCTCATGTTCCATTCCCTCCTTACCTATGTGTACATTTTGACGTAAGGGGGAACATTTCCTTTGCAGAAGGCACAATCTAATCTATCAAAAAAGCGCCGAAAGAATGTCGGCAGCACATTTAATTGTTATTCCCAGGCTTGTACAAATACGGATCATGGTGCGCATCGTTGGATGTATTCAAATCGAGTGAGATGTCACCGCGGTCATTTAACGTGCCGAGCGTGACCAAAGACAGCTGTTTTGGGCTGTGCCCTTTTTCCTCAAGCTTTTCAAACAGCCAGCTTCGGTTTTTTTGAAGGTACTTCAAATTGTGATCAAGGATCTCGCCGTCCAATATAAGGGGTATCGGGATAAAGTTCCGTTCAGCCTCCATATTCAAATCCCGCACCTGCACTGCTCTCGCTTCTTCTGTCGGGATCACGCTTACTTCTCCCGTTTCTTCAATGATGGCAAGATCAATATCAGCCGGATCTGCATAGCCCTTTTCTCTCAGTTTTCCGAGCAGCTCATTGACGGTCAGCCTCTCTTTTTTGAGTCCACGCTCATCGATATCCCCGTTCCGGATTAACACTGTCGGACTGACCACCAGCAGCCATCTCCACTTATTAGAAAGAGCAAGCTTGCTCATCAGAAGATAAAGCAATAAAAAGGCGCCTGCGTAATAAATAGACATTGGCAGCTTGGATGTGAGGATTGGCTCACTGATAATGGTTCCGATTGCGAAGGTCAAAAGCAAATCAAAATTGTTCATTTGTGACACGGCTTTTTTTCCGGCAAGCCGAAACAAAATATATGCAATCGAAAACACGATAACAGGCTTGAATAAAAATGCCCATACCATCCATAACACTGATCATTGCCCTCCATCCGCTAGTCATAATGAATATATTGTTCCCTGTAACTGAAACGCTATGCATATCTTACCTCTTCATCCAGCACCTAAATAGGCGAACGTGCAGAATACAGGCACATAACATAGTAGAAACTCATGTTATTGGAGGGACAGCATGAAACATCAGCATAAGAGTGCCAATTGGCAATATGAAAGCATACAGTCAAAATCCGCAGCCTATCAGCCATACCATACAGCTGACAGGCTGGCCGGTTTAGAGCTTAAAATGGAGCATTTGATCAGAGCCATCGAGGTGAACAATGAATTGCTGAGAACGATTCAAGAGCAGCAAAATCGCGTATGCTCAAGCGGAGGCGGATCAGTCATTGTGCGGATGTAGAAGAAGGCGCTCGTCCGCCTTCTTCTATTTTCCTAAAAAAAGCCCTTCTCATATAAGAAAAGAGCTGCGTGTATGTTAAGAAATGGACTGTGCCAAACTTAATTGAGGACCGAACAGTTCGTAATGGATAGACTCTGGCGCTGACCCGAGCTCCGATACAAGCTTATGCATTTGAGTGATAAATGACGGTGAACCGCAAATATAATAATCCGCATCTGTATTGGCGATCAGGCTTTTGAGGAACTGCTGGTCAATTTGACCTTCATGAAATTGAATGTCACCCGCGCGGTCTTCTTCTGTCGGCTCGCGATACACAAATGCCGTTTTAACAGAAGAATGCTCTGCTGCCTCTTCTGCTTCATCGCGCAGCGCGTGGTATTCACTATTTTTCGCGGCATGGATAAACAGAATCTGCCGCTCAGGCTGTTTGGAAACAGACGTTTTCAGCATGCTGATCATAGGTGTGATGCCAACTCCGGCACTAAGCAGAACGAGATCTTTGCGGGATGAAGAATCTAAAACAAAATCTCCTGCCGGTGCGCTGATTTCTAATGAATCCCCCTCATGCAGCCCTTCGTGTAAATAAGAAGACACAGCACCGTCTTTCTTAACTGAAATTCGATAATAGTCTTTTCCCGGCATATCAGACAAGCTGTATTGACGGATATGCGTATATTCAGAATCAGGAATCCGGACTTTGATGCTGATATACTGCCCTGCTTGAAATTCAGGTAACGGCTTGCCGTCTTCCGGTTTCAAATAGAAGGATGTTATTTCTTTGCTTTCATGCACTTTTTTCGCAACGACGAAAGACTTATACTCCTTCCATCCGCCAGTTTGGTGTTCCGCTTGTTCATACATTTCTTCTTCAATTCCGATAAAAGCGTCAGCTATAACTCCATACGCTTTCTCCCACGCCTGCATAATGTCAGGGGTCGCTGCATCTCCCAAAACATCTTTAATCGCAATCAGCAAATATTTGCCGACAATCGGATAATGTTCAGGCTTAATACCGATACTGCGGTGTTTATGGCCGATTTGTTTGACGACCGGAATGATATTGCCAAGCTGGTCAATATTGGCTGCAGCTGCAATAACGGCATTTGCCAGAGCGGTACGCTGTGTTTTTTTCTTTTGATTTGTTTGATTAAAAATGTTTAAAAGCTCAGGATGATCTTGGAACATGAGGTCGTAAAAACGTCCTGTAATGGATTCTCCGTGCTGCTGTAATACTGGTACAGTGCTTTTTATGATTTCGATTGTTTTGTTATCTAACATCGTTTAACAACCCTTCCGAAAAGATGTATTTAAAATATATCTTTAAAATACATGATCTTACCTTTAAAAGATATATTCAAAATGAATCTTTAATAAAGTTGTCACAAAATTATCAATTTAACGTGACAATTGTTGCTTTTTTATAGAATCCCCTAGCAAAAACGGACTAACCTTTGTAATGATCACCATTATCAGCAAATTAATAGAAGGCACAAAAAAACCCAAAACAACGTATGTTTTGGGTTTCATGTTTACCAAGGCTTGTCTGTTCCAAGCGCATTTGCCAGCGCCTGACTGTGTTTTTTTCGGTTTTTCCGTTCACTGGCACGCTGAACCGCTGTGTTATGCAGCATGATTTCCTCTTCTGTTTCCGGTACAACTCTCGGCACAGGCACCGGCTTGCCGTTTGAGTCTAATGCGACAAAGGTCAAAAAGGAAGTCGCGGCGAGCTCCCGTTCACCAGTCATCAGATGCTCTTTGATGACTTTCACAAACACCTCCATGGAAGATGTGCCGACCCAAGTCACATATGATTCCAAGCAGACAGACTCCCTTTGCCCGATCGGTTTCAGAAAATCGACAGAGTCCATCGAAGCCGTTACCGTATCACGTCTGCAATGGCGCGCTGCGGAAATAGAGGCAATATCATCGATATAACTCATCAGTTTTCCGCCAAACAGCGTATTATGATTGTTCGTATCGAGAGGGAATACCCTGCTGGTTTTCACAACCTTTGACTCTTTACAATATTTTGTTTCCTGTGCTTCCATACCTTTCTCCCCTTTGATGTCTGATCGATTAGTAAATGCACTCATATTCTCCTATTAAACAATATTCTCATCCATTTGTCTAAAATTTAAAATGATTTGTCTGTCAGGTTTTCTTTCTTAAATGTTTAATGATTTGGCTGACAAGGGAATAATATACGTATTCTTCACACGGTCAGGAGGAGAAACAAATGGATGTATCCGTTCCAAAACATCAGCACAAAACGGTATGCCAAACAGAATATGACACCTTGAAGAAAGTTATTTTATGCAAACCCGAGCATATGACAATTAAGGACGTTATTAATGAAACCCAAAAACATTTTGAAGATGACAATATTCAGGTCAAAACCGCCAAAGAGCAGCACAAACGCTTAGTAGAAGAGCTCAGGTCACACAGCATTGAGGTCATCCTTTTGCCTGTTCAGCACGGACTGCCTGAGCAGGTATTTACCCGGGATATCGGTTTTGTCATCGGGGAAAAAGCCTTTCTTTCCAGCATGACTGAGCCCATTCGCCAAGGGGAAGAAGCTGTGATAAAAGAATTTTTCCACAATCAAGGAATTCCTTATACCCGGATGCTGGATACTAGCATTGAAGGCGGGGACGTCGTCATAGATGGCGATACCGTTTATGTCGGAATCAGCCAGCGCACGGACATCTCAGCGGTCGGCCAGCTGCAAGAAGAGCTTCCTGAATATACCATCATCTCAGTTCCGCTCCATGAAAAATTTCTGCATCTGGACTGCGTATTTAATATCATTTCTGAAAGCGAAGCATTAATCTACCCTGAAGCCCTTCCGCAGCAGGAAGTCGATATGCTGGCAGAGCGTTACAATCTCATTGAGGTACCCGAAAACGAACAATTTACACTTGGCACAAACGTCCTGTCTATCGGCAGAAAGACCATCATCAGCCTGCCGGGCAATCGTCATGTGAATCGTGAATTATCCAAAAGAGGCTATCACATCATCGAAATTGACTTGTCAGAAATTATCAAATCAGGCGGTTCCTTCAGATGCTGTACGATGCCGCTCATTCGAGGCGATTGAAGAATACTCCCCTTTTTCATGTTTTGAACAGCGTATTTCTTTAAGATACGTTAATATAGAGATGACATCATTTTTAAGGGGGAAATCGCATGACAAAGTACATAGGATATGTCGGAACATATACAAAAGGCGGAAGTGAAGGCATTTATTCATTCGAGCTGGATACTGAGAAAAAAACACTCAGCGAGCCAAAACTTGCCGCAAAGCTGGGAAACCCCACATATGTGACGCCGAATAAAGACAACACGATTCTTTATTCAATTGAAAAAGCAGACGGTAAAGGCGGTATTGCTGCCTATAAAATCGATAAAAACAGCGGCGAATTAACATTTCTGAATCATCAGTTAATCGATGGCCCATCGCCATGCCACGTGAGCGTCGATGATCATCAGCAATTCGTATTGACAGCCAACTATCACAGCGGGAAGGTGCACGCTTTTCCGGTTCAACAAGACGGAGGTTTGCAATCTCCCGCTTCAGAAGCCGCCCATACAGGAAAGGGTCCGCATGAAAGACAGGAAAAGCCGCATACACACTATGCGGGCTTTACACCTGAACATAATTATGTCGTAGCGGTTGACTTAGGAACAGATAAGCTGTACACCTATAAGCTGAAAGACGGTGAATTAACTGAATCCGGAAGCCATTCCTTCGCTCCCGGTGCAGGCCCTCGCCATATCGCTTTTCACCCGAAAGAAAAATACGCATATGTCATGACAGAATTAAGCAATGAAGTGATTGCGCTTGAATACAATCCGACAGCCGGCGAATTCAGAGAACTTCAAGTTGTCTCTGCCATCCCTGATGATTTCACAGATAACAGCCAGGGAAGCGCCATTCACGTCACTCAGGATGGGCGTTTTGTTTACGTTGCAAACCGCGGCCATGACAGCATCGCTGTGTTTGAAGTAAATCAATATTCAGGCGAGCTGGCATTTGTGGAAAGAGTATCGACTGAAGGAAACTGGCCTCGTGACTTTGTGCTGGATCCAACGGAGACCTTCCTTGTCGCTTCAAATGAAGAAACGGGCAATCTCGTATTGTTTGAAAGAGACACAGAGACAGGCCGGCTGACGCTGCTTCCTTCAACCGTTTCTGTCCCTTATCCGGTGTGCGTGAAATTTTTACAGCAATGATAAATGAAAGCTGGCTCCCAACAACGGAGCCAGCTTTTTGTTTATCTTACCTTTTCTTTCGTTTCAGCATTTCGATATAAATGGCAGGCAACGAAACGGCCGGCTTCGATTTCTTGAAGCAAAGGGCGTGATTCCCCGCATTCAGGCATCGCCTCCGGGCAGCGCGTCCGAAACACACAGCCGCTCGGCGGATGTACCGGACTCGGCAGCTCCCCTTTTAAAATGATGCGCTCACGCTTGTCCTCTAATTCGGGGTCCGGAATCGGAATCGAGGACAGCAGCGCCTTCGTATACGGGTGCAGCGGTTCACGATACAATGTGCCGCTATCTGTAATTTCCATCATGTGGCCTAAGTACATAACGCCGATCCTGTCGCTGATATGCTTTACCATCGATAAATCATGGGCAATAAACAGAAATGTGAGCCCTTTTTCTTTTTGAAGCCGCTTCAGCAGGTTGACCACTTGCGCCTGAACCGACACATCAAGCGCAGAAATCGGTTCGTCCGCTACGATAAACTCCGGATTCAATGAAAGAGCTCTGGCAATCCCGATTCTCTGCCTTTGACCGCCGCTGAATTCATGCGGGTAACGGCTGCCGAAATCCGGGTGAAGCCCCACTGCCTCAAGCAGCTCGTCCACAACGAGAAGCCGCGCTTTATGGGTATTGTAAAGATTGTGAATTTCCATCGGCTCTAGAATGATTTCTCGAACGGTCATCCGCGGATTGAGCGATGCATAAGGGTCCTGAAAAATCATCTGCAGTTTGCGGTTATAGGCAAACTGCTCTTTCTCACTGAGGGCGTGAAGATTTGTTCCGCGGTATTTGACGCTTCCTTCTGTGGGATGGTAAAGACGCATCAGCACTCTTCCCAAGGTTGATTTCCCGCAGCCGGATTCTCCGACAAGCCCGAACGTCTCCCCCTCATGAATCTGGAAGGTTACCCCGTCGACCGCTTTGACTGTTCGCTTTTTCCCTGCGTCAAAATGCATTTTCAGCTGACTGACCTCTAGCAGTGGTGTCATGTGTCTCCCTCCTCATTCTGAAAAACAGCGGCGTGCCGCACAAAGCTCTTTTTCATATCCTGTATCTTTCAGCGTGATAATTTCGATCGATTTCCCTGTTTTAGGAGAATGGAGCATTTTTCCGTCTCCTATGGACAGACCTACATGATGAATTGCTCCATTTCCTTCCTCATATGCAAAAAACAGCAGATCACCTGCACCGATGTCGTGAAGCGGCACTTCCTTCCCTGTTTTCGCCTGGTCTCCCGCATCACGGGGAATCCTGTATCCATTTGCTTTAAATACGCTGTACATAAAACCAGAGCAGTCAAATCCAAACCCGCTTATACCTCCCCATAAATAAGGAAGCCCGAGAAACCTTACCCCTGTCTGAATGATGTCTTCCGCCGTTCCTTTCTTATTCTGAACAAGCGCCGCATCAGTTTGTCGCAGGAGCCTATCTCCAAAAGGAGTCGCTACCTTGAAAAAGCCATTCTCTTCTTCAATCAGCGGCAGAGCAGTTAAGAAGCTCAGTTCAATTTCCTTATCTCCGGTATCCCCATACAAAAAAGCTGTTGGTTTGCTGATCGCCACGGTGTGATTCGATTGTGGGAGATTTGTGTTTTTCAGCTGGTTCTTTTTCATCCAGCCCGGATAACCGCGTTTATCCTTGCGGGATGACTGGCCGGGCACAACGACAGACACCCATTCATCCTGTTCTGCCGTGACCAGCACCTCCTCACCAAAGAGAACCTGCGTCTGGATCACATTATCTGTACATAACCCAAGCCGCTGATCATAGGTCATGCTATTGAGCCATTCTCTGATCGACACGGTTGGATCGAGCATTTTGTAATCAAATGGACGAGGTGTATCAGGTGCTGTCCATATGTTGGCAACTGCTGATATAACAGTATGGTTCATGTCTCTATCCCTCCTTTCTGATGCACGACTCCGGTAATGCCAAGACCAGCTTTGTCAGGCATCGTAATCGTGCTGCCGCTGTAAATAATCCCGCCCTTGATCAAATCCGTTTTCAGCATGAGCGGGGCGTCGAAATCAAAGCGGGTAATGTTTTTTTTGCTTGCCGCGAAATGCGCCGCAGCTGTTATGCCAAGCTTTGTTTCGATCATGCTGCCGACCATGCACTCCACCCCGCAAATCTCAGCCATGGCATTGATTTTCTCTGCACCGCTGATTCCTCCTGCCTTCATCAATTTAATATTGATCAGATCGGCGCTGCGGGTTTGAAGGACTTCGAATGCCTGTCGCGGAGTAAATACACTTTCATCAGCCATGATTGGGGTGTCCGTTGCATCCGTAACTTTCTTGAGCCCGGCAAGATCATCCTTATGGACAGGCTGCTCGACAAGCTCAATGTCCAGGCCGGCATCCTCCATTTTCCGAATGGCCGTTACCGCTTCTTTCGGCACCCATCCCTGATTGGCATCCAAACGCAGCTTTACCCCAGGCCCGACACGCTTTCTGATTTCTTGAATACGGGAGATATCTGTCTCAATGTCATCTCTGCCAACCTTTATTTTTAGCGTTTGAAAGCCTTGTTTAAGAAAGCTCTCTGCATCCGCCGCCATCTCTTCAGGCGAGTTCACACTGACGGTGTAGTCCGTTTCAAGTGTGCTTCGATATCCGCCGAGCATTTGGTAAAGCGGCTGTCCGCTCATCTGCGCCCAGCCGTCGTATACAGCCATTTCTACAGCTGCTTTTGCGCTTTGATTCCCTTCCAGAAGATGCTGGATGTCATGCAGAATGGCCTCGCAGCCGGACAGTCTTCTTCCAAGCAGTGCCGGCTTTAAGACGTTGTGAATCGCACTTTCAATACTGTCCATGCTGTCTCCGGTAATCACAATTGTCGGAGGCGCTTCTCCCCATCCGATTGCGCCATTATCATAAGTGATCGTGACGATAACAGATTCGGCCGTATACACTGTGCGAAGCGCCGTTTTAAACGGCTTTGTCAGCGGCACGGCGACCCGTTTCGTGTCTATTTTTGTGATCTTCATACTCAAAGCGCCCCTTCAGAAACGCCCGCCTCAATGACGACCGTTTTTTCGGCTGTATCCATGGCAGCGTGCGCACCGATCGGAACGGCAATACTCGGCGAACAGTGGCCGATCTTAAACCCTCTAAGAGCAGGCCTTCCGGCGGACACAATATAGTCTTCGAGCACCTGCTCAAGTGTCAAAGATTTCTCCCGCTTCACCGGGATGCAGTTATGAAAATCACAAACAAGAATACCGGCTGCGTCCGCCAGCTTCCCTGCCATTTTCAGCTGATTCAGCATCCGGTCAATTTGATACGGCTCTTCATCAATGTCTTCAATAAACAGGAGCTTTCCCCTCGTATCAATTTCAAACGGCGTGCCGAGTGTCGATGACAGCAAGGAAAGATTGCCGCCGACAAGCTCTCCTTCCGCTTTTCCCGGAACAAGCACCGTCAGCGGAGAAAGCTTTTCTGTATAGGTGAATACTGTCTCTTGAAACAGCTGCTCATACGACGCTTTTGTCAGGGGATGAACGTCTTCCAGGCCTATATCTGAGCTGAGCATCGGCCCGTGAAAAGTGACGAGGCCCGTGTTTTGATGGATGGCGGTATGTAAAAACGTAATATCACTGTATCCCCAAAAAATTTTAGGATGTTTGCGGAGCAAGCTGTAATCAATGCCTGAAGCGATCCGTCCCGTGCCAAAGCCTCCGCATGCGCACAGCACCGCTTTCACCTCCTGGTCTTTGAACATCTCGTGCAGATCAGCCAGCCGCTCATCATCCTGTCCCGCTAAATAGCCGTGCTGGTTTTTCAGCGCCTTGCCCAGCTTTACCTGAAGACCGAGCTCCTCTAAAAACAAAAGCGCCGTTTCAAGCTTTTTCGGATCAGGCGGGCTTGCAGGTGCGATGACACCGACTGTATCGCCTTTTTTCAGTGCGTTCGGCTTGTGATTCAACTCCGATCAGCTCCCTTCATTTGCTCTGCACCCTACGTATACGTGAAAATAAGAGAAAAAATACCGCTCCTTCACATAAAGAGAGCAGTATTTTCTCAATCGCCGCGTTAGTTTTTATCGGCCCATTTTAAATCGATGTAGCCGACAGGGTGCCGGACGATGTCCTTTACATGTTCGTTTTGCAGATTGACCTGATTATAGAAATACACCGGAATGATCGGCGCTTCATTGATGAGAAGCTTTTCCGCCTTATGCATGAGTGAAAAACGCGTTTTTTCATCCGCTTCATTTTTCGCCTGTTTCATCAGCTGATCATATTCTTTGTTGGTCCAGCCTGTGCGGTTCATTGAATTTCCTGTTTGGAAGGCTTCCAGAAAACTGATAGGGTCCGCATAGTCAGGCAGAAATGAGCTTTGTGAGAATTGAAACTTAAGCGCTTTTTGCTCCTCTAAAAACACGTTCCACTCCATATTGGCCAGCTTCACATCGACGCCAAGGGTGTTTTTCAATTTTTGCTGGATGGCTTCAGCAATCTTTTTATGCTCCGGTTTCGTACTGTAAGTAAGCGTGACCGCAGGCAGCTTGTCATACTTCTCTTCCTTCATTCCTTTTTCCAGCAGCTGCTTCGCTTTGTTTTCATTTGGTGTGATCAGGTCTCCGCCCCCTTCCCGAAAGTCCTTGCCGTCAGGCTGTGTAAACCCGGGCGAAACAAAAGCGTGTGCCGGTTTTTCATTGTTTTTCGTGACGTATTTTACGATTTCCTTCTGATCAACAGCCATTGCGAAAGCTTTTCTGATGTTTTCATTTTGAAACGGCTCCATATTGACATTAAAGCGGTAAAAGTATAAACCCGCCTGATCAACGATGTGCACGTTGTCTTGATCCAGCAGCTGGTCACTTAGCTCAGCCGGTACGTATGCGGTGTCCAATTCACCGGACTGGAACATTTGGTAATCTGTATTTCTGTCACTCACCATTGCCCATTTCACTTTGTCAAGCTTCACGGTTTCTTTATCCCAGTACGTATCGCTTTTTTCCATTGTGATGCTGTCATCATGCTTCCATTCTGACAGTTTAAACGGGCCGTTTCCGACAAATGTATCGGCTTCAGCAAACCACTTTGGATTTTCTTTGTCGACTTTTTCGTTAACCGGAAAATACGCCGGGTTTGACACCACGCTCAGGAAATATTTTTGCGGTGCGGCAAGCGTCACTTCAAGGGTGTGATCATCCTTTGCCGTCACCTTCACATCGTCTCTTTTCCCTTTTCCGCTGTTATAGGCTTCGCCGCCTTCAATAAAATAGCCGAGAAACGCGGAAGAAGCTCCTGTTTTCGGGTCAAGCATCCGTTTCCAAGCGTATTCAAAATCTCCGGCTGTCACAGGGTCTCCGTTCGTCCATTTCGCATTTTCCCGAATCGTAAATGTGTACGTTTTCTTGTCTTTCGACACAGACCACTTCTCTGCCATCGCCGGCTCCGGTTCATTGTCTTTGCCGAGGCGCGTTAACCCTTCCATGATGTTATTTAACGGCTGCCAAGACACGTTATTAAAACCGATCGGCGGATCAAACGAGGTCGGTTCATTTTCATTATTTAAGTACAGTACCTTTTCTCCGCTTGTCTTTGCCTTATCTTCTCCGCTTTCTTTTCCAGCCTGCTCATTAGCTGTACATCCCATCAGCGCAAATGAAAGTCCCAGTGCAAGGCCCATTCCCCATAGCTTCTTCACTCTCTTCATCCTCTTCCCCCTTTTTCGTTATTCATCCTTCGCTCCCGGCAGCACCGCGTGCTCAGCCCGTTTATCCTGAAGCCAGCAGTGAACAGCGTGCGTGCCGGATCGAACGGTTTGATCAGGGTATACCCTGTCGCACACGATCATTCTGCTCGGACAACGGGCGGCAAATGGGCAGCCCGGCGGCGGTGAAAATAAATCCGGCGGCGTGCCGTCAATCGGAATCAGCTCCGCGCCCTCAAGATCCAGCCGCGGGACAGAATTCAGCAGCCCTTTTGTATAAGGGTGCTGCGGCTTGTAAAATATATCTTTTCTCGTGCCAATTTCCGCTATTTTTCCGGCATACATAACAGCCACCCTGTCAGCAACCTGGGCAACCACGCCTAAATCGTGTGTGATCAAAATGACAGAAACCTTTGTTTTTCGCTGAATCTCTTTAAACAGTTCCAGTATTTGCGCCTGTATGGTGACGTCAAGGGCAGTTGTCGGTTCATCCGCTATTAAAATATCAGGCTCGCAGATCAGCGCCATCGCAATGACAATCCGCTGTCTCATGCCGCCGCTGAATTGATGGGGGTACTGCTTCAGGCGTGCTTCAGGATCCGGAATGCCGACCAATGCAAGCATGGACAGAACCTCTTTCTCAGCCGCCTTTTTCGTCATCCTTTTGTGACGAAGAAGCGCTTCCGCCAGCTGGTCGCCGACAGTCAGCGTCGGGTTTAGCGCCGTCATCGGGTCTTGAAAAATCATTGAAATGTCCGCGCCCCTTATGCTCCTCATTTCTCTGTCAGAGAGACGGCAAAGGTCTTTGTTTTTAAATAAAATGCTGCCGTCTGTCACCTTCGCTGAATAGGGCGGGAGCAGTCCCATAATGCTTTGAGAGGTGACGCTCTTGCCGCAGCCCGATTCACCGACAATGGCAAAGGTTTCGCCTTTGTACAAATCGAAGCTCACGCCTCTGACCGCCTGAACCGTCCCGCCGTAAGTCGTAAAAGAAACGTGCAAATCATTGACTGACAGAACTTTCTCCATACAGCTACCTCCTTAGCTTAGGGTCCAGTGCATCCTGCAATCCGTCCCCCAGCACATTAAACGCGTACATCGTTAACGAGATGAAAAAGGCAGGAAAGAACAGGCGCCACCAATGCCCGGACAAAATGGTCGGCAGGCCGTCATTCGCCATCACACCCCAGCTGGCAAACGGCGCTTGAATGCCGAGACCGAGAAAGCTCAAAAATGATTCTGCGAATATGGCGGTAGGTACAGTTAAAGTCATTTGTACGATGATCGCGCCCATTGTATTCGGCAGCAAATTTTTGCGGATGATGCGAAAGGTTTTCGCACCAAAGGTTTTCGAGGCGAGCACATACTCGTAATTTTTTATTTGCAGCACTTGGCCTCTTACAATTCTCGCCATGCCGACCCATCCCGTAACAGTCAGCGCTACGATAATGGTGCCGAGCCCCGGACCCATCAAGACCATCAGCAAAATGACAACAAGAAGATACGGCAGCCCGTACAGCACTTCAATAATCCGCATCATGACACTGTCTGTTCTGCCGCCTTTATAGCCGGCAATGCCTCCGTAAATGACACCGATCAAAAAATCAATCAGTGCGGCCATCACTCCGACAAATAACGAAATCCTCGCTCCGTACCATGTTCGTGTAAACACATCCCGGCCAAGCTCATCGGTACCGAACCAATGATCTGCAGAAGGCGGAAGATTTTGTTCTGTCAGCGATTGGCGCTCGACACTATGAGGAGATAAAAAAGGACCGATTGCTGCCATCACAAATAGAAATAAAAGAATAAAAAGCCCGGCCATCGCTAGTTTATTTTTCTTCAGCCTCCTCCAGGCATCCTGCGCATAGGACAAACTCGGCCGTTTGACTGAATCGGTCTCTTGGGTCTTTTCCTGATTCGAAACAAACCATTCGTCCGGCACCTGAGCGTGCTGCTGCGGCTGGCGTTCATCTGTTTGTACAGGGAGATTCATACGCTTCACCCTTTCTTATGCAGTTTAATGCGCGGGTCCAGCAGACCGTAGGCCAAGTCGACCAAAAACAGCATTACGATCAAAATGACGCTGTAAAAAACGGTCGTTCCCATAATCACGGGATAGTCCCGCTGATTAATGCTTTCGACAAAATATTTTCCCATTCCGGGAATGGCAAAGATTTTTTCAATAACAAAACTTCCTGTTAAAATGCTGGCAACGAGAGTTCCCAGTACGGTAATGACGGGCATGAGCGCGTTTCTGAGTGCGTGTTTTACGATAATTTTGAACGGAGACAGCCCTTTTGCTTTCGCTGTGCGGATATAATCCTGTGTCAGGACTTCGACCATGCTTGATCTTGTCAGCCTGGCGATAATCGCCATCGGTCCAACTGCAAGCGCTGCGGTCGGAAGCACCATATGGATCGGGCTCGTCCACGTAGCGGCGGGAAATAGTTTAAAATTGACGGCAAACTGCTGAATAAGCAACGTCGCCATAATGAAATTCGGGATGGAAATGCCGAGTACCGCGAGGCTCATCGCAGCGTAGTCCAAAAAGCCATTGCGGCGCAGCGCGGCAGTTACGCCAAGTATCAGCCCTGAGATCACAGCAATGACAATCGCTGCCATCCCAAGTTCGAAGGAAACGGGAAATCCGCGTTCCAGCATATCATTTACGCTGTCTGACGGTTTTTTAATAGAAGGGCCAAAATCGAATGTAATGATGGATTTTAGATAGATGATGTATTGGATAATGAGAGGATCGTCTAAGTGATAGTAGGCTTCGAGATTTCTTTGAACCGCTTCATTTGTGCCCCTCTCCTCATTAAAAGGAGATCCGGGAATGACCTTCATCAGAACGAAAGTCAGGGTGGTAATGACCAAAATCGTAGCTGCCATTGCCCAAAAACGCTTCATTATATATCTTGCCAAAGCCTTAACACCCCTTTAGCAGAATGATGTTCGCATTGCCAGTTCAGTCATGACAAGCATAGCCTGATAGGCTTCAAGCATATCCTTCGCCTGAAATTGAACGGTTGTGGTTCCCGGTTTGATTTCTGTACCCGGCATTAGATGAGCCCACTCAGCTTGACCGTAATTGGCAAATTCAATGCTTAATACAGGCCTGTCAGGCGGTGTAAGCGGTTTAACTTTATCTTTGTTCTGCAAGGCATATGCGGTTTTTTCTGTCAGCAGCCGGCCGGCTTTCGCAGGCGACAGACATTTGACTGCAGACCTTGAAATCGTTTGTTTAACAGCAGCTGTCGTGACATTCGGGATGAGCTCTTCAGCTTCTTTGGCCGCCCGGTCATCACCGGCTACCATTATTACCGGGACATCGTAATAACCGGCAACGTAAGCATTTAATCCAAGCTCACCGACAGGCTGATCATTTATGTAAAAATGACGGACACCGAAAATCATGCTATGAGACATGACACCGGGAGTTGAGGCTCTTGCGTGATAACCGAGAAACAAAGCACCCGTGAAAGTATCATCTAGCCCCTGCACCATTGAAAATGGTTTAACATCGCCGGAGATCAAATCTGCCTCGGGATGAAGCTTTTCAATCATCAGATTATTCATTTTCGAATGGCTGTCATTCACCAGCACCTCCGTACACCCGCTGTTAAACGCTTCGGTAATACAGTAGTTTGCTTCTTCGGTCATGATCAGCCGTCCGCGTTCATAATTACGCTTGCCGGAATCAACAAAGGTATCATCCGGAAGACCTGAAATACCCTCCATATCTACTGACATGTACAGTTTCATAACGCTCCTCCTTTTTTACTAAATTATGAATATTCTAACAGATTATATTAAAAAAAGAGGAAAAATGCAATATAGCTGGGAAAAATCACTAACGTTCAGAGATAAAAAAGAATCCTCTTTCAAGGATTCATGTTTCTTTTGCTGCCTGTTCTGTCAGCTGCTCATATTTTTCGAGTGTTTTTTCAAATACTTGATCAAAAACATGCGGCACAGAGGCACGTATCACCGCCGCTCCCTCCCCTGTAATTCCGCCTTTCGTTGCAACACGGTTCAGCGTCTCCTCAAAGGACATCTTCTTTTCGATCAGCAGCTTGCCTGTCCCATACAGTGAGTGTATCAGGAAATCAAAGGCTTCTTCTTTTGTCAGGCCGCTGTTTCTCACAGCCGACAGCGCTAATTCTTCAAACACTGCGGCGATGAAGCCCGGAGCAGAGCTCGTCAGATTACTGGCGGCATCCAAATTTGATTCTTTTATTTCTCGCACACTGCTGAAAGCCGATAACAATTCATCCAAACGTTCTTTCTTCTGTGCCGCCAGTGCTTCACTGTGAACAACCAGTGAGATGCCGGCTTCCGCTTCAGATGTAATGGCCGGAATCAACCGTGATATTCCAGCTGCCGTTTCAGCCTCTAAAAGCCGCAGAGGCACACCAGCCGCAATGGATACAATATGAGTATTCCGGTTCACATACGGGTGAAGCCGGCGTACTGTTTCAATGACATGGAGCGGCGGGACACATATAAAGATCAAGGCGCACTTTTCCGCCCATATCTCAAGCGGTTTTGCCGAAACGTCTGGATAATCAGCGAGCAAAGCCTGAAGCCTCTCTCCCTTAGTTCTTGTCTCAACAAACAGCTCATTTTCCTCTACTTGTTTATGCTTCAACAGCTGCCTGGCGATCATATCCGCCATGCTGCCATACCCGATCAATCCGATTGACTCCATCGTTTCAGCCCTTTCATGTACAATATTCCTTATAAAGTGTACCGTTTTTCGCACTTTTTCACAATTTCCCATAATATTTTCATTTTTATCCCACAGTTTTTGTTTATGATAAAATCAAGTCATAAAACTGCCATAATCAAAAGGTAATGAGTTGAAAATAGAGAGAAACGGAGTGAACATGATGGATAACTATCGTGACGAAAATAAAACAGAAGGACAAGAGAATGAGGTTTTTTTAACGAAAGAGAATGATCAAAACCCGTCTTACTCAGCCCGCAATGTGATTCATGATCAAGAGAAGAAAAAACGCGGATTCGGATGGTTCAGGCCGCTGCTTGGCGGAGTCATCGGCGGAAGTCTCGCCCTTGGCATTTATACGTTCACACCGCTTGGCGACCACGATTCTCAGGACGCAGCGAAACAGACGTCCAGCCAGCAGCAAACTCAATCTGTTACAGCTAAAAGCACATCCTCTGAATCAAGCAAAAGCTCG
Source organism: Bacillus sp. FSL K6-1012 (assembly GCF_037964915.1). Lineage (NCBI taxonomy): Bacteria > Bacillati > Bacillota > Bacilli > Caryophanales > Bacillaceae > Bacillus > Bacillus sp. FSL K6-1012. The sequence goes on along the minus strand of NZ_CP150175.1, from coordinate 1,396,898 downwards.
ACAAGCTCATCTGCATTTAAGAGTGAGGATTCTTCTAAAATCTCAGATATGGTGGAAGATCTTTCACCGGCGATTGTCGGCATCACAAACCTTCAGGCTCAGTCAAACAGCTCTTTGTTTGGCTCTTCCGGTTCCAGCTCTGATTCAAGTGAAGATACAGAAAGCGGCTCAGGATCGGGTGTCATTTTCAAAAAAGAGAACGGCAAGGCTTATGTCATTACGAATAACCACGTTGTAGAAGGCGCAACTTCACTCAAGGTGTCTTTATACGACGGCACTGATGTGACAGCTAAGCTCGTAGGCAGTGACTCTTTAACAGATTTAGCTGTTCTTCAAATCAGTGATGACCACGTAACAAAGGTAGCAAACTTCGGTGATTCATCAGATCTCAGAACAGGCGAAACCGTCATTGCGATTGGAGATCCGCTCGGAAAAGACCTGTCTCGCACAGTAACACAGGGAATTGTAAGCGGCGTGGATAGAACAGTTTCAATGTCAACCTCAGCCGGTCAAACAAGCATTAACGTGATTCAAACTGATGCCGCGATTAACCCGGGTAACAGCGGCGGTCCATTGTTAAATACAGACGGTAAAATTGTCGGCATTAACAGTATGAAAATCAGTGAAGATGATGTTGAGGGCATCGGATTTGCCATTCCAAGCAATGATGTAAAACCGATAGCTGAAGAATTGCTGTCTAAAGGGCAAATTGAACGTCCGTATATCGGTGTCAGCATGCTCGATTTGGAACAGGTGCCGCAAAACTACCAGGAAGGCACACTTGGCTTATTCGGCAGCCAGCTGAATAAAGGCGTATACATCCGTGAAGTCGCTTCAGGCTCCCCTGCTGCAAAGGCCGGGCTGAAAGCTGAAGATATTATCATCAGCTTAAAAGGAAAAGAAATCGACACAGGCAGCGAATTGCGAAATATCCTATATAAAGACGCAAACATCGGCGACACCGTCGAAGTGAAAATCCTCAGAAACGGCAAAGAAATGACGAAAAAAATCAAACTCGATCAAAAAGAAGAAACACCTTCTTAAGAAAAGCGCCTCAGGCCGCAAAAGCGGTCTGAGGCTTTTTATTAGACAAAAGACCTATCTGCTCTATGAAACTTTCTGCCGAGACACCCGTATATGATACAGGCTGACATCATTCTAATCAGATGCTTGAAGCATTGTTTAAAAAGGAGGAATGACATGAAAACCGTAGGATTGAGCATAATTTGCGCAGGATTGGCTTTTCTGATGCTGAGCTTTCTCCTTCCTGAATCAACATTGGCATGGGGAGTTACACTGGGGACCAGTATTCTATTAAACATAACAGACACTGCTGTGATTATGCGTTTCTTAAAAAACCCTCAATCTAACAGCTGATTTCAGCTCGCGGTGAACCGCAGTGCAAGTTCACAGTCTCTTCTTCCTTCCCTATCAGCATCTTTTACTTTGATCACCATACAGCACATAAAAAACCCCTGTCCGTAATGGACAGGGGTTTCAGGTTAGGACATATGCTGGTCTCTATAGAGTCTTTTATTTTCAATCCCGTACGATTTCTGTACGATGTAAAGCGGCCGGTCTTTGGCTTCATCATAGATTCTGCCGATATATTCACCAATCATGCCCAGTATCAGAAGTACGATGCCGCTGAACAGGAGCTGGATGACGATAAGCGATGACCAGCCGGTAATGGTGCTGTCGGTGAACAGCTTCAAATACAGTACGATAAACATATACAGAAATCCTGCGCCTGACATTAAGACCCCGACATAGCTTGCCAGTTTCAGCGGTTTATGTGAAAATGTCGTAATGCCGTCCATTGAAAGCTTCAGCATTTTCTTAAGCGGGTATTTCGTTTCTCCGGCAAGCCTTTCATCACGTACATACTCAACTGCTGTTTGTTTGAAGCCTACCCAGCTGACGAGTCCTCGGACAAAAGGATTTTTTTCCTTTAATTTTTTCATTTCATCACAGACTTTTCTGTCCATGAGACGGAAATCCCCGGTATCAATCGGGATATCAATATCTGTCATGCTGCTGAGAAGCCGGTAAAACATGGCCGCTGTCTGTTTTTTGAAAAAGGTTTCCCCTTTTCGTTTTGTCCGGACGGCGTATACGACCTCATAGCCTTCCTTCCACTTTTCAATCATGTCTAAAATTAACTCAGGAGGGTCCTGCAGATCGGCGTCAATGACGGCGATTGCATTCCCCTGTGCATAATCCATTCCCGCTGTAATCGCGATCTGGTGCCCAAAATTCCTGGAAAAATCAATGATTTTCACTCTCGGATCAATCAGACTGTGGTCTCTTAAAATCTCAATACTGCGATCTTTGCTGCCGTCATTGACAAATAGCAGCTCATAGTTTTCCTTCGTTTGATCCATGACCTCTTTTAAGCGCTGATAGGTTTCATGAATGACAAGCTCTTCATTATACACAGGTATCACAATTGAATATTGAATATGTCTGCTCATGTTTTTCCTCCTATTCATCAGCATGTAGTTCGTATAATGCAGCTGACTGGTTCATTCCGCCAGGCCCGCCGCCCATTTTGCCGGTTTGGCCTGAAGCGTTGCTCTCGCTTGACGTACCTGATGAATCAGTCTGATCAGGTGATGTCTGCTGATCAGCGCTTGACTGCCATTTATCAGAAGAAACTTTCTTGCCGTTTTCTTGAACCCATTCGACAATTTCATTGTTTCCGCCTTTCCCCATTCCTGAAGCCAAGAAGTATTTCACTTTTCCTTCTTTTACGAGCTTTTTAAATTGAGTCAGCGTGATGGCCGGGTCAGAACCGCTGAATCCGCCGATCGTCATGACGGCCTTTTTCGTTTTGATAATATACGGAGCCGCTGTGTTTGAATCAGTTGTGGCGAATAAATATTCCGCTCCGGAGTTGTTTTCTTCTAAATACTCAATTAATTTTTCATTTACACTCGACTCGTTCATTCCCATGCCTTTTCCGCTGCTTGAAGAGAGCTGCGGCCCTGTTTCAGGAAGAGAGCTGTTTCCTCCGTACAGGAGAGGTGTGCTTGCCCAATAAATCGGCATCACAAGCAATACGAGAAGACCTGCAAGTGATATATAATATGTGAGCGGTTTTTGGCGCTGTTTAAAAATCAAAAGAGCAATGGCAGATAACGCACCGATAACCCCTACGCCGATACTCCATCCAACACCGATTTGATCGTTGTAGTTTCTCAGAATAAACAATTCAAATCCTGTTGTGGCAATCATCGCCGCCGGCAAAAGCCAAGACTTCCAGCCTGTATGGTTTCGGTATAACTGAACGAGCGCAACCCATCCAGCTCCGACAAGTGCAGCAATCGGCGGCGCCAGCATAATGAGATAATAATGATGGAAAAATTCTGCTACGCTGAAGAATCCGGCAATCGGCACAAGCCATGCAACCCAGAACACCGTCTCCTTCTGCTCAACAGATAATCTTCTTCTTTCTCTCGAGCCTGCAATCAGCAAGCCTGCCATTCCAAAAAGTGCAAATGGCAGCAGCCAGCTGATTTGATCAGATAGTTCTTGTTGGAAGAGCCGAAGCGGGCCAGGTGTTCCCGTTCCGAACATTCCTGTACCTGATTGCATTTTCGATCCGCCTGAACCGCCCTTACCTCCGTCGCCGCCTTGTCCGCCTTGTCCGCCATCTCCTCCGCCGTTTGGAGGGCCTCCTTGACCGCCGCTTGGCATTTCCCCATTGGATGGCGGTGCCGTCATATTGCCATTTGCAGATTTGTCATCGTTTGATGTACTGCTGCTTGATGACTGATTAGGCGGTGCTTGAGCGTCAGATGAACTGTTCTCCGCAGAAGGCATTTCTTTTGCTGTGTCTCCGCCTGACCCGCCCTGACCGCCGCCGGAATTTTGTCCTGTCAGCCGCTGAATTCCGTTGTATCCGAAAGCCAATTCCAAAACAGAGTTGGTCTGGCTGCTTCCGACATAAGGGCGTTTGCTGGCAGGGATATTGTCAACGATGAGCGGCCATGATAACGAAACTGCCGCTAACACGACTAATGCGCTTCCTAAAGAAATGATTTTTTTCTTGATTGTGGCATTTGCCGCAATCAGGTAGAACAATAAGAAAGCCGGTAAAATCATATAAGCTTGAAGCATTTTTGTGTTGAAACCTGCACCAACGACGAAAAATGCTGCTAACAGCCAGATCAGCTTTCCTTTTCTGATGGCTTTAAAGAGAAGCCATGTAGCCAGCAATAAGAAAAATACCAGTAATGCATCAACATTGTTTGTCCGGGCCACAGCCACCGCAATCGGTGTACATGCCATGATGAAAGAGGCGATTCTTGCTGCCGTCTTACCGAATGTCGGTTTTATTAACAGATACATTAAAAGGACAGAACCTACACCAGCAAGTGCCTGAGGCAGGATGACGCTCCAGCCGTGCATACCGAATATAAGTGCGCTGATGGTTTGTATCTGGAACGTAACAGGCGGTTTATCAACCGTTATAAACCCCGCCGCATCGAATGAGGCATAGAAAAAATTATGAAAGCTTTGCATCATACTTGTGACTGCAGCGGTGTAATAAGGATTCACCGTATCATCATTCCAGATGTTATAGATATTTAAAAATGCAGATGCGAGCAAAATGAGAATCAGGAAGATGTCCAGCTCGCGTTTTTTCTTTTCCACGTGTGTCTTCACTCCTTTTCGTCTAACTTTGAAATAGTGTAACAAGCAAATGTGAAAAAACTATTAATAAACAAAGGCAATATTTTTGCCAAAACCAATTCATACGATCAGTCCTTAAAAGCAAAAGTTTTCGGGTCTTTATCCTGATCTAAATCTGATGTTTTGTACCTAATCATCCATGCTATTTATGTAAGCCGTTTTTGAACAAAAATAGCCTTCCGGTGACGCCGGAAGGCAAAGAATCACAATATATCGTTATTGAATCGGCTTCAGTCTTGCTTCGATTTCCTCTCTTCTATGCTCAAGATATGGCGGAAGAGCGATGGTTTGGCCAAGCTCATCAATTTCTTCATCAACCATAAAGCCCGGACCATCTGTAGATAACTCAAACAGAATGCCATTCGGTTCTCTGAAATACAGCGCCTTGAAATAGTAGCGCTCAACGATACCTGAGTTGCTAAAGCCTTCCCGGCTGATGATGCGGTGCCATCCGGCAAGCTCTTCTTCGTCTCTCACGCGAAATGCGACATGATGGACACTCCCTTTTCCTTGACGTTCGCGCGGAAGATCATTACTTTCAATTAAATGGATTTCTGTGGCCGCACCGCCTTCTCCAGATTCTAAAATGACCGCTGTTCCCTGCCCTTCAACCGGCTCTCGGCTGACCTCTGTAAACCCAAGAATATTGGTTAATACATGTAATGTTGGTTCAGCGTACGGCACTGTCAATTCAACAGGCCCTAACCCGCGAAATGAAAATTCTTCCGGAATGCCGCTTTGTTTAACAGGCAGACCATAACCTTTGCCTTTCTCATCAGCAGTCAGCACAAGGCGCTGTCCTTCATGATCTTCGAACGCCAATATGTCACGTCCGGCTCTTTGGGCGATGCCGCTATGCGCTACCTGATGCTCTTCAAAACGTTCTTTCCAGTAATGCAGCGCTTCTGTGCTTGGAACACGTAATCCAATAGAAGAAATACTGTTTGTTCCCGCATGAAACGGCGCAATGCGGGGAATCTCAAAAAACGTCAGTTCCGTTCCCGGATTTGCCACTTCATCTCCGTAGAATAGATGGTACATCGTCGGTTCATCTTGGTTTACGGATTTTTTGACGAGTTTTAATCCTAATACTTTACTATAGAAATCTAAGTTTTTTTGCGCGTCAGCTGTTAATGCGGACACGTGGTGAATGCCGTTGACTTTCATATGCTGTCCCTCCAGGTCAATTTATCTCGATTTCGAGATATTATATTAAAGATGTATATTTATTTTCCTAATTACAAGGTATTTTATTCACATACGAAAGTCAACATATCAGCTTCATCTAGGTCCGGCATCCTGCTAAGTCCCGCTGTCAGCCGTTTAATGTGCTCACTCTCCGCTTGAACACCTTTCGCAAAACACGAACTTTAGATAAGATTACACTTAATTTCATTCGTTTCAAGAGATAGTAAATAGACGATTTCACAGATTTTACGAATGGAAATAAAGCAAATATCGAAAATCAGAAAATTTATTTTATTTCACTTTTCTAAAATAGGGTTTACAATATGAAAAATAGATTCTTCATCACGAAGCTTCATCATAGGAGGTTAAGGACATGCATACTGAAGAAAACGGTTTAAAAAAAGAGATAGGCCTCTTGTTTGCCCTTACTCTTGTTATTGGAACCATTATCGGTTCCGGCGTTTTTATGAAGCCCGGTGCTGTGCTCGCTTATTCAGGAGACTCAAAAATTGCGCTATTTGCGTGGCTGTTGGGCGGTATATTAACGCTGGCAGGCGGACTGACGATTGCAGAAATCGGTACGCAGATTCCGAAAACAGGCGGACTTTATACGTATCTTGAAGAAGTATACGGCGAGTTTTGGGGATTTTTATGCGGCTGGGTGCAGATCATTATTTACGGCCCGGCGATTATCGGGGCACTCGGTTTATATTTTGGATCTTTAATGGCGAATCTTTTCGGCTGGGGTTCAGGACTATCAAAGGTAATCGGTATTATCGCAGTTATCTTTTTATGTGTAATTAATATTATCGGTACAAAATACGGCGGTTTTGTTCAAACACTGACTACGGTCGGAAAGCTGATTCCGATTGCTTGTATCATTATTTTCGGCCTTTGGAAAGGCGATCAGCATATCTTTACAGCCGTAAACGAAAGCATTTCTGATATGAATTTCGGTGCAGCCATTTTGGCCACATTGTTTGCTTATGACGGATGGATCCTGCTTGCGGCTCTCGGCGGAGAAATGAAAAATCCTGAGAAGCTTCTGCCTCGCGCAATGACTGGCGGACTGTTAATCGTAACAGCCATTTATATCTTCATTAATTTTGCGCTGCTTCACATCCTGTCCGCAAACGAAATTGTGACACTTGGAGAAAATGCGACAAGCACTGCTGCCAGCATGCTGTTCGGTTCAATCGGCGGAAAGCTGGTCAGTATCGGAATTATTGTCAGCATCTTCGGCTGTTTAAACGGAAAGGTTCTTTCTTTCCCGCGTGTGACCTTTGCGATGGCAGAACGAAAACAACTGCCTTTTGCTGAGAAATTGTCCCGCGTGCACCCGACATTCCGCACACCGTGGATTGCGATTTCTTTCCAAATCGCTGTGGCGATCATCCTGATGCTCATCAGTAATCCTGATAAGCTTTCTGAAATCTCTATTTTTATGATCTATATTTTTTATGTGATGGCCTTTTTTGCAGTATTTATTCTTCGCAAACAAACAAAGGGAAAAACACGTGCTTACAGTGTTCCGCTTTACCCGTTCATGCCGATATTGGCGATCGCAGGTTCATTCTTTGTATTGGGAAGCACACTCATTACAGACACATTAAGCTGCGGATTATCAATTCTCATCGGTCTGGCCGGACTCCCTGTGTATTATTGGATGCAAAAACGAAAAGCCAGCTAAAAAAAACGGTTCCCTTGTTTAGGGAACCGTTTTTTGGTGAATCAGAAGATAAATGTTGACAAAAAAAACACAACTTTTGATATACTTTTTACGTTAACCAGAAAGATTTTGCAAACTTGGTTCGTTTTTTTGAGGTGAAGTAGGCCAAAATAAGGAGACACGTTTTATCGAAAAAGTCAAGCCGCGTTTTTTTCGACTTTTCCTGTTTTTTTTCGACAAAAGGCTATATAATAATTTGATGTGTGCATTGTTCATTCAAACTATGGAGGGTTTTTAATGATAAGAAGAAAAAAAGATAAGTTCTCACTCCTTTTAACAGAAATTGCAAAGAACATAGACGAAACTGCAGAATATTTTTTGAATTTTAAGGTCACTAACCAAACGACGCTTAAAGAGTTTGCAGATACGTTAAAGGAATATGAAACAAAAGGTGACAATCATGTTCATGTCATGATCAAAGAGCTTAACAAAGCATTCATCACTCCTATTGAGCGCGAGGATATCCTTCAGCTGACAAACAGCCTGGATGATGTGCTTGACGGAATCGAACATTTCTCTGCCATGATGGAGATTTTCTCAATTACTTCATCAGACGAGCATATCGATAAATTCAGCGGATACATCAGAGAATGCGCGAAAGAAATTTTGATTACAATTGAGCTGCTGGCAGAAAACCGCTTAAAGGATATTCAGCCTCACGCGATCAAAATTAAAGAGTATGAGCACAGCTGTGACAACCTGCACAGAAAATCATTAAAGAATCTTTTCGGAAATGAAACAGATCCAATTAAAGTCATTCAATATCGTGAAATTTACGAAACACTTGAAGAAATTGCCGATTCGTGCCAAAGTGTTGCCAATAATCTTGAAACCATCATTATGAAAAACGCGTAACGAGGGGTAAAAATGGATATTCTATTTATATTAACGATACTAATAGTCATTTTTGCTCTGGCGTTTGATTTCATCAACGGGTTTCATGATACGGCGAACGCAATTGCGACTTCAGTATCAACAAAAGCGTTGAAACCGCGCCATGCCATTATAATGGCGGCAGTGATGAACTTTGTCGGAGCAATGACGTTTACAGGTGTTGCCAAAACCATTACGAAAGATATTGTAGACCCTTATACTTTGGAAAATGGCTCTGTTGTTATTTTGGCTGCTTTAGTCGCAGCAATAGTGTGGAACCTGCTCACTTGGTATTACGGCATCCCAAGCAGCTCATCCCATGCCATCATCGGGGCGATTGCCGGTGCAGCCGTTGCGGCAGCCGGATTTACTGCGTTAAATTATAAGGGCTTCATTAAAATCATTGAGGCACTCATCTTATCACCAATTATTGCCTTTGTCCTTGGTTATATTCTTTACAGCATCGTCAAGCTGATCTTCAAAGACAGCAATTTGGCGAAAACGAACAAGCAATTCCGCAGAGTGCAGATTATAACTGCTGCCCTGCAATCCTATACACACGGAACAAACGATGCGCAAAAAGCAATGGGAATTATCACAATGGCTCTCATCACAGCAAATTTACATACTTCTGCTAATGATATTCCAACCTGGGTGCAATTCGCCTGCGCGACAGCCATGGGTCTCGGAACTTCAATCGGCGGATGGAAAATCATTAAAACCGTTGGCGGAAAAATCATGAAGATTCGTCCGGTAAACGGTGTATCCGCTGACTTAACCGGGGCAGCCATTATTTTCGGCGCCACATTTATTCATTTGCCGGTCAGTACAACCCACGTCATTTCTTCATCAATCCTTGGCGTCGGTGCATCACACCGGGTAAAAGGCGTAAACTGGGGCACAGCTAAGCGGATGCTCATTACATGGGTCATCACGCTTCCGATTTCAGCGACACTTGGTGCCATCGCCTACTTTATCTTAAATATGATTTTTTAATGTTTCACCGCTTCTGTCAAAGGAGCGGTTTTTTTGATGAAACAGGAAAACCAGCCGCATTTCTAGAATACAATAATCAGAACCTATTTCAGATGCGAGGGATTGATGTATGCTTTTATTCTTTCAAATCATGGTCTGGTGCACTATGGCCGCTTTAGGCTTATACGTATACGCCACGTGGCGGTTCGAAGCGAAGGTCAAAGAAAAAATGTCCGCCATCCGAAAAACATGGTATTTGCTGTTTGTTTTGGGCGCCATGATATACTGGACATATGATCCCTCTTCCCTGTTCACAAACTGGGAACGGTATGTCATTGTCGCTGTCAGCTTTGCTTTAATTGACGCTTTTATCTTTTTGAGCGCTTATGTGAAAAAACTGGCCGGCAGTGAACTGGAAACAGACACAAGAGAAATTCTCGAAGAAAACAACGAAATGCTCCACATGTATCTCGATCGGCTGAAAACATACCAATATCTATTGAAAAACGAACCGATTCATGTTTATTATGGAAGTATAGAAGCATATGCTGAAGGAATTGATAAACTGCTGAAAACCTATGCTGATAAAATGAATCTGACGGCCAGCCTTTGTCACTATTCGACACAGTCTGATAAAGACCGGTTAACCGAGCACATGGAGGATCCCGCTGACGTGCAAACGAGGCTGGATCGAAAGGATGTCTATTACGACCAGTATGGAAAAGTAGTGCTCATTCCCTTTACAATCGAGACACAGAGCTATGTCATCAAACTGACGTCTGACAGTATTGTAACGGAATTTGATTATTTGCTTTTCACATCATTAACGAGCATATATGATTTGGTGCTGCCAATTGAGGAGGAAGGTGAAGGATAATGGAAAACGCGTTTCAAAACGGATGCCATCCGCGGGCAAAGAAACCGTTTAAAATCCTGAAAAAACGTTCAACCACCAGTGTCGCAAGCTATCAAGTCAGCCCGCACACAGCAAGAATCTTCAAAGAAAACGAACGGCTGATTGATGAGTATAAACGAAAAAAAGCATGATCACACTAAAAGGACAAGAGAAACAGCTCTTGTCCTTATTCCTTTTCTTAAGGGGTTACATATAATAAAACAAACAGAGGATAATGTCAGGTGATACAGTGAAAAAATTGGTGCGGCGTGTGAAGGTTATTGATTACGGGAGGTTTGGCTTTTCCGGGTATTCGCTTCGGGTGAGGGAGCGGAGTGCCATGATATTGAAACATTTAAATAAACGGACAAAAAAAAGCGACACTTAAACAATATGTCGCTTTTTATATTCATCATTTTTATCTGTTTGATTAAGGAGCCTTGCATAAATGATTTCTAAATACCTCATTGGATAAATGATATATTTCACTATCCGGTTAAATGCACGCGATCCAAATAGATACGTTATTCCTAATGCCATCGTAAAACAAATAATCAACCGCGTGTCAGGGTTTTGCTCGTTTAACCAACTATTGTGATTAAAAAGCGGAAAGACAAAAATCATATGAAATAAAAAGATAGCAAGTGAGTTTTCTCCCCATTGGGTCAACTTGCTTTTACTAGCACCAACTGCATTTAATATTAAATAAATGCCTAACACAGCCAAGGAATAATGAAAAAGTACAATCCCTGTATAACTAAGATTCTCTATATGGAACTTTTGGTAGCCAAGGAAACCAAAAAACAGCTGATCAAATTTATCATTATGCTCATCCAAAATAATAAATACCAATACAGAGACAGATAAAGTGAAAAATAATTTAAACTTAAATTTGTCTAAAGAGCTGTATATTTTATACATGAGATCTTTTGAACAATAAAAACCAGCCAGGAAAAACGGAAGGAAAACAAAGGTTCTTAATATAGACAGTGTTTGCGTATGCATGTTGCTATAATATATTTTGATAAACTCTATAATTTGATCTGCATAAAACCTGGAATAAAAGCTTAGCCCCAGCAACAAAATCAGCAAAGCTGCCTGTAAGATTTTTCTCACGTTAATTTTTTTTAGAATGATAGCCAGCGCATACCAGCTGCCCAGACTGACAATATACCATAAATGAGTATGCGGGCTGCCGTAAGTAAATTGAATGACAGAAAAGTTCCCTGCGTAGTAACGGTACACACAGTAAAAGGTTTGAAAAATAACATATAACAGTATGAGATTGATAACTTTTTTGATTGATGGCCTTTTGGAAAAATAACCATTTAGAAAAATAAAAGCAGGCATGTGGAATGAATAAATGATTTCAATCATATTTTCCAGCCCGCTTTTACTGACACCCAGCAGATGGGCAAATACAACCAAAAATATCAATACGCCTTTGACGTTATTTAATTTAATATCTTTTTGCACAGTATGACCACCCAAAATACAAATTTCTCATATTCAGTATGGTTTTACTAGCAGACGTTGTCAATGTTTTCTTTTTCTACAAAACTAATAGAGTACTGATCTTCGCTTTTGTCGCAGGTCCGTAGATACCGTCGGCGGGTAGACCGTTAACAGACTGAAAACGCGCAACCGCGTCTGCTGTTTTCGGCCCATAAATGCCGTCAATTCCGTTGTTCACAGCTCCTTTATCAGGATAAAAGTAGAGAGCCGCCAGCGCTCGTTGCACCTGAAAGACGTGTTCGCCTGAGGTATATGGTGTTGTCAGCTGAATGATACCGTCAGGGAGCGGATAGAGTTCTGGCTCTGCAGCGGACGAAGGAGCACTTACAATTAACACTTGACCAACCTGAATGAGATTCGGATCTTCGATATTGTTCCACTCTTGCAGCTGAGCAACAGTAACACCGAACGCTCTCGCTATGGATGTAAGTGTGTCACCTTTTTTTACGACGTAAGTTTGGCTCCCGCCACCGCCAATTCCCGCTTTAAACGAGTCCCACGTATCCAACAGTTTTCGAGGGCATTCCTTCCCTGACCAATATTTGTGAGGCACGACGTTAGCGAGGCTGATACCGTGTTCATCCATCAATGTTTTGATCAGCCACTGGGCATTAGCTGTTGCTTGTGCAAAGTCGCCATCCGCATTTTCACAAATTTCAATCCCAATAGAAGCCCGGTTGCCGCTTCCGTTCCCGTCTCCTGCATGCCAGCCGTTTTCATTTAACGGCAGATGCTGATAAATCTCTGTATCATCAACTGTAAAATGCCAGCTTGTCGCCGTATCAGGGTTTTTCAAATAGCGGGCATGCGCTTGGGCATCGGCGCCTGCTGCCGTATTCGCTGTATTGTGTACGGTAATATAAAGAGGTGTCATCGCGTAGCCTGGGCGGTTATTGGCACCGACCGGAATAAAGTCTTGAATAATGTTAACCATTTTCATCTCTCCTTATTTCGTCAGATTATTTTCCTTTAGCAAGTCGCGTTGCTTTTTCCCTTTTTCTGTTACATAGTTGTTTTTAAACCAAGCTGCTAGTGTTGTCCCAATTGTGAAGATCACTGATCCTGCTGAATACAGAGCATCTGCAAGCTGATTCACCTGCTCTTCCTGTATGTCCAATGGTGATTTGCCAAACATCAGCATGCTCTGGTTGATGAGCGCAAGCAAAAGAAGCACCGTCCTAGTGACCGTGCCTTTATCATACGTTTTCATGATAATCCCCCTTTAATGCTGCAGCAGGTTGTACATAATGGCGATGGCTCCGCCTATGATACCTGTGCACACTGCTGTAATGATGGCACCTGTAATGGTGCGCTTAATCCATGTTGTATTTTCATCAATTTTGTTTAATTTTTCGTTCAGCGTCATGATTTGCTGGTCTTGCCGGTCAGACACGCGTTCCAATGCCGAAACTCTCTGTTCGAGCGCTTTTTGCTCGCCTTTCATGTCTGCTAAATCCTGCTGAAACACATTAACATCTATGTCTTGCTGCATCATTCACTCCTCCTTTACATGCGGATCACCTCCTTTCCGAGGCCAATTGCAATGGTTAAGAGACCGCGGTTCCTTTAATTGATAGACTCCCGCCGGTCATGCTGGCAATCTCCATTACGATCTCCTTAAAGCCTTTAATATCAAAGGACCAAGCCTCATCCTTGCCTAAGGTGCTGCAAGCGGAAGAAGCATCATCCGATTTCACGCCTCTGATTGGAAGTTTCTGTCCTGACACAGATTTCCCCCAAAATTTCACCTCACTCGTTTCCGCTGTGCCGAATACTTCAACGAGTAAATGCGCGGCACCGTCCACGGGTAAAGCAGTACCTTCGCCGGCGGACTCGGCATTTTCATGAAAAACAAAGTCAAACGTTTTGCCAGCTTCCACTTTCAACCGCCCATCGTCTGTTTGGTTTTCCTTCAAATCGATTTGCAAAGGAAGATTTTCATTTAAGCGTACGTCCATTTCACCTGCGCCGACTGATTGATATAACACAAACTCCGATTGCTGGAGATTGCCGTTAACATACCGAAATCGGTAATAGCGTTTCGTGATATACACCCAGTCAGTCGCTGTCAGAACACCTGCAGCAACATTAACTACTGCTGTCGTTGTCCAGACATTGTTATTGTCGCTTTCTTCTATAAAGAGCGTGCCTTCACGATCTGCATACGCCCAGCCCTTTACTTTAGAAATCAGAACTGCGCCAAGCCGGTCTTGTCCGAGCTGACTGTATGCCTCAGTGGCCTTTAACGCGGCATTTGTTAAAATCTCCGCTACACCTGAGAGATTTGAAACAGGTGTGACAAAATCGGTTTTTTCTCCTCTATACGGCTTTACAGCTCCAGCTTTTCCAGTCTTATCGAGAGGAAATTCATATTGATACTTGACCATTTTTATCCTCCTTTTCATGTAAAAACGAGCAAAATAAAAAAGCCTACATGGCTTTACCGGTAATTTCTTCATACTGGCCAGAAGTGATCAGTTTTTTGTTCACGCCTTCTGCCAGATCCTCAAATGAACAGTCTTGATATGCGATGGCCTGTTTCACCATATCCGTTGTCGCCCACTCATAGTAGAGGGCAAGCACCCAATAATTCATTCAGCACTCTCTCCTTTCAAAGATAATAATGAAAGCTTTATATCTGACAGCTCGCTCCCCAACGTTTTGTTTAGCTCTTCAAGCTTTTTGCGTGCCAGCTTTTCTTGCGACAATTCCTGAGCAAGCAGCTCCACCTGATCAGGCGGCTCGTACGGAGGATTTTTTTGCGATTCCTCCCACCAGGCTTCCAGTTCTTTTTGCGTCGGGATCGGGGCGCGCAGGTTCCACTTTTCAATGTAGGAACCATCTCCGTCATTCCGCAGCTCGAAATCTTTTCTTGGCACTGCGTCAGGGTATTTGTACATGATTGCATCGTATAATATCATTTTGTACCTCCTATCGTACAGGGTAATTTTGGCCACCTATTTCTGTTATATCAAAGTAGTTGTACCAACCTAAACTATCTGTGATATAGCGTTGTGTCTGCCCGTTATATCCAACATACAAATAAATCTCAATATAGTCTCCCTTGTTGACAGATACTGTTGCTGCACCATATATACCTATATTAATGTTCGTATTATCTTCGGGATTCGAAGGGCTGATTCTATAATGTGCGATGTTTTTATATCTACTCCCGTTTACATATATAGATGTTTCATAGTTTGCATATTCTAAATAATTTTCTATATATATACCTGCATTGACTAAATACATTCCGTCATTCGGTACAACAAAACGGTTGTTTGTAGCATCAAAGCAGTTATGGCTGTCTTTTATTTTCCTATTGAAATTAACTTTTTGAGACTCGCCTTTTGTTAACAACTGTTTTCCAGTAGTACCAATATTCGCGTGAGCAAATCCAGAAATTTTCTGCCAAGCCGTCCATCCTGAATCTGCCCACCAATGGCGGATCCAAGAACCTGTGTTAGTAAAGTAGGAGCTAGATTCATTTCCAGTTCCATAAAAATACTGAGCAAATCGAAAATTACTATGCTTTTCATTTTTTACAATTCCATAAGTAAGCGGGTATCCTGTTGTGTTATTGGCTCCTATGTCCATGAAAGTAATACCAGCTGGGTAATCATTTCCGCTTGTTCTCGCATCTTGGATTGCATTTGAGCCGGTAAGCACGGTTAATTTTTGATTTGTATAATTTGTGTCAACATAGTTTTTAGCATTAGACAAAGCTTTATCCGCTTTAGCTTGTGCGCTGGTTTCAGTTTCAACCTTGTTCCATCCTTGCCATGCAACAGTGCTTCCATCATAATAATTCGTAAAGACATTGTTTCTGTAATCAGTAGCAAAGACCCAACCAAACATACCTTTACCGTCGGTTGATTGGCTAGTCAAATGAAATACGCCTCTAATTGAAAATGGAGATGGAGCATTTACAGCTTTTCCATGTGCATAAAATGTGCCCATGCCTCTACCTTGATCAATTATTTTTTGAAGAATGTCCTCTCCTTCGTTTGCTGCAATGGACACCCCTCCTATATCGCTTGTTATTTTAGTAAGCTGAGCTCCATTCCATTTGCTTCTCTCAGCAGATGTAATGTGTATTACTGAATCCTTAGCATGATTAGATACCTTTGCCTCTGCCCCAGCTGTTGTCTCTAATTCAATCCACTCGGACCAGTTTCCTCCTGATATCGTTTTCCGATACGTTTTATTAGCATTATCAAAAGCGATAATCTGACCGTAATCACCGGCAGCATTGATTGTCCATATGCCCCTGACCGAAGTACCTGGACCATTTAACGTTTTTGACATCGAGGTGAAATGAACCATTCCAGCGTTCTTCGGAACAATTTCATGGAAATCATCTGTTTCGCTTAAGTATATTTTTGCTTGACCGTTATCTGCTGTGACTTTAAAAAGCTGACTGTTATTCCATTTGTCTTTGTCTGATTGTGTGACATGTATGTCCGCCTTACCTGCATGAGCGTTCACTTTTGTTTGAGCGCCCTCCGTCGTCTCTAATTCAATCCAATTTGACCAGTTGCCGTTTAAGAGAGTTTTACGGAAAGTTTTATTATCATTTGTCATCACAATTACATGACCATTTAATTTGCTGTCACTGCAAGTCCAAAACCCTCTTCCTGAGCCGCCTGGTGAATTTAGAGGCGTGCCAGTATAAGAAAAATAAGTCAATGTAGGATAGTTCAACAGTTCTGTATGGAAATCACTCGTGATATTGAACATAGGTTGTCCATTATTATTTGTAATCTTAGATAACTGTCCACTGTTCCATTTCACCCTCTCTTCCTCTGTAATATGCCGCACCTGATTTTGCTCATGTTCATCAAAATCCGTCTTGGACGCCTGCTGCACATTGTCCACATTCCCCAGCCCGATTTGCGCCTTTGTTGTGTTGTGGGGGTTGTTCATGTCGTTTTTGTGGGCAGCCAGGTCGGTGTGGGCGTCTTTTATGCCTTTTTCCCAGCGGTTGACGTCGTCCTCGTTAATTGGATCATCCGGAAGCCAGTCTGTTTTTTCTTCGTATGCCATGTTTACACCACCTCAAAGGTAAATCTGAAATCGAGTGTTCTGTTTTCACTCACGTCCAGGTCTGTTTTTCTTTCTGTAATGACATTGCCCAGCTCGTCAACAATTTGTACCGTTTCGATATGCTTGATGTCTTCCTCACGTTTTGTCAGAACGGTGACTATCGCTCCGGCAATGGAGAGCTCCACTATTTCTGTTTTTTGTCCGTTAAGCAGTACGTGATCAATTCTGCTTTTGAGATCGGCAGCTGCACGTTCTCTGTATATGGTTGAAATCAAGTTAAGACCACCTCATTATTGTTAAGGGTGACAGAATAACCGACCTTCAGCTCACTGGCTGTTCGGTATCTTCGGTGATTCAGGATGACTGTGTCCTTTATTTGGAGCGTCTCATTCAATCCGCCTCTGAGCGTATACGTCAGATGTGCCGGCTTCATATTTTCCAATGCTTCGATCAGCTCATTCATGTGCTGGAGATCATCAATATTGATGTCTACATTAAAGCGGTATTCACCGGGCAGCAGGCGGACTTGTGCCGACGGTTTTTTTAAGAAACGGTTCACCGCCTGCTCAATGGCCCTGTAGGTGATCGGCGGGATGTTCGACATCTTCGAAATGAGCCGTAATCGCCTGATTTCATCGGTGTCTCCCGATTCCCGCGGCACGTTTAAAATCTTTTCCCAGCGGCTAAGCCCCCATGTTGCTGTCGGGACAAATAACTGGTCTGTCAGATCAAATATGCTGTTATTTTGCTGATCAAACTCAGGTGCTTCCGCTTTCAGCAGCTCCGACATTTCTTTTAAGCTGGTGAGAAACGGCGGCAGATATGAAATCATGTCATCTTGTTTGCTCAATGATATTCACCTGCCCAAGCTTAGGGATTTCTACGTCGCTCAGCACTAAATTTTCGGAAGTGCCGTTGATTTTAATATTTGAATAATCACTGACAGACGGCGAATTATAGACGATGTTATTAATTTGAGAAAGGCGGATAATGTTATCTTCGAATGCCA
Source organism: Bacillus sp. FSL K6-1012 (assembly GCF_037964915.1). NCBI lineage: Bacteria > Bacillati > Bacillota > Bacilli > Caryophanales > Bacillaceae > Bacillus > Bacillus sp. FSL K6-1012. Next base: position 1,378,970 of record NZ_CP150175.1, on the reverse strand, counting down.
TTTTCTTAAAGAGATTTAAAACGCCTTCTTGAATTTCTGTCTTTACTTCATCAATCGAGTGATTGACTTCTGGAAGCACCTCGGCAGAAATCTCAACTTCCTTCCAGACCGCGCTCTCCACTGTGACAACGGCTCCGATTGGCGCCTGTCCCTCGCCCTGACCGGGCTCAGGGTCAATATAGTCTTTCACTTTTTGAATTAAGATTTCAGAAGCCGGTTCAAGATTGGCATTCGTGACGACAATTTTAACCGTCCCATCTCCGTTCCAAAGCGGGAAGATCTTTGCCTTTCCAACACCGTCCACTTCTTCAGCCCACTCTTTATAATGCATTTTATTGGCGCTGACAGCCTCACGCCGAACCCTCGTAAAATACCGTTCTCTTAAACTATCGTCTCCTTCTTCTTCACGCCCCGGAATCAGGATTTCTTTGACAATGGCTTTTTCCAATCCCGGGATGGTATCCAGTGACAACAGATTGCGTCCGGTCAGATTGGCGTTTCCTGCTTCTCCCGGCGTTTCACAGACAAGCGTCCCGTCTCCTGTATATTGAAAATAAAGATTGTCCACATAGAAGCGGGAGCCTTCAGGAATTCTGACGCCAGCTGTGAACTCCCCTGCTCTCACGGCCTTTGTTGCAGCTGTCCGTTCAATCCCCGCTTCCGCAGCGCGCCGGTCCAAAAATTCTCCTTGCGCAGTATCAGAAAACACAAGCTCAAGCACGGTATCAAGCCATATATACGACTTCGCAAGCTCGGCTGCCGCTGGGGCTAATGCGTTATAAATAACACTGCCTTCTCTCGTGTCAATATCTGCGGAGATGCTGTTCAGCATACGCTCCATAATATCTTCAAAGGTCTGATCCTCAAACATCTTCGCCAATCACCTCCTCAATCTCAAGCGATCCTTCATCTGTCTCGACTACAAAGGAAACATGAAACGCATCGCCTTGTTTTTCTATCTCAAAGTCTGTTACAGCGGAAATACGGTCATCATAAACAAGTGCCTCTTCTATGAGCCTTGGAATCTCCATTTTTTTGTAGGCATCAGTCGTCTCATGATCTGTAAGCACGTCCTGAAGCTCATTTCCGACATTATGGCTGTAAACTGAATACGCATATCGTTCAGTTTGTAAGGCGATATACACAAACTGCCTGATTGCTTCAAGCCCGGTAATCAGCTCATTTGTAATTCTTCCGTTTTCAAAATCTATTTTGTAGGTTTGCGAGGTTTCAATGACTTCGCCGTCATCTTCAATATCCTCAAACTCCACTTCTGGTGTCAGGGCCATGATGCCCACTCCTTTATACATGCTAAATAAAAAACCACTTCGTCCGAAGCGGTTTTGTTTACAGTTTATCTAAAATAAAAAACGATTGCCCGCCTGTCAGAGCTGCAGTCATGACGCGATCCCCCAACTCGAGTGCATCATCTCCTCCGGACTGCAACCGTTTTGGGATGATGAGGGCGTCAGCCGGTATAATCAGTTTGCTGTTTTCTTTTAATTTGATTTCAACAGGAGAAACCGAAACCACCTCAGCTGGGAGCAGCTCCACCGGAGATTCAGCATCAACCGCACCGACGGCCAAATGTTTGATGGCTTCACTCAGTCTCATCAGGAAACCCCTTCCGGCATCGTATTCTTTTCGACAACATCAATGGTCATCGTATGTTTCGTTCCTTTAAACTCATGCCGGTCTGTATCTACCCAATAGGTTTTTTTGATACCTGCCTCCGGAATGGATATAAAGACAGGCAAGCCGCTCTGCACTTCTGGAATGCCGATGGCCTGAATATTTTTCAGTTCTTTTTTTACGCCCTTTTTTTCAGCAAGTCGTACGTCGGCCCTCTGCTGAAGCTGCGCCTGGTTAATTTCGTCTGTTACGGTCTCCGTATATTGAAGCACGCCGTATTTGTTTAAGCCTGAACTGTCCTTCGCAGACGCTTTATACGTCTTATTATCCTTCTGGCGGCGCAGCACCACCCGTGTTGCGGTATCATTTATAGACGTGCTGTATTGGTAGCCCGTAATATTGACGCCGGTTTCCAGCACCCATATCTCCGACGGATCTGGCCAAGCGCGCAGACCGAGCTTTCCTTTTTCTGAATACAGCTGATAATTCCGTCCCGTCTGGCTCTTTGTCTGTTTTAAAGCCTTCAATATGATGTCGTACAGGCTCGTATCATTTTTAATCACAAGGCTTTTGATCGTATGACTTGTGTTCGCAATAGAGGTTGTCGGAATTTGAAAATCATTGGCGATCCTCCTGATCATCTGGTCAGCACGCTGATTGGAAAACACGTACACATCCTGATTTTTGACCAGATATTGCAGCATATCGTACGCACTGAAGGCAAGCGTATGTTCATCAGGCGTTCGGGCGAAGACGATTCCGCGGAAAAGCTCTTTTCCCTTCCACTTAAACAAGACGGTATCTCCTTCTGTGACGCTGTAATACGTCTGGTCGCCCTGTTTAATGACGATGGTCGCTTCTATGGAGCGCGGCGCTTGATATCGGTGCCCCTCCAGCGACACGCTTTCCGCTACCAGTTCAAGCCATTCTGTATCTTTAATGACGAACAATTCTATCATCATACATCACCTGCTTCATTGCGGTATCTTTAATTTTTGACCGGGAAAAATCCAGTGGCCCGGCTGCCTGATATTTCGTTTACTTCGCTTGATCATCGCTGTTTTATTGGCGTTCCAAATTTTGCGCCATTGCGTGCTGTTCCCGTAAAATCTGCCGGCAATGTCCCAAAGCGTGTCTCCCTTTTTTACTGTATAGGTTTTCGGAGAAGCCTTTGACGGACGTTTTGCCTTTGTTTTTTTCTTTTGCTTGATTTTTCGGGGTGAGGCGGTTTTGTATTCTTTTAGTACAATATCAAAATCCCTGTCTCCTATCTCTTTGTCACCTTCACTGTATTTAAGGCTTTCAATGCTGCATGTCATATTGATTTTTGTTCCTGTAATTAAAAATTGAACAGGCTTTTTAGCCTTCATCCATTTTTCAATTTTAACAATGGCGTTCTCTGGAGAAGGGATATTCTGATATTCAGCTATCGGGCTGTATTTCTTCGGAAAAAACGAAGAGAACGAAATTTCTTTCGCTCCCTGTTCGTCAATAAATGTAAGGTCACCGAACTTAGCTACTTTAACCGTCTCATTCTGAACCGTATTTGAAATATTCAGCTGGTCGGGAAGTACGGGGAGCCGCAGCTTGTCCTTCCCTTGTGAAATCCAAAATTCATATACGGATTTAGTCAAATGCAACGACTCCCTTCGTTCCAATATTGATATCCTTTTGCAGTTCGTCTATAAGCGCCTGCTTGATTTTCGCTGCAAGAGTTTCAGCGTCTTGTCCATTATGGAAGTGCTGGTCACCATTAAATTGAATATAAATTTCTTTTGATCCGGATACTGCTGTCGTTGGCCGGCTTGCCGAAGTAACAGCGGAGACTTGGCCTGATGAAAGCTCAGACTGCTGGGATTGAGACGGATCTGTCACTTCCATACCCAGAGCTTGCGCTGCTCTCTGAAGGAGGTAGCGGCCGCGTATGCCTCGCTCCTCCGGAATGATCCATTCCCGCTTGTTTCCTTCACCGACACGGGCGATTTGTTCTTTTGTGATCAGTCCGCCGTTGGCATAACCGACATAGGGACCTCCACGTTTTAAGCTTTTAATACCAGGTACATTATCAATTGAGCCGTATCTGCTTTTGATATAGCCGATAGCGGCAGCAGCGTTGTGAATCGGATTTCTAATGTTACCCATGCCCGGTGCTTTATGAGCATTAAATGTGGTCGGGACTGTCTGCATGAGTCCTTGTGATGGATTTCCCGCCTTCGCGTTGCTATCCCACAGGTTAATAGAGTTCGGGTTGCCCCCTGATTCATACTGAGCAATCGTCATCAATCCTGGAAGCCAGCTTAATGGTGTCTTTGTGGCCATCATTGCAGCCATAAGCCACTGCTTCACATTTCCCCCTACTGCACCCATTCCGGAATAAGCAGCTGCCAGTGAACCGGCTTGCTTTTCAGCGTATTTTTTCACATCGACAGAATCCAATCCTTTTACTACACCGACAGATGCAAAGCGACCGAGACTCATCATAACTCGAGAAGGCGAATGGATATCTAATTCTTCACGGAAAGCCGTCTCAACTTTTTTCGCGAGTTCCTTGGCGGCTTCATGGACTTCACTTGCCTTTGAAGTCATACCTGAAACAAAATTCCCAATCATGCCGCTTCCCCAGCCGTTTGATGATTCTTTAGAACGGACAAACGGTTTATTCACATGAGTGTTAACGTACTGATCAGTGCCTGTTTGCGAACTATTTTGTCCGGAAGCAAACCCTTTGATTGTACTGCTTCCCCATGATGAAGATTTGTTTACAGTAGCTTGGAACGGTGTTTTGACTTTTGATTGTAAAAAGCCGTCTGTTCCGGTTGCTGTGCTGTTTTGCCCCTTAGCATAGCCGCTTACCATCTGTTTTCCGTAATTTGGTGAAGAAGAAATCATTTGTGAAAATGGCGTATTGATGTTTTTCTTTTTCCAATCTTCCATTTTGACTGGCTGATTGCTGATGCCTTTACCAAAGCCTTCTGAAAATTGCTGTCCGAGTGTGGACGCTTGGCCTGTAAGATTTGCAGTGTCCATTGATGGAGAGGCTGATCCTGATACCGGACTGGCAGCTGCTCCTCTTGAAACAGATACCGGGCTTCCAGCAGAAGACGAAGCGGTTCCCATATCGTCTACGACTTGCATACCAAGTTTAGACGCCGCTTGTGAAAGAAGCATTTTACCTCTGCCTCGGTTGTTATCAACTGGGATAACGAATTCCTTGCCGGCTTCACCGATCCATGAGATGGTGGGTTTGGTGATGTAGCCGCCTGTGGCGTTCCGATTCAGAGATTGTTGAAGAACAGTCATATTTGTTGGAGACTGAGAAAAAATGTTATTAGTAGTTGTTTTAGAACTAGCTTTACCTTTCGAACTCTTTTCACTTGTTTTTTTCTCTAGATGAGTAATTTCCTGTCCTCTGTTTGTTACATTTGTAAAGAAACCACCGACTGCATCTTTAACATATCCTATACCTGAACTAGCAGCATCTTTCAAATCAATTACCCATTGAAATTTCTCAGCAATTTTCTCTGCTACTTTAACCAATGGTTCTTTCACATGTTTATTAAACCAAGTTTCAATTCCATCCCATGCATCCTCAAAGAATTTCCTTGCATCATCAAATTTTTCTTTTATTGAAGTTTTAATATCTTCTACTTTTGTGACAATCGGGTTCCACACATTATCATAAAACCAATTCGATACACTGGACCAAATATCAGAAATAGTAGTCCATGCACCATTGATTTTACTCCAAATCCATGTTGCCGCAGTTGTTACTGCTTCACTCACAGGGTTCCACACATTGTCCATGAACCACGTTGAAACAGTAGACCATATGCCTGAAATAACTGTCCAAGCGTTACACAATCCAGTCCATATCGTTGTAGCAACTTTAGTAACTGCTCCGCTTATTGGATCCCACACGTTATCCTTAAACCATGGGTAGACAATGTTCCATACTGCCAAAATGCCATCCCATGCATAAGCAAACAAACCTACTATAAAATTAATTACGGGTACAGCTACATTATAAATAGGCGTAAACACATACTGGTCAAACCAAGTTGAAACTTTACTCCATGTATCTTCAATCCAAGTAATAGCACCATTGGCAGTATCAGAAATAGAATTCCATTTTCCACTCCACCACTCTTTGTTAAATAGTGAATTGCTTATGTTCTCCTTTAACTTAGAAGTATCAAACATCTTACCAATGTTCTTACCTGCTTCTTCGCCGCCTATTCCGCCTACTAAACCGCCGCCGACTCCGCCGATAGCTCCCCCGATTACTGTACCTTCCGGACCCACAAAGGATCCGATTGTCGCACCAGCCTCTGCTCCGGCAGTTGCTCCTGCTTCTGCGCCGGCAATGCGTCCTCCGATTGAACCAACCTTTTCACCAGCATTATCTTTATTGATTCCAGCTAGATCGAACATTGCTAAAGCAGATCCTACGTATGGAACAGCCTTACCCATTCCTCTGAACGCTTTTCCTAGTTTGGATGAATCCTTCCCTAGCGATTTTAAGCTTCCGAGCCAGTTCTTGAACTTCGAACCAGAGGACCGTGGCGCACTTTCACCGGATGTGCCGCTCTGGCGTCTTCTTATTACCTCTCCAGGAACCCTAAGTGTTCTGTTTGGAGCCTTTGTCGGGCTTTTCTTTTTTTTATAGGTTTTTCTATTTTTACTGCCCGGACTGTTACCCCCGTCTTCACAGCAGCAACAGCAACAATTTCCTCCTGTATTACGGTTAAGGACTTTATTATCCGTTTCAGAATTTTCACCAGAATCGTCCTTTTTTTGAGGTCCTAGAATTTTATCAATGATCTTATCAAACACATCATTTTTCAGCTTTTCTATCAATCTTTCTTTGAAACGATCCAAAAAAGCTTTGCCTATTTGGTTGAGCGTATCCTTAATCCAAGGCCAAGCTGACTTTGTCCACCAATCCTTCAGCCATCCTTTGATTTTCCCGACCCAGCCAGGTTTTTGATCAGAACTTTTGTCAGCGCCTTTATCCGAAGCTTTGTCTGATTCTTTCTTAGATTTGTCTTTATTAATCGGGCTTTCTTTTTTATTGATTTTGTCTGATATTTTTGTCTTAACAACGACCTTTACATAATAGGTTTTTTCAAATTTCTTCAAAAGTGCTGTTAATCGATTCACTGTTTTTGTAATTTCATCGATAACTTTTAATTTGACTGTATATCCGTTTTTCAAATTTTTCTTGATATAACCAATAATCTTTTTAACGGCTGAAGTAACATTGTCATCTGGAACCAAAAGGAATGATAGTTTTTGTTTAGATAGCATCTTCTTTATTTTTTTGTACGCAGCTGCTGTCCGGTCTACCAAAGATACAGTCAGCTTCTTTTCTTTCGGCAACCGTTTTAGTTTTTGTTCAATCGCTTCCAGCTTTGAAGTGGCTTGGTCATCAAGTACAACTTTGATTTCAAGTGATTTCGCGAATTTCAAAATAATGTAGTCATTTATTTTTCTCAGCCGGTAAAATGCCTGATCTTCTGCTCTGATACTAATTTTGATTTGCCGATTAATGGTCTTTACTTTTTTTTCGACCTCTTGGAATCCTTTATGTATCCGTTTTAGTTTTTTAGATACCTTGTCTTCGAGATCAAAGCGGGCTGTTAATTTTGCGATTTTAATTCCCTCCTCTCCTTGATTCTTTTTCTAATAGATCTAACTTATATCCAATCAACCCAAATAAAAGAGCTTTAAAGTGCTTTGGTGCTTCATATAATTCAAGAAGCTGGGATGGCGAATAATGAAGTTCATGCATTGCATAATACAAATACACAGTTTCCTTATCGCCATCCTTTACTAGTTTTTTGCTTCTTCTTCTAGATCTTCAAGATCATCTTCAAAACCATTGATTTCAATTGCTTTATTCAGCCAGTTTGCATATTCTCCTCCCACCGATAGTACACGTTTGGCGACTTCCACCGGGTCTGCTGTTTTGTATGCCTCTCTTAAATCTTTTGAACGAAAATCCGGATAAATAGTGGATTCGATGGCAATTCTCGCATAAAAGCGCTGGGAGTCTAAATCTTTAACGCGTCCGCGGCCTTTCACATTTTTAAATGTTGTATTTTCTTTCTCCAGTTCATCAATTCGTTCGGTGGTAATTGGTTTTAAAATAAACGGTATGACATTCCCTTTTTTATCAACAAAACGTTTAGAGATCGGCACTTTGATTTCTTCGGCTTCGATTGTTTTTCCCGGCATAAAAAAGGAAAGATCATATACGTTTTCGTTCTTCTCGCTCATGTAAAAAACTCCCTTATCTTTAAATTGATTTCATCATTTAAAAACAGACCTTTCTCAGAAAGGTCTGCTTATGGCTTGTTCAGTTTTGATTAAAACGTGTCAGAAAGCTTTTCAGGCACGTCGAAGTCTTCAAATGTAAACGGAACTTCTTCCTCTAATGCTTCTGAATCGACATCGAGGCTGGCGATTTTTGCGGAGTCGAAGTTTACGTCGTAAAGCGTGACTCTTTCTGTTCCTCTTCCGGAAGATTTATCATCTAACACAGCCTGCAGGGTGAAATAAGGATCGCTGCCTTTTTTGACGTAATCCATCATAAGGATCACAAATTTTGATGTGACTTTGTAAAACGTCGCTGTGCCTGTTCCGTTTGCGCCTGTTGTTTTATGGCCTGTCATGCGGCGGCCCATAATATTTACTTCAGACTTGTTTTTCTCCACATTTGCTTCAAATGTTTTGATATGCGCCATTTCTTCGCCATCGAGAAATAAGCGTCCTTCTTTACCTGAAATCGTGTTTTGTGCTTTTAATGCCATATTAGTTTACCTCCACATTAAAGTAGAATTTTTCTGCTGCGTCGACAGGCTGTACAGCAAGGTCAATCAAGAAGCCGTCACGGTCTTCATTCATTGAAATTGTGATATCTTGATCAGAATCAAAACCGGTAATACCGCCCGCATCCTGAAGCGTTGTCATGTATTGCGTAATCATCGTTTTCACATACTGAAGCCCGTCTTCAGAGGCCGGGATGTCGCTTCCGCTTCCCTTTCTTGATTTGATTAATGCTTTCAGCTCGCGTGTTAAATCGTTATTGACGGCGTCTAAGACACGGACGATTTTGTTTTTCGCAAACTTCTTGTTTTTCTCAGCCGTAAATGTGACAAGTGAGTTAATGTCTTTTTCTACGCTTACCGATTTATCGCGGGCGTCAAATGTGAATAAAAATTCGCCTTTTCCTAAGCGTTCCACAATCGCGTCGTGGTCAAGGCGGTTTAAGACATCAACGGCACCTTCATACTCCACAAATGTGAGAGATTGGTTAAAGGTTGCTCCCGCACTTGCGCCGGCTACCCACGCCGTCGCTTTGTCCGGTGTCACTTCTGTTCCGTCTTCCAGCAGCACACCTTCTGTCACGTTGATGATGCCTTCATAGTCACCGCTGTAGTTGGCTGTTACCCCTTGGACTTTTTGCCCTTGACCGTCACGCAGACGCTTAATGAATGCGGCAAAGGTCGCCTTCAGCTGATCTCCTTCTGCAACCGGCAAAGCGATGACATCAAAGCTCTCTGTTTCAGCCGCAGCCAAGAAATCAGTATAGTCTGAGTTGACCGGCGCTTTATCTGTACCGCCGGATAAACGGATACCCGCAGATGCGTTCAGCGTCTCGGCAGCCGTGTCTCCCTCTGATCCAGTCAGCGGAATTGAAGAGGAAAGATCTCCTGTTCCGGTAAATGTCACATAGCCGTTTGCTGTTAATTCTTCAGCTTTTTTGACAGTCTGTTTATCCACTTCTGATTCATCCATATACGTTGTGACATCAAATGACGCTGCATCCAGTACATTTTCATTAATGCGGATGATGATGTCATTCCCTTTTGATCCGCCGTATAGAGCAGTCGCTTTAACGCCTTCGGCAATATCGGCAGATGCTCTGACGCCTTCAGTGAGGCGGTACATCAATACCGTTTTCGCGTTTTTCTTCGCTTCACGCAACAGTAATAAAGATGGATCGTCGATGCTGAGACCCACTTTTTTGTTTAAATCCTCCACGCTTGAAATGGAGACGAATGTTTTCGCTTCGCCCCAGCTTGATGCGACCGGAAGTGCGACCGTCCCCCGTTCACCAAGTGACACCCGTTCCTGTGCCGTCGTTTTAAAATTGAAATAAATGCCTGCACGGTCCTTTTCTTTTCCTGCTGTAAATGTTCCGCCATTCATTATTGCATGACCTCCTTAGTTAAAAATGTTTGTATCAATTGACTTGCCTCTGATTTCGTCAGGCGTGTTTTGTCCACGCCAAATAAAGCCCCCTGAAGGATCTCCGGCTTAACGCCGAACAGTTCCTTTGCGTGCTTGATCAAATCCGCTGTATCAAAAAGAGCTTCCCGGCTCTCTGTATGTACAGCCTTCGCTTGTTTCTGCTTTGCCACCGCTATTTCACCCCGCTGTTCATATCGATATCCTGTAAGACAGGCTGTTCTGTTTTATGATAATAATATCGGCTGCTCCACCTGATCACCATGGCCGCCTCGCCCCTGTCTCCCACCCTTGTCTCAATTCGGGTGATACGAAGCATATCTCCTGTCTCGTCACCGGATTCACTGAGCAGCGGAACTATATTTCTCGCTTCTCTGATGGCATCCGCGAGCCTGTCCGCTTCATCGAGCGCCTGCACGGAGTCAAGATGAAACAGCTTCACATTGAGACTGTAGGTTTTTTTAAATGTGGAGACTGTATCTGTTTCTTCAAAAACAGATGGCGCAGGGACATATAAAGACGGCACTTGAAACTGATCAGGCAGCTCGCTTTCATAAATGGGAACAGACCACTGGCTGTACAAAAAAGCCATGATCGATCCTGTTTCGCTGTTCATCCGGCTCCTCCTTTACATCTTTTTCAGCCACTGGCGCAATTTATGTTCCATTGATTTTGCAAACAGCTGTTCATATAGAAGCAGTGCATGCTCCCAATAGCTCGTGCCGGGTATCCATTTTTTCTTGAGTGCCATGCCTGTGGAAGAAGCCGGATCATAGATAAACCGTGAGCCTTGAAAATGCCCCGGCACCCATCTCACATCGTCCGCTTTCGACGTCCAGTGGCCGTCATTGAGAAAAGAGGCATATTCAAGCTGGGTCCCGACCTCAAGTGAGAGTCCGCCGCTTTGTACCTTCCAGAGGTTATCCTCTGAGCCTTTCTGAAAGGAGCTGAGCAGTTTTTCTGTATCTATCGTTTGCATGCTGATGAGTTCAGATTGTACGATCTCCAGAAAATCTTGCCCACACTCTTCAAGCCACCGGGACGCCTCGCGGGAAAAACCGCCGGATGCCGCTTCTTTTAACGATGCGTTCAGCTGTTTAAGTCCCGCTATCTTCATAGACTTTCATCTCTGACAGCGATGACTTCCCAATGATGGTGTCTGATCTTTTTTGGCAGCTTCAGAATATAGCTGTTGTGTTGCCAAATGATTTTGTCGTTCATCCGGATATCCGCAGAGAATGGAAAATGAACAAGCAAGCTGTGATACACGGTTTGATCAGGCTCCTCCTGAATCAGCTGCTGCGTTTTTTCTGTAAAGTAGCAAGGGACATTTTCTTCATCAGGTGTATTCGGATATGAAAATACCGGCTGAAGCTTGTCCGCCGGAATTCCGAATCGTCCTGCCAGCGGCGGCTGCGCTGTTGCATGATAAATATCACAGCGATGGATCAGCATCTGCTGATAACTCATAACGACCGCACCTTCAATCTGGCAGACTCCGGAACATAGTCCGGTGCGATAAACTCTTCCAGCAAATGATATACATCGGGCTTTTGAATGCCGGCTTCACCGGAAACCGTGTAGGAGTAATCCCCCATTTTCTCAGACTGATATCTTGATGCGGCTGATTCGTCGCTGTTTACTAGCGCAAAGTATTGGGCGAGCTTCAGCAAAGCTAATCTCGCCTTTTCAGGGAGCGGGTCGTAGATGCTGTCTGTAAAGCTGTGCCCTGTAATGAGGGCCGCTTCCGATTCCGCCTCGATGATATCCTGCGCCAGCAGTTCTTCCGGCCTGTTTTTCACCTGGTCATAGACCGAATAGGCGGCAACGTCCGTCGGTTCGATGAGCATATAAGCTGGCCACCCCATTTCGATTATTCTTTTACGTTAATTAATTTAGCGCAGGCATCCTCTTCCTCGAACTTGCTGTCCAGCTTCGCCGTTAAGACAATGATGAACTTACGGGAGCGGATATCCTTGTCGACTTCAATTCGAATATTGCGTGAGAAGCCGAGAATGATATTTTTCGGATGTGTCAGAATGATATCGGACGCATCATATTGCGCGTCTCCCTCTCCGACTGCGTACGGCTGGATATTGGATACCCCTTTTACCGGTACGCCAAATGCTGTGGACAAGCCGCCCTGAACAGCCTGGTCCCCAAGATTTGTCTGGCGGTCCGCCACACGGTCCTTCCATTCAACTTCTAAGCCGTGCGATGTATAGAATCTGAATTCCTGAGGGATGCGCAAATATTTTGGCGGAACAGCCTTTAAGCCTTTTTTAAATGTCGCTCTGGACAGTTCTTCACCATTCATATCGACGATGTGGGACACTGCTTGTTTACGGATGCCGTCCAGCTGCGCCAGGTATGGATCTGCTGATGCAGTATCTCCGTTTACGATCAGCTCTTCAATATCAACTGCCGCCCGCTCTGCTAAAATTTGCATGATCGTTTGCTGCAGTCCGCCTTTTTCAATATTGTTTTCGAGCGTGTCGTACGTAATGTTAATTTCCGCAATGACTTCCTTTGTGTTCAGCTGGACAGTGCTTGTCGTCGGAACCGTCAGTTCGTCTGTTGTCAGCGCCTTTCCTTCTTGAGCCGCGCGCAAAATACGCTGGCCGAAACCGATTTTCTCAAATTTTTGCGAATCGTTTTCCATTTGAATCACACGGGATTCACTGAAAATCGTCGGCGTGTTTTGCACCATGCGGATAAAAGCTGATGCTTGTGCAGGGTTCATGAGCCCGCCGCTTTTTAAAGCAGAAAGCGACATTTCCGCTTTCCGAATGATCTCTTGATTTCTCAATTGATTTCCTCCTCTTTGACTGGTTTACAGCAGTCCGCTCCAGATTGATTTTTTGACTTGCTCTGTATTGCCGGCCGCATCGTCCGCCGTCTGTTTAGAGGCTCCCCGAGCTTTTTCCAGGGCCTCAATGCGTTCGATCAGCGGGGCAATCATGTCCTCAACGAGCTTCTTCAGGCGCTCGTCATCTCCCGTCTGCTCCGGTTTTTCCTCTGTTTCTGTGTTTTTTTCAATTGTCTCCAGCCGTTTGAGCAACGGATACAGCGCATGCTCGATTGATTCCCTCATGTCTTCTTTCCTCATTTCTTCAGTCTCCTTTCCTGTTTTGTCGGCCAGCAGCTGCTTAAATACGCTTAGAAATCCGGCTTTTTCAACCGGTTCTTCTTCATATACATCAGCAGTGCCCGCCATGCTGTAGCCGGTGATGATGCCGGCTTTGATTTGTTCCCACACCTCATCTGACGCTCTTGTCACAAGCACCCACGAGCCCTTTGTAATCCGTTTTGTTCCGATGATAAAATCATCGGGCGCCACATAGGATTCAACGACCACGCCTGTGCCGCCTTCAAAGCTGTGATTGATATCAATCTCCCGCGCGTCTGCAAGAAAGCCATGCGCCGCTTTTTCAATTTCTTCTGCGGTCATATAGTCGCCGTGGGCATCTGGAACATCAGGCTCATACACAATTCCGTATACGAGCTTTTGTTCATCCTGCTCGCTTTTCGTAAACAGCCGAACTTTTTTTTCAAATGACGGAGGTTCGGCTGACTTCGTAAAGAAAAATTCTGTCTGGTTTGCCGCCTTGTCCACATAGCTGACAAAGCTGATTTTGGCATTTTTCAATTCCCGCGCCACCTGCTTGATTCACCTCCCTTCAGGACGTTTTGATATCTTCGATGCTGTCCTTCAGCTCCTGCATAAGTGCTGTCAGATTTGTCTTTTCAGCATCCTGTCCGGCAGGGCGTTTGTAAATGTCCTCCGGCCACTCCTCAAGCGTTTTGCCGAGCACCCGTCCGGCAAGGTCTCGCAAATCATTCGGCGAAACGGCTCCAGCTGTAATAAAAGGACCGAGCACTTTCGCAATCTCAAGCGGATCACGAAAGTCCGGTCCTTTTAATGTCAGCCTCACATCATGAAGATTCAGCTCCGGCAAAAGCAGTGTGTTCAATTTGTTGACAAGCGTTTTCCGCTCTGGCTGAAACACCTGCTCCTCCGTAATTTTTCTCGCTGTATCAGCCGTAGCCCGGTTGTATTCCTGAGCTTCTCCCGTATAAAGCGGGGGCAGACGGAAAGCAGAGCGCAGCTTATTTCTGCTTTTTTCATCATATTCAAGAAACAAGGCGTCGTTTTGCAGGATTTCCGCAAGGGATTTGATTTCCACAGAAACCGGTGTGATATCTTCACCGCCGTGAAGGTCCTTCTCCTTCGCGATGCCTTCCGCCTCAATCAGAAGAAATTTATGGGCGTTTTCCACACCTTCAAGGTCATTCATATACTCCTGCAGTTCCCGGTAAGAAGCTTCAGACAGCATCCCGTTTTCCACCGTAATCGCCGCGGGTACGTGACGCCCCTGCTTAAAGTACATAAAATTGAGCTCTTCCGCTTTCCGGGCGCCGTATAAATTGACGATATTGCCTACCCAGCGGGGCACGCCGTATACGCCGCTTCCGATTTTAAGATGGATCACTTCGTTTGCTTGGTGCTTTTCAGCCAGTGTGCTGACATATTCGCCCGTGCGCATGTCCATTTTTCGGGGATCGCCGTATTCTTTGAAAAATACTTTTTTTCCATTGATCATCTGTACAAATTTCCGAAACCGTTTTTGCCTTTTGATTCTCTTCACTTTTCCGTTTTCTTCATACATAAAAGATACTTCAACAGGCTCGCCGGCTCCGCATACGCGCATATATTTCACATCCAAATATTCAATGCCGGCCGGTTTTCCCATCCCGTCGCGAAGTACTTCCATAAAGCCGTTTCCGGTTTTTTCCCTGTCTTCAATGGCATAGCCTAAAATCATTTCAGCAGATTCATCAAAGTGAAGGCATTTGTAAAAGGCTTCAAGTCTGGCCCAGTCTTTTTCTGCTTTTTTCTTTTTCTCCTGGTCGACATCCGTGGCGTTGACATCAAACGTGTACTCCACATCAAAACCAAAACCAGTAATATTCACTCTGTACGCATCAATGCATTGCTGAAGAATGGTTGAGTATTCAGCAATTGTTTTGAGCTCGGTGATATTGTAGGGCGGAGCGATGATATCCTCTCCGTACAAATCAGAAAAGTCGTCTTCATAAATTTGCTTTGTTTGAGGAGCAGATGCATTGGCTTTTAAAACCGTTGCTCTGACTGTTTGATTGTGCGGCATTTATGACCTCCTCCTTTCTCGGTTCGGACGGATTCGTTTTTGCGCTGTTTCCTTCACATCTGCGACCTCATAATCATCGAGCGCATACCAAATAGCAGAAAGCGTATGCGGGTCAATCGTGAATTCATCTTCAATCAGCGCGCCGTTTTTATCTTTGGCGTACGTCAGTGTCTTGAGCTCATAGATGACATTTTCACAGCGGTCCGAACAGAAAATTTTTTTGAAGCGTTTGACCTTTTTGGTGTATTGAAGCCTGGAGCCGGGAAACTTCCTGGCTCCGACCATCCGAAAACCCTGCTGGCGGAAATATTGAATGCTTTTCGGCTCAGCAGAGTCGGCTTTGATCATTTCCTGTGTTTTAACCAATTCCTGCAGCTCCTCAGCCGTCTTGTCATCTGTCATTTTGTTTTTATAATACTCCCAATAAATGTAGAGATATTTCTTATCAGGATCGACGGCGAGACGGACGACAGCATTGTAGGATTCTTCGAAACCAAAATCCATGCCTGTGCGAAGGATCGGCTGGCTGATGGCGGCAATACGTTCTTCGATACGGTCGTGCGGGAGCACCTCAAACTGCGGTAGCACCCTGATTCCATTGACGCCGAACCTGCCTTTACGGGCAATTCGGTATAAGTCAGGATCATATTCCTTCAGTCCGTCAAGCTGCCTGATATAGCTTTTCGGGAGAAAGAGGTTGTCGTTTGCCGTGGAATGATGGTAATACGTATCTCTCCTGACAAGTGTCCGCTTTTCGTAAAGCTCGCTGTCATCCAGCACAAACCGCTGATTGCGTTCATCCCGAAAAAAATGCCGGTACGTCCAATTGGAGGTGCCGACGGGATTGGTGGTGCAAATCATGTGCAGCTTCAGCTCAGGGTGGCGAAGACGGCCGATTAATTCCTTAAAGCCTTCATACTTCACCTCAGAGCACTCTTCAATCCATATTAAAGAAATGTTGTGAACAGATTTCAGCTTCGCCGGGTTGTCCATTCCTTTGAACATGATCCGGCTGCCGTTTTGAAACCGTAGCTGAAGCGGGGAAGAAAGTGCTGCGGCTGCCTTCGTGAGACCAAGCTCTTCAATCACCTCTTCAAATAAAGCGAAGGTCGAATCCCGGTGGGTATCGAACACCTCGCGTATGACGAGCGCCGTCCGCTTTTCCTTCAACAGCTTTAACACGATTTTCAGCGCCGTATGATAGCTTTTTGATGAGCCGTAGCCGCCGACGAGAAACTGGTACGTCTGCTCCCAATTGAACACGTAATCTTCAAAATGAGGATTGATTTCTTTTACAATCATGCCTTGTCCTCTTTTCGTTTGATCATGATTTCAATTGGCTCGCGGCCGTCATCAGTTTTTTCCGCTTTTTGTTTCGCGAGCTTTAACTTCTCATTTTCTATTTTTTGTTTAAATTGATCCGGAAACAAATCAAAGTATAATGACAGCTTTTCAAGTGCTTTCATCTTATCGGCAAGCTTAATGGCGATGCCTTCCTTGCCGAGCTTTGCCT
Source organism: Bacillus sp. FSL K6-1012 (assembly GCF_037964915.1). Taxonomy (NCBI): domain Bacteria; kingdom Bacillati; phylum Bacillota; class Bacilli; order Caryophanales; family Bacillaceae; genus Bacillus; species Bacillus sp. FSL K6-1012. The sequence goes on along the minus strand of NZ_CP150175.1, from coordinate 1,362,401 downwards.
CCGTGACAATTGTGCCGTCAACGAGACCGGAGTCTTTGACGTCGACAAAGCTGATTTCCTTCATGATCGGGTTATCATCTTCATCAAACAGCGGTCCCGACTTTCCGACGGCCTGCACCTCTTTTTTGCCAAAGGTCACATAATCCGTGATATCGGCGAACGCGATTTTGACATATACCTGCAAAACGTCCATCGCTTCAATAAACACTTCATTCACCATTTCTTTTTTTATCCGCCTGATTTCAGCGGCAACCTTTTCATTCTTTAACAGCCTGCAGCCCGTCACATGGGCGCTGTCCGGAGAATAGCCCGCCTTGATCGCTGACTGTGTCGCATTGAAGCTTTTTACGTAGTACAGGCAGAACAGCCGCTGCCGTTCATTTAATTCATCGTTTTCTATGCGGCGCTGCTTATGTCCGTTTTCAGAAAACAAGGCTTCTTTCCATCCGTCCTGTTTTTTCCAGATGCCGATTGTTTTCGCCGAAACGCCGATTGTGTCTGCAATGGCCCGGTTTGTGATATTTCCCTGATGGTGCTGATAGATTGCTAATGCTTGTTCTCTCTGTTGTGTTTTCATGCTACGGCATCACCGCCACCTCCAGCATGGATTTCTATTCATAAAAGCGGCTGGTTATGCCGTCCGCTTATGTGTCATGCTCTTTTCACTTATAGGTGGCAAACGTATGACAAGCATTCAGGCAAGCGATCGGTTTATTTCCTCCTGCTGTCTTTGCATCTTTAATAAAGCCCGTTTGATTGTTGTCTGCACAGTTGATTTTTTGACGCCAAGAAGATCGGCAATGCGTTCATAAGAAAAGCATTCCACCTTGTGCAGCAAAAACATTTCTTTCTCCCTGTCCGTTAAAAGGGATAAAGCTTCTCGGATTCTCTCCCTGTCTTCCTCAGATACCTGTCCGTCCGGCTCAAACATCATATCGCAAGAAAATGATTCTATGATTCTTGGATCTTTGATCATCAGCCGCTGATACGCATCACGCCGGTCAATCGCCCGTCTGATGCCGGGCTGTCTTCCTTTTTCAAGCCATTCTGTTACATATTCAAGGTCTGTGATGATGTTTCTGATAATCTTTTTATCCTTCATGTCCTCAGCTGAGAGCACTGATTCATCTGCTTCAGCGAGCGGTTTATATTGTGTTCTTGTTTGTTTTAATGTGCGTTTATATTCAAATAATAAGTCTTGCATTCTATGATTCCTCCTCATTTGTGCAATAAAAAAGCGGACACCAATCAACGCACAAATGCTGTGCATGTTGATCAGTGTCCGCAGGCTTTCCGTCTTGGACGTATTCTTTTTTCGCTTTAATTTAATTTGTAGCCGATTTCAAATTCTACGCGGGCAAGGTCTCCCTTTCTCGTTTCAACAAGCGTTTTCCCGTGCTCCGGAGCTTCTGTGATCCAGGCTTCTTGCTTTATGCCGTCGACTATAATAACGCGGATTTTCCCATCCTCAAGCTGGCTGTCGAGCGTGATGGAATCAATATTTACGAGTTTTTTAGGGTTGATCATATGTCATTTCCTTCCTTTCGGGTTCAGCGCTTTTGTTGGCTGCTTCTAATACCTTTATGATGTGCTCCTTTGAATGAGCGGAATTCCCGTTCAGAAAATCCAGCGCCGCTTTAGCCGCTTCCTTCAGCTCAGGTGCGGCTGCCATCAATTTGGCATTGCTTATTTGCGAAAAAGAGCTGAGGTCAAATACAGCGGCGATCAGCCGGCCGTTTGAATAAGGGAATCTCTCTTTTTCTTCTTCACTGTAAGCAGAATAGATATAAATTGGCTTCTCATCCCCGCATGCGACAGCACGCCACGGCGCAGGACTCATTTCAAATTGTTTTGTTTCCGGCATCTGCTTCACTTCCCGTCATCCTTGTACCATTGTTCGATGTTTTTTTCTGTCCGCTTCGCCCGAAACAGCAACGCGAACAGAGCAGCCAGCTGTTTAATCACGGGCATTCAGCCCCGCTTTTCCGGCTGTCAGCATTTGTTCCAGCTTTTGAATAACCGGCGTTAAATCATTGCCGGACCGGCAGTTCGGACATGGATGAAAAACCGCTCCGATCCCGGTATGTTCAACAATTACTTTCTTTGTCTTACAGAGCTTGCACATTATCTGATGCCCTCCAATCTATGATTCAGGTCATACGCTGTTCCTTTGATAATCACTAAATAATCACTGCACATTTCATAGATTCTCGTGCCGATCGCTTCATCAACCCGGACGAGCGTTTCAATCGTAAGCTCGCTTGAAAGCAGAATCGGTTTATGATTTAAGTAGCGGTAGTTCAAAACGGAATACATTTGTTCCAGCTGCCAATCAGTGGCGCGCGGTTTGCCGTTTACCGGTTTAAAGAGATCATCAATGAACAGCACGTCTGCCTGCTTTATTCGGTTCAGCTTGGCTTCCAAAAGATCAAAATCATTTTTTAAATCAGTAAAGCCTTCGACGAACGGAAAATAAATGACCGGCACATGGCGCTTTCTCATCAGGTCATTGGCCGCAGCGGTAAGAAGATGTGTTTTCCCGGAACCGGGCTGACCCAAAAGGGCGATACTGTTTTTCCGGCTGTCCTTGATTTGTTCATAATCCGCCACAAACTCTTTGGCGCATTCAAACGCGTCCTTGACGGCCTGCGGCTTCCCTTGGGTGCGGAATTCATGAAAGCCAAGCTGTCTGAAGGCAGGAGTAATTTCACTGACGCCAAGCAGCCGTTTTACTTTTCGTTCTGCCATACAGCTGCACATTGTCCACACTTCCAGACCGTCTTGCCGGCTGAGATATCCTCCCTGATCCTTGCATCGCTGGCAATCATACCGGCTTGCGTCTGATTCGGCCGGTTTGTCCGCCAGTAATGGACGTCTCCCTTTTCTCAACTCGTCTAAAATCTGCTCGATTGTATGTTTTGTCATTACTTTCATTCCTCTCATGGTGTATTGCGGCGGTCTTTTTAGCTTGCTGCGCGAAAAATCGGTCTTCGATGAATTTCGAACAGTAGCGAAAGGCCTTTATCGTTTCTGAAGCAGCGGTTCGCCGGTTTTCAAAAGCTTGAAAACATTCCTCAAGCCATTTGATTGTTTGCGTTACAGGAACGCCGATGGCGACAATACGGGCGATGGCTTGATAATCTCTGGAGGAAGGATACACGGTGCGTCCTTCTTGAGCCGACCGTAATTGTGTAAACCGCTTCGCAATGTGATCCACTGCATCATCAGCAGCAGCATATGTTTTTGTTTTATCTATATTAGAGCGGTCTTCTTTGTCCTGTGCCAGCGGCGAAAATGACCGCTCATTATCGCTGCGGTGTGCAGTTTTGTCCGATCTGAAGCTGAATTTTTTAGAGTGCTTCACAGAAATCATGAGTCCGTATGGCGCGCGGGCAGCCTTTATGTATCCATGTCTTTCAAGAAGCTCCAGCCATCTTCTGACTGTTTTTTCACTTACACCGAATACTGCCGCCATCTCTCTTGCTTTTAATGGCTTATGGCCGAGCACAATTCCCCAGCTCACGCCATCCTTTTCATTTTCTTTTGTCGTTGAGCTGATAAACCAGAGAAACAGCCACAGGGCCGAGCCTATTTTGTCATAATGTTCTGAATTCAACAGCCCTGAATACATAGGAAAAGGATAGCTTTTATCCATTTTCATTGCGTTTCACCTCTTCTTTTAACAGCAAGTACGCTTGAAATTGTTCTCGATTTTCAAATTGGAATACCGGAAGGCCGCATGCCGTAAAAGAAATGGAGCCGCCGGATTGTCCGAGATGGCGCTGATCTATCGGATGTTCACTAAAAACGATTTGAATCGGATGCATGTGATCACTCCCCCGATTTGTTTTTGATACAATTCGTATCAACTGTTACCAAGTATAAACGATACATTCTGTATCATCAAGTTATTTTTGATACTTTTTTTATCATAACTTTATTTTGATACAGATTGTATCTATAATCATAAGTAACTTAGGGAGTTTAAAAAAGAGAGGTCATAGTATGATAGGCGGCAGATTGAAGAGTCTCAGAGGGAAAAGGACACAGGAAGAAATCGCATCTCACATCGGTGTATCGCGCGCACGATATTCTCATTATGAAAACGGGCGAAGCGAACCTGATTACGACACACTGCAAAAGCTGGCTGATTACTTCCAAGTGACAACGGATTACTTATTAACAGGAAAAGAAAAAAAATCTGATGATGATATGTTTTCTGATCCGGACTTGCAGCTCGCATACCGGGATATGCAGGATTTTTCCCCTGAAAGCAAACAGCAGGCCATCGAATTTATCAACTATTTAAAAGAAAAAGAGAAAAACCGGAAACCGAAAAACAAATAAATATTTCTCTGTTCTCTAAAACATATAAAAAATAGACCGATATAAAGAAAAAGTGTTTATTTTTTAAAGAAAAGGGAAAGATTTCAACACACTTTTTAGTCCTAAACGGGCTTTTCTTTCTCGCTACAAACAGAACATATGTTCGAAAGGGAGTATTCAATTGGGCGATTACTTATCACATCTGGAGGAATACGTAAAAAATTTATACAGCCGGCTGGGCATCACCTCTCCCCATCACATTGACATGCTGAAAATCGCAAACGATCTTGATATATGGGTTCATTTCGAGGATATGGGAAGCATGATGGTGAAATACGACGGCATGTACAGTATCATATTGAACCAAAAAAAGTCCCAGGAAGAGCAATGGGAGGATTTTGGCCATGAACTGTGCCACGTATTAAAGCATGCAGGCAATCATTTTCAGATGAACAAGCTCTTCAGGGAGCTGCAGGAATTTCAGGCGAACCAATTTATGTACCACTTCTGTGTGCCAACCTTTATGCTGTTGCAGATGGAACTGCCGCAATGGAGAAGTCAGGCTCTTGCAACCATTGCGACGGTATTCCGGGTAACAAAGGACTTTGCTGAGAAAAGACTTGAAATGTTTGAACGGCGTAAAGCAGGTATTCAATTTCAGAAGCGGCTTGCTTATTTATTATCTGATAAGCGGCCAAAAGCGGAATATGAGGAAGATCAGCCCCCATTACTGGTAGCGGAAGCAAAAGCACTGTACAATATCAGAAGGCGCGGCTGACATGAAAACGGGCTGGGGACATATGTCCTCAGCCCGGCAGAGAAACTAGCATTTTGACATGGGAGGCATCGTATCATGCAACCACTTCGGTGCCGGTTTAAAATGAGGTTCCGGACCAAATGCAATCGGAGCCGGTATATATCTGAATTCTCCCCGGCCGTCAAATGATTCACCGTGAGCCCACCTTCCTTGTGAGCTTTCATCCCCTCTGGAAAAGTTAAACAGGTCATAGGATACTTCCTGCTTTTCTAGCTCACGCGGAAATGTCGTGGGAACGACAATATCCCGTTCTCTTTCTTCCAGCTCTTTAATCGCTGCATACCACATATTTTGATGATAAGTATCCCTCGCAATCAAAAATGACAGCATATCTCTTACCCCGGGATCATCAGTCATGGCGTAAAGCCGTGTCACCTGAAGGCGCCCCTGGGCTTCCGCATTTAAGTTTGCACGGAAATCCGCCAGCAGATTTCCGCTTGAGATAATGTATTTTGCATTCCACGGATAACCCTCACTATCTGATGCCATCGCACCCAAGCCGGACACAATAGCGTGCTGAGGATTCATCCCTGACATCACTGCTGCAATAGCGGGGTTGCTTTTGTAAGCATTCTCCTGTACATCAGCGGGAGCATCATCCAGAAGCCTGGAAATCATCGTAGCCAACATTTCCACATGTCCGATCTCTTCCGTCCCCACATCACATAGCAAATCTTTATACTTGGCATCCGCCCTGCAGTTAAAACCCTGAAACAAATATTGCATCATCACACTAATTTCACCAAATTGGCCGACCAGCACCTCTTGGAGCTTTTTCGCATAAACAGGATCCGGATGGGAAGGCTTTGCCTGATACTGAAGCTCTTTAATATGATAAAACATCGTTTATTCCTCCCTGCGCATTCAAACAATCACAGCATATGAAGGAATAGGCAGTTATTGCAGGTCCTGCTTGCTTCTTCCATAAAAACCAAGCTTAACGGCATTCACATATCGAGAAAAAAGATTGTTTTCTATGTATTGTCCCTTACGGCAGCCAAAATTGTGAAACAGCGCGCTCCGCTGCGCCGTACTCAATTCCAGCTGCAGCCCCATCTCCCTTTTCGTCCGATTGACGATATTTTGCGGATGAACACCTGCCAGCCGGTCTTTTTCACTGACCAGTTCCGCACTGAAACCTGCCTCATTCAGCAACTCGCAAATGGCTTCTGCTTTTATCCGATCCGCGCCCCCGACCAATGTATGCGGCTTTTTCAGATCATGATAGCCGTGAAATGCCAGCGCGAATCGGTGGGCGTTTACTTTTTCTATGGCAAGCGGTTCATCAAAACGAGTGCTTGTCAGGTGGAGCGAACGGTTGTTGCGCTGCTTCAATCCTTCAAAGATATAAATGGAACTTTGATCAGCAAATGCCCGCACCAGTTCGCTGACGCCCGGCTCAATTCTTCCGCCGTGAGGGCCGATGACAATATGCTCGCTCCCGCTGTTCTCTTCATAAATAATCCGGTATTCCGATTCAGACGCAGAAAGAGATAAAAAACTGTCATACATATCTTTCATGTTAAGCGCTCTCCTTTATCAGTCAGCACCAGTTTACTCTACTCATCTATGAATGAAAACCTTTTTATCGTATTTCCATATCAGGAGATATATGAAGGGATTTATCGATATCTTGCTGGAATGTGTCAACTCTTTCAACAGCTGAGGCGATAGAAAAGTAAGCACTTATTTTACTAGAAAGAAAAACTGCGGCGTTTAAATGGGGGCCTTATGCGGTCGATCTACAGGTGGATTAAGTATAAATGTTATAAATCATTCTTTTAAAAGGCTTATGTAAGCTGGCACGCTATCCATTTTTATCAGTTTGTTTTTGAAAACAGCCTTTTTTTGATAACGAATACATTTGACCATACCATCTCTTTTTTAATCCATATAATAAAACTGATCAAACATTAAAGGAGGCGTTAGTATGGGTTATTATAAAAAATATAAAGAAGAGTATTACACTTACAAAAAGAAGTACTACAAGAAGTATTACGACCACGATAAAAAGTATTATGATGATCATGAGAAAGATTATGATTGCGACAAAAAATACTATGACCATGACAAAAAATATTATGACCACGGCAAAAAGTGTTATGATCATGACAAACATGACTATGATTACAAAGTAGAATATAAAAAGTATTACTAAACCTGTAACGTTCTATTTCTTTTCCCCGGTGATCACCGGGTCTTTTTATTTTCTATTTTATTGCTCGAAGGTTTTTTGCTTTTCTAGATTTCTTGTTAACTTTATGCCTAGCAAATTGTTCATAACTCTTAACATCCTATTGTGGCACGGCACTCTCCTGCTGTGCCAAATCAGTCAAAAGGTTCTTGCTGCCGTTTGTATGTAAGGTAAAAAAGGAAGCTCCATCCAAGTGAAGCTTCCTTTTTTCATTATAGTTTTTGTTCAATTTTAGCTTTCGTTTTCGGCCCGTAAATGCCGTCTGCCGTTAATCCGCTGACAGATTGAAAGCGTTTGACAGCATTTGCTGTTTTTGGCCCATATACACCGTCCACCCCATGATTCTTCGCCCCTTTATCAGGATAAAAATAAAGAGCTGCCAGCGCAGTCTGAACCTGCTTTACTTTTGTGCCTTTTGTCAGCGGGCTCGTTACTTTGATTACCCCCGATGGCAGCGGATAAGAGGATGCGGCATGGCTTTTAGAGGAAGAGGCAGTCCCGGAAAGCTTGATCTCCTGTCCGACTTTAATGTAATTTGGATCAGTGATGTGATTTAAGCTTTGCAGAGTTTTCACACTGATACCGTGTGATGCTGCAATGCCGGACAGCGTATCTCCTTTTTTCACATGATACACTTGCGCAGAAGGAGAAACCTTTTTCGCTGAGGCGCTTCCGTTTAATTCCGCTTCAATTGCCGCCTTGACTTGCTCCCAGCGCCCCTCTGATAAAATGCGGTGCGGGCAGTATTTTCCGTTCCAGTCTTGGTGCTTTCTGACTCGATCAATTCCCCAGCCCCGCTCCTTCAAAAGCTGTGCCACAAAAGAGATCGCCAATGCCTCGGCTGCCTCGTACTTTGGGCCTCCCGATTTGCTGTAGCAAATTTCAACGCCAATCGACTTGCGGTTTCCTGTACCGTTTGTGCCGTCACCAGTATGCCAAGCGTTACGGTTAAGCGGCAATCCCTGAATCACCTCTTTATCATCAACCGCGAAATGAAAGCTTGTCGAGCTGGTGTTCCCGATCATGTAGCTAATTTCGTTGGCAGCGGACGCGTCGTTTGCCGTGTTGTGAATGGTAATATATTCAGCGGACATCGCATTCGGGCATTTCAGCGCGTACTTTGCCTCAGAAACCACATTTTTCTTCACTTGAATGCTCACCTATCATCTCTCCTTTTTCTTTTTTCATCAATAGGTGGCATTCGTAGGACGAAAAGCACCGCTATATGGATAATTGTGCTAAACTAAAGTTCAAAAGGAGGGGGCATTCTTGAATACGTACTTAATGCTGACTACCAGAACAGATCAATTCAATCAGGAGCATGTAGCCGGACACTATGAATTTTTGGACCGCCTGCAGGCAGAAAAACGCTTAAAAATGTTCGGTCCTTTCAGCGACGCCACAGGCGGAGCATACGTCATCAAAGCGGGCTCACTGGAAGAGGCGCGCGAAATCGGACAAGCTGATCCATTGGTGTTCAGCGGGTCCTCTGAGCTGACCATTAAGGAATGGAAGCTGAAATAAAAAAGACCCTTCCGCAACCGGAGGGTCTTTTTTTGTCATCTTCATGTTTGATTGCGTGCCGCAATATGAAATGTTTTTCCCTCTGTATCTGCTGTTTCTCCTGCATGGACCATCACCTGAGTAAAGCTGAACCCGACCGCAACGAGCAACAAACCTGTCATCCATTTAGATTTCATATAAACAATCTCCTCTCTGGATTTGTTTTTGTGCGTGCACCATTTTCTCATAAAAGGAAAGTGCTTTTTCAGGCTGTCCATTCTCTATATAGTATTGGGCAGCATCATGCGCCAGCTCTTCAATGTAAGGATACAGCATATGTTCTTCAAGAAATTGAAAGGTGTGTGAGACTGATTCTGTGTCAATGTTTTTTCCGTATAACGCATGTAAAAATTGAAAAAGCTCCACGAATAATTCATCACTATACTGACGGGCGATTTCCAATCCTTGACGATATTGCTTTTGCGCTTCGGCATCATTTTTTTGTTTATACAGAACTTGTGTTAATGAGTAGATAGAATGCGGAAGATTATCGAACTTTTCCGACTTGCAAATAGAAACAGATTTCTCAAAGTATTCGGCTGCCTTTTGCAGTTCACCCATTTTCTCGTAACAGTTTCCGAGATTGTAAAGGGCCGAACTGATCAGGCGGGGATTGCCTTCTTTCTTTGCAAGATCTAAAGCCAGTTCTAAATGGGGCAATGCTCTTTCTGGATACTGCATATCATCATAATTACCTGCAATAACGAATTCACATTGGATTCTGCGGACAGTGTACGTTTCATACATCTGATACGTTTCTAACGCCTGAACGGCATAGCTCATAGAGACATAAGTCTGCTTTAAATTGTAAAAGATCTCAGCCATTTTAAAAGCAAATTCAGCTTTTTCAATGTCGTCTGACACAAGGGCAAGGTTCTTTTCTGCCCTCTTATAGTACATCATGGCACTGACAAACATTTTCTGCTTAAATTCATACATCCCGCGAAAAAAGTTAAAGTAGTATTCGAGCAGTCCTGTCAGCTTGTACTGATTCCCCTCGATGTCTTCTAATAATTCTGAAAACTCTAGCTGCGAGGTGTCCTCTCCCAAAGGCTTAATGTAATCCAGCATAACACGGTGCCTAAATTCCATTAAAGAATAATACAGCAGCAAATCTTGATCTTCTTCCATATCCTCGATTTCTCTTTCTACTTCGAGCTTGACCCGTTCGGCTTCAGCTACGTGAAACTGCCGGATATGGGTATACCATTCATTAATTTTAAGCCCGACATAAGAGGACGGAATAGTCTGCTTCATCCTCAATTAATCCCCCCTTTTATATACCCGAGATATGTCATATTTTATCATATTTACAAGAAAAAGAAGAACGCAAAAAGACCGCAATTGTCGAATTTCGGCTAACCGCAAAAAAATACAATCACTTCTCAGCATATTGCTTGTTAATTTATGCCCATTGATATAGGATTTCATTGCACCATTTATTTTTACATATGGAGGAGATTCTATTGAGCCAATCCACTCAAATTGTGAGTCACTTTTTGTCACATCGCAATGTGACGATTGAGCTGACAGAAAAAATCAGCAAAAATCATTACAGCTACAAACCGACGGAAACATCAATGTCAGCAGAAGAGCTTGTCAAGCACATCCTGACGACTTTCCATCTGTTCGCAAATGTCATTAAAGAAGGCAATGCCTCACCTTTTCAAAACCAGCAGGAAGAAACGGAAACAGATCTCAATGTTTTGGCTAAAGCGTTTACAGAAAAAACGGCTGCCATCCTTGAGCAGCTCACTGAGGAACACCTTGACAGAGAAATTGACCTGACAGCCACTTTCGGAAGAAAAGTCACTGGCAGCGCATTGCTTCAGCTTGCGATGGAGCATGAAATTCACCATAAAGGCAACCTGTTTGTTTATGTAAGGGAAATGGGCCATACGGAGCTGCCGTTTTATCAGCAGCGCATGTAACCTAAAAAAAGATACCTGATCTAAAGGTATCTTTTTTATTGCCTTCAGTTCACTACCGTATCCAATATACCGCGATTCCCAGTGACAGCCGGTATTTGCATATAGCTGACTGGTTGACCTCATTCAGCCAAATACCGACCGGAATTACCTGTTTTAACCGGTCAAACTCAATCCCATCTCGTCCTGACACTCATTATAGGGCAAATGAATAAAGATATTGAACATACAAAAATCAAAGAAACATCCGTACAAATATTCAAAAAATTTAATTGATTAAAGCGACCTAATCATATATAATCTGATAAAAATAGTCGGGTTTTCAGGAGGCCTTTATCATGAGTGTTAGCATCATTTTGATGGGTTTGTTAGTCGGTGTCTTAGTCGGATTGACAGGTGTAGGCGGAGCTGCGCTTTTAACTCCTCTTTTAATAGTGCTTGGAATCAATCCTTCCATTGCAGTCGGTACGGACCTTGTCTATAACTCGATCACCAAGCTGTTTGGTGTTGCGTCCCATTGGCGGCAGAAAACAATCAATTTTAAATTGGTAAAATACTTAGCCATCGGCAGTATTCCGAGTGCTTCTATAGCCATTGGCATACTTCATTTGTTCCCCGCCTTCCACCAGCATCAGGAAGAGATTATTAAACACGCTCTTGGTTATGTGTTGACCCTAGTTGCCATTTCGATCATCGTCCGCCTGTTTCTGGACAAAAAACTTCGCCCGAACCGCTGGCAGCTGATGCCGCTCGAAGATAAGCGGATGCTTACGATTCTTATCGGTGTCGTGTTTGGGTTTATCGTCGGCTTAACGTCGATCGGTTCCGGCTCGTTGTTTGCGATTGCTATGCTGTACTTATTTAAAATGAAAACATCCGACATTGTCGGAACAGATATTGCGCATGCTTTTCTGCTCGTTACTGCGGCAGGTATTTTAAACGCAAGCTTCGGGAGCGTTGATTATTTGTTAGCGGCCAATTTGCTTATCGGTTCCATTCCGGGGGTGCTGGTTGGCAGTCATCTTTCACCTAGATTTTCACCCCGTCCGCTGCAATTTATTATGGCATCCATTATCTTAATCAGCGGTTTGAAGCTGATTTAACCAAGAAGGCTATCCTGAACAGGATAGCCTTTCTTGGTTTATAGCGTCACACCCGATTTAAAAATGGCAAGCTCTCTGAAGTCGTTTTTTTCGTGATTCACGAGCTCTCCGCTTGCAACCTTCGTGATATAATCGATAAACTCACGAAGCACAAATTCCTCATGAACATCATCCTCTGCTAAGAGACCTGCGTTAAAATCAATCCAGTGCGGCTTCGTCTCGTACAGCTGTGTATTCGTCGCCACCTTTACCGTTGGAACAAAAGTGCCGAACGGCGTGCCTCGTCCTGTTGTAAACAGAACAATGTGGCAGCCGGCAGCAGCCAATGCGGAGGAGGCGATTAAATCATTGCCGGGCGCGCTCAATAGCGTCAGTCCGTTTGTCTGAAGCACTTCACCGTATTTTAATACATCCGAGACAGGAGAAATCCCCGCCTTTTGCGTGCAGCCCAGCGATTTATCCTCAAGGGTGGAAATGCCGCCTGCTTTGTTGCCTGGCGAAGGGTTTTCGTACACCGGCTGATCATGCTTTATAAAATATTGTTTAAAATCATTGATTAAATCGACAATTTTATGGAATACCTCTTCATTGGCAGCCCGCTGCATCAGCAGCGTTTCCGCACCGAACATCTCCGGCACCTCCGTCAGCACCGTGCTGCCTCCCTGCGCAATGATATAATCAGAAAATCGTCCGAGCAATGGGTTCGCTGTGATGCCGGAAAAACCGTCAGACCCACCGCATTTCAACCCTATTTTCAGTTCAGAAAGCGGGATGTCTTCCCGTTTATCCCCTTTGGCCGCTTCATGGATGTCCTTCAGCAATACGACACCTGCCTCCATTTCGTCTGTCACCGACTGGGATTCGAGAAATTTCACCCGATCCTTGTTGACATCCTGAAGCGCTTTTTTCATTGCTGCCAGCTCGTTATTTTCACAGCCGAGCCCCAGCACCAAGACACCGCCGGCATTTGGATGGCGAATGGCGTTCAGCAGGATTTGCCTAGTATTTTCGTGATCATCGCCAAGCTGTGAGCATCCGTATTGATGTTTTAGCACTAATACGTTGTCAAATGGGGCAATATCCCCCGTTTCTCTGACAAACCGCTGAAGCATTTTTTCGGCTATTCCATTGACACAGCCGACGGTTGGCACGATCCACAATTCATTGCGAACACCGGCATTGCCGTTTTCTCTTCTATATCCTTTAAATGTTCGGTCCTCATGTGTGTATGGATTTTGTTCAAATCTCGGTGTATAACTGTACGTTTGGATATCAGATAAATTTGTTTTTGCATTATGAACATGAATATGCTCCCCAATAAAAATATCTTTTAACGCATGCCCGATCGGAAACCCGTATTTGATGATGCTGCCGTTTTCCTTTATATGCTGCAATGCAATCTTATGGCCTCTTTTAATATCATCTTTTACTTCAATCGACACGCCGTCCGCGTTCAGTTGCTCTCCCTTCTGAATATCACGCAGAGCAAGCAAGACATTGTCTTGTCTATGAATCTTTATAAATGATTTCACAGCACTTTCCCCCTTTGCAGACAGCATTGTTCAAGAGCCTGCTCCATTCCCAGTACTTGAATATGATTCAAGTAAGCAGCGACTCTCTCAGTCAGCTTCGGAATTTCATTCAGATTTGCTCCCCACAGCCATTGTTCTCCTAATAAGGCTGAAGCGATACGGAGCATATCTCCGGTCTCCTGATTCCAAACCTCTTGGAAAAATTGAAGAACAGCCGGGTCATCCTGCATTTCCTTCTTTCGATAAACATACAGAAGCGCGCTGAATGAAAACACTAAACGTTCAGGAAGCTGTCCCTTTTGTTCAACATATTCCTGAAGGGTCGGCAGGTTTCTCGTTTTGAACTTTGACACTGAATTCAGTGCAATGCTTTCCACATAATGTTTGATGTACGGGTTTTTAAAGCGACCCAGCACATCCTCCGCATATTGAGTAAGCCCTTCCATTTTCAAAACAGGAAGTATTTCATCATGAATCAGCTCCTCAACAAAGCGCCCCACTGCCGGATGTTCAACTGAATCACGCACCGTTTTCAAACCGTATAAGGAAGCCACTGGCGTCATTGCCGTATGCGCGCCATTTAAAATTCTCACTTTTTTCGTCCGGTATGGAGTCAGATCGCTAACAATCTTTGTATGGAGACCAGCTGCCGCAAAGGGCAATTCTTCTCCAATCCAATTCGGCCCTTCAATCACCCATAAATAATACTGTTCTCCCACAACAACCAGTTCATCTTGATAGCCTAATTCCGCAGTGATCTCATTAATGCTGTCTACAGGAAAACCGGGAACAATACGGTCTACTAAACTATTACAAAACGTGTTGGCGTTCTGAATCCATTGCGTAAACCCCTCTTCCAGCTCCCATAGATCAGCATAATGCAGAATCGCTTCCTTCAGCTTTTGCCCGTTATTCTCAATCAGCTCACACGGAATCAAGACACACCCTTTTGTCTCGTCTCCGGCAAAAGCCTGGTAGCGAAAGTACAGAAAAGCTGTTAATTTCCCTGGAAATGTTTTTTGCGGCCTATCCTCTAAGCGGTCTTCTTTCTCACAAACAATACCAGCTTCGGTCGTATTAGAAATGATAAAACGCAGTGCTTCGCTTGAAGCCAACTTTTTGAACTCGTCATAGTCGGAAAACAGATCAATCCCGCGGCTGATTGAATTGATAATCATCTTTTCGTTTACCGCTTCTCCATCCTTCATTCCCTGTAAAAAAAGAGTATACAAGCCATCCTGGTCATTTAATCTTTTGATTTTCTCTGAACCTCTCGGCTGTACAACCGCGACACTTCCATTGAAATCAGTATGTCGATTCAATTGCTCAATTTGCCAATCGACAAACGCCCGCAGAAAATTTCCTTCTCCAAATTGGAGAATCCTTTCCGGATACTGTGTATAGCTTTCGTACAATTTTTTATTCAGCTTTTGCACCGTCATTGCCTCCCTTTCGGATTTATGCACACGTTAACATTTTTCTCTATAAAGAATGCCCGCTGGAAAAACGGGGCATCATGTCGTGATATCTTTTACTGAATCACGCACCATAAACTCTGTGTTTTCAAAGATTTTTTCTGCTTTCGTATCAGGTGTGCTGATCAGCTTCAATAATTTTTTTGCACCGAGCACGCTGATTTTTTCAACAGGACGTTTCACTGTAGAAAGCCTTGGCGTGATATATTGCGAAAAACCAATATCATCAAATCCGATGACAGATATATCATCAGGCACGCGCATCCCCTTGGCAAATATGGCATTCATTGCTCCGATCGCCATGTCATCATTCGAACAAAAGACAGCGGTTGGAGTGTTCGGAAGCGCCAGCAGGCGTTCCATCGCCTGAAAGCCGCTCTCCATATCGTATTGCCCTTTTACACTGTATTCATGTTTGATCGGTATATGATGGCGAATCAGCGCTGCTAAGTAGCCTTCCTTTCGCTGCTGAGAGGATTTAAATCCTTCGATTCCCTCAATGATGGCGATGTCTTGATGTCCGTTTTTAATCAAGTATTCTACAGCTTCCTGAGAACCTTCCTTGTCATTGGACAATATGTTGGTAATGCCCCTGTCATCGACATCCCGGTTCAGCACGACGAGCGGGATCTTTTTTTCCCGAATATGATAAATAAAAGAATTATCAATATCGCTTTGACTCATTAAAATAATGCCGTCATATCTCATTGGTGTTACAGAGTCATAGCTTTTCAGATCATCAATGCCGCGCACATACAGATTGTACTCTTCGCTGATTGCTTGGTTTACGCCTTTTATGGTATCAGCGAAAAAACTGTGTGAGGTTCCGTTTGTGATGCTTGTAAAGAAAAGCCCGATCGTATGGGATTTTTGCATTGCAAGGCTTTTTGCATTCACATTCGGTGTATAGTTGAGCTGTGAGGCAAGCTCCAATATTTTTTTCTTTGTGTGTTCTTTAATATAAGGGCTGTTATTGAGTGCTCTGGAAACGGTTGTGTGGGATACGTTTGCAAGTTTTGCGATATCTTTAATGGTTACCATCTATTTCCCTTCCTTATCATACCGGCTGCGATTCGTTATTACATATTGTATCATCAAACACACCGCCTCTCCCACCATATTTCCAGATTAATAAGAAACCGTATCATCAGCATGCGTTCCTGCTGCGCTGCCGATGATCGGCCGCACAAAACGGATGACAGCCAGTGAAGCGAAGACGGCCAGCCCTCCGGCAAGTAAAAATGCGCCAGAAAAAGTACCCGTCCGGTCAACAATAAAGCCGGTTAAAGCGGGACCGATGATGCCTGCGGTGTTGGCGAGAAAATGCATGAATCCGCCAACAGAACCGACATTCTTTTGGTCGACTACATCCTGAATAACAGCCCAGTAGATCGCGCCCGTCAAATATAAAAAGAAGACAGACAGAGCCACGAGCGTAACAGCGCTTACAGTTGTGGTGACAAGCCCAGCTAAACCAATCAATACCGCGGAAGAAAACAAACACGTGACGAGCACGACTTTACGCGAAAACAGCACGCCTTTCCGGACTGTTTTTTTGTATACATAGTCCGAAACAAATCCCCCGGCTGCCAGGCCGATAAATCCTAAAATCCACGGAATGACTGTGATGACACTCATTGACCCAACACTTAATCCCCGCTCCTCGACAAGATAGCTCGGAAACCACGTCAAAAAGAAGAAGAGGATGTAGTTGTAAGCGAAAAAAGCAAACGCCGTGAACAAGACTGTTTTTTGTTTCAGATAAAAGGTCAGCGGAATTTTCTCCTCAGGAGCGGCTTCAACTTTCATCGCAGGTGCATTGCCCATTGGCTCAGCCGGCTTTTCTTTTACGAATTTTAACCAGAGAAAAGCCCAAATCAATCCGATGATCATGATGAGAACGAAGGAAACCTTCCAGCTGAATGCAACGGCGATCATGCCGACAATTGGTCCGGAAATGGCTCCGCCAAGGGGCGTTCCGCTATTTGTGACTCCGACAACAGACGCCCGCTGAGTCGGCGGAAACCAGTTATTGACCATTTTATTGATGGTCGCCGAAAGCGGCCCTTCCCCCATTCCAAACAAAATTCGTATGATCAGCAGGCTGACAAAGCCAAAAGCCAATGCAACTGCTCCGCTGAACAGCGACCAAACGACCATGGCCACAAATAAGGTCAATTTTGCTCCATAGCGGTCGGATGCCACACCGCCAAGAAAATTGAAAACGGCATATCCAATCGAAAAACTGCTGAAAATCAAGCCCATTTGTGTAGCGGACAGTGTGAGATCATCCTGAATGAATGGAGCTGCAATGGACAATGCCGAACGGTCCAGATAGTTAATCACACCAGCCAGGAACAAAAAAAGGATGACTGGAAGCTTATCTTTAGAAAACATCTCAACCTCACCCCTATGTTGGTTCAGTATCTGTATCTGCTTTCGTCACACTCCTGAATAAGCCATAAAACCTCCATCGACAGGAACGGTGATGCCGGTGACAAAGCCTGAATAGGAATCATCCGCCAGCCAAAGAAGCGTGCCGAGCAAGTCCTCCGGTTTTCCAAATCGCTTCATCGGTGTTCCCGCAATAATTTTTTTAGAGCGGTCTGTAAAGCTTCCATCCTTATTGATCAGCAGATCGTGATTTTGTTTTGTCAGAAAAAAGCCTGGTGCGATTGCGTTAACCCTCAGTCCGGTTTCCGCAAAATGCACAGCCAGCCACATTGTAAAATTATTGATTGATGCTTTGGCCGCACTGTACGCCGGAACCTTCGTCATAGGTGAATAAGCGCTCATTGATGAGATATTCACAATGGCTGGTGAGTCTGCCTTCAGCAGTTCCTTTCCAAATACTTGGGTAGCCAGAAATGCCCCAGTGAAGTTGGTTGAAAAAACAGTTGAAAATCCGTTTTCATCCATGTCAAAGAATGATTGCCCTTCTCCTTCTGCTTCATATGTCTCCACATCAGTAATCGCAGCGGGATGATTTCCTCCTGCTCCATTGATTAAGAGATGAACAGCGCCAAATCGGTCAAGGATATCAGTCTTCGCCTTCTCTAGCGACGTCCTGTCCAGCACATCAGCAGAAACGGAACATGCCGTGCCGCCAGCTTTCGTAATTTCCCTCACAACCTCTTGTCCTGTTTCAGCTGACCGGTTCAGTATCGCCACCTTCATGCCATGGCGGGCAAGCTCCCGGGCCATGGCCGAGCAGAGCACACCGCTGCCCCCTGTGATAACAGCAACTTTACCTGCCAGTCGATGATGAAGAGGAATCATAATTCCACCTCTTTTTTCGCCATTGATTCGTACGCGTCCCACAGTCCGTTCAAATACATGATGCCTAAAGCGCGATCGTATAAGCCGTAGCCCGGACGGCATTGCTCTCCAAAAATATGGCGACCGTGATCCGGCCTGACATATCCGTTGTAATCCTGCTTGTGCAGTTCTGCCATGACCCCTTGAATATTAATCGAACCGTCCTTTGTCAGATGAGACGTTTCAATAAAATCCCCATTTTCAAAAATCTTCACATTGCGGATGTGTGAAAATGGAGCAAGCCCGGCATATGTTTTAGCAATTTCCACCATGTCATTGGCGGGATTGGCCCCCATGGAACCGGTACATAAGGTGATGCAGTTAGAAGGTGAGTCTGATATGGCCCGCAGCTTCTCATAGCTTGCCTCTCCTGTGATAATACGCGGCAATCCGAAAATCGGCCAAGGCGGGTCATCCGGATGAATGGCCATTTGAATGCCATGCGCTTCAGCAACCGGCAGAATTTCCTTCAAAAAAAATGATAAATTGTTCCACAGCTGTTCTTCATCGACCGTCCTGTAGGCCTTAAACAGTTCTTTGATCCGAGCCATTTTTTCAGGCTCCCACCCTGGGAGTGTCAGGTCAGACGCTTCTTCCACCGTCCGGATCAGCTCTTGAGGCTCCAGGCTCTCCACTTTGGCTTTTTCAAAAAACAGAGCGGTTGAGCCGTCTTCCAGCGGACGGAACATGTCGGTGCGTGTCCAGTCGAAAATCGGCATAAAATTGTAGCAAATCACTTTCACGCCAAAAGCAGACAGATTGCGGATGGTCTGCTTATAATTTTCAATGTACCGGCCGCGTTCTTCGCTGCCCAGTTTAATCGCTTCATGAACGTTCACGCTTTCGACAACCTCCGCATGAAAACCATGGGATTGTATATATTCCGTCTCGGCTTTGATTTCCTCTATTTCCCACACTTCCCCGGCAGGTTTGTGATGGAGAGCCCAGACAATGCCTTTCACCCCGGGAATTTGTTTCACGTGTTCAAGTGTGACTGTATCGTTGCCTCGTCCATACCATCGAAATGTAATATTCATCCTACACCTCCGGATTGAGCCTTTTAATCAAATGTGATCACTGCCTTCCGCACCTGATCTGGATGCTCCTTGATAAATTGAAACGCGTGATGGACATCTTCAACTGAAAACGTATGGGTGACGAGCCCGTTATGCGCTAACCGGCCTTCATTCAGCAGCTTTACAACTTTCGGAAACTGATTTGTCTGGAGTCTTGAGCCGGTAATCGTGACTTCTTTTTTTGTAATGGGGAGCTGAGAAATTTGTGACGCTCTCTCATCAAATCCAAGCACCACCACACGCCCTGCCGGAGAAACAACATCAACGGAAAGCTCAAAAGTCGCTGGGAGACAGACAGCATCAATGACTACATTGGCTCCTTCATTGCCCGTCCATTCCCGAACCCGCTCAGCCGCATGTTCTGTTTGAACATTCACAACAGCGTCGGCACCGTTTTCTGTAGCAAATGTCAGCCGCTCATTATTTAAGTCGGTTATCATGACGGAAGCACCCGCTAGCTTTGCCATTTTTAACACACAGATGCCGATAGGCCCCGCCCCCTGAATCAGAACGCGATCACCCTTTTCCACCTGTCCCCGCCAAACAGCCTGGGCACCTATTGTATAAGGCTCGGCCATAACTGCCTCCTCCCAAGGCAGCTCTTTTGAAACCGCGTGAAGCTGCTTTTCAGGAAGCACAACATATTCCCGCATCCCGCCGTCTTCATGAACGCCAAACACAGAAAGCTTCGCACAAACATTTGGCCGGCCTTTACGGCAGGCATAACAGTTTCCGCAATAAGAAATCGGTTCAATCACAACATGGTCTCCGGCTTTCAGGCCTTTAACATTCGCACCAACCTCCTCCACTTCTCCCGTTACCTCGTGTCCGATTACTCTCGGAAGGGTCGCAAGCGGATTCGTGCCATGATAAATATGCATATCAGAACCGCAAATTCCGACTCGTTTTACTTTGACGAGCACCTCATCAGCCTTTGAAAGAACAGGCTTTTCCATGTCTGCTGTCACCAAATCATACGCTTTTCGCACTTGAACCGCTTTCATTTTCTCACCTGCTTTTTAAAAATTCATACACGCTCCGAGCAATTGAAATTCCGTGTTTCCTGTTTCTTTCCTCATGCAGCTGCTCCAATTCGCCAGGCACATACACTCGCTCGACTCCTCTAGCCGAAGGTGATTGCTGCAGTTCATCAAGCATGGCGTCCATCTGCTCTAAAAACGTATCTTGTCCGGTAAAATAGGACGGATGGATCGCGCAAACATAATGTCCAAGCTTCCTATTTTGATCAAGATCGCCATACATTTTAGCGATATGCGGACCAAAAGCCGCCCCAGCCAGCAAACCTGAAAACACATCCACCACAACAGATAGCCCGTAGCCTTTAGGACCCCCGAACGTTGAAAGTGAGACGACCTTGTGAGGGTCTGTTACCGTCTCTCCGTTTTCATCGACTCCCCATCCTTCTGGTATTTCTCTGCCCTCTTCACGCGCCTGCAGAATCTTTCCAAATGCCACTTTTGACGTCGCCATATCTAGGATAAACGGTTTTTTATGCTTTGCCGGCACACCGTAAGCAATTGGATTCGTGCCTAAAAAAGGAGACCTCCCGCCAAACGGGACTACAATACTGTCAGTATGAGACATAGCGATTCCGATCAGTTTTTCCTCAGCCGCTTTTTGCACAAAATAACTTAACGCTCCGCAATGGCTGCTGTTTGTCGCGGTGACCATGCCAACACCATTTTTCTTTGCCATTTCAATGGCATGAGCCATCGCCTTATCGGCAATCACATGGCCGAACCCGTCATCACCGTCCAGCACTCCTGTCACCGGCCCCGTTTCTTTAAAAATGGGACACGCTTTTGGATTGATGCCTCCAGCCCTCAGCCTGTTCACATAATGTTCTGTTCGCAAAACACCATGAGAATTCACATTGCGTAAATCAGCATGTATGAGCACGTCTGCTACTTTTTCGGCATCTCGTTCATTCAAATTGGCGCCGATCAGCTTTTGCTGAACCAGTTCCTTCGCTTCTTCAGCGGAAATCGTTACCGTATTCAATTCAATAAAGAGCCTCCTTTCTTTCAGTTTCATCACTTAGCGAAAACCCTTACAAATTATTATTACTTGCGAACTATTCAAAATATTCTTTATATGATTGTTTGATCAGTTTCTATGCTGAAGCTCTTCGACAATCTGTGCATGTTGCTGATCTGTCAGTTTATAAAGAAAACCGATAATGACCATAGCTAATGCCAAAGCAATGGCGGGATACAGAAGAAGAAGCGCTTTAATGCCGAGCAGCGCCTGTGCCGTCTGGGCTACGTTCGGCATATATCCGACAAGCCCCAATCCGATCCCGGAGAGAAAACCAGACAATGACTGAGCAAGCTTTCGCGAGAAGTTAAAGAGGGAATATGTCGTTGCTTCTTTCCGCTCACCGGATTTCCACTCGCCGTAGTCAATGATATCTGAGACAAGCGCCCACGTAATGCCATTGGGAATACTGATCCCAATAAACGCGATGCTTGCAAGGATGGTAAACACATATACATTTGAAGGAAGCATAAAGTTGATCAGATCCGCGGCAACACTGATGCCGAAACCGATCATTGCGGTTTGTTTCTTTCCAAACATCTTGACGAGCTTTGGCAGAAACACGACGCCCAAAAAGGAAGATCCAATAATGATAAAGTTCATATAAGCCATCAGTTCGACATTGCCTAGGTTATATTGTGCGAAGTATACGAGCATTGCGGATTTAATGTTGTATGCGGAAATCGAAAAAATGGTCATCAGGACAAGGGTTAACAGCGGTTTGTTCGTTATAAACGTTTTGACGACAGATGAAAATGTTAATTTCTCTTTTGGCGCTTCCGCAATAACAATACGTTCCTTGCAGTTGCGATAGCAAATATAAAACCAAAGCACACCGAGAACAGCAAACAATCCCATGACCACCGGATAGCCTACCTTCGGGTTATCAAACTTGACGAGCAGCGGCATGACGGCCACGCTCGTGATAAACAAAGCCCCGAGTGAACCGATTTGGCGAAAAGTAGAGATAGAAGTCCGGTCTTCAGTATTTTGAGTCATCGCCGCTCCCAATGAACCGTACGGAATGTTTACAAATGAATAGCCCACGCCCCACAGTATATAGGATGCATACGCATAAATCAGCTTGCCTGTCGTTGATACATTCGGGGACAGAAAAATAAGAACAGTAAGCACCGCAAGAACAATGCTGCCGATTAATAAATAAGGCCTGAATTTCCCCCGCCTGCCGATGTTTTTGCGATAATCAATTGATGAGCCGACAATGGGGTCTGTTACAGCCGCAAAGAGCTTGCTGACTAAAAAAATACTTCCCGCCATTGCGGCCGGAATTCCCGCCACATCAGTAAAATACTTTAATAAATAGATTTGGCCTAAATCAAACATAAAACCGTTCCCAAAATCACCAAAACCATAGGAAATTTTCTCCTTCAGCGAAAGCCTCTTCTCCGTTTCAATCGACACAACCTTATTTTCCAGTTCTGCTCGCATCTTCCACCTCTGTGTCTTAAGAATTTTCGATGAGATGTCCGCTCAGTATGACGCTGGCTATTCTGAGCGGAACTTATTTTATACGTTTGCCTTTTCTTCTTGAAATTGAAAATATTGTTTCGCATTGTGATAGCAAATGCCTTGTACGATACCGCCAAGAAGCTCCATATCTTTCGGCACTTCACCGTTTTCAGCCCATTCGCCGATCAGATTGCAGACAATCCGTCTGAAGTATTCATGGCGTGTATACGACAAAAAGCTTCTGGAATCAGTCAGCATGCCGATAAAACGGCTGAAAAGCCCGACATTTGACAACGCTTTCATTTGATCAAGCATCCCATCCTTGGAATCGTTAAACCACCATGCTGTGCCAAATTGTATTTTCCCAGGCGTGATGCCGTCTTGAAAGCTATTTATCATGCTGGCAATGACATAGTTATCATTTGGGTTGAGCGAATATAAAATCGTTTTCGGCAGCTGGTTTTTCATTTCGACTGAATTCAGCAGCCTGTACAAAGGCTTCGCAATTTCTTCGTCATTCATAGAATCATAGCCTGTATCCGGCCCCAATTTCTTCATCATTTTCGTATTCGTATTTCTGAGTGCATTGATATGAAACTGCATCGCCCAGTCAAGCTCAGCATACAATCCGCAAAGAAATTGAAGCGTATATGTCTTGAATTTCTTCTCGTCTTCGTAAGAAACCTGTTCCCCGTTTAATCTTGAGGTAAAAATGAGGCCCGCTTCCTCTTTGTCCGTTTCGGCAAACACCATTGAATCAATCGCATGATCAGATACTCTGCCTCCGACTGAATGGAAGAAACGCACTCGTTCTTCAAGAGCCTTCAAAAACTCATCATAGGTTGTAATCGAAAGTGACGCAGCCTTTTCAAGCGCCTGCACCCAATCCGGGAAGCCTTCGCGATTGATTTCCAGCCCTTTATCCGGCCGAAATCCCGGCAGCACACTGACAGGAAAATCTTTGTCCTCTTTTAATAATAGGTGGTACTCGAGGGAATCGACAGGGTCATCGGTTGTGCATACTACTTTTACATTTGATTTCACAATGAAATCCCTTGCCCCGAAGCCTTCTCCTTGCAGCAGTTCATTCGTCCGTTTCCAAATATTTGGCGCCGATTGCTCATTTAATATCTCATAAATCCCAAAAAATCGCTGCAGCTCTAAATGGGTCCAATTGTAGAGCGGATTGCCAATCGCCATCGGTACTGTTCTCGCCCATGCCATGAACTTCTCCTCATCAGCTGCATCGCCTGTAATGTATGTTTCTTCAATTCCATTGGCTCTCATGATGCGCCATTTGTAATGGTCTCCATACAGCCAGGCTTCTGTCATGTTTTGAAATCTCTTATTTTCATAGATTTCTTTCGGACTCAAATGGCAGTGATAATCAATAATCGGCATGTCTTTCGCATAATGGTGATAGAGGTTGACAGCGGTTTCATTTTTCAGCAAAAAGTTTTCTCCCATAAAGGGTTCCATGTCCTCACCGTCTTTCATTCTATTTCAAAATGTTAACGTTAACATTTTGATTTGTTTTTATTTTACCTTTATATTCCTCTGGGATCAATCTCTTTTTAAAATTTAAATGTTAACGTTAGCAAATAAGCGCAAAAAAGACATTGCCGTAAAGCTGCCTGAAAAGACCTCTTTTTGGCAATGTCCGATTTTACAAGAAAGGATTAGTAAGCCAGGCTGAATAGTCCTTTAATGTGTGTTAAGTAGCGTACGTTACTTGCTTCTTTCATCAAGGAAGCAGGAAGACCTTTAAGCGGTGTAGAATTAGCACCAATGATGGCTACCGCATCTTTGCGTCCAAGGCTTGCAAGTGTACCAGAGTTTACTGGCTGGAATGTTTCAAGTGTTTTTCCTTCTAAGTAAGCGAATAGGTTGTAACCGATCAGCTCACCCATTTGCCATGCGATTTGTGCAGTTGGCGGGTATGGACGGCCGTCTGCCGCAAAGTAAACTGCGCTGTCACCGGCAACAAATACATCTTCATGAGATGTAGATTGAAGGAAATCGTTAACTGTCGCACGGCCGCGGTTCACTTCAAGACCTGATTCGCCGACTAAAGGATTTCCTTGTACGCCGCCAGTCCAAACAAATGTGTTGGCAACAACTTTTGATCCGTCTTTCAGATCAATCACGTTTCCTTCTACATTTGTAACAGGAAGGCCTGTTAAGAACTCAACGCCGCGTTTTTCAAGGCTTTTAGTCGCGCGTTCGATAAGATCATCCGGAAGAACAGGAAGGATTTTCGGACCTGCTTCAACCAATTTCAATTTGATTTCTTTGTGGTCTACGCCGTATTTTTTCGCAAGGTTCGGCATGATGTCAGCAAGCTCACCGACAAGCTCAACGCCTGTTAAGCCGCCTCCGCCGATAAGGATTGTTGCATCCGCTTCGTTTTTCGTTTTAGAGTACTCGCGCACACGGTCTTCAACGTGGTTGAAAACTTTGTTAGCATCAGCAGCAGATTTAAGAACCATGCTGTTTTCTTCAAGTCCTGGGATGCCGAAGTAAGCAGTGACAGAACCAAGGCCTACTACTAGCGCATCATAAGTTAATGCAGAACCGTCAGCAAGCGCAACCTCTTTTTTATCAACAGAGAAAGAGCTGACTTCCGCAATTTTAAGATCAATGTCTTTGCCTTTGAAAAGTTTTTCTAACGGCATTGCAACCGCTTTTTCAGACACGTTGCCTGCTGCAAGACGGTGTAATTCCGTAATGATTTGGTGAGTTGGGTATTTGTTTACCACTGTCACGCGTGCTTGTTCTTTTGTGTAATGTTTGCGAACTGTTAAAGCAGAAAGAACACCGCCATAACCAGCGCCTAAAATGACAATATGTTTTGACATCGTATATCCTCCGTCCTTTATATCAATTTGAATCTGAGATTATTTTTGTTTTTCGTTCATGATTTCAAGGTAGCTGTTAGCAAAACGGAACAGCTTTTGAGCTTGAGGATCTTTCAGCATGCGCAACAGGCCGAAAAGTCCAATCGTTTCGTTGCTAGCATCCGCGCGGTCTTTCGCTTCGATTGCAGTCGCAGCCACTTCTTTTGCTGTTTCTTTTACAGGCTCAAGAATTTCAGTGATTGCACCGACTGTATCGCTTTTCAATACTTCGTCAGTCGCAACAGACTGAGCGAAATCGTAAGACTTCGTTAAAATATTCACTAACTCAGTCAGCTTTGGAAGCTGGTCAACTAAAACAGTCAGTGATTCTTGAACTTCTGGCTTTAACAGCTGATCAATAAGATCTTGCTGGCTTTGGCTGACAGACGCATTTGTTTGATCGATTGTTTCTGGCATATCCAATTCTCCTTTACTATAAGCAGTATGCTGATTTTTTGGAAAGGGTAGTGCCTCTCCCTGATCTCATGTTTGAAAGCATGAGAAGAAGGATTGTGAATTCGTGCACAATCATTCGCAAAAATAAATGTTTACTACCCAGTTTTTCATCTTGCCATATTCAGTATTATTTTTATCTCAAAAATAAACCATTGAATAAGTCAAAATCCTTTACTCTCTCTGAAAATAGCAAACATAAAAAACTCCAATTTGATTACCTTCTATATGATAACACTTTTTGAACAAAATTTGAACGTGAATTGCTTCGATTATGAAATTAATTTATATGGTGCCCGTGTCATAACATTTCTTCAGCACTAGTTATTGACAATCCATCAATTTTCTCCCCTACGCGTTACCCATATGTCTAATAGAGGTTCTCTTTTTCCTGTAACTGGATCCAATGCCGGAAGTACTGCTTGCTCTATATTCTCTAGCGCTGCCGCTCTTTCATCCGGCTTTCCCGTCTTCATATCATACCGAGAACCGTCTGGATAAGCGCCGATCACGGTAAAATCGGGGCTCGCGCTTAGCTTTTTATGGCCGACACCGGCTGGGATGACCGCTGCGTCGCCTGTTTTGATAGGAACAGCAGCTCCTTTTTCTCCCCCAAATTGAATAACAGCCTCCCCTCGGACTGCGATTAGGACTTCATGCGTGTTGCTGTGATAATGATGGTACGGAAAAACACTGCCCGACCAGCTGTTTAGCCAGCCATGCCGATTGACGATCCGCTCTGCCTGTTCAGCACGTCCCATAAAAACATTTTTATAGATAACGAGCGGAAAATGAGGGTGATTTGGAACCCTGCCGTCATCCTGAAAAAAGTACGTTTCTGTTTCCATCATTTTCACCTCCCTATTTCTGTCTTCCACATATATTGATCCGTAAAACATCATTATTTTCTCACAATTCCGTTGATCTGTATCATCCCGGGTAGTATAGTATAAAAAAATAATGCCAGAATGAGGGATTTGATGAAAGCGATCATAATCGGAATATTGGCTTCTCTCTTTTTCGCCGTTACCTTTATTTTAAACAGGGCGATGGAATTATCCGGAGGCAGCTGGCTTTGGAGCGCCTCGTTACGCTTTATTTTTATGGTTCCGTTTTTATGTCTGATTGTCATAATGAAAGGGAAGTTCGTTCCTCTTTTACAAGAGATGCGGAAAAAGCCGTTTTTTTGGATAAAGTGGAGCTTTGTCGGCTTTGTTCTTTTTTATGCGCCGATCACGTTTGCCGCCGCATTCGGGCCGGGCTGGCTCGTAGCCGGAACATGGCAAATTACCATTGTAGCCGGTGTGCTGCTGTCTCCATTTTTCTATGAGAAAAAAGACACGCCTGGAGGCACTTTGCTCGTTCGGCAAAAGATTCCCCTTGTTTCGCTGGGCACTTCCGTCGTCATTCTGATTGGGGCAGCGCTGATTCAGCTCCAGCATGCAGAATCGCTTTCCGGAAAAATGCTGCTCTTCAGCGTGCTGCCGGTTGTCATTGCGGCTTTCGCCTATCCGTTGGGAAACCGGAGAATGCTTGAGCAATACGGAGGCAGGCTTGATACGTTCCAGCGTGTGCTGGGAATGACCCTTGCAAGCCTTCCATTCTGGCTTGTATTGGCAGCTTACGGCTGGTGGTCAGATGGCCTCCCGACCGCGGGACAAACCGTTCAATCCTTTATCGTTGCCGTCAGCTCAGGCATCATTGCGACCGTTTTATTTTTCTGGGCAACGGATATGGTAAGAGATAATCCGCAAAAGCTTGCTGCTGTTGAAGCAACACAATCCGGGGAAGTGATATTCGCTTTGCTTGGTGAAATAATCCTGCTGTCAGGTGTTTTCCCTTCCATTTTATCGTTTGCCGGATTAATGATCATTATTGCCGGAATGGTGTTACATACCTTCGCTTCCCAACAAAAAACCAAAGAGAAAACTCAGTCAAATCTGACTGCTTAGCAGCTTCTGGAGAATGGGCGAAAGCCCGTTCTCCTTTCTTTTTAACGCCTTCCAAAAGAGACCTGTTTCACGTTATATTTATGTATAGTCTAAGCCCACTTAACTGAAAGGTGATATTTTAATGGAAGCAAACAATCAAAAAGACGATATACCAGCGATCTCATTCACATCTGTGCGAAAAAGCTATGAACAAGAGGGACAAACCTATGATGTATTAAAGGATGTCACCGGAGACATTAAACAGGGTGCAATCGTGGCCGTTTTGGGCCCTTCCGGTTCAGGAAAAAGCACACTGCTGTCAATGTGTAATTTGATGAAAACACCGGATCACGGTGAAGTGAAGATTTACGGAAAGGAAGTCAGAGACTGGAATGTGAATGAACTGAGGCGGACGGCCTCCCTTGCCTTTCAATCCGCTCCCGTCCTTGACGGAACGGTACGTGACAATCTGAATCTGGTACAAAAGCTCCACCAAACCCAGCTTTACTCTCCTGAAGAGCTCGCTTCACTGACAGGCCTGTCTCCAGAGCTGTTAGACAGAAGCGCCAAGGATTTATCAGGCGGACAGCGGCAAAGGCTTTCACTTGCCAGAACACTCGCAAACCCTTCCTCCATCCTATTATTGGACGAAATTACATCTGCCCTGGACCCTGTTTCTGCTCTGGAGATTGAAGAGCTGATCAAAAGGCAGCAGCAAGAGAAAAAACTGACGGTGATGTGGGTGACCCATAACATGGAACAGGCGAAACGAGTAGCCGATACCATTTGGTTTATGGCTGATGGCCGGCTGTTGGAAATCGCGGAGACAGACACATTTTTCTCGCATCCTCAGCATGAAGCAGCCCGTGAATTTTTGAAGGGAGGCACACGGTAATGGATTACCTTTCTCTCTCATTCACCATGATCTTTGTGCTGATTGCCTTGTTTTTATCAAAATCCTTTAAAGCCGGCGTTGAAAAAGATATGATGATTGCAACGATCCGGGCGGCGGTACAGCTGCTTGTGATCGGTTATGTGCTGTCGCTGATATTTCATGGGGATCACCCTGTGTTTATCCTGCTGATGGTGCTGTTAATGCTGGCGGTGGCGGCGCAAAACGTCGTCAAACGAAAGAAAATGAAAATCGGTTCTTTTTGGAGGGTGTTTGTGGCGTTAGCGATTGTAGAAATCGTCACCCAAGGCATTCTTCTGGCACTTCACATCATCCCGCTTACCGCACGGTATGTCATCCCCATCAGCGGAATGGTCATCGGAAATTCAATGGTGCTCGCGAGCCTGTTTTTAAACCGGCTCAGCTCCGAGGTCGGGGTGCGCAAGGAAGAGATTCAATTGATTTTGTCGCTTGGCGGCGCACCAAAACAATCCATACAGCATATCCTGACTTCCGCCATGAAAATGAGTATGATCCCAACGCTCGAAAGCCAGAAAACATTAGGGCTCGTCCAGCTTCCCGGCATGATGACCGGCCAGATCTTAGCTGGCGCCGATCCGATTCAGGCGGTTCGCTTTCAGCTTTTGATTGTTTTTACAACGATGGCGTCAGCCGCGCTGACTTGTGTCATACTCAGCGTGCTGACATACCCGTCATTATTTACCGCGCATCAGCAGCTGAAGCAAAATGGTTAACATTATGACAGCGATTTCGGGATTTGCAGATCACATAAAAGCCGCTTCTCAACAGAAAAGCGGCTTTTGTGCTGGTTATTCCCCAGCCATTTCTTCATAATACCGTGAAAGTTCAATAATCATCGCGCCCATCCGCTCAATCTCCGGAGCAAGCAGCCTTGTGATGCCTTCTTCCCGCAGCGCTTCAGCAGTCACTTTTCCGACAGCCGCTGCGATGGCACGCTCTTCGAATACAGCCTTCACTTCATTGATAAAGCCGCGCTCCTTGGCAAATTGAAACAGAGAACGAACCTGAATCGCCGTGGTAAAACAAACAGCATCCAATTCACCATTCAGCAGTTCCCGGCATAACTGTTCTACCGTTTCCTCCTCTGGCGGGATATGCTGATAAGGGAGAATCGGCAAAACTGAAGCTCCTTTTTCCTCCAAAAATGCTATGAGGGCAGGTGCATTTTCTCCGTGAAGCTGCACCATTACTTTTTTTCCTGAAAAGTCGTAAGGCTCCAAGGACCGGATCAATCCGCTGGTTGTCCCATCTTCATCAGAAGCCTCTGCGGTGATTCCAAGCTTTTTTAACGCAGACAATGTTTTGTACCCTCGGCACGCCGCTTTAGCCTGGCGAATCGCCAGCAGAAACTCGTCCTTTACTCCGATTTTCTCTGCCATCTTCACAAGCGTCTCCGTACCGATGCCTGTCGTAAAGATCACCCAGTCGGCTTTTTCTTCCGCAAATTTGCGCAGCTCCGGCTCCACCTGCTCCTCTGCCAAGTACACTGTTCCTTGGAGAGGCCGGACGACAGAAATTCCGCCCTGTTTTTCAATGATTGTGCTGATTTCTTCCGTTTTCCGAGAACCGCCGATCGCAACGCGTTTTCCATGTAAACCTTTACCCATATCCGTTCCTCTCCTCTTTGCCAGCTTAGGCTTTATATGTATATAACCTTTAATAAAGCTATTGTGTCGCAAACCAAGGGAGAAATCAAGATGAACCAAATGTCTCTCATTACCCGTTGAATACACCGGATGCATGCTGTAATATAAACAACAGACACGCTTTAACGGAGGATCGACCATGGAAACAAAAGAAGAATACGAAACAAAAGGCTACGACACATCGGTTATTTATGAATTCAACGAATATCCCGACGTCCATAGCGGACGCTGTGATAATTGTAACTATACGCTTTTTAAAAGCTCCGTAAAAGGCGGAAAGTTTTTGAGAGAATGCCGGAGATGCGGGATGAAAAAGAATATTTAATAGATGGTGTTCGCGGGTCAGGGGTTAGCCTCTGCACCCGAGAACAAGCTGGAGAAAGCGGGATTCATTATTTTATTTTCGCTGCAGTCTCCAGCCCTTTGTATATCATTCCCACCGTCTCTTCCGGCGTCATCTCTGACGAATCCAGCCACAGGCCAAGACGCGGTGTTTCTGACTGCAAGACGGCATCGAGCGATTCAATGCTGATATCTCCATATCCTTTTTTCTTGCGTGCTGATTCTCTTGCGGCTATTATGTCAGCTCGGGGTGCCAACACGATCACATACAATGGACGATAACTGATCAACTTCACCATTTCTTCTAACATAGGTCCGATGATCACATCCTGCACCACCGTATGAAACCCCGCTTCAGCATACATATCCGATACGTTAGCCGCCAGCCGGTAGCGAAGACGCAACTGTTCCAGCGCCTCAGCTGAAGGAGTGTCTGACATTTGCATTTCGCCGTTTACAATCATTTTTCTAAATACATCTCCCCTGACATGAACGCTCTTGTCTAAACGCTCAGAAAGAAGCTGGGCAACTGTGGACTTTCCCGCTGCCGTCACCCCTGTAATCAGATAGACGGCGTTTTCTTTACACATTGCATCCCATCCTTTTTAAAAGAAGAAAAACCGAAATCTCAGCAGATTTCGGGTGCAAATATGTTATTGCGGAACGACAGACTTTTTTATGAAGGCTTCAATTTCCGCGGCTGCCTTCTCCGCTCCGCCTGCTTCTTTTACGTCTTTCTGCATGTCTTTTACGCGGCTGAGCATTTCTTTATCTCCGGATACGTCCTGAACTGCCTTCTGCAAACGGGAGACGCTGACCTCTTCTTTCGGCAAATAGACGCCGAGGCCTAATTCATCAACACGCCGGGCAGTGAGCTCCTGCTCATACATTTGCGGAATCACAACAAGCGGTACCCCCGCATTCATTGCCTCCATCGTACTGTTCATTCCCCCGTGAGAAACAAACAGATCGGCTTTCGCTAAGATATCCAACTGCGGAACGCGCTGGCGTACTGTAAAGTTGTCAGGAATGTCACCTAGACTGTCAGGTTCAATTGATATCCCTGTTGACATCACAACATGCCAGTCGGAATTCCGAAATGCATCTATACACATACGATAAAATTCCGGCCATGCGTTAAAAGCGGTTCCCAATGAAATCAGCATGAGCGGACGATTGCCTGTTTCCGGCAGCAGGCTCTCTTGTTCACCTCGTTTTCCAAGTGAAGGGCCGACAAAGCAGAATCGCTCATCAAAGGTTTCGTTTTTAATCTGAAAAGACTTCGGCATAAAGACAATATTTAACGCTTCCGGTATAGCCAAGTGTTCAAATGAGACAGCCGGTAAGTTTTCTTTCTCAAGGTAAACCTGGAAATCGGCCTCCGCTTGTTTGAGTTGCTTGAGCATCTCTTCACTTCCAAGCTGGAAGGATTCATTTTGCGCATAGGAAGAACAGAGCCTGACGGCCGGCACATTCAGCTTATCAGCAAACAATTTTCCCGCAAATGCGATAAAATCATAAACGATAAGATCAGGCTGGTCATTTTGATATAATTCTTCAAGCTGAGGCAAGATTTCGAGCGATTCTTTTAAAATGCTAATCGGTGTTTCATTTTTCTCTATCATTTCCTTAATGCGTTCCGGTTCCACGTTAATCGTAGTTTGATATAAAAGCGGGCTTGCCCCGGCTTGCTTCACCGCAGGCGCGAATTCCTCAGTCGTCGCATAAGTGACACGGTGCCCTTTTTCACAAAGCTTCTCCACTAACGCAAGAGTGGGATTCACATGTCCGTATGCCGGGATATTAATAATTGAGATATGATGCTGTCTCATCATTTCAGCCTCCAATTTTCATATTATATGTTGACGTGAAAACTCTTTAGTCCGTAAATCACGCTATTTTCAATCGGGGTGATACTGACCGGCTCCATATGAGAAAACGTTTGAGTCAATGCCGTTAACGCGATGGCTGCTTCAAGCCGTGCAAGCGGAGCCCCAAGACAAAAATGAATGCCGTGGCCAAACGCAATATGCGGATTGGGATGACGGTGAATATCAAACATGTGCGCCCTGTCAAACTTCACTTCATCACGATTTGCAGACGCCACAAACGCTAACACCATGTCGCCTTCTTTCATCTGATGGCCACCAATCTCCGTATCCCTCTTGGCAATTCGCCGCAAAACAGGTGCAGGCGCCCTGAAACGCAGAGCTTCTTCCACCGCCTGAGGCATCAGCTCTGGATGCCGCCGCAATTCGTCATAAACGCCCGGCGTGTCTAAAATGCTGTACATCGCGTTTGAAATCAAGTTCGTTGTCGTTTCGTTTCCCGCCACCAGCAGCAATGTACAAAACGGAATCAGCTCTTCTCCGGAAAGCTTCTCACCGGTTTCTTCCGCTTTAATTAAAATGGAGATGATGTCCTGTTCCGGTTTCTTCCGTTTTTCTTCTATGATGCCGGCAAAAAACGCCGCTAGCTCTTCCTCGCACTTGTTCCGCTCTTTCAGAAAGGCTTTCTCCGCTTCCTCACTTCCATCTCTTGGTGTGCTCACCAAAATATCAGACCATGTCTTAAACGCATCCATATGCTCTGAAGGAACGCCTAAAAGCTCAGATATCACAATGACAGGAAGCGGATATGAGAAATCCTGAACCAAATCAAACTCGCTTCGTCCATGAAAACGATGTATCAGATCATCTGCGATGTCTTGAATTCTTGGTTCCCACTGCTTCATGACACGCGGTGTAAACGCTCTATTGACAACAGAACGGATTTGCGTGTGTCTTGGCGGGTCCATATTAATGATCGAATTCCCGATAGAACTTGTCTGCTCCGGCATATAACTGGAGAAAAGCTCTTTATCCCCAATCACTTTTTTGACATCATCATACAGAAAAACACTCCATACTTGATTGTCTTCATCATAGGTAACAGGAGCTTCCTTTCTCATCGATTCGTACCACGGAAACGGATGATAAGCATCCTGTTTATTTTTTCCGTTCATCAGTGCACGCTGCAAAGCTTGTCGCCGATTTAACACATTCATGCGTTTCCCCTCCCCATGAAAGAAAAGATTCAGCAATTGACGAACTTCACCACCTCCTGCTATCGAAAAAGAGAGGGACATCCATTTTGTCGACTGAAACAGCAGGCAGGTCTTCAAGATGCCGGTGCAGGCATCATATAATCCCCCTCGAATGTTGTTCATCTTACCATAATCTTTCAATTTTTTTCTATTACGCACACCCAATTTGGTTCACAACGTGACCTTAGGCATGCTCATCGATTTTAGAAACGCAATCAATAGCTTATGAAAATCTCACACGTCGCCCTCATCCGCAACGTAAGCACTACTCTAAAAGATGACTTTTCCATTATGTAAAGCATGCTGAAGATATGATTAAATAGAAAGTAAAATGGTGAAGGAGAGAACAAATGACAGCACAGATCAACCGTAAAAAACTAGTTGTCGGCATCGTACTTTCACTTGCATTTGTATTGTTTGTGTTCTCTTTTTCTGAGAGACATTCAAAACCGCTCGTTGAGGGAAAAAAACAGGAAAACTGGCATACTGTCGTCGACAAAGCCTCTGTCGATATATATGGAAGCCGTTTAGTGGAAGAAAGCAAACTAAAACAAAAGCTCGGCCATAAACAAGCCGATTCGGTACTAACCCTTTTGAAGCTAGCCAGCGAAAAACATATTGCCCTGTAAAAACAAAAAAGAGCCTCCGGCTCTTTTTTGTTTAATCCAATACAGTTTTTTTATCCGGATGACGCTGAAAGTCAAAAAGCATACTGAGCTGTGACTGTGTGTTTCGTTTTGGAGAAAGCGGAGGGAGCTTGTCTTCCGGAAAAAAAGCGGCATGGTTCGTCTCAATTCCGGTTTTCTGCTGCCCGCCCGTTATGCTGCATTCAATGAAGATCTTATAGTAATGATAAGGCTGAGGGGGGTGAGGATGCTTATGGCTGTCCAGCACGGCCAGTAATCGAGAAGGCACTGTATCGTAACCCGACTCTTCTTTGATTTCCTTGATCACATTTTCAGCGGGTGATAAACCAATTTCACAAAACCCGCCTGGGAGTGACCACAGCTCGTCATGCTTCTCCCGGACAAGCAATATGCGATTCTCTCGAAATACCGCGCCGCGAACATCCGCCTTCGGTGTCGGATAGCCTTTCTCGCCTTTCCATAAATCAGTGATGACTTCAATGTCCTTCTCCGAGTAATCCGCCATCATCTCTGCGCTGAGCTTCATCAGCTCTTCGTACCTTTCCCTGTCATACACATCCTTGGAAAAAGCAAGCCCCGCCTGTGCGATCGCCTGAATCCGCTGGGCCCGTTCCAGCCATTTGGTTTGCATAATTGATCACCTCACTACCATTTTATACTATCAATCTCTTTTAAATTAAAAAAGCATGCTCCGATTTTCCGGTGACATGCTCAAAAGATACCTTAATTCAGTTTTACGAAATATGTAATATCCTCTGTTTCAAAATTTAAAAATGATGGACTATATGACAGATTAAGGTTTTTTTCTCCTTTTGGAATCACGAAACTGACTGTGCCTGTTACCTTTTTACCCGAGGCTAACTTTCCTGATTTAAGGCTTGTTTTCAGGTCAGCAGTAGATACTATGTTTGCTCTGATTGATTGATCTTTGCCATCTTTCAATTCAAAACCGCCACTCGTATAATTGAAAGACTTGTCGCTTGTATTTTCGATCGTTACCTCAGCTATTAAAAATTCTTCATTATTATTTATTGTTTTTTCTTTCTCGCCAATTTTTGTCTTATACTCGCCTTGTTCTGCCGTTGTATATACTTTATTGACCGAGAAATTTGTGCTGGAAGCTTTAAAAGTTTCGCCTACTTTATACACCTTTTCATCCGTTTTGGTTTCTTTTTCCTCTGTTTTCTTTTCCGTTGCTGTTGCTTCTTTCTTTTCTGTCTTTTGCTCAGCTGACGCATCACTGGACTGGCTGCACGCAGAAAGCGCAAATCCAATCGTTAGCACAAACAAAATGAATAATGCTTTTTTCATTGCCGTTCCTCCATCTAAAGTAATCATTTTCTATTATAATCACGCTTTTCCTTTTCTTAACAGGGAATAAAGTAACAAATTACTCTATCAAATCCATTCATAGTATTGGTCAGCTAATGACATAGATATTTATCCTTTACTGGAAAAAATACTGGACAGGCCGGTGATGGCATATCATTTTCCAAAACAAAAGCTTCTTTGTCTTGTTTCTAATTCGGATATTTCCTCATAGTTCTAAAGACTCATATCAACAAAAACCCGAGCTGGCATTAGCCGGCTCGGGCGGGTGTCAATCTCGCTTATCCATTCCCCTTTTCTTTCGGGGTTCCTGATGATGCTTTTGATGTTCCGGAGGCTGAGTTGTGCGTTCCAGCTCCTTTGTATCTTGTCCCATTCCTTTTAAAAAGGAGAACAGCAGCGTAACCGCTTTGTTGATTTCCGGGTCTTTAAGCGAACGGATGATATCAAAATAACCTGTTTTCTCTTCGCTGTTCTTCTGTTCTACCGCGTTCGCCACACCGGCATTCACTTTCAAAATGAGCGGCTCCAGCTGTTTGACATCCAGCATGCCGAGTGTTCCAAACAGGAGAAGCAGGTTTTTAAGCATATTGGCCGTTTCCTCTGTATCTGCCTTTTTCACTAGGATGTCAAGGACTTTATCACCTTGGCCAAAAAGACCGCGGAGCAAAGGCAGCACGCCCCGTTCGTTCATGTGCCCAAGCATTTGCAGCGTCTCCAGAATGGCTTCTTTGTTGTCGACTAAGGCATCTTCGATTTCTTCCAAATCACGTTTGCGCTGATCTTCTTCGGTCACCTGTACTTTCTGAATGCGTTTAATCGCTTTAGCCATTGTGCCCAATCCCCCTTTTCACAGCATCGCCAGGGAAGATGTAATCCTTCCGCGCCCATTTCTTATGAACCAGCACACCGATTTGCGGCTGCGGATTTCCGTTGCGGTGATTGATTTTAGGCAGCGGATTGATTCCATCCTGCTTCAATATTTCCATCTTTGCTGATGTTTCTTTGTACGCAGGCGTGTCGGTATCCTTGTCCGCGTGGCTGCCTGTTAACAGGTTGATCGCCGCTTCCCCAGAATCGTTCATTGGCAAATACACTTCCTTCCCTTTGACACGATCAGTGATCAGGCATTTCACCTTCACATTTCCAAAAGGCGACGTGAGTCTGACAAGGGTCCCGTTCTGGATTCCCCGTTCTGCCGCAAGCTCTGGAGAAATTTCTAAAAATACATGCGGCGTTTTTTCAGAAATGCCTTTTGATTTATACGTCAGGTTTCCTTCATGGAAATGCTCCAAGAGTCTGCCGTTATTTACATGGATATCATATTCCTCACCGAACTCCTCAGGCTCTGTCCATTGAACCGGATAAAGAATCGCTTTGCCGTCCGGAAAAGGAAAGCGTTCTGTAAAGAGTAAAGGTGAATCCTTCCCATCAGCACTTACAGGCCATTGCAGGGAGTTGTAGCCCTCAAGACGTTCATAGGTTACTCCTGCATAAATTGGTGACAGCATTGCAGCTTCTTCCATAATATCGGAAGGATGCTCATAATTCCAATTGGCCCCAAGCTTATTCGCTACCTCCATAATAATCTGCCAGTCCGGCTTTGATTCACCCATAGGTTCAAATACCTGGTATAAACGCTGAATACGGCGTTCAGTGTTTGTAAAGGTTCCTTCTTTTTCAAGGCTCGGGCTCGCAGGAAGAACAACATCTGCAAATTCTGCCGTCCGAGATAGGAAAATGTCCTGCACAACAAAGAAATCAAGTTTTTCATATGCGGCGTGTACATGATTGATATTAGAATCGACAAGGCCCATTTCTTCCCCTTTTACATACATCGCTTTCAGCTGGCCGGAATGGATTTTTTCAATCATTTCATGGTTGGTCATGCCCGGCTCCTTCGGCAGCTGCACACCCCAGGCTTGTTCGTATTTCTTGCGGACTTGTTCATCCTTCACTTTTTCATAGCCCGGCAGGCTGTCTGGCATGCTTCCGAAGTCACTTGCTCCCTGCACGTTGTTATGGCCGCGTAATGGATAAGAACCCGCACCCGGTTTTCCGTAGTTTCCTGTAACAAGCAGCAAATTTGAAATCGCAGTGCTTGTATCGCTGCCTCCAATGTGCTGTGTCACGCCCATGGCCCACAACGCGCATACACTGTCAGCCTCATGAATCATTTCAGCCATTTGAATCAGGGTTTGTTTATCAATTCCGGTTTTCTCCTCTGCATATTCA
Organism: Bacillus sp. FSL K6-1012; assembly: GCF_037964915.1. Lineage (NCBI taxonomy): Bacteria > Bacillati > Bacillota > Bacilli > Caryophanales > Bacillaceae > Bacillus > Bacillus sp. FSL K6-1012. The sequence goes on along the minus strand of NZ_CP150175.1, from coordinate 1,324,042 downwards.
AGTGTGTACGGCGCAAGGCTTTTCACGTATTTATCCCGGCCGTTGACCCTTTCCTGCAAAAAGCGTTCATCGGCCTTACCGTTTTCAATCAGATATTTGGCGATGGCATTCAGCCAGACGATATCTGATCCGGCACGCGGCTGAACAAATAGATCAGAACGCTCAGCCATTTCGTGTTTTCTGATATCTGCCACGATAACCTTCTGCCCTCTCAGCTTGTGAGCCCGTTTAATGCGGGTAGACAATACCGGATGCGACTCTGATGTGTTCGAACCGATAATTAAAACAAGATCTGCCTGGGCGATATCTGTAATCGATCCTGAGTCACCGCCGTATCCGACTGTCCGGAACAGGCCGGCAGTAGCCGGAGACTGGCAATAGCGCGAGCAGTTATCCACATTATTTGTGCCGATAACCCCTCTGGCCAGCTTTTGCATCAGGTAGGATTCTTCATTCGTACATTTAGACGACGTGATAAAAGCAAGTGAGTCAGGGCCACATTCTTCTTTCAATTCAGTGAACTTGCTTGCGATCAGTGTTAAGGCTTCCTCCCACTCTGCTTCCCGGAAATGGTCGCCTTCGCGGATGAGCGGTTTTGTCAGACGCTCCTCACTGTTTACAAAATCCCAGCCGAACTTGCCTTTTACACAAGTGGAAATGCCATTGGCAGGCGCCTCCTCCTGCGGCTCCACTTTCAGAATATCTCTGCCCTTAGTCCAAACATCAAAACTGCAGCCGACACCGCAATAGGTGCAGACGGTTTTGGTTTTTTTGATTCGTTCATCACGCATGGCAGATTCCATGTCAGAAATGGCGAGAATCGAGCCGTATCCTGTCTCTACGCCTTTCGTAATCTCGATCATCGGGCGCAGTGATTCGTTATTGATGCCTGTTAAATATCCGGCTTCCCCTTCCATTCCTTTTTCCATCATCGCGTTGCACGGACATACGGTTGAGCAATGGCCGCACGACACACATGACGACTCGTTAATCGGCACGTCATGATCCCAAATGACGCGCGGGCGTTCCCGCTCCCAGTCAATCGTCAGTGTTTCTGTCACCTGTACGTCTTGGCATGCTTCGACACAGCGGCCGCACAAAATACATTGATCAGGATCATACCGGTAAAACGGATGGGATTCATCCTTATGATAAGGCTTTTGATCAAACGGGATGCTTTGGTGATTGATTTTCATTTCTTTCACCGTATTATGTATTTCGCATCCTCCATTGTTGTAATCGCAAACTGTACAGTAAAGCTCATGATTATATAAGATTTTATCCATCCCGATGACCTGTGCCTTTTTCACGTCAGACGCAAGCGTATCAATGACATCGCCATCCTTTATTTCAGCAGAGCACGATCTCTTCAGCTCACCATTGATGCTGACAATACACGTATCACATGTTTCAATCGGCCCAAGGCTCGGATGATAGCATACTTGCGGCACTTCGATTGAACTGTTATTCAAAAGCTGCAGCACCGTCTGGTCTCCGGCTGTCTCCATCTCAACGCCGTTTATGGTTACTTTTTTTGTGTCCGCCATCTCCATTCCCCTTTCTTGCGTTTATATACCGAATTACCCATTTCAGTTCCCTTGCATGTGCTGATTAAAACATACAGAGCGCATACAAATGTTTTAATGCACGAACATCGGGAAACGTCATGATAGACAAAAAGGGAGGGATAACCATGAAGAAAACCATTTCCGCATTAACAGCGGCGGCAGCACTGTCAGGCACTGTTTTTGGCTTCGGTACGGCAATTCCGGCAAAAGCTGCCGCTCAGGCAAATCCGCCTGCTGAAGAAACAACCTCATCATCCGCTGAGCTTGTAAAAAATCTTTATAACACCGCTTTTACAGGTGAAATGCCGCAGCAGGTACAAGGTCTTACGATTAACAAAAGCACAAAAGGGGATGTCCATGCCAAGATGGGAGAGCCGGAAAGACCGGCTGGAGGAAACAATATGTTTGATCTATACAGCTGGAATATGGGAAATCCCGGCTACGGCTTTTCCTATAACAAAGACATGACCATTTCAGAAATCCGTTACTTTGGAACCGGAGTAGAACGCCGTCTGAATCTTGGAGGGGTTACACCGGATGTGCTGAGCGATCAAATTGGCCCCGCCGACCGAATTTTAACCGTCCCATTCACGGATGAAATCGACTATATCTATGATACAGGCCCTTATGAGCTCCATTTCGTCATTGGAAAAGACCAGACAGCCGACCATGTCAATCTAAGAGCAAGATAAAAGCACTTGCGGCTCCAGCCGCTTTTTTTATGGACAAAGTGAGGATGGATTCCTTACAATACATAGGAGGAAAAATGCGGGAAGAGGTATCAATCATTAATGAGAAGGAACCGGTTCATATATGCGGCCTTTACAATCCTCATCATTGGGTTGGGACTGGGGTCAAGAGCGTTCTCCAGTTTTCTCCCGGATATCGTCAATGCCTATCTCGGAGATGCACTGTGGGCCGCAATGATTTTTACGGGCTGCGGCTTTCTGTTTCAGACGATGAAAACCATCACAACAGGCATTATCAGCCTTTTATTTTGCGTTATTATTGAATGCAGCCAGCTGTACCATGCTGAGTGGATCGATCGGATCAGGGACACTTCGCTCGGCGGCCTCGTGCTGGGGTACGGATTTTTATGGAGCGATATCATAGCTTATACGATGGGAATTGTCACCTGCACACTCATAGAGCTGATCCATCAAAACATCAAAAAGCGCCGCTGACGTGACGCTTTTTCTTATGTCGAGAACAGCCCGCACTGAGACAGAATCGTCTCTGTATCCAAGAGTGTGGCCTCCTTTATATCGACCCGGTGTTTATTCATAAAAGACTGAACAGCGTGATATCCAACCGCATATCCGGCAAAAGCAGATAATCCCGCCGGCTCAAAGCCTTGCGCTTTCGCTATTTGATCTCCAAACATGTAACGGCTCACCTCCGAAAAGCCTTTTACATCAATCACCTCTTTTATGACTTCAATGGAATATTGCAAATCGTCCCGATCAAAGCGAGTAACCCAAGGGCCTAATTGTTCTTCGCCAAAGAGCTCCCGCGCAAATGACTCAGCCAGCCCTTCAATGACAAGATAATCCCCGACTGACACAGAACCTCGGTGAAAATCAAAATACGAAAACCGCAGATTATGGTGAAATTCATGGGCAATCATCGATGAAATCCTAAGAAGGTTATAGCTGTTCGGATACATCCAAACGTGAATAAAGCCTGGAATTCCCCCAAACCCGCAATACCCTTTTTGCAGCTTCAGCTTGCTTGGATCAGCAATGTAAAGCCCGAACCTCATTTCTTCCGCATTTACTCGCAGCTTTTCACGCTCGGCAAAATGTATACACTGCTGCAGCGCAGATTCAGCAGTCTCGGCAATATGCAATTGCTGCAGTTTTCTTAATGCTTTCTGTCCGGTTTCAGCATTACACACATCCAAATAACCAAGCATCTTTACAGCCATGATCACATCATATCCATTTGGTGTCTTCGCTTTTAGGGGAACCTGTATGGCGCTCCACATTTTTTCAAACGGTCCCATCATCGTATACCGAAACTCGTCCTCTCTTTCGTGTTCTTCCATCGAAAACAGCTTTTCATATTGCTGAAAGGTCTGTTCTATTACGATATTCATCCTAATCCCTCCTCACGAAAAATATACGGTATGCCGCAGCGTAAAGGTCAACAGAAAAAATTAAGCCTTTCTGCCCTATAAAATCAAAGCCGGCCGCCGATAGGTAAGGCATAGGAGGTGTAGCAATGGATATTCCTGCATTATCAGTTGCCGTGCATCAAGCAAATCTGGCGCAAAATGTTAATATCGCTTTAACGAAAAAGATGCTGGACACTGCCCAGCAAAATGCTGACCAAACCCTTAAGCTGATTCAGCATCCGACACTCGGACAAAAAATTGACCTGAAAGCTTAGCTCCACACCCAGGCGGCCAAGAACTCCATCCTCCCGGCCGCCTTTATCTTTCACAAAAAAGCATGCATGTTTTGGCCTTTCCTCCGTATGATTTATTGTTTGTCATTTTAAGGAGGTCAGGAAGAGATGAAAAGAATGGTTAAAAAGGTGTCTTTGGTGTTGTTCGCATTCGTATTTATTTTTGCCATCAAGGGAGCACCCGCTCATGCGGAAACACATGCCTACGATGGAAAAAGCCCTTATTACAATGATTGTACGTCCAGCGCCGCCACAAAAAAATCTTCTAACTTAGTGAACGCAAACAATCAAGTCATCGGAGTCGTCGAGCTCAAGTTCAGCAGTACATGCAAAACGGCATGGGCAAAAATAACGATGAACAACACCTTGACAACAGGCTATGAAGCAAACGCGGAAATAACCCGGAACACAGACAAAAAGAGATATAACTGTGACTCTGCAGGCGGCAATGGCAAAGCGGTGGCAGGCCAAAAATCTTGTTATACGCCTATGGTCTATGACTTAGACCCGAGAACCTCCTACGCTTTCGGTAAATATTCAGGCCCCAACCTGAATGTATGGGCAACCACAGGCTCTTATTAAACAGAAAAAAGGCTGTCCAACGGGCATTTCCCGCAACAGCCTTTCCACATTTATTTAGCTTCCCTTTGTTTTTTTACCTCTTCAAGCTGAGTGACCGTCACCAATTGATAGCCTTGATCGGTTAGTCTTTTGATAATCTCATCGGCCGCATCAGCAGAAGTGCCGTAAATGTCATGAATTAAAATCGTCTTTCCGTCAGCCGCGTGGCTCATGACTCGGTTGACAATTGTATTTTTATTTCGGTCTTTCCAATCTTCCGGATCAATGTCCCATAACGCGACATCCATTTTCAGCTTGCTGCGCAGTTCATCATTCATGCCGCCATATGGAGGACGCACAAGCATCGGACGATACCCGCTTATTTTTTCAATCATGTCCTGCGTGTCATTGATCTGCTTTACAGCCTCTTTCACTGAAAGCCTTGTGAGAAGCGGATGGCTCCATGAGTGGTTCCCCACTTCATTTCCTTCTTTCAGCATTCTTTTTAACGTTTCCGGATAATATTGAACCCTGCTGCCCAGCACAAAAAACGTTGCATGCCCTTCATATTTCTTCAAGGAGTCCAGAATCTGATTTGTTGTCGCAGGATTCGGGCCGTCGTCGAAAGTAAGCGCAATGACTTTTTTATTCGGATCAACTGTTTCTTCTTTAGGTAATGAAATGACTTCGTGCTTCGGTTTTTGTTCTTTGATTTTATTTTTGTTTTTCGCTTTATCAATATATTGTTCTTTCAATATATCTTTTAAAAGATTTTTCTTAATCGCAATCGACTGCTCTCCAAGATAGCCCGCAGCGACTTGATATGTATCAAAATAAAACTCGATATAATCTTCCTTGACGGCAAAACGGCTGAAATTTTCTTTTGCCGGTACAGTTCCTTCTTTTAACAATTCGTCGTCCGCTGCAATGTCCTTATTCTTTTTAAGCTCATGATAAGCGATCAGCGAAAGCTTTTGTAAATAATCAGAGTCCTTTATGAAAATATCATCAATAGAAAGAAAGGCTTCCTTGCTAAAATCAAAGTTAAATGTTTTTTTTACGGTTTGTCCATGCGCGCCGCCTATGTATTTATATTCATTAAAGACCACTGCCGCTGTCTGCTTGGCATAATGAACAATTTCATAATCGATGTTGAGTTCATTGCGCTTTTTTGTATGCTCCTGGTCAGCATCTTTCGTTTCCTTCTGAAATTGGCGAACCTCTTTCTCTGCGAAACTCTTTAATGCCGCATCCATTTTTTTATTTTTAAAAACAGGGTAGTTGACCGCGTAATTAAAGGTTTTCCCGTCATTCACAAGCGTTGCGATCTCCACATCTCCATACTGAGAATCGGTTTTCACTTGATTCATGACCGTTTCTTTTTTTGATGTATTATGGCAAAAGCCAATAAGCCCTGCCGCACAAACAACTGCTAATAATACTTGAAACCATTTGATTCTTCTCGCCAACAACACAAACTCCTTCTTTCGTAATCACTTCGATTTATATCCCATCAAAAGATTCAGATGATGTTCTTTATGCTCATTCGTACTCAATTAGAAATATTTTTGTAACATTAAAGTAACATTTATTTCACTTTTGTAATAATAGGAGATTTAGAAGTTCTTGTCAATCCCTTTCTGAGGATTTACTCAATTTAAAAAAACAATTTGGTCGATGGACATACACCCATTTCTCATATCAGGAATAAGGTAAACAGAATAAAAAATGCTAGGGAGGTAACCCTCTTGGAATTTCCTGTTAATTACGATCAGTTTGAGCAAGTTTCACCTTTTGACGAAAGACAGCCATATTACTACCCGCGTCCGCGCCCTAGACCGCCATTTTATCCGCCTTATTATTACCCAAGACCGTTTTATCCGTTTTATCCGCGTCCGCCTTACTACTACCCGCGCCCTCCTTACTACCCTTGGTACGGATACGGCGGCGGATACGGCGGCGGATATGGAGGATACAACAGATAGCAGGCGGTGTTTACCGAGAATGGGGGCAGTCCAGCTCCCCTTTTTTTGTATAAAAATTGACAATATCATGACAAATACAGGAAATAATTGTGATCTGGATGGCCTCTTGGTACGATAACAAAAGCATGCAGTTTTGGGGGAGGCGTCTATTTTTGGAGAATTCAAGAGTTTCTGCTCCGATTTCTGAAACAAAATACATAAAAGCCTCGAACCGGGTATCCGTTTACGATTTTATAAAGCTTGCAAAACCCGGCATTATCGTATCAAACTCGATAGCAGCCTTCGGCGGATTTTGGATCGCATTTGTGGGCTCAGAAAAACCATTAACAGGACTCGCTTTTTTTATGACAATGATAACGGCAATGCTTGGAACCGCGTTCGTCATGGCCTCCGGCACTGTCTACAACAACTATTTTGATCGGCATATGGATGCAAAAATGAAGCGCACCCGCAGCAGGGCCTCAGTCACAGGAAAAATGCCGCCTGCTTTGATCTTAACGTATGGCTCTGTTTTAGGAATAGCAGGTCTTGCCATGCTGTATTCCCTCAACCCTTTACCTGCAATTCTCGGACTGGCCGCCTTTATTTTTTATGCCATCATCTATACAGTATGGGTGAAACGGGCCTCGGTATGGAGCACGTTTGTCGGAAGCTTTCCGGGAGCTGCTCCGCCGCTGATGGGTTATTGTGCCATCACAGGAGAAATCAGTGTAACCGCCGTCATGTTATATGCCATTATGTTTCTGTGGCAGCCCCCGCATTTTTGGGCTATTGGGATAAGACGCAAAGAGGAATATCGGGCGGCGGGTGTCCCGCTCTTGCCTGTTGTAAAAGGAAATCATGTAACGAAAGTAAAAATGATTCAATATATTGCAGTCCTGGTGCCGGTTACGCTATTATTTCCTTTTTCTCTCGGCACCGGCCATATAAGCCCATTTTATTTTTTAACTGCCTTAGTTCTCGGAGGTATATGGATCAAAAAAAGCATGCAAGGATTCAAAACAGACGATGACGTAAAGTGGGCAAAGGATATGTTTGTCTACTCACTCATTTATTTTTGCTTGCTGTTTTTTGTCATGATGATTGATTCATTTGTAATGTTATTAATCTGATGATTTTATGCAAAAAGAGCCACACATTAATGTGACTCTTTTTTGTTTGGGAAAACAGTCTCTAATAGAAATGTCAGGATAATAAACACAGCCGCGCAAATCAAAAATCGTACGATTTCAGTCAAAATCCAGCTATGGGCAATACTCATATCATCGGTTTCCTGGAGGGCTGCACATATTGAAAAAATAGTGAGTATGTATTTTAGGATTTCTTTGTTCATGGACACCATCACTTTCTGGATATGAGCACCAATATCCAAAATAACACATAGCTGAGAGCGGCAAAAGCCGAAAGAGCAAAAAAGTACCAGCCCAGTCTGAACTAAAGCTCCAATGAAATACATACTGGCTCTCCATTCTAAGATATGAAATATTACAGATTGAGATCCTTTCCATTGTCAGCTATCCCAATCCGGAATAAAGAAAAAATTGTCCAACCACCTACATTATGGTTATATATGATCTGCTTTTCTCATGTTCATTGATTTGGAGGCGTACGATGAAAGGGATTGTTTTAGTTGTTCAGCTTGGATTTTCATTCATGGCTTTTCTGTTTTTAGCCGCTGTCAATTGGTATCAAGGAAGCGAGCTTGTTTCAGATCAATTCGATTGGAATTACACAGCCAAATTTTCAAAGCTCCTTAACGGCATTGACACCATCACCAGCCCCAAACAAATTTCACAGCTGGATTTTTTCATATACTCTGCGAAACACTATCCGGTCATAAGTATACTGATGATCTGTTCGTTTTTATATGTGTTATTATCACTTTTTTTGCTGATTCGCGATTGCCACACGGCTCGGTAAAGAATATGTCATTTCCCATGCCCCATTGAAATACCATAAAAGGAGCACCGTTATGATCCTCCCCCTCTTTTTTCTTTAATCGCCAGTTCATCTAAAGGATATGGCAAGGCGTATCTCGCTCCGCGCACTTGATTTCTAAGCATTCCACGATTAGGTGCGCGATTTACATCTTCTCTATATTCGTATGGTCAATCAGAACTGCGTTTATATGATCCGAACTTGAATGTTCTTGCCTCATTGGTTATTTTCGGTTTCACCTTTTGTTTTTCCATCTTTCGGAACTTTTCTCTCGCTCTTTCGTATAACCTTACAGGAGGTATCACATGATGAAAGAGTATGAATTCGTTAGAGTCGAACTTAGTACCATGAGAAGAAGACCCAAAGAAGACTACCAACAAATCATTCGTGACTATGCTCAAAGAGGATGGAAGTTTATTCAGATTTTCGCCCCTAGTATAGACGGGTATGGAGCAGCTGCTTATTTTGAAATGATATTTGAAAGAGATGTGGAAGATGCTTAGTCTTTATGGCTAAGCATTCTTACCATTGAGTAACTTACATTTATAAATGACAAATCATAAAAAGCTTACAATTAGTAAGCTTTTTTGACCCTTCATGACAAAGAAAGACTCTAGTTTTTTCAATCGTGCTTCAAACTTCGCTTTCGTTCTCGCTCGATAAAGTCCATGCATCAGTTAGATGCTTAATCATTTACTTTCCCAGTATACACATAGATCACCTGTCTTAGAAATTCAGCTAATCCCTCACCATGTTGATCGTAATATCGCTTAAAGCGCTCATCTGATACATACATCTCCCCTAGACCTGCATGAGCTTCTTTGCTGTAGTCGCTCCAATGATAAAGAAGCCATTTTTTGTGCAATTCCGCCGCTTTCAAGGCATCTTCACTTTTTGGATCTCCTTCTTCAAATGCTTTTTTAAGTTTTTCAAACATTTCTTTTTCTGTAGCGGTCAGCTCTTCATATTGCTCCTTTGTCATATTCAACACTTTTTGGTTAGTTTCTTCCACCGCTTCTTCTCCATACTTTTGGCGTATTTCCGCTCCGTATTTCCTCTCGTTTTCTTCCACAAGCTCTTTTTTAAATCCTTTAAATTTCTCTTCATCTCTCATCTTTTCATTTCTCTCCTCTGCATGAATTGTTTTCTCTACATTTTGGATAAGGCTATCAATCCGGGCTCTTTCTTCTAGAAGCTCTGCATGATGATCCTTTAATGCTTTATGACGATTAAAAGATGGGGAAAAGATTAATTTTTTTATCTCCTCTAATTGGAAACCTAACTCTCGATAAAATAAAATGTGCTGTAATTCGTTGATTTCTTTTTCCCCATAAATTCGGTATCCTGATGAATTAATCCGTGCTGGCTTTAAAAGGTTAATCTCATCATAATACCTAAGCGTTCTTGTGCTGACTCCCGCTAATTTGGCTAACTTCTGAACGGTATATTCCATTTCTTCTCCCTCCTTATACATTAACCGTACACTTTGACGTAACGTGAATGTCAAAGCTTTTTTTATAAAAATCTCCTTGAATGTTTCAAGGAGATGATTTATCTGCAACATGTCATATACCGAAACTTATTTGATGTCTCTATTAAGAAGTTCTTTTAAAAGTTGATTGAACTCCTCCTGCTGTTTTATATTTTTGCGGCCATTCCGATTAATTGCTGCTAGTTCACAGACAATTCCAGCCGAAATGAAAAACAATAAACCTTCAAGCATATAGCATCCTCCAACGTTTAAGAGATAGTCAACTGTGTTTGTTCACTTTCTAAAGACTGCTTATCATTTTTATCTTCCTTACGCTGAAAAATGTTATTTAGAATAAGCGCTGTCATGACAAGCAGTGTTCCTGCTACATCAAAAGTGGTGATTTTAGATCCTTGTAGCATCATGATCAACAATGTAGTAATGGGAACAAAGTTAATAAATAAAATCCCGTTAATGGGTGATAAAATTTTCACACCATAGTTCCAGCTAAGGAGAGCTACGATACCTGGTAAAGTAATCATAAATAATAAGTCATACTTAATTTCAGCAATCAATTTCATACTTGGTATGGACACGTATCCTTGAGCGGTGAGCGCAGCTGTTAGAATACCCGTTACAGCTGTACCAAATAAACTTGTCAATGTTGAATAGCGCAGTGTAGACCATTCTTGAAATAGCTGTCCTCCCATTGTATAGATTACCCATCCCACAACCCCCATTAGAATAAAGGTTAGCGAATACAGATTATCTCTCAATGTATAAAAGAAACTCATATCACCTTTGGTAATAACGAATGCGGCTCCAAAAAAAGCAATCATAATAGATATAATCTTATATTTTTTCGGCTTCACATGTTTATATCCCCACAGGATAAAAATAGAAATGATTGGCATCAGCGCCTCTGCAATAGACGCAGTCATGATTCCAGACTCCCCCATCAATCTTTGGCCCCAAAAAATAAAAACATTGTATACAGTAAACGCCATCACACCAAAAAAAACGAGCAGTTTTGCTTTACCCTCTAGACGAAATGATTTCTTCCCCTCCCTCACCAATAATAAAATCACTAAGATAACTGCTACAACACCGTATCGAATAGATGAAAAATAAAATGGATCAACAAATGCTAATGCATGATCTGCAACTGGAAACATTGCGCCCCACGACATACTTGCTACTAAACATGTGAGGACACCAATGAATAATTGACCGTTTTTCATTGTCATTCCCCTCCTTTTCTTGTATTGACAATGAGAATTATAAAAAGAAGGGTGACATCATGTAAAATGAATAAAAATGATGAAAAACATCATTTATAATGATATTTTAAATGAAGGAGGGATACTAAATGGAACTGCGAGACTTACAAATTTTCCAAAGCGTTGCTCATCACAAAAGTATTACCGGCGCTGCAAAGGAATTAAGCTATGTACAATCCAATGTAACAGCACGTATTAAGCAATTAGAAAACGAACTCAAAACACCTCTTTTCAATCGGCATAAAAAAGGGGTAACATTAAATCCCGAGGGCCGAAAAATGCTTGAATACGTGAACAAAATCTTGATAGATGTTGAGGAGCTAAAACAAGTCTTTCTTGATAGTGATATACCGTCGGGAATATTAAAAATCGGGACAGTGGAAACAGTGAGGATACTGCCGCCCATCTTAGCCTCCTATTATAAAAAGTATCCTAACGTTGATTTATCATTGCAGGCTGGTTTAACGGAGGAGCTTATTGAGAAGGTAGCTAACCACGAATTAGACGGGGCTTTTATATCAGGGCCAATTAAGCATTCCATTCTCGAACAATATGATGTCAATACTGAAAAACTCACTCTAGTAACAGCAAATAAAACGTTTCAAATAGAGGATTTTATGACGACGCCGATCCTTGTGTCTAATCAAGGATGCGGATATCGTTCCAGGCTGGAACATTGGCTCAAAGATGAAGGTTTACTGCCAAAAAGAATTTTGGAGTTTAACATTCTAGAGACCATTTTAAATAGTGTTGCACTTGGTCTTGGAATCACAGTCGTACCCGAATCTGCCATAACACATCTTTCAGCCGCAGGTAAGGTTTATTGTCACCCGCTGCCTGAGAAATATAGCATGATCTCAACCATCTTTATTCGGCACAAAGACGCTTACATGACAAATTCGATGCGCAGCCTGCTGAAGACGATTAGTGAGCATCAAAGTATGAGTATGTCTTAAGGAAGTCTGCTACTGCTTTGTTCTCACCGCCAAACTTATGCATATTCCTGTTAGCCGCAAATATCTTTTCATAATAAAGAGCAGGCACCATCTCTGCTCCCCCTTTACTCCTTAACATCCGTTTATTTCTGTTATCAAGTTCATGAATTTTTCTGGTGCGGCACATATTACGGATACGTTATAGAGAGAGAAAATAATGAATATGCATTGTGACAAACTTGTTATAGAGAGGACAATTAATTCTCGATTCATGGTAAATGAATATAAAAAGAATCACATGTATGGATATCAAATAGAAGAGAGGCTAAAGAGATGGTTCTCCTTGAAACGGATCGGTTACTATTAAAAACGATTGATGTTAACCTTCTAGACGCTGCATCTAAACTGGATCATCAGGCTATTATAGACCTGGGTTATAAAACAAATGGGGAATGGCCAAACTCCGATTTTTTTGAAGCAATTCCTTATTTCCGCGAGATTTTAATCAAAAATAAAGGAACAAGAGGATTTGATTCATGGATCATTTTAAAGAAGGATGATTATGAAATTGTCGGAGGAACTGGGTTTTTAGGTGACCCGGATACGGATGGCATGGTTGAAATCGGTTTTGCAACAAATAAAAGTCACCGCCGTAAAGGTTATTGTTTTGAGGCTGCTCAAAAGTTAATAAACTGGGCATTAAGCGAAGAGAATGTTAACTGTATTGCGGCAAGATGTGATCATGGCAATATGGGATCACAACATATTTTGAAGAAGTTAGGGTTTAAACTGGACCGTGAAGAAAAAGACTTTATCCATTGGAGATACGCTAAAGTGTAAAAACATATTCTTCACTTATAAGAAAGCAGGCTCTATGCCTGCTTTTTCAAGTTATTTTCCTCTATGCTTTTTTTTAGCTTTTTGCTTTCTGATGAGATACTTTTGTTCTTTTATTTTTTCTCTTTGTTCTTTCGTTATTTGTTTTTTCCTTTGCTTCTTCGCTTCCAACTCTTGTTTCATCGCATCCTGTGCCTTTAAGGATGCTCCGGCACGTTTCAATTCCTTCGAAACCTGACGTTGCAATCTTTTCGGATTTATCTTTTTCTGATCTTGGGCCTTTACACGAACTCCTTCCTGCTCAGACTGGGACAGAGTCTTTAAGAGTTGTCTATTAACAAAATCGAATACTTCAGAATCCTTCGGCTCTTTTCCAAACAAATGCTGAGAGGCCTTTAGTTTTCCGTTTTTCACAACCTCAATAACTCCTACCCAAAACTGACCATTGTAGTAAATCGTTAATTTCATAACGATTCCCCCCTCTTTTAAATGATGAAAGAATGACGGACATCCCGAGGAGGGGAAGGTTACTGACATGATAAAAATGCATTCGGACTACCAACCGAATCGTGTTTTTTCATTCTTCCGCATAAATTTTATCAATTTTTCCCTTTAGAGAAAAGATATTGAGTGCATACTTCAAGAATAAGTCATGCATCAGCTTGAACCTTTTTTCTCTATTCAAAATCAAGGAAACCAAAGAAGACTGAAAAAAATTAAATAGAATTGCATTCTCTTCTTTCAATAGAATATCAAGCTACGGTTTCCTTTTGTTTCGCAAAAGCGAGGATCCCATTATTTGCATGCCCCTTTATGAAAGCAGCCTCTGCCGAACCAGTTTCATCTTTGTACGAAAAACGGAACTAACTCAAGTTCATTCGAGTCAGCTCCGCTTGATTATTAGTCCAAGTTTTGGTCGATGGTTCCCTCAAAATAGTCATCACTGACTTGTTCATGCGTTTCAGCCAAACCCTGTTCCAATTGAGTGGTTCCTTTGTAATCTGACAGTTCAAAATATCTTCCTGCAACATCCATATTTTCGTTTGCTTCTTCTTTGTTATTGGTTTGCTCGTTCTTGCCTAATGTCTCTGACTTAGGATCGCCATTTTGATTAAAATCAAAATCCTTGTCGATTTCCGAAAATCTTTTATAATCATCAGGTCTGTCTGCTCCATTTTTTTGAGTCACATCATCCACTCCCATTCCTTATCAATCAATATGACAGGCCAAAAACAATTGGCCCTATCTTGATATTAGGCTTTCCATTGAAACAAAACTTATTTGGTCCTCTTTGAACCTGTGCCATGTTTTTTAGGGTCATCTGCCTTGAATGCTGTTTCAGTCTCATGATCATTTCTTATTTGTTCAATACTTGAATTTTGAATCCCTTTTTTAGTCATGCTTTCACCTCTTTTCTGAAAACTTTGGAATATCAGCTTCCCCCTTATTCTGTCTTTTGAGCAGGCATTCATTCACCCCTTTTGACCAATAACAAAAAAACTCTTAAGAGTGACCATTCGTCAGTTCTGTATCTGCCAAAGCATAATTTATCTTTCAGTCAACACAATAAGTTTAAAGAATGTAATATGACAGAAACTGTTCCCTTTACTGTAAGAAAAACACTCTTTATTTAGAGGATCAGCCAGCATGAAAACAAGTCTAGAATTATGTATTAAGCCTAATTGCTGATGTGACTGCCGTTGGATCGGATACATTCATGCTAGTGAATCTGGTTTTTTTCATTGAATCGGAAAAGCAGATTAGATTGAAATAAGCCCTTCTCTCTGAGAAAGGCTAAGTAATGGTAATGACATTTACACAATCGGTTCATACCTTAAACCCCGCCATATTAATGAAGGCGGCGGGTCTATACGCAAAGGTGCAGCCTGTTTCTTTACACTCGCTGCTTATTTGATTACGAAATCACCGTATTCTGCTGAATGGATATTGATCGGTCCGTTCAGATTGTAGTTGTTCGACTTGGCGATAGAGCGAAGCACATCCACACGGGCAACAGATTCTCTCCACTCATCACGGGTGTCCGGATCTGCTGGATTCATCAGGTCGTCATAACGCACGTCCAGAAATTTATTTAACCATTTCTTCTCATCTATTCCGTCTTTAGGTGAGCCGCCTGCCTTTTTGTTCGTGCGTTTGATCAAGGCATAAAAAGAGTCAGGGTCATCACCATCGCCATGCTGAATAACTGTATCGTACATCACAGCTCTTGCCAATGCCGTTTTCAATCCGGCATTCTCTGATCGTTTCATGGCAGGCTGATAATACAAGCGATCATTTACCTTGTCTTGGGCAGCACGGAAATCTTTATCATTTCCAAGCGAACGCCAGGCAGAAGCAAATCCCTTGAGGTTGCTTATGTCATCGCTTTCTTCTTCGGCCAGACGGCGCAATTCAGGAAGATACTTTTTCAGTTTGTTATTCGGTACTGCCTTTGTGTATACTTCAACTACTTCCAATGCATCCCCGGTAGCCGTTGTAAAGCCTGCCCGGCCGCATGTATAGCCTCTTCCATCCCCCAAGGGTTCCACATATCCGTATTGGATTTCCGTCGTGCCGTTTTCAAAGATACTGGTCAGCTGTTCCGCCCGGCGCTTTTGATCCTTGTTCAGTCCGGCCGCAAAAACCGTATCACTCATCATCAGGGTAAAAAACATGGTAAAAATAAATGATGAAATCGCTGCCTTCTTCCAGAAACCTGCTTTTTTCTCCAAACTGATTTTCATTCTATTACCCCTTTCTACATATTGTAATTACGGACTCAGTATACATGAAGGGGTTGCCCTTTTGTTGAAAATACATCGATTTGTCAATATTTTGAATCTTAATTACTACTCTTAATGGTAATTGATTGCGGCTTGAACCTTATCCTCTCATTTAAAAGACAGACATCATTTTCACCACAGAGAGATTCTTGAGAGAAAAGGCTTTCCGACAAGGACTTCTCTTATTATCATTCGTTCCATTTTAAAAGTAATCATTGCCAATCAGCTATCGGAGATAATAGGAATTCATGTAAGTCAAAAAAAGAATCCTTCTTTGTAAGGACTCTTCCCAATACCAAGATGTTTTTATTTAAACCATGCTTTCTTTAAATTGCTGGTAAAGTTATTATCATTAAAAGGAACATTTGCTTTACCGAAATCTGTTGTATGTAATGCATTCCTTGCGGCAGGAGTTAAATCATCCCATCCGATTAACGGTTGAGTTCCGCCTACTACATCATCGCTCATAAGTAATTCATGGTTCAGCGGCCAAGTGCTGTCATATGCAATCAAAGGATGATGATCTCTCATGTTGCTTCCACTTGGTGCTGCATTTGTGAATTTTCCGTGTCCGGAATATGCAATGGATAAAACTTTTGGATGTTGATTTGCTGGATTATCAATCCATACAACGATTCCTTCCCAGTCATGTCTGTGACCTGATTTTGGAGAGGCTTCATCTTTTGGAAAATACCAGGAATACATAATTGCCCAAACACCATTATACCAAGCAGAACGCGAATATACTTGTCCTGTATTTTTGCTGCAATGTCCTTCAGGCGCTCCAGTAGGCTCTAAACCTCCACTTGTATTGCCTTGTGCATCGACTGCAGGAAAAGGCACGCATCCGCTATAAACCTTCAAATATGGCTGAAAACGTTTCGCCGCTTTTTGAGTAACAGTGGCAGGCGCTGCCTCTTTAAAACCGACAACCTTGTCATGATCGATTACTGCTGCATTTGCTGTTGAAACAATGCTGACAGAAGCAAAAACGGATAAAAAGAGAGCCAAGAAAAATTTGTTCATGATTCCAACTCCTTTTGACATTATAGACAATTATTAGTCATCAAAAATTCGAGTTGAAATCAATGTCATTTTTACAAACTTCACACATTTTGTTTCTAAAGTATTATTTCAATTTTTCGTATATTTTAAATTCGGTAAATCATATTCATTTCAAAAACGTGTCACAAACACACAATAAGCCCCATCCGCTAAGGACAGAGCTTTTTGTCATTTTAGAGCCCTTCAAGCACGTTTTTCGTCTGTAGCACCGCCATCAGAAAGCATCAGAAAAGAATACTAAAACTTCTCTGCACGAAGTGTCGGTTCTTCTGCAAACAATGATGATGTGCTGTTTCCTTACTCATCTTTTTTATCTTTATCGGCATCTTCATTATCCTCAACCGGATCTTCGGGATCAGTCTCATTATCTTTTTCATCATCTTTATTGATCGTATCGTCCTCATCAACACCCGGCGCATTGTTACCATTATTATCCTGTTCGTTCTCCTCAACATCTGGAGTATTGTTATCTTGATCATTATTATTTTGATCATTATTACAGCCCATTAATATAAAATTGGATAGACATAACGCAGTTATTATTTGCAGCCATTTTTTACTCATTTCCACCCTCCTCTCTTCTTTTTAATCCATATAAGTTTGTCCATTAATTTCACTTTGATTCGTTCCATTCTAAATGTCTTCTTGATCAGCATATTAATTCAATCCTTTGCGAAAACTATAAACAAAGGTGCTTAGGAAGTGGTTAAGAAGAAAAATAAATAACTATTCAAAATGCAGTTAACCATTTTAAACCAAATAATGTAAGACCATTCATGCCGATATCCTGCTAAGGTTGATTTATTCCTCCCTCTTTGGTGAAGTTGTTCTCTATCTTGAATATGTAGTTTCCTTATGAGTTTTTCAGGCTATAAAAAACACCCCAATCGCTAAACTCATTGTCTAACAATTGGGGCGCAATTTACGATTCATTGATAATCTTAGGATTTGCTCCATATTGATTCTCTATTGTTTCACTATCTTGGCAGTTAAAGATCAGCATAATAATAGGACCGACCACTGGAATAAAGCCTATAAATATCCACCAGCCACTTTTGCCGATATCATGCAATCTGCGGATACTGAGAGCAAGAGACGGAAGAAAAACAGCTAACTGATAAAGAAAGATCAGAATATATGCCAGTAATCCCCCGCCATATCCAATTACATATCCTACTTGAGAACCGGCATATCCTTCTGCCGCCAATGGGCCTGATGTTAATAATCCAACTAGTATTAATGATAGCAGTAATAAAATAAAACAAATGATGCCATTAAAGAGATGAAACATCCAATATTCCTTTCGCCGAGCTCTCCCTTCAAAATTGACATAGTTCTTTAAGCCATTCCAATACCATTTCATATAGTTTCCTCCATTACCAACACTGTAAATTACTGAAAAACATATCCATTATATCATAAAAATGATTAAAAATAGGGAGGTCTATAAAACTAGCCAATGGCAAAAAGACCTCATTATCGAAGAACTTGCTATACAAAAATGAAGGCAGTCGTGAAACAAAAATGGACAAGCTGATTGTCCTCACTCCTTTAGTTCCATTCTTAGTCAACTGACAACAAAACAGGAATTAACGAAATACGCCAACATACACTTTGTATGAATGTAAACGAAGGAGTGGTTGCTTTGTATCATTACTTTTATGTTCCTGTGTTAATTCCTCACTTACCACCTGCTCATCACACGCAAAGAAATCAAGACTTTTCAGAAAGACAGCGAAGAAGAGAAATCACATTGAATGTAGATGGCTTTATACCGCCATCCTCCACCGAGGATCTCGGAGACGGCTTTTATTCTTACGCATGGACTAACCAACAGGTCATAGATCCCGGTGAATACCTTGTTTGTTATCTTGAAGGAAGAGATATAAAGGTAATAAATGGCGGGTTTACTCCACGTGATTATGCTCCAATGTATGCAATAGGCAGTTTTCCGAGGCGAAGAAACCAGTGGGTGATTACGATTCATAATCCTCTTCAAACTCAAAGAGCCATATCACTTTATCTCATTGCGAAAAGATAACACAAAACAAAAACGGCAGGAACGCCTTTATCAGCGTTTCCTGCCGTTTTTTTCGTGTATGATTCCGCCTGGGTTCGAACCAGTGGCCTCTACCTTGTCAAGGTAGGGGCTATATGCCGTTACGAACTGACGTATTATTTTAATAACCATATTTTATAGGGTTTTCTAACAAGAATTTCTGATAAAAAACCTTTTGTTTTGACTAAAAAGTTTGTCCCCTATTCGTCCCCATCTGTTCCCAAATGGCATTACAACATACTTCGTCTATTCACTGTGATCGAATCCTTTCACCTAACCTATCTTCATAAACAGTTTATCATTTGGCTATCAGAAACAGCCCTATTAATAAATTATTAGTGAATTTGGCCATACCATATCATATAAACTTCATATATTAATATTGATTAAAATAATAGGAGGGCTTAAATTGGGTTATTATAAAAAATATAAAGAAGAGTATTACACTTGGAAAAAAACTTATTACAAAAAGTATTATGACCACGATAAGAAGCATTATGATTGTGACAAAAAGTATTATGACTGCGATAAGAAGCATTATGATTGCGACAATAAGTATTATGATTTTGATCATGACAAGAAGTATGATGATGATCACGATTATCATTACGATAAAAAGTATTATGATGACGATGATCATTATTATGATTTTGTCGAATCGTATAAAAAACATCACTAAATCTCTTAAACATCTATAAAAGTTTCTGCTTTATATCAAGTGATGTGAAAATAGAAAAGCTCCCTATTGTGTGGGAGCTTTTCTTAGAAAATTGAGATTTTATGTTCCTATCCAGGTTCAAATTAAACACCGCAGAACTTTTCAATGATTTTGACCCTAAAAAGAGACAGGATCAATGAATTTCTAAGCCGAAAAATCAAGTTTGCCCTTTTATTTCAAAGCCTATTGAATTGTACATCTGATGACTTCTGAATGAAAATGATGATTGTTGGCAGAATTGGACAACAATCCGCCAACACTTTACTACTTAATTACAGGTGGTTGATTCTTAGCCATTGAATGTCTCTTTGTTAAGGAACCTTTTACTCATTCACATTGCTTTTTATTAACCACTCTACTTCCGTTAATTCTTGTTTTTGAACGTCTTTTGTGTGTTTTTTCGTGAAATGTTCTTTAACAGCTTCTTCGTTTTCCCAAATCTCCCAAAGCATTATTTTGCGTTCTGATGGTTCAAGCGGATAAGCATGGAATGTAATACACCCTTCTTCTTTGTTTGTTTCTTCCTCAAGTTTTTTAAATTCCTTCATTATTTCATTAAGGTCTTTATCACTGATGATTTTTAAGCATGCCGTTATGTAATGCACCGAAATTCCTCCTCACATCATTTTATGACTTTTCATTATAACATTTTCTTGAAAAATGTAGATGTCATTTATACATCATTAAACGACATCGATAGCCTTTTAGACCAATTTTCTATAAATTCTAAAGCAAGCTAAAGGGTCGATATCAGACGATATGGTCCTCATTTATGTTTATTCCGACCCTTTTCAGTCTAAATAGAGGGACTTTTCAAAAAAATACTCTATTAGAGGGGGTCCTTAGCGGTATAATATTAAATATATGTAAATAAAAGGAGGTATTTGATTGTCTGTTTCGGATTTAATCCCATATCATTATGTAACTACAGACATTAATCATTGGTATGTTGTAATAAAGCAGGGTCGAGTTGAGAAAGCAAAAGAAATGAAAAGAAAAGTTGAAAAAGAATTCGATATGATGGAGAAAGATGAAAAGGTTGCAGTCTATCTTCAGCTATTAAAGCTACGGTACGAAATAATGCTGTCGTATCTCGAACCTGACTTTGTTAAAAATATAGATGGTGTTTATTCTGCTCTTAAAAAGACAAGGGAGAATATGGCCCCTGAATCCCTTACGAATACAATAGAGTTCTATTATCATTTTTTTACCGGTATGTATCATTTCAGAACAAGAGATTTAGTTATTGCCTTAACATATTATCGCGAAGCCGAAAAATATCTTGATTTATTAGATGAAAACGCAAATACAGATAAGGCCGAGTTCTATTTTAAAGTATCAGAGGTCTATTACTATATGAAAGAGACTCATTTCTCAATGAATTATGCTCAGCGAGCATATTCTATATTTAAAGAGCAAAAAAATGCTCAGGGTAACCTTACATATGGCAAAGAAATGGTCCAATGTCAGTTTGTTGTCTTTGGGAACTGGCTAGATAAAATGTGTTATGAGGATGCTTTAGAAACAGCTGAAAAAGCCTTAAATGATGCTATAAAATAGGGGAGCAACATTTAATTGGTTCAGCTCATTTTAACGTGGGATTATGTTATAATAACCTTGAAGAGCTTGACAATTCTGAGAAATATTTTCAAATCGCCTATGAAATTCATAAAGATCGAAAACACATTTATGAGTCCAAAGCGATTTTTAATCTGGCATATGTCAAAGCAAAGAAAAATGATTTAAAGACTGCATTAGAATTATACCAGGAAGGTCAGAAGGTTGCTGCCCGACACAACAACCAGGAAGTATCCGAGAAATTAAAACTGGTTAAAGGTATTTATTTATCATTCGACTTACAAACACTTAGAGAAGTGTTCAAGTTCTTCGAAGAGAAAAACCTTTACGGTGATATGGAAGAATACGCTGTTGCTGTTGCTGATTTTTTGACCAACAAAGAAGACAGACATGATGCGGTCGATTTTTATCAAATGGCAATTGAAGCACGCAAACAAATTCAAAGGGGGAAACATTTAAATGAAAAAATGTAAAATTGCAATTTGTTTAGCGCTCTTGCTTGGCGTTGTTGGAGTATCTAGCGCTTCATACGCTCTCTCTGAGCAGTCCACTTATAAGGTCGCAGATAGAGCAGCAACTTAATATGAAATCTAAGAAATAACCCCATTTTGGACGTTACAAATGGGGTTTTTATTTTATCTTCTCAACTCAATTTTTATTCTTGGATTTTCATTTAAATCATATACTGCATTAATAAAACCGACAACCCCTATAAAAAGTAAAAAACCCTTGCTACGCAAGGGTTTAAGCTATGATTCCGACTGGGCTCGAACCAGCGACCTCTACCCTGTCAAGGTAGCGCTCTCCCAGCTGAGCTACGGAATCATGATATGTATGTGTTGCTGGGTATGTTGTTGTCTTTCTGACAAGTTCTATTATATAACCTTCCCTTCTATTCGTCAACTGCTTTTTCAGAAAAACTTTTTTCGGACTTGCTGTTATGTTCATCGGCTATTATAATATGTCTTAATTTTCTAACAATAGGGGTGATGGGATTTTGCATTCTTTGATTTCTTCTGATGATGTATGGGTATTATGGGGATTTATTGCGGTGTGGGCGGCAGTGAGCATCGGGCTGGAGCAGCGGTTTAAGTGGGCTTCCGCTGTGTCTGGCGCTATTATCGCGCTGGCAGGTGCAATGGTGTTTACAAATATAGGAGTGCTTCCTGTTGAATCCCCTGTATACGATACCGTATGGTCATATGTGGTGCCGCTTGCGATTCCTCTTTTGCTGTTTCAGATCAATGTGCGGCAGATTTTTAAGGAAAGCAGGCGTTTGCTGTTTATTTTTCTTATAAGCTCCTTAGGGACAGTGGTTGGCAGCATCATCGCTTTTTTTCTATTAAAACAGCATATTCCCTATCTAGATAAGATCGGCGGGATGATCAGTGCCTCCTATATTGGCGGCGGGATTAATTTTGCGGCGATGGCTGCGAAATTTGAGACACCGGGCGAATATGTGTCGGCAACGGTTGTGGCAGATAACTTTATGATGGCGCTGTTGTTTTTTATTTTAATCAGCATTCCTGCACTCAAATGGTTTCGCCGTCATTATGCGATGCCGTTTGAAGATCAGGCAAAAGCGGAAGGAAACAGCGGTAACAGCGCGGAAAGCTATTGGAAGCGGAAAGACATTTCATTAAAGGACATTGCCTTTAACGCTGGAGCTGCTTTTGCTCTTGTTGCGGTAAGCGGTAAGGTTTCCGGCTATTTCAAAATTACGTTTTCTCATCCCCTGGTGACCGGAACGTTTGGCGATCAGTACCTTGTGCTTACGTCTTTAACCGTTCTTATCATCTTTCTGTTCCCTCGTTTTTTTGAAAGGCTCAATGGATCTCAGGAGCTTGGCACCTACTTGATTTATTTGTTTTTTGTGGTGATTGGCATTCCTGCAGATCTCCGGTTAATCATCACAAATGCGCCTCTTATTCTCTTATTTGTCTTCATCATCGCCATCAGCAATTTAGCGGTTTCCTTAGCTGTCGGTAAATTGTTCCGCGTGCGCCTTGAGGAAATTCTGCTTGCCGTAAACGCCACAGTCGGCGGCCCTACAACAGCAGCTGCGATGGCGATTGCCAAAGGATGGCGGGAGCTTGTTGCACCGATTATGCTGGTCGGCACACTCGGCTACTTGATCGGCAATTATGTTGGCACCTTTATGGGAAATTGGTTTTCTTCCTTTTTATAAAAAGGATTTTCACACTTTCCTCAGAATACTATGTAAGAGAAACGGAGAGATCACTGTATGTTAAAAGGACATACCATTTATATAAGACCTTTAGAAACAGAAGATGCTGAAGAGAATCTTCGGCTGCAAAGCGAAAACCGGGCATTTTTCGAACAGTTCTCCATGATTCGCGCAGACGATTACTATACGATTGAAGGGCAGAGAAAAAGGATCGAACAATATCAGCAAAGGCTGGTAAATGACCAAGAGTATCACTTCGGCATCTTCACAAATAAAGACCATACATTAATCGGGACGGTTTCCCTTTTCCAAATCATCCGCGGAGCGCTGCAATGCGCGTTTATTGGATACTTTTTAGATAAAGCCCATAACGGAAAGGGCCTTATGACAGAGACGGTCAGACTGATTGTTGATTATGCGTTTCACGATTTGAAACTGCATCGCATTGAAGCCGGTGTCATGCCTCGCAATCTGGGGTCCATGCGCGTATTAGAAAAAGCGGGATTTCATAAAGAGGGTATTGCCCGAAAAAACGTGAAAATCAATGGAAAATGGGAGGATCATCAAGTACTGGCGATTCTGAATCCTGATGATGAAAAATAAAAAAGAAGCCGGGATATGGGACTGACCCCATAAGATGAGACAAATAAAAAACACCTTCAAGTTTGAAAACGGATAGTTGTTATCCGAAATAAGACTTGGAGGTGTTTTTTGTATGGGAACAAGAATGAGTTATCCGATTGAAGTCAAACAGAAGGCTGTAGAAATGAGATTGGCAGGCGTGCCTACGAAAGAGATCATGCAGGAATTGAATATCAAGAATAAGACGCAGGTTCAGACATGGGTTAGATGGCATAAAGCTGGGGATACACATCGATTTGAACAGCCTGTTGGTAAGCAATACACTTACGGAAAAGGTCCGGAGTATTCTTCCGAATTAGAGAAACTGCAGGCAGAGAACCGTTATCTGAGACAACAAAATGAAGTTTTAAAAAAGTACAACGAATTGGAAAGGAAGTTGATAGCCAAACGTCAGTCGAACTTGTAGAAGTATTGCACGGCACAATGACCGTACAGAATATCTGTGTTCATTTAGGTATCTCACGAGCATCTTATTATCGTTGGAAAAAGAACCTGACGAAAGATCATCCCAAGTGCCATTTGGAAAAACAAATCGGCACGTTGTGCCGAGAGCACAAGTATCGATATGGATATCGAAAAATTACAGCTATATTAAAAAAGGGAATGCGTATTAACCATAAAACGGTTCAGCGTATCATGCAGAAAAATCAGTGGCAGTGCCGGGTTAAGGTGAAAAAGCGCAAGAAGAATGGGCAGCCATATGCCGTGGTCGATAACATATTGAATCGGAACTTTCAGTCTGATCATCCTCTTGAAAAACTAGTAACGGACATCACATATTTGCCTTATGGACAGAAACAATTGTACCTTTCCAGTATATTGGATGTATACAATGGAGAAGTGATTGCTTTCACGATTGGAGATAAGCAGGACACAGACTTTGTCTTAAACACACTTGATCAGCTGCCAACACTGCCTCAGAACTGCGTGTTACATAGTGACCAAGGATCTGTGTATACATCTTATGAGTATCAGAAAGCTGTTAAAACAAAAGGCATTACCATGAGCATGTCCCGCAAAGGGACGCCCGCTGATAATGCCTCCATCGAATCGTTTCATTCCTCACTAAAGTCTGAAACGTTCTATCTTAACAGCATTAATCGAACCACGACCGCCATCGTAGAACGCACTGTCAAAGAATACATTTATTATTATAACAACATTCGTATTCAAACGAAACTAAACAGCCAATCACCGATAAGCTATCGGCAATTGGCTGTATAAAAGGTGTTTTGATCCCTGTCTCAAAAACAGGGGTCAGTCCCATATCGCCCGGCTTCTTTTTTAACGCGCAGCTACGGGCGCAATTTCTTTCAGCGCTTGTTCGAAATCACGTTCTAAATCATCTGCATGTTCGACTCCCACACTTAGACGGAGCAGGCCGTCTGTGATGCCGCGTTTTTCACGCTCTTCCTTAGACATTGCCGCGTGAGACATCGTTGCCGGATAGGACAAAATCGATTCCACGGCGCCAAGGCTCACAGCAAAGACCGGAAGTGATACATTCTCTACTAATTTCTTAACGGCCTCCTTGCTTTCTAGCTCAAAGGAAAGCACAGCACCCGCTCCCATCGACTGACTTTTATGGGTTTGGGCCCCCGGATGATCAGACAGCCCCGGATAATACACGCGTTTCACCGCCGGATGCTTCTGGAAAAATTCCGCAAGCCGCTGCGCTGTTTGGCTCGCTTTTTCTAAACGGACCTGCAATGTTTTTAAGCCGCGCAGCACGAGCCAGCAATCTTGCACGCCAAGGACGGCGCCGAACGAGTTTTGCAGCTTATACAGCTGCTTCCCAAGCTCTTCATCCTTGACAGCAGCCAGTCCTGACAGCACATCGCTGTGTCCGCTCAGGAATTTTGTTGCGCTGTGAAGCACAATATCCACGCCGAGATCAAGCGGACGCTGCAGTGCCGGTGTCATGAATGTATTATCCAGAAAGGTCAGACAGCCGTTTTCTTTTGCAAGCTGGACAACCGCTTTAATATCAGTAATTCCAAGTGTCGGATTTGACGGTGTCTCCATATAAATGACCTTTGTGTTTGGCTGGATATTCCGTGCCACTTCGTTGATATCCGTCATATCAACAAACGTGTGCTCAATGCCAAAACGGGTCAAAACCTCTGTCACCATGCGGAAGGTTCCGCCGTATACATCTTCTGTCACAAGAACGTGATCGCCCTGTGAGAGAAGTAAAAATGCTGTTGAGATCGCAGCCATGCCTGAACTGAAAGCAAACCCTCTCGTTCCGCCTTCCAGTGCGGCAATTGTTTCTTCGAGAGCTGTTCTTGTCGGCGTGCCTGAGCGGCTGTAATCATATGCGCCAAATTCTTCAAATGAAGATTGATGGAAGGTCGAGGCGTGCTGGATCGGTACACTGACCGCCCCGGTTGCACCGTCTGTTTTAAATGGATTGTGCACGAGCTGGGTTTCCAGCGTCCAATTGTGATTACTCAAATGAAACAGCTCCCTCTTTGACCTGACATAAAGCCTGTTTTAGGTCCTCTTTTAAATCTTCCGCATGTTCAATTCCGACTGAAAAACGCAGCAGACGATTGCAGACACCGTTTGCGATACGGATTTCTTCAGGAATATCCATGTGCGTCTGTGTGGCAGGGTATGTAATAAAGCTCTCCACCCCGCCGAGGCTTTCTGCAAAGCAAATCGTTTTCAGTGCTTTTAGAAATGGATTCACCCACTCTTCTTTTTGCAGACGGAAGGATAGCATGCCTCCTTTTCCCGGGTAAAGCACATCCTTGATTTCTTCTTGCTCTTCTAAAAAGGCCGCAAGCTCTTGCGCGTTCTCCTGATGCTGGCGCATTCTGAGACTGAGCGTCTTCATTCCTCTCATCAAAAGCCATGAGTCAAACGGAGGCAGGACCGCGCCGATGGCGTTTTGATGCTGAAACATTTCTTCTCCAAGCTGTTCATCCTTTACAACAACAAGGCCTGCGAGCAAATCGTTATGGCCGCCTAAATATTTGGTTGCGCTGTGAATGACAATGTCGGCTCCGAGCTCAAGCGGACGCTGCAAAACCGGTGTATAAAATGTGTTATCAACAATCACCAGAAGACCGTGCTCTTTTGAGATCCGGGCGATCTTTTCAATGTCCGCCTCCTGCATCAGCGGATTTGTCGGTGTTTCCACAAACACCGCTTTTGTATTTGGTGTAATCTTGGAGCGTAAACAGTCCTCATCGCTGAAATCATCATAATAAAAGGTCAAGCCGTATTTTTTCCATTCATTTTCAAACAGACGGTACGTGCCCCCATACAAATCCGATGAAACGATCAGTTCATCCCCGCTTTTAAACAGTGCCATAATCGTTTGAATCGCTGCCATTCCCGAACTGAAGGCAAGCCCTCTCGCTCCGTTTTCTAAACTGGCAATCGCGTCCTCAACAAGCTGGCGTGTCGGGTTTTTTGTCCGAACATAATCAAATCCGGTCGATTCGCCGATCCCTCTGTGGCGGTATGCTGTTGATAAATAAATAGGAGGACTCACTGTTCCCGTTACTTCGTCGCTTCGGTTTCCGATTTGGGCTAATTTCGTTTCAACGTGCTGTGACATATAGCTGACACCTTCCCTTTTCATAATAAAAAACCCCTTCTTCATAAGAAGAAGGGGTTTAACGCTTCTTCTTATCTTCCAAGCATAGTACGCTTGCTGGATTTAGCACCTTGGCGCTTTGCACGTATGCAAAACAAGCCGGTTGCTGAGGTTTCTAAGGGCCAGTCCCTCCACCTCTCACGATAAGAAATATCGATTTCAATTTTCTGATTGTTTTATATTAGCGCAATTTGCAGTTTATTTCAATACTTTTTTCTTCGGGCACCGAACTGTTTAAAGAGAGAAATTTCTAATAATTCATGGTACAATAATTTCAAACGCAAGAAAGTCTAGTGATGTCCTGGAGGAATGTATTATGGCACCGAAAAACGGCACAGTTCAAGAAAAGAAGCTCTTTTCAAAAGAGCTTAACGAGGAAATGACAGTACTCGTTTATCTGCCGTCAAACTACTCCCCTCTTTATAAATATCATCTTATTATCGCGCAGGACGGCCACGATTATTTCAGGCTGGGGAGAATCGGCAGACAAGTGGAGGAATTGCTGTCCAAAAGAGAAATAGACCGATGCATTATTATCGGTGTTCCTTACAAGGATGTAAAAGAACGCAGAAAAACCTATCATCCGGAAGGTTCTAAGTTTTCGGCATATAAACGATTTATTGCCCACGAGCTAGTTCCTTTTGCGGACCATGAATTTCCGACGTACCAAGTCGGCTACGGGCGGACACTGATCGGTGATTCTCTCGGAGCGACCGTTTCTCTTATGACAGCGCTTGATTATCCGAATATGTTTGGTAACATCATCATGCAGTCTCCCTATGTAGATCAACATGTATTAGAAGCCGTGAAACAGTCAGACGACATCAAACACCTCTCTCTTTATCACCAAATCGGAACAAAAGAAACAGACGTCCATACGACAGACGGCAATATTTTGGACTTCACAGAACCGAATCAGGAGCTGAAAAAGCTTTTGGAGGAAAAGCTTTCCGATTATTATTTTGAGCCATTTGACGGAGACCACAAGTGGACATACTGGCAGCCGCTCATTACGCCGGCTCTGAAAAAAATGCTCTAACATACTTTATTTTCAGGAGGGACATACTATGAAATACGGAATTGTTTTATTTCCATCAAAAAAACTGCAAGATCTCGCGAACTCTTACAGAAAGCGCTATGATCCGAGCTATTCCCTGATCCCGCCTCATTTGACGCTGAGATCTTCATTTGAATTTACAGAAGAGGAAGCCGGTGAATTGGTATCACAATTAAGAGAAATCGCTAAAGAATCTCATCCGATTGTTCTCAAAATGACCAAATACAGTTCTTTTGCGCCTGTCAATAATGTCATTTACATTAAAGCAGAACCGACGGAAGAATTAAAAACACTGAATGAAAAACTTTACACCGGTGTATTAGCCGGTAATCAGGAATACAATTTTGTTCCGCATGTGACGGTCGGCCAAAACCTTTCCGACGATGAGCATTCGGATGTATTAGGGCAGTTAAAAATGCAGGAAGTATCTCATGAAGAAATTGTTGACCGTTTTCATCTGCTGTATCAATTGGAAAACGGTTCGTGGACGGTATATGAAACGTTCCTGTTAGGCGGAGGAGAATAAACGATTGGAAGCAGTTATCGCAAAAAATGAAGAACAAATGAAAGATGCATTTTATGTAAGAAAAGAAGTCTTTGTCAAAGAACAAAACGTACCAGTTGAAGAAGAAATTGATGAGCTCGAAAACGAATCAGAGCATATTGTGGTGTATGACGGAGATCAGCCGATCGGCGCCGGAAGATGGCGGCTAAAGAACGGATACGGCAAATTAGAGCGAATTTGTGTCTTAAAAAGCCACCGCTCAGCCGGTGTCGGCGGCATCATTATGAAAGCGCTGGAAAAAGCGGCAGCAGACGGCGGTGCTTCAGGTTTTATGTTAAATGCGCAGACACAAGCAGTGCCATTTTACAAAAAACATGGATATCGGGTGCTGTCTGAAAAGGAATTTCTCGATGCTGGCATTCCCCATTTGCAAATGATTAAGGATTAAACACCATCCGGGTCTTCTGAGATCCGGATTTTTTCGCATATAAAAAACCGCTCTCTCATGTGAACGGTTTTTTATACATATCGATTAATAGATGTGCCTATCCCTTTTTCTCGAAATCTTTTATAAAGAGAGCGCTTACGTTTTGCCTCGTTTACTTTCCTTTCAGCAGCCGTTAGATTCTCCTGCTGCTTTTCAAGTTCCTTGTATACCCGCTGAAACGGGACATAGCTGATCTTCTCTGTTCCGGCATAATCCTGTTTATGGCCTATTGTGCGATTGGCATATTGAGCGTATTGCTGGTTCTGAATTTGACCTGCATATATCATACGATCCCCACCCTTCTGCTGTTCTTTTCCCTTAAACTTACTTTTTGAAACACGTTTCTTTTGATATGATAGTCTTTGTCTGTAATGAACACCTTTTTATTGGGAGGACCCCTTTTTGAAATGCGCCCGACTGAATGATCGAACAATACATTTACATACATATTCGAGAGAACATTATCAATTCCTCTATGAAGAAGGAATAAAAGGGAATTTATTTTGTTCTCATTGCGGAAAGCCTGTTTTGTTAAGGCTCAACATCGCTGAACCGCCTGCATTTATTCACCGGCAGCCTGGTGATTTCCCGGCGTGTGAGGAAGCCTGCGAACCAAAACCGGCGAAAGAAGAGAGAAAAGAAGACTTTCAGGAATCCGGCGTCTTTCGTTTGCCTAAAGGAAAAGCGATATCAGCTGATCCGGCACCCGGTGTCACGGAATGGCAGACTCCAAGACATATTAAACCTGGTACACCTTTTATAAAAAGACCGGAAACACCTGATATGAGCCTTTTTCCGACTGTCGGCTTAAACACAGATCAGCTGAAAGCTGTCACGGAAACGGAAGGCCCTTTATTGGTGCTTGCCGGTGCAGGAAGCGGAAAAACACGTGTGCTGACCGCGCGCGCTGCCCACATGATCGAACACTTAGACATACCGCCGGAACATATGCTGCTTGTCACCTTTACAACAAAAGCCGTCGCGGAAATGAAAGATCGCATGGCGAAGCAGTACGGATTACAGCCGTCAAAAGTCAGAAGACTTGTCACCGGAACATTCCACAGCTTGTTTTATAAAATCCTATATCACTATGATTCTGCCAAATGGAATGGCGAACATTTGCTGAAAATGGAGTGGCAAAAGGAACAATATATGAAAAAAGCACTCTATGAAGAAGGCGTAGATGAGAAAGAGTTCCCTGTCGATCAGGCTTTGCAGCAAATCGGCTTCTGGAAAAACACTTATTTGCCGAATGAACATATTCCTTTAAAGGATGAGTGGGAAAAACAAGTTTACCGCCTATACGAATATTATGAGCGCCAGAAAAAAGAACACCGCCAATTTGATTTTGATGATATGGCGTCAGCCTGCTATGAACTGTTTATAGAACGGCCTGACCTTCTGGAGCAATATCAATCTAGGTTTACGTATATTTTAATCGATGAGTTTCAGGACATTAATCCGGTTCAATATAAAATCATGCAAATGCTGGCGAGTCCGGAACAAAACCTGTGCTGTGTCGGTGACGATGATCAGTCAATCTATGCGTTTCGCGGCAGCAGCCCTTCTTTTATTCTGGATTTTCAAAAGGATTATCCCGGTGCCAAAACAATCTATTTAACAGCGAACTACCGTTCAACACATCCGATCGTTTCCAGTGCTGATATTGTCGTGAAAAAGAACAAAAACAGGTATGCCAAGATGCTGGAAGCCGCTCGTGACGACGCGCAGGTCCCTGTGCTGTTTTATCCTTATGACGAAGAAGAAGAAGCGACAATGGTGGTTTCCGATATGAAAGAAAAAATTCAAAACGGCGCAAAACCTGAAGATTTTGCGGTTCTCTACCGGACAAACAGCGCCGGCCGCGCCATTTATGAAAGGCTCCATCAATCATCAATTCCGTATACCGCAGATCGCGGCGTCCAGTCCTTTTACAGCAGAAGGATCGTCCGCCAGATACTCGCATACTTGTACGCAAGCCAAAACGAGGATGATACTGAAGCGATTAAACACTTGCTGCCTGCCTTATTTCTAAAGCAGTCTGCTTTAAACACGCTGAAGGCGCTCTCGATTACCGAGGACTGCTCCATGATCAAGGCGCTGGCCAAACTGCCGGATCTGAAGCCGTTCCAGCTGGATAAAATCAAAAAAATCGTGCCCTTTTTCGCAAGCATCCGCACCATGAAGCCGGTGGAAGCCATTACCTTTGCCGAAGGAAAAATGGGCTTCTCCGAATACTTAAAAAAACGGGGCAACGAAGGAAATAAGCTGGAAAAAGGCTCTGATGACCTGCGTGACGTCAAGGTTGTCGCCAAAAAATTCAAAACCATCCCTGACTTTCTCGCCCATGTTGATCACATGCGGGCTGCTGAGAAAAACAAAACGGATGAAAACGGCGTGCAGCTGATGACCATTCACCGTTCAAAGGGCCTCGAATTCAAAACCGTCTATGTATTAGGCACGGTAGATGGCTCCATCCCGCATGATTTCTCACTAGAAACAGCGAGAAAGGGAGACGAAGCTCCGCTTGAGGAGGAAAGACGCCTTCTGTACGTTGCAATGACACGGGCCAAACAGCATTTATATTTGTCTTGTCCCGCAAACAGGCGCGGCAAAACCGCCCACCGTTCAAGGTTTTTGTATCCTCTTTTGCAGCAAACGAGACAGCCCTTGCCCAAATAAACAGCCCGGCAGTGATACTGCCGGGTTTTTCACTGTAAAAAAGGCCCGCTGCCCAGGCCATCCGCTTATTTACTATCCAGCATTTTAGAAATCGTTCCAAAATCAAGCTTTTCTTTTCCGCTTGTAATGGACTGAACAATCTTATCTTCCAGTTCTTTCGGCACGCGTCTGTTTGCCAGCTGCGCCACGCGTTTAATGACGCTGCGGACTGTGTTTTCATCTTTAAAATTGGCGTTTTGAAGTGATCCTGCAAGATTCATGACATCCTGCATGTTCACGCCTGTTTTCTTTTCAATGTTCTTAAAAAATTGATTATCCATGATACGCCTCCTTTTGGCGGAGTAATACAGTATTGTATGAACGCTTTACGCATAATGTGATGATTCGCAATCAAAAATAAGTTACTGCTTTAAAAAGCAGCAAAGGGTACACAATGTAAGGAAGAAGCACGGAAATCATCCGCACTTCCTCCTTCATTCATTTCTTAGTAGTTAAAAAAAGATGCACCTACGATGATGAGAAGAATGAACAGTACGACCACAAGAACGAATGTTGAACCGTAACCGCCTGAATATCCTCCAGCATAACCGCCGCCGTAGCAGCAGCCTCCGTAACCAAAGCCCATAACTAAGCACCTCCTTTACTCTCTATACACTATGTGAGATATCATGATCGGCTTGGATATCCGCATAGGGCTCTTGCGGATTTATGATGGATCATGCTGAGCCTGCTGTTTTTTCAGTAAGTCTTCCGTCTTTTCAGCCAATTCTTCAATTTCTTGTTCAAACGACAGGCCGGCTTCGTCAAATAAAGCCAATTCCTTTTCAATATGTTTGATCGTCTTGTCATGTTTGTTTTGCTTTTGATCGTGCGTGCCATACCTGCCCTCTATGAATTTTTCAAACTCGTTCATGAAATCCCCCCCTCTCATGACATATGCTGAGCGAATCAGCATTGTTAAAAAAACAAAAAACCGGACATCTCCGGTCTCTTGTCAGGGTCAGGCTATTGAGGTTTTTTCTTTTTACTGCCGCATCCGCAGCCTTTCTTTTTGATCTTTTTTGTTTGATACGATGAATCTGTATATGGAGTTTTTTGGGAAGGTTTGTTAAATTGATTCACTTTGATCCCTTCCTTTCCTTATGTCATATATGCTACTTTATGCGGATACTGACGGAAAGTTGCTGATGGGAATGCCTTATTCCTGCAGCCATTTTGATACAAGGGTTTCAATAATACCGGCCAGCCCTGCGATCGCCAGCAGCAAAACCAGCCACTGGGCCGCCTCTGGAATAAAGGCCTGGCACAAAATCAAAAAGCCGGCGCACCACACGCCTGTGCACCAATAGCAGCTCAGCAATTCACCGATAAACGCCCTCACACCCGTTCCCTTTATGACAATATACGTTTCAATGTTCCCGTCCGCATCCTTTTCCTCCTTCTCTTCATGAAAAAGGCTGCGCAGCGGCGCCATAATCGTATCAAACACGAAAAGACGCGCGAGCCGGAAGACCGCAAGCGAAAGAAGGAAAAGAGACAGCCAATTGATAACCACTGGTTCACTCCTTTCATCATCCCCTTCACATATATGCAGAAACCCTAGCTTTCATGAATTTGTATCTTGTCCTGTTGGAAATTGGTTATTTTTCTTATTCCGCTCTGCACCTCTTCTGCATTATATACAGTATGGATAAGAAAGGAGTGAAGGTTATGTCGTTTGAAGAAGAAGTTGAATCCCTGCACCCTGAAATATTTCAGCAATTATCTAGCGAGTTCGAACAGCAGATCGAAGTCATTGATTGCGAAAATATCACAATAGATACGTCACATATAACAGCTGCCCTTTCTATACAAGCCTTGGCTACAACATTGATTATCCTAGTGACACAGCTCGTCATCGCCGATGAGGACTTGGCTGACACTGTAGCAAGCGAAATACTCATTCTCGATAACTCCCAAATCAAAAAAAGAACCATCATTAAAATTATCAACAGCCGAAATATCAAGATTACTTTGTCTGCCGATGAAATAATAATCTTTGTACAACTTTTGCTTCAGGTGCTAAACAGCATTCTCCTTGAACTTGACGTCCTTTAATCCTTTCTTTTCACAAACTAAAAAGTCGAGGTGAAAACAAATGTCAGATAACGAT
This sequence comes from Bacillus sp. FSL K6-1012, assembly GCF_037964915.1. Classification (NCBI taxonomy): domain Bacteria; kingdom Bacillati; phylum Bacillota; class Bacilli; order Caryophanales; family Bacillaceae; genus Bacillus; species Bacillus sp. FSL K6-1012. The sequence goes on along the minus strand of NZ_CP150175.1, from coordinate 1,289,532 downwards.
AAAATCAAAGAAGAACTTGAAAAGCTTCCGGAAGTTGATCCAATGATGAAAATGCTGGTTCAAAATATATTTGTTAAACACGGCATCACGAAAGACAAAATGAAAAAAGTATCAGATGAAGAAAAGGAAATGCTTTTGAATATGGTAAAAGACTTGCAAGCGAAATCAGCGGAGCTAGCTGAAAAACAAAAGAAGAAAAACGAAGAAGAAGCTGTGCAAGAGCAAAAGAGCGATAAACCGCTTAGCCGCAGAGAGCAGCTCATTGAACAGCTCAGACAAAGACGGCAAAACAATAACAATTAACACCAATTATAAAAATAGGGAACTTCATCAGGATATATGCCTCAGTCAAAGTAAGAGGCTCGATCATTTAATAACAGTAAAAGAAAAGGAGGAATAGATATGGAAAGCAGACCATACTCTTGGGTTGCACTTGATCCTGACTGTGACCATCCGTTAGATCACAAAGAGAAAGAAAAAGAAGATAGAAAATGTAATTGTGATATTTGTTGCAATGGCAATGGTTTTGGCGACGACAATGCTTTTATCAATCAAGATCTGGCACAGGCAAATCTCAACAAACAAGTCTCCGATGAGACAATTATTATCAGAGACTCTTGTGACATCAACGTTTCGTCTACAGACGTTCAAGCCGTAACATCTGTTGTAACAGCACTTAATGCAGCTGTCCTTACAGTAGCTCTTACCTCAATTGCAGACGGAGTTATTGCCGAATTAGTCGCACAAGATTTATTGCAGCTGACAGCCAATAAGCAAGTAAACCGCCAGAAACTTCTTATCGAATGCTCCCGCGGCGTAAACGTTACAACAGTAGATGCCGATATCGCAACCCTTATCTCTACAGCAACAAACGTTCTTATCGCCGTCCTAGTTATCACTCTTGTCCTCTAGAACCTAAAAGCAGAGCTAAAAACGCTCTGCTTTTTCTTATTTTCCCGCATATGATGAATATATAGACGTTCACCCACACCAAGTGAGGCACGAGTACATATGTTGTTAAGGACTAAAGTCAAATACCCTATAAAGAAGGAGCTGAAATCAATGAGCTGCGGAAAAACCCATGGCCGGCATGAGAACTGTGTATGCGATGCAGTGGAAAAGATTTTAGCAGAGCAGGAGGCAGTTGAAGAACAGTGTCCGACTGGCTGCTATACCAACCTTTTAAACCCTACGATTGCTGGAAAAGACACAATTCCGTTTCTCGTTTTTGATAAAAAAGGCGGATTGTTCTCCACATTCGGAAACGTGGGGGGATTTGTGGATGATATGCAATGCTTTGAATCCATTTTCTTCCGCGTTGAAAAATTATGCGATTGCTGTGCAACACTTTCTATTTTACGCCCGGTCGATGTCAAAGGCGATACCTTAAGTGTTTGCCACCCTTGCGACCCGGATTTCTTCGGGCTAGAAAAAACAGATTTTTGCATCGAAGTGGACCTCGGATGCTTCTGTGCGATTCAATGCCTGTCACCAGAGTTAGTTGACAGAACTTCGCCTCATAAAGATAAAAAGCATCATCACAATGGATAAACACTTGTAAAGAGGAATCCCCTTCCAAGCTCTATTACAGGTGCAAATTATTCAGCTGCTTCGAAAGTGAGGCAGCTGACTCTCCATCATTTCGCCAGTCTCAAAATTACAAGGCAGGAGGGATAATATGAGCCAGAAAACATCAAGCTGCGTGCGTGAAGCGGTAGAACAAATTGAAGATCTGCAAAACGCGGTTGAAGAGGATTGCCCGACCGGCTGCCATTCCAAGCTTTTGTCTGTAAGCCATTCATTAGGCGATACAGTGCCTTTTGCAATATTTACATCAAAATCAAAGCCTTTAGTCGCCTTCGGTAATGTCGGCGAGCTGGATAACGGACCTTGCTTTAATACAGTATTTTTTAGAGTGGAAAAAGTTCATGGCAGCTGCGCAACGCTATCCTTATTAATCGCTTTTGACGAACACAAACACATTTTGGACTTCACCGATAAAGACACGATTTGTGAAGTGTTCCGACTTGAAAAAACGCACTACTGCATTGAAGTGGATTTAGACTGCTTCTGCGCGATTAATTGCTTAAATCCCCGTTTAATCAATCGAACACATCATCATTCATGATAAGGCGGAAAAGCTTGCAGATTTGCAGGCTTTTCTCTATGTAAAAAAGCTGCCGGAACGAACTGCCGGGCAGCTTTTTGCTTTCATTAAAAACCTAACGGGTGCAGAGATGTGATATCATCGATCGCCAGCTCAGTCGGAGCGCCGTTTCCGGTCGTCCGAAGCAGAACGGAATCATTTCTTCTTCCGACAATCACGCCTCTGTACGTTTTCCCATTGGCTTCGATCAGACAAAGCGCTCTCGGCATGTTATGCGGCAGTTTTGTTAAAAAGTCGATTTTTTCATGGATGGACATCTTGCTCATCGGTTTTTTCACTTTTCTGGCCGGCGGTGTCTTTTCTTCAGCTTTAGCTGCATTATGCACGGCCTCCGGTTCCTTTTCAGGCTTACGGGCTTCAGGTGCAGGCTCTTCCTTTTTTTCCGCTTCCTGAGGTTGCTGTTTGGCGGTGTCTTCAATTGCCTGCGGCTCTTCTAACGGTTCCTGCTGCTTTTTCTGGTTCTCCGGCTCTCTCGCCTCTTGTTTTTGCTGACTCACTTGTTCCTCTGCCTGTTTTTTCTCTGTTTGCTGAGCATCTTTTGCCTGAATGTCTTCCCGCTCTTTTTCCTCTGTTTCAATTGCACCTTTTACCTGAATGTCTTCCCGCTCTTTTTCATGATAAACCGGCTGTTCCTCTGCTTTTGTCGGAGCCGGTTTGGCTTTTCTTTTAATGACGATCTCCTGCATGGACGAGCGTGTTTCCATATAATCCGGCTGAACAATATACATGAGCGGTTTTTTATCCGCGTTTCTTTTCTTATTAGACATCTTCATCCCTCCGATTCTGTCATATTCTATCTATATGACAGAATGCTGAAAATCAGAAGAAATAAAAAAGCAATCCCTATTAGGGACTGCTTGTTGGTGAATCTGCTTAGCGGGCAGTGATATGGAAACCTGAATCAACATGAAGATTTTCACCTGTGATGCCTCGGGACATATCGCTAAATAAAAATGCAGCTGTATCTCCCACCTCTTCAGGTGTAGTCGTGCGGCGTAGCGGCGCACGCTCTTCGATGTCTTTTAAGATGGAGTTAAAGTCACTGATGCCTTTAGCAGACAATGTTCTGATTGGACCGGCAGAAATGCTGTTAACACGGATATTTTCTTTTCCTAAGTCAGCTGCTAAGTACTTCACACTTGCGTCAAGAGAAGCTTTCGCTACACCCATCACGTTGTAGTTCGGCATAACGAGCTCTCCGCCAAGGTAAGTCAGCGTTACGATGCTTCCGCCTTCAGTCATCATCGGACGCGCCGCTTTTGCGACAGCAGTCAGTGAGTATGAGCTGATGTTGTGAGCTAGAAGGAAGCCCTCACGATTTGTGTTTAAGTATTCGCCGACAAGCTCTTCTTTGTTGGCAAACGCGATACAATGCGCGATACCGTGAATCACACCGACCTGCTCCTTAATGCTTGCGAAACAAGTTTCGATTTCCGCGTCGTTTGTCACGTCGCAAGGAAGGATAATGGAATCGTTCCGCTCCAAAGTTCCAGCGAGTTCATGAACAGATTTCTCCAGGCGTTCACCTGCATATGTGAAAATCAATCGTGCGCCCGCTTCATGTAAAGAGCGCGCAATTCCCCAAGCGATACTGCGTTTGTTGGCTACTCCCATAACAACAATGTTGCGGCCTTCAAGTGAAAAATTCATATGTATAAAGCCTCCTATATTTGTTAAAGACATAGTATTAGTACCTGATCTTAATACCTATCATATCATAACCTTGTCCAGATGAAAAGCGCATACCAAAGTCAAACATGAAAGAGACCACCATAAGCAGGTGGTCTCATCGGTTTATTTTTATACTGTTTCGTTTAAAAGCGAAATGATTTGTCGGTCCGTGGCCCGATCCGATGCCGAGCGTATTTCCCACAGCTTCGCGGACAAAGTTGGCAGCAACCTCGAATGCCTGATGGATGCTGTCTCCTTTAGCGGTTTGGGCTGTTAAAGCCGCAGCAAAGGTGCAGCCTGTGCCATGCGTATGCTTCGTATCGATATAAGGATGGCTGATTTGCATAAACATGTTTCCATCAAAAAGAAGGTCAGTAATGTGATTGTCCTCAGGCTGGTGCCCGCCTTTGATAATCACATGCTGCGCACCCATCTTCACCAGCTGTTCCGCAGCTTTCTTCCGGTCATCAAGCGAACGGATCGCCATACCCGTCAGCGCTTCTGCTTCCGGCACATTCGGAGTGATCGCATAGCTTCTTGGAATCAGCAGCTCCTTCAGCGTAGCGATTGATTCATCGCGAAGCAAGGACGCCCCGCCCTTCGCGATCATAACCGGATCAACGATCACCCGGCTTAATTCGTATTGATCAATTTTCCTTGCCACTTCTTCAATCATTTCCGCATTCCAAAGCATTCCTGTTTTTACGGCGTCCGGTCTCAAATCCTCCGCCACAGCGTCAATTTGCTCTCTCAATGCCTCTGCAGTCAGCGGGTACACGCCGTGGACGCCAAGTGTATTTTGAGCAGTGACCGCCGTGATGGCAGACATTCCGAATACACCAAGCTCCTGAAAGGTTTTAATATCTGCCTGTATCCCCGCGCCGCCGCCTGAGTCAGAGCCGGCGATCGTCAAAGCTTTATATATACTCATCAAACTACACTCCTTTTATTACCCGATCCATTTATGATAGATGGATTTTGCCCTGGCAATATCATTTGTTCCATGGATCAATGCTCTGCCGTCCCTAAACAGCACCATTTTCATGTCATCCGAGCGGCAGGAAATTAAATACGGATTCGCTGCTATTTCCAGCCCCGCCTGCCTCAGCTGCCCCGCCAACACGTCAAGATCTGCTTCTTTTGTGAAAGAGGATCTGATTTGCACCGTGTTTCTGCCGCACAATACTGCTGCTTTCGTTTGATTTTCGTATGATAAAAACGGAAAATCCTTTGTGCCGCAGCTTGGACACGAGTCATCTTTAAGTCCCGCTGCTCTTACCTCTGACCGCTCATTGTTCCACAGGTCAAAGGAGCGCAGCACGGGCTCGCATTCCTCTCCCGTCAGCAGTTTCAGGGCGTCTGTCACCTGAAGGACAGCAACCTGCAGAACAGCCGGGCTGATAATGCCGGCTGTGTCGCATGTCGCACCGCCAATCGGAAGAGTATCGAGTAAACAATGAAGGCAGGGTGTTACTCCCGGCAATACAGTAAACGTAAGACCGTAGCTCCCCACACAAGCGCCGTAAAGAAACGGAATGCCTTCTTTCACCGCAGCATCGTTAACAATGAGCCGGGTTTCAAAATTATCGGCGGCATCTACAATGATTGATGCGCCGCGAATCAGCTCGGATACGTTTTCTGCTGTGACATCCATGACAAGTCCGGTCACATCCACGTCACTGTTAATGGAACGAAGACGCTGCTCAGCTGCTGCTGCTTTCGGCAGTTCCTTTTTGACATCATTTTCTGTGTAAAGCTGCTGGCGCTGCAGATTGCTCCATTCGACGTAATCTCTATCAGCGATTTTCACCGATCCGACTCCCGCTCTCACCAGCATCTCTGCGCTGGCTGTTCCCAGTGCGCCGGCGCCGATGATCACAACGAGCGCCTCTCTCAGTTTCTTCTGGCCTTCGCGGCCGATTGGAGCAAACAGCTCCTGTCTGGAATACCTGTCCGTCATACAGGAAGACCTTCTCCCGGACTGCTAGCCGTCCCATATGACTTGGCTGGAATGCGGCCTGCTTCATAAGATAGACGTCCTGCTTCTACCGCGAGCTTCATGGCGTGTGCCATTTTCACCGGATCGTTCGCACCTGATACGGCCGTATTCAGCAGTACGCCGTCCGCTCCAAGCTCCATTGCATATGCCGCATCTTTTGGCGATCCGATTCCGGCATCCACGATGACCGGCACTTTCGCCTGTTCAATGATAAATGACAGATTCAGAGGATTTAAAATTCCCTGCCCCGATCCAATCGGAGAAGCCCCCGGCATAATGGCATGAACACCAAGCTCTTCAAGCTTTCTCGCCAGCACCACATCATCCGAGGTGTACGGCAGCACAATGAACCCTTCTTCAAGAAGCTGTTCAGACGCTTTTAACGTTTCCACAGGATCGGGCAGCAAGGAGCGGCTGCACCCGATGACTTCGACTTTAATCATGTCACAAAGCCCGGATGCCTTCGCAAGCCGTGCAATTCGAACTGCTTCTTCCGCTGTGCTGGCGCCTGCTGTATTTGGCAGAAGCGTATATTTTGATAAATCAAGCTGCTCCAGAAAATTAGGCTGAGACGCTTCAAAGATATTCATTCTCCGCACAGCAAATGTTAAAATATCAGACTCTGAAACAGCCACCGCTTCCTTTTGAATGTCAAACGATGGATATTTTCCCGTGCCCAGCAGCAACCTTGATTGAAATTGTTTCCCGCCAATTGTTAACATTCTCATCCGCCTCCTACAAAATGGACAATTTCGATGACATCACGATCAGAAAGCTCTACCTCGTGATATTGTTCTTTACCGATAATTTCTTTATTTCTTTCAACGATCACGATTTTATTTTCAAGCTGATAAGACGCAAGCAAATCCTGAATCGTACCTGTGTCTCTATCCCACTCAACTTGTTTACCGTTCAGCTGAAGCATCATATCTGAACCGCCTCCTTGCGATCAATTCGAAAGGCGTGCAGCCAGTCTGCCTTGACCTCTTTATTCATAATGAGATCACCGATTAAAGCACCCGTTGCAGGAGCAAGCAGAATCCCGTTTCTGAAATGGCCCGCCGCAAATAAAATGCGGCTGTCCTCAGGGTGTCTGCCAATGTATGGTTTTCCGTCCTTTGTCCCCGGACGCAGTCCCGCCCAAAAACGATCAACCTTCATATTCTGAATCGCCGGCAGCATCGTTTTCGCTTTTTCCATAACCGACTGAAGTCCGCCAAGATCCGGCTTATCGCTCCAATCACCAGGCTTCATCGTCGCGCCGACAACCAGTCTGCCGCTTTTTCTCGGTACGATATAGCAATGATCATGATAAAGTGTTTTTGTCAGCGGAATATCATCATTCCAAACAGACAGGCACTCTCCTTTTACAGGAAAAAATGACTGGTTCAACCCGAGCTGTTTAAAAAACATCCCGCTCCAGACCCCGCTGGCAACCACGACATGGTCCGCATGCACGTCACCGGAACCCGTTTTGATCAAAATGGATTCACCGCCAAGTGTCACATCAAGAACGGGAGTATGCTCAAAAATATCCGTACCAAGCGCTTTAGCCGATTTAGCGTATGCCTTGCACACAAAATAAGGCTCAACATGAACATCGTCCTGAATAAAGCTCGCCCCGTAAATCTCTCCGGCCGTATACGGCTCTTTTTCCAGCACTTCTTCTTTTGTATGCCAGCTGACAGAATCCAAATCGTCCATTCGTCTCAAGCGGGACACGTCTTCTTCGGAGAATGCAAGCTTAAACATACCGCCTTCATGCCTTCTGATATCAATGCCGGATAAGGCAAGTAGCTCCTCTCCAAGACCCTGATACAAACGCTGACTGTGCATGGCGAAATCAAAAAACGCATCCCGCTCCTCGCACTCAGCATGGGCGCCAAGCATCCCTGCCGCGGCGCTTGTTGTTCTGCTGCCGATTGTTCCGCTTTCAAGCAATGCGGTGTTTTTCTTTTCTTTTGCCAACTGATAAGCTATCGCAGAACCAATAATTCCGCCTCCAATGACAACTGCATCATAATGCCTTTTCATACTGAATCTCCTTTAGCTTGCGGGAATATCGTCTGGCAGCTTCCAAAGGATCATCGGAAGAAAAAATTCCGGACATGACAGCGATACCGTCTGAACCTGCTTGTTTCATTTCTCTTAATCTGGCAGGTGTCATTCCGCCAATTGCAATAACCGGAATCGAGATCCTCTGTTTGATTTCTGAAAGCAAAGACACGCCTCTGCCCTCAAGTCCTTGTTTGCAATCCGTTTCAAACACATGGCCGAACAAAACATAATCAGCGTCTTCCTTTTCTGCCTGAAGCGCTTCCTCAAGTGAATGCACCGATCGCCCAATGTGCAGGTGAGGAAATCTCGCTCTTACTTGTTTCGGCGAAAAGCTGCTGCTCGGCAGCTGAACGCGATGAATATTTGAAAAAAGCGCAATATCAACCCGGCCATTCATCACCAGCTTTTGCTTATCAACACCGCCTTCAGAAATAAGCTCCAGCAGTTTCAAAATGTCAGCCGCCGATTTAGACCGTTCACGAATATGGATGAAATCAACCTCATCCTGAATGGCTATAATTGATCTCGCTAGATCTTCAACCGGCTTGCGGTCATCAGTTATGGCGTGCAGCTCCAAGCCCTTCCACCTCTTTTACGCCGCTGTCTGACCAGCCTTCTTTTCGATAAGCCATTCCCCAGAACTGATATTCATAATAGCTGGAAATAACAAAATTCTCTTTCATCTTGGCACGCACTTCCTCGGTGCTGTTTTCCGCCAGCTCATCCAAACGGTTAATTTGTTCTTCCACCTGCTGTCTGAACCAGTCACCGCCGTAGGTACCAATCCACTTCTGATAGATCGGATGCCCCGGATCACATGTCAGCAATTTCTCACCAACCTCATAATAAAGCCAATAGCACGGGAGAAGAGCTGCCAAGATTTCTGCAAAATTCCCGCTCAAAACCGAACGGTACATATGGGATGTATAGGAGTAAGCGGTAGGAGATGGCTTAAATGACTTCCGTTCTTCCTCACTGATTTCCAAAAGCTCCGTAAACTCGCGATGAAGCGCCATCTCCGCTTCATATGTACCTTGAGCATGGCTGGCCATGCGTCCTGTTGTATAAAGATCCGTTGCATAAGCGGCACCGAACGATTGCACCTTTGCAAAATGAGTTAAATAGTAAGAATCCTGAAGCACGTAATATTTAAAGCGGTCGATCGGGAGAGTTCCGTCACCGATCCCCTGAACAAATGGATGGACAAAGCTGCCTTCCCACCATTCTGCGGCTGCACTGCGGCATTCTTCTGAAAACTTCACACGTCATTCCCCCTGTCTGATAATAAAAAAACCACTTTCCCGCAAGGAAAAGTGGTTTGGAATTGGCATAGTTGTATAACACAAATACCGCTCCACTTCCCTACGCAGGTCTGAACCTGTTCAAGTTATGAGGGTCTAAAAGTCACACTTTTATCTCAGCCCTTATAAAGGACACCCCTAGTGGTTTTACGAATACATATTGAATTGTTCTGCACCTCTATATTAACACGAATCCTTATTTGGTCAAGATATTATCCTTCCAATGTTTTCTTAAGATCCGTTACGTACCCGCGTGATCCGGTGACAATTAAGCGGTCTCCGATTTTCAGCCTTGTATCGCCGTGAGGAACGATGCTGTCGACACCTCGGAAAATCCTGACAAAAATCACGTCGCCTGTTAAAGGGAATTCACGGAGAATCACGCCATCGTATTTGCTGTTTTCCATATTAATTTGATACAGCGAGGACTCCTGGTTCGTGAGCAGTTTCATGACGCCAGGCGCTTCTATCAGCGCGCGAAGCAGCGTTTTGGTCGACAGCAAGATGGAAAAGATGCTGATGCCCTGCTCTTTCAATTTCGCTTCGTTCTCCGGTGATCCGGTGCTGGCAATGACTCTTTCTGTTCCTTTTTCTTTGGCGTATAATGCGATGTCCGTATTCATGTCTTCATCCCCTGTCGCCACCACAAGGATTTCTGTATCAAATATACCGAGTGATTCAAGGGTTTGATGCTCATAATCAGAAATCGTTTCGACGGAAAATACTGAGTCTGACAGCTTTTCCTCAGCGTTTTCTTGATAAACGTGCACGACACGCACTTTATACTCGCTCTCAGGCAATTCAAGTGTCACAGGCAGTGTCATTTGATTAGCGCCGATAAATGTGATCTTCTTTTTCTCCTCCGGCTGCTCCTGTTTTTTGTACAGCTTTTTAAAACCGACCGGCGTAAAAATACTTGCAATAACCGCCACCAGCGTAAGCGCTCCTGACATATTCGCGCTGATGACATGAAGCTGCTGGCCGATTGTCGCAGCGGCAATCACAAGAGAAAGCGTTGATGTCAGCAGGAAACCAGACGCCAATATTGTGCGGTTATCATACCATTTCTTCAAGTACAGGACAGGAAGAATTTTGCTTACTAACAGCGCCATAAGCAACAGCGGAATCATCACTAAAATTTTCGGGTCCTGAAAAAGTGTCCAAATATCCAATTTTACACCGACCATCACAAAGAAAATCGGTATTAAGAACCCGTAGCCGAAGGAATCAAGCTGCTGAACCAGTTCCTTGTTCGGCGAGAGCAGGGAAACAAGCACGCCCGCTAAGAAAGCGCCGAGAATATTTTCTGCCCCCAGTGATTCAGACAGAGCCACCAGTACGATAATTAAGGTGAAAATAGCACGAGTCCCGATCTGGATCGTCCCTTTTGACATGGATTGAACAAAAGAACGGTGTTTGAAGACCCGGCCGAAGAAGTAAAGCACTACTCCGGCTGCGAACAGGATCATCAAGAGCCACATGTTTCCGCTGTCCTCTCCGTATAGAGAAGAAAATACAGCAAGAAGAATCATAGTGACCAAGTCAGCAATCACAGCAACAAGCAGGATGATCTGCCCGATGTTTGAATCCATGATCCTTTCTTCCTTTAAGGTTGGAACAACAACACCTAACGAAATCGTAGAAATAATAAGCGTCATTAAAAAAGCATTTTGGATAAATCCGGCCAAGACGAACCCATAGGACAGCAGCAATGATAAAATAAAAATACCGATAAAAATAATGGATGCTGTGGCAAATGTATTGGGTGCTTCCTTGCCGTTTTGCAGAAACTGTTTTTTCTTTCCTCTCTCAAAGGATGAAAAATCAATTTCAAGCCCGCTTAAAAACATTAAAAAGATAAATCCCAGCATAGAGAGCGTCTGAAGCCAAGTATCACCCTCCACAACTAAATTAAGACCGCTTTTTCCTATAATCAATCCCATAATAATTTCAGCAACTACAACAGGGATGCTGAGTTTAAACCGATGCAAAAGGATGGGAGTTAAAAATGCAACGATAAGTACGACAACTAATGATGCGACAGATGTATGCGCCATAATCTGAACCTCCTTTTAAAAAAACATAACGCGATTTTAACAAGGGTGATGATGAAAAATAAAGTAATAAGGTCTCATTTTTTTTAGAAAATGATTCTTCTATAATTTGCACATAAAAGCTGGTGATGACTCACAGCAATTTGCTTCATAATAAATAAAATCATGAGTAAGGAGGATGCTGCATTGGCTTACTACGATATTATCAGCGATATTCATGGCTGCTACGATGAAATGACAGCCCTGATAGAAAAACTTGGATACACAATAAAAAATGGATTGCCTGTACATGATGAAGGCAGGATGCTTGTTTTTGCCGGGGATTTGACAGACCGAGGCCCTAAATCAATTGAAGTCATCCGCTTTGTAGCCGGCGCTTATGAACAAGGAGCAGTGCGTTATGTCCCGGGAAATCATTGCAATAAGCTGTACCGCTACTTAAAAGGAAATCCCGTTAAAGTGATGCACGGTCTTGAAACAACTGCGGCAGAGCTTAAAGCACTTTCTGAAGAAGAAAGAAGAAAAGTCAGCGAACAATTTATGAAGCTGTATGAAACTGCGCCGCTTTACGACATTTTACATAATGGGGAATTGGTTGTCGCCCATGCTGGCATAAAGGCTGACGATATCGGCAAAAACACAAGGAGAGTAAAGGACTTTGTACTTTACGGCGATGTGACGGGTGAAACGTATCCGGACGGCAGACCCGTCAGGAGGGATTGGGCCGCCGCCTATAACGGGAAAGCATGGGTTGTATACGGACACACACCTGTTAAAGAGCCCCGCATCATAAATCGCACCATTAACATTGATACAGGCTGTGTGTTTGGGAATGAACTGACGGCCTTGCGTTTTCCCGAACTGGAGACAGTCTCCGTTCCAAGCTCTATGCCCTATGACGAATCTAGATTTCGCCCCATATAAAAAAGGAGAGAATCGTTTTAATGATTCTCTCCTTTAACTAATTCTTGCATATCGTGCGGCAGAGCCGCATGAAACGTCATTTTCTCCTGCGTCAGCGGGTGGATAAACGACAGCTGCTCACTGTGCAGCGCCTGCCTGTCAATCTTTTGTCTCGTTCCGCCGTACAACGTATCGCCGCACAGCGGGTGTCCGAGATAGCTCATATGGACGCGAATCTGGTGGGTCCGCCCTGTCTCAAGCTGCAATGCCACCGAGGTTAAGTCATCTGTTATACGTGTGACACGAAAGTGAGTAACAGCCTTCTGACCGCCCGGTGTCACCATCCGTTCAATGATACTGTCAGGATGTCTGTCAATCGGGGCGTCTATCTTTCCCTCTGTCTCTGTCATACGTCCATGCACAACCGCAACATATCTGCGTTTCACAAGACCGTTTTTTTGCGCCGACGATAAAATGGAGTGGGCAAAGCGATGTTTGGCAATCAGCATGACACCAGACGTGTCCCGGTCTAGCCGGGTGACAAGATGCACCGTGGCCCGCACTCCGTTTTTTTGGTAGTGATGGATGATGCCATTTGCTATGCTTCCCGCCGGGTGCTCTCGCGACGGAATAGATGACACATACGGCTGTTTGTTTATCACAAGCACGTGTTCATCCTCATACAGAATATCGAGCAGAACTGGCTCGGCCAAAAGCGTCTCGCTCACCTGTTCCTCAGGAAACTTTACAACAAGAAGGTCTCCCTCTCTCAATACGTATTTAACAGTCACATGCTTACCGTTAATGAGAAGATCTCCTCCGCTAAACTTGATGTCGGTCAGCAGACGTTTAGAAATCCCCAGCTCGCCCGCATATTCCTTTAAGGTCATTCCGTCTTCAGCGGAAGTGATGTTCTTTTCAATAATAAATTGCTCCACGATACGTCCTCTTTCTACTCACCTTTTCCGATAAATGAATCCTGGACTCTTTTCCAAAACGGAAACGGACGGAATCTTGCAAATCTTACATTTTCGGATGCAACCTGGCAGCGGATGGACTTTACATCCTTATGAAGCAGGGTTAAATGGTCAATTGTTACTTGAAAGTCAACTTCGTTTCTCGGTTTAATCATGCAATCATGATGGGATGGGAGAAGGAGCGGTGATCCGACCGTCCGGAATACGCGGTTATTGATAGATGCCATTTCCGCCAGCTGAATCGCTCTGATGGATGGGTGGATAATTGCTCCGCCCAGCGCTTTATTATAGGCTGTGCTCCCGGAAGGCGTGGACAGGCAAAGGCCGTCGCCTCGGAACGTTTCAAAGAGCTGCCCTTTGATTTCCACATCCGCCACAAGGCTTCCTTCTATGCTTTTAATCGTACATTCATTTAACGCCAAATATCTTTCCTCTCGCTCATTTTCATGATAGGTCACTATCACTTCAAGGAGCGGATATTCCACAGTATGATACGGTGTTTTGGCAATTGCGAGCACGAGTTTTTCAATTTCATGAGGAACCCAGTCCGCATAAAACCCAAGATGACCCGTGTGAACGCCGACAAAAGCCGTTTTATCTAACCTGTCGCTGTATCTGTGAAAAGCGTATAAAAGCGTCCCGTCGCCCCCGACTGAAATGACGATTTCCGGTTCATTTTCATCCAGTTCCATGTCAAAATCCAATAAATACGCCTGTATTTTGCTTTTCAGCGTATCAGAAACATTATCTCCTTTTGACGATACGGCAAATTTCATGCTTTTTCTTCCCCTTTACCTATTGATGCTCGCTTCCTTTTTTCTTTCTAGAAAAGGCAGCTTGAGCTTCCTGTATTTCACCCTTGATCTCCGACATCTCTTCATCAAGCCGTGAAGCCGCTTCAGAAGCGCGCTGAAGCCTCAGTTTTACTTTTTCAGGAATGTTTCCGCTGTATTTATAATTTAATGAATGCTCAATGGTCGCCCAAAAATTCATCGCCAGCGTACGGATCTGTATTTCAACAAGAACATGTTTCTCTCCAGATATCGTCTGCAAAGGATACATTACGACAAGGTGATATGACCGATACCCGCTCTCTTTATGTTCTGCAATATAATCTCTCTGATCCACAACGGTGAAATCTTTTCGGGCAAACAGCATTTCCTTTACAAATTGGATGTCATCGACAAATTGGCACATGATCCTAAGGCCTGCGATATCCTGCATGGTTTCAATTTCATGTAACGGTATGCTTTTCCGTCTGGCTTTTTCGAGTATACTCGCCACAGGCTTGACGCGTCCTGTCACAAACTCAATCGGTGAATGGTCATCCTCATATTCATAAAGCGTGCGGATCCCCTTAAGCTTCACTTTTAATTCTTCAACAGCCTGGCGGTACGGCACTAAAAAACGCTCCCATTGCTTGTCATCCATCATACATCCCCCAATTCAGCACCAGTTTCTATAGAAATACGCGTTTCACTTTTTCTTCCATTTCTTCTCCGTAGTTCGCATTATCTTTAATATTTTCTAAAAGATACTCCAGCTCCTCATAGAGGCCTGACAGCTCAATGCTTTCCTTCCCTGCCTCTAAAACAATCGGTTTTCTTTGATCATGGGCCTGCTTCAGTTCAGGCCATATATGTTCCTTTATCATGACATATTCAAAAGAATCAGCTAATTCAAGTATGTATACAAAAGCAATGTTGTCAGAATCAACAAGCATTTGACCTGACGGCTTGCGCTCTGCTTCGATTCCTTCTGTCTCACAGGTAAGGCGAAGCTCATCATCCGATAGTGTTGCATTTAAGATTTCGATTCTGTTTTGCATAATGCTCTCCTTTATAAACAAAGTACAGATTCATTTTATCATATCAAGCTCGATATTGATAAACCTAACATCTAAAGAGATAATAGTAAAAATGAGATTTACAGAGCTGAAAGGAAGACAATCATGAGCCAAGAAATTGAAATTGAATTTAAAAATCTGCTGACAAAACATGAATTTGAAAACATAGCTGCAGCACTGCACTTGACAGAAAAAGAATTTACAAATCAAGAGAATCACTATTTTGATACAAACAGCTTCGCACTGAAACAAAAACATGCGGCGCTTCGAATCCGCAAGAAAAATGGCGAGTATGTGCTGACGTTAAAAGAACCGGCTGAAGTTGGACTTCTGGAAACCCACCAGAAACTTTCCGGCGTATCCGACTTTACACGTTTCACGATTCCGAAAGGCCCTGTCGAGGACCAGCTGAAGAAGCTTCACATCGATACAGACGCCATTCATTATTTTGGATCTTTAGCAACAAATCGTGCAGAAAAAGAAACAGAAAAAGGTTTAATAGTTTTAGATCACAGCCGATATTTAAATAAAGAGGATTATGAAATCGAATTTGAGGCGGCTGACTGGCATGAAGGCAAGCTGGCCTTTGAAAAGCTGCTTCAGCAATTCAGTATTCCTCTGCGCGAAACCAAAAATAAAATTCAGCGTTTTTATGAAGAAAAACGAAAGTCTATATAAGGTGGAATGACATAGTGAACGTAACGAATTGGGCGGCTCTCCTTCAGCTTCAGGCATTACAGTCTATATCAAATGCAAGCAGCACGGGCAGTCAGAGTGCCGAAAGCCCGCTTTCAAGCTTCAGCTCCTTGCTCAGCCAATATACAAATGGACTGTCCCAGCAAACAACAGCGTCAGCAGCATCTTCAAGCCCGCTCAGCCAGCTGAACAGCGTTTACGGGACATCGCCGTCACTGCTTTCAGCTTACGGGCTTAACTCCTATTCAAACGGCAATGTCGCCCAAATGACAAAAGCGAGTGAAAGCACTGAAACAGCTGCTGTTGATGTCTCCTCAAACAAACAAGAGGATAAAACCGTCAGCTCGGGTGATTTCTCAATCGACAGCGCTATAAAAAAAGCCTCTGACAAATACGGAGTCGATGAAAAATTAATCCGCGCTGTCATCAAACAGGAATCAGGCTTCAATGCAAAAGCCGTCAGCGGTGCAGGCGCAATGGGCTTAATGCAGCTGATGCCGTCAACAGCAACCTCACTTGGCGTTTCCAATCCGCTTAATCCGCAACAAAACGTTGAGGGCGGAACGAAGTATTTAAAACAAATGCTGGATAAATATGATGGCAATGTATCCATGGCGTTAGCAGCTTATAACGCCGGACCGGGAAACGTTGATCGATACGGAGGCATTCCGCCTTTCAGAGAAACTCAAAACTATGTAAAAAAAATAACAGCAACCTATTACGCGTAACCGGAGCGGCTCTTGCCCTCCGGTTTTTTTGCGGAGTGAAATCTTACACATTCATGATTTGTATGTGATATGATATGAAATACAAACCCGGCTCTAAAGCCGAACCCTGTCTTCAAGCACATAAAAGGCAGTTTGTTTGTAGAAATGATGCCTTGTTGCTAAAATAAATCATAGATGAATTGAAATAAATACAGAAAATAACTTTTTGCAATAGGAATTATGATTCCTATTAGCCATATTTAAAGGAGTAGTCAACATGGGACAATCGTTTAACGCACCTTATGAAGCGATTGGAGAAGAACTTCTATCGCAACTTGTTGATACTTTTTATGAGCGTGTCGCGTTTCATCCTTTGCTTAAGCCCATATTTCCGAGCGATTTAACAGAAACGGCCAGGAAACAGAAGCAATTTTTGACACAGTATTTAGGCGGGCCTCCCCTTTATACTGAGGAACACGGCCATCCCATGCTCAGGGCAAGACATCTTCCCTTTCCAATTACAAACGAGAGGGCCGATGCGTGGCTCAGCTGTATGAAAGACGCAATGGACCATGTAGGACTAGAGGGCGATATTCGTGAATTTTTGTTTGGCCGGCTGGAGTTGACAGCAAGGCATATGGTGAATCAAACAGAAGCGGAGGATCGATCATATTGACAAACTATCAGCATGAGCAATACTTCGCCCATTGCCACGGCCATCCAAAAAAACCGCTGGAAATCTACATGTTTGTTGACCCTTTATGTCCCGAATGCTGGTCCTTAGAGCCTGTCATAAAAAAAATGAAAATCAGATACGGACGTTTTTTTACCTTACGCATCATAGCATCCGCAAGCCTTACAGCGTTAAATAAGAAACGCAAAAAGCATCTTCTGGCAGAAGCCTGGGAAAAGATCGCTAGCCGTTCCGGTATGCCGTGTGACGGCAGTGTATGGTTTGAGCAAGATCAGCCGCTCTCTTCTCCATATATGGCCGCTCTCGCATTTAAGGCAGCCGAACTTCAAGGAAGAAGAGCCGGTATGCAATTTCTTCGGAATATGCAAGAGAGTCTGTTCGTTTCGAAGAAGAATATTACGGATGAAAACGTGCTTTTGGAAATAGCGTCAAAAACAAGCCTAGATCTCGAGGAATTTCAAAAAGACCTTCACTCCCAAAGCGCGGTAAAGGCGCTTCAATGTGACATGAAAATCGCGGCTGAGATGGATGTTACAGCCACACCGACGCTGACGTTTTTTAATACGCAGCATGAAGACGAAGGACTTAAAGTCCCCGGCAGCTATTCATATCATGTATATGAAGAAATCTTATTTGAGATGCTTGGCGACGAGCCGAAGCCGTCAGAAACACCGCCTCTGGAATGTTTTATTGAATATTTCCGTTTCGTTGCCTCTAAGGAAATCGCTCTTGTATATGATTTGAGTCTTGAAGAGGTAGAAAAGGAAATGAAAAAATTGGCGTTTGCTAAAAAGGTTGCCAAAGTAGAGGCCAAGCACGGAATGTTTTGGCAGTCCCTCACAAGCAGTTCTGATGAATACCAATCATGTGAAAAATAGCCGCAGGCGTGTATATGCTTGAGGCTGTTTTTTTGCGCAAAAATCAAACATATGTTCTGTTCAAAGCACTAAAGAAACCGCGCCGGGATAAGCGCGGTTTCATATGTCTTAACGACAACAAAGGGGATGGGAGAAATTTTTCACGGTCAAACAAAGGGGTAATGTTTGTTTGTGATCAATTTCACATCCTTATCATATCAAAAGTTGTCGACTGTTGACAACCATTAAGCTTAATGTTCATATTTTTGTCACAAAACATAACTGACAGATTTCATTCATATGCTTGTAAGGAACAAGGACGAGGAGGATCGCCATGATGTTTAATGTGATCTCAATTGTGTGCATTGTTGTTTTTTTCTGTTTAAATTTATTAGCTATGATGCATATGCTGCCTCTTTACATTACATCCCCTCTGCTGTTTCTCTCTATTCTGTTTACCTTGTACCGCCTGAACCATCGGAAAACCTTTAAAGGATTTTAAAAAGCCTGTGCATCATTTATGCACAGGCAATTTTTTTAAGACTGCTTTACTTTTAACAGCAGTTCTTCCATCTCATCAAGTTTTTCCTCAAACATTTTGCACGCAGCTTCAATCGGTTCTGGAGACGTCATATCAACGCCCGCTTTTTTCAGGATGTCGATCGGATATTGTGAGCTGCCCGCTTTCAGGAAGTCAATATAACGGTCAACCGCAGGCTTGCCTTCCTTCAAAATTTGGCTGCTTAACGCCTGGGCCGCACTGTACCCTGTCGCATACTGATATACATAGTAGTTGTAATAGAAATGCGGAATCCGTGACCATTCGAGTCCGATTTCTTTATCAATCACCATGTCGTTTCCGAAATACTTTTTATTCAGATCATAATATACATTGGTCAGGAGCTCAGGTGTCAGCGGCTCTCCTTCTTGCGCTTTTATATGGATAAGATGTTCAAATTCTGCAAACATCGTTTGTCTGAAGACGGTTCCTCTAAAGCCCTCAAGCATATGGTTGAGAATATATAAACGCTGTTTTTCGTCCTCTAAATTGTTCAGCAAATATTCACCAAGCAGCGCTTCATTTGTCGTGGAGGCAACTTCCGCGACAAAGATGCTGTAATTGCCGTAAGGATATGGCTGGTGTTTTCTCGTATAGTAGCTGTGAACAGAGTGGCCGAACTCATGGACCAGCGTAAAGAGATTATTGACGTTATCATGCCAGTTCATTAAAATATACGGATTTGTGCCGTATGTTCCAGAAGAGTAAGCGCCGTTGCGTTTCCCTTTATTTTCATAAACATCAACCCAGCGGTTTTCAAGCCCCTCTTTTAAGATAGAGCGGTATTCTTCTCCTAAAGGTGCAAGCCCCTTTAGCATATAATCTTTAGCTTGTTCGTACGTAACCTTCATCCCCGCATCCTTCACAAGCGGTGTATACAGATCATAGATATGCACTTCATCCAGCTCAAGCACTTTCTTTCTCAGTGCAATATAACGATGCAGCAGCGGAAGATGCTTGTTAATCGTTTTGACGAGATTGTCGTATACCTCTTCAGGGATACTGTTGTTAGAAAGCGCAGCTTCTCGTGCTGATTTGTACTTTTTCATTCTTGCGTAGAAGTTGTCTTTTTTCACAGTCCCGCTCAAGGTAGTCGCCATTGTGTTTTTATATTGGCCGTATGTTTTATATACAGCGTCGAACGCATTTTTGCGGACTTCGCGGTTTTCGCTTTCTAAGAAATTAATAAAATTGCCGTGAGTGATCTGTTTTTCATTTCCCTCTTCATCTTTAATAGATGGGAATGTAATATCGGCATTATTTAACACGCTGAACGTATTTGACGACGAAGACAGCACCTCAGAAGCTTCAGCCAGCAGCGCTTCTTCCTTCTCGCTCAGCACGTGCGGGCGTTCCTTTGTGATTTCTTCAATCGCGTGTGAGTAAAGCTTCAGCTCTTCTTTTTCAAGAATAAACTGCTGCAGTTTGTCTTCCTCTATGGATAAAATCTCCGGAACAAGATAGGCTGTTGCGCTTGCGGCCTGTGTATACAGATTTCCAGCCTTATCATTAAGCCCCTGATAAAAGGAGTTCCCGGTATCTTGGTCTGAGCGCATATGCGCGTATGTGTAAAGTTTGCCCAAACGCTCCATCACCTTATCTTGGTAAGTAAGGGCTTCGTATAAATGATCAGCTGAATCAGCCAGCTTGCCTTTATACTTAGATAAATCCGGTATTAATTCTTTGACAGCTTGAAATTCTTTATTCCAGGCCTCATCACTAGGAAAAATATCCTCTAGTCTCCATGTGTCCTCTACCTTTACCTCGCTTCGGTCAGGCAGTTGATTAGCTTTTTTTTCCTCAGCCATGGTGATCCCCCTCGTTTTCTTTGATTCAAGCCAATTGAAAAAACGGTTGTTTCTCAATAAACTTGTGTTGTGAATATCTTCCGGTTTTTCACTGCCATTTGTCAAATCATATGCAGTTATAAAGAGAACGAATGCCAAAAAAGCAGTAAAAACACGAAAAACCTTTCCTTTTGTGCTTCTCACAACCAGCCCACCACCTTTGTCTTAGGGTGAGCCAAATCAGGAAAACTCATTCGATAAAACAGCTTCTGTCTTTTTCAATGAGATCCTGTAATGATTGGCTGCGGTTTGCGGGCTGATTCAGCACATATACTTCTTTCTGAGTCTCCCTCAAAAATCCCTTCTTGCACAAAAACTCAATGTACTGTTTAACCGCCTCAATGAAATCCTGATCCCTGTATACGCCTCTTAGCAAAATGTTCTTTTTATGAATGTGTATTTTGCAGTGCTGCAAAACGGCTGAAAAGCGAATGGGCGCATGTTTATATCCAAGATCCGTAATAAACAGATAAAGATAGCCCTGCCATACAAAAACGGGGCTCTTAAAAACAGCTCCTTTCTTTACAGGAACAAACACCTCTGTCGGAAGAAAAGAGAGAGGTGTATGCCGTTTTTCATAAAACAGAAGCCTGATCCGATTCATATCTTTAGAGAGAAAGCGATGAGTTTTGCGGCGAAAACGGAGAATGGCTCCTGTCCAATCTGAGTGCTTAAACGAAGAATCTGGTTCAGTGCAAAATAAATCTTCAGCCGCTGCCTGGCGGATTGGAATCGTTTGGACGGAGCAGTAAAAATGGGTTGTGTAAAACGGGATCATGCGGCTGAGCCTCAGGAAAGAATGTGTTTCGGGGCAGTAACATAACAGATCGCTGTTCGGACTGGCATTGATAAACTGCCAATGGAAAGCGGACAGCTGGTAAAAGGATGATGATGTCCGTTTTAAGCGGCTGCCTCCAAGAATCCACTGCGGTATCAGTCCTGCTTGTTTGAAACCGGCTGTTCTTTTTTGAAAGACATCTGGAGCGAGAGTCGCGCATTGGTATTCAACTGCAAGCGTATCCCCCTTTACTTTTGCCAAGATGTCGGGCCTTTGTTTAATCTCTTTCACGTACGGCTCTAAGAGCGGGGAAGCCTTTTGCGTTTTCAGCCATACATAAAGCTGCCGTTTTCCTTCTAAGTGATAGGCGCTCTCAGGTTCTATGTCTATCGTGCAGGACTTGTTCTGTTTATGGGCAAAATGCGGCGCTTTCTGAGACCCCAACTTCACATCGAGCTCCTCTGCACACACCGGGCAGAAAAACCTGGTCTGCTTTAATTGTTCTCTCCTCTGCCTGCCTATGAGGTGAAACACTTGGCCGTCTTCTGTCACAGCACTAAACAATTGTCATCTCTCCTTTCCAGATTCATAACTCTTTCTGGAAATAACCGATGAACTCCTGTTCGCTGATGTTTTGCCTATATGTATGTTTTTGATTTTCCAGCTTCAATATGTTGTTTTGAAATAGAAAAAAACCGATTTCCGGCAAGAAATCGGTCTGCTATGATGCAAAGTGTTTTTTTATCGTTTCAAGAGCGTGCTCTGATACAACCAGCTTGCCGTATTCTTCAAGACGGTGTATGCTGATTGAGGATTCAGACGCGTACTCCAACAGGATGCTTAGCTGATTTTCAACCTCTTCATCAGTCAAATTGTAAAAATCCACATATAAATAATATCGGTTCTCAAACGAATATAAAGTCGTTTTACTTCCGTTAACGTTTAATTTAGATAGAGAAATTACATCTTCGAAGTCATCAAACCGCAAGACAAATTGAAGCTTTTGCTCCTTTTCTTCCTGATTGACTTCTTGCTCTTCTTTTTGAAAATCATCCAGCAAGGCGTCAAGATCCTCAGATGCTGGTTCTTGCTTTTTATCCTCAGGAATCGGCAGTTCGAGCTTTTGTCCGTCTTTGGAAAGCTGGGCTTTGGTGACGATAATTTCTAATCCTTTGTCCAGTGCCTGAACTTGAATCCAAAGAGGACCTTCAACAGCGAATTCCTCTTCCTCATGAACTTCATCCATAACTTCCCAGAATAGTTCTTCACTGCGCTCACGGTTATACCAAATTTCTTCTCTGTCAAAACCGCGATCTTCAATATCTCCATAAGACATATAAAATTTTACTGTATGCTCGTTAATTCTTTCAATTTCCATTTGCCAACCTTCCCTTCTATATAAGATGTTGAAGGGACATCTAAGCTCCCGATTAATAGTACTTTACTACACTTTACCCATTCCGTCCACATCTTAACCTTGAACCAAGGCAAGTGTGAATTCCTTTGTATTTCTATTTTATGATAAATCAGTCACAAAAGAAATAAAAATGCATCTTCGGCCAAAAAATGGCTTGTCTTCCGCACCGCTATCATAAATTGCGTCCCGCTTCATATATTAGTGGTACAAGCGATGGAACGAAAGCGAGGTGCCGATTCATGGAGCATGACTATCTGATATCGCTGCTGCTTATCGTCGGAATTGATCTGATCCTCGGCGGCGATAATGCAGTCGTGATCGCCATGGCCAGCCGAAATTTACCGGACAAGCAAAGACAGCAAGCCATTATTCTCGGAACATTTATCGCCGTTGCGATGAGAATTGGATTAACAAGCGCAGCGGTTTATCTTTTGAATATTCCTTTCCTGCAATGCGCCGGAGGAATTTTCCTTCTATATTTGGGATACCAGCTATTAATTGAAAAAAAAGACGCCCAGCATGTCAAAAGCAGCACCTCTCTGTGGAAAGCCATACGAACAATTGTACTCGCAGACCTGTTTATGTCGCTGGACAATGTTATTGCTGTCGCAGGAGCGTCGCACGGTGAGCTTTCTCTCGTTATGATTGGTCTGTGTGTATCGGTGCCTGTAATTATTTGGGGCAGCAAACTTATCCACATCGCGCTTGAGAAAATACCTTTATTGATTTATGCGGGAAGCGGATTATTGGCTTATACAGGCGGAGAAATGATTGTCCGGGATAAAAAGCTGTCTTTTTTTATGGCTCAGCACGGCGCCGTTGAAGCGCTTCTCCCCATTTTAACCGTCGTCTTTGTCATCCTTGCCAGCATTTATTATCAGCAGGTTGAAAAATAAAAGAAGGCTGATGTCTCAGCCTTCTTTTTAACGTGCGATCTATTAGTTTGCCAAACGCTGTGCTTCTCTTAATTGGAAAGAGCGGACTTTTCTTGGCAGGAAACGTCTGATTTCGTCTTCGTTGTATCCGACCTGCAAACGTTTTTCATCGATGATGATCGGGCGGCGAAGCAAACCTGGGTGCTCGTTGATCAAGCGGTACAAGTCTTGCAGCGGCATTGATTCAACGTTTACATTCAATTTTTGGAATACTTTTGAACGGGTTGAGATGATCTCATCTGTTCCGTCCTCAGTCATTCTTAAGATTTGTTTTATTTCATCAATTGATAAAGGTTCAGAGAAAATGTTTCTTTCTACATAAGGAATCTCATGCTCCTCGAGCCACGCTCTCGCCTTTCTGCATGAAGTACAGCTTGGTGATGTGTATAATGTAACCATTCATCTTCACTCCTCTAATTAGTAGGATGAACATCTATTTTATTCTTAAATTGAAATTACTCTAAAAAAGGAATCTTTATAGGTATTATACTATAAAAAAGTAAGTGTGAACAGTGTCCTAAGAAAAAAATGTGTCAATCCAGCAAATTTTTATTTTATTCATGTGTTTGCATTCTCAATTAGCTTAACTCATCGAAAATATTTTTTTGCTTTTCTTCATCAATGAGTGTCAGGACTTCATCCGTTTTTTCGTATGATTCCCCGTACCATTTCTCATCTTTATAAGTATGAATGTTTTCATATGTCTGTTTCATGGCTTCAAGAATTTCTTCTTCTGATTCTGTTTTCGGTGACCAGTACAGAATCTCCATCTTGTTGACTTCATTCGTAGCCAATGACCGGCGCCGGTACCCAATTGACTGAGCATGCTTAAAATGCTCTCTTTGATAAAATCTCAGGCGTTTTTCTGTATCAGCATCATCTTCGTCCACAGGCTCCACCTCAAGCAATATCGGCTTATTTTTCTTTTTCAGCTTGGCAATCAGTTTGCCGCCAAGCCCCTGCCCTCTTGCATCTTTTGACACATACAGATAATCAACGAAGATAAAAGATTCAAATTCCGCAAACATTAAAATATGATGCTTGCCTTCGTCTTTATGATAAATATCGCTTCGCTCTCTCAAGAGAGCTTCCATATGCGCTTTTGATTTCAATTCTTCAATTGGAAAGTACTCGCTAAGCTTTTCGTACCAGTTCATTGATTTGCTCCTTATGAGTTCGTTGTCTTCATACTTTTAGATATACCCCATTTCTTCTTGTTTAAACAGCCTTACATCTATAAAGACGTACGAACGTTCCGCATGGTTTCATTTTTTTTCGGCAAGTAAGACGATTCGTCGTTCCACCGGAGATGTTTGTCATGCTCAATTCGCGTGTTTTTCCCGTTTGTAACGACTCAGGCCGGGCTGTGCCAACGCAATCAAAAAAGTCATGCCATATAATACACCCGCCGAAATAAAAGCTGTTTTTGCACCAGCAGCATCAGCCAGCAGTCCCATGATGGAATAAGTAACACCAGACCAAGGAGTCAACAGCGCGTTTTTGGCAGCCATGATCCCGATGCGCTTATGTGCCGGAATGACCTCCTGCAATACGGTTTCCTGACAAATATCTCTGACCTGATAAAAAGGCCCCATCGCCGCGCAAGCCAGGGCGCATAAAAATGGCAAGGGAGAAACCGCAAAGAAAAATGTCAGCACTGACATTACAAGTGAGCTGAATATAATCGCATACCCCATGTTTCGCTCAAAAAATGCAGAAAAATGGATGGCGATGACACTGCCGATCATAGCACCTATAAAATAAGAAGCGTTAAAGATTCCCCACCACACTTCTGTTTCATGCAGAACAGCCACTGTAAAAGCCAAAAGAATGGCAGATGACCAAACTGAGCCGGCAAGAGCTTCTATCATGTCCATTACAGTGATGTCTCTTACAATCGGGGTTGTTATCAAATCCTTCCATACACTTCTGGCAGATGCTGTTTCAGCTGTTCTTTTCGTTCCTTCATCGTTCACATGAAGCAGGCTGATGAAAGCTCCGGAAAAGACAAACAGGCATATGGCACTGCCGACAACGAACTCAAAAGATACAGCATATGTAAGAAAACCTCCAAGTCCCCAGCCAGCTGTTAAAAACAATTGATTAGCGAGTGAAATCACGCCGTTCGCTTTCACGTAATGCTCTTTTGAAACAATGACAGGCAGCAGCGCGAACCTTGCCGGCTGAAAAAAGGCGCCCGAAAATGAAAAACAAAAAACAAACAGCAGCGTCATGATCAAGGAGGAAATTCCGTTTTGGCTGACACTGTATGCGATTAGCATCGCAAAAACCGCTCTCAGCAGACTTGCACCGGCAAGCACCTTTTTAAAACCAAGCTTATGGAGTGCATCTGAAATGCAAAAGCTTGCCGCAACACTTGCAAACGACATGAATGATAAAATAAGACCCGAAAAAAAGACAGAATCGGTCATTTGATAGACCCTTACCATTAAAACGATTGTCACCAGTACTCCAGCTAAAGATTGCAGAGATTGCGACAGAAGCAGCGCAAAGACATTTTTCTGATGAATAATTTGAATAGTGTCCGCCTCCGTTTTTCCTCTAATTGTAAAAGATATGACTCTTACTTTCTATCAGCCTGTATAAAAAAATCCTTCAAAACATTTGTTTTGAAGGATTTTCAACTTATGAATAGGCTTTAAATTCTTCTTCCGTACACATCACAAAATGACCTGGTTTTACTTCACGGAATTCCATCTTTTCTCCATCCTTTAACCGATGCACGGACGGATCGTATTTCTGGCGGACACGATTTCTCTCATAATCCGGGTCAGGAAGCGGAATGGCAGAAAGCAATGATTTTGTATACGGGTGTAGCGGGTTTTCGTAAAGTTCATCTGCCGGCGCAAGTTCAACCAGCTTTCCGAAATACATCACTCCGATACGGTCGCTGATGTATTTGACCATTGATAAATCATGGGCGATAAACAAGTAGGTGAGTCCTTTTTCCTTTTGGAGTTCTTTCATTAAGTTCACGACTTGTGCCTGAATAGACACATCCAATGCAGAAATCGGTTCATCCGCGATAATAAATTCAGGATCAACGGCAAGAGCTCTCGCGATCCCGATTCTTTGCCGCTGTCCGCCGGAAAATTCATGCGGATAACGGTTGGCATGCTCCTTGTTTAAACCGACTGTTTTCAGGAGCTCATGAACCCGCTGCATACGCTCTTTCTTCGTTTTCGTCAGCTTATGAATGTCGAGGCCTTCTGCAATAATATCTGCGACTGTCATTCTCGGATTCAGCGATGCATATGGGTCCTGGAAAATCATTTGCATTTTGCGGTTGAATTCAAGCAGCTTTTTGCGGGATTTTTTACCGTGAACATTTTCACCGTTAAACAGCACCTCGCCATCAGTTGCTTCGTACAGCCGAATGATACTTCGGCCTGTTGTCGATTTACCGCAGCCAGATTCACCAACCAGACCTAATGTTTCGCCCCTATAGATATCAAACGACAGGTCATCTACGGCTTTAACCGTTCCTCTCGGCGTAACAAAGTGCTGTTTTAAATGTTTGATTTCTAATAGTTTCTCCGTCAATTTATTCACCTTCTCTCACTAAGACAGGTTTTTGATACGTATTCGCCAGCGTCCGCATTTTCGCTTTTACCGCTTCAGGCGGCTCTACCTTTGGCGCATCAGGATGAAGCAGCCACGATTTCACATAATGAGTATCGGAAACCTTAAACATTGGCGGCTCCTGTTCAAAATCAATTTTCATCGCATATGGACTCCGGAGCGCAAAGGCATCTCCCTTTGGAGGATTTGTCAAATCAGGCGGCGTGCCCGGGATTGCCGTCAGCTGTTCGTCTCCTGAGCTGTCAAGTGTCGGCATGGATGCCAGCAGTCCCCAAGTATACGGATGTCTCGGATCATAAAAAATCTCGTCTACCGTACCGGTTTCTACAATCTGTCCCGCATACATCACGGCAACTCTGTCGGCTACGTTAGCCACAACACCGAGATCGTGAGTGATAAAGATAATGGACGTGTCAATTTTCTTTTGCAATTCTTTCATCAATTCAAGAATCTGCGCTTGGATGGTCACGTCAAGAGCAGTTGTCGGCTCATCGGCAATTAACAGCTTCGGATTCGCCGCAAGTGCCATCGCAATGACAACACGCTGTCTCATCCCGCCTGAAAACTCGTGCGGAAATTGGTTGACCCGTTTTTCCGGCATTGGGATACCTACTAAATCAAGCAGCTCAACAGCACGTTTTTTCGCAGCTTCCTTTGAAATGTTTTCGTGTTTAAAAAGCACTTCCGTAATTTGTTTACCGACTTTCATTGTCGGGTTTAAAGAGGTCATCGGATCCTGGAATATCATTCCGATCTCTTTCCCCCGTACATTTTGCATCTCTTTTTCGGACAGCGGCACTAAATCCTTGCCGTCAAATAAAATCTCACCGCGTTTAAAATAACCCGGAGGCATCGGTATCAGCTTCATGATCGCTTGAGATGTCACACTTTTTCCAGAGCCTGACTCCCCGACGATTGCCAATGTTTCTCCTTTATTCAGATGGAAATTCACTCCGCGGATCGCCTGGACCTCTCCGCCGTATGTTTTAAATGAAATCGCTAAATCTTTTACTTCTAATAGGCGTGTCACCCGTATCACTCCCTTATTTACGTAACTTAGGATCCAATGCGTCTCTTAATCCGTCGCCGACAACGTTAAAACCAAACATCGTAATGCAGATAAAACCGGCAGGGAAAAACAAACGCCACGGATAATAGGTCAATGCAGGCAATCCGTCAGAAGCCATCGTTCCCCAGCTTGCAAGAGGAGCCGGAACACCAAGTCCTAAATAGCTTAAAAAGGCTTCTGTAAAAATCGCGGTTGGAACAGTTAGTGTCATCGTGACTAAAATAGAGCCCATTGCGTTCGGCACGATATGTTTAAACAGCAAACGGGATGTTTTCGCCCCGAGTGTCTGCGACGCAAGCACGTATTCCTGGTTCTTCAGCTGCAGCACTTGTCCGCGAACGATTCTGGCCATGTTAATCCAGCCCGTAATCGTCATGGCAATAATAATCGTTAACAGCCCTTTCGGAAGAACGACCATCAGCAGGATAACCATTAATAATGAAGGAACAGCCCAAAGGATATCTGCGATACGCATCATAATCTCATCTGTTCTGCCTCCGCGGAACCCTGAAATACTGCCCCAAATAACACCGATCAGCAAGTCAAGAACAGCGGCTGCGACACCGATAAAGATTGAAATTCGCGCACCTACCCATGTACGGACGAAAATGTCCCTTCCTAGATCATCAGTCCCGAACCAGTGATCCTTTGAAGGCGGCTTATCCGCATTTAAGAGATTGGTAGTCGAATAATCATATTTTGAGAAAACAGGCGCAAAAATCGCCATGAGAATAATGAGAACAATAATAACAAGCCCGACCATCGCAAGCTTATTGCTGCGGAAGCGTAACATCGCATCTTTCCAGAGGGAAAGGCTCTTTTTACTTATTTTCTCAGCATCGCCGGCATTCGCTGCGGCTGGTTCAAACATGTTTTTTGGAATGTTCTGCATGGCCTAGGCTCCTTTCTTTGCTTTGGAAAGCTTGATTCTTGGATCAATAATGCCGTATAACACGTCTACGATTAATACACATAAAAGCAGGATGACACTGAAGAACACCGTTACACCCATAATGACCGTATAATCACGGTTTGTAATACTGTTTACGAAGTGTGAACCAAGCCCCGGGATACCAAAAATAGTTTCAATGATAAAGCTTCCAGTTAAAACTTGAGCGGCCATAGGGCCCATATATGTAACGACTGGCAACAGCGCGTTTCGGATGGCGTGCCGCACTGTAACTGCAGGACGCGACAGCCCTTTCGCTTTCGCTGTACGAATATAATCACTGTTTAACACTTCAATCATGCTTGAACGGGAAAGTCTGGCAATAAACGCCATCGGCATGGAAGCAAGTGCGATGGAAGGCAAAAAGGTGTATGACCAGGACTCCCACCCCGCGACCGGAAACAGCTCAAGCTTCATGGAGAACACATATTGCAGCACAGCCGCCATGATAAAGCTCGGAACTGAAATACCAAAGATCGTTAAAATCGCGACGGTATAATCCTGCCATTTATTATGATAAAGGGCTGCAATCACCCCAAACAGTACACCAAACGCTAAAGCGAGGAGAATAGCTTCTGCTCCAAGAGTGAATGAAACGGGGAAACCTGAACTGATCAGGTCGTTAACACTCTGACCTTTATATTTAAATGACGGTCCGAAATCCCACATTGCAACTGATTTCAAATAGCTCGCATATTGTACAAACAGCGGCTTGTCCAGGCCATAATGCGCATTTAAGTTTGCTTCAATTTCAGGCGGAAGCTTTTTCTCACCTGAAAATGGCCCGCCCGGTGCTGCTTGCATTAAGAAGAATGTCACGGTTACAATCACAAATAATGTGATAATCATATAGACTAAACGTCTTCCGATATATTTTAGCAAGGGGGAACACCTCCATGGTTTTTACATTTTTACAATCCATCAGTAAGAAAGGTATATGGGAAATAGGTCCCCATATACCTTGAGGTTTTTGTTTTCACAAATAAGACTTATTGAAAGTACGAGTTTCTGAAATAAATTTCTCCGGTTCCAGTAATGATGGTTCCTTTCAGATTTTCGTCTTGCACCCAAGGAATCGTATAAAAATAAACTGGCGCTACTGGCATTTCATCAATGAAAATACCTTCTGCTTTTTTCAGCAGCTCAGCACGTTTAGTTGGATCAGTTTCAGTTTGTGACTGGTTCAGAAGTTTTTTGAATTCTGGATTTTCCCAGCCGGTATCGTTATTTCCTCCGTCTTTGTCACGGAACAGCTCAAGGAAGTTAATCGGATCGTTGAAGTCTCCAAGCCAGCCCATACGGCCGATTTGATAATCTTGGCTGTGAAGCTTATCAATATATACATTCCATTCTGAGTTATCAAGCTCTACATCCACGCCTAAATTTTTCTTCCACATTTCTTGCACTGCTTGAGCGATTTTTGCATGTGCATCATCAGTGTTATAAGACAATTTGATTTTCGGCAGGTCAGATGCCTTGCTTAAGCCCATTTCTTTCAGGCCTTTTTCAAGGTATTCTTTTGCCGTTTTGACATCGTTGTCTTTGTAGTAGCCTTCTTTGTTATCTTCAAATCCCTTCATTGTCGGCGGCACCGCAGCCATTGCCGGGATTTGTTCACCCTGTGTAATGTTTTTAACAATCGATTGGCGGTCAATCGCATAAGATAATGCTTTACGGATATTGACGTTGTCTAACGGCTTCGCTTCAGTATTGAATTTGTACCAATACACACCTGCCATCGGCTCAACATGTAAAGAACCGTCTTTTTTCAAGCTAGGGAGCGATTCAGTCGGAAGCTGTCCGAGCGGCAAACCAGCCCAATCAAGTTCGCCAGCTTGGAATTTTTTAAGTTCAGTATTGTTGTTGTTGATCATAACCATATTGATTTTCTTCAGTTTGACTTTGTCTTTATCCCAGTATTGATCATTCTTTTCAAGATCGATAGATCCGCTGTGTTTCCATGCCGTCATCTTAAATGGCCCGTTTGACACATAATCGTCTCCGGCATTTGTGTTCCACTTTTTGTTTTTCTCTGCAATTTTTTTGTTAATCGGCATATAAGTATAAAATGCTGTTAATTCAGTGAAGTATGGAGTCGGGTTGTTTAGTTCAACCTTTAATGTCTTATCGTTTTCAGCTTTTACTGCCACATCATCAAGGCTGCCTTTACCGGTATTTGCCGCCTCAGCACCTTTTATGTAGTAGAGCTGGTAAGCGTATTGTGATTCGTTATTAGGATCAAGCGCCCATTTCCATGCATATTCAAAATCTTGCGCTGTGACAGGGTCACCGTTTGACCATTTGGCATCATCACGAATCGTAAACGTATAGGTTTTTCCATCTTTGCTTGTTTCAATTTTAGAAGCTGCGCCTTCTTCAGGTTCACCATCTGCATTAATACGTGTCAATCCTTCAAAAGTCTGACGGATAACCCCGCCTGATACCGAGTCATTTGCCAATCCGGGATGTAAGGAGAACGGCTCAGTTTTAATATTAATGTTAAGAGTCGTCTTCCCTTTGCTGTCTTTTTTCCCATCACCGTTTGAACCGCTGCCGCCAAAGCCGCATGCGCTCAGCACGAGAGTGAAAATGAGCATTAACGTGACAATCGACCAACGTTTTTTCATATCCACAAACCCCCTAATAATCATTTTTTCAGCTCCTTACGGCTAAATCCTCAGAAATATCAGACAAATGAACCTAAGTTTACATAACTTTTATTCTGTTCCGTCTTTTCTGATTATTTTTGTAAAAAAGCTGTAACAATAGAGTGAACAAGTTCATTATAATGAAACAAATTCTTTATTGCAATATTATTTTATCAATTTAAAATTTTTAAACTTCGTTAGTTTTTCTGCCAATAACGCGATATCCTTCTGCCGTTTAAAGCATAAATTGATTAAAAACTATTTTAGGAGTTTCCAATCCATATTGCTTTATACATATAATATCTGGCTGTTTAACTGCTGAGAGCGGTTATCATTTGGGCGATTTATAACTGTTCTTTTATTTATATCATTACAATTTTCATGCAAAAAGAACGTTTTTTCAGGATGACAATTGGTTATAATTGATTTATAATGAAGCAATCAAAAGAAAAGCTTGCTATGAAAAAGAGTAGTACACATTTCACCCGTTTGAAGAGAGTCTGCGGTGCTGGGAGCAGATATCGGGCAATGTGGAATGGACTTTGGAGCAGCTGACCGAACCAAAAAGTAGGCTCAGCCGGAGCAGTCTCCGTTACAAACGTCAGAGTGATTCCATTTTAATGGAATAATCAGGGTGGTACCACGGTTCATTCGTCCCTTTTTTACAGGGGAAGAATGAGCCTTTTTTATTATGTTCTAAGAAATGAGGTTGATTTTCCAATGAAACAGACGATTTTTTCAGGCATCCAGCCAAGCGGTTCCGTTACACTCGGCAACTACATCGGTGCAATGAAGCAGTTTGTCGAACTGCAGCATGATTATAACAGCTATTTTTGCATCGTAGACCAGCATGCGATCACAGTGCCTCAGGATCGGCTTCAGCTGAGAAAAAATATCCGCAGTCTGGCTGCGCTTTATCTAGCTGTCGGTCTCGACCCTGAAAAGGCAACACTGTTTATTCAATCAGAGGTTCCCGCACATGCACAGGCCGGTTGGATGATGCAGTGCGTCGCTTATATTGGTGAGCTTGAACGAATGACTCAATTTAAGGACAAGTCAAATGGCAAAGAAGCTGTTGTCTCGGGCCTGTTAACGTACCCGCCGCTGATGGCTGCAGACATTCTGCTGTACGGAACAGATCTTGTGCCTGTCGGCGAGGATCAAAAGCAGCATCTTGAGCTGACCCGAAACCTTGCAGAGCGATTTAACAAAAAATATAACGACATCTTTACAATTCCGGAAGTCAAGATTCCAAAAGTAGGCGCTCGGATCATGTCTCTGACTGACCCGCTGAAGAAAATGAGTAAATCTGATCCGAACCAGAAATCTTTTATAACATTGCTGGACGAACCAAAGCAGCTTGAAAAGAAAATCAAAAGCGCTGTGACAGATTCTGAAGGTATTGTAAAATTTGACAAAGAAAACAAACCGGGCGTTTCCAATCTTCTTACGATTTATTCAATTCTCGGCAATACGACGATTGAAGAGCTTGAAGCGAAATACGAAGGAAAAGGCTATGGCGAGTTCAAAGGTGATTTGGCAGAAGTGGTAGTCGGTGCATTGAAGCCAATTCAAGACCGTTATCATGAACTGATTGAGTCCGAAGAATTAGACCGGATTCTTGATGAAGGCGCTGAGCGGGCGAACCGGACAGCAAACAAAATGCTCAAAAAAATGGAAAATGCCATGGGTCTCGGCCGAAAAAGACGATAACAAAAAGACCGCTCTTGCGATTTGCAAGAGCGGTTTTTTTAATTTACCTTTGATTCATTTTCTATTTCCCAAAGCTTCTCGAAAAAAGGCTGTCCTTTGATCAGGTTTTCGCAAAAAGCCAAATGCTTGTCCGACCAGCCTTCAATGGTTTCGTTATACAGCATGTCCCAAATCTCTTCAAAGCTCATCCGTTTGATTTGTTCATACATATGCGGGTTCCACTCTGTGTACCAGTAGCCAATCTCCGCACGGTTTTTCAGCCCTTTTAATTGATCCAGCGCCATAAACATAAGCTGCTTAATTTGCCGCTCTTTTCTCGTTAATCCTCTGACGTGCTCTGGTGCCAATGATAAGATATGATATTCTTTTGAAGACTCCAGCTTCTTCGGCTCAAATTCATACGTTTCCGGCTCTACATCTTTCACCATTTCATACACGAGCTGCTCCTGGCGCGGAATAAGGCGGCTTTTTCTGACAGGGATCGTGTAGCCGATTGTATCAACAGCCAAAATGCCGATTCCGTCCGTCACAACAAAACAATACTCCAGCTTTGTGCGTTCATGATTTTTGCGAATGTACGATTTTTGATGAACCTCTTCAAGCAAATCTTTTGGAAGCTCTGACAAATCGTTTTCTATGTAATGAAACAATACTGACGGCACCCTTAAGAGAGGCACCTGATCCAAAAGCTCAACCGTATCTTCCTTGCGCCATTCATGAAAGTGGCATACATTGTAGCCATTTTCTTCCCCTTCAAACCAATTGACCCACACATCATGAAGAAATAACATCTCTAACCCCTCACTTTATAAAAACTGTTGTCCACAGTATAGGCAAGGTGCAGAGAAATTATTCCATAGAGATTGAGGAAATCTGGAATAACTGGGTTTCTGTTATAAACACAAAAAGCAGACTTCCTCGTATATTTTCTGACAAAGGAAATCTGCTTACTCTAGGAATTCGTTACATTTTCTAACGAACATGATTTTCATTTTTATTTAATATTTTTAGGATCAAGAGCATCCCGCAAACCGTCTCCGACAAAGTTGAAGCACAGCACGGTAATTAAAATAAATAGCCCGGGAAATAATGGGTACCACCATGCTTGAATCATCAACGTAAAGTTTTGCGCATCTTGAAGCATATTCCCCCAACTTGCAATTGGAGGCTGGATTCCAAAGCCCAGATAACTTAATGTTGATTCAGCTAGAATTACACTGCCCACTTTTAAAGTGGCTGAGACAATTATTGGTCCTAGACAATTGGGTAATATATGCGAAAAAATGACTTTGTAATTTTTAGTCCCAATCGTTTTAGCAGCTAATACGAATTCTCTTGATCTCAGTGATAAAAACTCTCCTCTAACCAGCCGCGCTGTTGTTGTCCAACCTGTCAGAGAAAAAATTAAAATTAACTTATCCATACCCGGCTGAAAAATTGTTACCAATGTAATAAGGAGAAAAATATCTGGAATAGATAGGACTACATCTACTATCCTCATCAAAATAGCATCTACTATACCTTTAAAATATCCTGCCACAGCGCCAACTACAGTGCCTATTGTAATTGCACCAATTACTGAAGCAAAACCGACTAATAAGGAAACACGAGCCCCATATAACACCCTTGTGAATATATCACGGCCAAATTTATCTGTTCCCATTAAATTTTTAGAGCTTGGCGGCTTCAGTTTATTTAATAGTGACTGACTTTCTGGCGAATAAGGCGCAATAAAAGGTGCAAAAACGGCCATTAAAATAATGACTGTTAAAATAATACCTCCTATAACAGCCAACTTATTCTTTAAAAATTTTTCAAAAAAAATCTTAGTCATTGTTTCTGGTTTTTGTCTAATATTTTCTTTTAGCTTTACCTCATTAGAGGGAGCTGCAGTATTCGGAATTGTCATATGTACCTCCCCCTTTTAATATTCGATTCGCGGATCAACTAATGCATATAAAATATCCGCTATCAAGTTTCCTAGTACAACCAAAACAGCGGAAATAACAGTCATCGCCATAATAACCGGATAATCTCTGGAAAATGCTGAATCAATAAATAACTTCCCAAGTCCCGGCCAAGTAAAAATCTGTTCTACCACGACAGCACCACCAATAAATGACGGGATCATCAATCCGAAAATTGTAATAACAGGAAGAAGACCATTTCTTAAGCCATGTTTGAAAATCACTTTATTTTCTCTAAACCCTTTTGCACGAGCTGTTCTTATATAGTCCTGTTTCAATACATCGAGCATACTTGAACGTGTATAACGAGTAATACCAGCCATATCAGCAGTTGCTAAAACAAAAGCAGGTAAAATTAAATGATGAAGTCTGTCAAAAATGTTAAAATCAGCATTTAAAGTACTAACGCCCCCCGTAGGAAACCAACCGAGATTTACCGAAAGAATCATAATTAGAATTAATCCGAACCAAAAATTAGGTATTGCCAGACCTAAGAATGACGTGACAGTTATACCGTAGTCAAGCTTTGAATAAGGGCGTTTTGCAGAAAGAACACCGAAAGGAATGGAAATCAGAAGAGCAACAAGTGTTGAAAATACCATGAGCACCAGAGTGTTGGGTAAACGTGATAGGATTAAGTC
Organism: Bacillus sp. FSL K6-1012; assembly: GCF_037964915.1. NCBI lineage: Bacteria > Bacillati > Bacillota > Bacilli > Caryophanales > Bacillaceae > Bacillus > Bacillus sp. FSL K6-1012. The sequence continues at coordinate 1,253,476 of NZ_CP150175.1, read as the reverse complement.
GGAAACAGGTGTACCTTTTTTAACAATAGATGTACCAAAATCTCCTTGCAACATGTTTCCAAGCCATTTTAAATATTGAACTGGTTCAGGATCATTAAGTCCGTACTTTTCTATAAATTTCGCTCTGTCCGCTTGACTGATTGTCGGATCCATCATAAGTGACATCGGATCACCTGGTGCCGCTTTCATTATCGCAAAAGATAATATTGTAATGCCCAAAAGAATCGGCAGAGACATTAATGTTCTACGAACAATATATGTAACCATATTCTTGTCCCCTTTTCTAAAATAGGATAAAGAGGAAAGGATGCTGAATCCTCACCTCTCTAGGGATATAATTTTTATTGTTCAAGCCACCATTTCTCAATATGGTATAAGTCATTCTTAGGATGGAATACGTACCCATGCATGTTTGCCGGGATTGCCCTATGATAATTGTAATAAAATAAGAATGAATAAGGCTGATCCTCTGCAATCAATTTATAAATTTCTTCGTATTTTTTCTGATATTCTTTTCTGTCTGTGATTGACTTTGCCTCAACTAAGAGTTTATCAACCTTAGGGTTTTTGTACCAAATGTTGTTCAAGCCATTTTCAGACTGACTTGAATGGAAGATCGTGTATTGGTCAGGGAACGTAGCTAGACTCCATCCGAGCAGTAATGCATCATAATCCCAATTTGGCGGACTCGTCTGTTCAATAAGAGCACTAAATTCTACAATTTGCGGTTTTGCTTCAATTCCTACTTCTTTTAGCTGCTGCTGAACAACAACCGCTAAATCTTCCCGAATTTTATTGCCTTGATTGGTCTTAATGGTAAACGAGAATTTCTTTCCGTCCTTATCAAGGTAACCGTCTCCGTCTGTATCTTTCCATCCCGCTTCTTTCAGTAGCTTTTTAGCTTTTTTAGGATTGTAATCAAATGTAGGCACATCACTTTTCGGGTAATTCCAAGATAGCGGACTTTCAGGAACGTTTGCGACTTCACCATCACCGTTTAATACTTGATCCACCATTGCTTTTCGATCAAGTGCGTGCGTAAGAGCTTGGCGGACTTTTTTGTCTTTAAATAAATCTTTTTTTTCATTCCATCCGATATAGCTGTAGTTCAAACCAAGATCTGATTTAACTTGCACATTATCAAATGTTTTGACTGTCTCAAAATCAGTACCCGGGACAACAAAGAAATCAATATCTCCCGCCTTTAACTGGGCAATAGCTGCATTTGAATCTGGGATTGTTTTTACTGTAACTGTATCTAAATATGGTCTTCCGCCGTAATAATCTTCATTGGCTTCAAGTTTTACATAATCCCCTTTTTTCCATTCAGCAAACTTGAATGGACCTGAACCAATCGGATTCTTCCTGTTAAATTCATTTTCGCCTAAATCTGCAACTGGTACTTTCCCTAAAATGTGTTTAGGCAAAATACCGTAACTATCTAGAACAACATTGTAAAAATATGCATCTTTTTTCTTTAATTTAAATTCAACTTCATAATCACCTTTTTTTGTAACAGACTTTAGTGATTCAAAACCAGAGCCGCGTTCACCATTATAATCCTTATTTAAAGGTATGCTGTATGTGAAAACGACATCATCCGCTGTAAGTTCTTTTCCGTCATGGAATTTTACACCTTTTCTGATCTTGACATTATAAGTCAGACCATCCTTGGATTCTGTCACTTTCTCGGCTAGTGCAGGCTTCACATTTAACTTTTCATCTGTTTCCAGTAAAGTGCTATAGATCATCCCTTCAATATCAGAACTGGAAACGTCAGTAGAGTAAAGCGGGTTAAACAAAGTGGGCTCCCCAGTTGAACCAACAACCAAGTCCCCGCCCTGCTGCGGTTTGCCGGTTGATTTTTTCTCGCTGCTGCTTGACTTCGATCCCGAGCAGGCCGATAAAAAGATGGCCATCACCATTAATACACTTAGCATCATCAGTGCGGTTTTACGTCTTTTCATTCAATATTCCCCCTCTTGAAATGTTCGTTCTTCTTAGCTGCTGTTTATGTAGTAGCATACCCCCTCTCAAAGCTGTGCGGGCGACAGTTAGCTATAAAGGTGACAAGCCACAAAATGGCTGGGAGCAGCTTCTTTGAATTCTGGTAATTGTTCCTTGCATATCGGTTTTGCAACAGGACATCTCGTATGGAAAACACAGCCTTTAGGCGGATTGGCCGGGCTGGGCAGTTCTCCTTTCAGGACGATGCGTTCGCGTTTGACAGATCCTTTTTTTCTTGTAACCGGGACAGATGATAAAAGTGCCTGGGTGTATGGGTGTAGCGGGTTTTCATATAACTCATGCTTATCGGTCAGTTCCATCATTTTGCCGAGGTACATTACTCCGACCCTGTCACTGATATGGCGGACGACACTTAAATCGTGAGAGATAAATAGATACGTCAGATTAAATTCTTCCTGCAATTCTTCCATTAAGTTGATGACCTGGGCCTGAATCGATACATCAAGTGCAGAAACCGGTTCGTCTGCAATGATAAGCTCCGGATTCAGCGTGAGGGCTCTCGCAATGCCGATCCGCTGACGCTGCCCGCCGGAAAATTCATGGGGATAGCGTGAGGCAAACGACGGATGAAGGCCTACTCTCGCAAGCAGCTCTTCGACTTTCTCATTTCGTTCTCGCATCGTGTACATGTGATGTGTGTTAAAAGGCTCCTTAATAATAGAACGCAGCGTTTTTCTTGGATTCAGCGAAGCAAATGGATCTTGAAAGACCATCTGAATATTTTTGCGGACGTTTTTTCGTAAATTCTCCTCTGACAGATTGGAAATATCCTGTCCCTTAAAGAGAATCTGGCCTTCAGTCGGTTTGTACAGCCTGATCATCGTTCGGCCGGCAGTCGATTTTCCGCAGCCCGACTCTCCAACGATTCCGAGTGTTTCTCCTTTTTTTAAAGAAAACGAAACACCGTCCACCGCTTTCACATCACCAACTTTTCTTTGAAAAAAGCCTGAGCGGATTGGGAAATATTTTTTTACGTCTCGAAGTTCTAAAATTGTTTCCTGATTAGCTGCTGTCATGATTGTTCGGCACCTTCTTCCTCATATAAAAAGCATCTCACTGACCTTCCGCTTTTGTGCGTCAAAAGCGAAGGCTGATGGGTCCAGCATTTATCCATCGCTTTTGGGCACCTTGGAGCAAAACGGCACCCCGGCGGCAGATTATCCGGTGTCGGCACGCTGCCTTTAATCGCATTTAATTTATCAATCTCTCCATCTATGACAGGAATAGACATAAGCAGGCCTTCTGTATAAGGATGAAGGGGCTCTAAAAATAACTCATCGACTGAGGCATTTTCTACGACTTGTCCGCAGTACATGACAATGACTCTGTCGGCTGCTTCCGATACGACACCTAAGTCATGTGTAATCAGCAAAATTGAAGTATCGAACTTCTGGCAGAGATCCTTCATTAGCTCCAGCACCTGGGCTTGTATCGTCACGTCTAACGCCGTTGTCGGTTCATCGGCAATCAGCAGTTTTGGATTACAGCTGAGCGCGATGGCAATCATTACCCTCTGTCTCATGCCGCCAGATAGACGGTGCGGGTATTCCTTCATAATTTGCTCCGCTCTTGAAAACCCAACCATCTTCAAGAGGTCGACGGCTCTTTGATACGCTTCTTTTTTCTTCATGTTTTTATGGTAAATCAGCACTTCGGTAATTTGTTCTCCGATCGTTAACACCGGATTAAGGGAGGTCATTGGTTCTTGAAAGATCATGGATACTTCGTTTCCGCGGATTTTACAATAGTCATTTTCAGTGAATGTGGTGAGGTCCTTGTCTTCGAGTTTAATCGTACCGTCCATGATTTTTCCGCCTGAGCTCTGGACGAGACCCATAATAGACAATGAAGTAATACTTTTGCCGGAGCCCGATTCGCCTACAAGCGCGACGGTTTCGCCTTTTTTGATGTAGAAATCGACTCCGTCCACCGCAGGGATCGGCTCCTTTTTTCTAAAAAAATAAGTCTTTAAATTATTCACTTCTAAAAGTGTGCTCATGCTAGCTCCCCTTTCCCCCTCTTGTCGCCAAACGTTTTCAAGAGAAAGTAATCCCTCTATTCAGAAATAATAAACAATATTGAATTATCGAAAAATTTTATAGTTGTATATTATTACAATCATTTTGCAAAATCAAGAATTTTTTAGGATAATTGTAATATTATTAATGGAATTCCATTATTTTATTCTTTTAAAGCGTTGCTTTCAAAAAGGTTTCAGGAGAGATGGACAACCCTTCTGTTGTACTGGCTCTGTTCTCTGTTAAATATTTTTTTACAATATTGAATCCGACTGCGTATCCAAGCATTTTCGGCTGATATCCTTTGCCGTATAAAAGCTGATCGAACAATCGATGACCCCGTTTGATGTTCAGATGGGGCGCAATCTTTTTTTCGTAAAACACCTCAAGCTGCAGAGGGGTATACCAGGTGGTCCATTCAGCCGTTTGGCTTTGGCCTAACCTCTCATAAACAGCATATTCTGCTAGCCCCTCCATGATGATTGTATCAAGTAATGTGACGTCTTTTTCCTCTTTTGTCATATGATCTAACCGGCAAACATGATGATATTCATGTGTCATAAGGGCTGAAACCGAGGACAATTCGATATCTGACGAGAGAAAGAGAAACATTTTATCTGGGAAGGCGAGCCCTGATTTTGACCCGAATTCTAAACGGATTCTTCTGTTACGTTCATCAACCGGCAGTGCTACGATTGGCACGTCAGGTCCTTGCCACTTCTTTCTGAGATACTGCTCCTCTTTTTGTATATGCCTGAAAAGTCCTTTTTCTTTTAGAATGGAAGACGTGCTTATTCCCTCTTTTATGTTTTTAAACATTCCGTGATGCTGCAAATGTCCCAAGATGCCTTTCCAGTCTTCTTTCTTCGTTCTTGAAAAGTACGGGACAATGTAATGCGCCAGATCATCTATTGAAGCGGCTTTTTCAAACCATTTGTATGTTTGTTCCACGCTCATGCTATCGCCTCCTCTTTTTTATCCTATGCGCACGAAAAAAACCGGCTACCCTTTTAGGGCAGCCGGTTTGGCGTCATGATTACTGATATTTTTTGAAGATTAGCGTTGCGTTATGTCCGCCGAATCCCAGTGAGTTGCTGAGAACATAGCTGAGATCCTCTCTGCGTGCTTCATCAGGCACATAATCTAAATCGCATTCTTCGTCAGGCGTTTCAATATTGATTGTTGGCGGGATCATGCCTTCTTTAATGGCAAGGATAGAGAAAATGGCTTCAATACCGCCCGCCGCGCCTAGAAGGTGGCCCGTCATAGATTTTGTAGAGCTTACCGCAAGTTTATAGGCATGCTCGCCAAAAACTGTCTTAATCGCCATTGTTTCATATTTGTCATTGTAATATGTGCTTGTGCCGTGAGCATTGATATAGTCAATCTCTTCAGGCGCAATGCCCGCATCTTTAATGGCTTCTTGCATCGCTCTCGCTCCGCCTTCGCCGTCTTGGGCAGGCGCTGTGATATGATAAGCGTCTCCCGTCGAACCGTAACCGACGATTTCTCCGTAAATTTTGGCGCCGCGTGCAAGTGCATGCTCAAGTTCTTCAAGAACGATAATACCCGCACCTTCACCCATAACGAATCCATCACGGTTTTTATCAAACGGACGGCTCGCAGTTTTCGGATCCGGATTTGTAGAAAGCGCTTTGTTGGCACTGAAGCCCGCGAATGACATTCTAGTCAGCGGCGCTTCTGTTCCGCCTGTGATCATAGCGTCTGCATCGCCGCGCTGAATCACTTTAAATGCGTCACCGATAGAGTTTGTTCCTGTTGCACATGCAGTTACCGTACAAGAGTTAACTCCCTTTGCTCCTAAAGCGATAGAAATTTGGCCTGTCGCCATATCAGGAATCATCATCGGCACAAAAAACGGGCTTACCCGTCTTGGGCCTTTTGTTAAGAAGATTTCAAACTGAGACTCAAGCGTTTCAAGTCCTCCGATTCCGGAACCAACCCAAACACCGACTCTCGGCGCGATTTCATCAGTAATTTCAAGACCTGCGTCTTCAACTGCCATTTTCGCAGCGACAACCGCATATTGAGTGAAACGGTCCATTTTTCTTGCTTCTTTTTTGTCCATGTAATCTTCAACATTAAAGTCTTTTAATTCAGCGGCTACTTTAGCCGGATATTCTTCAGAATCAACACGAGTGATCGGACCGATCCCGGACACACCGTTGATTGCGTTATTCCAACTTGTATCGACGTCGTTGCCAAGCGGAGACAATGCTCCGAGTCCTGTAACAACTACTCTTTTTTTACTCATCTTGTGTGCACCTCACCTTTTTTTATCGGCCCCAGCGGATTGCAATGGCGCCCCAAGTTAATCCTCCGCCGAATCCTACCATGACGATCACATCGCCATCTTTGATTTTACCGGCTTCCAATTCTTCTACTAGAGAAATAGGAATGGATGCGGCAGAAGTGTTTCCATATTTATGAACAGTTTTAGACATCTTTTCGACAGGAAGCTCTAAACGCTCACGTGCAGCTTCCATGATGCGGATGTTCGCCTGATGCGGAATCAAAAAGTCGACGTCCTCTTTTGAGAGTCCGGCTTTTTCAATGACATTTACGCATGATTCACCCATTTGGCGGACCGCAAATTTGAAAACTTCACGTCCATTCATGATTGTATGTCCTTTTTCATTCAGATACAAGTGCTGACCGCCTGTGCCGTCTGCTCCTAGTTCAAATGAAAGAATTCCTCTGTCATCACTGACTGGCCCGACTACCGCAGCGCCCGCTCCGTCACCAAACAGAACGGCTGTGTTGCGGTCTTCCCAGTCTGTAATGCTTGAGAGCTTTTCTACACCGACAACAAGGACATGCTTATAAGTTCCGGATTCAATAAATTGTTTACCCGTTACAACCCCGTACATAAAGCCTGCACAAGCCGCGCTGATATCCATGGCACATGCTTTCTTTGCGCCGAGCTGTTCTTGAATCATACAAGAAACTGTAGGAAATGACTGATCAGGTGTGACAGTCGCAACGAGAATCATATCGAGATCCTCAGCGGACACTTCAGCTTGTTCCAGCGCTTTTTTCGCTGCTGCAACAGCCATATGTGATGAATATACGTCATCAGCGGCAATTCTTCTTTCTTCTATTCCTGTTCTTGTACGAATCCACTCGTCAGAAGTTTCAACCATTTTTTCTAAATCATGATTTGTTAAAACCTTCTCAGGGATATAACGTCCAACTCCAAGTATTCCAGCTTTCATAAGGGAAGACTCCTTTATATAGTTAATTTAGAAGATCAATCAGGTTATGATCAATTATTAGTATCAGGTACTAATTCTATCTTATTTTTTTTCACATGGCAATATATTCGTCTAAACTATCGGTTCATCTTACTCATAGAGTATGGTATATGGAAAAGGAGGCGTATGCAGGTGGATGTGTTTTCAAAAATGATGTTCGGCGATAACGCCAAACAAAAAACAGAAAAAGAAGAAGTGCAGGAGGAGGAGGTTTCCCCGACAAACGAAGAAGAGACGATTGATTACATGTATATTATGAACCAAATCGGTTCGATTATGAACTCTCTCGATCAAATCAAGCCCGCTCTGAAGGAACTCGCGCCTATGGTATCCGCTATTAAAAAGAAAATCATGTGAAAAGCCACTTTCGAGAAAGTGGCTTCTTCTTATTCGGTTTCAGATTTCGCGTCGGATTTACCCAGCTCATAGGCTTCCGCCATTACCGTTGTAAATAAATTCATAAACGGCTGAATGGCCTCCATCGACAGCTCTATTCCTGATTTTTCAAGCTGCTCTTTCGCTTCAGGCAGATATTTCATTGCTATTTGCAGAAACTCAAGTGATTTTTCGTGCTGCATGTAAAGTCACCCCGTTACTCGTTTTTTGGCAGTTCACCTGTTTTGTTATATGTTTTGACCAGTTTGGCGATTTTTTTCTGAAAGGCTTTGTCCACAAGCGGACTGAAGGTTCCCATTTCGACAACTCGGCTTTTCAGATCGTAATAGTGATCGCCGCCTTTTAAAGTCCCTTTGTCGAATTGCTCAGCTATAATTTCATAGGCCTTGTCCACATTTTGCACCGTGCTGGTTAACACGGTGTTTTCGCCAAGATCGGATTGATCTGTGACATAGCCGATCGCATATAGGCCGTCTTTTTTGATTTGCTGAATGACAGGAACATTATACCCGTCTCCGGCAGGATACACAACATCCGCGCCTTCGTTCTTCATTTTTTGATAAAGGTTCACCGCAGTCGAATCATCATCCCAGTGATCCGTATATTTTGTATTCACTTCTATATTAGGATTTTCATACTTAGCCCCTTTTATAAAGCCGTCCACTTCTGGCTGCCATGAAAAAGAAGCGATGACGCCGACCTGATTGGTTTTTGACATATGGGCAGCGGTCATTCCGCCGAAAAAGCCGATTGCTTCCCCGCTGAGATGAACGCTTGTGACATTGTCCGCTTTTGCTTTTGCATTTGAAATCACAAACTGCATATCCGGATAGTCTTCACTGACCAAGTTAAATACTTCTTCATACTCACTTCCATGGCCAAAGAGGAGATTGACGCCGCGCTTATGAAAATCTTCAATCGCATTTATAATATCTTCATCTGTTTTTACGCCTTCTTTATAGTAGACGTCCACATTGTATTTAGATTGTATATTCAGTAATCCTTTATACCCTTTTGTGCCCCATACGAGGTCATTAATCGTATCAGGAAAGAGCATGCCGACCTTCTCAATTTTTCCTTTAAACGGAGTTTGTCCACATCCGCTTAATAAAAGGAGGACAGAAAAGATCATGACAAGCCTTGTGATCAAGTCATGTTCAACTCCTTTTGACAAGCTATCACATGTATTAAAATGATACGTTTATTGTATCTAGAAAACTCGAAACATGGAAGGTTTTTCTTAATATTTGTCGAAAATTGATGAAAATTGTCTTTTCCACTCGAGAATTTTTGTTTTCGCTTCATCTTTTGAAGTTTTTTTCGTGACTTGCAAATCAAAAATGCAATCTTTGCCGGTATCACGGCCGGGCTCAAGCAGGAATCTCAACAGCTCGTCAGCTACATCTTCTGTATAAAAGCCCTCTTCCTCCTGTTCTTCTTTCCACGGCCCATACATTTTAGGAAGGATCACCGCTTTTTCTGAACCTGTCTTTTCACGTTTCTCCCACTCTTTTCGGTCTTGTTCGTATACCAATACATAAGCGGATTTATATTGGTCCAAAGGCAAAAAGCCGCAGTTATATTGGATACAAATTGTATCATACTTTTGATCCTCAATGTGCTCAAGCTGCCGAAAGTGTTCGTTTCTTCCAAGCCACATGAGTCTTTCTTCTAAGTACATTTGTCTGTTTTCATCATCTGTTTCAGCCAAAACGACATCGACGTATATGCCTTCATCCATCATTCGCTCGCATAAAGAAAGGCCGAAAAATTCATCCGCCCCTACAATCAGCGTTGATTCCATTTCATCTGCCGCCCTTCCGGTTTTTCATTTATCCAAAGCAAAACAGCCTCCGCAAAAGAGAAGGCTATTGTTATTGTATTCTTTATAACTCTTTTTCATGCCTGTGAAAGAATTTGCAGATTGATGCATAGATCCTGCTTGGGTGCTCAAATAAATGAAACGTTATGTCAACCGGACAGCCTTGGTTTTGCTGCTGCTTTTCCTTAAATACTTCCGCATGCAGGCTGTACGGATACGGTGCTCCGGTCATCCGCTGCCATATATGAACCGGTACGCTGCTCGGATAGCTTTCGATTGTTTTATAACGGAGTGAAGCCGCTTCTTTTTCGGAGATTTCGTAGCTTTCCGATACCTCTTTCAAAAATTGTTTATAGAAAAATTTATTTTCTTTTTCTGATTCATAATGTGCCTGAAGATCGAGACAAGGATTCAACATCGCGGCTGATCGGATATGATCCGGGGAAAAACGAAGCAGTTCATCGGCCACGAGAGCGCCCATCCCTTCTGCTAAAATATGAATCTTCGGATTGAGTATTTCCTGCTTCAACACGAAATGTATCAGCTGTTTGGCATAGGTGACCGCTTTTTCCGCGCCCCAGTGCCTTCCGAACAGATTGCTGTTAAAAATGGTATAGCCTTCGTCCCTCAGCATATTTAAAAGCTGATTTCTGCCATAATGCTGAAGCCAAAAACTTGAATCATTACCGACAAAGTGGGTTCTGTCCCCGAGGACAAAGATGCCAAAGCCGTTCGGACGATAGGGCAGATGAATCACGTTATGCTCCGTTCCCAATTGAAAATACCTTTCCGTTATTCCCATCGCTTGCCCGCCTCCTTTCACACTTCATCTCACGCTATCTTATGTAAAAAGAAAAGAAACGAATAAGGTAAAGTCCTAGCCTTTCTATGTTTTGGCTATTATACCAATTGACGATATTTATTTTTTATATTTTACCATTAAAAATGTGACGAATCAGACTCTTTTGTCACCTCACTTTCTTCTAAAATTAGATTCCCCCTTGGCTTTATGTATGGTATGATAACTTCTAGAATAGAATGAGAAGGACGAGGTGGAAACGTGCGATTTATTATTGCTTTTATTTGGACGTTCCTTTTATCGCATATGGCATGCTATTTGATTGCCAGCATGAACAGTGTAGCGTATAACTTCACAACATCATCCGTAATTGCTGTCGTTTTATATGTGCTGATCATGGCGCTAGCAGCAATCATGCCTATGAACAACAATGCCAGCCAGCATTAATAAGCCAAAAACCCAAAACATGTATTGTTTTGGGTTTTTTCGTGATCACGGTTTTCTTTTATACGTCCACAGGCGGTTGTGATTAGATGTTTCAGGAAACATATCTCCTGCTGACAGATGGACCTTTTGCGGGTTTTTGACCATACTCCCCGTCTCGCCGATTTCTACGTAGATGCCGTTGTTGGGCGCTTTCTGCCCGGGCCGGAATTGATGCTGCTGTCCCACTGTTTTTCCTCCTTTTCCTTTTTCGTGTAGTATGCGCCTAAGCGGGTGTGAATATGTTTCCATAAAAAAACTGCTGAGACCGGCTCAGCAGTTTTTTCGGTTATTCCCCTTTGTAAAGGATCGCCTTTAACAGCGCTTTTTGCACATGGAGACGGTTTTCGGCCTGCTGGAATACAGCGGAATTCGGACCGTCAATAATCTCTGCCGTCACTTCTTCTTCACGGTGTGCAGGAAGACAGTGCAAAAATGTATAGTCAGGTTTAGCATGGCTGACAAGCGATGCATTCACCTGGTAAGGCGCGAAGACTGCGAGACGCTCTTGTTCTTCCGCTTCCTGTCCCATGCTTGTGAATACATCTGAATAAATGACGTCCGCATTTTTTACGGCTTCAATCGGATCAGCTGTAAGTGTAATGGAAGCACCGGATTGAAGGGCAAATGCTTTGGCTGCTTCCGCCGCTTCGTCTAACACTTCGTATCCCTTAGGCGAAGCAATCGAGATATCACAGCCCATTTTTGCGCAGCCGATCATCAGGGAGTGCGCCACATTATTTCCGTCACCGATATATGCGACTTTCACACCTTTGAGATCGCCTTTGATTTCCTTGATCGTCAATAGGTCCGCCAGCGCCTGGCAAGGATGATATTTATCAGTAAGCCCGTTGATGACCGGAATATCAGCGTGTTCAGCAAGCTCCTCCACCTTTTCATGCTCGAAGGTCCGGATCATGATTGCATCTACATAGCCCGAGAGCACTTTTGCCGTGTCAGCCACAGTTTCACCGCGGCCCAGCTGCAGATCTTTCTGGCTTAAAAAGAGGGCATTTCCGCCAAGTTGCGCCATGCCGGCCTCAAATGAAACACGTGTCCGTGTGGATGATTTTTCAAAAATCATCGCAAGGGTTTTGCCTTGAAAAATAGGCTGAATCTTGTTTTGTTTCAGTTCACTGGCTTCAGCAAGCAACGCGCTGATATCCTGTTCACTGAGATCTTTTAGCGTTAATAGGTCTTTTCCGAATAGCATTTCTCCCATATTCACTGTGTGCATGATGCCACTTCCTTTTTATAAAGATCTCTGAGGGAAACAGGGTGCGGACTGCCTGATCCGCTTTGCAAAAACGCCCGTACGGTTTCCTCTTCAGTAAAGACGGTAATGCCGTGTGTCATGGCTTCCAAACGCTCTTTGCGTGCTTCTTCAGAGCCATTCAAATGGATATGGAGCGCTTTTTCATCCTGTTCCATCCATGAGGCGAATGTGCCTTCATGAACCGTAAAGCCGGCGTTTTCCGCTAATGTCTTCAAATCTTCCGGTCCGTTTTGCAAATAAATGCTTCCTTTTTGATTCCAAACACGCGTGTAGATTTTTTTCAACGCGCTGTCGGCGTCGTATGCAACACACATGCCTTCTCCTGTCGATTTCATCTCCGGTCCAAGCTTGACATCTACATCTTGAATCGCATGTGAGGAAAAGACCGGGAACTTTACAGCAACGCCGTGGTGATTTTGAACTGCCGGGTTTACATCTTTTAGAGATGCCCCCGCCAGCAGCCTTGTGGCGAGCGGAATCATCGGGACGCCCATGACTTTGCTGACGACCGGAACTGTACGGCTCGCTCTCGGGTTCACTTCAAGGACGAGAATGGTTTCGTTATCGATCACAAATTGGATGTTCATAATACCTTTAAATGAAAGCTTTTGGGCAATTTTTTGAGCAGCATCTTTTATTCCCTGCTGCAGTTTGTTTGTGACAGAAGGCCCCGGGAGAATGGCGAAGCTGTCTCCTGAGTGGACGCCCGCCCGCTCAATATGTTCGGTATATGTCGGGATAAAGACTTCTTCGCCATCGGAAATCAGATCAATTTCGACTTCTTTTCCTGACACGTACTGATCAATCAAAATCGGGTACGGCATGCTGTCTTCTCCGTCCAGCAGCTGAGAAAGCGCAGCTTCCGATTCAACGATGATCATGCCCATTCCGCCAATGACATAAGAAGGACGGATTAATACAGGATAGCCGATGCCGTTTGCTTTCTCTGCAGCCTCTTCTTTTGTATAGGCAATTTCTCCTTTAGCGTGCTGCAATCCGAGTTCATCAAGAAGCTGATAAAATTGATCGCGATCCTCTAACACGTCAAGCGTTTCAAACGATGTGCCGAGAAGCGTGATTCCGGCTTTTTCGAGCGCTTCAGCAGCATTGATCGCGGTTTGGCCGCCGAACTGCACGATCGCAAAGTCAATGTTTTCCTGCTCCGCCACGTTTAATATGTGCTCCGTTGTCAGCGGTTCAAAATACAGGCGGTCCGCAATTTCATAATCTGTGCTCACGGTTTCCGGGTTGTTATTAATCATAATCGTTTCGAATCCAAGCTTTTGCAGCGTTAACACCCCATGAACAGCACTGTAATCGAATTCAACGCCCTGCCCGATGCGAATCGGTCCTGAGCCGATAATCAGCGCGCGCTTTTTCTCTTTGCGGCTGATGTCTCCATCGGTTTCTCCGAAATACGTGGAGTAAAAATAGTTGGTTTTCGCATCAAACTCAGCTGCGCAAGTATCAACAATTTTGAAGGAAGGCGTAATCCCCTTCTCTTTGCGAAGAGCGCGCACCTCTGCCTCTGTCTTGCCGATAAGTGAGGCAATCGTTGCGTCTGAAAACCCTTTTTCCTTTGCCTTTTTCAATAAATCAAAAGAAAGGTCGCTCCCCGCTTCCATGATCTGATTTTCCAGCTTGATGATATTGTTAAAGGTGTGAAGGAAAAACGGGTCGATTTTTGTTTTTGCATGGATTTCTTCTATTGATATGCTTCGGCTTAACAGCTCCATCACAACGAAAAATCTTCGATCGTCAGGTGTGATTGCCAGCTCCCAGAGCGCTTCAATTGATAAGCCGCCGAGCTCCGGCAGATGCGTGCCGACGTTTTTCAGCTCAAGAGAGGCTGCCGCCTTTTGGAGCGCCGCTTCTACATTACGTTCAATCGCCATCACTTCTCCGGTGGCTTTCATTTTTGTGCCGAGCTTGCGATCCGCGTTTTTGAATTTATCAAACGGCCAGCGCGGAAACTTGACGATGACATAGTCCAATGCCGGTTCGAAGCTCGCATAAGTGGAGCCTGTAAGCGGGTTTTTTAATTCGTCAAGCGTGTATCCGACCGCCAATTTCGCAGCCATTTTCGCAATGGGATAACCTGTTGCTTTTGACGCGAGAGCAGATGAACGGCTCACACGCGGATTCACTTCAATGACGTAGTATTGCTTGCTGAACGGATCAAGCGCAAACTGAATGTTGCACCCGCCTACGACATCAAGTGCCGAAATGATCGTCAGACTTGCCGTCCGGAGCATTTGATAGTCTTCATCAGTTAATGTTTGTGAAGGCGCCACTACGATCGAATCGCCTGTATGCACACCGACCGGATCGATGTTTTCCATATTACAGACGGTAATGCATGTGTTGTTGCTGTCGCGCATCACTTCATATTCAATTTCTTTAAAGCCGGCAATGCTCTTTTCTACCAGGCATTGATTGATCGGGCTAGCCAGGAGCGCTTGCTTGATCATGGCGGCAAATGCTTCTTTCGTGGGCGCGATGCCCCCGCCTTTTCCGCCTAAAGTGTAAGCAGGCCGGATAATGACAGGAAAGCCGATGGATTCCGCAAAACGAAGGGCATCTGTTTCGTTATCGACAATTTCGCTTTCTGGAACTGGCTGATTCAGCTCGTTCATTAAAGAACGAAATTTTTCCCGGTCCTCTCCTTTTTGTATTGTATCAACGGATGTACCCAGAAGTTTGACGCCGTGCGCCTTTAAAATACCCGCTTCTTCAAGTTCAACCGCAAGATTCAGTGCAGTCTGCCCGCCTAAATTGGCCAGAAGTCCGTCGGGCTTTTCTTTCTTAATAATGTCTGTCAGGCTTTCTACCGTCAGCGGTTCAAAATAAATGTCATCCGCGAAAGCTTCATCGGTCATAATTGTTGCCGGGTTGTTGTTGACGAGAATAACCCGATAGCCTTCTTCCTTGAGCGCGATGCAACCTTGAGTGCCTGAATAATCAAATTCTGCCGCCTGGCCGATGATGATCGGGCCTGAGCCGATTACTAATATGCTTGAAATACTGGTGTCTTTAGGCATGGGCGATTTCTCTCCTTGCTGGTATCACATTCTTTAAATAATCATCAAAAATCCATTCGCTTTCCGCCGGTCCGGGATGGGCTTCCGGGTGGAATTGCACACTCATGACGGGCAGTTTTTTATGGGAAAGTCCTTCAACTGATGTGTCATTGACATGATGGAATCTGATCGTCAGCTCTTCTTGATTAATGGATTTTTCATCAACCACATAGCTGTGATTTTGGCTGGTCATGAACACCCGCTTCGTTTCACGGTCGATGACCGGATGGTTTGCGCCCCTGTGTCCGAACGGCAGCTTAAACGTATTTCCGCCGAAAGCGAGCGCAATCAGCTGGTGGCCGAGACATATGCCGAGTGTCGGAAAGCGGCTGACAATGTTTTTGATTTGTTCCATATACGGTGTAATGGCTTTCGGATCTCCGGGTCCGTTGGATAACACGACACCGTCGGGCTTTATGCCGTAAACCGATTCCATTTGCTGATACGGTATAACTGTGACCTTGCAGCCTCGTTTCACGAGTGATGATGCAATTGATTTTTTATAGCCAAAGTCAATGAGAGCGATATGTTTATTCCCTTCGCCGATTGTGCTGATGTCCTGTGCGGACGCCTGTTCTGCGACGTTCTCAGGCTGCAGGGCAATCTCAGCCGCTTCTTTAGAGGCAGTGACAGACGCCCCCATCGTTCCGTTCGCGCGGATTTTTTTGACGACAGCCCTCGTATCGACATGGGACAAGAGCGGGATGTTCCATTTTTTCAGATATTCCTTAAGACTGTATACCGCTTCATGATGAGAAAAATGATCGCACGCCTCGTAAACAACCGCTGCTTTCACTTGCGGTTTTTTGCTTTCAAAGTCGTTTTCATTAATGCCGTAGTTGCCGATCAGCGGGTACGTAAATACGATAATCTGTCCTTTGTATGACGGGTCTGTCAGCACTTCCTGATAACCCGTCATTCCTGTGAAAAACACAGCTTCGCCCGTGCAGTTTTCATGTCCGTCCAGTTCTCCGCTGAACACTGTTCCATCTTCTAATACTAAATAACCTTCCATCTAAAAGCCCACCTCTTGATGAATAATTAATTATAAAAATGAATTTTTATGCTTTCATATCGAAAAAAATTACAAATTGACAGCGGTATGCTGAGCAATCGCTTGTTTCAGCTTACTGACGGTTTCTGTTATTTCATCCTTTGTCACGGTGAGCGGCGGCAGCAGACGAATCACGTTCGGTCCGGCCGGCAGTACGAGCAAGCCTAATGTCTGCAATTCAGCAATGATGTCTGCAACCGGCCCATCACACTCAATTCCAAGCATTAATCCTTTGCCGCGGATTTGCCTCACAAAAGGACTCTTCAGTTCAGCCTCCAGCTGTTCTTTCAAAAACGCACCCTTATCAGCAGCCTCTTGCAGAAAGTCAGGCTGGAATACAACCTGCAATGTTGCATTGACGGCGGCCATCGCCAGCATATTCCCTCCGAAAGTCGTTCCGTGAGACCCAGGAGTAAACGCTGCTCCCAGCTCTTTCTTGCCGATTACCGCACCGACTGGAAAGCCGTTCCCCAATCCTTTTGCAGCTGTGATGATATCAGGTGAGAGGCCGAAGTGTTCGTATGCGAAGCCTTTTCCTGTCCGTCCAATGCCGGTCTGAATTTCATCAACGATCAGAAGCGCCTGCTTTTCCTTGCAAAACGACTGTACGGCTGTTAAAAATTCTGCACTGGCCGGATTGACTCCGCCTTCTCCCTGTACAGTCTCAAGCATTACCGCGGCTATGCCGTCTTCCTCCCCAAGAGCATTAAAAGCGGCAGGATCATTGTACGGGAGGTAATGAAAGCCTTCCAGCATCGGGCCGAAGCCTGTTTTGATTTTATCCTGTCCGGTAGCTGCCATCCCTGCATAGGTGCGGCCGTGGAATGATTGAAGAAATGTGATGATTTTCGTTTTTCCAGTTGCTTTTCGCGCCAGCTTAATCGCGCCTTCATTCGCTTCCGCTCCGCTGTTGCAGAAAAAAACGAGATCTCCGGCACTGTTTGCTGCTAACTGCTGTGCCGCTTGCTCCTGAAGACTGTTTTCAAACAGATTGGATACGTGCCATACGCTGTCGAGCTGTTTTTTGACCGCTTCTGTGACCGCTTCATGGCAGTGACCTAGGTTGGAAACCGCAATCCCTTGAATGAAATCGAGGTATGTTTTGCCGTTTTGATCCTCAACGCAAGTTCCCTTCGCTTTCTTTATCTCAATGTTCCACCGTCCGTAGGTTTGAAACAAGCTGCTCATGAAACAGCCTCCTTTGCTTTGACGATTTTTGTTCCTTGAAATGTTTGATCTGAGAAAAACGATCCTTTTCCATTTACGATCATCACTTCTGATACCTGGTCCGATAATGCTGACAAGGCTGAATTGACCTTTGGTATCATCCCGCCTGTGATCACTTCCTGTTTAATGAGAGTCTGAATTTCCTCAGGGGTCAGGATGTTGAGACGCTGTTTTTCCTTCATAATTCCTTCCACGTCTGTGACGAACATCAGCTTATCGGCTTTCAGCGCCCCGGCGACTGCCGAAGCAGCAAGATCAGCATTGACATTCAGTGTTTTGTAATCGCTCGTCAAGGACAGGGGCGCGATTACCGGGATAATGCCTTCATCCATCAGCGCGTTTACCATAGAGGCATTAACCTTTTTAATTTCTCCGACTTCCCCGTATGTGTCCGGATCAAGATAGTCTGCTTCGAGAAGGCCTCCATCCTTGCCGGACACTCCCGCAGCCCGGAGCCCGTGTTTTGCAAGCTCGGCAACGAAAAATTTATTCACTGAGCCGGACAGTACCATTTCAGCGACTTCCAATACCGGTTTGGTTGTTTTCCGCTGTCCGCCTGCAAATTCTGTTTTGATGTTTAACCGTTTCAGCATATGTGTGATTTCCGGTCCGCCGCCGTGCACGATTGCCAATTTCCATCCTGACTCCATCAATTCTTTCAGGTTTTGAAAAAATTCTTCCGACAGCTCACGGATGACACTTCCCCCGCATTTAAAAACGATTGTTTTCTTCATTGTGCTCCCCTTTATTACGTGCGATAGCTCGCATTAATTTTGATATAATCATAAGTCAGATCACAGCCCCATGCTCTTCCGTTCCCGTCTCCTTCATGCATCTTGATGACAATGGCAATCTCGTCTCCTTCGAGATATTCTTTCGCGAGAGATTCAGAGAATGGCTGAGGCTCGTTGTTTTTAAACAGGCATTGGCCCCCGAGATAAACCTCTACTTCTTCAGCCTTCACCTGAGCCGCGCTGTGCCCGATAGCCCCGATAATGCGCCCCCAGTTCGCGTCTGTTCCGTATACAGCGGTTTTTACGAGGTTCGACCCGACAATTTTCTTGGCAATTACGTTTGCATCAAGATTGTTTTTCGCCCCTTTTACTTGGGCTTCGATTAGTTTTGTCGCGCCTTCTCCGTCTCTGGCAATCTCCTTAGCCAAATCTTCGCAAGCCAGAAGAAGCGCTTTTTTAAAGAGCGGCCAGTCTTTATGCTCTTCCGTAAGGCACTCATTTTCCGCACAGCCATTTGCCATGACCAATACCATGTCATTGGTGGAGGTTTCTCCATCAACTGTAATTTGATTAAAAGAGACGTCAGTGATGTCGCGGAGCGCTTTTTGCAGCGTTTTTTCTTCGATTGCCGCGTCTGTTGTCACAAACCCCAGCATCGTTGCCATGTTTGGGTGAATCATTCCGGAGCCTTTAGCCGCTCCGCCGATGGTGACTTTTTGACCGCCGATTGTCAGTTCATAGCACGTTTGCTTGATGACTGTATCTGTCGTTAAAATCGCTTCCTCGAAATCTCCAGATCCCGCAGGCGTTTCTTTCAAAAGCTCGATGCCGGCCTGAATGTTTTCCATATTTAAATGTTCGCCGATGACACCAGTTGAAGAAACGGCGACAAGCTCCGGCTCAATGCCCAGCTGTAAAGCAAGGCTCTCCCGCATTTTGTATGCATCCTCTAAGCCCTGTTCCCCTGTACAAGCATTGGCAATGGCGCTGTTGACAATGACTGCTTTCAGAGCTGATCCATGCTTTAAGCTGTCCTGTGTGACTTTAATCGGAGCCGCCTGAAAGTGGCTTTGCGTATAAACTGCCGCGCTCACTGCCGGTGTCTCGCTGATGATGACGCCAAGGTCTTTTTTCGAGTAGCGCAGCCCGCAATGCACGCCCTTTGCCTGAAATCCTTTTGGCGAGGATACATCGCCTTTTACTTTCACTATTTGATCTTCACTCAACTGAATCATGGTTCGATTCTCTCCTGTTCTATGGATAAATTGGTGTCATGGTAAGACCTGTCTCTTCGTTCCAGCCATTCATGATATTGAAATTTTGTACTGCCTGCCCAGCGGCACCCTTCATCAGATTATCAATTACCGATACGATCGTGACCCTGTTCGTTCTTTCGTCGAGGGTAACGGATACATCGCAGAAATTGCTGCCGAACACTTCCTTCGTTTGCGGGTAATGACCCTTTGGCCTCACTCTCACAAAATATGAATCTTGGTAAAATTCCGAATATAAATCGTGCAGATCTTCTGCAGATAGGTCAGATGTTAACTGCGTATACATTGTCGCCATGATTCCCCTTGTCATCGGAACCAAGTGAGCAGAAAATGTAATAGCCTTCAACTCTGGCTGCCATTCTTTTAACGTCTGTTCAATCTCAGGGGTGTGCTGATGTTCATTTACTTTATAAATTTTAAAATTGTCGTTAAGCTCAGAAAAATGGGTTCCCATGGATGCTTTCCTCCCCGCACCGGAAACGCCTGTTTTCGCATCAACGATAACGAACGATTCATCAAGCAGCTTTTTTTGAGCCAGAGGCGCGAGGCCTAGCAGTACAGCCGTCGGGAAACACCCCGGATTGGCGATGAGCTTCGCCTGCTGAATGTTCCTTTGATTCAGCTCCGAAAGACCGTAAACTGCCTCTTGAATTGTTTCTTTTGGTGCCGCTGTCCGTTTATACCACTTTTCATATACAGCAGGCTCTTGGATCCTCAGATCACCTGACAGATCAATAACCGAAATTCCCACCTCTGCAAGCTGCGGAGTCAGTTCACTTGATACTCCCGGGGGCGCAGCAAGAAACATGACATCGATTTCCTGTTTGATTGTATTCATATCAATGGGCTTCAGCTTCTGCTCAGCCAAGCCGGTTAGATGAGGATAAACATTACTATAGACCTTTCCTTCCCCGCTGGATGAATAAAGTATACATTCTTCTGCATGAGGATGATGTGTAAGAATCCTGACAAGTTCGGCGCCTCCATAACCCGTAGCGCCTACAATTCCTATTTTCAAAACGAATTCACCTTCTTGGTCTTTGTGAAATTATTTAACATTATAACATGAATAAAAATTAATTCAATCGTATATTTAATATTTTTATTCATTTATAAATTTTCTGTTCAATAAAAAAACCGACTCTTAAAAAGCAGGCAGAAACCGCTTCAAGTTGTTGGTACGGCGCCATTTGCAGCTGTATAAAAAAACAGGCTGACCGTGTCAGCCTGTTTTCATCATCATCAATCCGCTCAGAAAATATAGAATAGAGCTTGTATAAAAAATCATTTGCACCGTAAAAAAGTCGGCGAGAAAACCGCCGAGCATAATGGCAGCTGCTGAAAAAACAGCGGTCCAAAAATGATAATTCCCAATCTTTTTTCCGCGTTCCCCGGTGTCTGTAAAGTCGGCGATTAATACTTTTTCTCCGTGTTTTTGCATCGCCCCAAAGAGACCTAACAGCACTTGCACGATGTACACTTGAAGAACGCTGTTAACATGCGGGACATACAAAAGCAGAACCGCCATGCCCCATGAGTTCGCAAGCAGATAATAGCGGCTGTCGATCCTTTCAGAAAGCCGGCCGAGGAGCGGGTAAATGAGCGCTCCGCTCAGTCCGAATAATCCGTAGGAAAACCCGAACTGCGTGTAGCTTGAGCCGATATTCTTCACAAACAGAATATAAAACGGAAAGATTAAACTGCTTGCGAAAAACACGCTGCTTTGTGAAAGTGTCAGCCATTTTAATTTGTTTTTCCCCATTATTTATACCTCTGATAAAAGTAATTCATAAACCGCTCATCCGGATCATACGTCTTTTTTTTCTGAAAAAACGCTTCGCTTTTCGGATACGCCTGTCTCATTTGCGCTTTTGTCTGATATGTCATATACGGCAGATAATAGCTTCCTCCGTGTTTGAGCGCAACGTCTGTCATGCGCCTGATGATCCTGGCAGCGTCAGCCTGGTCTTCTTTTGAAAAGCCCTCGTTGATTAAAAGCACGAGCGAAAACATATCATCCTTCGCATAAGACAGGTCAGCTTTTTCGTTTTTTTGCACATACCGGATCGTGATATTAAGCAGATTCAGGTCTTCGTGTGACAGCGTTTGTCTCAGGTCATCAATATAGGAAGCGTACTCCTTCACCGGCACAAAGTATTCCTGCAGCACGTCTGTATTTTCATTGTTTTCGTATTCGAGAAATTTTGATTCTGACCGCATGACATTATTGCGTGAGATCTTTGTTCCATTTTGGCTTAGAAAATAGGATTGCTGGGTATTCCACAGCCAGTTTCTGCCCCACCCGTACCTTCTTGACAGGCCGAGCGCGAATTTCGTCACCTGTGTATGCTCATCCTCTTTGAGATCGCTGTAAGATGTCAGCTGATCCTGCTCGTCTGATAATACGTAATTTGTGACATACATGTCTTTTAGAAATCCCTTTTCTGCTGTTGAGATGCGAGCGAGGTGCATGCGGACACCGGGATTGCCTTTGACATGCTTTGTAAAATAGTCAGCGTATGTGCTGTAGTTCATTTTTTCCGTCTGCATGACGTACAGCTCGTCATCCGTTAATTCAAGCTCAGCATCGAGAATCACGCCAAAAAGACCGTACCCGCCGATGACTGCTGAAAATAAGTCATCTTTTGGAGTGACAGTGACAATTGTGCCGTCGGCTTTTAAAAGACGGAATGATTTGACTGTATCAATCAGCGATCCATAGCGGATATCACGCCCGTGGGCATTGGCGCTGAGAGATCCTCCGATTGTAAAAATATTTTGTGACTGCATGACTTTTACCGCAAGCCCGTATGGATTTACGTATTTCTGTATGTCATTCCACGTCGCCCCGCTTTGGACCCTGATGGTTTTTTTCTCTTTATCGAAAGCGAGGATTTTGTTGTAGCCTGTCATGTCCAGAACGATGCCGTCCTCGTAATATGTATGGCCGCCCATCGAATGCTGGGTTCCGGCTATTGAGATTTTTATGCTTTTTCGATTGGCCTCTTTGACTGTGTCAATGAGGTTATTTTCTTCCTGCCCTTTCACCGTCTGCTTAATTTTCACCGGCATCAAGCGGCTGACATCGGTCATCTCGCTGGAGCCGCTTTTTTGCTCTGAGTGAACAGAGTACGCAAACAGGGCCGCATACGCACCGGTGCACAGCGCGAATGCAAGCAATTTCTTTTTCATGGCGCTCTCCCTGCTGTTTTTTATGGCCATTATACCATGTTTGCGTCCTCTTTTTTCCAGATTATCGTCTTGCCCGTTTTTCAGCGCGGCGGTCAGCCACGATAAAACAAGCGTGAATGGCGCCCGGCAGCCAAAAGATGCATGTCAATATGAGATTGATCAGGGCCTGAAACGGCTTTCCCGTAAACAAAACAGCAAGCGGCGGACATAGAACGGCAAGCAGGTACATCATTTTGCTTCACTCCTTTTCAGCTGTAAAAAGGACAGCCTCACAGTAAGGCTGTCCTCTTTTGTTTTATTGTATGCCAAGCGCGATTTTTGCATATCTTGACATTTTGTCCCGAGTCCACGGCGGATTCCACACAATGTGAACTTCCGTCTCTTTCACTTCCGGAATGTCCGCAAGCGCTTTTTTCACTTCATCCACAATAATCGGTGCTAAAGGGCATCCCATTGACGTCAGTGTCATTGTGACGTGCGTTAAGCCGTCTTCATCCATATCAACATCGTATACTAACCCGAGGTTTACGATATCAACGCCAAGCTCAGGGTCGACAACCTGTTCCAGGGCGCCCATAATGTTTTCTTTTAATGCTTCTTCCACGTTCCCTCACTCCTTTTTTCTACAGTATAACGTAAATCCGGCCTGTGTTTACACCTTTGTGCTTTATAAATGCGTTTCAAACCATTCAACGGTTTTTAACACAGCGGCCCGCGGCACTTTGTGATCGGCTCTTTCATCCGCAATGAACTGGAGATGTTCCGGCTGCTCGCTGTAATAAGATTTAATCGTGTCATAAAATTTCCGGGTCGGCGCGTAAGGCACGACTTGATCTTTAACACCATGCCAAAATAAAAGCGGGCGCTGGCGAAGTTTCTCCGGCTGAAGGCTGAGATCCAGCACTTTAAGGCGCTCCATGAGCTCCCGCACCCTTTCCTCCGGCACATCGATATCAATGCCCTGAGATTTGATGTGGTCGATCTGCTGCTGAAACAGCTCGACATAATTCGGGCTTCCCATCAGGCTGACGCCGGCTTGTACCCAGTCATAAACCGTTAAGGCGCCAAGCGTTGTAATGCCGCCCATTGATGTACCCGCAAGCCCGATACGGCCGCCTTCTATTAGGCCTTCCTTCTCAAAATGGTTCTTGAGTACTTCAAGCTCTTCAATCTCGTTTAGCACGATGTCCCAAAAATGGCCGGCCAGCTTTTCAACAGCCATTTGCTCTCCCCGTTCACCATGGTGCAGAGCCTCCGGCAGAACGGCTCTAAAGCCCTTCTCCGCAAGCAGATAAGCAATATGAAGGTTGTGTTCCTTTGCGCTTGCAAAGCCATGTATAAAGAAAACAAGAGGAACAGCACGGTGCCGGTTCTCTTCTTTTACAATATGTAAAAACGGAATGCCGGAAACGGTCTGATTTTCAATTTGAATCACAATGTCCCCTCCTTAGGATAACCATAATCATAAGTGTAACATGTAGACAATAAAGATGGTAAAAAGCTACACTGTCATTAAGGCAACTCGCGTAAAATCTTAGGTTAAAGGAGCTTTTCATGGAGACAAAACCCTATGTAATCGCATTAGATTTAGATGGAACATTATTAAAGGACGATAAAACAATATCAGAAAACACCCTTCAAACGATACAGCGCCTAAAAAATGACGGACATTACGTCTGCATCTCCACCGGCCGGCCGTACCGTTCAAGTTCCATGTACTATGAGCAGATGAATCTGACAACGCCGATCGTCAATTTCAATGGAGCGTTTGTCCACCATCCGCAAGATGACAGCTGGGGACGGTATCATACCTCACTGCCGCTTCAAGTTGTCAAACAGCTTGTGGATATCAGCGAGACCTACAACGTACATAATATACTTGCTGAAGTCATCGATGATGTGTACTTCCATTATCATGATGAGCATCTGATTGACGCCTTTAACATGAACACAACAAATGTCACCGTCGGCGATTTGCGTGAAAATCTCGGTGAGGATGTCACCTCTGTGCTCATCCATGCGAAAGAGGAAGATGTGCCAGAGATACGAGCTTATTTAACAGATGTGCACGCCGAGGTGATCGATCACAGAAGATGGGCAGCCCCGTGGCATGTGATTGAGATTATTAAAAGCGGCATGAACAAAGCGATTGGCTTGCAGAAAATCAGCGATTACTACGGCGTGCCGCGAGAACGGATCATCGCTTTTGGCGATGAAGATAACGACCTGGAAATGCTCGAATTTGCAGGATGCGGCGTCGCCATGGGAAATGGAATTGACGCAGTCAAGCAGATCGCTGACAAAACGACGGGTTCCAATGAAGAAGATGGGGTCGCCCAATTTTTGAAAGAATATTTCTCAATATAAAGAGCGGAGTGTTTTAATTTTTCCCACTTATAAACCTTTACCCGCCCCAGCATACTATGGGAGACGACTCATCTCGTCAAAGTATGGAAGGGGGCAGTCTCACAATGGGTAAACGAAGCAAATCCAAAAGGTTTATTCAGCAGGGTAAAGACTCCATCGGGCAACACGCCGCAAGATTTCCATATCGGTCTACTTTAGAAGAAGCTCACCAGCATGCCGCGGCACGAGACTCGGCTGAAAGGCAGTATGAATATTAAATGAGAAACGAACTGTTTCAGCAGGCGAAATCATTTGTTCAACAGGCTGTCATGGTGACAAACGGCTTTGAGGAAGGCGATCAGGAGCAAGCGATTCTGAGGGCCAAAAATGCTGTGTCTTCTGCGTATGCCAATTCGACAGATGCGGAACGTCAACAGCTTCATCAATTTCAAGATCAACTGGATAAATTGCAATAAAAAAAAGGCTATGGCGATTCGCCATAGCCTATTATTTGACCTCAAACTGCTGAACAGCCTGGACCTGCTTAAGATTCTCCGCTTTGCCCTTAAACGTCACCTTCACCTCGTATGTTCCCGGCTCCGGTACTTCCTTCCATTCATCAGTGAAATCATAGGTTTCTCCCGGTTCAAGCGTCAGGTTTTGAAAAGCCTGTGTAAACATTTTGTCTTTCGAATAACGGTATCTTTCTTTGTGTTCTGAATCGTACACGACAAGTTCAAATTTTTGTCCCGTGCTGAATTGAAACTCCACACTGCGTTCGCTTTGGTTCTTCAGTGACATGTTAAACTTGATTTGTTCAGGCTCCTGAATTGCGTCAACAGATAAAACAACCTCTTGATTCTCCATTCCGCCTGATACCTCCTTATCGGGTTCTGTCTGCTCATTTTTCCCGCAGCCTATTAATAGCACCACAGGCAAGAGCATCACAAGCAGCCGTTTCACGACTTCCACCTGCTTTCGTCAGTCTTTTCTAAAGAAACCAAAAATCCCGGTCGTTTGGACAATGTTTGTAAATGCTTTCGGGTCCACTTCTTTTACGATTTTTTCTAAATCGTACAATTCATACCTCGTGATGACGATAATCATCATTTCTTTCTGCTCGTTTGTAAAAGCTCCTTTGGCTGGGACAGTCGTTATGCCCCGCACCATTTTTCCATAAATGGCTTCTTTGATTTCGTCCGCTTTTTTCGTCACAATCATTGCTGTCAGCTTCATGTGCCTGGTATGAATCGCGTCGATCACCCTCGTTGTCACATACAAAGTAACAAGGGTATATAAAGCTTTCTCCCAACCTTGCAATAATCCTGCCGTCAGAATGATAATCCCGTTCAGAATAAAGAAATACGTGCCGACGGGTTTATCCTTCCACTTGGCCAGCACCATAGCGACGATATCAAGGCCGCCTGTCGAAGCGCCGTACTTTAATGTTAAACCGATTCCGACCGCGGAAATCACGCCGCCGAATACCGCGTTCAGCAGGATGTCATGAGACAGTCTCATTTCCGGCAGGATTCCCATAAACAATGTGGTCAGTGCGACACTCAAAATGCTGTACACCGTAAACGATCTGCCGACCTTCAGCCATCCTAAAATACCGACCGGAATATTTAAGAGGAACAAGAGCGTTCCCGTCGATATGTAGAAAGGGGCATATTGGTCAACGACGCTTGATAAAAGCTGGGCGACACCCGTGAATCCGCTGGCATATACATCTGCCGGAATCAGAAATAAGTTCAGCCCGGCCGCATTAAGTAAGGCCCCGATGATGACGATGAGTAATTTTTTTGTTTGATCTAGTACCATGGCATGTTCCTCCGCTCATTCTTCTTTATTATGTTTTCCCTTAAAACAAATATTTGAACACGATTTTGACAAATTAATATGATATAGTTGGCTTAAATCACATGATGACGAGCGATAAACGGAAAGAAGGGAAGCAAAATGACAGTTCATCTCATCGCTGACAGCGCCGCTGATCTGCCTCGTTCTTATTTTGAGGAAAACGGCATTGGCTTTATCCCGCTTAGGGTTTCTCTCGGCGACAAAGAATATGAAGATGCAGTCACGATTCATTCGGAACAAATATTTGAAGCGATGCAAAATGGGGAAGCGCCAAAGACGTCCCAAGCCTCACCGCAAACAATTAAAAATGTATTTTTGCAATATGCCAAAACAGGAGAGCCCGCACTTTACATCGCTTTTTCCTCAGG
Organism: Bacillus sp. FSL K6-1012; assembly: GCF_037964915.1. Lineage (NCBI taxonomy): Bacteria > Bacillati > Bacillota > Bacilli > Caryophanales > Bacillaceae > Bacillus > Bacillus sp. FSL K6-1012. The sequence goes on along the minus strand of NZ_CP150175.1, from coordinate 1,226,241 downwards.
ACTCTCCGGCACCTATCAGACAGCCGTCATGATCGCCAATGAAGTGAAGGAAGAATTCCCCGATTTTGATTTGCGGGTGATTGATTCCAAATGCGCTTCATTAGGCTGCGGTCTGGCCGTCCGGCATGCACGCGAACTCTGTATCAACGGAAATACAATACAAGAAATTGAAACGTCTGTAAAGAGCTTTTGCGCACAGCTTGAGCACATTTTTACAGTCGATGATTTAACGTACCTCGCCCGGGGCGGCCGAATTTCAAAAACGTCCGCTTTTGTCGGCGGTCTGCTTAATATTAAACCGCTTCTTCATATGGAGGACGGCAAGCTTGTGCCTCTTGAAAAAATCCGCGGACAGAAAAAGCTGTTCAAACGGATTATTGAATTAATGAAAGAGCGAGGAGACAATTGGAGCGATCAAACCGTCGGGATCAGCTATGCCGCTAACGAAGGAACAGCCAATGAAATGAAACACTTGATCGAAGACGCGTTCAAGCCGAAAGACATCATCATGCACTCCATCGGCTCTGCTGTCGGATCCCATTCCGGGCCGGGCACACTGGCCATATTTTTTCTGGGTAGATCATAATAAAACAGCCAGGCTAAAAAAGCCCTGGCTGTTTTTTCATTTTTATTGAATTCCGACTGCGTCATATGCCTTTTCGACAGAAGCTGATTGCTTCGAGTCTTCACCGTATAAATCATTGGCAGCTTCGATTGCCGCTTGCTTCATCATGCTGAAGTCTGAAGAAGGCGTTACATAATATGTCAAAGCCCGGTAATAAATTTGCTCACAAGCTTCACGCCCGATCCCCTCAACCCGCACATCATGGTGCACGCCGCCTTCTGCGAGAAGATATGCCGCTTTATTGTGGATCGACGAATTAATATGCACCCCGCCGTAATCCTCTGTGCCCGTATAACGGTTTGAATAATGATCCGGATTCCCCTGCTTGGAAGGGTCCTCTAACGAACGTAAAGCATCCCCGCGTACATCCGGCGTATATACATCCTCGCCGATTTCCCAGTCATCCCGGTCTGTCATCGCCGCCATAATATCAGAAATGGATTCGTTTAACGCGCCGGGTTCTCCCTGATATAAAAGGCCGGCGGAATACTGGGTGACCGCGTGTGTCATTTCATGCGCCACAATGTCGAGCGATCCGGACAGCGGCTTAAACCTAGCGCCGTCACCATCCCCGTACACCATCTGCACACCGTTCCACGCCGCATTGTTCCACTGTGTTCCCACATGTACGGTAGACGTAATTCTCGCGCCGTTTTGATCAAAAGAATGGCGGCCGAACGTGCGGCTGTAATAGTCGTAAACGGTTTGAGCGTTTGCATGGGCATCTACAGCCGCCGGATCATGAAATACGGACGTGCCGCTGACCACTTCACTGCCTGTATACCCGATCAATTGAGACAAAAGGGTAAACAAGGTTTCGTTCAGGTTCTTTGCGTCAAAAGTATTTATCCCTTTTCCCCTTGTTTCGTCAGCCAAATAATAACGCCCATTCTGTTCAGTTACTTCAAAGCTTTTTTCTTCGCCTGATACGCCGATCCCTGTACCGGCTGCTTCATGAATGGCATTAAAAGAATCGATGACCTTTCCGCTTTTGGCATTAATGAAATAATGCCAATAACCAGGCTCAGGTTCAGACGTCGAAAGTCTTACAAGGTAGGCAAGGTCATATGCGCCTTCGTGCGGATAAATATATAATTCGGCTTTCGGTTCCCCGTCAACATACTCGATTTTTCCAATGGAGGCCTCAAGCGCACGGCGCGCTGTATGTATGGCTTTTTTCTTAGATACAGACGGTGTGACAGATATGTCATTTATTTGCGGGTGCACCTTCCCGAAGAAACTTTTCACTTGTTTGTTTTCCTTCATCGCGACCGCCTGTCCAAAGCCGTAAACAGGAATCCCTTTATACACTTCCTCTAATTTAAAAAATGTTTGTTTTGTCTTTGAATCCTTTATTGTTTTTGAAATGCGAAAATGGCTGTTCGCGTTTCCTTTGAGCTTAAAATGCGTTTGTTGCTTGTCCAGATATGAAAATAGCGCTTCTTTCTGCGTTAGGTTTTGAGCTGGCTGCCATGATGGCTGTGATTTTTCGATGATGTATGAAGGGGTTTGATACGTATGGTCGTATTTGATGCTTTGATCTGCTGAGGCATTTGATGCAAAAACACATTGAGCCGCCGTGCATAAGCCGGCCATAAACAGAGATGTTTTGAACAGTGTACGCAAAACACCACATCCTTCCTGTTTTGGAATCTATTTTTTCGTTCATCCTAACAAAAAAACCGAAACTTGTATGTGGTGCTTCGTTCCTATTTTCAGGAAAAAGAAAGAAGGACAGAGGTTTCGCTCCGTCCTTCAGCTCCTATTCTACCAGTTTTTTATTCACGTAAATAATAACCCCTGCGCCATATGCCAAAATAAGCGGCGGAATCAGCTGCTCCTGGCCTTGAAATGAGATAAAGCTGTTCAGCAGAATGAACAAACCGGAATTCAAGAAAAAGTAGCCTGCTATTCTGGCCAGCCGATCCTTATCCCGGATACGTGCCTCATTAAACCCCGCCAGCATCCACGTCTGTTTTTTGATCCCGACAAAATAGGCTACCACAAAGAATAAAAGCGAAATGACAATTAATAGATAATTGATGCTGATCTCCATATTACAGCCTCCTACAACATTACTTGACGTTTAAATAAAGAAAAAAAGCGGCACAGCTAACCACAATCAGCAGAAGGACGACGAATGCATTGATGAGCGGCTGCACAAGAAGCAGAACAGCCAAAAACAGCAGATAGCCCGCACCGACCCTAGAAATCGTGACAATCTCATGTTGAGAGCGCATTTTGTTTTTTCTTACACCCGCAAACATCATTAACTTCTTCCGCTTCCACACATAACCTGCGAGCACCGCCAAATAAAGAGCCAATGGCACATATCTGTATGAGGGTGGCAGCAGCGGCAGGAGTATGATCACAGCAATAAGAAAGACTGAAAGTCCGCTTTTTCCTAACACAGAACCCCTCCGTTTCTGTTCCTCCCCTTCACCCATCATCGCTTCGGCAAGCTCTTTCGGATGAGAAAACTCATTTTCAACAGCTTCCCGCAGCTCCTCTACACTATGGCCGGCATTCATTCTGTCTTGTACAAAAGCGGTTAAATGGCCCTTCAATTCGGCTATCGTATTTTCTCTCTCTACTTCAGGCATATTCGCCAGCTCAGCGTTTAGTTCCTCCGTATAGCGGTCAATGATGTGCTGTGCATTCATAGCAAATCCCCCGATAAAGACAATAAAGCTTGATGGGTTTCCAGGTACTTCTCCAGCCGTTCTTTTAACATCTCTTCTCCTTTTTGCGTCATTTTGTAGTACTTCCTTTTCGGGCCATCCAAAGAATCTTGCCAAAAAAATTCGACCCAGTCCTTCTCCGTCATCCGTTTCAAAATCGGATAAATCGCACCCTCTGAAATAGCCAGTGCCGGGGTTGTTTTTAAGGACGATGTCAGCTCATAACCATACATCGGTTTTGAGCGCAGCAGGGATAAAATAGCCAGCTCGAAAATCCCTTTGCGAAATTGAACAATCCAGCGGTCGTTAATTTGATTCGTTTTCATGGTTTAAATATATCGAAAAAATCACTATATATCAATGACATATAGCTATGAAAAATGTCCTATTTTCCCCATTAACAAAAATGGAATTTCTCATACTTTTTAACCTTTTTATTACAAAAATGTTTTTATATTATGAAAAGTAAGAAAAGTGAATTTCTTCAGTTTGAAAAGGAGCAGTCGAATGCAGAAATCGATATCATTTTTTATCATTTTTTCAGTCCTCTGGGGGTCTTTATTTCTGTTTTCAATCATTGGCAGCTTAGGGACAACCCCGATTCCGCTGACAAAGGACTCCAAATTTCTCATGTCCAGCGTCATTCCTCAAGGCTGGGGCTTTTTCAGCAAAAACCCCCGTGATACCGCCATCGGCTTATATGAAGATGGAGATGCCAGCGCCAAGGTCAGGTGGCCTAATATGAGGGCTGATAATCTATTCGGCCTGTATCGTTATGGGCGATCGCAGGGCGTAGAAATGGGCGTGATCTACAGCCAAGTCGGCAAGGAACAGTGGACAGAATGTAAAGAAACGGACCTGAGTGCCTGCAAAAGCAAAGCCAAAACCGTTCAGCTGCAAACACCGGCGCCCCGCCCGCTGCTTTGCGGCAGCTATTATTTGACGAAAGAGGACATCGTTCCATGGAGCTATTCTAAATACACCGCTTCATCTTATCAGGTAAAAAGCATAGTCAAGGTTGTGATCTCATGCTCGAAAACATAAAACAGACCATCACCGGATGGGACAAAAAAAACCCGTGGACAAATGTATACGGACTCGCGCGAAGCATTATTGCTTTATCCAGCCTGCTGACGCTGCTTGTCAATCATCCGAGCCTCATTATGAAGCCAGCCAGCGGAATCAGCAGTTACCCTGCTTGTAAAATGAATCTCAGTCTCTTTTGCCTCGGCGAAAATAACTATATGATGTTAAATCTGTTCAGGTGGGTCTGTATTGCCATTCTGGTGCTTGTTGTGATCGGGTGGCGCCCCAGAATCACCGGGATTCTCCATTGGTATGTCAGTTACAGCCTGCAGTCGTCGTTAATTGTCATCGACGGAGGCGAGCAGGCAGCCGCGGTTATCACATTTTTGCTGATTCCTATCACGCTGACTGACCCGAGAAAATGGCATTGGAGCGGGAGGCCTGATGACCCAGAGGGCCAAAGAACAAATGGTAAAATCACAGCTTTTATTTCTTATTTTGTCATCAGACTTCAAGTAGCGGTACTTTACTTCCACTCTACTGTCGCTAAGCTGTCTCAGCAGGAATGGGTGGACGGAACGGCCGTCTATTATTTCGCCCAGGAAAAAACCATCGGCTTCAACGGCTTTTTTCAGGCTTTAACGAAGCCGTTTGTATCAAGTCCGTTTGTGGTGATTCCGACATGGGGGACGCTTCTCGTTCAGATTGTCATCTTTGCGGCACTGTTCGCGCCGAAGAAGCATTGGAGATTGATTTTAATCATCGCTGTTTTTATGCACGAGATATTCGCGGTTATGCTGGGTTTAATCAGCTTTTCACTCATCATGGCCGGCATTTTGATATTGTATCTCACTCCAATTGATTCCACGTTTCAATTTACATATATACGCAGACTGAAGTGGAATAAAAAAGAAAAGAAGGGAGAGGTTTCAGTTTGAAGAAGGCGTTTCTTGTATTTTTGTCGGTTGTATTGGTGACGACAGTGTTTTTGGTGAAGCAGCAGGAAAGTGTAGCACAGGCGAAGCAGCTTGAGTATTCAGGTGAAGAGATTTTTAAAGGGTTTGTGTTTGCTCAGGGTGAAGTGGGCAAAAAGCTTCCAGAGGTATTTAATAAAGCCATGACTGACAAGCTCAACACAAAACAGGCAAAGGCTTTTGCCAATCAGGTTGTTGCTGATATCAAAAAAGAGGATGCTGACTTTTTTGACAATCTGAAGAAAGCTGTTTACAGCAAAGATGCAATGAAGGTGGATGAACTGCTGAAAAAAGCAGGTCAAATCGTTGAAGAAAAAGTAGAAGCTGCAAAGGACATCGCCGCTTCCAAGGATGATACGTCCAGAGTTCAAGCCGAGCTCGTCAACACGGTCGATACCGCTAACTATTTCTATTATGTTTCTTATGTTGCCGCAGCCGGTGCGCTGATTCTTGTCATTCTTGCCATTGATATTACGCCGATCGCGATTTCAGACAATGTGGATCGCGAAATGGCAATCAGAACGCTGGTTGATGAATTAAATTAGAAATAAAAAAGGCTCGCTCCGCAGTTCTGCTGCAGGTGAGCCTTTTTCATGCACTATTTTTTCTCGTATGTCCAGCCGTCTTCCTGATACACTTTTCCGTTTTTCATTAAGTGGCCAAGCGCCCGTTTAAAGGCAGCCTTGCTCATGTTAAAACGTTCTTTGATATCATCGGGCTGGCTTTTGTCGCTGTACGGCATGGCGCCGTTTCTCGTTCTTAAATACGTAAGAATATACTCGGCATCAACAGACAGCGCATCCTGCTTTCTCGGAAGAAGCGACATATTCACTGAGCCGTCTTCCTTCACTTGAATCACACGTCCTGTCACTTTTGAGCCGAGTCTAGGCTCTTCTTTTCTTTCTGATGAATGAATAAAACCGCGGATTCCGTCATCCGTAATGATGAACGATCCTGAAGCGATCAGCCTGTACACCGTTCCGGTCAGCTCTTTATTCATCAGATCGTCTGAAGCGTCCGTAAACAGCTCGCTGATGATGTCCTCCGGTGCGGGTTTGGCAAACATGCGCCCCCGATTTGTCACCTTCAGCATACAGTAGAGCTTATCCCCTTTTTGCGGCCAGACATCTTCATACGGCGGCAGATGCTCTGTTGCGACAAGCGCGTCTTTTGAGAGGCCGACATCGACGAATACGCCCATATCATCTACCGTGTCCACCACTTCTACCCATCCGTACTCATCAGCGCTGATGACCGGAATTTTCATCGTTGCTGCGAGCCGTTCCTGCTGGTCAACGTATATAAAGACCTCTACCTCATCTCTGTCTTCTATATCCTCTGTCACTTCACTGTTATGTAAGAGAATCGTATCTTCTCCATCGGTTAAAAAGTAACCGAAGTCAGTTTCGTGATCTATACTCAAGGTTAACTGCTGCCCTGGTCTCATGCTATCGTCCTTCCTCTTCCCGCTTATTTCACTGCGGATCTTGTTAACATTTTTTCCAATCATCACAAATTGATTCTTTGTTCTGTTGGAAGTTTCTCTTTATTCTACTATAATCAACACATAAGTTAAATGTTATGGAGGTTTTCATATGGCAAAAGAAAGTTCATTTGATATTGTATCCAAGGTGGAGCTCCCTGAGGTGCAAAACGCGATTCAAATCGCACTGAAGGAAATCAGCACACGCTATGACTTCAAAGGGAGCAAAAGTGACATTTCATTAGATAAAGAAGAGCTTGTTCTTGTTTCCGATGACGAATTCAAATTAAGCCAGCTCAAGGATGTGCTTGTCAGCAAATTGATTAAGCGCAGCGTGCCGACAAAAAACATTGATTACGCCAAAATTGAGAACGCGTCCGGCGGCACCGTGCGCCAGCGCGCAAAGCTTGTTCAAGGGATTGACAAAGACAACGCCAAAAAAATCAATACCATCATCAAAAACTCCGGACTGAAAGTAAAATCTCAGGTACAGGATGATCAAGTGCGTGTCACCGGAAAAAACAAGGATGATCTTCAGCAGGTTATCGCAGCAGTTCGAGGTGCCGATCTGCCAATTGACGTTCAATTTATAAATTTCAGATAAATTTTCTGATTCCTATTGATTATTGTCTTTATTTTCGGTAAATTTGGAGAAAGGGAAAATGCCAGGCATCTTTTGGCAGCTCCTGAACATTAAAACTTCATATCCGTTCTTATCAAGAGAAGCAGAGGGACTGGCCCGACGAAGCTTCAGCAACCGGTGTAATGGCGCATTGCCATGACCAAGGTGCTAAATCCAGCAAGCTCGAACAGCTTGGAAGATAAGAAGAGACAATATCACTGACAAAGTCTTCTTCTTAAGAGGACTTTTTTTATTTCTCTTTTTTCCTTGCTGAATGTGAATAAAGGAGGCAGACAATGGGACTTTTAGAAGATTTGAAGAAACAGGTGTTAATCGGTGACGGCGCAATGGGCACGCTGCTTTACTCCTTCGGAATAGACAGGTGCTTTGAGGAGCTTAATCTTTCAAAACCTGAGGAAATTCAGCGTATACATAAAGCCTATGTCGAAGCGGGAGCAAACATCATTCAGACCAACACGTACGGAGCGAACTATATTAAATTATCGAGACACGGCCTTGAAGATGACATCAAAAAAATGAATCAGGAGGCTGTAAAAATCGCGCGGGCTTCCGCCGGCGATGCGTATGTGCTCGGGACGATGGGCGGCATCCGCACGTTTAACAAAAATGCGTACAGCCTTGACGAAATCAAACGAAGCTTTCGCGAACAGCTGTATTTACTGCTGCATGAAGAGCCGGACGGTTTGCTGTTAGAAACGTATTATGATTTGGAAGAAGCCCGTGCAGTGCTGAAAATCGCCCGAAAAGAAACCGATCTTCCGATTATGCTGAATGTATCCATGCATGAGCAAGGAGTACTTCAGGATGGAACGCCGCTTTCTGATGCGCTGCGCTCGGTTGCGGATCTCGGTGCCGATATCGTCGGCATTAACTGCCGGCTCGGCCCTTACCACATGATTGAAGCGCTCAGTGAAGTGCCGATTTTTGATGACGTGTTTTTATCTGTCTACCCGAACAGCAGCCTCCCCTCACTCGAAGAAGGCCGGCTTGTATATGAAACTGACGACAAGTATTTTCAAAACAGCGCGGCTGAGTTCCGCAAGCAAGGCGCGCGGATTATCGGCGGCTGCTGCGGCACCACGCCAAACCACATCCGGGCTATGGCAGAGGCTGTGGGCGGACTCGCCCCTGTTACGGAAAAGTATGTAAAGGTTCGGGCAAAGGAATTGGTGACCGTTCAGCACGAACGGACAGAGCCGGGATTAAATGAAATCGCTGCGGAAAAGCGCTCAATTATTGTTGAGCTGGACCCGCCGAAGAAATTGAGCTTTGACAAATTTCTGTCCGCCGCTGCCGAATTAAAAGAAGCGGGAATCGATGCCCTGACGCTCGCCGATAACTCACTGGCAACCCCGCGGATCAGCAATGTTGCCTGCGGCGCCCTTGTCAAGCAGCAGCTCGATATGCGGTCTCTTGTCCATATTACATGCCGGGACCGAAACATTATCGGACTCCAGTCACATTTAATGGGACTGGACACATTAGGGCTGCATGATGTGCTGGCGATTACCGGCGATCCTTCTAAAATCGGTGATTTCCCGGGTGCAACGTCTGTCTATGATTTAACATCCTTTGATTTAATCAGGCTGATTAAACAGTTCAATGAAGGGCTGTCTCTGTCCGGAAAACCGCTCGGAAAGAAAACCAATTTCTCAGTGGCCGCTGCTTTTAATCCAAACGTCCGCCATCTCGATAAAGCCGTAAAACGGCTGGAGAAAAAAATAGACTGCGGCGCTGATTATTTTATCTCACAGCCCGTCTATTCGGAGCAGCAGCTTGTCGATATTCATAATGAAACAAAGCATTTGAAGACTCCGATTTATATCGGCGTTATGCCGCTGACAAGCAGCCGGAACGCTGAGTTTATCCATAACGAAATTCCGGGCATCAAGCTGTCCGATTCCATCCGCGAAAAAATGGCGCGCGCCGGCGAAGATAAAGAGAAACAAAAGGCGGAAGGCCTTGCGATTGCACGCTCCCTGCTGGATACTGCCTGCGAGCTGTTTAACGGCATCTATTTAATCACGCCTTTTCTCAGATCTGACTTGACGTCGGAACTTACTTCTTACATTAAGCAAAAAGATGAACAGCGTCAGAATATTTATTTGCATTAACATCGCTTTCTAAGACTGTCCGAACCAATTGGGCAGTCTTTTTCAAACCCGATTCGTGTTACGATATAGAAAATAAATCACATAGGAGGAGGAACATCATGCTTGAAGTGAAAACCATACCCGCAGAGGATACATATGAAATCAGGAACCGCATTTTGCGTCCCCATCAATCAATTGAACAATGCAAATATGAACAGGATCAAGCAGAAGGCTCTTTCCATCTCGGCGCTTTTTTTGAAGGAACGCTGATCAGCATCGCTTCCTTTTCTCCCGAAAATCAGCCGCTATTGACTGATTCACCCGCATATCGGCTTAGAGGCATGGCAACGCTCGAAGAATACCGTGATCAAAAAGCCGGAAGCACACTGATCACATACGCGGAGCAGAAGCTGGCCGATATGGGCGTGCAGGCGGTCTGGTGCAACGCAAGATACCATGTGAAAGGCTATTACGAAAAGCTTGGCTGGAAAGAACTTGGCGAGCCGTTTGAGATTTCCGGCATTGGCACCCATATTGTGATGTACAAAAAAACAGGAACAAGCAGGTGATGACATGCATTCAGCAATTGAGCTGATTCAGCTTACTGAAAAACATGTGCCCGGCCTATTGCATCTGTGCCGGCAAGCCGGGTGGCCGGATTACGGCGAACGAGAGCTGCAGTTGCTTGTAAAACATGGACGCTTCTTCGGGTATCAAAACAGCCAAGGAGACATCATCTCCTGCATCGGTTTGTTTTTGTATGGCCGACTTGCTTCTATCGGACTCGTTATCGTCGACAACGAGTACAAACGGCGAGGTCTGGGGCGGCGTATGGTGAATGCGTGTATCAGCCAAGTCGATGAAAACACCGCCATCATGCTTTGCGCCACGAAGGAAGGTTTGCCGCTTTATGAAAAAGCCGGATTTCAAACAGCGGGTTCAATCCGCAAATACAGCTGTCAAAGCTTCAAGCCGCTTACAAAGCAGCATGACATTGAACTGACATCTTTTACAGAAAAGGATTTTCCGGAATTAATCGCGGCTGATCAAGCCGCCTTTGGCGGGGACAGAGCAGCACTTCTGCATCATTTGATCTCTCAGTCAGCGGAATGTGTAATTGCCAGAAATAATGAAGGCACATTCATTGGCTATGGCTTATCTGTCCAAACACCGGCCAATCTGAAATTAGGCCCGCTTATCGCACCGTCACCGGGTCTCGCTGCTGTATTGGTCAACAGGCTGGCCGCAGGAAAACAAGGACCCATCCGAATCGACGTGCCTGGGGAAAGCCCGTTGCTGCATGACAGCCTGGAAGCAATGGGATTTCACTTAGACGATGAGCCCCCGCTTATGATGTACCAAAAAAAGATGCTGCCTGCACGAAACAGACAATTATTCGCTGTCATCTCACAGGCGCTCGGTTAACCTTTTTTACCCGAACAGGAAGATTCTGTTCGGTTTTTTTAATGCCTTCAGGGACACTCTAAGCAGAAGAAAAGGAGTGTGCTTTGAGATGGAAACATCAAAACAAAATAACGGAATGACGATTGTAGCTATCGGTTCAATCCCTTTAATATTAACCCTTGGAAACTCTATGCTTATTCCTATACTGCCAAAAATGAAATCTGAACTTCATTTATCCCAATTTCAAGTCAGTCTCGTGATCACGGTGTTTTCCCTGATTGCGGCGTTTGCGATTCCGATTGTCGGCTATCTCGCAGACCGGTTTTCACGGAAAATCATCATTATTCCCTGCTTATTTTTGTATGGAGCAGGCGGATTGCTGGCCGGGTTTGCGGCAGGTTTTTTTGACAATGCTTATCCGTGGGTCATGGCTGGCCGGGCTCTTCAGGGTATCGGAGCAGCCGGAACGGGACCGATTGCGATGGCGCTGTCAGCGGACCTATTTAAAGGCGCGCAGGAAAGCAGAGTGCTCGGCCTTGTTGAAGCGTCAAACGGAATGGGGAAAGTTCTATCGCCGATTATTGGCTCACTTATCGCCCTGATCGTTTGGTATGGCGCATTTTTTGCCTTTCCTGTGTTTTGTATCATTTCAATCGTGCTGACTTGGATTTTTATTAAAGAAAAGGAAAAAGAAAAAGAACCGCCTCCTATCGGAAAATATGCAAAAGGGCTGTTAAGTGTATTTAAGCATGAAGGCAGATGGCTGTTTACCGCTTATTTAGCCGGGGCTACCTGTTTGTTTACCTTATTCGGCATTTTGTTTTACCTATCAGACGTACTGGAAAAAACATACGATACAGATGGCGTCAAAAAAGGGCTGATTTTGGCGATTCCCCTTTTGGTCATGTGTGTGACATCCTATACGACGGGCAGCAAAATCGGACAAAAGCAATCGTTAATGAAAAAGCTGATCGTCATCGGTTTAGCGTTTATGACTGTGTCTTACGCGGCACTGTCATTCATTGAAAATCTCGTCCTCTTTATCAGCGTTCTCGTGCTGAGCAGTATCGGTTCAGGCCTTGTCCTTCCTTGTATAAACAGCTTTATCACAGGCGCTGTCGGCAAAGAACGACGGGGTTTTGTGACATCGCTGTACGGATCAGTGCGTTTTCTGGGGGTGGCGATCGGGCCTCCTATTTTCGGGCGCTTGATGCAGTGGTCAAGACCCGGCATGTTCTTAAGCATTGCGGGCTTGACACTGGTTGTCGGTATTCTTGTGCTTACGCTGATTCATGTCAAACAAAATAAAGACGAGACGAATGAAAAAGAAGAGCCTGCAATGAATGGCAATCGGCTTCAGCCGGCTGAGGAAAGGTAGCGTCCGGTTTGAAAATCGAACGGATCGAGACCTTTCCGCTCTTTCACCGATTAGAGAAACCTTACGGAGATGCAAACGGATTTAAACAATACCGGACATGCTATCTGATCAGAATTATCACAGAAAGCGGCATTGACGGCTGGGGAGAGTGCGCGGATTGGCTCCCGGCCCTGCATGTCGGTTTCACAAAACGAATCATTCCCTATCTCTTAGGTAAACAGGCAGGCAGCCGCCTGCCTTTAGTGCGCACAATCAAAAAATGGCATCAGCGGGCGGCATCGGCTGTAAGCATGGCACTGACGGAGATTGCGGCAAAAGCGGCAGGTTGTTCCGTATGCGACATGTGGGGCGGGCGGTACAGAGAAGAACTCCCTGTATATGCCTCTTTCCAATCATATTCAGACCATCCGCAATGGATAAGCAGCTCGCTTACGAATGTTGAAGTTCAATTGAAACAGGGCTTCAATCAAATCAAAGTCAAAATCGGCGGGACAACCTTTGAGGAAGATGTGCGGCATATCACTGCCCTGCAAACCACGGCCGGCAGCTCTGTTTCTATTATTCTGGACGCAAACCAAAGCTACGATACAGCAGCAGCTTTAAAGTGGGAGCGTCTTTTTTCGAAATGGGCCAATATCAGCTGGCTGGAAGAGCCTCTGCCTTTTGACCAGCCGCAGGATTACACTTTGCTGCGGAGCCGTTTATCCGTTCCTGTCGCCGGCGGAGAAAATATGAAAGGCGCGGCACAATTTGCGCCTCTCCTCTCACAGCGCTGCCTGGATATTATTCAGCCTGATGTCATGCATGTCAATGGAATCGATGAGTTTCGCGACTGCCTCCAGCTCGCGCGTTATTTCGGTGTGAGAGCGTCTGCCCATGCCTATGACGGCGCTCTTTCCCGGCTTTATGCCTTATTTGCGCAAGCCTGCCTGCCTCCGTGGTCAAAAATGGAGAACGACCAAATTGAACCGATTGAGTGGGACGTAATGGAGAATCCTTTTACAGAACTGATCAGCCTTCAGCCTTCAAAAGGAATCGTGCACATCCCAAAAGGAACAGGGATCGGCAGAGAAATCAATATGGAGATCATCAATCGGTATATGTGGGATGGTTCAGCGTTTTAAGCTGTCCCATCCCTTTATTTATAGACATAAATCATGGACAGCCTCATAAAATGGTAACAGCGGACAAGTCTTTTCATAAAGGAGCAAATGACTTAATGGCTGAACTGCTGATGAAAGCAAAACTCACGTTTATGATTGTCACAGGCGGTGTATTACAGGGACTCGGCATGTCCTTATTTTTATTTCCGCATGATATTCCGACAGGCGGGGCGGCAGGTATTGCGGTCTTATTGCACCATTTGTTTCACATTCCCCACGGCTTCTCGGTATGGGCTGTGAATGTGTCAATGCTTTTCACTGCTTTAAAATGGCTGGAGATGAGAACATTCACCGGCACTCTCGCCTCGATTACCGTCACCTCTGTATCGGTATTGATCTTCGATGTCATTTTTCCGGACATCACCTCAAACCTGTGGCTTGATTTGGCAAGCGGCGCTGTTTTATTAGGACTCGGCATCGGACTTTTATACAAATATAAAATTTCTAACGGAGGGTTCGGAGCCCTTGCTCTTATGATCTCAATTTACCGGGGCGGAAACCCGGGAACCATCTTGCTCATTATGAATTGCATCATTTTTATGATTACCGCATCAATTATTGCCTGGGGCATTGTGATTCAAGCTCTGATTTGCCAAGTGATATCAACAAGAGTCATCGACTTCATCTATAACATCCGCCTGACCTCTCTTCCCATACTTACGCCTATGTACCGTCATAAAAAATAATAGGCAAGAGGCTCTCCCGATACAGAGAGCCCCGCAGCCGCTGTTTTACAAATAAAAGGTATCGGATCTTAACCCCAAGCGCAAAGTCTCCAGAGCAATCGCATCATGAAATGAGATATTCGCCAGATTGACATTCGGCCCGATCCTTTGAATAAAACCTTGCTGGAGCGTTTTGTTCGGTGCTTCAAATATCATTCGGCTGATATCGATATCCGACAAAATGATATCATCAACGATTTGAAACCGGACATCTCCGCTGCTGGAACAGATCCCCCCTGTCCCGCTTTCCCTTGCTTCCGTAATCACTTTCTCTGCGCCTGCCTCCATATCTTCGAGAATATACTCAAGCCATTCCTCAGAGCACTGGCAGCTTGATACTTCCTCATCCTTGCTGCCCACCTCGCTGAGCACAAGAAATTCATCAGAAAAATCAGCAATATAAGCCGCTTTTTCTTTATTTGTCATCGGGAGAGTGCCGTTTGAAATCTCAATATATTCGCACCCGAAGTAAGTGCAGTACCGATGAAATTCGTTGACTTTATTCTGGCTTACATATTTCTCAAACAGCGTGCCGCCGAAGAAAAACTTCACGTCATGCTCTTTCAGGGAGCTGATTTTTTCTTCAAGGTCTTTCGTAAGTAATGAAGTGCCCCAGCCGAACTTCACAAAATCTATATAGTCGGATGCCGCGCCTATCACATCTTTGAAAAACTGTAAGGGGTAGCCGTTGTCGATTAAAATGGTCTGTCCGTTTTCCCTCGGTTTACTTGTTCTCATTGGCAATTCTAGTGAAAAATCATTCATATCATGACCCTCTCTATCGTTGGAACTTCTCTTTCTTGTTTTACTTTCATCACGAAGTCGCCCTTTATTTCTTTTATACAGTACGCAATGTCTTCCGAATCAAATAACGGCTGGCTCCTGTCAAAAAACTTCTCCGCAACGGATGAGTTTTTGATTCTTTCAATCACTTCGGCCGCCGCACCATTCGTCCCTTCTATGATGCTTTTGATATATTCCGCACACGCCATATCATCATCACCTGACGGATGGGAAGCCACAATGTTCAGCACACAATCTTTTGCAGCGAGCTTTTTCACATATTCCGCTGTTGTTCTGGCATTAGAAAATCCGGTCACAAAAAGATGCTTGGCCTTCAGCGCTCCTAACGCTGCTGTGACGCCGTTTGTCGTTTTCTGGATCAGCCGCTTATCCGCCATATCCTGCTCTGCCATACGTTTTGGAGAATTATCCAAATCAAACCCTTTGATTCCGACCCCCTTTTCCTCTCCTGTTAATACATAATCCGGATAGGTTTCTTTCAACTTGAAAGCTTCTTCAGTTGTCCGGACCAAGAGAATTTCTTTCGCCCCGCCGATAAAAGCAAAATGGGCCACGGTAAAGGCTCGAATGACGTCAATAACGATATTGATATCTGCCGGGGCAAGTGAATGATGATGCCCCTGATAAATGGTAATCGGCATAATACCTCTCCTTGGGCATAAAACCATTTTGCTAAAAAGCATATTCAGCTGGTCTCTTATTGGTTCCGCCGCGCCTCCGTCTCCTCATTTTAGGCGGCCGCACACCTAAAAACCCTGAACCTTTATCTCAAAAGTGAATAGTCTGCCTATAACTCGATCAATAGATAAAAAACAGACAGATGCAAAACGGGGGGAAAATATTGAACGAACACATCACCTTTGACACATGGAACGAAACGCTGGCAAAAGAGATGACGGACCAATTGATCGATGAGCTCGATGTATTGAAATGGGCTTACAGGACATACGGGGATAAGATCGTGTATGCATGCAGCTTTGGCGCTGAAGGGATGGTGCTTCTCGACTTAATTTCAAAGATCAACAAACATGCGCACATCATCTTTTTAGATACAGGGCTCCATTTTCAGGAAACATATGAGCTGATCGAAGCCGTCAAACAAAAATACCCGGCATTTACGATCCAGCTGCTTGAACCCGAGCTGAACTTAAAAGAACAAGCGGCGCAATACGGCGATGAATTATGGAAACACAACCCGAATCTCTGCTGTCAATTACGGAAAATTGCACCTCTGCAAAAACACTTATCTGGCATGACAGCTTGGATATCAGGTCTGCGCCGGGAGCAATCGCCGACGAGAAAGCATATTCAATTCATCAATCAGGATCAGAAATTTAAGCTTATTAAAATCTGTCCGCTCATTCACTGGACATGGGATGATGTTTGGACGTACATCCGGCTCCACAATTTGCCTTACAACAAACTGCACGATCAAAATTACCCGAGCATAGGCTGTGAAATGTGCACATTGCCTTCTTCAAACCCAAATGATGAGAGAGCGGGAAGATGGGCCGGACGCGAGAAAACTGAATGCGGTCTGCACCAGGAATGAAAGACCGTATGTCGTGAGAATGGAAGCGCCGGCAGGTTTCAATCTACATTTTCTATTGATGAGAAAGCCCGTCCAGCGAAGAAATGGCAGACTATTAAAAAACAATGTAAAACGCAAAGATGGAGGTTAAGCACGTGAATGCAATCGAGCCCCATGGAGGGGTGTTAATCAACCGCTTCGATCCCGCATG
The DNA here is from genome assembly GCF_037964915.1 of Bacillus sp. FSL K6-1012. Classification (NCBI taxonomy): domain Bacteria; kingdom Bacillati; phylum Bacillota; class Bacilli; order Caryophanales; family Bacillaceae; genus Bacillus; species Bacillus sp. FSL K6-1012. Next base: position 1,209,500 of record NZ_CP150175.1, on the reverse strand, counting down.
CACTTTTGATGGCTGCACTTGCGAAGCTGAGCTTGATCAGCTGGCACTGAGCGACCTCGAGCTTATCGCGATCGGCGGCTACAGCCCGTTAACAGGTTTTTTGGGAGAAAAAGATTATCATTCCGTTGTGAAAGAGATGAGGCTGGCGAACGGTTTGCCGTGGAGCCTGCCTATTACGCTGCCTGTCAGCGAAGAAACAGCCAAACAGCTGTCTGTCGGAAATCACGTGAAGCTTGTGAAACACGGCGTGACGTACGGCATGATGACAGTGACCGATATCTATCAGCCAGATAAAACACAGGAGGCGCTGTCTGTTTATAAAACAAACGATCCCGCCCACCCCGGAGTAAAAAAACTGCTGGAGCGTCCGGACTTTTGTATTGGAGGGCCTATCCTTGTCAGCCGCCTTCCCGATAAGTCCTTCGAACAGTTTTATGCAGCGCCGGCACAAACGAGAACGGCCTTTGATAAGCTCGGCTGGAAAACGATTGTCGGCTTTCAGACGCGGAATCCCGTTCACAGAGCCCATGAATATATTCAAAAAACAGCGTTGGAAACCGTCGACGGTCTGCTGCTTCATCCGCTAGTAGGAGAAACGAAATCAGATGATATTCCGAGTGATATCAGAATGGAAAGCTACCAAGTGTTGCTTGACCAGTATTATCCAAAGGATCGGGTGATGTTATCGGTGTTCCCTGCCGCCATGCGGTATGCCGGACCGCGTGAAGCGATTTTCCATGCGCTCGTCCGCAAAAATTACGGCTGCACCCATTTTATCGTCGGACGCGATCATGCAGGCGTCGGCAGCTATTACGGAACATACGACGCACAGACCATTTTCGGATCATTCACCGAGGAAGAGCTGGGTATCAAGCCGCTGTTTTTTGAGCATAGCTTTTACTGCCGGAAATGCGGAAATATGGGCACCTCCAAAACATGTCCGCACAGCGCGAGGGATCACATCCATTTATCAGGCACCAAAGTGAGGGAGCTTCTCCGCCAAGGCAAAAAGCCGCCGAAAGAATTCAGCCGGCCCGAGGTCGCAAGCGTGCTGATAAAAGGGCTCCATCAGCAGCCTGTTGCCATTCAGAGAAACAGCGGGGGATCAGAATGACACACAACCCGAATATCGTTTGGCATCCAGCGGTGATCCAAAAATCTGACAGACAGAGCTTAAACGGGCATAAAAGCTGCGCCCTTTGGTTTACCGGTCTGTCCGGCTCAGGAAAATCAGTGCTTGCCAATGCCGTAGATGAAAAGCTCTATCACATGGGAATTCGGAGTTATGTTCTTGACGGCGATAATATCCGCCACGGATTGAATCGAGATCTCGGCTTTCGGACTGAGGACAGAATCGAAAACATCCGCCGGATCGGGGAAGTCGCGAAGCTGTTTGTCGATAGCGGCCAAATGATCTTAACAGCCTTTATTTCTCCGTTCAGAGAGGATCGGGATATGGTCAGAGAGCTGTTTCCCGATGGAGAATTTCTCGAAATTTATGTGAAGTGCCCGCTCCAGATTTGTGAACAGCGGGATCCGAAAGGCCTTTATAAAAAAGCGCGCAACGGAGACATTAAACATTTCACGGGGATTGATTCTCCCTATGAAGCACCTCTTTCCCCCGATTTGATCATTGAATCTGACCAAACGTCCATTGCGGATGGAGCTGATTTGATCATCAAAAAATTGCAGCACAAAGGCATTATTTAAAAAACCCGACATTGATCGGGTTTTTTTATTTAGCAAACTGCGCAATCAGGCTGTTTATTTTTTCTTTTTCCTCATAAAAGAGCCCGTGCCCATTGTTTTCAAACGGAACCAATTCCGATTGCTTTATGCCGCGTTTTAATACTTTTGCAAAATCAAACGGAGCGATTTTGTCCTTTCTGCCGTGCAGGATGAGTGTCGGCACCTTGATTTCCGCCAGATCCTTTCTGAGATCCTCGTCTCTTAACGCAATGCCTGAGTGAATCGTTCCGTAAGAGGAAGCGTCCAGCAAAAGATTCTGGAACCATTGCTGGAACTCCGGAGAAACTTGTTTCTCAAAAAACTGTCTTCCCAGGTCAGCAAGCGTCTTCGGCCGATCGCTTTTGAATTGTTCAATCATGTCATCAATGTCCTGTTTCCTCATGCCGTACGGATAGCCCGGGCGCTTTGTAAATGCTGGCGCGGCCGCTGACAATAAAACCAGTTTATCGATATCGGCGCTCTCATGTCTTGCCATGTAACGGATCGCAATCGCACCTCCCATCGAAAAGCCGGCGAGAATCGCATTCTCAAGCTGCAGCGTATAAATGACGGCCTTCACGTCATCTGCCATCGTATTATAATCGTAGCCTTCCCACGGGCGGTCGGAATCACCGTAGCCCCGAAAATCGATGCCAATAAAACGGAATCCTCTTTTCGGCAGCTCATTCATTTGATATTCAAACATCTTATGGTTCAGCGGCCAGCCATGCAAGAAGATAATAGGCCTTCCATGCCCGATATCCTCCACAAACAGTGTCACATGCTCCTCGGTTTTTACGTAATGCCCCACTCCACATTCCTCCTATTCCCTTTTCTTTCCCGTCTTGTAAACGCCTTGACGTGCGGGAAGCTTTGCATTTATGCTTACAAAACAAGCGGGGTGCAGCACCCAGAAAAGGCTCTTCACGTTTTACTATATGTATCAATCCGCGGAAACGATCAATGAAATTGATCCTGATGGCTTTAGGTCATTCAGGAATGTAAAGGATGTCAAATGATGAATAAAACAGCGATTCAAAAACCGTACGTACCAGAAAACCTGCAAGCTGCCGATTTTCATGAAACGGCTGCAACAGATGATGTGATCAGCATGCATTTATTTGAAGATTGTTCAATTTCCGGGGAAGACATAGACAGGCTTTGTATTGAAAAAACTGTATTTCGGAATGTCGTGTTTATCGATGTTTCCTTTCGTTTTATTGAGCTGACAGATGTGATTTTCGAAAAATGTGATGTATCGAACGCCGATTTCAGCGGGGCTGTTCTACACAGAACTTTATTCAAGCAATCGAAAATGGTCGGGATGAACCTGGCGGACTCAACGCTGCGGAATGTGTCGTTCGAGGAATGTCACGGGCAATTCAGTTCATTTTATTATTCGAATATGAAACACGTTCTGTTTCGTCATTGTGTTCTTCTGCAAAGTGAATGCAGCAGCATGGCGCTCCAGCAGACACACTTTGATGCATGCGAACTGGAGGGCGCCAACTTTACCGGTACGTCACTTCAAAACGTGGACATCAGCTCCTGCCGGTTTGAACAGATCCATGTCTCACTAGACAAATTAAAGGGCTGCAAAATTGCTCCGGAGCACGCAATGGCCTTTGCCAGAGCGCTGGGAGCTGTCATCGTCTAGCTTAAGCCTGCGTCATCAGGCGGCGGGCTGTATCTGCAGCCGCCTTGATGCCGATTTTCAGATCCTGAAGAGACGCATAGGAATACGACAGCCGGATGCTGTGCCGGTCTTCGCCGTCATAAACGGAACCGGGGTTCACCAGCACCTGCTGTTTCAATAATTCAAGAAACAGCTGCCTGACAGGCAGTTGTTTGTGGAATGTGACCCATATATAAAAGCCGCCGGCTGGGATTTCCCACTCGGCAATATCTCCTGCATACTGCTGAAGAAGCTGAAGTGCCGCGTCTCTCCTTTTCTTCAGCTCCTTTCTTACCCAAGCGAGGTGTTCTTCATAATATCCTTGTGACAGCCATTGCGCCGCGGCCCATTGAGAGAGGCCGCTCGATCCGTAATCCGTCTGCATTTTAATGTCAGCCAGCCTTTCAATAACTGGTTCCGGGCCGGCCAGCCAGCCGATTCGAAGACCGGGGCTTACTGTTTTCGAAAACGTGCCGAGATACAGGACATTGCCTTCCTGATCCATCGACTTTAACGGCAGCGGCGGCTGTTCTTCAAACCACAAATCACCGTACGCATCATCCTCAATGACCGGCAGCTGCTCTTTTTTTGACAGACTGACAACCTCTTCCCTTCTCTTCTCTGACATGACAATGCCAGTCGGATTATGAAACGACGGAATCGTGTAAAGCAGCTGGCCCCCGTATTGCTTCCGGTAAGCTGAAATTAGCCCCGCCTGCATTCCTTCTTCATCCATCGGCACACCGCGAAGCCGCATCCCTGCGGATTGAAAAACATGCAAAGAGTGAAGATAGGAAGGTTTTTCTGTCAAAATGACTGAGTCCCGCTTTAAAAGCCCGATCGAAATGAGCTGGAGCGCCTGCAGTGCGCCGGATACAATTAAAATGGCTGAAGGTGACACATTGATATGCTTTGTTTTTAAATGCTCAGCCACCGCCTCTCGCAGGTCTATATTCCCTTTCGGCTGTTCGTATCCTAAAGACAGAACATGCGGATTGATTTGCTGAAACATCCTGCGCATCGTTTCAGCCGGCAGCAGCTCTGGTGAAAGCTCTCCCGTCCCCAGCCGAATGATATCCGCTCGCGCCTCGTTTTTATTGATATCCTGAATGATAGAAGAATTGGGATGATGAATCCCTGAGCGGACATAGGTGCTCCAATCAAGCGGCGGAGCTGACGCAAGCACGCTCCATGTGCTGTTTACTACCTTTGTGCCGCCGCCTCTTCTCCCCTCTAACAGACCTTGAGACGTGAGTTCATCAATTCCCGATGTCACTGTGCTTCGGTTGACCTGAAACATATCCGCCAGCATTCTTTGCGACGGAATTTTCGTCCCTACAGCCCACTCGCCATGGAGAATTTTTTCTTTTATATATTGTTCGATTTGCCGATGAAGCGGAATGTCCGATTCACGGCCCGGCTGCCAATGTGACAACGTCATGCCCCCTTTTTTCACATTATACATTTGGCTGGTTTCAAAACCAACCAAATGGCCGGAGACATGTAAAATCTTCTCTATTATTATGAGAAAAACAGATGTGAAAGGAGTTTTTTTCAGCATGAATGCAATGATTCACGGAATCGTGCTGGCCTTCGGCTTAATTTTGCCGCTGGGGGCGCAGAATGTGTTTATTTTTCAGCAGGGAGCGTGGCAAAGGCATATTTGGCTGGCGCTTCCAGCCGTCATCAGTGCTTCTGTCTGCGATACCCTGCTCATTGTGTTAGCGGTTGCGGGTGTATCTGTCATTGTGCAGCAGGTGCCTGTTTTTGAGACGGGAATGATGGCCGTGGGATTTTTGTTTCTCATTTACATGGGCTGGGTGACATGGAACAGCCGTCCGAAAACGGATGACAAAGAAAACAATATATTCACAGCAAAGAAACAAGCCGCATTTGCCGCAGCCGTGTCTCTGTTAAACCCGCACGCCATTTTAGACACTGTCGGCGTCATCGGTACAAGCTCTTTACAATATTCTGGACTGGAGAAATGGCTCTTTATGGCCGCCTGCATCGCTGTGTCTTGGATTTGGTTTATCAGTCTTGCAATAGCGGGCCGGCTGTTTCAGACGATAGATACGAGCGGCAGGCTTATGTTGATCGTAAACAAATGTTCTGCGGTGGTAATGTGGGCTGCCGCCGTCTATTTCTTGTTCTCGATCTTTCGTTAACTGGAGGAAACCACAGCCTAAACATCGAATTGTATTTAGAAAAGGGGGCGATGTTTGTGACTGATGCTAAACAGTTTTATGACTACCATTCCTGGGCGAACAAGCGAATCTTGAACCATATCGAACACCTGCCGGAGGAAACTGCTTATCAAGAAGTAAAGAGCGTATTCCCTTCAGTCAGTGACGTACTGCTTCATATGTGCAGGGCTGACTACATATGGCTGAACGTTCTTTCGGGAGTGGACTACCAAGAGATTATAGACGGCACAGGCAAATTCGAGTCCGCGCATGGCAATATGGCAGCGATTAAACAGCACGCTTCCGAGTTGGAATTACAGTATCATCATTTCTTCAGCCGCCAAACGGACTTAGAACAGACCTTCTCCATGCAGCATCCGAAACTCGGTACACTGGAATCAACCTATGCAGACACCATCCTGCATGTCGTTAATCACGGCACTTATCACAGAGGGAACGTGACGGCCATGCTAAGACAGCTGGGCCATTCAGGCGTACCTACTGATTATATGTACTATTTATATGAGAAAAGAGAAAGCAAGGGCTAAACTGTCCTTGCTTTTTTTGGCGGAAAAGCCTCAAATGGAGCCTATTAACTTTTACATACCTGTATAAGCACGCTCCACATCAAGCTGTACAGGCCTGCCGCTTCGATACGAATCGGTCGCGGCGATGCCGACTTCTAAATTGATCGTCGCATCGACATCTGTCACAATCGGTGTTTTTCCATTCCGGACGCACTCTGCAAAATGCTGCAGTTCTAAGCAGTAGGCTTCATGAAAACGAGTTTGAAAGTCTGGGATGATCTCATAGCTGCTCCCTTTAGCGGTCAGGATGGTCACATTTTGGTTTCTCAATGTCCCTATGAAAATACTGCCTTCTGTCCCGATAATTTCTGCACGGATGTCATGGCCGTATGGAGAGGTTCTGCTTGCCTCGACGTCTCCCGCTGCGCCGGAATTAAACTCTAAATACGTCAGCGCCTGATCAACATCGCCGTATTGTTCCATAAACGGGTTGTTTAAAATCCGGCCGTGTCCGGAAACAGAAGTGATCTCCGCTCCGAGCAAATAACGGGCAATATCGTAATCATGGATGGAACAGTCGATAAAGATCCCTCCGCTATGTTTGATAAACTCAGCGGGAGGCGCTCCTTGATCGCGTGTAAAGCCTTTATAATAGATGGGTTTGCCGATCTCACCCGCGTCTATCCGCCGTTTCGCATCCGCATATGCAGGATCAAAACGCCTCATAAAACCGACTTGGCAGATGACACCTGTCTCTTTTATTTTTTCAGAAACTGATTTTGATTCCTCAAGGTTTAATGTCAGCGGTTTTTCAACGAAAATCTGCTTGCCGTTTTCCGCCGCTTTGATGATCATTTCCCCATGTGTGCTTGTCGGCGTTACGATGACCACTGCATCAATCTCGGAATCTGCTAAAATCTCATGCGGATCATCCGACCATTTTTCAAGCCCGAATTCTTTAGCGACCTGCTCGGCTCTTTCTGTCATCGGATCACCGACACTGACAAGCTCAGCTCCCGGAACGCTGGTCATAAGGTTTCTTGCGTGATAGTATCCCAGTCTCCCTAACCCTAATACCGCGCATCTTACTCGATTCCCCATGTCCTCATCTCCTTATTCTCCTTTTTTTTCGCCTAATGAAAGCGCTTTACCAGAATGATTAAAAAAATAGCGGTTCATCCACTATTTGGCCGATATATTTTTGCGCAAGCGCTTTCTCAAAAGGTGATTTCATTTTACAATGTCCTTTCTTCCCATGCAATATCTTTTTCGCCTTCGCTGTCAAAAAGAAAAGAACCCGCTGCATTATCGGATTCTTTTCTTGAACGGTGCTGTAGAATGTCTGATCACTAGCTCGGGTGATAACACTATTTTTTGTTTTGCCTTTCGTTTTCCTTCGATTTCTTCCGCCAGCAGTTCAATGACGCGCTGCCCCATTTCTTTAATCGGCTGGGCTACCGTTGTCAGGGGCGGATCGACCATTTCAGCAAGGATGGTGTTATCAAACCCGATGATGGACAGGTCATCCGGAACCTTGATGCCTCTTATTCTCGCTGCCTGAATGGCGGCACAGGCCAATACATCGTTAAAAGCAAAAATAGCGGTTGGCCTATCCCTGTCCAGCAATTTTCCCGCCTCTTCCTTTCCGCTCTCCAAAGAGAAGCGTGTCGGAACAATCAGCGACTCATCGACCGGCACATTCGCTTCCCCCATCGCCTGCCGGAATCCTTTGATTCTGTCTGTTTCACCTGTCGTTGACCCGTCACCCACAATGCAGGCAATCCTCGTGTGGCCCAGTGACAAAAGATGCTTGGCAGCCTCATACCCGCCGAGAACATCATCCATCACAACAATATCCATCGGAAGAAGGGGCTTATCCTGAGAAATCATGGCGAGCGGGATATGTTCGCTAATGATTTCCTCTAAAGCTGACATGCTGTCATGATTCTCAATTCCTGTCGCAAAAATGATGCCGTCTACGTTTTTTTGCTTTAGGACAGAAAAATATTTCGTTTCTTTTTTCGGATCGTAATCGGTACTGCAAATGATCATCTGAAAACCAAGCTCATCCGCTCTTTCCTCTATGCTTTTCGCGAGCTCGCCGTAAAACGGGTTTGAAATATCAGGCGTCACAAGGCCGATAATATTGGTCCGCTTTCCCGATAAAGCAGCGGCGTGGACATTGGGCGTGTACTCCATTTCCTTCATCACATTCATGACCCTTTGCCTTGTTTTGTCACTGATCCGGCCCGTATGGTTAATGACGCGCGATACGGTCGTGATCGAGACACCCGCCTTCCTCGCCACATCGTAAATTGTCGTTTTCATCTTCATCCCTCGTCTGCTCATTGAACTTTCCGGCTGACAATTTTCCGGTATTCAATTGGTGAAATGCCTTCAATTTGCTTAAAGAGCTTTGAAAAGTATGTCGGGTCCTCCATTCCAATCGTTTCCGCGATGACGCCCATTTTATCATTTGTCGAGGATAAAAGACGCTTTGCTTCAGTCATTCTCACCCGATTTGTGTATTGCCCCGGCGTGACACCAAGCACTTGCTGCATGCAGCGGGTCACATAATCCTGATTATAGTGCAGGGCGAGCGACAGATCCTTGATTGTCGTTTTCTCCTTATAATGCTCCTGTAAGTATCGGGCCGCCTCCCATGCCACCCGCTCTTTTGCAGATGGAATTTGAAACGCCTCCTTTTGAAGGTGCAGCATCAGCTCTTCAAACAAGATTTGTTTTCTGAGCGGCAAATCGGAGTTTTCTGCGGAGTAATCAATGAGCCTTTCAAACTGCTGCGCCATAAATTGCGGGCGTTGCACCTTGCCTTTTCTCGGCAATGCGAGCCCGTAGCGGGCCGGCTCCTCGAAGCTCCCCTTTTCCTGCTGAAGCTCTGCCCAATTGCTGCCCCCTTTTGCGGTAAATTCATATTGATGTTCATCAAAGTGAAGCCAATAATAGGAGGTCGCTTCATCACTGCCCTTTGTCCCATAGTGTTCAAGACCGGGAGAAAGCAAGATATATTCGCCCCCTTCAACAGAGAACGATTTTTCATTTTCAGTGATATATAACGTCCCCTGCTTGACGTATATCAGATCAAATACAGAAAAAATGCGTTTGACATGGGTTTCTCCTTTTTTAAAAACCCCTTCTCCGGCTGCGATAAATACCGGAAAAGGGGGGACTGTAAACAGGATGCGAGGCAATTTGATCACCCTCCTTTTTAAGTCGGATTTTTGCAAGAAGTATCGTTTCTCTCCCTTTTTATTATAAGGAAATGGAGGTACACTTTAAAACGTTGATTTTATTTACGAAAGGGGTTAGACACTATGAAACAAGCTGTCTTCAAATCAACTGCTTTGAAAAAACCCGCTGACAAATCGTTCTCATTATTTTCGCTTACTTGGCCGATCTTTATTGAGGTCTCATTATATATGTTTATGGGTAATGCTGATACACTGATGCTCAGCCAATACTCAGATAACAGTGTGGCGGCAGTCGGCGTCAGCAACCAGATTTTGAATTTAATTATCGTGATGTTCAGTTTTATCGCAACAGGAACAACTGTTGTCATCTCACAATTTTTAGGATCCCGGAAAAAGAAAGAAGCTATGGAAGTCGCTTATGTGTCAATCGCAGCCAACTTCTTCATCAGCCTTGCGATCAGCGCTCTCATCTTTTTTGCGGCAATTCCTCTGCTTCATATGATGGGATTATCAAATGAGCTGATGCCTGACGCTAAAGTCTTTTTACAAGTTGTCGGAGGTCTGTCCTTTATTCAGGCTTTAATCATGACATTCAGCGCGATCTTAAAAAGCTATGGCTACACAAAGGATACAATGTTTGTCACAATCGGCATGAACATTTTAAACATTGCCGGAAACTTTGTTGTCATTTTCGGTCTGTTCGGCTTTCCAGTTCTCGGCGTAGCCGGTGTTGCCATGTCCACATCTATCGCGCGTGTTATCGGATTAATCGCGATGATTGTCATTGTAAACAAACGCATTCAGCTGAAGATGTCGTTGAAAAAAGTATTTCATATGCATAAAGACCATTTGCGCAAGCTGCTGAAAATCGGCATTCCTTCAGCAGGCGAACAGCTTTCTTATAACCTTTCGCAAATGATTGTCACTTATTTTATTGCCATCATGGGGGCGCAGGCTTTAACAACCAAAGTGTATACGCAAAATATTACGATGTTTATTCTGCTCTTCGGGACTGCGATCAGCCAAGGCACACAAATTTTAATCGGCCGCTATATCGGCGGCAAACAGTTTGACGCTGCTTATGAGCGCTGCATGAAAAGCTTGTATTGGGCGCTCGGAATTGCTGCGGCCACATCTGTTTTGATGACAATCTTTTCAAAAGATCTTATCGGCATCTTCACACAAAGCCCTGATATTATCGCTACCGCAAGCCTTTTGATTGCGATGACCATCATCCTTGAACCGGGCCGCTCGTTTAATGTGATTATTATTAACTCTCTGCGCGCCGCGGGGGATGCGAAATTCCCGGTCTACATGGCGATGATTTCCATGTGGGGCATCGGCCTTCCGCTTGCTTATCTATTCGGCATTCATCTCGGTTTCGGGCTTGCCGGCGTATGGATTTCTTTTATCGCGGATGAATGGGTCCGGGGAATCTTAATGTACAGAAGATGGCGCTCACGGATCTGGATTCAAAAAGGTATGGCGTAACACCCGGCAGAACAAGCCGGGTGTTTTTTTACAGCTCGGACAGAATCATTTTTGCTTCGCTGTCTGTTAAGGCATGCTTGTGTCCAAATACGTTGTACTGCTCTGCTCGGATTTTTTCCAGAATGGCTCGGTACAGCTGAGCTGCAGCTTTTACCGCTTTTTGAGAATACTGAGGGAAAATCGGCAGGGCATCCAGGCACTCTTCAAGGTAGGCCTCCGCTTCAAAAGCGATGTACTCCCACGTCATCGTGAACGCTTTATTGACGGTGCCTTTTTGGAGATCGTCTTCCGTATAGCCGAATTGCTGCATCACCTGGCGGGGAATGCGGTTTTTTTGATGCTGGTCCGTTCCGAGATTGTTTAAAATTCGAATCAGCTGTATGGCCAAGCCGAGAGAGACCGCTGCTTGTTTGAGCTGATCTTGATTTCGGCGCGTCAGCATCGGCAGCAGCATCAATCCCGCGTTTCCGCCCGTCTGATATGCGTCCATGAGCAGTTCATCAAGGGTTTCATGCGTCTTCGATTCATCTTTCTTTGCGGCAAGGAACTCCCGAAAAGGCTCGCTGTCTAATGTAAATGTCTGATACGCATGGTCGAACGCTTTCCACAAATCGTGTTTCCCGTTACTTGCCCTTTGAAAAACATGTTCAGCCTCAGCTTCAAATACAGGTATCGCCTTCTCGTCTGCACTGGCTGCCGTATGGCAAAACGCCAAAACCGACCAAGCAGCTTGTCTTTGCTTCAGCGGGAGAAATGAGAATGCCTGGTAACAGGCTGGCGCGTATTCGCTGACAATCTGTCCGCACTGCTGATAAGCTTCTTTTATCTCTTTCATTTCTTTTCACTCCTATGTATCACTGCTTCTTCAAGTCTATTATGTTTTCTCCTAATTGTATATGAAGAAAAAGCCGATTCTTACTTTGTAAAAGTAACAAGAATGAAAAATGCGCAACATGCTGCTTCAATCATATAAACCTCGAATACCTAGTCTGAACAGGACCATCAACGAGATATGCTTTTTTATTTTTAATGCCATACAACAGATAGAGATTAAACACTTCTCAATCACTGCTTCAATAAAAGAGGAATCACGGAAAAAAGGGCTAATTGTTATTTAATACATTATAGTAATGGAGTGAGTTCAGTGATAAAATTTTTTGAATATAACTGGCAGGTTAGAGATCAATGGTTTACTTGGTGTCATCAACTAAGCACTGAAGAGTTACTTAAAAACCATCTTGGCGGGGTAGAGAATATTTTATATACCCTTTTTCATATTATTGACGTGGAATATAGTTGGGTTCGTGCTATCCAAGGAAAAGAAGATATCGTTGTTCAGTTCGCTGATTATCAAACACTCGATAAAGTGAAATCCCTCTCAAATACATTCCGATCTGAAATTATTGATGTTTTAGAAACACATTCAGAGCAAATAAAAGATGAACTTGTAAGCGTTCCTTGGGAGAAAGATGTTCTATATACGCGAGATGAAATATTACACCATATAATCGCTCACGAAATCCACCATATTGGTCAACTTTCTGTATGGGCTAGGGAATTAAAGTTAAGCCCAGTATCAGCTAGTTTTATCGACAGAACATTAAAACCTATTCATTCATATTGAAGGAACGTGGGGACTTTGGCGCAACAACACTTCGATATTGCTGTTGTAAAAAAAGGATAGATAGAGCATATATTTCTCTGCCCATCTATCCTTTCTTATTTTAATCTATACATCTCCGGCTTTTAAAAACATTTGCATAGAACCTACCTCTCGTCAATATCAATCCGATACGCCTCAAACCATGTATGAATTTGGGCAAGATGGGCGATCAGCTGCGGTCCTTTCATCAGCTGTCCGTACCATGGGACCTGAAAGGAGGAGCCTTCCGTGTCTAAAAGCTGATCCAATTGGTTTCTGTCCAGCAAGGTATGGAGCACGGAGTCCTTTTGGCTCCTGATCGCTTTCAGCCACTCGCTGACGCCTTTTGTATATTCAGGATGGTGCGTTTTCGGATACGGACTTTTTTTACGATATAAGATTTCATCAGGCAAAATGCCTTCAAGCGCTTTTCGCAAAATGCCTTTTTCCCGGTTGTCATGCATTTTCATTTCCCATGGGATATTCCAGACATATTCAACGAGCCGATGATCTGCAAACGGCACCCGCACCTCAAGGCTCGCCCCCATGCTCATGCGGTCCTTCCGGTCCAAAAGATTGGTCATAAACCAAAGCATATTTAAATAGAACAGCTGTCTTCTTGCTTTATCCTCACCTGTTTCACCGTCTAATAACGGCGTTTCGGCCAAGGTTTCTTCGTATTTCGCATGTACGTATTCTTTCAAATTCAATTTTTTTTGCCACGAACCGGAGAGCAGCTTCACCCGCTCTTCAGTTGATCTCATCCATGGAAAACCGGACTCAACGTCTGCTGTATGGAACCACGGATATCCGCCGAAAATCTCATCCGCGCATTCTCCTGACAGGCTGACGACAAAGTCCTTTTTGATTTCACGGCAAAACCACAATAGGGATGAGTCGACATCAGCCATTCCCGGCAGGTCTTTGACCAGAACGGCTTCCTCCAAATGATCGACGAGATCTTTTTGGCTGATGACGCATTTATGGTGCGTCGTGCCGAAAGCCTCTGTCATTTTTTCAATCCACGGCCCGTCGTCATTCGGCTGAAAGGCGCTCGCTTGAAAAAATTTGTCGTTTTCTTCGTAATCAATCGAATAAGTATGAAGCGGGGCTTTTCCTTCCTTTTCAAAATGGCCTGCGGCAATGGCGGTAATCGCACTCGAATCAAGTCCGCCGGATAGGAACGTACAAACCGGAACATCCGACACTAGCTGCCGCGTCACCGCATCCTGAAACAACGATCTCACATTGGCCACACTGTCTTCAAAGCTGTCCGTATGTTTCTCGCTTTTGACATTCCAATAACGCCATATGTTCAGTCCGTCTTTAGAAAACGTCAGCGCATGGGCTGGACGGACTTCATTAATGCCTTTAAACACGCCTGTCCCCGGGGTTCTGGACGGTCCGAGCCCGAAAATTTCCGAGAGACCCGTTCTGTCCACCCGCGCCTTCACCTCGGGGTGTGCGAGGATGGCTTTGAGTTCTGATCCGAAGAGAAAAGAAGAGCCTTGCTCCGTATAAAAAAACGGCTTCACGCCAAGACGGTCTCTCGCCGCAAACAGCAGATCACGCTTTTCATCCCACACGGCAAAGGCGAAAATGCCGTTCAAGCGATCCACACAATTCTCCTGCCATTCAATGTAGCTGTGCAGCAACACCTCGGTATCAGATGTCCGCTCGAACTGATGGCCCCGCGCCCGCAGCTCTTTGCGCAGATCTTCCGTGTTATACAGCTCACCATTGTAAATAATTGTGTACGTATCCCCTTTATAGGTGCATGCCATCGGCTGGCGTCCGCCTTCAATATCAACAACCGCAAGCCTTTTATGTCCGAATAAAACATGGTGCTCTCCCCAAACGTTAGAATCATCAGGCCCCCGTTTGGAAAGAGTGTCTGTCATTCTGTTCATCGTTTGTTTTTCTTGGACGAGCTGCTTTTTAAAGTCGACCCAACCCGTAATTCCACACATGTGATATCAGCTCCAATCCCGTTTCTTTCGGTATCAAATTCGTTTCTTTCAGCACCTTAGTAAGTTTATGCATCTATAGACAGATAGTTGATTTGTCCACAAAAGAGTTGTATGGGACAGGCTTGTATTGGAAAGAAAAGAGAGGAACGAAGAAAAAAGGAGAGCACTTCATTTATGAAACGAAAACAATTTCTATATAGAGATGAACAGAAATGGGAATACGGCACCATTCTGGTCGAAGAAGGCATATGCTTAATCGAAAACCAGGAAGGTGAAGTGCTGCTGGCGGAAAGTCTTCAAAACAGACCGATCTGGATTCAGCGCGAAGGGAAGTGGGAGCAGGCCGATTTCCAGGACAAAATGGTTCTGACATGTTGCGGAGAAGACATCTCCCTTTCCGGCGGAGAATGCATACGCTATGAAAAATCGGTAAAACGTCCGCTTATGACGCTTCTGGATTCGCTGGATGATGAAACCTTTCTCGCTTTTTTGCAGCATTTGCACAGCTTTGGTTTATCGGTATTCGATTGCGTGTTTTCTTATAATAAAGAGGTCTTTTCAAATATCTCAGAGGAACATGGTGTTTCCTTTTATCACTTTTCAAATGATACCGCCCAATGCGCGCTGCAGCACCATTACAGCAGAGGAGCGGCTGGCGACCGGTTCGAATGGACGGCTTCCGATGGAAAACGTTCCATTATGTATTCAGCGGTCCAGCGGGGACGCAAATAAAAAAGCGGTGCTTCAGCACCGCTTTTTCTTTATTTTTCTACAACAACCTTTACAGCCTTGCTTTCTTTTTTATCCGTATCAGCTGCCGTGACGTACAGCACCGTACCGGCTTTTTGTTTTTTGATTTTTACCGTAAAGGCACCTTTTGCGTCAGCTTTACCAGAAGCGATCACTTTTTTCGATTTGTTTTTCACTTTGATCACCGCTTTGCTGTTGGCCGTGCCTTTTACTGCTGTGTCTTTCGTTTTGACAGCCTTTACTTTCGGTGTGCCGGATGGTTTTCCTTTCACGACAACCACTTGTATGGATGTTTTTGCATCGCCTTTTGAGGCTTTCACATGCAGGACTTTATCTTGTTTCTGAGTCGGGATGCTGACTTTAAATGCACCGTCTTTTCCCGCTTTGGCACTGCCGAGTTTTTTCTTGCCGCTCATCACCTCGATCAGCGTGCCTTCTTTCGCTTTTCCTCTGACGGCTGTTTGCGTGCTTTCCAGCTTATTGACCTTCACCTGTAAATCAACAGCGCTGACAGCCTGCATCACATTCAGCCGGCCGTATCCGGAATGCCAGTCAACTCCTGGAATGCGGGGAATTTCGATTGGATCGCCATTATCGTCATACATTTCCTCTTCTTCACCGTCGGCGCTTTCAAAGGAAATATCGTCCGCTGTCTTTTTCAGGATATCCTCTGCTTCTGTTCTTTTAAGTTTCGGATTTTGCGCAAACAGCAGCCCTGCCGCAGCTGCCGCATAAGGCGTCGCCATGGACGTTCCGCTCATGTACGTCACATTTCCGTTCGGCACCAAGCTCGGGATATCAGAACCCGGCGCACTGATGTCGAGACCTTTCCCGTAGTTAGAAAAGTCTGCTGTCATATCCATGCGGTTCGTCGCTCCGACTGACATGACATATTTAGAGGAAGCTGGGTAAGATAAGGAATTGGCTCCGTCATTTCCGCTGGCTGCCGCAATCAGGACGTTTTTGTCAGCCGCGTATTTCAAAGCAAATTCAAGCACGCGGCTGTAGCCTCCGCCTAAGCTTAAGTTAATGACCTTTGCTCCTTTGTCAGCTGCGTATTTGATGCCGAGGGCAATTTGTTCAGTATCTCCGGAGCCTGTTGAATCAAGCACCTTAACCGGTATAATTTTCGCTTTGGCGTTCAGGCCAGTCATGGAATAGCCGTTATCACTTTGGGCGGCGATAATGCCGGCGACATGCGTTCCATGCCCTTGATCATCCATTGCATTGTTATTCCGTCCCACAAAATTGTGTCCCAGATCGGTTCTTACTTTCCCTTTTAAATCAGCAAGCGTACTGTCTACACCTGTGTCCACAACCGCAATCAATGTATCGTTCAGCTTGCGCTTGGACAGCAATGTGCTGGCAGGCTCATATTTGACATCTGCATTTTTGATGCCGCCGTTTTCACCATTGTTTCTAAGCGGCCACTGGTAAGAGTACTGAACGTCGTTAGACATGCTTTTGTATTCCTGAACCGGTTCAGCAAATTCTACGTTAGACATTTTGGATAATGTCGCGGCAGCGCTTTTCACACGTTTTGCGCTTGCCGTGTATGTCCCGCTTTGCTTTTGATCCTTCGGCAGTTCAAAAGAATAGAGGTTGTCAAACAGTTTCTTTGCCTTTTTCACATTGGAAATGTCTTGTTTCGATTGCGCGCTGGCAGAAAAGCCCTTCATTTCGTTATGTACTGATGAGAGGCTTTTATTGTCTTTTACCTTAAAAATCACCTTTGTTGTCTGAACTTCGCTTTTTGCCGCCAGGCTGTTTTCAGATAAAACCGCTCCTGCCGTCTTGCCCTCAAGCTTTGTGATGTTTAATCGCTCCGCCTGTTTCTTTATATCCCCTTTCAGGAAAGACGGAACGGATTGTAAAGCTGTTTCATATAACCGATTGATTGCTTTTTGATCCTTTTCGGTTACCTTATATGCAGACGCTGCGCCATTTTCTGACACATCGTCAAACATCGGTTTTAACGTCACAAGATCTTGATAGACTTCATTTCTCTCTGTTTTATTGAGTGCGAGTTTTGCAGCAATAAATGGAGCCGCTTTGTAGTAAAGGCTTGTCAGTTCTTTGCCCTCTGCTGTTTGGCTGAGCTGCTCATCACGAATCGCTCTCAGCTTTGCCAGAATGCCTTTTCCCGATTTTTTCTGATCGACACTCATTTCCACCGGGCAGGCTTCTGCCTCTTCCAGATCTGAGGGCTGCTTTTTGGTGCCTGTATATCCAATCGTATATTTGGCTTCGGCAGCTGCTTCTGCGCTTCCTCCGTCTTCCGTTTCCTCTTCCCCAAGGTTCTCAACCTTTACATAGTAAGGGCCGCTCCATGCATAAGGAAAAACAATTTCACTCTTTCCATCCTCTGCTGTGTAGGAACGGTACATGTCAAACGTCTCATCTTTAAGCGCTTTTTCCTTGCTTGGGTAGACAGATACATTCAGAACAGCATCACTCTTAACAGTCAGTGCCATATGAGAGTCTTTCTGAATATCTGCCTTTCCCGGATTCACTTGATACCATTTCGCCTGCTCCGGTTCCTTCATGGTTCCCGTTTGTTCTTTTCCTTTTTCCAGCACACCAGCTACATCAATGGTTCCGGCAGCAGCTGCTTTGGTGCCTGGAGAAAAAAGGCTGAAGATCAGTGCGAAAATGAGCACTGCCGCCAAAAAAGAGCTGAATTTTCTTCGTTTCATGTTATCCCTCCTGTAAAATAATGAATCTTTTTGAAGAGTATCATAATTTCATAGGCCGAGATACCGCTTACAGGGAATTTTAAGGTTATTTTAAATGATTTGGAATATCAGGGAGGAACCATATAAAAAAACCCGATTCTCTTTAGAACCGGGTTCAAGCTTTTTCTATTAAAATAATCGGAATCCAATCGGCAGATGAAGACCGAGCAGCACTGTCAGCACAAGGACAATGATAAAGCCGATCCACAGTCCGCCAGTTGATTTTTCTTTTTTCTTGCGGATCAATAGCATTTCCATCAGGCCGATGGTGATAATGCCAAGCAGCATTTTTCCAGCGTATTCCCCGTTCCAGTTGGCGAAACGGACAAACAGCTCAGCACCTGTCAAAATAATAATGATATAGAATAACCGCAGAATCATATGAGTGATTTTGGCGCCCTTCGCACTTCCTGATGAATACAGCGAGTAGCTGACGAAAAGCAGGATCAGCGCTACCACCCATGATGTAATATGCATGTGTGTCATACATGTTCCCCCTATCAGATAACATTACCCCACTTATAGTACCACGAACTTGTCCCTTGCTACAAAGATGATTCACAGAAAAAGCGGGCGGTTCCTGTGCCGCCCTCCTTATGATCAGCCGATTTGATTTGACAGCGTTCCGATGGGTTCAATCGTGATGTCGATTTGATCGCCTCGCCGCAGAAATTTCGGCGGTGTAAAGCCTTTTCCTACACCAGACGGCGTGCCGGTCGCAATGATGTCCCCCGCTTCAAGCGTCATCCCCATTGAAAGGGTTTCGATTAATTCCGCGACAGAGAAAATCATATCGCTTGCCGAGCCGGATTGGCGCAGCTCGCCGTTGACCCTCGTTTCAACCTTAAGGCGCTCCGGATCGGGAATTAACGATTTATGTACAAGCACAGGTCCCATCGGACATGTCGTATCCAGGCTTTTTCCGATAAAAAACTGCTTATGTCTTTTTTGCAGATCCCGCGCCGTGATATCATTCACAATCGTATATCCGAAAATATGGTCATAAGCTTCTTCTTTTGAAATGCGGGTGCCGCTTTTTCCGATGACGACAGCAAGCTCTCCTTCGTAATCGAGCTGAGAGGTGACCTCCTCATGGCTGTTTACCGCATCACCGTGGCCAGTGACTGTTACAGGCGATTTTGTAAATACCATCGGATGCTCCGGAATGTCAGCCTCGCTGCCCATTTCAATTGCATGATCCCTATAGTTTTTGCCGATGCACATGATATTTTTTGACGGCTTAGGAATAGGCGCATGGAGCTTCACGTCAGATAATGAGTAAATAAATGACCCAAGCTCATCATTTGGTTTCTTCGCCCACTCGGCCAGCTGCCTTGCATGCGCAACAAATTTATCCCCTTCTGCGATACACTCAATCAGCGAACTCGGAATCGTCTCAAGTTCAAACAGTTTTTTTTCAGCCCTTTGCAAGTCCATAATTTTATCATCTTCAATGATCAGGCCGACAAACATTCGGTTGTAAAGTTCCCCTGTCGCAAATTTCATGTTATTCCTCCATCATCTTTTAAATCAGAGTTCTACTTCAGTTATTCTCTGTCGAATGCTGAAATTCCTTTTTATCAAATGCGTGTTTTCATTCCCGTTTCGGGACTGGCTCGCTGTACATATCATACAAATGGCTTCTGAGGAGGAGGAAAGAATATGGAAAGCATACATTTATTTTTTCGTCGGCAGCAGCTTAACAGAACGGGGACTGCCAAAGGACTGATGATGACAGACAGAATCGTTTCTCCCATTCTTCTCACACAGCGTGACAGCCTGCAAAAGGCGTCCTATGAAATAAACTGTGATCAGTCTCCGCTCGGTGAAAAAAAGTTTTATCTGAATGCGGAACAAGATGATCCTTCACTGATGCGGCGCAGGCTTGCTTATTGTTTTTTTCATCAAATCGGCGTCGCTTCCCAGGATGCTTCTTACATCTTTCTGATCATCAATGGCCAAAGGGAAGGCATTTATTTAAAAATTGATGGGCTCGATGAGAATCGCCGGCTTCCGAAAGGAGCCATTTATGAAGTGAAGGATACCGATCCGAGGGTTCCGCTGTCTGTTTTCAAACACGAAGCTTCCATTGAAAACAGACAGCGCACCGCATACTTACGTGAATTTCTCACGCTGATCTGTAAAGCGGAGGATGACGAATTTGCCGAACGAATTAAAATGTATCTTGATGTAAAGCTGTTTTTCCTGTGGCTGATCGGCAGCGCCTGCACCCGCCAAGCCTTTTATTACGGCTTTTGTTTGAACGAGGCCGGCCGCTTTCACATCGCTCCAATGGAAACAAAAGCGCTTGCCGCATACGGATTTACAGAAGAAGACCCTCTATTGACAAACGGCCGTACACTTGCGTCAAGACTTCTCTCCATCCCAGCTTTCCGGGCACAATATCACGCGCTAATGAAAAACGTGCTGAGCCGGGAGTTTACGATTGACCGCCTGTCTCCGTTTATCAGGGACTGGCATTTTGACATTTGTCAAAGAGCAAGCGATGATCCGCATATGAAAAAAAGCCCCTTACAATTAGAGAAGGAGCAAGCAAATATCCTGCGCGAAATCGAAGAGCGGCAGGACTTTTTACAAGTACACCTGGCGAGACTATAGTCCTTTCTCCACCAGAGCAAGTCAAAAAGACCGCAGCAAAAATTGTCGCTTTTTTAGTCAAATTGACGAAAGGCAACCTTTTCAGCCAAAATAGGTTATACTATCTATATCCAGTATGCATCAAAATAAAATCTAGAATTGGAGATTGTTTCATGAATACAAAAATTGAAGAAATGAGAGTTATGCTAATTGAAACAGCACAAAAATACGGTATGAATTCGAAAGAAACGATTCAATGCAGCCAAGAGCTGGACAGTCTGCTCAATATTCGAATTAAAGAAGAAATCACCTCTTGGGGGCAAAACGCCCGTGTGTGATCATATGATATGTATTTAAAGGCTTCCCGCCTCACCCGCCGCTATTGCTCATCAACATCCTGAGACATGCTTCAGGTCGAGAATTTGCCGCCCGAAAACAACATGTTGAACAATACAGCAGACCCTTTCTGGATCAGCATGAAACATCACGGCAGATAACACTCCAGCAGCACGAATTACTCCGAAAGACATTTCCTGTACCTCTTTTGCACATACACCAACGCAAAACAATATACAATCACGCAGGCGGACAGCGGCAGCATCGCCGCATTTCCGCTTGGCTATAGACAATACCCAGCTTCTGAAATGTTTAAACCTTCATCTGGAAAAAACAAACGGATTTTTTTAAATCTCTCCGGCATGTCCCCATTTAATTTTCTCTCACACAAATGTGCGTTTGTCATAAGCTATCGTGAATAGCCCAGCACAAACAAATCTTGTCCTTACTTCACCTGCCTTTTTTCAATTTTACAACAAAGGATGTGCTCGTATGCCGGCAATTGTCGGAGCGTTTAAAATTAATGCGGTCGGTACGAGCGGAGTCGTTCATATCGGAGACTGCATTACCATTTCTCCTCAAGCCGAGGTCAGAACGTTTGCCGGGGCAGGCAGCTTTAATACCGGTGACAGTCTGAAGGTGATGAATTATAAAAACGCAACGAATGTGTACGACAATGATGTGGTTGATCAGCCGATCGCAGGCAATGCGTAAAGGAGCGGTGCTTCATGAATTTTTATATCAATCAAACCATCCAAATTAACTATCTCCGGCTGGAATCAATCAGCAACTCCTCCATACTGCAAATCGGGAGCGCCGGATCTATTAAGTCTCTTTCAAACTTGTATAATACGGGCAGCTATGTGGAACCCGCACCTGAGGTTTCCGCTTCGGGGGAACAGGTTGAATCGGAAGGGCCCGATACAGGATCATTGGTGCCGCTCCAGCCCCCTGGCCGTTAATAATAAGATGAGAGGTGAAAGAACATGTATGATCAATCCATTTCCTCTTACTTGCAAAATTTGAATTCCTTCGTTCAGCAGCAGGCGCTGCATATTCAGCAGCTCGAACGCCAGCTGAAAGAGATGCAAACTGAAATGAATACGATGAAACAGCGGCCGGCCACAACCATTGAGCGTGTGGAATATAAATTTGATCAGCTGAAAATCGAACGGCTCGACGGCACGCTGAATATCGGTTTAAATCCGACAGACCCGAACAGCGTTCAAAACTTTGAAGTGAGCCAGACTACACCGGAAATCGGAATGATGCAGCAGGAAGAGAGCGCCCAGCTCATGCAGCAAATCCGGCAGAACGTCGACATGTACTTAACCGAGGAAATCCCGGCTGTTTTGGAGCAGCTAGAAAACCAATATGACAGCAGGCTTGACGACACAAATCGGCATCATGTAATTGAGGACATCAGAAAACAAATAGACAGCCGGATTCACTATTATATGTCCCATATCAAAAAAGAAGAAAACACGCCGCCCAAACAATATGCGGAACATATCGCTGAGCATGTGAAGCGTGACGTGATCCGTGCTGTGGAACATTTTCTCGAACATATCCCCTCCGAAATGAAAGGAGATGAGCAAGCATGATCTTTACCGTCGTCAACCGCAGCCTGGAAGTCGGAGATATCCGAATGAACGGTGTATCCAGTTCCTCTGTTTTCCAAATTGGAGACGCAGAATCCATCTATTTATCGTCTATTTTTGATACGCCGCCTGAATCTCTTATTATCGGTCCGTTTGCTCCGCTGCCGTCGAATCATGCTTAAGCGTATATCACGCATCAGACAGATTAAATTTAACTCGCTCGGAATATCAAGCGTATTTCAAGCAGGCGATACAAACGAAATTGATATGAAAATAAAAGTGCTCGCTGTTCAGCGCTCGCTTTCAACGTTTTATGAAAATGAGGGGTCATTTAACAGAAAGGAGTACCCTATTTTTGATCAGCACGCTGTGAAGCTTCTTCCGGAAACGGGCGTGCAAACCGCTTTTTGCCATGAAGTGCCTGTCATCCATGTCCGCAACATCAAAATTCAAGGGGTCTCATCCTCTTCCGTCTTTCACGCAGGCTCAGCTTCGGTCGTACGCGGCGACGCGCGGATTAAACATATCCGTCAGATTCTGCCTCCAAACTCACAATCGTCCGGCACGGGCATATAATAAACAGAGACTTCTATAAAGGGTGTCGTCTATGCCAGCAATTGTCGGGCCTATAGCTATCAATTCCATATCGGGCGGAGTCGTGAACTTTGGTGATTCCTTTTACCTTTCTCCGAAAAGCTCTTCAAAATCTGCGCTCGGTTCGGGAGCAGGAAACACGGGAGATTTCCTTCTTTTAAACAACGTAGTCAACGCGACAAATTATATAGACCCCGATGTCAGCGATCAGGATATGGTTGGAAACGGATAAAAAGCAGCCGCTCTGCAAAGAGAGGGCTGCTTTTTATTTTTTCTTTTTCCGTTCATTGGACTTCTTTATTTTAATCAGCTTTTCAGGCGGCTGTTTTCTGATCCATTTAACAAACCGGGCAAGCTGCGGATCGTTTCTGAGCGCTTCTATTCCGGACAGTCGAACTGCCAGCTCCTGATTTGTATACAAGGCGTGGATCTGTTTATGGCAAGGGATGCAAAGCATCGCAGTCGGCAGGAACGTTCCGCCTTCTTCCTTCGGTGTGAGGTGGTGCTCTGTCAGCTGGACATCGCTCCGGCCGCATAGCTCACATATCCCGACAGTCTGTTTTGCCACATCCGCGTCCCCCTTACATCATCTCAAGTGTTACCCTTGTGCCGCGTCCGCTAGGTTCAGCCGGATGTACGATCAGCTTTTTCGGAAGCCGCGCCCGCAGTTCCTGCACATGGCTGATCACGCCGACAGACAGATTGTCTGACTGCAGTTTTTCCAAAGCGGTGACAACCGTATCAAGCAGATCTTGGTCAAGCGTTCCAAACCCTTCATCCAAGAAAAAGAACTGCAGCGGGTATTCACCGCGAAGCTGAATCTGCGCAGACAGCGCGAGAGCAAGAGAAAGCGAGGTAAGGAAGGTCTCCCCTCCTGACAAGCTTGATACCGGGCGCTTAACGCCTCCATTGGCATCATCACGCATCACAAATCCGCCTTCTGAATCCACTTCAATGGCATAACGCTGTCTTGTCAGCACGCCGAGCCGTGCTGACGCATCCCGTGCAACACTTTCAAGCTGTTCCTCAGCTAAAAATTCAACGAACGTATTGCCTTTAAACACTGCTTGAAGCTTGTCCAGCCTGTCGATATGGGTCTGCCATTTTTTCAGCTCAGCTTCAATTTCATTGAAACGTTTGTGATGGTCGCGGATCACAGCCAGTGCTTTGGCCGCCGCTCCTTTTTCTTCCATAGCAGTCCCAAATGCCTCCTCGGCTTCTTTTAAGGACGTGACGGTTTCGTTCCATTCACTTTCGGATAAGGATCTGCCGGCGAGCTTATCAGACACACGTTTTAAGTTTGCGGCATTTTGCTTACATTTATCCAGAAACTGGTCAATGCTGCCTTTGATCTTTTCAAGCTCATCGGCTGGGATGAGACTGCGCTCCACCTCGTCAGCCCGGACAAAGCGGGTGCTTTTCGCATGTTCAAGCCAATCCGCTTCCGCTTTTTTCAACCTTTCTTCCGCTTCCTTAAGCGTATGCTCGCTTGCTGAAGCGCGGCTTTTTGCCTGATTGAGCATCATTTGGGCGCTTTGCAGCTCTTCATATAGAGATTGTTCTTTTTCCTTTAAACATTTCAGATCCTGCTGAACTGAGCGGAGCTTCGTTTGGATGGAATCCTCTTTTACATAGTCTCCGAGTTCCTGCTTATAATCAGCTACGACGCCATTCGTACGTTCTGCGGCATAGTGAAGCTCCAGTTTTTCCCTTTCAAGCTGATGGCTCGATTCCCGCAGCCGCTCCTTTTGTGACTCATGCTCAGAAAGAAAAGCGATACTGCGTTCAATTCGTTTCTCGCACTCTTCCGCGGCCCGATCCTTTTCTTCAATGGCTTGCTGCCATTTTTCCGCTTCATCCAGGGATTGGCCTTCAAATGCTTCATGAAACATCTTCTGCTGGCTGTCCATCGAGGACTGAAGCTCTGCGATCATGCTGCCAATACGGTCAGCCTCTCTTTTTTCAAAACTCATTCTTTCATTAAGCTGCTCGACTTTTTTTAATGATTCCTGATATGCGCCAATCATTTGGGTCATTCGTGTTTTGACTGACAGGATGTCCTGTTTGATTTGCTTCCATTCAATTTTTGCGGCATGAAAAGCTTCCTGCACCGGCTGATTCTCACAGGAAGCAGCTGCCTCAAGAGTCGGCGCTTGAATCGATTTCAAAAACGGACACTGCTCGAGAAAGCGGGCGGACTGCTCTTCAAGTGTGATTTTGGCAGAAAGAATCTCCTGACTGAGCGCCGCCGTTTCTGACAGCAAATCTTCTGTCTGTTTGATTTCTGCTTCAACATTATGATCCGGCTCATATGTCCCATGTGCTGAGGCAGACGGGTCATGATCGGTTGAACCGCAGACCGGGCAAGGTTTTCCGGCAATCAGTTTTTCCGATAACTCTTTAGTTAGTGCCGCCATTCTTGCTTTCTCACGCTGAGTGTGAAGTGTGTTTTGTCGCTGTTTTGCCTGATCAGCAGTTCGCGTGAGTGATCGTTCCGTCTCGCAGACCATATGATACACAGCTTGCACAGCCTCATATGCCTGTATGATTTTATTTTCTTCCGCTTCAGCCTTTTGAACGAGTGTGTTCTTTTCCTCATTCATCTTCTGTAATACAAGGTTCAATGCGTCAATGCGTTTTTTCTCTTTTGCCAGCTGCTCCTCAGTCTGTCTGATCCGCAAAGCCATTTCAGCGGCCTGCTGGCAGCTTTTCCGCTCATCAGTGGTTACCTGCAAGGTTTTGAGCTGCTGTTTTAATTCCGTCTGTCTGTTTTGTCCCCTTGTAAGACGGTCAGTTACGGTTTCTAATTCCTTCATGACAGATTGAAGATTTTCGGCCTTCTGCTGAAGTTCAGCCTGTTTGCGCTCTGCCTCCTGCTGGGCCTCTCTCAATTTGATTTCGATCTCCTGCAAGCGGAAGAGCTGTTCCTGCTCAGCTAAAAGCTCTGGCTCTTTCTCGCTTTTATGGCGGCGCCACGCTTCATATTCTTCATTCTTTTGCTGAAAGAAAGCGGTGCGTTCTGTTAAATCCTTTTGGGCAAGCACTTCTTCCCTCGCGGCCTTCTCCTCATGCTGTACCGCTTCCAAGTATCGGTCCGCATACGGCTTTAAAGCGGCTGCTGTTTCCGCTTCCGCCAGGCGTTTTTGCATGCTGCCGACATGCGGCTTTTCCTCTTCAAGCCGATTTTTCTCTGCTTCATAAACGATTTTTTCCTTTTGGACATTCCAGATCTCTTGATGCTCCGCAAACCGTTCTTTTATTTGATCACGATTTTTTCTCACTGATTCCAGTTTGGCTTCCGCTTGTTCAACCGCTTGTTCAGCTTGTTCAACCGCTTCTGAACTCGCCTCGCCGAGACCCGATTGCTCTGCAAGCATTTCGTTTTTTCTCGCATTGGCTTCCTGCGCCTGCCGTCTCAGCTTTTTCACAAGGCGGTCTCCATACTGTTCCAAATTGAATAAACGCTGAAGCATATGCCTGCGTTCCGCCCCTTTTAAGGAAAGAAATTCAGCAAACTTCCCTTGCGGCAGCACAACCGCTCTCGTAAAGTCGTCGATGGTCAGCCCCAAGAGCTCCTCGACTCTTTTGTTCACTTCATTGGCCTTATCAGCAAGCACAGTTTGCTCATCCTTGATCTCGATGAAACGGCAAAGTGCTGTTTTCACCTTCATTTCATCCGTTCTCTTAAACACACGCTCGACTTTGTAAGAGGTTTGATGATTGGTCTGAAGCGCAAAGGTAAAGGAAACAGTCAGCGAATCTTCCGCATGGTTTAAGATCCCGTGCGTATTGTTCGCCGCCCGCTCTACCTTTCCGTATAAAGCAAGGGTCATCGCATCAAGGATCGAGGATTTACCGCTTCCTGTCGGCCCGAAAATACCGAAGACACCCGCACCGGAAAGGCTGTCAAAATCTATCGTCTGCTCCTCCCTAAAGCTGTGGAGCCCTTTTATCGTTAAGGCGATCGGCTTCATCTTGCTTCCTCCTCATCTTCTGCGCCTGATGCAAGCTCTAAAAACAGCTTCACCATTTCATCATCCGGCACTGCGCCGCCTGTCTGTTTTTCATAAAATTTCTTAAAACGGTCTTCGATGGACACATGCCTAACCTCGATCCGTTCGCGCTCAATGTTTTGTTCTTCAAAGACCGGCCTGATATGGATAAAGCCCGGATGTGCTTTTCGCAGTCTGTGAATGTCTTCAAGTGACAGCTGGTCCGTCACACGGATTTCAAGATCAATCCAGGCATTCTGATCCCTGCCTTCTTCGAGCCAGCTGTATACCTCGCTTAAACCATTTGCCGCTTTCCATTTTACGAGAGACTTGCCGCTTGATAATAAAACCTCATGCCATGAGGCCTCTTCGCCAGGCTTTGCGTCTACAATGGTCACCGATTTGGCGTAGCCTGCCTCAGAAAAGCTGTAGGCCAGCGGAGATCCAGAATACCGCGCAAGCGTTCGCGCCCGTTTAATCGTTTGCGGCCGATGCAAATGGCCGAGCGCCACGTAAGCGGCCTCCGCCGGCAGGCTTTCAGCGGCCACCGTATAAGCGCCGCCGACTTCAATCGGCCGCTCCGAGTCCGTTTGGTTGCCGCCCGCAACATAAATATGGCTGGCGGCAATCTTTACGGCGTCTTTTCGGTAGCGGCTTGTAATCTGTTCAAACGCCTGCCTGATTTTCACATCATAGTGATCACGGAGAAGTTTCTCATCAAATGTATCGGAAAGAACTTCATTTAACCGTGCCTCAGACGGATATGCCAGCGCTCCGACAGCCAAAAGCTCACCTGCTGAAGGCACTTCTATATGAAGCGGTTCAGTTGTCGGATAGCCGATTAAATAAATGCCGTTCTCATGTGTCAGCGGTGAAGCAGCGGACAATCTGTCAGGATTATCATGGTTTCCGGCAATGACAACGATCGGGCGCTTTCCTCTGTCACTGAGAGCGGACAGGCTTTCATAAAATAACTGCTCGGCTAAAGCCGGCGGGTTCACGGTATCAAACGCGTCTCCCGCCATCACAATAGCATCGATCTGCTCTTCCTTTACGATTGTATTCAGTTCGTCCAATACATCCGCCTGTTCACTCAGCCTGCTTCTTCCTTCAAGGGTTTTTCCTAGATGCCAGTCAGCCGTATGTAAAATCCGCAAATGCGTTCACCTCTCTTTTGTATAGAAAACGAGATCCGCTCCGTCTGAATTCCCGGAGCTTATGGATCTCGTTATAAAGTCAGAATGTGCCCTCCGTCAAAGAAATAAAGCGCACACCCTTTTACCTTCGTTTGAGCAATTTGTCCAACGGCCCTTGTGTACAGCTTAATTTGCGTTTCATATCTCTTTTTCAGGATCGGGGCTGCTCCTTCAAAGCCGTGCTGGAATTTACCCTCAATTCGGTCTGTTTTATAGTCCAGCAAATATAAGCCATCCTCTGTTTCGTAGAGACAATCGATGATCCCCTGCACCAATAGCGGCTCATCCGCCTCTTTCGCATCAGGATAAATCTCTTTTGCCGGAAGCGCCAAACTGAATGGAATTTCGCGGTTCTTCCATTTAGCGCCGATCAGTTTTTCGCCAATTTCTGTATGGAAAAATTGAACGATTTCCTCGATATTGATAGCGGATTGCTGTTCTTCGGTGAGCAGCTCTTTTTCATAAAGATGCTGCACTGTCCGCTCCGCTTCTTCTATCGTCGGCACATGTGTCAGCGGAATATGCTGCATGACCGTATGCATAGCTGTTCCTTTTTCTGCTGCTGTCAGGCCTTTTTTCATCATGAAAGCCGGGCGTCTGTACAGAATGCTTCCATCAGCCGGTTTAACGGGCGCCCGTCCGCTGTATTCGTCTTCGTACTCTCTTCTTCTCTTAATCTCAGAAACGGACTGCTTCGTGCGAATTTGTGTCACCTCGTGATACGAATACTTCCAAGCCAGCCGCTCCCGAGCTTTTTCCTCAAATGCAAACGGGCCGGGAACCGGTTCACCACGGCGGATCGCTTCAAGACGTTCGCTTTTTTCTTCCAGTCTCTCTTCCAGCTCATCATCAAGCAGATCATATGAATGAATCATTTGAATAGCAAAACGGGCCGGATGGCCTGATATATCAGAAACCGCTGCCGCACCGCCCTCAGCCAAAGACTCCAAGTCTCTGTGTCTGACAAGAGCAGGTCCGATGAAATCCAAATACGTTTTCGCCTGATAGCGGTCAAATTCCGGCAGAAGCCAGTCAGCTTGGGATGCGGATGCCTGCCATTTCGCCAGCTGTTTCTGATGATCCTTGCATGAGCCTACAAGAAACAGCTTTTCCTTTGCCCTCGTTAAAGCAACATAGAGGACACGCAATTCCTCAGACAGCAATTCCCTGCGCATTTTTTTCTTCATCGCGATGAGCGGAAGCGTCGGATAGCTGATGCGCCATTCTGGATGGATAAATTTCGTGCCAAACCCAAGCTCCTTGTCCAGCAGGTAGGATTTGTTGAGATCCATCATGTTGAAATTCCGGCCGAGTCCCGCTGTGAAGACGACTGGAAATTCGAGCCCTTTGCTGCTGTGAATCGTCATCAAACGGACAACATCCTCCTGTTCGGTCAACGCTCTCGCCGTTCCCAGATCATCGCCGCGTTCCTGCATGCGTTCGATAAACCTCAAGAATCGAAACAGGCCGCGAAATGCCGTCGATTCATATTGGCGCGCCCGGTCATAAAGGACACGCAAGTTAGCCTGGCGCTGTTTTCCGCCCGGCATCCCGCCGACATAATCCATATATTTTGTGTCGCGGTACACTTCCCAGATCAGCTCGGACACCGAATGGTTTTTCGAAAAAACGCGCCACTTTTGCAAATGTCCGTAAAACGTTTGCAGCTTTTGGTAGAGCTCATCGTTTCGGTCGCCGGCTGCCAGATAGTCTTTCATTGCTTCATAGTACGGCGCCTTTTTGTTTTCAAGCCGGATCAAAGACAGCTCGTTCTCGTCAGCACCGACAATCGGTGAACGCAGAACGGAAGCAAGCGGAATATCCTGATACGGGTTATCAATTACCTTCAGGACAGAAAGCACCACAGACACTTCCACCGCATCAAAGTAGCCTGATGTTAAATTGGCGTAAACCGGTATGCCCTGAGCTCGCAGTTCCTCCATGATTTGCGGCGCCCACGGCATCGATCGCAGCAAAATCACGATATCGCGGTATTGAATATTGCGGTGTGTCTTCGTTTTCCCGTCATATACTTTAAATGGCGATGAGATCAGCTTGCGTATTTCTTTAGCGATCGCTTTAGCTTCGAACTGCACCGTTTCCAGCTCTTCCGCTTCCTCGCCTGCGTCCGCCTCCTCTGACTTGTCAATCAGCAGCAGCCCTGTTTCCGTTTCGTTGTTTTCCGGATACGCCGCTCCGAGTTTCAGCTCAGCCTGTTCATCATAATCGACCTCGCCGATTTTGCCGCCCATCAGCTGTTTGAACAAGAAGTTTGTGCTGTCTAAAATATCAGCCCTGCTTCGAAAGTTTTTGTTCAAGTCGATTTTCCGGCCCGTACCTTCTCCGCTCTCTGTAAACCGTTTGTACTTTGAAAGAAAAAGAAGCGGCTCCGCAAGCCTGAATCGATAAATCGACTGTTTGACATCTCCTACCATAAACAGGTTGCCTGTCTCTTCCGGCCCGTTTGTGACGAGCTGAAGAATGGATTCTTGCACCAGGTTGGTATCCTGATATTCATCGACAAGCACCTCATGAAACTGCTCCTGATAAAATCTTGCCGCCTCACTCGGCTCACGTTCGCCTTTTTCGTTCACAGCGGTCAAGATGGACAGGCAATAATGCTCCAAATCAGAAAAATCGATAAGCGATTTCTCCTGCTTCGCGGCTTCAAACCGTTTCCCGTAGCTGATAACAAGCTGGACGAGTGTTTCAATGACAGGCTCCATGTCAGCCAAACTTTTTACATGCTGCTCCGGGCTTCTGGTGAAGTAATCGGTTTTAAGTTTTTCAAGCAGTTTTTTGGCGCCATTTCTTAAGTCTGTCGCTTCATCAAGCAAGACGGGATCAAACTCATCCCCCTTCACCGCTTTTGCACGCTTAAAGGAGACAGCGGGCACGCGTTGATAAAGTTCATTGAAGTCATCCTGATGCTGAATCAGCTCATCAATCTGCGCGAGATCATCGAGAAAATTTTCAGCGCGCGGCGCAGGTCCGCCCGGCGCTTTTGTCAGCTCAAGGGCACGCTGCAGCTTTTCCTTTGCTCCGTCCAGCACCATCGCAATATCTTCTTTGACATACGGATAAAACGGCAGTTCCTCGATCGCGCTCTTTTCTGTTACATCATACAAATGAACAAAGCTTTTCAGCCATGTCTCCGGATCAGGATGGGAACGGGAATACTCGTACACCTGTTTCACGAGATATTGCAGATCTAAGTCATGCCGGTCAGTCGTGTAGCGGTCGACAAGCTCAAAGAACGCCTTATCACCCTTTGCATATTCATCCTCAAACAGCTCATCAAGCACCTCGTCCCCGAGAAGCTCGCCTTCTGTCTGATCAGCAATCCGAAAGCCCGGATCAAGATCAATCAGGTAGTAATATTTTTTCAGCACCTGCAGGCAAAACGAATGAAGCGTTGAAATGCTGGCCCGGTTTAACAGCGACAGCTGGCGTCGGATATGCAGTGATCCCGGGCGTTTCACCAGCTCTTTTTCCAGTGCATCCGCGATCCGGTGTTTCATCTCTGCCGCTGAGGCGTTTGTAAAGGTGACAACGAGAAGCCGGTCTACATCAATCGGATTTTCTTCCGCCGTGATTTTCCGGATCATTCTTTCGACAAGAACAGCGGTTTTACCGGAGCCTGCCGCCGCTGCCACAAGGATATCCTGGCCGGTTGAGACGATGGCATTCCACTGGTCATCTGTCCATGTGCTGTCTGCCGGTTTAGGAATGTTCATTGCCATCAGCCTCCTTCTTTATCCAATCAAGTACCGTCTTGTCCTTTTCGGCCTTTAACAGACGATACTCGTTTTCTTCTAATGATTCATCAAATTGGCATACTGATTTGAACGCACAGTATGTGCAAGGCGTCTTGTTCTTCATTTTATACGGCTCAATGGATACGCGCCCGTCAGTGATTTGCTCGCCTGCTTCTTGGAAGGTGCGGCGCACATGCTTCGTCAACAGCTCAAATTCTTTTTCACCGACTGCCGCTGAATCCGATCTGAGTGAGCCGTCTTTCTTCAGGCCCGCATTGATGATATTTGATCTTCCTTCTTGAAGGGTTGTATCCATGAGGCGAATCGCTTCCTGATCACCGAGGAGGAGGCCCTTCATCTTAAATTTCTTAAAAATTTCCTGTTCAATTTCATCAAGTCCGAGCGGAAGATTCGATTGTATCATCGGGTCATGAATATGGAAATACAGCACTCCGGCCGGCGTGGCTTTCATTCCTAGCCAGTCTAACGAATGTGTAATCGATAAATCCAGATACGTCAGCATTTGCAGCGCAAGTCCGTAATACACTTCCGCCAAGTCAAGGCCTTTATCGCTGGATTTATAGTCGACAATTCGGAGGAGCAGGCCTTTAGAGCTTTCCGCTTTATCCACGCGGTCAATCCGCCCGACGAGCTCCATCGTACAGCCGTTTTTCAGCTTAAAGGTAAGCGGCGGGAGCGGGCCCTTTCCGCCAAAGCCCAATTCAAGGCCGATCGGCACGAATCCGCTCGCTTTTGCATGCTCGCTTAAAATGCCGGACACGCGTGTCACAATTTTTTGCAGTTTTTCCTTCACGTAATAATGTCTGTTTGAACTGAGCAGAATTTCTTTTTGCAGTTTCGGCGCCAGCCGCTCGACCGCATCATAAGAAAACAGCTCGCACTGCTCCTTCGTTAGGTCGCGCCAATCTATTTTGTGCTCGCGCAGCCGGTCTGAAATCAGTTTTAAACTCGAATGAAAGAGCTGCCCGATATCCGGTGCTTCAAGCTTGAAAAATTGACGTTCCTTCAGATGCAGCCCGTGAGACGCAAAATGGGAGAACGGACAAGCGTTAAAGGTTTCCATCCTCGACACGCTCCCTTGAATGCGTTCACCATAGAGCTGTCTCGATACAGAGCGTTCAAGCTGCTTGACTTCATTTCGGAAAAACAGGCTTGAGAAAAGCTTTTTCGACTCCAGCCTGTCAGGTTCATTCATCAGCGCATTGTACGCGCTCCACCAGACGTCGCTGATTTCATATTCCCTCGTCCATAATCTGAGCTGGCTAGCGGTGTATGATTGTGCCACGCTTTTATTGACAAGGTACATAAGCTGTTCCTCATCGCTGACCTGCTCCGGTTCATTTGTCAATAGACGCTCACGATGCTGCGGAAACAGTTCTTCCAGCCGCTTGATTACAATCGACGGCAAAAGCGTTTTCCCTTCCGCATCAGCAATCGGATACGTCACATAAAGGCGGTCAGACGGGCTTGAAAGCGCCATATAGATGAGGAAATGCTCATCAAGCAGACGCTCCCGCCCGCCGGAGGAAAGCTCAATACCTATCGTCTTCAGCCACTCACGATCATCATCCGACAGCACCCCGTTTTCGTCAGGGCGAGCCGGCAGGACGCCGTCGTTTGCCCCGATCACAAAGGTGCATGAGGTGCCGTATATTCTCGACAAATCCATATTGCCGACAAACACCTGATCAAGCGCCGGAGGGATAAGAGAGAATGTCAGCGACTCTGCACCGGTCTCCATCATTTGCTGAAACAAATCGAGAGAAATGTCATCTTCGCCCATCATTTCCACAAACTCCTCAAGCAGCTGAATGACTGCATCCCACGCCTGCTGGTGCTGCTGTGCTTCAATGATTCTGCCGTCTTCCTCAGCCCGCTGTCTTTCCTGATCCAGCTTCAGCGGCACATCTGTCTCTTCTAAATAACGGTAAAGCGCCTCCGCCTTCTCTTGAACCGTTTTTGCTTTTTTCATTCGTTTCTGCAGCTGGAACAGCGGCGGAACAATCCAATCGCGCGTGTCATTCAGCATGTTTTCCATTTCGATTTCTTGATCGGTCTGCGCAAATTCATCATCTAACGACACAAAACGTCTGTAATGGAAACGATCATCCTTTGTCCAGCGATCGCCTTTGATCCCGTAAGCGATACAGTAATTCTCCAGCTGATCAACCTGCTCTCTTACCTTGGCCTTCGGCTGGTTAAGCGGGAATAACAGTTCGGTTTTCACGCAGCGGAACACCGCTTCATAACGCCAATTTCCCTTTAATACGTCAAGGCTTGACCGGATAAATTCTACTAACGGGTGGTTCAGCATAGATGTTTTCCCGTCAATAAAATAAGGAATCTCGTAATCTGCAAATACTTCCTTGACCATATCCTTATAGTCTTCCGGCTGACGCGCTAGAATCGCCATATCCTTGTATCGGTAGCCCTTCTCTCTGACAAGGCTGTGGATTTCCCGGGCAATACCTTCCAGCTCTGCTCGTCTGTTTGCGGCCTGCATCACGGTAAAAGCCTCTTGTTTCTCAGCAAACGGAATAACCGGACGCGCTTCATACTGTGCTTCTAAATGGGCTAATTCCGGTGCGCCCTTGTGCCGCTTTGATTCATCAAGCTCTTTATAGGTGATGTCCAGATTCAGTTCCTTTGCCGTCTGGTGGAGGCGATAATACGTTTTTCCCGTCATTCTGAACAAATCAAGTTCCTGCGGCTCCCCCTCATGTGACGGCTTGTCCGCTGTGAGTGAAAACGTGATATGCTCTGCCTGAAGCATAAGCTGCTCTAACACCCTGAATTCCTGCGGTGTAAACTGATAAAAGCCGTCTACATAGACATGTGCCCCTTTCAAATCTTCCGCCTGCGGGATATGCTCTGCCAATAGTGTCAAATAATCATCAGAATGAAGATACTGATCCTCAAGGCTTTTTTCCATCTGCTGGTACAGGATCGATAAATCATGAAGCTTTTCAGATAAAATACGTTCCCCCCGATACTCGGAAGCTGTTCCGCTATCCGCCATCCGTCGAATATCTTCCGGTTCCAGACAGTATCTCTTAAACTCAGTCAGCATCCGTTCTACCTGTGCGGTAAAACCGCTTTTATCACTTGCTTTTTGATAGACTTTAAACTCCTGTTTGTGCTCTTCAATGAGCTTCCGCAGGAGCATCTGTACGCCCGTGCTCGTAAGAAACGGCCTGCTCATTCCTCCCGTATGCTGGAGGACGCGCCAGGCCAGTCGTGAAAAGCTGAAGACTTGAGCACGAATCATGCCGCCCGTATCAGGCGTTTTAGCAAGCTCGTATTCCATTAAAAACGTCATTTGATCCGGGACTAGAAAAATGATCGGTTTCCCGAATGGAGCCCGGCGCAGTTCATCTTGAATGCTGTCGATGATCAGCTTCGTTTTTCCACTCCCGGACCTGCCTACTAAAAACTCTGCTCCCAAATTAGAAGACCCCTCTCTTTTTATCTGTTTATATTTTATCGAACATTGACGAAAATGACCAATCTGATCTATTGGTAAAAACGGCCTTTTCACTTATGAGAAGCTGAATTTCTCCGCACATGTTTTCTGGCCTCACATATACTTTTACAGAAGCCCAATTCCTTAAGAATGGAGTTGAACCCCTTGTATTACAGCTATTTTTCTTATCCAGCGCAATATCGGGAAGACCCTGTTTTGATTCAAAATCTCCAGAAAGCCATCAACGGAGAATTCAGTGCGGTTCAATGCTACCGCAGGCTTGCTGAACTTGCCCACCCTGCCGATGTCAGAAAACAAATTGAAGAAATCAGGCGCGATGAGATCCGCCATCTCCGTAATTTCTCCTCATTATACGGAGCCATTACAGGCAAACATATCATGCCGAAACAAACAGAGAAATGCCCGGACACTTTTACAAGAGGACTTGATGCCGCTTTTAAAGATGAACAAAAAACCGTTGACTTTTACTTACGCGCAGCTGAGGAAACCTCAAATGTAAAGGCAAAGGGTATCTTTACGCGCGCCGCACGAGATGAACAAAATCATGCTGTCTGGTTTTTATACTATTTGATGGATCGCTAGCACACGATTTTGATAGACACGATCAGATTATATTTACACCCTCTCCCCCTAAAACACACTCCACTGTTTTTCTTAACCTCAGCCGGGAAACATAAAATCATACACGAACATATGAGGGGGAATCAAGCATGCAGCAACCCATTGAAGCTTGTATCGAATGTATGGAAGCTTGCAACCATTGTTTTACAAAATGTTTGGAAGAAAGTGCGCACCACGATCTGAGCGGCTGCATCCGGCTTGACAGGGAATGTGCGGATATTTGCGCGCTGGCAGTGAAAGCCATGCAAACGGACAGCCCCTTTATGAAAGAAATTTGCGCACTTTGCGCCGATATTTGTGAAGCCTGCGGCACTGAATGCGAAAAGCATGATCATGATCATTGCCAAGCGTGTGCGACGTCTTGTTTTGCCTGCGCCGATCACTGCCGCAAAATGGCTGCGTAACGAAGCATGAGAGGGATCAAATGAGAGCCCTCTTCACTCTTTTGACAGCCATACAGAGTAAAAATCAATCCACCCCTCTTCATCCAGCATCAGACCCTCAACAGTTTCACTCGATGCAACCTCAAGCACATTTTGATACAGCGGAATCGCGCTGACATCGCCTATAAGCTGACGGTCAATTTGTTTTACTATATTCATTCTGGAAGGCAGGTCGCGCAATGAGAAAAACCGTTCTATCATTTCTGAAAATGTCCGTTTCTGTTCATCTGAAAGATGCTGATGCAAAAAGCTGTTCTCCGAAAGCAGCAAATGCAAAAAACCAAACTCGCTTTCTTCATAAAACGTTGCGCTGTCATGAATGATGTCAGCCATTTGTACGATTTCCGGGCGGCGCAAATCGGCAGCAGCACAAAATTCCAGGTCAAGCCTAATGCCGTTCCGTTCACAAACCTCTTGAATCCATGCTGCGTTCTCGCGATGATCTGTTTCAGAAAAGGTAAACAGTGACAGCGTTTCCCCCGCATATCCGCTTTTTTTTATTAATTCCGCAGGTGAAGCATATCCCCAGTCAAAAGGCGCCGGGGGGAAAAAAGATGATACCGGAATGCTTCTGTGTCCTCCCGCCTCACGAACGAGCTGTTCAGATGAAATCAGCAGCCGAAGGGCTTTTCTCAAGCTTGGATGCTGAAGCGGCCCTTTCTTTCTGAGGTTTAGTGACAAATATTGAACATGCCGTTCTTCAAAAACAGTTTGCCTCTCAGGAGGTTTCTGTTTTTCTCGAAGGGTAAAACCGTACATATCATCTGCTTGCTCAGAAAGCACAAACTCAATACGATCTAAGAATGCCCGGCCCTTAAAGTAACGCTCGTTGGCTTGAAGAATGAGCATGTGTTCGTCATGCTGAACAAGGCAAAAAGGTCCCGTCCCATTCACCCCGCCGTTCGTTTCTGCCGGCAGGATAGACAGCCGTTCATCACAAAGAATATACGGCAAAAGCTCATTCGGCTGATCGAGCTCAATGTCCACACAAAAAGGCCCTTTCTCTGAAATCCGTTCAACACCTTTCAGCAGCCATTTATATGGATTTTCATCATGATCCATAAAACGCTGAAACGTAAATACAACATCCCTTGACGTCAATGGCTTTCCATTATGAAAAGAAACGCCTTTCCGAAGAAAAAATCGCCACCTTTTTTTCCCCGCCTTATTCCATCCGTGGATCAAATGCGGCTGCGGCTCTCTCTTTTCCCGATCAAATCGGAGCAGTGTATCATAAATCTGCTTGACAAAATGGCCCTCTGACCGCAGAAAAATCCTGTACGGATCAAAACTGCTTACCGCTGCTGGGGCTATAAACAAGCGCAGCACATCCTGTTCACCATCCTGTCCGGTTTCTGTTACAAAACCGAATACCTCAGAAAACCACATGTTATACATATTTTGAATCCCCGGAAATGCCGGCTGATAATGGTCAAGCAGTCCTTTTGCTTTTTCAAGTTTACCGGCTGTTGTATATTCCTTGGCAGTTTGAAGCAGCAAATCTTCCGGCTGACGGAGAAAAGCGATTTTTGATTTATGGCCGCGCCCCGATCCGCTTTCGCGAATGATCCATTTTTTGCTCTCCATCTTATGTAAAATCAGCTTCGCATTTCTCTCTGTACAATATAAACAAGCCGCAATCTCACTGAGCGGCATTTCCTTCATCTGTCCCGGTTCGCCGCTCTCAGCTTTTGCGAGCGCCACATAGTGGTCAATCAGCTTCAATCCCTGCACCTCCTGACAAAAAAGGGGAATCTTTTTCTCTTATTTTCTTCTCTTTTTGGCCCGCCGCCCCTTCTATACACTACTACTATATCAAACAGCGAAAGGCGGAAATCACATGTTTATCCTCTTCCAATCAATTAAATCCCGCTACACAGCACCCGTTTGGCTCCGATTTTTCGGCGAAATGCTGACAAGCCTGACAGGGGCCATGATGGGGCCGTTTATGGTGCTGTATCTGCATGAGCAATTAAACGGAAGCGTGATGCTTCCCATGCTTATCATCAGTCTTCAGCCCTTCGCTGATATTTGCCTGACACTCATAGCGGGACGTGTGACAGATCAGCTCGGACGGCGAACAGCGATCCTGACTGCCCTGCTTCTGCAAACAGCGGCAATGGCGGGTTTTGTTTTTGCTCATGATGCGTATTTTTTCGCTTTCCTTTATATCCTCAACGGCATCGGCAGATCCCTGTACATTCCTGCATCACGCGCACAGATCGCCGAAAGCACGCCGGAAAGCAGACGTTCGGAAGTTTTTGCCGTCATCAATGCCATCTACTCAGCAGGCTTGACGGCAGGTCCGCTGCTTGGGCTGCTGCTGTACGCTCATGATCCCGTTTGGATATTTGCATTAGATGCCGCGGCGCTGTTCATTTATTTTCTTATCGCCGCCTTTAAATTACCAGAAACAAAGCCGCTAAAAGCCGATCATCCCGCAGCATTATCCGCGCGTTTCACAAGATATCGGCCTGTTTTGATCCTTTTGCTGCTTTCTCTCCCAATCAGCATGTTATACGCGCAAACAGAAACGACATACAGGCTGTTCAGCAAAAGTATGTTTTCTGATTACCTGTCCATGCTGGCAATCTATTCGGCAGCAAAAGCTTTATTAAGCTTTGTTCTTCAAGTACCTCTAGTAAAATGGACAGAAAAGTTATCGATGAAAACGATTCTTCTCATTACCTATATTAGCTACTCACTTGCGGCCGCCGGCTTTGCATTCTCAACATCTTTAACGCTGCTTATGCTGACTGCTGCCGTGATGACGGTTGGAGAAAGCATCGGACTCACTCATATCCAAACCTTTATTTCCCGGCTGGCGCCGCCGCATATGCTCGGCCGTTTCTATGCGATATACGGCTTGCATTGGGATATTTCACGGTCAATCGGACCGCTGGCCGGCGGACTGATCCTGACTTCGTTTGGCGGAGAAATCATGTTTTACACTCTTTCCGTGTGTCTTCTCGCCGCCGGTTTCTTGCAGTCTCATATCATGGAGAGGATTGAATATAAGGTCATAAGAAAAATCAATGGCTGACAGAAAAAAATTCATAATTTCTTTATCAACAAAAATATACTATAGTATTCATACATTCACTACATGAACAATTGGAGCTGTAAGTTTATAGGAAGAAGGGTTTTATATTGAAGAAAGACAAAAATCTCCTCACAGATCTATGGTTTATCGCAATCAGTGCAGCCGGGGGGTTTATTCTTTCGTTATCCGGAATATCGATCGGATGGATGATCGGAACGCTGATTGTCGCCTGCTGTCTCGCTATGATACGGCCGGCTTGGCTGATGATGGCGCCAGACCAAAAAGGAATTAACCGCCGGTGGCTCGCTCTCGGGCAGATGATCCTCGGCATTGAATTGGGCCAAAAGCTGAACCTATCCGTTCTGTCTGTCCTCAAAGATCATTGGTTTTCGGTCGGCATCATGCTGATTTTATCGATACTTCTTGCCATGCTGTCAGGCTATGTGCTTTGGCGTTACAGCAAAACGGATATGATGACCAGCTTTGTCGGCACGGCTCCCGGCGGACTGTCCGCCATGCCGAGTATTGCTCAGGAGGTCGGTGCCAATACCGCTATTGTCAGTCTCGTTCAAATGATGCGGGTGCTGCTCGTGGTCCTGTCTATTCCGTTTTTGGTTATCCTGATTTACGCTAAACAAGATGGCCCTGCAAGTGCCGCAACACAAACGGTATCCGCTGCTACGACAGAAATCGGGCTCGCTCCCGTACTGTGGACCGGCGTTCTCATTTTCGTTGCCTGGGGAGCTTGTAAAGCGGCAAAATATTTAAAATTTCCCGCTCCGTGGCTGCTCGGCAGTATGCTCGGTGTAGCGGCCGTGCACATAGGCGGCGCTTCAATAACAGGCCATGACATGCTTGCATGGTGGCCGTCACAGGCTAACCATCTTTCGCAGATATTTCTGGGGGCTACAATCGGTTCTAAGATGTACAAAAGCATGTTTGCCGGCGTTACACGTATCATGATCGTCGGTTTCATTTCATCAGTCGGCTTAATTGCCGCCATGCTTTTAAGCGCGGTGATCGTTTCCAAACTGACAGGGATTTCGCTGATCACCTCTGTTTTGGCATTTGCACCCGGCGGCATTGCAGAAATGGCGACGACGTCTGTTACATTGCATGCCGATTCCACCTTTGTCGTTGCGGTTCAGGTCATACGCGTCATCCTTGTCATCGCCCTCTTGCCGCCGTTTTATCGTCTGCTTCACCATCTTCATGGTGAAAAAAAAGGCAAAGAGAGTTCGATAAGCGGCAGCAATGCCTAGTTAAAAAAAGGAATACTTAGGAAGAAAAGGGCAGGAGCGACTCTATTCTGCAGAGTATGGAGACTTCAAAATGAGGCAGGAAAGTGAAATTTCCTGATTGAAAAAGAGGTTATATATGATAACCTCTTTTTTCTATACAAAGTGATAAAATGATAAGGAAGTGAAAATTTATAGTTACGTTGATTCTCTTATAATAAGATTTGTTGGCAGTTTAATAATTTTTCTGTTTAAAGAAGTGTTACCCGAAATATACTCGATTATTTTCAACACAGCCTGTTGACCTAATTCTATTATGGGAATATCAATTGTTGTTATGGTCGGAGTAACGACTTGGCAAATCGAATGGTTGTCAAAACCAATTACAGCTAAGTCTTCTGGAACTTTAAAGCCATTTTTTATCGCCTGTTTAATAATCCCTGCGGCGACTTGATCATTTCCTGTAAATATTGCTGAGGGTCTGTCCTTTAGATCCTTTATCTTATGAAAAACACGAAAGCCATCCTCGATATTAAACAATTCGCCGAATATCCATTCGTTTCTATGATGTAAATTGTAATCTTGTAAAGCTTTCAAGTAACCCTCTCTCCTCTGACATTGAGCTTCGCTATATGGAGTATCAAAACAAAATCCAATTTTTTTATGTCCTCTTTCAATTAAATGTGCTACCCCCATGTATGCGGCTTCAAATTCATCATACCCAATGATCGTGATGTCCGCAGAGTGATGATATTCATTACACAATAAGATAGGACCATACTTTAAGAAAGGGGATATCTTATCCCATTCATTTTCTAAAGTTCCAAGAATAATGCCATCAACTTCTTTATGTTTCAATAACTCTAATAATTCCAGCTCTGTCTGTTTGTCATAAAAGGTTTGAAATACAATGACCTTGTAATTCTTAAACAGCGCTTCATGAGAGACCCCTTTTATTAATTGAGCAAAAAATGGATGGTCGATACTCGGAACCGATAAAGCTATCGTTTGTGTCTTATTTCTCCTAAAATTCCGAGCTAAATAATTGGGAGTGTAGTCAAGATCGTTAATAGCCTCTAAGATCATATCTCTTTTTTCTTTTGATACATAAGGATGATTATTCAATACTCTTGATACTGTGGTTTTAGACACATTGCACAATTTTGCTATTTCATCAATTGTAGGCATATTTTCCCTTCCTCAAAAAAGTTATTGACATGTTATCGGTTTCAGAAATTAGGATAAATTTGTATCAAATTTTCCAGATTATAAAAATCATTGGAGGTACTGTTCATGCAAAAACAGGTTAGAGTTTCAGGTAAAAGTAAAGAAAACATGTTATTGCTAAAACACTTAAAAGGTGACATGCAAGGAAAAGAACTTGTTATTGAAGACAGTATTGCAAACGAGCGGTGGAAACAAGTATTAAAAGAAAATACAGATATTGAAAACGACCTTTTCAACTACCAAAAAAATCGTGAAATCAGTAAAGTCCCTTTTATGCCTGTAGACAGATTAATAACCAATGATGAAGTGGATGATATCTTAAATACTTTAACTAAAGTTTTGCCAACTGGAAAATTTACGAGTGGTTCCTATTTAGAGCAATTCGAAGATGTTTTATCTACATATTTACATAAAAGGTATGTAATTGCAACCAGCAGTGGAACGGATGCTATTATGATAGGATTATTGGCTTTAGGGTTAAATCGTGGGGATGAAGTGATCATGCCAGCTAATAGCTTTGCAGCTACTGAAAATGCTGTGTTAGCTTTGGGAGGCGTTCCTGTCTATGTAGATATTAACCCGCAAACATTCTGCATCGATCCTAACAAAATCGAGGAAGCAATAACTCCTTATACAAAATTTATTCTGCCTGTGCATTTATACGGAAAACATTCAGAAATGAAGCATATCCGTCAAATAGCCAATCGTTATCAATTGAAAGTAATTGAGGATGCTTGCCAAGGAATTGGACTGACAGACTTAGGAAAGGATGCAGACATCACTACATTAAGTTTTAATCCATATAAGAATTTTGGTGTATGTGGTAAGGCTGGAGCAATAGCAACTGATAATGAAGAACTCGCTAAAAAATGCATTCAATTTAGTTATCATGGTTTTGAAGTAAATGTGAAAAATAAGAAAGTCATCGATTTTGGACTTAACTCAAAAATGGACAATTTACAAGCAGCTATTGGTTTAGAGAGAATGAAGTATCTTTCATTAAACAACTTCAAAAGACTGTTTTTGGCGGATAGATACATTACTCAATTAGCAGAATTACAGAATAAAGGTCTTATTGAATTACCGGAATTAAGTGAAGATCATGTGTGGCATCTGTTTCCTATTAAGGTAAGAACAGAAGATAGGACAAATATCATGACGAAATTAAATGAAGAGTTTGGTGTTCAAACAGATGTATATTATCCAATCCTGTCTCATATGCAAAAAACTCCTTTAGTACAGGACAAGTATACAAAACTCCAATTGGTCCATACGGAAAAAGCTCATAGCCAGGTACTGCATTTGCCATTATATCCGTCATTTACTTTAGAAGAACAAGACAGAGTAGTGGAGGGTCTGTTTCATGTTATTAAGCAAGAAGTCAGAGTATAAAACGTTATCCAAGGTTGACCATCCTAAGTATATTGTTTTTTGTGATTTTGATGAAACGTATTTTCCGCATACAATCGATGAACAAAAACAACGAGACATATATGAACTCGAAGATTATCTAGAACAAAAAAGTAAAGATGGG
Organism: Bacillus sp. FSL K6-1012; assembly: GCF_037964915.1. Classification (NCBI taxonomy): domain Bacteria; kingdom Bacillati; phylum Bacillota; class Bacilli; order Caryophanales; family Bacillaceae; genus Bacillus; species Bacillus sp. FSL K6-1012. The sequence goes on along the minus strand of NZ_CP150175.1, from coordinate 1,165,901 downwards.
GAACTACTCATCGGATGGGTTACCGGGAGCAGTATAGAATCTATTCTGGATAAAATGGGACGAGGAAAATTTAGATATTTCCCGCATTTTATAGCTAGTGATCTTGGAACTGAAATTACGTACTTTTCAGAGCATAATTTCGGACAGCAAGATAATGAGTGGAACAGTCGTATAAATGAAGAGTTTAGTAAAGAAAAGATTGAGATACTTGTAAAACAGTTACATGAAAATCATAACATTCTTTTGAATCCGCAAACTCAATTAGGAACGTCACGGTATAAGAATAATTTTTATTATCAGGAACAAGATGAAATAAACGACAAGAAAAACCTATTAGCAATTGAAAAGATCTGCGAGGAATACGGAGTTTCAGTTAATATAAATCGTTGCAATCCCTTAGCAGGTGATCCAGAAGACAGCTATGATGTAGATTTTATACCCATGGGAACAGGAAAGAATGAAATTGTAAAGTTTATGTTAGAGAAATACAACCTAAATACTGAAAAAGCTATCGCATTTGGAGATAGCGGAAATGATGTTCGTATGTTACAGGCAGTAGGAAATGGATATCTACTTAAAAATGCAACACAAGAAGCCAAAAATCTGCATCAATTGATAACCGATAGTGAGTACTCAAAAGGAATTACCAATACCTTGAAAAAATTAATTGGATCATGAGGAGGAAATAGAGTATGAAGAAGATTGGTATCATAGGTGCAGGTGGTATTGCAAGAGCGCACGCAACTGCTTTATCTACAATTAAAAATGCAGAGTTAGTAGGGGTGTATGACATAAATCAACAAAATGCGGAAAGCTTTGTTAAAACTTTCGGTGGGAAGACATATGAAAATGTAGATGAACTAATTGATGTCTCAGAAGGTTTAATTGTAGCATCTCCAAACTTTTGCCATAAAGAACATGCTTTGCAAGCATTAGCAAAACATAAGCATGTATTGTGTGAAAAGCCTATGGCTATTTCTCTTGAAGAAGCAAGCATTATGAAAGATACTGCTGAAAGGTTAGACGTAAGAGCTAGTATGGGATTTAATTATAGATATTTGTCTTACGTAAATATCTTAAAAAGCTTAATTATCAATAATGAACTAGGTAACATACTGTCCATAAAAGTACACTTCAAGAAAAATAGTGCACTTAGACGTAAGAAGTTTACTTGGAGAGATGACGCTAATAGTAAGAAGACCAGCGGGTCATTGGGGGATCTGGGTATTCACCTTATCGACATGGTATGGTATTTGTTCGAGAGTGATTTCATCACAGAATCAGTAAGGGCAAAGATGAACACAAATGTAAAAACAAAAGAGGATAAACAGGTACTTGTAGATGACTATGCAGAAATTTATGGTCAACTGAAGAACAAGGTATTTGTAAATATCATCACATCAAAATGTTCTGTACCTGAAGACTGCGGTTTTAGCATTGAGGTAGTTGGACACAAAAAAGAGTTTAAATACCACACAGGCAATCCTCACGTTTACAAGCTCATAGATGGCTTGAACGTGGTAGACTGCCCAGTGCCGCAAAGTCTCTTAAACGATCCGCCAAACGAATTTTATGGTTGGGCTGATTCTTTTAGAAGCGAGTTAATCAATTGGATTTCATCAACTCAGAAAGATTGGGTTGAGATCCCTTCTTTTAACGATGGTTTTAGATCTCAGGAAGTATTAGAAATGTTCTTTGAGAAAGATAGCAACTCTCAAACAATGTCTGTTTTAGCAGTCAACTAGTATTTCGAAGAGATAAGTTACTGAAAAAGCAGGAATTTATTTTCCTGCTTTTTCATATAGGGGTGTAATGAATGTTAAGAGGGACATATTTATTTGGATATGCTTTCTTTTTCACAGTGGGTATTATCCATATATCAACAGGAAGTTTGACACCATTTCTTTTAGAGTCTTTTAACAAGACAACAGATGATATTTCGATCATCATTTTCTTTCAGTTTACCGGATTCCTAAGCGGAGTATTAATCGCACCGTTAATGATTAAGAAATACAGTCACTTTAGGACACTTACTTTAGCTTTGACAATTATGCTTGTAGCGTTAAGTATCTTTTTTCTCACTAAGGATTGGTATTATATTGTTGTAATGGCTTTTCTCTTAGGATATGGAGCAGGTACATTAGAAACGACAGTTGGTTCCTTTGTTATTGCTAATTTCGAAAGTAATGCAGAAAAAATGAGTAAGCTGGAAGTCCTCTTTGGATTAGGCGCTTTAACTTTCCCATTATTAATTAATTCCTTCATCAATATCAATAACTGGTTTTTACCGTATTACTGCATATTCACCTTTTTGTTCGTCCTATTAGCAGGGTGGTTAATTTTCTTATCCAAGAACCGAAAGTACGCTAAGAATGCTAACCAGCAAGTGGCCTTGCCAAATGTAGGAGCATTTCAATACTTTATAGGAGATAGAAAAAAATCAAAGCAATTAGGCTTTTTTGTATTTTTTGCTTTTCTATATGCTGGTATCGAAACAAATTTCGCCAACTTTTTACCTTCAATTATGATAAACCAAGACAATGAACAAATCAGTCTTATCAGTGTCTCCTTTTTCTGGGTAGGGATCATCATAGGAAGAATACTGATTGGTTTCGTAAGCAGAAGGCTTGATTTTTCTAAGTACCTCCTATTTAGTTGCAGTTGTTTAATAGTTTTGTTGATCGCCTTCTCTTATATAAATAACCCAATACTTCAATTGGGTGGCACATTTTTGATTGGTCTAAGTATAGCGGGCATATTTCCCATTGCTTTAACACTAGCATCAATCATTATTCAAAAGTACGTTGACGAAGTTACAAGTTTATTTATTGCTTCGGCAAGTTTCGGTGGAGCGATAATCTCTTTCTTAATTGGATGGAGTTTAAATCATGATACGATCTTATTAACCATGGGAATATTTACAACGATGGCGGTAATTCTAGTAGGTATTTCTGTAAAGATTAGGAGAACTAAAACAGAAGACCCTATTTCACTTGAAAGCAAAGCTTCAAAAACACAGTAAAAAAATTAAAGATACTAATAGGCGTATCGTAAGTAAGAAGAGGACTTAATGTCCTCTTTTTTATCAGGAGAAAACAGTGTTTTAGCAAGGGAGATAGTAGATGATAGAAGTGATTATGATTCTGTACCTGTCCGAGATACGTTCAGGTAACAAGCAAAGGTATTTACAGAATTGTTTTATGATACATCCATAAATCAAGGTATACTAGACTGTTGCTCCCCATCAAAAATAATTCCTAAATTTCCTCAGCATATTCTGAGGAAGCATCAAAAGCCAAAGATCGAATTTTGAGATTAACCGAAGATGCATGTAAACTAAAGGAGAAATCATAAAATTAATAGGGGCGTTATGATGAAAAAGATTTTTAAAGGGAGTTTGCTGCGCGACAACCCCGAGAAAGCAATGCACTTATATTATGGAATATGTTTAGGAATCTGGCTGATTTATAATTTGGTGACATCCAGTTCCCCTGGACTGCCGCTTATCATTTTAGCCGGAGGAAATCTGATTTACCTTACAATCTTGAAAAAGAAAGAAGAAACGTAAAAAACACCCACCTCAGTGCGTGTTTTTTATTTAAAAACGTTGTGAAACCCCTCTTCCATTTCTTCTGAGGACGGATACCATTTCGTCGCCAGATCCCGGAACAGCCTTTCCGCAAACAGAATCTCTTCCTCTGTATAACGGTCAAAAAAGGAAAGAAAACGCTGCTCAACCTTTTGATGATAGTATTGATGCAAGTTGTGCAGCTTCTTCCCTGCCGGCGTCAAACGGAAGTAGACCTCCTTCTTATTATCGCTGAGCTGTGTTCTGTGAAGGAAGCCGGCGCCAAGCAATTTTGTGCTGATGCGTGACACCGTCGCTTTCGTCGTATTCATTTTGTCGGCAATCGAAGTGACATTGATCGGCTCATGCTCCCCCACACAGGAAAGAACATGAATTTCTGTCATCGTTAATTGAGATTTTTGTCCGTGCTCCTGATCCAGCTTCTTCATTTCATCAGCCAAAAAGACTTTTATGAGCCCCTCCCATTTCTCCTGCTGATGAATGAGTTCCGTATATAATTCAAAAAGTGATCGCTTAGTATGTTCTGTATCCATACGGCTCTTCCATCCTTTATTAATCAATTGTTTCTTATATCATAACGTTTTGTTACAGATGAAACAATCGATTTGTGTTACACACGGCTGGCAATCGGCAGCCAGCGCCTGATACCTGTTTGAATCACTTCTGCCGCATCTGGCCCTGCGGCATCGACTGCCCAGGCGGCATGGCCATCAGGCCGAACCAATACAGTATGCACGTCTCTCCACTCTTCACGAGGTTCTGCAAGAGAAGCACACACTGTGTGCAAGCCTTTAAATGGGATGTGGTCATTATCAGCTCCTTGTTTCAGTGACAGCAAAACGTATGACCCATTATGCAGGCAGTTATAGAGGCGTTCCATACTGCCATCAGAAAGCCGCAGTTCCACATCCGGAAGTCTTTTGCCGTTCAACCGATGCGGCGGCATGTTTTGGTCAGCTTCATACCCGACATCGATTGCAGAAATTTGGCCCGCTATAAAGCGATTCACATCGGAAAAAGCAAGCATATCGGACACCATGCTTCGCAAATGGAGACCGGCCTTCGTGAAATCCATCAGCCGCGTCTGCGCCTCTGTGTTCCGAAGAAGATCTTCCGCCACCGGATGCCGCTCTGCGTGATAGCTGTCCAAAAGCCATGAAGGTGCAGAGCCGCCGACAGCCGCCGCAAGCTTCCATCCAAGGTTCATGGCATCCTGAAGACCGACATTCAGCCCTTGGCCGCCAGCAGGAAAATGAATATGTGCTGCATCGCCCGCAAGAAAGAGTCTGCCGCTCCGATACTCCTTCGCTTGACGGGAGGCATTCCCGAATCGGGACATCCACGTAGGCTCGTTTAAGCCAAAATCAGTTCCGCATATCCGGATGAGATCTGTTTTCAGCTCCTCTTCTGTGACAGGAGCATCTTTCGGCGTCTGCGTGCGGTAAGGGCTGATCAACACAACGCGGTACCGGTCAGGAGAAAGCGGAACAATCATGACTCCTCCCTCTGTCGTACAAAGCGACAAAACTCCTGATGGCGGCGGAGAAAGAAGCTTCACATCACCAAGAGCTGCGGTGACGGTGCTGTCTGTTCCAGGAAACGCAATTCCCGCCTGTTTCCTAACGACGCTCCCTGCTCCGTCAGCGCCAACGGCAAACAGGCTGCTCAGCGTCCGCACAATGCCTTCCCGATCCTTGAAAACGGTTTGCACTGCCTCTTCGTTTTGCGTTACCGTTAGCACCTCTGCCCCCCGTAACACCTCTGCCCCCAGGCTTCGCGCACGTTCCTCAAGCAGCTGTTCAGTCTCGGTCTGCGGAAGCAATAGCGTATAAGGACAGCTCGTATCCAGACTGGAAAAATCAAGACGGGTATCGAGCATTGAAAAATGGCCGGAAGATATCTTTTTCCCACGAGACGCAAAACGCTCAAGCAGCCCTCTCATTTCAAAAAGCTCAAGCGTGCGGGGGTGCAGCGTCAACGCCTTCGAATACGGCACTGGCTGTTCAAGCCGCTCAAGCACGCATGTTTTTACCCCTGCCAATGCCAGCTCAGAAGCCAGCATCAATCCAACCGGTCCGCCTCCGATAATAACTGTTTTGTAATCCATCATGAGATCACTCCTTTTGTTTTATCAGCAACTAAACAAAAACCCTAAGAAAAAAGAAATAAGTGTTAATAAATATTTCATTTTGTTACACACGTAACAAAAATAATTATATCGGGTGACAAATGATCTCGCAACATATTTTTCCAACCAGCACAAAAAAGACGCCTTTCAAATGGCGCCTTTTTCTCAGTGTACAGTTCCTAATCCGAAATGACTCCGACAATGTCTTTTTCCCTGATCGGACCGAAATGCCGGCTGTCAAAGCTATATATGCGATTATCTCCGATTACAAAATATTGCCCCTTCGATAACGTCTTTTTCCCTGTCGTTTCTTTCAGTGAAAAATCTCCCGTTACATGGCTTCCGGCAGATACAGATTTCAATGGTTTCAAAAATGGTTCAGCCACCTGTTTTCCGTTCACATACAGCTGATCGTCATTATATTTGATCGATTCACCGGGCAATCCAATGACTCGCTTTATCAGCACTTTTTGATCAGGGCCTTTAAACAAAACAATATCAAAACGATGGATGGTTTTGAATCGATGTGAAAATTTATTGACCAACAGTTCGTTCCCTTCCTGAAAAGTCGGGTTCATGCTGATGCCTTCTACTTTGTAATCAATAAAGACGGCATTTTTGACTTGAATGGCGAGAACTACGGACACGACACCGGCAAGAAACCAAAACCGTTTTTTCATGTTACTGTCTCCCTCCATCATGCTCACGCTGGCTGGCTCTCACATGCAGATGCCGTTCCACCCTTTTGCCGACATACCATAAGACAGCAATCACCAGAACGGCAATCACCGTGCGAATCGGCTGTGTGATCAGCGCGTGAAGATCATATCCGATGAAGCTGATCATAAAAATCATGACGAGCTTTCCCGAAGCTGCCGCCAAAACAAACGGCCGCGTCCCGATCCTTGACAAACCGGCGACCACATTCACCGCGGCAGACGGTGTAAATGGAAAACAAAGCAGCAGAAACATCGGGCCAAAACCGTGTCTTTCCACCCATAACATAAGCTTTCTGACAGACGGATGCCTGCGGATGAATCCAAGAGCCCTTCTTTGTCCATAATGACGGACAATGAAAAACACGAGAATGGACCCCGCTGTTGATCCGGCCCATGACAGGATGAAGCCTTCCCACAATCCAAACGAATTTGTATTCGCCACTACAAAAACGATAAGCGGCAAAAACGGAAGAAATGCTTCAACTAAAGGCAGCAGCACAGCAATAAGCGGACCGAAAGCCCTATAGCTTTGAAATAATTCAGTTAAACGATCCTCTGTCAAATAGGATAAAAATTGCTCCAACGTTTATACTCCTCACCGGGTTTGTCTATCCTTATTCTACACATTCTCGGCGAAAAACTAAAAAGTTTTGGTGATTTTTTCTGTCTTGAAACATTTCACCAGCCGATATAGAATATAACAAGAACAAACGTTCCCTTAAGAAAGAAGGAGTTACCATGCCGCATTTGCAGCCGGAAGGATATGAATTGATAGAGCGGGCTCTCTTTTTGCCTATGGTCATTACCATTTTAAACCGCGATCTCGGCGGAATTGAGAAAAGCTCATTAAAATTGAAACACCCTTATATACAACTTATCAACGAATCATTAAAAATAGCACAAAAGGATCTGATTGAGGTCAGAAAAGAGCTGAGGAAAAGAAAAATCGCCATCCACGAGGCTGAGCGTGATGAAGCCTTTACGCTTTATTTATTTGTCATCGATGGCTACGAAGAAAAACACCGCTATTTTAACCCGCGAATCCGGGAGCAAGTAAGCAGTTTGTTAACATACTATTTATTTTCGCCGGACTCGCCATGAGTCTTTCGAATCATTCTGTATTCCCCTCCTTGCGCCCGTCCCCTCTTCTAGCTCCTCAAGAATAAATTTCTGACAATTCGCACTATACAAACAAAATAAATTTATTTATAATTCGTACCACAGCCTTTCACTCCCCAAAAAATGACATGTGCCGCCAAATTAGCGACATGATTTGCAGCCTGCACATGACACGCACCGCCCAACTTTTGATCAAAGGAGGATTTTATGAAACTGATTCACATTCTTGCCGCTTTGCCCTTCATCGGACTTTTGCTTGGCATCCCTTTTGCAAACAAAGTGACACCCTATCTGTTTGGCATGCCATTCATTCTCGCCTATGTCGTCATGTGGGCTTTGCTGACCTCTGTCCTGATGGCGATCGTGTATGTCCTCGACAAAGAAAATAAAAGGGAGGAAGCAGAATGAACGCAGCTCTCATCATCATTTTTGGTGTCCTGCTATTCAGCATGTTTCTCGGTGTACGCGCCCAAAAAGGAAAAGACATGGACCTTGAGCAGTGGACGGTTGGAGGCCGCGGCTTCGGTACTGTTTTTGTTTTCCTATTGATGGCAGGAGAGATTTATACGACGTTTACGTTTCTCGGCGGAAGCGGCTGGGCTTACGGAAAAGGCGGGCCTGCCTTTTACATCATCGCCTACGGCTGTCTGGCCTATATTCTTTCTTATTGGCTCCTGCCGGCGGTATGGTCCTATGCGAAACAGCATAAGCTGATGTCGCAGTCCGATTTTTTCATCAAAAAGTACAACAGCCCGCTGCTTGGCGTGCTCGTCTCACTTGTCGGCATTGCCGCGCTTATTCCTTATCTTGTGCTGCAGCTGAAAGGGCTTGGATTGATTGTATCGGAAACGTCTTACGGAAAAATTTCTCCTACTGCTGCCATTTGGATCGGCGTCATTTCAATCACAGTTTACGTTATGGTATCCGGCATCCACGGGTCCGCCTGGATATCCGTTGTCAAAGACATCATGATTTTGGCCGTCGTTTTATTCTTAGGCATATATCTGCCGATTCATTACTACGGCGGATTTCAAGACATGTTTCAGCAGATTGAAAACGCAAATCCCGGTTTTATTACCCTGCCCGAAACAGGGCAAAGTGCTGCATGGTTCAGTTCAACCGTGCTGCTGACGGCGCTGGGCTTTTACATGTGGCCCCATACGTTTTCCGCTTCCTATTCAGCAGAAAACCCAAAAGTCTTTCGAAAAAACGCCATTATTATGCCTTTATACCAGCTGGTCCTTCTATTCGTCCTTTTCGTCGGCTTTGCGGCTATCCTGCAAGTTCCCGGTCTGAAAGGCGCAGACGCGGATTTATCACTTTTGAGACTGTCTCTTCAAACCTTTGATCCTTGGTTTGTCGGAATCATCGGTGCAGCCGGACTGCTGACAGCGCTTGTGCCGGGTTCCATGATTTTAATGTCGGCCTCCACTTTGTTTGCCAAAAATGTTTATCAAGTGTTTGCTCCCCGCACGACGGAACAGCAGGTGTCATTATTAGCTAAATGTTTAGTGCCTGTGATTGCGCTGATTGCTGTGTACTTTACATTCAAAGGCGGGAACACAATCGTTACGCTTCTCCTTATGGGATACAGCCTCGTCACACAGCTATTTCCGGCCCTGCTGTTCAGCCTGTTCAAGCATAAGATCGTGACCAAACAAGGAGCCTTTGCCGGCATTATAACGGGAGTCGGAGCGGTTTCTTATATTACGGTTACGGAAACAACAATCGGCACTTTATTTCCGGCGCTGCCGCAAGCGGCGAAAGACTTAAACGTCGGCATTGTCGCTTTGCTGCTGAATGTTACGGTCATGATAGCGGTAAGTCTCGTGACAAGAAAAACGAAAAGCACAGCTGCTGATCAAGCCGCTTAAACAAGAAAAAAGCAATCTGGACAACAGATTGCTTTTTTGTTTAGCGTTCGCAGGCGATAAAATCTTTATCACGGTCGCTCTTTTTATTGGCATCATAAAGCGCCTTAGATACGTAAGGCTTGTACTTCGTTTTTCCGCCTTTATTTTTCACCTTGGACGTACGGGCTACCCCGCCTTTGTACACTTTGTTTAATTCCTTGCAGTTCTTATACGTCTTTACCTTCGTTTTGGCTTCCGCCACATGGTCAGCTCCGTATGAAAAACCGAAAACGAGACCGAGTGACAGCAAAAGCGCCGCGGCTTTTTTCATGACAATATACTCCCCCATACCCAATATTTAGTTGTTTTATAGCGATTTTATCATAATTCAATTCGTCATATTTTACAAGATAAATATGGAAGGAGCGGCAGTTTCTTTGTCTTGCAGAGATGCAAACTGCCAAAACATGTTTTTCTCACTTTGCTCAAGGGTACACATACGAATGTACACCACACAAAAAGGAGCGTTGATGATGTCTGATACAAAACGAAACAATCCTTTAACAGCATTTTTTCACGATGAATTTCCTGAACAATACCAAGAACCGCCCGGTCTGCAGCAAAAAATGAAGCCGGTTCCGGACTGCGGAGAAAAAAGCTATAAAGGAGCTGGCAAACTAAATGGCCGAAAAGCTCTTGTCACCGGCGGTGATTCCGGTATTGGCCGCGCTGCCGCCATCGCTTATGCGCGGGAAGGCGCCGATGTGGCAATTAACTATTTGCCCGCGGAACAGCCTGATGCAAAAGAAGTAAAAGAACTGATTGAAGCAGAAGGACGCAAGGCAGTCCTGATTCCAGGTGATCTGAGTGACGAATCGTTTTGTCACGATTTAGTCAAACAAGCGCATAACGAACTCGGCGGGCTGGATGTGTTAGCGCTCGTTGCCGGTAAACAGCAAGCAGTGCAAAACATCGAAGACCTTCCTACTGAACAAATCTATAAAACGTTTGAAGTGAACGTCTTCTCGCTATATTGGGTTGTTAAAGCGGCGCTACCGTATTTGCCGGAGGGCGCGTCTATTATTACCACAACTTCAGTTGAAGGCTACAACCCAAGCCCGATGCTGTTAGATTATGCGGCGACGAAAAACGCCATTATCGGCTTTACCGTTGCGCTCGGAAAACAGCTGGCGCCCAAAGGCATCAGAGTGAACTCTGTTGCGCCAGGACCAATCTGGACTCCGCTGCAAATTTCCGGCGGACAGCCAACTGAAAACATTCCGAAATTCGGCAAAGGGACGCCGCCGTCACCATTAAACCGCGCGGGACAGCCGGTGGAACTGGCAGATGTTTATGTATTCTTAGCTTCAGAGAATTCAAGCTATGTGACATCTCAAATATACGGCATCACTGGCGGAATTCCGACGGCCTAGCGTTTTAGAAGGAGCTGCCCTATTTGGTCAGCTCCTTTCTATTTTCTAATACCGCTCCCCGAGCTCACGCAAAATAAAATCATAAATCATCTTCGTCCGCTCTTCCTTCGGGTACAGCATAAATTCCTGCCGTTTCGGGACACGGTGTTCGATTCTGTCCTGAAATTTGGTTCTGAGCCAGGCTGTCCGGTATACCTGATTCTCGAACGAATTGCAGGAGACCGGCAGTTCCATCGTTTTTCCGTTTGAAAACGTCACTTCCGTATCGTCGAATTCAGTCGGTTTGAATTCTTTTACATGCACATGGGAAATCCAGCCGCATTGGGGTCTAGTCGAAGAAAGTGTAGGGAATAAAAAGATTTGGTTCGAAGGGTCCACCATGATTGGCGGTTTGTGAGAAATTTTTGTCACTTCATAAGTTCCCGCTTTTCTTCCCGCGTAGCTTGATCCGAAAAATCGGCAGCTTCGGTCGACAATTTGCAGCGGCTTCATGCTGACGTAAAACATACAGTCTTTTTCAATGATTTTTGAACAGATTTTGCCGTCGATTTCTTCTGGCAAAACGGCAATTGTTGCGCTGTTTACTTCATACGATTCTAATGGTGCGTCAGTTTTCTGACTCATGTTATGGCCTCCATCCTTTTTCTGCAAAATTTATACTAATAATCTATCATCTGTGTTTATAAAACGACAGGATTTTTTAACAAATGAACTAAAATCATCTTTTATTTATATTTTTTAGTTCTATTTTACTAGTAATAAACCGATTTTACTTTACTGCATGATTTCAGATCACAGCATTTCGCAGGATATGTCGATAGATTGCCAAGTATTAGTTGTCTAAAGATTATAAAAATTTATTGATTTTTTCGACCGTTATCCATATACTATAAAAAAGGCATTGGGGGGATTCTTTATGAAAGAGAAAAAGTCGTACACTGAGCTCATGAAGTCCCGCAACACGCAAAAAACAAAAGAATTTGATGTAACAATGATGGATATTTACATTCAAATGGTGCTCGATGAATCCTTGTTTAAGCGTCGGTTGACCATGCTGACTGACCAAATCAACAAAGCCTTGGACGAAAAAGATAAAGATGCGTTTCTTACGCTCTCTAAAGAATATGCAGCGCTCAAACAGAGCGAATAAGCCAATCCTTAAGGATTGGCTTTTTTAATTACCCATTTACAATCGTTCCCCCGTTGACATGAATGGTCTGGCCGGTGACGTAAGTGGAATCATCGCTGGCAAGATATAAATAGCTCGGCGCCACTTCCACCGGCTGGCCCGGCCGTTCCATCGGCACATCCGAACCAAACACTTCCACATCTTTTGCAGCAAAGCTAGCCGGAATGAGCGGTGTCCAGATTGGCCCCGGCGCAACCGCATTGACACGAATGCCTTGCTGGACAAGCGATTGGGAAAGGGATCTTGTAAAAGTGACAATGGCTCCTTTCGTCGCTGAATAATCGATCAGTGTTTTATTGCCTTTGTACGCGGTGATCGATGCTGTATTGATAATACTGCTTCCTTTTTTCAAATGAGGCAGCACAGCCTTCGTTAAATAAAACATAGAGAAAATGTTCGTCTGGAAGGTTCTGATCAGCTGGTGGCTAGTGATTTTTTCAATGCTCGGCTGCACATGCTGCTCAGCGGCATTATTAACCAAAATATCTATGGTTGGAAAAGCCTGGCTGGCCTGTCTTACCACTTCATTACATAAGGCTTCATCTCCGACATCTCCTGCAATCAGCAGGCACTTCACCCCTTCTTTCTCTACATACTCCTTTGTTTCTTCGGCGTCCTGATGTTCATTAAAATACACAATGACCACATTCGCCCCTTCTTTTGCGAATAACACCGATACAGCGCGTCCGATCCCGCTGTCTCCGCCTGTAATAATGGCCGTTTTGCCCGCTAGTTTTTTTGCCTTCTTCGGCTTATCAAATACCGGACGGGGATCCATCAGATATTCGAATCCCGGCTGCTGGTCCTGATGCTGCGGCGGCAATGTTTTCTTTTTCTCATTCGCCAATGCAATCACTCCTTTTCAACCCTATTATGGTATGAACAAAGCCTGCTTCCTATGTATGAAAAGATAGAAAATGGAAAAATTAAGAATAAATGATATTGGAGGTACAATGGTTTGGCTAATCAACCTTTTTCAAAAGAAGCTCCCGAAACATATTGGAAAACATCGGCGGACTTGCCTTCTTTTCCGGCGCTGCAAGAAGATACGGAATGTGATGTCACCATTATTGGAGGAGGCATTACAGGAATCACGACGGCCTATGAGCTGTCCAAAAGAGGCTTCCGTGTCATTCTGATTGAAGCGAATCAGGTTCTCAATGGCACAACGGCCCACACAACGGCAAAAATTACAGCGCAGCACGACATGATTTATGATGAATTAATCCGCAATTTCGGACTGAACCACGCAAGGCTTTATTATGAAGCGAACCAGAATGCAATTGATTATATAAAAGGAATTGTTGATGAACTTCAGATCGATTGCGAATGGGCCGAACAAGACGCTTACCTTTACACAACAAGTGAAGATGCTGTACAAAAAATCCGCACTGAGCATGAGGCATACACAAAACTCGGGATTGAAAGGGATCTCTTAAAAGATCTTCCGCTTCCCGTCGGCTCTAAGCTGGCGCTCGTGATGAAGAATCAGGCCCAATTTCACCCGCTTCACTTTTTAACCGGGCTCCTTGATCAGATCGTGCAAAAGGGCGGACGGATTTATGAAGAGACTGTTGCGCTTGATATTAAAAAAGGAGAAATGCCTGAAGTTGTTACAAAAAGCCGGCACGCCATTAAAAGCCGATTTATCGTATGCTGCTCCCATTTCCCTTTTTATGACGGGGGCGGATTATATGCAGCAAGAATGTATTCTGACAGATCCTATGTCCTCGCCGTCAAGCCGAAGATCGACTATCCTGAGGGCATGTATTTAAGTATAGACCAGCCGTCAGTTGCGCTTCGCTACACCATTGTGAACGGAGAAAAGCTGATTCTCTTCAGCGGCGTAAGCCATAAAACAGGCCAAGGCAAAGACATGTCGACCCATTACGAAACGCTGAGACAATTGGCAGAAAGCACAATTGGAATCGAAAGCATTCCCTATTACTGGTCCACACAGGATCTCGTGACAATCGATAAAATCCCATTTATCGGGCCTATGTCTGAAAACGAAGACAATATTCTCGTTGCGACCGGCTTCAAAAAATGGGGCATGACATCATCAGCTGTCGCAGCTCAGCTTTTATCAGACCTTGTGGAGAAAAAAGACAATCCATATGAGAGCATTTTTACACCGTCTCGTTTCCATCTGAATCCCGGCTTGCAAAAGGTGATTTCTTACAATGCAGATGTGGCTAAGCATTTCATTAAAGGGAAGCTTGAAAAACCGAACGTCGAGTTTGAAGAGATCGCGCCAGGTGAAGGAAAAGCCGTCACCATTAACGGCAGACGCGCGGGGGCATTCAGAGATGAAACGGGCTGCCTGCATCTTGTTGATACAACCTGCACCCATTTAGGCTGTGAAGTGGAATGGAACGATGGAGAGCACACATGGGATTGTCCGTGCCACGGATCACGCTTTAAACCAACTGGCGAGGTAGTCGAAGGACCGGCCATCAAACCACTAAAACAAATTGACCTTGATTAAACCGTTCATATAACTGAACGGTTTTTTTATAAATATTTTCTATCTGCCGTCTTCATTCGTGCTTCCCTTGACCGATAAAAAAGAAAAAGGCTTAAAAAGCCAAAAGATAAAATTATATTTTCCCAAGGGGGATCACTGTATTGTTATTTAAAAAAGATAGAAAAAAAGAAACGGCTTATTTTTCAGATTCAAACGACCAGCAAAAAAACCGCATTCAGCTCACAAACAAGTTCTCAGATGTGAAAAAACAGCTCAAAATGGTCAGACTGGGAGATCCAGAGCTGCACGTGCTGCAGGAGCTACAGCCCTTAATCCAACAAAACATTGTTTACATCGTTGACGCTTTCTATAAAAATCTTGATCATGAAAGCTCATTAATGGATATCATTAACGACCACAGCTCAGTTGACCGCTTAAAACAAACGTTAAAACGGCATATTCAAGAAATGTTTGCCGGTGTCATTGATGATGAATTTATTGAAAAACGAAATAAAATTGCTTCTATCCATTTACGAATCGGCCTTCTGCCAAAATGGTACATGGGGGCGTTTCAGGAATTGCTTCTATCAATGATTGACATTTATGAAAAATCAATTACAGATCACCAGGAACTGCTGAAAGCAATCAAAGCGACAACTAAAATCTTGAACTTAGAACAGCAGCTTGTCCTTGAAGCGTTTCAGGATGAGTACAACCAAACCCGAGATGAACAAGAAGAAAGGAAAAACCTTCTGCATCAGAGAATCCAAGAAACCTCCGGGTCGATCGCAAATCTGTTCTCAGAAACGAGCCGATCCGTTCAAGAGCTTGTTGACAAATCTGAAGGCATTTCCGAAGCATCCAAAGCCGGCACAGTGACATCCAGCACCGTTGAAGAAAAGTCGATCGGCGGGAAAAAAGAGCTTGAAATCCAGCAAAAACAGATGAACCAGATCGATACGAGCCTCGTCCAAATCGAAAAAGAAATGGTCAAGCTGGATGAAATCGCACAGCAAATTGAAAAAATCTTCGGCATCGTCACAGGCATCGCCGAACAAACGAATCTTCTGTCGCTAAACGCATCTATTGAATCAGCCCGTGCAGGCGAACACGGCAAAGGCTTTGCCGTTGTGGCCAATGAAGTGCGAAAGCTGTCTGAAGATACGAAAAAAACCGTTTCTACAGTGTCCGAGCTTGTGAACAACACCAATACACAAATCAACATCGTGTCGAAGCATATCAAAAACGTGAACGGGCTTGTCAGCGAAAGCAAAGAAAAAATGACACAAATTAACCGTTTATTCGATGAAATCGTTCACAGCATGAAAGTCAGCAAAGAACAATCAGGAAAAATTGACGTCGATCTGCAGGCCTTTCTCGGAGGGCTCCAGGAGGTCAGCCGCGCCGTTTCTCATGTGGCTGCTTCTGTTGATTCGCTTGTCATTCTTACAGAAGAATAATCATCAAAAACCGGCCGACCGCAGGGCCGGTTTTTTTGCACCTATTTGTAAACCCTAATTAAAATTAAGTTGACATAAAAGCTGTCTGCATTTATTGTATAACCATATTTTATTCGTTAGCTGGAGGATTTTATATGAAATTACTAGACATGATGCACATTGCAATCTTTACTGCACTGATGGCAGTGCTTGGTTTTATCCCCCCTCTTTTCTTATCCTTTACACCTGTTCCTATTACACTGCAGACGCTCGGTGTCATGCTGGCCGGCAGCATTCTCAGACCCAAAGCCGCTTTTTTAAGCCAGCTTGTCTTTTTGCTGCTCGTCGCCTTTGGAGCCCCGCTATTGCCCGGCGGCCGCGGCGGGTTTGGCGTTTTTTTCGGACCGAGTGCGGGTTTTCTGATTGCTTATCCGTTCGCCTCGTGGCTGATCAGCCTAGCTGTTTACAGACTGCGTAAGGTGACAGTGTTCCGTCTCTTTTTCATTCATATTGTATTCGGCATCGCCTTTATTTACCTGCTTGGCATTCCTGTACAAGCTTTTATCATGCATATTGATCTGTTACAGGCCGGTTTTATAAGTCTTTCATTTGTGCCCGGCGATTTATTAAAAGCGGCAGCATCTGCGCTGCTTGCTATTAAGATCACCCAAGCCTTGTCTCTTTCTGATACGATGTATACAAAAGGAGGCTGACATTCTGTGACCATTACACATACATATCTATCCTTTGCCAATAAAAATCCAAGACGGATTGCGATCCAGACTGAATCTGAACATATTACATATCGGGATTTGAACCGGCTCGTCACCCAAACTGCCAATTGGCTGCGGGCGCAGCCAAACGTTCCAAAACGTGTAGCCATCCTGCTCCCAAACAGCCTTGCATTTTTACAGCTGTTTGCCGGAGCTGCCGCGGCCGGATGTACGGCGGTTCCTATTGATACACGCTGGAGTGCGGCTGAATGCGGTGAGCGGCTGGCATTAAGCGGTGCTGATTTTGTGGTGGCTTCATCTCTTTTTAAAAACAAACTGACAGATTGTCTGACACCCGTAGTTTGGCTGGAAGACTGTATGGCGCATATCTCAGAGGCATCCGCTGCCCCGGCCCCAGCCGTTGATCCGGAGCTTCCCTTTTATATGGGCTTTACATCAGGCTCAACAGGCAAGCCGAAAGGATTTACCCGCTCTCATCGCTCTTGGGTTGAAAGCTTTCATTGTACAAAAACTGATTTTTTGGTCTCTTCAAATGACAAAGTTCTGATTCCGGGAACATTACTGTCCTCTCACTTTTTATACGGTGCTGTCAGCACTCTGTATCTCGGGGGAACCGTTTGTTTGCTTAAAAAATTCATTCCCGCTCAAACGAAGGAGTGGCTAACACAAAAATCCATCAGCGTACTCTATACCGTACCGACAATGACAGATGCCCTCGCCAACATTCACGCTTTCCCTGACAGCTCCGTTACAATCATTTCTTCGGGAGCGGACTGGCCGGCAGCATCCAAGGAGAAGCTTGCATCCAAATGGCCTCATTTGAAGCTGTACGATTTTTACGGCACATCTGAGCTTAGCTTTGTTGCGTATCTCTCACCAGAAGACAGCAAACGAAAACCTCATTCAGCGGGCCGCCCTTTTCATAATGTCCGCATAGAGATCCGCAGCGCCGCCGGGGACCTCTGTCAGCCGGGGGAAATCGGGAAAATATTCGTCAAAAGCCCGATGAAGTTCTCAGGCTATGTAAACAGCCGCACACCAGATCAATCGGAATGGATGACAGTAGATGACATGGGCTATGTTGATGCAGAGGGATTTCTGTACATAGCCGGACGAGAAAACGGGATGATCGTATATGGCGGATTAAATATTTTCCCTGAAGAAATTGAGCGCGTGCTTCTCTCCTGCCCAGAGGTTGAAAAAGCAGCTGTGGCAGGCATTCCGGACGAGTATTGGGGAGAAATCGCCGCGGCCGTCATTTGCGGGAATACAGACGCCAAAAAGCTGAAAGCCTGGTGCAAGCAGAAACTGGCATCCTACAAAATCCCGAAAAAATGGGTATTTACAGACAGTATGCCGGAAACAAGCAGCGGCAAAATTGCCCGTTCGAACGTAAAAAAATGGCTGCGGGGTATGGTGAATTGAACGCGGTTATTGCAGATGCAAAACGAACGATTTTCGGAAAAGAAAACGGACTGCTGAAGCAGTTTTTGCCGGAGGATTTGGCCGCTCCTCTCATCAGCTGTCTCGGCCGAAAGTTAGAGGATCAAATTGACGAGGTGATTTTGGGAAACGCCACTGGCAGAGGCGGCAACCTCGCCCGGCTGTCAGCACTTCAAGCTGGACTTCCTTTATCTGTTCCCGGCATGACGATTGACAGACAATGCGGCTCCGGGCTTGAAGCAGTGCGTTCCGCATGCAATCTTATCAAAGCGGGTGCCGGAAACATTTATATCGCAGGCGGCGCAGAAAGCAGCAGCCGATCGCCTTTTTCAGAAAGAGCCCGCTTTTCGCCGGACACTGTTGGTGATCCCGATATGGGCATGGCGGCCGAATATACAGCAGCACGCTATGCCATCCCAAGAAACATGCAGGACGAATACACGCTTCTCAGCTATCAACGCAGCTGGAGTGCTCATACCGAAGGATTGTACCGTGAAGAGATTGTTCCTCTCGGGGAGTTGGAAACAGACGAAGCTTTTCTGAAAAGACGGCCGATGGAAGCGATCATTTCTCGTGCAAAGCCGGTGTTTGACACCAGCTCCGGAACGGTTACAGCCGCCAATAGCAGCGGCATATCAGATGGAGCGGCTGCACTCCTTGTCATGGAAGAGAAAAAAGCTGCATCCCTCGGCTATAAACCTGTGCTGCGCTTTATCGGAAGCGCCGTTAGCGGCATTCATCCCAACTATCCGTCCGCTGCGCCGGTTGAAGCGATCAAAAAGCTTTTATCTGCAAACGCGTTGACAACTGACGATATCGGTTTATACGAAATCAACGAAGCCTTTGCCGTTAAAATATGTGTCTGCTCACAAGAACTTGGCATTCCCTATACGAAGATCAATGTGCGGGGCGGCGCGTTAGCTCTCGGCCATCCTTACGGCGCTTCCGGGGCGGCACTGGTCACCAGATTGTTTTATGAAGCGCAGAGACGAACAGGCTGTCAATATGCTGTTGCCGCCATCGGAAGCGGCGGCGGAATCGGCTTGGCTTTATTATTTGAGGTTTTGGCATAGGCTTTTTCATAGGATGCATGCCTCTGATTTAGTATAATAGCGATAAGATCAAAGTCAGGAAGGGGATTTTATGACAGCCGTTTGCTTAGTAAGACACGGAGAAACCGATTGGAACCTGCAGCAAAAATGCCAAGGGAAAACAGATATCCCGCTGAACGCGACAGGCGAACGCCAAGCAAAAGAAACCGGAGAATACTTAAAAGATTTCTCTTGGGATATCATTGTCACCAGCCCGCTGAAAAGAGCCAGAAGGACCGCGGACATTATTAATGAATACCTCAATCTTCCTATCGTTGAGATGGATGACTTTAAGGAGCGTGATTACGGGGACGCGGAGGGCATGCCGCTTGAAGAACGGACAAAGCGCTATCCGGACAAGAACTATCCAAACATGGAAACGCTAAAAGAGCTCACGGACAGGCTGATGGGCGGATTGGTGAAAGTAAACCACGCATACCCAAATCAAAAGGTACTCATTGTCGCGCACGGCGCAGCGATTCACGCACTGCTGACAGAGATTTCCGGCGGTGATGCCGAGCTTCAAAATACGCGCCTTGTCAATGCCTGCCTTAGTAACATTCAATTTGCAGAAGAAAAATGGAAAATTAAAGACTATAACATCAATAGCCACTTATCCGGTTTTATTCAATAAGAAAAGACAGGCGTTTGCCTGTCTTTTCTTATTTATTTTCTGCTGTCATATCATTTTGAAGCTCATCTAAAATCGCATTCGCTCCGTCCACACTGCGGCGCAGAGACCATACCTGACGGTCAACATGGTACACATGCCCGTTTTTCACTGCCTTCAGCTTCTTCCACAGAACATTTTTTTCGATCGGGCGTTTGCCGTCCGCGTCAATGTCGTCTGTTTTTCCTGTCATCAGTATGATTACATCCGGGTCTGTTTTCAGCAGCTGCTCAAGTGTCATTTTCATGTTCACAGAGTCGCCGCCATTACCGGTTTTTTTGTTATCGGACGTGCTGATCGCATATTGATAGCCGACTTGTGTTAAAAGTCTCGATGTGAAGAAATTTTCATCTCTGGCCATAATCGTATCATTTGTATTTCCAATCAAAAGCACAGATTGGCTGTTCGCACTGATCTTTCTCTTTGTTTCATTCACTTTTTCTTCATGCGCTGTCAGCTTTTTCTCCATTTCCTTCTCTTTGCCGACTGCTTTGGCAATGGTAAGAGAAGCGTCAATTGTATCCTGATAATCAGCATTTAAATTATTAAGCGCGATCGTCGGCGCGATGTTTTTCAGCTGATCATATATCTTCTTATGACGGGTCGTGTCTGCAATAATCAAATCCGGTTTTAGCGAAGCGATTTTTTCCATGCTTGGCTGTGACCGTGTGCCGACAGAGGTGTAGCCGTCAATTTTTTTCAGTACATCCTTGTTGATCAGTTGCTTCGCTTTATTGTCATCCGCCACTCCAACAGGTGTAATGCCGAGATCAAGCAAAGTGTCGATAAAGCCAAGCTCAAGCACAACGACCCGCTTCGGATGCTCAGGCACGTTCGTTTTCCCTAAATCATGTGTTACCGCTGCTTTATTTTCTTCACTGTTTTGATGGCCGGCTGAAGAAGAACAAGCCACAGTCAAAACAGAAAGAAGTAAAACTGTAAGAATAATCAGTGTTTTTTTCATAACATTCCAGTCTCTCCTGTATGTAGTTTCTCAATTAAGATGTCCAAAAGATAGTATAACACGGAATGATAATCATTATCACTATTATTATTGAAAATCATAATAGAAAGTTTCGCATCGAAGTATCGTTTCTCTGTTGCTATGAGATGCACTTGCATATTCTAGAATCAAACAAAAAAGCTTGCAGAAAAAGCATCGTTTTTTCTGCAAGCTGAAACTTCAATTTTACAGTTTTACAAGGACTCTTCCTTGAATGTGATTTTGCAAAATATCTTTTAGCGCATCAGGTGCTTCTGTTAATGAGACTTCCTTGTCTATGATTGTCAGAAGCTGTTCAGGCTTAAGATCGGATGCCATGCGCTCCCAAACCGCCGCTCTAAGATCCATTGGACAATAGACTGAGTCTATCCCCAGCAGGCTGACTCCGCGAAGAATAAACGGATACACCGTTGCAGGAACCTCTCCCCCGCCCGTTAAACCGCTCACCGCGACAGATCCGCCATATTGGATTTTGCTTAAAAGCGAGGCAAGCTGCTTCCCGCCGACAGGATCAACGGCTCCTTGCCATTGCTGCTTGGACAGCGCCTTACGTTTACCGTCATAGACATCTTCCCTGCTGATTACTTCATCAGCACCGAGCTGCTTCAAATAGTCAGCCGCCTCCCGGTTTCCTGTGCTTGCGACCACGTTGTAGCCGCGTTTGCTGAGCATCGTTATTGCAATTCCGCCGACACCGCCGGTTGCTCCGGTGACAAGCACGCTCCCTTTTTCAGGAGAGAGTCCGTTCTGTTCAAGACGATGCACAGATAACGCCGCTGTAAACCCCGCCGTTCCGTACGCCATCGCTTCCTGCAGCGAAAGGTTCTTTGGCAAAGGCACCAGCCAGTCGCCAGGCACTGAAACATATTCGCTTAATCCGCCATGACGTGAGACACCAAGCTCATAGCTTGTCGCAATGACTTCATCCCCTTCGGCAAAACGCGGATCATTTGAAGAGACAACCGTACCTGCAGCATCAATGCCTAAAATAAGCGGATATTCTCTGACAATATTGCCGCCCGCTTTTCCGGCCAAGCCGTCTTTGTAGTTGATGCCTGAATATGCTGTTTTAATCAGCACGCCGTCTTTCGGCAAATCCTCTGTTGATATGGTTTTGATATTGACTGAAACATCATCTGCATTTTTTTCTGCCAGCAATGCTTGAAATAACGTTGACATTCGGCACACTCCTTTTCATCTTTATCGTAACCGAACATCGGCCAAAAAACCAAATCATGAGACCTCTATTTTCACTTCTCCGGCACATTAAGGCTGTAATGCACAAATGCGGTTTCCTCTTCATAGCCGTTTTGCTCATATAAACTTCTTGCCGTCCGGTTGTGATGTTCCGTCTGCAGCTTTAAACATTTCGCTCCGTTTTCCGCGGCATAATCCTTTGCAGCGGAAAGCAGCCGCCGGCCAACTCCCTTTTTTCGTACAGAAGAAGCGACGAATAAATCATTTAATATGTAGATTCTTTTCATAGCCACGGAAGAAAAGGCTGGATAAAGCTGTGTAAAACCAATGAATTCCCCATTTTCTTCTGCGATAAAAATAACAGACTCTTCCTTTTCCAGGCGTGCTTTCAAAAAAGCCTCCGCTCCTTCCAGATCCGACGCCTGCTTATAAAATTCCCGATACTGATTAAACAGCGGTGCTATAGCTGCCGCATCTGCTGGTAAAGCTTGACGAATGTTCATCTCGTTTCCTTCTCTCAATATGCTGTTAAGAATTACATTTTATATTTAATAGAATTTTCTGTAAACCATATTGATCAGAATACTTTTTTCAGCATGCATGAAAAAAATATCACGATAATATCCATTGAACTCATAGAAAAACATGCAGGTCAATGGAACTGATTTATTCGACAGGGTTTTTTCTGGTCGCGGGAGGATTTAACCTGAAAAAACATGAAATTTCAACATAATGATTATTTACTCATGTCTATTTTCGTTCTTTTCTGTATGAATGCAGTTATTTCGAGTCTCTATAGAAATAACGAGAGATGATATACCTAAATAGAAATAAAACAATCTCAAAAAAATGGGTCTACTAAAATAGTATCCAATCTATTACAATAAATTCACAGAATAGTCTATTAATAGGCTGCTCTGAAATTGTAAAGGAGAGGGTAAAGAGTGAGAAGCAAAAAATTGTGGATCAGCTTGTTGTTTGCGTTCACGCTAATCTTCACGATGGCATTCAGCAACATGTCTGCACAGGCTGCCGGAAAAAACAGTGAAGAAAAGAAGTACATTGTCGGGTTTAAACAGACAATGGGAGCTATGAGCACCGCCAAGAAAAAAGATGTTATTTCTGAAAAAGGCGGGAAAGTTCAAAAGCAATTTAAGTATGTAAATGCAGCCACAGCAACATTGGATGAAAAAGCTGTAAAAGAACTGAAAAAAGATCCGAGTGTTGCTTATGTGGAAGAAGATCATGTTGCACATGAATATGCGCAATCTGTTCCTTACGGCATTTCTCAAATTAAAGCGCCGGCTCTTCACTCTCAAGGCTACACAGGCTCTAATGTAAAAGTAGCTGTCATCGACAGCGGAATTGACTCTTCTCATCCTGACTTAAACGTTCGAGGCGGAGCAAGCTTCGTACCTTCTGAAACAAACCCATACCAAGACGGCAGTTCTCACGGCACGCATGTAGCCGGTACTGTTGCCGCTCTTAATAACACAATTGGTGTTCTGGGCGTAGCGCCTAGCGCATCATTATATGCAGTAAAAGTGCTTGATTCTACAGGAAGCGGCCAATACAGCTGGATTATTAACGGTATTGAATGGGCGATTTCTAACAACATGGATGTCATCAATATGAGTCTTGGCGGACCTACTGGATCTACAGCGTTGAAAACAGTAGTCGATAAAGCGGTTGCAAGCGGTATCGTCGTTGTTGCCGCAGCCGGAAACGAAGGAAGTTCAGGCAGCTCAAGCACAGTCGGCTACCCTGCAAAATATCCTTCTACTATTGCAGTAGGCGCAGTAAACAGCAGCAACCAAAGAGCTTCCTTCTCAAGCGCAGGTTCTGAGCTTGACGTTATGGCTCCCGGCGTGTCGATCCAAAGCACACTTCCTGGCGGCACATACGGCTCTTACAACGGAACCTCAATGGCGACACCTCACGTTGCCGGAGCAGCAGCTTTAATCCTTTCTAAACATCCGACTTGGTCAAATGCGCAAGTCCGTGATCGTTTAGAAAGCACTGCGACAAACCTTGGCAGCTCTTTCTACTATGGAAAAGGGTTAATCAACGTTCAAGCAGCTGCACAATAAGATAAAAGAGAAGCAGGTCACTCCATACCTGCTTCTTTTTTTATTGGTCGTCCCCCTGTTCTGAGGCCGGGTGTTCTGAGGTATTTTCTTCGGTTTCCGCATGTTGAATCCGTTCCATGATCGAAGGATGGCTCCCTCTGAAAAGTTTCACGAGAAAAGGCGGATCAACCTGGCTCAGCCCCGTAACAGCCAAATCTTGAAACGTTCTGACTGCGGCTTCGCTGTCCCCTGTCAGCTCAATCCCATATTGGTCAGCCTTATTCTCCTGATAGCGGGAAACAGCATTAGAAAAAGGCGTAACAGCAAAGCTCAAAACAGACACGATAAGCAATAACAGCGGCAATGCCGCAAGATCACGCCGGCCCTCTACATGAAACAGATTGCGTGCAAGCCGTACCCCCCGCTTGTAAAGCTTATCAACCACATAAAATCCAGCTAGCGACACAATTAAATAGCCAGCCAATCCGATATACACGTGCTTCATGACATAATGGCCCATTTCGTGCCCCATAATAAAGAGAATTTCCGAATCATCGAGTTTATTCAGCGTCGTATCCCATAGAACAATTCGCTTATTAGCCCCAATTCCTGTCACATAGGCATTAAGCGCGTTTGTTTTCTCTGACATATTCACTTCATATACATGATCAGCCGGAATATCTGCTTCTTCGGCCAGTGCTAAAATTTTGCTTTCCAGCTCTTTGTTTTTCAGCGGATAAAAATCATTGTATAAAGGATCAATAATCACCGGCTGAATAAAAAACAGAAACAGCGAAAACGGCACTGTTAACAGCCAGGCGTAAAACCACCATTTTTTTTCATGCTTTTTGATCAGCCAATAAAACACCAGCACGCAAAGTGTAAAGATCGGAAAACTGATCCAAAAATCAATGACTTGATCTTTAGCCCAGCTGGAGGCTGTCTGCGTCGAAATATTGTAATCAAGTGATACCTGATAGCCTATCCAATCCAAAGGCAGCGTCACCAGAGCCGTGATCAGCGAAAGCACAAACACGAAACCGATGATCTGCAAAAAACGAAAACGCACAGCCGCTTCCATCCATTGCTTGATTTTCTTTGAAACACCGCTGGTCAGCAATACAAAAAACAGAAACCAATCAAGAGGAATACTGATAAAAAATAAAAAGTTCTTCACATCAGAATACTGTTCGGCGACAGCCAATTGAGACGGCTTCATGAAAGAAGCCGGGTCAGCCTGTGTTCCTTTCACGGCCTCCGGCACAGCGGAATCGCCGGACATAAAGAAATACCAATAGAAAAAAAGCCCATACAGCACATATGCAAGCCCTGCACCCGCAATCCACTTGCGCATAACGCCTCACTCCTCACATCTAGACCCATTACTTCTATTGTAATCATAAATTCAATTTCTTAGAACCAAGCTGTGAGTTCGGACTTTTTCGCATGGAATCGCCCTTTGCTGGAGAAACTAGCAAATGTTTGGAGTGATGCAGATGAAAAAAATAGTAGCAGCCATCGTTGTTATCGGTCTTGTGTTTATTGCATTTTTCTACCTTTACAGCCGGTCAGGCGATGTATATCAATCGGTTGATGCGGAATTGATCACCCTGTCTTCAGACGGGCAGGAAAAGATTGAAATCGAAAAAAGACAGCACGTCAAAGATATGCTGGACATTATGAATCAGGGAAAGCAGCTGAAAACCGAAAAAACATCAGCTCCTGATTACGAAGGCACGATTAAATTTCATAAAGACAGATTTGACTCATTCAGATTATGGATTGACGACAGCCAGCAAGCCATTTTTTTGAAAGACGGCACGTATTACAAATTAACGCGAAACGATACCAAAGCGCTGCAAACTATCATTAAAAAAGAAGCAAAGGATTAACAATGGAAAAAGCGAAGCCCACTGGCTTCGCTTTTTTCACATTAATGAGGCAGCATATCTTTGAGCGCCCGTCTGAGCATTTTGCCTGTCGCATTTTTCGGAATCTCATCAAGAAAGATGATCTCGGCAGGCCGTTTGTATTTTGCCAGATGCTTTTCACAATGCGCCATCATTTCTTCTTCTGTGACACCAGACCGTTTCGGTACGACATATCCCTTTACCGCTTCGCCGCTTTCAGCATCAGGCACGCCGATGACAACAGCCTCCTTTACGTCCGGGTGGCTGTACAGGACCTCTTCCACTTCACGCGGATACACATTGTAGCCGCCTACAATAATCATGTCTTTTTTCCGGTCAACAATGTAAAAATAACCGTCCTCATCCCGCCTTGCCAGGTCTCCCGTATAAAGCCATCCGTCCTTTAAAGCGTGCTCCGTTTCCATCGGCATATTATAATAGCCCTTCATCACATTGGGCCCTTTTACGATCAATTCGCCCACCTGGTGATCAGGGACCTCTCGGCCGAGCGGATCGACGACCTTGTTTTCGACATGCAAAATACTTGTCCCGATGGAGCCTGGTTTTCTCCCTCTGTCAAACGGGTTAAAGCATGTGACAGGCGATGCTTCCGAAAGCCCGTAGCCCTCCAAAATGGTGACGCCGAATTTCTCTTCAAATGCCGTAAGCAGCGCGACCGGCATGGCCGCACCACCCGAGATGCACAGGCGAATAGAAGAAAAATCATCTGCCTTTCCTTCTTCATGCTGGAATAAATAGTTATACATCGTAGGCACGCCGGCAAAAATCGTTGCCTGCCGCTGCTTTACAAGCTTAAAAACAGATGCGGGGCTGAACTGCGGTTCAATCAGCACGCATGCGCCGCTCATCAGCGGAGCGTTCATGCAGACAGTTAAGCAAAAAACATGAAACATCGGAAGAGCGCAAACCACATTGTCTTTCTCATCCATTCCCAAATACCCGGCGACATCGTTTGCATTGCTGAACAAATTCTGGTGGGTCAGCATCGCGCCTTTCGGTCTTCCCGTTGTTCCTGACGTATATAAAATTACCGCAGTATCATCAGGCACAACCTCTGGATGGCGTGCAGCACCGGGTGTCGGACGCAACATTTTTGTAAACGTTGTCATTTTCATTCTGACTTCGGGATCTGAAGCTTCCAGCTCAGTTTCTCCCGTCCGGCATAAAATGACGAGTTCGACCTTTGGCAAAGATTCGTGCATGCTTTCATAAATCGGCAAAAGCTGATCTACTCCTACGATTGCTTTGACATCGCCGTTTGTCAGCATATAGCCGATTTCTGTCGGCGTGTACGTCGGATTGATCGGCACCACCACAATACCGGCCTTTAATGCGCCGAAAAATGCGATGACAAAATCAGGCGAATTGCCAAGCAGCAAAGCAAGGTGATCCCCTTTTTCCATACCCGCTTTTTGAAGGCCGTCCGCAAAACGCTGAATATTGTCATTCAGATCCTTGTAAGTAATCACTTGATCCCTAAACCTGCATGCGATGCTGTCCGGCTTCTCAGATGCTGTCTCTTCTAATTTTGAAACCAGATTCATTCTCCCACCCCTTAAAGTGAATGAGTAGTCATTCATTATTGAAGATAAGCTTTCCTTTTCATTATAGAGAAACACAAAAAAACACTCAAGAGCAAAAAGCCCCGAGTGTCAGTAGTGTTATAGATTCTTCAAAGCTTCGGCAATCGGTGTATCTCCTTCAGTGAGATCAAAAGCCCGATTTTCCGTGTTGGTTTCATCTAAAGAGGCAATGACTGCTGCCGCAACGTCATCACGTGATATATCACCCCGCTCTAGATCTGGGGCTGCGGAAACCGTTCCTGTTCCCGGTTCATTGCGAAGGCCTCCCGGACGTATAATCGTATAGGCTAAGCCGCTGGATTCCAGAATTTTATCAGCATAATGCTTGGCCACGTAATAAGGTTTAAGTGCCTCATTCCAATTTTCACGGCGGTGGGCCTGCAGGGCGCTGACCATAATAAAACGTTTGATTCCCGCGATTTCCGCAGCCTCTATTGCTTTTGCCGCTCCGTCAAGATCCACCAGCAGCGTTTTATCATAGCCTGTGCTCCCGCCGGAACCCGCCGTAAAAATAATCGCGTCACAGCCTTTTGCCGCAGCTGCGATTTCTTCCGGGCTTCCTTCTAGATTTGCTAGCACAGCTTCCGCGCCGGCCGCTTCCAAAGATGCTTTCTGTTCTTCTTTTCTGACCATCGCTCTGACGGAATGATCAGCATTCTCTTTGAATAAAGAAACAAGTCTTTGTCCGATTTGTCCGTTCGCTCCGATTAAAAACACTTTCATGTGAATCCCTCCTGCCTCCATTATTTCAAAACACAAATTTCCTTTCAAACAATGTGTTTTATATTAATAAATCAGATCAAGAAAATCTTCTTTCGTAATGTTCCCAAAATAATGCTTCAGATTCACATCAGCCAGCGCATCAGCGATCACACTGCGCTCATATTGCTTTCCAATCAGCAGGTTTTCGATTTCCGACACATCGCCCACACCGAAGAAATCGCCGAAAATTTTGCAGTCTTCAATTTTCCCTTTTTTTACTTCCAAACGCAAATCAATGGACCCGACCGGATAACGCTTTGAATGGTTCAGGTTAAATTTAGGTGAGCGGCCGTAGTTCCAGTCCCAATTTTGATAGCGTTCTTCCGAGATTTTGCGAATGACTTCCCAATCTTTTTCAGTCAGCTTATACTCCGGCACATCTTGAATGTGATTTGTATTGAAAATATGTTTGAGCAAATGACTGCGGAAATCTTCGGTCGTCATTTTATCATCAAGAAACTCACTGATGTTTGCCACACGGCTTCTGATTGATTTGATGCCCTTTGATTCAATTTTATCCTTTTTGACTTTTAAAGCGGACACAACATGATCAATGGCTGAATCAAACATGAGGGTGCCATGGCTGAAGATGCGGCCTCTTGTGGCAAATTGGGCGTTACCTGATATTTTGCGGCCATCTACCACAATATCATTCCGGCCGCTTAATTCCGCTTCAACTCCGAGCTGATGTAGCGCTTGAATCACCGGCTCAGTGAATTTTTTGAAGTTATGAAAGCTTTCACCGTCATCCTTCGTGATAAAGCTGAAATTTAAATTCCCTAAATCATGATACACAGCCCCGCCGCCAGATAAACGGCGGACGACGATAATTCCGTTTTCCTCTACATACTTTGTATTGATTTCTTCTATTGTATTTTGGTTTTTTCCGATGATGATAGACGGCTGATTCACGTAAAAAAGCAAATACGGCTGTTCAGGGTCTAAATATTTAAGGCAATACTCCTCGATAGCAAGATTGATCCGCGGATCATTGATATTTTGATTGTCAATAAATAACATGGTGCTCCTCCTTTATCCTTCCCACACAAAACCAGATTTCGCAATGTTCACTTTCCCGTTAAAAACGGTCTTGGCTTCTTTGCGAAGGTTGTCATGCACGCCGAAATGAGGCAGATGGGTCAGAAGCAGCTCGCCCGCTCCCGCTTCTTCTGCAATTCGCCCTGCTTCCAAGCTGTTCATATGGCCTGCGCTTGTCCCGTCTTGATCAGCATAAAAATTACATTCTGAGATCAATAAATCAGCGTTTTCCGAAAACGGAATAAATGAATCCTGATAGCTGGAATCAGCAGTATACACAACAGTATGGCTGCCGTCAGTAATCCGCATCGCATAACAAGTCACCGGGTGAACCGTTTTTAAAAAGGTGATCGTAAACGGACCGACAGTCAGCTGCTGATCAGGCTGATAGGCAATCCCTTTCGTATGCGTTTTATATGTAAGCTTTTGAAACTGTTCTATATCAGCATCATGTCCGTAAATCGGAAGCGAGTGCTCTCCTTTGCCGAGGAATGATCCGACTTGCTTCGCAAATTGCAGCGGCCCGATGTCGGCAATATGGTCATGGTGATAATGAGACAGAACCACCGCGTCCAGCTTTTCCGCCGGGACATATCCAAACAGCTTAGATAACACGGCACTTCCGCAGTCCACTAACAATGAAAAATCCCCCGATTGAAACAAGTAACCCGACGTCGCTTCATTTGCGGCCGGAAAACCGCCGTAGCATCCGATAACTGTAACTTTCATAATGTCCTCCTTCTTTTCAAAGAAAATTGATCCTCCTTCAATATACCCATTTTTCTAAAAAAAAGCATGTTTTAAACATTGTATCAAAACAGATGTTGAATTTCACTTTCTGTTATATTACAATGAAAACATTACAAAGGGGAAAGAGGGATTGGTTATGCTAGGGAAAATTACTGAATTTTTTAGAAACCTGCCTTCGAAAAAGTGCGCGGAATGCGGAAAAAAGATTGATGAGCAGCATGAGTGTTATGGTAATATTTGCAACGACTGTATAAAAGTAAGCGATATGTAAAGGGGCGAAAATCTCACGCATACAGTGTGAGATTTTCTTCATTCTTCTAACTTCTCTTTATATTGAAATAATAGTCAGGTTGGGTCAAAGCTCACCTGTTTTTAGATAATTATGGTGATTCACTTTATATTTTTGAATATTCTATATTTTCAAAATATAATTTACTATAGACGAACCTATTTCTTATCTATTATAATTTGATCTAATAGTGAGATTAAATATATGTCTATTCATGATATATGTTGATACTTTGTTTTTTGGGAGGTAATCTATGAAAAGAATTAGGTTTGGATTAGCCACGCAAATATTCGTTGGACTTATTCTAGGTGTTATTGCTGGCGTTATTTGGTACGGCAACCCAGCACTGCCTACTTATCTGCAGCCAATCGGGGATCTCTTTTTACGCTTAATCAAAATGATAGTGATTCCTATTGTTGTCTCCAGTTTAATCATCGGTGTAGCCGGAGCTGGAAATGGAAAGCAAGTTGGTAAATTAGGCTTCAGAACAATTCTGTACTTTGAGATCATTACGACCTTTGCCATCATTCTCGGACTAGCCCTTGCAAACATCTTCCACCCGGGTACAGGAGTTAATATACACGAAGCTCAAAAAACAGACATCAGTCAATATGTTGAAACAGAAAAAGAACAAAGCAATAAATCAGTGGCAGAGACATTCCTGCACATTGTGCCGACAAACTTCTTCCAATCCTTGGTCGAAGGGGATCTTCTTGCCATCATCTTCTTTACCGTACTATTTGCATTGGGAATTTCCGCGATCGGTGAAAGAGGCAAGCCAGTGTTAGCCTTTTTTGAAGGCGTTTCCCATTCGATGTTCCATGTGGTAAACCTTGTGATGAAAGTAGCGCCATTCGGGGTTTTTGCTCTAATCGGAGTTACTGTCTCTAAATTCGGACTCGGTTCTCTTCTATCTCTCGGAAAGCTTGTCGGATTGGTATATGTCGCACTTGCTTTCTTCTTAATCGTCATTTTTGGGATTGTCGGAAAAATTGCCGGTATCAGCATCTTCAAATTCCTGGCTTACATGAAGGACGAAATTTTATTGGCGTTCAGTACGTCCAGCTCTGAAACCGTTCTTCCGCGCATCATGGAAAAAATGGAGAAAATCGGCTGTCCGAAAGGTATTGTGTCTTTCGTTATCCCGATTGGATATACGTTTAACTTAGACGGCTCCGTTCTCTATCAATCTATTGCAGCGCTGTTTCTTGCACAAGTATACGGCATTGATTTAACAATTTGGCACCAAATTACGCTTGTATTAGTTTTGATGGTGACATCTAAAGGAATGGCTGCCGTTCCGGGAACTTCTTTTGTCGTCTTGCTTGCAACACTGGGCACGATCGGTGTTCCGGCAGAAGGACTTGCCTTTATTGCCGGTGTAGACCGCATTATGGACATGGCACGTACAGTTGTAAACCTGACTGGTAACGCACTTGCTGCCGTTGTCATGTCTAAATGGGAAGGCATGTTTAATCCTGCAAAAGCGGAAGCTGTCATGAGCCAATCTAAAGCAGATCAAAACGCAACCATTTCCGGTTAATCAAAAAGCCTGCGGGGTTCTCAACGCCCCGCAGGCTTTTTTTAATCTTGGACAAGCTCAAACAGCTCTGTAATCAAAACAGTGTCCTCATTCAGTTCCATTTCGCCATTTTTGATCAGCTCGGCCCATGCTCTTCGATGGTCCTCTTGAAATTCATCAATTCGGTCTCCGTTGCCCTCTCCTTTGACTAACCTCATATCAGGCGCTCCAAAGGTCGTTTCAAACACATCTGTCACTTTTATATTGCATCTCGGATGATCATGTTTATCATAAACGGTTACAAGCTGTCCCGCTGTTTGATATACATCACTCAGTTCATCTTTTGAATATAATGATTTCGGCGCGCAGGTGGCCGTTTTTTCTCCAGCAAGGATTTGCTGGATCAGCTGTTCTCCAAGACCTTCATCGCCTTCCCAGCCGAAAGTGCTTTTCAGTTCATAGATTTTCATTTGTTTTCTCCCTCTTATACCATCGGTGATTGCACATAATAATACAGGAGCTTCGCTGTATGGCGGAGAGAAGACTTATGCGTGCGCTCAAAAGCGTGCGAAGCGTCAATTCCCGGCCCGATCAGGCCGTGCACAATATCATGCCCGGATTTGATCGCTGCTGAGGCGTCCGACCCGTAATACGGGTAAATATCAAGCTTATAGTCAATATGGTGCTTTTCAGCTAAATCGACCAAATGCTTTCTCAGCTGATAATGATACGGACCGCTCGAATCCTTCACACAAATCGAAACCGAATATTCGTCTGTCGCCTGGCCGTCGCCGATAGCCCCCATATCCACCGCCAAGTATTCAACAGTTTCAGCAGGAATATTAGAGTTCCCGCCGTATCCGATTTCTTCATTATTAGAAATCAGAAAATGAGTCGTATACGGCAGTTCAATTTCTTCTGTTTGAATTTGATGGATTAAGCGAAGCAACAAGGCCACACTTGCTTTGTCATCTAAATGGCGTGATTTAATGAATCCGCTGGATGTGATCTCAACACGGGGATCAAACGAAACAAAATCTCCGACGCCAATGCCAAGCTCTTCCGTATCCTTACGGCAGTGTACAGGCTCATCCAGGCGGATTTCCATATTCTCTTGATTGCGCTCCGCTTTTCCCGCGTCTTTGTACACGTGCACAGACGTTTGATGCATTAAAATGGTGCCCGTATACGTTTTCCCTGAAGCCGTTTCAATTTGGCAATACTCCCCTTCGATCGAGTTATAGCGGAAACCGCCGATCAAATCGATTTTCAGCCGGCCGTCAGCTTTAATTTCTTTCACCATCGCGCCCAAGGTGTCAACGTGCGCCGTCAGCATTCGGTGACGGGATGTATCGCGGCCCGGAAGCGTGGCGATCAAACCGCCCTTATGGTTCAGAACCGTTTCGACCTTCCATTCTTTTAAAAGGTTTTCAACGTATTTGATCACCTCATATGTATTCCCTGTCGGACTTGGAATAGAAACGAGTTCTTTAATCAGCTCCATCGTTTTACGAACGGACGTCATAGGACATTCCTCCTTTTATTTTCTATTTAAAATATACTCTTTTCCTGATAGACCCGTCCAATCTTTTCCTATCAATCTAGCATATGCTGTAGAGAGCATGGGAAGAGGAGGGATATCTATGTGCTGTCGTCATTCACATGAACGGAAACATCATTGTAATTTTTGGTTTGATGATTTTTGGTTCTTTGACGAGTGGTTCGATAAGGATTTCCACGACCATTGCAAGAAAGAGAAAGAATGCCATGACCCTTGCGAGAAAAAGAAGAAAAAGAAAAGACATTGCTCTTGCAAAAAACGCTGCCACTCTTGCTGTCATTGCTAAGGACTGAGTCAGAAATATTCTGATACCCCATGCCTAAACGAATATTTCATTTTTCCAAGCGGGCTGTTACTGCTGCTTGGATTTTTTATTGAAACAGCCTTTTTGCCTTTACAATCCAAACCACTGATGCCGCGGCTATCCCAGCAACGATGAGTTCAACAGCCGCCGCATGTTCTATCACTCCTTTTTGGTATAAAACCGCCGGTACATTAAACAGCCCGTGTAAGAGAATCGAATACAGCAAAAACAGCGGCCGGCGGCTTTTAACCGCATACAGCACAAGCAGTGACAGACCGATTTGAACAGAGATGGCGCTGATTCTTTCAATTCCGCCGAGCAGCCATTCATACGAAGGTGTATTCAGCAGCTGCGCCTGAATCGGCATAAGTGCCTGCTTCACATCTTGATTAATCAATAGCTGTTCAAAAGTGCCGCTATTGATCGCAAAAGCGTACACGATAAGCGTAATGCTGGACAAGCCGGTTATTAGTATCGCCTCCAGACCGCCGTGGCCCGCTCCGAAGGCCAGACCGTCCGCCCAAGAAAGACGGCGCTTCATAAAGAAACGCATCATGATATACCTTCCGCACTCCTCAAAAATCCCGGCCATCAAGCATCCGTAAATGGCATACCAGACTGGATGCTTCATCACTTCTTTCGTCGTTTCATTCATTTGCAGCACATAAACATGAACGCCGCCCTCCAACAGCTGAGCAAAGACAAAAAACGTAAGAGCGCCAATAAAAAACACCTTAATCGGAGCATGATACTTTCGCCTAAACCATATCATCAGTCCGATCGGCAACAAAAACGCAATAACCCCGGAAATAATCATAGAGGCTATCGCTCCTTGACTGACCATTTTTTTCCTCCTTTTCTGGTTTTCTACTGACAGTTTCTCTTTTTTTATCAAAAATCCTCTTTTTAGTACCAGATACTAATATCTAGTGTTATAATCTGATAATAAAAGGAGTTGTGTTATTATGTCAAAAGCAAACATTACAGCAATCGGCACCTATGCGCCGACCCGGCGTTTAACCAATGCGGATCTGGAAAAAATCGTAAATACGTCTGATGAATGGATTGTTCAGCGCACAGGAATGAGAGAACGGCGGATTGCCGATGAGCAGCAGTTCACTTCAGACTTATGCATTGAAGCAGTCAAAGATCTCAAGAGCCGTTACGAAGGAACACTTGAAGATGTGGATATGATTCTCGTCGCCACAACAACAGCAGATTATGCCTTTCCGAGTACGGCTTGCCGGGTGCAGGAATATTTCGGCTGGGAGAACACCGGCGCGTTAGATATCAATGCGACATGCGCAGGACTGACATACGGTCTCCATTTGGCAAACGGATTGATTACATCCGGGCTTCATCAAAAAATTCTCGTCATCGCCGGAGAAACATTGTCAAAAGTGACTGATTATACAGATCGAACGACATGCGTTCTGTTCGGCGATGCTGCGGGCGCACTATTGGTTGAACGAACTGAAGAGGCACCGGGATTCCTCGCTTCCGTCCAAGGAACATATGGAAAAGGTGCAGATATTTTGTATAGGGCAGGACTGCGGAGCGAACTCAACGGCATGCCGCTTGCGGATTCCGGGAAAATGGTCCAAAACGGACGCGAAGTGTATAAGTGGGCCGCAAGAACCATTCCCCGTGAATTTGAACATCTTTTACACAAAGCAGGGCTCAGCCGTGATGATCTTGATTGGTTTGTTCCCCACAGCGCCAACTTGCGCATGATCGAATCGATTTGTGAAAAAACACCGTTTCCGATTGAACAAACACTCACCAGTGTCGAATACTACGGAAATACATCTTCAGTCTCTATTGTTTTGGCCCTTGATCTGGCAGTGAAAGCCGGGAAGCTGAAAAAAGACCAAACCCTGATGCTTTTCGGATTCGGCGGAGGATTAACGTATACCGGACTTCTGATTAAATGGGGATGTTAAATCAAAAAAGACCTTGTTTCCTGAGAAACAAGGTCTTTTTCATTAGGAAGCCGGCTGTTCTTCTGAAGTGTCTTCCTTCCGGCTTAAGATCGTAAAGTAGGTAATGCTCAGCGCGATCATGACTAGAGCAATGCCGATTAAGACACCGGCCATCTGCCACATGTAGCCGAAATCTCCGTTTGAAATCACCGCTCTGAACCCGTTTATGCTGTAGGTCATCGGCAGCGCGCCATGGATCACCTGATAGAAATTCGGAAGCAATTCTAATGGGAAGGTTCCTCCGCTGGCCCCGAGCTGCAGCACTAAAATAATGACTGCAATAAACCGGCCCGGATTGCCCATCGTCGTGGCCAAAAATTGAATCATCGCAAGGAAAGCGAGACTCGTAATGATCGTAAACACGTAAAATCTCCATGTGCTCTCCACCTCGAGCCCGATTCCCAGAAGAAGAACTGTCGCCACAATCAGTGATTGAATGATTCCTACCAGCATCATGACGTTAAATTTACTGAAGAACCACTCAAATCCGTTTCTCGGACGGCCTGATGCTTCTTTCAGCGGGAATACGACCGTCAGCATAATGCCGCCGACATACAAACCCATTGATAGGATATAAGGCGTCAGCCCTGTTCCGTAGTTAGGGACGGAATGAATCGCGTCGTCATTAGTTTTGACCGGATCCGCAAACATACCGTATGTTTTATCATCAGCGCTGATATCCCCTGTTTGATCAGCCGCATCATTCAGCTTATTAGACAGCTGTCCTGTGCCGTCCAATAGCTTGCCTAAACCTGTATCAAGCGATTCAGATCCCTCAGCGAGTTTTGATGATCCATTTTGAACTTGTTTAGAACCGTCTAACAGTTTCAGTAAGCCGCCCGACACTTGGCTGCCGCCTGTCACCAATTGTTCTGAGCCCGCTTTTGCTTTTGCAAACTGTTTATTGTATTCTCCAATACCGGCTGTCAGTTTATTTTGGCTATCTGTGATCTGCTGTGAACCGTTGTATATCTTCTCGGTTCCTTCAGTTAATTTGTCAATTGCATCTTGCGTCGCTTTTGCACCGTTATAAAGCTTAGATGTAGCTTCCGGCATTGCTTTCAGCTGTGCCGCCTGCTCTTTTACATCTTCCAGAGAGGCTTTAATTGTTGAAATGTCAGGAAGCTGGTCCACTGAAGGGAGCCGGCTAATGATTTGATCAAAATCAGGCGCATCTACTTGCGGAAGCTTCTTCTCAACAGAATTGATCAGCTGGCTTTTTTGCTCCGCTGTTAAGAACTCGCTTGAATTGATCACATTTTTAAATGCCTGATCACGGTTTTTTAAGCTGTTTTCAAACTCTGTCAGCTGCTTTTTAAATTGGTTCATGGCAGTTTCAGATTTTTC
Source organism: Bacillus sp. FSL K6-1012 (assembly GCF_037964915.1). Lineage (NCBI taxonomy): Bacteria > Bacillati > Bacillota > Bacilli > Caryophanales > Bacillaceae > Bacillus > Bacillus sp. FSL K6-1012. The sequence goes on along the minus strand of NZ_CP150175.1, from coordinate 1,128,689 downwards.
AAGGTTGCTGACAGCTGTTTCAAGCTGTGTCAAATCGACTGCGTTTATGACCTTCTCTGCTTTTTCTACTTTCTGTGAAGCCTCCGCGGCCTTTGTATTAAGCTGATCCAGACCGTTTGTAATCTTTGGAAAGCCCTGCTGCAATGTCTGCTGCCCGGCTAGAAGTTCATTCAGCCTTCCTGTCAGCTCACTTGATCCCGCGGCAATTTTTCCTGAATTTTCATAAATGGTATTGCTGCTGTCCTGGAATTTGCCGAGCGAGCTGTCAAGCGATTGAATGCCGCTTGTTACTTTAGCTGCTCCTGCTGCAAGCTGTGCCGTTTTGTCACTGATTGTCGCAGTGCTTTCTGTCAGCTTCTCCAGATTTTCTTTCAGCTGGGCGCTTCCGTTTTTCGCGTCCTTAGTGCCGTCATCAATTTTTTTCGCTCCGCTGCTCGCGTCGCTGAGACCTTTGGCAATATCTTTAAAGTTATCAAAAATCACTTTCGTATATTGCTCGGTCACTTCTTTAGAAACAGAAGCTTTCAGTTTATCAATCGCTTTTTCGCCAATCGTTGCTCCTACATAGTTTGAACCGGCATTCGTATGGTATTTCAAATCCAGTTTTTTCGGATTTTTATCCATTACAGTGCTGGCGTTTTTAGAAAAGTCTTCTGGAATCTCGACTACTAAATAGTATTTTTGATTTAATAAGTCCTTTAACGATTGGTCGAGATCAGTGGAAAAATGCCAGTCAAAGCTTTTATTATCTTTTAATTCTTTTACCAGATCATCACCGATTTGTAGCTTTTCTCCCTCATATGTCGTTCCTTTATCCTGGTTGACGACAACGACAGGCAGCTGGTCAACTGTGCCGTACGGGTCCCAATAGGCCTTTAAGAAAACACCGCTGTAAATAAGCGGGACAAACAAAATGGCGATGATGGGAATCAATAATTTTTTACTCGTTACGATGTCTTTCCATTGACTTCGTATTGTGTTCATCCTGATGCCTCCATTCTAAAACTGACTCATCATTAAAAATGGTCATTTTCTTGTAAAGAGAAAGGATTATCTAGTTGGCTGACAATCCTTTGACAACATACAACTCAAGCAGTTCCGCAATCGTTTCTTTATCAAGCGGGGGATGCTGTTTTTCCCAATCAAAAATGAGCGCGATATAAAGCTTCAACATGACAAAAGCCGTCAGCTCAGGATCACACGGCTTGATATCTCCGTTTTCGACACCCTCTTCTATCTTATTTTTAATATAAGAAAGAATGGAACGCTCCATTTTCTGAATCACGTCCTGAACTGCCATTGTACCAATCTCAGCATTTTCTTGAAAAATTTTAATCGTCAGCTGATGTGTTTTCCTGAATTCAAGAATGGCAAACAGCGCTCTGTGAACATTTTCATGGAACGGGAGATCAGGCTCCATCGCTTCGTCAGCTTTTTGCTTCATTTCTTTTAATAACGTAGAGAAAATATCATCAAACAGCTCTTCTTTATTTTTGAAAAACGTATAGATGGTTCCTTTTCCCACGTTCGCAAGCTTCGCCACCAAATCCATTGTCGTCGCTTTATAGCCAAACTGTGTGAAAGACTTTGTGGCAGCCTCCAAAATGAGCTTTTTTCGATCTATTGACATTGTATATCACCTCAAAACTGACCATTTGAACATTTTAGTCAATAAGTACATATGCAAATGTATCATACCATGCTGAACAATTCAAACATTTTTTACACAATATTGCCATCATCTAGGCACAAAAAACCCCCGTACGAGGTACGGAGGTTTTTAGTTGAATAAATATTTCAGCGCGTCTGACACAGCTGCTTTTCCTTGATCGATACAGTCCGGGATTCCAACACCCTCGAAGGATGCGCCCGTCATGTACACACCAGGATATGAGGAAGCCAGCGCTTCACGGAGCTCATTGATACGGCGTTTATGGCCGACATGGTACTGAGGCATGCTTTCATGCCAGCGCGTGACACATGTCATTTCCGGCTCACCGTTGATTTTCATTACTTTCTTTAGGTCTTCCAGTACAATGTTGATAATGTCGTTATCTGAGAGGTCGACGATGGATTCGTCTCCGGCTTTTCCGACATATGCCCGAAGCAGTGTTTTTCCTTCCGGCGCTGCGTGCGGCCATTTTTTGTTCGTCCACGTACAAGCTGTGATCGCGAAATCACTGTTTCTTGAGATGACAAAGCCCGTGCCCTCATGCTCCATTTGGACGGCGCCTTCCGGGAAGCCCAAGGCGACATTCGCCACAGATGTGGAATGCATGTTTTTCAGATTTGCAACAGCCGGCAAATCTGAAATCATTCCTGCGGCAGCTTTATGCGGGGCTGTTACAATCACAGATTCGGCATCAAGGGATACGCCGTTATCAAGATCAAGCGAGTAGCCCGTGCCTTCTCGGCTAATCTTAGTAACCTTTGTGCCTTTGTATACCTTTGTCAGCTTTAGTTGACTTTCGATCTCTTCGACAAGCGTCTGCAAGCCTGTTGTCAGCGTCTGAAACTGCCCTTGTTTTTTGGCTGTCAGCTGCTGGCCGGAGCCTTGAGGTCTTGTTTTTTTCATCCCAAGGATCAGGCTTCTGTGCTTTTGTTCCGTCTGATAGAATTGCGGGAATGTTGACATCAGGCTGAGTTTGTCGATATCACCTGCATAGATGCCTGATAAAAGCGGCTCGATTAAATTCTCGACAACTTCATCCCCGACACGTCTGCGGAAAAATTCTCCCAGTGACTGATCCTCTTTTGATTTACTTGCGGGCAGGATGAAATCCATTGCAGCTCGCGCCTTCCCTGACAGAGAAAACAGCCCCGTTGACACGAACGGCGCGATTTTTGTCGGTATTCCCATTACAGCCCCCTTCGGCATCGGATGCAAAGTGCGGTTGACAAGCACGTAAGATTGTCCGGTCGCATTGTTCACAAGCAGATGGTCAAGACCTAAGTCTTTGACAAGCTGCGGAGCGCTTTTTTTCCGTTCCAGGAATGAATCAGGCCCTCTTTCGATGATATAGCCGTCCTTCTTGACTGTCTGGATTTTTCCGCCTACTCTCGGACTTGCCTCAATAAGCGTCAGCTCAAGCGGCAAATCTTTGTCTCTGATTTCTTTTTCCATGTAGAAGGCGGCGGCTAAACCGGTAATGCCGCCGCCGATGATGACTACATGTTTTTTGCCGTCACTCATGTTCATCGCCTTCTTTAACGTCCTAATTTTTTCAAAACGACTGTTGCTAAAGCATCAATAAATGCCGGCTTAGCGTTTGGCATTTCCGGCCGGTAATAGCTGGCGCCGATATCGTCAGTCACCACTTTGCATTCATAGTCATTGTCATAAAGCACTTCTAGATGGTCCGCGACAAATCCGACAGGCGCATATACAAATGCTTGATAGCCTTTTTGTTCAAATAAATCACGTGTCAGATCTTGCACGTCAGGTCCGAGCCACGGATCAGGCGTATTGCCTTCACTTTGCCAGCCGACAGCGTATTCAGATACGCCTGCGCCTTCAGCGATCAGCTTCGCGGATTCATGAAGCTGATCCGGGTACGGATCTCCGTACTCTTTAATTTTTTCCGGAAGGCTGTGCGCGGAAACGATGAGCATCGCGTTTTCTCTTTCTTCCTTCGGCATTGACGCGTACGTGTCCTTCACTTGGTCAACCCAATATTTCACAAACTTCGGTTCATCGTACCAGCTTTCGACAGACGTAATTGTTAAGCCCCCGAGTTTTTCAGCCTCTTCCTTCGCACGTTTGTTGTAAGACTGCACGCTGAATGTGGAGAAGTGCGGTGCCAATACAAGGCTGACCGCCTCTGTAATGCCGTCCTTATGCATCTCTGCCACAGCGTCTTCAATAAACGGCTCGATATGCTTCAGCCCGATATACGCTTTAAACGTAATCTCATCCTGAATCTCGTTTAAGTGCTGTTCAAGCTTATAAGCCTGTTCTTCTGTGATTTTGGCAAGCGGCGAAATGCCCCCGATTGCTTCATATCTGTCTTTCAGATCCTGAAGCATTTCAGGCTCAGGCTTTCTGCCTCTTCTGATATGTGTATAATAACGCTCTATATCTTCTTCTTTGTAAGGCGTGCCGTACGCCATAATGAGAAGCCCCATTTTCTTTTTACCCACTGTTTACACCCTCTTTAGATGATCTATCACAAAACAATTTTGACAGGCTTTTATCCTGATACCAAAAAATATGCTCAGGAGTATTGGCCTATTTTCTTTGATTGAGAATATTCATGTACAAATGCAGTCAGCTTTTTCAGCACTTCCGGACTGACATCAGGAAATACACCGTGCCCGAGGTTAAAAATGAAGCTGTCCGATTTTAAGCCTTGATCAAGAATCTCTTTCGTTCTCTTCTCGATCACTTCCCAAGGAGCAAGCAAAATGGACGGGTCCAGGTTGCCTTGCACCGTTTTGGTGATGCCTTTTGATCTGGCTTCATCAATGCCGAGTCTCCAATCGAGCCCCACAACATCGAGAGGCAGGTCATGCCAATCCGTTGCTAAATGGCTGGCACCTACACCAAACATGATAAGCGGCACATTTTCCGATGCCAGCTCAGAAAAAATTCGGTTCATCACCGGTTTGATGTACGTTCTGTAATCCGCTTGATTCAGCGCGCCAACCCATGAATCAAAGATTTGAATGGCTTTTGCGCCCGCCTTAATTTGCGCTTTCGCGTACACGATAATCATGTCGGCAAGCTTTGTCATCAGCAGGTTCCAGGCATCCGGCATGCTGTACATAAAGGCTTTTGTTTTATTGTAGTTTTTCGAAGGCCCGCCTTCGATCATATAGCTGGCAAGCGTAAAAGGCGCACCAGAGAAACCGATTAGCGGGACGTCAAGCTGTTCATTGACAAGCAGTTTGATCGTTTCGAGCACATACGGCACGTCCTGTTCCGGCTCAAGCTTGCCGAGCTTTTCAATGTCCTGCAGAGAACGAATCGGCTGATCAATCACCGGCCCGATTCCATTTTTAATTTCAACATCTACACCGATCGACGGAAGCGGCGTCATAATATCTTTATAAAGGATTGCAGCATCGACTCCGTATTGCTCGACCGGAAGTCTTGTGACGTACGCACACAATTCGGGCTGATGTGTAATTTCGAACAATCCGTATTTTTCCTTCAGCTTACGGTACTCCGGCTGTGAGCGCCCGGCTTGTCTCATGTACCAAACAGGCGTGTGATCCGCTTTTTCTCCCCGCGCAGCTTTTAAAAACGTCTCGTTAAACGTTTCTCGTTTCCTCATCTGATTTCCACCTTTCATACTGCAACCATACGTTCGTGTTCCTTGACCATTACACTATACCTCGTTTTGGGCAAATGGTATAGAAATGCGGCTCAAAGTTCAAAAAATCGCCGAATTCCATTAAGAGGAAAACAGTTTCGGCTGAACGTAATCGGTTCCTTCTCCTTCTTTTTTTGTCTGTGTATTATAAGGCACCACTTTATAGGAAGCGCCCGAAAACAAATTGGCATATGGGATCTCATAGCTTCCCTTTCCTTCAACAGAATCAAGAAGCGTTTCCTTGCCGTCCTTATTTACATAAATTCTGTACACTGCCCGATCATCCTCTTGCGCATCCCATTTTAATTCAATCGTAAACAGCCCCGCTGCCCTAAATGTATAGTCAGCCGTCAGCGTTTTGACAGGCTCAAGCTCAATTGGGCTTTCAAGTTCTTTTACTTTTTTAGGCTTCGCAAACGCAGAACCCGTTTCGCCAGCCTGTGTCAAAATATCCTTAAACATTCTGGTCGGATATGCGCTTCCGCCTTTTAAGTAATGGTTTTGATCTGTTTTGTCATAGCCCATCCAGACAGCTCCCGTTATGTTCGGCGTATAACCTGCAAACCAGGCATCCTTTGTTGCGCCGGAAACGCCTGTATATGAAGTAGAACCGGTTTTCCCGGCAAGATCGCCGTGATAGGTGCCGGACGTTGCTGTTCCCTTCTTAACCACCTGCTGAAGCATTCTCGTCATGTTCCAAGACGTCTGTTTGCTGAATACTCGTTTTCCTTCTTCTTTATGATCGGCTATTGTTTCCCCGTCTTCATCTGTTATGTTTGAAATAAAGTACGGCTCGGTGTATGTTCCATTCGCGGCAAACGTATGAAAAGCGCCGGCAAGCTGGAGGGGTGACACGCCTTTTTCCAAACCGCCGAGAGCCAGAGCAAGCCCTTCATCCGGTATATCAATGCCGTTTGCCTTCAAATAAGATTTCCCCGTTTCCACACCGATCTCATTCAGCGTCCACACTGCAGGCGCGTTTTTGCTGTAAGTGATGGCATCAGACATCGTGACTTCCCCTTCATAACGGCCGTCATAGTTTTTCGGTGTGTAATCTCCGTAGGATTGTAATTCATCCTTTAACAGAGAGTACGGCTTGAATTTCTTTTCCTGCATCGCAGGTCCGTATACGGCCAGCGGCTTAAACGTTGACCCCGGCTGGCGCACAGCTGTCACACGATTATATCCTTTAGCCGTGTAATCTCTTCCGCCGATCGCCGCTTCCACACCGCCTGTTTTATTGTTGATAAAGACTGCGCTTCCTTCAGCATCTTGATCTGTTCCGGGATAATAGCTGCCTTCCTTCATGACTTGATATGCCGTTTTTTGCAGTTTTGAATCAAGCGGCACCTTAATCTTGTACCCGCCTTGAAGCAGCTGCTCTCCGGAAATGGAATACTTGTCCTCCGCTTCTTGGATCACAAGGTCAATATAGCTGTCAAACCAAGGTGTTTCCGACTGTTTTTTCACGTTCAGCCCGAGCGTCCTCCCCTGCGCGCTGACAGCCTCTTTCGCACTGATATAGCCTTGGTCATTCATCATGCCGAGAATCGTATCACGCCGCTCCTTGCTTTTATCAGGATGCAAAACAGGAGAATACGTAGAAGGCGCCTTCGGAATAGCAGCCAAGACCGCGCCTTCTGACACGGTTAAATCTTTAACTTCCTTATTAAAATAATAATGGGATGCAGCTTGAATTCCATAAACCCCGTGTCCGAAGTATAGCTGGTTCAGATACATTTCCAGCAGCTTGTCCTTGCTGTAATCCCGTTCAAGGTTGATCGCTATGATCACTTCTTTCGTTTTTCTTAAAAACGTTTTGTCATGTGTCAGAAAAATATTTTTGGCAAGCTGCTGGGTGATCGTGCTCGCGCCTTCTACTTTTCCTCCTGCTAATATATCGCGGTACACCGCTCTTCCGACAGATTTCACATCGATACCGTGGTGTTCATAAAATCTCTTATCTTCCACTGAGATAAACGCTTCTCTGACCCCTTTCGGAATTTCATTGATAGAGACCGGTTCACGATTTTCTGTATACAGACTTGCGACCTCATCCCCGTTTTGGTCAACAATTTTTGAAGATGCGTGAAGGATCAGCTTCTTTTCATCTATGACATAATGACCGAGAAAAATGATTGAAATATATCCTATTAAAGCGAGAAAAGCAGTTAACACTAAAATAATGATGGGAATGAAAAGTTTCTTTTTCTTTATCTTAAACATGAACTCACCTCGCCTTTCTAAAGGTAGTATGGGAAAAATTGTTTGGATTTATGTTTGAAGCAGTCGCCAATAGAAACTTATACCATTGTTTTGATATACTAGCAAGCAGGAGGTGGCTGATATGAAGGTTTATATTACATATGGGACAGCCGATTTTTTGAAAAACATCGTGCAAAAACATTCCTCGGAAAATATGCTTTTGATGCAGGGACAGGAAAATGCGATTTTAATTCACGAAACAAACGGAGAAACGGTTTTTCAGGCCCCCCATTCCTATGAAGTCATTGACCAAGTCGGGGACATGAAGCATCCCGGCTTCGCAGTATTGAACAATATAGCCGTCACACAGGAAGGACGGCCGCTGTTTGAAAACAGATTTAAAAACAGAGCGGGAAAAGTCGAAAACGAGCCCGGTTTTGAAGCCATTCGTGTCCTGCGTCCGCTTGACAGCGACACGTACGTCATTCTCACCTTGTGGGAAACAGAAAGATCCTTCCAAGACTGGCAGCAGTCAGGCTCATACAAAGAAGCCCACAAAAAACGCGGCACGTCTGCCGGAGTTGACACAACGTCCATTTTCTCCCGGCCTTCGTATGTCACCACATATGTTGCTGTCGAATAGCTGCCGGAATGTCCGGCAGCTTTTTTTATGGCGAAAGGGAGGGAAGCTAGATGAAGTATATTTGCCCAGTCTGCGGGTTTAAAGGGCTGACAGAACCGGCATATGATGACCAAGGGAATCACTCCTATGAAATCTGCTCGTGCTGCGGCTTCCAATTCGGATTTGACGATTTTGAAATGACGCGTGAGGACGGTTCATATTTAGAGCCTTCGGAAAGCATAATCGCCTACCGAAAAAACTGGCTTGCTGCCGGTGCCGTTATTTTTTCACCCGAATGCTACCCGCAGCATCAGCAGCAGGCTAAAAAAGTATTGAAGCACGAGTTGATCGAGCAGCTAAAACATATTCATGTCTATCTGAAGTAATATCTGCGGTCAGATGCTATCTGTCCCGGCACCTTCCGCCCGCCTATGAATAATCTGTAGGAAGCGGAAGGAGTGATCAATGATGGAAATCGGGATTATGTCTGTTCATGTTCTTTATGTGTTTTTTATTGGAGCGATCATTCTTTTTATGCTGCTGCGAAAAGATACAACCTTTATTTCGTTATTTGGGATTTTCATCATTTCGTTATGGGCCAGCCATTCGCTTTCAGCTTCGGTCAGCAGTTTATTCCACAGCTTCATCTATGCGGCATCTGAGCTGCTTCCTACGATTTTCATCATCTGTTTTATCGTGTCTATGAGTGATGTGTTAACGAAAACAGGGATAAATGAAGCGATGATTTCTCCCTTTGTCCGTCTTGTTAAAGGTCCTGTAATTGCATACTGGCTGATTGGCGGACTGATGTTTGCCATTTCTCTATTCTTCTGGCCTTCGCCGGGTGTCGCTTTAATCGGCGCCGTTCTGCTTCCGGCAGCCGCCCGTGCCGGCCTGCCGCCTATCGCTGCCGCCATGGCAATGAATTTATTCGGGCACGGCTTTGCCCTTTCAGGAGACTTTGTCATTCAGGCAGCGCCAAAACTGACAGCTGATGCAGCAGGCATCCCTGTCGGTGATGTCATCTCAGCAAGCATTCCGCTCGTTTTGATTATGGGCGTGACCACAACAACTGCGGCTTTCTTTATGATTCAGCGTGAACGCAAAAAACAATTGCGGCCCGCTTCTTTTTCCCCGATGTCAGAAGAACATGACACTTCAATGTATTTGCCGAAACGTCTTCGGTCAATGCTGGCTCTTTTGATTCCTCTTGTATTTGCCGCTGATATCGCGTGCATGGTCATATTCAACCTTCAAGGAAATGATGCAACCGCGTTAATTGGCGGATCGGCCATTTGCATCCTGCTGATCGTTCATTTCCTTGTGTATAAACAGAAAGGGCTTGAAAAAATCACTGGATATTTTATCGAGGGGTTTCAATTCGGCTTTAAGGTTTTCGGTCCCGTCATTCCAATTGCCGCTTTCTTTTATCTTGGTGATTCCGGCTATGAGAGCATCTTGGGTACTGAACTCCCTAAACATTCACACGGCATTGTCAATGATCTCGGCATCGCCTTATCCCACGCCATGCCTATGTCTAAGGAGCTTGCCGCCGCAGCCTTGACTGCCGCTGGAGCCGTAACCGGACTCGACGGTTCAGGTTTTTCAGGCATTTCCCTCGCCGGCTCCATCGCCAAGCTCTTTTCATCCGCTCTCCATGCTGATCCAGCCGTCCTGACCGCACTCGGGCAAATATCAGCCATCTGGGTGGGCGGCGGTACGCTTATTCCATGGGCGCTCATTCCCGCTGCAGCCATTTGCAAGGTCGATCCATTTGAGCTTGCTAGAAAGAACTTCCTCCCCGTTGTGATCGGACTTTCGGTGACAACCATTGCAGCGATGATCATGCTTTGAAACCCGACCAGTTGAAATATTCAGACTTTTTCTATACAATCATGGAAAAGCTTAGAAAAGGGGGAAGCGGCTTTGTCCATAAAGACGCTGCAAAAAGAGATAAACAAACAGCTCGACAGCTGTTTCGATGAAATGGTGGAAATCAGGCGCCATTTCCATATGTACCCTGAACTGTCCAATCAGGAAGAAAAAACGGCCGCTTTTATTGCTTCCTATTACGAATCGTTAGGAGTCCCGATCCGCACCAAAGTCGGCGGCAATGGAGTTTTGGCTTATATTGAAGGCAGCGAGCCCGGTCCTGCTGTCGCATTGCGGGCCGATTTTGACGCCCTTCCCATCCAGGATGAAAAAGATGTTCCTTACGCCTCCAAAGTGCCCGGTGTCATGCATGCATGCGGCCATGACGGCCATACAGCGGCTCTGCTTGCCGTCGGAAAGGTGCTTTATCAGAACAGGCATGATCTGAAAGGAACATTTATTATGATCCACCAGCACGCTGAGGAGTACGCGCCAGGGGGCGCAAAACCGATGATTGAAGACGGCTGTCTTGAAAACGCAGACGTCATATTCGGCACCCATCTTTGGGCGACTGAGCCGATCGGAACCATTCTCTGCCGCTCCGGTGCCGTAATGGCCGCAGCTGACAGATTTACAATCAGCATTCACGGAAAGGGCGGCCATGGCGCTCACCCCCATGATACAAAAGACGCCGTCCTGATCGGCTCGCAAATCGTTTCCTCGCTGCAGCATATTGTCAGCCGCAAAGTCAATCCGATTCACTCCGCTGTCATCTCGACAGGCTCTTTCATGGCTGATAACCCGTTTAATGTGATTGCAGACCATGCAACTCTCATTGGCACAGCTCGTTCGTTTAATGAAAATGTCCGCGACATTCTGGAAAAAGAAATCGAAGCTGTTGTAAAAGGTGTGTGCAGCATGCACGGCGCTTCCTATGACTACAACTATGAACGCGGCTACCCGGCGGTAGTCAATCACCCTGCGGAGACCGACCATCTGGTAAACGTCGCAAAAGCCACAGACGGCGTTCATCAGGTTCTTCAAGGTGAACCGCAAATGGGCGGCGAAGATTTTTCTTATTACTTACAGCATGTCAAAGGAACCTTTTTCTTTACCGGCGCCGCTCCTGAACAGCCTGAACGTATCTTTTCCCACCACCATCCAAAATTTGATATCAATGAAAAAGCGATGCTGACTGCTGCAAAAGTGCTTGCGGGCGCTGCAATCACTTACCATTTATCTTAAAAAAACAGCCGGAGTTTTACTCTCCGGCTGTTTCCTTTAATATTCTCAGATGAAAAACGTGTCTTGCTGTATCTCCAAGCTGAGCAAGCAGTTTATAATTGGCAATTCCGCCGACTGCGGCCCCTACCCCTGGTAAAAGCTGAAAAAGCTTGACGACATCAATATAATCGCGATACTCCTGCTGAAACACTCTCCAGTCAATATCCTTTTTCTCCGTCTCCCAGTTTTCAATGACAGAAAAAAGTGATTTGCGGCAGTCATCACTTGAAAAAGCAAGCTGAAATACAAGAAGTAAAAACATCCTTTCTTCTGCATTCTTCACATCAAAGCCGTATATCGAGGACAAAGTGAATAAACATTTCATCTTAATGGAAAGCAGGAGCGGGAAATCGGCAATACCTAAAAAGATGCCGCCCGCCCCGGTGCCGACTCCTTCAGCAGCCGCCACTTTCTGATAAGAAGCAATCGTTTTTTTCGCAAGCTCGTTTTTTTCACTGAGTGAAAGCGTGCTTGTATCCTTCTTATAAGTGGTGATATTAGACCCTGCCATCGTTGCTTCCACCATTTTTTTCACGCTTTCAGTTACCGCTGCATGAATTTTTTCAGGTATTCGTTCATTCACCTTTGTTTGCACACGCTTTGAGAAGCGTTCAAACATGGAATCCTTTCGCAAAAAATGCATTTTCCATTGAAGAGCTTCCTGCATCAGCAGATTCTCGCTCATTTGACCTACCCCTTTTTTCAGCTCACAGCTTTCCGTGTTTTTTTAATCTGGCGGTCATGTAAGACGGCAGAACGACAAAGATCAAGACGGCAGAGCCGATCAGCGCGTACAGAAAACCTGCAGCGCCCGCAGCATATGCAGAGGCCGCTGCCATGAGCAGAGCCTGCACGCTAAGCGCAGTTTTTAATAGAGAAAAATAGCTTTTCAGCTTCGCTTCCTTTTTGACAGGATATAGCTCTTGAAGCGCCAGATGGTCAAAGTGGCCAAACAGCGGCAGAAGCTGAATGCCTGTGATAAAGACGGTAAACACAGTCAAAATCCCTGCGATCATCGGGCTTGCAGACGCATACATAATAATCAGCGCGAAAATAACGGTTAATCTGACTTGAATGCCCAGATAATCACTTGAACGCAAAAACGCGCGGGCAAACATATAGGCGAACGTTTTACGCTGTTCAAACGGCACAAACCGCAGCAAAAAGTCGAGATACGCTCTCCGTTTCGCTTGTTTCTTTAAATGCGGCACATCCGTAAACAGGTTGGCAATCCGGTAAAAACGCTGCTTGCGTCTCAATTCGTATTCAATATGGCTTTCCCATTTAAATGTTTTTCCTTTTGCAGCGGAAGACACATAAAGATAAAGAGCCGCCATAATGATATAGATCACAAGCGCATACACATAAACAGACTGAAAAACAAAATACAGAACGAGTGTATTAGCGGCAAAACGAATGACAAGATCCATCTGTTTCATGCTTCGGTCATTTTGAAACGTCATACGCCATTCCAAGGCCTGATTCCACGCTTTCAGCAGCAGAAGCTGTACAAATACCGCCACGTACGACACGAGCGATGCTCCCGGCGTGACAGCGAAATAAAGCGGCATCGCTACAAGGCTCAGTGCAATCAGCGGAAACAGCTGGGACACATAGCTGTAAACAAACGCCTGTCTCAAATACGGCTCCATCTTAGCCTCAAGCGGCAATAAGAAGACAAGGTCAGCCTCCTTTAAAAGCGTCCGCACATAAGATCCTGTCAGAACGAGTGAAAACAGAACGGCCATCACCCAAAAGGACGGAAAGTGAGCGGGAATGTCCCGTACCCATTTGCTGTACCAGCTCGCCGCACCTGCGATAAAAAAGATCAAAACGATAACGAGGTGATCGTTGAGCATATATTTCATGTACATTCTTGTTTCTTTAATATGCTCCTGCAGCCGTGACTGCCAAATATCCAGCATGTTATTCATGGCCAGCGTCTTCCTTTGTGAGCTCTAGATACAAATCATCCAGCGCCGCGTCCTTCATTCCAAACTGCTCTCTGAGCTCGGACAGCGTGCCGCGCGCCCGCACTTCGCCGTTATGTAAAATGATAAACGAATCGCAATAGCGCTCCGCCGTTGCCAGGATGTGCGTTGACATCAGCACGCTCGCCCCGCTTTTCTTCGCTTCATTCATCCGCTCAAGCAGAGCATTAATTGCCAGCGGATCAAGTCCCAGAAACGGCTCATCAATGATGTAGAGCGCAGGCTCTGCCAAAAACGCACACATGATCATGACCTTCTGCTTCATTCCTTTAGAAAAATGCGCCGGGAACCATTTCAGCCTTTTTTCCATTCGAAATTCCTTTAACAGCGGCGGCAATCTTTTTTCCATCGTTTCTTTTGAAAGGCCGTATGCCATCGCCGTCAATTCAAGGTGTTCCATCAGCGTCAGTTCTTCATATAAGACGGGTGTCTCAGGAATATAAGTGAATTGGGACCGATAGCCTTCCCGATCCTCAGCAAAGGTTTTCCCGTTTAACTCAATAGATCCTTTATGCGGGTCCATCAGCCCGATGATATGTCTGATTGTTGTACTTTTACCTGCACCATTTAAACCGATTAAACCGACAATTTGGTTCGGCTCAAGGGTGAATGACACGTTTTTCAAAACCGGATTTCTCGTATAACCGCCGGTTAAGTCTTTTACCGATAGCAGAGACATAGTTTCTCCCCTTATATTGTTTTTCTTCATAGTACCAAAAACAAAGCCTGATTTGAAACAATTCCCTTTTAACAAATGATGAATTTGCTGTCATAAAGAGACAGGTTTCTGGACAATATAATCGTTGTAGAGGAAAAAGCATATCAACTGAAAAATGAGGTGTTTGTCAAAGACGTCTTAGGCACAGTTGGATAGAAAATAACATGTCCTATGCTCAAACCTTTTTGCATTCACTGAATTGATGAATCTTCATTTCTGAAGCTGACTATCAAATGAGGTGTTTATCGCAGGAATCGTTAGGCATTAAACAAGTCTTCATTTTATTGACAAATGAGGTGCTTACCAAAGGCATAACACATTTTCTTCATAAAGCTGATTCCTCTGCATTCAGGGTGAACGCTCCGCCGTTCATCCTGTTTTCTATTTTCTTCATTTCTGTGGTACGATGAGTTTATACATAAAAAAACAATTTCATAAGGAGGAACCCTCATGCATAGTGCAGAGAATTGTATCTTTTGTAAAATTATCGCCGGCGAAATCCCGTCAGCAAAGGTTTATGAAGATGAACATGTGCTGGCATTTCTCGATATCAGCCAAGTGACGAAAGGCCACACCCTTGTTATCCCGAAAACCCATATTGAAAATGTTTACGAATTTACAGACGAATTAGCGAAACAATATTTTCACGCCGTTCCGAAAATTGCCCGCGCCATCAGGGATGAATTTGAACCGATCGGCTTAAATACGTTAAACAACAACGGCGAAAAAGCAGGACAATCTGTTTTCCATTACCATATGCATATTATCCCGCGCTACGGAAAAGGAGACGGATTCGGAGCAGTGTGGAAAACACATGCAGATGATTACAAACCGGAAGATCTCCAAGACATTTCTTCATCCATTGCCAAACGCCTGGCCTCATCATAAAGATGAGGTTTTTTTATTTGTGAACAATTCGCAAATATTCGTCATTTTCTTTTGATAATTCTAATTTTTTATCAAAAAAACTGAATTTTTGTGATAGGATAATTGTATTATTTATTACATTAACGTGGAAAACAGGGAGAGATCATGATGGAACGTACAACGAATTTTAACGCAGGTCCTGCAGCGCTGCCATTAGAAGTTCTGCAAACAGCACAGAAAGAGTTTATTGATTTTAATGAATCCGGCATGTCCGTTATGGAGCTTTCCCACCGCAGCAAAGAATATGAAGCGGTGCATCAAAAAGCGAAAAGCTTGCTGATTGAACTGATGGGCATCCCGGAAGACTATGACATTCTGTTTCTTCAAGGCGGGGCAAGCCTTCAATTCTCAATGCTTCCGATGAACTTTTTAACACCTGAAAAAACCGCTCATTTTGTGATGACAGGCGCTTGGTCTGAAAAAGCGCTCGCTGAAGCGAAACTGTTCGGAAACACATCTGTGACGGCGACAAGCGAATCAGACAATTACAGCTACATTCCCAAGGTTGACCTTACAGATGTAAAAGACGGCGCATATTTACATATTACATCTAACAATACGATTTTCGGCACACAGTGGCAAGAATTCCCGAATTCTCCAATTCCGCTTGTCGCTGACATGTCCAGCGATATTTTAAGCCGAAAAATCGATGTATCCAAATTTGACGTCATTTACGGCGGTGCCCAAAAAAACCTTGGTCCTTCAGGTGTTACCGTTGTCGTAATGAAAAAATCATGGCTGCAAAATGAAAATGCCAACGTTCCGAAAATCCTTAAATATTCAACACATGTCAAAGCGGATTCTCTTTACAACACTCCGCCTACATTTGCCATTTATATGCTGAGCCTCGTCCTTGAGTGGCTGAAGAAAAACGGCGGAGTTGAAGCCGCTGAACAGCGCAACGAACAAAAAGCACAGGTTGTTTACAGCTGCATTGACGAAAGCAATGGCTTCTATAAAGGCCATGCCAGAAAGGACAGCCGTTCACGCATGAACGTTACCTTTACGCTCCGTGATGACGGTTTAACGAAAAAGTTCGTTCAGGAGGCAAAAGAAACAAAAATGGTAGGCCTTGGCGGACACCGTTCAGTAGGAGGCTGCCGTGCTTCCATTTATAATGCGGTGTCACTGGAAGACTGTGAAAAATTAGCTGCGTTCATGAAGAAATTCCAGCAGGAAAATGAGTAAAAAGTCTGGCTGTGCAAACCATTCGTTTGGTATACTGTTTGCATAACAAATTCTTTAAGCCTTCGCAATAAATGATGAGCATATTATTGGAGGGCAAAAAGCTTAGCAGAGGAGAGCATAGTTATGAAAACAAAAGAGTTAGTCATTATGGCTCTGTTTGCCGCAATCGGCGCAGCGCTCCATTCCATTATTCCGCCCTTTTTAGGCGGGATGAAACCAGATATGATGCTGATCATGATGTTTATGGGCATCCTTCTGTTCCCGCGGGTGCAAAATGTACTCGTTATCGGGATTGTGACCGGGATCATTTCAGCTCTTACAACCGCATTTCCGGCCGGACAGATTCCGAATATCATTGACAAACCTGTATCAGCGTTTCTGTTTTTCTTCCTGTTCCTTCTGGTCAGAAAGAGCCAGAAAACAGCTGCAGCCACAGTGCTGACAGTCATCGGCACCATCTTATCAGGAACTGTATTTTTAACGTCAGCTTTATTTATCGTCGGTTTGCCTGGCGGTTTCGCCGCATTATTCGCCGCAGTCGTTCTTCCGGCAGCTGTATTGAATACAATTGCCATGATCATAATGTATCCGATTGTGCAAACCATTTTAAGACGCTCAAGTTTTATGGAAGCTGCAAAATAAATGTGACACAAAACCTCTTCCGCTTCCGGGAGAGGTTTTTTTAAAAAAGAGCCCGCAGCATGTCAGCATGTTTTAAGCGAGGAGTTTTGTGAAAAAGATAAGACATAGTGTAAAGGCGGTTCCGGTTGAACAAACAAGCGCTTTCTGCCGGATGACTTTCTTCGGCGGATAAGAAGCAGCCTGGCTGAGAAGTCTGATATAGTAAATGGCGCCTGTTGCAAAGGCAAGGGTGATGCAGGATAACACAATCATAAAGACAGACAACCTTCTCCCTCCTTTTCACTTAAAAAATATGCTAAAATAAAGCAAGCTATGTATAGAAGTTCATTCTTCGAACAAAATTGAAAAAGCTGCACGTATCATATTTCAAGAAAAAAACGGGGTGATTTTAATGGCGGACGGACGTTCTCTATTAACAGGACTATTCGTGGGCGGCATCATCGGAGGTGCTGCAGTTCTTCTATCAGCACCTTCTTCAGGTAAACAGCTGCGTGAAAAAATCAAAACCAATTGCGATTCTTTTGAAGAAACGATCAAGCGCTTAAAATCAGACGGCTTAACTTTAAAGGACCAGCTAGTGAAAGCGGCAAAAGAAAGTGCAGATGTCATTAAAGACGTGAGCGGTGAACTGCAAACCTCAATTAAAAAATGGCAGGAAGAGATCAAACCTCATCAGCAGGATCTTCAAAAAGAAATCGCTGATATTGAAGAAAAAATCAAACAGCTGGAGAAAACCTTACAAAACTAATATCCTATTCAAAGGAAAAAAGTGCGGGTCATAACATGACCTGCACTTTTTTTATTCGCAAAAGCCTTTCCTAGCAACGGCTCAAGAATTTATTAAAAAATTCTTACATTTTCATCTTTATTAATCTTTATTTTATTGGCATAATAGAGAAAAAGATAAAGAGAAGCAGGTGACGTAATGAATCAAGTGGAACCGCCTTATGATGTGAAAGAGGCTCTGGTCTTCACCCAGAAAATGGCTCAGCTTAGCAAAGCTCTTTGGAAATCGATTGAGAAGGACTGGCAGCAATGGCTCAAACCGTATGACCTGAATATTAATGAGCACCATATTTTATGGATTGCTTATCAGCTGAATGGAGCTTCCATTTCTGAAATTGCAAAGTTCGGAGTCATGCACGTTTCAACGGCATTTAACTTTTCAAAAAAGCTTGAGGAACGCGGGTATTTAAGGTTTTCAAAACGGCTGAACGATAAACGAAACACATATGTTCAGCTGACTGAGGAAGGAACTGAGGTATTCTGGAGCTTGCTTGAAGAATTTGATCCGACGCGCAACGCGGTTTTTAAAGGGTCACAGCCTCTGTATCATTTATTCGGAAAGTTCCCTGAAGTGGCAGAAATGATGTGTATGATCCGCCATATATACGGCGATGATTTTATGGAAATCTTTGAAACATCACTCACAAATATCGACAACGACTTTGAAAGCGTAAACGGAAAACTGAAGAAAAAAGCAACGGACACTGCTGCGGATGAATCAGCCGAAGAACTTGAACCTGTAAACAGTTAATCAAAGTGTCTGATAATGTCTATAAAAACTTCCATCAGTTCTTTATAAAGCCCCTGCTCATACAGGGCAAAAATCGTTTCATGAACATCTAATTTTTCGTTCAGCTGTCCGGCAAAAAGCGCAAGGAGCTTATCAAAGGTTACAAATCCTTGCGCTTTTTGTGTTGCCAGCTCCTCCGACAATTCACCGCATATGCGCACAACCTCTTCCCCTTCTTCTCTGCTCAGCCCTTTATCAATCAGCAGCGCATAGAAAGGGTACCTGTCCATATCCACTGTTTTCACTAATAATTGTATGTAATATTCCAATCGCTCAATGCGATGATCCATCGAATCCATCCACACCACTTCTTTCTATCTTTAATCTTATTTTAGCTGATAATTCACTGAGAAGAAAGTTCTAACCCCATATTTCATAGATTGTTTGCTCCTTTCAAAAAAATACCTATTGAAAGATATTTTTTCTTAAAAAAGCATTGATTTTTTTTCTTGGGAGGAGTAAATTATTTTGAGATTCTATTCAAGATGTACGGAAGGATGACTTTGATGAATTGCTGGAAAACCATAAATCTGATGAAAGATTATGGTGCCGTTCGCATAATATTGATTGCTGTGTGTTTCATGATTATGGTTTTTATATCTAACTTCTTAGCATTTGAGCTGTTGCGGCCTAAAACAAGCTTGAGCGATGAATATGTACCGCTGTTCGGCGTTTTGCTCGTCGTTATTTTATTTGTACATAAAGTCATCCATGTCCTGCCGATCATCTGCAAAAAAAGAAAAATAGAAAAAAAGATTTATATATGGCGTATGCGAACGTGGAAACGGATACCGAAAACGACGATGCTGATTTCACTGTTAAGCCCTTTTATGCTGATAACACCTGTATTATTTTACGCCGCGCTGGCGTTTCCGAATCACGCCCATTACTTCTGCATGATTTCAGGCATTCATGCAGGCTACTGTCTGCCTGACTTTTTGCTGGCTCTGAAGCTGATGCAAGCACCGAAAGCATGCTTTATCGATCAGGAAGCAGACGGCTTGGATATTTTGGTCGAAAAGTAGCGGACGCTTGGCGCTGTGCCGATTTTTCAGTTTACATTCTATCTTTTTTGATAAATATTTGGTAATGTAATATGGGAGCAGTTCAGAGAGAGGGGGAATCTCCCATCATTTTATTCTATTTTATCGTGACTGCCTTGTTTATTGTTTACTTTATAAACAGGCTCACCAATACATTATGCCTTGTCAGAGAGATTCCTGAAGAGCGCCAGGATAAGGTATTTCGATTTATCAATGTATGTATATTAATTTTACTGATCTCTTCATTTGTGGAGATATCCTTTACTGTTTAAATATGAAGGAAGTAAAGAAAGCATAGCTGCCGGTCTCGCTAGAACCGGCAGCTATGCTTTTTTGCATTGATTAGTAAAGCCAAGAAGCGCCGATGATAATCAACAAGATAAATAAGACGACCAATAAAGCGAAACCGCCTGCAAATACTTCACCCATCTTAAAAAGCACCTCCTGTAAAAAGCTTTATTTTCCAATTACATCTTATGCAGTTAATTGATGAAACGATTAGGCGCTTGTGAAAGTAAAGGATCGCTTATTCAACAAGCGATCCCTTTTGCTGCTTAGTAGATGTAAGCTGCACCTACAATGATAAGCAAAATGAACAGTACAACAAGCAAAGCGAAACCGTTTGAATATCCTCCGCTCATGTTACATACCTCCTTTTCTTGATCAATATATTTGTATGTCATCAGCGAAAGTTTGACTAGACGAATGCCCTTTATTTAAAATCTTTTTACAGAAAGCCACAATATGTTATGATACGCATAGGCAATTCAATTTGGAATGATTAGGAGTGTTTGAAAACAATGAAGAAAATCGCAATAGCAGCTATCACTGCTACAAGCATCCTCGCTCTCAGTGCTTGCAGCAGCGGCGACAAAGAAGTCATCGCAAAAACAGACGCAGGCGATGTAACAAAAGGCGAACTTTACACAAACATGAAAAAACAAGCTGGAGCGAGCGTCCTGACTCAGCTGGTGCAAGAAAAAGTTTTGGACAAGAAATACAAAGTATCAGATAAAGAAATTGACAACAAGCTGAAAGAATACAAAACACAGCTCGGGGATCAATATACTGCGTTAGAAGATCAATATGGAAAAGATTACCTTAAAGAACAAGTTAAATTTGAATTACTTACACAAAAAGCAGCTAAAGATAACATCAAGGTTACAGATGACGATATAAAAGAATACTGGGAAGGCTTAAAAAATAAAATCCGCGCAAGCCACATCCTTGTCGCTGATAAAAAGACAGCTGAAGAAGTGGAGAAAAAGCTGAAAAAAGGCGAGAAATTTGAAGACCTTGCGAAAGAATACTCTACAGACAACTCTGCTTCACAAGGCGGGGACCTTGGCTGGTTTGCGAAAGACGGTATGGTCGCTGAATTCAGCAAAGCTGCATTCAAATTAAAAACTGGCGAAGTCAGTGATCCTGTGAAAACACAATATGGCTATCATATCATCAAAAAGACTGAAGAACGCGGAAAATATGAAGATATGAAAAAAGAGCTGAAATCTGAAGTTCTTGAGCAAAAACTTAATGACAATACAGCTGTGCAAGCAGCCGTTCAAAAAGTAATGAAAAAAGCTGACATCGATGTGAAGGATAAAGATTTGAAGGATACATTTAACACTTCTGCTTCTACTAGCAGTCCTTCAAACAGTTCTAAATAATAAAAAAAAGCTGTGCAGGCTCACCGGAGCTGCGCAGCTTTTTTTATGCGATGGAATGATTTTGGTTTTCTTCCTCACGCTGCTGGGACGTGCGGCGTTCTTTTTCTTTTTCCATCCTTTCAATATAAATCTGACCTTCTTTTTCAATAAAAGACTGGTCTAACTTGTCTTCCTCTTTGGCTGCTGACACCAGCTTATATGCACTGAAAATGATACCCACAATACAAAGATATACCCACCATGGAAAAAACAACACGGGCTTCTCCCCCTTTTGCATAGATTCTTTATTTTTAACCTTATGCAGGAATGAGACAGGTTATGAGCGGGAAAAGCATGTAAAAAAGGACTGAGCTGAACATGTCAGCATCAGTCCTTTTTGATTATTGATGAAAAGTCGGTTTATAAAAGGAACGGTTTTCAAGTGCAAATACACGTTCAGTGTACTCACCCGGCTTCACGCGCTCCAGCGCTCTGTCCATCATATTCATTTTCGCATCCAGATTATCAATATAGTGCAAAATTTCCGCTTCTTTTACCATCGGCGGTTTTGGGCTGCCCCATTCTGCTTTGCCGTGATGGCTCAGGATCAAGTGCTGAAGGATCAACACCTCTTCAGAATCGATTTGAAGCTCCTCAGCCGCTTTTGACAGCTCTGTGACCATAATGGAAATATGGCCGAGCAGATTGCCTTCTACTGTATAGGAAGTGGAAACGGGCCCGGACAGCTCTTTCACTTTTCCGAGATCGTGAAGGATAACTCCTGCATAAAGAAGATCACGGTCAAGAGACGGATATAAATCAGCAATTGCTTTTGCCAGATTCAGCATAGAGACGACGTGATACGCTAAACCTGAGACAAACTCGTGATGATTTTTCGTAGCCGCCGGGTAATCCATAAATTCTGCTTCGTGCTTTTTGACCAAATATCTTGTTATCCGCTGGATATTTGGATTTTTCATTTCAAATATATATTGAGTGATGGTATCCAGCATTTCATTTTTCGGAATCGGCGCAGTTTCCAAAAAATCATCAATATTGACGTTTTCATTCTCGCTCACCGGTCTGATATTTCTCAGCTTCAGCTGGGTGCGCCCGCGGTAATGGTGGACATCCCCCACAACCTTAACGATCGTCTGCGGCGCATAGGTTACTTCATCACTTTGCTTGGCATCCCACAGCTTGGCTTCAATATCACCTGACTGGTCTTGAAGCATCAGAGTTAAAAACGGTTTTCCATTGCTTGCAATCCCTTTTGTTAAGGATTTGATCAATAGATATTGGTCAACCTGTTCGCCAACCTCATGTAGCATAATCCCTTTAGCCATACTATTAAAGCTCCCTCCGTATCTTACATAATATCAGTATATCACATACCGATTTTCAGCTATATAACCTCATTTATGATACTAAATGGATGATTTGATCACTTTGAAACGCGTTTTTTACATGTTCATGGCATGTAAAATAGAAAATCTGCCGTTCTCCTCCTGATAAAACAGCAAGCATTTCCAGCACGCGGTTCAGACGTTTCTGATCGAAATGTACAAAGCTGTCGTCGAGCTGGAATGGCAGCATTGCCCCATCCTGACGAGTAACGGCCAGAGCGAAACGAATTGCTGTATACAGCTGTTCACACGTGCCCTGAGACAGCTCTTCCGCCTGAAATACCGTTCCAGCGCTGTTCATAACCATGATGGAATCATCTGTTTCGGAAAAATAAATCGATTGATAGCTGCCGTCAGTCAGCGGGCGGAAGAATTCTTCAGCTGTCTCCAAAAGACGCGGCAATCCGACTTTTTTATGCCGCTCCATTTTGTTTCTGATCACATGTCTGACCATTTGAATCGATGCCCATTTTTTTGCAGCTTCTTTCACACGCTCTTTTTGCATTTCGGTTTGCAATTTGAGATCTGAGACCAATCCCGAAGCCTCTAACTGTTCCTGTTTGACCAAAAGCAATGCGATTTGAGCGCGCAGCTGTTTCAGCTCCTCATCGAGCCGTTCTTTTTTTTCATGTTCCTGCAGTCGTTTTTGTTCCAATTCAGAAAGAGTGCCGGAGTCCGCCAGATGAAGTTCTGCTGAGCTGACACCTTGAAGCTGTGCATTAACGTTATACAGCCTTATTTCAGTATCCTTCAATTTCTTGCTGATGTCGGCTATGGCGAAAAACTCATTTCTGTTTTTTGCACCCGCCTCAGTGAATAATTGTTCGATCTGCGCTTGGAAATACCGTATCTCTTGCTCCAGCTCCAGCACCTGCTCTTCGTGAAATTGGATATCTGTTTCAATTTCTCTTTTTTGCTTCTCGATCTCTTTTTCGCGTTCCGCATTTTTCCGCAGTGCGTGAAGGACATCAGCCACGGGGGTTTGAGAATCGTTTTTGTCAGAAAGCAGCATTCTGACGCGTTCCTCAAATGTCCGCCGATGCTTTTGAAGTCTCCCTACTTCGATCGTCAGCTCATGTTTTTTCTTCACTTCTTTTTTTACATCCTTCATTACATTGTAAGCATCCAGTAAGAAGGAAGGGTCTTCCTTAAATCCGAGTTCATTCATGAATTGCTCAGCTTGGCTGAAGGAGGGAGCCATATCGGCCTCCCACTGTTCGAATTGCTGGATGATCCTTTCGTAAGCTGCCTCTTTCTGCTGGAGCTCTGCCCGCAACGATGTGAGGTGCTGTTTATTGCGGTCATCCTCCCATAGCGCTTCTCTAATCGCTTCGGCTTCTCGCGGAGAAATATCCGTCTCTGGCTCTTCCCTCTCCCTTACTTCTTCAGAAGACAGCGGCTTTCTGCCAGTTGTAAAGGCATACAGCATGAGTGCAGCGCCGACGCATATGGCTGGAATCCATTGCCCCAGCAGCAGAAAGAGAACCATGAAGAGAATGCCTGCTGCAATCACGATCTTCTTTTGTTTCGCCTGCTGCCTTTCGAAGAACTTCAGCTGTTCCCTCAGTTTCATCTGCTCTTGATGCTGTCCCTGTGCTTCATCATATGCTTTAAGAGCGGCTTCTTTTTCTTTTCTTTGGCTGTTTTCAAGTATGGCGGTAGATACGTCACGAATTGCCCTTTCAGCGTCTTCCAGCTCGCGCCGCGCCGCTTCAAACGCTTCATCAAGCTGTCTTTTTCTGTCTCTTGCCTGTACGTAATGCCGCACCGCCTGCTGGAGCTGCCATTCATAGTCATAAGACGTGTTCATATTCAGCAGTTCATTTTCATCTGTTTTATTCAGCTGCTCCAGCCCAGCCGCTGCCTGTGAAGAGGACTGGCGCAGCTGAGCCTGGATGGCGGCAAGGTGTTCCCCGTAGGATTGGTACATATGATACGCTGATGATAGCTCTAGGATAAGCGCTTCATTCGCCAATATATCCTCATTCGGGTTAAGCTTTTGCAGCTGTTTGTCCAACCCTGCAAGCTTTACCCGAAGCGCCTCCAGCTGTGCGGATTTCGGATGAAGATGGGATTCATACTTTTCTAAACGATGTAACCCGTCAGCAGGGAATTGCCCCGCATGCTCCGGATATTGTTCAATCGCCTGTTCCAGCGCAGTTTTTTCGGTTAGCACCGGCTTCAGTTCAATGGCCCTGTCGATGTTTCGAATATGTTCCGCAGTCTCTTTCAGCTCTGTTTCAGCAACAGCAAGACGGGACTCGAGCGTTCTTTTCTCCTCAAGAAGCTGATGATAGCCCGCCTCCTCCGCTTCAGCCTGCTTCAGCTTTGCTGCCAGCTGCTTCAGCGTTTCCAGCTCCTGATTCAAATGAGGATTTCGGCCGTTTGGTTTAAAGAGCCTTTCGCTTTCCTTCATCAATCTTGAATCAAGCTTTGATACGGATTCAGCGCCAAACAGGCTGGAAAACAGCAGGAATTCTCCAATCTTGTCCCGATTAAAGGCGTGAATTTCCTGCAATCCGAATACGTCAAACGAATAAATGGCTTTGTACAGCGCCCTGTCCGTACCCTGGAACAGCTGCTTCAGAAAATCTTCCTGCTTTACCTCTCCGGTTTCTGTGTACACCCTTACCTTCTCAGCGGTTCCTTTCGTCCGTTCAATCTTCATCACGCCGTATTCAGGGTGCTCAGCCTCAAGAACACCGCCATACACACCGCCGGATTTCGGTTCATATTTTTTCGATTTCGGAAAACCAAACAGCATGCTTTCGATAAATGACATCATCGTCGTTTTTCCTGCCTCATTTAATCCGTAGATTAATTGGACAGGCGAGGCGGAAAAGTGAAAGGTTCGATTTGAAAATTTTCCGTATTGGTAGATATGTATTGATATGATTCGCATTGC
Organism: Bacillus sp. FSL K6-1012; assembly: GCF_037964915.1. NCBI lineage: Bacteria > Bacillati > Bacillota > Bacilli > Caryophanales > Bacillaceae > Bacillus > Bacillus sp. FSL K6-1012. The sequence goes on along the minus strand of NZ_CP150175.1, from coordinate 1,103,349 downwards.
TTTCACCGCCTCATGACTCAAGCACCTTAAGCTGTCTTTTCAATAAAACCTGTGCCTGCTCTTTTATTTCCTTTATCTCCTCTTGACTAAACCGGTCTGCGTGTCTCCTATATACAGGATGCCGTTCAAGTCCTTCCAGCACGCCTGCAAGATCAGTCTGTTCAATGTCTTCCAATAAACCGCCGAAAAAAGGATCAAGGCTCTTAAGCTCTGCTTCATTTTCCGTCTCATCTTCTAATGAGAGCGGCCATATAAAATTCTCCTCGTCTACCTCTTGCTCCTGAAAGGCTTCAAGGAGCTCGTCCAGTGAACCTCTCGGCGCATCCGATAACCATTCTGGCGCGATCCCCTGTAATACGAGCTTCACACAAGCAGGAGTCCCTTTTTTCCGCAGCTTTGAAAACGTATCCTCGACAATTTGAAAGAGCGCGGTCATATTCTCTATCGCTGACACATCAACTTCTGCTTTCTCCCACAGGACGTCATGCGCTTTCTTAAATTCATAGGAAATATTTCCGCGCTCCACACGGACAAGATAAAAGCCTTTATCTCCTGTTTCCTTCATATGGCGCGCTTGAGGATTTCCCGGATATATCACGGCCGGATTCCCGGCAGAAACAACCTGGCGTTTGTGAATATGGCCAAGCGCCCAATAATCCATCCCGCTTTTCACAAGATCATCCTGAGTAAACGGGCAATATGGATCGTGTCCTTCAGATCCTGATAACGTGCCGTGGAGCATCCCGATATGAAAGGGCGCGTCAGTTGATCTCCGGTAGCGGGCGGCTTGGTTTTCCATCACGGCTCTGGTCTGATAGCTGAAACCGTAAATGCTTGCTGCGCGCCTGTCATTCTTATAAAACGATTTTTCTTCAGGGACTGGGGATGTAAACATGTGAACATTCTCCGGCCATTCAATCGGCGTCCATTCTCCGCCGAGATGATCATGGTTCCCAAAAATCACATAGACTGAAATCCTGTACTCTCTAAGTCTATCGAACTGTTTTTTCAAAAAGAGCTGCGCCTTTAAACTTCGATTGGCCTCATCAAACAGATCCCCCGCCAGCAAAACGAAATCAACGTTCTCTGTGATTGCAGCGTCTATAATATGTCTCACGCTTGAAAACGTGCTTTCTTTGATCCGGGCAAAAATGGGTTCCGGCAGATGCGATATCCCGTAAAACGGGCTGTCGAGATGAAGATCTGCCGCATGAATAAAGGTTAGATCAGTCAACATTCTGCTCCTTTCCAGGATGAAGTACCCTTATTTTAGCACCGATTTCTTGCGAATGCACGTTCTGTCAAAACGAATACAATCAAAAACAGCCTGAGCATCCCCAGGCTGTTTTCCAATCAGCTTTTTGACAAACGCAGCGCTTGTTTGATTGCTTTAAACGCGCTTGAGTTGCCGTAAATCAAGACGCCGCCTTTATAGATTCTGGCGCCAATGACGGCAAGTATGATAATGGTGAGCAATGTTATCCCGATGCCGGCAGCCGCCTGCCAAAACGGAATATCAAGCATGCCGACGCGCAAGAACATAATCATCGGCGTAAAGAACGGGATAAACGATGTGACCGTAATAAATCCTGCGTCCGGAGCGTTTAGTCCGAACATGGCAATCATAAAACCGGCAACCACCAAAAGCGTCATCGGTGTGATCGTTTGCTGCACGTCCTCTATTCTGCTGACGACGCTGCCAAGAAACGCGGCCAGTGTCGCATATAAAAAGTAACCGAGCAAAAAGAAAATAACAGCATATATCACGGTAGAAACGGGAACATCGGTCAGATTAAGAAAACCGCCGACAGATGAAGCCGTTTCGCTCGTTTTGTTCAGCTTCAGCGATAGATATCCGGCAGAAATAATGACAGCAAGCTGTGTTATTCCGACAAGCCCGATGCCTAACAGCTTTGCAAACATTTGCTGGATCGGCGGCATGCTTGAGATGAGGATTTCCATGACACGCGAAGATTTTTCAGTCGCAACCTCCATCGCAATCATACTGGCATACATAATAACGGAGAAATATATGACAAACAGCATAATGTAAACAAGCCCCATCGCCTGCCCCAGCTCTTCCTCAGACTTTGCACCCTCTTTCAGCGCCTCCTGCCCGACAGTGACAGGCGCATAGAGGCTGCTGATGGTTTCCTGCGAAACGCCGAGCTCCTCTGTTCCAACAGCGGTTTTTGTTTGTGTTAACGCCTGCTGCAGTGTTTGGTACGTGCTTTCATCCGAAATCGTTAACGCTTTGTACGTCCCTGAGATCGTCCCTTTTTCATCTCTTTTGATAATGAGCATCCCATCAAGCGTTTCCTCTTTGACTTGCTTTATAACCTTTTCCTCTGATTGCTTAGACTGCTTCACATCAAGATCGCTGTCTGTATCGACTGCTTTCAGCTGCTTTGAGAAAATCGGATATAATTCGTTTGTTTCATCAATAACAGCAATTTTCTCTTTTGTATCTTCTCCTTGAAACATAGAAATGATCGATTCTAAATTGGTGACAGCCAATACAAGCAGAACCGTGATGACAGTAGAAATAATAAAAGACTTTGCCATAATCTTATTTTTGTATGTATGAGAAAGCATGATCAAAAATTTATTCATAGACGGCCCCCACCTTTTCTATAAAAATATCATGGAGTGACGGCTCTTCAAGCTCAAACTTTCGAATAAATCCTTTTCCTTGTAGCATGGCGAAGATCTCTTGAGAGATGTCTTCATTGGCAATTTGCAGCTTTACGCCGCCAGCCGTTTCTTTCCATTGCGTAATTCCTTCGTGCCCCTGTAAAAAATGCAGATCGTCATCGGAATGAATGGTCACATTCTTTTTGCCGAATGAACGTTTAATTTCCTTCAGTCTGCCTTGCACAACAGGCTTCCCTTTTTGCAAAATACAAAGGTGCTCACACAGCTCCTCGACATGCTCCATCCGATGGCTGGAAAATAAAATCGAGACACCGCTGTTTTTCAAAGAGATAACAGCCTCCTTCAACAGCTCGACATTGACAGGGTCCAGCCCGCTGAATGGTTCATCGAGAATCAGCAGCTCAGGCTTATGCAAAACCGACGAAATAAACTGGATTTTCTGCTGGTTTCCTTTTGAAAGCTCTTCTACTTTTTTATTCTCGTATTCTGTTATATTGAAGCGTTCAAGCCATGTTCCGAGCTCTTTTACGGCTTCGCGTTTCTCCATGCCTTTTAATCTTGCCAGATAGACAAGCTGCTCCTTTACCTTCATTTTCGGATAAAGTCCGCGCTCTTCCGGCAAATATCCGATTTTGTTGCTCATACTGTAGTTGACGGGACGGCCTTTCCAGCTGATCGTACCCTCCGTAATGCTTAATAAGCCGAGAATCATGCGAAAGGTCGTCGTTTTTCCCGCTCCGTTTGCGCCTAAGAGGCCAAACATTTGCTGTTCCGGAATTTCCAGATTCAAACCGTCAACCGCTTTATAATCTCCAAATGTCTTCGTTACGTGATCAATCGTCAGCACCGAATCTCCTCCTTCCCTGCCCCATTATATACTATATTTGGTTAAAACATAATAAAGGATTTTGGTTTGTTATTTAGAATATAAATGAAGAAAGAACGATAAATGATGAAGTTGGAGGCGAAATATAATGGCGGAGTATTTTCTTACGGCTTTTGATCCTTCGGGAGAAACACTGATAAACGAGCGATTTGACGCAGAAAACGAAGATGCGGCAAAACAGCAGGGTGAAGCCCTGTTAAAGGAAAAAGAGATTCATCGTCATACCCATCGTTTAGTGAATGCAGCCGGAAAGCTGATTTTGTTTCAGAGATGATCAGCTTCCCGGCTGATCTGTTATGCTTGAAACTTCGGCTCCCGTTTCTCTAAAAATGCACGGATTCCTTCCTGGTGATCTTTTGTCCTCCTCATTCTCTCCTGGGCACTTCGTTCAAGAGCCAGCACCTTCTTCAATTCATCAATATGGAGGCTTTGAAAAATGGCTTTCGTCTCAATCATTGCCAATAAGGGCGAGGCTAAAAGCGTTTCAACATAAGGTCTTGCACCTTCCGCAGGATCTCCGTTAAATGTTCCATCCAAGAGACCCATGCCAGCCGCTTCTTCAGCGGATAGCTTTTTCCCGCTCCAAATCAGCTTTTTCGCTTTCGCTTCCCCAATCCTTTTTTTCAGCAAATAATGTCCCCCGCCATCAGGAACAAGGCCGATGCCGATAAAGTTCATTGCAAGGACGGCATTTTTCTCCGCAAGCACAATGTCAGCACAAAGTGCTAAACTCAAGCCCAGCCCAGCGGCAGCACCATGGACAGCGGCAATTGTCACTTTTTTCATTTCGTATAACGTTAAAGTAATGGCTTCGATCGTATCCATCAGCTGCCTAAATTGATCAGGGTCATGCTCAGAGGTCATCATCCGTATATCGCCGCCTGCCGAAAAACCTTTTCCGGTACCTCTCAGGAGGACGATGAGCGCCTCGCTTTCAGAAACCTTTTCACACGCCTCCTTCAGCTCGAAAAGCATTTGCTCATTCAAGGCGTGATGAGCATCAGGACGATTCAGCACAATTTCTGCCACAGGCCCCTTCAGTTCATATTGAATATAATCCATATGAAACACCTCCATGTATACGCTTTCTTTTTTTCTTTCTCATATACATTCCCCGCCGTCCTTAAAGAAACCTTTTTTATTTTTCAAGGTCAATAGATACTGAAAAATGCATATCATTTGAATGGGAACATAAAGTTTTATATAGTGAAATGGAAGGGATATAGAATGAGAAAGGGGGAAGGTAACATGGATAAATTGCTGATCAGCTTTCTATTAAGCTTATTTATGGTGTGCTTTCCCCCTTCTGACGTGGCCCTGCCCTCCCAGTTTGATGCAAGCACTGACAGCTATGTGCCAATGTCCTCATATCCGAAAGAATCACAATCAGCCAAAACGCCGTCACCGGGCAGTCTGCATCTGGCGGAGTTTATGAAAGAGTACAATCCATTGGCGCAGTCTATCAGAACGTTATCTGTCAAGCCGCTTGATGATCCTCACATCAACAGGCTGGAAAGGGTTTGTGCCGTCCCTGTCAAATACCAGTCTAATTACCTCCGAATATGAATGTATATCGTTTTGTTTGTACCCTATCTTTTATGCCAACACTACATTCGGAGGGATTTTCATTGAATATAAAAGAAAACGATCTGCCGGGAATCGGCAAAAAATTTGAAATTGAAACAAGAAACCGCGAAAAAATGACGATTATCATTCATGATGACGGAAGAAGAGAAATCTATCGATTTGATGATCGGGATCCGGATGAGCTTCTTTCCAATATTTCATTGGATGATTCTGAAGCAAGGCAAATTGCAGCCATTTTAGGCGGCATGGTCTATAAGCCGCAGGCGCTGGAATCCATCGAGATGGCGTTTAGCGACCTCATTATCGAATGGTTTAAGGTGGAAAAAGGCGCGAAGTCAATCGGGCGCACCCTCGGCGAACTTGATGTCCGTCAAAACTATGATGTCACTGTCATCGCCATCATTAAACACAACCAGCAAAAGTTTTTAAATCCAGGCGCTGACTCGGTGATTGAAGAAGATGATACCCTTGTCCTCTCAGGTGAAAGAAAGCATCTGAAAAAACTGACTCATGATTTTCTTTCTAGAGAGGGCGTGTGATCAGCGGATGGATCATCTTGTTTTTGAAGTCGGAACCGCGCTTGTGCTTGTGGCAATTGCCAGTGTCATCGCAAATAAAATTAAGTTTTCAATTATCCCGTTTCTCATTATTTTAGGGATGCTGCTTGGCCCTCATGCCCCTAAAGTCGGGATCATTGACCTCACGTTTATAGAAAGCAGTGAAATCATTGAGTTTTTCGGGCGGATGGGCGTGCTTTTCCTCCTTTTCTATCTCGGACTTGAATTCTCTGTCGGAAAGCTGATCAAGTCTGGAAAATCCATCGCAATTGGCGGATCAATTTATATTTTGATTAACTTCAGCCTCGGACTGCTTTATGGCTTTATCACCGGGTTTTCTTTTCTGGAAGTCCTCGTGCTGGCAGGCGTCATCACCATTTCTTCAAGCGCGATCGTCGCAAAAGTGCTGGTCGATTTAAAAAGAACGGCCAACCCGGAAACAGAGCTGATTCTCGGCATTATTATGTTTGAGGATATCTTCCTTGCCGTGTATCTGTCTGTTGTTTCCGGCCTTGTGCTTGGAGACGCGACATCAGTCGGGAGTGCGCTTTTGTCCATTCTGATCGCATTTGGCTATATGCTGCTGTTTTTTATCGCGGCCAGAAAGCTCCCGCCGCTTTTGAATAAGCTGTTGGACATTCGCTCGAACGAAGTGTTTATTATCGTCATTTTTGCAGCGCTCTTTTTCATCGCCGGATTTTCAGAGACAATTCATGTGGCAGAAGCCATCGGCGCGCTGCTGCTCGGTTTGGTATTTTCGGAAACAGAGCATTCCGATCGGATTGAGCACCTTGTCGTTCCGTTTCGCGACTTTTTCGGCGCGATGTTCTTTTTCAGCTTCGGCCTCAGCATAGACCCTTTTTCACTTGGTGAAGCGGTTTGGCTGGCATTGGGAGCTGTGATCCTGACCATATTCGGAAACTTTATCGCCGGAATGGTGGCTGGACGCCGCGCAGGGCTTTCTCATAAAGCCTCATCCAATATCGGTCTTACGATCGTATCACGGGGTGAGTTTTCGATTATCGTTGCCAACCTCGGCATAGCCGGCGGCCTGTCAGCCACATTAAAGCCGTTCGCCGCATTATATGTCCTCATTCTGGCGATTTTGGGGCCATTATTAACAAAAGAGTCAAAATGGATTTACCGCCAGCTAAACAAGGTGTTTAAATGGAAGCCGGACGTTCAGCCTGTGAAAAAACAGCGGGGATAAAAAAAAGCAGCACTGTGATCAGTGCTGCTTTGTCGTTCTCTCAAAAATCTGCTCTAAATATTTGATCTTTTCGTCCGTGTAGTGCTCAAATCGGTCATTGTATGATTTCGGGTCTTTCGGATTGGCAAAGTGTGTGATTTTCCCTGTATCCGGATCAATAAATTTACTTGCCGCACCGCAGCCGATGCCGATAATCGTCTGCACTTCTTCCATAATCATAATGTTGTAGATGCTTTCCTGGCCCGGAATCGAGTACCCGACGTTTTCCAGATTTCCAAGAATATTTTTCTGGCGGTATAAATAATAAGGCACGTATCCATGTTCTTTCGTCCAAGCTACCGCATCATCCATCATTTGAGAAACCTCTTCTCTCCCGGCAACTTTGTATTTATGTTTGTTTCTTGTCATTTCTGACGCCCGCTTAAAGGAAAGGGTATGAACAGTCAGCGATTCCGGCATCAGTTTCTCGGTTTCTGAGAGGCTGTGTCTGAACTCCTTCACGCCTTCGCCAGGCAAACCGATAATTAAATCCATATTGATATTATTCATGCCGTGCTGGCGTGACAGATGGTATTTTTCAATGGTCTCTTCCACCGTATGATGACGGCCGATTGCTTTGAGCGTTTCGTTTTCATAGGATTGCGGGTTAATGCTGATCCTGTCAATATCATATTTGTTCAACACGTCAAGTTTTTCTTCAGTAATCGTGTCGGGGCGACCGGCTTCCACAGTAATTTCCCGAATGTTTTTCACATCCGGGAAGGAGCGGACCATTTCTTCATACAGAAGATCCATCTCTTCCGCTGTAATGCTTGTAGGCGTCCCGCCGCCAAAATATATGGTTGTGACCTTGACGTCATGCTCCTTGAGCCATTCGCCGATTTTCTGCATTTCGTAATGCAGCCCCCATAAAAATGAGCCGACTCTGCCTGCTTGTCCTTGGATGGCGTATGCAGGGAATGTGCAATACGCACATTTGGTCGGGCAGAAAGGAATGCCGATATAAATACTGACTTCGTCCTTTACTTGATACAAATCAGGAACTGCCGCCAGCTGCCTGTCGACAATTTGCTGCATCAATTCGATTTTCTCATCATGAATTAAATAGTCTTTTTTCAATTCTGCATGCGCCTGTTCCTTCGGCATCCCGCTTTGCAGCTTTTTATGAAGCAGCTTCGTCGGGCGGATTCCCGTGAGAATTCCCCACTTTTGCGTCATGCCCGTATGCGCTTGAAGTAGATTTAAGTAAACATAAGAAATTGTGTTTTTTACTTGTTTGAAAGCTTCTTTTTCATTCATATCAGGAGAAAAAGATTTAGTATGGTGTTCCTTAATTCCGGTTCCTTTCACTTCTCCTGAAACCGTCACATGCTCATCCGTTTGCGTGCAGGCTAAAGAGATGACAAGATCCGCCGGCTCCTCTCCGCCGTAGACAAGACCGCATTCCTCATAAAACAAATTTGCGATATTTTGCAGTGGCCGATGAAGGCGGTCATCGTGTATGCCTTCTATTTTAATTTGCAACTTCATCACCTAATTTATCAGATTCAAAACTTTCTTTAGTGTACAGAAATAAACAGCTAAAATCAATCCGGCAAAAAAGCCGCCGCACCTGTTTGGGCGCGAGCGGCTTTTTTTATACGCGTTTCATGTGGAACTTATCGAGGAACCCTTTTCGCTGCTGCATACGGAAATATTCCTTCATCATATATGCGACGCCTTGCTCGTCATTTGACCTTGTGACCCAATCGGCTTTTCTCTTAATTTCCGGTGCAGCGTTCCCCATTGCAACCCCAAGTCCGGCAAGCTCAATCATCGGAAGATCGTCTTGCTGATGGCCGATAGCGACTACATCCTCCATCCCCAGCCCCAGTTCCGAAGCGACAAGTGCAAGGCCCGCTTCCTTCGAAACTCCCTTTGGAACAATGTTCATCTTCTCATCGTTTACGCGAATCACGTCAACCGCCGGGAAGGCTTTTGTAATCGTTTCTGTAATGTCTTGCTGAATATCTTGTTCTGTATATACTTCGATGACGGGCGCACTCACCGGTTCATCCATCAGAAGATCGCTTAACGATTCAACAAACTGAACCGGGTAAAAGATGGGATCTGACGGGTGGATCAGCGCTTTCCCAAGCAAATTTGAATTGACCTTTTTCTTGTTTCCAATCGAATATTTCTCGTGAAGAAGCCTGATGTTGCATTGATAGCTCTCAAGCACTTGAACGATATTAAAAGTATGATCGTCAGAAATTCTTTTTTCAAAAAAGGGCGCGTCTATTTTCTCAGCGATATAGGCGCCGCTGTGGGTGATCAGCTTTGCATCAAGCTTCAGCGATTTTGCTATTTTCTGAGCTGAGCGAAAATGGCGGTTGGTGACAAGTGTGACGTAAATCCCTTTTTTCTTAACATATTCAATCGCGTCTTTCGTTGCCTGATGAATTTTCCCGTTCGACCGAAGCAGCGCTCCATCTATGTTTAAGGCAAGCAATTGTTTAGACACAGAGATGTCCCCCTCCTTGATGACTGTACTTGTGTATAGGATATGACCCTGTCTCTGTGTTTAGAACAACCTTTTCTGTACAGCAAAAAAAGCCTGACTCAGCAGACTTTATATACGCAATCATAATAGGATACGATCGAAGCAGCCATTCTCCCTAATATCGTTATTTCGATTTACTTACGAAAAATCATGTATCAGGAACCCCTTATTTGACCAATGATGCGCTCCGAACACTTACTCTCTGTTGCTTATCCCCTCTATATAACGGCATGATATGCGACCGTATCCATTTGAAACAGGTAAGTGTAGGCGCTTTCAATGTTATTATCCCAGTTTTCTCTGCAGATGACAAGGGTTTTTTTAACTAAAAAAAGTAACCAATATCTGTGTAACTAAGGTAGCGTGTAATGTTAATTATTGGATTCTTCCACTTGAATAGGAACGTACATTCGTATACAATATAAACATTAAATGAAAAAAGCGGTGGTCCAATGACTGTATTAAAAGAAATTTATAATCAAGAACTGATCTCTCGATTGACAGATACTGTAAAAGAAACCTATCCTGCATTCAACAAAGACAAATTCGAGGAACTCTTAATGACGGGAGAATGGCCTGGGCTCGCATTAAAAGAACGCATGCGCCGCATTACCGTTGCTTTATACGAAACACTGCCGAAACATTATGGCGAAGCGCTTGCGGTATTATGGGATGCAGCTCCTCATTTTAAGGGACTCAGCGGAATCATATTTCCTGATTATGTGGAGCATTACGGCTTAGAGCATTGGGATGATTCAATGAAGGCGTTAGAATACTTTACGGCATATTCCACTTCAGAATTTGCTGTGAGACCTTTTTTGCTTTTAAATCAGGAAAAAATGATTGCACAATTCCTGATATGGTCTAAGCATGAAAATGAGCACGTAAGAAGACTTGCGAGTGAAGGAAGCAGGCCCCGCCTCCCATGGGGAAAATCGATACCCGCTTTGAAATCGGACCCCTCCCCCGTGCTGCCGATCCTTGAGCAGCTGATGCAGGACGAGTCTTTGTATGTGAGAAAAAGTGTGGCCAACAACCTTAATGATATATCAAAAACGCATCCTCACTTGCTGAGAAAAGTCGCAGAACAATGGTATGGAACACATCCTCATACAGACTGGATCATCAAACACGCTTACCGGACCTTGTTAAAAAAAGGCGATAAACAGGATTTATCGCTTTTTGGCTATCACGATGCTGACTCGATTCAACTGCAAGAATTAACGTGCGAGTCCAGCCGTATTTCTATTGGCGAAACCCTCAAGTTTACTTTTCACATTCATTCAGACAGGGATCAGAAAGTAAGAATTGAGTACGCCATTGATTACGTAAAAGCCAGAGGCCAGCATCATCGAAAGGTATTTAAAATAACAGAAACGAAAAAACGAAACAAAATCATATACCAAAACACAAACCTTTAAGGATTTATCTACAAGAAAACATTACAAAGGAATTCATACATTATCAGTGATCATCAATGGAGAGGTAAAGAAATCGCTGGATTTTCTAGTTTGCTGAACGAATAAAAAAATCCCTTCTTATCCAGAAGGGATTTTGAATGATTAGCCTTCGACACTGCCGTAAAGCTCTTCTAAAGGCTTCATGATGATTTTGTTTAATTCGCCGATCAGCATACTCATACGCTGCTCCGCTTCCATCAGCTGAGAGATTTTTTCGTGCTGCTGTACAAGCGCAACGGTTTTTTGAGCCTGCTGCACTTCGTCTTCTGTAATTTCTTCTCCAGCCATTTGTTTTTGCTGAAGTCTCAGCTGCACATCACGGAAGTTTTCGAACATTCGTTTCGCAGACTCGTCTGCGTTTACTTCATCGTACAGGTTTTTTAAACGGGTAAACTCTTCGCTCCCGCGCAATGCATTTTCCAGATCATACGCTACATCATAAAAATTAACAGCCATTGTAAGTAGCTCCTTTCATTATTGCCGATTGACATACCACTCCACTATAACAGACTATGGAGCTCCTTTCATTAATCGAAACCCGTTTCTTCTTAAAAAAGGATGACAAACAACGCTTGAATTGCACCTATGATTCCGCCGAGAAGGCCGCCCAAATAGGTTATCATTTTAAATTCTTTTTTCGAAATCGACAGCACCATTTCTTCAAGACGCTGTACCGGGAACTGATCCACCTGCTCCTTTACAATTTCCTCAAGGCGCATTCGTTTTAATACACTTTCAAGATTGGTTGAAATCCCCTCAAGCAATTTGTCTAAAAGCGCCGGCAGGATACGATGGTTCAGATCATTTTCATAGCGGGCTGTAAGCGAGCCAATCGTATTTTCAAAAAACGGAGCAGTTGAAAATGCTTGCAGCACTCTTTGTTTCAGGCTAAAGATTAGTACTTTTGCGTTCCATTTTTCGTCCGCTTCATTAAATGTATACTCCTTCAGCTTGCCCCATTCGTTTTTCAGAAGATCAGAAAGCAGCTTATTCGTTTCCTCATTCCGCAAAAACTTCAGAAGCTCCGGCAGCACGCGATCAGCAAGGCTTGAATTGCCGAGAAACATTTGCACCATGCTTCCAAGCATACCGCGTTCTTTTAAGAAATCATCAATCATATTGCCGAGACGGATTTTTCCTTCTTCACTTTCAAAATAATGAATGCTTCGCGCCAAAATATAGCCTGAAATCATCGGTATCTTCTCTTCTAGCTTTTCCTGCACTTCCAATGGCAGTGCTTCCTTTAACGTTTGATGCTCATATCGGCGGAAAAGTTCATTCAATTTATCATCCGTCCAGCGGCTGATCCAGTCGTCTGCCGCTTCACCCGGATGCTTTACTCCGGCTTTTTCAAGCGCTTCTTTTACTGTCATTTCAGATAGCGACAGGTTTTGAATCAGCTGTTCTCCGACTTGAAGCGCCTGCTTTTTGGCTGAATCTGAAACAAGCCGCTTTTTAATACCCTCAGGCGTTAATAAATGGTTTACCACCATCAGCCCCATTTGTTTCGCAAGCTCATCACGTCTTCTTGGAATCAATCCCGGAGTAAAAGGGACTCGTTTTCCAAACAAATAATATGCCTTATACGGCCTAAATAGCATTTGAATTGCTAAATGATTGGTCACCGCGCCGATAACTGCGCCGATCACGATCATAAATATAAAGGTTCCTGCAATACCCATTCCTGCTCATCTGCCTCCATCTGTGCTTTTACTTTTTCATAAATAGAATGACCTATTTGTATTATAGAGGTTGGTGTGATCACTTAGCAAACAAGGAGACAAAACATATGGCCATAAAATCAGCTTGTTTAACAGGAATAGGGCAAGATGCTGAATCGTAATCTGTAAAGTAGACTACCGACAGCTGTGTTCCTGATGTTTTTTGAAGCGTAAAGCTGCTGACACCCGCCGGCAGCTTTTTAATAAAAGGGGGAGTCTCACCATGATAACACTCGGTTTTATGTCCTTAACCCGCCAGCACGAGCAGGATTATTCCGCAGAATTGGCCACAAGAGCGCCCGAATTCGGCATACGTTTGATCCGCTTTACACCGTTTGACATTTTGCCCGACACCCTGCGTGTCAAAGCGCTGGTTTATCATCCCGCCAGCAGCAATTGGAATGAAACAGAACTTGCGATTCCCGATTATATTTATGACCGCTGCTTTTATGGGAAGGATTCACAATCACAAAAAGCAAAGCCGATCGTTGAATGGCTCAAAAAATATCCGAAAACCGAATTTATCGGGCGGGGTCTTCCTGATAAATGGACTGTGTTTCAAGATTTGCAGGAGCATTCTGTGATCAATCCTTACATTCCAGAAACCATGAAAGTGAGCCGATTTGAACAAATCCATTCGTATTTATTGAAAGAAAAAGCCTGTATTTTAAAGCCAGCGTTCGGTGCTGGCGGCAGAGGCGTGATACTTCTGGAGCTTGGCAAGAAAAACATAACCGCCACCTACCATATCGGAAAGGATAAACAGACAAAATCCTTTTCCAACCAAGCTTCATTTAAAACTTGGTGCAAAAAAGTGCTTCAGCACCAATATTTGATGCAGCCTTATTTAAATATCCAAGATAAGGAGCAATACCCTTGTGATATCCGGCTGTTTATGCAAAAAAATGAGGACGGTGAATGGCATACCGTCGGAAAGGCAGTGAGACGCGGATACAAAAACGGGCTGCTGGCCAATTTATCAGGCGGATCGGATACGCTTACATTTGATACATGGTTTGAAAATATCCCGAAAAAACAGCAGGTAGTCTTACTGGATGACGTATTCTCGATTACCCAATCGGTTCCGTATTATCTTGATGAGCGATACGGGCCATTATTTGAACTCGGTCTGGATATATGCCTTGCGAAGGACGGGAGGATCTGGATCCTTGATATCAATTCTAAACCAGGCAGAAAATCAATACTTCATGTTTCTCCTGAGAAAAAAGAACATCTATATACTTGTCCTCTTAAGCGGTGCAAATTTCTATTTTCGCTGCAAAACCAGAAAGGAGTCCTTCCGCGTGAATCGTAAACGGTTTTTGATCGGCATAGACAAAAACAGTGAAAATACTCTGTTTCTGCCCTCCGCAATGAAGCAAGACGGCCTTTTGTCTGCCTCATTCGGAACGAAGGTTGTCAGATGCCATGTTACTTTCAGACGAAATCTCGAACAGACAGTGCTCCTCTCTGAAAATCTGTTTCACGAACTGCTGATACCGCACCGCAGCCGGGCTGATATTCTCATTCATGATCATTCGGTGCACATTGGTCCATTAATCGGCATCTTCACCGCAGGGTTTACCGCATCACTTGAGCGCCCTTTTAAGGACCGTTCTCTCTTTTTTTCTAAACTGCTCACTTTGCATGAACAAACAGGAAGCTATTGCTTCGTGTTCGGCGCGCACCAAATCAATTGGCAGGAAGGGACGATTGAAGCGCTTCTATACAGGGAAAATGGCTGGGAGAAACACATTGTCCCGCTGCCGAACGTCGTGTATGACCGTTTGCCGAACAGAAAAATCGAGAACTCAATTGTCTTGCAGAATACAAAAAACCGGCTGATCAATGAATATCAAATCCCATGGTTCAATAAAACATTTTTCAACAAATGGGATGTTCATCAATTGCTGGAAAAAGACCCGAGAACGGCTCCTTACTTACCGAAATCAATCCTTCATCCTACTGTTGAGCGGATTGAAGAGCTGAGTGATTCATTCGGCAAGGTTTATATAAAACCGGCGGACGGAGCACTCGGCACCGGGATTTATCAGCTCGCCAAAACGGAATCCGGTTTGACTGTGAAACATACAAATGATGCCAAATCTTTTTCTTCAATCGACTATCCCGATGCTTCCGCATTTCTGGATGAATTTCAAAAACAGCATGATCCCGCTGTCTTTCTCGTTCAGCAAGGGGTAAATTTGATTGAATTTCAGGGAAAACCAGCCGATTTCCGCGTTCATACGAATAAAAACAGTAAAGGGAAATGGACTGTGACCGCCATCGCAGTAAAAATTTCAGGAGAAAACAGCATTACAACACACCTATCGAATGGCGGAAAAGTGAAAACGCTGGCCGAAGTATACGATGATCCGGCGGAACGAATACATGTCATTAAAAAGCTTTCTGCGGCGGCATTGACCGCCAGCCAAGTGCTCCATGACCATATCGAAGGGTTCATCGGCGAGATCGGTTTTGATTTTGGCATTGACCAAAACGGTAAGGTATGGATGTTTGAAGCGAATTCACGTCCGGGCCGCAGTATTTTTTCTCATCCGAGTCTGCAATCTGTCGATTCTTTGACAAAACGAAGAAGCTTTGAATATGCTTCATATCTTTCGAAGATGGCCATTACCTCCCATGAATCGCTGTGGCCATCCTAATTTGCCCGCTTTATGTAAAAGCGGGCTTGAAGTTTATTCAACGCAAGGACAAGTTCATCATAAAGCCCCTTCAATGATGTTTTGCAACAATGATACAATGAATGTAATTCGTCCGTATCCATGTCAATTGATATCAATTTCAAGGAGCGTGGCCCCTGATGATTTCTCATTTCAGCTGGAAACCTTTGTTTCAAAAACAAAAACTGCCCGGATGGACAATTTCCTTTTACTATAAAGGCATGCATTACGAGGGCATCTATCATAAAAGCGGCGAGATTGAATGGGGAGATTTGTTTCCCGCCCGTGCTGATGAGCCTGCACTCAAAAACGAGATACATGAATTGATGCTTTTTCATATTTACGATTAGCTTAGCCTGAGCGGCTAAGCTTTTTTTATGCCTTCTCAAGATTTACCACTAAAATCCCCGCATGAGTTTCAGTCAAATCTAACATAATACGTAGTAACAAGCCGGCAAAGCATTGGGTTACGCCGAGACGGCAGTGACACCCGAGACGGGTCCACAGACTGGTGCAACTCCAGTTAACCCAACCATATCAAATAAAAAAGGAGATTTTACACATGGCAAACCAAAACTCTTCAAATCAATTACTAGTACCTGGCGCAGCTCAGGCTATCGACCAAATGAAACTTGAAATCGCTTCTGAATTCGGCGTTAACCTTGGAGCGGATACGACTTCCCGCGCTAACGGTTCTGTCGGAGGAGAAATCACAAAACGTTTAGTATCTTTCGCTCAGCAGAACATGGGCGGACGCGTACAATAACAATTCAATAAATGGCTGACAGAAGGCGCGGTTTCCGCGCCTTCTTTATATTTGTCACCCTTTTTTCCTACACCACATATCCTAGGAGAAAAGGGAGGGAATCAAGGTGCCATTCATCGCTATTGTGAATTGGGAGCTGGTGCAGTTCGTAAGTATATCCATGATTAATGAATATGTTTCCCATCGTTCTGTCTTTTTGTACAGGTATTCTTTCCCGCGCTGTTCAAACTGAGTACATCCTTTTATAATGAGGGGCGAGGAGGTTTTTTCATGAAAATTGCCTTATTTGGCGCAACCGGCCGTGTCGGACAAGCCTTTTTAAGATTGGCAGGCACCAATGAACAACTCGATATTTACGCTCTGATCAGATCATCGAATGATAAACTTGGCCTGCCGAAAGAACGGATCGTTATCGGGAATGCCCGCTGCCGAGAAGATGTGAAAGAAGTTATGAAGGATGCTGAGATCGTCATCAGCTGTCTCGGTACAGATGGCGACGATACGTTGTCAGCTGCCATGACACATATTCTTGCCATTATGCAGGAAAAGCATATCAAACGGCTCATAACGATCGGCACCGCGGGCATTCTTAATTCACGATTTGAACCAGGAAAATACCGATTTGAAACAAATGAATCAAAACGAAAGCTGACCCGCGCTGCCAAGGAGCATGCAAGGGTATATGAAATGCTCAGAGCTTCGTCCTTAGACTGGACCATGATCTGCCCCACATATCTCCCCGACGGAGAAGCAGCAGGTGAATACCGTGCAGAGCGCAACGTCTTGCCGGCGGAAGGTAAAAAGATCACTGTCGGCGACACTGCGGCTTTTCTGTATCACGAGCTTCTTACAGGGGACTATATCGGCTGCCGGGTAGGACTGGCTTATTAATGCGCACAAAAACCCAAAACATTGAATGTCTTGGGTTTTTGAAAGCTATGCAATGGAGTGCCTCTGTCCTTTTTGCAGCTCATACATTTGATAATATTGCCCTTTTAACGCCATTAGTTCCTCATGATTCCCTTTCTCAACAATTTCTCCTTTTTCAAGCACTAAAATTTGATCCGCGTTTCTGATGGTTGAAAGCCGGTGTGCAATGACAAATGTCGTGCGCCCTTGTTTCACTACATCCAGTGCCTTCTGGATCAAAGCCTCTGTCTCCGTATCAATATGCGCCGTTGCTTCATCCAAAATCAAAATGGCGGGATCGTACGCCAGAGCTCTTGCAAAGGAAATGAGCTGCCGCTCTCCCGAGGATAGCGTGCTGCCTTTTTCAATGACAGGTTCGCTGATGCCTTTCGGAAGCTTTTCAAGAAGCGACTCAGCCCCGACTTGCCGCAGTGCTTCTATAATGTCTTCTTCTGAAATTCTTTCATCCTCCAGACTGACGTTAGAACCGATTGTTCCTGAAAATAAGTACGGGTCCTGCAGCACAATCCCCATATGGGATCTAAGTTTCTGCCTTGACATGCTGTAAATGCTTCTCCCATCGATGAGCACATCCCCTTTTTGCGCATCATAAAAGCGGAAGAGGATATTCAAAATCGAGCTCTTGCCTGATCCGGTATGGCCGACAAGCGCTACAGTTTCGCCTTTTTGTGCTGTAAAGGAAATGTGTTTCAAAACATTTTGTCCTTCTTGATAAGCAAATGATACGTCTCTAAATTCAACCCGCCCCAGCGCGCGCTCCTTCGCCGGTTCACCCGTTTCTTCCGTTTCCTTTTCTTCAAGCAGTTCAAAAACACGCCCGGCGGACACCCGCGCCAGTTCCAGCTTAGAAAACTGATTGACGATACCTGTAATCGGCTGGAATAAGCGGTTTAAGTAATCCACAAACGCGTACAGCACACCGATGGAAACAATTCCTGCCGCGTTTAGACTTGCGCCGCCAAAATGCCAGATCAGACAGACAAACGCAAGGTTGCGGATCACATTCACAAGATTGTGTGACATTAAGGAGTTTAAATTCAGCATCCTGTTCTGATAGTAATAATGAGATTCATTTAATTCCTCAAACTCTCTCATTGTTTCTTTTTGATGGAGAAAAGCTTGGATGATCGGCATGCCTTGAATAGACTCATTCATTTTTGCATTAATGTCACTATTGATCGAACGGATTTGATGATTGTAATAGGAAGCGTATTTCCGGTAGATGATCGACCACAGCCAGATGATCGGCACAATCGCCAAGCATAAAAACGCGAGCTTTACATCCAGCAGGAACAACGCCGTAAATATCCCGATCATATATATGCCGCTTGTCACAAACGTTGACAGCACTGTCACATATAAATCTCTGATTGCCTCAGTATCATTTGTAATTCTTGCGACTACTTTGCCCGCGGGAAGATTATCAAAATAGCGGATCGGCAGTTTCTGAATGCGGGAAAACACATCCTGTCTCATCTTTTGAATAATGCGGTTGGCACTCATCTGCAATAAATAATGCTGCCCATATTGGAAAAATACCGAGAAGACAAGCAAACCGGCATACAGAAAAATAAGAAACGTCATCCCCTTCATTTCCGGCTTATAGAACTGAAAAATCTCCTGCTTTGTCAGCTTTTCAGCAGGATACGTCCGGCTTTCATTCCCATTAGTGATCGTCAGCTTTCCGTCAGAAACCGTTCTGTTCCCGTCAAAGCTGACAGCCTGATCAACGAAATAAAACGCCATTCCCACTTGATAAATATGCGCTTCTTTCTCTTTAGCAGCCGCTCCCTGCATCCGGTCTTCCCTGACATAGGAGGTGCCGTCAAATTCAACTGCATTTTTATCTTTTTCCGAGACCTCATACCATGTTTTTTCAATCCCGAGGATGTGGTCGTCAATCATTTTTTTGCCGATAAACGGTCCGGTCAGCTCTGCCCCGACTGCAATCGCAAGCAACAGGACGGCAGTGATCAGCAATTTTTTATATAGGAGTGCGTATCTCCATAAGGTTTTTCCTGTCTTCATGCCCCTGCTCCCCCTTCTTCTGCAGTGAACAGCTGCTGCCTTTCGTATTGTTCCCGATACCATCCGTTATTGGCCATCAGCTCTTGATGTGTGCCTCTCTCAGAAATCACGCCGCCGTCCATCACAAGGATGAGATCGGCATGCTCCACAGCTGATAAACGATGCGTCAGAATAAATGTCGTTTTCTCTTGGCGGTTTTTCCTGATATTGCTGATAATAGCCGCCTCCGTTTTTGCATCTACAGCGGAAAGAGAATCATCCAGGATTAAAATCTCCGGATTCGCCATCAGCGCCCTCGCGATTGAAATTCTTTGTTTTTGCCCTCCAGAGAGTGCGACGCCTTTTTCACCCACCATTGTCTCCAGACCGGCCGGAAGCATTTGCAAGTCTTTTTCAAAATGAGCTTCTGAAACAGCCTTCTTTACCTCAGCATCACTTGCGTCAAGCTTTCCGTACAAGATGTTTTCTTTTACAGACCGGGAAAACAGTAAATGATCCTGCGGCACATATCCAATCCATCCGCGGAGCCGGTCAAGAGGAATCTGCTCAATCGGCACACCTGAACATGTGATGCTCCCTTCACCGGCTGGATACTGGCGCAAAAGCTGCTTAATGATCGTCGTTTTACCGCTCCCTGTTTTACCGGCAATCCCGACAGTCTGCCCTTTTCGCACGGCAAAAGAAATATCTTGAATATTCACATTTGTTGAGCTTGGGTATGTAAAGCTCACATGGCTGAAAACGATATCTCCAGGCTCTTTTAAATCAGACGGCCACTTCGGATCTGTCACGTCCGGTTCATAAGAAAGGGTTTCATTTACCCGATCTAAGGACGCGTTGCCGCGCTGCATCACATTAATTAATTCACCGATCGCAAACATCGGCCAAATCATCATGCCCAAATAGACATTAAAGGAAACAAGCTCGCCAAGCGTCAGCTCATTACGGAAAACAAGAAACGCTCCATACCCCAGCCCAATCAGATAGCTGGCGCCGACAAGCAGCTTAACAGTCGGCTCAAACAGAGAATCGATAAAGGCTACCTTCATATTCTTCCGGTACACATCGGCCGTCATTTCATTAAAACGGCGTTCATCATTCGTTTCCTGCACATAAGCGCGAATCACTCTCACACCCGAGACCGATTCGAGCACCCTGTCATTCAGCGCTCCGAAAGAATGTTGTGCCTCTGTAAACCTTTCATGAATTTTACTTCCGTATATGCTGATCGCAACAGCCATAATGGGAAGCGGTATTATGGCTGCAAGCGTCAGCTTCCAGCTGATCAAAAACCCCATCGTCAAAAAGATCGTCATCATAAACATTGTGGAATCGACTAATGTCAAAATGCCAAAACCCGTCGTTAAACTGACAGCCTGGAGATCATTTGTCCCCCGCGCCATTAAATCTCCTGTTCTGTATTTTTCATAAAACGGCGGCGCCATTTTCAGCAAATGGCCCATCAGCTTAGAGCGGAGAATTTTTTCCATCACATTCGCTCCGCCGAACAGCTGGTGCATCCAAAAATAAGACATGATATACACCACCGCCGTCAAACCTAAAAATACGCTGACATAAAACAGCAGCCCGCCTGAGGTAAACTCCCCCGATTTCATATCATCGATGGCGTTCCCCAACAATTTAGGCGGAAACATCTCAAGTACATTTACACATAATAAAAGCACAATCGCAATGGTATAGCGCAGCCAGTAGGCTTTAAAAAACCAGCCCAGCTTTTTCAATACTGAAAACATCCATCCCCATCTCCTTTATCTCGTCAGCCGCCTTCTATTTTTTCCTTGCAGCTCTTTTCGTTCAGGTTGTCATAACCAATCCTTGCCTCTGTATTTGTCTTCACATCCGATACACCTGTCTTTCTTAAGATTTTGTATATAAAAAAGGCATGAAGCGTCAGCTCCATGCCTTTTGTTATCGATTATGATGTACAGAGCGCTTTTCGGCGCGCGGATTAACCCAATTCAAAAAAACAGAATAAGGGTTTGCCGCGCCAATATGAAACTGTTCTGTAAGACATATCATTCCTTGGCATAGCAAACCCTCCATTCATTCTGATTTTTCACTCTTTTTTCATAATATAAACAAAACCTTTTTTTGTCAATCATTACTTGAACAGAGAAAAGATTAAATAGATATGATGTCGGGTATTGTATTGTACGACGTTTTTTGAAAGGGTGAGAATGATGTTTCATGCTGACCGTATTATTGTTGCGTTTGACGGAAGTGAAAACAGTAAGAAAGCGCTTCAGACAGCCATTGATCTTGCGAAAACGGTAAATGCAGCCATTACAGTCGCCCATTCGTATGATATGAAAGACAACCAGACCATCATCGATCCGCCGAGGCCCGCAGCAGGGGCAAGCTATATTGGCGGAGGCATGACAAGTGTTCCTGACCCGCTGATATCAGATGTTGCGCCACCGGAGCCAATGATTTATGAAGACCGTACGGAAGAAGTCATCGCCGAAGCCAGAATGATGCTGAATGATCAGCAGACAGAGGGAGATATCGATATATTGGAAGGTGACCCGGCTGAATCAATTATCGAGCATGCCAACCGGATTTCAGCAGATCTGATTGTAACCGGAAGCAGAGACCAAAACAGACTGAAGAAACTTTTGTTTGGAAGTGTAAGTGAAAAGCTTTCGGCGAAATCAGATATACCGGTTCTGATCGTAAAGTGAGCACGCCACGTGCTCGCTTTTTTATATTCATAATTGTGAAAAAACACGGATTTTCGTTTTTTTCTGATATAATGCTTTCGTGCCCAAAAGCACAAAAGCATTAAAGAAAATGATGGGGTGTTGTTTTGGATTCTCAAAAAAAGCTGATGTTTTCGTTAGCCGTCGGTTTATTTATATTAATGTTAGGAGTCATTATCTCCTGCTTATTTTTTCTTCATACAGAACCGCATATCCCGCTGTTCCTATGTGTTGTCCTGCTTTCAGCAGCCGGTTTATGGTACGGTTTTTCCTGGAACAGCCTTGAAAAAGGAATTGTAAACGGGATTAAAAACGGTGTACAGCCGATCATTGTTCTGGCACTGATCGGTATCTTAATCGGCGCTTGGATGTACAGCGGCGCCATACCGTCCGTTACAGTTTATGCTTTGTCCTTTATTGAACCGAGCCATCTTCTGTTGACTGCTTTGTTTTCCTGCATGATCATCAGCACGCTTGTCGGCTCAAGCCTGACAACTGTAAGCACAATTGGCGTGGCACTGATCGGCGTGGCGAGCGCGGCAGGCGTTCCGCTCGAATGGACGGCGGGGGCAGTCATTTGCGGAGCCTGCTTTGGTGATAAAATGTCACCGATGTCGGATACAACAAATTTTGCTGCGGGTATAGGCGAAATATCGATCTTTGAACACATTCGCCACATGATGGGCACAACTATTCCCGCCTTGCTGATCACCGTTGTCCTTTTTTACTTTCTTGGTTTATCAGTCTCAGCAGACGCTGCTTCAACAGATGATATTGCACATGTTATTGCCGGAATAAAAGATGCAGCAAACGTCACACCGTGGGCGCTTCTTTCTCCGCTCTTAGTTGTTTTGCTGGCGATTAAGCGCGTGTCCGTTATTCCCGTTCTGACTGCCGGTATTATTTCCTCGGGAATTTTGACAGCCATCTTTGTTCCCGACAGCAGCATTCAGGCTTTTATGTCAGCCCTGCAAAATGGCACCATGTTCGAAACTGACAATGAGGCTGCCGCTAAAATCATCAACAGAGGCGGACTGCAATCCATGATGGGCTCAGTTTCTCTTATTATGATCGCTTTTGCACTCGGCGGTTTAATGGAGAAAATCGGCCTGATCTCCGCACTATTGGAGGGTGTGATGAAAGGAATCCGTTCAAAGGGCAGTCTCATTGCAGCAACTGTCTGCTCCAGTATCGGTGTCAATCTTGCAACAGGCGAACAGTATTTATCTATATTAATACCGGGACAGTCATATAAATCCTTATATGACAAACAAAACATTCAGCGGAAGTTTTTATCAAGATCATTAGAGGACGGCGGAACATTGATTAATCCATTAATCCCTTGGGGCGTCAGCGGGGCTTTTATGGCAACCGCGCTTGGTGTTCCCGTCATTGACTATATCCCATTTACGTTCTTCCTCTATATATCGCCGATGATTTCGATTTTAGTTGGATTTGTAAAAAAATAAAAAGAGCGCCGCTTGCAAAGCGGGCTCTTTTTTAACATTAAAATGATACGCGGGCTGCCTGCTGAATGCTTTCTTGAAAAGCCGCCTGCAGCTGTTTTGTCACCGGTCCGGGCACTCCGCTTCCGACTGATTTTCCATCAAGCGTCACAACCGGAACAATCTCTGCCGTCGTTGAAGAAATAAAGATTTCCTCCGCCTGTCTCAGCTCTTCTTCAGTAACGGGCTTTTCATCAAGCTCTATGCCGTTCTTTACGATGAGATCCAAAATCTTCATTCGTGTAATCCCATTGAGAATCATTCGGTTAGCCGGATGCGTCCGCACCGTACCGTTTAAAACAGCATAAACATTAGAAGATGTACCTTCTGTAACAATTCCGTCTCTTATTAAAATGCCTTCAAATGCTCCCGCTTCGTAGGCTTTCTGCTTTGCCATCACATTATACAGTAAATTCAGACTTTTAATATCGCATCTCAGCCAGCGAAGATCCTCATCCGTGATGGCTGAAACGCCGTATGTCTGCTCCTGTTCCGGCTTTTTAACAGAAAATGTATAGGCCGTCGTCTGCGGCTCAAGGCCCGCTTCATATTGGTGTTTTCGCGGAGCAACCCCTCTTGTGGTTTGAATGTAAACCGCTCCGTCGCTGACCGCATTTTCCTGCACAAGCTTTTGCAGGTCCCACTCTAAATCTTCTAAACTGAACGGCAGTGAAATTCCGATCTCAGCCGCGCTTCTGAATAAACGCTCCGCATGCTCGCGCAAGCCGAATAATACCCCTTTATACACCCTGATAACCTCATAGATTCCGTCTCCAAACTGATAACCGCGATCTTCCACATCAACGGATGCCTCGTTTCGCTCCACCAGTTGGCCATTGACTAAAATCTTCATATAAGCCCTCCCTTTTTCGTATTTATCCTGATGCCTAATCAAGCTGTCATTGTCACTCATTCTACCATATCAAACCAGCTGAAAAACAGAAAGATCAAGAACTCAATAGCTGGGAAGGAGATTATTTTTTCCTTAAAATCTGACATTTCGACATTTTTTCTATGTTCTTTCCAATTTTATTCCTGTATACTTGACTCGTAATACATAGGTTGTAAACAATGGCACCTTCAGAGCTGCCAATACAGCGGTATGTAGAGATTTTATGCCACTGGAGAGATTGATATGCGACAAACGAGAGGAGACGCTTCTCCTTCTGCAGTTTCGCTTGCTTTTAAATTTGCAAGTTTAGCAGTTTTATGTGTGCTGCTTTTGCTTATGGTGATTTTAGGTTATTCCAACAGCTCCTCGAAAGCAAAGGAGATCACTGTCACAACAAACAGCCAGCTTCGTGATGAGAAGGAAAGCCTGAAGCTGAAAGACGACTCCCCAGGCCTGCTGATAAAACATTTGCAGACTGAGCAGAATATGGGAGACAAAACGGTTTATTTAACCTTCGATGATGGCCCGTCAGCCTCTACAAACCGCTTGCTGGACGTACTGAAAAGCGCCGATGTAAAGGCGACATTTTTTATGCTGTCACCGCGAATGAACGAATTCAAACACGCGGTTAAAAGGGCCGGAAATGAAGGGCATGCACTCGGTTTACACGGGGTCACGCATAATAACAAATTGTTTTATCAAACGCCGACATCACCGCTAAAAGAAATGCAGCAGGCGCGTGACACGCTGGAAAGCATTACAGGCTATTGCACTGATCTTGTCAGAACGCCCTACGGCAGCAAGCCGTCTCTTACAGATTCACAAATTCGCAATCTAGAAAAAGACGGTTTTGTGTACTGGGATTGGACGATTGACAGCATGGACTGGAAATACCGCAACTCAAAATACGTAGCAGAAGTACTGCAGCAGCTTGACAATATGGAACACAGCCATTCAAATCGGCCGTATGTGATTCTCATGCACGATCTTCCTGCTACAGTAAACGCACTGCCGGTGCTAATCCATAAACTGAAAGAAAAGGGCTATTCCTTCGGTGTGTTAAAGGATACAATGGTTCCGGTTCATGAATAAAAAAGTGAGGCGCTTATCTGCGGCCTCACTTTTTTATGCCCAAGCTGCGGGCAAACTCTCCGATTTTTTGATGGATGACGAAATCAAACAAACTGTCGCAGTACGTCGGCTCCAGGTTAATAATGGCTTTTTTAATGCCTGGAATCCGGATTGCATCCTCAGGCACAAATCTTGCGGGAGCAACCTCAAGAGACGTGCCGATCACCAATAATAGGTCGGCTTTATCCAGCTTTTCATAAAGCGTGTCAAAATGCAAAACGGCATCGCCAAACAGAACGACATCGGTTTTTAATACCGTTCCGCACACCTCACCGTCATTTCCGAACGCTGTACACTCCGGCACATCATGCTTCAGTAAATGAGGGAGATCATATCGGGCACCGCATGAGAGACAGCTCGCTGTTTGGATAGAGCCATGCAACTCGTATACATGTCTGCTTCCGGCTTTTCTATGAAGGCCGTCAATGTTTTGTGTGAATATATCCATCTGCTTCCCTTGTTTCTCCAGTTCTGCCAAAAGCAAATGCCCTTCATTCGGTTCATAGCTCCCGCTCATTTTCATTTGAAACAATTCTTTGAACTTAGGCCAAAACAGACGCGGATAGCTTAAAAAATAATCAAGGCTCATCGCCTCCATCCTTGAGGCATCCTCAGTCCAGATGCCGCCGGCTGAGCGAAAATCGGGTATGCCTGATTCTGTGCTCATTCCCGCTCCGGTCAGCACGACAATTCGCTGCGCTTCATTCAGCATGTTTCTGAATGCTTCCAATTCAACACCGCCTTACAGTCTTTTTTCTTATTTTACCATGAAAAAGACCCCGCCTCTTTGAGACGAAGTCTTTCTTTTTTAAGCCCGTTCCTTTTCCCCTTTATTGAGATTTACTTGAAACGGATCGTGCTGGTGCTTCTGGTTGACATACACCATTTGTCCGGGATAAGCAAATTCAACCCCTTCAGCGCCGAGGATTTCAATAATTTTGTAGTTGATATCCTCTCTGACATGAAGGTTCTCCGCCCAAACCGTTGTTTTTGTATAGAAGTTGAAAAATAAATTGTAATAGCTGTCAGCAAACGTATCGAAATTGACCATGATTGTATCATTATCGACGCCTTCATGTTCAAGCAGCATCTTTCTGAGCGAACGAATGCAGCGTTCCAAATTCTCAATCGGCGTTGCGTAGGATACATGAATGGAAAACGTAATCTGGCGCTTGGTCATTCTCGTCCAGTTCGTGATGGCTTCCATCGACAGCGTGGAATTCGGCACCGTTACAAGCGCACCCTGCGCTGTTCTGAATCTTGTGCTTCTGAAGGTAATATCCTCCACTGATCCGGTCACTGTCGCCGTCTCCACCCAATCACCGATCGTAAACGGCTTTTCAGTGATAATGATGATTCCGCCAAAGAAGTTGCTGATCGTGTCTTTCGCTGCTAGCGCAAAAGCCAATCCGCCAAGCCCAAGGCCCGCCACAAACCCATTGACGTCATAATTAAATTCCTGCGCGATCACGCTCACACTGAGCGCTATAATGACAAAACGGAGCAGCTTAGACAAAAACGGCGCCAGAATATCATCCATATCCAGTTCGAAGCGCTGATTCACTTTATGAAAAATAAAAGATGATGTAGCGGTCAAATTACAAAGCCCCCAGCTCAACAGCGCCACAATCAGCGAGCGGTATATTTTGCTGATCAGCGGCATCTGTGCATCTAAAAACGGTGAATAGCGGATCGCTAAAAACAGCCCTAAGGCAACAAAAAACCATCTGGCAGGCTTATCGAATGCCACAACCACCTGTTTAAAAATTTCGGTTTTCGGTTTGTTTGTCATATTAAAAAGCAAATTAAAGAAATATCTTGTAAACAGTTTTCTTAGTATAAGAAACAACAGCAAAATTGCCAAACTGATGCCGGTTTGTATGATTTTATCAAGCGTGAAATATTGCTGCAGATGATCTAGCATGGCAGTCTCCCCTCTATCCCAATCGAATGTTTATTATACTAAAACATTCGGCAGAATGCTTCCCTAAATGTCTTTATAAAACACAAAACCCCGGCGGAGCGCCGGGGCAATTTCTCATTTTAACCATTCAGCCAGATTCAATAGGGACAGTCACTTACTTTTTTTTCGTTTGTGTCTGATCAAGGAGAGTTGCTTTTTGCATTTCAACATCCGTTTCGGCTTTAATTCTTTCCTCCACTCTGATTCTCCCTTTTCCCATGATCTCGCCTCCTTTTTTGCTATTATAAAGTAACAGAATATTTTGTGAACATGTCGAAAGCACTATTTTTCTCCCGAAATATGCTCGGATACGGTGAGTGTTCTTGTTTCAGTTATACGTTGTTTTCAGCTTGGACTATTCAAATATGACAGAAAAAAAATTCACAAGTTGGTATCGCGGTGCATATATGGATTTGATACAATAACAGAAATGCCCATATGAGGAGCTGACAAGCTTGTTCACCATTGCCCACCGCGGAGCATCCGGCTACGCTCCCGAAAATACAATTGCTGCATTTGATCTCGCGGCAGAAATGAATGCAGATATGATTGAGCTGGATGTCCAGCTAACAAAAGACAGGCAGATTGTCGTTATACACGATGACAGAGTGGACCGGACAACAAACGGTTCAGGCTTTGTTAAGGATTTTACGCTGAAGGAGCTGCAGGCACTCGATGCAGGAAGCTGGTACGGCCCCGCTTTTCAAGGAGAAAAAATCCCGACTCTGGAGGACGTGCTCAAGCGCTACCATAAAAAAATCGGACTTTTAATTGAACTAAAGGGCCACCCTTCGCAAATCGGGATTGAAGAAGAAGTGGGACAGCTGTTAGGACAATTTTCTTTTTCTATTAACAATATTGTTCAATCCTTTGGTTTCCGTTCCATCCAAAGGTTCCGCGAGCTTTATCCATCGATTCCGACAGCCGTTATTACAAGACCGAATTTTGGCATGCTGTCCAGAAATCAGCTGAAAGCCTGCAAAGCTTTCGCAAATTATATCAATATCAAATACACACGTCTCAATCGTCTCATGATCGCTTCCGCCCATAAAAATGGATTAAAAGTGTTTGCATGGACAGTAAAGCATCAGAAAACAGCAGCCAAACTGCAGGCCATGGGCGTCGACGGGATTGTCACAGACTACCCGGACTACGTATTAAAGGATGGAAAACATGAATAGATATAGTGCAGTTTTTATTGGAGGCGCCCTTGGCGCTTGTCTCCGATACGGATGTAACATCAGCATAAACAATAATATATTTCCGGCTGCAACTTGGCTGGAGAACGCGGCAGGCAGCCTTCTTTTAGGCATTCTGACCGGTTTTTTTATGATTAGGGCGAAACGGCCTTTGCTATCGGCTTTTTTAGGCACCGGTTTTTGCGGAGGCTTTACAACCATGTCAACGCTTTCTAAAGAAACGGTCATGCTGTTGCAATCGCATTCGTCATTAGCTGTTTTGTATATGGCGGTCTCATTCATATCAGGAATCGGGCTTGCGCTCTTCGGCGTTTTGGCAGGACGGCGAATAGCCCAATTTCAAATCGGAAAGGAGCGGAAGCAATGATGACACTGGCTGGTATTTTCGCAGCGGGAGGACTCGGTGCTGTGCTGCGTTTTTGGCTTGGCAACATCATAACATCTAAAACGCAAAGCCTTCGTTTTCCAGTCGGCATATTGACCGTTAATATACTGGGTGCCCTCGGTCTTGGGCTTTTTACAGGGCTTCATGTGACAAATTCATCTGCAGCACTCATCATCGGCACCGGCTTTTTTGGCGCCTTTACCACGTTTTCGACTTTCAGCGTTGAAAGTGTTCAGCTCTTGCTGGCCAAGCGTGTAAAGGAAAGCATCCTATACATCGGTTTAACGCTTTGCGGGTCCCTTTTGGCGTTTTGGTGCGGCTGGACGCTGCTGACATAAAAAAACCTTGAGCTTATTTCTCGCTCAAGGTTGCACTGTTCAGCATGACTGGCTCGGGCATCGGCAGCGTATGGTGGGCCGTAATCCCGGATGTCTGGCTGATTTCTTCTTTTATATCTATTTGCTTAATCAAACGGCCATCCATCTTCAGCACCTTTATTGTATATGATCCGATGCGAATGGATTCGCCAGCCTCAATATCAATGTTTTCTTTCAATATCAGCCCGCCGATAGTGTCCACGTCTTCTTGAATCGACGCGCCGAGAAGGCTGTTCACCTGATCCATGCGAACCTTTCCATCCATAACATAATGGCGGTCGCCAAGCTTTTGGATCAGCGGCTGTTCATCTTCATCAAATTCATCTCTGATCTCGCCGACAATTTCTTCAAGAATGTCCTCTGTCGTGACAAGTCCCGAGGTTCCGCCGTATTCATCCGACAAAATCGCCATATGAATGCGTTCACGCTGCATTTTAATCAGCAGATCATGAACCGGAATTGTTTCAATGACTTCGATCACTGGCCGCACATACGGATGGATCGTCATTTTCATTCTTTCCTCTTCTGTCATAAACAGCAAGTCAGAAAACAAATGCTTCGTATTAACCAAGCCGATGACACTGTCTTTGTCCCCATCTGTGACAGGCCAGCGGGTGTATTTTTCTTTCAGCATAACCTCCAGCATCTCTGCCATCGTCATATCCGTTGATACAGCGGCCATTTCCTTCCGCGGTATCATAATTTCTTTGGCAATGCGGTTATCAAATTCAAAAATCTTATTCACATATTTATATTCAGACGGATTAATCTCTCCGTTTTTTAAACTCTCACACAACAGCATTCTGAGTTCTTCTTCAGAATGAGAACCCTCATGTTCTGACGCCGGCTTCAAACCAAACATGCCGCATAAAAGCCGCGCCGATCCATTCAGGATCCAAATAAACGGAAACAGAAGCAAATAGAATAGTCGCAGCGGACCCGCTATCAGCAAGGTTAGCTGTTCAGCCTTTTGAATCGCGACCGTTTTCGGGGCCAGTTCACCTACAACAACATGCAGAAATGTAATCAAGCCGTACGCGACTGCAAAAGAGACTGCATGAGAAACCGATTCCGGCAGGCCGAGCGGTTCAAACAATGGATGCAGCAGCCGTTCAAATGCCGGCTCCCCCAGCACGCCGAGTCCAATTGATGTCACTGTAATGCCCAGCTGGGATGCAGATAAATATTCATCCAAATCTGTAATGACACGCTTTGCGAGTATCGCCCGTTTGTTTCCTTCTGTTATAAGCTGATCAATTTTGGATCTCCTTACTCTAACAATCGCAAACTCACTTGCGACGAAAAATGCAGTTAAAGCAATGAGCACACCAATTAAAATCAGACTGTCAATATCGTCCATTTAACCTTATCCCCTCATTAAAGGATAAGGAGTCACCTCCTGATATAATCATTTTTCCTTAACATTGAGGTACGCGGTGTATTGTTGCCTAAGCAGAGGGCCCCATCATACCACCTCCAAGTCAAAGTTTGATTATAAATTGTATATTTTATTGTAACACAACTCATTCCAAAAATGATTTTAAATTTTTAGACTTCTATCATAGGACAGCCTATTGATTCATCCGGCCAGCAGGTTCTTGATATCCGTGCATAGCCTTTTAAGACGATGCTAAGATTATTGGGCAAGGTGCTGTTCACTGAAATATCGGACATATATCTGTTTTTCAAGCTGAAGCTTGTACGGCTCATTCGCTCGGATCTGCTTCGGCGGCGTGCATAGGATAAAGTTCGTTTGAGGCCAGTTTGACTGTTAGATCATGACGTGTGCTTTTAAATGCTTACTAGATGTGTCTGGTCACACAGCACAGGCAAGGGCCAGGAATGGGCTCGACCAGTTTGCGTTATAAACGGTTTCTATCTTCAGGCCGGCTCTGCTGTTATTGATTGAATTTGGCGGTTTATCTAAGGGAGAGATAAAATCAGGAATTGAAAAACAGGACAAAGCTTGGGGCATACGACAAATAAAAAAGATAACAGCCTCAAATAGCTGTTATCTTTTTGTCTGAGATGGCCTATGAAAAATCTTTATATAAGGCAATAAAGATGTCGCGTGATTTTTTGATCTGCTCCAGCGGCACACTGAAGGATAAACGGAAGTGCCCTTTCATCCCAAAACCGCTGCTCGGTACAATTAACAATTTATACTTTTGCGCTGCATGCACACAAAATGCGACTTCATCTTCAATTGGCGACTTCGGAAAAACGAAGAAACCGCCTTTTGGCATTTCAAATTCAAAACCGGCTTCCTTTAAAATATCAACCATGAGATCCCTGCGCTCTTTATAAGCGCTTGCGTCTATTCTTAAATCATCCATTCTCGCCACAGCCCGCTGCATCATGACAGGCGCATTTACAAATCCAAGCGTTCGATTGCAGTACACAAAAGCGTTTATCAAAAGGTCAGCATCCGGCATGCTGCTGTCTAAGCCGATATAACCGAGCCGCTCCCCTGCTATGCCGAGGTCTTTACTGAATGAGCTCGCCAAAATGACACGGTGATACGATTGGAACGGATTTGCCAGTTCTTCATCATAAATCAGCTGACTGTACGGTTCATCAAACAGCACATAGATGGTTTGGCCGTTTGTCTCTTCGATCTCTTTTAACAGAGCGCCTAGATCATCTATATTTTTCTGGCTGAGTACGGTTCCCGTCGGGTTATGCGGTGTATTCAGAATGAGACCCTTCGTCTGCGGGGTGATCGCCTGCCTGACCGCTTCAATATCAATCTCGAACCGGGCTGTCAGCGGGCAGCTGACAGCCTTCCCGCCATAGTTCTCAATATACAATTTATATTCTGCAAAGTAAGGAGCGAGAATGATGACCTCTTCTCCCGGATTTAATATACTTTTTAACGCCACATTCAATGCGCCGCCCGCACCTACTGTCATGACAACGCGCTCAGCTGAAAACTCGGCAGCAAAGCGGCCTGCCAGAAATTGCGCGACTTTTTCTCTAGCTTCAGGAAGGCCCTGATTTTGTATGTATCCGTGGTTTCCTTTTTCAGCTTCTTCTATTAATGCTCTCGTAAAGGCTTCAGGCGGTTCAACGACCGGGTTGCCGATTGAAAAATCAAACACCTGGTCATTCCCGAACTCTTTCTTCAGTCTCGCTCCTTCATCGAACAGCTTTCGAATCCACGATCCTTTATTAAGGTTCTCTTCAATTTCCCGCGATAAACCAGCCAATCTCATCTGTCCCTTCTGCACATATAAATTGAACATTCTATCTATCTATGTTACTTCAATCAGAATTCGGATGCCACAATTTCCATATCCGGCATCTCAAAAAAACAATAAACTTGTGTAAGGCACCCTTCATATATTAAACTATTCTCATAACTATAACGTGATGGTTGGGAGGGATTTAGATGGGGCTGAGACTTATCGTATCAGTGAACTAGCGGCACTTGCCGGAGTAACGAAACGAACAGTTGATTATTATACGAATCTTGGTCTGCTGACGCCGGCCAGATCCTGTTCAAATTATCGTTACTACGATGAAAACGCACTTAAACGACTCATATTTATTGTAGATTGCAAGCAGCAGAGATTGGCCCTGTCCGATATTAAAGATCGACTGGAGAACCAGTTTCCCTCTTCAGCCATAGATCATGATGAAATTGGAAATCTGGCATCTGAAATTGATTATATGAATCAAAACATCTCCGGAATCTTGCATCGGTTTGAACGGCTGGAGCCTGAGGAGCGTGACAAGCTAAAAAGCAAACTTACACCCGAAAAGCTCGCCGTGTTCCAATCATTTATGCTGCTGTTAAGTTAAAACCATTTTACTAACAGGAGGTGTTACCTTCATTCTCATTGTAGAGTGAAGGTTCTAATTGGACATAGTGAATTTGATTTTAGTCGCTGTTTTAATCGCCCTGACGGCGTTTTTCGTAGCATCTGAGTTTGCCATTATCAGAATCAGAGGCTCACGGATTGATCAGCTGATCGCGGAAGGAAATAAAGCAGCAATTGCCGCAAAAAGAGTGACCACGCATCTTGATGAGTATCTATCTGCGTGTCAGCTTGGAATTACATTGACTTCCATTGGATTAGGGGTTTTAGGGGAATCAACGATTGAAAGGCTTGTTCATCCGCTTTTCGTACAATTGGACGTACCAAGTTCCCTTTCACATATCATATCGTTTATTTTGGCGTATGCCATTATCACGTTCCTGCACGTTGTTGTCGGAGAACTTGCACCTAAGACAGTTGCCATCCAAAAGGCGGAAGCAGTGTCTATGCTGTTTGCGAAACCGCTGATTTGGTTTTACCGCATCATGTTCCCGTTCATCTGGCTTTTGAACAATTCCGCAAGGTTATTGACAAAAGCTTTTGGCCTGGAGACCGTATCAGAAAACGAACTGGCTCACTCTGAAGAAGAGCTAAGAATCATTCTGTCGGAAAGCTATAAAAGCGGTGAAATTAACCAGTCAGAATTTAAATATGTGAATAAAATCTTTGAATTTGACGACAGGCTCGCGAAAGAAATTATGATCCCGCGGACCGAGATTGTCAGCCTTCCGCATGACATTAAGATTTCTGAAATGATGGAAATCATTCAAATTGAAAAATATACCCGCTACCCAGTAGAAGAGGGCGATAAAGATAATATTATCGGGGTTATTAATATTAAAGAAGTGCTGACCGCCTGCATCAGCGGCGAGGTTTCTGTTGATTCCACCATCTCTCAATTCGTGAATCCGATCATTCATGTGATTGAATCTGCGCCGATCCATGATTTGCTTGTCAAAATGCAAAAAGAAAGAGTCCACATGGCAATCCTGTCAGATGAATACGGCGGAACTGCCGGACTGGTGACGGTAGAGGACATTATTGAAGAAATCGTTGGCGAAATCCGCGATGAGTTTGATATGGATGAAATCAGCGAAATCCGCAAAATCGGCGAAGGCCATTACATGCTGGACGGTAAAGTCTTGATCGACCAAGTGAACGACCTGCTCGGCATTCATTTAGAGAATGAAGAAGTCGATACGATCGGCGGCTGGTTCCTTACTCAGAAATACGATGTTGAAAAGAACGATTCAATTATCGAAGAAGGCTGTGAATTTATTATTAATGAAATTGACGGCCACCACGTCGCTTATATTGAAGTGAAAAAGCTCGCAGCAGAAGAGCTGATAGAAGTTGGAGAGTCGAAAGAAGCATAATTTGAAAAGACACCCTTTATTGGGGTGTCTTTTTTTATTCTGGTTCGTTTTTGACGTGATCATACCTCTCTTCTGAAAACTGCTGCTAATAAATCGGTCATCCGCGGGAACTCTAAAAAGGTGCAACTGCGAGAAAAACGAACATCTCTGCATTATTATCGAAAAGGAGCGAAAACATGAAAGTTGTCGTAACTGGAGCAGCAGGTAAAATCGGACGCTGGGCTGTAAGAACAATATTAGAGGCCGGCCATGATGTGACAGCATCAGACAGAGTATTAAAAGAAGAATCCGCATCGAAAAAATTTATTCAAGCTGATTTACGAGATTACGGTCAGGTATGTCAGCTAATTATGGGCTGTGACGCTGTGATTCACCTTGGGAATATCCCTACAGATGTCAGGAATACATCACAGGCGATATTTGAAAATAATATGCTTGTTAATTTTAATATCCTGGAAGCCTGTAAAGATTTTAAAATCCGTAAGCTTGTGTGGGCTTCCAGTGAAACGGTGCTGGGATATCCATTTGTGCCGGACGAGCTCAGTTACCTTCCCGTAGACGAGGACCATCCAACGATCGTAAAGTCATCTTATGCGATGGCAAAACGGCTGACCGAAATCCTCTCAGATATGTATTCAAAGCTGATCAATACACAAATTGTCACTCTCCGCTTTGCGAATATATATGAGCCTGATGAGTACGAAAAAATCCCAGGCATGCACTGGAACGAGCAGCAAAAGGATATTCAAAAGAAAAACGCATGGGCGTATTGTGATGTCAGGGATGCTGCACATGCTTGCCTTCTAGCACTCGAAAAAAACAATCTCGGAAATGACGTCTTCCATATTACTGCACCCGATACCATCATGAAAGAGCCGAGTGAAGACTTAGTAAAACGATTTTTCCCCGATGTATCTTTAAAGAGAGATATAAAAGGATATGAAACGCTGATGGCAATCGATAAAGCCAAAAAGGTCCTTGGCTATGAACCGCGTTATACATGGCGTTCTGTATTAAATAATGACGGCTCTCTTAAAGCACTGCCAGAGGATCAGCTATCATTATCAAAAATATAAACATCACAAAAAAGCAGCAGGCGATCACCGGACTCCTGCTGCTTTTTTTATATCATAATCATCTAAATTGATATCCAAATCCATTTTGAGGGCCATCTTCGCCAACTGCTTCCCCATATAGGGGCCCATTGTTAAACCAGACGATCCAAGACCGTTTGCCACTATGATCCCATTCCAGCCGGGAAGAGATCCGATCACCGGCACATCGCCTGGTGTAAAGGGGCGTAAGCCGACTCTTGCCTCTTGAAAGGTGCTGCTGTTCGCTAAGCCGGGAGCCATTTCTAATCCTTTGCTCAGAAGTTCCTGCAGCCCGCCAGCCGTTATCCGCACATCACGTCCGCCTATCTCATCTTCACGTGTCGCACCGATGGCTATTCTATTGTCATGATAAGCTAAAAGATATTCTTTGGAAGGCGGCATCACTGCAGGCCAGCTGTCGATATGATTTACATTCGGCACCTGCACATACACAATTTGCGCTTTTTGCACACTTACTTTGAAGTGAATTCCCAAAGGCGCTAACAATTGGTCTGCCCAAACACCGGCACAAACAATAACCTCGTCAGAAGAATAGATTTCATTACCGACAGTTACGCCTGTGACACGATTCGAATGATGTCGAAGCGCAGCATCACCTTTTAAAATGACTGCACCGTTTCTTTGAGCAGATCTCAATAATGTATCTCGCAGCACTTCTCCATCCACGCGGGCGGCTCTGCTTATATGAACAGAATGGTACCGTTCAGCCAGCAGAGGAAACAAATCAGCGGTTTGGTTTTCATGAAGAAAGGTAATCTCACCAATTTCCGCGGCAGCTTGTTTACGCTCCCGCACACGTTTTTCGATCTTTTCTATCTTTTCTATATCTTGATGAATACTGAGAGCACCGACTTGAGCATAACCAATGTCCGTCTCGCCTTCTTTTCTAAGTTCTTCTATGAACCGAGGATAAAAGCGCGCTCCGTCCTTTGCCAGCCGGTACCAAGCCTGATCACGGCGAGGAGACAGCCATGGACAGATAATGCCTTTCGCTGCATGGGTGGCCTGGCCCTTATCTTTCCGATCTATAACAAGAACCTCTGCACCCATTTTGGCTAGCTGATATGCTGTTGATGCTCCCAAAATTCCAGCCCCGACTATTATCATTTTTTTCATGATCCGTAACCTTTCCCAATGATCAATACCTCATTTAGTATAGCTAATGGCCCAGGAAATTATAAACAATCGGGAAATGGATGAATGCAATGACTGATGAATTAAAGTTGTTCCAGCTTCTTTTCAAGCTCTTTAATGCTGTTATTCAAAGCCTCTGTCATAGCCGCCAGCCTTTCCTTAGACGGAAGGTGGGCAAAATCAGCCTGCTGCAAAGGTTTACCGATAATCAGCTTCATTTTTCCTTTTTTGAACAACGCCTTTCCGCTTGAAGGTCCTTTATAAGCGGCCGGAACAAGGGGCGCTTTCCCCATTTGCGCAATTGTCACTGCGCCTCTTTTTAAAGGCACATCCTCAGAGGTTCTTGTTCCGCTTGGGAAGATTCCGACAATTTCTCCTTCTTTCAGCAGCTTAATCGGCGTTTTAATGCTGCTTGGGCCGGGATTTTCCCGATCTACCGGAAAGGCATGAATTTTCTTCAGAAACGAACCAATCCATTTATTTTGAAAAAGCTCTTTTTTCGCCATGTAGTGTATTTGATAAGGAAGAATCCCGACTCCGAGTGTGATCACATCAACCCAGCCAGAGTGTGTACACGCGATGACAAAACCTGAATCGGCCGGAAGGTTTTCTTTGTTATACACCTTCACTCCTCCGCGAAGAGAAAGAATAACTTTTAAAGCATTTGCACAAAACTTATACATATCGCACTTCCTTTGTCGTAATCAATGATTCTTTCTGTTACTTATTATAACAACATTTTTTATTACCTGGTACTAATTTTTAAGATTTCTCTTTTCTTAACGTCAAAAAGCTGAGGAATCATCCTCAGCTTTTTGTTATATGCCCTCTCTTGTCGGAGGCGCCATAAATTCCGGTCCGACCGGGTTTGATATCGTCTGTTCCAATATGGTATTGATGTCTTTTTTATCTTGACTGCTCAGCGTCCAGCCGGTAATTTCTGATACCGCCTCTATTTGCTCAGGTTTTCTAGCCCCCCAAAGGGCGATCCCAGCTCCCGGCTGGTCTAAAATCCATCTGACGGCCAGATGAATCACTGATTTTCCATACCGTGTCTTCGCCAGCTCATCTAATTGATTGACAGCAGAAAGATACTCTTTAAATCTTGGCTTCTGGAATTTCGGATCGTGATTTCGGAGATCGTCTCCCTCAAACGAATGATCTTCTGTCATTTTTCCTGTTAACAGCCCTCTGCATAAACTGCCGTACAATAGTGTTGTCATCTGTTTGTCTTTCGCATACGGAAGCACATTCTCTTCAATTTCCCTTTCAAACAGATTGTAAGGAGGCTGGATTGTATGAAGCGGAGCAACAGCCCGAAATGTATCCATTTGTTCAACCGAAAAATTACTGACGCCGATCGCGCGGATTTTCCCGGCATCATATAATTCCTTCATCACTTCTGCTGTTTCCTCTATCGGGACAAGCGGATCAGGCCAGTGCACCTGATATAGATCGATATAATCCGTCTGAAGACGTTGCAGGGAATCCTCGACCTCCTGTATAATTCTCGCTCTGTTAGCATGGCGGAACAGCTGATTGTTTTTCCAATCCAGCGCCGTTTTAGTGGCAAGAACAACCTGATCTCTTGCCCCATGCTGCTTGATCGCCTTCCCGACAATTTCTTCGGACTGCCCGAACCCATACGCCGGCGCGGTGTCAATCAGTGTGATCCCCTTATCAAGAGCGGCGCGGATGGTTTCGATCGATGTTTTTTCATCAGTGCCTCCCCACATGGTTCCGCCGATCGCCCATGTGCCGAGTCCAATTCGGGAGGCTTTTATTCCTGTGTCTGAGATACTGGTATATTCCATTGTGCCACTCCTTCACTTTTTCACTATGGTTTCCCTGATGGAAAAAATGTTAAACATTTCTCACCACTATCTTTCAGGGCAAATTTTAGGTACTATAGAGTAATGGTGTTTAATTACGTATTAAAAAGCCGTTTGCATGTAATGTGCAACTTTAAACCTTTCTTATGCGTGTATAACATAGAGGGGAGAAAAGGCAGTGACGATCGATGAAATTTACCAAATGTACATGAATGATGTTTACAGGTTCCTGCTCTCCATGACAAAAGACAAGCATCTTGCCGAAGACTTGCTGCAGGAAACCTTTATGCGGGCATACATACACATTCACTCCTATGATCACAGCAAAGTAAAGCCCTGGCTTTTTCAAGTGGCGCGGAACGCCTTCATTGATTACGTCAGAAAGCATAAGAAAGAAGTAACCATTTCTGATGATTTGATTGGAAGTCTCTTTCAAACTGCTGTTCAGAGCCCTGCCCATCAGGTAGAGATAAAGGAAGTGCTGACTGGTTATATGTCCGAGCTCCCCGATAACTATCGGGAGGCGTTAACACTATATTATTTAAAAGAATTAAATTACAAAGAAGCATCCCATATTATGAATATTTCAGAGGCGAATTTTAAAAGTGTTTTGTTTCGTGCCAGACAGCGGCTGAAAGCACTTTATAATAGAGGTGTTAATGATGAATGAAGAATTTAAAAAGCGTTTTGATCAATATAAAAACGGTGAAATGAGCGATCAGGAAATGACCGCGTTTGAAGAGGAACTTGAGAAGCTCGAAGTGTATCAGGAAATGATTGATAGTGAGCTGCCAGACGATCATGATTGGGATGTCGACATCAGTCCTGAAAAACAAAAAGCCATTCTGGCCTACGGCAAACGGAAGTCTTATTTGCGTATTTCCGCGCTTGCCGTCATTTCGACATTAATGATTTTGCCGCTATGTACGCTGGGAAGCTACCTCTATTACGGAATGGGAGGAAAACACAGCACCGGCAATGAATTTATGGAAACTGCCGCAGTCACTGTAGCCCTGACTATGCCAAATGTTCTTGTCGATACTTCTGGACTGAAGAGCCAGGTGAAGCTGTTTGGCATGAATACAGAATTCCCGCTGCAAAAACAGATTGGCACAAAAACGGCCGCCGTGGGGAATGAACGGGTGGAAATGTTTTATGACAGAGTGAAAGCGCCGGTCGTCAACTACTATGACTTAGAAATCCATAAAGCCGGCCATTACTTTACACACCCATCAAGCGGATCTGAACAAACAACCGCAAAAGCAGAAAAAACATTAAAAACTTTGCCTGAAGGGACTGTTTCCGAGGTCTACCTTTCTTATGACCGGGCATATCCGACAAAAGAAGTGTATCAAAAATTCAGCGGCTATGATGTAAGCTTTTTGTGGAACGCAGTTGAAACAGAGAACAATACAAAGGATACCCCTTACGCAGAGCCGCTTGGCTACCCAGGGAAAGATTCAAAGTTCCTGACTGCTCTTGATACAAAAGGCAAGTCAAACGGCGACCAATTT
Organism: Bacillus sp. FSL K6-1012; assembly: GCF_037964915.1. Taxonomy (NCBI): domain Bacteria; kingdom Bacillati; phylum Bacillota; class Bacilli; order Caryophanales; family Bacillaceae; genus Bacillus; species Bacillus sp. FSL K6-1012. The sequence continues at coordinate 1,063,359 of NZ_CP150175.1, read as the reverse complement.
ATCGATGCTTTAACTTACATATCGAAGCACGAGAAATGGGCGCAGGTCATCTCAAAACGAAAAGATTTAAAAGTGGACTCCCGCTTGGATTATGTAGAGAAAAATGGTGTTAATGTATACGGCTCAGTCGTTACAGGACCGACCAAGGAAATCCAGCGCATGCTGAAAAACAAATCAGTAAAATCAGCAAATGTCGGCGAGGTGGAATTATGGAATTGGTAAGAATTTTTAAAGAACATAATGTATTTGGCTGGATATCTGTCGGGACAGCAATTCTGTCTTTGCTCTTGCTTAATTTGGCGATTATCAGCAATGTGACCTCTTATTCTTATCAAATGCTGCCGTTTGCCATGGCCGCCGTTCCGTTTGGCGTTATCGAGCTTTTCATCAAAAGAGGACGCACGGGTCCCGGCCTGCTCGGCGTTGTACTTAATCTCTTTGTGATTATCTGTGTGTATACCATCGTATCAGTGGATACCAACTTACAGTTTGGCTTTTAGCAGAAAAGACGCCTGAAACGGCGTCTTTTTTATTACAGCTGTTTTCTGAATAAATAACTTTCAATCGTAAATCCCATTCTATCCTTATAAAATCTGTGGGCGTCTTTGCGCTGAAGGCCTGATGAAAGACTGACAAGAGGATAGCCCGCATCTTTCGCCCAGTTTGCCGCATAATCCAAAAGAAGTTTGCCGTACCCTTTAGATCTGTGAGACCCGCTTGTGACAAGATCCGCTATCCATACGTACTCTCCTTTATGAAGCGAGACCCTTGGCAGCGCGCCGCACAGCGCCCTGATCGCTTTATCCTCATATAAGGCAAACAGCATATACGACTCTTTTTGGACACAGCGCTCCAGCCTATGTAAATACGTCTTTTCATCCAGCTCTGTTCGTAATTCACGCATTACCGGATATGCTTCCATCCATTCTTCTCTAGTCGTTAATTGTTTGATATGAAGCATCTTATCAATCCCCTCTCCATTCGTTACAATGATAATATCCGATTTATGGCATTCACCAAATAGCCAAAACCTGAAAAAATGACCACGCCAGATGCAAAGGAGAGATAAAATGGATATCACGCCGTTTCTGGACAAAACAAGCAAAACACCGCTGTATGAACAGCTTTACACCTATTTCAAACAAGAAATGACACATGCCAGAATCACCAAGGGAATGAGGCTTCCGTCAAAACGCAGGCTCTCCGGCTTGCTCGGTGTCAGCACGGCAACGGTAGAACGCGCCTACGAGCAATTAACCACTGAAGGATATGTCAAAAGCAAGCCTAAAATCGGCTGGTTTGCGGCAGAAATTGAACCTGAGTTTCCGGCTGCTCCAGTATCATATCAACCGCCTCCTCAATCGGTCACTCATAAAGAAATAGAACCTGTTATTAACTTTCATCAAGGAAATGTCGATCCGGTCCACTTTCCCTTTAACGCTTGGCGAAAAAGCATAGTGAAAAGTCTCGATCTGTATTCTGAACAATTTCACACCTCAGGCGATCCTCAAGGAGAACCTGCACTCAGAGAAATGATAGCCCGATTTGTCAGACTGTCACGGGGTGTCAATTGTGACCCCAGCCAGATTATTATCGGAGCAGGCACTACTGTCCTTCTGCAAATTCTTTGCCTTACGCATCAGCCGGGAACAAAAATCGGTTTTGAAGAACCGGGATTTCACCGTTCAAGACGAATGTTTGAGGCCAATCACATGAACGTGATTCCCATTTGCACTGATGAAGAAGGAGTCCTGCCGGCTAGCCTTACACACGAGAGCCCGCATCTTGTCTATACGACTCCCTCGCATCAATTCCCTCTCGGGAGCATAATGACGATCGCCCGAAGACAGGAGCTGTTGTCTTGGGCAAAAGAGGCAAACTCATTTATTATTGAGGATGATTATGATGGAGAATTTCGCTACAGCGGGCAGCCCATTCCATCTCTGCAAGGCCTTGACCCGAATGGCAGGGTCATTTATCTCGGCACTTTTTCAAAATCATTGCTCCCTTCCTTGCGGATCAGCTATATGATTCTTCCTGCTGCACTTATTGAACCCGTAAGAAAAAATGCGCTTTTGATGAAACAGACCGTCTCTTCTCATAATCAATTGGCATTGGCAGATTTCATTGAAAACGGCGAATGGCAAAAGCATTTGAACAGGATGAGATCCTTGTATCGAAAAAAACACGCTGTTCTGCTGGAAGCGATACGAACTGAACTGGGAGACAGTGTGGAGGTTCTCGGAAAAAACTCGGGGCTTCACATCCTGCTCCGGCTCATGTTTTCAGCCAGTGAGGTTGATGCAATAAAAGCCGCTGCCAAAAACAGAGTGAATGTCTATCCGGTATCTCCATCGTACAAAAGCCAGCCGCCGTTTGTTTCTGTCTTAATCGGTTATGGAGGGCTTTCTGAAGAGGACATCCGGCTCGGTATCAAAAAGCTGAAAACCGCATGGGAGCCGCTGATGAAATCATAAAAAACAAAAAAACAGGCCCCCAACAGAGCCTGTTTTTCTAAAAGGATATAATCCCGATTAAATTTAAGAACACAATAATAATAGCCAGCGGCACAACGAAACGGAGCAAATAAAACCATATATAAAAGAATGCTTTTCCGGGATGCGATCCTTGTCTCATTTCTGCCCACAGCTCCTGTTTCGATATTTTCAGCGGAATAAAAATAGAAATTAACAGGGCGCCTAATGGCAGCAGAACATTGCTGACAGTAAAATCGACAACGTCAAAAAACGTCTTATCAAATATGCGCACATCGCTCAGCATGCCATAAGATAAGCAAGATGGGATACCGACTAAGAAGATTAAAAACCCGCTTGTCCATGACAGTTTTTTCCTCTTCGTTTCATCGCCTTTGCCGATAATGGCTACAATCATTTCCACCATTGAAAAGGCAGAGGTCAGTGCGGCAAATAAAAATGCGACAAGAAAGCCGATGAAAAACAGGATGCCGAACGGAAGCTGTTCAAAAACGGCCGGAAGCACTGTAAACAGCAAAGTCGGACCTTCATTCGGCTCTAATCCGAAGGAGAAAACCGCAGGAAAAATAGCCAGGCCTGCCAAAAGTGTCACAATGATATTCATGACGACAATGGAGGCTGCAGACCGCGGGATATTTTGCGTTTTCGGCAGATAGGAGCTGTAAGTCACCATGACCGAAACCCCCAGTGTTAACGTAAAGAAAGCCTGTCCCAGCGCAAATAAAACAGACTCCGGCGTCAAATCGCCGAAATGAGGCACAAGCAAAAATTTCACGCCTTCAATCGCATGATCCAGCGTGAGCGACCGAAGAACAAGCAGGACAAACAATATAAACAAAATCGGCATCATCACCGCGCTTACCCGTTCAATCCCTTTTTGAACCCCTCTGGCGACAACCAGCACAGTCAGCACCATAAAGATAAGCTGAGCCGCGAGCGTCTGCACGGGATTTTGAATAACAGAACCAAAAAGTGCACCGTACTGTTCCTGGGTGAGTCCTGACAGTGAACCTGATGCTGTTTTCACTATATATAGTAAAATCCATCCTCCGATAACACTGTAAAACGATAAAACTAAGAAACAAGCCGCTACGCCGACCCATCCTGTGAGAAACCAAGCTGTTCGCGGCGCTTCTTTTTTATATGCATCAATGGCATTCGTTTGGTTCCGTCTCCCAAAGATAAATTCTCCCACTAAAAGCGGATAGCCCAAGAGAATGGTAAATAGCACAAAAATAAGGAAAAAGGCGCCTCCTCCATTCGTCCCCGCTACATAAGGGAACTTCCAAATCGCGCCTAAGCCGATGGCTGATCCAGCGGCAGCCATGACGAAACCGATTTTTGAAGCCCATTGGACTGGTTTTTGCTCAGACAATGATGTCACTTCCTTTCCAGCCTATATTATCTCTTATTTTCATGCTTATTTCTATACATTCATTTGATGAGAATAGAAAAGAGAGCGGCCAGTGTAAGCCGCTCTCTTCTTTGAGAGTTATTGATTTAATTTTGAATGCTTTCTTGAATATAAGAAATAGATCGCCATGCCAATTAACAGCCACACAAGGAAGCGGACAATCGTCACCCATCCAAGATTAAAAATTAAGAACAGGCAGAAAAGAATTGCTAAGCCCGGGATAACCGGAACCCCTGGGCATTTAAAAGCTCTCGGGAGATCAGGCTGTTTCTTTCTCAATACGATAACCGCCACAGAAATCAGCACAAACGCTGACAGCGTTCCGATGTTTACCAGCTTGGCAAGCTCATCAAGCGGAACAAGTGAACCGAGAAGCGCCGACATAATGCCGAAAAACCAAGTCGCAACATAAGGTGTTTTATGCTTCGGATGAACCTTAGAAAGCGAGCCCGGAACCAGGCCGTCACGAGACATAGCAAACATAACGCGTGTCTGTCCATAAAGCATCACAAGCATAACCGTTGTCATTCCCAAAACCGCGCCGATATCGATAATGCCTGCCACCCAGTTTTGCCCCGCGCTTTGAAGAACGAGAGAAACCGGATGATCGACGCCTGCAAACTGGGCAAACGGAACAACCCCTGTCATGATGGCTGATACAGTCACATATAAAATCGTACAAGCCAATAATGAGAAAATAATTCCTTTCGGCAGATCCTTCCCAGGGTTTTTCGTCTCTTCCGCAGCAGAGGATACAGCGTCAAATCCGATAAAAGCAAAGAAAACGAGCGCCGCTGCGCTGAAAACGCCGCCAAAGCCCATTGGCATAAACGGCTGCCAGTTATCCGGCTTCACGTAAACAGCTGCTACCGCAATAAATAAGAGAACGACCAGCACTTTTAAAATCACCATAATGTTGTTGACTCTTTTAGATTCTCTGATGCCTAAATAAAGCAAATACGTAATCGCAAGAACAATGACAAACGCAGGCAGATTAAAAATGGTAAATGTTCCTTTTACAGCCCCCGGAGCAGCCGTTAAGGCAACCGGAAGATGAATGCCCAGCCCGGACAAAAATGATTGAAAATACCCGGACCACCCGACTGAAACGGCACTTACCGCCAGCATATACTCTAAAATTAAATCCCACCCGATAATGAAGGCCAAAAGTTCTCCCATTGTAGCATAAGTAAATGTGTACACGGAACCTGAGACAGGCACACTTGAAGCAAATTCAGCATAAGACAATGCAGCGAATAAACAAGCCAGCGCTGCGACAACAAATGAAATGGTCAGTCCGGGTCCGGCAGTTACCGCCCCTGTCCCCGTCAGTACAAAAATCCCAGTACCAATAATGGCCCCAATCCCAAGCAATGTTAAGTCAAACGCCCCTAATTCTCTTTTTAAGGATTTTTCTCCATTTGTTGCAGCGATTAAATCTTGTATGCTTTTCTTCCTAAATACGCTTCCTTTCATTCCCCTTCAACTCCTAGCTGATGTTTTCTTTATATTTTATTTGAATTTTCTGAATTCATGAGCGGTAATGGCCGTTTTTCTTTTTTTCTACTATATTTGTACTGGTGTTGAATCATTCCTTTCTCCTACTCAATATTATATATAAAAATCTGAAAATGAAAACTAAATTTTTAAAAAATTCGACAAATTTCTGCGATAACATATTTTCATGCACAAAAAAACCAGCAAATCTGCTGGTTTTTTGTACATTATGTTGAAATAAAACGGCCGCCATTTACATGAATCGTCTGTCCCGTCATATAGGAAGATTCGTCAGATGCGAGCAAGACGTACGCCCCCGCATGCTCAACCGGCTGTCCCGGTCTGCCCATCGGTGTATCAAGTCCATGCTGCTTCACTTTTTCTTCCGGGAATGTCGCCGGAATCAGCGGTGTCCAAATCGGACCGGGCGCCACCGCATTCACTCTGATGCCTTTGTCCGCAAGAGATTTGCTCATTGATCGTGTAAAGGAGACAATTGCCCCCTTTGTACTGGAATAATCAATTAATGCGGTATCCCCTTCATAAGCGGTAATCGAGGTCGTATTAATGATTGCGCTCCCTTCTTTCAAATGAGGCAAAGCTTTCTTCGTCATATGAAACATTGAAAAAATGTTCGTGCGGAAGGTTTTTTCAAGCTGTTCTGTTGAAATATCAAGAATACTGTCCTGCGGGTGCTGTTCAGCAGCGTTATTAACCAAAATATCCAGCTTCCCAAAATGGTCTACGGTTTGCTGTACAGCCTGTTCACAATGCTTCTCATCTCCGACGTCACCCGGAATCAGCAGGCAGCGGACGTTTTCCTGTTCAATCTGTTTTCGCGTTTCCTCCGCGTCAGAATGTTCGTCCAGATAAAGAATGGAGACGTCCGCCCCTTCTTTTGCGTACGCGATTGCTGCCGCTCTCCCGATTCCGCTGTCGCCTCCTGTAATGATCGCGACTTTTCCTTTCAGTTTTCCGCTTCCTTTATAATCACGGTCCTCTGATAAAGGAAGAGGATTCATTTCGGACTCAATACCCGGCTGCCGGTCCTGCCGCTGCGGTTCTTGTCCTTCTGTTTGTCTGTCCATTGGGTTCATATTGATCACTCCTAGACATGATAATACTGATCGTTTACCACATCACAGCAGCGAATAAACCGCAAAATATGTTTATAAAAGTACTTCTTCAGGAATAGCCCCTGTATATTTAGCTGACGGGCGGAAAATCATGTTGTTTTCTGCTTGTTCCAGCACGTGTGCGCACCAGCCTACCATTCGGCTTGCTGAAAACGTCGGTGTAAACAATTCATCATCAAAATCAATTGCCTTCATGACAGCAGCTGCATAAAATTCAACGTTTGTGTACAGCTTGCGGCCCGGTTTGTAGATGTCCAGCAAACGAATCGCTTCTGCCTCTACATGCAGCGCCAGATCCAAATCACGGTCATCGCCTGCAACCTCTTCAGCTTTCTGTCTCAAAGCTTCTGCCCGCGGATCTTTCGTCTTATACACGCGGTGCCCAAATCCCATCAGGCGTTCTCCTTTTTCAAGCTTTGCTGTCAAATACGCTGCAGCATTCGCTTTTTCTCCAATGTCTTCAAGCATTTTTGTCACAGCAGATGGAGCCCCTCCGTGCAGCGGGCCTTTCATCGTGCCAAGCGCCGCGGTAATGGCCGATACCAAATCACTCTCTGTAGACAAAGTGACCCGTGCTGAGAAAGTTGATGCATTCATGCCGTGCTCCATGGCCAGAATCATATATGTTTCAAGCGCTTTCTTTTTTGCTTCTGAAGGCTGCTCACCTGTGAGCATATAATAATAGTTTTCAACATGTCCGTACTGGGAAGATGGCTCAATGGCTTGTTCGCCGCGCACCCAGCGTTTTCTGTAAGCGATAATGGACGGCGTGATGGCAATCAGCCGAATCGCTTCTTCTATTTTTGGATAAAACGTGTACGTATTTTCCCCTAATGCTGAAACAACCGTTCTCAGTACCGACATGTCGTCCATGTTGTTTGGCAGCGACTGAATCAAACGCCCGATGCGGTCAGGCAGGTTTCGCTCCGCAATCAGCTTTTTTTCAAATGTCTGTAATTCATCTGATGCCGGCAGTTTTCCAAACAAAATCAAGTAAGCGGCTTCTTCAAAGCTGTGATGCAGCGCGATGTCTTTTGCATGATGTCCTCTGTAGATAAGCCGACCTTTTTCGCCGTCAATATGGCTGATTGATGTGTCCACACATGTAATTCCCTTTAATCCGTAATGTACCATTTGTATTCCCCCTATCCTTTTCTGTTATTATAGTAAATATAATATTTAAAAAATATTGAATATTTTAAAGGGAATTAATTAAAAATCTTAATCAGAGGGAGAATGGAAATGGATTTCAAATGGCTTCACACCTTTGTGACCGCAGCGAAATATGAAAACTTCAGAAAAACAGCAGAAACGCTTTTTTTATCTCAGCCCACTGTAACCGTTCATATCAAGCAATTAGAAAAAGAAATCAGCTGCAAGCTGTTCGAGCGAAAAGGCAGGCAGATTCAGTTAACCGATGAAGGCAGGGCTTATTTGCCGTTCGCACTGAGGCTGCTTGATGACTATGAAAACAGCATGGCAGAGCTCCACAGAGTGAGACAAGGCTACTCTCAAACCTTACAGCTCGCGGTTTCGCCGCTTATTGCCGATACCGTGCTTCCATCTGTTATGAAACGATACACTTCAATGAATACCGAAACAGAAATTGCAGTGAAAATTTTTGAATCGGCAGAAATCTCGTCTCTGATTAAAGCCGGCGAGGCGGATATCGGACTGAGCTGTTTAAAAGTCCAGTCTTCTTCTTTAACATGCCACTGTTTATATAAGGACCCTGTCGTCCTCGTTGCGCCTCCTGATCAGCGTTTCACATCAGACGAAGAAATTGATGCCAAAGAGGTGCTTGAGCAATACCTGCTTTTGACCCACAATCATCCTGACTACTGGGACGACTTACTCCGTCAAGTCAGAGTGACTTTTCCATTTGTGAGAACAATGAAAGTCACACAAACCCATATAACGAAACGGTTTATAAAAGAAGGACTTGGCGTTTCATTCCTCCCCTTATCTACAGTAAAGCGCGAATTAGAGGAAAAACAGATGATCAGAATTCCTTACCATTCTGTGCAGCTGCCTTATGCCGGTGCTTATGCGATCGCCCTTTATGAAAATAAGAAGGAAAAAAAGTTTTTGGACTTTTTATCACATTTTCATTTTTAGATGTAACCAAAACGAAGATGCTCCGTCTAATGAAAAAAACCCGTTCTATGAACGGGTTACTTCGTAAAATTAGAATCTTTTCGCACCGAGGTAGCGAGGCTTCCAGTAGCTGTTGTTCAGGCTGCTGATTTGTACACCGTCAGATCCTGCATGAACGAAACTGTTGTTTCCAATGTAAATCCCCATGTGAGAAGGGCCGGATTTATATGTTGTAAAGAATACGAAATCACCGACAGACGGGCTGGCAATGCTCTTCATGGAACTCCAGTATCCCGCAGTGCTCGTTCTTGCCACACTTGTTTGTTTGTTTAATACGTACCAAATGAATCCGCTGCAGTCAAAACCGGAAGTTGTTGTTCCGCCCCATTTGTACGGCGTTCCAGTTAGCGCTTTTGCATCAGAAACCAGTTTGCTTACGTTAAGTGATGTAGATGATACTTTGCTGCTTGAACTAGATGAAGGTTTAGAGGAAGTGACAGGTTTTGAACTTGTTCCTTTCACCTTCAATACTTGTCCGACATAGATTAAATCTGATTTTAAGCCGTTGAGACTCTTTATTTTGCTAACCGTTGTGCCGTATTTTTTCGCGATTTTAGATAGACTGTCGCCGCTTACTACTTTGTATGTAGAAGTTGCAGACGTAGACACGCTTGATGAGCCGGAGCTGCTTGAACTGCTTGAGCCCTTCACTTTCAGAACTTGTCCGATACGCAGAAGATCTGATTTTAAGCCGTTCAGTTTTTTCAGTTCATTGATCGTCATGCCGTATTTTTTCGAAATCTTCCAAAGACTGTCGCCGCTCACTACTTTGTATGTAGAAGAAGATGAACTGCTTTTTGAACCTGATGCTGCCGATTTACCGTTAATAGATAAAGTCTGTCCTGCGTAAATAATATCGGAATGAAGCTTGTTTTCTGATTTAATTTTACTTATTGTGGTGCCGTATTTTTTTGAAAGATCCCATAACGTGTCGCCTTTTTTCACCTTGACGCTTTGTGCAGATGCCGCTCCTGCAAATAAGGTCGATCCTAAAACTACTGCTGTTGTAGCTGTAATGATTTGCTTTTTCATGTTTTCCTCCCTAAATATGTATATCTATTATTATCTCTTTTTTTAATTAATCATCTTGTTTTCTATTATAAGGATGGATTCCCAACAGAAATAGTCTTGACTTCACGTGACAAATTTCTTAATTATTCGTTTTCAAAAAAAGTTTTTAAGGGTATTAAATATTTCATTTTCATTTCAAAGGTGACAAAAAACGAGTGCTTTTGTCATGTTTTTTGGGCGGTTTATCAACATTTAGGAAATAATTGAAGAAGGTTTTGGGGATTTATGACATAGCGAAAGAATGTTGAACTTATAGGTTTCGATAAAAACTGCGGGTATCCGCAGTTTTTTTATTTAAACAACCATATCACGCATAAACCATGAGGTAAAGATTTTTCCGGAAAAATGAATGCTTTGATGAAAGAAAGGCAAGATAACGGACACAGACAATTTATATTCATCACAATCCTTTACTTAATGTTTACAGGATCAACAGCCGCACTTAACAAACATTCCCTATCGTAATAAGCAGAACAAATTAAAGGAGGCCTGCAAAAAAATGAGTCTGTTTCAAAAAATGAAATCAAAATTGCTGCCAGTCGCAGCTGTTTCCGTGCTTACAGCCGGTATATTCGCCGGTGCAGAGCTGCAGCAGACCGAAAAAGCAAGCGCCAAAAAACAAAACAAAGATGAGATCAGAAATGTCATTGTGATGATTGGGGACGGCATGGGAGCATCGTACATAAACGCCTACCGTTCCATGAAAAATAACGGTGAAACACCGAACAACCCGAAGTTAACTGAATTTGACCGGAACCTGACAGGCATGATGATGACGCACCCGGATGACCCTGACTATAATATTACAGATTCAGCAGCCGCCGGAACAGCATTGGCGACAGGCGTTAAGACATATAACAATGCAATTGGCGTCGATAAAAACGGAAAAAAAGTAAAATCAATACTCGAAGAAGCCAAGCAGCAAGGCAAGTCAACAGGGCTTGTCGCAACTTCTGAAATTAACCACGCCACACCCGCAGCATACGGCGCTCACAATGAATCGCGGAAAAATATGAACCAAATCGCCAACAGCTATATAGATGATAAAATAAAAGGCAAACAAAAAATTGACGTTTTGCTTGGCGGCGGAAAATCCTACTTTACCCGCAAGGACAGAAATGTAACGAAAGAATTTAAACAAGCGGGCTACAGCTATGTGACAACAAAACAAGCGCTGAAGAAAAATAAAGATCAGCAGGTGCTCGGGCTTTTTGCAGACGGTGGGCTTGATAAAGCGCTCGACCGCGACAGCAAAACCCCATCCCTGAAAGATATGACTGTTTCAGCAATTGACCGGCTGAATCAAAATAAAAAAGGATTTTTCTTGATGGTCGAAGGCAGCCAAATTGACTGGGCCGCTCACGACAATGATACTGTCGGAGCCATGAGCGAGGTTAAGGATTTTGAACAGGCCTATAAAGCCGCTATTGAATTTGCGAAAAAAGATAAACATACGCTTGTGATTGCAGCTGCTGATCATACAACAGGCGGATTTACCATCGGTGCAAACGGCGAAAAAAATTGGCATGCGGAGCCGATTTTGGCCGCGAAAAAAACACCTGAGTTTATGGCCAAAAAAATCAGCGAAGGCAAACCGGTCAAAGATGTGCTCGCCCGCTATACAGATCTGGATTTCACACGTGAAGAAATGAAAAGTATTGAAGCCGCTTCACAGGCTGACAAAAGCAAAGGCGCCTACAAAGCCATCATCAAAATTTTCAACACCCGCTCTAACAGCGGCTGGACCAGTACCGATCATACCGGTGAAGAAGTACCGGTATACGCGTACGGCCCCGGAAAAGAGAAATTCAGCGGACTGATCAACAATACCGACCAGGCAAAAATCATATTTAACATTTTGAAAACAGGAAAATAAAAAGGATGCAGAACACTGCATCCTTTTTTCTTATAAATACCTGCGGTGAACCCCTTTTCCGTCATACGAAAACATCACTTGCTTATCCTCCAGCACAGATTCGATATGCACGCTTCTTCCCCACAGCTGGTATAAATAAGGAAGCACTTTCTCCAAGTATTTCAAATCCAGTTCTATGCCCTCATACCAATGCTTAATTAAGAGCTCGTTATTTTTCAGATAATCGCCTTCGTTTACTGTCAAATACGGAAATCCTCCGTTTACCCGCATGCTCACAAGCTGATCGCGGACAGCCTCCCACTCTTTATCGACGATTTTGTAGTCTCTGCCCTGCTTTTGGAACAGGTAAAGATCCTCGCGCATCACTAAATCTTTTGTTAAATAATTGCGGATGAATGAGATATCTGATTCAATCTCTCTGACCTCAAACATTTTCTCCCGGCCTGAGTTCGGCTTGACGCCCATTTTCTTCATTTCCTCAGTCGGATTGTTATACCGTTCCTCAATATCTTCAAAAATCTTCAGTCCCAAATAATAAGGGTTGATTCCCGTTTTTGACGGCTGGACAACCCCGGCATTCAGCTTGGCGAACTCTATCGCTTCATCAGAGGTTAAATCAAGCTCCCGGATAATTCTTTGATGCCAGTATGAGGCCCATCCTTCATTCATAATTTTCGTTTCCAGCTGAGGCCAAAAATAAAGCATTTCTTCTCTCATCATCGTCAAAATATCACGCTGCCACGGCTCAAGTTCCCTTGAATGCTCTTCAATAAAAAGCAGAATATCTTTCTCGGGCCGCGGCGGGAAAGGTTTTTTTGATTTTTTCAGTTGTTTTCTCGGTTTCTTTCCATCTAAATTCCATAGATCATCGTACGGCGTAGCCATTTCCTCAAACTCTTCTTCCTCATCATCCACACTCCACTGGAGCTTCGGACGCACCAAAGAAGGATCGATATGCTCCTGGATTGAAAGGATCGCGTCTAAAAAGGCCTCCACTTCCTTTATTCCGTGAATCCGTTCATAATACTTAATCCGCTCCGCCGTTGCCGCCATGCTTTCCACCATGTCACGCTTCGTGTTTTGGAAGCGGCAGTTGTTTTTGAAAAAGTCACAGTGGGCGAGTACATGGGCGACAATCAATTTATTTTGAATCAGTGAATTGCTGTCCAGCAAAAAGGCGTAGCATGGGTCTGAGTTAATGACAAGCTCATAAATTTTGCTTAATCCAAGGTCATAATGCAGTTTCATTTTGTGAAACTGTTTCCCGAAGCTCCAGTGGCTGAATCTTGTCGGCATCCCGTACGCGCCGAATGTATAAATAATTTCAGCCGGGCAGATTTCATATCTCATCGGATAGAAATCAAGGCCGAATCCTTTTGCAACTTCGGTAATTTCCTCAATTGCCCGCTGTAATCCCTTTTTCTCCTCCGCGTTCAACCGAATCCCCCCTACTTGGACTTATCTATAATGTATGAGCCCGCCTGATAAAAGATGATAAGTCACATTTCCGCCTGAAAAAAACTTGCCCTGCACATTGGCCTGTTTGCCAAATGTGTCAGTGGGTAAAAACAGACCATATTACGAAAAAAAGGAGCGATACCAATTGAACGCAGCAGACATGTTTTCTTCTTATCTCAGTAAATTGCCAAACCTCATCATTGCTTTGCTTGTCTTATTAATCGGATGGGCTATCGCCAAAATCATTGAAAAAGCGGTGTACAAAGGGCTCAGAAAAACAAAAATCGACGACAAGATCTTTGCTGAGAAAAAGCCGTCACGCTATTCATCGGAAAAAATCGTAAGCAAGGTCGTTTATTTTATCGCTTTGATTATCGTCTTTATTTTATTCTTTAACATTTTGCACCTGACAACAGTGGCTTCGCCTTTTGTCAGCATGCTTTCTGCTATTGCAGCAGCTGTTCCGAGCGTGCTGAAGGCCGGATTGATTCTGCTGTTAGGCTGGGCGGCAGCTTCTGTGTTAAGCTTTCTTGTCAAAAAAATCGGGATGAAGCTGAACACGAGCGAAAAACTGCGCAAATGGAACTTGGTATCTGAAGGGAAAGATATTCACCAGGCAGTTAACGCCGCTTCACAAATTGTCTTTTACCTCGTGCTGCTCATATTCTTGCCGGGAGTCTTATCTTCACTGAATATCAGCGGAATTTCAGGCCCGTTTACAAATATGATGGAAAGCGTACTCGCTTTTCTGCCGAAATTATTCGCTGCGGCGCTGATCGTTTTAATCGGCTGGCTCATCGCCCGCCTGGTCCGTGACATCATCACAAATTTCCTAGCAAGCATCGGTACAGAAAGATTCGCTGCTCGTATGGGGTTATCCATTTACTTAAAGGATACAAGCCTTTCAGCTGTCATCGGGACCATTGCTTATGTGCTGATTTTAATTCCGGTTGTCATTTCAGCGCTTGATCGTCTTGATGTCGCCGGCATTTCTCAGCCAGCCGTCTCTATGCTCAATACCATCTTAAACATGCTTCCGAATATCATTATCGCCATCGTACTGATTTTAGCCGGTATATGGGCCGGAAAATGGGTAAACACAATGGTGTCCGGACTGCTCCGCCGTGCAGGCTTTGATTCTTTATTAGGAAAAATGGGCGTAGAACCTGGCGCATCCGCAAAGCTGTCACTCTCCCAAGTTGTTGGTATGATTGCGCAAATCATTGTGATCCTGCTGTTTACAGCCGAGGCGCTGCAAATTGTTCAGCTGCATTTACTCGTTGAGATCGCAGGAGGCATCATCGCGTATCTGCCGAATGTCCTTGTCGCAGTATTTATCCTCGGAATCGGCCTTTACGCCGGAGAATTGCTGCGCAAGGTACTGGCCAGCATGATCAAAGGTCAGGAGTTCAAATCTTTAGCTGCGATTGCAAAGTATACAATCATCGCACTGGCTTTCTTTATGGCACTAGATCAGCTCGGAGTCGCTGACACAATTGTCAATTCCGCATTTATCATCGTGCTTGGCGGATTCGCACTTGCATTCGGTTTATCATTCGGTCTTGGCGGAAAGGATTTTGCTTCACGTTATCTTTCTAAATTCGAACGCAAAATTCAAAACACCGAGGTTGATACGAAAAACCGTTCAAAACAAAATCCTTCCAATGACATGAATTAATGAATTAAAAAAATGCGTGTGCCCAGCAGGGTGCACGCTTTTTTAGGGAAATTCCTTTTTTTTCATTTTATAATAGATTATGATAAGATATAGAAAATGTCTTATTCCGAGGTCTTAATATGAAGTTAACAAATTATACAGATTATTCATTACGAGTTTTGATTTTTCTTGCTGCAGAACGTCCCGGAGAACTTTCAAATATAAAACAGATCGCCGAAACGTATTCTATTTCAAAAAATCATCTCATGAAAGTCATATACAGGCTCGGTCAGCTCGGATATGTAGAAACGATACGCGGACGTGGAGGCGGCATACGTTTAGGCATGGATCCTGAAGACATTAATATTGGAGAGGTCGTCAGAAAAACAGAAGACGATTTTAATATTGTTGAATGTTTTGATGCGAATAGAAATCTCTGCATTATTTCTCCAGTGTGCGGCTTAAAACACGTGCTTAATGAAGCGCTTATGGCCTATCTTGCCGTTTTAAACAAATATACGCTGCGAGACCTTGTCAAAAACAAAGAGGAAATTATGCAGCTTTTGAAAATGAAGGAATAGTTGATGATTCCTTCTTTTTTTATGTCCTTTTTCCTGCTTTCTGTTAAGATAATATGACTGATTTTTAAAAAAGGCAAAACGATGAGTTGAATCTGCCGATATAAAAAAGAAACAGCATATTCAAAATCATTGGGGGAAAAAGGAGAGCTCAGATGAAAAAGAAATTAGCAGCAGGGCTGACAGCATCCGCGATTGTCAGCACAACACTAGCGATTACACCCGCTGAAGCAGCAACGATTAAAGTCAAAAGCGGAGATTCCTTATGGAAGCTGGCGCAAAACTACAACACAAGTGTAGCGGCCATCACATCCGCCAACCATCTTTCGACTACCGTCCTGTCAATCGGCCAGACGCTTACCATCCCAGGCAGCAATTCCGGCACTTCATCATCTTCTTCAGGCTCAACAGCAAAGAAGAGCGGAAATTCTGTTTACACAGTGAAAAGCGGCGATTCACTATGGCTGATTGCCAATGAGTATAAGATGTCGGTACAGGAACTGAAAAAGTTAAACGGATTGAGCAGCGACATGATTCGTGCAGGGCAAAAATTAAAAGTATCCGGAAAGGTTTCTTCAAATTCCAGTTCCGGCACTTCAAGCAGCTCTAAATCATCTAAATCGAGCTCAAGCTCTTCAGCTTCGACTGGCACTTACAAAGTGCAGCTAGGTGATTCGCTTTGGAAAATCGCGAACAAAGTCAATATGTCCATCGCTGAATTGAAGGTATTGAACAATTTAAAATCAGATACCATTTATGTGAATCAAGTGTTAAAAACAAAATCAGCGGGTTCTAATTCGTCATCCAAAGACAATTCATCCAAATCGAATCAATCAGCATCAGCAACAACGAAGTACACCGTAAAAAGCGGAGACTCACTTTGGAAGATCGCAAACAAATATAACCTGACTGTACAGCAAATCCGAAACAGCAACAATCTGAAATCAGACGTTCTGTACGTCGGACAAGTGCTGAAGCTGACCGGCAAATCAAGTTCCGGCACATCAACAACACCGTCTTCGTCAAATTCAAGCTCCGGCACAACGACGACTACATATACGGTGAAGAGCGGGGATTCCTTATGGGTGATCGCTCAAAAGTTCAATGTGACAGCCCAGCAGATCCGGGAGAAAAACAACTTGAAAAACGATGTCTTACAAATCGGCCAGAAGCTCACGATTACAGGCAAAGCTTCATCTTCAAATTCAAGTTCCGGATCTTCAGGCAGCACGATCTCAACAAGCGCGAAGATTAACAAAATGATCGCGGCCGCTAAGGAGCAGCTTGGCGTTCCATATCGCTGGGGAGGAACGACACCGGCCGGATTTGACTGCAGCGGATTCATTTACTATGCGCTAAACAAAGTGACATCTGTGTCCAGATTAACGGCGGCCGGCTACTGGAACACCATGAAATCTGTCAGCCAGCCTGCAGTCGGAGACTTTGTCTTCTTTTCGACATACAAAGCCGGCCCTTCTCATGTCGGGATTTACCTCGGAAACGGGGAATTCATTAATGCCAACGACTCAGGGGTTGTCATTTCAAATATGAACAACTCATACTGGAAACAGCGCTACCTCGGAGCAAAGCGTTATTTCTAAAAACAAAACTGTATGGCCTTTGTCGGCTGTACAGTTTTTTTATTAAAGACGAAACACATTGATGCTGATCATATGTTTTGTCACAGGGTGAAAATAAACTTCCGCACGCACGGAAAATGTTTCATCATTCTGTTTGACGGTCACCCGAAAGACATCCTTTGTCTGCTGGTCATTCACCTCGGTCCGCCCCATATAGGCGTAATCGGAAAAAGAAGCCCCTTTATATTCATCTTGAATTTTACTCCAAGCGAGCTGTTCCCACTTTTGAACAGACTCGTTCATGTTTTCTGAATGCCCTTTTGCAGCCATCGATAAGATGATGAAACCGCAAAACAGAAGCGCAATGGCATACGGCAGAGATTTCATGTTTTCAGTCTCCTGTACCCAGATTATTTTCATCTTAGGTTTTCCAAAACCGCTTGCTTCATTCAGACATTTTCATTTTATGTCTCCCTCATATTGCTACCCCAGTTCTGACGCAGACGCCAAGTTTTGCCCCGTCAATAACAGCTGATGCGGCATAAACTAATCCTGAACTTCTCACACAGGAAAGGAGAAGCGATTGATATGGATTATGCTGATTACGACAAAGCATTGTATTACACCCATCGTTCCCAATGGGATAATTTATTAATTTTAATGGTGCGGACAGAGGATGATTTGTTATCAAAACGAATTGAGCATTTTTTGCATGCATACCATTTTGAACAGGATTATGCTGTATTAGAAAAGGTGCTGTATTCTCTTCTCCGCTATATTGACCATGCCACTGAGCTGACATATGAGGATCAATTAGCGCTTCTCACATAAAAAAACCCCCGGTGTTTAGACGCCGGGGGTTCCTGCATTTGCGAACATGTGCAATTCTTCCATCAGCTCTTTTATGCTGGCCGCCATGTGTTCCGTTACTGTTGCGTTTTCCACATCAATCGTTACCGGATCAAGCACAAGCTGCCTCGGAATAGCATTGGCATATAAACCCCGCATCACGGTTCTCATATTGTTCAGCGCATTGATTCCGCCTTTTCCGCCGCCTGCTGCTGCCAAAAGAGCTACTGGCTTATATTTAAATTGTTCGCTGCTTAAAAAATCCAGTGCATTTTTTAAAGCGCCGCTCATGCCGCTGTGATATTCAGGAGATAGTAATACAATCGCATCCGCTTTGCTGACGCGCTGCTTCAGCTCTTGTACCCGCATAAGCTCGGCCTGTTCGGCTTCACCGTTAAATAACGGCAATATAAATTCGCTCAAATCAATCAAATCCGTTTGATACACAGATGAAATATAGGCTGCCGCAATTCTTGTCCTGCCATGTGTTCTCGGCGAGCCGCTAATCACTAATATGTTCACTTTGTGGTCTCTCCATTCAGGTTGTATTTCACTGCAAAAAGCGCTGCTTGTGTGCGGTCCGCCAGCTCAAGCTTTGCTAAAAGATTAGACACATGGGTTTTTACTGTTTTTTCTGAAATAAACAACGATGCTGCGATTTCTTTATTGCTTTTTCCGCAAGCAATTTCGTTTAGCACATCTCTTTCCCGCCGGGTTAATTGATAAAATTTTTCTTTTTCAGGTTCATTCTGTTTTTTCATATGTGTCAGGACATGGGGCATAATAGCTGAAGACAGCATATATTCGCCTGAATCAACCTGTCTCAGTGTTTTCACCAATTCCTCCGGCTCCGTATCCTTTAGCTGATATGCCTTCGCTCCTGCCTGAAGCGCAGGGATTACATGCTCCTGATCAGAGTAGCTCGTCAGCACGACGATATGGACACCGGGAAATTGCTGTACTGCTTTTTTTGTTGCTTCTATTCCATCCATATCCGGCATCGACAGATCCATCAGAACGAGGTCAGGCTTTGTTTCTTCGATGACACGGAGGGCCTCACTTCCGGTTGCCGCTTCTCCGACAACTTCAATGTCGTCCTTGGTGGCAAAGAAAAAACGAAGCCCCTTCCGGACAACATGGTGATCATCCGCTATTACAATTCTCATCTCACTGTCCTTCCTTTCTGATTGGTAAGCGGAAGTCTGACAGACAGCTTCGTGCCAGCTCCAAGCTCTGACTCAATGAAAAATTCCGCGCCGGCTTTTTCTGCCCGCTCTTTCATTCCTTTGATGCCAAGTGAAGGCAGTCCGTCGTGCGCTTCATAACGAAACCCTGCCCCATGATCGATAATATCCAGTTCTGCATAGGACGAAGAAGCAGTAATTCTGACATACGCTGTATCAGTCCCGGCATGCTTTTTGCAATTATTGAGGGCTTCCTGCACGACACGCCACAGCATATGCTCCTCTTCATCACGAAGGGCCGGACATCCTTTTTGTGTAAAGACGACATTCAATCCGATCAGAGTGCCGTAGCTTTTAATGGCTTCAGCCAGCCCTTTTTCCAATCCTCCGGGGCGAAGCTGCCAAATTAAGGACTTCATTTCAGCCAGCGCGTCCTGCGTTAACGTTTGAATAAAATCAATCATTTGCTGCAGGGTCTCTTCTTGTGTTAATGTCTTTGCCGCTTTTGCTGTTAAACTGACGGAAAACAGCATCTGGTTGACTGAATCATGCAGCTCCTGAGCGAGACGGTTCCGCTCCATTAAAAGAGCGTTTTTTTGTTTGTATTCAGCAAGTCTCATCCGCTGTATCGCCGTTCCGATCTGAAAAGCAACCGCCTCCAGCAAATGAAGCTCCTCCTCATCAAAAAGTGTCTTTCCAGCCGCCGCCACATTTAATAAACCAAACCGTCTGTCTCCATCTTCTAAGGGAACGGTTGCATGATGCGTAATCCCTTCTGTGTCAAAACAATGCAGCTCTTCAGCTGATTCTATGCGTTTACAGTTCATAATATTGGCTGCTTTTCTAAGTCCGCCGTTATTGAATTTCGTCAGGCAATAGCACTCCCCTTCACACATCAGCACTTTTTCCCTGCGGCTTAAAGCAGGCGGCAGGTATGCGTCTGCTGCTAACGTATAGGAACCGTCCTCTTCAATGAGAAAGATCCATCCAGACTGAAGATTCGTTAAGCTCAGCAATTCTTTTAAAACTTCATTCAGCGTTGCTTTGACATCGTGTCCTTGATTCAAAGTCTCGGCAATGGTTTTCAGCGTTCTTAATTTTTCCACCCTCGGTTTGGTCACGTCTCTCACTCCGGCTATGGTTATTATCTAAGATTATACCAGTTTTTTGAATATTGTTACTTCACATGAAGGATGATTTTCTTTCAGACTTTTGGATGAGAAATAGAAAAAAGCTGGATCACGCAATGTGATCCAGCTTTTTTAGAATTACTTTGCTGTTGCTTCGACAATTTCGTCAACTGTCTTCATGACATCGTCAGAAAGTGCCGCAAGACGCTGTTCACTGTCTTGTAGGGATGTTCCTTTTACGGCGAAATAAAATTTGACCTTCGGCTCAGTACCAGAAGGACGGAGGCAGAACCAAGATCCGTCTTCCAAGAAATATTTCAATACATTTGATTTTGGCAGGTCGATGGCTTCTTCTTTATTTTCCGTCAAAACCATCCGTTTGCTTAAAGCGTAATCCTCTGCTGAGACAACCTGTTTACCGGCCATTGTTTGCGGCGGATTTTGTCTGAAGGAAGCAAGAATCGCTTCAATCTGCTCCGCTCCCTGTTTTCCTTTCAGCGTCAGTGATTTCAGCCCTTCACGGTAAAAACCATATTCTTTGAAGATATTCATTAACGCTTCGTATAATGACGTTCCTTGTTTCTTATAGAACGCGCAAACCTCAACTGCCAAAAGTGCGGCCTGAATGGCATCCTTGTCGCGGGCGAAATCTCCGATTAAATAACCATAGCTTTCTTCATATCCGAATTGGAAAGTGTACTGGCCTGAGGCTTCGTATTGTTTAATCTTTTCCCCGATAAACTTAAAGCCCGTCAGTGTATCAATCGTATCGAGTCCGAATGAAGATGCGACATCGCGGCCGATTTCACTTGTTACGATTGTTTTGAGAACGACGCCATTCTCAGGCAGGATTCCTTGTTTTTTCTTTTCAGAAAGCAAATAATGAAGCAGCAACGCGCCGGTTTGGTTTCCTGTCAGCACTGTATATTTGCCTTCATCATTTTTCACCGCAATGCCAAGGCGGTCCGCATCTGGATCTGTTGCAATAAGAATATCTGCATTTTGCTCTTCGCCGAGCTTAATAGCGTATTCAAATGCAGCATGCTCTTCCGGGTTCGGAGATGTTACAGTTGAAAAGTCCGGATCTGGCCGTTCCTGTTCCTTCACGACCGTGACATTTTGATAGCCAAGGGCTTCGAGCCCGCGTCTGACCGGTTTGTTTGCGGTTCCATGCAGCGGAGTGAAAACCACTTTCACATCCACTTCTCCGGATAACTCAGGATGAACGGAAATAGATGTCAGTTTTTCAGTATAGACCTTATCAATCTCTTCACCGATGATCTTTATTAAGCCTTTTTCTTTTAACGCTTCTTCATCATCGACCGTGATTGTCAGTTCATTTTCGATGGCGTTTACCTGCTCAATGACGATGTCTGCTTCACGCGGAGGCAGCTGGCCGCCGTCATCACCGTACACTTTGTACCCATTATATTCAGGCGGGTTATGGCTAGCCGTCACGACAATTCCTCCGTAAGCGTTCAGTTGTCTGACAGCGAATGACAGCTCCGGCGTCGGGCGAAGCTCATCAAATACGTACGTTTGGATGCCTTGTGTAGCAAGTGTTTTTGCCGCTTCCATCGCAAACTCCGGTGACTTATGGCGGGAATCATACGCAATGACAACGCCCCGTTTTTTCGCTTCCTCACCCTGCTGCAAGATGTATGCCGCAAATCCCGCTGATGCCTTGCGCACCGTGTAAATATTCATCCGATTCGTACCGGCGCCAATTTCTCCGCGCATACCCCCAGTCCCGAATTCAAGGTTTTTATAGAAGCAGTCTTCAAGAGCCTGATCATTCCCCTCTAATTCAGTGAGGAGCTTTTTTAATTCAGGATCTAAATTTTCTGTCTGTTTCCAGCGTTCATAGCTCTTTCTCCAAGTCATAATTCGTCCTCCTATGTATCAGCCATATGCCATTATTTTAATATGAAGAGAGCGTCTCTGTCACTTGATATCTTGAGATCTGACGCTTTCTGGCTCATAAAAGAAAAAACGGGCTGCAGACAGCCCGTTATTTTTATTGTTCGACCGGTACAACCGCATCGTGTAATAGCTTGTTAAGGTTTTCTGTATGTTTGTTTTGCGTCTGCTCATCCCACTGGAATCGCTCGCTCATAAAATCAATAACGGCGTCTTTATATGTTTTTACCCAATTGATATCAAAAAATAAACGTCCCGTTCTGCGGACAAAGAAGTCAGCAGGCGTTGCAGTCAATTCTTCTTCAATGCTGTATTCTGCCTCGGCAAGGATATGAACCGGGATATTTCGCTTCGCAGCCTCGTCTTTCAGTGCCTCGACCCGATTAAAGACACGCTCTACGTTGGAGCCGTATCTGATAGCCAGCTGTTTCGCATCTTTTTCTGATAAGCCGGCCGCAATGCCTTCTTTCGTTTTCGCCGTCACGAAGGATGCAAGGTTTTTAGAACCGCCGACGTGCCCGCCTGAAATCGGCATGTTTTTCGTTTTGCATGGGCCGAAATCCTTTTCGCCTTCCTCTTTTAATCGATCACGAACAAGATCTACAATGTGCTCCGCCATTTTTCTGTACCCGGTCAGCTTACCGCCGGCAATAGTGATCAAGCCTGAATCTGACGTCCAAATTTCATCTTTGCGTGAAATCTCGGAAGGGTCCTTTCCTTCTTCATGAATGAGCGGACGCAGACCAGCCCAGCTTGATTCGATATCATCCGCTTTAATATTCAGTTCCGGGAACATGTAATTGATTGAATTGATGACGTAATCGCGATCCTCAGTTGTCATGCGCGGATGCTCCAGGGCCTCTTTGTAAACGGTATCGGTTGTGCCCACATATGTTTTGCCTTCGCGAGGAATAGCAAACACCATGCGGCCGTCCGGTGTATCGAAATATACCGCTTGTTTCAAAGGAAAGACAGATTGGTCAAATACAAGGTGAATACCTTTTGTATGCTGAAGGTGCTTTCCGTTTTTAGAATGGTCTTTTTCTCTGAGCTGGTCTACCCAAGGGCCTGTCGCATTGACGATTTTTTTCGCGTATACTTTATATTCTTTTTTCGTCAAAACGTCTTCAATTAATACACCGACTGCTTTGCCTTTTTCATAAAGGAGTTCTTTTACTTTGGAATAATTCACAGGCTCTGCCCCGAATTTGACCGCTTCCTTCATGACCTCGATTGTCAGTCTCGCATCGTCAGTGCGGTATTCAACATAGTAGCCGCCGCCTTTTAAGCCGTCTTTTTTCACCAAAGGCTCTTTTTGCAGCGTTTCTTTTGCTGAAAGCATACTTCTGCGTTCTGATTTTTTTACGCCGGCTAAGAAGTCATAAACTCTTAAACCGATAGAGGTTGTGAATGAACCGAATGTGCCGCCTTTATGAAACGGAAGCAGCATCCATTCCGGTGTGGTAACGTGCGGGCCGTTTTCATAGACAATCGCCCGCTCTTTCCCTACCTCAGCGACCATTTTCACTTCAAATTGTTTTAAATAGCGCAATCCGCCATGAACCAATTTTGTTGATCTGCTTGATGTTCCAGCCGCGAAATCCTGCATTTCGCTGAGTGCGACCTTCATGCCCCTTGATGCCGCGTCAAGAGCTGTACCAGCTCCTGTAATTCCTCCTCCGATAATAAATAGATCATATGTTTTTTTCGTCATGTCTGTCAGCATGCGATCCCGCTCAAGACTTGAAAATTGATTTTTCATTATTACGTTTCCTCCTTGTTGTCACGGTAAGTAAATAGAAAAAGAGACCACAACAGCCAAAGTGCATGTTCACACTTTGGTGCTGTGGTCTCTCCTCATCTCAGGACCGTTCTTATTAACTTGTAACCATTATAACATACTCTTATTTTATTTAAAAGCCATAGCTGCTTTAACGGCTTTTTGCCAGCCTGTATACAGCTCATTTCGTTTTTCTTCTTCCAATTTAGGTTCAAAACGCTTATCCAGATTCCACTGGTTAATAATTTCAGAACGATCCTTCCAGAATCCCACAGCGATACCCGCCAAATATGCCGCGCCAAGCGCAGTTGTTTCATTGATTTCCGGTCGTTCCACAGGCACATCCAAAATATCCCCTTGAAACTGCATCAAAAAGTTATTTTTAACAGCGCCGCCATCCACACGAAGCGTTTTCAATGAAATGTTAGAATCCGCTTCCATTGCATCAAGCACATCTTTCGTCTGATAAGCCAATGACTCCAGCGTGGCACGGATAAAATGTTCTTTTGTTGTGCCTCTTGTCAGGCCGAAAACTGAACCGCGCACATCGCTGTCCCAGTAAGGCGTTCCCAAGCCGACAAAGGCCGGAACGACATATACGCCGTCAGTTGAATCAACTTTCTCCGCGTATGATTCGCTAAGCGAAGAGTCCTGGAACATTCTCATTCCGTCTCTGAGCCATTGGATGGCTGAGCCTGCGACAAAAATACTTCCTTCTAAAGCATATTCAACTTTACCGTCAATGCCCCAGGCGATTGTTGTCAGCAGCCCGTGTTCCGACTTAATTGCTTTTTCCCCTGTATTCATCAGCATGAAACATCCTGTGCCGTATGTGTTTTTCCCCATACCTGCTTCAAAGCACGCCTGGCCGAACAGCGCGGACTGCTGGTCGCCTGCCGCTCCAGCAATCGGAATATTTTTTCCGAAGAAGTGATAATCAACTGTCTCCGCATACACATGAGAGGACGGTTTCACTTCAGGGAGCATTGATTTCGGAACGCCTAAAATCTCAAGCAGCTCATCGTCCCATTTCAAATCGTAAATATTAAACATCAGCGTTCTTGAGGCGTTGGAATAATCCGTTACGTGCGCTTTTCCGCCTGACATTTTCCAAATGAGCCATGTGTCAATCGTTCCAAACAGCAGCTCGCCTTTTTCCGCTTTTTCTCTTGCGCCTTCCACATTGTCTAAAATCCATTTCACCTTCGTGCCAGAAAAATATGGATCTATCAAAAGGCCTGTTTTCTCTCTGAATGTATCATTATATCCTTTTTCACGAAGCTCCTCGCAGATTCCAGACGTCTGTCGTGACTGCCAAACGATCGCATTATACACAGGCTTTCCTGTATCCTTATCCCAAACAACCGCTGTTTCCCTTTGGTTGGTAATGCCGATTCCGGCAATTTGAGAAGCGCTGATTCCCGATTCAGAAATGACAGATGCGATAACAGCAAGGACAGATCCCCAAATTTCATTTGCATTATGCTCAACCCATCCTGGATGCGGGAAGTATTGTGTAAATTCCTTTTGAGCGGAGTGAACGATTTTGCCTTCTTTATTAAACAGAATCGCTCTTGAACTTGTTGTCCCTTGATCTAAGGATAAAATGTAAGTTTCCATAAGATGTCTCCCCTTTGCTTAAATATATTTTGAATTTGATAGTGTTTTAGCTGCATGTTTTTTCGTATAGCCATAGAGTCCTAACAATACCACAACCAAAACAACGCTTACAATCCAGAAACTGCTTGTAATCTGCCCCTGAAACGCTGCGCTGTAAAATACACCGCCGAATGATCCGCCCAAAATCGGGCCGGCAACAGGAACCCATGCGTACTTCCAGTTTGATGAGCCTTTCCCCGGAATCGGCAGAAGTGCATGGGCAATCCGCGGGCCTAAGTCGCGGGCGGGATTAATTGCATATCCCGTGGTTCCTCCAAGAGAAATACCGATAGCAACGATGAGAAAACCGACGATTAAAGGGTTAAGTCCCTCTGTAAACTCATTTGCCCCAATCGCCAAAATTCCAAGCACAAGGACAAATGTCCCAATAACCTCACTTAAAACGTTTGCAAACGTATGCGGAATGCTGGGTCCGGTTGAAAAAACACCCAGCTTGGCAGCGGGATCATCGGTAGACTTCCAATGCGGCAGGTAATGAAGGTAAACAATCACCGCACCGATCATTGCTCCGATCATTTGCGCCGCAATGTAAACCGGAACCTCTTTCCACGGAAAATCACCAACAAAAGCAAATGCTATCGTTAACGCGGGATTGAGATGGGCGCCGCTGATGCCGCCGACCGCATAAGCGGCCATTGCCACACCTAATCCCCATCCAAATACAACAACAATCCAGCCAGATTGATATGAAAGCGATTTCTTCAAATTGACTCCTGCACAAACACCTGCGCCAAAAATAACAAGCAGCATCGTACCGATTAGTTCTCCCCAAAATGCTGTCATAGATAATTCCTCCTAAGGTTGCGATTAAGAAGTATGATAGAGAATAAAAAAACCACAACAAACCGCTTTACGGATGTATAACTTTTACCGTAAAGAGCTGCTGTGGGTCTCCGGATTCTCCATCACATTGTATTAACCTAGTGCAATTGTATCAGTGGATGAAAGCGGTGTCAATCACTTTCTGTCAAAAAGTTTTCATATTTTTTCCATAATTTGGTGTTAGATGTGGTGACAGCAACGGCACCAGCTTTCAGTGCCTGTTCTACATCTTGTTCTGTGCGGATGAAACCTCCCGCAAAGATAGGGATACCTGTTTTCTCTTTAATTTCCTGAATAAGTGACGGCACGATGCCCGGCAGCACTTCAATGAAGTCAGGCTTATGCTTGCCGACAAACTCCATGCTTTTTTCCATTGCGCTTGTATCAAGCAGAAACAAACGCTGGATCGCATAGATTTTCTTCTGCTTCGCTTTTGCAATCACGTTTGATCTTGTTGAGATAATCCCCGCTGGCTTGATATCCTGGCAGATAAATTCCGCTCCGTATTCATCATGTTTGATCCCTTGGATTAAATCGACATGCACCATCATCTTCTTCCCGTGCTTTTGCGCCTCTCTGATCACGCCCTTTAATTGTCCGAGATGAATATCAAGTATCACGCCGTACGAAAACGAGCTGTTTAAAAACTCATCAAATTGCTTCATATTGCGAATAGCCGGTAAAATAGGCTGGTTGTGAAAACTCATAGTGTGCTCCTTTAACAAATCACTTTTGTATCAAATCGTCAGTATGCTTTCCTTCACCGTTTTTACGATAAATGCAAGGTCTTCTTCTGTCAGACAAAATGGCGGGGCGAGCTGAATGACATTGTTATATCCGGCGACTGTATCGCCGTTTTTGCCGATGATCAGCCCTTTCTCTTTGCATGCCGCAACCACTTGGTTCACTTGGTCAGCGCCAGCCGGCTCTTTAGTCAGCTTATCTTTGACAAGTTCGATTCCGACCAGCAGCCCTTTTCCCCTTACATCTCCTACTGCAGGGTGTTCTCTCAACGACTGAAGCTCACCTAAAAGCTTTGCTCCGAGATCGCGGGATCGCTGAATCAGCTGTTCATCCTCCATAATTTGCAGGTTTTTCAAAGCCAATGCGCAGGCTGCCGGGCTGCCGCCGAATGTGCTGACGTGGCGGAAACGGTCATAAGGAGCTTCTCCTTGGTATGCTTCAAAAATCTCCCGTTTAACTGCGGTCGCTGACAATGGCAGATACGCGCTTGTAATCCCTTTCGCCATTGTAATGATATCGGGCTTCACGCCGTAGTGCATAAATCCGAACGGCTCGCCAGTCCGCCCAAATCCGCAGATGACTTCGTCACAAATCAGCAGGGCGCCGTGGCGGCGGCAGATTTCCTCCACTTTCTTCATATATCCGTCCGGCGGCATTAAAATGCCTCCGCCAGTAATAATGGGCTCCATAATGACACCGGCAATCGTTTCGCTTAATTCCCATGTCATGATGCGGTCAATTTCATTTGCGCTCTCTAGCGTATCGGCGTCTTCAGGATTTCGGTAGACATCAGGCGGGGCGGCGTGCAAGAATCCTTGGCTTAACGGTTCATATTTATATTTCCGCTGTGCCTGGCCGGTTGCAGAGAGTGCTCCCAACGTATTGCCGTGATAGGCTCTATATCTAGAGATGAATTTATAACGGCTGTGGTCGCCGTTTTCCAGATGGTACTGGCGAGCGATCTTAAAAGCGGTTTCATTTGCTTCCGATCCGCTGTTGGAAAAGAAAATCACATAATCGCCGCCAAGCCACTCATTCAGCTTCTCCGCCAAGTGAATCGCAGGTGCGTGACTTTGCGTTAACGGGTAATACGGCAGTTCCTTTAATTGTTCATAGGCAGCCTCCGCAAGCTCTTTTCTGCCGTAACCAACATTAACGCACCACAAACCGGACATCGCATCAAGATAGCGGCGTCCGTCTATATCAGTCACCCAGGCTCCTTCCGCCTTTTGGGCAATCAGACTGTCCGCTTGATGCGCTCCCTTCATAGCATGCCACACGAATTGCTCATCCTTTTGCTTTAATCCCTGATTTTGCTGAATGTTTTCCATCCCCATCATCTCCATTTCATTAGCGTTCAATAAATAAATTGAAACAGACCTTCTCTTATGTGATGTCTAGGTGATGATTTCCCTGACTTCAATATAAAGCCAGACGACAAAGGAGTCAATAAACCGCCGGGTAATTAAAACATCCTCTTTCATCAAGAAGAAAGAGGATGCAGCATCCAAAGCAGGACCGGCAAAGTGACTATGCTCAGCATTGTGCTGATAAAAGTGGCACTGGAAACGACTTCGGGCCTTGTATTAAACTGAACGGCCATTAAGGTCGTATTGGCAGCGGTCGGCATGGCCGCTACGAGAATCATGATTTGCTTCGTCATGTCATCCACAGGCAAAATCAATGTGAAGGCCAGCACAATTAACGGTGATACCATAAGCTTCAGCAGCAGAGAATAAGAAATTTTTCTATATTCAATATTCCTGAAAGAGATCAGCGCAAGCTGCATGCCAAGAATAATCATGATCGTCGGAATCGTCGCATTTCCGACCAGTTCAATGCCTGTCATTAACTCTTTAGGGATTGAAATATGCATAAGCTGAAGTATTGCGCCTAAAAGTGCTCCGTACGCCACAGGCATACGGATAACCCGAGTCATCACCGTTTTACATCCGCCTTCCTCCGAACCACCCTTTGCAGCGTAATACATGCCGATAGTACTCATAATTAACTGCTGCAGCACCATTAACACAACAGCCGTATCCAGCCCCGCCGTCCCAAACACAAGCAATACGACAGGCGTGCCGTAATTACCGTTATTCATAAAGGCTGATGAGAGAATCATGGCACAGCGATCTTGGTTCGAATACTTATGAAAAAAGGATAAAAAGGAGACCAACAGCACAAGAACCAGGCATAGACCCAGCACAAAAATAGACAGATACACATAGTCCATCGTCAGCTTGTTTGAATAAAACGTATCAAAAGCCAAAAAAGGAGACATTAAATATAAGGACATTTTGGACAGTGTCTGTATATCAAAACCAAGTGTTTTCTGTCCGATATAACCAATTGCGAAGATTCCGAAAACAGGAACTAAAACAAGCAGAAACTCCATAGGGCACCTTCTTTTCCGATGTACACACATTTATTTCTATTTTAAAGAAAGCACGGAAGCGTTTCAATTCCGCTTTTTTTAAAAAAAGCCCGCCAATTCAGGCGGACTTTCGCATTATTTTTTATAGTGAATATGATAAATATCGCGGCGTCTGTCTTTGAGCTGACGCACTGTTCCGTTTTGCCGCTGTCTTCTGAGAATTTCTAAGTCAACATCGCCAATGACGACCATTTCAATATTCGGGTTGGTTTCCCCAACGATGCCGTCTCTTGCGAATTCAAAATCAGAAGGGGCAAAGATGCCGGACTGAGCATATTGGATATCCATATTTTCCGTTTGCGGCAGGTTTCCAACCGTTCCGGAAATGACGGTATAAATTTGATTTTCGACTGCTCTTGCCTGTGAACAGTATCTGACACGCAAGTAGCCTTGGCGGTCTTCCGTACAAAATGGCGTAAAAATAATTTTTGCGCCTTTATCGGCCGCAATGCGGGCAAGCTCAGGAAACTCAATGTCATAGCAAATTTGGATCGCAATTTTCCCGCAGTCCGTATCAAACACACGTACCTGGTCGCCCGCGCTGATTCCCCACCATTTGCGTTCATTCGGCGTAATATGCAGTTTATATTGCTTCTCAATCGTTCCATCACGTCTGAACAGGTAGGCGATATTATAAATTTTCCCTTCCTCTTCTACAAAATGAGATCCGCCGATAATGTTGACATTATACTTAACAGCCAAGTCTGTAAACAGACTGATGTAATCCTCAGTATACTCGGTAATTCTCTGTACCGCCAAACTTGGTGAACGTTCCTCAAGGAAGGACATCAGCTGGGTTGTGAAAATTTCCGGGAACACTGCAAAATCAGACCTCGCGTCAGATGCGACATCGACATAGTACTCTACTTGATTTGCAAATTCCTCAAAGGAATAGATTTTTTTCATTTCGTATTGAATGACACAAATTCTCACAGGGAAGGCCGATTTATAAAAACGCTTTGTCTGCTGCGGCAGATAATCGACATTATTCCATTCCATGAGCGTCGCATATTTGATTGAAGCTGTATCATCCGGAAGATAATCCGGGTTAATCCGCATCAGGGTAAAACCGTTCATCAGCTGAAAAGAAAGGACAGGATCGTAAATTTGATGGCGTGTAACCTGTTCAACATACTCTCTCGCAGTCATTTCATCAGCATATTTATGATAGTTCGGTATCCGTCCGCCTATGATGATGCTTTTCAGATTTAAACGTCTTGCCAAATCCTTTCTTGCCTCATACAAACGATGGCCGATTTTCATCCGTCTGTAATCAGGATGCACCATGACCTCGATCCCGTACATGTTTAAGCCATCCGGATTGTGATTGGTGATGTATCCGTCATCTGTAATGTCCTGCCACGTATGGCGGTCATCATATTCATCAAAATTAATCAGGAGGCTTGAGCACGAACCGATAATTTCACCTTCGAATTCTGCACAAAACTGCCCTTCCGGAAAATGCTCCAGATGGCTGATTAAATGCTCTCGCTTCCACGGCTCCATGCCTGGAAAGCAGTCCTTTTGAAGGTCGATAATGTTGTCAATATCTTTCTCTTCGATATTACGGATGACCATTTTCTTTTCAAAACGGGTCAAATCTAATTTCTCAGACAATCTACTCGCTCCTTTCTAGTTTTGTGCGTTCAGATGATCAAGCAATAGGGCGAGCTCCATCTCCGCCATTGATTCGAGCCTGTGATCGTATTCTTCAAACATCAAGGTGCCTGTTACTTGATTTGGA
This sequence comes from Bacillus sp. FSL K6-1012, assembly GCF_037964915.1. Classification (NCBI taxonomy): domain Bacteria; kingdom Bacillati; phylum Bacillota; class Bacilli; order Caryophanales; family Bacillaceae; genus Bacillus; species Bacillus sp. FSL K6-1012. The sequence goes on along the minus strand of NZ_CP150175.1, from coordinate 1,032,150 downwards.
ACGATGACACACTTCATGCCCGCTCGCTTGGCAGCAATCGAACCATTGACGGAATCCTCGAATGCGAGACATTCCGACGGCGATACTCCAAGATTCTTTGCCGCTAACAAATACAGCTCGGGATTGGGCTTGACCTCTTCTACATCATCAGCTGTCTGAATCACTTCGAATTCGTCAAACAGGCCAAGTTGCTTTAAATGGCCGGATACCCATTTATAATCTGAGCTGGAAGCCAGTCCTACTTTTAAACCTAAATCCTTTGCCGCATTCAGATACGCTTCAACACCAGGTCTCGCTTTTTCTGTTTCCATGCGTTTTGCAAACCGGTCTCTTCTCAGTTTTGTCAGCTCTTCATGGTTCAGCTTTTTGCCTATCTGCTCTTCTAAGTATTCAAATGGCCGAAATCCCGCCGCTGTTCCGATAACCTTGCCCCAAACGGATAACGGCAGAACTGAGCCATGTTCCTCAAAAATTTCCTGAAGGACTTCATATTCATGGGTTTCTGTATCAAGAATAAGCCCATCAAAATCAAAAATTAACGCTTTTATCACTGCGTACAACTCCTTTGGCCCGAATTGAGACATATGTATACACTATACCCCGAAACGTCTCTGCTTTCAAAAAGTAAGGGTTTATGTGAAGAAAGAGCCTGCACATTGCAAGCTCTTTCTTATTAATGCAAGTTTTGATGAGAAATGTTTGTCAGCGCTTCTCCAGCAGACTCGTTCGACATCTGATTGACAGCCAGGTCTCCAAGCGCAACGATCCCGACTAGATTGTTTTGATCTACAATAGGAAGGCGGCGGATTTGGTGCTGGGCCATCAGATGCGACGCGTCTTCCAGACTCATATTAGGATTTCCTGATACGAGGTCTGTTGACATCACTTCTGAAACGGGTGTCTGGCCATCTCGGCCTTGAGCTGTGGTTCTCAATGCAATGTCACGGTCAGTCAGCATTCCTTTTAAAACACCTTGCTCTACCACGGGAACCGCCCCGACGTTATGCTGTTTCATCAGAGAAGCCGCTTCCTGAATCGTTTGATTCGGAGAAACGGTTGCTACCTGCGTTGTCATTGAATGTTTAACTGAACTCATTGGTCAGCACCCCTTTCAATCATTAGTATGTTCAGACACCGGATGATTAAAAAGGGAGTTGCAGGAAAGGTTTTGTGGTATGATTTCTCTGATGCAAAAAGAGCTTTTCTCGAAACGGAAAAGCTCTTGCCGCAGATTATATCAGCCTTCTGTGACCCGAAAAGGCATTGTTTGTTTTCGGTTGAAAATCAGATAAAGCAAACGGAAAATATACTCCGCAATCATTCAGCATCTTGCTGTTTTTATCAAAAATGGCTTGATCACTCAAGTCATCGTGCGGTGAAGGCTTTGTCAGAATAATATGTATCATTTGCAGACAAGCCATAATTTGAAAAGCTTCTTTTAATGTTCCTTGGTAATATTGGTTATTTAAAGACAGAACGCCTTTCTTTTTAAAGCGCTGAATGTCCAGTTCGGAGAAATAAAGAGGAAATACATGATGGAAAAGCTCCATTGACAGTTCCTTGATAAAGCTTTCCTGTTCTTCAGTTGCTGCGTTCACGATTCTCACGTCTATCACCTTTCTTGCCATCGAATATCCAAAGTCTTTCTCAAGAATATCACAGAAAAAAACGCGAAAGCTAAGGTAAGTGTTTCCTATGAGAAGCAGCGGCCTTTCGCGCAAAAAAGGAGCCATTTGATCATGAAAGAAAAAGGCAAAGGGCTAGAGCTGATAATCAGTGAAAAACAGGACGGACAATGGCTGTTTTCTGTGCTGAAAACAGAGCTCAAAGCTTCTAAACCCGTTATCCAAGAATGGATGACTTATCACAATATAAAGGTCAATCACGAGCATGTCAAAAACAACATACTCGTAAAAAAGGGTGACCGCCTGTTTATTGATCTTCAGGAAAGCGAAGAGTCATCCGTCATACCTGAGTATGGAGAGCTTGATATTTTATTTGAAGACCGCCACATGTTAATCGTCAATAAACCAGCTGGTATTTCCACTCATCCCAATGAAGAAGGCCAAACCGGCACACTCGCCAATTTGATCGCATATCACTTTCAGGTGAATGGCGAAACAATCAAAGTGCGCCATGTCCACCGTCTTGATCAGGATACATCAGGCGCTGTCGTATTCGCCAAGCACCGTCTGGCGCATGCCATCTTAGACCAGCAGCTAGAGCAAAAAACGCTGAGGCGTACGTATCTCGCAATTGTTGAAGGAAAACTGAAACCGAAAAAAGGCAAGATCGATTCGCCGATTGGAAGAGACAGATCACATCCGACAAGACGGCGGGTTTCGCCAGGCGGACAAGCCGCCGTCACCCATTACCGTACCCTTGCTATCAATGCGAGAGAACAGCTCTCGCTTGCTGAATTAGAGCTAGAAACAGGCAGAACACATCAAATCCGTGTGCATATGGCAAGCATCGGCCATCCGCTTACTGGGGATACACTTTACGGAGGCGGGAGCCAATTTCTTAACAGGCAGGCACTGCATGCCAAAAAGGTACAGGCTGTTCATCCGATTACCGAAGAGCTGGTCGTTGCCGAAGCACCTCTTCCCGCTGATATAGAAAGCCTTTGCCATACGTATTTATCATGAAAGAAAAGCCGCAGGGATTGTCCTGCGGCTTTTTTTACGAAATACGTTTTCCGTAAATAATATAACGTTTCGGGGCATCCCCGACGTATGAAAAAGGATAGCAGGTGGTCAGAATGAGCTCTTCCTTTTCGTGCTGCAGCGTAATAATGGAGGTATCATCCTTATCCACGATTTTTGTTTTTTCAATTTCATATGTGAAATCACCATATGAAAGGATGATGTTGAGCCGGTCACCTTTTTCAAGCTCTCCTGTCCGGCGAAAAACGGTGTCCCGATGTCCTGACAGTACAATTTGCCCGTTTTCATCTGGATAATAGCTGTCCTTGTAATGCCCCACACCCTTTTCTAAATCATCTGCATCGGTCCCTTCCACGATCGGAAGCTCCGCATTGATTTTCGGTATTTCCAGTATGCCGCTTGCTTGGCCGGTCTTCGGCTTAAACGATGATTTTTTCTCGGCTTGATTATCGTTTTTCTTCGTGCCTGCAATGGCCGGCGGCTGTTCAGCCGCCTTTTTTGCTTCTTTTAATGTCTGCTCTGTTTTCATGCTGGTATCTATCAGCTTGAAGCCCCCGTAGCCTGTGATCACAAGACCGATCACAATGATCACAAGAGGAATATATTTTTTCACGTCGTAGCGGCACTCCTTTTCCTTCTGATATATAAATACGTTCCGGACAGTGAGACCGCTGCGCCGATCACAATGAAGTTGTAGTATCCTGCTGATGTATCCGGAAGCTTATGATCAGAACCGCTTTCCTCACTTTCTTTATGCAAAGGCAGTGTGTTTATACGGCCGGCGGCAGTGGCAGGCTGTTTGGTCTCTGTTAATTCTTCAAAGGTCGAAATGACTGCAGGCGGCAGCTGATGGACCGGAGCTGTGCCCGGGGTCTCTCTTAGATCAGGCTGTTCTTCCCCAGGTGTCGGATTTACCTTGCCCGGATCGTCTGTTCCCGGACTGTCTGCCGGGTCTTCAGTGACTGGGTCTTCAGCCTGACTGTCTTCAGCCAGTTTTATTCTGCCTTCTTTCGTATATGAAATCGGCTTATCAAAGCTTTTTACATACTCTACAGTCGCTTCTAAATCCTCAGGCCCTGTAACCGGATGTTTCCCAAGCAATCCGATTGGCTGGTATTTGGCTCCTGTCGCCGTCGCCATAAAATGATTAACGGTCAATGTGTATGTGGCATCCGGCTGGATTTCGGTTCCGTCTGCCATCTTTATATCAACCGCTTTGCCTGTTTCTGTATCCCACGTATACGTAAACCCGCTTATGCTGTAGTCAGGGCCGAAAATCGGTGAGATTTGCGCATTGATGATCTCCCGCAAATCTTTTCCTTTAATCTCAAGCTTCGTCAGCACATTTCCAAACGGCTGAATGTTATAAAGGTCTCCCCATGTAATTGGGCCTTTCTTCAGTCCTTCCCGTATCCCGCCGCCATTCATTAGCGCAAAATCCGTTTTCATCGCCGCTCTCATGCCATCAGCAATCAAATTCCCAAGTGGTGTGTCGCCATCATTAGAATAACCGCCTTCCATATCAACAGCCGCCTCACCGACTACTTCGCTGATAATCGGTTCAGCAAGGGCCTGATACTTGCTTAAAATAGCTGAGGCGCTGGCATCAGGTTTTTTCTTGCTTTGATCGACATATTCGATATCAGCCGATTTTTTGACGATGTCTTTTGTCTGTTTATTGATTTCCAGATCTACAACACCTATCGCTTTTCCGTATTCAAACGCCTGAACGATCAGCTTGCCGTTCACTTCACCATTGACGACCTTATGGTTATGCGCTGCAAAAATGATGTCTATCTCAGAATCTGATTTGTTTGCAAGGTCAGCAGATTCGCCTGTTATTGTACTGCCATTTTGTTCGGCAGACATATGTGCGAGCACTGCAATGGCCCTGATGCCTTTTTTCTTCAACTCTTCGGCAGCGTCATTTACCGCTTGTATTTCATCGGTAAACTCAATATCCTTTATTCCGTCAGGCATGACCATTCCGGCCGCCGACTGTGTGACAACCCCAATAAAAGCAACTGGTATGCCCTCTACGTTTATAATGTCATAAGCCGGCAAAAAGGGTTCTCCGGTAGACTTCATTTTACAATTGGCGCACACAAGGGGAAAGTTTTGTCCGTCATAGCCGCTAGTGCCTTTCGGGTGATCTCCCCCTTTTAACATTCTCATGAGTTCATCCGTACCTTCATCGAACTCGTGATTGCCCACAGTTCCGACATCAAATCCGATATCCTCCATCAGCTCGACAGTTGGTTCGTCTTGAAGAAGAGATGATACGGGCGAACTTCCTCCGATCATATCCCCGGCGTGCACAGTGAGCGTGTTTTTCTTTTCCGCCTTTTTTTCTTTCAAATAGGCAGCTGCATAGTCCATGCGTCCGAATGTGCCATCTGGACTGCCGTCTCCATCAAGGTCAAGCTCGTATTGCTGATCGATTTTCCCATGTAAATCGTTCATGCTTAAAATTCTAAGCGGTATATTTTCTTGGAGAGAGGTTTGCTTTTTCTTGTAACCGGCACTCTCTGCTTCAGCTGCTGAAGCAAAGAAGATCCTGTTTTCCACAGCCACCTGCTTCCAGTCTGCTGGCGAAACATAGGTCTTGTTTGATGAGTCTCCCACATACCTTGTCAGCCCTTTTCCCTGCTCTCTGGCTCTAAATTCAAACGGCATTTCCATTAGAGGATCCGCTTCATTCCAAATGCCTTTTTGCTCCTTTTTAGCATTGGCGGCTGCGGCCTGAAATTCCTGATAATCCTCTTCATTTTCAACAGGCCAAATAAAATATGTTGGAGCATAGCCATTTTTCACGAGTTCTAAATTTACATTTGCCCCTGTCTCAGTCACAACCTGTCCAAGAAGTCTCCCATAGCTGTCCATGGCTTCGCTGCCGACTTTTACAGTAATGTGATCTCCTGGAGACAAAACAGTTTTTAAATAGTCAGAGGCTTTTTTTCCAAATCTTAATTGATTTTCATCCGCTTCATTTTTTGGTGTGTGGTATGTTTCTGGCGTGTCTACATTTACAAAGCGGATTTTTGCCGTGCCAAGTATCGGTTTTTTGACATGAATGGTGTCACCGTCTACAACGCGATCAACCACAGTTTCATATTCGCCTTCTGAAGTCGGCGGGGCAGGCTGCTCTTGAAGCAGCTTCATGTCTGCTGATTTTCGCGGAAGAAGCTGAAAGGATTGATATCTGCTCAACACGCCAGTGATTTCATACCATTTATCCTCAGTCAGTTCATCAATGATACCTGTCTCACTCATAACACGCAGTGTCATTGCGTGGTGATCATTATCAATCATCGTAACATTGTAACCGCCGCCTGCTTGAGAATTTGGAATGGAAGAAATATAAGCTTTGACTGTTACAAGACGCCCTTCATATTGATCACCCAAGCTGCCATTGACCAGTTCATTGATCGTTGAAAATTCAGGGACAGGGAGAGGCTGATTTGATTGGGTAATACGGATGCCTGATGTATCCGGAACTATTTCAGTAAGCCCTTGGTAAGTCGTTATTTTCCCTGTCACCGTAATGTCCATTCCTTCTTTTAACTCAGGGAAATTCTCTGGTGCTGCCGAATAAATGTTGATGCCGCCTGTGTCATCCTGCATAAAGGTCGACAGCTTTCCGCCTCCGATTGCGCTCTGATCGGCAGTAACAACGCCTTTAATCGTGACATGTTCATTCATTCGGCCGCGCGCTTCCTGTATTGTAATAGGCTGTGCTGCCGGCGGAGATTCAGCGTCATCCTTTAAGACCATTGACTGAACCTTCTTAAGACCTGTCGTATTAAAATAATGTTCAAGCTCACCCTGAACAGCTATCTTTTTCCCAAGAAGCAGCGGGTTCGTTTGCAGTCCGAATTGGCTTCTAAACGCGGAGGGGATTTGCACGGGAAGAATGTGATCGGGTGATGTCTCGTTTTTGCTGTCCGCTATAGCAACGTTATAATCATTTGAAAAAGGGCTTGTCAGATTGTAATGCTGGGGTGAAACGGCTTGGCCGATTGTATATCCTTCGACAAGAGCTTGCCCCTCTTTTTGCTGTATCGCTTTTTCAACCGATATTGGTTCTGGCTCAGCAGCTCTTACAGCTTCATAAGCGGACATGACATTCAAGAAAATAAAAAGTATGATCAAAACAACATGCAAAAAACGCCTCATCAGTTTTCCTCCCTTACATCTTGCATCATTCGTTTATTTGATAATCACTTCGACAATCAGCATATAAATCCTGTCAGGCGCTGCATAAAACACCGCAGACAAGCACAAAATACAGCTGATCTGAAAAAAAAGGAGGAATTCGGTTTGGATCAGCAATTTCAGCAGCAATCACAGAATAAAGGGATACCAGGCAAACCGCATCAAAATCACGGCGGACATGAAATGTTTGATATGCACGAGGTGCTTTCCGGAACGCTTACTGTGCTTGATCAGTTTATGATGCTGAGACAATTCTGTAAGGATCAGGAATTATTAAACATCCTTGACCGTCAATATCAATTCATTACATCTCAATATAACTTAACGGCAGAGTGCTTCAAAACAGGAAGCGAGCCTTCACAAAAAACGGCAACTTATATGATGAAAGAAGACAACCAGACTGTTTACGGTATGCAGCCGGCACAGCCTAAGAAACCTGTTCAATCCATGAATGACATTGATGACAGCATCATCAGCCGCCAAATGCTTTGCGCTGTTAAGGCACAGGCATCTATGCTGACGATGGCTTCTCTAGAAATGACAAATCCGGCCGTAAGACGTGTACTGTCTGCGCAAATTCAGCAGTATGTCGAAATGGCTTTTGAGATTTTCCTTTACCAAAACAAACATGGTTATTACCAAGTTCCGCAGCTTGACGCGCAGGATATGGAACAACTGAGAAATTCATTTGCCCCTGCACAAGGACAAATGCCTCCGACTCAAGGCGGTATGGGCCAGCAGGGACTTCATTAAATAAAAAAGGCATTGGATAGAAACTATCCAATGCCGCATTTTCTTCAAACGTTCTGGTAAAATCTTTTTCAAATTGATCAAGACTATCCTGCGTCGCCGCTTTAAACCCTTTTTTAAAATCCCCTTTTTTCGCTGTTTCCTTTATAATCTCCAAAATAATGTCTTTCCCGTATGTTTCCGTCAGCTCATTGATCATATAAAAGCTTTGCAAATAAACATCGGTTTCATATTCCGATCGAGCTTCCTGCCAGTTCTGATCTGTCTGCAAACGGTCAAACGGCACGACAGTAAACGTGATCGGATCTATGAGCAATTCATAGTTCGCGATCCACTCGCTTAATCCTTCATGGAACCATAAGGGGAACTCATCAGGACCTGCTTCGAGCTCCCGTAATTTCTGATGAAACGCATGGTGTGTGTACTCATGAATCAATAATCTCTGATACAGATAAACCGCTACATCATCACCTTCTAAAAGCTGCTTTTTCTCTTCAGGCAATAATCCGATCAGCTGCTCCCGCTCAGAATAAAAGCCGACAACATCCAATAAACCGGAATAAGCCTCCATCTGTTTTTCATTAGGAAAAAAAATAATATCAATAGGCTTATGATTCGAATAGTCAAGCATGACCTGATTAATACTCACCGCATATTCAAGCGTTTCTTTCGTTAATGGCAGTAAGGATTTTTCCTTAGAAGTGTAATAAACATCGGCCTGTTTAAATGACTCTTTCTTCATGTGCTTCGTCACTTGTTCTTTCGTTATCCCAGATGTCTGCCCTGGCAAAGACAGAATATACATCGTGCTTGATACGATGGCCGAGCTTACGGCCAGCATCACAAGGACTCCGCACAGGAATAGAGCGGATGCCGCACGCTTTCCTATGCCACCCTGCAAACGTCTCCCTCCCTGAGCCGGTCCGTCTTGTACCTTTTATTTTTACTCTATGCAGCCTTAGTTCACAGCGTGTCATTTCTGCAAAGAAAAAAGCCGCACAAGTTATGCGGCTTTTTATCTGTTATTCAGCTTGCGGAAAGACACGTTGTACTGTTTGACTGAATTCATCAAAGAATCCTGCAATCGGATCACCATTTTGAATCCGTTCGCCATACCCCTGCATCCGATCAACAAAGTCTGGATTTGCAGAAACATAAACATTGTCCATGTTCTTATCAGTGTCTCTAACTTTATCGGAAATTTTCTTTTTCAGATCTTTTCCAACTTCTTTTTTCCCATTTGTTAATACAACTGCAACATACGCTTGATTTCCGGCAACAATCACATTCGCGTGTTTAACTTCTTTCATATCGGTAATTTTATCGGCTGCATCATCAGCAACTTCCAACTTACGGTTATCATTACCGTTATTGTCATTACCATTATTCGTCATATTATTGTCAACGTTGTCACGGCTATCATTTTCATTGTTGATATTTCTTGTGCCGTTATCATTTGCCGGATTGCGGTAGTTAACATTTTCAGGCTCTGCATTATCACGTCTGCCCTCACCCTGATTGGCCATACTGCAGCCAGTCATAAGCAAAGGGATAAGAAGCATGGACGCAAGGACTTGTTTTTTTCCAAGCATGTGAATTCCTCCTTTATCACTTTACTTATAGGTTTTTCTAATTGGCTCTAAATATGCATGAAAAAATAACGGAAATGCTTTCCCGGGAAATAAAACGGTTAATTTGTCTAATCAGAGGGGAAAATATCAATACACTTATAAAGGAGGGATCACGTTGTTCAATCAGCGAAAAGGAATCAGTCCGACAGCCTTAGTTATCGGTTCAACTGTGCTTGTTGCTGCTTTATCACCGCAGATCCGGCAAAAAATCAGCGGGTTTATTACAGGTCAAATGAGCAACCGGAATTCTCAAAATAAGTCGTTTGATGTTTCTAATGTTGGAGATATCATGAAACAGGCGTTTGGCGGGAATAATCAAGATCAATCTCAAAATCGTCAGCAAAATGGCCGGCAGCATCAGCATGCAGGCCAGCAGCAAAGCCACCCTCAACAGCATCAGTCTCAGTCTAAGCATAATCGCCAAACGGACACAACAACAGCCAGAAATAGACAGCAGCAATATGCAGAGCCAATCCATTTCGAACAAAGCGCAATGAATGTAATGGATGACAACACTGTAATGGAAATGCTGGAAGACTTAGAACCCGGCCGTTAAAAAAAACGTGTAATCCCCCGTGGGATTACACGTTTTAATATGACTAGGCTTCTTCCGCTTCGATCACATTGGATCGATCTTGGAATACACCAGAATCTATTTCCTTCGTAACTTTGCTGGTAATCAGGCCTGATGTCATACTTCCGCTGACATTCAGCGCAGTACGTCCCATGTCAATCAACGGTTCGATAGAGATTAATAAACCGGCGAGCGCGACAGGCATATTTAACGCTGATAATACGAGCAGCGCTGCGAATGTAGCTCCGCCGCCAACTCCGGCGACACCAAACGAACTGATGGCAACAACCGCGATCACTGAGATAATAAACGCCGGATCAAACGGATTTTGACCGATTGTCGGGGCAATCATCATCGCCAGCATAGCCGGATAAATCCCGGCACAGCCATTTTGGCCGATAGATAGCCCGAACGAGCCGGCGAAATTCGCAATTCCTTCCGGGACACCCAAGCTTCTTTGTGTTTTAATATTCAGCGGCAAAGCGCCTGCGCTTGATCGTGACGTAAATGCAAACACGAGTACAGGCAGCGCTTTTTTCAAATAAACAACCGGATTTAATCCGCTGATCGTCAGCAGAAGCAAGTGGATGATAAACATTACAATTAACGCGGCATATGAAGCAATGACAAACATACCCAGTTTCAAAATGCTGTCAATATCACTTGTCGCAATCGTTTTTGTCATAATGGCCAGCACACCGTAAGGCGTCAGTCTCAAGATGAGAGTAACAACACGCATGACAATGGCGTAAACAGCATCAATCAATTTTTTGAACGTTTCAGCCTGTTCCGGCTGTTTCCGTCTCACACCTAGAAATGCAATGCCCAGAAAAGCGGCAAAAATAACGACTCCGATAGTTGATGTCGGTCTAGCCCCTGTAAAATCCAAAAACGGATTTCCAGGAAGCAGCTCAATCATTTGCTGCGGCAGTGTTTTCGCTGTCATCTCCTCTGATTTCTGTTCAAGCTCCTGTCCCCGAGAAAGCTCTGTATTTCCTTGGTCAACCTGAATCGCCTGAAGATCAAAGGAAAGGGCGGACGCAATACCAATCGCCGCGGCTACCGCTGTAGTCGCAACCAAAATCCCGATAATCAAACCGCTGATTTTCCCAAGATTTTTTGTCAGCTTCATCTTTGTAAAAGCGCCTAGAATGGAAATAAAAACAAGCGGCATGACAATCATTTGAAGCAATTTGACATATCCGCCCCCGGCAATATTAAACCAGTCGGCTGTTTGAACCACAATGTTTGAAGTCGGACCGTATATCAGCTGAAGCGCAAATCCAAAAACGATCCCCAGCCCCAGGGCAGTAAACACACGTTTTGAAAAAGAAACATGTTTCTTCTGCATGGCAAATAGCCCAATAATGAGTAAAAGTAAAATAAATACGTGCAAAATGACTAGCAAAGTCTCCAATTGAGGCAAACTCTCCCTTCAAAATTTTTCTTATATACTATATTACACAAATTCCGATAGTTCAAGTAAGAATTATTTCAGCATCAATATTTGGATAAAAAAACCCAATGAATACCGTTTTTGTTCTTTTCATTCCCCCCTTTCTTTAGTAACTTATATAAGGGTGATAATATTGCTGAAAGAACTGTTCGTAAATTTGACCATTTTAATCACATTTAATTATCTGTTCACCCACCTGTTTAAAGAAAGGTTAATACATAAAAAAGACCGCCTGTCCTTTCAGTTAATAAAAGGAACTGCCTGCGGTCTCCTCGGGGTTATTCTTATGAATTTTGGTCTGACGTATCACCATTCAATCATAGATTTTAGAAATATCCCTATTATGATCGCCGCTCTTTATGGAGGCTGGGTGTCTACGGCGGCAGCCCTGATGATAATCGCAGCAGGCCGCATGCTGATCAGCTTGAATGAATCTGCGCTGTATTCCATGATTACAATTTGTATCGCTGCCGTGCTGTCACTTATTGCATCAAGGAGAGAAAAAGTTCAGCTGAAACACGTTCTGTTACTTTTAATCATTTCAAATGGTTTCATCTCCTTTTTCTTCTATGTATTTGTTGATATCTATTCACTTAAGCTTCACTTTTACTTTTGGCTGATTTCAATTATCGGCGGCATGCTCAGCCTATATATTATCGAGCATGAAACAAATGCACATCTTTTATTTAAACAGTATAAGTTCCAGGCGCACTTTGACTTTTTGACAGGTATTTATAACCGCAGAAAGTTTGAAGAAATCACACAAGACCTGTATCAACAGGCTGCACACACTCCATCTTTACAATTTTCGCTTATTTATATGGATATCGATCACTTTAAAACCATTAACGATCAATACGGCCATCATGAGGGGGATCAGGTTCTAAAAGAGCTGGGATCCCGACTAAAACAAAATATCCGCAACACTGATCCTGCCGCACGGATCGGCGGCGAGGAATTTGCCGTCCTCTTGCCAAATTGCACGCCCGAGAAAGCATTCCAAATCGCCGAACGGATCAGGCACTCAATTAGTCATACACCGATTGTATTAACAAACGGGGAAAAACTTGCCGTTACGGCCTCACTGGGGGTAGCCCATTACCCCCGAAACACAGATAAGCCGGAAACCTTGCCGGTTCTTGCTGATCAAATGCTGTATAAAGCGAAAGAAAGCGGCCGAAACAAAGTATGGTTTTCTGAAAAAAAAGAATGAATTCATTTTTTGAATTCATTCTTCCAATCTGAAAGACGATGTAAAGGCAAAAAAGCGGGAACAAGCATCCCTTGATACTCTTTCTCAATAAATGCCGCTGTATCATCTGATTGATAGAGTTCAAGGATGGTTTGCAGTGTTTCGCGATCTCTGTCCTCAGCTCTGACAACAATTACATTCATATCTTCCTTCCCGGTTTGTCTGCCGCCCTTTAATGTATGCTTCTGCGGGTTCAGCCCCGCTTTTTTTGCGGCGGCTGTTTTCATCACAAACACGTCGGCTCCGCTCAATTCATCCTGTCGGCGTACGGTTTTCAATTTCAAGTGTTTCGGATTATCTTTTATCACATCAATTGAACCGGTTCCGTTAAATCCGTTCTTCAAAGTAAGCAAACCCGCTTCCTGCAGCAGCGTAAGGGCTCGCCCAAAATCGAGCGCTTCATCTGGGACAGCAACAACAGCACCGCGCGGAATATCTTTGATTCGCTGATATCGTTTTGAATAAATGCCCATAGGCGCTATGTATGTCGTGCCGAGCGGTGCCAGTTTATGTTTGTATTTCTTTGAAAACGACTGAAAATATGAAATGGATTGAATAGCATTGGCATCAATCTCTTTGTTAGCCAGCGCAATATCTGATTCTGCATAATCAGAGAATGGAATCAGCTGAATATTAAGCCCTTCCGCTTCAGCCTTTTTTACGATATAGTTCCATATCGCTTCGTCCGACTCAGCAATTCCAATTTTTATCGTTTCATGTTCTGCTGACGGTGAGCATGCAGTAAATGAAATGAAAAGAATAAGAACAAAACTGCATACAAGCCACTTTTTCATTGTGACACCATACTCCTATCTATTTATTAGAGCATGCAAGCAATATCAGACATAAAAATCAGACGCTCTTAGTTGATAAACGTTGTCATTTGTAACATTGGTTAACTTTACCTTACTCATATCAGATAGGGTTGTCAATTACTATTACCCTGCCTTTCCGTAAAGAGAAATTAAAGTAAAAAGTCCTGCAAACATATGATCACGTATCGAAAAAACAGATACATATCGGCAAATAAATATCAAAATGAAAAATAATATGTTATTTTCCGAAAAAAGTTTCGTTTAACAGTTGTTTTTTCTCAAAATTACTGGTAGAGTAAAGGTAATTATTTTTGTTCGAACTATCTTTAAGAAGAAAGTTTTGTAAGAGTTTTCGTCTTGGAAGTTTGTTTTAGAGCAAGAATAGTGAATTTAAGCGTTATGATCGCTTTAGGAGGAAATTTCATGTTAGAAGGTAAAGTAAAATGGTTCAACTCTGAAAAAGGTTTCGGATTCATCGAAGTAGAAGGTCAAGACGATGTATTCGTTCATTTCTCTGCTATTCAAGGCGAAGGCTTCAAAACTTTAGAAGAAGGCCAATCAGTTTCTTTCGAAATCGTTGAAGGAAACCGTGGACCACAAGCTGCTAACGTTACTAAAGAAGCGTAAGCATAAATTGATAATAAAAACTGCAGGTGCAAGCCTGCAGTTCTTATTTTAAAGAAAAAGCTGTTTTGCTTATGCAAAACAGCTTTTTTCATTAGTTCGCAATATCCCGTTTCATAAAGATTCCGAAAGCAAGCAACAGAAAGACGACAAAGTAAATCGCCAGCATCACAATAGAAAAAGTGATTGTCATCCCTTCCACTAACGGTGTTCCTTCTACATACTGCATCAGATCAACATTGGCAAATAAAATATACTTCGCCCAGTCAAACTTCATCGCCATAAATGTAGTGGCTGTCGTGCCCGTTACCAATAAAAAGATAGAAAACCCTACAGCAAGAGAGCTGTTTCTGAATACTGCGGACAGCATAAATGCCATCGTAGCCAGCATTAAAGCCGCAACAGATTCTGAGAGATACGTTTTGGCCAAATATCCTAACATGTTTTGTTCCAATACATGACCATCTTTATAGATTAAATGAACATTCGCGGCAGTGTCCCCGCCTGTTCCAAAAAAGACCAGTCCCAGCAAAGTTGAACCTATAAATAAAATAAACAGCAATAAGAGACCAAATAAAAGAACGGTAATATATTTAGAAAGCAGAATTTGAAAACGGCTGAGCGGCCGAATCATTAACAGCTTAACCGTACCCCAGTTAAATTCGTTTGCGACGATGCCAGCTGCAATTATAATCGTGAACAGCCCAGTAAGGATTGTAAAACCGGCAGAATCCGTTACATAAGACCAAACGGTATATCCAGTGTCACTCGGGATATTATGTTCAATGCGATAGTTATTGATTGTAATCGTTTCTTCATATTGTCCTTTTAGGGAAGGATCTTCCTTCATCGCCTTCTTCAAATCAGCATTTTGTGCTTGAAGCGTTTCTTTCCACTTCGGATTTGCTTCATCGGTTGAAAAGTGGTTTGTTAAAAATGCCCACCCGATCATTGTCAAAGCCAGGATTCCGATCATCACCCATGTTCCGACACGGCTGAAAATTTTGATCCACTCATTATAAATCAAATTAAGCATGTTGAACCTCCTCTTTTGCTTCGCCTGTGATTTCTAAGAAACGATCCTCTAATGATTTTGTAATCACTTTGACTTCATAAATGCGGATTTGCTGCATGACCAGCAATTCAATGACTGCAGGGACGTCCTCTTTAGCCAGTTTGATTTCCAAACCGTTTGTCTTGATTACCGAATCATATTCTTTTAGAATCGCAGCAGCTTCTTTCGGCTGCTCCACATGGAAGAAATATGTATCCTTTTCATCAGTTATTTCATCTCTTACATTCTGAATATCGATAAGTTTTCCTTTTTGGATAATCGCAATTCGGTCACACATTAGTTCCATTTCTGACAGCAGATGGCTTGATACGATGACAGACATTCCTCTTTCTCGCGTCAGCTTCTTTAAATGGTCTCTGATTTCTCTGATTCCCGCCGGATCAAGGCCGTTAGTCGGTTCATCCAAAATCAGCACTTTCGGATCGTGCAGAAGGCATTGTGCCAAGCCGAGACGCTGTCTCATTCCCAGAGAGTAGGTTTTCACTTTATCATGGATTCTTTCTTTGAGGCCTACCAGTTCTACCACTTCATCAATTTTTTCCTTCGTGACACCCTTTACCATCCTTGCGTATTGCTGGAGATTTTTATATCCGCTTAAGAATTTATACAGCTCTGGATTCTCTACAATAGCCCCGATATGTTTGATTGCCTTGGCATAATCTTTTGTGATTGATTGGCCGCAAATGAGCACGTCACCTTGTGACAGCTTCATTAAACCGACCATCATTCTGATTGTCGTCGTTTTCCCTGCTCCGTTTGGTCCCAGAAATCCAAATACTTCGCCTTCGCGAATCGTAAAGCTCAGATGATCAATGATCGTCCGGCCTCTGATGTTTTTTGTCACATTTTTTAATTCCAATACTGTTTTCATCAAATTCCTCCTCTTTCTAGTAAACTTCCATATTCGTTTTAAACCATTGCAGCACGGACATACCTTCCTGCTCGCGAATCTCTTCTACATCACGCTGTGCCATTTTTTCTCCGTCGGCGAGCACGATGACCTCGTCAAGCAGGATTTCAATTTCATCAATTTCGTGTGTCGCAATGACAACGATCTGCTGCTCAAAATCAATATAAGAAACGAGGCTGTTTACGATTGAATCCCTGACCATTGGATCAAGACCGGAAAAAGGCTCATCCAGCAGAATGACGGAAGCTTTTCTTGATAGTGCCAGCACGATTTTAAGACGGCCTCGATTTCCCTTAGAAAGCTGCTTTATCTTTTTTTCAGGCTTCAGCTGCATTTCCTCAAGCAGCTGATAGGCTTTTTCCATCTGAAAGTCAGGGAACTGTGATTCGTAAAAATCGAGCATATCTTTCACCGTAAATCCGGGATAAAACATGTCTAACTCTGTTAGATAAGCCGTCTGCTTGATCATGTCTCTTGTTACAGGCTGTTCACCCGCTTTTACTGAACCTGTAGTAGGAAACATCAATCCGGCGATTAATTTCAAGGTTGTCGATTTCCCGCTGCCATTCGAGCCCAAAAATCCGTAAATTTTTCCCGGATATAAAGTGAATGATATATTGTTTAGCGCCGTGTGGCCGCCGTATCTCTTAGACACATTGTCAAATACAATATTCATTCCTGTCCTCCTCCCGTGTATTTTTTAATGCCTGCCAACATTTCTTCTTTTGTTAATCCCAGCTCTGCCATTTGATGAATAAAGCTTTCAAACACTTCACGGGTAAGCCTCTCTTTCAGTTCATCCACGAGTTCAGCTTTGTCAGCGATAAACGTCCCTTGCCCTCTTCTTGTCTCCACAATTCCCAGCCTTTCCATTTCACTGTAGGTTCTTTGAATCGTATTCGGATTTACTTTTGTTTGAATTGCCATTTCTCTGACAGACGGCAGCTTGTCTCCGGGAACAAGCTCCTGTCTGACCAGCCTGTAAAAGATTTGATCAGCAATTTGCAAATAAATCGGTTTAGAGGATTGAAAGTCTTGTCTCATGTTCTCTACACCTCAACTTTTCGCTGCAGGAGCCTGGAAGCCAGAAAAAGAAATACAGCTGCCAAAACCAGCATGACTATAATAGACGGATAGGGAAGATGGAAGATGTTTAATTCCACGCTCCACCCTAAGGATCCCTTGTATGTAAAACCGACATCTCCATACGTTGTGAAATAATACAGTTTATCCAGCTGTGTCAGCCAAGGCATGATCAAATGGTCCTCTACATAAAACCACCCTATCCCCAGTAACATACAAATGAACCAGCGAAACCGTCTGATGAAGGAAGAACTCGATTTTAAAGAATGAAACACATTCCACAGCAGGATCACCGCACAGGAAAGATAAGCAGTAAATACCAGCCCATAAAGATTAAAGATCAGTATAGTGCCTGCAAGCGGAACTTGATCAGCAATGAGCGCTTTTGAGTCAAGGTACTGATAAAGAAAGACTCCATAAACTGAAATCAAAAACTGAAAAATAAATTGATAGACAAGACCGGTAGTCAGCTTCGAGAGTAAAAGCGCAGCTGCGCCGTTTGGATTATATAACCATAGCTGATTTTTCCCCTCTACACGAAGACTATTGTAGATCAGCAAAGGAGCTAAAAACACTTGAAAAATGGCAAGCATTACCCAGCATCCAAAAGCAGCTAAAGGTTCTTCAGTCAATCGTTCCAATAAAAAGCTTCCGGCAGCTAAAAGTATGACTGCACCGAGACATGCAAAAAACCGCATTTTTGACAGTCTCAGATCCTTTTTTACTAAACCCCAAAACGGTTTCATTGTTTTTCCTCCTAAAAACACTTATGAAGTGTATGACTCAAATAGTACACTAGAACTTTCTGAAATACAACATATTCCATGGATTTATTTTATAAAAAACCAAGTTTTATGCATTTAAACAGCATAAAAAAAGCAAACCCGCCATGAGTAAACGGATTTGCCTTTGATATTATTTCTTTTTATTTTTCATGGAGAGCAGCGCATCACGATAACTGCTGTCCTGCATTTTGTCACTTTTTTCAGTGACCTCTTTGTCTTTCTGATCTTCCTCAGAATGCTTAAACTTTTGAAGCGCCTGCCTGTAGAAGTCATCCCCAATTGAGTCACTTTTCTCTTTTTCAGAGTCAGTTTTTACAACGGCTGGGACATGCTCAGCAGCCCGTGCTTCAGCAGGGTATTGTGCTTCGTTTTCTTCCTCTTCTGGAGGGGCGATTTTTTCAGCTGTTTCTCGCTTCTCGAGTCCAGCAGAGGCGTTGCGGACGTTATACGTGATAAGGCCCGCAATCACAATGACAGCAGCAATAATTGCTATAATAATGGCCATTTTAACCTCTCCTTACTGTCCGGCTGTTAAGTTTCCTGTGACTTGGCTGACGCGTCTTCCTAATGCGCGGCCCAGCTGGATACCTTCCTCAGACATTAACTCATCACTGTCTACCGGGCAAGTGACGCCCGCTCCGTAGTAAGAACCGTACAGCGCGTTTTCAGGCACATTGCCAGGCAGACCGACAACAATCATCCCTTGGTGGAACATTGGCGTGATTAAGTTGTGCATTGTCATTTCCAAGCCGCCGTGTGTTGTTGCCGTTGTGCAGAATACTGCGCCGACTTTGTTGATCAGCTCGCCTTCAGCCCATAAGTAGCCGAGTCTGTCGATCCAAGTTTTCAGACCTGCACTGATTGTTCCGAAATGCCCGGGGCATCCCCAAATAATCGCGTCCATGTCTTTAAGCTTGCGGATATCCGCCTGATCTACGTGGTCGATGAATACTTCAGCCGCGTCGTTTTCCCGAGCGCCTTCAGCAATCGCTTCTGCCAATACCTTTGTATGTTCGCCTTCACTGTCATACACTACATAAATTTTCATTCAGGAAACCTCCCTGTACAGTTTAAGATTCCTTAACTTCTTTTGGAGCCGGAAGCAATGAAAGCTCCTCTTTTTTCTTTTTCTCCGCACGCAATTTATCTTTTCTGACATCACGCAGGAAAAGACTGAGAATCACACCTGCCACACAGAATAATGTCGCCCACATAAAGGCGTCATTAATCCCCATGACGTTTGAATCGAGTGTCGCGTGTTTATAAATATGTGAGTAAACATACGTTTTCGCTGTTTCATAAGGCACATTCATATTCACCATTATATTCGAAACTGCATTTTGGAACGCATGGAGGAAGTTCGGGTCCGCCGTGCTTGTTTTATCTGCAATTTGTGAATAATGGAATGTCGTGCGGTTTGTATAAATCGTCGTAATTAAGCTTGTTCCAATTGATCCGCTGATTTGGCGGAGCGTGTTGCTCATCGCCGTTCCGTGACTGTTCAGACGGGCAGGAAGCTGGTTCATCCCGGCTGTCATGACAGGCATCATTAAGAGTGACATACCGAATGCGCGAATTGAGTATACAAGCATAATGTGTGTATACGGTGTATCGATGGTCAATTGCGTATATTGGAATGTTGTCACCACTGTCACGACCAGACCGATAATCGCAAGCGGTCTCGGGCCGAATTTATCAAACAAAATACCTGAAATCGGTGACATGATCAGCATCACGATCGCACCCGGAAGCAGAAGCAGACCGGATTGAAGCGCCGTAAATCCGACCAGGTTTTGCAGATAGATCGGTAACAGGAACATACCAGTGTAAAGTGCCACTGTAATAATGATATTAATAACACTTGAGAGTGAGAAAATGTCGTATTTAAACACTCTGAAATCAAGCATCGGATCATCATGGCGCAATTGCTGAACAACAAAAGCAATAATTGCAATGACGCCGATTATAACTGTAGACAGTACAACAGGGTCGGTCCAGCCGTCAGAACCCGCTTCACTGACTCCGTATAATAAGGATGCGAAACCGACAATTGAGAGGATCGCTCCAAGTGTGTCAAGTTTGATTTTTTGCGGCTCCACCAGATTCTTAAAGATGAAGAAAGCCACGATGATAACAATTGCGCCGATCGGCACAAGTCCGTAAAACATGATGCGCCATGTGTAATGCTCAATAATCCACCCAGAAAGAGTCGGGCCGACCGCTGGAGCAAACATCATCGCAAGTCCGAAAATCCCCATTCCTTTCCCCCTGCTTTCAGGCGGGAAGATTAACAGAATGGTTGTCATAACGAGCGGCTGCAAGATACCTCCGCCCACGGCCTGGATCAAACGGCCGATCAGCATTACAGAGAAGTTAGGTGCGATACCGCAGACTAACGTACCGAGCGTAAAACAGAACATGGCGACGAGAAAGAGACTCCGTTGGCCAAAACGTGTAATCAGGAAGGCAGATAACGGAATCAATACGCCGTTAACAAGCATGTAACCTGTTGTCAGCCACTGAATCGTCGTTGCACTTACGCCAAATTCAGTCATTAAGTGCGGCATTGCGACGTTAAGCAATGTTTGGTTTAGTATTGCCAAAAACAAACCCGCCATTAGCACAATCAGCAATGTCATAGGGCTTTTTGTATTTTTTTCTTTGCCTGTAGCCATCTAAGACAACCTCCTTTCATGGTTTGATGACTGATCTGTTTTACTCAGAAATTTTAACAGATGCATTCATACCTGGAAGCACCTTATCAGATGGGTTTTTGATTGAAATTTTAACAGGAACTTTTTGCGTTACTTTTGTGTAGTTTCCGCTTGAATTTGTAGATGGAAGCATATCAAAAGTTGAGTTCGTCGCATAGCCAATTTCTTCTACAGTACCGTCAAAAGTTGTATCAGGATCTCCGTCAACTACTACGTCTACACTATTTCCTACTTCAACATCCGCAATATCTGTTTCTTTAATATTTGCTGTGATGTACAGGTTGTCCATGTCAATCGTTTGCGCAATTGTTGTACCAGCCTGTACGGTTTGTCCGTTTTTCACTTCGTTTTTCACAATTGTTCCATCCATGATGGATTTCACATCAACCGTTTGTTCACCTTTGATTTTTGCAACTGTATCGCCTTTTTTCACTGTTTTTCCTTCTTCAAGATCCCAGTCGGATACTTTACCTGCTGCTGGAGCTGAGATAGCTGCCATATCGCCGGCTACTTTTGCTTCATCTGTTTTTACGTAGTTTGTGCTTTGATAATAGTAGTAAGCACCTCCGCCTATAATTGCAAGAACAACAATCAAACCGATAATGTTGGTCAGAATTAAACGTCCTCTGTTCATTTTGTTTTTCTCCTTTCGTTTCTTCCTCTATCATTTTGTGGAAAGCTGGTGAAAATATGTGGGAAGTTTTCAATTACCGCTTTTTTCTGCACAGCCTTCAGCGAGCTTAGATAAACTCCCGGCAAGCTTACGCAAATATTGAAGCTGAGACGTGTCAAGCTTCTGATACAGGCTCGCGCCCATTTTTGCGTATTGCACAGCGGCTTTCTGTAAAAGTTTTTCCCCCTCTTCGGTTAACTGAATCATGACGATACGGCGGTCATCCGGACTGTCATATCGATTCATCAATTGCCGGTTATATAGGATATCGGTCATCCGGGTCACAGAAGCAGGCTTAAGATCAAGAGACATGGCCAGCTTGCTGAGCGGCGTGCTTCCGGTTTGATGAATTTTAAACATCAGTAAATATTGAAGGACTGTAATATCAAAAGGCTCAAGCACAATCTCCAATATCTTCTTCTGTTTTTTATAGATAGACCGAGACGTATCGAAGAGCTGTTCAAAAGTGAGCAAAGCACGTTCTGATTCAGTCAACTCCTTTTCACCTCATTCCTCAATAATAGTTCACAAGATAAAATATTAATAAATGAAAGAAGATTTGTCAAAGGAAAAATTCCTTTTTTCTTCTTATTTTTTTCGTAATCGCTTTCTTACTTTTTTTAAATAAAAAAAAGCCCTGAAATGGGCTCTTCACTAGGATAATTGATGGCTGATGCCAGTTTCTTCATTTCTGAAAAAGTTCTTCAGCGCCTGAAAAACGTCTGACTTCTGCTTTAAAATATAGTACTTGAATTTCTCGTCTTTCACATTTTTATAAGCCGACATTAACGTCGAGTGTCTATTGTATTGATTAACCTCGCCATAACAGAACAAATTCGCTTTCTTCATAATATCATTCACCAATTTCACGCACCGGGCATTATCAGATGTGAGATTGTCGCCGTCGGAGAAATGAAAAGGGTAAATATTATAACGGGCGGGGCTGTATTTTTCATCGATCAGCTCAA
Source organism: Bacillus sp. FSL K6-1012 (assembly GCF_037964915.1). NCBI lineage: Bacteria > Bacillati > Bacillota > Bacilli > Caryophanales > Bacillaceae > Bacillus > Bacillus sp. FSL K6-1012. Next base: position 1,009,959 of record NZ_CP150175.1, on the reverse strand, counting down.
GCGACTTTCGATATACGGAAGAACAGATTGTTCCGCCGCTTTCTCCCTTTGAAAAGAAATCTTCCTCAGACACAACTTTTGCTTCTGTATGATGGGCAATAAATTCAATTTCAACTGTTTCATATTTCGTCCGTAAAAAGCGGGTCATCCAGAAAAAGAAGCTTCTCGCCATGTACTTTTCCCACACGCCCATACTGCCGCTCGTATCCATCATTGCTAACACGACAGCTTTTGACTCAGGCTTCGTGACATCATTCCATGTTTTATATTTTAAGTCCTCCGGATAAATCGGATAGAAAGACGGCTTCCCTGTCATCGCGTTGCGTTTAAAAGCCGACATCATTGTTCTTTTCTTATCAATATTACCGGTTAACCCTGTTTTACGGATATCGTTAAACTCAATATCCGTGTGGATGATATTATCTCTTTCTTTTTGCTGAAGATTCGGAAGCTCTAATTCTTTGAAGAGCGCTTCTTCTAAATCCATTAGTGAAACTTCTGCTTCATAATAATCCTCGCCTGCCTGATCTCCGGCTCCCTGGCCTTTACCCGGCCCCTGCTTTTTGTCTGATCCGTCCCGGGCTACAACATCTCCAACCTGGCTGTCGCCGTCCCCTTGCCCTACATGTTTATTTTTATCGTAGTTATAGCGGATTTTATACTCATCCAGTGATCGGATTGGAATTTTCACTACATCTTTGCCGTTAGACATAATAATGCTTTCCTCGGTTACGAGATCCGGGAGATTGTTTTTTATGGCTTCCTGTACTTTTTTTTGGTGGCGCTGCTGGTCATCGAAGCCTTTGCGATGGAGGGACCAGTTTTCCTCAGAAATTAAAAAATGGCCGCTGTCATTTTGGGACATGAATTCCCCTCCTTAACCATTTGTGGTCGTGATACATACCTATTCCGGCTTGTGCCAGATTATGAAACAAGTCTTTCGAAAAGATTTATATTCATCATATGCGCATAAGTACAGTTAATTGACAAACTATTTAGAAAATGGTACAAAACAACCCGCCCTGTTCGGACGGGTCACTTGCTTATCGGTTCAGCAGGCTGCCGACGTATTTCAGCAGCTCATTGGCACTCGTCGAGTTGTAGCCGTGCTCATCAATTAAACGGGCTACGACTTCATTTACTTTCTTCAGCTGCTGCTCATCAGGCGTTTTCGTTGAGGTCGTAATTTTAACGACATCCTTCAAATCAGCAAACAATTTTTTTTGAATGGCTTCACGCAGTCTTTCGTGGGAATTGTAGTCAAACCGCTTTCCTTTTCTCGCATAAGCGGAGATGCGGATTAAGATTTCTTCGCGGAACGCTTTTTTCGCGTTTTCGGAAATGCCGATCTGTTCTTCGATCGATCTCATCAGCTTTTCGTCCGGATTCATTTCTTCCCCTGTCAAAGGATCACGCAGCTTATTTTTATTGCAATAAGCCTCTACGTTGTCGAGATAATTATCCATGAGCGTTTTGGCTGATTCTTCATATGAATACACAAACGCTTTTTGGACTTCCTTCTTCGCAATATCATCATATTCCTTACGGGCTGCAGAAATAAAATTCAAGTACCGCTCCCGATCCTCGTTTGAAATAGACGGATGCTGATCAAGTCCTTCTTTTAAAGAACGGAGAACATCAAGGGAATTGATCGACTCCATATTTTTTCTGATAATGGTTGAAGAAATGCGGTTGATCACGTAGCGCGGGTCAATTCCGCTCATCCCCTCATCATTATATTCTTTCTTCATGTCCTCAACGTCTACTGAATTAAAGCCTTCCACACTTTCTCCGTCATACAGTCTCATTTTCTTCACCAGATCAATATCAGACCGCTTCGGCTCTTTTAATCTCGTAAGGATTGAAAACATCGCGGCGACCTTAAGGGTGTGAGGAGCAATATGAACATCCGATACATCACTTTCTGCGATCATTTTTTCATAAATTCTTTCTTCCTCAGACACTTTTAAGTTATAAGGAACAGGCATCACAATAATTCTGGAGTGCAAGGCTTCGTTTTTCTTATTAGAAATAAATGAGCGATACTCCGTTTCATTCGTGTGAGCTACGATCAGCTCATCAGCAGAAATTAACGCAAATCGCCCGGCTTTAAAATTCCCTTCCTGTGTCAGTGAGAGCAAATGCCAGAGAAACTTCTCATCACATTTCAGCATCTCCTGAAACTCCATCATGCCTCGGTTCGCCTTGTTCAGCTCTCCGTCAAACCGGTAGGCGCGCGGATCAGATTCAGAACCGTACTCGGCAATGGTTGAAAAATCAATACTTCCCGTCAAATCGGCAATATCCTGAGATTTCGGGTCAGACGGGCTGAAGGTGCCGATTCCCGTACGCTTATCCTCAGAAAAGAAGATCCGTTCCACCCTCACATCTTCAATACGCCCTCCGTACTCTTCCTCCAGCCTCATCACATTTAATGGTGACAGACTTCCTTCTATTCTAATGCCGTATTCTCTGTAAAAATCCTCCCGCAAATGATGAGGGATTAAATGAAGGGGGTCCTCGTGCATCGGGCAGCCTTTAATCGCGTATACAGCACCATTATCCGTCAGCGTGTACGCTTCAAGACCTTTTTTGAGCATCGTGACCAGCGTTGATTTACCGCCGCTCACAGGGCCCATTAAAAGTAGAATCCGCTTTCTGACATCAAGCCTTTTCGCTGCCGGATGAAAATATTCTTCCACAAGGCGCTCGAGGGATTCTTCAAGCCCGAACAGCTCGCGGTCAAAAAAGCTGTACTTCTTCCGTCCGTCAATCTCCTCTATCCCGCTGTCTTTTATCATATTAAAAACACGAGAATGAGCAGATTGCGCGACCATTGGATTCTCTTTAATAATCTCCAAATAATCAGCGAATGTTCCTTCCCATTTCAGACGCTGCTCTTCCTCTCTGTACTTTTCAATTTTCTTTAATATATCCATAAGGACCTCCTCTATCATGTTTGATGCGCTGTGCAAAAAAAGGTACTTTGATACAATCTATGCCGTCAGCTCGTGATACATGCTTTGGTTTCTTAAAAATAAAGATACCTTATACAGCGTTGACAAGGCAGACTGCGTGCGTTCATAATAAAGAAAATACAGAATCATCCAGACTCGGACAGCAGGAAAAATTGAAGAGGGGGAGAGACGGTGAAAACAATCATCATGATGGGAGTCATTGTCACTTTTTTAGTATCAATTTTTACCGCAGGGTACGATAGCAAGGCGGGAAAAGAATAAAAAGAAAAGGGTGCTCCCTCCTGAGAGCACCCTTTTTCTTTGTAACAGAACAGTGTTTTACAACTTAATTCTTTTCATCATTTTTGAATGCTGATCGCATTCGCATTTGTTTTCAAACTCAACTGTGCCGATTTTACAGCCTGGCCCGATAACAACTTCTTTCCCTCTGACAACCGCCGCCTCGGTATTTTCCAAATAGATTTTATCTCCTTCAATCAGCTCCGCAGTTAGTTTCGCTTTTTTTCGCGTAAAAAAGCGCGCACGTTTTTTTACAGTAATGGACGTTCCGCCTATTTCCCGAACCCGGCTGGCATCATGGCTCAATCCGATATCAATCTCGCCTGCATTCAACAAACCTGTTACGTCCACACAGCCAGTGATATGAAACGATTCGATTTCACAATCGCCTTTCACGCTGAGCTTTCCTTTTGCTTCGCACGAATCCCCTGCCATATTGCCGCCGATCTCAGTCAGACCCTTCAGCTTTAATCGGCCAACATGAAGAGCGCCTCTGACTTGCATCGTCCCATATATGCTGATTTTGTCCGCAGTCAAATCGCCTTCAAACTCGCTTTCTCCGAATACTTTCAGCCGTTCAGTCTCCGCGTTCCCGAGAAAACGGCCTGTGCCGTATATGCGGCAGCCTGCAGCGGACAGTCCTTCTCCAACCGTACCTTCACCTTTGATGCTGACATGGTGATAGGCACCTCCCGCAGCGTGCCCGGCACCATATAATTTTAAATTCCCTAATTTTACTGTTTCCATATGATCCTCCTTACATTCTTGTGTACATGCCTACCGAAGCGTTCGGATCACAAGTATAATCACCGCTGTATTCCACGGTCTCAATCCGGCAGTTCGGACCGATTTTCACTGTGTTTCCCCGCACAGTCTTGGCGTTCGTGTTTGTCAGCTCAATCACGTCCCCCTCGATCAGTTCAGCCGTTAACACAGGAGTCGGCATCAGCTTCAGCAATGTCAGCATCCCTTTTCTGCCCGTCACTTGAAGATGGCGGCAGCCGATTTCCCGCACATAACTCTCTCCGGAAGAAAGCTTGATATTCACCTGATCAGCATTTAAAAGACCGCTGACTATGCATTTCCCTTCGGTCTGAAATCTTTCCGTTTCACAATCAGCTTCCATGACCGCCTTTCCGGTGATCACAATGTCATCAGCCTTGACTGTTCCGCCAAATGTTGACGATCCCGCAACCTTCAATTGTTTAGCGGCGGTATCACCTTGAATAAAGCCTGTTCCATTCATGCGGATGGATTCTGCTTCAACATCCCCATGAATTTTCCCTGAACCGCTGATGGTTACTGTTTTTGCCTTGACGCTCCCATCCGCTTTACCGGTCCCGTTAAATGAAAAAGAGTCACACTCCACGTCTCCGGCCACGGTTCCGCTGCCATTAATCTCAACTGATTGAAATTTTCCGCCCTTTGAACTCCCCGTACCGTTTATCACCAGATTATCCATTATTTCCATTGATGGCCCTCCTGCATATATTTTGTCTTTAGTTCCTCTGAAGCATTTGCTAAATCCACTCTTTCGACAATCTTGACGGACGACTCAAAAAGGATGCTGTCTGCGGCAGCCGCTATAAAACAAGTCGTTACACCCAGCTTGCGTAAAATGATCAGTTCCGTCTGCTTCTTGATCTCCGCTGTATCATACTTCCTCAATACCTCAGCAGCCATTTTCGCTTCTTCCAAGCTGACATTTCCGGATTGTAAAAGCCCTTCAAGCACATACAGCGACAACAGATCCCGAGAAGAAAACACCGTGTCTGCTCCGCCTTCTGAAAAGACATGCAGAGCCGGCTTTGATATCAAACCTTTCGTCAGCAATTCATCAGCTGTCATGCTCACATCCTTCATTTTCGGTGACAGCATCTCCCGCATCTCATCCAAAGACAAATTTTCTTTCATCTTTTGAATGATTGAAATGCGCTTTAAAATATCCTCTCTAGGAAAAAACGTCTCTTGCCCTGTAAATGTGGATTTACGTATAAACCACTCCTCAGGGATTAAATTTTTTCGTTTCCATCGATACAGCTGACCGTATGAGATGGATGTTTCTTCAAGCAATTCTTTTTTAGAGATTAATTGATCTTCCATAAGTCCAGCTCCTTTGATGGATACATTGTAACATAACACTGTTACGTTGTTAAGCCTAAAATAACAAAACACAGTTCTATAAAAAAAACCCGCCCATACACATGAGCGGGTTTTTCACTATTTTAAATCTCGGTAATTTTGCTGACGCAGCGCCTCATACACAAGAATCGCTGCGGTATTGGACAGATTTAGCGATCTGACATGCTCTGTCATCGGAAGGCGCAGGCATCGGTCCATATTATTTTGAATTAATTCCTTTGGCAAGCCGCTTGTTTCTCTTCCGAACACAAAGAAATAATCCTCGTCAATATCCGTGTAGTCAAAAGATGTATGCGGCTTTTGGCCGAATTTCGTGATGAAGAAAAACTGCCCTTTTTTATATGCCTCAAACAATTCTTCTAACGAGTCATGATACACTACGTTTACAAACTCCCAATAATCAAGTCCGGCGCGCTTCAGCATTTTATCATCTGTTGAAAAGCCGAGCGGACGAATCAGGTGGAGCGTTGTATCTGTTGCTGCGCAAGTACGTGCGATATTCCCTGTATTAGCAGGAATTTCTGGTTGATATAAAACGACATGTAATGCCACTGTGTTCACCTCTATTTTTCTTATCCGCCCATCATTATATCATTAATTACTCTTTTGTCGTATCATCAACGATATGAAAAAAGGCATATCGGATAGACGGTGTGTATGCAGTTGAATCCTCGTATGACCAATACCTCATCCGGCTGTCATAGGACTGGGCGTTGACAAGCGGCATATTGCCTTTGTCCTTCGCCACCACAATCGTTGTATGATTAAACCGGCCGTCTCCCTCAAAATCATAGCAAATCACATCACCCGGCACCAGCTCTTCCGCTGATTTCACCCGAACCGCCCGAAGGCCGGCCTTGGAATTCGTCAAATACATTTTCATCGAGTGCGCCACCGTCCAGCTATAGCTCCAAGAGCTTTGTTTCATCCACCAGCCAGATCCTCTGTTCGGGTGACCGCGCATTGGCGCTCCTCCTGCATGAAGACACTGAGAAATAAAATTCGTACAATTATCGCTGAAATTCTTATAAGCCGGATTACGCTTGTTCCAATATTTTTCGGCATATTGTACCGCTCCGAGCCGGTCATATTGAAAAGCTCGGCCAAACGCTTCCCTTTCTTCCTGTGAATAGTCAATAATGCTTTGGCCTTCACTAAACCCCGCCGGTTTTTTTATCACTTCCTGATCCTTAATCAGAATTTGATCATAAACAAAAGCGACTCTTTCTTCTATCTGCTCTTCCATATACAGACTGTCATCCTGCTCCTTGTATAGATATTCGAAGTGTATGATATACCTGATGCATGCGGTTCCGTCATCCTCAACCTGCACATAGTCTATGACAGCTTTTGCTTTCGCTTTTATCATCTCAATCTTACGTTTTTCCAGAAGCTTTTTCTTTCGTTCCATGACTTCCAGGTCTCCGACTTGAGGCTCCTGTCTCAGATCATGCCCGTTGACCAGATAGCTGAGACGCTCCTCCGCTAGTTGTTCTAATATGTGCTTCAAGCTCACCCCACCCGACATACTTTTTTATAGAGAAAAAACACTTGGCTGCATCTCAAGTGTTTTTTCCTTCTGCTCTATACGTATGTCAGGACAAGACTTATTTAGTCATGCCGGCTTTTAGCAATTCAATTCCTTTTTCAATTTCCTGCTTTGCCTCTTCATCATTTTCTTTTTCCAGTGCTTTTTCAAGCTCCTCCGCGTATGTGTTGTCTCCGATTTTCCCGATAGCCCAGGCAGCCGTTCCCCTGATTACCGGGCGCGGATCTTTATGCATAAGCTCCGTCAGTTCAGACAGTGCGGAGGTGTCTTTAAAGTGGGCAAGCGCCAGAATCGCATTCCGCTGAATCGGTTTTTTTCCGCGCCACGAGCCTGAAACATGTCCGAATTTCTCTTTAAATTCACGGTTGCTGATGGTTAAAAGCGGCTTCAATAACGGTTTTGCAATCTCGGGATCCGGTTCCATTTCAGGATGCAGATGAAAATCCTTCCCTTTATTGATTGGACATACCGTTTGGCACGTATCGCATCCATACAGTCGGTTTCCGATTTTCGTGCGGAATTCATCCGGCAAAAATCCTTTTGTCTGGGTCAGAAAAGATATACAGCGCTGAGCGTTAAGCTGCCCAGGGTTCACAAGCGCTCCCGTCGGGCAAGCATCTAAACATTTGGTGCATGATCCGCACATATCCTCAATCGGCACATCCGGCTCGAAAGGTATATTTGTAATCATTTCCGCCAAATACACATAAGACCCGTACTCTGGCGTTGTAATCATACAATTTTTGGCGCTGAACCCAATTCCGGCCCGTTCCGCCACTGCCCGATCAGACAATTCACCCGTATCGACCATTGATTTTGTCCTGATATCCTCATGCTTGCTTCTCAGGAAATCCTCCAGAAGATCGAGCTTTTCCCGCAGGACGTCATGATAGTCCTTTCCCCAGGAGGCTCTGCAAAAAATGCCTCTGCGCTCAGTTCGCGTGCTTCTTGGCGCATCCTTCATTCTCGAAGGATAAGCAAGTGCAATCGCCACGATTGATTTCGCTTTCGGCAAAAGCAGCGTCGGCGTCACTCTTTTTTCAATATCAGGCTCTTCAAAACCGGAAAGATATCCGAGTGACTCCTGAAGAATCAAACGGTCTTTTAAACTGTCAAATGTATCAGCGGTCGTAAAACCGATCTTGTCCACGCCAATGCTTTTCGCGTATTCAATTAATTCTTCTTTCAGCTGATAAACGTTCATGGTTTGCACAGCCTCCTTTCTTTGTGATAAAACAATAAGCCGTTGTATAATAGGTTGATATCCCGTAATTGGAGTGAATGCATGTGAATATCAAACTTGATCCTGTTATTACTGAACGCGCGGCAGGAATAAATGCAGCCGCTGTGATATATGAAAATATTGAAGTCGGATCCTCTCCGCAAATGCTGAAAGGCAGACTTCGTTTATTTCAAGAGTCCCTGTTTTTTGACTATGCGGACGGCGGAATTTCCAGCCAGCCTTACGTCAAAGAATGGCAGACAATCTTTAAGCAGCTTGACCCTTCATTCGAGGGAGAAAAAACGCCGATGGAGCAAATGCTGATCCCGATATCCAAAGAACAATTCATGGAAAGCGAGGATTCAGCCCATGATACCATACATTTTTTCGCGTTAAAATATTCTCTCCCCATTATGATCTATGATGCCGGCAAGCTCCAGGAGCCAGTCCGGATTTCAGTAGGAGAAAAAGATAACATACTGATTTATTCTGATGAAGACGGGGTATTCGGCGATTTCAAAAACAAAGTCAATCAAAAACCCGTCACAGCAGATACAAAAAGCATGCTGCAAATCATCTTTTTCCCGCCATCGATTAAAAAAGAAAACGCCGTTAACCTATTAACATCATTAACGAAAATGTTTGAACAAATTCACGGCGGCTGCCATACAGTACATTGGCTTACGTAAAAGAACACGAGATTCGTGTTCTTTTTCACATAAAAAAACGCAATACTTCGTTTATCTGAGAAACGAAACACTGCGTTAATAACGTATGTATGGAGCGGGTGATGAGAATCGAACTCACGACATCAGCTTGGAAGGCTGAGGTTTTACCACTAAACTACACCCGCATTTATTATTGGCGGTGTCAGCACCGCTTTGACTTTTATTATGTTACACGTTTATTAATTTTTCGTCAAGAGAATATAAAAAATTTGTCGAAAAAAATTTTTATTTTTGTAATATTGTTAAGTTACATTTACATAATGTTAAATAAACTATACAATGGAAGAAAGTGAGAATGTGAAGGTGGCAGACGTCATGATGAAAAATAAAGTGAAAGAGCTCAGAGCGCGTTTCAGCTATTCTCAGGAAAAACTCGGAGAAACGGTCGGCGTCACGAGACAAACGGTAGCAGCAATTGAAAAAGGAGACTATGTTCCCTCACTGTTATTAGCATTAAAAATCTGCAAAGCCTTCTCCATGAAAATGGAGGATGTCTTTTGGCTAGAGGAGGAAGACTAATATGGGCATGAAAACAAAAGCAGCATTTCACCTCGTTTTGTTCGGCCTTGCATGCTGGACACTGATTGCATACTTTGAAGCTTCGGAAGGCATTGAAGCCTTTTTCAGCACAAGGAACGGCCAGATGATGTTTGAAATAAACATCACCCCGTTTATTCTTTTTATTGCGGCAGCTGCAGTTTATATCTATTTACAAAAGAAAAGCCGACCTGCGTCAAAAAATCTCCTGCTGCCAGATGAATTTGAGGAACAGGATGAAAGAGAGCAGATGATGACGGCAAAAGCCTGCCGTGCGTCATATATCGCCGTCTACTTTTCACTGCCTGCCGCCGCTGTCCTGCTCATTTTTTATCCGCTGTTTCAGTCACACATTCCCTTTTTCCCTATTATTATCGTGTTTATCATCATGATCATCCAGCACATATCCTACGTCATTTCCTTCAAGAAAAATGAAAAAAACTCCGGCGCGGTGTAATCGTCCGGAGTTTTTTCTTACCAGCTTGCTTTTTTCACACCCGGAATTTGACCTTTATGCGCCAGCTCCCTAAATGCAATTCTGGACATTTTAAATTTTCTCATATATCCTCTCGGGCGGCCCGTTACCATACAGCGGTTATGGAGTCTTCCCGGTGCTGAATCTCTCGGCAGCTTGCTGAGTGCTTCGTAATCTCCTTTTGCCTTTAACTCTTGTCTGATAGCAACATATTGTTCAACAAGCTTCTGGCGTTTTAATTCTTTTGCCACTTTTGATTTCTTAGCCAAGAAAAAGCCTCCTTTAAATCGTAACATTTACGATTTAAAATGTATCACGATGTATTCTAAAATGCAAGCACACCGCTCGGTAAAACAGACGGCCGAAGCCGTCCATTTTATTTATGCAATTCAACATAATAAAGCAGAGCATCTTTATGTTTGATCAGTTCATTTTTGTTTCCAGTGGTTTTCATTGTACCGTTAGAATCCTTTATGCTGCTGCCGATCAATATCGGTTTCCCGAAAGAAATTGGCTCTGCTGATGATATATTTTGAGTCATTTCCTGTACAGCGCTGACGTCACGCTGAAACGATGAAGCAGCCGTGCTGCTCCCTTGTTCATCAACAATGCCAAAGTGAACGGTGCTCATTTTTTTCTGCCCTTCCTCATTCTCAAAATAAACAAATTGTAATGTATCGGGATTTTCTTCCGTGTAATCAGCAGTTACCGGACCTATCGTTTCAACAAGCTTTCCGTTTTGGTAATGTTCAATGTACATGTCAGCCTCAGAAATGCTTTCGTTGATATTAGTCACTTCAGCAGCGAATGAATGCGGAGCCGCAATCTTCATTCTGTTTTTTTCAATATCTGAAACATCTGCCTCTTTGATTTCCATGTGCTTCGTATTTCCGCATGCAGACAGCATGACCAACAGAGTAACGGCACTTATAAGTATTTTCAGAAAAAACAGCCCCCTTTTTTGATTATCATACCATGTTCGGAGGCTGTGTTTTCACTTAAACTGACGCATGATTCTCTTTGACAAAATAAGTGTTACCGACGGCTTCTCCTCTTTTTTTCTGAAGCTTCCTTGTCCGCTCATTTTCGAACGGCAAAAGCGGAAAGACGAGCTCTGCAAAATAGTACGCTTCTTCTAAATGAGGATAGCCGGAAAAAATAAATGATTCAATGCCGAGGGCCTGGTACTCCGCTATGCGGTCGGCAATAGTCTGCGGATCTCCGACAAGAGCCGTGCCTGCCCCTCCTCTGACCAGGCCGATACCCGCCCACAGATTCGGGCTGATTTCAAGCTTTGTCCGATCGCCTCGATGAAGCTCCGCCATCCGCTTTTGACCCGAAGAATCAGCACGGCGCAAAGCGTTCTGTGCTTTGGCAATCGTGTCATCATCCAAATGGCTGATTAAACGCTCAGCCGCTTCCCACGCCTCATGTTCTGTTTCACGGGCGATCACATGCAGCCTAATGCCGAACCGCACTGTTCTTCCCTCTTTTTCCGCTTGCTTTTTGACTCTCTCGATCTTTTCTTTTACCTGCTCAGGCGGCTCACCCCACGTTAAATACACATCTGTATGCTTTGCCGCGACTTCAATTCCAGCCTGTGAGGACCCGCCGAAATAGATAGGCGGGTGCGGTGCTTGCCGCGGCGGGAATAGCAGATTGCTGTTTTCCACTTTTATATGGTTTCCTTCATAGGTAACCGTTTCTCCGCGCAAAAGCCCCCGCCAAACAGTTAAAAATTCGTCCGTTGCTTCATAGCGCTCATCATGACTGATAAACAGTCCGTCCCCGGCTAGCTCGTACGGATCGCCCCCTGCCACAACATTAATCAGCAGCCGTCCATCTGAAATGTGATCTAAGGTAGAGGTCATTCTGGCTGCAAGAGAAGGCTGCATTAACCCAGGCCGTACCGCGACTAAAAACTTTAAGTCCTTTGTTTCCCCGGCTAACGCAGCGGCTGTGAGCCAAGGGTCCTCGCACGATCTTCCCGTCGGCAGAAGGACTCCTGTATACCCCAGCCTGTCAGCGGCCTGCGCCACTTGTTTAAAGTATTCATGATCCGCCGTCCGCCCCTCGCTTTCCGACCCTAAATACCTTGCATCTCCATGTGTCGGAATAAACCAAAGAATGTCCATATCAATCTCTCCTTTTCGTCTATTTTCCCTCGTAACTGTTTCTCCACTTTAATAGCTTTCGTTCAAGCAGTCTGACAAAAGAATCCGTCAGCTTTCCAACCACCGCAAAAATGATAATCCCGGCAAACACTTTATTTGTTTGTGAAAATTGTCTGGCATCCATGATCATATAACCGACCCCTGAGCTTGAACCCATCAGCTCCGCTACAACAAGCCCAAGCCATGCAATACCCAGCGATAAGCGAATGCCGAGCAATATATTGGGCAGGGATGCCGGCACAATCACTTTTGTCATCTGCTGGTGCCATTTAAATTCAAGCACCCGGGCAACTTCGAACAGCTTAGCGTCAACTCCGCGAATGCCGTTAAATGTATTGATATACACAGGGAAGAAAGCGCCGAGCGCAATCAGCAAAATTTTAGATATTTCATCAAAACCGAACCATAAAATAAACAGCGGCGTGACAGCCAGATGCGGAACGGTTCTGAGCATTTGCAATGATGGGTCAAGATACAATTCCGTCCGTTTTGAAAATCCGGCCAAAATTCCGATCAATAGTCCAAGCCCCGCACCAAGTACAAAACCAAGCGCTGCCCGGTATATACTGATTTGCAGATGGCCAAAGAGCTCGCCTGTCAAAATGAGCTCTTTAAACGTCAGCAAGATCGCAACAGGTGTAGGGAGCACTGTCGCCGACACGATGCCAAGACTGCCGATCACCTGCCAGATGGCTATGATCACAGCAGGCAGCAGAAGCCCCTTTGCCCACCCGTATTTGATTCTATGGGGCTTTCTTTGTATCGCTTCAGCATTTGCTTTCGGCAGTGAACCTGCAGCCTCTGCTTTCATGATGGATCACCTCCAGAGACTTTTTCCTTTAACGCTTTTTTGATAAATGAATTATCAACAACTTCTCTCACATCAATTTTCTTATCTATCGCTTTTGTTTTAAATTGAAAATCCGCTGTCTCCTGCTGCGCTTTTATAATGTCTTCACTAATAACCTCATTCAGAGGCTCCGTATTTTTCAGCACATTTTCAACGACCTTTTTATCGAGATCTTTTATTTTTGCATACAAGTCAGCCGCTTCATCCGGATGTTCCTTTTGCCATACAACCGCCTGATTAAATACCTTCAGAAAACGGACCACTTCGTCTGGATGTTCCTTAGAGAATGTTGTTCTAACTAATGTAAACCCTGGTGAATATAAATCGGTGCTTTCCCCGTTCACAAGAAGTTTCGCTCCGTGTTTGATTGTTTCTAAGGATAGGTACGGCTCCCAGATGGACCAAGCGTCAACCGAACCGTTTTCAAACGCAGAGGCCGATTCATCAGGCTGCAGCTGAATAATGGTCACGTCATCAGCTGACAAGCCTGATTGATCAAGCGCTTTATACAAAAAGTCAAAGCCGCTGCTGCCTTTCGCTACAGCAATTTTCTTTCCTTTTAAATCTTTGACCTCCTTAATCCCGCTGGCTGGATTCACAAGTATTCCGTTCGCCTTTAATCCGTCCTGAGACAAGCCGATTTCTTTAAAATCAATGCCTGCCGCCTGTCCAGCGATCACTGGTGAATTGCCGACTTGAGAAAAGTCAAGTTTATCTGCTGCAAGCCCTTCAAATTGTGGCGGCCCGCTTTGAAACTCCACCCATTTCACCTTGATGCCTTCTTTTTCAAAAGCCTTTTCAAACCAGCCTTTTTCCTTGGCAATTAAAAGCGGGCTTAAGCTTTGCTGTATTCCGATCCGAATTTCTTTCAATGGTTTTTTATCACCGCTGGCTCCATTTGCTCCGCACCCTGCCAGCAGAAAAAAAATAGATGCCAATACAATGATTCCTTTTTTCATCTCTGCTTCAGCCCTTTCTATATCCCTGATCCTTCTGCATACTCAAAGTCTTCTGTTTTTTCGAATTCCGACAGCACTTTCTGTCTGATCGCTTGGAAATCAGTCGTCGTCCTGTTTCGGGGATAAGTCAGATGAATTGGCATCAGCTTGTGAATTTTTCCCGGTTTAGCTTTTAGGATCGCAATCTCATTCCCTAAATAAACAGATTCATCTATATCATGAGTGACGAGTATCATCGTTGTCTTTTTCCTCCGCCATATATCCAGCAGCACGTCTTGAAGGTGTTTTCGAGTAAACGCGTCTAACGCACCGAACGGTTCATCCAAAAGCAGCACCTCCGGCTCCCGCAGAAGAGCTCGTGCGATGGCCACTCTTTGAGACATACCGCCCGACAGCTCACGCGGATATGCTTTCTCCGATCCTTTTAATCTGACAATCTCGATCAGTTCATCTACCTTCTGTTTGACTTTAGGATCTTTCAAATTCAAATCGGCGGCAATATTCTGCTCAACCGTCAGCCAAGGAAAAAGACGGTGTTCCTGAAAAATAAATCCTTGCTGAATACCTGGTGCAGTCACATAGCGTCCGTTAATTTCGACACTCCCGCTAAAATCAGAATCAAGTCCTGCAATTATCTTTAAAAGTGTGCTTTTTCCGCATCCGCTCGGTCCGATGATCGTTAAAAACTCACCCGGTGCAATTGATAATTGAATATTCTCCAAGACCGTAGTTTGGCGGCCTTCTTGAGCAAATGCTTTTTCCTTGATGTTGATGGTCACAGCCACTTTTATCCCTCTCCTTCTGCCAACCCCGCCTTCTAAAAAAAACAAAAAGGCCCCCATCTCTGTTTTTGTAGAGATGAGAGCCTTCGGCGGTCCGATCAGCTGCCCAATTGTTTTTTGTTTGAATATCATGTTAATTCAAATTATTCCAATATGTCAACTCTTTTTTATTCAACATTTTTTGGATTAATGTTTATCACTTACTTTTCATATTCGCAAATAGCGCTTATTTCTATGAACCCTCGATCATCTCTATTAAACTGTTCTGCCAAGGGTTTTCTGCTTTTTTCAATAGTTTTTATCGTATTATACAAATGATTATTTTATAATCATTATAAAATAATATTGACTTTTTACTTAGAGATGATATTATGTTCTTATCAATTCCAAGAGGTGATGACATGAGTTCAAATAAACTGACAACTAGCTGGGGAGCTCCAGTTGGAGATAATCAAAATTCAATGACTGCCGGTTCTCGCGGACCAACTTTAATCCAAGATGTACACTTACTCGAAAAATTGGCCCATTTTAACAGAGAACGTGTTCCTGAGCGTGTCGTTCATGCTAAAGGTGCAGGCGCACACGGTTATTTTGAAGTGACAAACGATGTAACAAAATATACAAAAGCTGCTTTCTTATCAGAAGTCGGCAAACGCACACCTTTGTTCATCCGTTTCTCAACAGTTGCCGGTGAACTTGGCTCTGCTGACACCGTTCGCGACCCGCGCGGATTTGCTGTTAAGTTTTATACAGAAGAAGGAAACTATGACATCGTCGGCAACAATACGCCGGTATTCTTCATCCGCGATGCGATTAAGTTCCCTGATTTTATCCATACACAAAAAAGAGATCCAAAAACACACTTGAAAAATCCTACAGCTGTATGGGATTTCTGGTCACTTTCACCGGAATCTCTACACCAAGTGACGATCCTGATGTCTGACCGCGGAATTCCTGCTACACTTCGCCACATGCACGGTTTTGGTAGCCATACATTCAAATGGACAAATGCCGAAGGCGAAGGCGTATGGATCAAGTATCACTTTAAAACAGAACAAGGCGTGAAGAACCTTGATGTGAAGACAGCAGCAAAAATTGCCGGTGAAAACCCCGATTATCATACTGAAGATCTGTTCAATGCAATCGAAAACGGCGATTTCCCTGCATGGAAATTATATGTGCAAATCATGCCTTTAGAAGATGCAAATACGTACCGCTTCGATCCGTTTGATGTCACAAAAGTATGGTCTCAAAAAGACTATCCGCTCATTGAAGTCGGCCGTATGGTTCTTGACAGAAATCCGGAAAACTACTTTGCAGAAGTAGAACAAGCAACATTCTCACCTGGAACACTGGTCCCCGGTATTGATGTATCACCGGATAAAATGCTTCAAGGGCGTCTGTTTGCGTATCATGATGCGCATCGCTACCGTGTCGGAGCAAACCACCAGGCCCTGCCGATCAACCGCGCACGCAACGAAGTAAGAAACTATCAGCGTGACGGACAAATGCGCTTTGACAATAACGGCGGCGGCTCCGTCTACTACGAGCCAAACAGCTTCGGCGGACCGACTGAATCACCTGAGGATAAACAAGCGGCTTATCCAGTACAAGGAATGGCTGACAGCGTAAGCTACGATCACAATGATCACTACACACAAGCAGGCGATCTCTACCGTTTAATGAGCGAAGAGGAACGCACACGCCTTGTAGAAAATATCGTAAATGCAATGAAACCAGTAGAAAAAGAAGATATCAAACTCCGCCAAATCGAGCACTTTTACAAAGCTGATCCTGAATACGGAAGACGCGTAGCAGAGGGCTTAGGTTTGCCGATTAAAAAAGAAGTTTAATAGCATAGAAAAAAACCCGCTGTTTATTCAGCGGGTTTTTTACATAGATTTACGGATTGCCGTATGCTTCTCGTCAATCTTCATATAAATTTTTTCCATTAACTCCTCACTATTCATTATCTCCCGCTTGTTCTTTTCAATAAGAAGCGCCAGCGGCAGCATCTGATTGCCATATGTTTTTCGTTTTCTGAAGCGTCTTCTCCCTTTCTCTTTTTTGGTTCCCATCATTTCTCCCTCCTTTAAAAATAAAAAAGGCTCTTATCTCAAAAGATAAGAGCCTTCGGTGATCCGATCAGCAAATGTTGGAAATGTATATTAGCTATATTTAAACGTATTCAATTCGGCCTGTCAATGACTTTCTATACTGTTACTTATAAAGTTTGCTCCCTTGATTCACAAATTCCTCGGCTTTTTCTTTCATGCCCTCTTGAATGGCATCCCACTCATTAAGCTCTTTGTCTTTGGCATAATCACGGATATCCTGAGAAATTCTCATGCTGCAAAATTTCGGCCCGCACATCGAACAGAAATGAGCCGTTTTCGCCCCTTCAGCAGGCAGGGTCTCATCATGATATTCAAGCGCTCTTTCCGGATCAAGCGACAGGTTAAATTGGTCTCGCCAGCGGAATTCAAAGCGGGCTTTTGATAAAGCGTCATCTCGTATTTGCGCTCCCGGATGCCCTTTTGCAAGGTCAGCCGCATGCGCCGCAATTTTGTATGTAATAACCCCTTCCCGCACATCTTCACGGTTTGGCAGCCCGAGATGCTCCTTCGGCGTCACATAACAAAGCATGGCCGTACCGTACCAGCCGATCATCGCCGCTCCGATCGCTGATGTAATGTGGTCATAGCCCGGTGCAATATCCGTCGTCAGCGGTCCTAGCGTGTAAAAAGGCGCTTCTTTACAGATTTCCATTTGTTTATCGACGTTCTCCTTGATTTTATGCATCGGCACATGACCCGGCCCCTCAATCATCACCTGAACATCATGCTTCCAGGCAATTTGCGTGAGTTCTCCGAGAGTCTCTAATTCAGCAAACTGCGCTTCGTCATTGGCATCGGCAATTGACCCTGGGCGAAGCCCGTCTCCAAGAGAAAAGGCAATATCATACGTTTTCATAATTTCACAGATTTCTTCAAAATGAGTATACAGAAAGCTTTCCTGATGATGAGCCAGACACCACTGGGCCATAATCGCTCCGCCGCGTGACACAATTCCCGTTGTCCGTTTAGCAGTTAGCGGCACATATCGCAGCAAAACACCCGCGTGAATCGTAAAATAATCCACACCCTGTTCAGCCTGCTCAATCAGCGTGTCACGGTAGATTTCCCACGTTAAATCCTCCGCTACACCGTTTACTTTTTCAAGCGCTTGATAGATCGGAACGGTGCCAACCGGAACCGGACAATTTCGGATAATCCATTCACGCGTCGTATGAATATCTTTCCCCGTGGAAAGATCCATCATCGTATCTGCTCCCCAGCGAATCGCCCACGTCATTTTTTCCACTTCTTCTTCAATCGAAGATGTAACGGCTGAATTCCCGATATTCGCGTTAATTTTCACATGGAAATTTCGGCCGATTATCATTGGTTCACTTTCCGGATGATTAATATTTGCTGGAATAATCGCCCGGCCGCTGGCTACTTCATCTCTGACAAATTCGGGAGACACATGCTCACGAATAGCGATAAACTCCATTTCAGGGGTAATTATCCCCTTTTTCGCATAATGCATTTGAGTGACATTTTGGCCTGTTTTCGCCCGCAGCGGTTTCCGTTTTAACCCGGGATAGCTTACATTAGGGTTAGCCTTTTTATAGCCGTTGTCTTCTGGCTTCACAGCACGTCCATCGTATTTTTCAACATCGCCGCGCCCAGTGATCCACTTGTGCCGAAGCGGTTTTAAACCTTCTTGAATATTAATTTTTACATCGGGGTCCGTATACGGTCCGCTTGTATCATAGACACGAACCGGCGCGTTTTCCTCTTCGCCGAATGATCCTGTTGTCGGACTGAGTTCAATTTCTCTCATCGGCACTTGAATATCCGGCGAAGCCCCCTCTACATATACTTTTTTACTCCCCGAAAAACTCGACATAATGGAAATGTTGGCTTGCTGCACTGAATGATTTTGCATCACTTATCCTTCCCCTCTCTTTGTTTGAAAGGACAAAATCAAGCCCATAACCAGCACAAAAAACCGGATTCAATTGAATGAACCCGGTTACAGTCAGAAAGAAACATATTATTGCAGTATTCAGCAATAATAAAAACAATTCCTCTACTTCCCCACGCTGGTACGAACCAGATCAGGTCCAAAGGGTTAAGAAGCATATCTTCTCTCTCAGCCCGTCAGCGGGCACCCCCAGTAACTATTAATTTCGCACTTATAGTATCATAAAAACAAACTGAAAAAAAGAGCAATGTATAAAATATTCAGCAAATTCAAGACAAATATGTAATCGGCAATGCTATTTCGGAGATTTCATTTTCATGAAGCACCACCTGATACGCATTTGCATCAGATCTTGAACTCACAGCCTGAAAAAAATGATCATCAATAAAATGAAGAGCTGCTCCATCATCCGCCGCATAACCGCTGCTCAACGCTTTCTCTGATATCATGTGATGATATGTAGGTCTCCGATCCTTTTCTCCATCATAATGAGGACAAAAACTGCCTTGCAAAAAACCCAAGCTTTTCAAACCGGTCAGCGGTCCGGCAGAATCCGTCACACCTTCTTCAAACCAGCAGATCGCACCTGCACTTAATCCCGCTAAAATAATCCCGTTCTCCCAAGCTTTTTTCAATATGTGATCCAGTCCCCACTCCTTCCACAGCACCAGCAAATTTCTTGTATTTCCCCCGCCGACATAAATCACATCTTTCTCCATAATAAAGGAGGCTAAATCTGTTGTCGGCGGCTTAAATAAAGACAAATGAGACGGGTCACAATCAAGCTTTTGAAAAGCATGGTAAAACCGCTGAACATAGTTCTCCGCATCCCCGCTTGCCGTTGGCAAAAAACAAATGCGAGGTGAGGGCTGCTTTGACTGATTAATGATAAATTGATCAAGAACCAGATGATCTGGTTCCATTGAAAAACCTCCGCCGCCCATCGCAATAATCTGTTTCATCATCCGACTCCCCCAAGAAAATATTTTCCCCATTATAGCACTTTCGCATAAAAGCATGATACAAGGTAAAAATACCTTTGAATCAGGAGGTGACCGAAAAAATGGAACAAGACCGTTTGGCAAACCACGAAACAGTTGATTTACACGAAATCCTCAACTTCAAAACCGTATGTTTACTTAAATCAAAAATGATGCAGGGACTGGTGTTCGATCAGGAACTGAGAGCCCTTATGGAGAAGGATGTACAGCAGTCTGTACGGGACGTAACTGAGCTTCAGAGCCTCTATCAAAAGGCCCCGACAATAACAGGAGGTGACTATCATTGAACGATTTCTTAGACCCGAAAAACGCAAAAGGCATGCCTGACCTTGCTGATTCAGCACTTGCCCTAGATTTCTTAATTTCCGTAAAAACCGGCATCAAAAATTATGCTGTCGCCATCACGGAAACCGCAAGCCCAGAACTCAGAACAGCATTGCGAAATCAATTAGACGCCGCTATTTACCTGCACGGAGAACTATCACAGCTCATGATGGAAAAAGGCTGGCTTTTCCCTTCTGACTTGGACAAACAATTTCAAATCGATATGAAATCAGCACAAACAGCCGTTGATATCGCTGGGCTAAAACTTTTCCCCGATAACACGAACCGTCTCGGAACATTCGCAACGCCCGATCACTAAACAATAAGGAGACATCATGAATGAAAGCTGTTACGTATCAAGGCATTAAAGACGTCCGCGTCAAAGAGGTAAAAGCGCCAGAAATCAAAAAACCTGATGATATCATCGTCAAACTGACAACCACAGCAATCTGCGGATCTGATTTACACCTAATTCACGGCATGGTTCCCAATTTTCCTGAAGATTATATCATCGGCCATGAACCAATGGGCATTGTTGAAGAAACAGGCCCCGACGTTCACAAGGTTAAAAAAGGCGATCGTGTCATCATACCGTTTAACGTCAGCTGCGGCGAATGTTTTTTCTGCAAAAACCAGCTTGAAAGCCAATGTGACAATTCAAATGCAAACGGCGAAGTCGGTGCTTATTTTGGCTATTCAGACTCAGCAGGCGGCTATCCCGGAGGCCAGGCTGAATACATGCGCGTCCCCTATGCTAACTTCACTCCCTTTAAACTTCCTGATGACTGTGAAGTAGAAGATGAGAAATTGGTATTGCTTTCAGACGCTATGTCGACAGCCTATTGGAGCGTAGACAACGCAGGAGTAAAAGAGGGAAATACCGTCATTATTCTCGGCTGCGGTCCTGTCGGGCTGCTCGCGCAAAAATTCGCATGGATGAAAGGCGCCAAAAGAGTCATTGCAGTGGATTATGTAGACTATCGCCTTCAGCACGCAAAAAAAACAAACAATGTAGAAATCGTTAATTTCGAGCATCATGAAAACGCTGGTTCATATTTGAAAGAAATCACACAGGGCGGTGCAGATGTCGTCATCGACTGCGTCGGAATGGACGGCAAAATGTCCCCGCTTGAATTTCTCGCCACCGGTGTTAAAATGCACGGCGGAGCCATGGGTGCGCTGGTAACGGCGGCACAGGCTGTCAGAAAATGCGGCACAATTCAAGTGACAGGTGTGTACGGAATGAGATACAATGCATTTCCATTCGGAGACATCTTCCAAAGGAACGTAAATATTAGAACCGGCCAAGCCCCCGTCATTCATTATATGCCGTACCTGTATGAACTGATTGCTACAGGTAAAGTAGATCCGGGCGACATCATCACACATGTTCTGCCGTTAGATCAAGCAAAGCACGGTTATGAGGTGTTTGATACGAAAACAGACGGAGCCATTAAAGTGCTTCTTAAACCATAAAAAAAGACGGTCTCTCATTTTGAGAAGCCGTCTCTCTATTTTATTGCTCCACTCTTCTTAACGCTTCGTTTACTGTTTCTTTTATAAACGCGTCTTCCCCGGTCAAACTGTCTAATCTGAGTTCACCGCTTCTCAGTCTTTCTGAAAGATTGTTAATGTCCTCCTCGACTGTGATTTGCAGCTCACCAGCTAAAAACATTCTATGTAATTCATCAGCGACCATCGTTTCTTTATTCATTCATATCTCCTCCTATACTTAAGCATCACTTTTAGTCTGTCCCTCAGATAAACGATTATAGGAAAAAAGGTTCATTTATTTCAAAATAAATGAACCTTTTTTCCTTCTTCCCACGTATAACTGTTGAGAAAAAGAAAAAGGGGAAGATCTAATATGTCATTTTTTAAGAAACTTGCCGCAAGTGCCGGCATCGGCGCAGCAAAAGTCGATACCATTTTGGAGAAAGATGCGTATTGTCCAGGAGAAGAAGTCCGCGGAACTGTACATGTAAAAGGCGGGAAAATCGCCCAGGATATCCGTTATATTGACTTACAGCTCAACACAAGATATGTCATTGTAAAAGACGATGAAGAGCACCGGAAACACGCAACAATTCATTCTTTTCGGGTAACTGGTTCATTCACCATTCAGCCTGAAGAAGAACACCAATTTCCGTTCTCCTTCATCCTGCCTCTTGATACACCGATTACTGTAGGGAAGGTAGAAGTCGCAGTAGTGACAGACCTTGACATTCAAGGCGGTATTGATAAATCAGATCACGATCGTATCTTCGTAGAAGCACATCCTTGGGTTGAAAATGTATTAGAAGCAATTGAGAACCTTGGCTTCCGTCTTAACGAAGCAGACTGTGAACAGGCATCTTACTTCCAGCGCCGTCTGCCTTTCGTTCAAGAATTTGAGTTTGTTCCAACATCAGGCTATTACCGTCAGATGCTTGATGAATTAGAGCTTATTTTTCTTTTAGAGGAAGACGGTTTAGAAATTATTTTCGAAGTTGATCGCCGGGCAAGAGGCCTGCGTGGATGGCTGGAAGAGATGTATAATGACGGAGAGCAGCTTGTACGTGTCCGTTTCAGACAATCAGAGCTTGATGATATCGAACAACTTGAAGAGGTCTTAGAAGAGATCATCGACCAATATGCTGAGTAAATAACAAAAAGGAGCCTATATTAAGCATAGGCTCCTTCTTTTAATTAAAACAAAAACCTGTTTCTTACATAAGTAAGAAACAGGTTTTTATTGGATACCGGTGGTCGGGGTCGAACCGACACTCCAGAAGGAACACGATTTTGAGTCGTGCGCGTCTGCCAATTCCGCCACACCGGCAAGTTTTACGTCGTATCTAACCGACGAATATAAATATATCATGGATATGATAAAGTGTCAATGTATTTCAAAAAAGTTTTTTGGGAAATATAATAATAAAGGGCTAAAGCGACTTTTTATGAAATACAGCCCAATGCTTACTTCGACACTTTCATACAATAAAAAAATGATCTACATAAGTAGATCATTGATATGATTAGCTTCATTATATTTTTAAGCACAAACACCAATTTAACTTATCAAGTAAGTAAAATTGGTGCCGAGGGCCGGACTTGAACCGGCACGGTAGTCACCTACCGCAGGATTTTAAGTCCTGTGTGTCTGCCAATTCCACCACCCCGGCAAAAGAAAGGCGACACCCGGATTCGAACCGGGGATAAAGGTTTTGCAGACCTCTGCCTTACCACTTGGCTATGCCGCCGTAATTGGAGCGGAAGACGGGATTCGAACCCGCGACCCCCACCTTGGCAAGGTGGTGTTCTACCACTGAACTACTTCCGCATCTTAAGGGACTTAATACATTATATTCAATTGATATAAAAAAGTGAGACTGGGCTAGCTGGATTCGAACCAACGCATGACGGAGTCAAAGTCCGTTGCCTTACCGCTTGGCTATAGCCCAATGATAATATGGGGCGATTGATGGGAATCGAACCCACGAGTGCCAGAGCCACAATCTGGTGCGTTAACCACTTCGCCACAACCGCCATAATCTCAAGATGTCATAAATTTGGCAGGGGCAGTAGGAATCGAACCCACACCGGAGGTTTTGGAGACCTCTGTTCTACCGTTAAACTATGCCCCTATAAATGGTGGAGGGGGGCAGATTCGAACTGCCGAACCCTGAGGGAGCGGATTTACAGTCCGCCGCGTTTAGCCACTTCGCTACCCCTCCACATTAAGTTTTGAAAAAACAGTGCCGGCAAGAGGACTTGAACCCCCAACCTACTGATTACAAGTCAGTTGCTCTACCAATTGAGCTACACCGGCATAGGTGGTGGCTCGGGACGGAATCGAACCGCCGACACACGGATTTTCAGTCCGTTGCTCTACCAACTGAGCTACCGAGCCTTATTATTTAAATGGCGGTCCGGACGGGACTCGAACCCGCGACCTCCTGCGTGACAGGCAGGCATTCTAACCAACTGAACTACCGGACCATTTGATTTTAATTGGTTGCGGGGGCAGGATTTGAACCTGCGACCTTCGGGTTATGAGCCCGACGAGCTACCGAACTGCTCCACCCCGCGATGATAATGGTGGAGGATGACGGGCTCGAACCGCCGACCCTCTGCTTGTAAGGCAGATGCTCTCCCAGCTGAGCTAATCCTCCATCATATAATGACCCGTACGGGATTCGAACCCGTGTTACCGCCGTGAAAGGGCGGTGTCTTAACCGCTTGACCAACGGGCCCAGACTTTCAATTGTGATTATGTATAAATATCAGTGGCGGAGAGCAAGGGATTCGAACCCTTGAGACGGAGTTGACCGCCTACACGATTTCCAATCGTGCTCCTTCGACCACTCGGACAGCTCTCCAATAATGGCTCCGCAGGTAGGATTCGAACCTACGACCGATCGGTTAACAGCCGATAGCTCTACCACTGAGCTACTGCGGAATGAAGTCTGCCTGGCGATGTCCTACTCTCACAGGGGGAACCCCCCGACTACCATCGGCGCTGAAGAGCTTAACTTCCGTGTTCGGCATGGGAACGGGTGTGACCTCTTCGCCATCATCACCAGACAATTTCAGTGACATTTAACATTATACTATGTATATCTTGAAAAATCAAGAGTTTTTTTGAGATATTCTCTCAAAACTAGATAACAGGTGTGACATCATTAGAAATTAGGTTAAGTCCTCGATCGATTAGTATCTGTCAGCTCCATGTGTCGCCACACTTCCACCTCAGACCTATCAACCTGATCATCTTTCAGGGATCTTACTTCCTTGCGGAATGGGAAATCTCATCTTGAGGGGGGCTTCATGCTTAGATGCTTTCAGCACTTATCCCGTCCGCACATAGCTACCCAGCGATGCCCTTGGCAGAACAACTGGTACACCAGCGGTGCGTCCATCCCGGTCCTCTCGTACTAAGGACAGCTCCTCTCAAATTTCCTGCGCCCGCGACGGATAGGGACCGAACTGTCTCACGACGTTCTGAACCCAGCTCGCGTACCGCTTTAATGGGCGAACAGCCCAACCCTTGGGACCGACTACAGCCCCAGGATGCGATGAGCCGACATCGAGGTGCCAAACCTCCCCGTCGATGTGGACTCTTGGGGGAGATAAGCCTGTTATCCCCGGGGTAGCTTTTATCCGTTGAGCGATGGCCCTTCCATGCGGAACCACCGGATCACTAAGCCCGACTTTCGTCCCTGCTCGACTTGTAGGTCTCGCAGTCAAGCTCCCTTGTGCCTTTACACTCTGCGAATGATTTCCAACCATTCTGAGGGAACCTTTGGGCGCCTCCGTTACCTTTTAGGAGGCGACCGCCCCAGTCAAACTGCCCACCTGACACTGTCTCCCCGCCCGATAAGGGCGGCGGGTTAGAAGGTCAATACAGCCAGGGTAGTATCCCACCGATGCCTCCACCGAAGCTAGCGCTCCGGTTTCCAAGGCTCCTACCTATCCTGTACAAGCTGTACCAACATTCAATATCAGGCTGCAGTAAAGCTCCACGGGGTCTTTCCGTCCTGTCGCGGGTAACCTGCATCTTCACAGGTACTATAATTTCACCGAGTCTCTCGTTGAGACAGTGCCCAGATCGTTGCGCCTTTCGTGCGGGTCGGAACTTACCCGACAAGGAATTTCGCTACCTTAGGACCGTTATAGTTACGGCCGCCGTTTACTGGGGCTTCAATTCGCACCTTCGCTTACGCTAAGCGCTCCTCTTAACCTTCCAGCACCGGGCAGGCGTCAGCCCCTATACTTCGCCTTACGGCTTCGCAGAGACCTGTGTTTTTGCTAAACAGTCGCCTGGGCCTATTCACTGCGGCTCTCTCGGGCTTGCACCCTAACAGAGCACCCCTTCTCCCGAAGTTACGGGGTCATTTTGCCGAGTTCCTTAACGAGAGTTCTCTCGATCACCTTAGGATTCTCTCCTCGCCTACCTGTGTCGGTTTGCGGTACGGGCACCTCTCACCTCGCTAGAGGCTTTTCTTGGCAGTGTGGAATCAGGAACTTCGCTACTATATTTCGCTCGCCATCACAGCTCAGCCTTATGGGAAACGGATTTGCCTATTTCCCAGCCTAACTGCTTGGACGCGGATATCCAATACCGCGCTTACCCTATCCTCCTGCGTCCCCCCATTGCTCAAATGGTGAGGAGGTGGTACAGGAATATCAACCTGTTGTCCATCGCCTACGCCTTTCGGCCTCGGCTTAGGTCCCGACTAACCCTGAGCGGACGAGCCTTCCTCAGGAAACCTTAGGCATTCGGTGGAGGGGATTCTCACCCCTCTTTCGCTACTCATACCGGCATTCTCACTTCTAAGCGCTCCACCAGTCCTTCCGGTCTGGCTTCACAGCCCTTAGAACGCTCTCCTACCACTGTTCGAAGAACAGTCCGCAGCTTCGGTGATACGTTTAGCCCCGGTACATTTTCGGCGCAGAGTCACTCGACCAGTGAGCTATTACGCACTCTTTAAATGGTGGCTGCTTCTAAGCCAACATCCTGGTTGTCTAAGCAACTCCACATCCTTTTCCACTTAACGTATACTTTGGGACCTTAGCTGGCGGTCTGGGCTGTTTCCCTTTCGACTACGGATCTTATCACTCGCAGTCTGACTCCCAAGGATAAGTCATTGGCATTCGGAGTTTGACTGAATTCGGTAACCCGGTAGGGGCCCCTAGTCCAATCAGTGCTCTACCTCCAAGACTCTTACCTTGAGGCTAGCCCTAAAGCTATTTCGGAGAGAACCAGCTATCTCCAGGTTCGATTGGCATTTCACCCCTACCCACACCTCATCCCCGCACTTTTCAACGTGCGTGGGTTCGGGCCTCCATTCAGTGTTACCTGAACTTCACCCTGGACATGGGTAGATCACCTGGTTTCGGGTCTACGACCACGTACTCATGCGCCCTATTCAGACTCGCTTTCGCTGCGGCTCCGCATCTTCTGCTTAACCTTGCACGGGATCGTAACTCGCCGGTTCATTCTACAAAAGGCACGCCATCACCCGTTAACGGGCTCTGACTACTTGTAGGCACACGGTTTCAGGATCTCTTTCACTCCCCTTCCGGGGTGCTTTTCACCTTTCCCTCACGGTACTGGTTCACTATCGGTCACTAGGGAGTATTTAGCCTTGGGAGATGGTCCTCCCGGATTCCGACGGAATTTCACGTGTTCCGCCGTACTCAGGATCCACTCTGGAGAGAACGAAGTTTTGACTACAGGGCTGTTACCTTCTATGGCGGGCCTTTCCAGACCTCTTCATCTACCTCGTTCCTTTGTAACTCCGTATAGAGTGTCCTACAACCCCAAGAGGCAAGCCTCTTGGTTTGGGCTAATCCCGTTTCGCTCGCCGCTACTCAGGGAATCGCATTTGCTTTCTCTTCCTCCGGGTACTTAGATGTTTCAGTTCCCCGGGTCTGCCTTCTCATATCCTATGAATTCAGATATGGATACCACTCCATTACGAGTGGTGGGTTTCCCCATTCGGAAATCTCCGGATCAAAGCTTGCTTACAGCTCCCCGAAGCATATCGGTGTTCGTCCCGTCCTTCATCGGCTCCTAGTGCCAAGGCATCCACCGTGCGCCCTTTCTAACTTAACCGTTAAAAAGAATCACTATGTGATATCTTGTGTTACTAATTGAATGTGATGTCTACTGTTATCTAGTTTTCAAAGAACACGTTTCGAAGGAATGATCCTTCAAAACTAAACAAGACAGGGAACGTTCTGTTTATAAGACCCAAGGTCTTATATTCCGTAAATATCCTTAGAAAGGAGGTGATCCAGCCGCACCTTCCGATACGGCTACCTTGTTACGACTTCACCCCAATCATCTGTCCCACCTTCGGCGGCTGGCTCCATAAAGGTTACCTCACCGACTTCGGGTGTTACAAACTCTCGTGGTGTGACGGGCGGTGTGTACAAGGCCCGGGAACGTATTCACCGCGGCATGCTGATCCGCGATTACTAGCGATTCCAGCTTCACGCAGTCGAGTTGCAGACTGCGATCCGAACTGAGAACAGATTTGTGGGATTGGCTTAACCTCGCGGTTTCGCTGCCCTTTGTTCTGTCCATTGTAGCACGTGTGTAGCCCAGGTCATAAGGGGCATGATGATTTGACGTCATCCCCACCTTCCTCCGGTTTGTCACCGGCAGTCACCTTAGAGTGCCCAACTGAATGCTGGCAACTAAGATCAAGGGTTGCGCTCGTTGCGGGACTTAACCCAACATCTCACGACACGAGCTGACGACAACCATGCACCACCTGTCACTCTGCCCCCGAAGGGGACGTCCTATCTCTAGGATTGTCAGAGGATGTCAAGACCTGGTAAGGTTCTTCGCGTTGCTTCGAATTAAACCACATGCTCCACCGCTTGTGCGGGCCCCCGTCAATTCCTTTGAGTTTCAGTCTTGCGACCGTACTCCCCAGGCGGAGTGCTTAATGCGTTAGCTGCAGCACTAAGGGGCGGAAACCCCCTAACACTTAGCACTCATCGTTTACGGCGTGGACTACCAGGGTATCTAATCCTGTTCGCTCCCCACGCTTTCGCTCCTCAGCGTCAGTTACAGACCAGAGAGTCGCCTTCGCCACTGGTGTTCCTCCACATCTCTACGCATTTCACCGCTACACGTGGAATTCCACTCTCCTCTTCTGCACTCAAGTTCCCCAGTTTCCAATGACCCTCCCCGGTTGAGCCGGGGGCTTTCACATCAGACTTAAGGAACCGCCTGCGAGCCCTTTACGCCCAATAATTCCGGACAACGCTTGCCACCTACGTATTACCGCGGCTGCTGGCACGTAGTTAGCCGTGGCTTTCTGGTTAGGTACCGTCAAGGTACCGCCCTATTCGAACGGTACTTGTTCTTCCCTAACAACAGAGCTTTACGATCCGAAAACCTTCATCACTCACGCGGCGTTGCTCCGTCAGACTTTCGTCCATTGCGGAAGATTCCCTACTGCTGCCTCCCGTAGGAGTCTGGGCCGTGTCTCAGTCCCAGTGTGGCCGATCACCCTCTCAGGTCGGCTACGCATCGTTGCCTTGGTGAGCCGTTACCTCACCAACTAGCTAATGCGCCGCGGGTCCATCTGTAAGTGGTAGCCGAAGCCACCTTTTATGTTTGAACCATGCGGTTCAAACAAGCATCCGGTATTAGCCCCGGTTTCCCGGAGTTATCCCAGTCTTACAGGCAGGTTACCCACGTGTTACTCACCCGTCCGCCGCTAACATCAGGGAGCAAGCTCCCATCTGTCCGCTCGACTTGCATGTATTAGGCACGCCGCCAGCGTTCGTCCTGAGCCAGGATCAAACTCTCCGATAAATGGATCGCAGATTAAGTTCACCACATCCTGTGGTAACATCTGCGTGATCTGCATCGTGCAGACCTCAGTTTGACTGACTACGCACATCGCTGTGCGATTTATAATAAAACTTGAATTAACAGGTACGTTTTGTCTTGTTTAGTTTTCAAAGATCATCCGCCACTTCTTTAAGAAGCGACTTTTTCAGTATAACATTTCGACTTTGTTTTGTCAAATGTTTTTTATTTTATTTCTCCGCCGCTGTGAGCTTATTTTTTCAGAAGCGCATCAGCGACGTTTAATAATATACCATGCTCAGGAATCAGAGTCAACATCTTTTTTAAAAGAATATCCTCGATGAAAGACAGCCTGTCCTTTGGTTTCAATTCGGCACACGCTGATAAGACCTTTTTCTGTCAGGTAATCAAGCATGACGCCAAGGTCTTGAGTAAAATGTTTTAAGTCAGGATGCTGAAGAAGCTCGCTAAATTGCCATATGTCCTTTTCTTTCATCACTTCAAAAAGATGTGCTGAACCAATCTCAGCTTTAGAATGAATAAGAAAATCATTTGCTAAAAATAATAATTCAAGTCTTTTTTCCAAGCTTTCGTGACTTTCAATCAGCTCGGAATATAATTTGTACACTTGAGGTTCCATCTGACGCACTTGACTCCACACAGTGGTTTCCGGATGGAATCCTCTGTCGATTACTTCAATACGTGCTAGATGATGCAATGCATGGACTACTGCATTGTAGGCATCTAAAAATTGATTGGCTTCAAAGAAAGCTTTTCCTTCAACGTATCTTCTAATTAACTTGCCGTATTCAAGGCCGATCTTCAGTTTACGTTCTGCAAACGGAAAAGTATTAAGCCTGTCGATAAGCTCAGCAATATACTCATTGCGGTCAAACATGACTCTTCCGTTTACAATCCAATCTATGATTCTCCTATTTGTGCCGAGCAAAATCCATTCTTGAACCTGAGCATCAGTTATCACATGCAAAGAGGCTGTTTTGTGATCAAATTCATAATGCTTTATAAAAACAGGCTTATCAGACTGCTTTACAATGACAAGCAAAGCGGCATCAAAGTTGTCTGTTATGGAAGACGTTTTGTTTCTTCTCTCAATCATAATAACAGCCAATGTATTGGGATGACTTGCTCTTTCTTGGTAAATTGGACGGAGAAGATTTTCCATCACTATTCCTCCAATGCAATTGTTCAATTTTTTTATTCTCTATTTGATTCAATTCTATGGTTAAATCGAAATTCCTTTTTTCTAAACACATTGAACTATTATAAACAATTTCAAAGCAAGTCTCCATATTTAAATTCCATTTCAAACGAAAACATGAAGAAAATACCATCGGGTTTGTGCTATATTTAATTCAGAGGGGGATGGACATGGCGAAATACTCCAGCAAAATTAATAAAATCAGAACGTTTGCGTTAAGTTTGGTTTTCGTTGGGTTTATCATTATGTACATCGGGATCTTTTTTAAGGAATCCGTTTTGCTTTCGAGTTTGTTTATGATACTTGGGCTTTTATCTATCGGGCTCAGCACGGTTGTTTATTTTTGGATCGGCATGCTCTCGACTAAAGCGGTTCGGGTCATTTGTCCGGGCTGTGAAAAAGAGACCAAGGTTTTAGGCAGAGTAGATATGTGTATGCATTGCAGAGAGCCGCTGACTTTAGATCAAAGCTTAGAAGGAAAAGAATTTGATGAGTCTTATAATAAGAAGAAAATGTCGAAATAAATAAGCTGACCGTTTCGCGGTCAGCTTATTTTAATGGTTTTCTTTTTTTGAACACTCTTGGCAGACGCCGTAAATTTCTAAACGGTGGTGGCTTACTTTAAAGCCGGTCACATGTGCAGCAAGCTGCTCTACTTCATCAAGGCCGGGATAGTGGAAGTCCACAATTTTACCGCAGCTTTCACAAATGGCGTGATAGTGATCGGATGTAACAAAATCAAATCTGCTGGAAGCATCACCATATGTGAGCTCTTTTACCAGGCCGGATTCCCGGAACACACGCAAGTTGTTATATACCGTCGCTACGCTCATGTTAGGAAATTTTCCTTCCAGAGCTTTATATATATCGTCCGCTGTTGGATGAGCCATAGAGTTAACGAGATATTCCAGAATCGCATGACGTTGAGGAGTAATGCGAACTCCGGTTTCCTTCAACGTTTCTAAGGCTTCTTTTAGTTCATGTGCAGCCATCCGTCATGCACCTCTCTTCTAAAAAAGATTCTTACATTATAATGTTTATAATTAGTGTAACTCTTTTTACGATAATTTGTCAATTGATATTAGGGTAAAAGTTGCAGCATATGCTATGAGGCTGATTGACGATTTTACTTTCCCGACATATCTTTCAGCGTCTGGAGCGCTTCGGCTACATGGTCTTTCACTTTTACCTTTCTCCATTCTTTAATGAGCCGGCCTTCTTTGTCAATTAAAAAAGTGGAGCGTTCAATCCCCATATATTCTTTTCCGAAGTTTTTCTTCAGTTTCCATACATCAAACGCCTCCGCCAGCTTGTGTTCGTCATCGACAAGCAGCAAGAACGGCAGATTATGCTTCTCTTTAAATTTCCCGTGTTTTTCCTCGCTGTCCGGGCTGACGCCGATAATCACAGCATCCAGCTCAGCGAAGTTTTCATGGCTGTCACGAAAATCGCAGGCTTCAGTTGTGCATCCCGGTGTCATGTCTTTTGGATAAAAGTAAAGGACGATATATTTCCCTTCATAATCCGATAATTTTACTATCTCCCCATGATCGCCTTTCAACTCAATCTCAGGCGCTTTTTGTCCGATTTCAATAGTCATTTCTTTACCTCCGGATGTTTTTGTATTAAGCGTATCCAATTCTTGTCCAGATTACAACTATGACCCTGTATCTTGAGCCTGAATCCGTTGTTCTTGTCTGGAAGCATGCTACAATAGAGGGGACGCAAGGAGATATAGGAGGTTATTATTTTTGTATACAAAATCAGTTGAACTTCACCGTGAAGCATTAGAGCATATTGTCGGCGGTGTAAACAGCCCTTCAAGATCATATAAAGCAGTTGGCGGGGGTTCTCCTGTTGCAATGGAGAAAGCAAATGGCGCTTATTTTTGGGACGTCGACGGAAACAAATACATTGATTATTTGGCGGCTTACGGGCCAATCATCACCGGACATGCCCACCCGCATATTACAGAGGCGATTAAAAAAGCCGCGGAAAACGGTGTATTATATGGAACACCGACAAAACATGAGGTTACTTTTGCAAAGATGCTGAAGGAAGCCATCCCTGCTATGGATAAAGTAAGATTCGTCAATTCAGGGACAGAAGCTGTGATGACGACCATCCGTGTGGCTCGTGCTTACACAGGCCGCACCAAAATCATTAAATTTGCAGGCTGTTATCACGGCCATTCAGATCTTGTGCTCGTAGCGGCCGGCTCCGGTCCGTCTACTCTGGGCACGCCTGACTCAGCCGGTGTACCGAAAAGCATTGCAAACGAGGTCATTACAGTTCCATTTAATGATATTGACAGCTACAAAGCGGCCTTAGAGAAATGGGGCAGTGAAATCGCAGCGGTTCTCGTTGAACCGATTGTCGGCAACTTCGGTATCGTTGAGCCAAAAGAAGGTTTCTTAGAACAAGTAAACGAACTGACACACAATGCGGGCGCCCTCGTTATTTATGATGAAGTCATTACTGCTTTCCGCTTTATGTATGGCGGTGCACAGGATCTTTTACAGGTGAAACCGGATTTAACTGCACTCGGAAAAATTATTGGCGGCGGACTTCCAATTGGAGCCTATGGCGGCAAACAAGAAATTATGGAGCAAGTCGCACCGCTCGGCCCTGCATATCAGGCAGGAACAATGGCCGGAAACCCCGCTTCTATTTTATCCGGCATTGCTTGCCTGGAAGTGCTGAAAGAAGAAGGCGTGTATGAAAAGCTTGACCGTCTTGGCGCTATGCTTGAGGAAGGCATTTTGGCACACGCAGAAACCCATGGCATCACAATAACAGTCAATCGCTTAAAGGGTGCGCTGACGGTTTACTTCTCTGATGAGAAAGTAGAAAATTACGATCAGGCAGAACGCAGTGACGGTGAAACATTCGCTACGTTTTTCAAGCTGATGCTGGAGCGCGGCATTAATCTCGCACCTTCTAAATATGAAGCGTGGTTTATTACAACAGCACATACAGAGCAGGACATTAAAGATACGCTTGCTGCTGTTGAGGATGCTTTTAAACATCTTAAAAAGTAATATTGCACATCCCCGGACAGGAGCTTATAAGCTCCTGTTTTTGTGTACTTTTAAAATGCGTGTAAGATTTTGGTCTTTTTCTTGAGAAATAGCTTGAATAATTGTATTGATCCCTGTATATTACTTAATTGTTTAGCAAATAAACTCACAGGGAATTTTAATGATTAGCCATTTGCTAGGTCAAACAATTTATTATAGAAAGGAATGCACGCACAAACCAATGAAACTTGGTGCCCGCATTTTCAAAACAGGGATCGCGATTACGCTGGCTCTTTATTTAGCTTCGTGGATCGGACTTCCCGCACCGATTTTTGCTGGGATTGCAGCGATATTTGCGATCCAGCCGTCAATTTACCGCTCTTTTCTTATTATTATTGATCAGGTTCAGGCAAATATTATCGGAGCTGTTATTGCCACAGTGTTCGGTCTTATTTTCGGACCCAGTCCGATTATGATCGGATTGACAGCAGTTATTGTTATTACCATAATGCTGAAGCTTAAAATTGAACATACGATTTCGATTGCTCTTGTTACAGTTATTGCGATTTTAGAATCTGCCGGTGACGACTTTTTAATGTTTGCGCTGATCAGAACAAGCACAGTCATTTTAGGGGTGCTTTCTTCCTTTATCGTCAACCTGGTATTCCTGCCGCCTAAGTACGAGACAAAGCTGATTCATAACACAGTCGAAAACACTGAAGAAATCATGAAATGGATCAGGCTGATTATGCGCCAGTCAACAGAGCATTCGATTTTGAAAGAGGATATTGAAAAATTGAAAGAAAAAATGTTCAAGCTAGATCAGACATATCTTCTATATAAAGAAGAAAGAAGCTACTTTAAGAAAACGACTTACGTGAAATCAAGAAAACTTGTCCTGTTCAGACAGGCGATAATAACCGCAAACCGGGCGCTCGACACGCTGAAGAAGCTGCATCGCCTGGAAAACGAGATTTATCATATGCCTGAAGAGTTTCAGGAAACACTGACTGAAGAACTTGATTACCTTCTTTATTGGCACGAGCGGATTTTGATGAGGTTTGTCGGCAAAATTAAACCGCATGATGATACAGATGAAGAAGGCATCCAATACAAACAGCTGCTGACAAAGTCATTTCTTAAAAACCAGCGCAACTCAGATGATGAGCTTCTTGATTATAATATGCTTAATATTATGGCAAGCGCTGTAGAATACCGCGAGCAGCTTGAACATTTAGAAACACTTATTACAAGCTTTCAAACGTACCATCCGAAAGACTGCGAAATGGAAATAGAAGAGTAGCCCGGTTCATATGCCGGGTTTTTTTATACAAAAAAATCTTATATCCTTGATAAAAGGATATAAGATCGAAGTTTAATTCAAGTTTTGGATTGTGAATAAGTGCTTGTATTGACTGTCATAATCCATCAGTTCATCATGGGTTCCGGTTTCGATGATTGTTCCGTTTTCCATGACGACAATTTTATCCGCATGTGTGATGGTTGATAAGCGGTGAGCCACGACAAAAGTTGTTCTGTCCTTCGCCAGCTTGTCCATCGCTTCTTGAATGTAGTGCTCACTTTCAAGATCCAAAGCTGAAGTAGCTTCATCCAAGATCAGCAGCGGCGGATTTTTCAGAAATACACGCGCAATGGAAATCCGCTGTTTTTGTCCCCCTGAGAGCTTAACGCCTCTTTCTCCCACACGGGTCTCATACCCTTCCGGAAAACTCATAATAAAATCATGTGCATTGGCTGCTTTTGCGGCTTCCATAATGTCTTCAAGCGTGGCATCAGGTTTTCCGATCGCAATATTTTCTCTAATCGTTTCACTGAATAAAAAGGTATCCTGAAGCACCATGCCAACCTGATTGCGCAGGCTTCTTGCTTCATAATCCCGAATATCTGTCCCGTCAATCAATAGTTTGCCGCTTGATACATCATAAAACCTTGGAATCAGGCTGACGAGCGTGGATTTCCCTCCGCCGCTCATTCCAACGAGGGCTACGGTTTCTCCTCTGGTTACTTTTAAAGACACATCGTAAAGGATGTTTTCTTTTCCCTTTTCATATTGAAACGACACATTTCGAAATTCGACTTCTCCGCGGATATGGTCAGCTTTGATGGCATTTGGTTTGTCAGTCAGTTCATACGGCTCGTCAATAAATTCAAATACCCTGTCCATTGAAGCGATTGACTGCGTCAAGGTTGTAGAAGAATTAATCAGCCTTCTGACAGGGTTATACATTCTGTCGATATACCCGACAAACGCAACCATCGTTCCGACTGTCAGCGGTCCGTTGATGACAAAATAGCCGGCGAATGCAATCACGATGAGCGGTGCCAGATCTGTAATGGTGTTGACAACCGCAAAGGTTTTGGCATTCCAATTCGTATGACGGATTGCTTTATCTAAGAAATGGCTGTTTTTTTCATTAAAGTTGGCCTGCTCATGGTCTTCTATCGCAAAACTTCTGATCACTGGCATGCCTTGAATCCGTTCATGCAAATGCCCCTGTACCTGAGCAAGCGCCTGTGACCGCTCTCTTGTCAGCTTTCTTAAACGGCCGTAAAAATACTTCACTGATATACCGTATAACGGAAACAAAATGATGGAAATAAGCGTTAATTTAACGTCCAGTGTCAGCATGATAGAGATCACGATCAAAATCGTCAGCATATCGAGCCATATATTCATCAGACCTGTGATCACAAAATCCTTTGTTTGTTCCACGTCATTGATGACTCGGGAAATGACTTCCCCTGTTCTAGTATTCGCATAGAAACGAAGGCTCAGCTTCTGTATATGATCAAACAGCTTGGCTCTTATATCATAGAGTACCTTGCTGGCTGTCCACTGGGCAAAATATTGCCGATAATATTCAACAGGCGGGCGCAAAATTAAAAATAAGGCGAACATGATCGCCATAATGGTGAACAATGACGTTGTTTTGTCACTGGCCGTGCCGCCTCCTTGAATAATGTCGTCAACTACGTACTTCAGAAGCAATGGGAGAGCAAGCGGAATGGAGAATTTTACGATCCCGATTAATACTGTAATGAAAATTTGCTTCTTATAAGGTTTGACGAATTGCATATAGCGTTTCATAACCCCCACGTTGATTCCCCCTCTCTTTATCATGATGTGTGTGAGCCCATGTGAAAAACCTGTTGTACCCCGCAACAGGTTTTTACGTAACCATTATTTTGTATAGCGCAAATACCGTTCATACCACATATCGACAAACTCGGGTGCAAACGGGCCCTGCCGCTGATGAATCCAATGGAGCAGTGTGTTTAAGTAGTCTCTTAAAATACTGTCAATTTCTTTTGGATAATTCATGGATTTCCGATGATCATCATATTCGTCTTCATCGAGAATATTGTAAGTCATGTCAGGAAAAACCTTAACATCTAAGTCATAATCAATATATTTAATTGCTTCGCCATCATAGGCAAACGGAGAACTGATGTTGCAATAATAATGAACCCCGTCTTCCCTCAGCATCCCGATGACATTAAACCATTGTCTTGCGTGAAAATAACAGATTGCGGGCTCTCTGGTTATCCATGTCCGGCCGTCTGATTCGGTTACCATCGTCCGGTCATTGGCTCCGATGACACACATTTCTGTACTTTTTAAGATTGTTGTCTCATTCCAAATTCTATGAATCAGCCCATTATGCTTATAGCTGTGAATTTGAATGGTTTCTCCTTCCTTGGGATAACCCATATTTCTCCCCTACTTTCTATAAAGCCCTACAGTTAGTATGTCCAAATTTGCTTACCGACAACGTCTTTTACCTATTATAACGTTACAAATTGAAAAATGAAAATAAAAGAGCCATTCCGGCTTGGGAATGGCACATTCCTGCTCTACACATAGGAAGACGGCTTTTCTGAGCTGCGATATGAACGAATCACCTGCTCTGTCTGTTTCTGAAACGTATCCTGTATATCAGCAAGATGCTTTCGTTTTACCGCAATTTCATCCTGAATACCGCGCAGCCTTGCATCCCTTTCCAAGTGCCGGAGTTCTGCTTCGATTTCTTTGCAGCGGTCGAGCTCTGATTGGAGATCGAGAAGCTTGTCCATCGTTTTCATCTGTTCTATTACCAGCTTTTCAAATTCCGTCATCGGTTCCTCCTTCAGCCTGGTCAAAGTCTAAACGTTTCCACCATTAATCATTTCGATTCTGATCTAAGCAAACCCTTTGACTCATTCTGTTGAGCTTTCACAAGTTTTGTCGTTTTTCAAACAGAAAAAAGCACTTCCACCCGAAGATGAAGTGCTTTTTTCTGTTTCAGTGATTAGCTGTTTTGTTGTTTGTTTTGTTCAGCAGATTGGTTTTGCTGTCTTACCTGCTGTGTGTTAGTTTCGCTTGCGAATTCAGTGCCGAATTGACCTTGTTGGCCAGCAGCTGATTGTTGGTTTTGTTTTCTGACTTGCTGAGCGTTTGTTTCGCTAGCAAATTCAGTGCCGAATTGACCTTGACCAGCAGCTGATTGTTGGTTTTGTTTTCTGACTTGTTGAGCGTTTGTTTTGCTGAAGTTATTTGAGTTAGCCATTGTTATCACCTCCACGGTCATTAGAATGTGCAGGTAATCGAGTGGCTATTCCTTTTTTCAAAAAATTTTTTTAAACGAGCAGTGAGCGCCCGCCGTCAACGATAATGGTCTGCCCTCGGATCATGTCAGCTTTTGATGACACTAAAAATTCAACCGTATTGACCATATCTTTAATCTCTACCATACGTCCCGCCGGGGTATTTTGACGCGCATCCTCCAAAAGGTCTTCTCTGTTCGGGAAGTGTTTGAGCGCATCTGTGTCAATCGCTCCGCCTGATACCGCATTTACGATAATCTGTTTTGGTGAAAGCTCTACTGCGAGATAACGGGTTAAAGCCTCTAACGCAGCTTTTGACACACCAACTGTCGTATAGTTTTCAAGGTAGCGGATTGAACCTAATGAGCTGATGCTGACGATATGACCGCCGCCGTTTTTCTCCATCAGCTTTGCCGCTTCCTGAGCGCAGAAAAGCAAGGCTTTTGCATTGATGTTCATCGTCCAGTCCCAATGTGTCTCCTCTAATTCCATAACCGGTCTCAGTACGCCTGATGCAGCGTTATTAACAAAAACATCCAGTCTTCCAAAGGTTTCATCAATTTGCTGAAACATCTCTTTAATTTTTGCGGGCTGGCCTACGTTTGCTTTTACGATAAGCACTTTCACGCCAAGTTTTTCGATTTCTTCCGCTGTTTCCAGAGCGGCTTTTTTGCTGCGTGCATAGTTAATGACAATATTATAGCCGTTTTCCGCAAGTCTGATCGCCGCTGCTTTTCCGACGCCGCGGCTGCTTCCTGTTACGAGTGCACATTTATTTTGTTCCATTTTTTCCTCAGCTCCTTGTAGCGTATAGTTCTCTTCATTCCACAAACAATAATGGCAAGAACTTTAAAGGGGGTCTTCTGTTATGTATGTCGGACGAGATATGAGCGAATTGACCATGATTTCCAAAAAGGACTGGAAAAACAGTGAACTCGCCTTTTTTCATCATGCCTTTCAGCAAATTATGCCTTATTTGAACGAAGAAGGCCAATCAAAATACCGTGAATTAACGCAAGAGATTGAAGCGCGCGGCGGAATGAAGCGTAATGAAGCAGACTACAGCCACGGCACGCGCGTCAGTTATGATTAAGGACTCTTACCGAGCAGCCGAATTAAATGACTCCGGCTGCTTCCACTGCCATCTTCCAAATTTTCTGGTGTGACACTGGAAACGCGAATTCTTCAAGCTCTTCCTTCGTTACTTTTTTTAGGTCTGCAGTATCCGACACTTGTTTTACTTTACCGAAAAACACAGAAATATTCCATACCAGGTGGGTGAAAACATGCTCCACTACACCTTGGAGGTCACTGATTTCAGCTTTTATGCCAAAATCACTTTCTAAAAATGCAGTGAGCTGCTCGCGCTCTGTTTTGATTCCTTTTTGCGTTTCAAGATTCGGGAATTCCCACAGATTGGCAAGCAGTCCCTTAGACGGGCGTTTATGAATATAGACTTGTCCGTCATCATCTGTCAGTACAATTGCAGCCATTGTTTTGATTCCCGGTTTTTTCTTTTTGCTTTTCACCGGGAGTTCTCGTTCAGTGCCTTCTGCAAACGCTGAGCAATGCTGCTGAACAGGACAAAGCAGGCAAGAAGGTGATTTCGGCGTACAGATGATGGCTCCCAGCTCCATTAAACCCTGATTGAATTCAGAGGGTTTTTCTTTTGAAATAAACGCACGGACTGCTTCTTCAAAAATCGTTCTTGTTTTTGGCTTGGCAATATCATCCCAGATGGACAAAATTCTCGACATGACACGCATCACATTTCCGTCAACCGCGGGAATCGGTTTATTGTATGCGATGCTTAGCACCGCTCCTTTTGTGTAAGGACCTACGCCTTTTAAGCCGCCGAACTCTTTTTCTTCTGACGGAACAACTCCCCCGTATTGCTGCTTCACTTCTTTAACCGCGCTTTGCAGGTTTCTGACCCGCGAATAATAACCGAGGCCTTCCCATGCTTTGAGCACTTTTTCTTCATCGGCATCAGCGAGCGCTTCTACTGTCGGGAATTGCTCCACAAACCGTAAAAAGTAAGGAATGACCGTCTCTACCCTCGTTTGCTGGAGCATCACTTCAGATACCCATACTTTATACGGATCCTGGTCCTCTCTCCACGGCAGAATGCGCTGTTCTCTTTCGAACCAGTTAATTAAATCATTTTGAAATTGCTGTATATCTTTTTGTTTTATCTTATCTTCAAGTACGTTCATATGTGTTTCTCCCCAGTCTCTCGCGCCCCGCTTTTCTTTAGACTGTTTTTTGTTGTACACTAAGGGCACAGTACGATAATATGTTACATTAAATAGAAGTAAAGAAAAAGCGGAAACATATGAGAACGATTAAACAGGTTAAAAGATTGGGTATATAAAAATAGGTAATGTCTTACAAAAGTGAATGTGCAGGATACACCTGCAAGGAGGTCACCTATGGATACGGGCACACATGTTGTCATGGGCATCGCCCTCGGCGGAATCGCGACACTGGATCCGGTTGTCGGAACAGATCCGGCAATGGCTCACGCAGTCATGATCGCTACGCTTGCGGGCTCACAGGCTCCTGATATTGATACTGTGTTAAAACTTAAAAACAATGCTGTTTATATAAGAAATCACAGAGGCTTTACCCATTCTATTCCCGCCGTTTTGTTTTGGTCTGTCATCATTCCGGCGATTTTGTATTTATTTTATCCGC
The DNA here is from genome assembly GCF_037964915.1 of Bacillus sp. FSL K6-1012. Taxonomy (NCBI): domain Bacteria; kingdom Bacillati; phylum Bacillota; class Bacilli; order Caryophanales; family Bacillaceae; genus Bacillus; species Bacillus sp. FSL K6-1012. Next base: position 969,070 of record NZ_CP150175.1, on the reverse strand, counting down.
AGGCTGATTTTCTGCATCTGTGGCTGTGGACATTGCTGGCAGTTGTGCTGCATGTATTTGTTGACATTTTCAACGCGTACGGAACACAAGCCATCCGGCCGTTTTCGAAAAAATGGGTGGCGCTCGGGCTGATTAACACATTTGATCCGTTTATATTTATCAGCCATCTGGCGGCCATCGCGGTTTGGTATGTCGGCGGCAGCCCCGGTATCACATTTCTCACCTTATACGTAATACTGGCAGGCTATTATATCTTGCGCCTGATGATGCAGCTGCGAATCAAACGGCAGCTCCGTGAGATGATTCATGAAGAGATCGAAAGCATTATCATTTCGCCGACGATGAAATTCAGGCAATGGCGGATTGCGGTTACAACTGCGCATGCTTTTTATGTAGGAAGGAGCATGGACGGGCACGTGGTGATACTTGATACGTTTAATCGGGTGCCTGTGCCTGAAACCGACGTTATGCAAGCGGCGAAGCAGGATGATAACATTGCGGCGTTTCTTTCGTTCTCCCCGGTTTACAGGTGGGAAGTGGATACGTATAAGGATCATTACGAGGTACGGTTTATTGACCTGCGTTATCGGAGTAAAGGGCACTATCCGTTTGTCGCAATTGTTCATATCAGTCATGATCTTGAGATACGCTCATCTTATACCGGCTGGATATTCAGCGAAGAAAAGCTTCAGAAAAAATTAAAGCTCGGCTCTATTTAGAGCCGGGCTTTTTTGCGTCTTGTATAAAAAACAGCTAAGAGCAGACTGATGAAAGACATCACTGCGGATATTTTAAAATATGGCGGATAGTAGGTGAGTTCAATTTGATTGTCTCCCTTTTGCGCCTTAAAACCGATAAAAGTGTAATCGGCTTTTTCAATTTTCTGCTGTTTTCCGTTAATTTTCAGCTCCCAGCCTTTCTCATACGGAATCGGGAGCATGATGTACTGGGGTTTAGAATTGTGATATGTGAATGTCAGCTTGTTTTTATTCCATTCCAGGCTGTCTGTTCTCTCTGTTTTGTTTTGCGACACAGCGTTTTTTAATGTTTGATAATTTTCTGCATAAAGCGCTATGTGTGAAAGCTCGTACGTTCCTTTCGGAAGCCTGATCGAGATATGATCTGATTTAGGCACTCTGATGGTTAAATCATTTACACCCGTTTTATAGATCGATTGATTGGATTTTCTTGTTGTGACATAATCATTTACCTTTAGCGTAAATCCTTTGTCTTTTGCTTTGCTTTTTAAATAAAAACTGACATAGTAATCGCCCGGACCGGCTGACGCCTTTTTCGGAGTGATGATCAATTCTCCGCCGTTTTCTCCAGTTACCGTAAGGAGTCCGTTTTGATATTGAGCTTGTTTTGCAGTGATGTCCGATTTGGAGATCAGATTCGCCAGATCAGGCGGCTGCTCTGTTTTTTCAGTTGGATCTGCTAACACAATTCCTTTCAGCATCGCTTGCTCTTTCGCAAGAGCGGGCAATTTTTCCAAATCCCTTTCTGAGTAAACTTTATCGGCTGATTTGACGAAAGGAAGCATGTATTGATTTTCATAAACGGTGTAGTGCTCTGATTCTATATGTTTTGTAAAGCCGTATGGAACATTCGCTTCGTTTATTTTTTCCGTCATATAATATCTGCCGTAAAGCAAGCTGTACAAATTCGCTCTGTCCCCCAATGAAGCGTAGCGGCTGACGCTTTCTCTTCCCATATCGATGCGAAGATCATTCCAATAGAAGGAGAGCAAATGGCTGTTTAAAATGCTCGAGTAGGCGCTGAATCCATTAAACCCGTAAATAATCGGAGTGTTATTGCGGACGCCATTCATCCAGTCGATTCTCACGAGCGGATCATTGTCTTCCTTTTGCACACGTCTGATGAGCTGAGATTGTTCGTCTCCTTTGTATTCCTCGCTTGTAATATAGGATTTTGAGACACTGTCCAGCCCGCCTCCTTCTGAGAGCGCATATTTCTGATAGGTGTTAGCGACAAGCAGCGAAGACAGAATCACCACACCGTATACAGCAAGCTTTGCCCGTTTTTTCACAAAAACTGCGGCAAACAAAGCAGCGATTGTCAGGAACAAAAGCAGTAGGATGCTTTCATTCGCTGGCTTCCATATATCAAGCTCATACCTTTGGACATGATACCAATAAAGAAGCAGAACAATCGCTGCTGCAGGAAGCAGTTCTTTCCGCCTCAGCTCCTGCAGCTGTGATAAACCTGCGGCGGCTGCTCCGGCGATTGTAAAGGCCAAAATATATTCAAACCGGTTTTGCGGTGCGGAAAAGCCGTTAAAGGCGCTTGCCGCGTACGGACTGAAATGAAAGAGGATAAACAGAAGGCTCAATCCGGCAAAAAGGCGAAACACCCGGTGTTTATAAAAAGAAATGACAAACAAAAACAGCAAAAAGATGGCTGGCACCACGATAATCCTGCTTGAAAATAAAATATTATCATCGAAATTCAGCCACTCTATTTTTTCATTATACGGAGGGCGCAGGTTATTTAAATACCCGTAAACCACCGGCACAAATACCGCCGCACTGATACCGAAAGAAATGAGTCCCGAGACTAAAAACATTCTGCATTGAACCCATTTTTTCACTTCATGATCTTCCAGCTTGATCAGCCATCTGAACAAAATATAAATTCCAATGAAAATCAGATTTATGTATGCAAAGTAAAAATTGTTGATTAAGCTCAGTGAGCAAGCAATGATAAACCATGCCGGACGCCGCTCCCTGATGATTTTTTCCGCTCCGAGCACAAGAAGCGGAAGCCAAATCATTGTATCGGTGAAAAATTCCCAATACGCTTCGTGGCGAAAGTAAATAATCGATACTCCGTATAGTACAGCACCCGTAAACGCCGCTGCTCTGCGTTTGAGCAAATAGCTGAAAACAGAAGCTGCTGTAAAAATAATCAGACTCAGCTTAATAATGCTGATAAAAACGGCTGACTGTGCCCAAAAAAGCGTATCCGCCTCACCGATGAGATGAACCGATTGCAGCAGCCATACTGCGGCGGATGTCGCAAGAAAAAGGAAAGAAGCAGAAAAATAATAGCCAAGCTGGCTGAATGTGCCGCCGCCGAGTCCGAATGAATAATGATAGAAAAAGTTTCCTTGCGTGTATTGTTCATATAATAATTTCTTAAATACGATCATTTGCGCCAGTCCGTCACCGGGACCGGTCATATATCTGCCTTCCGCCCATTCTTTCACAAAAAAAGCGTGCGCAAGAACGGCTATGAACAGACTGGCCGCATAAATCATGACATGTTTTCTTTTTTTCATAAGAGGTCTCCAGTCTTGCCGTTAACTGTAAGCATGCAAAAAAGCACTGCCAATGGCAATTGATTCATTTCAGTGCAGTTTGGTCAGGCGCCGCATGTTTTTCAATTCGTTCGTTTCAGGCAGATCTTTGCTCGGGATATTTGCTTCTTTGATCAAATAATGCGGACGTTTTTTTGTTTCGTAATAGATTCTGCCGATGTATTCTCCTATGATGCCAAGGCTTAACAGCTGAACCCCGCCAAGGAATAAGACCGCAGATATAATTGTGAAATATCCGGGTACAGAAATACCGTTTGTAAGAATTTTGACGAACGTGGCTATGATATAAATAAGAGAGAGCAGCAATACAAAAATGCCGGTGTAAAAGCAAATTCTCAGCGGTTTATGGTTAAAGGAGACAACGCCGTCCATTCCGTAATTAAAAAGGCTGCTGAATGACCATTTGGATGTGCCGTTTTTTCTTTCGACATTTTCGTAAAAAACAATTTTCTGTTCGAAGCCGATCCAGCAAAACAGGCCTTTTGAAAAGCGGTTGCCTTCGCTCAATTTCAAAAGTGCATCCACAGCTTGGCGGCTTAACAGACGAAAGTCTCCGACACCGTCACGCAAATCAACTTCCACCGCTTTATTAATGAACTTGTAGTAAAGGGACGAAAGAAGCGAACGCACGGGGTTATCCCCTTTTCTGTTCCTCTGGGCAATGACTTGATCATAGCCTTCCTCGTAGCCTTTGATAAAATCCTTCAGCAAATAGGTCGGATGCTGCAAATCGGCGTCCATCACGACAACTGCCTCGCCTTGAACATGTTCAAATCCGGCCAAGATCGCGGCTTCTTTTCCAAAGTTTCGCGAAAATGATATGTATTTCACTCGGCTGCATTTGGATGCCAGGTCTTTGATCTGCTGAAGCGTGTCATCAATACTTCCGTCGTTAATGAAGAATATTTCATAATCATAATGAATGTTTTTGAATTCCTTTTTTAAAGATTCATGAATGAGTTTGACATTATAACCTTCATTGTAAGACGGGATAATAATCGAGATTAATCCTTGCTTCATTAAGGCACCTTCTTTTTTTTATTCTTTTTAAGTATTGCCTTAGGGGAATTGTACACAAATCTTCAGTAAGGCTATTCCTTTTTTTAAAGTCGTTTAAACCTGTTTTTTGTTACATTTTTGGTATGACATTTGAGTATATGTAATGTTATTTTGTCAGGTTTAAAATAGAGTATGAAAAAAAAGCATAGAAAAAGTCTGCCATTTCGACAGACGGTGCAAAGAAAATCTGACTTATTGGTTTTCAAGATATTCTAAAATAAGCTGATTCACGATGGCCGGCTTTTCGTGGCTGATCCAATGGGACGCTTCATCCACAAATATTAAATGCCCGTTTGGACAGCGTCTTGCTGTTTCTTTTGCAAGCTTTCTGCTTAAAAAGCGGTCTTCCATTCCCCAGATCATCCGATAAGGGGCTGTATGGCATTCGCGGGAATTTTCTGCAAGGCTGCCTTTTCTGAGGGCCCTGTACCAGTTCAGCATTGACGTCAGGGCGCCAGGCTGCTTCCACGCTTCTTTGTACTTATTGATATCCTCAGAAGAAAAAAGCTTCGGCCGATCAGATAGCCCGATGGCTTTATCTAATTTCTCATAGTCGTTTTCTGTTAACGCGGCCTCCGGTTTGTCCGGCAGCTGGAAGAAGGCAATGTATGAGCTTTTCAGCCATTGCGGAGGGTAGACTGGTGTTACGGTTTTCATGACGTGCGGATGCGGTATGTTAATGGCGATAAGCTTTTCAAGATATTCCGGACGTGTTGATGCCAAGTGCCAGGCTACTGCTCCTCCCCAGTCATGACCGATCACGATTGCTTTTTGATCAGTGAATTGCGAAATAAGCCCAATGATATCATCTCTTAATGTATCAATCCGATATGCCTCAATTCCTTCCGGTTTGTCACTGAGATTGTAACCTCGCTGATCAGGAACAATCACCCGGTACCCCGCGTCCGCAAGCGGTTTGATTTGGTTTTTCCAGCCATACCAAAACTCAGGAAATCCATGGAGCAGGACGATAAGCGGGCCGTCCTCCGGTCCTGCAGAAGCAACGTGGAGTGTGATTCCATTTGTTTTGACAAACTGGCTGTTAACTCCTTCCACTTAAATCTCCTCCTTGACTTTGCGTCATATGTTTCAGCCTTTTCTCTGTCAGTATAAAAGTGATGATACAAGCAGCAACAAGCAAGATCAGCTGAAGGATGATAAAGACTTGATCTCAGGAGCACCCCGGCCCCCAAGACAATCAAACCTGACAGGATCATGAGCACCGCACTGTAACGGTTGGCTTCATTCCATAACTTTTGATCTGACATTGAGCGTCTCGTTCTGAATCCATATACACTGTTAATGGATTTTGGAGGGAACAATTTGATAAAAAGACCTGCAATGATCATGAGCCCTCCGCCAACTAAACATGCCATCTGATCATCTCCTCTCTCATTGTTACGTTCAGAAAGAAGAAATGTTTCAATATCCTGACAAAAAGACAAGCATGAGCCTGTCTATTTAGCGTATTTGTAAATCCTTTGTCGGAATATAGCCTTTTATCCCGCCGTGATCAACGAATGCCCAGCTGAAATCAAATCCTCCGTTTTCACTGAATCCCCAGCCGAGCAAAGTGACTTCTGTCCCCGAGGAAAGCTGCTTGGCTTTTCCATTTTCCGGTGTTGGAGAATAGAAGGCAGTCTGTTTTGCTGTTTTTGCTTGACTTGCGGTTTTCATTAAGAAGTGTGTTGAAATAAATCCTTTTTTTCCTTTGAATTCAATTTGAGCCCAATCAGCATTAGCAAATCCCTTTACAGTGACTTTCTGTTCAGATGATACTGTGCCGAGAATCGCGCTTTTTTGTTTTGGCTCAGCCCGGACATTCAGTTTTCCTGCTTTAATCATATAAGAATCTGATGATGGCATGGTGACATTTATGGTCTGAAGGGTTGCAGCTTTTGCTGCGGGAGCAGTGCTACATGCTGTGAAACTCAGTCCTGCGGCGGCAGTTAAAGCGAGCAATACTTGTTTCTTTTTCATACATAGCTCCTCCTCGGATTTTGACAAGATATAAGAGGTATTCCCTGATTGCCTGGAGGATGAAACACTTTTTGTTTATTTTTTCTAACAGTTAAGGAAATTTTAAGGTTTGTAAGGTGTACATTACATTCTAATCTTTGTATGATACATTATGTAAGGTATACGTTACATAACGAGAGAGGATCAAATAAGATGAAGCACGGGGTTCGTAATTGTGTAAAAGAATACAGAAAAGCTAAAGGATGGACACAGGATCAGCTGGCAGAAAACATTCAAGTGACAAGACAGACGGTCATTGCAATTGAAAAACAAAGATATGAACCCTCGATAGGCACTGCAATTAAATTATCTTCAGTATTAGAGTGCTCATTAGATCAATTATTCTGGATAGAAGGAGACAAATAATATGAACATGACGTATCGTACCGGATTGTTTTTGCAAACTTTGCTTCCCATTTTATTGTGTGTCCTTTATTGGCATTCACCTTCAACTTTAACACTTCTGTTAGCAGTCATCGGAACTGCACGAGTTCTTTATTCTGCCGCACATATTCATAGAAATAAACTCTGGGGAAACGTACACTTTCAGAATGACCAACGCACCCGCTCAAATGCTCATTTCGCGGGCTATATATCACATTGGGTGATGATTGTTATTTTGCTTATAGGTGTTATTCTTATTCATCAATCCATGCTTCCTCTGTCCTATCTGCAGCTGATTGCATATACTGCTTTTCTTGGTTTTATGCTTAGAATGGTGATTAGTGATGTACTTAATACAAATGTGTAAAAAACAGCCTGCCGTACTTTGCCGGCAGGCTGTGTTAATGTAAAAGCCCTCTGCTTTGGTTTAAGTAATCATTCACGTCTTCACGGCCGCTTTGGAAAAGGTGGAGCTGGCCGCCATAGTTCTCAATCCACTGTGTGACGATTTTTTCGGTCATTTTTTCGCCTTGGTAGGCGTGTCCGGCTTTTGCATAGGTTGCTTCAAAGTCGCTCCATAACAATTCCACCCATGTTTTCGCCTGAATGTAGCTGATCATATCGTTTTTCTCCAGAAGCAGATTTGTCAGTTTCTCAATATACGTATTCATTTGGTGGTCTCCTTTCCTTCAGGAAAAAAATTACGCTTTAAAACTTCATGTTCTCCATATACTAACCTTACGTCTTCATCTGGCAAGACGCAACTTTTTGATCTCGAACCTAGGGGGATATGACATGGTCCGCAATAAAGAAAAAGGATTTCCTTACGAAAACGAAAACAAGTTTCAAGGTGAACCGAGAGCAAAGGACGACTATGCTTCAAAGCGTCCTGACGGGTCAATCAACCAGCATCCTCAGGAAAAAATGAGAGCCTCCGGCAAACGATAAAAGAAGAACAGCTGCACATGTGCAGCTGTTTTTTAGCCTTTATTGACTTGATACTCATAGACGCTTTTCTTTTCAGACAGATGCGCAAATGTTGAGAGCACCAGTCCGCACGCGGTCATCAGCGCTCCTCCCGCAAACAGCCAGGAATAAGAGCCGGTTCCGCTTAAAATGATGCCGCCGATCCACGCGCCGAGCGCATTGGCCAGGTTAAATGCAGACACGCTCACAGCTGCGGCGATCGTTGTTCCGTTCTCAGATGAAGAAAGCACCTTTGTTTGCAAAAGAGGCGGTGTGCCGAATGCGCAAGCTCCAAATAAGAAAGTCGCGACAATGGCTGCGGCCGGATAAACGGCGATGTACGGGAATACCGCAAGTACGCCGATCAAACCGATCATGACGCCAATCATGGTCCGGGTCAGCAGAGGAAGCGGCACTTTTCCCGCAAAGAAATTTCCCGCAACCCCTCCCAACCCATAGGCGAAGAGGGCACCTGTAATGCCGACTGTGCTGAAACCTGCTGAATTTCTTAAAATCGGTTCGATAAATGTATACGCGATAAATACGCCTGAATAGCCTAAAATTGTAATCGCAAAGGAGTACAGCACCTGTTTGTGTTTAAATACTCCCCACTCATTCATGAGCATCGGGATGACTTTTGGTTTTCTGTTCGGCACGGTAGCCATCAGGCCTACAAATCCGATCACTCCAAGCACCGTAATGATGGAAAACACGACTCTCCAGTTTAGGACATCACCCAAGTAGGAACCGAATGGAACACCCAGCATCAAAGCCACTGTTAAACCGCCGTTCATAGACGCAGCGGCTGCGGCGCGTTTTTCCGGCGGCACCATTTCACTAGCGAATACCATCGCAATCGCAAAGAAAGCGCCGTGAATGGAAGCAGATAAAATTCTTGAGACCGCCAATACCGCAAAATTCGGTGCCAGTGCGCTCATCAGGTTGGAAAGGATGAAAATCCCCATCAATCCAAGAAGCACCGGCTTTCTCGGGAGCTTAACAGAAACAATCGTGACGAGCGGGCCTGTCACACAGACGCTTGCCGCATAAGCGGTGACAAGGAGTCCCGCAGAGGAAACATGTATATGAAAGTCATCGGCAATCGACGTCAAAATACCCATCACCGCATATTCTGTGTATCCAATTGAAAACGTGCAGATCATTAGAACAAAAATAATTAATTTTACTGATGGGTTTTTCATACTCAACGTCATCGCCTCCTTTAATGTGAAAAAACAACGAGTTCCATCTTAAAAGAAATCCAGGGTGAATTCAATCATTTTTCCTCTAAAAATCGCCTTGAGTGTGCTCAAATAAAAAAGAGGCTGATATTCAGCCTCTCGGTTATCCCTGCTTCTTTTGCTGCAATACTGAGATTGGAAGCGCTTCTTCTTGATCGGGAGCCGATGTTCTGTATCCCCAAGCGAAAACGCCATTTAAATAGTTAATGTGAAACTCGTCCTCAGAGCCGTCCACAACATACGTTTCTCCCGGCGTGAAGTCCTCCGGGTTCAGCAAGTATGCCTTTGCCATGGCAATTTTCCGTTCGAGCACTGCCAGTTCATTTATGATTCCAAGCTGTTCCGCTTTTCTTGCTTTTTCAGAAAGTCCTGCGATTTCTGTATTGAGTTCGTGCGTTGTCATTTGACTGTATCGTTTCTCCATTTTCAGCTACTCCTCTTCCTGCAGAAATTGATCGATTAAATCGAGTGAGAATCCTTTTCTGAATAAAAATTGTTTGACCTTCATGGCACATTCATAGGAGCCGTCATAACGGTATTTTCTAAACGCTTTTTCCGCATGAAGACGCAGCGCTTCTTTTTCAGTATCTTCGTCATTTTCGTATTCAATCTGCTCCAGCGCCGCAGAGATGACATCAAATGAGAAGCCTTTGCGCTGCAGCTGCATCTGTGCTCGCTGTTTGATTTCTTTTGAAGAGAGTTTCTTGTCTTTCTTCAGAAGCTTTTCGATATGCTTAACTGCTTTTTCCGTCTGTTCTTCAAAGGAGAAAGAACTCAGTGTATCTTTGATGGTGTCGTCATCAATCCCCTTCGCTTTCAGCTCTCTGAACAAAACGTCAGGCCCTTTTCCGTTTGTTTTTTTGTGGGTGCTCACGTAGGCCGCCGCAAACTCTTGGTCATTTAAATAGTTGTAATCGTTCAGCTTATGAATCACTTCCGCAATGACGGGCGCCGAGGTATCTTTTTTCTTTAAATAGTCTTCTACCTCTTTCGTTGACCGCATTCGATAGGATAAAAAATCAATCGCACGGTTGAAGCCTTTTTTCACTTCATCTCCGTATTGAATCTCAATGATCTCGAGGTCATCAAGCTCTTTTCCCTTTGTAAGCTCAAATTTCACGAGCACATCTGCGTCAACACTGAAAGCATATTTTTCATCCAGAAAAATATTAAAGCGTTCCGTATTCTTCTTTTGCGCTGAAATCTTTGTAATAAATGGCATCTTAATCTCCCTTCTCCGGTCTCAAATGCGTTTTCTATGATCAAAATGAGGTAAAGTATAGGTATCAGAACGATGAGGAGAGATGTTTATGAATATTGCAATGACTGGCGGAACGGGTTTTCTCGGTACGCATCTGACTGGCGTCCTCACCCGCCAGGGACATCATGTTTATATTTTATCAAGAAACGCGCCAAAAACTGAACAAAAAAATATCAGTTATGTCCAATGGCTGACTGAAGAAGCTGCGCCTGAACAAGAACTTCCTCATATTGATGTTTGGGTAAATCTTGCGGGAAAATCAATTTTTGGCCGCTGGAACGAAAAAACGAAGCAGCAAATTCTCTCCAGCCGGATCGATGCAACCCGGGAAGTACGGCGGCTTATTCATAAACAGGCGGAAAAACCGAAGGCGCTTATTCAAGCCAGTGCAGTGGGCATTTACGGCACTAGCCTTGAAAAAACCTTTACAGAAGACTCCCCCACGTCGGACGAGGATTTTCTCAGCCACACTGCACATATGTGGGAACGGGAAGGGCAAAATATAGAAATGATGGGCATTCGAACGGTTTACGCGAGATTTGGCGTGATGCTCGGAGAAAAAGGCGCTCTCCCGCTGATGGTTCTGCCATATAAGCTGCTGGCCGGCGGAACGATCGGGACGGGCAATCAGTGGCTGTCCTGGATTCACGTGGAGGACGCCGCCCAGCTGATTGTATATGCAATCGAAAACGACAGCGTCTCAGGTCCTGTTAATGTGACAGCGCCTAATCCGGTTGAAATGAAGCAGTTCGGAAAAACGATTGCACGGGTGAAACACCGTCCCCACTGGCTCCCCGTTCCAGCATTCTTTTTATCAAAAGCATTGGGAGAAATGAGCCTGCTTATCGTGAAAGGACAGCGCGCTCTGCCGAAAAAAGCAATTACGTCCGGATTCCGTTTTACATATTCAGATCTTGAATTCGCCCTCTCGCAGCTGCTGACGGACCGAAAGGCTGTATAAAAACGGAAGGAAGCGTCAACCTTAATAATAACATGGTTGAAGGAGGTCCTTTTATGGAAAAGAAGAGGGAGAAGCACCAGCAAGGAGCCAACCTGAAGAAAATGCAGGAAGTTCTTTATTCGAGTGAATTTAAAAAGGCGGAAAAAGCTGCTAAGCGGAAGTAGGGATACATAGCGCCGGAAAGCAGATACTATGTTTGTTTGATATCACTTTTTAGGGGGAATTTGATATGGGCAGAAATCATATCCACAAAAACCGTGATAAAAACAAACAAAAACTTCCTCAGGTTCCCGATGCGTTAAAACGAGAAACTGACGGCGTTTACGAGGAATATTCAAGCGAACTCGCTGATGCGGATGACCGCGAAGCGCAGGAGCGCGCAAAAGCGGCCGACAGCAGAGCGAAAAGCAAAAAACGTTAATGAAAAACCCCTTGTCTCTGCTTGAGACAGGGGGTTTTTTACAGCTCGGTGAACCGTTCCTTTATCGGTGTGCGTTTTTTCACTTCCGGCATTTCATCAGGATAGCCTGTTTGTATGATCGCGGCGAAGCGCTCGTTATCCTGTAAACCGAAGGCTTGATGCACGTCTTTATCATAGAGGATCTTTCCGCTTTTCCAAACCATGCCGATTCCTTTTTCCCAGGCAAGAAGCTGGAGATTTTGAATCAATGAGCTGGTTGCCGCAAAATCATCATCTCTTGCTCTTTCGTTCTCATCTTCCTGAAATACAACGAGCAGAAATCCAGGCACACGGCTGAGTGTCTTTTTGAAATTTTGGAGTTTTTCTTCCGTCATGTCCGGCTTTGATTTTTTAGAAAATGAAGCAAAGGTTTTAATCAAGCTTGCTTTTCCTGTTTCACTGGAAACGTAAATAAATCTCCAAGGCTCCGTCACTCTGTGATTTGGCGCATATTTTGCCGTTTCTAGCATGTCAAGGATGACAGCCGGAGGTACGGGATCTTGTTTAAATTTACGGATTGATCTTCTGCTGCGTATGATATCCCGCAGTGCTGAATCTTGATTTATCTGTTCGGCTTGAGGCATACCGCTTCACCCTTTCTATCCAATTGAAAATGATTATCAATCATAATCATAACGGAAAGTGCAGCTTTTTGTAAACCGTCAGCCATATTAGATTTCAAGAATCCGAGTTTCTGAGTAAACGGCAGTCCCTGTCATGTTCACTTTGATGTGATCGTTATCTCCATTTATTTCAATTTCCACACTTCCGTCTTTCCCCATCTCCTGTCCTTGTTCAATGATGAATGTACGCTGCCCGGACCGGCCGTATTGCTGCATGTAAGCTCCCATCACACCGGATGCTGTGCCAGTCACGGGATCTTCTATTGTTCCTGAATACGGCGACGAAAAGTGGCGCCCGTGCAGGTCGCTGTCAGAGTGAATCGTTTCAAAGGTAAACGGATGCACTGAGGCTTTTGGCAGATCAACTAGAACTTCCGGAAATTGTTTGTTATTCGGCACCATTTTTTTAGAGGCTTCTAATGATTTGAGCGGAACGATCGCAGTCCATATGCCTGTGCTGCCAAAAACAATTGGAAGGTCCTCATGAAAGTCCTCCGCCGTAATTCCCAATGCGTCCGCGAGCTTTTCCCGGTCGCCCGTAAATGGTTTGAATTTCGGAGCAGCCTGTTCAAGTGTGATATGGATGCGCCCCTCTTTTTCAGAAATGTTTGCTGGCAGGATACCGGCTTTTGTCTGGATGCTGTACGTTTTACCAATCTCCAGCCTTCCTTTTTCACATAATGCGTATAGGGAAGCGACCGTCGCATGTCCGCATAAATTCATTTCGTGTCCAGGAGTGAAGTAACGGAGTTCAAGATCAGCCGCCTCGCTGTTCCGAATAAAGGAGGTTTCTGAATATCCTGCGATTTCAGCTATTCTCTGCATTTCTTCTTCTGTGTAATGGTCCCCGTGCAATACCACACCCGCGGGGTTTCCTTTGCCGGGATTTTCCGTAAATGCTTCATATTTTAATACCTCTGCTTTCATTCGCCTGCCATCCTTTCTACATCAATGTCTCTGTCAGTATAACAAAATATTAGAGGGAATTTTCAGTCAATATCAAAAACCCATTTTCTTTGCAGAGAAAATGGGTTCTTACAATCAGGAATTTCTTGTTTTATAGAGCAAATAAATAAAATAGGGGGCGCCGATCGCCGCTGTAAAAACGCCTGCCGGGACTTCGACCGGGGCAAATAAGGTTCTGCCGATGATGTCTGCTCCTAATACGAGCAGAGCCCCGATCAGTGCAGATGCCGGGAGCAGCGCACCGTAAAACGAGCCGACGAGACGCCTTGCGATGTGCGGCGCCATCAGACCGACAAAACCAATCGTTCCGGCAACCGAAACCGCACAGCCCGTAAGAGCCGTACTCAGCAGCAGGAGGAAGAACCGGTTTCTTTGCACGGAGCTTCCCGCGCCTGCCGCAATATCTTCACCGAGCATCTGTATATTCATATTTTTAAGACAGATAAAACAAATGAATAAGAGAATGACAGACAGCAACACGGCTATTTTTACATGCTGCCAGTTAGATCCGTAGACTGAACCTGTTATATATACATTGGCTTGGGACGCCCTGTAGATCGGTCCTTTGATCATGAGCAATGTGGTCATCGCTTGTGCAGACATTGAAAATCCGATTCCGATCAGCACCAGCCGAAACGTGGAGGCGCCATTTTTGTATGCGAGTAAATAAACGATAAGTCCAACAACTGATGCCCCGATAAATGCGGCAGCCGGAAGCCATGACAGACTGATCGTCAGTGAATCGCTTCGGTCTGAGAAGAACATCATGACAAGCACCACAGCCACAGCCGCTCCGCCCGTGATTCCGATAATATCCGGGGATGCGAGAGGGTTTCTGACCAGCCCCTGCAAAATTGCGCCTGCCGCAGCCAAGCAAACGCCGGCGCATACAGCTGTCAAAATTCTTGGCATGCGGAACGACATCACCATCATTTCATCGAGCTTTGAACCTGCACCGAAAAATGTTTTGGCCACATCCCAAGGAGGAATGAACCGCTGTCCGAGACCGGCGCTTATGATGAACACAGCCGCTGTTAAACCGAGTAAAACAAAAAAGACAATCCATGCTTTCTTTTCAGCCGCTGTAATGCCAAAACGAAGTTTCATAGATTCGCCCCCCTTCTTGCGATGTAAACAAACACTGGCATGCCGATAATCGCCGTCATAACCCCGACAGGAACTTCCTGAGGCATAATGATATATCGTGCCCCGATGTCCGCGGCAACAAGTAAAATCGCACCCAACACAGCGGAAAACGGCAGTACCCAGCGATAATCATTGCCGATGATAAAGCGGGCAAAGTGCGGGATGATGATGCCGATAAAGGAAATCGGCCCGGCAATGGAGACAGCCGAACCGGCAAGCAGGACAATGCATAGTGCCATAGCGAATTTCAGCAGTCCCGTTTTTTGACCAAGTCCTTTGGCAACATCTTCTCCCATGACAAGAAGATTAATTTTTCGGCCGAGGAAACAGCTGATCAAAAGCGCCGCCGCGGCATATGGAAGCATCGTCATCAGCAAATCGAGACTCCTGCCCTGCACAGAGCCCGTCAGCCAAAATAGCACCTGAGCCAGCTCGAGTTCATTGACGGAAAGCATGCCTTGTGTCAGCGAAGAAAACATTGCCGCCATGGCTGCTCCAGCCAGCGTCAATTTGATCGGCGTGAGCCCTTCCCTTCCAAGCGAACCTGCGGCATAGACAATCGCGGCGGTAAAGGAAGCACCGAGAAACGAGCTCCATACAAGCGCTTGGGGTGATTGAATATGCAGAAAAAATGATCCGGCAACAATAAAAAAGCCGGCCCCTGCGTTGATTCCGAAAATCCCTGGTGATGCTAGCGGGTTTTTTGTCAGCGCCTGCATCAGAGCGCCGGCAGCCGCAAGGGAAGCGCCGACGACCGTGGCAACCAAGGCGCGCGGGAGCCTGACGTCTTTAATGATGACTTGCTCATTTGATCCGTTAAAAGATGTAAACGCTTGATAGACCTGTTCCCATGACGTACCGGTATAGCCGTATATGACACTTGCGCAGACAGCCGCCAGCAAAACGAAAAGCAGACATAATAACAAAATCCATTTCGAATAAGCCTTTTTGAAGATCATCATCCAATTCTCCTAGTGATTTACTATGTAACATTCTTGATCATGACTGCAGTAAATTGATTGTTTTTGAGAATCATCCTCAATTAATGATTGACACTCTCACCACTGCTTATTATGATCTAAATGATAATGAATTTCAATATTGGGAGGAAAAAGATGAAAAAGCATATCAGCATGCTATTTGTATTACTTATGGCCGTTATGGTGCTTTCTGCCTGTAATAGTTCAGAAAGTTCAAGTAACAGCGAGGGGTCAAGCAGCAAAACAAGAACAGTTAAACATGCAATGGGGACATCAGACAACATTCCAGCCCATCCAAAACGGATTGTCGTCTTAACAAATGAAGGAACAGAGGCGCTTTTAGCGCTTGGCATTAAACCTGTCGGGGCCGTGAAGTCATGGAAGGGCGACCCGTGGTATGACTACCTGAAAGACGATATGAAAGGTGTTAAAAACGTCGGGCTAGAAACTGAACCGAATGTGGAAGCCATCGCGGAATTAAAGCCTGATTTGATTATTGGAAATAAAGTGCGCCAAGAAAAGATTTATGATCAGTTAAATGCGATTGCGCCGACGGTTTTTGCTGAATCTTTAGCCGGGAACTGGAAGGATAACCTGACTCTTTATGCCGACGCGGTGAATAAGGCGGACAAAGGCAAAGAAGTCATTGCTGATTTTGATAAGCGCGTTGCCGATATGAAAGATAAGCTTGGCGATCAGACAAACAAAACTGTGTCTGTTGTACGCTTTCTGTCCGGCGAGTCAAGAATCTATTATAAGGATTCATTCTCTGGCATTATTTTAGACCAGCTTGGTTTTAAACGTCCTGAAAAGCAAGTTGAGCTATTCAAGAAACAAAAGGACCAATTCACGTTCTCAACAGACAGCAAAGAATCCATTCCTGATATGGATGGCGATGTGCTTTTTTATTTCACTTATAAAGCCGATAATGCAAAAGATAATGAAAAATGGGCCAATCAGTGGACGAGCAGTTCACTATGGAAAAACCTCAAGGCTGTGAAATCAGGGAACGCCCATGAGGTCGATGACGTCGTGTGGACAACCGCAGGCGGAATCAAAGCCGCAAACTATCTGCTTGACGATATTGAAACGTATTTCTTAAAGTCTAAATAAAAAAAAGAACTCCGTCTGTTTAGACGGAGTCTTTTTTGCTTTTGCCGATCAGACGCGTGACGAGGAACATGGTGACAGAAAGAGATCTGTTTTTCCGATACGCCAAGTATTTTCCGCGCCATTCAGGTTTGTATTTTTCTTTAAATGCCCGGAGCCCGCTGAAGCTGTACATGTACCGAACATTATTAAAAATGACAGCCGCGAAGCGTTCTGACCAAAAGGATGTAAAGGCTGTGCCGACATTGGCCAAAGGCGCCATGCCCATGTTAAATGACGTGCACCCCTCCTCCTTCGCCCATAAAAACATGCGGATGAACAATGCATCCATAATACCGTTCGGGGCGTCGCTGCGATAGCGCATCAGATCGACCGAGATTTCGCCTTCCTGATACATCGGCATGATATTTGCGAAAGCTACAATGTCCCCTTCGGCATTTTTCATATAGGCGATCGGTGCTCTCTGTAAATATGACGGATCAAAGAACCCGAGCGAAAAGCCCTTCTCCTTTTTCGAGCCGAGCCATTCATCGGAGATTTGTTTGAGCTCTTCTAAAAACGCTTCTGAAAATGGAGGATGATCAACATGGAAAGTATATTCCTCCCGTTCAAACCGGTTATTGATCGCCCGCAGGCCTGCTTTTTTCTTCCCTGATATGGTAAACGTGTTTAAGTCCACATAGGCTTCCTCGCCAAGTTTAAAAAAGTTATACCCAAAATCGTGGTACAGCGCCATGTCCTCTCGTTCGATTTGATAGAACAAAACACTGAACCCCTTTTGATGTGCTTCGTTAAGAAATTCTTCGAGCACAAGCGGGAACGATTCTCTTTGGCCTGACGGATCGCCGAGCACGACCAGCCGTCTTGCAATTTTCCCAAACAGAAGCAATGCATTGCCGTCGCTTGAGAAATAAAACCGCTTATCCCCCAGAAAGCCGAGATGGCTGAGCGCGTTGCCGCCTTTTTCATTGAGAAACGCAGCAAGACGTTCTGGATCAGCTTTTTCCCCAATTGGTTTGGTTTTCTTATGGTACACCACTGTAAAAATAAAGAAGAACAGCGGAACGGCGATGACTGCCATGATGGTCGCATGTGTAATATGGGAAGTGCTGTGGACGAAATATTCGTGGCGCAGCACCTTTTTCATCCGATCCCAGATGAAGCTTGCGATAAGGTTATAGTTAAACAGTGCCACAGTAAACAGGGCCGCAGCGAAAATCATTTGCCCTAGTGTATAGGAAGCCTGTTCTCTGACAAATTGTTTTTTCAGCAGCACAAGCAAGACGATGATAATCGGCAATATGAATATTGCACTGATATTGAGCCCTTTTAAAAAGCTGAAAACAAATCCGCCGACAAGTGCTGTAATCGCCATTGTATAGGACCGTTTTGTCCGTTTATAAAGCTCGATCGGCAATATCAGCAAAATGAGCGCTGAGCTTAAGGACAGCCCGTTGAACAGCAAAAGGACCGGACGGGGAATGTGCGGAATGACTGTCAGCCTATCAATCGGCAGTGACACCGACGCAAGGACAATGAGACCGGCTACGAACACAATAAGTGAAAGCGATCCCTGTAAAATCCTCACTAACATGGCCCGCTGTACGACAAGCAGCACGTTTGTCGTTTCGATAGCCGGTGCGATGCGCGGGTTCGTTTCGAGCCGTTTCATTGTATTTTCGGTCAGGTCGCCGGCAGCAAAGAACAGCCCCAAAACAAATGGAATAAATGAATAGGCGAGCCTGTACAAAACGATTGACGTAACAATGGCTTCCTGATGATAGCCAAGCTGCTCCATACCGAGCAAGAACAAAAGGTCGAACGAGCCGAAACCGCCCGGCACGAGGCTGATCATCCCGCCGATCGCCGCAATGACGAACACCCCAAACACATACCGGATATCAGCATGAATGCCCATGGCGAACAAAGCAAAATAGATGACGACTCCAGCCATGAGCCATTCGGCAACGGAAGCGCCGATATAAGCGAAAATCGGATTTTTCACTTTATCCTCATTTTCTTCGTCTCCGGCTTTGCGGCCTTTTATTTTGGCCACCGCCAAGGATAACGGCAAAATCAGCGCGAAACCGATAACGACTGCCCACAGCCAAGGCTTTTCATGGATCACTTCATCCACTGGCAGCACCCGCGCTGCGACGAAAATGCTGAAAACAGATAGCCCGAGCAGCATAGATGACGTTAGCCAGGCGATTCCTTTCACGAGCGCCTTATGGTCTTTCGTATGCTCCTTATAGAACATCATTCTTAACCCGACACCGGCTAAACCGCCGAACCCGAGCACATTATTAAATGAATTGGCGATCCAGGAAACCCTGAATACCTTTCCGTTTGTGATCGAAAGGCGCAGCGAGTATTTAAGAACGTAATCATATAGTGACATGGCCGCAACAGCAAGCAGGCCGATGAGCACAAGAATGAATAAGTCGGTCCGCTCCAGCCCGTTGATAACCATAAGCGTTCGTTTGAATGACAGGTTTGTCAATTCTTTTTTCGACTGATAAAACACAAATAGTAAAACAGCAACAGGAAAAACGATTTTTAAAATTGATAAAGCATTCTTTTTAATCAGCAATGGTCTCTCCAATCATATACAGTTCGATATTTCTTTCCCCAATAATCTCCAACTCATTATACACTACCGCTATTTTTCGGACAAAGACTCATCTGCGGTTTATGCTGACTTTCTTTCAGCGGTTAAAATCGAGTAATATGGTAAGAGGAGCGAATGACGAGGAAGTGATCAAATGGAATATAACTTACATGATACAACAGTATTAAACGAAAATATTCTTTCATCTGAGGAACGGGAAATCTGGGTGCTTTATATGAAAGTCTTAACATCTGCCGGGCTCGGTGATGTATCTGAGTGGATGAAGCTGGATATGAGCATGCCGCAAATGAAAGTGCTCATGCTTTTAAACAATCACGGAACGCTGAAGGTCAGTGAAATTGCAGAGAAAATGGGGGCTTCCCTGTCAAATACAACCGGGCTGCTTGACCGCCTTGAGAAGTCCGGCTTTGTTAAACGCTCACACTCTGAAGAGGACCGCCGTTCAGTGGTTGTTCATTTAACGGAGGATGCGAAAAATATTTTTCGCGGGCTTTATCAAAAGGGCCATATGAAATTGAAGCGTTCCTTGGAGATACTGTCTCCTGATGAAAAGCAAGCTGTTTCCAAAGGGCTTTCTGTTCTTTCCAGAGCGCTGGAGCAGGCTAAAAAAGAATAATGTCAGCGAAGTCTGTCCTCACGCAAACTGCGGAGGCAGACTTTTTTTATTTGACATTTAGTTCATTTTAAATGAATAATATATTCTGAGTGAAGTAAAAGGAGTGATGAATATGCATAAGGCATTGGCAGATCAAAAAAGCCAAAAGTGGGCGATCAGCCTGTTTACCATCGGTGTGTTTATGGCTGCGCTGGATAACGGGATCATCTCCGCTGCGCTGACCACGATAAACGAATCGTTTGCCGTTTCTCCGTCTTGGGGTTCATGGGGCATTACGCTTTATACGCTCGGTCTCAGCGTCAGTGTGCCGATCGTCGGAAAGCTTTCCGACCGCTACGGCAGAAAAAAGCTGTTTCTTATTGAAGTCGGCCTTTTCGGGCTTGGTTCTTTGCTTGTCGCTTTAAGCCAAAGCTTTCCGCTATTTCTTATCTCACGGCTGATTCAGGCGCTTGGAGGCGGCGGGATTTTCATCATCGGAAGTTCTCACGTCCTTGCTACACTTCCAAAGGAAAAGCAAGGGAAGGCCCTTGGTTTGCTAGGGGCGATGAACGGGATGGCTGCTGTGCTCGGACCCAATATTGGAAGCTTTCTGCTTGATTGGACCGGGTCATGGCATTGGCTGTTTTTGATTAACCTGCCGATTGCAGTGCTGCTGGTTGTTTTCGGTGCATTTTTTATTGTGGAAACCAAAGCGCCGGAGGCCAAACGTCTCGACACGGCCGGAATTTTTCTTCTGTCCTTGTCAATTTTGGCTGTAATGTACGGCATGACAAACCTTGACGGGGCAAATCTCTTAAAAAGCCTGGGAGATCCTGAGGTTTATGGATGTATTGTTTTCGGTATTTTTTGTTTTGCGGCGCTCGTATGGTTTGAGAAGCGGATGGAAATGCGCGGGGGCGATCCCATTCTGGCGTATTCTTTACTTCGGAATCACATGTTTCAGCGAACGCTTATCATCGGTTTATTATCCGGGGGCCTCTTGGCGGCGGTTATTTTTATTCCGTCATATGTTGAGCAATATTTAGGCGTTCCTGCCGCAAAAGCGGGCTATTGGATGACACCTCTTGCCTTAGCTTCCGGAATCGGCGCTTGGCTTGGCGGAGCGCTCACCGACAAAAAAGGACCGGTGAAAACTGTTGTGCTTTCAGGAATTATTTCATGTGCGGGATTTGCTTTATTTCCGCTTTGGGTGACGGAAAAATGGGAGTTTGTCATTGCAAGCGTGGCGGCCGGCATCGGTTTTGGCTTTCTGCTAGGCGCTCCGCTGAATGTTCTTGTATCAGAAGCAGCTAAAGCGAATAAGGGCACGGCGCTCGGCACGCTTTCATTAGTAAGGCAAATCGGACTGACATTGGCGCCTACTCTTTATGCAGGTTTTATCACAGCAGGGTTTGACCAAATCGGCGATGAAATCAGCAGCCGCTTATCGGACAGCGGACAGTCAGGGAAGGCTATGCAGATGATTCCCGAGATCGACAGTTCAGATGTTTCTTCTTTACAAGAACAGATCGAACGCATTCCTGTGCCTGAAGTCAAAACTGCGATAAGCGATGCCATTCAGGCCAGTGTTGCCAGCGGCTATGATCATTTATATGCGGCGGCGGCTGTGATTTCTCTGCTGGTGATTGCAGCAATCAGTCTCCCGGCTTTCCGCCGGCAAAAGCGTTAAGACCACCCCATCCGTTTGGAAAGCTCCGTAATATGAGCGATATGGTGATGTGAGTGCCAGACATACAGCCCGAGCGCGTTCTCTAGGGTAATGATCTCTTTTGTATCGGGATGGTAAAATCCGCGCTGAAATTGCTGATCCGTCAGAGTGCGGAGAAGAGCCGTCCATCTTCCGTGAAGCTCCTGCAAAAGCGCGAGTGAACCGCTCGGCTCCGCTGTTTTGGAGTCTTCAAGCTCCGACCATGCTTTTTCATCATACGGACGGATGGCCGGCGTCTCTTCTGTCAAGCTTAATTTAAAACGGATATAGCTGTTCATATGACTGTCAGCCAGATGATGAACAACTTGACGGACGGTCCATCCGCCGTCTCGGTACGGTGTATCAAGCTGGCTGTCCGTCATTCTCTCAACGGCTTGCTTCAGCTTAGCCGGCACTTCCTCCAGCACTTGAATCCATTCTTCTTTCTGCTCGTTTGATATGAATTTCCTAGGCTTGTACTCTCCTATCGGATAGCTTAGATTGGCTGTTGACATGTGCATCTCCCTCCTGAATGCTTTATTCAATCTTTATTATTTTACAAGAAAACCATTGTTTATTGTGTTATTTTCCCATACAATAAAAACGACACTAGTGTCACTTTTATGAGCAGGAGGAGAAAACTATGGGTCAATCATTGTTTTGGAGAAATAAAGGGCTGATGACGCTGTTAGCCTCGCAAACGATTTCTTCCCTTGGCGACTGGCTGCACATTTTGGCCGTCTTAACATTAGCCGCCTTTCAGCTGGATGCTTCTTCACTGGATATGTCTTTTTTAATGATGTCATTTGCACTGCCTGTCATTGTTCTCGGCCCCGTATCGGGTGTGCTTGCAGATCGATTTGACAGAAAAATGATCATGTTTCTGTCTGAAATCGGCCGCACCCTCACCGTTATCAGCTGTGTTTATGTCAGTGAGCTTTGGCAGCTTTACGTATTGCTCAGCCTTCAGAGCTGTTTTTCTTCATTGTTTTCACCTTCTAAAAACGGCAAGCTTAAGGAATTGACATCAGAAGCTTTCCTTCAGCAGGCCGTTTCTATCAGCAGCATCATCGATAACACTGCAAAAATTTTCGGTCCCGCGCTTGGCGGCATAATGGTCGCCGCAGTCTCCATTCATTCCGTTTTCTTCATCAACGCGGGCGCTTTTCTTCTGTCTGCTGTCATTTTGTTTTTGCTTCCGAGAGATGCGTTTCAGCAAACACCCAATACACCTCAAGACAAAACATCAGCACTTGCTTCTATAAAAGAAGGTTTTCTATTTATGAAACAGACACCTCTTCTATTGACGGGCTTGTTCACGGCTTGCTTTGTTCTCTTCATATTGCAGATAGGCGATTCACAGGCTATTATTCTCATCCGCTCTTTTCCCGGTGCGCCGCCCGAACTTGCAGGATGGTGCATGGCCGTAAGCGGGGCCGGTATGCTGCTGACGGCGGCCATTGTAGGGAAAAGGCGAATTTCCTCTTATCTGCTTTATTTCACACTAGGGGCATGTCTGCTTGGAATAGCAACTGGATGTGTGCCATTTCTGGGAGGCCTCGGAATTGTCGGCACAGCACTTTTTATCTTCGCTTTTTTCATCATGGGAGCAGCTTTCGGCCTCGTCCATATCCCGTTTCAAATTCTTGTTCAGACGTCCGTGCCTGTTGATTATAGCGGCAGAGTGTTTGGCGCTATTCAGAGCATGACGACTCTCGCCTCCATTCTCGGCATGGCGGGCGGGGGCGTGCTGGCCGAATTGATCGGCGTATCTCTTGCTTTTCTGATCTGCGGCTGCTTGCTGATTGCGGCCGGATTGACTACACTTATAGGTAAGAAAATGGCAGAAAGCAGGCGATATTTTGTCACCGAAAGTAACAAAGGAGCACAAAGATAAACGGCAAGCCGAGATTTTAGAAGCCGCCAAAACCGTTTTTAAACGAAAGGGATTTGAATTAACGACAATGAAGGACGTTGTGGAGGAATCGGGCTTCAGCAGGGGCGGCGTCTATCTTTATTTTTCCAGTACAGAAGAGATGTTTCGCCGCATCATTGAGGCCGGCCTCGATGAAGGGCTCCGAAAGCTGGATGAATCAGCTGAAAACCGAAGTGTCTGGGATACTATTACCAGCTACCTCGATGGACTGACTGAAGGCCTACGTGGAGCGGCGGATACATTGGCGCCGGTGCAATTTGAATATTTGGTGACTGCTTGGCGCAATGAAGAACGGCGCGAGTATTTGGAGAAGCGTTATGATCTTTTTGTGACAAGGTTTTCGAAGCTTTTGCAAAAAGGAATCGATCAAGGTGAATTTCAGCCGCGGCAGCCTCTGGCGACGATTACTAAGTTTTTTCTTAATGTGAACGATGGCATGATCCAGAACGCGCTTTATTTCAATGAAGATAAAGCTGATGTATCAGGAATGGCTGAAGCAGCTAAACTGTATTTAAAAACAGCATTGCAAGTGAATCAAACATAAAAATCACGGCAGGAACGTTTCTCCTGCCGTGATTTTTCAGCCTGCGTGGTCTCGCACTTCCATTTTTACTTTTTGCCTCTTCGGCTGATAGATTTTCCCTACAAACAAATATCCATATTTAAACTTGTTCAGTGTCCAGGATGTCAGGATCGGGCCCGCTGTGCAGACGGCAAACAGCAAGAAAACGGCCGGCACGGCGGGAATGTCTGGCATATTTAACAGCAAAACATAGCCAATGATCATAAAATAAGCGTGCAGCAGATAAATCGAAAAGGAATAGTTACTGATAAACATAATGATTTTCGGCACCTGCTTTATGTTAGAAAACAGGTGAAAGCACAGGAAAATCATACTTGTTGAATAAAGCATGATGTCAGGCCGCTTTGAGCTGATCATGCCGACCTCTCCGAAATAAGAAACAGCCACAACCAACGCGGCGGACCCGACCGCAGCGCCGTATACCACCCAGCGGTATTGATTCAGCAGCGCTAAAAACCGCTTGTACTCTTTTCCGCAGTAATAAGCGAGACAAAAGTAGAAAAGCCAGCCTGCAAACGGAACCCAGAAGAACGGAAATGAACCGCCTTGTTCAGAAGCGGGTGCCGGACTGACTGCTGAGAAATAGCCCAAATAAGCGGCTGTCACCACAAACGAAACAGACAGCACCCATTTTGGCGATGCTTTTTTCAAATACTCATGAAAGAGCATGTGCAGGATATAAAATTGGAAGATGACAAGAATGAAATATCCGATAAAGTTTCCTAAAAATACGTTTTCCAGATATTTCTGCACAAACGCCAGAAAAGTCAGCTTTCCCCCCATTGCACTGGCCATCAGCAAGGCATCAATGGCTGCGATAAACAAAAAGGGAATAAAAATCACTTTTCCTCTCTTCTTCAAAAACCCCTCCGGCACCCCGTCAGGATAAGAACGCGCCAGCAAAAACTCAGAGATGAAAATGAAAGCAGGCGTGCTGAACATCAGGAGTGTGCGCAAAGAATCAACCGTGTGAGAAATATCGGCAAGTGCTTCCGCCTGAAGCATCAGAACCATTGAAATGATATGGAGCAGAACGACACTTAAGCACGAAATGCAGCGGATCACAAAAATTTCTTTGATTTGCATAACAGCGCTCCTTTATTTCAAATTTTTAGAAATCGATGGTTGTACCATAACACACCTGCTTCAATTGAAAAAAGTGCCTGATTTCTTATCTTTCAGTATGCATGAACGACTAAGACCCATAAAGACCCATAACTTTTTGGCATACCGCCCTCAGCCATTTGTCCCGTACAGCCGGTCTGCTATGCTTGACGCACGGGAACAGTGTCCTGTTCTCTTTTTTGATTCCGCAAAATTACAAAATCCGCGATTTGCCTCGGCATCCATGAGTGAAATTACCAAAAAAGCTGGCGTTGCGGATAAGACAATTTGTCTCGAAGACGGTGGCTCCCGCATTTGCGAAAACCTTCAGCAATGAAGTGTTCATTCGGGAAGTGCTGAATAACTGTATTAGAACTTACAAAAAGGTCCGTGTTCGTTCTGACTTTCTGCTCTTTTCAACCTGTCAGAAAACAAAAAACCTGCTGTAACCAAACAGCAGGTTTTAACATAGCCGCATATCTTTGAAGCATCAGTTCGTATTTAATCCTCCGCCATTCAATCCTTCTTTGATATAGGCGTTGACTTGGCTATTAGAAAGCAATCCAATATGTCCAATGCCATACAGTTGGATGTTTCTGGCTCCTTGTAATCGAGACAAGCTATTGATGACAATTTCATCATTCAGACTGTAGATCGATGTATAGAGGATCTTTTGATTAGGATCTGTACCTGGCAGCGCAACAGATGACACTAAACCATTAGCCCCTCCGAGCGTGACAACGTTTTGAATCTTATTGCCCCCGCCTAAATATTTTATAGCATACAGCGTATTGGCTCCTCCCATGCTATGAGCCACAATATCTACTTTTTTTGCTCCTGTTTCTTTTAAAACACGATCAATATATGCTGCAAGCTGCGGTCCGTTATTTAGGTTATTCCCTGTCTTATCATAAAAATCAATCGCATACAGTTTATTGCTTTGCCAGCCCTGAGAGATTAAGTAATTTTTAATAGCAAAAAAATTGTATGATGCACCGCTAATCCCATGAACAAGAACAACAGGGTTATGTGCTGTTTCTGCCTTCGCACTTGAAGGCGGAGCTGCTAGAATAGACAAAATCATTGATAGACAAATAGTTGATGCAATAAGTAATCTTTTCATTTGACGTTTCTCCTCAATTATGTATTTACCAGAATGATTATACAATTAAATTTAAACTTGGTAAATATAAACTTATCAGAATCTTCAATTTACCTATTATTTTGATTAAATCCTAATTCTGTCGATTGGCAGTTGTCTGCAGTACACTTGATCCATATACTCGAAAGAAACTTGAAAGGACAATAAGCGTAGGAGACATGCGGTTGTGTTCCCAGTCTCCCTTTCCTATAATATAGGGAACAGATGAAAGCTAAACATAAGATGGCATTCACTATTTTATATAGGACGAGTATCAAGAAGGAATTCAATTTTGTTTTCCGTATAAGAGAAAAGAACGATACGATTTTGCGGCAGGGCATTTAAAAAACTTCTGGTTTGCAAAAACAGCCATAGACACGGAGGACAGCATGAGAGTATTAAAATACGCCATATTAGGGCTTTTACGAAAAGGCGAATTGAGCGGATATGATATTACAAGTTATTTCAAAGCGGAGCTCGGCCAGTTTTGGAGCGCCAAGCACAGCCAGATTTATCCGGAGCTCAAAAAGCTGACAGATGAAGGCTTTATCACATTCCGGACAACGATTCAGGGCACAAAACTTGAGAAAAAAATGTATACCCTGACAGACAGCGGAAAACAGGAGCTTCACGTGTGGCTGACCCGCCACCACCCTATTCCGGAAACAGTGAAGGATGAATTTATGCTGAAGGCTTATTTCATTTCTTCTCTGTCACGCCAGGAGGCAGCCGACTTGTTTACAGACCAGCTGCTGAAGCGCAAGGAGAAGCTCGCTGATCTGCAAGGCAGTTATGAAAAGCTAATGGCCTCAGCGGAGCCAATGTCGTTTTCTTCACCGGATTTCGGCCACTATCTGGTACTGACAAAAGCGCTGGAACGGGAAAAGAATTACGTATCCTGGCTGGAGCATATTTTAGCCATGATACAAGAGAATACCCAGGAGCGGCCTTAATCGAAGGTGACTGGCCGTCCGGCAAACAACACTTGGAACAAAGACTGAACCTGACAGAACACACGATATAATGATAAAAGCATCTGCCCGGAGGCGGATGCTTTTACGTTCGGAGCGCTTTCAGCCCCGCTGTGAAGGTGACGGCGGCAAAAGCAAGCAAGATGCCGCAAATGCCGAGTATATCCGTGATGGTTGCCCCGTTAGCGATAATTTCTGTCAGTCCGCTCATCGCCCACTTTTGCGGGAGAAAGTCAGCAATGGACTGCATCAGCTTCGGCTCAATTTCTATCGGCCAATACATTCCGCTCACCATACACGTCGCAATAACGAACAAGTTGCCGAAAGCAAGCTGCTGTTCTGGCGTTCTGACATGGGCAGCAATCATCAGCCCGATGCCAACGACTGCAAACAGAAAAAAGGATACTAACACGATCAGCGCAGCCGGATTGCCCCAGCTGATTCCGAACAGCCAATGAGATGCGAGAAGCAGCATTCCAAATTGAATCCAGCCAATCACAAAGAACGACAGCACATACCCCGCTCCGATTTCCGCGCGGCTGACAGACGCGGTGAGCAGTCTCGGCCAGACGCCGCTTTTTCGAGCTTCTAATATCGTGCCGGCTGCCCCCATCATTGTCAGCATCACAAACAGAATGGAAAAGCCAGCAGCTCGTGAAGCTGTGTCACTTACGCCCTTGCCTTCTTTTTTATCATTGAGAGATTCCCGTTTTACAGCTGGGGCGCTATCTCCATGATCTTTGGCGATTACCGTTTTATAAGCCGATTTCCAGCTCTCCCCCGCCGCCTCGGCCGCGGTTTTTGCCGCGGTTACCTGAATGTTGAGCTTTGCCAGCTTGCTTTCGGCATACTGTTTAGCGACTGGCGCTTCTGTCAGCTCTGGACCGTGGCTGAAGACCAGCTCCGGCTTCTCTCCTTTTTCCAGCTTCTCTTGGAAAGAGCGGGAAAGGGTGATGACTCCGGCAATTTTCTTTTGTTTCAGTTTTTCTGAAGCTTTGCTTTTAGTCATCGTTTGAAATGTATACATATCATCATGTTGCTTGAGCTCCCGGATATAATGCTGTGAAAGAAGCGTATCATCCTGATCGACGATCGCAAGCCGCATCTTATCATCACTTCCGCCGAGCAGACCGCCGAATACAAAGGTCAGCAGCAGCGGGGCAGCGAACATCATTAAATAGTTCTGCGGCTTCTTAAAAATGAGAGAAAGCTCAACGCCGCAAATGGCTATGATTTTTTTCACCGTGTTTTACCTCCTTATCTTGTGTGAAGCCTTCTGATGCCAACAGCCAGTGAACAAAGACCGATTGCCGCAAAAAGAAGGACCGGCGTTTGAAGTTCAGCCCAGCCTCCCCCTTCCATTAAGGAAAGAAAGCCTTCGAGCGCCCATCGATTTGGCACCGCCTTTGAAACAGATTGCAGAAAATCCGGAAATTGATAAAACGGAAGCATAGAACCACCGAGAACGGCAAGCACCTGAATTCCAAAACCGCCTAAAACATCTGCTGACTTCATATCGCTGATGCACGAAGCAAGAAGCATTGAAATGCTGGATACAGCTGCTGCGTAGGAAAGCCCCAGCACGCACACAAACAAGAGATTGTCTCCCCAGTCCACATCAAATATATTGATGGTCACAATAAGAAAAATGAAAAATTGTATAATGGCAAACAAATAGGTTCCGAGCCACTTCCCGAAGAGAATGGCGTATTTTTGTGCAGGCGTCATCAGCAGTCTGGCAAGGGTTTCTGTTTCCTTTTCCAGCAAAAATGATTTCGCGCCGACCGTCATATGAAACAGCATAAACATGCAAAGCATTGCCGCCGAATAGTATTGAAAACTGGTAACTTCTTTTGCGCCGACTGATTTCTCAGTAACAGCAAGCCTGGCACCCGCTTCTTTTTCAAGCGTCTTAGCAAGATTTTCTGCTATGAGGGCAGGATTGAGCTTTCCTTGTTTTACAGCTTCCGTCTTGGTGACATATTCCATCGAGGCGGATGCCGCTTCTCGTACCGCCTTGTATTGGTCTAAAAAAGATACTGCAGCCGTTTCTATGATAGAGCTTTTTAATTCCTGATCAGTGCCAGCATAGACAGCGGCCGGTTTCTTGCCGGATCCCCAATGTGCCGGGACGGCAATTCCGACATCAATTTTCTTTTCCGCCAGCAGCTTTTTCATTTCCTTTTTACTGCCGGCTTCTGTGACCTTGATCATCTTCATTTTTTCAAGTACGTCTGTTTTAAACATCTTCGACGCGCCTGACTGATCAGACTGGACATAGCCGACTTTGATTTCATCAATCCCGCTGCCTCCGCCAAGGATTGATCCAAGAGCGGCCCCTAATATGGCTGTTAAGATCAGCGGCATTAGGATAAGCATCATAAACCCTTTTTTGTCCGTGATTCTGATTTTGACATCTTTCCATGCGATCCATATTGCTTTTTTCATCGCCGCCCCTCCTAATCCCGCAATGTGCGGCCTGTCAGATTCAGAAACAGCCGTTCCAGATTCGGCTCCTGAACCTGAAGAGACAGGAGATTCGTTTGATGGGCAGCGGCTTCCGCGAGCAGGCTGGTGACTACTTTCTCATGGTGCGCCGCAGCAACCTCAATTTTGAGCTCAGATTCATTCACTATTACATCATTCACATTGGCAAGCGAGCGGACAGCAGAAAGAAATCCTTCATCTGCCCCGCTGACAGTCATCTGGATGATCGTATCTCCTCCAAGACGGCTGCACAAGTCGTTTTTTGTGCCGATTGCAATCATTTCTCCCTGATCAATAATGCCGATCCGGTCGCATAAATACTCGACCTCTTCCATGTAGTGACTCGTATAGATCACGGTCATGCCTGTTTCGTTGAGCTGTTTGACTGTTTCTAAAATATGATTTCTCGATTGGGGGTCGATGCCGACGGTCGGTTCATCCATGATAAGCAGCTCAGGCTTATGCATAAGGGCTGCGCCGATGTTAATTCTCCGTTTCATTCCGCCGGAGAATGTTTCGATTTTATCTTTAGCCCGTTCAGTAAGCCCTACATATTCAAGGACTTCTGCTGATCTTTTTTTGGCCTCTCCATGCGTGAGTCCATACATTTTCCCCCAAAATACGAGATTTTCTTGAGCCGTCAGTGTCGGGTACAGGGCGATTTCCTGCGGGACGATGCCGATTTTTTGTTTGGCTTTGTTCGTGTCTTTGCCGATGACATACCCGCCGACTGTAATCTCCCCTCCGTCAAGCGGCACAAGTCCGGAAATCATAGAAATGGTTGTGGACTTCCCCGCTCCGTTCGGTCCGAGAAGTCCGAACGACTCACCCTTTCTCAAGGAAAAAGAGATTCCTTTGACAATTGTTTTTTTTCCGTATGCCTTTTTGATATTTTCTGCTTGAAGCACGCCGTTTCACTCCTTTTTTTATCCCATTGCCATTGTAGAAGAGATTGAGGCGTGAAACATGTGGCGCCGGATAGAACATCGGGCATAAAAAAAGGCCTGTGACAGGCCTTTTCAGGGCAACGCATATGCCAAACGTCATCTATCAAAAGACAGATACGCCATGTCTGACGGAATAAATGGCGGCTTGGGTTCTGTCTCTGACCGACAGTTTGCTGATAATGTTTGACACGTGATTTTTCACTGTTCCTTCTGTAATGTACAGCTTTTCGGCAATTTCTTTATTGTTCAGTCCGTACCCGAGCTCAGCCAGCACTTCCATTTCACGCTCGGTCAGGTCGAGCAGTTCCTTCGGTTTTTCTTTCTCTTCCGTTCCTTTCAGCTGTTTTTCTCGTTTCCATTCATTCAGCATTTGGGCTGTGAGTTCCGGCGGGAGCACCATTCCTCCTGATTGAACAGTCATCACCGCTTTCACAATCGTATCGGCTGACATGTCCTTTAACAGGTACCCGCTTGCCCCTTCTTCAAGCGCTTCGGCAATCAGCTCTGAATCTTTAAAGGTCGTCAGCATCAGCACCTTTACGCCCGGCAGCGAGCTGGTGATCAATTTTGTTCCCTCCACCCCGTTGGACACCGGCATGCGGATGTCCATCAATACGATATCCGGTTCCATCTCCTTCGCCTTTTCAAAGGCTTCCTGTCCGTTTCGCGCCGTGGCGATGACATCGAGCTCTTCCCGGAGCTGAAGCAGAGACGCCAGCCCTTCTCTGACGATATCCTGATCGTCGGTAATGATGATTTTAATCATGATAAACTCTCCTTTTGCTGTGCGGGCCCAAAGCTCCATTTTTTATTAGCCAAAGAAAATTCCGCAATCACGGTAAATCCTTGATCCCGCTCGCTTTCAAAACGGATCATCCCGCCATGTTCGGCCGCCCGCTTTTTCATATTCAAGAGACCAAATCCCAGCGCGGCCTCAGGATTTCCTTTTCCGTCATCTTTAATCAAAAGACTGACTGTTTCCGGTGAACACGTGAGCTGAATCGAGCAGGCAGTGGCGCCGCCGTGACGTTTTGCATTGGTCAGCGCCTCCTGCACCGTTCTGATCACAGTCGGATGCAGAGACAGCGGGACCAGCGCAGGATCGCCGCTGACCGTCAGTTCGGATGTGACGCCCGCATTTTTGTAAAAGTCTTCTGTCAGCTGTTTCAGCGATTCAATGAATGAGGGATCGTTCTCCGTTTGCAGGGTTCGGACTGATAAGCGGATATCGCCGAGTGCTTCACGGGCGAGCGTTTCACAGACGCCGACTGTCTCATCTGCTTTTCGGCTGTCTCTTTTTTGCCATTCACGCAGAAGCTGCAGCTGGACAAGAAGCGCCGTCATTTTGTGCCCTACTGTATCATGGATGTCCCGTGCCATTCTGTTCCGCTCGTGAATGGCAGTGAGTTCTTCGACCTGCTTCGCATATAAATGCAGCTCCTGGTGTGCTGCTGACAGCGCCCGATGCGAATCCGTCAGTTCCTGAAACTGCTGTTTTGCCGTTTCTTGTGCTTCAAGAAGTTTGCGGATTAATTTGCCGACCACCCCGCAGAACACCACAAATGTCATGCTGGTGATGTGATCCATGACGTATTCATTGCCGGCTAGCAGATATGTACGTATGAGGACAATTGAAAACAAAATTGAGCAAAGACATAACAAAAACCATGCCATTTTTCTATTGAACCCGCGCAGAAAAAATGCGACAGCTACCGGGCATAGCATAATAATGAACAAACCATTGCCGGGAAACATGAATCCAAACGAAAAGCCGACCGTAAGATCAATCAGACAAAACCAGACGTCATACTTCTCTGTTTTCAGCAGAAAATGATTGGCTGCATACACGGCAGCTCCTAACGCTATAAATAGATATTCAAACCAGTTATCATCCTTTACGAGGGACAGATACATCGAACAGCTCACCATCAAGGTGAAAATTCTTGTAAATAAAAGAGCCTTCACGCTCATCACTCCTATAAGCAATTCCTTTCTTATCATACCTGCCTCTTGTTATTTTTTACAGATGTTTCTGGAAAATAAAAACCGCATATGAACTTTATGTCATATGCGGCGTTTCCACTTATTTATTTGAATTCAACCCAGACTGATCCTTGGTCTGCTGAACGCACGCAATTCTCAATCCAGCGGATGCCCTCGATCCCTGCATCAATGTCAGGATAGACTAAGTTGTTCAAGGTTTCTTCATCTTCGCGATTTTTAGCGTCAATTGCTATGGCAAACTTAAGATAAATATTGGCCCACGCCTCTGACAGCCCTTCGCTGTGTAAGGCGCCGAGACGTTCATCGGCGCTGCATGCACCATCTAAATATTGCATGCCGCGAACGAGTGTCTGAATCGGCTCTCCCTGCACTTCATACGTCAGTTCGTTCGGTTTGCTGTCCCACCATTCGATGCTTGCTTTAGAGCCAACAATTCTGATTCTGTGGCCATCCATACACCCTGCATTGATTGATGATGTCCACATCGTCCCGACCGCCCCGTTTTCATAATGCATTAGCACATGGGCATTATCCTCAAGCGGCGTGCGGCTGCCGACGAAGCTCTGGCGGTCACACAGCAGCTCTTTTATTTTCATATGCGGCATAATAAGCTGCGACATATAATACGTGTGGGTAGATAAATCGCCCAGCACAAAGCTTGGCCCGGCGATCGCAGGGTCGACACGCCATTTCTGTGCAGCGCTTATGTTTTCGCCTTCATCTGCTGCACAAAAACCGTGTGTGTACTGCAAGTCAACCACACGAATATCGCCGATCTTGCCCTGCTCAATTATCGCACGCATTTGAAGGAGCATTTGATTGCCGGAAAAACCGTATGTCACGCCGACAATTTTCCCTTTTTTCTCCGCGAGCGCTTTGATTTCATAGCCCTCTTCTGAAGTGAAGAACAGCGGTTTTTCACAAATGACATGCAGATCTGCTTCAAGCGCTGCCTTACAGATCTCATAATGAGTGCCGTTCGGAGTGGCAATCGATACAACCTCTATGCCATCCTCTCTTTTCGTTTCCTCCGCAAACATTGTTTGATAGTCGGGATAACAGCGTTCCGCTTCCACTCCGAGGTTCACCCCGAAGTCTTTTCCTCTTTCGGCATCGATATCAAAGGCGCCTGCGGTTAATTGAAAGGCAGTATTGTCTCTCAGCGCTCCAATACGATGTTTATATCCAACCTGGCTGAGCCGCCCGCCGCCTACCATTGCCCAGCGCAGCGGTTTTGAAATGGTTCTTTCTCCATTTAGCATGATGAAAACCTCCTATTGGCTGATGGTTTGTTTTAAAGCTTCTATCGATGTGCGGATGCCCGCTTCCGGTGACATCGTCAGGTCCTCCATTTCTAAGGAAACCTCACCGTCATACCCCATCATTTTTACGACTGAAAAAAATTCCTTCCACCACTGTAAATCCTGTCCGCAGCCGACAGCTACATAATTCCATGCCCGGTTTGCAGGATCTGTCACTTCTTTTGTTTCTAACAGCCCGTTAACCGCAGCTAAATGTCTTTCAATTCTGACATCTTTTCCGTGAACATGGTGAATGGCTTCTCCGAGCTCCCTTGCTGCGATGATTGGGTCTGCGCCCATCCATAACAAATGGCTCGGGTCAAGATTCAAACCGACCATCGGGCCGACTGCATTTCTGAGCCGAAAGAGAGTCTCAGGATTATAGACTAATTGAGAGCTGAAATTTTCAAGCGCGATTTTTTCAACACCGCAGGCTTCCGCTTTTTTGACAAGCTCCTTCCAATACGGAATCGCAACATCTTCCCATTGATAATTGAGTATATCTTTTAAAACAGGAGGCCAGCTCACTGTGTATGTGATCCAGTTCGGCACTTTGTCGTCCGGGCCGCCGGCTGGCAGGCCGCTCATCATGATCACTTTTTTGACGCCTAATAATCCAGCCAGCTCCATCGTTTTGTCAGTTACTTCTCTGTGCAATTTGCCCAGTTCGCCTGGATCCAAAGGATTCCCCGAGCAGTTTAAAGCGCAAAGTGTCATATTCCGCTTTTCCAGCGCTGCTGAAAATTCTTCTCTTTTGTGACTGCTTTGCAGCAGTTCATCAAGATTCAAGTGAGGCGCAGGCGACCAGCCTCCGGTTGTCATTTCAAGCGTATCAATGCCAAGCTCCGCGGCAAAATTGAGCATTTCTTCAAAAGGCAAATGTCCTAAACTGTCTGTTACATAAGATAGTTTCATTGATAGATTCCTCCTAGTATCTGCAGGTTACGATAAGTGAGTTGTTTGATTTTGGATTTCCTGATCATCGCGGCGGCCATACTGGCGAAAGGAGTGTTCAAGCTGTTCAAGTGACCGCCCTTTTGTCTCAGGCACATATTTTTTCACAAATAGAATCGCTAGGATATTCATAGCGACAAAGATAAAAAATGTCGCCGACATCCCAATATGATTGAGCAAAATGGGAAAGGTGAATCCAATGAGAAAGTTAGCTGTCCACAAGCAGAAAGTACTGATCCCCATACCAAGTCCCCGCACATGCATAGGGAAAATTTCTGAGAGCATGAGCCACGTCACTGTAGAAATGGCTGTCTGCTGAAATGCAAGAAACAAAACGGTCAAACTCAGAACAACATACGGCAGGGCGAGTGTTCCTTCAAGGACAATAGATAAAATCCCGATCAGCAGAAGAGCTGTCATCGTGCCAATCTGTCCGATGATCAGCATGGGCCGACGGCGGACTTTGCCGAGAAGCCATATCCCAAAAATGACCGCAATAACTGAAATAACACCGTTTGCAATATTGCCGATTAATGCAGCTTCTGTTTGAAAACCGGCTTCTCTCAGAATTTCTGTCCCATAGTACATGATTGAATTGACACCGGTAATTTGCTGTACGATGGCGATTCCGATCCCAATCAATAAAATGCGCCTGATCCACGGCTCTTGAAAATCATGAAAGCCTGCCTTTTTTGCTGTGCCCTCAATCGCATGTTTGATTTCTTTTATTTCCTGCTGTGCCCGGCTGTCTTCACGGATTTGCCGAAGCACCCGCAGGGCGTCACCCATTCTGCCTTTAACTGCCAGCCAACGCGGGCTTTCAGGCACGATGAGCATTCCAAACCATAACACAACAGCTGGAAGTGTCGCGATGACCAGCATATACCGCCATACATTTGCGCT
Organism: Bacillus sp. FSL K6-1012; assembly: GCF_037964915.1. NCBI lineage: Bacteria > Bacillati > Bacillota > Bacilli > Caryophanales > Bacillaceae > Bacillus > Bacillus sp. FSL K6-1012. The sequence continues at coordinate 933,288 of NZ_CP150175.1, read as the reverse complement.
CTCCCCCATTCTGCTGCCGATAATGGCGTTAAAGGTGTATGCCAGCAGCTGGCCAATTACGATCATCAGTTCATTTTGTGTCACGATTCGTCCCCTGCGTTCTGCCGGCGAAATTTCCGCTAAAAAGGTTGGAACCGTTACAGAAGCGCAGCCAACCGCCAGTCCGAGCAGAAAACGAAAGGCAATCATCACGGACGCGTTTGGTGAAAAGGTGCAGCCAAGTGTGGCTGCGATGAAGAGTAAGGCTAAATAAAGGATCGTTTTTCGGCGGCCGTGACGATCGGACAGACGTCCTCCAAACATCGCCCCAAAGGCTGCCCCGAGAAGCAGGGAACTCGCAACCAGTCCTTCTGTAACAGGTGTAAGATTCAGTTGACCTGCAGTTGCCATAAAAGGAAGTGCCCCATTAATGACACCCGTATCGTAACCGAACAATAGGCCGCCGAATGTAGATACCAATGTAATCGTTCGTAAAAGCCCTTTATGAGCTAAGCTTTCTTTTTCTTTTACAGCCTCTTTCTTTTTAGTACTCACGGCTTTCTTCCCCTTCTTTCAAGAATGGCAGAGCACCCGACACCAAGCATAAGCCAATGCATCCCTCCTTCAGCAACATTCATTGTTGTAACCGCTTTCTAAAAAGATTATAAGACAACGAGATTTCTCGCGTCTTTATCATATGAAGACATTGTTTTGTCATTTCAGGACATCTTATTCGTGCGGCTTGGCCTGTTCGGTTTTTTGAAAAGGTTTATTGATTTGAAATGCGGTCATTTTTGAATCTTTATAAAGGGAACGGAAAAGCCCTGGAGAGCTGCCGATTTTGGCGGAAAATATGCGAGTGAAATAATGTACTGAGAAACCGATTTCTTCTGCTATTTCTTTAATCGACAGAGTCGTTGATTTCAGCAGCTCGGCAGCTTTATTTATTTTTTCATTTTGGACAAATTCTGAGTAGCTGACGCCCAGTTCTGCTGCAAATAAACGTGATAAATGTCTCCCTGAGATATGAAAGTGGCTGGCGACATCCGTCAGCTTTAACGGCTGTGACAGATTGTCTTTTATGTGCAGTTTCACCTCTGTCAGCAAAGCAGAAGATGTGTGAATGGGCTGCTTTTGTTTCGAGCGATGGGCGGCCGGGAGAAAGGTTTGGATTAATGACAGGATCAATGCATGCGACAAATGAGATAGGATCTCTTTGTCAAAAGTATTGACAGGCTGCGCTGCTTGCAGCATTAATGTTTTCCAAAGCAGGCCCGGCGGTTCGCCAGCTTTCATTTGCATTGTGATAAGGGGACTTTGTTTCACTTTTTCCATCACTTTGATCCATTCGGCGCTTGACTGATCCTCGCTCAGCTCGAAAGCAACATAAAAAAGGAACAGACCTGTTTCACTTTTGATTTGGTGCAAATGATCCGGCTTTGACAAAAAAATCGTCTGTTCACGAAGCGGATATGTACGATCGCCTTCAAGGTAATATCCTTCACCTCTTACGACGTAACAAATTTCATAAAAGGAATGCTTATGAAGCAGTGTGTTATAGTGGTTCGTCATCGCTCCCCAATAGTGGACGTAAAATAAAACATCCTTTTGCTCTAAGCGATGCACATATTGATTTAAAGCGATTTTGCCCGTCACAAGGTGATTGAGTTCCATGTAAACGCCTCCTAACAAGTTGGTTCTCCCATCATAACAAGGCGGACAGAAATAAAAAATCCCCCTGCCGTTTTTTACGGGCAAAGGGATGACAGTTAAATCACAAATTTGATATGTGCTCCGGAGACAGGGTCTTTCACAAGAAAATGGTTTTCCGTTTCTTCAAGCGAATATCCAGCGTTTTTGACTCGGTCCGCCACACGTTTGAGTTCCTCCTGATAAGGCAGGACAACGGTGTAATAGTCGAGCCCGCTCGCATTTGCCGGCTTAGGCGGCGCATGTTTCCCAGCCCAGATGTTTAAGCCGATATGGTGGTGGTAGCCACCGGCTGAAATGAAGAGAGCAGACATGCCCGCATAGTCTCCGACAATGTCAAAGCCCAGCACATCTGTGTAAAACGCTTTTGCTTCTTTCAGATCGCTGACATGCAGATGAATGTGCCCGATGACCGTACCGTTTGGAAGCGTTGTTTTCCGCTCTTCTCCGGCCTCTTCCAAAAGGCCCTCGATGTCGACAGCAGTTGTTGTCATGACGTAGTTTCCTTCACGATCCCGCTGCCAAGTGCTGCGAGGACGGTCAGCGTACATTTCAATTCCGTTTCCGTCAGGATCAGAGAGATAGAGCGCCTCACTGACAGCGTGGTCTCCCTGTCCGAGGGCAATCCCGTTTTCAATCAAGCGGGCGAGTGCGATACCAAGTTCCTTTCTGTTGGGAAGCAGAATCGCAAAGTGATACAGGCCCGTTACCGTGCGTTCAGGCAAGACGACAGCGCTTGGATTTTCTTCCAGAATAAGCAGGGGGCGTTTTCCGTCAGCCGTTAATTCAGCTTGGCGGTCCGTCTTATTCAAGACTTGAAAGCCGATCACGTTGCAGTAGAACTGAAGGGAACGCTCCAGACTGCGGATTGTGAGTTTGACATAGCCAATGGTTGTATCCTCATGAATGCTGGTCATGCTGTATGCCTCTTTTCTTATGCTGATACGTTTTCGTTCTTTTTTGCTTTAAACACAAATGGGTCCAGTGCCAGGAATCTGCTTCCAGTAAGCGCCAGGTGAATGGATGTCAAAAGCAGAAGGTAATCAAATTCTGCATTGCCCATGAATGGCGCTTTCAGCTTCACTGTAATAATGGCTCCGATCAATGTGAGAGCAAACAGAACACCTACAATACGTGTAGCCAATCCGAAAAAGACGAGCACTCCGCCAACGAGTTCAATCGCTGCGATGACATACGCCATAAAGCTTGGAAGGCCTATGCTGCCGAAAAATTGGATGGTGCCCTCCATTGCCTGAAACTTTGATAAACCGTGAACAAAAAAGATAATACCTGTGATGACTCTTAAAAGTAATGTGCCAATTTCAAATGATTTATTCATTTTTATCCTCCTTGATAAATGTTATCACTTACTTAATGTAAGCTAGTATATATACATAACTTGTTTACGTCAAGTAATTTTGTTACATTTTACGAAATTGAAATAAAAGTACTATAAATCTGTAACAAAAAAGACCTTTATGCAGGACAAAGGTCTTTTTCTTTATTTCTGAAATTGGCTTTCGTATAAGTCACTGTAAAATCCTTTTTGGCGTACCAGCTCATCATGGCTGCCTTTTTCAATCATTTCGCCGTCTTTTAATACGACAATCTGATCCGCTCTTTGAATGGTATTCAGCCTATGAGCAATGATAACGCTCGTTCTCCCCTCCATTAAACGGGCAAGCGCTTCTTGGATTTTCACTTCTGTTACGGTATCAATGTTGCTTGTCGCTTCATCCAAGATGAGCAGAACCGGATCGGCCAGCACGGCTCTTGCTATGGAGATCAATTGTTTCTGTCCTTGACTGATGCCCGAGCCGTTTTGCGTCAGCACTGTATCATATCCTTTTGGCATCCGCTCAATAAAGCTGTGGGCATTCGCTGTTTTTGCTGCGGCCTCGACTTCCTGATCGGAGGCATCGAGCCTGCCGTAGCGGATATTTTCTCTGATCGTGCCTTGGAACAAGAACGAATCCTGAAGCACAAACCCCATATTTTTTCTCAGGCTCGCCCTTGTCAGCTTTTTAATATCAATCCCGTCAATTAAAATGCTCCCCTCATTGGGCTCATAAAAACGGGCAAGCAGATTGGTAACAGTGGTTTTACCCGCTCCCGTCGGGCCGACAAAGGCGATTGACTGCCCGGCCGGCACTGTGAATTGGAGGTGTTTCAGTGTCTGATTGTTTTCCTCGTAGCCGAAGGAAACATTTCGGAATTCAATGCCGCCTGTTTGTATCGGCTGATGCAGGGCACTCTTTTCATCCTCACGCTCCTCTTTTTCATCCAGCACGTCAAACACCCGTTCAGCGCCGGCAATAGCGGACAGCATCGTATTAAACTGATTGGCCAGATCATTTAATGGACGCGTAAACTGTCTTGAGTACTCGGCAAAGACAACGATGGTGCCGATGGATATCCAGCCTTTCAGCGCAAACAGTCCGCCGATTGCAGCAATGATCGTAAAGCTTAAATTGTTTAAAGAGTTCATCACTTTCGGGATAAAGCCGGAAATCGTCTGTGCCCAGAAGCCTGAAGTCTTGAGTGCGGCGTTTTTTTCCAGAAATTCAGCTGTAATCTGGTCTTCCCGTGAATACGCTTTGATGACCTTTGCGCCTGAAATGCTTTCTTCAATATATCCGTTCAGCTCGCCAAGATTTTTTTGCTGTTCTTTAAACAGTTTCCCCGTACGGTTTGTGATCCATTTCAGACTCACCGCCATTACCGGAATGATCGTCAGCGTGATCACCGTCAGAAGCGGACTCATGTACAGCATGACGGCAATCGTTCCGACGAAAGTGATGACGCTCGACAGAATTTGAATCACCGACGTATTTAAAGTGGAGCTGACATTTTCGATGTCATTGGTCACCCGGCTCATCAGCTCACCATGCCGCTGTTTATCAAAAAACGGGATCGGCAGCTCATGCAGATGGGTGAACAGCTCGCTTCGCATTCTAAAAACTGTGCCTTGCGAAATCGTGATCATCCAATAGTTTTGAAACCAGAGTGATAAAGATTGAATGAGATATATGCCAAGCAGAATGAGCAGAACGGGAATAAGCCCGCTGACCGTCTGGCCGACGATGAAATGGTCGATGGCCTTTCCGATCACAAAGGGGCCGAGGAGGCCGAATATCGCGCTGATTACGACCATCAGCATAACGAGTATGAGCAGCCCTTTTCGTTCTGCCAGGTAAGACCAGATTCGTCTCAGGGTGCCTTTTGTATCCTTTGCTTTCGCCCTTTTTTTGGCGCGTTCTTTTTTATCGATTGGGATTTTGGGATATTGGAAAGGCTTGCGGATGTCTTTCAGCACGACTCGCTCCCCTCCCTTCCGAATTGTGACTCGTAAATGCGCTTATATAAATGTGAGTCAGAAAGCAGCTGGCTGTGTGTGCCTTTTTCTATCAGCTCTCCATCCTCGAGCAGCAAGATTTCATCAGCTTTCATGGCCGTTGTTATTTTTTGTGTAATGATTAAGGTTGTGCACTCATATGTGCTGATGGCCTCAAGCAGATTCGCTTCCGTTTGCAGGTCAAGCGCGCTTGTGCTGTCATCCAAAAGAAGGATGGAGGGTTTTCTGATCAGTGCCCTTGCAATAGAAATCCGCTGCTTTTGGCCGCCGGACAAATTGACGCCTCTTTGTCCCAGGACGGTATCATATCCCTTCGGAAGCTTCATGATCGTTTCATGGATTTGCGCATGTTTGGCCGCTTCCATTATTTCATCAAGTGAAGCATTTTCTTTGCCCCAAGCAATATTTTCTTTGATCGTGCCTGAGAACAAGAGCACTTCCTGGGGCACAAATCCGATTTGCTTGCGAAGGCCCTCCGCCGGAAAGTCATCAATAGGCTTTTCATCTATGTAAATGCTGCCCGAATCCGGCTGATAAAGCCGCGGAATGAGCTGAAAAAGCGTCGATTTCCCTGATCCTGTCGCCCCGAGAATCGCGATCGTTTCTTTCGGCTTTGCGGAAAATGAGACATTGCGCAGCGCTTCTCTGTCCATATCCGGATATCGGAAGGACACATCCTGAAAGTCAATTCGGCCTGACAAGCGAGATGAGAGTAATCCTTCCTCCTGCTCGTCACCTTCTGTTTCAAGCACCTCGCCGATTCTGTCGCCTGAGGCTTTTGCCCGGGTGAAAATCATAATCAAAAACGGGAACATAGAAAGCGCACCCGTAATTCGTGTCGCATAGTTAATAACCGCAACGACATCGCCGACTTGAGAACCTCCGCTTGTGATGCTGTGAGCTCCCGCCCATAAAATAAAAAGAATGCAGAGGTTCATCAGCAGCATCAGCACAGGCATCGTAAATTCTACAAGCTGAAATGCCGAGACCGTTTTTTGCATCAGCATCGTGTTTGCTTTGATAAATCTCTTGACCTCATGGCTTCCGCGCAGCAGCGCTTTAATCAGCTTGATCGCAGTTAAATTCTCCTGCATGATCGTATTCACCTGATCCAGCCGCTTCTGCACAGACCGGAACAGCGCCCCGCCCTTTTTCAGTACCCAAAGCAAAAACAAAATCAGGATCGGAATCGTCACAAGAAGAAAAAAGCCGAGCTTCACATTAACGGCGAGTGACAGCGCAATGCCGCCCAAAATCATTAACGGCGCACGTAGCATAAACCTCAGGCTCATAAAAATCAGGTTTTGCACCTGTGTTACATCATTTGTCAGCCTTGTCATATAGGATGAGGACGAAAACTGTCCAAATGTTGAATAAGAGAAGGACTGGATTTTTTGAAAAAGCCCTTTTCTCGTATCGTAGGAAAAGCTTTGGCTGACATGGGCAGCGTAAAAGGAATTCAGCATCCCCGCCGCAAATGATAAAATGGTCAGACCGATCATGACCGCACCCCATATCCAAACGTGCCGCATGTCTTGCTTCAAAATCCCATCGTCGATGATTTTTGCGATCAATAGAGGCTGTACCAGTTCAACCGCGAGTTCCGTCAGCATGAGAATCAGCGCAATTCCCACCAGAAGTGAGTATGGTTTTAAATATGATAAAGCCTTTGACATGTAAAAGCCTCCAAATCCCTTATACTCGATTGTCTCTTTCTTTACTTTACTATGATGGTCTTTTTGACGGCAAACGAAAACCCTCCCAAAAAGGAGGGTCTGCTTTATTGATTTAATAGTTTTTCCACACGCTCCCGCATCTGCGGCACACTCAATCCGATAATCACCTGAAACGCTTTCCCGTTTCTGACGACGCCGTGTGCGCCAAGCGCGCGGAAGACGCTGTCGGGTTCGACCTTTTTTTCATCCTTGACGCTGACTCTGAGGCGGGTGGCGCAGTTTGTGACCTCGGTGATGTTGTCTTTTCCGCCTAACGCTTCGATGTACAATGCAGCGGTTTCATCTGCCGTTTCTGCAGCGGAGGCTGTTTCATCCTTTTTATTTTTTCTTTCTCTGTATTCTTGTTTCGAATACAGCTTTGTTTCCTGCTGATCGTCAATTTCCCGTCCCGGTGTGGCAATATTGAATTTGAGGATCAGAAATCGGAAGACGAAAAAATAAATTGCAGTAAATGAGAGTCCAATCAGAATTTGATACACATACGTCATACCGTGGCTGCCAAAGAGCGGAATCCAGTTCAGGGTAACCGCCTCAATTAACCCGCCCCCCATGTTTCCGACAACACCGGCCATATACATGACCGTCGACATTGTCGCGGCGAGTACGGCGTGAACCGCAAATAGGAAAGGAGAGATGAATAAGAAAGTAAACTCAATCGGCTCTGTGATGCCGGCGACGATGGCCGTGAGTGTGACAGGAATCAGCAGGCCGGCAACGAGTTTTTTCTTTTCCTTTTTGGCTGTGACATAAAACGCGAGCGCAATCCCCGGAATGCCGAAGATTTTTGAATTGCCGTGAAGCGCGAATCCGCCTTGCGGGAACAGCTCCTTCAGCGGTTTGGCGCTTTGTGAATATTCACCAAGGTGCTGCGCCCAATACGTGACGATCCCGCCTTCTGCCACAGCCGGGCCGTAGATGAACGGCGTGTAAATAAAATGATGAAGACCGGTCGGAATCAAAATCCGTTCCAAAAATGTGTAAATCCAAACGCCCACCGCCCCGGAAGCGACAAGAAAGCTTTGAAGCGACCCGATTCCCGTTTGGACCATCGGCCAGATAAAAGACACGGCCAGAGCGACCGGAATCATAATGAAGAAGGAAATCATGACGATATACGTGGAGCCTTGAAAGATGCCGAGAAAATCAGGCAGTTTTTTATCAAAATAGCGGTTATGCAAAAATACGACAATGGAAGAAATAAAGATTGCCCCGATAATGTTGGTATCAAGCGTTTTAATGCCGGCAATCATCGTTAATCCGCTCGTTCCGCCGACCTCTTGATTCATATCGACGCCAAAGGCGCCTCCCCAGACTGTCAGGATCGAGCTGACAAAATAATTAAACGTTAAATAAACCGTAAGCGCTTCCAAACAAGCGCGCGCCTGAGCTTTTTTCGCCAAAGCGACTGGAATGCCGATGGCGAATAAAAGCGGCATTTGATTAAATACCGTCCAGCCGCCTTGCTCAATGATATACCAGCACTGATACCAAAACCCGTCAGGATCAGCGAGCGGCCCCATCAGGGTTTCGTTTTTGAAAAGCGTGCTGACACCCACGATAATGCCGGCGAACGCAAATAATAATACAGGCACAAACATCGCGCTTCCAAAGCGCTGGACTTTTTGCATCATACCAAAACCCCCTGCTACTCAATGTCGTTTTTTTCAGCTTCTTTGTAATCAACATATGCGCGGAACAATGCTTCGCCAACGAGAAAAAACGGCGCAAAAGCGACAATTTCTTTTTTATCACTCAATGTCACGGGCTTGCTTGTCGCATAAAGATTATGCGGTGTGAGCTGGGCGAGGACATTGTTTTTCAAATTCGTAATGGAAATAAAGGGAACTCCCTTTGCGGAAAGCATTCTTGCCTGCGGAATCAGCTCAGGCGTTTCTCCGGACAGCGAAATGATGATAAACAGGTCATTCACCTTAAAATCATCCTGCATCTGGTCAAATTCATTTCTGCCCTCAATTAAAATCAGATACTTATTGAGAGGGATAAACATTCTTTGCAAATCATGGGCGCATATCTTTTGCGCCGTTCCGGACCCGTACACGAAAATGCGGTCCGCTTCATCAATCAGCTGGCACATGTCCGTCATGTCCTTTGTCCTTATAAATTTCAAATTTGCTTCAATATCATCCAGCAGCTTTTGAAAACTCATACTCTCGCCTTCTTCCGGCTGATCTTCCCACTTCAAAAAAACGCGAAATTCACTGTAGCCGCTGAAACCGAGCTTTTGGGCAAGACGCAAAATCGAGGAACGCGATACGCTGCATGCTTTCGCAAGGGCATCGATTCCAAGACGATAGCACGTGTTCTTGTGATTCAATATATATTTCAAAATATGAAAATCATTGTCATTTAATTTACTGTAATGCTGATTAATCAGTTCTTCGAGCTGCATATCAGATCCCCCCATTTTCTTTCTATTATATACAATATAGATTTCGAAAATGGGGGATTTTTCAGTTATGAGATACGGCTCGGGCTTTGATCAAGCTCAGGCCAGAAATCTTTGTTGGCCTCCAATAAATCTTCGAGAATAAGCCTTGCCACACGGGCGTTCGGCACTGTTTTTGAGAGAATGAGCGCCTGCCATAGCTTTTGGAAGGATTTTTCCGTCCACGCCTCAACTGTCAATTTTTCAACTGATACCTGCTGTTCCATCAGTCCTTTTTGGAACTGCGGAATGTTTCCGACTGTGATCGGTTCAGGCCCGTTTGAGCCGACGATACACGGCACCTCTACCATCGCTGTCGGGTCAAAGTTTGCGATTGCGCCGTTATTTTCAACGATTAAAAGCATTCTTTCACCTGTATTGTAGGCAATGGCGCGGGCAAGATCGACGATATATGACGCGTGATCGTCTATTTTGATTTCGCTGTTTTTAGAGGACTGCTCGCGTGCAATCATGTCGCATTGGCTGAAAATAAAGGCTTCGCGTCCTTCCATGACTTCGTTTGCCCGCGTATGGTTCGGATTTGATTTTTTCACCATGTCATCCGGGAACAGATAATATTGTAAATACGTATTCGGCAATGTGTCCGGATCGGCGGCCTGCACGTCACGCGCTTTTGCGAACGTGTCATTCCAGCTCGCCTCCACCGCCTCGGACTCTGCGTTCGGAATATACCCGTACTGAGACACATGTTCCTTCAGCTTCGGCATTAAATCATTGCCCTCTTGATCCTGAATGGATGTCCACCAGCCGAAATGATTTAATCCATAATACCGGACCTTCATTTCTTTTCTTGAGGACAGGCCGAGAATTTGCGCCATACGGTCTTCGATACCGACCGGCATATCACAGATGTTGAGGATTTTTGAGTTCGGTCTGAGGCGTCTCGTTGCTTCCGCCACAATCGCCGCCGGGTTGGAGTAATTCAGCATCCACGCATCTGGCGAGTATGTTTCCATGTAATCTAATATTTCAAGCACGCCGCCAATTGAACGCATACCGTATGCGATACCGCCCGGTCCGCATGTCTCCTGGCCCACAACTCCGTACTTCAGCGGAATTTGCTCATCAAGCGCACGCATCGCGTATTTCCCTACCCTGATGTGTGCCATGACAAAATCAACGTCTGTAAAAGCTTCTTCCGGGTCAGTCGTCGCTGTAAATTCAATTTCGGGTGCTTTTTCTCTGATAAAAACGTCACAGGCCCCCGCGATCCGCTCCTGTCTTTCCTTATCATTGTCATACAGCTTCAGCTTTCTGATCGGAAACTCATCCAAATGGTCTAAGAGCATCAGAACAATCCCGGGAGTAAATGTGCTCCCTCCGCCCGCTATTACGATTGAGAATGATTTTTTCTTCATATGACGACCTCCTTGATAACGTTTACATTTTATTTATATCATGTGACAGCTTGTCTCGTAATGCTTTTGGCGCACTTAGGTCATTTGATCAGTTTTAGTTTTTTTTCCCATTGAGCGGGAAATTTCTCACTTATCTATCAGTTCAACAATTTGATTTTTTTACCTTTTTTGTAATCTCAAAGTCTCATCATCTGTGAAATTTGAGTGAATATACGCCCTTCCAATTCTTATGAAAAGGTTCTTTTGTACGATTCGGATACATGCCGAATTATTTATAATCATTTATATAAAACATCCATTTGTGCGTTAATTTAGGAAAGGCAGGGGACAAAAGTTGGACTCACATAAAGTCATCGAGCTTGCAAATCAGTACAGTGCAGCCGCAGAAGAGGTCAGAAGCTCAAAAATGCTCCTTGACTCCCGGTTATCTGCATTGGGCGATACGTGGCAGGGAAAAGCAAGAGACACATTCGACCAGGATTTCGAGGAAACAAAAGCCGCCTACGAGCAGTTCGAACAGGAGCTGCTTGAAACAAGCCAGGAACTTAAGGCAGCTGCCGTAAAAATAGAAGAACGAAAAGCTGAGATTGCCAGAATGGAAGAATTAGAAAGAAAAGCAAGAGAGGAAAGACATAAACTCGAGAGGTGAATAGCGTGTCAGGAAACATTGCAGTTGATCCGGATAAGCTTGAACAGCTGGCAAATGATGTGGTCACAGAATTAACTGATATGGAAAACAAATATAAGGATTTGCATGCGGAGCTGGGACAGCTGATTTTACAATGCGATCCCCGCTACAGCAGCTGTTTTTCGGGGGTTGGGGATGCTTGGAGCTCAGGAAAAGCACTCGTCAGCAAGCTGAGTGACAATGAGATATTCATCAGAAAAACGAGCGACAAATTTGTTGAGCAAGACAATATTTTACGAAAGCTTTATAACGCTTACGACAAATACGGAACGATGACAAGCTTAACCGCCCTGATGCTGACCCAGGGAAAATACTACGGATTAGGGCTTACAAAGTTTGTGAAACAGCCAAGCGGCTTACATACTGCACGGCATTCAAAGCTTCTATTGGACATTTCCAGAGCAGTAGACAGCTCCCGTTATCAAAAAGCAGCCAGAGTGCTTTTGAACCCAAAATATCTGTTTAAAAAGACAAACCGGCCATTTTCTGATTTGGTACATAAAAAGTTTACAAAATACTTTCCGCAGGACACGGTGGATTTTTCAAACAGCGTAAGGAGCTATACAAGAGGATTTGTTAATGAAGCCGGCGTACGCTCAACACTGAAGGATGTCGGAAAAACAGGCTTGAAATTCGCAAAAGGAAATGCCATTACAGCGACACTGATAACCGGAGCGACAGAAACGTTTGGAGCAGGCTTAAAGATCGCAGAAAATTACGCGAAATACGAAGACAAACCCGAAGTGCTCAAACGGGAAAATGCAAAAGCTGTTGGCAATGCAGTGAATAACACTATTTTTGTCGCTGGCGGCGCAACGGCAGGCGCTGTAATAGGCGGGGCGATCGGAAGTTTTGCAGGCCCTGTTGGTACTGTCCTCCTTGGCGCAGCTGGCTCTTATGTTGGCGGAGTGGTAGGAGAACAAATTGCCAAATTTACGGCAGGTTTCGCCGAAAAGGCAGCCTTAAAGCTGAAAGAACCGATTCATGCTGTTGTAAATACTGCCAAAAAGGGGCTGGAAGCGGCCGGCAAAGTCGTAAAAACGGTGAATGACGGCATAGATGCGGCTAATAAAACAATTCATAAAGGAATGGCCAAAGCAAAGAAAACGGCGGACTCGCTCATACACGGCGCAACTCATTTCCTTAAAGGCAAACTTTCATTCGGATAGGAGAATAAATCATGAATCAGTTTACGATCAGCTTAGAAGAGCTCATATTTTGTTTTTACAGCGAAGGCTTTTTTGAACAGGGCATGTCACTGAAGCAAGCCTATTTTCCTGAAGTAGAAGATGAGCAGCTCGGATTTTTATTTGAAGCGGCCTGCCGTTCGCTTTTGGCGAAGGATGCTGCTGAATATCGGAATCATCAATACAGGTTAAAGGACGAGTATTGCCCGTTTATCCACGTATTAAATGACGCGGACTATACAGTGAAGCTTTCCAAGTTTGACGAGCAAGGCAGCGAACGGAATGTTTCCTGCCATGTTTCAAAATTTGGCACCTACTCCCATGAGCTTCTTTTTGATGAGCAAGTACATAGTATAAAAAAAATGGAATCAAGCGACGGATTACTTACAAAAACAGCTGAGTTTTTAAATATAATAGATACCGAGGATAAAAGCGAATCTATCCTGACTTTGACATCAAAAGAATTTGAAGCACTTCTGGAAGGTGCTTCCGAGACTCCCTCATACCTGAAGGAATTCCTTGGAAAGCACGACTACCAAGAGGACATTACCCGGTTTATAAATGATTTGTCATTACGTAAAGGAAAGATGGATACCCTGATGCGCCTGTCTTACGATAAAGATAACGCACCGGAAGTGGATGACATGGCTTTTATCCTGCCCGGCACCCGCCATACTTGGCTTGTAACGGGTATCACCCAGAATGAATTTACTGTCATGGCTGCTCATAAGGATGTTGTAAATCAAATCATTTCAAAACCGAACGAGAATCTGAATTGATAAAAGGAGAAGAGCATTGGAAAATCAAGTAGTCGAAGTCAAAAGCAGAATGTTCCTGAGAATATGGGCTTTTGTCGGATCTGCCGGTATGGGGCTTGCTTGTTTATGGCTGTTTTATATGGGGATTACCTTTCAAACGAAATATTATCTCCTAGCCATTCCAGCAGGTTTTCTATTCACCTTGTTTTGTTTATATTTATTTATCATCTTTTTTCCTGCCTTTACCTCTAGGGGAAATATCATCTTCCGTATTAAAACCGGAAAAGATGGTGAGATATTCACTGACAAAGCGGCTGTGAAATTTGCCGATATCAAGAAAATTGAAATGAATCGCAATAAATACCGCTTAAAAGGGATTTTTCAGGAAGATGTCATAATTCAAACAACTGACCACAAGACAATTCGCATTCCGACTTGGAACATCATTCCAAACCCTTTGTTTTTTGAAGCGGTTGAACGTTATATTGTCCCACATATGAATGATGAAGCGAAAACGAATTGGATCGGTCAGTTTACAGAGATTCAGCGCAATGTGTATTTAAAGGAATTTGAGAATCATCCGAAGCTATAGGAGCAGCACATTGGAATCACATGATATCGAAGTCAAAAGCAGAATGTTTTTCAGAATCTGGCTGTTTCTCGCAACAGGCGGCGCCGTTATTGCAGGCGTGTGGCTGGTATCAGAAGCCATTACGTTCGAATCCAAGTACTCTCTGCTTTATTTGGGCGGCGGATTGATGGCGATTGTCTATGGCTTGATCACATTTTCTATGGTTTTACCGGCGTTCACAAGCCGAGGACATGTTATTTTTCGTATTAAACAAGGGCCTGATGGGGAAATCTTCACAAAAAAACGCAGCGTGCCTTTTACTGAAATCAAGCGCATTTATATGGGACGCCATCAATACAGTTTGAAAGGGATTTTCTTTGAGGATATTATCATTGAGAAGAATGACGGCAAGATCGTTCGTATTCCGACTTGGAACATCATAGCTAATCCATTATTTTTCGAAGCGGTTGAACGTTATATGCTGCCCCATATGACGGAAGAGGCGAAAAACAATTGGATCAGCCAGTTTACGGAGATTCAGCGCAGTGTGTATTTAAAGGAATTTGAAGAGAATCCAAAGCTTTAACGCCTCTCTCTCCTTTATAATGAAATGTAATTGAAGTTTGAGGGGTGCGCGTGATGCTGATGACCATTCTTTTATTTCTCGCGGCGGGACTTGCTGAAATTGGCGGAGGCTATTTGATTTGGCTGTGGCTGAGAGAAGCGAAGCCCGTCGGATACGGGGCAGCCGGGGCGCTGATATTGATTGTATACGGCATTCTCCCGACGTTTCAATCCTTCCCTTCCTTCGGCCGTGTATATGCCGCTTATGGAGGGGTGTTCATCGTACTAGCTGTCTTTTGGGGGTGGCTTGTCGATCGGAAAACTCCTGATCTGTATGACTGGATCGGCGCACTGATTTGTCTGATAGGCGTTTGTGTGATCTTATTCGCGCCGCGAGCATAAACAAAATGGCCTGCTTATGAAAGCGGGCCATTTTTGTTTAATCCTCTTTTAAGTTGTTCAGCAGCACTTCATGCTCCTGCTGCGGTTCGTCCAGCGGATAAATTCTTGCTGTTCCGGTTTCTTCATTCACATGCTGAATGTAAATCGGAACTCCGTTATAAGTTACTTTCTTCATATCCGGTGATTCCACGATTTCTTTCGCTCTCTGTATATTCATCTCAACACCCTCCTTCACCCATAACGTTTCCATTTCTTGAAAGAAGTATGCTTTATGATCCAGCGGTCATATTAAATTTTTTCAATCGTTTGTAGAAGGTGCTGCGCGGAATGCCGCTGATTTTCGCGGCTTGGGAGACGTTTCCTTTTGCCGTTTCAAGCGCATTGATAAGGATATCTTTTTGAATTTGCTCACGGAGAGTAAGCGCCTTTGTTTCAGCCCCCTTTTCTTTTACGGGGCCGATCGGCAAGCCCGACGCTTCGAGCAATAAGGAAAGCGGCTCGTCACTCAGCCGTCCGTCCGGAAACCTGATGGAAAGGCGTTCAAAGACATTAAACAGCTCGCGGATATTCCCCGGCCACTTCCATTGCTTCAGTACGTCCAAAAAGGCAGGCGGAAGCTCTCCCGGCCATCCATTTTTCTGTGTGTAGCACGCAAAGAGGGCCTCAATATCTTCGAGGCGGTTCCGCAGCGGAGGAAGATGAATCGGGTAGACATGAAGGCGGTAAAACAGGTCCTCTCTGATTTTTCCGCTTTCTGCGAGTTCACGCAAATCACAATGTGTGGCTGCAATCACTCTGATATCAACCGGAATTTCTTTTGTCCCGCCGACCGGCGTAATCTTGCGTTCCTGAAGCACCCGTAAAAGCGCCACCTGCATCGAGTGGGAAATTTCTCCGATTTCATCTAGAAATAAGGTGCCGTGATTCGCTTTTTGGAAGGCGCCTTTGTAGCCATCTCGTTTCGCTCCTGTAAAAGCGCCTTCTGCATAGCCGAACAGCTCGCTTTCGATTAAATCCGACGGGATCGCTCCGCAATTCACGGCTACAAACGGGCCGTTCTTACGGTCGCTGTTTTCATGAAGCGCGCGGGCCGCGACTTCCTTGCCCGTGCCGGTTTCACCCGACAGGCAAACTGTCGCATCAGCCGCGGCCGCTCGTTCGAGGCTTTTGAGCATCGCTTGCGATTGCCTGCTTTGTCCGAGGACTCCATTGAATCGAAAGGCCGGCTTTTTCTTTTGTTCCGATAAATAAAAACAAGTGCCGCTGTCCCCCATGGTGACCGCTTTATCGATTGTAAAACCCCTTTCCTTCAACTCATAAAGATGCCGGCCTTGCCAATCCGGTATTGACGATCGTATCGGTAGGCTTGCGCCGATGATGTGCTGTTTGGCATTACAAAGCACGATCGGTACACGGGACGCTGTCCTATCAGCAAAGCGGCTGAGCAGTTCAAGCTCTTTCTCCCTGCTTTTGGCTGCCAATTCCCTTTCCGCGGCAAAGGCAATGGCCGCGGAAATGCCGAGCATATTTAGGGGTGTGTGCGCTGCCGGGCAAGAGATATCAATCACTCCCGCAAGACTGCCGTCCTCATAATGAATCGGTGCTGCTGAGCAATTCCAGTGATGGGAGGCGACAGAATAATGCTCTGAACCTTGAATGACAACCGGCTCGCTAATGTGAAGCGCCGTTCCGATTGCATTTGTGCCAACCGCCGTTTCCGTCCAGCACGCGCCTTCGATAAAGTTAATGCGTTTGGCTTCATGGAGCGCGCGGCGATGCCCGTCAAGCGCCAGCACCACGCCGTCCGCATCAATTAATAGCGCCATCATTTCCATTTCTTTTATTGCAGGCAGCAATTTTTCCAGGTAAGGCATTGCGGTCGACAGAAAGAATGAATGTTTGTTTGACTGCTGATCCAGCTCCGTTTGCTGCAAAACCTTCGGGCCTTTTTCCAAATAGGGGTTAACCTCAGCCTTTCTGCAGCGATGCCAGGACTCGGCTATCCTTTTTCTTATTCGGGCTTCGTCCAGCACGCCGTCCTTCACAAAACGTTTCCAGGTTTGCAAATCGTTCGGGATCGAATTCATTCCTTGATCGTTCCTCCCTTACACGCCGTTTTCATCTATTGTAGGGGAAAAGTAAAGCGCTTTCAACAATAAAAAAGCCGGCGTATTCGCCAGCTTTTCTTGTTATGCATGCACCGCAAGCCCAATTGTGCTTAACAATGCTTCGTGCAGCGTTTCCGAGAGCGTCGGATGGGCCGCGATAAAATGCTCTGCCATATCCGCCGTCATTTCACCGTTCATGATGGCAGCCGCCTGGCCGATGAGCTCGGTCACATCCGGTCCGATCATTGAGACTCCGACGATTTCGCCGAACTCCGGTTCCGCCACGATCTTGACCTTTCCTTCCGCTTGGTGTTTGATGAGCGCCTTCCCGTTTGCGGCAAAAGGAAATTCACCAATCTGTACTTCTCCGTAAACGTGTCTTGCCTGTTTTTCCGTCAATCCGATACATGCGATTTCCGGCGATGTGTAAATACATCGGGGCACGTTTTTTTCGTTCATTTTGATGTCGCGTCCTGAAGCGTGTGAAGCGGCGATGATTCCTTCATGGAAAGCAGCATGGGCCAGCTGAATGCCACCGATCGCGTCCCCGCATGCGTAGATATGAGGCACATTGGTCTGCATCTGCTCATTTACGGGAATACCTTTTTGGGAAAAATCAATTCCCGCCTGGTCAAGCTGTAATCCATCCAGATGAGGTTTTCTGCCGATCGCCACCAGTACATAATCGGCCTTCGTCTTAAACTCACGCTGTCCGCTTTTCCATATCGCCGTTTTGGCTGCTTGATCAACACGCTCTAACCGGGAGGAGGTATGAACTTCAACTCCGTCTTCCTCAAGCTTTTCCTGAAAGTGACGGGCGATATCCTCATCCTCTGCCGGAATCAGCTGGTCGGCTGTTTCAATGATCGTCACCTTCGTTCCAAGTCTGGCGAACAATCCGGCATACTCGCAGCCGATCACACCGCCGCCGACAATTACAAGCGAAGCGGGAATGTCTGAAAGGGCGAGTGCGTCTTTGCTGTCAATCACCCATTCGCCGTCAAACGGGGCAAAGGGCAGCTCGATCGGCTCTGATCCGGTTGCGATCAATATTTGTTCCGCCTCTCTGATTTCTTTTCCGTTCTCCCCTTTGATCAAGAGCTTCTTGTCAGAAAGAAAGGAAGCCTCTCCCTTCACGACTTGTATTTGATTTTTTTTCATTAAGTACTGTACGCCTTGGACAAGCTGGCTGACAACCTGCTGTTTTCGGCTCTGCATTTTGTCCCAATCAACCGATATTGCACCGGGCGGAAGCTCAATGCCGAAGCGCCCGGCATGTTTGATTTTATCGAGCACATTTGCGCTTTCTAACAAAGACTTCGTCGGAATGCAGCCTTCATTCAGACAGGTTCCTCCAAGTGAGCCTTTGTCAATGAGCAGCACCTTTTTTCCCTGCTGTGCCGCTGAGACTGCTGCCGCATAGCCCGCTGGTCCCCCTCCGATAATGGCTAATGTCATGTTCTTTCACCTGCTTTTCTATAAAATTAACGCTGCCGGTTCCTCCAAATATGTTTTGATCGCCTTCAGAAACTCAGCGGCCGGAGCGCCGTCACAGACTCTGTGATCAAATGTCAGGCTGAGCGGCAGGATCGTACCTCTGACAATCTCCTCCCCTTGAAAAACCGGCGTGTCAAAGCTTGCTCCGATGCCGAGAATGCCTGTTTCGGGCGGATTTAATATCGGCGTAAAATGCTCCACGCCGGATGCGCCAAGGTTTGTGATTGAGAAGGTCGAGCCTTGCAATTCTTCGCTTCCCGTCCGTCCCTCGCGTGCTTTTTTGGCATGTTCTGAGATGGATTGAGCCAGTTCGATCAGCGATTTCTTTTCAGCATGGCGGATCACAGGCACAACCAACCCTTTTTCAAGAGCAACAGCCATTCCAAGATGAACATGAGGATGTGTGATAATGCGCTCATTTTTGTAGAAGCTGTTCAGCATAGGGTGTGATTGTAGAGCGAGCACCGCAGCTCTTGAGACAAAATGAGTGATCGTCAATTTCGTGCCGTGCCGTTCCTCAGCTGTCGGCGAAAGCTGTTTTTGAAGAGCTGCCAGCTTAGTGATATCAGCCTTCATTGTAATCGTCAGCTGGGCGCTGTTTGCCAAGCTTTCCTGCATTCTGGATGCGATCACTTTTCTCATGCCTGTAACTGGCGTTTCCTGCGCCTTTTGCTCAGAAACCGGCTCTGTCTGCTCTTTTTTCTGTTCAGCAAGCGCCTTTGTTACATCGTCTTTCACGATTCGCCCGCCTGGTCCTGTGCCCTTCAGATTTTTCAGGTCTAACCCTGCTTTTTCCGCTATTTTTCTGGCGACTGGAGAGATTTTCAGTCTGTCTTTTTTAGTGTTTGCGGGTTTGTTCTCCTGTTTAGGAGGCTGGGGATTGGCTTGCCTGCTAGCTTCAGCGGCTGGCTCTTCCGTTTCTTCCTGCACCGATTCATTGGCGTTCCCGATATAGCAGATGGCTGTACCGGGCGGAACCTCTTCCCCTTCTTTCACCTTAATATCAATCAGCGTGCCCTTTTCAGGCGCTTCGATTTCCATTTCTATTTTCTCCGACTGAATGCTGGCGATGCTTTCTCCCTTTTCAACCGGATCTCCCACTTTTTTGTTCCAAATCGATACTTCTCCTTGTTTCATGGCCATTCCCAACTTTGGCATCACTACTTTGACCGCCATATGTGTCCCCCCTTTAATTCACTGCCGGCTCGCCAAGCAATTCAAGCGTGACGCTGACGATTTTATCTGGTGTCGGCAAATATTGGTCTTCAAGCACTGGCGAAAACGGCACAGGTGTGTGCGGCGCTGTAATCCGCTTAATCGGCGCATCCAGCAGATCAAAGCCTTTGTCGGCCACAATCGCGGCTATATCTGTGGCTATGCTGCATCGCGGATTGGCTTCGTCAATGATGATCAGCCGGTTTGTTTTTTCTAGCGATGTGAAAATTGCTTCCTCATCCAGAGGAGACAGACTGCGCGGATCAAGCACCTCGGCTTCAATGCCTTTTTCTGATAATTGTGCTGCCGCTTCGAGTGCGGTATTGACCTGCTTGCCGATCGCAAACAGCGTAATGTCGCTGCCCTCGCGTTTGATGTCCGCTTTTCCGAGCGGAATTGTGTAATACTCTTCCGGCACTTCGCCTTTCATGTTGTAGGACGTTTTGTCTTCAAAAAAGAACACCGGATCGTTGTCTTCGATCGCCGCAAGCAGCAGACCTTTGGCATCATACGGACTCGACGGAACAACCGTCTTCAGCCCCGGAATGCTTGTGAAAAGGCCGTACAGCGCCTGGGAGTGCTGTGCCGCAGCCCGGAAACCCGCTCCGTATGTGGTGCGGACGGTAATCGGCACTTGCGCTTTTCCGCCGAACATATAGCGGAATTTTGCCCCTTGGTTGATGACCTGGTCAAAGCACGTGCCGATGAAATCGTTAAACATCAGCTCCGCAATCGGTCTCAGCCCTGTTGATGCCGCAGCCATAGCGGCGCCCATATAGCCCGCTTCAGAAATGGGCGTATCCAGCACTCTGCTCCGTCCAAATTCCTGAACGAGCCCTTTGGTGACGCCTAATACGCCGCCCCATGCTTCGTCATCCTGCAAATGATCGACTGCCGCTCCTCCGGCTACATCCTCACCGATCAACAGCACATTTTCGTCCCTTCTCATCGCAAGTTTCATCGCCTCGTTGATCGCGTCTGACATGCTTATGACTCTTGCCATCTTACATTCCTCCTTTTTCGTATGAGACATATACATCTGCCAGCAGCTCTGATTCTTTCGGATATGGGCTGTCTTCGCTGAAAGAGACTGCTTTTTCAATCGATTCGCTGACACGCTGTTCAATGTCTGACAGCTTATTAGCATCTGTTTCTTTTAAAAGGTAGTTTTTAAAACCTTGAATGGCATCTTTTTCTTCAAGGTGCTCAACTCTTTCATCCTTTGTTTTATAGGTTTGGGCATCTCCTTCGAAATGGCCGTAGTTTCGGTAGGTCATGCATTCAATCAAAGACGGGCCTCCGCCGTTTCTTGCTCGTTCAATCGCTTCCTCCGCTGCCTGATAAACTGCTAAAATATCTTTTCCGTCCACGGTTACTCCCGGCATGTTATAGGCAGCTGCCCGATCAGCGATTGAATCACAGGCTGACGCGTACTCAAATGGCGTGGCTTCGCCGTAGCCGTTGTTTTCAGCGATAAACACAACTGGAAGATTCCATACAGCCGCTAAGTTGAGGCCTTCATGGAAGGTTCCTTGATTATTTGCTCCGTCTCCGAAAAAGCAAACGCTTACATTATTGGTCTGTTTATATTTAGCCGTGAGCGCTGACCCGCATGCGAGCGTAAATCCGCCCCCGACGATTCCATTTGCCCCTAACATACCTTTATTGAGATCGGCAATGTGCATAGAACCGCCCTTGCCTTTACACAGTCCGGTCGCTTTCCCGAATATTTCCGCCATCATGCCGTCCAGATCACAGCCCTTGGCGATACAATGCCCATGCCCTCTATGTGTGCTTGTAATGCTGTCGCCATCGTCTAAGTGAGCGCACACGCCTACAGCTACAGCTTCTTCACCGGCATACAAATGGACAAATCCGGGAAGCACTCCCTCTGCGAACAGTTCATGCACTTTGTCCTCAAAGCCCCTGATTTCCAGCATCTTTTGGTACATCCACAGCGCTTTTTCCTCAGTTAATGACAAGCCTTCTCGTTTTAACAGTTCCATTGTGTGTGCCTCCTTCTTTAGGGTTCGCATTAATGAATGCAAGAAGTGTGCCAGCTATTGGATGCCTGTAAAATCAGTCTTCTATGTTGATACCATGAGACAGTTTGAGACAGGTGTCTCATTTTGTCTCGATATGAAACCATGTGTCTCGTTTTATTCCAAATAAAAAAGACCGGGCACCTGCCCGGTCTTTTGACGTCGATCGACATATTTATTTCCTCGGAAATCTTATCAACTTCCTAATGCCTCTGCATCGTTTTTCTGAATGGCGATTTCAGGAGTAAAATCAATTGAATATTTTACATAACCAAAGCCGCCGTCCCCATCCTTCTGCATGCAGTCTATCGTGCCTCTGAAATATGTATACCCTTTTTGATTAAGCGTTTTTCTGACGGTTTCCGCCATCGCCGCGGCATCTGTTTTTGTTTTTCCGCTTGCATCTAACTGTATCGTCAAACTTAGCGGCGCTCTTTCAGCCAATTGCTTGCTCCAGCTTGTCTCTAATGTGAACTGGTCGTTTTCAACGCTGATATCTGCTTCGGCTTTTATAAGTTGCGGAACGGCTTTTTTCAAATCTGTTTCGATTTCCTTTGATGCTTCTTGATTTAGATGTTTTGCAACAGACTCGGTATAGGCTTCTTCAATTCCATCGCAGGTTACCTTAGGATGGAGAAACCCCATCGCGCACATTTGGTAGCTTTGAGATTGGGTGTTTGCTTGAAACACATATTCCGAGGTTTTCGCGTTATAAACTCCATTCGTGATCTTGATTTCTTTTTGAGGATAGGTCTGTTTCACATATGATGTGAGCTTTTGCTCTGCGGCATTTTTGGAAAATGGATCACCGAATAAAAAATGATAGATATAAAAGCCGCTTCCACATACCGCAATGGCAAGGAAGCCAAACACCATTCTTTTCATTTTCACACCCTTTTCGGGTTATGTACGTATTACAGTTCTTGTTTTTCTTCAACCGCCCTGTTCAGTGCTTGAAGCATGTAACCAATGCCTTTGTACGGTGCCAGCGGCCAGCTGATATGCTGATGATCTCCGACGACCGTGCCTAGGACTTTACGATATTTTTTCCCGCCGAGCATGACGAGCTCTTCTTTTTCAAGAAAACCCTTTTCACGATATTGACGGCTTAACTTCTCCTCTGTCATAATCTCTGGATGACCGCTCCCGAATGCCACATCGTAGTTTTCCGGCACGATGTCATCAGGACGCAGGAACCCGTGCTTCGCCGACAAAATGACCCACTCGTCAAAAAAAGCTTTTGCATACCGCTCGCACGCCTGATGAAACGGGCTCAGGTAAGCGTCTTCCGCCCTCGTCGGCCCCGCATCAGGCTGAACATCCCAGATTTTTTTCGCGCCGCAGGGGATGATGCATAGTCGTTTCATATTGATTTTCGAACTCCTTTTATCTTCTGGACTATCACAATGATTAAAATCCCGATCATGATCGCACAACCAACAGCGACCGTAATCAACGGATACAAAAGAGGAAATATGACATTGGGAATCACTTCATACATATCAGAATGATACCCCATTGAATTTCCTCCAACGTATGAAAAATTGAGCAGTTTTACACTCAATGGATCCTTGCTTCTATCAGAATAGCTTAGAAGCTTCTCCTTTACAGTCCCATCCTGATGAATCCTGATTATTTTCCATTTGCTTTTTTCAAGACTTATTTGATCGTCAGTTATTCTCTGAACAATGTAAACCAGATTTTGATCAGTCTTTCGATCCTTTACCGTTAATATTTCAAGCCATGAAAAGTATCTTCCTCCTCTTTCTCGATTAGAAAGCCATACTTCAGAAGGTGATGAGAGATCTCGGCCGTCTAATTGATACTGTATGTTAACAATCTCTCCGGCAGGAACGTTTTCGTCTTTATCCCAGCTTGTCAGGGGCGCATGTTTTCCTGTTTTGGCCTCAATAATCCTAATATGATGATTAAATATGTTGATATTTTGAGTATCTATCGCAGGTTCATAACCTTGCTTGTCTTGATATGCATAATGAATGTCATAACGATTTGTTACGTTGTGATCTATTATATTTTCTCTCAATAGTACAAAGATAGGATAGGCTGAAATCACGATCAGCAGCAGGCCTATACCTGTACAAAAATGCATTCTCTTCATTTGATTCTCCTCTTTTTTTCATACCTATCAATGTACCATAAATCCAACAAATCGTCTCCTTTATTTGGAAAGCGTTTCGAATGACATAAAAAAAGAGGGGATCCCCCTCTACTTCAACAGCTTCAATGCCGCTTGCTTCAGCAGCTGAACGCTTCGCGGAAGAATATCTTCCTGGATATCGAACTTTTCATGATGATGCGGGGCAGCGATGTCGGTGCCAATGATCATATATGTCCCTTTTCCTCCCCGCTCCTGAACTCTTTTGATCATATAGCTTGCGTCTTCACTTCCTCTTGAGCCGGTCTGGATGCCTTGCAGTGAGGAAAATCCGCCAACCTCTCCAGCAGCTTCTAGCACGGTCGAAACCATTTCCTCGTCACATTTGATCGGAATCGCTCCGCCGATGATTTCGACCTCATGTTCAAGCTCATGCATGGCTGCGCTGTGGGCGATGATCTTTCTCACCCGCTCTTCCAGATCGCGGTTGACCTCTTCTGAATCTGACCGCGTTTCAATGATCATTTTCGCGTGCTGCGGGATGATATTGGCCGCTGTTCCGCCTTCAAGCACGCCGACATTGATCCGGGTATCGCCCGAGCTGAAACGCGGAATGGCATGTATATTTAAAAGCGCCGTCGCCGCCCCTAGCAAAGCATTTCTGCCATGCTCAGGAGCCGCTCCTGCATGTGAGGAGACGCCCCGGAAATGAGCAGCCATTTTCGTAGTGGCCAGAAATCCTTCTGCACCGCCGTATACTTCCCCAAGCGGCACATTAGTCCCCAGATGATGGCAGAGGAGATAATCAACATCGTCCAGCATGCCTTTCTCAGTAACGGCATACGCTCCGCGGACACCCTCCTCAGCGGGCTGGAAAATCAGCTTCAGAGTACCTGCAAAGTTTCGATGTGCCAGCGCTTCAGCAACGCCTAGCCCGATCGCGGTATGTCCGTCATGGGCGCATGCGTGCATATTTCCTTCAAATGCAGAACGGAAGCCCTTGGCGTGAGGACCATGGTCAGCATCTGCGCTTTCTGTAATCGGAAGTGCATCCATATCAAAACGAAGCGCAACGACGGGTCCCGGCGTATTCCCTTCAAGTCTTCCGATGACAGCGGTATATCCGCCTTTCATCGGCGCAATGATATCAGGATCGGCTCCATTTTCAATTGCACGGTCAAAAGCGCGCTTCAGTTCTTTTTCTGAAGGAACGCCTCTGCGGGCCTCGCCATCCATTGCGTCCTTGCCATATGTTACGTGATATCCCAGGGCTTGAAGAGTTTCCACAACCTTTCCGGCTGTGCGAAATTCTGTGAAGCCCAGTTCGGGATGCCGGTGAAAATCTCGTCTTATTTGAATCATATCCATATGTCTCCCACCCTTTGCCGTTTTTATTTTGCATAAACGCCCGGTCCGATCGGCCAGCCGAAAGCGTACCAAATGAACATCATGAGAAGCCACGCCAAGAAGAACAGAACCGTATACGGAATCATGGTTGAGATCACAGTTCCGAAGCCCGCATCTGATTTGTAGCGCTTATAGTAAGCCATCAGCATCGGCAAGTACGGATTCATCGGCGTAATGGTGTTGGTCGCGGAATCCGCAATCCGATAGGCAATTTGAATAAACGCGGGATGAAAATCCAGCAGCATCAGCATCGGGATAAACACAGGGGCCAGCAACGCCCATAAAGCAGAGCCGCTCGTAATAAACAGACTGACGACACAAGTCAGCAACGAAAATCCGATTAATACAGGAAACCCGGTTAAATGGATGGATTCCAGAAAGTCCGCTCCTTTTACAGCCATAAAAATTCCCATATTGCTCCACGTGAAAAAAGCGATAAACTGTGAAATAACAAAGACAAGCACAATAAAGCCTGACATGCCTTTAATGGAATCTCCCATCAGCCTCGGGACGTCTGTCTGATCCTTAATGCGTCCGGCCACGATGCCATAGACAACCGATACAGTAATAAAGAACAGCAGAATGATGGGGATGATGCCTTTCAGAAAAGGCGAGGAAAGAATTGATCGGTTTTCAGGATCACGCAGGAGCGCTCCCTCTGGAACGACTAATAACGCAATGACTCCAGCATATAAAAGAGCCGCTGCCCCGGCCGCCTTCAGTGCTTTGATCTCTTTTCCCGTTAACGCCGCCATTTCAGGCTTGTATTCTCCGCGGTAGCTGCCAAGCCGGGGTTCAACGATTTTATCAGTAACCCATGCACCGATAAAGGCTAAAACAAATACGGAGGCCGCCATGAAAAACCAGTTATCGACAGCCGATACCTGAGCATTTTTATCGACGGTTTGTGCGACCTGTGTGGTAATGCCGGAAAGAAGCGCGTCTGTCCCGGCGATCATCAGATTGGCCGTAAATCCTGACCCTACACCTGCCGCAGCGGCCGCAAAGCCGGCAAGCGGATGACGCCCGGCTGCCATGAAGATCAGGGCGCCAACCGGCGGGATAATGACCCATGCCGCATCAGACGCCAGATTCCCTAAAATCCCGACAAATACGACGGAATAGCTGATGATCGCTTTCGGAACATGCGCCATCATCTTTTGCAGCACAGCCTCGATCAAACCGACGCGTTCCGCCAGCCCGATGCCGAGCACCATCGTGAGCACAAGTCCGAGAGGCGGAAATTGAACAAAGTTGTTCACCGCTTCCGTCAGCATCCAGTGAATGCCCTCGGTGCTGAGCAAACTCTTAACGGCTACCTCTTTCCCGTCTCCCGGATGTGTCACTGCGTTTCCTGCCAGCAAAACAGACATGGCAATGATGATCATCGATAAGTAGATAAATAACATAAAAGGATCAGGCAATTTGTTTCCGACCTTTTCGATCCACTTTAATATTCCTTTATGCTCGATTTTTTGTAAAGAATCAGCGGTCATGACTTCCGGCAGATGTTTAGCCATAGCGCCCTCCTATAATCGGTTTTAGTTGATCTTCATTGAAATCGATTCACGGGAATGCAGAATAAAATAGACTGAATTTACAAATAATTTAACACCTGCTGATAACGCTTTTTCATCGAACGTGAATTTAGGATGGTGATGCGGATAGATCATCTCCCCGGTTCCCGCTCCCAAAGCGATATAACAGCTAGGCACTCGTTCAGAAAACGCGGAGAAATCCTCTCCGCCCATCATTGGCGCTAACGGAAATACCTGATCCTTCCCCCACAGATTCTCTGCTGCTTGTCTGACCAGTTCGGTTACGTTCGGATCGTTTACCACAGACTTGTATCCATGGCGGTAATCAAAATCATACGACGCGCCATGGGCTTCAGTTACGCCTTTTATAATGGTTTCCATGAGCGCTTCCGTATTTGCCCGGACTTCCTTTCGAAACGTCCTTACCGTCCCTCCAAGCGTCACAGTATCGGGGATCACATTGTAGGCGGAGCCCGCATGACACATGGTAACAGAGAGCACCAGTCTTTCGGCAGGATCTGTATGTCTTGAGGCAATGCTTTGCAAATGAGTAATGACTTGTGAGGCAATCACAAGCGGGTCAATACACTGTTCAGGCTGAGAGGCATGCCCGCCTTTTCCTTTAATCGTGATATCAAAGCGATCAGAGTTAGCTGCGACCGGGCCTGATGCCAGTCCGATTTTTCCTAAAGGCATGGCAGAAAACAGATGGATGGCTATGCATAGATCAAGATGGTCCGCAACACCAGCCTTCACCATTTCCTGCGCTCCGCCAGGATGAACCTCCTCGGCATGCTGAAAAATAAAGTAGACTTCGCCGCTAAGCTCATCCTTTTTCCGAGACAAAATCTCAGCCGCCCCAAGCAGCATGGCGGTGTGCCCATCATGCCCGCACGCATGCATTACACCTGGATGGCGGGAGCGAAAATGACTGTCATGCTCCTCTTGAATCGGCAGCGCATCCATATCAGCGCGCAGCCCAATTCGCTTGCCCGGGCGCGCACCGCTCAGCCGGGCAACGACACTTGTCCTTGTCGGGCGGCTGATCTCAAGATTTTCAAAAGAAGAGAGTGTATCATATACAAATTGAGCTGTTTTTTCTTCTTGAAAGGACAGCTCCGGGTATTGATGAAGATGTCTCCTCCATTCAATCACGTTCTTATATATACTGGCGTATTCATCCATCATGCTTCCAGCCTCCATTCTGTTTTAGAAACTCTTGCATTTACTTTATTGATTATATGGGGCTGGTTCAATTGGAATGTCAGACAATCTGACTTATTGAATCAAAAAAGAAGAGGAAATCTGACAGATTCCTCTTCGTCTGTTGTATTTTTGCACAGTGAAAATAAACTTTTCCTAAATAACTAACTTATAAAGCAAAAAGAGCGTCCCGCTCCGCTTTTACCTTGAATTAGGAAACATCTACTGTTGCTCCGCCCCATCAAGATACTTACTCTCAAAGTCATCGAGCAATGCACGCACTTCATCTGTTGACTTAGTGTTCATGCACTGGTTTCTTAATTCACTTGCTCCGCGGAATCCGCGGAGGTAAATTTTGAAAAAGCGAGGAAGAGGCTTGTATGGACGCGCTTCTAATGCTGAATATTTATCATGAAGATCCAGATGCAGCCGTAAGAGATCAAGCAATTCCTTACTGCTATGCTCTTTCGGCTCCTTTTCAAAGGCAAATGGATTTGTAAAAATACCGCGCCCTATCATAATTCCATCGACACCGTATTGTTCAGCAAGTTTTAATCCAGTTTGGCGGTCAGGAATATCCCCATTGATCGTCAACAGTGTATCTGGCGCTACCTCATCACGAAGTTTCTTAATCTCCGGGATGAGTTCCCAATGCGCATCCACTTTGCTCATTTCCGCTCTTGTGCGCAAATGAATGGAAAGATTAGCAATGTCCTGTTTCAATACGTGTGTCAGCCAGCCGCGCCATTCATCTATATCCGTGTAACCAAGTCTAGTTTTCACGCTTACTGGCAATCCGCCTGCTTTTGCTGCTTGTATTAGTTCTGCTGCAACCTCTGGACGACAAATAAGGCCGCTTCCCTTTCCATTTCCCGCAACATTAGGTACAGGACAGCCCATATTGATATCTAGACCCTTAAACCCTAGTTCCGCCATACCAATACTCATTTGGCGAAAGTTCTCAGGCTTGTCTCCCCATATATGAGCTACCATTGGCTGTTCATCCTCAGTGAAGGTCAAACGGCCGCGCACACTATCCTTCCCATCCGGGTGACAATAGCTCTCCGAGTTTGTAAACTCTGTAAAAAACACATCCGGCCTGCCTGCTTCACTTACTACATGACGGAAAACAACATCTGTCACATCTTCCATTGGTGCCAGTACAAAAAATGGCCGTGGTAATTCACGCCAGAAATTATCTATCGTCATTACATTCAAATCCTTTCATTATGGGATACCAACCCAAACCTTTATCCCAAAATTAAAAAGCTGACCATGCTTCTTTTACACTTATAGCATGCTTAAGCACTTCTTATCAAACGATAGTAAATTTTGAACATTTACATCTTTACTAATCACACATAAAAAGTGACAAAGTAAACCGAGTAAGAAAGGCAGTTTGGGTCATAGGTTTAGGTACATGATCCAAGTTTCAGTGTATGTTCCTGCAAATTTTCTTTCAATAGCTTGGATGGGTTGCGCATGAAAAAGACCCGGAAATCGGCAATGTTCATTCTACCGAAATCCAGATCTGATTAGGACTTAATGAGACGATTTCAATACAAGCTTCGCCACTGCTTCAACGTGAGCTGTCTGCGGAAACATATCGACAGGCTGAATATATTCCACGCGATAGTCTTTCGACAGCGCCTGCAAATCCTTCGCAAGCGTGGATGGATTGCAGGAAACGTAGACAAAGCGTTTCGGTTTGACTTTTTTGATCGTATCCAGGAACGTGCTGTCACAGCCGGTTCTTGGCGGATCAACGATGACGACGTCCGGGCGGAAGCCTTCTTTCGTCCATTTCGGGAGCCAGTGCTCGGCTGTTCCTGTTACGTACGTGGCGTTTGTCATGCCGTGTTTTTTGGCATTTTTCTTGGCATCGTCAATCGATTCTTTGATGACGTCCATGCCGCGGACTTCCTTCGCTCCGTCGGCCACCCACATGCCGATGGTGCCGACGCCGCAATACGCGTCAACGACTTTTTCTTTCCCGGTCAGCTGCGCCGCTTTTTTCACTTCATCATACAGCTTGACGGTTTGCTCCGGATTGAGCTGGAAGAAGGCGCGGGCGCTCAATTCAAAAGATACGTCGCCAAGCACCTCTTGAATCACGGTATGTCCGGCGAGAGGTTTTGATTTCTCACCGAAAATAACAGAGGTTTTCGCTCCGTTTACATTTTGAATAATGGATTTCACCTCAGGCAGGCGATTTTGGATCGCTTTGACGATTTCTTCCTTGTGCGGAAGCGTTTCTTTTGCTGTTACAAGCACGACCTGCACTTCGCCTGTTTCAAAGCCGACTCTCGTCACTATCGTGCGAACGTCGCCTTTTCGTTTTCTTTCATTATAAACAGACACATTGAAGTCCTCTAAAATGCGGCGGACGATGCCTGTTGTTTTGTTGGTTGCCGGATGCTGAACGATGCAGTCTTTGATCGGTACGATATCATGAGAATCAAGGCCGTATAAGCCGGCAATGATGCTGCCGCTTTGTGAGCGTCCGATCTGGAATTGGCTTTTGTTGCGGTAATTCCATGGGTTGTCCATGCCGACCGTTTCTCTGATATCCATGTTTTCGACTTTGAACTTCGTATGGCGCTCCAGAGACTGGATGACAATGTCGCGCTTTTCCCGAAGCTGCTGGCTGTATGCAAGATGCTGAAGCTGGCAGCCGCCGCACTGCTCGTAGACAGGGCAAGGCGGTGCCACCCGATGCTCCGAAGCCTTGCGAATCTTCTTGATCCGTCCCTCCGAAAACTTCGGCTGCACTTTCGTCGCTTGGACGACAACCTCTTCACCAGGAAGCGCGCCGGGCACGAATACGACTTTTTTCTTGAAATAGCCGACGCCTTCCCCGTTAATCCCGAGACGTTTAATCGTCAGCGGAAAGGTCTGTCCGACTTTCAGTTCGACGGGCGCCTTTTTGTTTTGTTGGTTCACGTTGTTCTCTCCGTTTCTATATGAAGCTTTCTGCAAGTAACAGAAAGTGAAATGTTTTTTCACATCTTTCTAGTATAACACGTTTGCACGATTTCCTTCATTGTGAGACGAATTATTCTATACTTCTCCACAAATACAAAGACGCATAGCTCAAATAAGGCTCCCACTCCCTGCTCATCGCGAGCATAACATCCTTTGCCGGTTTGTCGTCCAAATTGAAGTGGCGTTTGATCGCGTTTTGCAGTCCAATATCGGCCAGCGGGAATAAATTGGGACGTCCGAGCCCAAACATCAGCACGTTTTGTACCGTCCATGGGCCGATGCCTCTGATTTTGATCATTTTTTTCATGATGTCTTCATCTGTCAGTTGGGGCAGCTCTGACAAGTCGAGCGAACCTTCGGCGATCATTCGCGACGTATCAATGGCGTATTCCGCTTTTCTCATGCTGAATTGGAGCTCGCGGAGATCTTGATAATCCAGCGCCGCAATCGTTTCCGGCTTCGGATAGCACCACACGCCGTCCTTCTGCTCGCCGAACGTATGGACAAACCGTTCTGTCAAGGTGTACGCAAAAGATATATTCAGCTGCTGGTGCACAATGCATTTCATGATACAGTTGTACACGCTGTAGTCTAATACCAGCGGCGTGCCTGCATGCTCTTCAAAAATCGCGGAAAGATTCGTTTTTGAGAAATGATCAAGGACATGCTGCAAATCATGTTCCCATTGAAAAATCCGTTTGATTTCCTTCATCATGTCTTCCTGCTCTGTTTCCCCGCTGACGAGAAACTCGGGCTCGTCCGCATGGCCTAACGCCTGCACCTTCACAATACATACGTCACCGGCCTTATTTCTGATCGGCACTCTTATGTCCCGCGCTTTCAAATCAACTGCATTAAGAGGATCTAACGACAGCCTGTCGAGCACACGGTCAAAATGGTACGGCGGTGTGACCGATACTTTTTCTTTCCACATATGATCAGCCCTTTTTCCGTTTTTTGTTCAGTATACCACGCCGCTGGAAATCGGTAGAAAACACTGTATACTTTTCTGAAAAAGGCTGCATGATATAATGGCAGGTGGAGGGTTGTTTATGATCAACATTACCGCTATCACAACACAGCATCAGCTTTTGAAAAATATACCGATCGAACGGGTTGAACAGCCGGATATTGCGTGGTACTGGGTTGATTTTTACGGCCCGGAGGAAACGGAAACCGCGTTATTGAGAGATTTTTTTCATTTTCATCCGCTTGCGATTGAAGATTGCTTTCAGCATATGCAGCGTCCGAAGCTTGACCATTACGACGGCTATCGCTTTTACGTGCTTCATGCGCTGAATCAGGAAACACTTGAAACCGAGGAAGTCGATATCTTTCAAGGCGAAAAATTTGTCGTCACCTTTCATTTACACGAAACGCCCGGTATCGCCAAAGTCCGGGAGCGTTTATATGCTTCACCGGACATGTTAAAAAAAGGGCCGGGGCATATTTCTTACATGATCATGGATCAGCTTGTTGATGAATATTTTCCTCTGGTCTACAAAATAGAAGACCGGCTGAATGAGATTGAAGACAGCCGCAGCCACAAAACATACG
This sequence comes from Bacillus sp. FSL K6-1012, assembly GCF_037964915.1. Lineage (NCBI taxonomy): Bacteria > Bacillati > Bacillota > Bacilli > Caryophanales > Bacillaceae > Bacillus > Bacillus sp. FSL K6-1012. The sequence continues at coordinate 900,845 of NZ_CP150175.1, read as the reverse complement.
GGACGCTGATGAGCGAGGTGTTTGAGCTCAGAACTGACCTATTGCATCTCAGGCGGACCATTATTCCGATGCGTGATTTGCTGTATCGGATTTTAAGCCTTGACCATGTGAAGGAGCAGCGGGAAACAAAGGCATACTTCAGCGATATTTACGATCATTTATTAAAGCTTTCAGAAATTGTGGAATCTAACCGCGACATGACGTCCGATTTGCGTGACAGCTACGTGACACTGAATTCGAACAGGATGAATGCGATTATGATGACATTGACCATCGTGTCTACGATTTTTATCCCGCTCACGTTTATCGCCGGCGTTTACGGCATGAACTTCGACAACATGCCGGAGCTTCACTGGAAATACGGATATTTCGCCGTGCTTGGCCTGATGGCCGCTCTTGTGGCCGGCATGCTGATATGGTTTGTACATAAAGGATGGTTCAACATCTTTAAATGAGGACAGCGTGAAGCTGTTCTTTTTATTTTGGTAAGCCGCTTTCCAGCATATCCTGTTCATTTTGTATATAATGAAAAAAATGTTCAGGGAGTGATCATATTGAAAATCGCTGTGATCGGACTCGGCAATATGGGACAGCCCATTGCCCGGAACGTGCTTCAAGCAGGCTATCGTTTGACAGTATACAATCGGACGAAAGAAAAGACGGAAGAATTCGCATCCCAGGGCGCCCAAGTGGCAGAAACGCCGCGCCAGGCGGCCGAGACCGCTGATATTGTCGTGACAATGCTTTCCGATGACAATTCTGTCAGCGCCGTGACATTCGGCAAAGACGGATTGATTGAAGGATTATCAGAGAATGGCATTCACATTTCGATGAGCACGATCAGTGTGGAGTTCTCAGAAAAACTCGCGGCCGCCCATGCAGAAAAAGGACAATCCTTCCTTGCGGCTCCTGTGCTGGGAAGGCCGGATGCAGCCGCAAAAGCCGCCCTTCGCATTATAGCGGCAGGACCCGCGGAAGCAAAAAAAACAGCAAAACCTCTGCTCGAAAGCTTGAGTCAGCAAGTGTTTGACGTCGGCGAAGAAAGCAAAACAGCAAACGCAGCGAAAATCAGCATCAATTTCCTGCTCGTATCCATGCTGGAGGCGTTATCTGAATCATTCCTGTTGATGGAGAAATACGGATTAGAGCAAAAACAATTTTTAGAGATCGCCAACGCGCTTTTCGGCTCCCCCGTATATCAAAATTACGGAACGATCATGGCTGAGCAAACATTTGAGCCGGCGGGCTTTAAAATGTCATTAGGGTTGAAGGACACCAATCTGGCGCTCGCCGCCGCGGAGCAGGTTTCTGCAAACCTCCCTCTTGCCGAGCTGGCGAAAGGCCATTTTGAAAGCGGTATTGAAAAAGGGCTTGGAAACCTAGATTGGGCCGCTTTAATAAAATGCATAGAAAAATAGTAAAAGCCTCTCCATTGCGGAGAGGCTTTCATGTTTACAAAGACGGCAGCTTCATTTCTTTCTCAAACATCAAGTCATCAATGCTTTTAAAGGTATAGCCTTGTTTTTCCAGGTCGGTAATCGCATCGTCCAGCGCCTCGGCATTGTCCTTAGAGACAGTGTGAAGCAGGTAAATCGCACCCGGATGCGCCTGTTTGATCATGTGGTCGTAGGCGTATTTTTTCCCTTTTTGATGATTGATTTTCCAGTCGACAAAAGCGACGGACCAGAAAACGGTTTGATAGCCCATGCGTTTTGTTTCTTTCAGCACATATTCACTGAACACGCCGCGCGGCGGCCGTAAGTATAGGTTGTCCTGCTTTCCCGTGATCTTATAAACTTCCTCGTTGACTGAATCAAGCTCGTCCTGAATTTGGTCTGCTGTTTTTGTCGTCAGATCCGGATGGTGAAAGGAGTGGTTGCCGATGATATGCCCTTCATCCGACATCCGTTTGATCAGCTCGGGCTGATCCTTCACGAAATGCCCGGTGACAAAAAACGTTCCTGTCACGTGATGTTTTTTTAAGACATCAAGCACTTTTGGCGTATAGCCATTTTCGTAGCCGTTATCAAATGTTAAATAAATTGTTTTTTCTTTTGTATTGCCTAAATAAAACGCGTCATATTTTTTGATCAGGCTGTTCAGCTGTTTTCCCGCATCTGGCGGCTGATGATTAACGCTTCGCTTAAAGCCCCAATTAATCGGCTCATTCGGTACCGCATCTGCCTGTTTTGCTCCTGCTGCAAGCAGGACGGCGGCGCAGCATATTGCACACATCCACTTCATGGCCAGCGCTCCTTCTGCATTTTTTCTTATTTTACAGAAAGGCGCCCTGTTTTATACTGACGCTTTATGCCAATATAAAAAACCGCGGCATGCGCGGTTTTATTCCCAGTCTTTTTTAAATCGTTCATATTTGGCTTCCAGGTCATCCAGCATGCCGATGAGCCTGTCTATATCTTCAACGTCTGTTGCTTCAGGGTCTAATGAATCGATGACGTTCATAAACATGTCTAGTCTGTTCTTTAAATAATCAAGCTGCTGATCTTTATTGTTTACTGCGTTCCCCATTCTGCGCCTCCATTCATTTTTTATTATGGTAGCTCATTTTTTGCCGTTTTTCAATCGCCCCGCTACTTGCGATCTTGGCAAATCAGGTCTAAAATTAACTGTTGGCAGCGTTAGTATGCCTCATTTATAAAGGAGTTAGATAGTCATGACACAAAACACGAAGCTGCGTCCGATTACACCTGAGTTCGACCCTTGGGAAGCCTATATGGATGTCGACCAGTATGGAGATATGCAGCTGACGAACGTTGAATTTACAACGACGACACTGTGCAATATGAGATGCGAGCATTGCGCTGTAGGCTATACATTGCAGCCCAAAGACCCGAATGCTCTGCCAATAGATCTTCTGTTAAAACGGCTGGAGGAAATTCCCCGCCTCAGATCCATCAGTATTACAGGCGGAGAGCCGATGCTTTCATTAAAATCTGTAAAGGAATATGTCGTGCCGTTATTGAAATACGCCCACGAGCGCGGGGTGCGGACCCAAATCAATTCAAACCTGACTCTCGATATCGAGCGATACGAATGGATTATTCCGTATCTTGATGTGTTACATATTTCTCATAACTGGGGAACGGTTGAAGAGTTTGCGGAAATCGGTTTTGCTATGATGGACAGAAAACCGACCTTCGAGCAGCGCGCGCGCTATTTTGATAAAATGATCGAAAACAGCCGCAAGCTAGTGGATGCCGGAGTGATGGTATCAGCGGAAACGATGCTGAACAAACGCACACTTCCGCACATTGAGCATATTCACCGCCAAATCACAGAAGATATGAAATGTCAGCGTCATGAAATCCATCCGATGTATCCGAGTGATTTTGCGAGCGCCCTTGAATCTCTCAGCCTGAAGGACATGAGACAGGCGATTCACCGTTTGCTAGATATTCGTGATGAAAAGACATGGATGCTGTTCGGCACACTGCCGTTTTACGCATGCAGTCCTGATGAAGAGGATCAAGAGCTGCTTCGCCGGCTTCGCACGGCGAAAAACGTGACAGTGAGAAATGACCCTGACGGCCGGTCGCGCCTGAATGTCAATATTTTTGACGGGAATATTATTGTGACCGACTTTGGCGATACACCGCCGCTCGGCAATATACAGACGGACAGCCTGCCTTCCTCCTATCAAAAGTGGAGAGAAACAAAGCTGGCCAAAGAACTGAACTGCCACTGCCCGAATGTCCGGTGCCTCGGACCAAACGTTCTCGTCAAAAACAGCTACTACCAGGATACAGATTTTTCAAAACGTCAAGCCAGGAGTTAGATGCGGATGGAAGAAACACTTACGGAGATTTTTCAGAATAAAATCGTTGATATTCTCCTCGTCGCCGTCATTTTGTGGATCGGTGTTTTTATCATTAACCGATTGGTGCAGTTATTTTTTAAACGGACGGACTTTATTGAAGAAAGAAAAGAGAAAACCATTGAAAGCCTTGTCCGTTCTATCACCCAATATACGGCGACGATCGGTTTTATCTTTTATGTTATTTCTTTATTTGTGCATGATTTCGGCAAGATTTTAGCCGGGGCGGGCGTAGCCGGTATCGTCATTGGTTTTGGCGCCCAGTCACTGATTAAGGATGTGCTGGCGGGTGTGTTTTTAATTTATGAACGCCAGCTTCATAAAGGCGATTATGTGACGGTAAACAATTTATTTAACGGCACCGTCGAAGAAATCGGCCTGCGCTCGCTGCAAATCCGTGAATGGAGCGGAAAGCTTCTCACCATCAGCAACGGCGAGGTCAGACAAATAGAAAATTATAATATTGATTTTATGCGGATTACCGAATCCTTTCTCATCAGCTTTAAAGAAGATCCAGATCGTGTATACAGTGTGCTGGAGGAAGCGTGCGACATGCTGAATGAAGAGCTTCGCGATTCACTGAAGCGGGATGAATTCGGAAACCCGACAGAACCTTTTCAAATACACGGCATCACCGCTTTGAATAAAATCAACCGCGGAGTGGAATTTACCGTAAAGGGCATGGTCCGGGATGAAGATTATTTCAGCGCCAGCCTTGCCGCCAGACGGGTTCTCGTTCGCCAGCTGTACCAAAACAATGTGCAAATGCTTGAGGAAGCTGTAAGAATTGAAAGAACCCAATAAAAAAACTGATTCCATTATAGGAATCAGTTTTTTATTTATCTCGGCTGTGAGGAAAGCTGGAAGCTAAACGTGACATGGTCTTGAACCGGAATCCACGCGCCGATTCCCTGTGACGTGACATTTTTCACAACAAGTTTTCGTTTATTGCCTTTGAGCACTAAATAGACTTCTCCGTAAGTCACTTTCCCTTTTTCATTCACAGCCGGAGCATATGCGTTTAAATAACCGAGTTTTTTCGGAGCGACTTTATAAATTTGGTCTCGTTTTGTTCCCGCTCCGATGACCGTTTCAAATGCAAGCGGAAGATTTGTTTTTTTCATCGCCTTCAGCATCATCATGCTTTTGACATCTTCCGTGTTTGGAACTTTTGCTGTCAGGCCGCCCGTTACTCTATATTGCTGCTCTTGGGCATAATGCATTTCAGCCGTTTGTTTTCCGCCGCGGTTATCCGCGCGGTTTGTATTGATTTTTTTATATTCCCAGTTGGCGACTGTTTCATTCGATTCATAACCAAGCGCCCATTTCCCGAGAAATATTGTGGCTCGGTAGCCGACCGCAAGCGGTGTGCCAGAGACCGTAGACTCGTTCAGCATTTTGATGAGGTGCGGATTTTCGATCTGTACCTCTGATGAACTCAGCAGTTCCTTAGCCAGCTTGCTCGGCTGAAGCATCGGCTGATCCTGTGAAGCATTCGGATACGTGTTTTCCTTCGAAATGCTTGCCACAGAATTCGGCACCTTAAACTGCTTCTTCGCGTGGATGGGCTGAACGCCGAAAAAACTAAAGAATAACAACACAATAAGTGTGGAATGAAATAGCTTTTTCATCATATCACTCTTTCTATCGCATTTTCCCTTAGTCTTTTCATCCCGCTTTGTTGTTATCCATCATTTTTTCAGGTTAAAGAAGGAAAAAGCCGATCGCCATAATGACATAAGCCGCTAGCAGCGTGGCACCTTCAAACCAGTTGGAATCACCATCATTCGAAATGGCAATCATCAAGAGAACGGAAGACACCATCGCGACAAGCTCCGGCAGTGTAAACACAAGCGGCATGCTTACCGGGAAAAAGATGGAACAGATCACAAGAACAGGCGCGACAAACATAGCAATCTGCAGCGTCGAACCGACTGCAATTTCAACTGCAATATCCATTTTATTTTTATAGGCCATAATGATGGCTGACGCGTGTTCCGCCGCATTACCGACAATCGCAACGATGATGACCCCGATAAACAGCTCGCTCCAGCCGAACTGTTCAGCAACCGAGTGGAATGTGTGCACCAGGTTTTCGGATATGTACGCCACGACAATTGTTGCCGCAAACAAAACAATCGTGGCAACCTTCCCTGACCATTCCGGCTGCTCCTCTTCCTCAGGCTGGACAGCATTGTTCGGCTGATATACACCGCGGTGCGTGACAAGCTTAAAGTACAGAGCCGCCACATATAACAGAATCAAAATGATGCTGATCCCGATGCTTAAATTAAGCTTGCTTGTATCCCCCATTCCAACCGAAAACACCTCAGGAATTACGAAAGCCACAATAATGGCGAAAATCAAAAGCCCTGAATTATGGCGTGCATCATGGATATTAAACTCCTGCCGCTTGTATTTTAAACCGCCGACAAAAAACGATAAGCCCGCAACCAGCAGGAGATTTCCCAGCACTGAACCTGTTAAAGAGGCAAGCACGATTCCTGTAAGGCCTTCCTTTAATGCAAATAGCGAAATAATCAGCTCAACCGCATTCCCGAAGGTGGCGTTCAACAGACCGCCGATCCGCGGCCCGGCAATAATAGACAGCGATTCTGTCGCTCTTCCCATATAGCTTGCCAGAGCAATAATTGTTACACAATAGACTGCAAAGAGAATGGCAGAAGGCCAATGCATCAAACTGCCGATAACAGAAAGCGGAACACCAGCCGCCACTAATATAAAAAAGATACGATTCATAGTGAATTGACTCCTTTTGTATGACTTGTTTTATTTTTATTCTTCACAAAAATCATCATGATTACACGAGGTCAAATGTTTGCGCGCGATATAGGCTTTTTTCAGGTTGCCGGCTTTTGGAAATCGGTGTACGATCAACATAGATCTCACAAAGGAGAACAGACACGATGTCACGAATGCATTTTTTTATTCTGGTTTTGCTCGTTTCCATATCCGGTTTTTCACAAGGCATGCTGCTGCCCGTCATCTCGATTATCTTTGAAACAAATGGTGAATCAGCGGCGATTAACGGCCTGCATGCGACTGGACTCTACATCGGAGTGCTATTGGCTTCTCCGTTTATGGAGGCCCCGCTTAGAAAACTGGGTTTCAAACCGCTGATCGTCATTGGCGGAAGCATCGTCATTTTAAGCTTGTTCGGGTTCATTTGGCTTCAGTCGGTTTGGATGTGGTTCCTGCTTCGTCTTTTCATCGGGATCGGCGACCATATGCTTCACTTTTCTACGCAAACGTGGGTGACCTCCATGTCGTCAAAGCAAAACCGCGGGAGAAATCTTTCCATTTACGGACTCTCCTTTGGTCTTGGTTTTGCTGCGGGCCCGTTTATGGTCCCGTTTGTTAAGCTGAGTCCGGCACTGCCTTTTATCGTGTCAGGCTGCATCAGTTTGCTTGCGTGGCTCTTTGTTTTCTTGCTACAAAATGCATACCCGGAAACCAGCCCTCACGAAACCAAATCAGACAATAGTTTCAGACGCTTTTACCAGGCTATGCTGTTTGCATGGGTGGCGTTTATGCCTACGTTCGGGTACGGATTTCTGGAGACTGCATTAAACGGCAGCTTTCCTGTGTATGCGCTGCGTCTGGGTTTATCTGTGGACGCCGTCGCTTTGATTCTTCCTGCATTTGCGATCGGAAGCATTATTTTTCAATTCCCGCTCGGCATTCTCAGCGATAAATACGGAAGACGGAATGTGCTGCTTGTGATTTTGCTGACGGGGGCCTTTTGCTTTCTCATCGCTGGCGTGTTCCCTTTTCCTTACGTGATCGGCTGCTGCTTCTTTATTGCGGGCATGGCAGTCGGGTCAACCTTTACACTCGGCATCAGCTTTATGACAGACCTTCTTCCGTCCCACCTGCTTCCGGCGGGGAATTTGCTGTGCGGCATTTCATTCAGTCTCGGCAGCATTTTCGGGCCGATTGCAGGCGGCTGGTATATGCAAACCTTCGAAAGCGCTAACTTGTTCTATTTGATTACCCTCATTCTGGCCGCTGTCTGGCTCGCTATCGCTTTAGGCAAACCAAAAAGCTGGCCAGCTGCTGAGACCTATTCTTCCTCTTCATAAGAAAAAGCCTCCTGACAAAAAGTCAGGAGGCTTTTCTTCTAATGATAGCCGTTTTGTCCGTTGGCACTTCCGCTTGTTTTATGACTCGATTTGCTCTTTGAGTTCTGTTTGTTATGGCTTCCGCCTTTTTTCGTATGCTTTGTCATCACGTTTTGCCCCCCGGATCATTTTTGAACTGAAGTTCCTTTATAGGGTGCGCTAATTGTAGGGATTTTCATCAGGAAGCTTTTTACGTTTATGTAAAAGCGCGTTGATTTCTCCCCCTAAAATAATTAAAATCCCGCTTAAGTAAAACCAGATCATCAGGACGATGATCCCCCCAATGCTTCCGTATGTGGCGCTATAGTTCGCAAATGTACTGACGTAAAACGAAAACAGGGTGCTGACGACAATCCAGCCGATGGCCGCAAACAGCGCACCCGGCATTACAAAGCGAAGCGACAGCTTTTTGTTAGGCGCGATGACGTACAAAGCGGAAAAAACAATCAGCAGCACAAGCGGGCTGACTCCCCAGCGGATCGCAGTCCAGATGGATAAAAACAGGTCCGAAGCGCCGACAAAGTCCGCAGCAAGCATTCCGATCTGCCGGCCGAATACCGGCAGAAGCAAGGCAACTAAAATGGTAAACACCATGGCGATCGTCAGAAAAATTGAGGTTAGACGTACAATGATAAAAGAGCGGTTTTCCTCCACTTCATACGCGTGGTTTAACGATCTGACGATGGCATTCATTCCATTAGACGCAGACCATAACGCCGCGATGATCCCGAATGACAGCAATCCGCCGTTTCGGTCATTTAATGTTTGGTGGGTAATGGATTCAACGAGGGACATCGCACTTCCGGGAGCGTATTGTTTTACAACCCCCAGCACGTCATCTGTAGAAATCGGAAGATACGCGGTGAGCGTCAGCATAAAAATCAAAAACGGAAACAGCGATAACAGAAAAAAATACGCCAGCTCCGCAGATTTGCTTTGCCCCTCATGAAGGGTGTATCTGCCGAACAGCTCTTTCAGAAAGTTCATGTCGTCTCACCTCGAATGTTTGATCATTTATCTTTTGTAAAATGTTCCTTTGTTTCCTGTACCAGCTCCATCACTTTCGGCGTTGTTTTCTTCAGCTCTTTGACTTGCTGATTAACGAAGCCGACTTCATCTGACAGCGTCTGGGCCAGCTGTTTTGCTTCATCAATTTTTGTAATGACATTGTTTTTCAATAGTTCAGGATTGTTTTTGTACAGAGACATTTTATGCTTGCACGTCATCCATCTCATGCCGCAGGCCTGTCTCGTCGGCTTATGGAGCAAGGATAGCGCCGCGCCTGCCGCAGCTCCGAGAATGACACCTTTCAGCAACCAGCGTTCATTGTTCATGATGAACTCTCCTTTCCCTTACAATTGTTTTTCTTCTTGAATGGCTGCAAGCAGATGCTCACAGCCTGATCTGATCAATTGATAGACCTCGTCAAAGTTCCCGGTGTAGTAAGGGTCGGGAACGTCCGCGAGATCTGAATCATCAACGTAGTCAAGCAGCCTCTTGATCTGTGCGGCTTTTTTAAAACCCGCCATGCTTCTCAGGCTTCCGATATTTTCTGCATCCATCGCAATGATGTAATCAAAATCGGTTAAATCCTGTTCGCGCACCTGGCGCGCCAGCATGCCTTCAAAGCTGATTCCTTCTCTGCGCAATATCTCCTGCGTTCCTTCATGCGGAGGATTGCCGATGTGCCAGCCGCCGATGCCGGCTGAGTCTGTTCTGATTTTCCCCTCTAATCCTTTTGTTGCTGCCAAGTCCCGAAATATCGCTTCCGCCATTGGAGACCGGCAAATGTTTCCCAAGCAAACAAATAATACGCTGATCATGTTGTGCAACCTCCCTATTCTTTGCCCATATTTCTCTAAAAAGAAACCTTTACCGCTATCTTAGTAGGATGTTCAATCACTTTTCAACTGATGTCACCACTTTTTTGAAATAAATGGACGAAATGAGAATAGGGTTTTTTTCTGATGGAATTCTGTTAGAATAAAACATACCAAATGACGCGAAAGAAAGGATGTAATCATTTGTCCAGCCAAAATACAGAAACATTAACTCAAATGATTGAAGAGATTTCACAAAAACTGAACATGCTGAATGTCGGGGTTATCAAAGCGGAAGACTTCAGCGACGAAAAAATAGAGGATCTCACCTACCTTCATAAAATGGTGATGAAAAAAGAAGCATTCAGCCCGAGCGAAATGCAGGCGATCGCTCAAGAACTTGCATCACTTCGAAAATAATGGGGCTTGCCGGCATCCGGCAAGTCTTTTTTCTTATTGATGAAGATGATTCTTTTTGCTTTCGTTTATTAGGGAGCCGGAAAGACGCGGCAGCAAGGCGCCGGGCTTCCTGAGACCGGCGAATACAGCAAATGGCCGAATAAGATTTTGAAGGAGTACTAGAATGAAAACGAAATACGTCAAAACAGCATACGGAATGTACATCAACTACTTCTTGCTCGGAATGGTCAATATCATTCTCGCATCTAACATGTCCTCCTTAACGAAGCAGTGGAATACCGACCCGACAGGCATCAGTTATGTGATTGCGGCTATCGGATTCGGCAAGCTGCTGACATACGGAATATCTGGCGTTTTATCAGATAAAATAGGCAGAAAACCGCTCATTGTGGCTTCCGCCGGAATGATGGCTGTCTTTTTAATCGGTATTCCATTATCACCGAGTTATGAACTTGCGTTTGTGTTTGCTTTATTAGCCGGAGTCGCAAATTCGGCCATGGACGCAGGAACATATCCGGCTTTAACGGAGCTCTTCCCAACTGCTCCCAGCTCGGCGAATGTCTTGGTAAAAGCTTTTATGTCTCTCGGGGCCGCTCTTTTGCCGCTCCTGATTACAGTTTTGGCAGACCATAGCCTATTCTACGGATATGCATTTTATTTGCCGGCAGCTGTCTATGTGCTGAACATCCTTTGCTTATCAGCGGTTTCGCTGCCAAAAAAACAGAAACAACCCATCAGCACCGGGCAACAGGGATCTCCTGCTTTCTTATCTGAACCCGACATGAAGAAAGAAGGCGCCGCGCTGATTATCATTGGTTTTACATCAACCGCTTTATTCACAGTCTCTCAAATCTGGCTTCCAAGCTTCGCCCAAAAGGCTGTAGGGTTAGCTGAATCAGCTTCCGTACAATTGCTGAGCTACTATAGTATAGGCGCTTTGGTATCTGTTTTATTATTAGCCCTTCTGCTGAACAGATGGGTAAAACCGGTGATGATTACGCTGCTGTACCCCGTTATTACCTTATGTACGCTTGCCGTTATGCTGACAGTTCACGTCCCAGTTGTACTGGACATCACAGCCTTTTTCTTAGGATTTTCAACTGCGGGTGTGTTTCAAATTACCGTTACATTAATGACAGAGCTTTTCTGGAACCGTAAAGGCACTGTCACCGGAATTGTTGCGACAGCTTCAAGTATCGCGTCTATTCTGCTGCCGATTGCCACAGGGCTCATCGCAAAAGCGGGAGGCATAGCCCATATCTTTATGTTCGACTTCGGCATTGCCGTCATCGGAACAGCCTCTGCTGCCTTTTTGTATTACAGATACAATAAACTGACCGCAGGTTCCAAGCTATCATGAAAAAACGGACGCCCCCGCAGGGCGTCCGTTTTTGTTATTTTTCAAGCAGTGCCAAAGATTCGCGGTTAAATGCAGGAATGTCATCCGGCGTGCGGCTGGTGACCAATTGATTTTGGCAAACCACGACTTCCTGGTCAACGACATCGGCCCCAGCGTATTCCATATCTACACGAATGGACGTATAGCCTGTCGCTTTTCTGCCTTCCAGCGCTTTAGCAGTAATCAGCAGCTGCGGGCCGTGACAAATCGCAAATACCGGCTTTTTGTCCGTCATAAACGCTTTTGTAAACTGGACGAAACGCTCATCGGCACGAAGCTGGTCAGGTGAAAAACCTCCCGGAATTAAAAGCGCGTCAAAGTCGGAAGGGTTTACGTCATCAATGGACGCATCGACTGTGACTTGCGCATTTCCCTGCTTGCCTTTTACGGTTTTCCCTTTTTCATTTTCAATAACGGTCAGCTCATGCCCCGCTTCTTTAAATGCTTTTGCTGGTTCAGCATACTCGCTGTCTTCGAAATAATCTGTCAGCACAACTGCGATTTTTTTACCCATGATTGATAACCTCCCCCTTAATATGTCTACATAAAACACTCTACCCCAGCCACAATATAATAAACATTTTGCAGAGCTGACAAACGATAAGCATAATGACCCAATTCACATCACCCAAAGATGATACATAATACTTATTTTTCTCCCTTTTACAATAATCATAAAGAAACATCTACAAATGCTTACAAAATATTCTTACAATAGAACCAGTAACACAAATTTCGTTGAAAGGTGGAGAACTGGTGAGAATACAGAAAAGACGAAAAGACGTCAGTAACATTCTCCGTATTCTGCTGCCCCCAATTATGATACTTAGCCTAATCCTCCCAACACCGCCTGTTCATGCAGAAGAAAACATGGCTCCTCAAGTGAATCTCAGTATTTTGGCTACAACTGATATTCATGCCAACATGATGGATTACGACTACTACAGCGACAAAGAAACGACAGAATTCGGGCTTGCCAGAACGGCACAGCTGATCCAAAAGCACCGCCAGGAGAACCCAAACACCCTGCTCGTGGATAACGGTGACTTGATTCAAGGCAATCCGCTGGGCGAATACGCAGTGAAATACGAAAAAGACAACATTATCTCCGGTGCAAAAACCCACCCGATCATCAGCGTCATGAATGCGCTGAAATACGACGCCGGCACATTGGGGAATCATGAATTTAATTACGGGCTCGACTTTCTTGACGGCACGATCAAAGGAGCCGATTTCCCGATTGTAAACGCCAATGTTAAAACAACTGGCGGCGTACACCGTTATACGCCGTATGCAATTAACGAGAAAACAGTCACAGATGAAAACGGAAACGAACAGAAGATCAAAGTAGGCTACATAGGTTTTGTTCCGCCGCAAATCATGACCTGGGACAAAAAGAATCTCGAAGGACAGGTTCAGGTGCAGGATATCGTCGAATCTGCCAATGAAACGATTCCGAAAATGAAGGCAGAAGGCGCGGATGTCATTATTGCCCTTGCCCACACTGGTATTGAAAAGCAGGCGCAATCGTCAGGTGCAGAAAACGCCGTTTTTGACCTGGCCACGAAAACAAAGGGCATTGATGCGATTGTCTCGGGCCATCAGCACGGACTCTTCCCTTCCGCAGAATATGCGGGTGCCGCTCAGTTCGATGTTGAAAAAGGAACCATTAACGGCATTCCGGTCGTCATGCCAAGCAGCTGGGGCAAATACTTAGGCGTCATTGACCTCAAGCTTGAAAAAACAGACGGCTCGTGGAAGGTCGCAGATTCCAAGGGCAGCATCGAATCAATTTCCGGCAGCGTCACATCCAGAAACGAAGCCGTCACAAAAGCCATTCAGCAAACACATCAAAACACGCTGGAATATGTCAGAAAGCCTGTCGGAAAAACAGAAGCCGACATTAACAGCTTCTTTGCACAAGTCAAGGACGACCCTTCTATTCAAATTGTGACAGATGCGCAAAAATGGTACGCGGAAAATGAAATGAAGGATACCGAGTATAAAGATCTTCCGATTTTGTCAGCAGGCGCGCCGTTTAAAGCCGGCGGCAGAAACGGAGCCAATTACTATACAAACATTCCGGCCGGAGATCTTGCGATTAAAAACGTCGGAGACTTGTATCTGTACGATAATACCCTCCAGATCGTGAAGCTGACCGGTAGCGAGGTGAAGGACTGGCTCGACATGTCAGCTGGCCAATTTAATCATATCGATCCGTCAAAAGGCGGCGATCAGGCCTTGCTGAATGAGAATTTCCGCTCCTACAACTTTGACGTGATTGACGGCGTTACCTATCAGGTCGATGTCACAAAACCGGCTAAATACAACGAAAACGGAAAAGTGATTAACGCGGATTCAAGCCGGATCATCAACCTTTCCTATGAAGGCAAACCGATCAGCCCGAGCCAGGAATTTCTCGTAGTCACGAACAATTACCGCGCCTCCGGCGGCGGCGGTTTCCCTCATCTGACGAGTGATAAGATTGTCCACGGCTCCGCAGTTGAAAACAGACAGGTGCTGATGGATTACATTATTGAACAGAAAACATTAAATCCAAAAGCCGACAACAACTGGTCGATTGCACCGGTTTCCGGCACGAATTTGACGTTTGAATCTTCGCTTTTAGCCAGGCCTTTTGCGGACAAAGCTGATGATGTCGCTTATGTGAAACATTCTTCAAATGAAGGCTACGGCGTGTACAAGCTTCAATTTGACGACGATTCAGATACCGATCCTCCTGAAGGCGGATTATGGGATCTTACCGTCATGCATACAAATGATACGCATGCGCACCTTGATGACGCAGCCAGACGAATGACGAAAATCAGCGAAGTAAGAAACGAAACAGACCACAACATCCTGCTTGACGCGGGAGATGTGTTTTCCGGCGACCTGTATTTCACGAAATGGAACGGTTTAGCCGACCTGAAACTGATGAACATGATGGGTTATGACGCCATGACCTTCGGAAACCACGAATTTGATAAAGGTCCGTCTGTTCTTTCTGATTTTCTCAGCGGGAACAGCACAACTGTCGATCCGGCGAATCGCTATCACTTTGAAGCGCCTGATTTTCCAATCGTCAGCGCGAATGTGGATGTATCAAATGAACCTAAGCTAAAATCATATGTCAAAAAGCCGCAGACCTTTACTGCGGGAGAAAAGAAAGAGCCGGGCATCCATCCGTACATTCTGTTAGACGTTGACGGCGAGAAAGTGGCCGTGTTCGGACTGACAACAGAAGACACAGCCACAACATCAAGCCCGGGCAAAAGCATTGTATTTAACGACGCATTTAAAACTGCGCAGAACACCGTGAAAACGATTCAGGAAGAAGAAAAAGTAAACAAAATTATCGCGCTCACCCACATTGGGCATAACCGCGATCTTGAGCTAGCCAAAAAAGTGAAAGGCATTGACTTGATCATCGGCGGACACACCCACACTCTCGTGGACAAAATGGAGGTCGTGGAAAACGACGAACCGACTATCGTGGCGCAGGCAAAAGAATACGGCCAATTCTTAGGACGTGTCGATGTCTCATTTGATGATGACGGCGTCGTTCAAACAGACAAATCAAATCTAAGCGTACTGCCGATTGATGAGAATACTGAAGAAAACACGGAAGCAAAAGAAGAGCTCGATCAGTTCAAAAAAGAATTAGAGGACGTCAAAAATGAAAAAGTCGGCTACACGGATGTAGCCCTTGACGGCCAGCGTGAGCATGTGCGCACGAAGGAAACCAATCTCGGGAACTTCATCGCGGACGGCATGCTTGCAAAAGCGAAAGAAGCATCCGGCGCCAACATTGCGATTACAAATGGCGGCGGCATCAGAGCCGGCATTGACAAAGGCAAGATCACACTTGGCGAAGTACTGAACGTAATGCCGTTCGGCAACACGCTTTACGTGGCTGATTTGACCGGAAAACAAATCAAAGAAGCTCTTGAACAAGGCTTAAGCAATGTGGAGAACGGAGGCGGGGCCTTCCCTCAGGTGGCTGGAATCGAATATACCTTTACATTAAACAACGAACCTGGACACCGTGTTTTAGACGTGAAATTCGAATCGCCTAACGGAGACAAAGTTGATCTGAATACAGATGATACCTACCGCGTCGCAACAAATAATTTTGTCGGCGGCGGTGGAGACGGATACTCTGTCTTTACGGAAGCTTCTCATTGTGAAGACCTCGGCTACGTAGATTATGAGATTTTCACCGAGCAGCTGAAAAAGCTTGGTGACAAGGTCTCTCCTAAAATGGAAGGACGGATCAAAGAAGTATTCCTGCCGACAAAGCAGAAGGATGGCAGCTGGACACTCGATGAAGACAAATTTGCGATTTATGCCAAAAACGCCAACAAGCCGTTTGTCTATTATGAAACGTCTGAAGGATCACAAGAGAAACCAATCAATCTAAAAATGAAAAAAGACCAGGTCAAGCTATTGAAGGATAGAGAATTAGATCCTTCCCTGACGGTGTTCAACTACTGGTACAGCATGAAGCTTCCAATGGCGAACATCAAAACCGCGAACACTGAAATCGGAATCAAATCTAAGGGAGAATTAAACGTCTCCCTATCAAATGTATATGACTTTACAGTGAAGCAAAAAGGAAAAGAAGTGAAATCATTCAAGGAACCGGTTGAGCTATCGCTTCGGATGTTTGATATTGAAGAAGCTCACAACCCTGCCATTTACCATGTCGACCGGAAAAAGAAAACTTTTACAAAGACAGAAAAGGGATCAGTTGACGATGATATTGTAACAGGATACACAAACCACTTCAGCGAATACACGATCTTAAATTCCGGTGCTCACGATAAACCGCCGGCGTTCCCGTCCGATCAGCCGACAGGCGGCGATGACGACGGCAAGAATGGCGGAGGGTCCGACAATCCAGGCGGAAAGCAGCCGAATGATGGCAAAGGCGGCGATCAAACACCCCCCGGCACTGAACCAACAAATGGATCGGGCGGATCGGGAACCGATGGACCGGCTGGCGGCTTGCTTCCTGATACAGCCACCTCCATGTATTCCATCCTGCTGGCCGGATTTCTTATCAGCGCACTCGGAACAGCATTATATTTGCATCAGCGAAGAAAACAGAACAGAGCGAATGAAGCATAAAAAAAGCTGCTCGTTATGGGACTGACCCCTGTTTTTGAGACAGGGATCAAAACACCTTTTATACAGCTAATTGCCGATAGCTTATTGGTGATTGGCTGTTTCGTTTCGTTTGAATACGAATGTTGTTATAATAATAAATGTATTCTTTGACAGTGCGTTCTACGATGGTGGTCGTGGTTCGATCAATGCTGTAAAGATAGAACGTTTCAGACTTTAGTGAGGAATGAAACGATTCGATGGAGGCATTATCAGCGGGCGTCCCTTTGCGGGACATGCTCATGGTAATGCCTTTTGTTTTAACAGCTTTCTGATACTCATAAGATGTATACACAGATCCTTGGTCACTATGTAACACACAGTTCTGAGGCAGTGTTGGCAGTTGCTCAAGTGTGTTTAAGACAAAGTCTGTGTCCTGCTTATCTCCAATCGTGAAAGCAATCACTTCTCCATTGTATACATCCAATATACTGGAAAGGTACAATTGTTTCTGTCCATAAGGCAAATATGTGATGTCCGTTACTAGTTTTTCAAGAGGACGATCAGACTGAAAGTTCCGATTCAATATGTTATCGACCACGGCATATGGCTGCCCATTCTTCTTGCGTTTTTTCACCTTAACCCGGCACTGCCACTGATTTTTCTGCATGATACGCTGAACCGTTTTATGGTTAATACGCATTCCCTTTTTTAATATAGCTGTAATTTTTCGATATCCATATCGATACTTGTGCTCTCGGCACAACGTGCCGATTTGTTTTTCCAAATGGCATTTGGGATGATCTTTCGTCAGGTTCTTTTTCCAACGATAATAAGATGCTCGTGAAATACCTAAATGAACACAGATATTCTGTACGGTCATTGTGTTGCGCAATACTTCTACAAGTTCGACTGACGTTTGACTATCAACTTCCTTTCCAATTCGTTGTACTTTTTTAAAACTTCATTTTGTTGTCTCAGATAACGGTTCTCAGCCTGCAGTTTCTCTAATTCGGAAGAGTACTCCGGACCTTTTCCGTAAGTGTATTGCTTACCAACAGGCTGTTCAAATCGATGTGTTTCCCCAGCCTTATGCCATCTAACCCATGTCTGAACCTGCGTCTTATTCTTGATATTCAATTCCTGCATGATCTCTTTCATAGGCACACCTGCCAATCTCATTTCTACAGCCTTCTGTTTGACTTCAATCGGATAACTCATTCTTGTTCCCATACAAAAAACACCTCCAAGTCTTATTTCGGATAACAACTATCCGTTTTCAAACTTGAAGGTGTTTTTTATTTGTCTCATCTTATGGGGTCAGTCCCTTATCGAGCAGCTTTCTTTTTTATACCCACTTCACAACATCTTCAACAGCAGATCTTGTTTTCGGACGAGGGTCTCGCACACGGTAGCCGAACGCCACCATAACAGAAATATCAAAGCTTCCGTTTTCCAGAAGGCCTTCCTCTTCAAGGATGCGATGAATTTCATCATATTGGAAGCCTTCCACAGGGCAGGAATCAACGCCGATTTGCGCAGCGGCTGTCATCATGTTGCCAAGCGCAATATAGGTTTGTTTGGATGCCCAGTCAAACAGGGTTCTGTCGCTTTCAAGCAAATGCAAATCGTGCTTCTGGAACTCCTCTGTTTTGCTGAGATAGCCTTCATACACGTCTTGCGGCATTTGTTTTACTTCTTTTAAATGACGTTTGATGTAGTCCGCATTATATTTCATATCCTTCGCTGTACGCGCCAGAATCAGGACGAAATGGCTTGCTGTCGGAAGCTGCTTTTGCGCGCCCCATGTGTATTCGCGAAGCTTTTCGCGGAATTCGGGATTTTGGACAACAACGAATTTCCAAGGCTCAAGGCCGAGTGAACTTGGAGACAGTCTTCCTGTTTCTAAAATAAATTCAAAATCGCTGTCTGATACTTTTTTATTCGGGTCAAATTCCTTTGTCGCATGTCTGAAATTGTATGCGTCCAGAATTTGTTTCTTTACATCTGCCATGTTAAGCACCTCTCCTTTTGGTTACTCTCACTTCTATTGTAGCCATTCTCATAAAAAGTAAAAGTACGCACATTTTTGTATGATAGTATCAATTTTGATACCAAGAGAAAAAAGCGCTCTGCCGCAGGCAGGCGCTCTTTATTTTCCCCGTCGCGCAAAATCGACAAACCTGAATTTGTCCAGACGGTGTCTGCTTTCCGTATATTGAAAGAGACTTGTATCCTCTAAAAAGACATAGTTTCTCACAACCACCATATGGTCATAGCCGCGTAAATCAAGCAATTCCCTGTCCTCATCCGTACACGGCTCGGCCACAATTTCTTTCTGCGCGTAACTGATCGAAAGACCAAGCTCTCCTTCAATATATTCATAAATGGAGTTTTCGCAAATTTCTTTCGTCAGGTGAGGCACATGCTTTCTGAAAAAGTAGTCCTTGTCCAAAATGACATGCTCCCCGTCAATCTTTCTTGACCTGATCACTTCCCATATGTCATCATCCGGCTGTGCCCGAAGCTGTTTTTGGATCAGATCTGACGGGGGCACCAGCCCGAATTTGTGAACGGCTGTTTTCGTTTCTTTCCCCAAAGTTTGCGCCAGTTCCTTGAAGCTGACAAGCCCAGAGACCGGAAACTGCATTTTTTCACGGTTGAGAATCACGGAGCCTTTCCCCCTGATTTTCTGGATATATCCATTTTGAGCCAGCATGTGAAGCGCCTTTCGAACCGTCTCTCTTGATGTGCCGTACTGTGCGGTCAATTCATGTTCAGACGGAAGAATCTCCTCCGCCTTCCATCGGCCGTCTTCAATTTGCTGTGCGATGTCTTTATAGATTGTGATAAATTTATTCACCTTCATTTATGACCACCCAGCTTAGTTTAGCACGGTTTTGTTAAATGATAAACAATGGACTCATACGGTCGGAGCGTCATATTCTTCAGTTCTTCTCTCTCTTCATCGTTTGTCAGAAGCACCTCTGCCTTCCACTCGCCGGGCTTCAGCGTGTCCGGCAGTGTAAAGGCTGCCTCCGTCCCGTAAAAATTATTGATGATGAGCAGCTTCTCATTTTCGCCATGTCTCATATACGCAAAAACGTTCGGATCATCCTTTGCGATCAGTTCATACGTTCCCTCCGTGACAATGTCATAGGTTTTTCGGATCTGGATCAGCTTCTGGTAGTGATAAAAGACCGAGTGTTTGTCCTTTAGCGCCGCCTCGGCATTGATCTCCCGGTAATTGCCGGCGGCGGGTATCCATGGCGTGCCTGTTGTAAATCCGGCATTCGGCGTATCATCCCACTGGACGGGTGTTCTGGAATTGTCACGGGACTTTTCCTGTAAAATGGCTAAAATCTCTTTCTCCGCCATGCCTTTTTTCTTGAAGGCGTGATACATGTTCAGCGACTCGACATCCCGATAGGAGCTGATGCCGGTAAACTTCGGATTGGTCATGCCGAGCTCTTCACCCTGATAAATATAAGGCGTGCCCTGCATCATATGAATGGCCGTCGCAAGCATTTTTGCTGATTTCACCCGATATGGACCGTCATTTCCATATCTCGATACAATGCGCGGCTGATCGTGATTGCACCAGAACAAAGCGTTCCAGCCCCCTCCCGCCTGCATCTCCGTCTGCCACACGGATAAGATCTCCTTCAGCTTCAGAAAATCGAACGGAGCCAAGGCCCATTTTTCTCCGTTTGGATAATCGACCTTGAGATGATGGAAGTTAAACGTCATATCAAGCTCTTCATTGCCCGGATTTGTATAACGGATGCAATGGTCAATCGATGTAGAAGACATCTCACCGACCGTCATGCTGTCATAATGTGAAAACACCTTTTCGTTCATTTCATGCAGAAATTCATGCACCCGCGGCCCGTCAGTGTAAAAGGTACGGCCATCATCGCCGTCTTCCGCATTCGGAAAGCGCTGGTCTTTTGAAATCAGATTAATGACATCAAGCCTGAAGCCATCAATTCCTTTTTCAAACCAAAAATGCATCATCTCATAGACATGCTTTCTGACCTCTTCATTTTCCCAATTCAAATCAGCCTGTGTGACATCAAACAGGTGCAGATAATATTGGCCTGAAGCTTCGTCAAGCTTCCATGCCGAGCCGCCGAATTTCGATTCCCAGTTTGTCGGGGCTGTGCCGTCTTCGTTCGGGTTTTTCCATATATAAAAATCACGGTATGGGCTGTCTTTTGAAGAAATCGCCTCTCTAAACCATTTGTGCTCAGTTGACGTATGATTGACCACTAGATCCATGACGACTTTTAAGCCTCTTTTGTGCGCTTCAGCTAATAAGCGTTCAAAATCTTCCATTGTGCCGTACTCTTGATAAATCGTGAAGTAATCCCGAATATCATACCCATTATCATGCTGCGGCGAGTCGTAAATCGGCGTTAGCCAAAGAACATCAACCTGAAGCGTTTGTAAGTAATCAAGCTTTTCAATAATTCCATTCAAATCGCCAATGCCGTTTCCCGTCGTATCTTTAAAGCTTTTCGGATAAATTTGATAAACCACGGCTTTTTTCCACCATGGTGTTTGTTCTGTTTTCATCTGTCTCCACCACCGTCTTTTTTAATGAAAATGGGAAAAAGGGACCGTCAAAAACACGTCCCGCTCCCCTTTGTTATTTACGTTTCAGTCGCGCATAAGCGTATGTTCCGGCAAACGGAACAATCAAGACAATCGCCATTCCGATTGCGAATGCACCCCAGTACTGGCTCATAATCGAGAAAATGCCGGGCACGCCGCCAACACCG
Organism: Bacillus sp. FSL K6-1012; assembly: GCF_037964915.1. Lineage (NCBI taxonomy): Bacteria > Bacillati > Bacillota > Bacilli > Caryophanales > Bacillaceae > Bacillus > Bacillus sp. FSL K6-1012. Next base: position 879,336 of record NZ_CP150175.1, on the reverse strand, counting down.
ACGGAGCTAGCCAAAACGCCTTGAGATGAGATATACATCCCGGCCAGCCCTGAGCTGATCATCGCAATGATAAACGGAAATTTGTAGCGAAGGTTCACCCCGAATATGGCAGGCTCTGTAACGCCCAGATAAGCGGAAATGCCTGATGTTAAGGAAAGACCTTTTTGTTTCTCATCCTTTACGATAAACATCATCGCCAGCGCCGCTGATCCTTGGGCGATATTTGAAAGCGCCAGCATCGGCCATAAAAATGTGCCTCCGAGCTTAGAGCCGATCAGCTGCAGATCAACTGCCAAAAACGTATGATGCATTCCGGTAATCACCAGCGCTGAGTATAAGCCGCCGTACAGCAGCCCGCCCAGCGCGGCAAATGAGCCGAACACCGAGATAAGCCCCGAAGTTAACACATTCCCGATCGCAAATGTGACCGGACCGATAATGATAAAGGACGCAAAACCCGTCACGAGCAGGGTAATCGGCGCGACGACTAAAAGCTGTATTCCCTCGGGCGTCCGTTTCGTCAAAAACAATTCAATCTTGGCAAGCAAATACGAAGCGAGTAAAATCGGGAGCACCTGCCCTTGGTAGCCGACCTTCTGCACCTCAAGGCCGAAAAGATTCCATACGGGGATCTCTCCGCTTTGTTCCGCGGCGCCATAGCCCCACGCATTCAGTAAATCAGGATGCACGAGCATAACGCCGAGCACAATGCCGAGGAGCGGATTGCCGCCAAACCGCTTCACCGCCGACCAGCCGATCAGCGCTGGCAGGAACGTAAAGGCCGTGCCTGCGATTAAATTGATCATATTGGCAAGATCCGCCCACTGCGGGTACACCTGCACAATCGATTTTGTACTGAAGAAAATCTCCTGCGCCGTTAAGATATTGTTGATTCCCATTAAGAGACCCGCCGTGACAATCGCCGGCAAAATCGGAATAAAGATATCTGCAAGCGTTTTCACAGCACGCTGCAAAGGATTCATATTTTTTTCTGAGGCCTTCTTCACATCGTCCTTTGTTGACTCGCCAATCCCCGTTTCCTTGACCAGTTCCGCATATACTTTGTTGACTGTTCCCTGGCCGATCACAACCTGAAACTGTCCGTTTGTCGAAAACGATCCCTTTACAACATCGATTTGATCCAGCGCCTCTTGGTCAACCTTGCTTTCATCTATTAACGCGAAGCGTAAACGTGTTACACAATGAGTTGCCGCTGCAATATTTTCAGCACCGCCGACTGCTTCAACAATTTGCCGTGCTGATCTGTTCAGTTCCCCCATGCCAACCCCTCCGTTTGATAACTTGTATATACAATTTATGTTTATATTGTATTCCTGTATATACATGTAGTCAACAACTTTTTATAGCGCTTTCATACTATTCGTAAAGTCATAGAATGGCTTAACAGAAAGGTTACTCTAAAAAGCTAGCAAATGTTTTGAGAGGTGAACCCTATGAATAAACACGAGAATGCCCTGCAAGTTCCTCCGTGAGCTCGAGGCCAACAAGGAAGGGCCGATTTCTCCTATCTCAAGGAAAACACTATTAACAGAAAGCTGCTCAGAGATATCGTGTTTAAAGGGTTTGACTTCGGAAATGGACTGTGCGGATTTGTTATATATATCGAAGGAATCGTAAAATCTGAATCTATTCAGGATCACGCCCTCCTTCCTTTTTGCGGCATCTGAAGGATGAAATAGAGAAAGACGAAGAATCTCTGCCAATACGCTGTCTATTTCCAGTGTATTGGCAGAGACGAGTTTGAAACTATTATTTTGTCGACGTCAAAATGCCTGATTGTAAAAATGAAAGGCGGCTAAAGGAGAAGCATTGAAGAACCGATCGCCGAGTCCGCCATCAGAGGTTCCAGAGAGGCTTTACTTACAGAAAGCCTCAGAGTCAATAACGCTCATTAATGTGGTGATGCGATCTTGCTGCCTTTGTTCATCTAATTGATCATCAAGAGTAAGACGATGTTGAGTTCCAAAAACCCTAAGAGTTTTCAGCTTCTTTTGTCTGGTAAACAGCACTCTGTTTCGTTTTTCTTCTATCTTTCAGGTAATACTGTTCAGATGTGAAAAATTCGGTATACAGCGCTTTTACCTTCTTGCTCAATAATAACAGCGCAATCACATTCGGAACGAGAATAAAAACTAACGCTAAGTCCAGAAAGCCCCAGATGGCTTTTGCTCCGCCGGCGGCACCTATGATAATAGCCGCTAAATAAACGAATTTAATGACATGTCCCGACAGCCGTCCGAATAGAAATTCAGCTTGTTTTACGCCGTAAAATATGACAACCATAATGGTCGAGACAACAAAAAAGACGAGAGAAATCGAAACGAAGTACCCTCCGCCAGATCCGAAATAATGATGAAAGGCAGCCGTAGTCAGTGCTGCTGGGTCACTTGAGGCGTTCTTCCCTGTCCAGACACCCGATGCAAGGACGACAAACGCCGTGGTGGTGCAGATGATCAAGGTATCAATGACAATGCCGATCACAGACCAGAAGCCTTGTCTTACGGGGTGGTCAGTCATTGCCGCCGCATGTGCAATCGGGGCGGTTCCCATCCCGGCTTCATTAGAATACAGGCCGCGGGCAAACCCCCAGCGGATGGTTTCAGCCAAGGCAGCGCCTGCAAATCCTCCTGCTGCCGAAGAAGAAGTAAACGCATTCGAAAATATGAGAGAGAAAAACGCCGGAACAGATGAAAGATTCATAAGAACAATCAGGAGACCGGCTCCCGCGTATGCACCTGCCATGAGAGGCACAACAAACTCAGTTACTTTTCCGATCCGCTTCACCCCGCCAATTACAACTAAACCAATCAAAAACGCGATGCCGATTCCGGCGTATATTTTATTGAAAGAAAACGTTTCGGCAAGAGAGACTGAAACTGAATTCCCCTGAACCATTATGCTTGGAATCAGCTCTACGATCAGTGCAACAGAAAAAAACACGCCGAGCCATTTCATGCGCAGCCCTTTTGTTATGTAATACATCGGTCCCCCGACAAATTCACCCTGCTCATTTTTTTCCCTGTAATGAACCGCAAGCACACTTTCTGAAAACTTAATCGCCATAGCAAATAAGGCGACCAGCCACATCCAAAAAACAGCCCCGGGACCGCCAAACATGATAGCCGCAGGCACTCCGACAATGTTCGCCGCCCCAATCGTCGAACTGAGGGCTGATGTCAATGCCTGAAGCGGCGTAACTGTCCCCTCTCCCTTTGGCTTTTTTCCTACGCTGCCGATCGTCTGCTTCAAAATGTATAAAGGATAGCGAAATTGAAAAAACTTCAGCAAAATGGTGAAGTACAATCCCGTCCCCGTCAGTAAGATAATTAGCGGCGGCCCCCACAGCCAATCAGATATACGCTCTACCCATTCTAATAGTTGTTGCATCCCATCACCCTTTCCCGTTTATGGGTCAATTCCCCACAGATGGAAAAACATAAACCTTTTAGGGCAGACAGAACTGAGTCAAATTGAGGAAGAAAGGAAGCTGGACGGCTAAAAAACATCGCCTGACAAGGAAAACTAAGTGGAAGAAGGTCTGTTTCGTCCCAGCCGCTCATATACTTGATTCTTATAAAACGATGACGCTGGTTTGGAAAACATGCCTTTTTTGTCGGCAAGCTTATCGAGCATCAGCTGCTTTTCTGATTTTTTTCTTACTAATTGCTCACGTTCCTTTTCGTCATAGCACTTGGAGATTAAATGGTTGAGGGTCATAAGCTCTTTTTTAAGTGCACCCTCATCCTCAGCCATCCCTGCATTTTTTAACATTCGGTAGCCCATCCGCAGGGATTCCGGCAAGTGGGCCGCATCATCCTTTGGCAGCGGTTTTCCCATTCCCGGCAGGTTGTCAAATTCTCCGTCTTTGATGGCGCGTTTAATCTTATCTTCAGACACAATATGAGAATAATCCATCGTCCCACCTCTTTTCATTAATGAACATATTTTATCATACAGCTGCCATAAACCATATTATTCCTTTATTGACAGAAAGAGACCTGCTTTTACATCTGGCGAATTCCTAGGAAAACGTTGATTCGACGGCGTTTTTCGCCACATTTTCCATCGGACGATTTTCACTTTTCTAATCAGCCGATTCGTGTTATATTGGATACGTTCGTTTTTTCTATCGTTTCGCTCGAACTGTGATCGGAAAAAAGGAGTGTAACAATGAAAACATTTATAAAAGAAAGAGGACTGGCCTTCTTCTTAATTGCGGTCGTCCTGTTATGGGTAAAGACGTATGTCGGTTATGTCCTGAACTTCAATTTAGGAATAGACAACACGATCCAGAAAATATTGCTTTTTGTGAATCCGCTCAGCTCAAGCTTATTCTTTCTTGGATTTGGACTTTTGTTCAAGAAAAAATTACAGCAGACAGCCATCATAGTGATTCATTTTTTAATGTCTTTTTTACTGTACGCAAACATTGTGTATTACCGATTCTTCAATGATTTTATTACGATTCCGGTCATTATGCAGGCTAAAACAAACGGCGGCCAACTCGGTGACAGCGCATTTTCGCTGATGAGACCGACTGACGCCTTTTACTTTATCGATACGATCATTCTGATTATCTTAGCGATTAAAGTGAACAAGCCTGCCGATACGTCTAACAAAAAATCATTCCGAATCGTTCTTGCGTCTTCGATTCTCGTTTTCTTAATCAACCTGGCAGTTGCGGAGTCAGACCGTCCTGAATTGCTGACAAGATCATTTGACCGAAACTATCTTGTCAAATATTTAGGAACATACAATTTCACGATTTATGACGCTGTGCAGAATGTCAAATCCAACAGCCAGCGCGCACTTGCCGATTCAAGCGATGTAACGGAAGTTGAGAACTACATGAAAGCCAATTACGATGTGCCGAACAATGTGTATTTCGGCAAAGCGGAAGGAAAAAACGTCATTTACGTTTCACTTGAATCTTTACAGTCCTTTATCATCGACTATAAAATTGATGGCAAAGAAGTGACACCGTTCTTAAATAAACTGGCGCACGATAACGAAACGTTCTACTTTGATAACTTTTTCCACCAAACAGGACAAGGTAAAACATCGGATGCAGAATTTATGATGGAAAACTCTCTGTACCCGCTGGCCCAGGGTTCCGTTTTCGTTAATAAAGCGCAAAACACGCTTCAATCCGTTCCGGCGATTTTGAAGTCTAAAGATTACACATCTGCTACGTTCCACGGGAATACGCAGACGTTCTGGAACCGAAACGAAATGTACAAAGCGGAAGGCATTGATAAGTTCTTCGACTCTGCTTACTATGACATGAACGAAGAAAACACGAAAAACTACGGCATGAAAGATAAACCGTTCTTTAAAGAATCAATGCCGCTGTTAGAAAGCTTGCCGCAGCCGTTCTATACGAAGTTCATTACCCTGTCTAACCACTTCCCATTCGGAATGGATGAGGGGGATACTGACTTCCCGGCTGGAGACTTTGGCGACTCTGTCGTCAACAACTACTTCCAGTCAGCCCATTACCTTGATCAGTCCATTGAACAATTTTTCAATGACCTGAAAAAAGACGGGTTATATGATAAATCGGTTATCGTGATGTACGGAGACCACTACGGCATCTCTGAAAACCACAATAACGCGATGGCGAAAGTGCTTGGCAAAGATGAAATTACCGATTATGACAACGCCCAGCTTCAGCGGGTGCCGCTCTTTATCCACGCTGCCGGCGTGAAGGGCGAAAAAGTTCATAAATATGCCGGAGACGTCGATGTGGCTCCAACCCTTCTGCATTTGCTCGGAGTGGATACGAAAGACTACTTGATGTCCGGTTCTGATATTTTATCTAAAGAACACCGTGAAGTAATTCCGTTCCGCAACGGAGACTTTATATCACCGAAGTACACGAAAATATCCGGCAAGTACTATGACACAAAAACCGGGAAACAGCTTGATGAATCTGAGATCGACAAGTCAGAAGACTCACTCGTCAAGAAGGAACTCGAAATGTCCGATAAAATCATAAACGGAGACCTGCTGCGTTTCTACAACCCGAAAGGTTTTACAAAGGTGAACCCTTCCGATTATGATTACACAAAACACGGCGAGGATTCAGAGACGTCAACAGAAGACGAAGATAAATAAGAAAAAAGCAGAGAGGCTGGCCTCTCTGCTTTTTTTATTTCACTGCAGCACGTAATTCCTCTGCCGCAAACTCTACATTCGGGCCAATAATGACTTGTACTGATTGCCCGCCCGATTTGACGACTCCTTTTGCGCCTGCTTTCTTTAATAACGCTTCATCCACTAAAGAAGTATCTTTCACTGTCAGTCTCAGCCTTGTCGCACAGTGATCGATCGTCTGCAGGTTTTCTTTTCCGCCAAGCCCCTTCAGCATGATGTTTTCATTGACAGACTGTGCTGTGTTCTCGTCCAGCACTTCATCCAAGTCATCATCCTCACGTCCCGGCGTTTTCAAATTCAACGTCTTAATTAAGACGTAAAACACGACAAAGTATACAGCCGCATAGCATATACCTACCAGAAGCAGCAGCAGCGGCTTTTCTGCAATTCCGTAGCTCAAAAGATAATCGATCGCACCGGCTGAAAAAGAAAATCCAGAGCGTATGCCGAGCAAATTAACGATGAATAACGACAGTCCGGTTAAGACTGCATGCACAGCGTATAACAGCGGAGATAAAAACATAAATGCAAACTCAATTGGCTCGGTTATCCCTGTGATAAACGCAGTCAACGCAAACCCGATCATCATCCCGGCCGTTGCTTTTCGTTTTGACGGCTTGGCAGTCACAATCATTGCCAGACATGCCGCCGGAAGGCCGAACATCATAATCGGGAAGAATCCCGTCATGTATGTGCCCGCTGTCGGGTCTTTAGCGAAAAAGCGCGCCAAATCACCTGTCACTCCGTTATATTCGCCGAATTGGAACCAGAAAATATTATTGAGCACGTGGTGAAGACCGAGCGGAATTAACAGCCTGTTGAATAAGCCGAATATGCCCGCGCCGATTCCTCCAAGCCCAAGCATCCACTCCCCAAACGCGTTAATTCCCGATTGAATCGGCGGCCATATCGAACCGAATATTCCTGCTAAAATGATTGTAAAAATAGCGGTGACAATCGGCACAAGCCGTCTGCCGCTGAAGAATCCGAGATATTCCGGCAGTTTTGTATCCTTGAAGCGGTTATAGGTGTAACCCGCAATTAATCCGGCAATAATTCCCCCAAATACCGCCATGTTGTTTGCTTCATTAATCGATTTTGTTGCCGCGTCGAGCATCAGATACGAAATCGCCCCTGATAAACCCGCGGCCCCATTGCTATCCTTTGAAATGCCGATGGCAATCCCAATCGCAAATATAAGCGGCAGGTGATCAAAAACAGCAGTTCCCGCTTGATAAACAAACGGGATATCGAATAAATCCTCCCTGCCAAGTGCAAGGATAATCCCAACTGCAGGCAAAACCGCAATCGGGAGCATAAATGACTTTCCAAGCTTTTGTAAAAATGAAAGCATACCCATCCCCCTCTTACCCTTTTTTAAAAATATACCATACAAGATATCTAGTGATCTATACCAATTTTCCCGGCATATTTCTTTTTTCCCAGGTTCGCGTGTTTCCTATTCTAGAGCCAATTGTGGTAAGCTTAAACTAGATTATTTAAAAAGAAAGCGGGAATGACAGATGATTGTAACAAACGATCAAGAATTAGAAGGCCTGAAAAAAATCGGCAGAATTGTAGCGCTGGCGCGTGAAGAAATGAAACGGAAAGCAGAGCCCGGCATGAGCACTAAAGACCTTGACCTTATCGGAAAAGCGGTGCTTGACGAGCATGGCGCTGTTTCGGCTCCGCAAAAAGAATACGACTTTCCTGGTGTGACATGCATCAGCGTAAATGATGAAGTGGCGCATGGTATTCCAAGCACATCCACTATTTTAAAAGCCGGAGATCTTGTGAACATTGATATCTCTGCTGAATTCGGCGGTTTCTACTCCGATACAGGCATCTCGTTTGTGCTCGGTGAAGGAGAAGAACGTCTTCACAAGCTATGCCAATGCGCAGAGGATGCCTTCCAAAAAGGGCTGCAGCAGGCAAAAGCCGGCAAGCGCCAAAATCAGATCGGGAGAGCCGTTTATCATGAAGCACGTTCTAAAGGATTTACCGTCATTAAAACCCTGACCGGCCACGGAATCGGCAGAAGCCTTCACGAAGCGCCGAACCACATCATGAACTATTATGATCCATTTGATAACGCGCTTTTCAAAAACGGCACAGTGATCGCACTTGAACCATTCATTTCAACAAAAGCGGAAACTATCGTCGAAGCTGGAGACGGCTGGACCTTTAAGACGCCGGATAAAAGCATGGTCGCCCAAGTTGAGCACACCATCGTCATCACCAAAGACGAACCGATTATCCTGACAAAGCTGTAAAAACACATTTCGTATGTTTAACCTCCTCCTTTTACAGGTAAATCATCACTATTCTGCAGGAGGAGGCACTGTAATGAACAGAGATCAAGAAAAAATCCAAATTGAAAACGAAATGAATGCAATGCACGGAACAATAAAAGAAGAAATGTTAAAAGACTTTGAAGAATTTAAAGACTACCTGAAAAAACAAGTTAACCGGGGCAAGAAATTAGGATTAGATGACGGCAAGCTTGTCAAAAACGCTGCGATCCTGGGAGACTACCTCGCAAAGCATGAAGAGCCGCAAAACGGCGAAGAAATGCTGCTTCAGGAACTTTGGAGCGTTGCGGATGATGATGAGAAAAAACATTTGGCACAGCTATTAGTCAAATTGGTTGAGAAACAATAAAACACCTAAGCCGGGCGTATGCCCGGCTTCTTTATATTGTCACAGCCCGGCCCATCCAGATATGCTACACTAGGATTAATGTCTTGAAAGGAGCCTTTGTCCGCATGTGGTTTATTATTTTTGGAATCGTCTTTTTTATTGAAGGCATCATCATGACCGTTTTCGGCATGAAGAAAAAAAACGGGATGCTTACATATATCGGTATTGTGTTCAGCATCATGACACTTGGCATTGTCGTGCTGAAACTCACCGGGCATTAAAATCATATTCAGCGTTTACTCCGCATATACATACAGGAAGAACGTTCGCATCACTAGTGCGAAAGACTCAGTTTTTCCCGCATCTCTTTTCAGCATCTTTTGATAGATGTTACAATGCCAATCGTTTGGTCAATCAGATAGGGAAAGGAGTTTTCTGACATGCATTACGGCAGTAAAGGCTGGTATGTGGCAGAATTAAAAAAGCAGGGTATCACGAAATATGAAGGAAGAAAGCTTCAAAGCTATAAAACCTATTTTCTTGCCAACCTGCTTGAAACAAAGACAAAACAATCCTGACATGGTAAAGCCGCGCACGTTTAGATGCGCGGCTTTTTTATTGAATCGGAAGCATCCTGTCCCGTTTTTTGATAAAGGAAGATCTCCAGCTTTCCGACAATGCTTCTTCACTTAAAATCCGTTCAATGGCGGCGAGATTTTTTGTGTCATGGTATTTGATATGGTTTGCGAATTGGACGGATATGTCTTTTTCGCCTCTGGACAGCAGTTCGAGCTTTGCATCCGGAGCGACCCTGCCCTCTTCCAGCACGCGAAAATAAAATCCTGTATATCCGGTTTGCTGAACTTTCAGCACCATATCCTTCACACCAAACTTTTTGGCAAGTTTTATACACGGCTGACGCGGCTGGCTGACCTGAACAACAGCATCATCAAGCTGAAAGACATCCCCTATGCAAACGTCCTCCTCAGTCAGGCCTTGCACCGTAAGATTTTCACCAAACGCGGCGGCCGGGAGCGATCTTGAGAGAAACTCCGTCCAAAACGGATAGTGCTCCGCGGAATAGACACAGACAGCCTTATCAGGGCCGCCATGATTGACGAGGTCCGCCTGTCCGTCTCCCTCAAAATTCTCCCGATACAGCATCACTGCGGAATCTGCCGGCCGCTTCATAATGCCGGTCTCTATTTTCTTTCCGTCATATTCAAGCGTCTGCGGCTTTCCCAGATTAAGAGAAAGAATGGAATAATGAGCTGATGTCATACAAACACAACTCCTTTACAGGATATAAAATGATTGATTATCATAAAAAGAAAAGGTGGTTTTTTACATGCTTCAATATCGAATCGTTGCTGACGGCCGGGTTCAAGGTGTCGGTTTCCGCTACTTTGTTCAAGCGGAAGCCGATAAGCATAAACTCACCGGCTGGGTCAAAAACCGTGATGACGGGCGTGTCGAGATTTTGGCCGAAGGGCCGGAAAACGCCTTGCAATCATTTCTTGAGGCCGTGAAGAAAGGCAGCCCCTTTTCAAAGGTTACCGGCATCTCTGTCACTGAATCCAGCAGCCTTGAAGGCCATCACCGGTTTTCAATTGTCTATTCGTAAGGCTTATCCTGATAAAAGTAATTCGGCTTGACGATTGAATTGTCATAAGATCGGTGAAAAATATGTGTGGAGGCGGGTGAAATCGGCGGTATCAGCCACGTCCAGTCACCCGTCAGCTTTCTGCCCGCTTCTTCCTCCTGTTCTTCAAACCGTTTAAACTGGCTTGCAGCCGTGTGATGATCGACGATGCTGACGCCGTGCTTTTTATACGAGTGCAAGACAGCTTTATTCAATTCAACAAGCGCCTGATCCTTCCATAAATCCGCATTGTAATCAGTGGCAATACCGATAACGGATGCCACTTTTTTGAGCTTATCATACCGCTTTTCATCAGCCAGATTTCTCGCACCGATCTCCGTTCCCATATACCAGCCGTTAAACGGTGCGGCATTATAATGAACGCCCCCGATCTCAAGCCTCATATCCGCAATAATCGGCACGCCGTACCATTGCAGCTTCAGGTCAGAAAACGCTTCGAATTCCGGGTGGGTCAGCGGAACTTCTATCACCAGTGACCGGGGCAGCTCATACCAGACCGGCTGTTGGTCACCCTTCATGCGGAAAATAAGCGGCAGCAAATCAAAATCAGTTCGCTCTCCGCGCCAGCCGAGCTGCTCACAGGCTGCGGTGAGAGAACGGGAAGCAGGATCGCCGATTCTTTCTCCGTCGGATTCATATCCCGCATACCGGATCAGCTGATGATTCCAGATCTCAACTTGCTTTTCGCCCTTCTCTTCCGGAGGGAAAATCGTAATGGTCGGCCTGATTTTCCCGTTATTTGTGGCGGTTTCAATGTGATGAAACAGAGCGTCCCGTACTTCTTCTTTAGTCCGGACGTCACGTCTGTCAATGACATTCAGCGAGTTCCAGAACAGTCTGCCGATGCAGCGGTTGCTGTTTCTCCAAGCCATTTTCGCCCCGTGCGCTAGCTCTTCCTTTGTATGTACATAGCTTCCAGTCCGGTCAATCTCACTTTTAATGTCATCGAGACGGTCTTGCGCTTCATCCTCCTTTCCGAGTTCCTGATAGCAATTGGCAATAAACGCTTTCGCTTCGTTCCAGAGTATTTCTTTATCTTCCAACAAACTCTCTCCTCCAAATCGCATTCATGCTTCTCATTGTATCGTTTTTGAGCGGGAAGACAAATGATTTTTCTGCATCTTCTTGGAAAAACAAATAAAAAAACACCCGCGTTTGCGAGTGTCAAAGGGATGATAAATGATGGGCCAATTCCATTAAATCACTGCGAAAGTTTCTGCCTGTCATTGGGATGCCGTGCCCGGTCAGCAGCGCTTCCGGTTCTCGTTCGGCAAGTCTTTGAATCGACTCGGCGGCCATCTCAGTGTCAGGTGTGAAATAAGCCGGCGGGCCGTGAAGCTCCTGTTTTTGAATGAAGACGTCAGCCATTTTTTCCTGTTCAACTGTAATCACCGCATCGCCAGCGACAAGCACACGGCCGTCCTCGCGGAATAATGAAATATGGCCCGGTGTGTGGCCCGGTGTTGCGATCCAGATCCACTCGTCCAAAAACGGAACAGTGCCGTCTTCAGGCAGTGCTTGAACATGAGCGGAAATATCGATCGAATGGCGCGGAAACAGCGGCGACAGCTTGGCAACCAGACCGCTTTTGCTGTCTGGCCTCGCCGGCGGATAATCCTCTTTTCCGGTCACAAAAGGCATTTCCCGCGAATGGACATAAACAGGAACATCCCAATGCTCAAGGATCTCTTCAATGGCCCCGATATGATCAAAGTGCCCGTGTGTCAGAATAATGGCCTTCAAGTGGTAGTCATCACCGAATCTTTGTTTTGCTTCGTTTAAAATCATGCCGGCTGATTGAGGCATGCCGGCATCTATTAAAATAAATGAATGAGGTTCAGAAGGATACTGAATAAAATAGACATTCGCAATTTGCACGGTCAGACCATGTACACCCTCTGCGGCCTCGAACCCAGTCCCGCTTCTGACTGAAGTCAGCGGCATATAAGGATTACTCATGAAGACACCTCCGGTACGTTGTATGCCGTTAGTGTATGTCATTCCGCCTGAATTATCATGCAGAAATCGAAATGGCACCGATCAATAAAGCGGTAACCGTCATGACAATCACGGCGAGAACCGCCCATTTCAAAGCGAATTTTTGATGATCGTCAATTGAGACACCGACAAGCCCGACAAGCAAATGTGTTGATGGCACTAGCGGACTCAGCATATGAATCGGCTGCCCGATAATTGAGGCTCTGGCAATTTCGACTGTATCAACACCGTATGCGACAGCCGTTTCTGATAAAATCGGCAGCACTCCGTAAAAATACGCGTCATTCGGCATGAGAAATGTGAAAATGCCGCTAGTTAATGCTACAATTGCCGGGATCAAGCCGCCCATTTGTTCAGGAATCATCGACACAAGCGAAATCGCCATTTCGTCAACCATTTTGGTGCCTGTTAAAATTCCCGTAAAAACGCCTGCTGCAAAGATCATGGAGCCAATGGCCAGCACGTTGCTTGAATGTGCTGAAATACGCTGTCTCTGATGATCGAGGTTCGGATAATTCACAATGAGTGCAATACAGAATGCGATGACAAACAGCACCGTTAAACTGACTTTGCCTGATACTAAAAATCCTATCAATGAAAGCGTTAACAACAAATTGAACCGCCAAAGCTTCGGCCGCTTCCACTCATCTTCAACCGAAGCGGCTGGTTCGTTGACATCGGCCGGCTGGTTCAGCTCAATCACGCCGAGCCGTTTGCGCTCCGCTTTACCCAGCACATACGCAACTGCGACCATACAAAGCATTCCGCTCGCGATCACAGGGATCATAGGCCCGGTCAGCTCAGCCGGATCAACCCCAAGCGCGCTCGCCGCCCGCGGCGTCGCGCCTCCCCACGGGATCGTATTCATAATCCCCATGCCGACTCCGGCAATTCCCGCCAATATAATCGGCCGGATGCCGAGCAGCAAATAGAGCGGAAGCATCGCGCTTGTTGTAATCATATAGGTTGTTGAACCGTCTCCATCCAATGCAACAAGCATCGTAAGAACCGCTGTCCCGACAACGATTTTTAACGGATCGCCTTTGACCATATTTAATATTTTGGCAACCATCGGATCAAAAAGCCCAGTGTCAATCATGATTCCAAAATATAAAATCGCAAACATAATCATAACAGCCGTCGGCGCCACCTGTTGAATCCCCGAGATCATCATATCGCCAACTTCAGTGAACCCGAAACCGGCTATCAGCGCAAACACAATCGGCGTCAAAACCAATGCGGTCAGGACAGAAAGCCGTTTTGTCATGATCAGTACCATAAACACAAGCATCATAAGAAATCCTAAGATTGCTAACACATTCATTCCCCCTTTAAATGAATCCGCTTACATTTTATCCCCTATTCCCCTTTTGCCTTTTTGTCATCGTATGAGAAAAACGGTCTCAAGTAAATAATTTGGTTTTTTTGTATTTTTAATTTTTTAAAACCGTTTTGTTCTTTTTGGTCATTTCTAAACACAAAAAAAGCATTCCGCCTACGGCAGAATACTTTTTGCTTAATTGCCTGTCATGATGGTTTGATAAAACGCTGATTGTTCTTCAAGAAACCGTTTCGTTTCCTTGCTGTTTAAATAAAAGCTCTCCCAGTCCTGCTCGTTTATTTTCTGCTTCCATTCGGGCGAGGATGTCACCTTTTTTAATGCTTGGTCCCAGTAAGAAATCTCTTCCTCAGACATGTTTTTCGGTCCCAGCACCCCTCTCCAATGAGAGAAGACAAACGGAATGCCCTGCTCTTTCCACGTCGGCACTTTTGGAAAACCGGGCAGCCTTTTATCTGACGTGACGGCGGCTAATGTAATCTCGCCGTTTCGCTCGTACGGCTTGGCTTCTGAAACAGTCATGGAAGCTGCTTCTATCTCATGCCTGATAAGCGCCTGGATCAATTCTTCACTGCTGTCAAACTGTAAAAACTCAATGTCGAAAGGGTCAATCCCATACATATCAGCGGCTCTGACGAACGAGAGCTGATCGTCATTGCCAAGCCCCGGGGAAAAACCGATTTTGACTTTGCCAGGATGCTTCTTGATCTCTTTCAGCACATCCTTTCCGCTTTTCAGCGCCGACCCTTTCGGAAGAGCGACAGTCTGCCATTCCTTAGCGAGAATCGCCAGCGGCGTAAAATCATCAGTTTTTAATTTACTTTGACCGAGCAGGTAATTGCTCAGGATTAAACTGGACATCATACTGATAGTCTTCCTGCCGCTTTGGTTGACATATTTCCAGCCTTTATCGCCTCCGCTCCCGGGCTTATACACAATATGAATCCCGCCTTTCATCAGCTGTTTTTGCCTGAGCACGGATTGAATCGCCTGCGCCGTTACATCCCAGCCCCCGGAAGGCTCGGCAGGCACAACGATCTCAATCGGCCCGTCCGGCAGACGGGGAGCGGCCGCCTTCCGGATGTCACCTTGCATGAAGACCAATAGACAAATGAATATGATCACAAGTTTTTTCATCGCTATTCAGCCGCCAAATAATATTTTCTCTCCGGTCTGCCGATAATCCCGTACTCCAGCTCGGCTCGCGCTTCTTCCTTAGACACAAGATACTCGGCATAGCGGCGGGCTGTTGTTCGTGACGCACCCATTGCTTCTCCAAGTTCTTCCGCTGTCATTCCTCTCCCGGCAGTACACAGCGCCTCTTTAATTTTTTTCAGCGTGATCGGATTGATGCCTGTCGGCAAATCCTCCGCAGTGACAGCTCCCTTAGAGCTGCCCCCAAAAATATGGTCAATCATGGATTGGCTGACCTCCGGCTGAGACAGCAGCACCTGCCTTTTTTCTTTATACTGCAGCAGCACCTGTTTGAACTTGTCAGCCGATACAGGCTTTATCAAATAGTTTGCGATCCCCGCCCGCAGCGCTTCCTGTAAGTGGCGGGTTTCCGTTGCGGCTGTGATGATCATAATATCCACTTCCGGAAACCGTCTCCGTATCTCTGGAATCAATGCTGTTCCGAGCTCGTCCGGCATATAAATATCCAATAGCAGCAAATCAGTTTTGTGTGTCTCCAAAAGCAACATTGTCTCTTTTGCATTGCCCGCTTTGCCGATAATGCTGAATCCATCAAGCTGTTGAATCAATCTCTCATGAATTTGCGCAACCCGAAAATCATCCTCCGCAATCACGATGTGAATCAAATGGATTCCCCCTTTGTCTGTTTCTCCTTCGGTATAAAAACAGTAAATACCGCTCCCCCGCTTTTTTGATTTGTCAGCTCGATCCAGCCTCCCAGCTCACGCACTGACTCTTTTACGTTGGCGAGTCCGTAGCCTCTCTTCATCCCCTTTGAAGAGTAGCCTCTTTCAAACACCGCCTCCATTTTATCAGGCGGCACTCCCAATCCCGTATCGGATACTTCGATAACAATATCCCGTCCGATATCTGTAATAAAACATGAAACCTCCTGTACGCTTTGATCCGCTACAGCTTCGAAAGCGTTATCAATCAAATTGCCGATAATTGTAATGAGATGGGACAAGCCGACATGAGGAGGAAGAGGCCCAAGTGTGCTGTTGTCATCGATCGACAGCTTCACCTTTTTTTCCGATGCTTTGCTCATCTTTCCTAACAAAATCGCCTGCACCTGCTGCGAATGAATATTTTGGAATAAAATATCATGCTGTTCATTTTGGATGGCGTATTCCTCTTTAATCAGTTCAATCGCTTCGTCATATTCACCAAGCTCAAGCAGCCCTAAAATCGCGTATAGCTTATTGGAAAATTCATGAGTCTGAGCGCGCAGGTCCTCTGAGTATTTACGCACCTCTGTCAGCGTGTCAATCAGCTTTTTCAGTTCTGTTTTTTCTCTGAAGCTGATAACGATTCCGTACCTCTGTCCGCCTTGTGTCATGACTTTTGTATTGATAATAAAGACTTGGTCGTTGACACATACCTCCTGATTCGATTGCATTTCTTCCTGCTCAAGCACAGACATCAGTTCTGCTCCCGGCATCACGTCATCAATAGGCACGTTCATCACAGGCTCGGAAAGCTTAAGCATCTCAGCCGCTGATACGTTCATCATCGTCACAATGCCTTCACGGTTGGTGGCGATGATCCCTTCCTTAATCGCCCGCAGCATCGCATTCCGCTCCCGATAAAGAGATGCAATTTCGTGCGGCTCAAGGCCAAGCGTATCCTTTCTGATGCTTTTGGCAAGCGCGGCGGCACCGGCAAATCCAAGCAGCAGCACGAGTACAGCCATGAAGCTTAAGTCTCGCAGATGTCTCTTAATGCCTTGCTCTGTCTTCGTTTGCAGAAAATCAACGGACACGCTGCCGATCACTTGGCTGCGCCCCTTTTGTTCCTCGATAATCGGTGCGCTGCCACGAATCACCCTTTGTCCATCCGTTTTTGTCTCTGAGACGTGAGAGCCTCCAAACAGGATTTCTCTGCTTCTCGTCAGATGCTTATTTCCGCTATTTTCCGAGGCGGTTCGGACCATTCCTTTTTCATCAAGCACATAAATCGCATAAGCGCCGGTCTGTTCTTTCATTTGTTCAATGACCTCCTGCGCCTCGGCAGCTTGCCCGCCTTTCGACACG
This sequence comes from Bacillus sp. FSL K6-1012, assembly GCF_037964915.1. Classification (NCBI taxonomy): domain Bacteria; kingdom Bacillati; phylum Bacillota; class Bacilli; order Caryophanales; family Bacillaceae; genus Bacillus; species Bacillus sp. FSL K6-1012. Next base: position 862,292 of record NZ_CP150175.1, on the reverse strand, counting down.
ATAAGCTCCTTTGCCGGCGGCATATAGGAAATCGTTCTCGCCGTCTGTACCGCCAGCTGCTCTGCCTGTTTTCGCCCTTCTTTTGTTTGCTGAACGGCAAACGTGACTGTCAGCACGCCAATCACAAAGATCAGCAGCGCCGCAATCAACCCCATTATTTTTGTTTGCAGAGAAAAATGGAATCGCTTTTTCACCACAGCACCAGCCGTCCTTTCTACCTAGATCATACCATTTTTCGCCCGGTCATTTTCTTATTTTTCAAAATCCATTTCTTTGGTGATCAGAATCTATTATTCAGATCAAGATGTTTCCTTGTCACATTACCAGTGTCCAGTTTTGCTGAACAATCCTTTTTTCATGAAGGAATCATTCCGTCTGAACATTTCAATATACATATAGTATCTGAGTGATATGGTGAAGGGCGGGAGGTTATGGTGAAAACGAGTCTTATTGTGCTGACTTATAATCAATTGGCGCTAACAAAACAATGCTTGGAGAGCATATGGACGCATACCGATGATGACTGTATAGAAGTGATTGTTGTAGATAACGGCTCTCATGACGGGACACAGGACTACCTCAAACAGATCCCTTCAATCAAAACGATTTTTAATGAAACAAACGAAGGGTTTGCGAAAGCCTGCAATCAGGGCCTTGAGGCCGCTTCGGGGGACAATGTTCTTTTTTTAAACAATGATACTGTTGTGACAAGTCATTGGCTGGAGCCGATGATCAAGCTGCTTTATCAAGATGATAAAACCGGCATGGTCGGGCCTGTAAGCAATTATGTCAGCGGGCCTCAGCAAATCTCAGTTGATTACAACAGCTTAGAAGGAATCGAAGCTTTTTCACGGCGCCATTGCATGCAGCAGCGGGGCAAATCAAGAAGCGTTTTAAGGCTGGTCGGATTTTGCCTTCTTGTCAAAAAAGAGGTACTGGACAAAATCGGCGGCTTTGACGAGCGTTTTGGAGGCGGTTCATTTGAGGACGATGATTTGTGCCTTCGCGCTCTGCAGGCAGGATATCAGCTGAAAATCGCCCTTGATTCGTTTGTGCATCATCACGGGCATGCCACGTTTTCCGGAAATCCGGATTTAAGCATCAGCCGATTATATCAGGTCAACCGCCAAACCTTTATAGATAAATGGAAGCACGATGTGACGGCTTTTATTGATCCCCAGCCAGAGCTGACAGCCCTTGTGCCTTCAAAAGCCCGCTCCATCCTGCATATCGGCTGCGGCGCGGGAGCTGCGGGTGCAGAGCTGTTGAACCGGCAAACCTGTACATTGTACGGCATTGAAGAAGATGCATTGCTACGTACAATGGCAAGCGCCTATTATGAACAAGTCACGTCAGCAGATACGGAAACACGCGGCCTTCCTTACCCTGAGGCTTTTTTCGATACCATTTTGATAGGAGACCTTTTGAGCTGCTCGATGCATCCCCGGCGAACGATTGAGGCTCTTGCCGTTTATCTAAAGCCTTCAGGCTCATTGATTTGCAGTATCCCGAATGCAGCTTATGCAGACACGCTTTTCTCATTATTATGCGGAACACCGGCACACACGCATTTCATCACGCCTCAAAACGTAAACACACTATTTCCCGAACACCTTTATGACATAAAATCAACCACCTCTCATTTAGCCGTTCCTGAATCGAACATACAGCTGTTTTTACAAGAAGTTGAATATCTTGCCGGGCAATTTGATTTGCCTTTGGATCACTTATCAAAACATGCTCAGATTGATTACATGTTTGTCCATGCAATGAAGAAAAAACCTGAAGCGGAGGTGGTGATATGATTTCGATCAGTCTATGTATGATCGTGAAAAATGAGGAAGCCGTTATCGGCCGCTGCTTAGATTCTGTGCGCAGGATTGCTGATGAAATGAACATTGTGGATACCGGCTCAGTTGATCAGACGAAAGACATCGCTGCCCGTTATACAGACCGTATCTTTGATTTTGAATGGATAGACGATTTTGCGGCCGCCCGAAATTTTTCGTTTCAGCAGGCAACAGCTGACTATATTTTATGGCTTGATGCCGATGATGTGTTTACCGAGAAGGATCAAGAACTGTTCTTGGATTTAAAAAGAACGCTTGATCCGCATATTGACGCGGTATCAATGAACTATCACCTGGCGTTTGATGAAGAAAACAACGTCACATCCAGCTTAAGAAGATACCGGCTCGTAAAACGGGAAAAGGGCTTTAAGTGGATCGGCGCGGTTCATGAATATTTAGAGGTGTACGGAAACCTCCATCACAGTGACACAGCGGTTTCTCACATGCCTCTTAGCCATGACGCTGACCGAAATCTGCGAATTTATGAAAACATGGCCTCGTCAGGAAAGGATTTTTCGCCAAGAGATTTATTTTACTATGCGAACGAGCTGTGTGATCACGGAAAAATAGAAAAAGCGATAGAATACTATTTGCGTTTTTTGAAAACAAAGCAGGGATGGGTTGAGGATAATATCAGAGCCTGCAATAAATTAGCAGATTGCTATCATTCATTGGGACTGAAGGAAAAAGAATTAAACTGGGTGCTCCACACGCTCGTCTACGGACCTCCCAGAGCGGAAACGTGCTGCAGATTGGGATTCTCTTTTTTAGAAAAAAACGATGTCCAAACCGCTGTCTATTGGTATGAAAAAGCAATAGAAGATAGAGGCTCAGAAAGCTTGGCTTTTCAAAACCGCGCCTGCGCCACCTGGCTGCCTCACTTACAATTAGCCGTCTGCTACGATAAGCTTGGCCAGCATCAGCTTGCCTATCAGCATAATGAATCGGCTTTACAATACCGTCCTCATGATTCAAGAATGCTTGCCAACAAAACATACTTTGAAGAGGTCCTGCAGCAGCAGGCTGGCTCCGGAGGTGAACATCATGGAAATCAATAAAAGGTCACTTGCTGATTCTATGAAAGAATATGAGCGAAAAGATAAAGAGTATTACAAAAGCATCAACCGGCAGCTGTTTGACCTGGTAGAACCCCATGCGAAAACCATTCTTGAGGTCGGATGCGCCGAAGGCCTGTTTGGCGCAGCTGTTAAGGAAAAAATGAATTGCTCCTATTTTGGGGTCGAATCATATCCGCCAGCTGCCGAAAAAGCCGCTCATCACATTGACGAAGTGATAACAGGAGACATCGAAACATTGAAGCTTCCTTTTGAAAAAAACACATTTGATCACGTCATCTTCGGCGATGTATTGGAGCACTTAATAGACCCTTGGACAGTGTTAGCTAACATGAAGCCTTACGTAAAAGAAACAGGGAGCATTTTGGCAAGCATTCCGAATATCGGGCATATCTCAATTTTTGAAAGTCTGCTGACCGGCAAATGGACGTATACACAGGCTGGGCTGCTCGATAAAACACACTTCCGTTTTTTCACCTTGGAAGAAATGAAGAAGATGTTTCATGAAACAGGTTACAAGGTCAGCCAGATCGATCCTATTTCCTTTACGACTCACTATTATGAAAAAATGATCAGCAAACTGGCACATGTCAGAGCAAACATGGGAATTCACCATGCAAATTTCGAGGAGGAAGCCAGAGCCTATCAATATGTCATAAAGGCGCAAAAAAGATGAAACAGCATCTAAATGAAAATTCCATTTGCTTCATTACATGTGTTAATGATGACACCCTTTATGACCTCTGCCTGAGACATATCCAGTCTCTATCAGTGCCGCCGCATATGGAGGTTGAGTTAATTGATATACGAAAGGCTGACAGTATGGCCTCCGGCTACCAGGCGGCAATGCATCAGTCAGACGCAAAATATAAAGTGTATGTCCATCAGGATACATTTATCATTAATCGTTCATTTATTTACGATATCCTTCATGTCTTTCAGCAGAACGATGCGCTTGGCATGATAGGCGTCATAGGAGCTGAAGACGTGCCGCAAAGCGGAATTTGGTGGGAGGCTTCTAAAAAAGCGGGAAAAGTTATTGAATACCGCAGTACGTATAGCTATTTGTCGTTTGATGAGATAGACGGAACCGTGAAAACAGTTGAAGCATTAGACGGTTTATTGCTGGCCACCCAGTACGATCTCCCGTGGCGAAAAGAGATCTTTGACGGCTGGCATTTTTACGATACTTCTCAATGCTTTGAGTTCAGGAAAAAGGGATATCTTGTCGGTATTCCTCATCAAAAAGAGCCATGGGTCATACATGCTTGCGGCAATGAGTTTGATTCTGACCAGTATTCTGATTACCTTAACAAATTTTTATCGGAATATTTTAAAACATGAAAAGGCTTAAGGCTTGAATTGGCACATCAAAAAACCTACTTTTCAAAAGTAGGTTTCTTGATTTTCATTTACTTAAATTTAAAAGCAACTGAAATAGGTGTTCCTATTTAAGAGAATCTGATGGCATTTATATCCATATTCACTACGCTGCTGTTGCTCACATTACTAGCTGCTGTAAAGATTATTCTAACTTCATAAGAAGTCGTGCCTGCGGCAGCTGCAGTATCTACATACGTTGTAGCAATTGGAAATCTTGACGTCGTAGCTACGCTAATATTTCTTTGGGCAGAGCGTGTATCTATCAATACTCCGTTTCGATAAACTCTGATTTGGAACGTAAAGTTCGAGTTAGCTGCCGTTGTCACATCCACAGAAAGGGCAAGATCTAATTTTATTAATTGCCCAGCGACTGTTGGCATATTTAAAGTCCCAATTGATGTTTCAGTACCGTTAACAGCAACTGAAACCGGGCCTATTACCTCATTATAAAACAGCTGCGGATTTGGTCCTGTTGGGCCTGTGGCTCCTGTCGCTCCGGTTGATCCTGTTGATCCTGTGACTCCCGTTGCTCCTGTGACTCCCGTTGCTCCGGTTACTCCGGTTGATCCGGTTACACCAGTTGATCCGGTTACTCCTGTTGATCCAGTTGCTCCTGTTACACCAGTTGATCCGGTTACACCAGTTGATCCGGTTACTCCTGTTGATCCGGTTACTCCTGTTGATCCAGTTGCTCCTGTTACACCAGTTGATCCGGTTACACCAGTTGATCCGGTTACTCCTGTTGATCCGGTTACTCCTGTTGATCCGGTTACTCCTGTTGATCCGGTTACTCCTGTTGCTCCGGTTGATCCGGTTACACCAGTTGATCCGGTTACTCCTGTTGATCCGGTTACTCCAGTTACTCCTGTTTCTCCGGTTGATCCGGTTACTCCAGTTACTCCTGTTGGTCCTGTTTCTCCAGTTACTCCTGTTGATCCGGTTACACCAGTTACACCTGTTGGTCCTGTGACTCCTGTTGGTCCTGTTTCTCCAGTTGCTCCGGTTGCTCCGGTTGATCCTGTTGATCCGGTTACTCCTGTTTCTCCTGTTGATCCGGTTACTCCAGTTACACCTGTTGGTCCTGTTTCTCCAGTTACTCCTGTTGATCCCGTTGCTCCTGTTTCTCCAGTTGCTCCGGTTGGACCTGTTGGTCCTGTCGCTCCGGTTGATCCTGTTTCTCCGGTTACACCTGTTGGTCCAGTCGCTCCGGTTGCTCCGGTTACTCCTGTTTCTCCTGTTGATCCTGTCGCTCCGGTTGATCCCGTTGCACCGGTTGGTCCAGTTACACCTGTTGCTCCGGTTACACCTGTTGCTCCGGTTACACCTGTTGCTCCGGTTACACCAGTTACACCTGTTTCTCCAGTCGCTCCGGTTGATCCTGTTGATCCGGTTGATCCTGTTGCTCCTGTCGCTCCGGTTGATCCGGTTACACCAGTTACACCTGTTACACCAGTTGATCCGGTTACTCCAGTTACACCTGTTGGTCCTGTTTCTCCGGTTGGACCTGTTGGTCCTGTTGCACCTGTTACACCAGTTGATCCGGTTGCTCCGGTTGATCCCGTTGCTCCGGTTGATCCCGTTGCTCCGGTTGATCCTGTGACTCCTGTTGGTCCTGTTGATCCCGTTGCTCCGGTCGCTCCGGTTGATCCAGTAGGACCTGTTGATCCAGTGACTCCGGTTGCTCCGGTTGCTCCTGTTTCTCCAGTTGATCCGGTTACTCCAGTTACTCCTGTTTCTCCGGTTGATCCGGTTACTCCTGTTTCTCCGGTTGGTCCTGTTGGTCCTGTTGGTCCTGTTGGTCCTGTTTCTCCCGTCGCTCCCGTTGCTCCGGTCGCTCCGGTTGCTCCTGTTGATCCGGTTACTCCAGTTACTCCTGTTTCTCCGGTTGATCCGGTTACTCCAGTTGTTCCTGTTGGTCCTGTTGATCCTGTTTCTCCGGTTGCTCCGGTTACTCCTGTTACACCTGTTGGTCCTGTTTCTCCAGTTACTCCTGTTGATCCCGTTGCTCCTGTTACTCCAGTTGCTCCGGTTGGACCTGTTGGTCCTGTTTCCCCGGTTGATCCTGTTACTCCAGTTGCTCCAGTTGCTCCAGTTGCTCCGGTTGGACCTGTTGGTCCTGTCGCTCCGGTTGGACCTGTTTCTCCAGTTACTCCTGTTGATCCGGTTACACCAGTTACACCTGTTGGTCCTGTCGCTCCGGTTGCTCCAGTTGCTCCTGTTACACCAGTTGATCCGGTTGATCCAGTTTCTCCTGTCGCTCCGGTTACTCCTGTTGCTCCAGTTACACCAGTTGCTCCGGTTGATCCAGTAGGACCTGTTGATCCAGTGACTCCCGTTGCTCCGGTTGCTCCTGTTTCTCCAGTTGATCCGGTTACTCCAGTTACTCCAGTTACTCCTGTTTCTCCGGTTGATCCGGTTACTCCAGTTACTCCTGTTTCTCCGGTTGGTCCTGTTGGTCCTGTTGATCCGGTTACTCCAGTTACTCCTGTTTCTCCGGTTGATCCGGTTACTCCAGTTGTTCCTGTTGGTCCTGTTGATCCTGTTTCTCCGGTTGCTCCGGTTACTCCAGTTACACCTGTTGGTCCTGTTTCTCCAGTTACTCCTGTTGATCCCGTTGCTCCTGTTACTCCAGTTGCTCCGGTTGGACCTGTTGGTCCTGTCGCTCCGGTTGGACCTGTTTCTCCGGTTACTCCTGTTGGTCCAGTCGCTCCGGTTACTCCTGTTTCTCCTGTTGATCCTGTCGCTCCGGTTGATCCCGTTACACCGGTTGGTCCAGTTACACCTGTTGCTCCGGTTACACCAGTTACACCTGTTGCTCCAGTCGCTCCGGTTGCTCCTGTTGATCCGGTTGATCCGGTTGATCCTGTTGCTCCTGTCGCTCCGGTTGCTCCGGTTACTCCTGTTTCTCCTGTTGATCCGGTTACACCAGTTACACCTGTTACACCAGTTGATCCGGTTACTCCAGTTACACCTGTTGGTCCTGTTTCTCCGGTTGGTCCTGTTGGTCCTGTTGCTCCTGTTACACCAGTTGATCCGGTTGCACCAGTTTCTCCTGACGATCCTGTTGATCCCGTTGGTCCTGTTGGTCCTGTTGATCCTGTTTCTCCAGTGACTCCGGTTGGTCCTGTTGATCCGGTTACTCCAGTTACTCCTGTTGGTCCTGTTTCTCCAGTTACTCCTGTTGATCCCGTTGCTCCTGTTACTCCTGTTGATCCGGTTGGACCTGTTGGTCCTGTCGCTCCGGTTGGACCTGTTTCTCCGGTTACACCTGTTGATCCAGTCGCTCCGGTTGCTCCGGTTACTCCTGTTTCTCCTGTTGATCCTGTCGCTCCGGTTGATCCCGTTGCACCGGTTGGTCCAGTTACACCTGTTGCTCCGGTTACACCTGTTGCTCCGGTTACACCAGTTACACCTGTTTCTCCTGTCGCTCCGGTTTCTCCTGTTGATCCGGTTGATCCTGTTGCTCCTGTCGCTCCGGTTACTCCAGTTACTCCGGTTGATCCGGTTACACCAGTTACACCTGTTACACCAGTTGATCCGGTTACTCCAGTTACACCTGTTGGTCCTGTTTCTCCAGTTACTCCTGTTGATCCCGTTGCTCCTGTTACTCCAGTTGCTCCAGTTGCTCCAGTTGATCCGGTTGGACCTGTTGGTCCTGTCGCTCCGGTTGGACCTGTTTCTCCAGTTACTCCTGTTGATCCGGTTACACCAGTTACACCTGTTGGTCCTGTCGCTCCGGTTGCTCCAGTTGCTCCTGTTACACCAGTTGATCCGGTTGATCCAGTTTCTCCTGTCGCTCCGGTTACTCCTGTTGCTCCAGTTACACCAGTTGCTCCGGTTGATCCAGTAGGACCTGTTGATCCAGTGACTCCCGTTGCTCCGGTTGCTCCTGTTTCTCCAGTTGATCCGGTTACTCCAGTTACTCCAGTTACTCCTGTTTCTCCGGTTGCTCCGGTTACTCCTGTTTCTCCTGTTTCTCCGGTTGGTCCTGTTGGTCCTGTTTCTCCCGTCGCTCCCGTTGCTCCGGTCGCTCCGGTTGGTCCTGTTGGTCCTGTTTCTCCGGTTGATCCGGTTACTCCAGTTGTTCCTGTTGGTCCTGTTGATCCTGTTTCTCCGGTTGCTCCGGTTACTCCAGTTACACCTGTTGGTCCTGTTTCTCCAGTTACTCCTGTTGATCCCGTTGCTCCTGTTACTCCAGTTGCTCCGGTTGGACCTGTTGGTCCTGTCGCTCCGGTTGGACCTGTTTCTCCGGTTACACCTGTTGGTCCAGTCGCTCCGGTTGCTCCGGTTACTCCTGTTTCTCCTGTTGATCCTGTCGCTCCGGTTGATCCCGTTGCACCGGTTGGTCCAGTTACACCTGTTGATCCGGTTACACCAGTTACACCTGTTTCTCCAGTCGCTCCGGTTGCTCCTGTTGATCCGGTTGATCCTGTTGCTCCTGTCGCTCCGGTTGATCCGGTTACTCCAGTTACTCCGGTTGATCCGGTTACACCAGTTACACCTGTTACACCAGTTGATCCGGTTACTCCAGTTACTCCGGTTGATCCGGTTACACCAGTTACACCTGTTACACCAGTTGATCCGGTTACTCCAGTTACTCCGGTTGATCCGGTTACACCAGTTACACCTGTTACACCAGTTGATCCGGTTACTCCAGTTACTCCGGTTGATCCGGTTACACCAGTTACACCTGTTACACCAGTTGATCCGGTTACTCCAGTTACTCCGGTTGATCCGGTTACACCAGTTACACCTGTTACACCAGTTGATCCGGTTACTCCAGTTACTCCGGTTGATCCGGTTACACCAGTTACACCTGTTACACCAGTTGATCCGGTTACTCCAGTTACTCCGGTTGATCCGGTTACACCAGTTACACCTGTTACACCAGTTGATCCGGTTACTCCAGTTACTCCGGTTGATCCGGTTACACCAGTTACACCTGTTACACCAGTTGATCCGGTTACTCCAGTTACACCTGTTGGTCCTGTTTCTCCGGTTGGTCCTGTTGGTCCTGTTGCACCGGTTGGTCCAGTTACACCAGTTGATCCGGTTGCACCAGTTTCTCCTGACGATCCTGTTGATCCCGTTGGTCCTGTTTCTCCAGTGACTCCGGTTGGTCCTGTTGATCCTGTTGGTCCTGTTGCTCCGGTTGGACCTGTTGGTCCTGTTGATCCCGTTGCTCCTGTTTCTCCGGTTGATCCTGTTGATCCTGTTGGTCCTGTTTCTCCGGTTGCTCCGGTTTCTCCAGTTACTCCTGTTGGTCCTGTTGCTCCGGTTGGTCCTGTTGCTCCGGTTGGTCCTGTTGCTCCGGTTGGACCTGTTGGTCCTGTTGATCCCGTTGCTCCTGTTTCTCCGGTTGATCCTGTTGGTCCTATTTCCCCGGTTGATCCGGTTACTCCAGTTACACCTGTTGGTCCTGTTTCTCCAGTTGCTCCGGTTGGTCCTGTTGCTCCGGTTACACCTGTTGGTCCAGTCGCTCCGGTTGCTCCCGTCGCTCCGGTTTCTCCTGTTGATCCGGTTACTCCAGTTGCTCCGGTTAATCCAGTTTCTCCAGTTGCTCCTGTTGATCCGGTTGGTCCAGTCACTCCGGTTGCTCCCGTTGGACCTGTTGGTCCTGTTTCTCCCGTTGATCCAGTTGCTCCGGTTGCTCCGGTTTCTCCAGTTACTCCTGTTGATCCCGTCACTCCTGTTGCTCCAGTCGCTCCGGTTGCTCCCGTTGATCCGGTTTCTCCGGTTGCTCCAGTCGCTCCGGTTGCTCCAGTCGCTCCGGTTGCTCCCGTTGCTCCAGTCGCTCCGGTTGCTCCAGTCGCTCCGGTTGATCCTGTTGCTCCCGTTGATCCGGTTTCTCCGGTTGCTCCCGTCGCTCCGGTTTCTCCTGTTGATCCGGTTACTCCAGTTGCTCCGGTTAATCCAGTTGCTCCTGTTTCTCCTGTTGCTCCAGTCGCTCCGGTTACTCCAGTTACTCCGGTTGCTCCTGTTGCTCCGGTTACACCTGTTGATCCGGTTGCACCAGTTTCTCCTGTTGGTCCAGTTGCTCCTGTTTCTCCTGTTGCTCCGGTTACACCTGTTGGTCCTGTCGCTCCGGTTGCTCCTGTTGATCCTGTTGCTCCAGTCGCTCCGGTTGGACCTGTTTCTCCGGTTGATCCTGTTGATCCAGTTGCTCCTGTTGCTCCAGTCGCTCCGGTTGGACCTGTTTCTCCGGTTGATCCTGTTGATCCAGTTACTCCTGTTACTCCTGTTGCTCCAGTCGCTCCGGTTGGACCTGTTGGTCCTGTTGCACCTGTTACACCAGTTGATCCGGTTGCACCAGTTTCTCCTGACGATCCTGTTGATCCCGTTGGTCCTGTTGGTCCTGTTTCTCCAGTGACTCCGGTTGATCCTGTTGCTCCGGTCGCTCCGGTTGCTCCTGTTGCTCCGGTTGATCCCGTCACTCCTATTGCACCAGTTTCTCCAGTTGCTCCAGTTGCTCCTGTTACACCAGTTGATCCGGTTGGTCCAGTCGCTCCGGTTGATCCTGTTGATCCGGTTACTCCGGTTACACCTGTTGGTCCAGTCGCTCCGGTTGATCCCGTTGACCCTGTTACTCCTGTTGCTCCGGTTGATCCCGTTGATCCGGTTGGTCCTGTTTCTCCGGTTGGTCCTGTTTCCCCGGTTGATCCGGTTACTCCAGTTACACCTGTTGATCCAGTAGGTCCGGTTGGTCCAGTTGCTCCAGTTACACCTGTTGGTCCTGTTGCTCCGGTTACTCCAGTTACACCTGTTGATCCAGTAGGTCCAGTTGATCCGGTTACTCCAGTCGCTCCGGTTGGTCCTGTTGATCCTGTTGATCCTGTTGATCCTGTTGATCCCGTTAACCCCATTGCTCCAGTTTCTCCCGTCGCCCCCGTTGATCCGATTGCACCAGTTTCTCCCGTTGGTCCGGTTACTCCGGTTGCCCCGGTTGGTCCTGTTGATCCGGTTGGTCCTGTTGATCCCGTTGGACCTGTCGGCCCGGTCGGTCCAGTTGGTCCAATCCCCCCGGTAGACTCTATTAAAGAAACATCATCAATTAGAACAGAACCAAAAGTAGCTTTACTTATTACCACTACTGCATTTACTGCTTCTGAGGGAGGGTCAATTGGTCTATATATTTCATTCCATGTATTAAATGAGACATTTGGCAAATTTCCGGCAGCAATGATCATTTCCTGTCCGCCTTCAATCTGTTCTCCTTCACTGTTAACAAATAGAATTTGTATAGTGACTTGAGGACTTGGATTGTTCCCCATTCGCCCAAGCGAAACAGTAAATATAAGAGATTGTCCAGAAACGATAGGCACGATCTGCCCTAAAAAAGCATAAGGCTGGCTGCTGATAAACTGTGCGGCATATCCTCCAGAATGGGCAAAAGTATTAATAACGGACGTATTTGCAAAAGCCCAGCCCGTCAGATTGCCTGTTTCAAAACCTCCATTTACAATCACATTATTCACTCAACTTCATTCCCCGCCCTCTTTGATTAATTCCAGCTATTATATGCAGGAAAATCATCATCGGTCTGTAAGGTGACTAACCAAAATAAAAAAAGGTGATTGTCCCTTCATCACCTTTTGATAACCTGTAGCCTGAAAAATGCGATTTGCCGCATGTAACTGGATATGCTGCTAGTACGCCGGACATTTCTCACTAGATTAAGCAATCACCTGCCAATCATATTTTCCCGCTTTCTTCTCAGTTCTTTGCTTTTTATACCAACTTTTCATATGCCGGCTACTATAACGAGAGGCATAATCCCGTTTTGTTCTTGCGCTGAAACCCATCCATTATAAACCACCTCATACTCTGTTGCTCACGCCCTAAAGTAATATGATCAAACATAAAAAAAGGCAGACCGCGTCTGCCTTTTTTTCTTTCTACCATATCCCTAATAATTTCCACCATAATCCGCCGATCACAAGCCATGTGACAATATGAACGATCGACAGGATAAATCCGATAGACCACCATTTGCCTTGCGAAATGTAGCCTGCTCCGAAGAAGACCGGAGCCGCTCCAGAACCGTAGTGGGTTGTTGACCCGAACAGATTGCTGAAGAATGCGAGGCTCAGCGCTGCTAAAAGCGGCGGTGCGCCCGCTGCCACGATAACAGCCAAAAATGCTGAATACATCGCACTGATGTGGGCCGTCGCACTTGCAAAGAAGTAGTGAGAGTAATAATACACAACAATTAAAATTAAAAATGCCACAATCCAAGAGAATCCTGATACAGATGATTTCATGGCGTTGCTGAACCAAGAAACCATGCCTAATTCATTCAGGAAGTTGGCCAGCATAACGAGCGCCGCAAACCAAGTGAGCGTATCCCAAGCGCCCTGTTCTTTCTTGATATCATCCCAAGTCAGAACCTGTGATAATAAAAGGACTGACAATCCGATCAGTGCGGTTGTGGTTGCGTCGATGTTGAAGCTGCCGCCAAAAATCCAAAGAGCAAGCACTAAAAGAAACACAATAACCATAGAAAGCTCTGATTTTTTAAATGGCCCCATTTCTTTCAGTTTTTCGGTTGCGATTTTCGCTGCGTCCGGTGTTTCTTTAATTTCCGGCGGATACAGCTTGTAAATCACAAGCGGTGTGATGATTAAGCTTACAAGTCCCGGCACAATCGCGGCAATTGCCCAGCTTGTCCATGTTAAGTCCACCCCTGCGACATCATGGGCCAGCTTGGCAATCAGCGGGTTTGCCGCCATCGCCGTCAGGAACATAGCAGATGTAATCAAGTTTCCCTGAAAACCGGTTTTTAATAAGAAAGCACCGATTTTTCTTTCTGTTCCATCTGCCGGGCTTGATCCGAATGTTTCGGATAATGATCTGATAATAGGAAATATAATGCCTCCTGCACGCGCCGTATTACTTGGAATAGCAGGTGATAATATTAAATCACTGAACAGCAGTGAATAAGAAAGTCCAAGGGTTTTCTTCCCGAATTTCTGAACGAATACATACGAAATTCTCGCACCTAGCCCGGTTTTGATAAATCCCCGGGAAATAAAGAATGCGATGACGATAAGCCAGATGGTCTTATTCCCGAATCCGCTTAATGTATCCTCAATTGATAATGTTCCAGTTAATGCAGTAACCGCCAATGCAAAAATTGCAATTGCACCCATTGGCAAGGGCTTGGAGATAAAGCCGATAATTGTCGCGACGAAAATCGCAAACAAATGCCATGCTTTAGGTTCAAGTCCGGACGGAGCGGGAATAAACCAGATGATTAGTCCCACAGCGACAGTAATAAGCAATGGAACAAGCTTTACTGCTGACTGTTTTCCTGCGTCTTTTTCTGAAGCCATAAATAGGTCTCCTCCTATATACTTGTTTTCCGATCCCCTTTTTCATTCTACTCCTTAACTAAGTTAATAAACATTTTAATTAATTAAAAAACACAAAGGTGAGCAGCCCTTTGTGTTTTTTTTCATTTCTTAATTTAGTTTACCCGCGCCCGCTTGAGATATAACATTTGACTTCACATTCGCGGAAGCATCAATTGATCCGTGCAGAGATGGTGTCCATCCGACAGAAGAGCTCAGCCCGTTTGCAGCCGATGCGTTGATCTGCGTACCGTTCAGCAATGTGCCGGAATCATATAAAGCCGTTCCCCCGCTGAATACGCTGATCGTTTTAGCAGCAGTCAATCCCGGAACGTCAATGGCATTGTTTTGCGCATAAATTTTAGATGATTTTCCAATTCCCCACGCATAGCTAAAGGCATAATCTGATGAGTTTTTATTGCCTTCATAATAGTTGTTGTAAACGTGTACCTGTCCAAAACGGACTCTCGGTGCGCGCTGAACGATATTTTTGTAGCGGTTATGATGCAGTGTGATTTTTAATTTGCCGTCGTCGGAAGTTTTGCTATCGCTTGATCCGAAAATGGAGCTTTTATCATGATCGTGATAAAAGTTATAAGACATTGTAATGTAGTTAGCGCCGTTAGAGGCATCAGTTTGGCCGTCATGGTGCTGATATTCTCTTCCAAAATACTTTGGAGAGGTGCTGTCTGGACGCGAACCGTCATTAAAGGTACAGTGATCGATCCATACATGTGTACCGCCGTTTATTGTGATGTTGTCATATTGAGAATTCCAGTTTCCTGAACTTCCGTCAGTCGGATCCCATTGCGGGAAATAGTCATATGCGTCTTGGAATTCGATATTGCGGATAATAACGTTATCGCTCTTGATCTGGAAGTTTCCGCCCAGAACTTTAGCATTTGACCCTGAACCGACGATCGTCGTATTTGCAGGGATATCCACCATCACGCGTGCCTTTTGGTTTTTCTGTGAACGTGCTCTGGCCTCTTCCTGTGTTCCGGATGGCTCTTTTTTGCCCCATGTGCTTGGGTCATAGGCTTTCAAATATTTGTTCAAATCGTACTCTGGATCTTTATAATCATTCAGACCAAGCGGCTTCAGATTGTCATCGACATTCATGTCAATCGTTCCCTTGATATAAATGATTTTTGGCGTTGTGTTGGTGTCCTTGCCCAAAGCCGAAACGAGCTGATTTCTGTTGCTGACTGTATACACGTGGGATGACGAGGCTTTTGATCCGCCTGTCGTGCCGGTCGAGTACGCTCCCCAGCCATCATTTGACCCTAACGTCTGATGGCCCAAATCCGCTGCGTTCGCCCCAACCGGAGTCAAGCCTAATAACAAAGCCGTGGCTAACATCACTTTTTTCATTCAGTAAGAACCCCCATTTTCTATTTTGTGAGAATTTGTTCCATATTCTCACAAAAAACATAATAGCAAATTCATGGGGATCCATAACCGAAAATGTACGGCTTTTTATTGCGGCATCCTGCAAAAAAACACCGCAAAAACCGCAAATATAAAAAACCCCAAAAGGACGATAATCGCCTTTTGGGGCTACATTCCTGCATTATGCCCAAGATTTTACTTTTTCGTTGTCTGTCACAAAGAGAAGCACTTTCCCTTCATCGAGCCGTTTTTCAAACTGAGCCGCTTCGTCTTCTGAAAAACCGATTTCGTGGATTTTATTGCGAAGCTCGTCTCCTTTTTTATTAAATATGTTCCCTACCGCATGTTTGAAACCTGTTTCTTTGGCTCCGATCGTGTTGGCATTCGTGTTGTCTGCCAGTCGTTCCGTTCTGTCATCGTCGTGAGCTAAGACGTATACATCCTCTTTTGCGACACCCATTTGCTGTAATTCTTCTACATCCTTCATGAGCTGTTCGTCGTTTGTATACTCTCTTACAACTGGTTTCATATCCAATTCCTCCTTCATCATGTCTATGTTATATTCATACCCGATCCTTTTTCTATGAAACAGCATCCAGAGCATTGGGCACAAAAACAGGAAGAATGGTAGTAGATATTTCATTTCTAACCATGGTAAAGTGATAGAACGAGAGTATTTTCAGAATAGTCAAAATCAAAACCGCTGCACGGGGCGCCCGAACATGAATCGCCATTTTTATCCGTACAAGCAGGAGGTATGTCCAATGCAATACTTTTCACCAGAACAGCAATACAATGCGTGGGTTGTGAGTGATTTAGTAAAACAGGTCTTCCATCAGCGTGTCGGCTATTCAGCCGGCATTCACCAGCTTGCCATCTTTGCCGAAGAAACATTTCACATCGATATTGACTTTGTTTTCTCTATTGTCATGAATATCGGAGACATTGAATTTGCGCTCTCTGAAGAAATCGAAAGAAAATTGTCCGGCTATCTCAGCGTTCTTTTTCCCCATGTCAGCAGAGATATGCTTGAAGCCTCTAAAGCCAACGCCAGTTCGTTTTTATCCCACAGACACGGCGATGCTGTGTACGATTTATTTGTGCCATATGACCCATACATCAAAAAAACATAAAGCAGCCGCTTCTGTTTCTTTATTTAAAAAATATTGACATAGGAAGCCATGCTATTATAGTGTTTATTTGTGATAATGATTCTCATTATTAAATTCAGAAAAAAGGAAGAAAACAATGCGCACCTATCCTAACAAGTTTATTGCCATCATCAGTGTTTTATTAATCGCTTGTTTCATTATATCCGGCTGTTCATCAAGTCAAGATAACAGCGGCAGCAAAGCCGGAAGCAAATCTAAGGATTCAAGAGTCATTCAGCACGAAGACGGGAAAACAACAGTGACCGGCACACCTAAAAAAGTCGTTGTGCTTGAGCTTTCATTCCTGGATGCTGTTTACAACCTCGGCATCACACCGGTAGGCATCGCCGATGACAACAAAAAAGACATGATTCAAAAGCTGGTCGGCAGCTCGATTGATTATACATCAGTAGGCACGCGAAGCGAACCGAATCTTGAGGTCATCAGCTCCTTGAAGCCTGATTTAATCATCGCTGACGCTGAACGCCATAAAAACATTTACAAACAGCTGAAACGAATCGCACCGACCATTGAATTGAAAAGCCGGGAAGCGACTTATGATGAAACAATCGACAGCTTCAAAACCATTTCTAAAGCATTAAATAAAGAAAAAGAAGGAAAAGAAAAGCTCGCCGACCATACAAAGGTCATTGACGATCTGAAAGCGGAGCTTCCGAAAGATGAAGACCGCAGCATCGTTCTCGGCGTGGCAAGAGCCGATTCCTTCCAGCTTCATACGTCATCTTCTTATGACGGAGAAATCTTCAGCATGCTCGGCTTTACGCACGCCGTGAAGTCAGATAACGCGTATCAAGAGGTCAGCCTCGAGCAGTTAAGCAAAATCGATCCTGATATTTTGTTTATTTCAGCCAACGAGGGTAAAACAATCGTAGATGAGTGGAAAAAGAATCCGCTTTGGAAAAACCTAAAAGCGGTGAAAAACGGACAAATCTACGATGCAGACCGCGACATTTGGACAAGATTCAGAGGAATCAAGTCCAGTGAAACAAGCGCCAAAGACGTGCTCAAAAAAGTGTATAATAAGTAGGACAAAAGAGAAGCGAGGAGAATCCTTGCTTCTTCGTTTTTGCAAACAGACGCAGCAAGGAAGTGAGACTGTTGTATTACTCAGCCAAACGGCGCTCATCATCAAGATTGATGGTTTTTATCATTGCACTGATCATCCTTATTTTCGGGCTTGGGCTGAATCTCTCAGTAGGCGCCTCAGACATCGGCATCATTGATGCTTTGACATATCTTTTTGTATGGGACGGATCAAAAGAACAGCTTATCATCTCTACTCTTCGCCTCCCCCGCACATTAATCGGCGTTTTCGTCGGCGCCAGCCTGGCTGTAGCAGGGGCACTGATGCAGGCCATGACAAGAAACCCTCTGGCTTCACCTCAAATTTTCGGTGTGAATGCGGGTGCATCGCTGTTTGTCGTTGCTTCTCTCGTCATTCTGCCGGCGTCGTCCTACTCTTCGGTTGTGTTCGCTTTTGCAGGTGCGGCGGCAGGCGGCGCAATTGTGTATATGATTGCCTCTTCCGGCGGAATGACACCTGTCAAACTGGCGCTGTCAGGAATGGCGGTGCATTTGTTCCTGTCCTCCATGACACAGGCGATTATTATTTTAAATGAATCGGGAGAGGATGTGCTGTATTGGATGACGGGTGCGATTGACGGCAGCAATTGGCAGGACGTCATGACCATTGCCCCGTTTTCTGTCATCGGCATTGGACTTGCCCTTGTGTTTTCAGGTCCCGTTTCTGTTCTCGGTCTTGGTGATGAAACCGCAAAAGGACTCGGGCAAAACATGAACGGCATGCGGATTCTGATCAGCTTTATCATTTTAATTCTATCGGGCGCTTCTGTGGCGGTTGCCGGCCCAATCGGCTTTGTCGGGCTGCTCGTCCCGCATATCGTCCGCAAGCTGATCGGAGAAAATTATAAGTATGTGCTGCCTTTTTCGGCGCTATTCGGCGCCATCTTATTGGTGTACGCAGATGTCCTGGCCAGATGGATTGCATTCCCTTATGAATCCCCGGTCGGCATTGTCACCGCCATTATCGGCACACCATTTTTCTTATATTTAGCAAGGAAAGGGCGAAATCTGAAATGAAGAAATCAACCAGAAAACAAAAACGCCCCTTGCTGGCCATCCTTATATTGGCTGTCATCTTGCTAGTGCTGTCCGTGATCAGCATCGGCTTCGGGGCATTGTATATTTCACCTGATGCGGTGGTTACGAATCTGTTAGGGATGGATCATTCCTTCGAGTTTATTATTCAGCAGTACCGGCTCCCCCGCATTATACTGGCGATTCTGGCAGGCGCCGGGCTTGCCGCTGCCGGAGCCATTTTGCAGGGTGTCATCCGAAATCCCCTTGCGTCTCCGGACGTTGTCGGAATTTCAAAAGGGTCCGGACTGGCCGCCATGGCCGTTATTCTCATTTTTCCTGAGTCTCCGGTCTATGTGCTGCCGTTCTCCGCATTTGCCGGAGCAGCCATTATTGCTGTAGTATTATTAATGATAGCCCGCAAAAAAAGCATTCAGCCCTCTTCATTGGCTTTATCAGGCATTGCCTTAGGCGCGGTCTGCCACGCCGGCATGCAATATATGATGGTCAAATTTCCGGGGGACGTTAATGCAGCGCTCATTTGGCTGACAGGCAGCCTCTGGGGGAGAAACTGGGAAGAAGTTAAGCTCCTTGCGCCATGGCTGCTTGTCCTTTTGCCGATTGTCTGCATCCTCATTCCGAAGCTGGATCTGATGTCACTCGGAGATGAGCTAGCGCAGGGTCTCGGCGAAAATGCAAACAGGCTGAGATTCATCCTGATTTTCACCGCAGTTGCACTGGCGGGGAGCTGTGTAGCCGTCGTCGGATCAATCGGTTTTATCGGGCTGCTTGCTCCGCATATCGCCAGAAGGCTTGCCGGAGAAAAAGCTAAATATTTACTGCCTGCATCGGCATTAATCGGTGCTATTATATTACTAATCGCAGATACATTAGGACGCGGCATCATGCCTCCGGTTGAGATACCAGCCGGAATATTGACAGCTGTGATCGGCGCGCCTTATTTTTTATATTTATTGAAATTCGAAGCGAGGAAACAGTAGGGAGAGGATACCATGGGAAAACTGGCTGCAGACCAGCTCACTCTTTCATATGACAGCACAGTGATTATTGACGGAGTCGATTTAAAGATTGAAGAAGGAAAAATCACTGTGCTCATCGGCGCCAACGGCTGCGGAAAATCAACAATCCTCAAATCGCTGGCCAGGCTGATGGCCCCAAAAAGCGGCACGGTCCTATTAGAAGGAAAAGATATTCATCGCCAGCAGTCCAAAGAAGTGGCTAAAAAGCTGGCGATTCTTCCTCAGTCTCCTCAGGCGCCTGAAGGATTGACGGTACAGGAACTATGCTATTTCGGCAGACATCCTCATAAAAAACTGTTATCCAAGCATACGCAAGAGGATCACGATATGGTAGAGTGGGCGCTTGACGCAACCGGGATGAATGAGCTGAAGGATCGGACACTTGATGCCCTTTCAGGCGGTCAAAGACAAAGAGCCTGGATTTCCATGGCGCTTGCACAAGGCACTGATTTGCTTTTGCTCGATGAACCGACCACTTATTTGGACATTTCTCACCAAATTGAGGTGCTGGAGCTGCTGAAAAAGCTGAACCGGGATCATGGACGCACAGTTGTCATGGTGCTTCACGACTTAAACCAAGCCGCTCAATATGCTGACTATCTGATCAGCGTATTGGACGGAAAAATCTACAATGCCGGAACGCCGGAAGACGTCTTTACCCAGCCGTTTTTCCGGGAAGTCTTCGGCTTGGAATGCTGCATCATGAGAAGCCCGATCGACCAGAAGCCGATGTGCCTGCCGATGGGACTGTGCCCGAAACTACGGACGTGATGAAAAAGGAGAGGAAACCCTAGGCTGTCGAGAAACTTGACAGCCTTCATTTTCCCTTATAATATTTCATTCTCACATTTAATTGATGTTTAACTAAAAAAACATGTTATTCTTCTCATGTTCCACACGAGAAACTCTTAATATAATGTTCTTATTGACCAACTTGTTAAAGTTGTATATCTCTTCGATTCTCAACAAGACATAAACTTTATCTCATACATAGAAAAGACCGAAAGAATTATAGTAAGTCATCCCTCGAAATGTGTGGAAAGACCAAAAAAAGTGACAAAATTAGATTGTGTATCAGAAAAAGAAAGAATCAAAACAGTGGTAAGGGGCTTTGCTATTGCAGGTTCAATTAAAAATCGAAATGTAAATTGACAGAATAATATATATTTATCACAAAAATATATTGAAGATTTAAATATTCAACGGAGCTTGGGCTTAATGTCTCTTTTTCTGATTCTCAATCCTGATAATTATTAAAAACATTTAAAATAAAAGCTTGCAGAAAAAACATTGTTTTTTGTACAAGCCGAACATTATCACACAATGTTAGTATACTTTTATCAAGTCTCTAATCTAGAATGATTAATAAATTGCTTTATTAGTAATTGGCCCATTAATTGATTCTCTAATTTTATATACTGGAATATTCTTTACGCACCTAATTCCCATTTCATTGTGTCGACAGAAAGGAATATCTTTTGCTCTAAAGGAAGGGAACATTAAGCCTGGATGAGAGAAGAATGATCCTCCTTTAAGAACGGCAAATGAGTTAACACTATTAAATGGTACATTCTCAAAAATAGGGTGGAAAGCTCTCTTTGTTTTAAGCTCACTTCTAGTCCACTCCCATGTTCCGCCGATCATACCGCATACTCCATAGGGACTTTCACCATTTTGTTCAAAAATATCACTTGTTAAATGATTTAATTCTTTATCAGCATGAGCTTTTAATAAATTTTCTCTCCAGGACTTTAAAGAAGTAATGGGTTCATTATAAAGACTTCCAGCATATTGAACCTTTGCAGGATCAAATTTATCTCCCCAAGGCCATATATTACCTTTTTTGCCTCGAGCAGCTTTTTCCCATTGAAACTCGGTTGGCAATTCTTTCCCCTTATATCTTGCGTAAGCAAATGCATCATAAAAATCTATACCTGTAACGGGATGATTATCTAAATACCTATCATCCCAATATGTATTTCTTCTATGTTGTTTATTCTGTGGTTCATTAGGATGACAGAATATATGCCCATTTTCCTCTGTGAACTCGGTAAAGATATCATAATCTTTATTTGTAACAGGATACTTATCAATAAAAAAGGGAGGTAACCATACTTTTTGTCTAGGAACAGCATCTTTCCAATTAAATGTTTTGTCAGGAATTTCATTTTCATTTAAACCGAATTCAAAAAAGCCACCCGGAATTAAAATCATCCCATCTTCTTCTGTTTTTTCGAATTCCTCTATTAGACTTTGAGGAATTTTTTCTTCAAAGTCAAAGTTATTAGGAAGGATACCATTTTGATCAAAATAATTTTTTAGCATTACTAGCTCTTCATATTTTTCAACACCGAATATATCTAATAATGTACTTAATACTTTTTGGGCCCCTAATCCCACAGGTTTTTTAGGGTAGCTTATACTCTCCCGGACATCATCAATGATTGAAGACAAATATGCTAACGATTCTTCAATTTTATGATTTGCACACACATCCATAGCTTTAAAAGAAACTAAATCATCCGGATCCTGGGTTAGATTGATTATAGTTTCTACAGCAGAGAAATAAGGTACCCATTTTTCAACGAAATCAATTAATCTATACCTTATGTAAGTATTCGGGTAAGCAATACACATACCAAACACATTTTCAGCTGCTACAGGGTGTTGAATTTTATTTAGTAGAGTCATAATTCTATTATCGATTAAACTCTTAAAATCATTTTTTTTATTTTCTGGAACAGAAGTAATAAGTTCTTCAACTTCAATTAATATTTCTATATCTTTATTGTAAATTGATTTATGATCTTGCATTAATAGTGTCAATTTACGATAACCTCCCGATTTGTTTGTTGAAATAAGGAATAGCATTTAAATGCTATTCCCTAAGTGTTTACCATTTTTCATTAGTATAAAGAACCGGGCTAACAATCGATTTTCTCCAGTTTTTTCTTAATTTTTTCATGGTATCCCCCCCTTTAATAAGATATGTGGTTCCCCACCCTATTGATAGAATAGTCAGAGAACTTAAATAAACAATAACAATAAATAGAATAAAAGTAAATAGTTTACAAGGAAGTTTTTTCTTTACTTTTGTTGTTTTAAGGTGTTTAAATATGTTTATGCTCTTTACCGAGAAAAGTTATTCCAAGGGAGGATACATATGAGTAAAGGTTATTATTCTATTTTATTTAGCCAGACCACTACAAATTTAGGTTTTTCTCTATATACTATGGTAGTGATTTCGTTTTTGTTTAAAATGACCAATTCGACAACCATCGCCTCTATGGTGACATTAATAAGTATTATTTTTCGTATTTTTGGAAGTGCTATATTACCGTTAATAACAATTCGATTAAAACTGCATCTTACAATAATTATTTCTCAATTGATACAAATGCTGTTGTTAATATGTTTGTTCTTTTCTTTATTAAGAACTTACTCTAATCAAACTCTCATTTTAGTCTTTATTATTATTAGCTGTATTTCCTTTTTTAATGGATGGTTCTCACCTTTAAAAAGTGCAATTATAGGGGAAATAATCTCTCCTGATAAAAGAGTAAAGGCAAATGGATTATTATCTACAGTGGACCAAACTTTTCAATTTGTAGGCTGGTCTTTAGGTGGTCTCATAATTGCATTTTTAGGTGAGGGATATACCATTATACTTACTACCTTTTTGTTGTTTACATCTCTTATTTCTCTTTTATTTTGTCTACCACACGGCCACGCTAATTCTGTCATACGTGAAAAAAATTCTCCCAATAAGAGTATAGTAAGTGATTGGCGGTATTTATTTAGCCAAAAGAAACTTAGAACAATTATTATTATGGATTTAATTGAGTCATGGGCAGGAATGATTTGGATAGGGTCTGTCTCTTTAGCTTTCGTTAACGAAGTCTTGCATAAAGGAGAATCATGGTGGGGATTTATTAATGGAGCATACTATTTAGGTTCGATGATAGGGGGATTTATAATATATAAGCTGTCGGAGAGATTCCAAAATAAGTTAATTAATTTTATGTTAATTGGTGCTGTCTCATATGGAAGTTTAACTTTAATATATGGATTTATAAGTAATTCGTACTTAGCTCTAATATTGGTTCTCTTTATGGGGCCGGCTTATATATTAAGAGATCTTACACAAGAAACATTTATTCAGAACATAACAACCGAGCAAACTCGAATTAATATAATGTCTGCAAGGTCTTCTTTAGTACAGTTCATTTTTATGTTTTCAATTCTGGCTATAGGGGCTATTTCAGATTTCCTTGGAGTTCGTT
Source organism: Bacillus sp. FSL K6-1012 (assembly GCF_037964915.1). Classification (NCBI taxonomy): domain Bacteria; kingdom Bacillati; phylum Bacillota; class Bacilli; order Caryophanales; family Bacillaceae; genus Bacillus; species Bacillus sp. FSL K6-1012. The sequence continues at coordinate 838,649 of NZ_CP150175.1, read as the reverse complement.
TAGTTTATGTTTCAGCAGGTATTCTTTTATTAGTGTCCGCAATATATGGATTTTCTCAATTGCAATTCAAGAAAAAGGTAAATAAACATATAAGCTTTTAATAAATATCTAAAATTTAATTATGTTTTCGTTTGCTTTTTCGCGGTTTTATTAAAAAGTAAACATTACTTAATTGACCAAAAGAAAATGGTCGATTACAATCGATTGTCTGTTTCAAAAAGACACAGTATAAAAGTGAAAAAATTGAGAAAAGCTTTGCAGATGCAAAACAATTGCATAGACTTTGCTATGGCAGATTGATGGGAAAGCAAAATGTGAACGACTAAGCTCCCCCCTCTCAGATGCTTGCAAGAATATGAAGAAGAATCGACATACACACTAGCTAATCTTAGCTAGGTGTACACAAGCTCTTTTTCTGTTCTGTTTTCTAATAATGATAAATGACTAAAGACAACTTTTTAAAAACAAAAGAGCTTGTAGAAAGCATAAGTTCCTCTATAACCTTTTTTGTATGCCAGCATACCTTTTGTAATTCCTCTTCTGTCCATGTTACAGTGGTGTCAACCAAGTGATAGGAGGATGAAAATGAAAGCATTTCAGCAGCAAATTCAATTAGCAAGACGTCCGCAAGGTGTTCCCGTTCATGAAGACTTTCGCTTTGAAACCATTCCGGTTCCTGAACCGAAGCAAGGGGAAGTGCTTGTCAAAACGCTTTATGTATCGGTTGACCCTTATATGCGCGGCCGTATGCAGGATACGAAGTCATATGTTGAGCCATTCGCCTTGAATGAAGCGCTTTCTGGCGGGGTCATCGCTGAAGTTGTATCAGACGGGAATCATCTGAAAAAAGGCGATATCGTCATCGGAAACCTCAGCTGGCAAGAATTTTCCGCGGTAAGCGAGTCTGCCTTACGAAAAATTGATACAAGCCTTGCTCCCGCTTCGGCCTATCTCGGCATTTTGGGAATGACCGGCTTGACGGCATACTTTGGATTGCTGGATATCGGGCGTCCGAAAGAAGGCGAAACCGTGGTGGTCTCCGGAGCTGCGGGAGCTGTCGGTTCAACAGTCGGGCAGATTGCCAAAATCAAAGGCGCGCGAGTTGTCGGCATCGCGGGCTCTGATGAAAAAGTCTCCTATTTAAAGCAGAAGCTGCAGTTTGATGAAGCCATCAATTACAAAACCGCAGATGATATTCAAAAAGCGCTCGCTGATGCTTGTCCGAACGGTGTCGATGTGTATTTTGACAATGTCGGCGGGCCGATTTCAGATGCGGTCATGAACCTCCTCAATGAGTTTGCCCGCATCCCTGTGTGCGGCGCCATTTCTTCCTACAACGCGGAAAACGAAGCGGATGACATGGGCCCTCGCGTCCAATCCAAGCTGATCAAAACGAAGGCGCTGATGCAAGGGTTTATCGTAAGCGACTACGCCGACCGTTTTCCTGAAGGCGCAAAACAGCTGGCGGAATGGCTGAGAGACGGAAAGCTTCATTATGAGGAAACGATTACTGAAGGCTTCGAAAACATTCCGGACGCATTTCTTGGCTTATTTAAAGGAGAAAATAAAGGAAAACAGCTGATCAAAGTCAGTGATCCGAGCTGAAGATGAAAATGGGAGGGCTTTTTGCCCTCCTTTTGGGTTTATATGAGGTCAGCTACGAAGAATCAGCGTAAGAAAACCATCTTCATCTGGTTCCGTATCCTCCAAAGTGAAACCTGCTGCTTGAAAGCAAGCTAAACTGATTTGATTGTCTTCTTCAATGCATGCCACCCATTCCCGCACGCTAGTAAAATCAGGTTCGGTCAGCAGTTTTTGCAATATCCGTTTTCCGTACCCTTGAAGCCGGTACATAGGATTAACGATCAATCCAATATACGTCCGCTCCTCCCCGAACTCAATAACGGCCATCCCTGCTGGCAGCTGTCCATCATATGCCATGATGACAGTATCCTGTTCATCTTTATTTACTCGTGCATACCACTCATCTAATGGCAGCATGCCATCCATTCTCCGCCTGGTATCTTCATGTTCAAACCAGTGTTCAAGGATTTTCAGCTCTGGCTCCTTCACTACTTGAAATCTGTCTATTGAAACCATCTTCCCACCCCCGCGCGAAATCTTTTCTATTATTTTACAACAAAAAAGAAGGGCTTTTCGCCCTCCTTTTTATTTCGTCTTCAATTTTCCGCCGGCATACACAGCTTCCCTCAGCTCCACGCCAAGTTTCTTCGCCATTTTCTTCAGCTTTGATTCTTCCATACGCGTGACAAGGCTCAGCACGTTCCCTTCTTTTCCAGCCCGTCCTGTTCGCCCTGATCTGTGAACATAGCTGTCTTCATCAGGAATATCGGCGTGGATCACATACGGCAGGTTTTCAATATCCAAACCGCGCGCGGCAATGTCAGTTGCCAAAAGCAGCGGGAACTCGCCCTGCTCAAACGCTTTAATGATCTTCGCCCGCTCCATCTTCTTCGCCTCACTGTGAAGGATGCCAAGGTCGACATGATGGTACGCCAGCTTTTCCGCGTACACACTAAGGTTACCGATATCTCTCACAAACACAAGCGCCTGCATGCCATGAAGTCTTGAAAGCTTTTGCAGCAGCTTCACTTTGTCGCGCTGGTCACAGATGATGTATTGATGCTTCACTTTTCCCGCTTCCGCTTTGCTGCGTTCTACCTTCAAAACCTCGGGCTCTTTCGTCATGTCGCGGAGCACGTCTTCTGTTTCTTTCTTCAGTGTGGCTGAAAAACAAAGAAGCTGGCGGTCTCTTAATGTCGTTTTAATGATTTGCTTGATCGTTTCACGATGCTCCGGCAGGACAAGCTGATCGGTTTCATCAAGTACGATCGTTTTTACTTCATGCATCTTGAGTTTTTTCGCTTGAATCAGCTCAAACACCCTGCCCGGCGTCCCGACAATAATATGCGGATGATTCTTTTTCAGCTTTTCGACCTGCTTCTTCACATTCGCTCCGCCGATTAAGGAAACTGCGCGTAATTCTGATCCCGTTTTCCAGTCCTGAATCACCTGAAAAATCTGCATCACCAGCTCACGTGAAGGTGCTAAAATCACCGCCTGCGGATGCTTCTGATCAGGTTTGATGCGCTCCAATACCGGCAGTGCGTAGGCAAGCGTCTTACCCGTTCCTGTCGGCGATTCTGCGATGACATCCTTACCCTCCATGATGAGTTGGGCCGCCTGCTCCTGTACAGGAGTCGGCTCTTGGAAGCCTGAAGCGTTCCAATTTTCTTTGATAAATGATTGTGCATTATGTAAAAATGGCCAAGTTTGCGTCATTTTGTTCTCCTCGATTCCTGAAATCTATTCCATAGTATCTCAAAACAGCGCGCGGAACGCAATTTTTCTTTTTCTTTCCTATGCCTTTCAACAATCGTCTTCCTCCTTTATAATCAAAAGGTGAGAAATACACGCCATACAGCGTGTTCGATAAACGATAGAGGTGTAAACATGAGTATTTTATCTGTAAAGGACTTAAGCCACGGCTTCGGTGACCGGGCCATTTTTAATAATGTATCTTTCCGTCTTTTAAAAGGCGAGCACGTCGGTCTGATCGGCGCAAACGGTGAAGGAAAATCGACCTTCATGAATATTATTACCGGAAAGCTTGAGCCTGATGAAGGAAAAGTCGAATGGTCAAAAAATGTCCGTGTCGGCTACCTGGATCAGCATACCGTGCTGGAAAAAGGAAAATCCATCCGTGATGTGCTGAAAGACGCATTCCATTACTTATTTGCAATGGAAGAAGAAATGAATGAGATTTATAACAAAATGGGTGAAGCTGATCCTGACGAGCTTGAAAAGCTTCTTGAAGACGTCGGTGTGATTCAAGACGCGCTGACAAACAATGATTTTTATGTGATTGATTCCAAGGTAGAAGAAATCGCCCGCGGCCTCGGCTTGAGTGATATCGGACTGGACCGTGACGTTACTGATCTGAGCGGGGGTCAGCGCACCAAAGTGCTTCTCGCCAAGCTGCTTCTGGAAAAACCGGAAATCCTGCTTCTCGATGAGCCGACCAACTACCTTGATGAGCAGCATATCGAATGGCTGAAACGCTACCTGCAGGAGTACGAGAATGCATTCATCTTGATTTCCCATGACATTCCGTTCTTAAACAGTGTCATCAACCTGATTTATCATGTAGAAAATCAAGAGCTGACACGCTATGTCGGCGACTACCATCAGTTTATGGAAGTTTACGAGGTGAAGAAACAGCAGCTTGAAGCGGCCTACAAAAAACAGCAGCAGGAAGTCGCGGAGCTGAAGGATTTCGTTGCCCGCAACAAAGCCCGGGTCAGCACGCGAAACATGGCGATGTCCCGCCAAAAGAAACTCGACAAGATGGATATAATCGAGCTGGCGGCGGAAAAACCGAAGCCTGAATTCCACTTCAAGCCGGCCAGAACATCAGGAAAGCTGATTTTCGAAACGAAGGATCTCGTGATCGGTTACGATTCCCCGCTCTCACGTCCGCTGAACCTCCGTATGGAGCGCGGCCAAAAAATCGCCCTTTACGGCGCCAACGGGATCGGGAAAACGACATTGCTGAAAAGCCTGCTTGGCGAAATCCAGCCGCTCGAAGGCTCTGTTGAACGAGGCGAGCACCTCTTTACCGGCTATTTCGAGCAAGAGGTCAAGGAAACAAACAACAATACGTGTATTGAAGAAGTTTGGAGCGAATTCCCTTCGTATACGCAGTACGAAATCCGCGCCGCTCTGGCAAAATGCGGACTGACGACAAAACATATCGAAAGCCGCGTCTCCGTATTAAGCGGAGGCGAAAAAGCGAAGGTCAGATTATGCAAGCTGATCAATTCGGAAACCAACCTGCTGGTGCTCGATGAGCCGACAAACCACTTGGATGTCGACGCCAAGGAAGAGCTCAAGCGCGCCCTCAAAGAATACAAAGGCTCCATTCTTCTTATTTCTCACGAGCCTGATTTCTATATGGACATCGCGACAGAAACATGGAACTGCGAGTCTTGGACGACGAAAGTGCTTTAATGTTACGAAAAAACCCGCCTGGTAAAGGGCGGGTTTTTTACTGCCATTTTTTCTGAACGATTCTCAAAAGCTCTCTGTCTTTTAAAATGAGCTGCAATGCGATATGAATTCATCAAGTATCAGCTCTTTTTTGGCAGACAGTTCAAGGTCTTCCTCATCAGCCCATGCGGTGAACCACTCGACAGAAAAGCTGTTTTTCATGATGCTGTGTATGTATTGATAGAGCGTCTGTAAACACTTCAAGTCATATGCGTCAGGCTTTGCCTTATGCATGGCAAATGATCCCTCTTCAGCATGAACTATTATTTGATAAGGCAACCGTAAATGCACAGACACATTCTCGGCTTCCTCAAGATAAATGCCCGCCGCGTTAATACCTGACCGGAGCGGATGCCCTTTCCGGGAGTAGCCGGAGGGCTGACTGAAAAAACCGGTTTCTAAAGGCGTTTCAGCAGCTAAATAGTAAAATTGTGTCATCTGGATGTCCTTTCTCGCGTCGATTCCATTATGATTAGATTATAACCGATTGCAAATGGTGAGCCGATTCAATCGAGACTAAAAACATATCCTTGCATGCCATTTCACTTCATAATAGAAGGGGTTAAAAAAATGATAAATGGCTATCTGACGGGAAATACGCTCATACCATTATGAGGGGAAGATTAAGCAAATAAAAAAAGACACTGCACCTTAGCAGTGTCTTTCGTTATTAATGCCCTGCCTTAATTCCGGCAAGATGTTTACGACCCAGCAGAAGCACAAGCATACCGACGAGAACAACAATTCCGCCAACTGTATACGGCGCGCTTGCTGTGAAGTGTTCTGAGAGCATTCCCGCAATCCACGGAGCGATCGCGCCGCCGATGAAGCGGACTGAGCTGTAGGCTGAAGAAGCGATTGAACGTTCAACCGGTGCAGAGCCCATGACAGCTGTTGTCATGATCGTGTTGACCATACCAAGGACAGCACCGGCCACAACGATGCATGTAATAATCAACGCCTGATGCTCTGTCCAGATGCCCATGATGATCAGAATGACCGCAAAGGCGATAAAGAGAACAACCAAGGAACGCACTGTACCCAGCGCTTTGTGCACGATCGGCGCCGTAAAGACTGACGTAATCGCCAGCAGAAGTCCCCAGCCAAAGAAAACATATCCAAGGCCGTGTTCATCTAAATCCAGAACGAACGGAGAATAAGCGAGCAAAATAAAAAATCCAAAGTTGTATAAGAAAGCCGATACCGCCATTGTCAAAAGGCCTTTATATTTGAGTGCCTTCATGGCGTCAAATACCCCAACGCGCTTCGCCGGTTTAGGCAATGTCGGCAGCATCAAGGAAATGGCGATTAACGCAATAAACATCAGGACAGATACCCCGAAGAACGGCGCACGCCATGAAATGCTTCCAAGCTCTCCGCCTGCAAGCGGTCCGACGGAAATCCCCAGTCCGAGCGCCGCCTCATACAAAATAATCGCTTGAGCGCTGCCGCCGACAGACACGCCGACAATGACCGCAAGCGCTGTTGAAATAAATAACGCATTACCTAGTCCCCAGCCGCCGCGATAGCCGACAAGCTGAGCAATTGAGCTTGAACTTCCGCCAAGCGCTGCAAAGATAATAATAAAAATAAGTCCGAGAATTAACGTCCATTTTGCACCGATCCTGCTGGAAATGGCTCCTGAGAAAAACATCATAAATCCGGTAACGAGCAAATAACTTGTAAATAAGAGTGATACTTCACTAGGTGAAGCATGTAATTGTGCGGCAATCGCCGGAAGAATAGGATCGACCAGCCCGATTCCCATAAAGGAAATCACACAGGCAAACGCGACAGCCCATACAGCTTTCGGCTGATTCAGCAAACCTGTCTTCTGATTCACTTGTTTTGTATTGTCCATTTGATCTGACCTCCATCTTTATTCCATTAAAAGAAACGCTACAAAAATAGCGTTTACCAAACGTTTTATTCGATTGATTGAATGGCATGCTCCGCTTTGTCTTTCATCCCGTGCAGACGTTCCTTAAAGCTTTGGAATGTGCGGATTTTTTCATCAATCAAATCCAGCTGGTGATTCAGCGTTTCCTGAATTTCCTCCAGCTTCTCTTTCCGTTCCTTTGGATCCAGTGACAACAAATACCCCTCTTTGTTTAACTCAAGCTGGCGGCTGGTTTCCATGAAATGCTGAAGCTCCTGAAGGGAAAAACCAAGCACTTCCTTTGTGCTGATCACTTTCTCAAGCTCTTCCATATCATCCTCTGAATAAAGTCTAACGCCGCCTTCCGTCCGTTTCGGCGCTGGAATCAAGCCGATTTCTTCATAAAACCGAATGGTCCGCTTTGTCAGCCCGCTTCTTTTGGCAACTTGATCAATCTTCATCCATTCCATGGTAAATCCCCCTTCGCCTTTTCTGTTATCATTATACACCTTTTAGACCTTAACGTAAACGTTAAGTTTTGAAATGTAATAAAAAAGACGAGTACATAAAGCACCCGTCTTTCATTATCTATTTTTAAGCTAAGCTCCCTGTCACTGACAAAGACTGCTTTTGCATGCTTTCAGAAAGCAGTCGATACGCGATAACCTTCTTCTTGTACTGTTTCACGACATCGATATGGTCATCGTAGCTGTACACAAACAGCTTTACATCTTTTTTGCCTTTTTTCGTATCTATCACGAGCGGTGTTCCGCCGTTTTCAGGGTATAAATAACGCTCTTCGTCGCCTGGGTAAATATAATATTTCTCCAGGAAGACAGCTTCGTTAAATTGATCGATCATGTGCCTTTTCTCTTCACCCTCGAGCCGTTTTCCATCTAGAGAGAGAACAGCATCTTCGTCGTTCAGCTTGGCGTGAACCTCGAATTTGCTGAGCAGCCATTCTATGACGCCTGTTGGCAGGCAGGTTAATACGATTTTCACCAGACTCATGAGGATTAACATCACGATAGCCCATGTCATACTTCATCATCTCCGTTAGTTTTCCGTGTGCTGCTGACACACAATTCCATCCTATCATAAGCTGGCCGTTTCGTTTTTGTACATTATGTGAAAAAAAGTGCGGTCTGCTGCGGCCGCACTTTTCTAGCTTTCCAGCTCTTCTATCATGAGGGACAATTCCGTCCAGCGATCCATCGCTGTCTCAAGCTCTTCCGCTGTTTTTGCCTGCTCGGCCATCAGCTCTTGAATTTTCCCGAAATCACTGCCCGCCGCGGCGATATCCGCTTCGAGCTGTTCATGCTTTTCTTCAAGCTCGGCAATTTTATCTTCAATGCCGTCCCATTCAAGCTGATCTTTGTAAGAAAGCTTTTTCCGTTTTTTCTTCGGTTCCGCTTCAGCCGGTTTGATTTCTGTTGCGGGTTTTTCAGCCGTTTTTTTCGCTTTGGCCTGCTCCATATAGTCGCTGTAGGAGCCTTGGAACCGTGAAATCACGCCATTTCCTTCAAATACAATCAAACGGTCTACGACGCGGTCAAGGAAGTAGCGGTCATGGGATACGGTGATGACAACGCCAGGGAACTGTTCAATATAATCCTCAAGCACGCTTAACGTTTCTGTATCCAAGTCGTTCGTCGGCTCATCGAGAAACAGCACATTTGGCTCCTGCATCAGAACCTGAAGCAAGTATAAGCGCCGCTTTTCTCCGCCGGACAGCTTGCGGATATAGGTTTGCTGCATGGAGCGCGGGAAGAGAAAGCGCTCAAGCATTTGTTCAGCGGTGACGATATCGCCGTCCTCTGTTTTCACGACTTCCGCTGTTTCTTTCATGTATTCAATCACCTTCAGCTCACCGTTCATTTCACTGTGATCCTGGGTATAGTAGCCGATTCTTACTGTTTGGCCGATCGTAATATGCCCGCCGTCAGGAGTGATTCGTCCGGCAAGGCTGTTTAACAGTGTTGTTTTTCCAATGCCGTTCGGCCCGATGATCCCGATTCGTTCACCTGGTATAACCAGTTCATTGAATCGATCGACAAGCACGTTTCCTCCATAAGCGATCATCACGTTCTCCGCTTCGATTACTTGCTTTCCAAGACGGTGGGAGCCGATCGCAAAGTCGAGCGAGCCGGCTGACTGAGGGCCTTTCTGCTCCTTAAGCGACTCTACCCTGCCGATTCTCGCCTTTTGTTTTGTGGAGCGTGCTTTCGCTCCGCGTCTGAGCCAGGCCAGTTCACGGCGCAGCAGATTTTGCCGCTTTGTTTCTTTTTGCTCGGCCTGCGCTTCCCGTTCCGCGCGCTTTTCCAAAAAGACTTCATAGTTGCCTTTGTAGGTATAGAGACTGCCCCGTTCAAGCTCATAAATGCGGTTTGTCACGCGGTTTAAGAAGTACCTGTCGTGCGTCACCAGCATGACGGCACCTGGATATTGCGCCAAATACCCTTCAAGCCATTCAATCGTTTCATTATCCAAATGGTTCGTCGGCTCGTCTAAGATCAGGAGGTCGGCGGGCTGGATTAAGTTTTTCGCAATCGCCACCCGTTTTTTCTGTCCGCCTGAGAGCTCGTTGACAGGCTTTGTCACGTCAGTTACTCCCAGCTTCGATAACACCGTTTTCGCCAAGGTATTCGCATCCCACGCATTGTTTGCATCCATTTTCGCCTGCGCAGCCAGCAGGTGTTTCTGGCGTTTTTCATCTTCCGGGTCTTCTCCCAGTTCATAGAGCGCCTTTTCATATTCACGGAGCGTTCTCATGACAGCCGATTCACCGGAATAAATATGCTCCAGTACAGTTTGTCCAGCAGGCAGCTGCGGGTCCTGATGAAGAAATTCAACATGCACGCTGCCGGATTTGGCGATGTCGCCTTCTTCAACAGACTCCAAACCGGCAATCACTTTCAGCAGCGTTGATTTTCCGGTGCCGTTCGGCCCGATTAATCCGATTCTCTCATTCTCTTCAATATGAAAGGAGATATGGTCAAATAACGTCTTATCTCCGTATGTTTTGTAAAGGTTCTCCGCTTTTAGTATGCTCATGGTTCCTATCAATCCTCACGTAAGTTCATGTGTACATTTTAAATCAGCCGCTGGAATAAAACTAGTAAAAGAGCAGACAAATTTCATGGAAATACCGGACAGAAAAAAAGACCGGGGACTCTGTCCCCAGTCTCTTACTCTTCTTCAAGCGCTTTTTCTGCCATTTTAGCGAGATGCTGCGCACTGCCTGAGATCTCCTGCATCGTGGCGGAAATCTGTTCAACAGCCGCGGCTTGTCCGTCAGTATGCTGATTAATCGATTCAATCGATTCTTCTAGCCCTTTTAACAGGCTGTGGATTTTTTTCGTGATCTGATCGATCTGGCCGACATTTTCTTTCGAATGCGTCGCAAGCTTTCTGATTTCATCCGCTACGACAGAAAATCCTTTTCCGGACTCCCCTGCCCGTGCGGCTTCAATCGCAGCATTTAAACCGAGCAGATTGCTCTGGTCAGAAATGCCTTTCACGGTTACTGAAATATCAGCGATTTCTCCCGCGCTTTCGCTTACCTTTTTCGCTTGTGAGGAAATGCCCGACATTTGCGATGAGAATCCGTTAATGGAGTCAGAAATATCGGAAATGGCCGCAGCCGTTTGTTCAACAACTGCCGATAAGCTTTCCGCTACATCATGAAGCTTAGAGGACTCCTCAAGACTCGTGCCGAGGCCCACTCCCCCAATCACTCTTCCGTTCTGGTCATGAAGCGGAATGGCGCGTGCGATTAATGGAAAGCCGAACAATTCCTTCGGCACCATGCTCGTTTTTTTCTGATTGCTGCGGATCGCGTCTGTGATGATATCCCCTTCCTGCAGCGGATCTCCGGCTTTTACGTTAAGGGAAAAGGTTTTTGCCGGAATATTGACCAGCAATTTCTCCGTATCATAAATGCCGATTGTAATATCATCCTGAACCAGGCTGTTTAAATAAGGGGCTACTTTCACAAATGCGTCTAGAAGATCTGCTGTTTCATTTTCCGTTCTTATGCTCAATTCCAATCACTCCTTTTATTAGTAAGGGAAGCTGCGTTTTTCATGCTGAACCGAAATCCATTTCAGCGTCGTAAATTCTTCAAGACTCCATTCGCCATTTAATCGGCCAAGGCCAGATTGCTTTTCGCCGCCGAAGGCCACATTCGGTTCATCATTAATCGTCGTGTCATTAACATGAATCATGCCCGTTTCAATGCGTTTCGCAAAAGCCACGCCGCGTTCAAGATTTGAGGTATGTACGGCTCCGCTTAAGCCAAATGGGGTATCGTTCGCGATATCGACCGCTTCGTCTTCTGAATCAAACTTCATGAAGGAGACGACTGGCCCGAACAGCTCTTCCTTTGCAATGCTCATAAACGGTTTCACGTCTTTTAAGATGGTCGGCTCCACGATCGTCCCGTTAAATCCGCCAAGCTTCACTGGAACAGCCCCTTCTTCAATCGCTTTCTCAACAGATTTCATTAACCCGTCAGTCTGCCTGCTGTTGATTAAAGGTCCGATAATCGTATCAGGGTCCATCGGGTCACCAACTTTCAGCGATTCCACTTTTGCCTGATACAACTCAAGGAATTGATCATAAATTGATGAGTGAACCAGTACGCGATTAGCTGACATACAAATCTGTCCTTGATGGGTAAATCTGCTGAACACTGCCGCATTGACTGCATATTCGATATCCGCATCTTCAAGCACGATAAAGGCGCTGTTTCCGCCAAGCTCAAGAAGCGGCTTTTTAAAGTGCTTCATCGCGAGCTGGCCGATGTAGCTCCCCACTTTCGTAGATCCTGTAAATGAGATGATCCGCGGCACCGGATGTTCGACAAAGCTGTCACCGATTTCTGTAATGTCTGTGACAACAACATTCAGCAGTCCTTCCGGAACGCCCGCGCTTTCAAAAATCTTCGCAATCAGCGTACCGCCGCAAATCGGTGTTTCTTCGTGCGGCTTCAACACGACGCCATTGCCTGCTCCGAGTGCCGGCGCTACTGATTTCATAGATAAAAAGAATGGGAAGTTAAAAGGACTGATGACACCGACAACACCTGCCGGCACGCGATATAATCTGTTTTCCTTGCCGTCTATTGTAGAAGGAAGAATTTTCCCTTCCATGCGGACAGGGAACGTCGCCGCTTCTTTCATGATATTTTTCACGAGTCCGATTTCAAAAGCTGCTTTCAGCCTTGTGCCGCCCAGCTCTTCCATAATCAAATAAATGATGGCTTCTTCATTCTCTTCGATATACGTTACGGCTTTTTCTAAGATTGCTCTTTTCTCGAATGGGTTGACCGCATCCCATTTTTTCTTCGCCAAAGCCGCTGCCCGGTACGCTTCATCTACATCATCAGCAGTCGCTTTTTGAAAGGATGTGATTGTTTTTTGAGTATAAGGATTTTTGTTTTCCAATACATTTGGGCTGCTGCCCTCCTGCCATTTTCCGCCAATAAATTGCTTGTTTAATTCTTCATATTGAAACATGGTCAGCATCTCCTTTTTAACAGCAAATCAAAATATGGCCAATCTATCATTTCTATCGGTTCACCATCAGCAAAATTCAATATCCTGTTTGTAAAAATTACTATATTATGATACGCCAACGCTTTTTAGCTTCTATCGTTTAAAGCAGAAAAATATATGATTGACGCCGTCAAATTTCGACAATATAATACAACGAGAAATGTATATAATGATTAGAATATTTTGAATTTTCCAGGAGGAACTTTTTATGAGTTCATTATTTAGAAAAAAATCGCTTGAAACATTAAATGCGCAGAGCCAGTCAAAAAGCCTCGCCCGTACTTTAAGCGCATTTGATTTAACACTTCTCGGTATCGGGTGTGTCATCGGCACTGGGATTTTCGTTATTACAGGAACTGTGGCCGCGACCGGTGCCGGTCCTGCCCTGATCTTATCGTTCATTTTAGCGGGTCTCGCCTGTGCGCTTGCCGCCTTCTGTTATGCTGAGTTTTCGTCTTCGATTCCGATTTCAGGAAGCGTGTACTCATACTCCTATATCACACTTGGAGAGCTGCTCGCCTTTTTAATCGGATGGGATCTCATGCTTGAATATGTCATTGCGCTGTCGGCGGTTGCCACGGGCTGGTCTTCATACTTTCAATCGCTGCTCGCCGGCTTTAACTTTCATATTCCGGCTGCTCTGACAGGAGCTCCGGGAAGCTCGCCGGGCGCCGTGTTTAACCTTCCGGCTGCGGTCATTATTCTCATCATCACTGCAATTGTCAGCAGAGGTGTCAAAGAAAGTACACGCTTCAACAACGTGATCGTGCTGATGAAAATCGGAATTATTTTATTGTTCATTATTGTCGGCTTCGGTTATGTCAAACCGGATAACTGGACTCCTTTTATGCCGTTTGGAATGAAAGGCGTCATTGTCAGCGCGGCAACGGTTTTCTTCGCGTATCTCGGATTTGACGCAGTTTCCAACGCTTCAGAAGAAGTGAAGCATCCGCAAAAAAATATGCCGATCGGCATCATTTCAGCTCTGGCCGTCTGCACCATTTTGTACATCACGGTATCGCTTGTTTTGACAGGCATGATGCCTTATGCCAAATTAAATGTCGGTGATCCGGTGTCCTTTGCGCTTAAATTCATCGGCCAGGATGCGGTTGCGGGAATTATTTCTGTCGGCGCTATCATCGGAATCACAACAGTGATGCTCGCATTGCTGTACGCCCAGGTCCGTTTAACCTTTGCCATGAGCAGAGACGGTCTTTTGCCGGGATTGTTCGCAAAGATTCATCCGTCATTCAAAACGCCGTTCCGCAACACATGGCTGACAGGAATCGTCGCGGCGGGAATCGCAGGATTTATTAATCTCGGCACACTTGCGCACCTTGTGAACATGGGAACGCTTGCGGCATTTACAGTCATTTCGATCGCTGTTATTGTGTTAAGAAAGAAACACCCGGAAATCAAAGCTTCCTTCAGGGTGCCGTTCGTTCCGGTTGTGCCAATCATCAGCGCTGGAATATGCCTTTGGTTTATGTACAGCCTTCCAGGCATCACATGGCTTTCATTTGTTATCTGGATCGCCGTCGGAACGATCGTTTATTTCCTTTATGCAAAAAAACACAGCTTATTAAACAAATAATTGTAAGCCGTCGGTGCGGACATTTCAAACGTCCAATCCGCCGGCTTTTTTCGTTTTTGCGTGTGCTATACTTTGAGTATACATACAGAAAGGAAGACCAGCCTTGAAACCATACCGCACTTTATTATTTGATGTAGATAATACCATTTTGGATTTTACAGCGGCAGAAAAATTAGCGCTGCGCCTGCTGTTTGAAGATCAGAACATTCCGCTTACCGATGAAATGGAATCCCGTTATCAAACAATTAATCAAGGCCTCTGGAGAGCCTTTGAAGGCGGAAACATGACTCGCGATGAAGTGATGACCACCCGCTTTTCCGCTTTGTTCAAGGAATATGGCTATGAAGCAGACGGAGTGCTGCTAGACCAGAAATATCGCCGTTTTCTTGAAGAAGGGCACCAGCTTATGGACGGAGCCTTTGATCTCATCGCAAAACTGGAACAGCATTTTGATTTGTATATCGTGACAAACGGCGTTTCCAGTACTCAGTATAAGCGTCTCAGAGATTCAGGATTATTTCCGTTCTTCAAGGACATTTTCGTTTCTGAAGACACAGGTTTTCAAAAGCCGATGAAAGAGTACTTCGACTATGTGTTTGAACGGATTCCCCATTTTTCAGCGGAGCACACTTTAATCATCGGCGATTCGCTGACAGCGGACATCAAAGGCGGACAGCTCGCGGGAATTGATACGTGCTGGCTTAGCCCTGACATGAATCTCACTGAAACAGAGGTTGTGCCAACGTACCACATTCGTAAGCTTGAAGAGCTATATCATATTCTGAAAATCGAAAACACAATCATCAACTGTTAATGTTTTTTGGCCGGCGGGCGCTGCGTCTTTCCAGAAGGCGTCTTTTTTCCCTTGATAAATCCTTCACCTTATGAATAATATGGTGGTATGCACTGGTGATATATGTTAGGAGGAGAATCATTTGGCTATTGCCGCCCCGCTGAAGGAAAAACCTGTTCAAAAACCCGGCACTACTGTGTATCCGATTTTGTTTATCATTGGAATCTGCCACATGCTCAACGATTCGCTGCAGGCTGTGATACCCGCCATGTTCCCGATTGTGGAACGCTCCATGAGTTTGACGTTCACACAGCTCGGCTTCATCGCTTTTACATTAAACATGGTGTCATCTGTCATGCAGCCTGTCGTCGGCTGGTATACGGATAAACGGCCGCGGCCGTACGCCCTGCCGATCGGGCTGACTGCCAGCATGCTCGGCATATTGGGCCTTGCATTTGCCCCGTCATTTGTGACGATCTTGTGCTGTGTGTTTTTCATCGGATTAGGTTCCGCTATTTTTCATCCGGAAGGCTCCCGTGTGGCTTATATGGCCGCCGGCACAAAACGCGGGCTTGCCCAGTCCATTTATCAGGTCGGAGGAAACTCAGGCCAAGCGATGGCGCCCCTGATTACCGCGCTGATCCTTGTTCCGCTCGGACAATTCGGTGCTGTCTGGTTTACACTTGTAGCCGCGCTCGCCGTTATGTTTCTGCTTTATATTGCAAAATGGTACGCCGCTCGGCTCGGCAGTCTTGCACAGAAGCAGGGCACCCAAAAGAAAGCCGCTGAACAAAACTCGTCTGTCACCAAGTCCGTTATAACCGCTCTTATTATTATTATCTTTTTGATTTTCGCGCGTTCTTGGTATACGAGTGCGATCGGCAACTTTTACACGTTTTACGCGATGGATACATATCACGTAAGCATTCAGCAGGCTCAGAGCTATATTTTCGTCTTTTTGCTGTTTGGCGCTGTCGGAACCTTTCTCGGCGGCCCGCTCGCAGACCGTTTTGGAAAACGAGTTGTCATTCTCGGCTCGCTGCTGTGCTCAGCGCCGCTGGCGATTCTGCTTCCATTTGCCGGACCGGTTCTGGCCTATGGCGTACTCGCTTTGATCGGCTTGGTTCTCATGTCGAGCTTTTCCGTAACGGTTGTGTATGCACAGGAGCTTGTCCCCGGAAAGATCGGCACGATGTCCGGTTTAACCGTCGGCCTCGCCTTCGGTATGGGAGCAATCGGCGCTGTGGCGCTTGGCGCTCTCATTGATGCTGCGGGACTGACCCCGACCATGATTGCCATTGCGTTTCTCCCGATTCTTGGCATCCTTGCGTTTCTTTTGCCGAGCGATCAGAAACTGAGAGAATGGCATAGCTGAAAAAACCCCTGCCGCCTGGCAGGGGTTTTTTAATCAAGCTGTATAAAATGAGTGTCCGGCACCGCGTGCTTCGGGATAAAGCCGTCCGCAAAGTCCGGAAATGCCGCCTGTATTTCGTCAATCCATCTTTTCAGGTTTAACACATACGGCATATAAATCATTTCAATTGTCGCTTCGTCTTCAATGCGGTAATACCAGCAAAGATTAAATTCGTTCTCCGTCACCAATGTGAATCCGGAGAAATGATAGAAAATCAGCGGCGTTTCATCTAGATAAACGCGGCCGTCCTTTTGAGTCACCTTATAGTTTTCTATATTCCAAAGCGCCGTATTGGCTCCGGTTGATTTGACAACATGCACACCCTGATACTGTGCCGGCCACTTCTCCACATACCTTTGATCGCCGTACGTCTTTCTTTTCGTATTCATTTCCACCGTGCAATATTCAATGCAATCCTGTCTCCACTGCCACACCGCTTTATAGGCTTCTTCCGTATTCCGGGCGCCGACAAAGCCTGTGTTAAAACGCCCGGTCCGCTCATAATAAGACATGAACCGCGGCGAGTTGCGGTGATCAGTCAAATACAGTGAAGCCGCCGGATTTTCGGCAAAAATACGCGCTGGATCAGAAAAGAAAAACAGATCGGTATCCATATGGGCATAATAATCGGCGTCATCCCACTGACTCATGACATGGAACAAAAATGCGGGCTTCAGTGTCCAGCAATACTCATGGAACGTTCTATTGCTTTTCGCTTCCAATAGCTCCGGATCTTCCATTTCATGAAGCTGCACAAAGGTGACATGCTCCCATGGCACGTGCTGTAGCAATTCATATGCCTTCTGATCAACACACAGCACATATAAATGAAAATCATCGCAATGCTCATGGAGGGAATGAATCATAGGCATCAGTTTAAAGATGTGCGTCCTTGACACTATTGTTGAAAAATGAAATTGACTCACCATACCACATCCATTTATCTAAGATCCACGTGCAGTAAATCATTGACAAGCGCATACAGTGCATTGGCAAAATCGTTCACGCCAAGCTTCTTCTTCGCTTTTGGCAGAAGCTTTTGAACGGCTTGCAAATCAAAGCTTTTCGCAGTCACCCGCGGTGTTTTTTTCTGCCAATCCGGGTCCAGATTGCGATCCTTCACGACATGGAGCAGCTCAAGAAACAGATGCAGCAGCATGTCGTATTTCTTCGAGTCCAGCAGCTTATGAATATCAGCCATAATCCTGTTGGTCATGTCCGGAGGGAATGGGCCGTTAAAGGCAAGATGAACGTCTAATGACTGAATGTTGTTATATTTGTCGCACATATAGGCAATGTTTGCTCTGATATCGTCTACTGACTGACAATTGCTCGGGTGCTCCTGATGAACGCTGACAATATCGCGGTGCAGCCTGAACGTGAGTCCGGCCTGATGGAGCCTGATCCCAAGATCATAATCCTCAAACCCGTACCGCACAATGCCTTCGTCAAACAAACCGAGATCAGCCACATGCTTTCGTTTTACTGATGAATTGTTTGTGATAAAAAAACGCCACGGCATATGGTAGCCCTTTAAGTCATCGCCGTATTCATCCAGTATCCGCTTCAGCACGTCAATAAAATCGGTATCAAGGTCAAAGCTTTGATCCAGAAAGCTTTCGTTTTTGATATCAGCTTCCGCCAGAAGCTTTTGTTTGTCTTTTTTCGGCATTTCATCATATAATTTTGCGAGCTGCTTCTTATGTTCATCTTCAAAGCGCTCATAATAATAGCTGTAGATCCTTTTCCAAAATAAACCGCACACGACAAGATTCTCTTCGTTTTCATGCGCTTTGATATGCTTTGCCACAAGATCCTTGGCAGCAAGCATATCGCTGTCATGGAATATCAGAATATCTCCTCTGGCATTGCGGACCGCCTGATTTCTTCCGTATGCAATGCCCCTGTTTTCTTTAATCCGTACAAAAATCAGCGGAAAGTCCGCTTGAAACGATTTGAGCATCGAGAGCGTCCCGTCCTCAGAGCCATTATCTGCTACGATGACCTCAAACTCTTCATCGCACTCCTGCTGGTTTAAAGACAGAAGGCTGTTATAGAGGCGCTCCTTTGAATTATATGCAGGAATAATAACGCTTGCTTTCACTTCATTTTCACTTCCTGTATTTAATCATTTATTTGTTATCATCTTTTGAAGCAAAACCGTTAAATTCAGGGTCAAGCGCTTTGATATGCTGAATGATATGCGGCAGGGTCTGCTGGTACAGCTCATGCACAAACGGCAGGTCTGTGCGTGTTGTTTCGTGAATCTGTTTGATTTCATTGATGCTGACGATTCGATATCCGCTGAAATGATAGAAGATCAGCGGGTTTCCATCTTCCAGCACAATTCGGCCATCCTTCCAGGAAAACGTATGCTGTCCGTAATTCCAATGGCCGATGTTCACACCTGGTGTCGTAATGTCACACACATTCGGAAACAGCTCAGACATATAATCCAAATAGCCCTGATCCCCGAATTTCCCTTCACCCGGCGCATTTTTACACTCCTCAAGACAGCGCTCCTTCCACCACTCCAGACAGTCCGTTCCTGCTTTATCATGTTTAAAGCTGATAAAGCCCGAGTTATATCTGCCTAACAGACGCTGCAGCATATCAATTTGCTCTCTTTCAAAGGAAGGGATGATAATATCGCCCCGGGAAAGCAGCACCGAGCAGTCCGGCTGGTTCGAAAATATCGGTGACGGGTCGGTGTAGAAAAATAAATCTCCGTCAATATACGTCACCCGTTCCAGCTCGGGATTGCTGTTCAGCACAGCTTGCAGAAAGATCGGCTTCATCGTCCAGCAGTATTCGCTTTGATCCCGTGTATCCTTCAGCTTCAGGAGCGTTTCATTTTCAAGCGCTGCCACCGGTACAAGTGTCAGCTGCTTCAGATTCAATTTCTGCAATACGCGGTGCGTGTCATCATCCATACAAAGCGTAAAAATGGGGCTGTCTTGATCGACTTGCGCTAAAGACTTAAATAAGGCAACTGCCTGATATAATCTTCCTTTTGATAAAACGGTGCAATAGGCGCTCGTCACGGTATGTTCACCTCATTTCGCGTTACTTTTTGAAGAATTCTGTATACCACGCAATGGTTTTTTCAAGTCCTTCATCAATGGTGTAAGCAGGTGTCCAATTCAGCAGCTTTCTCGCTTTTTCCGCAGATAAATATTGGTGCTTGATTTCATTGCTTCCCTGATTCAGCACCTTCGGCTTTAGATTGCTGTTCATTTTCTTTAATATTTTCTCGACTAACTCAAGTACAGTCAGCTGAATCTCATTGCTGAAGTTAAAGGCTTCCCCGGCGAGATTGTGTTCCTCCATTTTCTCCGCCAGAAGCAGATAAGCCTGAACGGCATCTTCAATATAGAAATAGTCGCGGACAAAGGTGCCGTCGCTGCGGATTTCGGGAGCTTCCCCGTTCAGCACAAGCTGAATCGTCTGCGGAATGATGCGGTTGAAGTTCAAATCCCCGCCGCCGTACAGATTTCCGCAGCGTGTGATACAGACCGGCAGGCCATAGGTGTGAAAATACGTATGGCTGATCAGATCCGCGCAGCTTTTCGATACGTCGTACGGATGCTTGCCTTGCAGCGGCATATCTTCATCGTACGGAAGGTTTTCTTGATCGCCGTATGCTTTATCGCTTGACGCGACAATGACACGCTTGATTAACGGATGCTTCCGGCAGGCCTCAAGAACATTCCACGTGCCGAGAATATTCGCTTCAAAGGTTGAAACCGGGTTGCGGTTCGCTACGCCGACAATCGCTTGTGCAGCGAGGTGAAACACCGTGTCGATTTCATACTCGCCAAGCGCGCGTTCAATCACAGGCAAGTCTTCAAGAGCGCCCTGCACGATGTTCATTTTCTTCACATGTTCTCCCTGATAAAGATTGGACTGAGGCACATGATCTCTGACAAGCCCCGTCACGTTTGCGCCCTGTTCGATCAGCTCTTTCACCAAATAGCTTCCTAAAAGACCTGTACAACCCGTGACAAATACGTTTTTATTTTTCCAGAAACTCAAATCAGTTCACCATACCTTCCATACATGTTGTCCTTGATCCCACAGCTTGTTGACTTCCAAAAGATTTTTATACGTATCGATTGCCGTCCAAAATCCGTAATGGCGATACACGGCAAGTTCACCGTCTTTCGCAAGGTTCTTCAGCGGTTCATCTTCGAACATGGCGTTCCCGTCCTTCGGCAAATAATCGAAAACCTTTGGATTGAGAACAAAAAATCCGCCATTGATGATGCCGTCACTCGATGTCTTTTCAGAAAATGTTTTCGCTATGCCATCCTCAACCGTCAAGGTGCCGAACTGCGAGACTTTATCAATGCCGGTGACAGTCGCGGCAGCACCCTTTGTCTGATGATAGCTGATGAGATGAAAAAGATTGATATTGGCCAGCCCGTCCCCATAGGTGAGCATAAACGTTTCATCGCCGATGTAGTCCTTCGCCTGCAAGATTCTTCCGGCTGTCAGCGTGTCTTCCCCTGTCTCCAAAAATGTGATTTTCCACGTTTCAGGCTGTCCCAGCATCTGCACCTCTCCTGTAGAACTGTCGAGCGTGAGGCTGTTGTGCTTCCATTCGTAATTCAGAAAATATTCTTTGATTTTTTCTCCTTTGTAGCCTAAAAGCAGAATAAACTCGTTCACTCCGTAGTACTGATAGATTTTCATAATATGCCATAGAATCGGTTTTCCGCCTATCATGGCGAGCGGTTTAGGAAGTTCATTCGTGACCTCACTCATTCTCGTTCCTTTTCCGCCGCAGAGAATGACCGCTTTCATCTCTACCCCTCATCTCTATGAATATTGAGTTCGAAACCTTGGTACCTCCTTACAATCTATCAAGGCATTTCCCCGATAATTTGTCCGATTCCAATACCGGTTTCAAAATCTACTGTAATGATATGAGAGAGAGGCGGCCTTGGTGACCAAATGGAATCTATTTTTTCAACTTGGTTATGTAACCACACAAAAAAAGAGCCCTGAGCGCGGCAATGCGCCCGCTCAAGGCTCTTCTTTGTCTTATTCGATATCTTTTTCCTTGCCGTAATGATAATCAGAAGGATCAACGGCTTTAAAGTCACTGAGTTTGTGGAATCTCAGCAAGTCTTTGTAAAGGACACTGTCTGAAAGCTTCAGCTGCTGTGTCACTCTCGTTTTCAGGTTCTTCGTATCTTCATTCGCTTTTACTTCTTTACCTGTCTTCGTATCATAGATAATATTGTCGACAGATGTGTACTTCGGCGTTACAAAGTCGCCGTTTCTAAACGCCACTGTGTCGTCGTGGTCTTTAGAGAATAAATCGGTACCGAAGTTGATATATTTCTCAGAATCAATACCTTGCAAGTGAAGAAGTGTCGGCATGACGTCAATTTCGCCGCCATACGTATGGTTCACTCCGCCTTTTTTGCCAGGAATGCGGATCATCAGAGGCACACGCTGGTTTTGTGCGTTTTGATAATCTGTGATCTCTTTTCCGAGAATTTCTTTCATCGCGCGGTTATGGTTTTCAGAAATCCCATTGTGGTCACCGTAAATCATGATGACTGAGTTGTCATACAGACCTGCTTCCTTCAGTTCCTTGAAGAATTGCTCAAGGGACTCGTCAAGGTAACGGGCAGTCTGGAAGTAGCTGTCGACTGTATTATCGCCAGTCGTCGCTTTCTTAATCGTCGCGTCTTTTTCATCCAAGTTAAACGGATAATGGTTTGTCAAGGTAATCAAATGCGCGTAAAACGGCTTTTTCAGAGATTCAAGTTTTGGAATCGATTCTGTAAAGAACGGCTTATCCTTGAGCCCCATATTAATAATGTTTTCTTCTGACATGTCATACGTGCTTGCGTCGAAAAATTTGTCATAGCCGATATGTTTGTAAATCTGATCGCGGTTCCAGAACGATTTGTAGTCACCGTGCAGGACGGCGCTTGTATAGCCTTCCTTCTGATCCAAAATCGCAGGAAGCGACTGGTATGTGTTTTCGCCTTTTGTTACAAATGCGGAGCCTTCCGGAAGACCGAAGATCGAGTTATCCATTGTCAGCTCGGCATCAGATGTTTTACCCTGACCTGTCTGATGGAAGAAGTTATCGAAGTACGTGACGTCTTCGCCGCCGTGGGCCAGTTTATTTAAGAATGGCGTAACTTCTTCACCGTTCAGCTTGTAATCAATCAGGAACGACTGGAAGCTTTCCAGGTGAATCTTAATGATGTTTTTGCCTTTGGCAGAACCAAAGTACTCAGCGTTCGGCTTCGCGTAATGTGACGTCGTGTAATTCTCGACACTTGTCAGATCATCGCTGCTTGCATACGCTCTTTGCGTTTCTGTTTGAGCCGTCTGCACACCGTCATAGATGGTGTAATTGTAAAGACCTAAGTATTTTACGATATAATTGCGGTCAAATGTTCTTGTCAGCAGCTGCGGGCGGTCTTTTTCCGCAAAATGCAGGTTGATGAAAAACAGTGCGACCCCGGAAAGGATCACCAAAGACGCAAAACGTTTTTTCATTTTGAATCCTTTGAATTCAGGTCTCCAGATCAGTACCGCAATCAAGATGATAATATCTAAGAAATAGAAAATATCATGACCGGCCATGATGCTGAAAATACCGTCTCCCATGTTTCCGACGTTGCCGGACTGTTTAATGTTCGGGAACGTTAAGAAATCATCAAAGAAACGATAGAATAAAATATTTGCATATAAAATGAACGTCATCACAAAATCAATAATCAGCATGATAATAGCCGATTTTCGCCCTTTCGCAAGCAAAGCCAGTCCTAAAAAGAAGACGGCGCTTGAGAACGGGTTAAACACCAAAAGGATTTCTTGGGTTGTGCCTTTTACCCCAAGGTTAAACTCTGTTTTGTAGGATAAATACGTTTTTGCCCAAAACAGTATAACAGCCAACACAAAAAAGCTAAGTTTGTAAGAAAAAAGTTTCTTCATGGCAACCTCTACTTTCTTAAACACTTTAAGTCTTTATTTACTTTTACCTTCTCTTTTATCCTGTCTTTCAATTCCTTCTTTCCAAACAAAATCAAGGCATCACACAACAAATAAATATACCGCGCTATACCGGGATATTTACGTTTTGCACCATACCATTTCTATTACACCTATTTCAAACCAAACACTGGACGAAAGAAGCCCTCAATTCGTTTCACTTTTTTTCTCGTAAATAAAAAAGGTTTCTTTTGTCATGCCCGCTTTTGGAAAAAAAGAAATAGATACCGAGTATAAGAATAACATAAACTAGCAAAAACGAGAAATAGGTCTTAAGGACAGCCCGCCCATCAGGCGGACTGTGGTTATTGTATGCACAGACGTTTAGCGAGATCACATTTTTTTAAAAAGGACATAACAAAAGGACTGGATCTTTCCAGTCCTTTGTAAAAACAATCAAATCCCTGACCAGACATCCTTTGCATACATGCCTGTTTCCTGCAGATGTTTGAGCCAGTTTTGCGCTTCTTCTTCACTGGTGCCATGAACAGACTGATATGCGTTTTGCAGCGCGGCCTCCACATCAGGCGCCATCCTGCTGCCGTCACCGCATACATAAAGCCGGCCGCCGCGGTCGAGGATCGAAATTAAGGTTTCCGCATGTTCCGCCATGAGGTGCTGAACGTACGTTTTCGGTATGCCTTCTTTACGGGAATAAGCCGTGTGCACAGTAACAATTCCGTCTTGTTCAAACTGCTTAAGCTCATCCCGGTAAATAAAATCGCGGTCATTTCTGCAGCCAAAATAAAGATGGGCTTCGCCGAGCGTTTTTCCCTCGCGTTTTAAAGCTGACCGAGCTTGCAGGAATCCGCGGAATGGCGCAACCCCTGTTCCCGGCCCCACCATGATGATTGGTGTTTCAGGGTCTTCCGGGAGCTGAAATCGGGATTCCGGTGTGCGGACAAACATCACGACATCATCTCCCGCCTTCCGCTCCGCCAAGTCATTCGATGCCACTCCGCGATATTCGCCGCGGCTGCTCCAAGCCGGCCCGCGCACAACGCCTACAGTTATCGAGGCTTGTTCCGGATTCACCCGCGGAGAGCTTGAAATCGAATAATACCGCGGTTTTAACGGGCGTAAAAGCTCTAAAAACCGTTCAAACGGCATTTCACATGCTTCATATTGTTCGAGCAGATCCAGCATGGAAATCCGTTTTTTCAAAATTTGTTCCTGATAAACGCCCTCTTCCGTCATATCTTCCAATTCACGTTTATGAGGCGGACAGACGGTAAATGCGGCCAGCTCGCGTATTTGCGCCCTTGTTGCCGCTTCCTGCACCTCGACGCTGTAGCTGAGCAGATCATGCAGGCTGACAGGCCGATCCAAAGGCAGATGCCCGGAGCTGCGCCCGCTTGCCGTCAGTGTAACTTGGTCAGTTCCTTTTAAGCCGAATCTGTGAAGAATCCGGCTGACATTTGTCCGGCTGTTCCTTGGCAGAACGCCAAGGTGATCACCTTCCCGGTATTCGACGCCAGAAGGCAGCGCAATTTCAATATGGCGGGTGCTGCGCCCACTGTCTGCGGACTGGAGTTCACGATTTTCCGCAATGGATGCGTGAACCGCTTCATACGACCGGGCTAATGGGGATTCTCCCAGCCCCATGACAAACTGAAGGCTCAGCGTACTTCTCTCCTTATCAGCGTTTTCATTAAGCTCGAGTCCGAAGGCTTTGATGGCGTCCGACCACATGCTTTTTTTCCACTGGTCAAGCTGTCCTTCAAAATCACCGCTCACATCGCCCTCTCCGCGTGCAGAAAAACGGGTCGCCCCTTTTTCCGCTAGCTGCTCGTCAATCGTTCGGGGTACGTACTGATACGTGCTTGCCCAGTTATGATCTCCGCAGCCAAACACCGCATAATGGACACCCTCAAGCTCACCCGGCTGTATTTCTTCAAGCCACTGCACAAACTGCCCCGCATTGCTTGGCGGTTTTCCATTGTAGGAAGAGGTGACGATCACAACGGCTCCCTCTTTCGGCAGCTTTCCAATCTGATCGTTCAAGGGCGCAACCTCAGTCCTTACGCCGTGAAGACTGGCTGTATCTGCAAGCTCCCGGGCGACGCCTTCCGCAGTGCCGGTATCAGAGCCGTACAGTACGAGAAGCGGCCGGTTGTTGAGACCGATAACCGATGCACTTTTCGTTTCCTGTTTGCCCTTTTGTTCATCGTTGTGCGCCGCTTTTTCCTCCGACGGGACACCGGCATGAATCGCTTCCTGATTTCGCGTTTGAACCCGGATGTGAAAATCACCGGGCTTAAGTGTCAGCGTTTGCTTGATATCAAGCTCATAATTCTCATGATCAATCAAAGTGAAATATTTTAACATCATGCCCAGCACAAGTGTAGCCTCATGCAGGGCGAACTGCATGCCAATACAGGCTCTCTGTCCATTCCCGAACGGCTTGTAAGCATGATGAGGCACTTGGTCCTGATGTTCGAACCGTTCTGGACGGAATTCCTCAGCATCCTCTCCCCAAGCGTCTTGATCGCGGTGAAGCTGCGGAATCAAGACAGAAATTCTGTCCTTGGTTGTGATCGGATATTTTCCGCCAATGACCGTATCTTCCTTCGGATAAAGGCTGAAAGCCGGAGCCGTCGGCCATAGACGCAATGATTCATTTAAAATCATCCGGATGTATTTCAGGTCAAGCACTTGTTTATAGGTCGGCGCTGCATCCGTCAGCACCCGGTCGACCTCTTCATACGCCTTTTTCAATTTGTCGGGATGCTTCAATAAAAAGTAGATCGCAAACGAAAGCAGACCGCTCGTTGTTTCATGGCCGGCAATTAAAAATGTAATGATCTGAAAACGGATGTTTTCATCATCAAGCTTTTCCCCGGTCTCCGGATCTTCCACCTTCAGCATCCGGGCGAGCAAGTCTTTTTCATCCTGGTCCCCATCCGCCTTGCGCTCTGCAATAATGCTGTCGACTAACGAAAACATCGTTTGAATATCGTGCTGGAATTGGCGCTTGGTTCTGACCATGAGTTTATCTTGAACATCAAGCCGCTGCATCTGGTGCATCGCTTCATCCAGCGCGCGCACCATGCTGTTGATAAACGGATGAGGCGTTTCTCTGTAGTAGCTGTTAAAACGATAGTTAAATCCGCATAACCCGATCGTGTCCAGCGTCAGCCGGGTCATATCCGCAGGGACGTCGACTGCTTCATTCGGATTGAGCCTGGCCCACTTTTGAATCAGCTGAACAGCGATATCGACCATTTTTTCATGATAATCCTTCATGGCCCGCTGGCTGAACGTCGGCATCAGAATGTTGTGCGCTTTTCTCCAGTTGGGCTCATGCGTCCAGCTTGTAAACAATCCGTCACCGGAAAACGCGCGAACTTTTTCCAAAGCGCCTTCAATGCTTTTATCGAAACGCTCTTCATCACAAACTTCTTTCACGAGTTCATGGCCGGACACCACAATTGTCGTGCCCGCCGGTGTGTGAATTTGAAAAATGGGGCCTTGCTCTTCTGCCAATTTGATCAGTGACAGGGTCGGTTTATCTTTATCAATTAAAGGAAGATTGCCGAGCGGTCCAAACGTCTTCGGCTGAGGAATCGGGCTTGTTTCCTTCATCGAACCATTCCTTTCCGTATGTAATGCTTTCTATCTGACTACATTTCCCTTTCATGGTGACGATTATTCCATTTCTCTGATTGACGCCTGATCATTGTTTTTTCTATACTTGAGAAGCTGTACAATACGCAAATAAGGTGAGTTCATATATGGATTTTGAAATTCGATTTTTATCCTTTTATGTCATACAGGTGGAGGGCAAGGATGAGCAGGCTAACAAGCAATTCAAGCACTTCCAGACCCTTGATACAGAGGAATTTGAAGAAAGCGAACTGAAGGACTTTCTTGACGGAGAGCTGAAAAAAATCGTCAAACGGAAAGCCGACCGCCATCCGCAGTCCGAGCAGGTGCCGACGAAAATCGGCCATTTTATCGTCGAACCCGGCCACGAGCTGGATTCCAACCCGAACTACAACATGTTCAACCGTGCGCGCCTGGCGGAAACAAAAGAGGACTTTAACGAGCTGAGCGAACAGTTCGTCCGCACGTACCTAGATACAAGCGCGGTCCGCGGCGGTGTGTTCTTAGTCGCTTCGGCTGTGCCGAGAAAGTACTTCGACGAGTCATTTGTCTTCATTATGAAATGTGATTTTGAGCCGAAGATCGCCCGCATCTCAGACGCATCTTCCCTCATTAAAAAAGTCGAAATGGCCATCACGACAAAAAACATGAAGAGCATCCAATACCCGTTCATGCCGGAGGAAGGAATGGTCGAGGAAGGCGAGCTGAAAATCCACCAAGCCTCGCACGCCCGCTATTTTGAGGATTTCCTGAAATTCGTTGAGTACGGCGAATCAATGCCGGAAATCATGAAAACCCAGGTCATGAACATGGTGCAGGAGCACGTCTATGAGACATTTGAGGACAACAGTGAAGAGCTCAAGCAGTTTGAACAAGACATCGAAATCTGGGAAGCGAGCGAAAAACGGGAAATCCAAGAACGCCTCGACACGCATCAAGTGATCGAAGCCTCCGCCCAGATTATCGAGCACACGCCGGAAGCCGAGCTGAAAATGAAAGTCGGAGAAACCGAGATTAAGGGATTGCTAGCTGATTTTGGCGAATCGATTCATCTTGCGAAGGTGAACGGGCGCTATGTCGCGCTGATTGAAGCCGAGACGATTTCGTTTGAGAAGGGCAGTTCGCCGGTGGAGTTTTATAAGCCTGAGGGGCTGCATGAGGTGATTGAGCGGATACGGAATAAAACAGAGCAAGAATAAAAAGTCCAGAATTCAATTCTGGACTTTTCCTATTTAATATCCTTCTCTCAACACCGCATAGCACTCCCCGATCAGCTCTTCCGCTCCCGGATGGCCTTTCAGCCCGCGGCGGACGATTTCTGAAGATAAGTCCTGCACTTTGAGCGCTCTTGGCGCTCTTCTTTCGAAGTATGCCTGAAATGCGGTTTTGATGCCGTCGTGGTTTTTGAGTTCTTCGGCGAGGACCATGGCATCCTCGATGGCCATTGCCGCTCCTTGTGCGAGGGTCGGCGCTCCGGCATGGGCGGCGTCTCCCCCGATGACGACGCGGCCTTTGTACCATGGCTCCTGTACTGCGACTTGCTCCAGCTTGTTAAAAATGACGGGATGCTCTTTTGACATATGCTTTGTGACAAAATTGAGCCCCGGAAAGCCTGAGAGGATCTCTTTGACTCTATCAAACCGGGTCTCTTCCTCATCCCAATAATCGCTCGCGCAAGGCTGAAGGACGAAAACATAGCCGGCGTGTTCCGCAAGCGGCACGACGCCGATTTGTGTCTCTCCGCTTCTAAACATCAATGTCGCGTCCTCAAAGGTATAATCGGGAAGTTCGATATAAAAGCGCCACGCCCCCATGCCGAGAAACTCTTTTTCTATTTCTTTTTGCAGCATGGCATCCCGCACAATGGAATGAATGCCGTCAAAGCCCGCCAGAATGTCGGCCTGCACCTTTTCTCCATCATCAAATACAGCGGTAACCGCTTCAGGCGTTTCTTCATAAGCCACAATCTTTTTCCCCCACAAAATCCTTGCACCCGAAGCTTCGGCATGCTTGATGAGAATATCATTTAACGTTTTTCGCAGAATATTATTGCGGCCCGGAAGCTTATCATCTAAGAAAGACTCACTGACTTTGAATAATAGATTCCCCTGCTTATCAAATGTTTTAAACCACGCTGTTTGAAATCCATGCACGCAGCACTCTTCAAATACGCCCAGCTCCTTTAACACCGCCCGTGCGTTTTGCGGCTGGAGAATCCCTGCGCCGGTCTTGCGGTTTTCTGCAGCCGCTTCACATAAGGTGACGGAAAAACCTGCTTTACTGAGAGAAATGGCTGCCGACAGCCCGCCGATTCCGCCCCCCGCAATCAGTATATGTTTCATGTTGATAACCACCTTTTCAGTTCTCTGTATGTAGTTAGGCACCTAACTATATTACCTTACTATGTGCGGCAAACAGCTGTCAATCATCTCCAACACGGGTTGCGTTCTGATTTTCCCTCCATTATAATCGTGTAACGACAAACGTACGGGAGCTTATTGTGATGGAATTAAAACATTTACCAAAATACAAGCATATAACAGAACATGCCGAGACATATTCCAATGTGGACGCCGGTTCTC
Source organism: Bacillus sp. FSL K6-1012 (assembly GCF_037964915.1). NCBI lineage: Bacteria > Bacillati > Bacillota > Bacilli > Caryophanales > Bacillaceae > Bacillus > Bacillus sp. FSL K6-1012. The sequence continues at coordinate 809,130 of NZ_CP150175.1, read as the reverse complement.
TTGAATTATTTTTATCTTTGTTTGATATCTCGAAAAAAATGAATCATGTGATGGAGCATTATTTCGCCAGACGCGGACTGTCTGAAGGAAAATTTAAAATCCTGATGCTTTTGTTCGACGCAAAGGACCACACGTTAAGCCCGACGGAGCTCGCCAAGCAATCGAACGTCACGAAAGCTACGATTACCGGCCTGCTTGACGGACTGGCGAGGGACGGATTTGTCCGCCGCAGGCATCACACCGAGGATAAACGAAAAATGAGTATCGAGCTGACAAAGGAAGGCAAAGAACGGCTGGAGCAATTTCTGCCCGGCCATTTCAGCAAGATTTCCGCTGTCATGGAAAACTACAGCGATGAGGAAAAAGACATGTTCGTGAATATGCTGGGCGATCTTTTTGAAAAGCTGAGCGTGTTTAAAGACTAAAAAACCCGTCTGGTCTGGACAGGCTACAGCGTTTTTCCTTAAACACGGTGACAAATATCGCTGATTACAAACACAATGCCGATCAGAACGGATGTAAAAATGCCGGACACCATTGTCACGCTATTGTACATAAATAAAAATTACAAAAAGCGCCTATCTCAATGACAGGCGCTTTCTGATTAATCATCACTGCTTAAAATGCCAAAGAAGCGAAGCAGGTTGATGAACAAGTTGATAAAGTCAAGGTACAGCGATAATGCCATAACCGGAATTAAGTCCTCCGTAATATCGCGGTGTTTGATTTGGTTCAAATCATACAAGATGTAAAGGGAAAAGACGATGGTTCCAATAACGGAATACGCCATCATCGCCGCGGAATTCAGCGGGCTGAAGATGCTGAAAATGCCAACCGCAATTAGTGCGATGAGCGCTACGAGCAGAAACGACGACAGGAACGATAAATCCTTCTTCATTTTTGCGCCGATTGTACCGAGCACAGCAAAAATTAAAAATGTAGATCCGAACGCTTCAAGTACCACATAGGCGCCGGCTATTGAAGCGTAGTGGCTGACAATCGGAAATAGGGTAATGCCGGAAACGAAGGCGAATGTATAAACAAACGCATACCCGACCGCTTTTCTTCTGCGCATCCAGAAGGCGATAATAATCATCGCCACTTCAAGGATCGAAAGCGGCAGCATCAAAGCGACAGGAATAAACTGGCCGATGTACAGCCCGACGGTTGCGATCAGCAGTGTAAAGATAAACACTGTCAAAATGCGCTGCATGATCGAATGCTTACTCTCATGAACTGTAGCTTGCATGTCAAAAATCCTCCTAAGAAATGATCTTAAAGGTCTATTATATAAAAAATGGATGAAATATGTATATGTTTTAAGGAGAATTTAATGTCGAACAAAAACCTTTTAAACACCTCTGTTACTTCGATTCTTTGCTTTTCAGTGAGAAACGGTGCTTTTCGACCTTCTCAATCTGTGTGACCTGGGAATCGTGTACGGTGATTTGAACGGTGCCGAAATCCAGTGTTTCCAACGAGCTGATAATTTTTTCAATCACTTTCGGATCAACGGTTGTTTTTGAAACCAATGACCTTCCCCCCTGTTCGGTTTTAATTCACAGTATTCTTATAAGAATTATAATATTATGTTTTTTCCAATAAATCAATGGTGATTTCTATTCACATCAAAAAGGCATATGATCACCTCATCAAGGGGCGGTCATATGCCTAATCAGATTTCATCTTAGTTTTGTTCCAATTCCTCAACAATACAGCGGACGCCCATGTTTTCAAGCGCCTGCTTCAGCGTGCCGTATGTTTCATATTCACTGAAATCAAGCCCTAATTGAATGGATGTTTGGGCGACATCCGGCCGAATGCCTGAAAATACGGCTTTGACGCCAAGTAAGAAAAGTGTTTTTGACAGGTTGTACAATTGCTGTGCAACCATTGTATCCACAATCGGGACGCCGGAAAGATCGACAACAAGACTTGTGATTTTTCTCTCAATGCATCGGACCGGCACTGTCTCTAAAATCACCTGCGCACGTTTTGTGTCTACAGAGCCAATCAGCGGCAATATGCCGATTCCATCCGCAATGGAAATCACCGGACAGCCTAATTCACTGATCAATTCCTGCTGAGAAGTGAGCCTCATCAGCATAAATTTTTGATACTGCTCGGAAAACTCAATAATCAGCTTATCGAAAGACTGATTCACAATACGGTTCCAGCGGTCAGCATCCTCATTTGTGACGATATCCCGATGCTCTTTTATAAACGTAACGACAGCATCCCAGAATGCGATTCTTGAATTTGATATGGCTTCGACGACCTCATGCACCGGAACATCTTGCTCTACTCTTTTTTTCGCAACATTCAGCGCCCATTTTGCCATATTGTCTTGAAATTCGGTTTGTTCCTCCAGGAATGCACTTGCGATTGTTATATTCGTAAACGTATGCTGCTCTGTCAAAAGCTTTTTGGTTTCTTCACTTAAATGCTCGGCGGAATATAATTCGCCTTGCAGCTGACTTCGTAAACTGAACCATTTCTCAGTAATGTCAGCCGTATGGTCTATGATATATTGATATAGTTTTTGATCGATATTCACGGTCTGTCTCCTTTTTCATAATAGAAGCTCTTATATTATAAAATTATAAATCGGAATTGTGAATGGGACTAGGGAAAAATGGATTGATTCTGCACAATGAGCGCATGCCAATTTCATCCATAGGCAGATTCACCAATATAAGCCCACTCTCATATCCTGTCAAATGTACAGTTTACTATGAGAAAGGACGTTATGATATGTATTATGATCCATATATGTATGATGGGCCGATCTATGATCCATGGTCTCCAGTAGAATATGATTACCGCTACCCAGTTGGATATCCAGGGCCTGGTATCGGCGGAGGCGCCGTACCCGGTATTGGCGGGGGTGCTGGGCCTGGTATTGGCGGGGGTGCCGTGCCTGGTTTTGGCGGAGGCGCTGGGCCTGGTATTGGCGGGGGTGCCGTGCCTGGTTTCGGCGGAGGCGCTGGGCCAGGTGTTGGAGGCGGGGCGCCGCAAGGTCCTCCCCCGCATAAAAAGCCGGCAAAACCGACAAAGCCTCAGGGCTTGCATGGGGCAGCTTATTTAGTTGAACCCGTTCTCATTCAGCCTTGTCTCTTCCGTTTTACCTATGTTTGGTTAACCAACGGCAGCTCATTTTGGTTCTATCCAGTCATTCTTGGAAGAGAATCCGTCGGCGGCTTTTATTGGGATGCCTCACACCACCGCTGGTTTTATTACGCATTGGACACAAAACATATAGATGTCGTAAGCTGCTCATTTTAATGGTAAATCAGCCGGTTCTCCCGGCTGATTTTTCTGTGTTACTTCAGCTTTATAAAGGTTATGATATACATATCTATTGAATTGGAGGTTTCCCTATGATCAAACAAATCGGCACTGTGGCTGTATATGTTGAGGATCAGCAGAAAGCGAAGCAATTTTGGTCGGAGAAGGTGGGTTTTGACATTGTGGCGGACCATCCGATGGGGCCAAACGCAAGCTGGCTGGAGGTCGCGCCCACGGGGGCACAGACTCGTTTAGTCATTTATCCGAAAGCGATGATGAAAGGCGCCGAACACATGAAGGCTTCTATTGTCTTTGAGTGTGAAGACATCTTTGGTACATATGAAAGAATGAAGGCAAACGGCGTAGAATTTCTCAGTGAGCCGAACCAGATGGAGTGGGGCACCTTTGTTCAATTTCAGGACGAGGACGGCAATGAGTTTTTATTGAAAGCATAAGTGTGACGGCGGAGAAAATGCTCCGCCGTGCTCTTTTTTTGACATTGAGAATGAATTTCATTTACAATAACGGATATATGAGCGTGATTGGAGAGAGATAAATGTTTGTTCAGTTAAGAAAAATGACGGTAAAAGAAGGCCATGCTGATAAAGTGATCGAACGTTTCAGCGCTGAAGGAATCATTGAAAAACAGGAAGGCTTAATAGATGTGACCGTGCTTGAGAAAAACGTCCGCCGCGGCGATGAGGAAGTCGTTGTCATGATCCGCTGGCAATCCGAAGATCACTGGAAACAGTGGGAAAAAAGCGATGCGCATATCGCCGGTCATAAAGCGAACAAAGGCAAGCCAAAGCCTGACTATATGATCAGCACTGAAGTGAGCATGTATCACGTGAGAGCTGTTAAACAAGGGACTCATCAATAACGAAATAGAGCTTGGGCTATGCCGCAAGCTCTTTTTTCATGAGGATCTGCTTTCTTCAAATGTGATAGCGTACAGCGGTTTATTAGGATGCCATTCAGCAAATAATACATCCTCAATCTTTTCAATCCCCTGCTTTTTTAGCGTTTGCTTCAGCCACTGTTCGTCTACCCCTGCTTCTCGCAGGTTGTCATACACAATCTCCCCATCAAGAATTAACGTGGTGGGCAAAGACACATTTTGCTGCGGAAGATTCATATCTTTTCTCGTCGGATTGCCAAAATCGGATTTCTGAAGAACGCTGACCATCCCGTTTGTTTCTAATATGGCATATTCCACTTCCTGTATGGAAAAGCAGCCGGCCTGCCTTAAAAGGCTCTGCAGCTGATTAATGTCGAGCTTGTTTTTCTTCAGCATTTCATATTTGAGCTTTCCATTATGGATGACGATATTCGGTTCACCTTCCAGGAATTTTCTGGACCCTTTTACTTTTTGGGTAATGAATTCAATCATATAAATCAGCAGCCCCCACAGCAGCGAAGCGAAAATAATCTCTTTGATCTTAATTTCATGATCGTACACTGCATTTCCGACCAGTTCCCCTAAAATCAATGCAGAAATAAAGTCAAACGGAGTGATTTGAGAGAATTGGGTTTTTCCGAGAAACTTCAAAATGACAAATAAAATGCCCAAACCGCAAACTAATTCTACCGCTACATTGAGATAATCTCCCATGTTGATAGCACCTACTTCTTAAGAGCTACTATCATTATGGTCAACTGCACGTTTTCTAAACGGTCACTGCTCCTATTATAATATCGGCTGGTGCTTTGAAAGCATGTCGTCAAAAAGCTGCTCCGCATCACGGCGGTCGAGCGTGACAAGCGGGTCATTGAGAAACGCTTGAAAAGCGAGGCCGCGGTCCTTTGTTAGCCCCGCTTCCGCCACTGCCTCCTGATTGGATACGTGTCGTGCCGCCAGCATTTCCACACCCTTCGGCAGCGCTCCGGAAACAATCGGCTGGACACGGTTGCGGGTAATGAATGCGTTTGTTTCCACGATCGCATCTAATGGGAGATGAGCGACCTGGCCTTGATTCGGCAGATTCACATTTGTTACAAGTTCGCCCAGTCCGAGGAGCGCCGCAATGATATTCACGCCCTCTTCTCCTGATGCTTTCCTCTCAACACCCTGTTTTTGCTGTGCCATGTGGTCCGTTTCTTTTTGTTTCCGGTCTCTGTCCTGTTTTCTGAAGGATATGGGTGTCAGGTGAAACTTCCATGTCTCAGGCTGTTTGAGATAACAACCGGGGAAAAACTCAGCCAGATGCCTGTCACCGGCAGCGGGGATGGCACCGTACGTTTCAAATAAATCGAATGCAATACGGTGAGCAGAGCGAAATACACTGTCCTTCCAGCTTTCCCCCTCCAGCTCATAGCCGGATTCGGCATAATGCGCACAGAAATCATGGAAAACTGGCAGCAGATCAATATGCCGGTAAGAAGCTGCTGTGACCCATGTAAAATGGTTAATGCCCAGCACATGAACATGGACGTCTTCACGCCGCTTTACCTCTAGTCCAAGCCTATCTGTAACCATCTCCGCCAGCAGTTTTTGCGTGCCGAATACTTCGTGGCAGCAGCCGAACGCTTTTATGCCCGGAAACACTTTATACAGCGTTCTCGTGCAAATAGACATTGGGTTTGTATAATTGATGACCCATGATTCGGGGGCGTAGTCTCTTATTGCCCGGGCAATTTCTGCAAACATCGGAACGGCCCGCAAACCTCTCATAATTCCCCCCGGTCCGACAGTATCACCAACTGATTGATAGATGCCGTATCGCTCAGGCAGATGAACGTCCGTTTCCATGTCATCCAGAGTGCCCGGCAAAATCGAAATAATCACGATATCCGCACCGGATAATACCTTTTTCAAAGTAGAAACCGCCTCGTACCGCCATCTGCCGTCTCCGTTGTTATTGCCGATGATTTCATTTTTCTGCGCCGCTTCAAAATTCAGATCATAGAGCGCCACCGTGCCTGACATTCGGTCATCAAGGGACAAATCGCTCATCAAGCTTCGGGCCCAGCCTTGGGAACCCCCGCCGATATAGGCGATTTTGATCTGATCTAACGTACTGATATGAAACACTCCCTTTCTCAGCCTTTCACAGAACCGATCAGCATTCCTTTGGCAAAATGTTTTTGTAAAAATGGATAAAACGCCAAAATCGGTATGGTCGCGATGACGATGACAGCAAGCTTAATCCCCTGCTCCGGCGGAATGGTATTTTGCATCGTATCGCCATTGGTCGCCGTTAAGTCCGATAAAATCGTGACCTGGCGGAGCACCATTTGCAGCGGCCATTTTGCACTGTCATTGATATATAAGAGAGCATGGAAGAAATCATTCCAAATTCCGACCGCATAAAACAGCGCAAAGGTGGCAATGACCGGCTTCGACAGCGGCAAAGCGATCCGCCAAAAAACGCCGATTTCTGAACAGCCGTCAATTTTTGCTGATTCCTCAAGCTCCTGCGGCAGCTGCTGAAAGAAGTTTTTGATAATAATGAGGTTAAACGGATTGATCGCCATTGGCAGGATCAACGCCCAATAGGAATCCAGCAATCCAAGTGATTTGACAACAAGATACGTCGGAATCATCCCCCCGGAAAACAGCATCGAGAAAATCACCAGGTTTAAAAGCAGATTCCGTCCCTTCACATGCCGCTTCGCCAGCGGATACGCCATCGTAAAGGTGAAAAACAATTGCACGGCTGTCCCGACTACAGTGATGAAGATGGATACGCCCATACTTCTGATAAACGTCGGTGTCGAAAACACATACCGATAAGCGTCAAGGGTAAAGGTTTTCGGGAAAATAAAGAAGCTGCGCTGAGCAAGCTCAGCTTCTGTCGCAAAGGAACCGGCGATAATATACAAAAACGGCAAAATGGTAATCGCGCCGACGCCGCCAAGAAACAAAATGTTGCAGACGTCAAATACCCGTCCGGCTTTTGTGTTGTGCATCGTGTGAATGTCAGCCATACCTCTCCCTCCTCTAAAACAATCCTTCCTGATCGAACTTTTTCGCGATGTAATTGGCACCGAAAATTAAGATAATCCCGACAACCGATTTAAACAAACCGACAGCTGTGCTGTAGCTGTACGCGCCTTGGGTAATCCCCATCATGTAAACGTACGTGTCGAAGATGTCAGCCACGCTGCGGTTAAGCGAGTTTGTCATCAAATACACCTGTTCAAAACCGATATTCAAAAAGCTTCCGATCCTTAAAATCAAAAGAACAATGATGGTGCTTCTGATTGCCGGAAGCGTAATATGCCACATCCGCCTAAACCGGCCGGCCCCATCCATAATCGCCGCCTCATATTGCTCCTGATCCACCGTTGCCAAAGCGGCGAGAAATAAAATCGTTCCCCAGCCTGTCTCCTTCCAGATGCTTTGCATGACAATCATCGGCCGGAACCAGTCAGCGTCTGATAAGAAAGAAATCTGATTCCCTGTCAGGCTCATGACCATTTTGTTGATGACCCCTGTATCGACTGTAAAGAAAACAAAGGTGATGCTGACCACGATTGTCCATGAGACAAAATGGGGCACGTAAATAAGGGTCTGAATGCACCTTTTATACACAGCCTTCCTCAGCTCATTCAACAGCAAAGCCAAAATGAGCGGCGCGGGAAAGGCAAACAGCAGATCAAGGCTTGCCAGCATGAGCGTGTTGCGCAGCAACCGGAAAAAATCCGGATTCATAAAAAAATCTTTAAAATAATCAAGACCGACCCATTCGCTTTTCCAGAAGCCGAGATATGGCGAATAATCCTTAAACGCGATAAGCACGCCCCACATCGGCAGGTATTTGAAAATCAGAAAATAAAGCAGACCGGGAATAAGAAGAAGATAAAGCCATTTGTCTCTTTTGAGCGCAGCCATCCAGCTGATGCCTTTTCCAGCAGTGAGAACTGGTGCGTTTCCCTTCTTCGGCACCGTTTCCATATCTGTTCTCCTTTCGTGATACCGGTGCGCCCTGAACGGCAGGCGCATCGGTTTATTTTGACGATTGATACAATTTGTTTAAGTCCTTCATCAGTTCATTGCCGCCGCTGTTTTCCCAAAGCTTCACCGCATCCTTGAAGCCTTTTTCATCGATTTCTCCAATAATAAATTGCGTTCTCGCATCAAGAATGATGTTGTCAAGCTGGGCTCCTTTTTGGGTATATACATCGGATACAAGCGACTCAGCCGGGTTAAAGACGGCTATTTTTTCTCCTTCAGTGATGATGTCCTTGCGATGCTGGAAGAGCTTTGTTTTCTGATCTTCGATGTAGTACTCGCTTTTCGGGATGGACATGCTGAACTGAGCTAAGCCTTCATGCTCATACAGAAGGGATTTGTTGTTTTTTTCAAGAGAAGTGAATACGCCGTCCTTCAGCTCATAATTACGGCCCTCGACTCCGTTGTTGGTCAGAATCTGTGCTTCCTTATCGTTCAGCTTATCAAGGAAGGACAGCACCTCTTTCAGCTCTTTTTCCGTTTTCACACTTGATTTTGGTATCGCGATCATGCCTGAATATCCTGATGTCGGGAAAGTGCGCTTGCCTTTTGGTCCTTCTACTGTGCCGACGATATCAATGATATCCTTGTTCGACTCATCCGCTTCTTCCATGGCGCTTTGAATTTGCGACGCTCTGGAGCCTGTATCAACGATGACACCCGCTTTTCCTTTTACAACCGGGTCATTCCACTTCGCCGAATCCATAACAGCGAAATCCTTGTTGATCAAGCCTTCATCATACAGCTTCTTAAAGAAGGTGAGCGCCTCCATATATTCCTTCGTTGTAAAATCAGGCACCAGCTTCCCGTTTTCAACGCCGTAGCGATTCGGGGCGCCGAACCAGATTTGCAGAACATCCCACGGGCTTCCGTTGCCAAGCCCCATCCATTTCGGCACGACCATGCCGTACGTATCGTCCTTGCCGTTTCCGTCAGGATCTTTTTCCTTAAAGGCCTTCAGCACTTCATAAAAATCATCAAGCGTTTCCGGCATATCGAGCCCGACGTTTTTGAGCCAGTCGGTTCTGATGATCATACAGGCTCTGATCAAGTCTCTCGATCTGTAGACCCCATACACCTCGCCATTTACCGAGCTGTTCTTGAGTATCTTTTCATCAGCCTGGCTTACATTCTTGTAGTCTTTTAAATAAGGAGACAGCTCCCAAAAAGCACCCGCTTTGACAGACTTAATAAAGCCGGCTGACTTATCTTTAATCACAATCGCATGCGGCATCTCTCCAGAGGCCATGACGATGTTAAATTTATCGTTGTAGGAAGAATCAGGCACCCATGTGACCTTAATATCTTTGCCTGTGTATTTCTCTAACGCTTTTAATGACGGGCTTTTATCACTCGGGCTTTCCGGTGACAGCAGCGGCGCCATGATGTTGATCGTGTTTTTTGAATCGCTCGCTGAATTGGATGTTTCTGAATTGCTGCACCCGGCTATCATCATGGCAGCGAGCGGTAAAGCGAGCCATTTTTTTCGTATTCTTTTTTTCATGATGCGTAAGTCCCCCTTTTTCTCCTTTTTCATTTCTCCTTTGCCACCCCTAATATAAAGCGCTTACATAAATTCTTGCAATCTTCATTTTTTGCATCATTTCTCCTATGAATTGACGGCTGTTATCCTTTTTTGCCGGATGTATCTTTTTTTGCGGGGAGGTATTCACCAATTAATTCAAGTGCCGCAATGACATTTAAACACCATTGGGAGACAGTGTTTGTCGTTACCCACGGAAGCTCTTCAAGCTGAGTCCACGTCTCGATTTGCGCGGGGTTGATCGGAAGCGGCGTATGGCTCAGTTTATGGTCGAGCAAAAGATTCCACGCTTTTTCGGCGAGGTTATGGTCTTGTTTTTTTCTCGCAGCATAGGCTGTCATACCAGCCGCAAACATCGGCCAGTGAAAATGCCCGTCATGGAGCGCCCCTCCGCTTTTTTTGCGTTTTTCTTCATCACTGAATGTGTAAAACTCGCCGAATTCACTCAGCATTTCCTCCCATTCACGGTCATCGAGAAGCTCAGCCAGCTCCATCCACACTTGCGGCGCGCCAAACGCAATGATCATATGATAGCCGCCCGCGATGCCGTCTCCCATGTGATGAAGCATAGATGTCGCCGGATTATATTCAAACGTCGGACCTGATAATAAGCGAAGTGGCAGGCGTTTCAGGCAGCTGATGCCAGTTTGGATTTTCCTGAGATATTCAGGATTCTCAGTCCGCTCCCATTCCGCTATCCAGTTCGAGCAAAACGCCGCCCAGTCCGGCCCCGTTCTGACGTGAGTCGGGTGTTCTCCTTTCTCGTAGAAGGCACGCATCGGATCGGTGTTCACTAGGGCGGCATCGGCGTCCTTCACTTCTGTCAAAAGATCTCCCGTGCGCTCATCCCCCGTCAGATAATAGTAGAATTTATAAAGGCCGGCCATGCTGATTCTCGCTTCCTTGCAGCCGCATCCCCAGTGCACCACGTTATGCCGGGAGCCAAGCCCCGCATATTCTCCGAGATGAAAACAGTCGGTTTCACTTGTATGGCGGGTCATTGCTTCTGCCATTCGGAACAGATCTTCTCTGCCGGAGCGGAAAAACGCCTGCCACAGCCACAAGGTCGGAACGAGCTCATTATTTTGCCACGCGTATCCGCCGAGATCATACCGCCACATATGCCGGACCGGGTCATACGTATGCATGACGTCCCCATAGTTCCAGAACCCGTACCATCTGCGCTGCTCCACTTCTTTTTGATAAAACAAGAAGGCGGCGTCCAGCTGTTCTTCCAGCTCTTTTTTGACCGGATCGGCCGTATCAATTACACTCCAAACGCCAAGCGCTTTTGACTCGTAATAAACGTCCGGCTCACAAATAAGCAATGGCGGTGCCTGCCATTTGTCCGCTAACGCATTCAGCACGTCATCAGACGGCATCTGAGAAAAGCATGACAGGCTGATGTCGTTTGTGTTGGCAATGCCTGTCGGATCAGAGCGCATCTCATCAAACCCTTCGTACGCGCTGACGACATGGGTGTTCCCTGTATAATGCCTGAAATCCATTGCTTCCGCGTCTGGCGGCCAGAGCCAGACGGTCAAGTTCGGTTGATCACCGGCAAGACCTGTTATCTCAAGTGACGACGGATATTTTTCAAAAAAATACCGCAGACCGAGCGCTAAGCCTCCATTTTCGCCGCCCGCATAGCAAAGCCCTTTCGCCCGCGTACCATGCAGCATGTCAACCCACGAATATTCCTTGCCGGTCCGTTTTGCCAGTCGGTAATGATCGCTGGAGTCCTGAACGAGTTTCATATCATTCCAAACTGCGTTCTGTACGCCGTGTGCGAACCAATCCTTGTGCTCTTCACTTGGAGAAATCGGTTCCCCGTTGATGTGCCGCTGATAAAGAGGATGCCGTTCATTCCATTTGCGGGTGCCAAACAGCTGGGCGGGTTCTTTATAAACGCCTTTGTCCCCCGCAAAACGGAAATGGCGGTTGTACGGCTCTCCCTGTAAAAAGAGGTCAAACTGCATGCCAAGCCCTTTGATGAACTCTCGTTTGAAATTCCTGTCGATCAGCTGAGTGTGCATGATATTCATCTCTGAAAGCCCGGCATAAAACGTCAATCTGATAATGAAGGGCAGCCATTCTTCATTTGTCTTTTGGAGTACATGAACCCCCTCAATCTTGATGACAGCTTTTACAGGACCTCTCTGTTCAATGACCGCACGTTTGATAAGACTGACCGATGTTTCATGAAAAAAAACCTTTTCTGCCGCCATCTCCTTTCTCGTTTCCTTTATTGCGGTCAGCCGCCCGCCTGCGGCGATCGGCTTTCCGTTGATCACCAGAGATTGAATGATGTCGGAGCCCGTTTTATTCACAGTGCAGACAAGCGCCCCGGTATCCACTTGGATTGCATCCTTTGACTCGTGGATCATGAGCTTTTTCGCTGGCGGCTGGGTCTCTTCTTTTTGCAGGGTAAAGCCTGTATCGGTTTGTTGACTGAACACAGCCGCATGCTTCGTCCATTTGATGCTCCCGTCCGGCCAATAGGCCGACGGATCGCTTTGCACATAGCGGCTTTCACCCTTTGCATTTACAAGCGCCAGACAGTCTCCCTTTTTCAATTCTCCTCTTTTCCAAGGCACACCCCACGTTACGCCGCTTGTCAGCTTAGGCTGTTCTGATAGCCATTTGATCTTTTTCATCGGTTCTCTCCTTCCATATAAAAAAGCTGATTCAATGCAAAGAATCAGCTGCGATTATCAAACTGAATCACACGGTATTCGTGTTGGCCGACTGACAGTCTCCCCGCTCCGACTGAACGGTTTGCCAAAAGGTCGGTCCCCTCTTCCGGAAGCGTCACACTCCCGCCTTTTCCATTCATATTAACGATAACCCATACAAGGCCGTTTTCTCCTTTTCTCGGGGCAACAATCGTACCGGGGGTGACATCGGACCTGACAGAAACGGCTGCTTCCCCCGCATAGTGCCTGACGAGTGCTTCCAGCATTGCATTCCCTTTTTCGCCTGATGGAAGCGAGCCGAGCATGACCATTTTCCCTTCGCCGTGCTCTCGTTCTGACAGAAATGCATGGCCGGCACCTGGCCCGGATTCAACTGTGCCGAGAGTGTTTCCGCTCTCTATATCAAACACCGCGCTCCACAGCCCGAGCGGCGCCGTCATGCCAAACGCTTTTCCTGTATTGGCATCCTCGTTCATCGGGAACGTGAACAGTGTTTTGATTCCGGCTGTTTTCTCCAGTTCTCCAAGGCCATAATCGGTATGAACCGTATGCTCGCCCGTACGCCCTCCCGTCAGCGGCCCGGCAATCCATATGCCGCCCGCTTCAGCAAATGCGGAAGCTTTTTTGATAAAAGCAGAAGACAGATAAGGCACAAAAGGCGTAAACAGCACACGATAGCCCTCCAGCGGAAAGCCTTCCGGAACGAGATCACGATGAATACCCGTGTTGAGGATGCGCTCGTAAAAGTGTGTGATAAGCGTTCGATGTTGGAGCCCCCGGTGAGGTTCTGTTTTCAGAAACGCTTTCGCCCTGTCGGAATAGGTCATTGCAACCTCAGCCTGAACGGGCACAGTAGAAAGAATGATCGGTTCGATTTCCTTTCTTGCCCGCTCAACCGCCAAAACGTTTTGATAACCAATCGCCGGCTCTCCCCAGGCACTAAGGACGGAACCGTGTGAAATCTCGCTGCCTGAACGCTGCTGGCGCCACAGCCAGTAGCAAAATCCCTCGCTCCCCAAGGCGTAAGAAGACACGGCTTCAGCTTGTAAATATCCATCGGCGTGCGGCATGGCACAGCTTTCGAGCGAGGCTGCATATGACGGGCTTGTTTCCAGAATCCAGAACGGGCGGTCTTTTTTGAAATGCCTCCAAATATCACAATTTAATAAAAATGCAGATGCATTTTCTTGGGAAGCGTACGTATCATAGGAAGCAAAATCGAGATTCTGAAACATCCGTTCATTGTCTGTGCTGAACATGACCGAGCCGTTATGAGTGATTGGCGCATCTGAATAACAGCGGATGATTTTCGCTTGTTCATCCGCAAATTGAGCGATCATCTCCATCGAAAACAGCTGATACATCGTGCGCAATGAAGCGTGATGCAAAAACGGGGCCGGACCCGGCTGCGGCACCTGCTCAAAGGTTTGATAGGTTTCACTCCACACATCGGTTCCCCACGCTTCATTTAACCGTTCAATCACACCGTAACGGTTTCTAAGCCAGTCATGCCATAAGCTTAAGCACGTCTCACACATGCATTCAGCCACATGGCATTTAAATTCATTATCGAGCTGCCAGCCGATCAGCCCCGGCAAGTGTCCCAGCTCTTTGGCGATGCTTGTGGTGATGATGGCGGCTCTTTTTCGGAAATACGGGTTATTTGTACAAGCATGCTGACGGGAGCCGTGTCCCATCACCTCTCTTTTTTCGTTGGTGTGCATTCGCTCAGGCCGGCCGTGCGACAGCCAAATAGGCGGTGTCGGTGTCGGTGTGCACATGATTGTTTCGATGCCGTTTTCATACATCCGGCTGATCATTTCCTTAAAAAAGCTCACGTCAATTTTTCCTTCTTCCGGCTCGATCACAGACCAGGCGAACTCACCAATTCGCACGACATTGATGCCGACCTCCCGCATCCTGTCAATGTCCTGCTGAATCGTCTTTTCATCCCATAGTTCCGGATAATAGCAAGCGCCGTGATATAATTTTCTCCCCAAGTCCTTCACCCTTCTTTGACGATAGATTCTGTTAGTGGCAGGCCCAGCTCTTTCATGCCTTTCGCTACGAGTTTTGCCATTTCATTTGCGCCTTTTTTTGTAAAGTGCGTGTAATCGTCAATCCCTTCTGAAACCATAAAATAGGTGTATACTTTTTCTTCGCCCTTCTCAGTAAAGAAAGCGAGACTTTTTTCCATTAGATCAATGAGCTGGACATTCTCCTCAGCGGCTGTCTGCTTCATGGCAATGCAATAATCAGGAAAGTCGTTCAAAAACACGCCGTTTTCATAATGAAAGCGGGCTACTGGGGTAATGAGAAGCGGATGCGCGCCTTTTTCTCTAGCGCCTGCGATATACTGCTTTAAATATTGTTTATAGGTGGTATAGGGCTCGGTGTAGCGCTCCGGCTTATTTTTCGACGCGTCATTATGGCCCATCTGCACAAACAGCCAATCATCCGGCTCAATCACATCAAGGATCGCCTGAAGCCTGCCTTCCTCCACAAAGGTTTTTGAGCTTCTGCCGCCGATCGCTTTATTGATCACCTGAATATGCTCCGGCAGATGCGAACCGAGAAACTGCCCCCAGCCCCCTTGATTTGTACTTTCTCCATACGTTTGGACAGTCGAATCACCAGCAAGATAAATATGATGTGCCATGTCTCATTCCCCCTCGTTTTTTTCACTTAATATAAACTCAATGGCAAAAAGCTCCTCGTTTGAAAAGTCCGCTGATTGCAAGGCTTGAACGTTTTCCTCTATTTGTTGCGCCCGGCTTGCTCCAATTAAAACGGAGGTCATCCGGGCATCCTTCAAAAGCCATGAGAGCGCCATTTGCGGGAGCGATTGTCCCCGTTCTTTCGCAATATTATTCAGCCTTTGCGCCTTACTGACCGCCCTTTCGGTTATGTGCTCCGTCTGCAGGAATGGACTGTTCGCATCCTTTGCTCTTGAGGTTTCCGGGATGCCTGAAACGTACTTTGTCGTGAGAAGCCCTTGAGCGAGCGGCGCAAACGCGATGCAGCCGGCTCCCTTTTTGTCCAGCACATCAAGCAGCCCTTTTTCCGGATCTCGGTGAAACATCGAATATCGCGTCTGATGGATGGCGAGCCGGACTCCGAGCTGTTGTAAAAGATCGGCGGCGCGCTCTGTCTCTTCAGGGCTGTAGTTTGACAGTCCGACATACAAAGCTTTTCCTTGACGCACAAAGCCCGCCAGCGTCTCCATCGTTTCCTCAAGCGGCGTTTCAGGATCAGGACGGTGCGAATAGAAGAGATCCACATAATCAAGCCCCAGCCGCTTTAAACTTTGATTCAAGCTGGCAGTCAAATGTTTTTTCGAGCCGCCATTGCCATACGGCCCCTTCCACATGTCATAGCCGGCTTTAGTGCTGATGACGAGTTCATCACGGTAAGGCGCAAAATCCGTTTTCAGCATGCGCCCGAACATCTCCTCAGCGGAGCCGGGCGGCGGGCCGTAATTGTTGGCCAGATCAAAATGGACGATGCCTGCATCAAATGCGGCTCTCAGCATGGACCGCGCGTTCTCCGGAGAATAGGCAGCGCCGAACTGATGCCAGAGGCCGAGAGAAATAGCGGGAAGCCTTAATCCGGTTCGCCCGGCTTTGTGATAGGTCATTTTGTCATAGCGTTCAGTCTTTGCTTCGTATCCCATACATTCCTCCTAAAGCGGCGTCTCCGCTTTGTTTCCCGCTATGTACAGAGCGGGCTTCGGCGGTTTTTTCATTCCTGTTCCGAGATAAAAGCTTGTGTGCGGCGGCTGGTTGTACGCGGTGTTCTGCCAAGCGATTCCAAGCCTGTAAACCGGATCGTGCATCAGTGTGTAAAAACGATGGCGGGTAAGGTGTGTCGTTGTATAGATACGGAGCGCACTGCTGTCTTCGGTTCTCCAAATGACCTCTTCCCGCCAGTCTCCGAACAGGTTGGCCTGAAGAACCGGGTTTCCTTTTGTCCCGTTGTTGGACAGCACACCTTCCGGCTGAAAAATCGTATTTAAACAGCGGTTTTCAGCATCCCACTTTTCAATCTTTGGTTTGCCGATCGTTCCATTCCATTCATGATCCAACAGCTCCCTGACCAAGTCCCCGTCCCACCAAATGGAGAAATTGGCGGAAGCAGGCGCTTTGTCGCTGATTTTTTCTCCTTTGCTCGTATAGAGCCCATATGACATTCCTTCATTGCCCGGCGGATCGATTCCCCAGACGAGCGATCCCTTGTACCGAGGGTCAATGTGAGCCGCCATTCCTCTGCCGACATCTGTTCCGGCATGGACGCCCCATAACACCTCGCCCGTTCCGGCATCACGCAGCGACAACCCATACGGCTTGCTTGCGTCCTCATGAACCTGAAACACTTCAAGCCCTTTGCGTGACGGATCTAGATCGCCGACGTGCATGGCGTCTCCGTGTCCGAGTTCCGTCGTGTACAGACCGGTTCCGTCATGATCAACCGCCATGGCGCCGTAAATAATTTCATCCTTTCCATCTCCATCAACATCGGCAACGCTCAAGCTGTGGTTGCCCTGTCCCGCGTATGCTTCATGCCCCGGCTGATTGGAATCAAACGTCCAGCGTTTCTTCAGCCTGCCATTCCGGAAATCATAAGCGACGAGTACTGTTCTCGTATAATAGCCCCGTGCCATCACCAGGCTCGGCCGCTCTCCATCCAAATAAGCGATTCCGGCGAGAAAACGGTCCATGCGGTTTCCGTAGCCATCTCCCCAATCCTCCAGTTTTCCCCGAGGCGGTTCATAATCGACAGTCGTGAGCGCTTCACCGGTTTCCCCTTTAAACACTGTCAAATATTCCGGACCTGACAGAATACGGCCCTGCTCATTCCTGAAATCGGCATGCGCTTCACCGATGATGTTTCCTTTGCCGTCTATTGTGCCGTCGGCTGTTTTCATAGCGATTTCTGCTTTTCCGTCACCGTCTAAGTCATAGACCATAAACTGCGTGTAATGGGCGCCTGCTCTGATATTTCTGCCGAGGTTGATCCGCCACAGAAAAGTGCCATTCAGTTTATAGGCGTCAATGAGGACGTCTCCGGTATATCCGTCGTGGGCGTTATCTTTTGAGTTGGACGGGTCCCATTTCAGGATGATTTCATATTCTCCGTCCCCATCCACATCTCCGACGCTCGCATCATTGGCGCTGTAGGTATACGGTTTTCCGTCCGGCGTCACGCCGCCTTCGGGTTTGTTAAGCGGGAGCTCGAGAACGTTTTCCCGCCAAACGGGAGCTTCTTTCGAAAGCCTTTCTTCCCGGCCTTTATAGACAGCCGCCACTTGATAGAGAGAGTCCTCCGTTCCCTTTTCATCCAGAAAATTGGTGCTATCCGAAATCGGTTTGCCAGTGATCCGATCTCCGTTCCGATAAATGTGAAAAGTAACAGTCTCATGATCGGTTCCGAGAAAACGCCAGCTCACAAATACGCCTTGCTCCGTTTTGACCGCGATTAGGCCTCTGGTCAGGTATTCCATTTGCCTCTTTTTCGGTTTCATTTTAAATGGGAACGGGCCAAGCGTGCGGCCCGTTCCTTCCCCCCTTCTGTTAAGGCGTATACATATTCGGTTTAGACTGTGCCGCCATGCCGTCTCCTAAAAAGAAGCTTGTATGCGGCGGCTGGTTATACGCGACATTTTGCCAGGCAATGCCGAGCCGGTACACAGGATCATGCATCAGCGTATACAGCCTGTGCTCGGTCGGAATTGTGGTGGTGTAGATGCGGAGCGCACTGCTGTCCTCGGTTCTCCACACAGCTTCCTCCCGCCAGTCACCGAGCAGATCAGCCTGAAGAGCCGGTGTTGCTTTTGTAGAGTTATTGGAGGCAGCACCTGATGCAGTCAGCAGGTTTTTAGAAACGCCGTTTTGATAATCCCATTTATCGATCCTGTTGCTGTCCAGCTGTTCCCGCAGCAGGTCACCGTCCCACCAGATGCCGAAATTGGTTGACGATGGCACACTGCTGCCGATTTTGGCGCCTTTCGATGTGTAAAGGGAACCGTTCGCCCAAACCTCCTGTCCCGGATAGCGCGGATCAATATCAGCGGCCATGCCCCGGCCTACATCCTTGCCGGCGTGAACACCCCAAATGATTTTTCCTGTTGCGGCATCCCGGAAAGATAAGCCGTATTGCGCGTTTTTGTCCTCATGAACCTGAAATACTTCAAGCCCCGGACGGCTCGGATCAAGATCTCCGGCATGCAGCGCGTCTCCGTGGCCTAAGCCTGTCGAGTACATGCCTTTGCCGTCATGGTCAACAGCTATTGAGCCGAAGATGATTTCATCCTTACCGTCTCCGTCCACATCTGCAATGCTTAAGTTGTGATTGCCTTGTCCGGCGAAAGCTTGATTACCCGACTTAGAGGAATCCAGCGTCCAGAGCTTTGACAGTTTTCCGTCTCTGAAGTTATACGCAACAAGCATGGTTTTGGCGTAATAGCCTCTAGTCATAATCAGGCTCGGACGCTGTCCGTCGAGATACGCAATGCCCGCAAGAAAACGATCGACCCGGTTGCCGTAGCTGTCACCCCAATCTGATACATTGCCCCGTGCCGGTTCAAAGTTTGAAGTGACAAGCTCTTTTCCCGTTTCACCTTGAAAGACAGTCAGGTACTCAGGACCAGAAAGCACACGCCCCTGCTCATTTCTGTAATCGGCATTCGCATTTCCGATCACTTTTCCCTTGCCGTCTTTTGTTCCGTCAGCGGTCTTCATCGCCACTTCCGCTTTTCCGTCACCATCCAGGTCATACACCATAAACTGAGTGTAGTGTGCGCCCGCTCTGATGTTTTTGCCGAGACCAATTCGCCATAATCTTGTTCCGTCCAGCTTATACGCATCAATAAACACTTCACCCGTATAGCCGTCCTGTGAATTGTCCTTTGAATTGGACGGATCCCATTTGAGGATCAGCTCATACTGCCCATCGCCATCCACATCGCCCGTACTGGCATCATTGGCACTGTAGGTATAGGCTTCGCCCTTTGGTGTCGTGCCGCCAGCCGGTTTATCAAGCGGAACGGAATGATACGGCTGTGCCCATACAGAGGCTTTTTCAGAAGCGGCCTGCTCGGTTCCGTTTACAACAGCCCGAATGAAATACGTTGAGCCCGCTGTTCCGTTTTTATCGATATAATTCGTGGATTTGACAGGCGAAGCATTCAGCTTTTGTCCGTCTCTGTACACATTAAACGTCACAGATGCGTTTTCTGTCCCAAGAAACCGCCAGCTGACAAAAATGCCGCCATCCGTTTTGACTGCCACAAGGCCCCGGTTCAGCGCTTCCATCTGCCGCGCCGCTCCTTCTGCTTTGACAGGAAACACAGAAGCCCCCAGCATCAACAACACCAACAATGTGAGTGTGGTAAACATGCTTTTTCTTCGTCTAATCATCAGACAGCTCCTTATCATTTGTCTGTAAGCGCTTACTTAAATTGGATTTTATGCGCTTGAGGAGCTGTCTTCAATGTCACTTTTTTGCATAAACGTTTTTGATTGGCTGCACTTTTTTGCCCGTTTGTCATTTTTTTGTTTATCCGGCCTGATGGCGGTGCTGCGCCTCTGTTTTTTGAAACCCTCTGAAAGCAAAAAACATCGACACGAGCCCAAATAAACTTGGGCCGTAAAATGGGATCAGGCCTGGAAGCGTATACAGCAAATAAAGCACAAATCCGCAGCCGATCAGCATGCAGCCGGTGGTCAGCGGCCGCATGGCGCCAAACAGCAGCGCTTGCGGAATATATTGGCGAAGCGGAAGCTCGTAATGCACATAAAGAGGAAACACATACATGAGCGCGACGGTGTACAAAAGCCCCGCCAAGAGGGTGCAGCTCGTCACGGTAAAGGACAGCCAATCCGCACTTGCCGAAAAATAATAATAATTAGCCGACAAAATAAGCAAAAGGGCAAAAAACGCAAGTCCAATCGCATTGACCTTCAGAAACTCTTTTTTGTAGGTATCCAGAAATAACGCAAATACCGGGACATCTTTTTGTCCCATCAGCCATTTCCGTATGACGGCACACATCGCGGCTGTGCTCGGCGCCCACCCGAAAAGAACGCCGCCCAAAAGTGTAAACAACAGCCACAGCCCGTTCAGCCACGCGATTTTCACAACCGCTTCACAGCCTGCATAAAGCGCATCCGTCACAGTCGTCTTCATCTTCTCACCGCTTGGTGCACAGACAAATCACGATAAGCGGCTTTCATCGGCGCCATTTGCCTCAGCCCGATTTTTCCTTTTGTTAACACAGGTCCGAATGTGCTTCCGTCATCCTGCCACTCCAGAATGGGCAGATCATTGATCGAAAAATGCACATACCCTTTATCCTTAATAAGCTTCATATGATACGGGGAATCAGCGTCGTCCGGAGAAGGCAGCGGATCAGCTCCCATTGCAGCGAGGTGGAAACCGCGGCTTTTTCTTATATTGCAGGTGCGGAACGCTCTTTCCTCCGGGTATTTTCTGCGGAAATACGACAGATGGAGCGCATTGATGTCTCCGGAATGGTATTCGGGGTACTTTCCTGTTCTTTTCTTGAGTCGCGGGTCAAATAAGTCCTCGCCTCCGATGCCGGCAGCCGCGAAAAACAGCATACACAGCCCCGGCTGTTCAATCGGGTAAAAATCCCACTTCACAATGAGGCCGTCGGGAAATGTTTCCGGGCACCAATAAACAAAGTGCGCTTCGTCCTGTACATGTGACAGGTGCATACGGTGATCTTCGAATGAAACCTGCCCGCCTCCCTCCATCCGCCAGTCCTTCACATCGCTTGCTGAACGGAGCGGATTGCGGTACAGGCATGCGCCTTCTTTATACATGTTCTTTCCCCTCCCGGCTCACGAGATGGTCCTTCAGCGGAAAGCCGATTTCTTCGATGCCTTCAGCAACGAGCTTCGCAACCTCCATGGCCCCTTCTTCTGAAAAATGCGTATTATCCTCAATGCCATCTGGATAATTAGGATGTTCATTCGGCTGAAGCCATACGAACAAACGCTTTGACTCCTCCGGTCCGTATGCTTCATAAAGCGCCTTCGTTTTCGTTAACAAATCAATGACCGGCACATCAAGCTCCTTCGCTAACGCTTTCATCGCATCCGGATACTCACCGAGCGTGTGCTCAATCCTTCCGTTTTCATCAAAGCGGCGGCGCTGCACCGATGTAACGAACACAGGCTGTGCTCCTTTTTCTCGTGCTGTTTCCGCAAACAAAGTGAGAAATTGCTGATACGTCGAGTACGGCTTCGTCCCCCGCGGTTTCTGGTCATTGTGGCCGAATTGGATAAACAAATAATCGCCTTGTGCTATGCACTCAGCAATCGCCTGAAGCCTTCCTTCCTCCACAAAAGAGTTGGTGCTCGCTCCCCCTTTGGCGTGATTGCGCACTTTCACCTGTTCAGTGAACAATTGACCGAAAACCTGCCCCCAGCCTGCCATCGGCGCTTCATGCGGCGGGCAGTCGCTTACGGTGGAATCCCCTGCTAAAAACACCTGAATCGGTTTTTCCATCACATGTCCTCTCCTTTCACGGCGTTTCCTGATACATTTGCCTGAAAACTCCCGGCGGCATGCCGACCTGCTTTTTAAAAATCCGGTTGAAATAATTGTGGCGATAGCCGACTTCTTCTGACACATCATGAATTTTTTTATTCGTATTTACCAGCAGTTCTTTTGCTTTTTCAATTCTGATACGGGTCACATAATCAATAAAATTAACGCCCGTCACTTGTTTAAAGGCCTTGCTCAAGGTGTAAGAATTCATGCCCAGCGCATCCGCACAGCTTTCAAGAGAAAGATCCGCCATATACTGCTCATGAATCATCGCAATCACACGTTCTGCCACCTGTTTTTGCTGTCTGTTTTTCCTGCCTTCAAGCTTGGCGAGGTACGGGGTGACAACCGCATCCATCAGCCAGGCAGCCGCCTGGACAGGCTCATGCAGCTCGGATATTTCCCGAAGCATATCCCTGTTGCCAAACAGCTCGCTCGGATGAAGGCCGGAATGCAGAATATCCTCCTGGATGCGGGAGAACAGCTGAATCAGCGCAGAATGCACTTGTCTGTCGCTGACCGCCTTTTCGGCCAGTTCATCCATACATAAGCGAATCAGCTCTTCTGCTTCCTCTTTTCTTTCCAGCCGAATGGCCTGAACGATTTGCTTTTCAAGTTCAAAAGGATAGCAGGGTGCGGATGGCTCAGCCTGAAAAACATCATCCTGCAAATCTATGATCTGTTGGCAATTGGCAAAACACCTGCGGGACTTGCCGCTTTTCACATCCTTAAACAGAGATGGGATATCCATAATACGGGCCGATTGCCTGCTCATTGTTCCGGTCAGGTTTAGTCCCGTGACAGCACCAAATATGCGGGCCAGCTCTGAAACATATCCCCTCAGATCCGAGCCGCTCGTTTTCATCACAAGCACGGTGACGGAAAGGCGGCCAATATCAAGAATTGAAGGTTGAAAACGGCGGTTTGCCGCAAGTTCCTCATGTAAATTGGTCAGTGTAAACACAGCAAGCTGTTCATCATCGGCATAGAACATGCTCTTATCACCACGAAGCCCTGTCACCTGAAGATCAAGCACGTGAAATACGTGTTCCCCGATGTCCCAGCCCGCATCCTCCATCCGCGATCTGAGACTGTCCTCTGTGTCATAGTAAAAATCACCTTGGAGAAGGTGCTGCAAAAAACTCTTTTTCATATGCGGCGTCTGCCGGAGCAGCTGCTCTTGAAGCTTTCGGCTCTCTAGGGAAAGATCATGCCATCTCTTTTCTATCCACTTAAATTCGTCCTGGCCTGACGCCTGCCATGTTTTCCTCTCTCCTCCCGTAAACAGTCCGAGCAGATGCTGAATCGGGCGATAGATTTTCTTTGAAGCGTACCACGTCATGCACACAGCCAAGCCGATACAAATGACAAGCATCACAATAATCACCTTTGATAAAAACACCATCGGCGCTGTAATGGCTGAAAGAGGCGCTGCAGAAACAAAGGTCCACTTCTGATGCATTCGCTTCATTTCTCCATAGGAGACGGAATACACCGTGCCGTCCCAATCCATCTGAAAATGGCCTTTCTTGTGAGGCTGTTTTTTCACCTCATTCATTAAAGCATTTTCAAAATCCTTTTCTCCTCTATGGAAAAGCACCTCTCGCTTTTGATCCAGAAGAAGCGCGCTGCCTTCAGGGTAAGGAGACAAACTTTGCAGGAGCGCCTCCATTTCTTTCGGATCTACCGTCAGCATGATCGCGCCAAACGGTTTCTCAGCCGCACCCGGAATGAGCTGAATCAGCGCGGCGTCTTTTCCCGATCGGCTCCAATAAATACTCCGATCGGAGTCGAGAAGCGAGCGGTATTTGCGAAGCATATCCTGTTCTGTCAGTGCGCTGTATTCGGGGCTCAGCACAAGAGGCCGGGGGCTGTTCAGGAAGATAGAAGCCTGCTGAATCAGCGGCTGCTGGTCCCGCAATAGAAACAGCTTTTTCGTTAATTGATAGGAGAATGTAAAGTCTTTCTCCAAATCCTTCTCGGCCAACCCGTTCATCAGCGAGGAATCGTATGCCATTTGGGCAAGCGTCAGCTCAAGGTCTTCCAGCTTCTCATCCATCCGGCTGACTTCACGCGCCACTTGTGTTTCATGCGACTTTTGCAGCTCTTTCTCCACCTTATCGATAGACAAAAAGTAGATGGCCCCGCCTGTCAGCAGTCCGGGAATACAGGCAATCAGCAAAATGAAAACAAAGTTTCTTTTGAAATACGTTCCCTTCCAGTGTGAAACCCGTTCTTTCTGTTGAGGCTGTTTTTTCATCCCTTTCCCCCCGCCTCCGTCTTTACTGATATACGCGTTTTTTCGTTCTCAGCACATCAGCGAGAAATGTGAGTGCAAGTCCCTGACCCCAGCCTTGTATTCGTTTGTAAGGCACTTGTTTGTATCCTTCCGCATTTTTCATGACGGCTGTGCCCGCGGATACTTTGCTGACACGTCCGTCCTCTTCCACCGCATCCAAAATGGCGGCAAGTGATTTCTGCGCGTATTTTGTATAGAGCTTCCCGCTCGACAGCAAAGCAGAGGCAATGCCCGCCGATGCGGAAACCTCCAAATACGAATCCGGATCATCCAAAATGGTATGCCACAGCCCTGAATCGTCCTGCAGCCGGACAAGCGCGCTCAGCTGGTCTCTGAGCGATCCGTCAATGATCATAAAAGAAGGATGCGTCACCTCAATGAGCGGGAGCGCTTTTGCCATCGTGAGCGCAGCCCAGCCATTCGCCCGCCCCCAATAAATCCCCGACAGGTGGTTTTGCGCTTTGTTGTCCCAGGCATGGTAATACAGATTGGTTACGGGGTCCTGCAGCACGTCCTCATGTCCATGAAACTGGCGCAGGCCGTCCTCGAAGTAATCCTCACGCTCCATCACACGGCCGATTCTCAGCATAAACAGCCCCGCCATCATCAGCGTGTCCGCCCACGCCTGCTCAGGAAACACATAATCCGCCGAGTTCACCGTATGCTGAAGAATACCTTCTCCAAAGCGCGGCGCATGATGAAGCACATATTCCGCCATCTCGCCAGCCGTTTCCAAATAGACGTGATCTCCCGTCACCTGATGCAGAAACAAAAGCGTATGGCCGATTGATACACCGTTGATCGACAGCGGCGGCAGCCCATCCTCAAGCTGTTCATCCACCCACGTTTTTAACAGTTTGATATACTCCTCGTTTTCCGTCGCTTCATACGCCTCCGCCACGCCGTAAAATGCGACGCCGCCTGGCCAATCCCACGAAAAATCCATTTGAAATGTCCGTTTCACGATTCGGTCAATCACGGATGTGACCTTTTCTTCATCAAAGATAAGCTGTGCCATCTGCAACACTCCTTTTTATTTTAATCCGGTCGTACTGATGCCCTGAACGATATATTTTTGAAACAGAAAGAATACGAGAATCACAGGCAGCAAAGAGACGGCCGACATGGCAAACATCGCGCCCCAGTTCGAAGCGGATTCCGTATCGAGGAAAAGCTTCAGCGCAAGTGAAACAGGATAAAGCTCCGGCTTATTCAAATATAAGAGCGGCTGAATCAGCTCCTCCCACTTCCAATAGAAAGAAAAAATCGCAGACGTCGCAAGCGCCGGTGCAATGAGCGGCAGAATGATCCGCCAAAAACAGGCAAAGCGTCCGCACCCGTCGATTCTCGCTGCTTCATCCAGCTCCTCAGGGATCGTCCGGATAAACTGGATCATCAGAAAGATAAAAAACGCATGCCCGAAAAATTGCGGAACAACAATCGGTTTAAATGAATTCAGCCAGTCTAATTTCGCAAACATAATGTACTGCGGAATCATCAGCACTTCATGCGGCAGCATTAACGTCCCCATCATACAGGCGAACCAAAATGCTTTTCCTTTAAACGGGATGCGCGCGAAGCCGTAGGCAATGACAGCCGATGACAGGACGGCTCCGATTGTAGACAGCCCGACAATGATCGCCGAGTTTTTAATAAAGGTCAAAAACGGCTGACCCGCAATGCCCTTCCACCCTTCAGCATAGTTGCTGAGAATAAAAGGATCCGGAATGAGAGAATGAGAGGTTGTGAAAATACTGGAGCTTTCTTTAAAAGAACTGACAAACAGCCAAATGACGGGATACAGCAATAACACCGCCAGTGACGCCGTAAAAACATGGAACAGAATGCGTTTTGGCCTGATGCGCCCGGCTTTTTTCCCTTCAAACACCGGGGCTTGCCTGACAGGCTGGTTGACCGGCTCCATCCGTTATTCCTCCTTTGATTCGTAGTGAACCCAATATGATGATGTTTTAAATAAAATCAGCGTAATCAGCCCGACAATGATCAGCATGATCCACGCCATCGCCGAGGCGTAGCCCATTTGAAAATAGTTAAACGCCCGCTGGAACAAATAGAGTGAATACAATAGCGTCCCGTCAAGCGGACCGCCCTCGCCTTTTGAGATGATATAGGCTGGGGTAAAGGTCATAAAAGCAGAAATCGTCTGCATGACCAGGTTAAAGAAAATAATCGGCGTCAGCATCGGAAGCGTGATCCTAAAGAAGCGCTGCACGCGGTTTGCGCCGTCCACGCTGGCCGCCTCCAAGTACGATGCCGGAATGTTTTTCAGCCCGGCCAGAAAAATCAGCATGGATGACCCAAACTGCCAGACGGACAGCAGAATCAGCGTCCATAACGCGCTTGTCGGGTCTTGGTACCAGAGAATTTTTTGATCGATCCCGACAAAAAACAGCAGCGCATTGATGACCCCGTCATTGCCGAAAATATTGCGCCACATAATGGCAACAGCCACACTTCCGCCGATGATAGAAGGCAGATAAAACAGCGTCCTGTAGATAGCCGTCCCCTTTGCCGCATTGTTTAAAATGACGGCAATAAAAAGCGCGAAGCCGAGGCGGAGCGGAACCCCGGCAAGCACATACGTGAAAGTGACCTTCAGCGACTGCCAATACTTTTCGTCACCCGTAAACATTTCCTTATAGTTATCGAGCCCGATCCATTTCGGCGCCGTAAACAGGTCGTAGCTTGTAAAGGACAGAAACAGGGACGCGCCCATCGGAATCACCGTAAAACAGAAGAAGCCGATAATAAACGGAGAAATAAAAGCATATCCCGCCAGATTGTCTTTTCTCATACTCCGGCTTATTTTCATTCTGTCAGCCCCATTTCCCGTCAATTATTCCTCTCTAAAATGTCATTGGCCTGCTTCCGGAACGTTTTGGCGGCTTTTTCCGGCGATACCTTCTGATACAGAATCTGATCAGATGTATCCTTCAGCAGCTTAATAACCTCCGCGCTTCCCACCGGCTCCGGCGGATCGGCTTTGCTGATATTTTTCGACGCGGCTTCCACATATTCCACAATGTTGGCCTCTTCCTCATTCAGCTCCGGTTTAATCGCATCTGCCACCTTGTCGGATACCGGAACGCCCCGCTCGCCTTTAATCAGCTGGTTCGCTTCTTCATTATTCACGAAGAAATCAATAAACTTCGCGGCCTCTTTTTTATGCTCTGAGCTTTTCGGAATAGAAAACAGCATACTCGGCTTCAGCGTCAGCGCTTTGTCCTTCATTTGCTGCGGCGGCAGATAGAGAGAAAGCGGTGAGTCTGTCAGCCGGGCAAAGCCTAAATATTGATTCGAGTAGTTCCATGTAATGGCTGATTTGCCTTTGACAATAAAGTCATCTTCCATCCCCTTAATTTGGGCGCTTTCGTCCGGTGTTGGCGATGTTTTTGCTTTGACCAGTCTCAGCTGCCGCTCAAAATAGTCAACAAACAGCTTGTCATCCTGATACGCAAGGCCCGTGCCGTCCTCTTTATAAAAACGCTCACCCTTTGTGCGCAAATAATACGGGAAGAAAATATCAGGCGGGTGCATTCCGTTAGATCCGTATACGCCGGCTTTTTCCTGCAGCTCATACGCCAGCTTCTCATAATCCTTCCACGTCCAGTTTTCCTGATGAATTGAAACACCGGCTTTCTTCAGCAGATCATCATTGGCAATCACAGAAAGCACGTTGACCCCAAGTGTAAATCCGTAAAGCTTTTCGTCAATTTTTCCGCCGGACAGCATATTTTCATCGATTGAACTGACATCAATTGTTCCGTCCTTCATATATGGCGTTAAATCCTCAAGCTGATTTTTCTTTCCGTATTGCGCCAAATATGCCGTATCCATTTGAATGACATCAGGCAGCTGGCCCGCGGCAGACATTGGCGCAAGCTTCTTCCAATAGTCATCCCAGTTCGCAAATTCTGCTTCAATATGGACGTGCGGATTCTTTTTCTCATATAATTCAATGACCTTTGTTGTATAGTCATGCCGCGGCTGTCCGCCCCACCATGCGATTCTGAGCGTAATGTCTTCCTTTTTCCCTGATGCTTCTTCACCCGCAGAACATCCGCTGAAAAACAAGACGCACACAAGTGACAGCAGCACGTAATAAACCTTCTTCACATCAATCCCCCCTTTAATGTAAGTGCTTACATTTTATTTTAAAGGGTTGTGACGGGGCGAAACACTCAAAAAACAGTGGCAAAAGTTAAAAAAACAGAGATGGCTACCCTGCGGAAGCGCCTCCCTGTTTTCTTCTGAATTCTGACGGTGTCAGACCGGTATATTTTTTAAAGACGAGACTGAAATACTTCGGATTATCACCGAATCCGATTTCTTCCGCGATTTCTGATACACTCACATCCCGCCTCAGCTTCATCTGCTTCATCGCATGCTCAAGACGCACCCGCGTAACATATTGGGAAAACTTTTCACCTGTCTCCTGCTTAAAGATTTTCCCCAAATAATCAGGATTCATAAACAGCATATCTTTTGCTGCCCATTTCAGAGAGAGATTCGGATTGCCAAGCTCGTCGGCGACAAGCCTGGTGATTTTAGAAATCAAATCACTCCGCTTTTGGTCACCGGCCGTTTCAGTTGCTTCCCGGAACAGCTGTCCTGCGTCCTGCAGCTCCCCCGTCCGGCTGATGATCACTCGGCAGCCTGCAAAGCCGTCCGCCGCCTTTTTCTCCAGATCAGGCGTGACCTCCTCCACGGCAAACACCGCACGTCCTCCGCTGCAGCAAAAAGCTGTCAGCGCGGAACCAAACGCCTCTCTGGCGGCAGAATCTTCAGGCTGAGTGTTCTGCGCGATGATAAGGCGAATCTTCTTTCCTGCAAGCGAAGGCGGCGGAGACAGATGGGTAACACCGGCAATCAAACCTTCCAGGTATTGATCAGCCGCAAAGGAACGGATATGATTCAGCTCATGTTTCAGGTGGGCGGCTTTCTTTTTCCGTACATCATGCAGCTTCAGCTCGGCGATGATTTCCTCTAATGAACGGATAATCTGCTGCTCATTACAGGGCTTCAGCAAATAATGCCTTATCCCGTATTTCATCGCTTCCTTCGCGTACTCAAACTCCCCAAAACCAGACAGGACGATAAATTGCACGGACGGGCAGACGGCTGACACCTTTTTGATCAGCTCAAGCCCATCCATACCGGGCATTTTTACATCAGTGACGACGATATGCGGCTGCTTGTTTACGATCTTCTCATACGCTTCAATTCCGTTCTGCGCTTTGCCGACTAAAGAAGCGCCAAGCGTCTCCCACTCAATGATCCCTGCCATTCCGTCAAGAATGATCCTCTCATCATCAGCAAGCAGTATTTTGTACATCACACCACCTCATTTCGGCACGGTATTGTCAGCAAAATCGCCGTTCCCTTCCCTTTTTCACTTTGAATGCGTAAGCCATACGGCTCCCCGAACATCAGTCGGATGCGTTCATGAATATTCCAGAGCCCGATCCCTCTTCCGCCCGTTTTTTCAAGAATACGTTCGTCCATGCCGGGCCCGTTATCTTCGACAGTAATACAGACGCAGTCCTCCGTTTTTTTCGCTTGAAGGCGGATGGCGCATGGCCGAGTAAAAGGCTCAAGCGCGTATTGAATTGCATTCTCCGCCAGCGGCTGGAGTGTCAGCTTCGGAATTCGGCAATGCTTCACCTCATCGGCGATGTCCAGTGTGAAGTTCAAGCGCTCCTCAAACCGGAACCGCTGAATCGTCATATAGTGAAGCACAATATCCGCCTCCTCCTGAAGGGTCACTGTATCTTCTTTGATGTGAATGCTGTTTCGCAGGAGAAAACCGAGCGATTCCACCATTTGAGAAATTTGCTTCTGCTGATTCGCTTTCGCCAGCCAATTGATGGACTCAAGCGTGTTATACAAAAAATGCGGGTTGATCTGGGCTTGCAGCGCCTTCAACTCTGTTTCTTTAATAATAAGCTGCTTTTCCACATTTTCTTCCATCAGCTCATTGATCCGCTTCATCATCACGGTAAAATGGCGGTTCAGCGTTCCGGCCTCATCTTGTGTATGTTCCGGCAATGACAGCGACACGCCCGCCTCAATCCCGCCGTGCTGCACCGATTTCATTGCGGATACAAGCTGCTCGATCGGCTCTGTGATGCTGTTGGCAATCTTCCGCCCGAAAAGCAAAACCACACTGAAAAACAAAAGAAAACACGTACCGATCACCGTTTTCATAAAGGAAATTTTCGCGAACATCTGATCAAAGGGGATGACATTGTAGTAGCTCCAGTTTTGATAGGATGATTGAAGGAAAGAAATAAAATAACGTTTGCCATTCTTTTTTACCAAGTCATAACCAGGATGCCGCAGCGTCTGCTTTGTCATCTCAGGCGTAAGCACCGATGCATGTGCCGAATACACCAGATTGCCGTCCTTGTCTGCGATCATCATGTCTCCGACCGAATCGCCCCAATCCTTCGGCAAGTCACGAATCATCTGTTTCACATTCACTTGAATCAGCACCATTCCCAAGCCATTTAAACTCAGCTGATGAAACGATCTGATTTGCCGCGCTGAAATCAGTACAGGATCTGAACTGCCTAGGGTCATCCAAAGATTTCTGCCTTTTTGCGCTTTCGCCCGTTCAAATACCTCTTCCTGCTGCTGCTTCATAAGGTCCGATGAACTGCTTCCGGCGGAATACTCTGAGCCGCGGGCATCAATCAAATGAATCGAATCAATGTACTTTTCATCGCCGGCATATTGCGCAAGCTGATCCCACAGCTCCTGCTTCATTTGATACTGGTCATACGTATCATCACGGTTTTGCATGCTGAGAATGCGCTGAATTTGTTCATCGGTAATGATTTCATATGATACATCTTCAATTTTCTTCAGCTCGTCTTCAATCCGTTCAGAAGACATCCGCAGCACTTCCGAGGATTTGCGGTAAATCTGCTCATCATAGACATGAAAAGCGTACTGCACCCCGCTGTATACAAACAGAAAGGACACGGCCATGATCAATGACAGAAACACAAACAGCTTATCCTTAATCTTCATTCGCCTGTACCAGCCCGCGACTCTTCCTTTCATGCCGCCTTTTCTTTCTCCTGACGCTGATCTATTGACATAAATGCTGTAAAGGACAGCTTCGTTAACAACAAGCTCAGCGCGCTGCCGCTGAAAAACAGCAAAAACGTCACATGAAACAGCACTAGAAACAACATTCCGACCGCACCCGCTGCCATCATCAGTGTCACCAATGGCCGGCTGAAAGCAATCAAAAAGCTGATGCTCAGCACCTGTCTGAGCTTTACATCAAAATGAGAAAAGACCGGAAACACATATAACAGCACAAACACGAAAATCAATCCGATGCTCATAAACACATTCACCAGCACAGGCTGATTCATCTGAGCGGCAATCCGTATATCCGCAAACAAAAACAAGCCGGCCGTCACAAGAATGAGCCCCAACAGCTGAGCTGCACCCCACTCCTTCTTAAACGTCCGGATAAACACAGAAAACACCGGGACATCCGTGTTCCCCTTCGCCCACTCTCTCGCCACTGAAAACATCGCGGCCGTAGCAGGCATCAACCCAAACACGACGAGCCCGGCAAGAGAAAACAAGATCCACAGCACATTTACATAAGCCAGTCTCATCACCCATGTACAAAAACGATTCAGCCCATTTGTCAGGCTATGTATCATCGACATCACCTTCCTACTACAGAAAACGCTTTCATTGCAAAGTAATATGTATTTCTCCACTCGAAAGAAAATTCCTGCCGCCCCGTAAAAAATTCGACATCTTTTGAGACGGCACATGTCTTACCTTCTCCTGATTTGCCTTTTCAACAGCCGGAACACTGTCTCGATCAAGTACCCGGCAAACGCTCCGACTATCACATGAATCCCAAGCATGCCCAGCGCCATGCCATCCCAGCCGCCGACAAAAAAGATGCTGCACCAAATTGTGATCACACCGAGAACAAGCAGCCCACCCAGTATCCATTCCGGCCATTTATTTTGCGGCATCCTCAACCGCAGAAAAATGGAGACACAAGCGGAAATACAAGCCGTCGCAATGGCCATCACATAAAAAAGATCATCCGCCCTTTCCTCCCTTTTCAAAAAGGCAAAAAAGCCCCCTAAAAAGGACGCTTATTCTGACTTGTTCAGTTCTTTCTCAAACAAATGAAACCCCGAGGCATCTGATCCCTTGAATTCATATCCCATTCTCCGGTAGAAGGAATGCAAGGCGTCGTTATCAGCAACACAATCAAGACGGATCCGCTGTTTCCCCGGATACTCAACACCCGTCTCCGTCCATGTGAGAATCTCGGCCCCAAGCCCATTCCCCGCAAACCGGCGGCTGACCGCCAGACGATGCAAATAAATGGACTCTTCGTGCCCCTCGTCTCCCCAAAGCGTTCTGTCCCACTCGCTCGGCTCAGGCAGAAGCATCACTACACCGGCCAGCTCTTGATCTTTCTGGAACACAAACACATGTCCGCTTTCAATTGAGCCAACAATATCATGTGAGTCATGCCCCTCCAGCAGCCCGCTCCATTGGTCAGAGCCCTGGTCCCGCAGCCATTCAGCCGTACGGACGAGCAGTCCCGTTATTTGCTCTGCATCCTCACGATCTGCCAGGCCGGCGTAAAAATCATTTGCGACAGTTTCTTTCGTAATCTTAAAAGATGTCATAAAGGCCCCCCGATCAAAACTAAACTTACATGCATACCTTCATTATAATGCAAGCAAACGACAAAAAAACAGAATATTTTGTCTGTATGTAAAAGGACGCATGAAGGGAGCCCTCGCTGCCTGTTAAAAGAGTTTCTTCTTATCCCGTTCTTCTTTTAAAATCTCAACCGCTTCCCTGAAGCGCATAGAATGCACAATTTCACGTTCACGCAAAAACCGCAGAGAATCGTTCAAATCAGGATCATCCGAAATATCAATCAGCCACTGATACGTCGCACGCGCTTTTTCTTCTGCTGCGATATCTTCATACAAATCCGCAATCGGATCGCCTTTCGCCTGAATATAGCTTGCCGTAAAAGGCACCCCCGCCGCATTGTGATAAAAAAGCGCGCCGTCATGATTCGCGTAATGATCGCCAAGCCCGGCTTCTCGCAGCTGCTCCGGCGTCGCATCTTTCGTCAGCTTATACACCATCGTCGCAATCATTTCCAGATGAGCAAACTCCTCCGTGCCGATATCTGTTAAAAGGCCGATGACCTTATCAGGAATGGTATAACGCTGGTTCAAATACCGGAGAGCCGCGGCCAGCTCGCCGTCCGCTCCGCCATATTGCTCAATCAAATACTTTGCCAGCGTCGGATTGCACGTGCTGACCTTGACGGGATATTGCAGCTTCTTTTCATACACCCACATTCAAGCATTCCTCCTTATACTTGCCACGGCCATGGCCCTCGATTCCAATCCCAATCCTCACCCGCGGGGCTGTTGCCGTACTGCAAAAGCGGTCCGTAAGATGATTCGAACTGTCTTTTTAAGTGCCTCGAATAACCGGAATATTGATTAAATTGCTTTAGCGCGTCTTCATCATCAGGATGTGTATCTAAATACAGACTCAGCTCAACAAGCACAAAATCGGCTGCTTGAATCTGCTCAAGCTGGCGGTAATATTCCGCATCAACCTTTTTTGTCATGTGTGTCTCCCCCTCGATAAGGATTTTCATAAAAATCATAGAGATCCTTCCAAAGGGTGCCTTTCCTTAAAGCCTCCATCGGTGAAAACTGCTCCATATGCTCAGGCTGAAAGGTCATATAGAGGTTAGGCGGCGTTCTGTAATATTTCTTCCCTATGGGCGGACAGGGATCAAAACGGCTGTGAAAGGGCGTGTATGATTTAACAGGTGTAAACGGCTGCATATCCTTCATTCTGGCTCCTCCTTTCTCAAAAACAATGACCTTAATAGGTATGAGGCAGGAGGCGTCATTATGACAAAAATCTTAATAAGGAAGCTTGATTTGTTTTTCTATACCCGCAATCCGGAGAGGTCCCAAAAGCGTTAAACGTGTTAATTGATTTGCCATAAATAAAGGACTGTACTTCATGCCGCTTTCCAGCCAGGAACAAATCACCCCGATATGGGCGGAGGTGATATAGCTGACCAGTATCTCTTTCGGAATCTGAAGCTGTTTCTCAGATTCTTCAATGGATGAAAGCAATTCTTCGTAAATTCGTTTCTGAACGAATTCCGCCATCAGACTTCTGAATTGAGGAAGCCCTCTGTCACTCAGCATCACTTGAAAGTACTCGGCGTGTTCATGGATGTACTCAAAGAGCCTCACAAATGAAACAGGCGGATGATCCTCATCCATACTGACCGGTTCCACCGGCGTCTCAGGCTTAACCTGCCGGATCAAATCATCGAGAACCTCCGTCATGCTTTGAAACAGAAAATCCTGTTTATCCCGATAGTGCAAATAAAAAGTGCCGCGGGTCAGATCCGCTTTTTCAGTAATTTCCTGAATCGTAATCGAATTGGCTTCTTTTTCTTTCAGCAATGCGATCAAAGCGTCTCTTAAATATTTGTTCGTTCTTTTGACTCTCGGATCTACTTTATGCTTTTTAGACATTTTTTACCTCCTTGTCTAACTTTTATTTTCTTCTGGACAAATCATCAGCTGATGTCTTCTTCTAAACGTTTGCACGTTCTCTATTTATTGACCTTTTCCCAAAATCTACTGTACCATGAACTTACATCTTGTACATGATGTAAAGTAATAAACACGGTGTTCATTACCTATTGAAACGAAGCTTCGTGACGTAAAATGAGTGCACTCCATCTGATCTACACCAGACATGAAAAAGAGAGGAGCCTTTTGACATGAATGGAAAAATCGCATTAGAAGAGCACTGGGAATCTCCTGATTTTCCGGCAACGGGAAGTCACAATTTTACTGACGATGAATATTTCAGCGCTGTCCAAAAACGATTGCAGGAATTCGAGAAACGGATTGAAGACATGGATAAAAACGGCATCCAAACGTCGATTCTCTCATTAACCCAGCCGGGGATTGAAGGAATCACCGATCCTGACAGAGCTGTGAAACTCGCCAAGCAAATGAACGATCACGCTGCGGAATTCTTCGTTTCCAAACATCCAGACCGTTTTAAAGCATTTGCGGCGGTTCCGCTTCAAGATCCTGAAGAAGCAGCGAAGGAGCTGGAGCGGGCAGTAAACGAACTCGGTTTTGTCGGCGCCTTGGTCAACGGCTACAGTAATATCGGAGACGAAAATACCGCTCAATATTTAGACGAGCCACAGGTACGCCCTTTCTGGGAGAAAGCTGCACAGCTTCAGGTTCCCGTCTATCTGCATCCGCGTATTCCGCTGCCAAATCAGCAGCGTATCTATGAAGGCTACGAAGGCCTCCTCGGCTCAGCATGGGGCTTTGGCGTTGAAACAGCAACACACGCCATCCGCCTGATTCTGAACGGCCTGTTTGACGAATACCCTGATTTGACCGTAATTCTCGGACACTTAGGCGAGGGTCTGCCGTTTACGCTGCCGCGCGTCGAACACAGACTGCGCCATCAGCGCCCTGAGACCCATGGAAACCATAAAAAAGCGCCGACTGAATACCTCCGCAAAAACTTTTATCTCACAACAAGCGGCGTATTCAGAACACAGGCATTAATTGATACATTGTTAGAGGTCGGCTCAGACCGCATCTTATTCTCGGTGGACTATCCGTATGAATCGATGGAAGAAATCTCTTTCTGGTTTGACCACTGTCCAATCAGTGAAACGGACCGATTGAAAATAGGCACCGAAAACGCGGCCAGCCTTTTTAAACTCAATAGCTAAAAAGAAGACCTTCGGCAGAGCCGAAGGTCTTTCTAGACTGTTCAGTCCAAAATGAGATCAGCGCGTCCAGTACGAAGCGTGATCAGCCGCAAACTCATCCAGCGAGCGGGGCTCTTTTCCCGTGACACGCTTCACTATATCCGTCACCCGGTGTTCGGCACCATGGCGAATCGCTTCTTCTAATTCCGCCATAAAGCGGGCGTAATCCGCAGGCAAACCTGCTGTTTCCATCCTGTTTTGCAGTTCGGAAGAAGAAATGCTGACATGCGTCACCGGACGTCCCGCCGCGGCTCCGATGATCTCCGCCGCTTCAGCGTAGCTCAGCGCCTCAGGTCCCGTCAGAATATGATGAGTATTATGAGGCGCAATGTCAATCAAAGCACGCACTCCTGTTTCCGCAATATCATCAGCATCAATAAAACCAAGTTTCCCTTCACCCGCCGCCGTGATGATTTGCCCCTCAGTTTGAATGGACATGCGATGCTGGACATTGATGAAGTTTTGCATGAAGTATGACGGCCGCAGCACCGCCCATTCCGGAAACCCGCGTACTGCACGATGCAATGCCCCAAACACAGGACCATCCTCAGAAACAGCGGACGCGCTGAGCATCACCACACGTTCAGCACCGAGCCGCTTTGCTTCCTTTAAAAATGGAAGCACATAAGGAGACGGATCAAACACACCAACCGGCGCAACGAGGTAAATCCGCTTCACCCGCTCCAATGCAGGCGTAAAGCTGGACTCATCCTTCCAATCAAAATATACATACTCCGCATTGCTAATCTCGCCCTTTTTCCTGCTCGCGATGCGAACGCTGTAACCCTGCTCAATTAACCGTTTAGCAATCCGGCTCCCTGTCGTGCCGGTTCCTCCCGTAATCAGAATCTGATCGTGACTCATCATTTTTCATCCTCCTCTGTTTGTATAAATGTTTCAATGGTTTCTCCAAACGTCTTATTGACGACAAGCGGATTCCAATAATCCTTATAATGCAAAATGCTGCCGTCCTTCGTTTCAATCACACTGATATAGGTTTGCCGGTAAGGCAGCCCAGTCGCAATCGCATATCCTTCACATTGAAACTCCGCAATGATCGTGTTTGTATCAGCCGAACGATACACTGTCGGAGCAGTAAACGCAGAAATATGAATGTTATCAGGAAAATCCTTAATATAATCGTAAATGGCCGCCTTCCCCTCAATTCTTTCCGGAAATCCCTCTGGCGCATAGGGAAACTCCAACACAGCATGTTCATCCCACAGCTCTGTCCAGCTCTCCATATCCTTTTCAAGCATATATTGCATAAATTGATTCAGTGTGTCACATGCTTTTTCGTATTCCGTCATCATCATGGATCATCACCTCGTATTTTATTTTAGACCACTCAGTCCGAAAAATGCGTCAAAGGGCTAAGCACCCTTTATCAAAAAAAGTCAATCAAGGACAGATAAACTCACTTCAACATAATCCTGAAGCTGGTCAAAATCAGCAGAAACCTTAGCGATAAACGTCAGAGACAGCCTGCTCTGGTTTAAATAACGGGCAAGCGCCGATATATCAAGATGTTCCTTCAATTCTCCTTCAGCCTGTGCCCTTCTCAGTGCCTGATAAAAGGCCGCCTCAAGCTTTTTCGTCTGCCCTTCAAAGTACTGGGCAAGGTCCGAATCATGCGGGATTTGTTCAATA
Organism: Bacillus sp. FSL K6-1012; assembly: GCF_037964915.1. Classification (NCBI taxonomy): domain Bacteria; kingdom Bacillati; phylum Bacillota; class Bacilli; order Caryophanales; family Bacillaceae; genus Bacillus; species Bacillus sp. FSL K6-1012. The sequence continues at coordinate 771,240 of NZ_CP150175.1, read as the reverse complement.
GCGCTGTTGATGATAAAACAAGCCTTTGAACGTTCAGGATCTTTCAGGACATTCACACCCTCCTGAAAAATATCACGAATGGCTTCCTTGACAGAGCCCGGTGCCTCAAGCCTTTCCACAACAGCCGCGTTTTTTCCCTCAAGATACGTTTTCACAGCGGACAAAAACAGATCCCGCTTCGTTCCATACGTATCGTACAAACTCTGGCGCGCAATGCCTAAATGAGAGAGCAGCTCCTGAAGAGACGTGCCTTCGTAGCCATACTCTCCAAAAACCTCTATCGCTCTGCGTAAAACAAGCGCGGTATCGAATTCTTTATTCCTACCCAAACGAATATCACCTCCTGCAAGATGATATTACCTTTTCCAGACTGAACAGTCAAGAAAAAGAAAAAAACACCCTTGATCAGCAAGAGTGTCCGTTCTCCACGCTTTTTATTTATGGCCGTCTTTTCCCCAGTGCCCCATTTGGTGGTGATGGTGCCCGTAGTTACCATCATGATGCCCATAATTTCCGTCCTCATGATGGCCGTAATTTCCATCCTGATGGTGTCCGTAATTTCCATCAGGGTAATGCTGGTGATGTCCATCATTATCATAATGCATTCCGTAGCTCGGATAACTCATTGAGCTCGGATAGCCTCCGCTTGGGTAGCCGCCGAATCCTCCAGACATGTCATAACCCGGGTAGCCTGCGCCTCCATAACCTGGTTGGCCCATCCCCGTATACATGCCATGGCCCGGATAGCCCGCGCCTCCGTACATGCCGAATCCCGGACCGCCTGCACCATAGCCTGGGTAAGCGCCAAAACCGGGTCCGCAGCAGAAGTGTCTTGTATCAGTCATATCCAATCTCTCCTTCACATAGGTTACAGTCCAGCGTATGAGAAGAGCTTGCAGATCGTATAGACACCCGCCTATAAACGGATAAAACAATTTCCCGGACAATAAAAAAAGCAGACCATGACAGTCTGCTCCTTTTTTATTCACCAAGATCTACGTTATGATACACCTGCTGAACGTCTTCCAAGTCCTCTAACGCGTCAATCAGCTTTTCGAACTGTTCTTTCGCGTCCTCAGGAAGTGTCACTTCACTTTGCGCAAGCATGGTCAGCTCCGCCACCGTAAATTCCTCAACGCCCGCGTTTTTAAATGCCTCCTGCACCGCATGGAATTGATCCGGCTCCGCATAGACGATCACGCTGTCATCCTCTTCTAAAATATCGCGAACATCGACATCCGCTTCCATGAGAATTTCAAGCGCTTCGTCAGCTGTTTTGCCTTCCACACCAATAACAGCCGTCGCGTCAAACATGTAAGCGACAGATCCGCTCACACCCATGTTTCCGCCATTTTTCCCGAACGCCGCACGCACTTCCGGCGCCGTACGGTTCACATTATTCGTCAGCGCATCAACGATAATCATTGATCCGTTCGGCCCGAAGCCCTCATAACGAAGCTCATCATAATTTTCTTCCGCTCCGCCCTTCGCCTTCTCGATCGCACGTTCAATGATATTTTTCGGCACACTGTAAGTCTTCGCGCGCTCAAGCACAACCTTCAGCGCCTGATTGGATTCCGGATCAGGCTCGCCCTGCTTTGCCGCCACATAAATCTCACGGCCAAACTTTGCGTAAACCCGACTCGTATTTGCGTCCTTAGACGCCTTCTTCTCTTTAATATTGTTCCACTTACGGCCCATGATGTTCCACTCTCTTTCATTTATATCAATCTAAATACTGTTATTCACTTTAACCATTATACCTCAAATGCTTTGGTTGTTTCGAGTGTCTTGCGTTAGAAATAGAAGGAATGCGGTAGTTTAAAAGTACGAGACGACACAAACTTCCAATAAAGCAAGAAAAAAAGCCCTAGCTAAGGGCTTTCTTATCCGGATCAGTCATGACATGATGAGGGGAATGATCGATATACGTCGTGTTTCGATCCGTTGATTCCTTAAAATCGCCGGACTGTGTCAAGAAAGGAACCGCAATGCTTCCGCAAATAAGGGGAACAGCAAGACACATCATCACTTTTTTCTTAATAAGCATATAAACACTCTCCTTTTTGAATATCCTCTTGCGCTTGCAGCACTTTTCGGTAAAGCACAGCAGCATCTTCAAAATGACAGCGGCTTTCAAATACAGATGCCGCACTTTGGGCACATGCTTCCACATAGGCGTGCAGATTCTTTTCTTCAAAGCAGCTCAATACATCATGAATCCTGTCTTCATCCATAACATCTTTGTACAACGCCTGTAAGAACGTATACAATTCTTTATAGTATTTATGGTGAAGCATACTAGGATATTTTTTGATATATTCTAAGCCTTCATCTATAAACTGAAACGCCTGCTGTTTTTGTCCAGCTTTACATAATGTCCAGCTTAACCCAAACAGTACTTTCGGCAGCAAGTCAGGGACCGTTTCTCTGCTTACTTTCGCCGCTTTTTGGAAGTGCTCAATTGCCAAATCATATCTTCCTGACCTGTCATAACTGTTGGCGATGTTCAATAAAGAGATGCCAATGAACCTGTCGTTTTGAATGTCCATTGCCAGCTCCAGCGCCTTTCTTAAATGCGGGAGGGCTTTATCATAACATCTGAAGTCATCATAATTTCCCGCTACGATAAACAAGCTTTGTATTCTTCTCATGCTATATAACGGATGATCTTGATAAATGTCTAAGGCTTGAAGGATATGATGCATCGACACATGAGTTTGTTTCATATTGTAATATGCTTCTGCCACTTTAAAATGAAATTCCGCTTTCTCGATTTCATCTGTTACAAACGGAAGCTCCTTCTCCGCCTCACGGTAAGATCCAATCGCTTCAACATATTCTTTCTGATCAAATTCATACATGCCGCGGAAAAACAAAGAGTAGTATTTCAAAAGACCTGTGAGTTTTTTCTGAGGGGCTTCAATCGTTTCTAAAAGCTCTGTCACTGTAGGGCGATTCCCGTATGTTTGTCCCGGCTCCAAATAATCCAGCATCAGCTGGTGCCGAAAACACATCAGAGAATAATAGATCAGCAAATCCTGATCCTCTTCCATCTGCTGAATGTCCTGCTCCACCTCCGCTTTCAGCACCTCAGCATCCGGAACACTGAACTGGCGAATCATCTTGTACCATTCATTAATCTTAACACCAACACGCGAAGACGGTATGGCTTGACTCAACGGCTTCCCTCCTTCTCTGTGAGATATGTCATATTCTATCAATCCCAAATTTTGAAAACAATATGAAAGGAAGAAATTGTTTTTTCATCCTGTCAATTTGTTTTCTCGGCAAAAAAAGACCCTTTATGCAAGGGTCCAATATCATTTTATTTCATCACTTATTGTCAACCACAACAATATCCTGAACTTTCACCTGTTCCTCAGGCAAATCAAACTGATAAAGCATCTTCTTGGAATGGATATCAAACACACCCACATACCCGCCAATGCCCTTTTTATGCTCTTCCTGAGCAACAACATACAGTTGACTCCCCTTAAACTTTGCATCCATATAAGGGAATTTTAAGCCGTATGTGTGAAAAGAAAAGTCCTTCCCATACTCAAGCAGGTTCGCTTCCCCCTCTTTGTCTTCGTACGTCACATAAAAACTGCCGCTTTCTTTGTCATAGTACACGGTATCAGCATATTCAAGATCATCAGGATAAGAAATATAATTTGTCTTCCATGTCCCTTTTTCAATCACAGTCAGTTCATGCTGCGAGCTCGCGACAATAAATTCCTCCGAGTCTGCGAATTTATCAGCGTATGAGGCTAAGCTCAGGGTCTCTATGATTTCCTCTGTGTTTCTGTCAATCACGTAAATTGCCATGCCTTGAATGACATAAATATAATTCTCGTCACTCGACCCCATCGTGACAAGTGAAGGCAAGGTGAGGCTATATTCCTTTTTCGTTTTTTTGTCATTTATATGGATGTCATTCCCCGTCGTATCAACGTTATAGGCCTTAACAGAGACATCCTTTCCCTCATACCAAAACGCAAATGGATCTGACAGCGGATGCTTTTTTATGGCATCCTTCTCCAGCGTGTAATAAAAGGACTCATGTTCCGCTAATAAAACAATGTCTGTTGATGCGTAAGACTTCATTTGGATGTACGGCACATCCGCCACCTTGAACGTGCGCCTATTAAATCTTTCGCCTGTTGAGGTTGAGAGCAGCGTGCTTTCTTTTATAAGAGGGTTGGAATAGATAAAAAAGATGCGGTCTTCTTCGGGATGAATGGCGGAAGTTTTGACAGGAATATTGCTTTTATTATGTAACTGAAGATACAGAGCAAACAGGATGATGCATATCATAAACCCTAATAAACCGAATATAATGCGTTTTTTCTTCATCAAGATGCTCCTTTAACTGTCTATCAATAATCATTTCGACTATGTTTACACAATCCCTTCGTGAATAAAGACACATGCCAAATGACTCATTTTTCCATCGAAACACGTTTCCACAGCCATTCTTATCCCGTGCCGTGGTAAAATTTTGATATTGAGCGAACAAAAGAAGGGAAAAGGTCATGAAAGTACTTGAAGCGAAAACACTGCTTTCTGAAGCGACAGACCGCGCGAAAGAGTATAAGGAACTAAGAACGCAAATGGTCAATTTGAGAAAAGCCTTAAAAAGCGTCGCTGATCTCAGTGACAGCGAATTCTCAGGAAAAGGCGCCAGCAACATCAAAGCCTTCTATCACGACCACGTCGGCGTCACCGACCAATGGATCGACTACATCGACATGAAAATCGCATTTTTCAACAGCATCGCCGGAGCCGTCGAGGATAAAGCCCTCTCTGACGCATACATCGAAGAATCCTTTCTGGAACACGAGCTGGCAAACGCCCACCAAAAGTCGAAATCCATTATGTCCGAACAGAAAAAAGCGATGAAAGACATCCTGAACGATATCAACGACATCCTCCCGCTCGACCTGTTTTCAACAGAAACCTTCAAAGACGAGCTGGCAGATGCCAATGACAAACGCAAAAAAACGCTAGAAAAGCTAGATGCTTTGGACGAAGACCTGCAGACAGAATACGCCCTGTCAGAACCAAACGAACAATTCATCAAGTCCGATTTCCAAAAGCTCCAAGAAGCAACAGGCAAAGGCAAAAACGCCACACCCATCCACTACAACGCCAAGGCGTACCGTGAGAGTGACATACATAAGAAAAAAGGCGACTTTGAAATACGGACTGAGGCTTACTTGAAGATTAAGAAAGAGGAAGCGAAGGAACGCGAGATTGAGAAATTGAAGAAAAAGCTTGCGGATGGTGTCTCAGATCCGGATGAATATTTAGAAATTGCGAAGAAGATTGGGTATGAGAACCTTAAGCCTGCACAGTTACAGTATGTGGCACAGCTTGAACAAGCAAAACAGCTCGAAAAAGTTGGCGAAACCACTTGGGGAATTTTAAAAGGGGGCGGAGTTGCTCTTTATGATATCGGGAAAGATACGGTAACAGGCGTCAAAGATTTAGCTGTTGGCGCATGGGACTTCTCCCAGCTGTCTGATGAACAAAAGCTCGCCAAAACTGTCTCAACAATATTAAACACACCTTCCTATGCAAAAATCATATGGACAAACATAGCTGATTCATGGAATGATAAAATGGTTAATGGTGATGCATACTCACGATCGCATTATATTACCTATGCGGTCGGAAGCCTAGTTGGACTAAAAGGCGCTGGCTCTGCTGTAAAAGTAACAGGCAAACTTGGTAAAACAGGTGCTGCCAAAGTCGATAAAGTGCTTGAAGCTGGAGAAAAAGCTACTACTAAACATGTAAAGACAGGAATAGAAAAAGGAAAAAACTTCATCAATTCTTTTCCTAAAAATGAATATGAACCTGCCCTTGTAGGAATAGCGCAAGACATTAGTAATACTCACAATGTTAAGAATACCCCCTTATTAAAGAAGATTATAGAAGAAACTAAAGAATCTAGCATTCTATTCACCAAAAGAAACATCCCAGGTGTAGCAACTGGTAAAGTAACTCCAAGTAGAGGGCTGCAGCTTCAAGAAAGACTGATGTACAATAATGGTAAATTAGGGGTTATTCCTCAAGAAGTACGCAAACAACTTCTTGGGAAGGAGTTCAAATCATTTGATGAGTTTAGAAAAGAATTCTGGAAATCTGTAGCCAACACTGAATATGCAAATGAATTTAATAAAAATAATATAGCTAGAATGAAAAATGGGAACTCCCCTATCGCACCTAAAAAAGAGCATTATGGTAAACATAAGTCATATATTTTACACCATAAACAACCTATTGATAAAGGTGGAGATGTGTATAATTTAGATAACCTAATTATTACTTCTCCAAAGATGCATCAGGAGATACTAGATCCAGCTTATCATTTCGGAAAAAAAGGAAGTAAAAACTAAAGTAAAGAAAAGGAGAATAAACCCTTGAATAAAATGTCAAAAGAAGAATTAGTCTCATTGGTGAAAAAAATTATGAATCCTGAATTAGAAGATGAGGTTATTGGTAAATACATCGATTTATTAGAAGAAAATGTCCCTCATCCTGCACCAAGTGATTTAATTTTTTGGAGCGAAGAAGAATACACAGCCGAGCAAATTGTGGAAATTGCTCTTAACTATAAAGAAGAGTAATCACACTATAATCCGTAACCTTCAATTATAATCAAGATGTTTTGTCCAATTAGAACCTCAATAGGGACATTTTAAAGTTTTCATGACTTAAAAGGTACCCTCAACGCCCAGTGGTATGAGGATCTATAAATCCAAGATAGCTCTTCTATACTGGGCTATTTTTGATTCTAGAGGTACTTTTTTGGAAACAGAAAAAATGGGCGTATTATATCAAAAAATAGCGAACATATTAATGAAATGATTCCATAGAATGGAATAAAGTTTCTCTATACGCAGAGATTTTAGATGACTCTAGAGAAGTATACTTTTTCTTTAATACAAAAAATAGTGAAGAGTTCATTTATTCGCATGACATTCCCGAATATTATCAAGTAAGTGCACAAATTTTGATAACTTGTTAATCGAACTACAAGATTTATTTGATGAACTAAGGGATGAATGGAAAGCGAATAACTCAGATGTGTGGACTAACCTTACGCTCAAGCTAGATTACACTGGAAAATTTTCAATAGACTATGATTATGAAAATGTTATTGAATCTACGTTAGACGACTACCAAAGACAAATGATCTGGGGATACACTAACTTGGGTATTTCCCCTATGGACAAAGAGGATGGGGAATTTATAAAGAACTATCTGAATTAGTGATGACGTTTACATCTGATGCAATTTCCATTACCCTCTTTTGAACCATTATGCTTGAGTAAGGGGTGAAAAATTGGAAAAACAAAGTTTTGTATCGTTTTGGATAGGGTACATAAAAAATTCATCCTCTTTAAATGATTACGTTAACCTAAAATACAATGAAGATGAAGGCGATTTTCTCCCTTCTCAATTTTTAATTGACTTTGATATAGATATCGATGATTTAGATGAAGACTTTATAGAAAAAGTCGCACATGAAAATAGTTGTAATAATTTAACTACACTAATTGGCGGCTGTTCGTACGATAGTGTCATCTTACCTCGTTTAGTAGGTACTGCAATTCCTGAACAAATCAATGCTGCTGTTCTTTTATATAATTTTGAATATGACGGCAGGGAGAAAGAAATAAACGATAAAAATAAAAACTATTCATTTAAATTTATTGGTGCAGTATCCTATGTTTAAGTAAAAAATTCTAAATAAATATGAAGCCCTCTTACTTGAGGGCTTTATTTTTATCTCATCTCACTTTATAAAAGAAGCATCACCTTGACAGTAAGAAAAGAATTAATAAAACAAATAAATTTAACAATCACAGTAATAAAAACAATAAATCAAAAGAATCCAACTCCAATGATGAAAAACATATTAAAAAGATATGAAGAGGCAAAAGAATTTATCCAACAATCAACAGAGGAATAATTCGAAGAAGACTTCTGTAAAGTTAAAAATAAACTAAATACTCTGACAAGAGCATATCTAGAATCAGCTAACGACTACATGAATCCTATGCTCAGAGAAATGCATAAAACAGAAAAGCTGCTAAAAAAGTATGATGAAACTGGTAAGTCATAATCACCGCAATCTAAAATTCGAAAATTGTGCTTGCACTAACCCACACAAAACCAAATATAACGCAAACACCCAAACAGCCATTTGCGGACAGCACCGAAAACTTTTTTTGCGGTCGCTCAACCCCTTCCTATTAAATTTCAGTATTGATAAAATTTACATAATTAGTGAGAAGAGGAAGGGTGAGAAGTTTGGGCACAATTTCGTCTCCGCACGTTGGGATGAAAATTAATGAGTGGAACCGGCATATTCAAAAGTTTAATGTGACAGATGCTGAAATGCTTAAAGCTGAGATCGAACGGGACATTGACATCATGGAAGAAGACCAAGACCTCTTGATTTACTATCAGCTCATTGCATTTCGTCATCAGCTTATGATCGACTATGTGATTCCATCTGAAGGAAACCAAATGGAGTTGTCAGAATATTTAAAGAGAATTGAAGGAACCAATAGGAAGATGGAGAAACTCGTTGAATACTACTATTACTTTTTTCAAGGAATGTATGAATTCAAACAAGGCAATTTCTTGACTGCCATTACATTCTATCAAAAAGCGGAAAACACAATACCTTATATTTCGGATGAAATCGAGCGGGCGGAATTTTATTTTAAAATGGCTGAAGTGTTTTATCATATGAAACAAACCCACGTATCCATGCACTATTCTTCTCAGGCGTATAGCATCTATAAAACGCACGACCTTTACTCAGTCCGCCGCATACAATGCCATTTTGTGATCGCAGGAAACTACGATGATCTAGAAAGTCATGAAAAGGCGCTCCCTCACCTTGAACAAGCACTAAAAGGCGCACGGCTGCTTGAAAGCAAAAACAAGCGGATTTACGGCCAAGCTTTATTCAATATCGGAAATTGTTACCTTAAAATGGGCGAATTGACGAAAGCAGCAAAATACATGGAGAAATCGATACTGCAATTTAAAAAATCAAATTTCAACAACTTGACACAAGCTTACCACGATTTAGCCTTAATTTATTTTCTTCAACATAAACAAGAACAGGCAATGGATTGTTTCAGAAAAGGCGTACGCTTCGCATGTAAATTCGATGATGACCTATTTAAAATTATGTTTGAAGGATTGCAGGCGCTGTTTATCAAAAAAGGAGAAGCGTCCATTTTATTAAATGTTTTCAACAAATTAGAGACATCCCAAGGATATCCTTATATGGAAGAGTTGGCATTATTAGCCGCAAAGTTTTATACTGAAATTGGGCAGATGGATGATTCTGTTATCTGTTTCAAAAAGATGGTTCATGCCCGCAAACAAATTCAGAGAGGGGATTGTTTGTATGAAATTTAAACTGACTTTGTGCGCTGTAATTGCTTTGATCGGTGTAAGCTTTATCAGTTCTTCCTTAGGAAATGAAGTAAACGTAGCATCCAGAAACATGACAAGCAAAGCTGCAAACGATTCAACGAACTCCCTGGCAGACGAAGCCATCTTTGACAAGGAAATGACGATTGCAGAAAACGGAACGCTTGGTTAAGGACAAGACGTAGCCAAAAGCTACGTCTGCAGGCTGTCGAGAGCCTCGACAGCCTTTCATTTCCCCTTAAAATATCCATTCTCCTGTAATAAAAGAAAGTAAGACTGCAAAAGGTGAAGTATTCCCTAAGATTAGACAGGTTTTTAAAAGTATCACCCAGCTATCGCCTATTCATATCGTGCATAAATGTCACATATCTTACCTTTACCTTGATACTTCCTCTAATAGATCATTTACTAAGAAAATAAATACCTCCCGTATTTACAGGTGGTAAAAGTCTTTGTTGCTAATATCTATATCGGCAATATAAGAAAATATATTTTTCATCAGTTTTAATCACCTTAGTCTTGATCTTTAATTGCATAAAACAATTTTTTGAACCCATTCATAATTACTAGATATACTCGCTATTTAATTGAACGTAATCTATAAATTCTTTATCATCTAATAAATACGTTATATTACTCTGTATACATATATTTGTACTGCTACTCTCTGAAATCATACCATCACCAGAGTCTCCTTTTTCATATGTTGGATCGACTGTTTCAATACTAAAACTCACATCAACTTCAATATAAAAGGATACTAGCATTGCATTTTCTTCTATGTCTAGAGAAACTTCACTCAAAGTTATACTATAGTCCTCAATATAGCCATCAGTACCCCAACCATTAAAATATTCACCCTCAAATTCTGAATTAATAAGCATATCATCAACAGTGTTTTGAAGGTAATCATTTCTCTCAAAAAATTGTGTTAATTCATCCTCTAACAATTGTTTATCATACTCAAAATTATCAATATAATAATCTCTTAAATTGTCTTCTTCACTTTCTAAAAATGCCGATAATGAATTATAGTAGGAAAAATTTTGTACATCCGCTGCTAAATCCTCGTGGAGGCTGTTTTGATGCTTGTTAGCAAAATCCTTATGATTATTTGATATAAATGCAATATTATCTGGTTCATTATCATCACAATATTCTATAATACTTTCCCATATAATAGCATCTTGAAAAGAAACTTTGTTTTCATCAAATGGCTTTATATTATTAAAATATTTTATTGAAATTTTTTCAGTAATATCCTGTGACGTAGGGTAATCAATAATTATTATGTTATTTTCTTCAATTGTTTTATCCAAGAAATCCTTATACTTTTCAGTAATTTTATCAGCTTTAAAACTTTCAAAATCAATTATCCCTGATGCCCCTAACTTTATCAAATCACTTTTTGTACTCTTTACCTTTTTAACAAGCGGCCTAATCTCATCTCTATACTTTTTTAGAATTTCATAATAATTGAACTTTGTAATGCAAAGATCTACAGGTTCATGTCGAGTATATTTGAGTAACTTTTTCATATCTGAAGATTTGAAAAAGAAATCATTAAAAATTATATTGGTATCCAAAATTATCAAATAAGACATTTACAATCTCCTTATTATGAATTCTTCTTTTTACAATTCACCAAGAAAAGCTAATTGTTCCTTTGTTGACATTTCAATATCTCAAAATAAAAGTTAATAAAAATCTACTAACGATGTTCAACTTTGCTAGTATCTTATTAATTTAAATTATATTTTTTTCAAAAACTTTATTACCTTGCTTTCAACTAGATTTTCTAACAAAATTCACATTGTGGTACTATCCAATTAATTGGTATTATTCTCAGTAATAAATTGATATGCCTTCTTTTAGAATAGCCTAACTGGAAATTTTGCACGTTAAGTTCCGGAATAGCTATTTCTAATAATCCTTTCGATCTTAAACTAGGGAAACATATGCAAACCGGTTGACCTCTGTATTCAATGTGTAACGACCGCCTGCTGAATTTTTGTTAATATTAAACAAGTAATGTTACTTTGAATGTTTCCCCTTTTAAAGCATGGAATAGTCTAAACCTTAATTAGATTTAATTTTTATTTGCTCCATAAGATAATCTAGGTATGATTTCAACGGATAAATTTTAGTTTAGTGTGAATTTTATCCACTGTTTTCACGTTTGTGAAGGAATCAAGCATAACCGAGATGTTACACCGTCTAGTTGGTCGAATTGGAAATTAAGGAATACGGATCTTACAAAATTATTATCACTTTTCAAACAAATTTCTTTAATTATCTAATACGAAAAAGCTCGTCTAAATATTAAGGTTTAAACGAGCTTTTCAAACCCTTTTATATTTTTTTTAGCACAGCCACACACTCCACATGATTCGTATGCGGAAACATATCTACAGGCTGCACCTCACGCGTCACATACCCGCCATCCTCAAGCACCCGCAAGTCTCTCGCAAGCGTACCCGGATTACAGGACACATACACCACCCGCTTCGGTTTCATCTCCACAATCGTCCGCAGGAGTGCTTCGTCGCAACCTTTTCTTGGCGGATCTACGACTAGCGTATCGGCCGTGATGCCTTCTTCATACCATTTTGGAATTACGGTCTCGGCTTCCCCGACCGCGAACTCTGCGTTTGTGATGCCGTTTAATTCAGCATTCCGTTTGGCGTCTTCAATTGCTTCTGGCACAATCTCTACGCCGTACACTTTTTTCGCCTGCTTCGCCAAAAACAATGAAATCGTGCCAATGCCGCAGTAGGCGTCGATGACGGTTTCTTCACCTTGCAGCTCCGCGTACTCAAGCGCTTTGTCGTAGAGCACTTTTGTCTGCTCTGGGTTGACCTGATAGAACGATCTGGCGGAGATGGCGAATTTGACGTCTCCGATGAGATCGTAGATGTATTCTTCACCCCAGATGACGTTTGTTTCGTTGCCGAAGATGACGTTTGTTTTGTTTGGGTTGATGTTTTGCACGATTGATTTGACGTGCGGGAACGCTGCTGTGATGTCTTCGATGATCTTCGCTTTGTGCGGGAAGTCGTTCGTTCTTGTGATGAAGACGATCATCATTTCACCCGTAACGACGCCGTATCTAACCATGATGTGGCGGAGCCAGCCTTTGTGGCGTTCTTCGTTGTAGGCTTTGACGCCGTATTTGGCACAAATGTCTTTGACGGCTTGGACGGCTTCGTCGTTTTTAGATTGCTGGATCAGGCAGGCGCTCATGTCGATGATGTCATGGCTTCTTTGCTGATAGAATCCGGCGACGAGCCCGCCTTCCCGTTCTCCTACCGGCACCTGTGCTTTGTTCCGGTAGTTCCAAGGGTCTTGCATGCCGAGTGTCGGGTGCACGGTGACGTTGGACAGGTCCAGCTTGCCGATCCGTTCTAAGACGTCTTTGACTTGTTTTTGTTTAAACAAGAGCTGGCCTTCGTAGGTCATGTGCTGAAGCTGGCAGCCGCCGCATTGCTTGTAAATCGGGCATGGGGCGTCCGTTCTATGCGGGCTTTCTTCCTTCAGCTCAATCAGGCGGCCGAAGGCAAAGCCTTTTTTGACACGTGTGACTTTGATTTGGGCTTTTTCTTCCGGCAGGGCGTTCGGCACGAAGATCGGGAAGCCTTGGACCTTTGCGACGCCCGCTCCTTCGTGAGTCAAATCCTCAAATGTCACGTCGTAGTATTCGTTTTTTTCTACTGGGGGTTTCATTTTCATGTATGTTCACCTCTTGTTTTAAGCGAAAGAAAAACTTGGCTCATTAAAGCCAAGTTTTTAGTCATCCAGCTGTTCCGCTTTCTCCTTCGGCATGACAACGTGAATGTGTCTATACAGATTCACGAATTCGCCCGGCAGCATGCCGCCGTACTCGCCGTCCAGGTTCAGCTGCATCTTTTCTGATACATTGACTTTCACGCGGTTCGCTTTTGTATAAATAATGTGCTGGTCGTTGATGTGTTCGCCGCGGAGCGCCATCGATGCGACTCTGATAAATTCAGCAAGGTTTGCTTTCTTTAATATCATCAAATCAAACATGCCGTCATTCAGGCTGGAATCCGGCGCGAGTTTTTCGAACCCGCCGACGGAATTTGTCAGCGTGACCAAAAACAGCATGATTTCACCTTGAAACAGCTTGCCGTCATATTCAATCTCGACTTCTGTCGGACGAAGTGAAGGCAGCATTTCCATACCCTTTAAATAATAAGCAAGCTGGCCGAGCATCGTTTTGAGTTTGCTTGGGACGTCGTACGTCAGCTCCGTCAGGCGGCCTCCGCCGGCGATATTGATAAAATACTGACCGTTGACCTGTCCGATGTCAATCGGGCGGGCAACGCCGTTAATCACCGTATCCGCCGCTTTTAAAATATCCTCTCGCGGAATGCCGAGCGCTCTGGCAAAGTCATTTGTTGTGCCGACAGGAATCACGCCGAGTGTCGGACGATTGTCTAATGGGGCAAGCCCGTTGACGACCTCGTTGATCGTTCCGTCTCCGCCTGCCGCAATGATTAGGTCAAACTCACGCAATGCCGCTTCCTTGGCAGCGTGCGTTGCGTCTCCCGCGCATGTTGTGGCATGGGTGGAGGTTTCATAGCCGGCTTGTTCAAATTTTTGCAGGACCTGGGCAAGATGCTTTTTAAAGACCTCCCGTCCCGAAGTCGGATTGTATATTATGCGTGCACGTTTCATTATCTCATCATCCTACTTAAGAGTATCCGATCCATTTTTACACTAACAACCTTTAATTATACTATGAGTTAAAAAAATCGCAACAAAATGTACATAATCTTACAGAAGGAAACGCACAAAAGCCTCAGCATAGCTGAGGCTTTTTGTTTTTTTACTCTTCTTCTGTTCCCGGTTTTTTCTTGCGGAACTTCGCCAATACTTCGTATACGATTGGCACGATCAAGAGCGTCAGAAGCGTCGAACTGATTAAACCGCCGATAACCGTTACGCCGAGTCCTTTTGAAATGACCTGGCTTCCGCCTTCGAAGCCGAGAGCTAATGGAATCAAGGCGCCGATTGTCGCGATGGCTGTCATCAGGATCGGACGGAGTCGTGTGGAGCCGGCTTCTAAGAGCGCTTCTCTCGTAGACAGCCCTTCCGCTTCCTTATGAATCACGCGGTCAATTAAGACAATGGCGTTTGTAACAACGATACCGATCAGCATCAGCATACCGATCATCGAGTTCAGACTGATTGTCTCACCTGATACGTAAAGTCCGACCAGGGCACCAATGATTGTAAACGGCAGTGAGAACAGAATCGCAAATGGCGCTAATGCTCCGCCGAATGTAATCACAAGCACAAGGTAGACGATCGCAATCGCTGCTAGCATCGCTAATCCAAGCTTTGTAAAGGAATCCGCGATATCTGCGGAAACACCGCCTGTATCGATTGTTACGTTGTCAGGCATGTCAAGCTTATCAATTTTCTTCTGTACATCAACGGATACAGCTGTCACGTTATCTGATGCAACCTCACCAGTGACATCAGCATACACTTTTCCGTCACGTTTAGACACCGTATCAGATGTTGTGCCTTCTTTTACTTTTGCCACATCACCAATTTTGACTTCTTTGCCAGTGGCTGATGTGATCTTTTTGTTCTCTAAATCTTTGACACTCTTATACTCGTCTTTTTCGGTTTTAATGTTCACGTCAAGCTCTTTACCGTCTTTTTTCACGGTTGTGAGCGGGTCCTGTGCTGTCTCTGACATTAGGGCCTTAGAAATTTGAGAAGCAGTTAAACCGAGTTTGCTCAGCTTTTCTTGGTCAGCCACAAATGTGTACTCATCATATGTGCTGGAAAGGCCTGAGTTTACGTTCTTCAGATCCTTTTCATCCTTCATGACCTTCTCAATGTCTTTGACAGTGTCTTTAATGTCATTTTCTGAATCGCCATACACATAGTATGTCAATTCATTGTTATTGCCTGAAGAGCTGAAGTCCTGTGACTTCCATTCTCCGCGGTCAGACTGCTTTTTGATTTCTTTCAGCACGTTGTCTTTTTCTTTATCAAAGTTCGGCGTGTCGCTGTCATATTTGATATAGAACAATGCGCTGTTTGAATCTCCTCCGGCAAGCGGGCTGCCAGAGCCTAATGAATACTGAACCGTATCGACATGCTTGCGGTCAAGCAGGATTTTTTCTGCTTTTTCAGCTTCATCTTCCGCTTCTTTTTTCGTTTCACCCGGTTCAGGGCTGTATGTGATCTGCATCGTTTTTTCTTCCTCTGACGGAAGGTAGCTGGCACCGATTAACGGTACAAGGAACAAGCTTCCGAGCAGCATCAGAACGGCGATGATAGACGTGATCCATTTGTGGCTCAGCGCCCAGTTCAATACTTTTTTATAGATGTTTGCGAGTCTGCCAGGTTTGTGTTCTTTCGCTTTTACAGGCGCTCCCGTTAATGATTTTTTGAACAGGCTGTGTGCGAGCATTGGCACGAGCGTGATCGAAATCAACAGGGATGCGGCAAGCGCAAATACAATTGTTAAGGCGAAAGGAATAAACAATTCACCAATTTGTCCGCCTACCAGTGCGAGCGGCAGGAATACCGCGATCGTCACAATAGTGGATGACATGATCGGTTTAAACATTTCCTTCGTTGCTTCACGGACCAGAGCTTTTCCGCGCAGCGGTTCATCTTTCAGCCTCATGCGGCGGTAAATGTTTTCGATCACAACAATGGAGTCATCAACAACCCGTCCGATAGCAACGGTCATTGCACCGAGCGTCATGATATTCAGTGTGATATCAAGCTGTTGCAGCACGAAAAGTGCGATCAGCAATGATAATGGAATAGAAATAATTGAAATTAATGTTGATTTGATATCTCTTAAGAATAAGAGAATAATCACAATCGCAAAAATAGCACCGAAGATGGCTTTGCTTAACATTGTTTCAACTGACTGTGTGATCGGCTCTGCCATGTCGAGTGTTGCGCTGTAGTTGAAGCCTTTATGGTCTTCTTTGAACTGCTTCAGCTCATCTTTGACATTGTCGGCAACCTCTACCGTGTTGGCATCGTTTGCTTTGATGATGTTGATGCCGATGCTGTCTTTTCCATTTGTGCGGGAAATTGATTCAGCTTTTTTGACATCTTTAATCGTTGCAATGTCAGATAGCTTGACCGTCGGCACGTCTGTGCTTACGCTTTGCTGCGCCTGTGCTGCTGCCTGCGGGCTTTGAGCCGCTTGTGCGCTTTGTGCTGCTGCGGCGCTGCTGCCTGCACTAGATGCAGATGCCATTGGAATTCTCATATTCTTCAAATCTTTAATGGTTTCAATATCGCCGCTGACGACGACAGATTTTTCTTTATTTCCGAATGTGTACAATCCAAGCGGCGTTGTCACATCTGACCCCTGAATCACTTGCTTAACTGTATCTTCATCAAGGCCGTATTCTTTCAGTTTGTCTTCTTTGAAAGAGAATTCAACCTCTTCCACCTGCTGGCCTGATACTTGGACTGAAGCAACGCCTTCTATGCCTTCAAGCTTAGAAACGAGGCTGTCCTCCACTTGTTTTGTCAGCTTTTGCAGATTATCTGAATCACTGGACACGCTCAGCGTCAGAATTGGGAAGGAGTTCAAACTGTAGCGTGAAATGTCCGGGTCTTTCGCGTCATCAGGCAGGCTGACGTTTTCTAATGCTTCAGCCGCTTCTGTTTTCGCTTTGTCCATATCTTTCTCATAATCATATTCAATCATAACCGACGATGCATTTTCATAGGACGTCGACGTAACAACGCTCACGCCGTCCAAATTCTGCACCGCTTGTTCAACCGGTTTTGTTACTTCATCAGCGACTTGGCTAGGCGTCGCTCCCGGATATGTCGTGCTGATTGTCAGGTAGGGCATGTTTACATCAGGAATGGATTCTTGCTTCATATTCATACCCGCGTACAAGCCGGCTGCCGTTACAATAATCGTCATCAGCCATACGGCGAATTTGTTTTTCAGAACGAAATTAATAACGTGATTCATCATATCCTCCATTGTGTTTTTATTGACTGACTGGTCATTCTATATAATACTAAACGGTATAACGCAACATCGTCAACTCATATACCAGAAAATTTTTCTAAATTTTTCAAGGATTAAGGGGAAGCACGTCATGAATGAGAAAAAAGAGAGACTCATAAAAACAAGCATTCGTTTATTTGCGAAAAAAGGATACGCTTCGACGACCATCCAGGAAATCGCCAGTGAATGCGGCATCTCAAAAGGCGCTTTTTATCTGCATTTCAAATCAAAAGAAGCGCTGCTATTGTCTGCCAGTGAATATTACATTGGCATGTCTATGAAAAAAATGAAACAAATGGAAGAGGATCTCGCCGGACAGCCGCCTAAAGATGTGCTGAAAAAGCAAATCAGCGCCCAGTTTGAGGATTTTCGCGATCATAAGGATTTTATTGTTCTGTTGCTTACTGAAAATATCATTCCGGAAAACCAAGAAGTGAAGCAATACTTTTACAAAGTCACAGCCGAGACAGATAAACTGTATCGGAACGCTTTGCTTGCGACTTATGGCAAGGAAACTGAGAACTACCTCTCAGACCTCTCCATCATGGCAAGAGGCATTGTGCACTCCTATATGAATGTGATGGTATTTAATGAAGAAATCAAAATTGATGCAGACAACATATCTGAATTTATCATGGAGAGACTGGATGATCTTGTACAGGGGCTAAGCCGTTCCAGCCTGAATCCGCTCATGCCAAAAGACATTTACAGCCTGGTGCCGGCGGATAAAGGCCAGATCCTTCAGGACATTCAAAAAGTGAAAGAAAACAGCGCATTGCCTGAGGACATCATCGTTTCGCTCGATGTGATCGAGGAAGAGCTGTCACAGGAAAAGCCGCGCAAGCCGATTATTAAAGGCCTGCTGTCAAATTTGACCGGAAGTGATTTCGAAGAAGTTGAAAAGCTTCGCGCTTTGATCTCTATCTTTATTTCTATTTGATCATAAAAAAGCAGCTCCCTCTGCAATGAGGAGAGCTGCTTTTTCATTAGCGTTTTTTGATTTCTTCAAGCAGGATTTTGTTAACCATCGGCGGGTTGGCTTGTCCTTTGGACGCTTTCATAATTTGTCCGACAAGGAAGCCGATCGCGCGGTCTTTCCCGTTTTTAAAGTCTTCAATCGACTGAGGATTGTTGTCAAGCGCCTCTGTGACAAGCTTCAGAAGCACGCCTTCATCAGAAATCTGCACAAGGCCTTTTTCTTTCACAATCTTCTCAGCGTCGCCGCCTTTTTCAATTAATTCCTTGAACACTTTCTTCGCGATTTTAGAAGAAATTGTTCCTTTTTCAATCAATTGAATCATGCCGGCAAGGCCTTCCGGTGTCAGCGCAACATCAGAAAGCTCTTTTTGCTCAGCGTTCAGATAAGCTGACACTTCACCCATGAGCCAGTTTGATGCTTGTTTTGCTTCAGCGCCTTTTTGAACTGTTTCTTCGAAGAAGTCTGCCATTTCTTTTGTCAGTGTCAGAACCATCGCATCATATGCAGGCAAGCCAAGCTCATCGATATAACGCTTGCGGCGTTCATCCGGAAGCTCAGGAATGCTTGCTTTTACGCGCTGCTTCCATTCATCGTCAATGTAAAGCTCGACAAGGTCAGGCTCAGGGAAATAACGATAATCGTCAGAACCCTCTTTGACACGCATAAGAATGGTTTTCTTCGTTGCTTCATCGTAACGGCGAGTTTCCTGCTGGATCACACCGCCGGACAGAAGAACCTGCTCCTGGCGTTTTTCTTCATGCTCAAGGCCTTTTTGAACAAACGCAAAGGAGTT
This sequence comes from Bacillus sp. FSL K6-1012, assembly GCF_037964915.1. Lineage (NCBI taxonomy): Bacteria > Bacillati > Bacillota > Bacilli > Caryophanales > Bacillaceae > Bacillus > Bacillus sp. FSL K6-1012. The sequence continues at coordinate 751,959 of NZ_CP150175.1, read as the reverse complement.
CAAGTTTTTCAATTCCGTTTTTGTGCCGAATTCCTCTTGGCCGATCGGACGAAGAGAGATATTGGCGTCACAGCGGAGTGAACCTTCTTCCATTTTACAGTCAGACACGCCTGTATATTGGATGATGGACTTCAGCTTTTCAAGATACGCATATGCTTCTTCCGGCGTGCGGATATCCGGCTCAGATACGATCTCGACAAGCGGCGTTCCCTGGCGGTTGAAGTCAACAAGAGAATAGCCGTCGCCTGTATGCGTCAGTTTTCCGGCATCTTCTTCAAGGTGAAGACGTGTGATGCCGATACGTTTCGTTTTTCCGCCGACTTCAATTTCGATCCAGCCGTTTTCGCCGATCGGCTTATCAAATTGAGAAATCTGATACGCTTTCGGGTTGTCCGGATAGAAATAGTTTTTGCGGTCAAACTTTGTATCCGTCGCGATTTCACAGTTCAGCGCCATAGCCGCTTTCATTGCGAATTCCACGGCTTCTTTGTTTAGTACAGGCAGGACACCCGGATACCCGAGGTCGATGACGCTTGTCTGTGTATTCGCCTCCGCGCCGAATGGCGTCGGAGAGCTTGAGAAAATTTTTGAATTTGTTTTTAATTCAACGTGGACTTCAAGTCCGATTACCGTTTCAAAGTTCAATTCATTTCACCCCTTACAGTTCAGGTTTTGCTTTATGATGGTCTGTCGCTTGTTCGAATGCATGAGCGACGCGGTATACAGTACTCTCGTCAAAGTGTTTTCCGATGATTTGCAGGCCGAGCGGAAGTCCGTCAGCAAATCCGCATGGCACGCTGATACCCGGAACGCCGGCAAGGTTGACCGGAATCGTTAAGATATCGTTTGCGTACATTGTGAGCGGGTCTTTCGTGTTTTCACCGATTTTAAACGCAGGTGTCGGTGTAGTTGGTCCAACAATGACATCATATTTCTTAAATACGTCTTCGAAGTCTTTCTTAATCAAAGTACGCACTTTTTGCGCCTTTTTGTAGTACGCATCATAGTAACCTGAGCTTAAAGCGAATGTTCCAAGCATGATACGGCGTTTCACTTCATTTCCAAAGCCTTCAGCGCGCGTTTGCTTGTAAAGGTCGATCAGGTTTTCCGCATTGTCCGTGCGGTATCCGTAGCGGATGCCGTCAAAACGTGCAAGGTTGGCAGACGCTTCAGAAGATGACAGCAGGTAATACGTCGCAAGCGCGTATTTACTGTGCGGAAGAGATACTTCTTCCCATGTAGCGCCAAGGCCTTCTAGAACTTTGAGCGCTGCAAGAACAGATTCTCTCGCTTCTTTGCCGACGCCTTCGCCAAGATATTCTTTCGGAACCGCGATTTTCAATCCTTTGATATCGCCAGTTAATGAAGAAAGAAAATCCGGAACGTCTACATTTGCGCTTGTAGAGTCCATTTTATCAACACCTGAAATGGCTTGCAGCAAGAATGCGTTGTCCTCAACCGTACGTGTAATCGGCCCGATTTGGTCTAATGAAGACGCAAATGCAACCAATCCGTAACGGGACACGCGTCCGTATGTAGGCTTTAATCCGACAACGCCGCAGAAAGAGGCAGGCTGGCGGATGGAGCCGCCTGTATCAGAGCCAAGAGAAAACGGAACTTCTCCCGCGGCAACTGCAGCCGCAGATCCGCCGCTTGAACCGCCGGGAACCGTATCTAAGTTCCAAGGGTTTTTCGTCAGCTTGTAAGCTGAGTTTTCTGTTGATGACCCCATGGCGAATTCGTCCATGTTCAGTTTTCCAATTGTGACCGCTTCAGCATCTTGAAGGCGCTGAACGACAGTTGCGTCGTAAATCGGGTCAAAGTTTTCGAGAATTTTGCTGGAGCAAGTTGTGCGCAGCCCTTTTGTTACGATATTATCTTTTACGCCGATCGGCATACCAAAGAGAAGACCATGCTCAGAACGGCTGTCAACCGCCTCATCGAGTTCCTTCGCATACGCGCGCGCTTTTTCTTCATCTAATGCCAAAAAGGCTTGTACCTTATCATCTACCGCTTGAATGCGTTTATAAGATTCATCGACCAGGTCAGAAATCTTAATCTCTTTTTTATGTATGAGCTGTTTTAATTCTGTGATTTTGTGATCAAATAATGACATTCTTGTGTCCCTCCTTTAGTCCAGAATTGATGGCACACGAATATAGCCGTCTTTGTGGTCAGGCGCATTTTTCATGACATCCTCAACCGGAAGACCTTTACCCGCTTCATCTTCTCTCATGACATTTTTCATTTTCAGCACGTGAGTTGTAGGCTCAACATGGTCTGTGTTGACTTCATTCAGCTCCTCGGCAAATGAAATGATGCTGTCAAGCTGTTCAGTGAACATTTTTGCTTCTTCTTCAGTAATCGCAAGTCTCGCAAGATGCGCAACGTGCTTTACTTCTTCTATTGAAATTCGTGACATATGATCCACCTCCACATATTTCTCCGTTAAGTCATATAATACTGATCATATCAAAAACAAGCCCTCTAAAGCAACAAAACGCCTTGGGGCGGGCCTGTGTTTTCGAGACAATACCCTATATATTTTATACTAAAAAGAGGCGAAGGAGAAACGAAATATTTTTCTGAAAATTTTTACTTTAATTATTTTTGAAAGCGTTTTAATCTTTATTCCCTTCTAGGTTTGCCCCGGTATTTCCCGCTGACCGTCTATGTTTCATCGCTTGAATGGGTGGGAATACTTTGTTAGGTTAAGTTACCAAGTGCACCTGCAAAAGAATATCTTTTGTGTCGCACTTGCGCCAGGCTGCTTAACTGGCACCATCAATTTGAGAGGTGATGCAAAATTATTAGAATTGAAGAGAGGGTAAAACGTGAGTATTGAAATTATTATTTCTTTAGGAATTTACTTTATTGCCATGCTGTTAATCGGCTGGTATGCATTTAAGAAAACCACTGATATCAACGATTACATGCTTGGAGGAAGAGGTCTCGGACCGTTTGTTACTGCTTTGTCTGCCGGAGCGGCGGATATGAGCGGATGGATGCTGATGGGTGTTCCCGGCGCGATGTTCGCGACAGGGCTGTCAACCTTATGGCTTGCTTTAGGTCTTACAATCGGGGCGTACTCAAACTACTTGCTGCTGGCTCCAAGGCTGCGTGCTTATACGGAAGCGGCGGATGACGCGATTACGATTCCTGATTTCTTTGATAAACGATTCCAGCATTCTTCATCACTGCTGAAAATCGTATCTGCTTTGGTCATTATGATCTTTTTCACATTGTATACCTCTTCCGGTATGGTATCTGGCGGACGGCTGTTTGAATCTGCTTTTGGCGCGGATTACAAATTAGGCTTGCTTCTGACTACCGGTGTTGTCGTATTGTACACACTGTTTGGCGGTTTCCTTGCTGTCAGTCTGACTGACTTCGTGCAGGGTGCGATCATGTTTGCAGCACTAGTGCTTGTGCCGATCGTTGCTTTTACCCATGTGGGCGGCGTTGCTCCGACTTTCCATGAAATCAGCGCTGTTAACCCAAATTTATTGGATATCTTTAAAGGCGCGAGCGTCATTAGCATTATTTCCTATTTAGCCTGGGGCTTGGGCTACTACGGCCAGCCTCATATTATCGTCCGGTTTATGGCCATTAAAAACATTAAAGATTTAAAGCCTGCGCGCCGAATCGGCATGAGCTGGATGATCATTTCAGTTCTCGGTTCCGTGCTGACGGGTTTAATCGGTGTTGCTTATGCCCATAAATTCGGTGTTGCTGTAAAAGATCCGGAGATGATATTCATTATCTTCTCTAAAATATTGTTCCACCCTTTAATTACAGGATTCTTATTGTCAGCTATTTTGGCTGCGATCATGAGTTCCATCTCCTCACAGCTCTTAGTAACAGCAAGTGCTGTGACAGAGGATTTATACCGGACGTTTTTCAGACGAAAAGCTTCCGATAAAGAACTAGTAATGGTCGGGCGTCTGTCCGTCTTAGTGATCGCCGTTATTGCGGTTCTCTTATCCTTGAATCCGAGCAGCTCCATTCTTGATTTGGTCGGATACGCGTGGGCCGGCTTCGGTTCAGCTTTCGGGCCTGCGATTCTGCTCAGCCTGTATTGGAAGCGGATGAACGAATGGGGCGCGCTTGCTGCGATGATTGTCGGGGCTGCGACCGTGTTGACCTGGATTACAACCGGCCTGGCAAAATCAACCGGCGTGTACGAAATCATCCCTGGGTTTATCCTCAGTATGATTGCCGGCATTATCGTCAGCATGATCACGAAGCGGCCTGCAAAAGCCTCTTACCGATTATTCGGTGTCATGGAAAAACTGTTAAAACGCAAAAAATAATCAAAAAGCCATCAAGCGCTGCTTGGTGGCTTTTGTGCCCTTGTTTTGCGATAAATACTGTGAGAAAATCATATTTATTTAAAAACACCATAGATAAGGGGGAAGTTGCTGTTGAGCTGGTATATTGATCCTGACATTTTATTAAAATTAGGCATTGCCACTTTGATTGGCATGGTCATCGGGCTGGAGCGCGAGCTGAAGAATAAGCCGCTCGGATTAAAAACCTGTATCGTTATCGCCGTCAGCTCATGCATGCTGACGATCGTCAGTATTAACGCGGCATATCATTTCCCTAAATACTACCGCATCATGATGGACCCGCTGCGTCTGCCGGCGCAAATCATCTCCGGCGTCGGGTTTATCGGCGCAGGTGTCATTTTGCGGAAAAGCAACGACGTCATTTCCGGCTTAACCACATCGGCTATGATTTGGGGTGCGGCAGGACTCGGGCTTGCTACCGGAGCGGGATTTTACAAAGAAGCCTTTGCCAGCCTTCTGTTCATCCTGATCAGCGTTGAATTTCTGCCGTGGGCGGTCAGAAAAATTGGTCCAGACCGTCTGCAGGAAAAAGACATCCGCATCAGAATGTCACTTTCCGATAAGGACAAAATGACAGAGATCTTAAAAGAAATGAAAAGAAGAAACATTAAAACACACTCCGTCCGAATCGATGACCTTCATGAAAAAGAATTCCCGATCATGGAAGTCAAGGTCCGTGTCCATAAAAACAGATACACGACCGATGTCTACTATGATATAAAAGACATTGAAGGTGTCGTCGGCGTGAAGTGCGATACATTATAAAAGCCAATGGGGCATTATATCCCATTGGCTTTTTTCGTTCTAGACGAGCTTAGAAAAATCAAATTCTGTGATCGGCGTGCGGTTTTCTATATCCCTTCTGAAACCGGCCAGCATTTCTTTTTCTTCTGCGCCTATTGAGTTAAGATCAAACATTTGATGCAGCAGTCCGTATATCAGCATGTGACGCAGACGAAGAAAATCAGGTATTCTTTTCAGCCACGAAGCATCAAGATTATTTTCCTCTCTGTATCCGTTCATAAAGTGCGTCATAAATTCCTCTGTAAACACGGCTTTATTTTCATATGGAACGACCGGGTACCACAGCACATTATAAAGGAGAATGCTGATATCATTGACAAACCAATTGTATCCGATGTCATCAAAATCAAATGTTGTGATTTTCCCTTGGTCCCAGTTAAAATTGCCATGGTGGAGGTCTGCATGAACCAAGCCGTAGCTGTCCCTGCTTTTTGGTAATTGGCGCAGTTCATTCATTAGCTCATCCGCCTGCTGAAACACCTGTTTCTGGTCTTCCGGCACGTATTTTCTAAGCATCAGCTGCTCTTCTTCATCCCACTCCTGTCTTTTAAAAGCAGGATTTTTGAGCTTGTAGCTTTTTGTCAAGCTGTGCATTTTCCCTGTGTATCTGCCAAGCTCAAAAAATAGGGTTTCATTCCAGTCGGATTCGTCCACTTTGTGCCCCGGCGCCTTCTCATAGGCTCGCAATAAAAATGCTCCGCCGTTTCCGTCAGGGACTTCTTCAACCTCTGTGCCGTTTAGCGACGAAATCGGTTTTGCGACTGAAAGCCCGCCTTCATCCAGATGACGGAGCCATTCCATTTCACCCATCATATAATCAGCCGACCTGCGAATTGTATGGGTAATCTTTAAAATATAAGGTTCATTATCTTTTATAAACTCATATACATAGTTTTCGGCATCAGCCAGAAAACGCACCTGATTTCTTGAAAAACCGTATCTCCCCGCAGCCTCTGCCAAAACCTTCTCCTCACGAAATACTTTCTTGATTTCTTTATGCACGTTTATCTCCCTTTCTATGCCTTTGATTTCTTCTATTGTTTTTACACGATTTCCAGCATCAACATACCCCCATTTGGTTTTTGTTTCAACAGAAGCGGAAACGATTGCGGTTTCCTTATACTGTTAATTGTAACACAAAAAAACCCTCGAGCCTTAATTGGCACAAGGGTTTTGCATGTTTATCAGTCATAAATGTGAACAGTCGGCTCTTTATCGCCAGCATCGCGGAGAATGACCGCTTCCTGTCCGTCTGAGGATGTAATATCCACTTCGAGATCTAGTGAGCTCTTTGAGTAGTAGTCCATGACTTCACCCGTTAAGAACTGGGTAAACGCGACGACTTCACTCTTTCCGTAGAATTGCATCGGAATTTCAATTTTCATTTTCTTCATTTCATCGTTTTCATACAGGGCCGTTCCGACAACACCTGTGTAGTTCGGGAAGTAGTTGTCAATTGAGTTTTTGAACCGTTTAAAGACTTCAGTATCATCAGGATATTTCTCTGCAGTGCTCGTATCGGCCGGATAGAAGACGTATTTTTCATTTACATCGTCCCAGTTTGAGATATCAGAGGAGCCTGCTTTGACTTCTGTTTTGGCGATAAAATTACCGGGAACGATTGATGTTTTGGACGCCTGTTTGTAAAGCGCAATCGTAATCGGCACATTTTTCAGGTTGTCTTTTTTGCGAAGGCGGTTAATGACCTCCTGCGCGATTTTTTCTCCCTGTTTACGGAGTGTGCTGTTGTCAATCTCCACTTCTTTTTGAGGGTCGCCTGTTTTTTCACGGTAGTAATACACTGAATTTAACGCCAAGCCGATCATAACGCCGCCAAGCTGGATGGAATTCTTGTCTTTTCTGACTAAGTAATCATGTTCCAGCATAGAAGCTAAATAAACCGGACTGCTTTCGTTTTTCTCTTCTGTTGAGCCAGAGCTAGGGAGCGCTGGGTTCAGACCTTCGTTTTTAAAGTTTTTATCTTCTTTTTGGGCTTTTTTCAGATCAGAGCCTGTTTTTTTCCGAGCCAGCCAGCTTAATACTGTATCTTCATCTAAGTATTGTCCTTCTTGGAACAGATAATCATCTGTCGAGAAAGAGTCCTGGGCAAGGCGCATCAGCCCCGTTTCAAACTCATCAATATCAAGTCTTGTATTCAGCTGTTCCGTTGTCAGGCCGCGTGCTTTCCCCGCTTTAAACGGAAGCACCATTTTGTAATAGGAGTCAGAGATATTGTATTTCGGGATAATCGCTTTTTCTGACGATTTCGCCGTTTTTTGCGTAATCTCTTCCTCCTTCTTCCCCCCAAAACCTGACGAACAGGCAGACAGCATTAACACTGCCGCCGTTGCCGCCATTACCAACGTCTTTTTCAATAGAAAACACTCCTCTTATTTCTTTAGCTCTCCCATTAACTGTTCTTCATTCCACACTTCAATGTTCAGCTCTTGCGCTTTTGTCAGCTTGCTTCCCGCCGCTTCTCCGGCGATGACCAAGTCTGTGTTTTTGCTGACGCTTCCAGTCATCTTTCCGCCGAGCGCTTCAATTTGCGCTTTCGCTTCGTTTCTTGACAGCTCTTCCAGCTTTCCTGTCAGAACGATGGTTTTGCCTGCAAAATAGGAATCGCTGTCCTCTGCTTTTACTTTTTTCGGACCTTTATAAAGTGTGTTTACGCCCAGCTCCTCAAGCTCTGCCAAAAGCTCGAGCATTTCTTCTTTATGGAAATAGGTGATGACTGCGTCAGCCATTTTTTCACCGATTTCATCTATTGCGAGAAGCTCCTCTATGGTGGCTTTTTTCAGATTATCCAGGCTTTCAAAGTGCATGGCGAGCGTCTTTGCAGCCTTCGAGCCGATAAATCGGATGCCGAGGCCGAATAACAGGCGCTCTAATGAATTTTCCTTTGATTTTTGTATAGAGCTGATCAGGTTTTCAGTTGATCTTTCGCCCATGCGTTCGAGCTGAATCACCTGTTCCTTCGTCAGCTTATACAAATCTGCCACATTTCGGACGAGATTCTCCTGAAACAGCTGGGTGATGACTCGTTCGCCAAGCCCGTCAATGTTCATGGCATTGCGGGAGACAAAATGAATCAGCCCTTCTCTGATTTGTGCAGGGCATTCAGGATTGATGCAGCGAAGTGCCACTTCTCCTTCAATGCGGACGAGTTCACTGCCGCATTCAGGGCATTCTGTCGGCATGCTGAATTCCTTTTCTTCCCCTGTCCGCTGTTCAACGAGAACGTTCACGACTTCAGGAATGATATCGCCCGCTTTTTTGATGACTACCTTATCCAAAATCCGGATATCCTTCTCTCTAATTAAATCTTCGTTATGAAGGGATGCTCTTGAGACCGTTGTCCCGGCTACTTTTACCGGCTCAAGAATCGCGGTCGGCGTAATCACACCCGTTCTTCCGACATTTAATTCGATATCGAGAAGCTTTGTCACGACTTCTTCTGCAGGAAACTTATACGCTATGGCCCAGCGCGGGCTTTTCGCCGTAAAACCAAGCTCCTCCTGCTGATCAAGGGAATCCACTTTGATGACGATGCCGTCAATTTCATACGGGAGATCGGCGCGTTTCGCCTGAAGCTCATCGATCATCGCAATGACTTCTTCTATGCTGCCGCATTTTTTCCGTTCCTGGTTCGTTTTAAAGCCGATGTCGTCGAGAAAATCAAGTCCTTGGCTTTGTGTCTCCACACCCATTTCGTCAAGCTCCGCTATACTGTAGACGAAGATATCGAGATTTCGTTTCGCCGCAATTTTAGGGTCAAGCTGTCTGAGTGATCCCGCAGCGGCATTGCGCGGATTTGCGAACGGTTCTTCCTCGTTTTTGATCCGTTCTTCATTGAGCGCTTCAAACGAACGCTTCGGCATATACGCCTCTCCTCGCACTTCAATCGAAAGGCTGCGTTTCATTTTGAGCGGAATAGTGCGGATCGTCTTCAGATTTTCCGTAATATCCTCTCCCGTTGTCCCATCGCCTCTTGTCGCGCCTCTGACAAAATAGCCGTCTTCATAACGGAGAGAAACAGCAAGACCGTCTATCTTCAGCTCCACATTATACGCCACATCATCACCCACGGCCTGTCGCACACGGCGGTCAAAGTCGCGGAGATCGTCAGCATTAAACGCGTTGCCCAGACTGAGCATCGGCGTGCCGTGAGTGACTTTTTGAAACGCATCAAGCACAGCGCCGCCGACACGCTGTGTAGGAGAATCAGGCGTTCTGAGGTCTGGATGCTCCTCCTCAATCGCAATCAGCTCCTGCATCAATCTGTCGTATTCGGCATCCGGGACGCTCGGTTCATCTAAGGTGTAATATTCATAGCTATACTTGTTGATGGTGCGGCGCAGTTCTTCTGCCCGCTGCTTCGCTGTTTCTTTGTCCATCTGCTTCTTCCTTTCCTCTTCAATTACTGCTTTTCAATTGGCGCGAATGCCGCTAACAGGCGTTTCACACCGATCGGGCTCGGGAAGGCAATATCGAGTTCGGTCCCTTCTCCTTCGCCTTTCACGCTGACAACGGTTCCTGTGCCCCATTTTTTATGCCCGGCTTTATCTCCGACAGCCCAGTTTAGGGTATCGCCGCCTGTTTTGCTTGCGTAGGACACCGGACGGGAAACAGGGCCGCGTCTCGGCTGCATTTTTCTCGCAGACGGCGCTCTCGTTTCTTTTTTCTCATTTAGGTTTTCCAATAAATCATCTGGAATTTCACCGATAAAGCGTGATTCCGGGTTCATGTTTGTTCTGCCAAACAACGTGCGCATTTTTGCGTTGGTCAGATAAAGCTCCTGCTCCGCTCTTGTAATGCCCACGTAAGCGAGACGGCGTTCTTCTTCCATCTCTGCTTCTTCCATCAGTGAACGGCTGTGCGGGAAGACGCCTTCCTCAAGTCCCATAAGGAAAACAACCGGGAATTCCAGTCCTTTTGCTGCGTGCAGCGTCATCAGCGTGATCGCATCCGTGCCGCCGGATTCTTCCTCTTTCTGGTCGAGCTGGTCGATATCAGCGATCAGTGCCAAATCAGTCAGGAACGCAACGAGTGTTTTGTCTTCGCTTTTCTGTTCAAAGTTTTTCGTTACAGACAGGAACTCGTCGATGTTTTCTAAACGGCTTTGGGCTTCAATTGATTTTTCAGCCTTCAGCATTTCTCTGTATTCGGTTTTATCGAGAATTTCTTCGGTCAGCTCGGTAATTGATAAATAGTCCTGCATGTTTGTCAGGTTCTCAATCATCTGTCTGAAGCTGTCGAGCGCGTTTGCTGCCTTGGCGCTGACGCCAATGAAATCAACCTGCTGAATCGCTTGGAATAGTGACAAGCCGTTCATCGCTGCATATGAAGCGATTTTTTCAAGCGATGTGGCGCCTACTCCGCGCTTCGGCACATTGACAATGCGCGTGAAACTGATATCGTCATCCGGATTGGATACGAGACGCAGGTACGCGAGGATGTCTTTGATTTCTTTTCTGTCATAGAACTTTGTGCCGCCGACAATGTTATAGTTCAGGCCCGCTTTGAGAAGCGTTTCCTCAATCACACGGGACTGGGCGTTTGTCCGGTACAAGATGGCGATATCCGACAGCTTCCGTTTGCCGGAGTTATGAAGCTCATAAATTTTCCCGGCAACAAATTGTCCTTCACCGAATTCATTGTCTCCGCGGTAATAGGAAATTTTAATTCCTTCATCGTTTTCCGTCCATAGATTTTTCGGCTTGCGGTTTGTGTTGTTTTGGATCACTTCGTTGGCCGCGCGCAAAATCCGTTTTGTTGAACGGTAGTTTTGTTCAAGCAAAATGACGCTGGCATTCGGATAATCCTTTTCAAAGGAAAGAATGTTGGCAATGTCCGCCCCGCGCCATCTGTAGATGGACTGGTCGGAGTCGCCGACAACACAAAGGTTTTGGAAACGCTCAGCCAGCTGCTTCACGAGCATGTATTGCGCTCTGTTCGTATCCTGATACTCATCGACGTGGATGTATTGGAATTTGCGCTGATAAAACTCAAGCACTTCCGGAATACGGTCAAACAGTTTAATGGTTGTCATAATTAAGTCGTCGAAATCAAGCGACTGGTTTTTCAGCAGTTTTTTCTGATAATCAGTGTATACATCGCTGACGACCTGATCATAGTAGCCGCCGGCAACCTTAGAAAATTCCTCAGGTTCGGTTAATTCGTTTTTCGCACTGCTGATCGTGCCGAGGATGCTCCTCGGATCAAATTTTTTCGGATCGAGGTTGCGTTCCTTCAAAATTCCCTTGATGACTGAAAGCTGGTCAGCCGTATCAAGGATTGAGAAATTGCGGTTGATCCCGATGCGGTCGATATCTCGGCGCAAAATCCGCACACACATGCTGTGGAACGTGGAAATCCAGATATCGTCCGCTCCGGGCCCGAGAATGCTTTCCACACGTTCTTTCATTTCCCGTGCCGCTTTATTTGTAAATGTGATCGCCAGAATGTTCCACGGCGCCACATGCTTTTCTGCCATTAAATAAGCGATCCTGTGTGTCAGGACACGCGTCTTTCCGCTTCCCGCTCCCGCCATCAGCAAGAGAGGCCCGTCCGTTGTTTTGACAGCTTCCTGCTGAACGGGGTTTAATCCGCTTAATAGTTGATTGCTAATGTAATTCAAAATTCGTCACCCGCCTATACAAACATATGTTCTATCATAAACCAAATCCGTACATTTCGCTACTCGCCTTTGACAGCTGCTACTGTTTTCAGCGCTTCATCAAAATTCTCATACACAGCGTTGCCCACCACAATGACATCCGCGTGCTCGGCATACTGTTTTGCCGTCTCCGCATCTTTAATGCCGCCTCCGTAAAACAGGGTGGACGTTTCCAATACAGCCTTCGTTTTCTTCACGGCTTCTATGTCCCCAAGAGCGCCGCTGTATTCCAGATAAAAAATCGGAAGCTGCAGCAGTTCAGATACGCGCGCATAGGCGATGATATCGTCATGATTCAAATTGGTGTCCGCCTCCGTTAAAACCGCGGCTTTGCAATCAGGATTTACGATACAGTAGCCTTCCGCCACGATTTCTTCCATCGACATCAGTTCTCCATATTCCTTCATGGCTTTCTGATGCATTCCGACAATCCAATCCGGATTTTTGCTGTTTAATACACTCGGAATAAAATATAAGTCAAAGCCAGGGACAATCGCTTCAATCGCTGACACCTCAAGGACACACGGCACTAAAAACCGTCTCACCTGAGACAGCATCCGCAGGACATTATCCTCCGTCACACCGTCGCTTCCTCCGATAATGACCGCATCAGTCCCTGACTCACAAAGAATCTCCAGCTGTTCATCAGGCAAATCTTTATTTGGATCGAGTTTAAAGACATGCTTCCACTCCGTTACATCGTACACGTCATCCGTTCCTCCATTCGTTTCTTACCATTTAAACATTATAACAAATTCACATAGCGCGGAAAAACGGAAAAAGCCGTCATTCTCTTTATTCACTGAAAAAGGTGTTTTGATTCTATTTCCGCAGAAAAAAAGCGGCTGTTCCGCTCTCTTTTTATAGAAAAAACACAGTAATATTTTCTATTGTTTGGAAACGCCCCAACAGTGGAAATGGTTACATAAAAAAGGGAGGCTGACAGATGGAATACATCATTATTGCACTTATTGCATTTATCATCGGGATCATCGTTATCCCCATCGCATTGTTTGTCTGGATCTACATAAAGGACGAAAAACAGCAGGAGCATTCAATCCTCCGCAATTATCCTGTCATCGGAAGGTTTCGCTATATTTTTGAAAAAATCGGACCGGAGCTGCGGCAGTATTTATTCAGCAATGACAATGAGGAACAGCCTTTTTCACGAAAAGAATATGAGCAAACAGTCATATCAGGAAAATACAAAAGCAGAATGATGGGGTTCGGATCGGTAAGAGATTTTGATCAACCGGGCTATTATATCCGAAACGCCCTTTTCCCAAAACAAAAAGAAGAATTGCGTATGGACCAGTCTCCGAAAATCGAAACCCACATCTATAAAATCGATTCGGACAATCTGTTCAGACGCAGCGAACATGCCGAACGTATCAAGGCTGATCCGTATTTTCTCCATCCTGATGATGTTCAAGTCATCGGCGGGAGTACATGCGAAAAGCCTTTTTATGTGAAGGGATTAGTCGGTCAATCCGCCATGAGCTACGGTTCACTTGGAGAGCGCGCCATTACGGCGCTGTCAAAAGGGCTGCACCAGGCGGGCGGCACTTGGATGAATACCGGTGAAGGCGGATTGTCTGAGTATCACTTAAAGGGAGGTGCTGATATCATTTGCCAAATCGGCCCCGGTCTATTTGGCGTACGCAATAGAAAAGGGGAATTTTCGTGGGAGGAATTTAAAAAGAAAAGCCGGCTAGATCAAATTAAAGCGTTTGAGCTGAAGCTCGCACAAGGAGCCAAAACCCGCGGCGGACATGTGGATGGCGCTAAAGTATCAGAAGAGGTGGCAGACATCCGGAATGTCGAACCCGGAAAGTCAATCGACAGCCCAAACCGCTTTCATGAATTTTCAAGCGCGCCTGAAATGCTGGATTTTATTGAAAAGCTGCGAAACGTCGGTCAAAAGCCGGTCGGCATTAAAATTGTTGCAGGCCAGCCTGATGACTTGCATGAGCTTTTTTCTTATATGCAGAAAAGCGGAAAACATCCTGATTTTATTACGGTAGACGGTAGTGAAGGCGGTACCGGCGCTTCCTTCTATGAGCTTGCCGACACAGTCGGCCTCCCGATTATGACGGCGCTCCCTATCGTTGATACGCTGCTCAGACAATACGGCTTGCGTGACCGTATGAAACTTTTTGCTTCCGGAAAGCTGCTGACCCCTGACAAAATCGCGGTCGCTTTAGCTCTGGGCGCTGATTTTGTCAACATTGCACGTGGCATGATGTTTTCAGTCGGATGCATCCGCGCCCTCGTATGCCACACCAACACATGCCCGGCAGGCGTTGCGACAACAGATCCAAAGCTGCAAAAAGCGCTGAGCGTTGAGGAAAAACAGCACCGCGTCTGCAACTACGTCATTTCGCTGCGTGAGGGGCTGTTTAATCTGGCCGCAGCAGCCGGGATCGATACGCCAGTTCATTTTTCCAAGGAGCATGTTGTCTATCGAAAAGAGGATGGCAGCACAATTGACATCGACAATCTGATTGAGAAAATTGTTTCATAAAAAAACCGCCCCTTGCCAGACGGCAGGGCGGTTTTTTATTTGGAAGAAGACTCTGTTTCATTCTCCTTCACACGGTCAAGCGCCATTTCATATGCGTCATTTCCATAATTTAAGCATCGTTTCACTCGGGAAATGGTCGCTGTAGAAGCGCCTGTTTCTGTTTCAATTTTATGATACGTGTTTCCTTCGCGAAGCATACGCGCCACTTCAAGGCGCTGAGCCAGCGATTGAATTTCATTAATTGTGCAAAGATCATCGAAGAACCGGTAACATTCCTCCAGGTCTTTCAGCGATAAGATCGAGTTAAATAACTGGTCCAGTTCTTTGCCGCGTAATTTATCGATTTGCATCGTTACACACCTTCTCCTTTACTAATGGAAGCCGCATCGAGATCAGGCACGATATTTATCCATGTCTTTCCTGGCACAAACGGCAGCCATTTGCCGTCTTTTACCGGCACAATTCTTCCGTTTACATTTTTCCAGTCTGCTTCAATGACGTTTCCGTGCTGAAACAGCAGACCTTTACCCCCTGATTCTATGTCGATGTCACGCCTTCCATCTTGGTCAATAATATGATGGCTGGCTTCAACAATGAAAATATTTTGCATTGCAACCGGCTTTCCGGTCTCCCGGTCTGTCGTCATGACACCATCAGAGCTTCTCGTATAAGCTTCAGTTTTTTTATCATAGTTGTATTCGACAAGATTTGTAACGTTTTTTGTTCCATAATCTACCCGAACATTATAAGATTCATTTACAGGTTTTGCATCTGATGTTTGAAACAGCATTGGATCTGTTTTCTGCTTCAGCTCATATCCCTTTTGTTCAGCCGCCTTTTTTATGTACTGATAAGACGTGTAAGAATTGTGGGGCGGTTCGCTGAAATCAGCTCTCCAAAATAAGCTTCCGTCAAAATCCAATCCATTAATATAATCGGCAGCTCCGGATTCCAGCTGCTCCTTGGCGCCGGGACTCCAGCCGTGATGGACAAATATGCTGTCAAAACCGTTGCTGAGAGTGACGAAATATTCCCGCGCACTCCGCACAGGTCCGACAGTTTCAGGCATCTGGCTTTGAAAAATGGCCAGAAACCTTGTGATTTGGCCTTCGGCAAGCGCTTCTATGACAATGTCGGCTTTAGACAGTCCTGATTGCGGCCTCGCCTTCGGGTGATTGTTCACCATGACAGCAACAGGCCTGCGTTCAGTCACCTTCTGCTCAGTCTCCAGTCCCGTCAAAGGAGCTTTCAGCTTCTTTGTGTGATCAGGGACAGCGTCCTTCTGCTGGCAGGATACTAGCAGGAAAAACGCGAAACACAGTACGCAAACTGTCATCCATTTTTTCATATGTCGGCTCCCCGCTCTTTTATATTTTAACGCATTATCGATGGAAAGAGTACAGTTTTTTTCATCACGTCGAAGATTCCTCTTGGCGTAATGCGTATATACGGGAGGTGCGTGCTTTGCAAAAAGAGCAGCGTATAAACCGGATCACAATACTCATAGCCTCTTTCAGTCAAAAGATCTCTCAGCTTCTGTTCCTTTTCCAGCACGATGTCATACGATTCCGAAGAAGCGCATCCGCACAGTGAAAGCGGTATTTCGTGAAGGATTTTTCCGTTTTCCGCAAGCACAATTCCCCCGCCGATTTCTTTCATGCGGGAGAAAGCAAGCAGCATATCCGCTTTGTTTTTTCCGATCGCGACAATGTCACCCGTCGTCGTAAAGGAGCTCACAAATCCCTGCACACTTGACGCAAATCCTTTTATCATCGTATTCACGCGCCATTTCCCATGTCTGTCAAGCATCGTTAAATAACTTTCATCATGGTCAAATGAAAGCTGTTCGACTGAGTTGTCGATCTCAATCATATACGGCTCCATAATCACCGCATTCCGCATTTTTACGCCCATCGGCATGGAAAACTGCAAATCATCCATCGTCATATCATATGAAAGCTCAAGCGGGACAAGACCGCCTTTATTCCAGTTCGTATGTGGAAACGCATTCATATCACGGCCGTCTTCACGCAGAATTTTGCCTTTTGACAGAACGGTTACCGGATTCGGCTGCAACGGGTCCTCAAGGATATTCAGTGACGCAAGTCTTCCCGGTCCGACAACGCCTAAATAATCATCCATTTGGTAATACTTTGCGATGTTAAAGGATGCCATATTGTACGCATCGATTGCCGGAACCCCTTCTTCCAGAGCAATCCGGATGAGCTCGTTTGTCATGCCGCCTTTATAAAAATTCGGCGTAGCGCCGTCTGTTGTGTAAAAAAAGTGGTCATAGTAGCGGAAGCCCTTTTCATGAAGCTCCTGCAATATGTTTCTTAAATCAGGGCGAATGGACGAATTGCGAAGTGATACATAATAGCCCAGTTCCAGCCTTCTCATCACTTCATCACCTGTCATGGCTTCATGATCACAATCCGCTCCGAACAGCTTCATTTTTGTAAGCGTTTTATCTGAAGCGCCGGGAAAATGCCCTTCTATGCGTTTCCGCTGTTTTTTTGTGGCCTGCATGCAGTGAAGCATTAAATCATCGCCATCTACAAGACGCGGCCAGCCAGTCATTTCTCCACCTTGAATGACATCCGGATGTTCAATCCACTGCTTTCTGACGTCAAACGGAAGAACGTGATCCTCGTTCAGCACCTCGGTCTGCAGGTCATACCGTGACCACCAAAAATACTGAACCGGAAGCTTTTTGAGTTCGTTCAAAATAGTAAGCGCTTTCTTTTTTCCGCTTTGCAAAAGCAAAAATAAGTTATCATTTACGAATGTCGTTGTACCGTACTGAGACACATATTCCGCCAGCGTTTGGGGATTATATATTTGAAAAGGATGTGCGTGCGGTTCGATATAGCCAGGCACAATGTATTTTCCTTCACAATCAATCGTATGAATTTCTTCGGTTCTATCCGGAAGTTCATGACCAACATAAACAATACGGTCCTGATAAATCCAAATGTTTTTTTTCAGCCATTGTTTTACATATGGATTTAAGAC
Source organism: Bacillus sp. FSL K6-1012 (assembly GCF_037964915.1). Classification (NCBI taxonomy): domain Bacteria; kingdom Bacillati; phylum Bacillota; class Bacilli; order Caryophanales; family Bacillaceae; genus Bacillus; species Bacillus sp. FSL K6-1012. The sequence continues at coordinate 734,585 of NZ_CP150175.1, read as the reverse complement.
GAGAGCATTCCGTAAAAGGAGCGTTGGAAGCAGCTTAGAGTCTACAACATCAACCTGTGCCCTGATGTCTTTGTTTTTCCAGTTAAAGGTGCGTTCGGACATTCACATACTCTCCTTTACATGTATTAGACTCATGTTATCACATCCTTCTCCATCACGCACGATAAAAACGTTACAAATTTTTGAAGGTTCGATTAAAAAACTTTTTTAAGTAAAAGGAGCAGATTCCATGAAACCAAACATCAGTCTCATCAATGCCGTCTTCCGTATCGCCTGCGGACTGACAATTATGTCAGCTGCCAGTGCCAAGTATACGAAAAAACCTTGGTGCAGAATGCATCTGTTCTGCATCTTTATCGGCGCCATGAAGGCAGGTTCAGGCATACTGCGTTTCTGCCCTGTGACCTATATGTTTCAAAACAGCACTGGTGAAAACCATGGACAGGATCATCAAGAATCGTAAACAAAAAAGCTTGATCATAAAACGTGATCAAGCTTTTTCTCAGTATATCCCTTTGTCTTCATATAGAAAAAACCAACAGCCGCAAACGCAGCCGGATACAAGAGAGCCCAGCCGCTAAATAAGTAGATCACTGTACAAAGAAGAAGCGCCCCCAAAGCCATCCACCAGCCTGAATCCTTCCAGTTCAGCAGCTTCAGCGCTGCCGCCATTGTGCATATGTAAGATGCGATGAATGCTGAGCTTGGTCCTTTCAGGAGCGTTGTCAGATCAATTTGAAATATGCCGTTTGCCATAAGAACGAAACCAAACACGAAAGCCAGCGCTGTTAATACACGGACAGGTGTATGTTTTGTATGACTGAGCTTCCCGAAATACCCGGGAATATGACCTTCTCTCGCCAACGCATAGACCATTCTTGAAAATCCCGCAATGTTGGCATGAATGGTGGCGAATGTAATAAAAAGAGCTAAACAAGTCGTTACATATACCCCAATATCCCCTGTACCTTTTGATATGAGCATCGTCAGAGATGCGATTTCTCCTTTTTCTCCATATGCATGAGTGCCTACAGTGACAAACGATAGCATGATATAAAGCACCGCCACACAAGCTGCCGCCAAGAATAAACTGATTGGAACATCCTTTTCCGGTTGTTTAAACTCTTCAGCTAATGGGGTAATCATTTCCCAGCCTACAAAAGAAAAAAAGATGATGACAGAAACAGAACCCGCGGCAAACCAGCCATGTGGCAGAAAAGGCTTAAATTCAGCTGCTTTTACATGGGGCAGTGAAACAGCAACAGAAATGACAAGCAGCAGCAGAATGACACAGATGACGAGTATGCTGATGTTTGCTGATAATTGAATGCCCCTGATATGAAGCAAAATGGAGATCGCCAGCATACTTGCTGCAATGCAAGCAATCTGCCAATCTGAAGCCTGTGTGACGTAGCTGACATAATGTGCGCCAGTCAAAGCGATCACTGGCACACCGATCGGAACCGATCCCAGCATAATCCAGCCCAACATGGCTCCGGCTTTTGGCCGAAAAGCTAGCTGTACATAAGCCGTGATTCCTCCTGCGCTTGGTGCCATTCTGACAAGGCGCGCCAGTGTGCCGACGAGCAGAAAAGATAAGAAAGACATAAATCCCCAAACCAATACAGAAGCGGGACCGGCGACATCAGCCGTGACAGACGGAAGGATTAAGATCCCGCAGCCTAATACGGCCCCGATCGTTAATGCCGCTCCTTGAACCCAAGTAATCGAACGCTGTAATTCCGGCAAAATGATTGCCTCCTTTCATGTTGATGGCTTTATTATAGAAAAAAACAAACGGCACCTATATGCTACAATTAAGCTATATCAACAACATTTCCTCATAATAAAAGGAATTCTCACCAATTCACCTAAACATATAAAGGAGCAATACCAATGGACGATACAGACCTTCAGATTCTTTCGCATTTGCAGCAAAATGCCAGATTAACGATGGTTGAATTAGGAAAGCTTGTCGGACTCAGCTCTCCGAGTGCGGCGGAACGTGTCAGAAAGCTTGAGGACAAAGGGGTCATTACCGGGTACAGCGCTGATATCTGTTATGAAAAGCTAAACAAACATGTCACTGCTTTTATCCTGATGGAGCCGAAAAGCTGCAAACACTACGCCGCCTTTGCCGCAGCTCACCCCGATGTGGCAGAGAACCACCGGATTACAGGTATGTACAGCTATGTGACAAAAGTGGTGACGGAATCTGTGCATAGTCTAGAAGATTTTATAGACGCTTCAATGGCCCACGGAAAACCGACCACGCTTGTTGTGCTTTCTTCTTCCGCTTTCCGGCATGCTTTTGTATAACAAAAAACCCGCAGCACAATCTGCGGGTTTTTCTTCACTTTATTTTTGGGCAGCCTTCAGAGCTCGTGCTCCGATATCTTTTCTGAAAAACAGGCCGGGTTTGATGATCTCATCAACGGCTTTGTACACTCTGTCTCGTGCCGCTTCAAACGTTTCATCAAAAGCGGTCACATTGGCGACACGGCCGCCGTTTGTGACGAACTCTTCACCTTCTGCTTTCGTTCCGGCATGGAAGACGACAACTTGATCAGCATTTGCTGTCAGGCTGCCAATCGGCGTGCCTTTTGCATAGCTTTCAGGATAGCCTTCTGAAGCAAGCACGACACTGACTGCCGCCGTATCCTTCCATCTCAAGTCAACTTCCTTATCATCTAAAAGATCTAGAAGCACTTGTACCAGATCAGAATCCATACGAGGCAGCACAACCTGCGTTTCCGGGTCGCCGAAGCGGGCATTAAATTCAATGACCTTCGATCCATTCGCAGTGAGCATCAGCCCCGCATACAAAACGCCTGTGAAGGAGCGACCTTCTTGAACCATTGCTTTTGCGGCTGGCTTGACGATCGTTTCTACAGCATGACGCACGGTGTCTTCCGAAATTTGCGGAACAGGAGAGTAAGCGCCCATTCCTCCTGTATTCGGCCCTTTGTCACCATCAAACGCGCGTTTATGATCTTGGGCAATGACCATCGGATATACCTTTTCTCCTTTGACAAATGCCATGAGGGAAAACTCTTCGCCGGAAAGAAATTCTTCAATCACGACAGATGCGCTCGCATCACCGAATTTTTCATCTTCAAGAAAATCATGCAGACACGCGATGGCTTCTTCCTCCGTCATCGCAACGGTTACGCCTTTTCCAGCCGCCAGTCCGTCCGCTTTAATGACAATCGGAGCGCCTTTTTCCTGCACATAAGCCTTGGCTTTTTCAAAGGATGTAAACGTGTCGTATTCTGCGGTCGGAATGTCGTATTTCTTCATTAAATCCTTTGCAAACTGCTTGCTTCCTTCGATGATCGCAGCGGCTTTTGACGGACCGAACACACGAAGACCGGCTTTTTCGAACTCGTCAACAAGGCCTTCAATTAAAGGAACCTCAGGCCCGACAATGGTCAGCCCGACCTGATTTTCTTTTGCAAATGAGACAAGCCCGGCGTGGTCGCTTTCCTCAATGTTTACAAGCTGTGCAGAAGATGCCATGCCGTCATTTCCCGGAGCGGCAAATACCGTATCAACAAGGCTGCTTTGCGCCACCTTCCATGCCAGCGTATGCTCTCTTCCGCCTTTACCGATAATTAATACATTCACGTCGTTTTCATCCCCTTAATGTTTGAAGTGTCTGATGCCGGTGAATACCATGGCAATGCCGTACTCGTCCGCTTTTTTAATGGAATCCCCGTCACGGATAGATCCGCCTGGCTGGATGATAGCTGTAACGCCCGCTTTTGCCGCTTCTTCGACTGTATCAGGCATTGGGAAATATGCATCTGATCCGAGTGCGCTGCCTTTCGCTTTTTCTCCGGCCTGCTCGATTGCGATTTTCGCTGATCCGACGCGGTTCATTTGTCCGGCTCCTACACCTACTGTCATGTTATCTTTTGCGAGAACGATCGCATTGGATTTCACATGTTTCACGACTTTCCAAGCAAGCTTCAAATCTTCCCACTCTTGCTCGTTCGGCTCTCTTTTTGTCGGAATGCTGATCTCAGCATCATTAAAGCCGTGCATATCTAAATCTTGAATCAGCAATCCGCCTTGTACAGATGTCAGCTGTTTTTCTTTTTGGACGGCAGCTGTCACATCAAGTGTCAGCAGACGGAGATTTTTCTTCGCTGTCAGGATATCAAGCGCTTCCTGGCTGAATGAAGGCGCAATGATGATTTCTAAGAAAATATGATGAAGCGCTTCGGCTGTTGGCTTGTCCACTTCACGGTTCAATGCGATAATGCCGCCGAAGATCGATGTTTTATCTGCTTCGAACGCTCTGTCAAACGCTTCTGCGATCGTTTCGCCAGTTCCCACGCCGCACGGATTCATATGCTTCACAGCGACCGCAGCAGGCTCAGTGAATTCACGAACAATTTGAACAGCTGCGTCTGCATCTTTAATGTTGTTGTAAGAAAGCTCTTTGCCGTGCAGCTGTTCTGCTTGCGCAATAGATCCTTTGACAGGAAGCGCGCTTTGGTAGAATGTTGCTTCTTGATGAGGATTTTCCCCATAGCGAAGCGATTGTTTTTTCTCAAACGTAACGGTGAATTGCTCTGGTTCTTTTTCACCGACAACATTTGTCAGATAGTCAGCGATCAGCGCGTCATATGCCGCAGTGTGGCGGAATACTTTTGCCGCCAGCTCGCGTTTTTTCTGAAGCGAAACATCGCCTTCTTCTTTGATTTGATTCAGAACAGGGCTGTAATCCGCTGGGTCAACGATAACCGTCACATCCTGATGGTTTTTCGATGCCGCGCGCAGCATGCCAGGTCCGCCGATATCAATGTTTTCAATAGCCTCTTCGTACGTCACATTCTCTTTAGAAATCGTTTCTTTAAATGGATAGAGGTTGACGACAACCAGGTCAATTGGCGCAATGCCGTGTTCATTGATCTGCGCCATATGCTCTTCATTGCCGCGAACTGCGAGAAGACCGCCGTGAATATTCGGATGAAGCGTTTTTAAGCGCCCGTCCATAATTTCCGGAAAACCTGTCACTTCAGAAATTCCGATGACATCAACACCGTTTTCTTGAAGAAGCTTTTTTGTGCCGCCGGTTGAAATCACTTCAACGCCAAGCTCTGTCAGTTCTTTTACGAAAGGAACAAGATTTGTTTTATCTGAAACACTGATTAGTGCGCGTTTAATGGTCATGCCTTTTCACCTCTGTTATTTAATCCTAATAGCTCTTTGATCACACTCGGATACCATTTGTGCTCAAGCTTGTGAATGTGATTTTCAATGGTTTCTAATGTATCTTCTTCGGTAATTTCAATTGCCTTTTGAGCGATGATCGGCCCTGTATCCATTCCTTCATCGACATAATGAACGGTAATCCCGGCAACCTTCACACCCGCCCGGTATGCCTGTCCGACTGCGTCTATTCCAGGGAAAGCGGGAAGAAGGGAAGGATGGATGTTGATGATTTTTCCTCCGTATGCCTGAAGCAGCGTATCACCGATCAGTCTCATATACCCGGCGAGAACGATCAATTCTGCTTCATGAAGATGAAGCTGTTCAATAATGGCCCGTTCAAATGCGGCCTTGTTTTCATAAGACTTCGGCTCAAATGCAAAGGATGGAATCTGGAATCTTTCCGCCCGCTCGATGACTTTCGCCTGCGGCTTATCGCAAACGAGGAGCGAAACGGCTGCATCCCAGTTCTCCTCTTTCAAACGCGTGACGATGGCTTCAAAGTTTGAGCCGTTTCCGGATGCAAATACCGCAAACTTTTTCATGAAAGTGCAGCACCGCCGAATGTAACGCCTTCACCATGTTTTACTCGCCCGATCAAATAGGCTTTTTCGCCGTGACTTTCAAGCGTTCCGATGACTTCGGTGAGATGTTCTTCTTTTACCGCGAGAACAAATCCGATGCCCATATTAAAGACGTTAAACATGTCTCCTTCTTTCAGCTTGCCGTGTTCCTGCAAGAAAGAGAAGATCGGCGGGATCGGCCAAGAGCCGTGATCGATTTCCGCACTTAAGCCTTCAGGAAGCATACGCGGAAGATTTTCAATAAATCCGCCGCCTGTTACATGCGCCATACCATCAATGAGTCCGCTTTTCACAGCCGCAAGCACAGGCTTCACGTAAATTCTTGTCGGCTCAAGCAGTTCTTCGCCGAGCGGGCGTTCAAACGGCTCATACGTCTCGTCGAGATCAAGCTCTGCATCGTCCAGAAGCACCTTTCTCACAAGGGAAAATCCGTTGCTGTGAAGACCGCTGGAGCTTAGTCCGATTAAAAGGTGGCCTTCCTTGATGTTTTCGCCGGTCACGATTTCATCCTTTTCCGCTACACCAACTGAGAAACCTGCAATATCGTATTCATCAGCTGTATATAATCCAGGCATTTCAGCGGTTTCTCCGCCGACCAAGGCTGAACCTGATTGCTCACAGCCATCCGCAACGCCTTGTACGATCTGCTCGATTTTCACGGGGTCTGCTTTGCCGACCGCTAAATAGTCGAGAAAAAAGAGCGGCTCCGCACCTTGCGCAAGCACGTCATTGACACACATTGCAACAGCGTCTACACCGATCGTGTCATGTTTATTCATGGAAAAAGCCAGCTTTAATTTTGTGCCGACACCGTCTGTTCCCGAAATTAAAACGGGTTTCTGATAAGAAAGCTCCGACAGATCAAACATGCCGCCAAAGCCGCCAAGGCTGCCCATAACGCCAAGCCTTTTCGTGCGCTCCACATGTTTTTTCATCCGTTTTACAGCTTCATATCCGGCTTCGATGTCAACTCCTGCGTTTTTATATGCTTCAGACATCCTATTCACTCCTTTAAGGCGCTTTTCAAAATATCTCTCCGAACAAGGGCAGAAAGAGAAAGGCAGCCAAACTGCGCTGCCTTTATGTCATTTTCAAGTTTTATTTGGTTAACACCGCTTCTTTTACATGAGGAAGCACAGTGTCCTGATAAATTTCAGTCGGATATTTCCCTGTAAAGCAAGCAAGACATTGCCCGCAATTCGAGTCTTCGTATTTTCTGCCGATTCCTTTCAGCAGCCCTTCGACACTCAAAAATGAGAGAGTGTCGGCTCCGATTTCCTGACGGATTTCTTCAACCGAGTGAGAAGACGCGATCAGCTCTTCATGTGTGGACGTATCAATGCCGTAAAAGCACGGATGAGCGATCGGCGGCGAACTGATTTTCACATGCACTTCTGTCGCACCCGCTTCTCTGAGCATTGTTACGATCCGGCGGCTTGTTGTTCCGCGCACGATGGAGTCATCCACCATAACGACGCGTTTCCCTTCTACAACACCGCGCACCGCAGAAAGCTTCATTCTGACGCCCTGCTCACGAAGAGCCTGAGACGGCTGAATAAACGTTCTGCCCACATAACGGTTTTTGATTAATCCAAGCTCGTACGGGATGCCCGTTGCTTCCGCGTAGCCGATAGCCGCTGAAATACTGGAATCCGGAACCCCTGTCACGACATCAGCTTCAACCGCTGATTCCTGAGCGAGCATTTTTCCAAGGCTTTTACGCGCACTGTGCACGTTAATGCCGTCAATATTGCTGTCAGGTCTTGAGAAATAAATGTACTCCATGCTGCAAATAGAACGGTTGATATTCATGGAGAAACGCTCTGATTTCATGCCATCATCATTGATAATCAGCATTTCTCCCGGCTCCACCTCGCGAAGGTACGTCGCACCGACGACATCAAATGCGCATGTTTCTGAAGCGACGACATAAGCGTCTCCCATCATGCCGATTGACAGCGGTCTAAGCCCGTTCGGGTCAAGCGCTACGATCATTTCTGTTTCAGTCATGATCAGGAACGCGTAGGCGCCTTTCAGCATAGAAAGCGAGTTTTTAATCTGATCCTTCAGCGTGAAGTGGCCGCTTCTTTTGATCAGGTGAGCCAAAACCTCTGTATCCGAAGAAGTCTGAAAGATGCTCCCTTGATTTTCAAGCTGCTGCTTCAGCTGAGTGGCATTCACCAAGTTTCCGTTATGGGCAAGCGCCAGGCTGCCGTTGTTTTGAGAGCGGAAGAGGAGCGGCTGAACATTTTCATATCCGCCGCCGCCAGCCGTTGCGTACCGAACGTGTCCGATTGCGCCTTTCCCCTTTACTTTGCTGAGCTCACCGTTTTGAAATACTTCAGTGATCAGCCCTTGGCCTTTATGCGCCGTCAGCTTTTCACCGTCAGTCGCCACAATGCCCGCGCCCTCCTGTCCTCTGTGCTGGAGGCTGTGAAGGCCGTAATACGTGATTTGCGGGGCTTCTTCATGCCCCCAAATCCCAAAAACGCCGCATTCTTCATTTAAGCCTTTGATTTCAGCAAGCATGGGATAGCTCCTTTCCACGCGCGTTCAAGCTCTTTTGTCTGCGCGTGAATCAATTGTTGTCCGTCTTGGTTTTGAACGCTCAGAAGTCCGTCAGCTGTTACCTCACCGATATGAACCGCATCTTGTACAGCTGCTTCAAACGCTGCTTGATGTTCTTTTTTCACAGAAACGACGAAGCGGGATTGAGATTCAGAGAATAATAACGCTGCTTCCCCTTCAACAGTCACGTTAGCGCCAAGGTTTTCCGTCGTCATGACACTTTCAGCAATCGCTACGCCTAAGCCGCCTTCAGATACATCGTGCGCTGATTGAACAAAGCCTTGTTTAATCGCGTCAAGCAGTGCCTTTTGGCGTGCCTGTTCTACATCTAGATCGATTTGCGGCGCTTTGCCGTAAATGCGGCCTTCTGTCATTTTTTGCAGCTCGCTTCCGGCAAACTCAGGTTTTGTTTCGCCGATGACGTACACGAGGTCGCCCGCTTGTTTGAAATACTGCGTTGTGATGTGTGCTGTATCTTCAATTAAACCGACCATGCCGATCACAGGTGTCGGGTAGATCGCCGTGCCGTTTGATTCGTTGTAAAGCGATACGTTTCCGCCGATCACAGGTGTGCTGAGAACGTTGCACGCCTCACTGATGCCGTCAGCCGCTTTTTCAATCTGCCAGAAGATTTCCGGTTTCTCCGGGTTTCCAAAGTTCAGGTTATCTGTAACCGCAAGCGGTTCTGCACCTGAGCAAACGATGTTGCGCGCCGCTTCAGCGACAGCGATTTTTCCGCCGACCTCTGGATCAAGGTAGAGATAACGGGCGTTACAGTCAGTTGTCATCGCCAGCGCCTTTTTCGTTCCGCGGATTCTGAGAACACCCGCATCAGACCCAGGAGCGACAACTGTATTCGTCCGCACCATGTAGTCATACTGGTCGTAAACCCACTCTTTGCTTGCGATCGTCGGCTGCTGCAGGAGCGCCTTCAGTGTTTCATTCGCATCGTCAATTTGAGGAGCCGGGACATCCGTCTCTAAAAATTCACGGTAGTAAGCAGGCTCTTGAGAAGGCTTGTGATAAACCGGCGCCTCTTCTGCCAAGGCATCAACAGGGAGCTCGCATACAACCTCACCTTTATGTGTCAGGCGCAGCAGTTTATCATCTGTTACACGTCCGACAGAAACCGCTTCAAGATCATACTTGTCAAAAATATCGATGATTTCCTGCTCACGTCCGCGCTCGATAACAAGCAGCATCCGTTCCTGTGATTCAGAAAGCATCATTTCATAAGCAGTCATGCCTGTTTCACGCTGCGGAATCAAGTCAAGGTTCATTTCAATGCCTGAACCCGCTTTACTTGCCATTTCCGCGCTTGAGCTGGTCAGACCGGCAGCTCCCATGTCCTGAATGCCGACTAGGGCGTCACATTGAATGACTTCCAGACATGCTTCAAGCAAAAGCTTCTCCATAAACGGATCGCCGACTTGAACCGCGGAGCGCTTTTCTTCAGAAGCATCAGACATTTCTTCAGATGCAAACGTAGCGCCGTGAATTCCGTCACGCCCTGTTTTAGCGCCGACGTACATGACCGTGTTGCCGACACCCTTTGCCTGGCCTTTTTTGATGTCTTCATGATTGATTAATCCGACGCACATTGCGTTGACAAGCGGATTCCCTTCATAACTGCTGTCAAATTGCACTTCGCCGCCGACTGTCGGGATACCGATGCAGTTCCCGTATCCGGCGATACCTGCTACTACTTCTTCAAACAAGTACTTCACGCGCGGTGAAGTCAGTTCACCAAATCGAAGAGAGTTTAATACAGCGATAGGACGCGCACCCATAGAAAAGACATCACGGATTATGCCGCCTACGCCAGTCGCAGCGCCTTGGTACGGTTCGATGGCTGATGGATGGTTATGCGATTCAATTTTGAACACAACCGCTTGGTTGTCACCGATATCAACGATTCCGGCGCCTTCACCCGGACCTTGCAGCACGCGTTCGCCGCTCGTCGGGAATTTACGCAAAATCGGCTTTGAGTTCTTGTAGCTGCAATGCTCTGACCACATGACAGAAAAAATTCCGATTTCTGTGTAGTTCGGCAATCTGCCAAGAATGGATTCAATCAATGCAAACTCATCATCACTGACACCCATTTGCTGATAGATTTTCTCTTCTTTAATTTGTTCTTTACTTGGTTCAAGCAGTAGTGACATGAGTTTCCCTCCAATTTTTCACGATAGACTGAAACAATTTAAGACCGTCGGCGCTTCCAAGCAGTTCATCGACCGCGCGCTCCGGATGAGGCATCATGCCTAATACATTTCCTTTTTCATTTACAACACCGGCAATGTCGCTGACACTTCCGTTAATATCGGAACCGTATGTGAAAGCAATTTGATTGTTTTCTTTTAATGAAGCTAGCGTTTCGTCATCACAGTAGAAATTCCCTTCACCGTGGGCAACCGGAATCGTAATCGCTTGGCCCTTTTCATAGGAAGAGGTGAATAATGTTTCGTCGTTCTGCACGATTAATTCAACCGGACGGCAAATGAACTTCAAGTCTTTGTTGCGTCTCATTGCACCTGGCAGAAGGCCAAGCTCCTGTAAAATCTGAAATCCGTTGCAGACGCCGAGAACAGGTTTTCCTTCAGACGCTGCCTGTTTTACAGCTGGCATTATATTCGCAAAACGGGCGATGGCGCCGCATCTCAAGTAATCTCCGTAAGAAAAACCTCCCGGGATTAACACCCCTTCAAAGCCGTCAAGGCTTGTTTCCTCGTGCCAGACGTATTCCACATCATGACCGAGTTCATCCTTTACAGCGTGAAACATATCGATATCACAGTTAGAGCCAGGTAACACAATCACCGCAAATTTCACTGTGCGACTACCTCCTCAACCTCGTATCTGTAATCTTCAATCACTGTATTCGCAAGAAGTTTTTCGCACATTTCTTTGACTAGCACGTCAAGATCACGGTCAGACTTTTCGATTGTTAGCTCCATGTATTTCCCGATGCGCACGTCGGCAACTTCCTTGTAAGACATACTGTGCAAGGCATGCTGGACAGCGCTCCCTTGTGGATCCAGTACACTTTCTTTTAAGCTGACATAAACTTTTACTTTATACATGATGAATGCCTCCCAGTCTATTGAAAATCTCTTCGTATGCGTCGGTTAAGCTTCCCAGATTGCGTCTGAATAAATCTTTGTCCAGCTTTTCGTTCGTGTCTTTATCCCACAAGCGGCATGTGTCAGGTGAAATTTCATCCGCCAAAAGCACTTTCCCGTCTGCATCTAAACCGAATTCAAGCTTGAAATCTATTAATCTGACGTGACAATCGTCAAAAATGCTTTGAAGCTCTTCATTTACTGTTTTTGTAATGGACTTAATGGTTTCTACCTGTTCAGGAGTCGCCGCTTTCAGCAGCCAAATATGATCTTCTGTGATGATCGGATCACCCAGCGCGTCATCCTTGTAGTAAAACTCGATAATCGGCTGTTCAAGCTTCGTGCCTTCTGGAATGCCGAGACGTTTGGACATGCTTCCTGCCACCACATTTCTGACAACGACTTCCAGCGGCACAATCGTTACCTTTTTAATGAGCTGCTCTGTTTCCGAAATGCGCTCGATAAAGTGGTTGTTAACCCCTTTTTCGTGAAGGTGTTTGAAAATCAGGCTTGAGATCTCATTGTTTAAGCGCCCTTTGCCGCTGATTTCCGCCTTTTTTTCTCCGTTAAAGGCAGTTGCAGAATCTTTATACACCACATACAGCGTGTTTTCGTCGTCGGTTTTGTAAATCTTTTTCGCTTTTCCTTCATATAAAAGTTCATTCTTCACAATATTCACGGAAGGCCTCCTAACCCGAATGTTGGGAATTTTCAAACTAAGGCGGCACGGAAGAAGCCGCCTAAAAGCTTCTTCTATGCTAAACCTAAACGTTCAAAGATCAGATCCACATTTTTCAGATGGTAATGATAATCAAAGCAGTCAGCAATTTTTTCCGGAGAAAGACGGGAAGTGATTTTCTCTTCCGCTTCCACAAGTTCACGGAACGGTACTTGCTTTTCCCATGCCTCCATTGCTTTCGGCTGCACTGTGTCATAAGCTTCTTCACGAGTCAGGCCTGTGTCAATCAATGCCAGCAGCACGCGCTGAGAGTAGATCAGCCCCAATGTACGGTCCATGTTGCGCTTCATGTTTTCCGGGAAGACCGTTAAGTTCTTCACGATGTTGGAGAAGCGGTTCAGCATGTAATTCAGCCCAATTGTCGCATCCGGAAGAATAATCCGCTCCGCTGAAGAATGAGAAATATCGCGCTCATGCCATAATGGAACATTTTCGTAAGCTGTCATCATGTAGCCGCGAATGACACGCGCTATACCTGTCATGTTTTCAGAACCGATCGGATTCCGTTTATGCGGCATAGCTGATGAACCTTTTTGCCCTTTCGCAAAAAATTCCTCGACCTCGCGTGTTTCACTCTTTTGCAGTCCGCGAATTTCAACCGCGAATTTCTCAATGCTTGTCGCAATCAAAGCAAGTGTCGCCATATAATCAGCATGGCGGTCACGCTGAAGCGTTTGTGTTGAAATCGGTGCGGCTTTCAGGCCGAGTTTCTCACAAACATACTGCTCTACAAACGGATCAATGTTCGCATATGTGCCGACAGCACCGGAAATCTTACCAACCTCGATGCCTTCCTTCGCTTGTTTAAAGCGTTCCAGGTTGCGTTTCATTTCTTCGTGCCAAAGCGCCAGTTTTAAACCAAATGTTGTAGGCTCTGCGTGTACGCCGTGTGTACGGCCCATCATGACGGTGTATTTATGTTCTTTCGCTTTTTCTTTTATAATGTCAACAAATCTCTCAAGGTCCTTGAGCAGAATGTCATTTGCCTGTTTTAATAAGTAAGAAAGAGCGGTATCTACGACGTCAGTTGACGTTAAGCCGTAATGCACCCATTTTCTTTCTTCGCCCAGTGATTCGGATACAGCGCGCGTAAAAGCAACTACGTCATGGCGCGTGTCCTGTTCGATTTCTAATATGCGGTTGATATCAAATGACGCATTTTCGCGCATCAGCTTTACGTCTTCTTTTGGAATAACGCCAAGCTCCGCCCACGCTTCACAGGCAAGAATTTCAACCTCTAACCATGCTTGAAATCTGTTTTCATCCGTCCAAATCGCGGACATTTCAGGTCTTGAATAACGTTCGATCATTCTGCTTGTCCTCCGTCTCTATTTCTCCATTTATTTGTGATCTCCTGAATCCATTCGTCTTCAGGCTGCTTCATAAAAGTAATATGCCCCATTTTGCGGCCTTTTTTGATTTCATGTTTTCCGTATACATAAAGCTTTGCTTCTTTTAAAAGCTCTGGCTCTTCCTCTGGGATCTTCACTTCATCGCCGAGAAGATTCACCATCATGCCAGGCTTCAGCAGCTCCGTTTTTCCAAGCGGAAGGCCGCAGACCGCTCTGATATGCTGTTCAAACTGGCTTGTTTCGCAAAGATCCAGCGTGTAATGTCCTGAATTGTGCGGTCTTGGCGCCAGTTCATTAACCAAAAGCTCATCGCCCTCTGTCAGGAACATTTCAACAGCAAGCGGTCCGACAAGGTTCAGCTCATCTGCGAGCTTAACGGCCAGCTCAGCAGCCTTTTCCTGAATCCTTTCTTCAACCCGTGCAGGCACGATGCTTTGGAACAGAATATTATTGTGGTGAATGTTTTCTGCTGCCGGGAACGTCGAAATCTCTCCGTTTACCGATCTGACAACAATCACGGACAGTTCCATTTTAAAAGAAACCCAGCTTTCGAGAATGCAGGTTCCGTGCTCTAAAAGAGCTGAAGCCTCTTCTATTTGTGACGTTTCCTTGATGACAAATTGGCCTTTGCCGTCATATCCGCCGCGGCATGTTTTCAGCACTGCGGGAAGCCCCAGCGACTGAACCGCCTCTTTCAGCTCATCCTTTGTTTTGACGATGCGGTAAGGTGCAACTTCACAGCCTGCGGATTGAATCGCTTTTTTCTCTGTTTCACGGTTTTGGGTAATGAGCAGCAGCTCACTTCCTTGCGGGAGATACGCATGACCTTTCAGCCAATGCAGCGCATCATAATCGATGTTTTCAAACTCATACGTGATAATATCGCTGATCTCAGCCAATTTCCGAATCGCTTCGCGGTCGTTGTATGAAGCGGTGATTTCAATATCCGCCACCTGCCCGCACGGCGAGTCTTTTACCGGATCGACGACCGCGACTTTATACCCCATTTGTTTTGCGGAGACAGCCATCATTTTTCCAAGCTGTCCGCCGCCGATAATGCCGATGACGGCTCCCGGATAGATGATTTGATTAGACAAGCTGATCACTGCTTTCTAACACTGTTTGTTTTGTATTTTCTCTTCTTTCATCTAACTTTCTGGCCAGATCCTCGTCAAAAGCTGACAAAATTTGCGCCGCTAACAGACCTGCGTTCACAGCGCCCGCTTTTCCGATGGCTGTTGTGGCAACCGGCACGCCTCCAGGCATTTGCACGATGGAAAGAAGTGAATCGAGTCCGTTCAGCGCCTTGGATTGAACCGGAACACCGATGACCGGCAGCGTCGTTTTAGCAGCTGTCATCCCCGGCAGGTGCGCCGCTCCTCCAGCACCGGCGATAATCACCTTGATGCCTCTTTCTCTGGCTGTTTCAGCGTACTCAAACATGAAATCAGGCGTCCGGTGAGCGGAAACCACCTTCTTTTCGTACGGCACTTCAAGTTCTTCAAGTATGTCGCATGCGTTTTTCATTGTCTCCCAATCGGAAGTGCTTCCCATGATGATTCCTACTAGCGGCTGCATTCTGTTCCCACCTTCTAATGCTTTAGTTTTCAGAAAATAAAAAATACCCGGCTTTGTATTGACTTATGAGGAAGCAATACAAACCGGGCATGGTGCATGTATCGGCAGTCGTTCGCTTCTGCGATATATCCATGTCAGTTTTATCGATCACTTTCCTGCATAGTCCGGCAATTTACGGTTGCCGGGTAGAAACTTATGGGCCATATTCCCAAGATTATATGAGGTCGTGTTTTGATTTCATGTTTATCTTAACAACGGACATGAATAATGTCAACGACATTATCGAACGATATAAAAATTCATTCTGCTAATGTTCGTGTTTTAGATCAATTTCCCTTCAAATACGATTTTTTTTCCGCACGGAACGATCTGAATTGACCCATTTTCCATCTTTTCCTTGAAAATCGGCTCTTCCATTCGACGTACAGGCATATATCCTTCTTCTTTCATTTGCTGAAGCACTGCTTCTATCGTTTGCTGTTCTGTCACTTCAAACTTTTTCTTCTTCGGCTTTGCCATTATTCTTTAATTCTCCTCTTCTTCACCGCTTTGACCCAGAAGCCGCCGTGGATCGTTTTTGGTTCATACGCAATAATAAAAGCTTTCGAATCAAGCATTTTAATCGTATCATACAGCTGCAGCTCATATCTTCTCGGCGTCAAAATCTGCAGGGCCGTGCGGTCGCCTTCAAGCCCGCCGGCCACCCAATTCGTTACGCCGTAGCCTTTTTCACGAAGCTGCCTAGGAAGATCGAGGTCAAGCTCTTTTGTAATCACATTGACCATAATATAGCCAAGCGCCAGTTTTTCTTCGATTTTCATGCCGACAATAACGCCCAAACCATAGCCGAGTGCGTACGCAATCACGTTTTGAATCTGGTCTAAGTTATCAAGCACAAGGCTCAGCCCTGTCACATAAACCAGAATTTCAATGGTGCTGATTCCGGCCGCTAAATACCGCTGGCCTTTCAGTGTTAAAATCATTCTTATCGTAAAAAATGATACATAAACAACATTGATAATCAGAATAATGAGAACCATTGCTAATCCGTTTGATAATAAGGTTTGCATCATTTTATAAAACCTCCTTACTCATTCAACTTACGTAAAGCATTCATATTCTACTAGAGAAATGAACCCTTTACAATCAGCTATGGCCGTCATCGCAGGCAAAATTTTTCGACACACTCTCTTCATCACTCAGCAATAGTTTACCCTCTTTCTGTCCTTTTCAAAATCCAAACAAAAAAGCCTGCTTTTCAGCAGACTCATTTTTCTTTATCTATTGTCACATCTCTTTTTTCATTTTCCGAAGGGACTCATATTCTTTCTCAAGTTCACTCAGCGTATAATCAGCGAGCTGTTCCCCTCTTCCGCGATAAAATTCTGAGAGCATTAATTTGGTTTTTAAAAATTCCTTCTTTTGATAAATCGCCTGACGAAGTAAATGGGCCATGTCCATCATCCTCCACCGCATTTTCCTCATCATACACGGATTAATCCTACAATTCAACTGTGTTTTTTAGATATATTTGTAAAAACTGTGACATCAAAAAAACCGGCCTTTTCAGCCGGTTTTTTTACATTAAAGCGGGATAAGCGATGCCGTAAAATATTCAGAAATAAACGGCCAAGTCACTGCCGCAAACAGCAGCGCAACTGCTAAAACAGCAAACACACAATAGATATAGTCAATCGGTGCCTCGCTTGCCGCCTGATACAGACGCTGTACATACAACGCCATCATAAAGAAGATCGAAAACAGCATTAACACTGTAAAAAGGACAGTCAGCATCGGTACATTCACAATCGCAAATATCATCCAAATGATTGAAACGGCGATCACCGGAACAAGCAATGAGCCAAAACCAGCCGCAGCTTCCTTGAATGATACCTTTTGCTTCATCATATACCGAGACACGGCCCATATCGAGAAGACCATAACAGCAAAAAAGACGAGCATATACACAAGAACAACAAAAAATCCGTCATAAAACGCGTGATGGCGCTCTCCAAAACCAAGCGGCCTGTTCCAGCTCGCCTTTAACTGAAACCAGTTTCCGATTGAAAAAACGATACTGAATATGAGCATTGAAATAAGACCATATTTATAATGAGAGAAACCATCTGCCACAACAGTTTTCGCCGGAGACTTTAATATTGAAAAAGCAAAGCCGCAATATCTGTTAATGGCTGCCCAAACAGAGGATAGCTTTTCTTTCACAGACGATTCTACGCGTTCCTTATGTTGTTTCTGCTTTTGCTTCTGCTTTTGCTTGCTTTGGCGGCTGGCTTTTCTGGACATCCGCGAAAGCGGCTCTTCATCTATTCCTTCATTCTGGTTAACTTCTTCTTCAAACGTTTCTTTTCTTTCTTCCGTCATGTTAGCAACTCCTATCAAAAATATACGGCGGAATACCATTCAGTAAGAAAATAAAACACTTATATAAGGTACCGAAGCCTTCCTGAACAGTCAAGTCATTTCCATTTAAGTAAACAATGGCGGCACATCTACATGACGGTATATGATATGAAATGGTTTTGCCTTTCGCAACAAAATAAAAAACCAGCCGCAACATCGCAGCTGGTTTTCATTCATTATTTCAAGAAAATAAAGTAAAGAATAAATACAACAAACAGTCCGTACATGATCGGATGAACCTCTTTGGCTTTTCCTTTGCACACCATTGTAATCGGATAGAAAATAAATCCGATGGCAATCCCGGTCGCAATGCTGTACGTTAACGGCATCATGATCATTGTAAGGAAAGCGGGAACCGCCACTTCGAACTTATCCCAAGCGATTTTGCCAAGCGGCGCTACCATTAGTGCACCGACAATGATCAGTGCCGGAGCTGTTACATTTGACGTAACGACTGATAGAAGCGGCGAGAAAAACATAGCGAGTAAAAAGAGAAACCCAGTTACAATTGCCGCAAATCCGGAACGAGCGCCCGCAGCAACACCCGAGCTTGATTCCACATAAGACGTTGTCGTAGACGTCCCAAGCACGGAGCCGATAACGATGGAAGTTGAGTCAGCTAAAAGCGCACGGCCCGCACGCGGCAATTTGTTTTCCTTCATTAAACCAGCCTGTGTTGCCACAGCAACCAGTGTACCAGCCGTATCAAAAAATCCGACAAACAAGAATGTTAAAATGACGATCAGCATTTGCACAGAGAAAATATCCGGCAAGTGAATCCAAGCTTGTCCAAAGGTCGATTCCAGGCTCGGCACACTTCCGACGATTTGAGACGGAACCGGAACCAAACCGAAAATCATCCCGGCAATCGCCGTTAACAGCATCCCGATAAACACGCCAGCGTTGACGCGAAGCACCATCAAAATAACCGTTACGATGACACCGAAAATCGTTAACAGCACAGGACCGCTGTGAATGTTTCCGATTGTGACAAGGGTTGAAGGATTCGATGCAATGATTCCTGAGCCCTGCAAGCCGACAAATGTAATAAATAGGCCAATCCCCGCTCCGACTGCCAATTTCAGCTCAGGCGGAATGGCGTTAATGATTTTTTCACGAAAACCTGTTAAAGAAAGAGCAACAAAGATAAGTCCTGAAATGAAAACACCAGACAAAGCGGCCTGCCAGGAAATCCCCATACCGAGAACGACAGAAAACGCAAAAAACGCGTTCAGCCCCATACCGGGCGCAATGGCAATCGGATATCTCGCAATCAATCCCATTAAGATACAGCCTGCTGCAGACGCCAAAGCTGTCGCCGTAAAGACCGCGCCTTGATCTATTCTCAATGCTTCCGGAAAATCTTTTACACTTTCCAAAGCAAGCGTAATCGGATTGACGAACAGGATATACGCCATGGATAAAAAGGTCGTTAATCCGCCGATGATTTCGTTGCGATAGCTGG
Source organism: Bacillus sp. FSL K6-1012 (assembly GCF_037964915.1). Classification (NCBI taxonomy): domain Bacteria; kingdom Bacillati; phylum Bacillota; class Bacilli; order Caryophanales; family Bacillaceae; genus Bacillus; species Bacillus sp. FSL K6-1012. The sequence continues at coordinate 715,536 of NZ_CP150175.1, read as the reverse complement.
TACCCAGCTCATCAAACTGAAAAAACTTTTTCAAGCTATATGACTCCCTTCACTCTTTGCTATTTATCCTGCCCTGAAATCGCCAAATAAAAAACGCCCCAATACATTTTGGGACGCTTGACTACAGACGGATTTCAGTTTGAATAAATAAACGTGTTTTATTTATATCAAACGAAAGAAATGTTTACGTAGTCAAGCCATTTACGGTAGCTTGGTAGAAACTTGCGAGCCATATCCCCGCGATTATACGAATTCATCTTATTTGATTTCTGTGTCTATTGTACCAACTTCGATTTGAAAAAACAATATAAAAAACGAACAATAGTCGGTTAAAAATCGATTTTGTTCGTAATAAACAAAAAAACCATCTTCTCGGCATAATTGCCAAAGAAAATGGTTTTCGCTAATTTTACTTATTCCCACTCAATCGTCGCAGGCGGCTTACTTGTAATATCGTACACCACGCGGTTGATATGCTTTACTTCGTTTACGATACGTGTAGAAATGACTTCAAGCACATCCCACGGGATACGCGCCCAGTCAGAAGTCATGCCGTCAATTGATGTAACGGCGCGAATTCCGATTGTGTAATCATATGTTCTCGCGTCACCCATAACACCAACGCTGCGGATGTCCGGAAGAACAGTGAAGTATTGCCAGATATCACGCTCTAAACCATGATTAGCAACTTCTTCACGCAAAATCGCATCTGATTCACGAACGATTTCTAGTTTTTCTTCTGTTACTTCGCCAAGAACGCGGATTCCGAGTCCCGGTCCTGGGAACGGCTGGCGCCACACGATTTCATCCGGAATGCCGAGCTCTGTGCCAAGCGCGCGCACTTCGTCTTTGAAAAGCGTGTTTAACGGCTCGATCAGCTCAAACTGCATGTCTTCAGGAAGCCCGCCGACATTGTGGTGAGATTTGATCGTTTGCGCCGTTGCTGTACCGCTCTCGATGATATCTGTGTAAAGCGTACCTTGTGCAAGGTAGTCGATGCCTTTGAGCTTGTCCGCTTCATCATCGAATACGTAAATGAATTCATTACCGATGATTTTGCGTTTTTGCTCAGGATCAGAAACGCCTTTTAATTTATCTAAGAATCGATCTTGTGCGTCTACTTTAATCACGTTCATGTTAAAGCCTTCGCTGAATGTTTTCATAACACCCTCAGCTTCGCCTTTACGGAGAAGACCATGGTCTACAAAGATACAAGTCAGCTGGTCGCCGATCGCTTTATGAATCAAAACAGCAACAACAGAGGAATCAACGCCGCCGCTTAGCGCGCAAAGAACCTGTTTGTCTCCGACCGTTTCACGGATTTTTTGCATTTCGATTTCGATAAAGTTCTCCATTGACCATTCGCCTTCGCATTCGCAAACGCCGAATACAAAGTTTTTCAGAAGGTCATTGCCGTATTCAGAATGGCGCACTTCCGGGTGGAACTGAACGCCGTACCATTTTTTATCCGCTTTGCTCATCGCTGAGTTCGGGCAGTGATGGCTCGTCGCATCAACAGTGAAACCTTCAGGCACTTCTACAACCAAGTCACCGTGGCTCATCCAAACCACTTGTTCATTCGGAAGATCTTTGAACAAATCAGGTGTTCCTTCGATGTGGATGTTCGCTTTACCGTATTCACGCTGGCTGGCAGCTTCTACTTTACCTCCAAGGTAATGAGTCATCAGCTGCATGCCGTAGCAAATTCCCAATACAGGAACATCTAATTCGAAGATTTTCTCGTCACAGCGGAAAGAGCCTTCATCATATACACTGTTCGGACCGCCGGATAAAATAATTCCTTTTGGATTCATTTCTTTAATTTCTTCAGCCGTCAATGTATGCGGATGCAGCTCACTGTATACACCAAATTCACGGATGCGGCGTGTAATCAGCTGATTGTACTGACTGCCGAAATCAAGGACAAGAATCATTTCATTCACTAACTTTGTCATGGTTGTCACCTAATCTCCTCTAAGTTTTTTGACACAGAAAAAAACGAGGACAGATATGAAACACGCTCCGCCCTCTTTGGCAAGGCCGTTTGCCGGAGTCAGGCAACTCGCTCCCAGACTCCGATAATATTCACTAATTCTAACAACACGTCGATAAGCGGTCAAGACCATCTTCTTTTAATTAAATTTTCCCATAACTCTCTAGATTCATTCCAAAGCTTTGCCGAATCGTCATTTCTGTACAGCACCCGTTCATAGTTTGCTGTCAGCTTTAACATGTCTTCAGAATGATATGTTTCGTTGATTCGTTTTGCATACTCCCGCAGCGTTTCGCTGTCACGTTTAGGCAGGCCTCTTCTTTTCATCTGTTTCAGGAGCGCGCCGTATGCCTCAAAAAACACATGCTGATCACTGCGGTGCTTCAATTTTCTCACTGTGAAAACAGGAAGCCATAACGAACGGAAAACATAAAGCAAAAACGCTGTCAAAAGAACCGCAGCCATGGCGGCATACCAGCCTGCTCCAACGCTTGCATGCGCAGACGGCGTTTTTTTGGAAACGGCAGGCTCACGTTTTTCCTTTTGTTTTTGCTCTTTCTCCGGCTGTTTTCTCTTTTCTTTCTGTTCCTCTTTTGCTTTCTCAGGCGAACTGCTGCTTTCGCTGCCGGAATCCTTTGTATCGGAGGAAGCAAACTCAGCCGGATTTATGAACCCTTTTGTCGGCTCAAAAGTGACCCATCCCTGCTCTGGAAAATACACCTCTACCCAGGAATGGGCGTTGTTATTTGTCACTTCATAGATGCTGCCGTTTTTGTTCCCCGCTTCTTTATATTCACCAGACGTATATCCTTTTACCCAGCGTGCCGGAATGCCGGCCGAACGCAGGAGCACCACCATCGAGGACGAAAAGTTATCACAATAGCCCATCTTTGTTTCAAACAGAAATTGATCCACATAATCTTCATCATCTTTAGGGATGGTGACGTTTTCTGTTTCATAGGTGAACTCGTTTGATCCTAAATAGTCCTCAACAGCTTTGACCTTATCAAACATATTATCGTGATCCTGAGTCAGCTTGATCGCTAGCGTTCTCACCCGCTCAGGCAGAGTATCCGGCAGCTGCATATAGCGGTCGCTGAATGTGTACTCCTCACTGTTTTGTCTCACTTTCACCTTTTTCAGCTCATCCTGTTTATAGACCGGGGAGTTGTACGTCACTGTATAACTGCCCATGTTCCGAATATCACCGGTCTGCTCACTGATCGGAGAAATTTGTTCAGTGTTCCCGTTCATTTCAAGCGAGACAGCCTGCTTAGGCTTAATACTTTGCGCACCAATCGGATACATTACATGGTTATATCCGTAACGCTCATCGACCTTCACGCGTACAGTGTTCTGCTCTGTGGAAACCTTATGATCAAACCACAGATTTTCAACGTTGCCTCCGCTAAGCTGATACGACATGCCCGTGTCTGTTTCAATCCAGCCTTTTCCCGTATACGTATCCTTTGTTTCCACGCGGAAATATGTGCGCTCTTTTCCCTGCCACATGAAAACAGGGGTAGCGTCCTGCTGAAACGGACCGCCGAGCGATTCATCGTGATTCCCGTATCCGATTTTGCTTTCTCCTGCCGGCACACGATCATGATTGGTGACTTTTTTGAGAAAAGGAACGGGATCCGGCCAATTCGGATCTGATTTCGGCGCGGCAAGCCCAAATCCCACCGCGGCCAAAATCAGCACAGACAGGGGGAGAAACCATTTCAGAACAGCCGCTTTCGGTAACGTTATTCGTTCCATCAGCTTAATGCGTTCCAAATACAGAAGGCCCAGCATAAAGAAGCCAATCAGCACGATACGGATAACAGCGTAAGCGGCGTCATAAGGCGTAAATGTATCAAGAATCGTAATATACGCCACTGTCATCATAAAGAAAAATAAGATCCTCCTCTGGTAAATCACCCAGTAATGAAGGAGATAGACCAGCAGCCACAGCAGCACAAAAAACAGCAGGGTCCGAAAAGAAGGAATCATATTATCCCATTGTCCTGTCTGAATAAACGTGATATTCAAATAGACATCCTGTAAAAAAGAGCTGACCCAGCTTAAGTCAAAAATAGACCCTTGGTAAAACAGAATATGTATCGAAATGAATGTAAATAAGACACAAAAAGGAACGGTGACAAACCACCTCATCCTGAAAAAAGTCAGCAGAAACGTCAAGCCGATAAAGACAATAAAAAAGCCTGTATGCTTCGTGTCTGTAAAATGGTCCAGCGGCCTGAGCCACTCCCACAGCAATAAAAAAGCCAGAAAATAAAATAACAGCAAGCTCAAACGGCTTCCCTTCTGGTCATCAAGCGGCATGTACACCGTCACCTCTCTTTCTAAACAACACGCGAAGCTCGGCCGCCTCTCATGATTTGAACTCTGATTTGGTGTTTCAGCATGCGTTCGATCATCATATGCTCACCTTGGGAAAGATCGGCGTCTTTCTCTTTTGCCAGTATAATGGTAACCGGACCGATCCCTGCTTCTGACGTTTTCATCAAATCCTCCGTGATCTGTCCCGTGACAATCACTTTATCAGCCTGGCGAACAGACGGCTTCCCAAGCTCCTCAGCCGCAAAACGGCTTACGCGGTCAGCAGCATCACAATCACAAACGGCTAAGTGATGGAGCATGTGTTTAAAATGCCGCTCTCCCTCCTGAATCGGAAAAATAGACCTTTCCTTTCCGACTGAAGCCAGACCTGCTCCTGCGCCATTTTTCAAAACAGAATGAAGAATCGAAGCTGTCACGGAAACGACCTCTTCGAATGCGTCAGAGCTAAAACGGTCCATCAGAAGAAACAGGTTTTTGCTTCTCGACGGTTCAAATTCCTTCGTCATCAGCTGGCTCCGTCTCGCCGAAGTCTTCCAGTCTAACGCCGCAAAACGGTCACCCGGCTGATAGTTCCTTACACTCGCTGCGACAGAAGAATGGTGCTGATGAACAGGTGATGCCCCGCTTACGCCATCTTCCTGATATCGCTCATTCAGCTGATATTGAAGAGGCTGAAAGAACGGGTAAACAAACACCGCATCGTCTGCCCCATAAAACGCCGTTTTTTCAATCAGTCCGAGGACATCCCCGGTCCGCACCCTGACGGCATGAAAATGATGCTCTCCACGCGGTACTGGCGTTATTTGATATGACATCGTGATGCTCCGTTTGAACCACGGGAATACCAGCTGTTTGGCCAAAGCTTCATCTCCGTTTAATGGCTCTAACCCTGACGGCAGACAATCTTCAATTACCATATACATCAGGGGAAACGGCAGTTTTCTTTTAAGCGTAATCGAAGCTTCCAGCCTGTCTCCCGCATGCAATTGCGTTTTGACGATATGCCGCGACACCTGAAAGGAGCGGAGCGGGTACATCGCCAGCAGCCCGGCGTATACAACAAAAGGGAGACATGCATAAAACAAAAACCAGCTGACAAAGCCGCCCTGAAACATTGCATAAGAGAAAACAGCACCCGTCAATAACGTTAATACGAGCAGTTTCCACCCGTACATCAACCATTGAAATTTCTTTTTCATCAGCGGACCGACGACCTTTGAACCGGAACTTTCACGCCAGACATGATCTCCCGTATGATTGTTTCTGCCTGGATCCCTTCAAATTTTGCTTCCGGCTGCAGGAGCATCCGGTGCGGCAGTGTATAAGGGGCAAGATATTGAATATCATCCGGAATGACATAATCGCGGTCATGAAGCAGCGCAAATGCCTGGGCCGCTTTCATAAGAGCGATGGATCCGCGCGGACTGACGCCTAAGTGAACAGAGGCATGCTGTCTCGTCTTTTGCACGATTTCGACAATATATTCCTTCATGCTGTCATCAGCACGGACATCCTGCACTTCTCTCTGCAGGCGGATGAAATCTTCTTTTGAAATCACAGGCTCGAGTGTCTCAATCGGATGGCTTTTTTCCTGAAGAGATAAGACATCCAATTCCTCTTCAAAGGACGGATAGCCCATGCGAAGTTTAAATAAAAAACGGTCAAGCTGGGCTTCCGGCAAAGGATATGTCCCTTCATATTCCACAGGGTTTTGCGTTGCCATAACAAAAAATGGAGCGGCAAGCGGCATTGTGTTGCCATCTACCGTGACGCTTCCCTCTTCCATCGCTTCAAGCAAGGCAGACTGTGTTTTAGGGGATGTTCGGTTGATTTCGTCAGCCAGCACGATATTCCCCATAATCGGGCCCGGCCGGTATTCGAACTCCATTGTTTTCGCATTATAAATAGAAACACCCGTTACATCGGAGGGCAGCAAATCCGGTGTGAATTGAATTCGTTTAAAATCTGCGCCGATCGATTTCGCCAGAGCGCGAACCATCATCGTTTTCCCTACGCCCGGCACATCCTCAAGCAGCACATGTCCTTTGGCAAGAATAGCTGCTAAGCTGAGTTTTGCGATGTCCCGTTTTCCAACCATTACTTTATCAATATGTTCAACTGCTTTTCCCAGCAAAGGATGCAGGTCTTCTTGGTATGACATTCTCTTCCTCCTAGTCATCTACAAAAATCATCATATAGTAACCTAACTTTACCACAAAAAACGACCTGTATAAAAAAACGATTCTAGCAAATTACTGCCAATACATACAGAGCATTCAAACAAAAAAGCCTCCCATGACAGGAAGCTCTCATTACCCAGTTATTTGTTTTGCAAAGGCTCCATATGAACATGCGAATAATCAATCGCATGCTCCTCCTTCATTCTCCGCTCAATTTCATTCGCAATATCATGGCTTTCTGTAATATTTAACTCTGATGACACTTCAACCACTACATCTACGTGCACAGAGCTGCCCAAATATCTCGCCTTGATGTCTTTTAACCGGCTGACACCGGAGATTTTTTCGATCGTCTGTTTATAATCGGACATGTCCTTTACGTCAAAGCCATCAGTCAATGAATGCGATGATTCCTTAAAAATATCCCATGCCGTTTTGCAAATGAGAAGGCCGATGACAAATGCAGTCACCGTATCAATCCATGCAAGATGGAATTGCGCGGCCAAAATACCGATAAACGTGCCGACACTGACGAATGCGTCCGATTTATTATCAGCCGCCGCCGCAAGCAGCGCTTGGCTGTTCACCTTTTTGGCAAGCCTTTTGTTGTACTGATAGACAATCAGCATCATGACTGCCCCGCCTGCAGCCGTCCAAGCCGCAATCATATCCGGTGTTTCTTCTTTCACAGAAAAAATAGATTCACCGGCGCTGAAAAGCACTTGCAGGCCGACAACCATCATAATAAACGATGCGATAAGTGATGCAATTGTTTCCGCCCGAAAGTGGCCGTATGGATGATCTTCGTCAGGAGGCTTTTGAGAGATGCGGAGACCGATCAGCACAGCAACAGAAGCAATAATGTCTGTTGTGTTATTTAGCCCGTCTGCCGTAAGAGCTTCCGAGTGAAATACATAGCCGATGATCAGCTTAATCGCGGACAGCACAAGATACGCGGCAATACTGACCAGCGCCCCGGATTCTCCCTTTTTCAGTTCATCATATCTCTCCATAAAAAACCTCCTCTCCGCTCATGTTTTCCTATCATTATGATACAAAGCTGACCCGCAGTGGGTCTATAGAAACATGATTCACTCACCACAGAAAAATAGTGACGATAGAACAATTTTTACTCAATGCAAATTATTTTCATTTATAAAAAGTGTTTCAAATCCAATGATACCAATACTTCTAGCCATCCAACACTTTTTCAAAAATATAACAAATCAAAAAAACGGGTAATTGACGGAAAATTTTTTCTTTTATTTCGAACATATTCACTCCCAAAACAGCAAACAAAACCCTACAAATTTGAAATAAACTGTTATATTTTCTGACATAAATTTTCGACAAAATGTATATTTATGTTACAGTTTCAATTATCATAATATTCAGTAACAACTCTAATTTTCAAGGAGGTAACATATGAACCAGTCTCAATCAGGATTAAAAAAAGAATTAAAGACCCGACATATGACGATGATTTCTATCGCCGGCGTCATCGGAGCCGGATTATTTGTTGGCAGCGGTTCAGTCATTCACTCGACCGGGCCCGGTGCCATTGTCTCTTATGCATTAGCCGGATTATTGGTCATCTTTATCATGCGAATGCTTGGTGAAATGTCGGCTGTAAATCCGACAAGCGGATCATTCTCCCAATACGCTCATGACGCTATCGGACCGTGGGCAGGATTTGCAATCGGCTGGCTCTACTGGTTTTTCTGGGTTATTGTTATCGCTATTGAAGCAATCGCGGGAGCAGGCATTATCCAATACTGGTTCCACGATATTCCGCTGTGGATGACGAGCTTAATTTTGACGATTTTACTCACACTGACAAACATCTACTCTGTTAAATCATTTGGTGAGTTTGAATATTGGTTCTCCCTCATTAAAGTTGTTACAATCATCGCATTCTTAATCGTTGGTTTTGCATTTATTTTTGGCTTCGCCCCAGGCAGTGATCCAGTCGGTTTCGCAAATATCACGGGCCAAGGCGGATTTTTCCCGGAAGGCATAGGCTCTGTATTACTCGGAATTGTTGTCGTGATCTTCTCCTTTATGGGAACGGAAATTGTTGCGATTGCTGCCGGTGAAACATCAAACCCGGTCCAATCCGTAACCAAAGCGACTCGATCCGTTGTATGGCGCATCATTGTCTTTTACGTTGGTTCAATCGCCGTTGTCGTTGCGCTTCTGCCTTGGAACTCAGCGAATATTTTAGAAAGCCCTTTCGTCGCTGTTCTCGAACATATTGGAGTGCCGGCAGCCGCGCAAATTATGAACTTTATCGTCCTCACAGCTGTACTTTCTTGCCTGAATTCAGGTTTGTACACCACATCCAGAATGCTGTATTCACTCGCAGAAAGAAACGAAGCGCCGCGCCGCTTTATGAAACTGAGCAAAAAAGGAGTTCCCGTACAAGCAATTGTCGCCGGAACATTTTTCTCTTATATCGCGGTCGTAATGAATTACTTTTCACCTGACACCGTCTTTTTATTTTTAGTCAACTCATCAGGCGCAATCGCCCTGCTCGTTTATCTTGTTATCGCTGTTTCCCAGCTGAGAATGAGAAAAAGCCTCGAAAAAACAAACCCGGAAGCATTGAAAATCAAGATGTGGTTCTTCCCGTTCTTAACCTACCTGACCATTATTGCCATCTGCGGTATTTTAGTATCCATGGCATTTATTGAATCTATGAGAGATGAACTGCTGCTGACAGGCTTTATCACAGGCATTGTATTGCTTTCTTATCTTGTGTTCAGAAAACGCAAGGTGACTGAAAAAGCATCAGCCAAACCGGTCACTCAGCAGCAGCCCGATATCCTGCCTTAACGGCAGGATTTTTTTGTCACCTTCACGTCCTTAATGTCATTAACTATAGTACCAATTAGGGAATATTTAGATAAGGACAGATGAAAATGACACTTGAAAAATTTGCGGATGCTCTCCCAATCCCAGATACACTAAAGCCGGTACAGCAGTCAAAAGATAGCACATACTACGAAGTAACCATGGAGGAATGCTACCATCAGCTTCACCGCGATCTCCCTCCAACCCGCTTGTGGGGCTATAACGGTTTATTCCCCGGTCCCACCATTAAGGCCAAAAGAAATGAAAACGTTTATGTGAAATGGATGAATAACCTTCCTTCAGAGCATTTTCTTCCGATTGATCACACCATTCATCACAGTGACAGCCAGCATGCCGAACCCGAGGTGAAAACCGTCGTTCATTTACACGGCGGCGTCACTCCAGATGACAGCGACGGTTATCCTGAGGCCTGGTTTTCTAAAGACTTTGAACAAACAGGCCCTTATTTTAAACAAGAGGTTTACCATTATCCAAATCAGCAGCGCGGAGCTATTTTATGGTATCACGATCATGCTATGGCGCTCACGAGGCTGAATGTGTATGCCGGGCTCATCGGTGCTTATATCATCCATGAACCAAAGGAAAAACGCCTGAAGCTCCCATCAGGTGAATACGATGTGCCGCTTTTGATCACGGACCGTACGATTAATGAAGATGGCTCTTTATTTTATCCGAGCGGACCGGAAAACCCTTCACCGTCACTGCCTAATCCGTCAATCGTTCCAGCCTTTTGCGGAGATACAATTCTCGTCAACGGGAAGGCATGGCCATACATGGAGGTCGAACCGAGAAAATACCGCTTCCGCGTCATCAATGCCTCTAATACGAGAACATATAACCTGTCACTTGATAATGGCGGAGAATTTATCCAGATCGGTTCTGACGGCGGACTTTTGCCGCGCTCCGTCAAGCTAAACTCTTTCAGTATCGCGCCAGCTGAGCGCTTTGATATCCTCATTGACTTCGCCGCGTTTGAAGGACAATCGATTATTTTAGCAAACAGCGAGGGCTGCGGCGGCGACGTTAATCCGGAAACAGACGCAAACATCATGCAATTCAGAGTCACAAAACCGTTAGCCCAAAAAGACGAAAGCAGAAAGCCAAAATACCTGGCATCTTACCCTTCAGTACAGCACGAAAGAATACAAAACCTCCGAACATTGAAGCTGGCAGGAACTCAAGATCAATACGGCAGACCCGTTCTTCTTCTTAACAACAAACGCTGGCACGATCCTGTCACTGAAGCACCGAAAGCCGGTTCTACCGAAATATGGTCGATCATCAATCCGACACGCGGAACACATCCCATCCATCTTCATTTGGTCTCCTTCCGTGTATTGGACCGGCGCCCATTTGATACAGCCCGTTTTGAAGAGCGCGGAGAACTGGCCTACACCGGACCCGCCGTTCCGCCGCCACCAAGTGAAAAAGGCTGGAAAGACACGGTTCAGTCCCACGCCGGTGAAGTCCTGAGAATCGCCGTAACATTCGGGCCATACACTGGGCGGTACGTATGGCATTGCCACATTCTTGAGCATGAAGACTATGACATGATGAGACCGATGGATGTGATTGACCCCCATAAATAAGGCCCAAAAAACTTGCCTGCTGCAGGCAGGTTTTTTTATCTATGAAACTTTTTTCTTCCATAAATCGTATAACTTAGAAACAGCGAAGAAAGGAGCGGCTTTTTATGCTGGCAAACGATCTCAAAGATAAAACAAATCAATACATTTCAATTTATGACGAATTAAAATCAAAATTAAGGTGGAAAGTTGCTCATAATCAGATATTAATGCTCATCTCCTCTGCATATATTGTGAATAAAAGAGATTTTGATTTTCAGCGCTTTTACGATTTAAGCAGCTATATAAAATCAAACATCGGCAGCTTCTCAACACTCAATTCTCACCACCGCTTTACTGTCGCTTCAATTCTGGATATTCATTTTCAGCATGAGGCGAAGCAAGCGTTTCTTACTTTCATCGATGTGTACAGCCAAATGGTGAAGCTTGGATATAAACGGGATATTTTCACGTACCTTTCCGCTCTGATCATGCTCACCGGCAAGACCGAAACGATAAACCAAAGAGAACAGATGAACATGGGGCTCTCTGTTTATCAGCAGATGAAGAAAAATCACTATTTCCTCACTTCAACTCAAAATGTTCCGCTTGCCGTATTGCTTGCCCAAAACGAAAATGGTTTGCGGGCGCTGAACAAGGCAGAAACATGTTATCAGCTGCTGTCCGCTAATGGCTTTAAAAAAGGCCAATACTTACAACACGTCAGCCATATTCTTGCCCTGCAAAGTGAAAAAGACCCTGAAACCCTTGTTTCCCAATGCAAACTGATCTTTCAATCCATTACTGAATCTCATAAAAAGCCAAAAGATTTTCATTATCCCGATCTCGCCCTTCTCACATTCTTGGAAGAGCCGGACATCAAAACCGTTTTAGGCATCACTCATGAGCTGAACCAAGAAAAAGCATTTAAATGGGAAAAGGATATGAACTTCAAAATTGCTGTCAGCTTATATCTCAGCGAGTATATGGAGAAAAATCTGCTGATGGAATCAGGCCTATACACAGCAATTGAAACGGCCATCCAAGCACAGCAGGCAGCCGCGACAGCTGTGATCATCAGTTCATCAGCCATTCATTCACATGACGGAAACTAAAGGAGGAGAAAACATGCCATATATCACATTAGAAGATCAGACCCGCCTATACTACGAAACTCACGGGAGCGGGACACCGATCCTATTTATACACGGCGTGCTTATGAGCGGACAATTTTTCCACAAACAACTTTCAGCGCTATCTGCCAATTATCAATGTATTCGTCTCGACCTTAGAGGGCACGGCGAATCCGACAAAGTTCTTCATGGACACACCATTTCCCAATACGCCCGTGATATCAAGGAATTTATGTGCGCGATGGAGCTTGATCCTGCCGTCCTTGTCGGCTGGTCAATGGGCGCTTTCGTGGTATGGGATTATATCAATCAATTTGGGAATGATAACATACGAGCCGCTGTTATCGTCGATCAATCGGCTTCTGACTACCAATGGGACGGCTGGGGACACGGCCCATTTGACTTTGACGGCTTGAAAACAGCGATGCATGCTATTCAAACTGACCCGCTTCCATTCTACAAAAGCTTCATCAATAATATGTTCGCAGAGCCGCCAGCATCAACAGAAACAGAATGGATGCTTGCCGAAATTCTGAAACAGCCGGCAGCCATTTCAAGTGCGATTTTATTTAATCAAACGGCAGCTGATTATCGCGAAACCATTCAAAACGTTCATGTGCCGACATTGTTATGCTTCGGAGAAGACCGCAAATTTTTTTCAAAAGAAGCCGGAGAACACCTGCGTGAACATATTCCAAACGCAAAGCTCGTTACATTTTCGAAGAGCAGCCATTGCCCGTTTTTAGAAGAACCGGATGCTTTCAACAGCACGCTCCTGTCCTTTTTAGATGAGCAGATTGGAAAGTCATAAAGAAAAAGGAATTAGGAGATTAGGGCAAAGTATGAGACAATAAGAAATGTGCTGTAAAATACATGAGGGAAGAAGTGACTTTATGTCTTACTATAACAAACGAAATCAAGAACCGCTGCCAAAGGAAGATGTGAGTACTTGGGAATGCACAAAAGAAGACTGCAACGGCTGGACCAGAAAAAACTTCGCCAGCAGTGACACGCCATTGTGCCCTTTGTGCGGGAGTAAAATGGTCGACGGCATCCGTTCATTAGTGAATCTCCAAAACAACAGCCAAACGAAAACAAGTTAGCTCTTCCCTTTTTTAAAAGCAGTCTCTATCAGCAAACAATCCTCGATCAGAGATACGAATTTTATATCCAATAGCACGGCCTCCCGATTTGACGAGAGGCCGAGATAATGAAGCCCAAAACTGTAAACGTTTCGGGCTTTTTCACTTTCCGTTATGGTATAATATGGATATGAGGGGTGATGATGTGATCAAAAACCAACAGCAGGCAGACCTGAAGAAACGAGCTTCACTCAAAAAGGTGAACTTGGCTATAAACTCATGTGCGGAACTTATGAATTGGTCAATACCGATCATTCGTTTCTTTAAATGGCTCGGATCATTTGCCCTGCACCTCGTCCATTAAAAAAATCACTCAGCATTTGCTGAGTGATTTTTTCAGTTGATGACAGAAAAGCTGTTGATGATGCCATTCGGATTTTCCCATACTTTTTTGAACGTCTTCGTATCAAGGTCATAAGAATAAATTGTCCGAACCTTGGCTTCACGCCCTGTTTCGTCCTTCAGCTTTTTAGCCCCCTTGGCTTCGGCAAGGAAATAAATCTTCTTTCCGTCCTTGGAGAACTGCGGCTGCGCGTCAATTAACAGCTTAAATGTTTTCTGATTTGAAATGATTTTTTCATAGGTTTTCGTGTCTGCATTCAGCATTTGAATAGAAGCCGTTTGCTCCGTTCCTTTTTGTGTATATGACGTAAACAGAATACGTTTATCGTCATCAGAAACAGCAATATCACTGATAAACTGCTCCAGGCTCTTAAGCTCATGAAGGCCGCTTTCATGACCGGCCGAAAAATGAATCTTTGTCGGTTCAGGATCGTTTCCCTTCTCATTGGCTTCATCCGTTTTTTTGTAATCTTCTTCTACAGAATAATGAAGCAATGCAAATGAATCTGTTTTTTGGTTATAAAAGAAGCTGCTGACGCTGTCATCCTGGTCATTAGCGGCAGGATACAGGTTTTTGTACTTCTTCGTTTTCAAATCAAAGGATGCGATACGAAAATTGCTTTCGTCCGCTTTCCCTAAACGAAAATAGATTTTTGAGCGATCCTTTGATAAAAACAAGCTGTCCGCGCTTTCCGGACCTTTATAAAGCATAGTTTTCTTATCAGACTTAAGATCAAGCTTAAAAAGCCTCATCTCATTTTGATCGTTATTGCTTGTATAATAGAGCGCCTGCTGCTCTTGGTCCAAGGCAAATGCCGGATAGCTGGTCAGCTTCGCCTCGTGGATCACCTTATCATTTTCATAATACTTCGTCAGAAGATCGGTATCGGTAATCGAAACCAGAAGCTTCTCACTGTTCTCCGTGTTCACGGAAACATCGGCGGCACTCTCACTGCCTTTATCTTTAAAAGAATAAAACATAAAACCCGCAGCTGCCGCCAAAACAACGACGATTGCCAATAAAACGATTCCTTTTTTCATCTCTTATCTCCACCAATAGAAAAAGCAAGAATGCGACTTCTTGCTTTACAGATTTAAACTATGTATTAATAGCTGTAATGTCCCGCTACTTTTCCTTTGCTTAATGGGTATCCCAGCGCTTTAAACGCTTTAGGGCTTACATCCAGCACTGCATGAGGCATTCTGCCAACATCATTTTTATAAACCGTAATCACCTTTTTAGGCTTCGCTTTAGCATAAGCTCTGATTTTTGTCCCATTTCTAGGTACGTCAAATCCGATCTTTGTCGCACAGTCCCAATGTCCAAGTTTTTTACCTGAAGAGCCTTTTTTCCCAACTCCGTTATACCAAGTAATATTTCCGTTCACATGTTTTGCACTGGCATCTGCTGAAAAACTGAAAGCTCCCAAAGTACTTCCTACTAAGATAAAAGCGGCTAAAATGACTTTCTTCAACATTTCGTCCCCCTGTTTGTTAACATCTAGGAAAAATTATACACGATCAACCAGGGATTTTTTATTTCAATATCCTTACAGTAATGTTACAAAGTCGAAAAAATCCCCTCTGCTAAAATAAACCATGGAAGATTATCCTATTATAATTGCAGCATTAGCGTTATAATTGTTGATAGAGTAGTTGTCGCATTCAATATGAACGAACCATTACCGTATTGTTCAAGCCAAATTCATAGTTATGTAAACCAATCATACTCTCTCATCATAAAGAAAAAAGAGTGTGCGAGACTCTTTTTTCTTCAAAGTTTCTTATTTCAAAAAACGTAGATTATATTATATATAAGTTTTATCTTTTTTTGGTTTTAAAAAATGGCGATTTTGTGAACAGTTCATATTGATCGGTGCGGAATTACTCATATCAAAAGATATAGGAGTGGTAATCCATGAAGGCAGCTAGATGGCATAACCAAAAGGATATCCGTATTGAAAATATTGAAGAGCCAAAAGCGGAACCGGGAAAAGTCAAGATCAAAGTCAAATGGTGCGGCATCTGCGGCAGTGATTTACACGAGTATTTAGGAGGCCCGATCTTTATCCCGGTGGACAAACCCCATCCTTTAACAAAAGAAACAGCACCTGTCACAATGGGGCATGAATTCTCCGGTGAAGTTGTTGAAGTCGGGGAAGGCGTTGAAAACTATAAAGTCGGAGACCGAGTCGTTGTGGAACCGATTTTTGCAACACACGGACATCAGGGTGCGTACAACCTTGATGAACAAATGGGATTCCTCGGCTTAGCCGGAGGCGGCGGCGGATTCTCTGAATACGTTTCTGTAGATGAAGAGCTGTTATTCAAACTTCCTGAGGAATTATCATATGAACAAGGCGCACTCGTTGAACCTTCTGCGGTCGCTTTATACGCTGTCCGCTCAAGCAAAATCAAAGCCGGTGACAAAGCGGCTGTATTCGGCTGCGGCCCGATCGGACTTCTTGTCATTGAAGCGCTGAAAGCTGCGGGTGCTACTGAAATTTATGCTGTTGAGCTCTCACCTGAGCGCCAGCAAAAAGCTGAGGAGCTCGGCGCCATTATTGTGGATCCGTCCAAAACAGACGATGTAGTGGCACATATCGCAGACCTTACAGGAGGCGGCGTTGACGTAGCCTTTGAAGTAACCGGGGTTCCAGTCGTTTTGCGCCAAGCGATCCAATCTACAACAATCGCCGGTGAGACAGTGATCGTCAGCATCTGGGAAAAAGGCGCTGAAATTCATCCGAACGATATCGTAATCAAAGAGCGTACAGTGAAAGGAATCATCGGGTACCGTGACGTATTCCCAGCTGTATTGTCATTAATGAAAGAAGGCTATTTCTCAGCCGATAAACTCGTTACGAAAAAGATTGTCTTAGACGATTTAATCGAAGAAGGCTTCGGAGCTCTGATCAAAGAGAAAAACCAAGTGAAAATTCTTGTCAGACCAAACTAAACATACAAAAAAAGAATCCGCATTCAAGTGCGGATTCTTTTTATTCCACTTAGCCAATCACTTCAGCGCCGGACTCTTCTTTAACCTCACTGCGATCATGAGCACGGAAGCTTTCCTCAAGCTGCTCAAGCGAAAGACCTTTTGTTTCCGGTAAAAACTTGTTCACAAACAGAATCGAGCAAATTCCCAGCGCAACGAAGATGAAGAACGTTGTTGATAACCCAATGCCTGCCATCAAAATAGGGAAAGTCAGACTGA
Organism: Bacillus sp. FSL K6-1012; assembly: GCF_037964915.1. NCBI lineage: Bacteria > Bacillati > Bacillota > Bacilli > Caryophanales > Bacillaceae > Bacillus > Bacillus sp. FSL K6-1012. Next base: position 698,744 of record NZ_CP150175.1, on the reverse strand, counting down.
CTGCGAAATTGACCATCCACAAGCAGAATACCGTAACACCCATTCCCAGACCGCGAAGGCGCAGCGGGAAAATTTCTGAAAGCATCAGCCATGTCACTGGTGAAATCGCACCCTGCTGAAACGCCAGGAACGAAACCGTTAATGACAGAACCACATATGGAAGCGCAGGCGATCCTTCCAGCACAAGTGAAAATATCCCGATCAGCAGCAATGCCGTTGTCGTTCCGATCAGCCCTGTAATCAGCATCGACCGGCGACCGACTTTACCGAGCAGCCAAATTCCGACGAACGTAGCCAAGACGGAGATCACACCATTGGCAATATTCCCGATCAGCGCTGCTTCCGTTTGAAATCCGGAATCTCTTAAAATTTCAGTACCATAATACATGATGGAGTTTACACCCGTAATTTGCTGTACAATCGCAATTCCGATTCCTATGAATACAATTCGGCGCACCCACGGCACTGCAAGATCTTTAAACGTAGCTTTCTCAAGCTTATCCTCTCTTTTGAAAGCGGATTCAATTTCAGCCAGCTCAGAAGCAGCGCGTTTTTCGTCCCTGATTTTCTTCAAAACCCCTAAAGCATCTTCATTCCTTCCTTTTGAAACAAGCCAGCGAGGACTCTCAGGCATTCTGATCATTCCAAAGAACAGGAATACGGCCGGAAGAGACGCTATCACGAGCATAAATCTCCATACATTGGAGCTGTCTCCCATTGTCGTCCCAAGGATGGCATTAAAAACAAAGGCCAACAGCTGTCCGGATACAATCATTAATTCATTCTGGGTCACCATCCGTCCTCTGCTTTCCACAGGTGACATTTCCGCTAAATAAGCAGGCACCGTCACTGATGCGCCCCCGACGGCAATTCCAAGCACAAAACGGGAGATGATCATGATTGTTACGTTTGGAGCCAGTGTACACCCAATCGTTGAGATAAAAAATATAATGGCGAGGAAAAGAATATTTTTACGGCGTCCGTTAAAATCAGACATTCTTCCGCCAAGCACAGCTCCAAGTGCAGCTCCAAAAAGAAGAGAACTGGTGACGAGCCCCTCTGTGAAAGCATTGAGATTAAGCTGATCAGGCTCACCCATATATGGTAAAGCTCCATTTAATACCCCGGTATCATAACCGAAGAGAAGCCCGCCGAAAGTCGAAACTAAAATAATTGTGCGTAAAAATGACATTTGACTGCCTTTTGTATTCATACCGTTTCCCCCAGTCTTTTTCAAAATCGGTCACTGCGTATTTCAAAAACGTATTCTAGGGCTGCCGCCTTCCTCAAATGCCGTGAGCAGGCCGCAGAAAAAAGTTCAGAATGTCTTTTTTCACTGGCTTCATAACCTTCCCTTCTTTTCAGCATGTGTTGAAGTCAATTTATTTGGAAGCGATTTCATTTATTACTAAACAACAATGGGTATATTTTTGGTGTCTGACTTAATGAATTGTCATCTTATAGTCACTTTGTAGTGTTGTTATAGTAATTTCATAGTGATATATTTGTCACTTCTGATATTATCATAATTTCAAAAACGCTTTCAGTCAATATAAATTTCTGAAAATTCCTTAACTTCATGTCAGTAAAATGACCACTTCAAGGGGAAATTGAACTTTTTTCTTGTCGGAAATGTGGAATCAGTATGTATTATCTGTGAATTTCTGTTTCATTTCTGTCTTCATCAAAATGAGTAAGTGTTGGGTAACTTCCCCTATACAAATCTTCTCTGCATGATTCGCTGCTCAAACATTCAAATGTTTGTTTCAGATTCAAGACAAAAGGAAATAGAAGAGGAAAATAAAGATGGCTAAATGGCTGGCTCTTATTGAATAGGAGGAGGCAATAAATTGAATGAGATTTATATCTTTGCAGGAATTTTATTGTTGGCAGCGGGGATGATTGATTTTATATGGACAACATTATGGCTTGAGAGCGGAGCCGGTCCGATCACAAGATGTTTGTCTGCATGGCTGTGGAAAGGCTTCCGTAAGATCAGCGGAGATCACGCAAAGGTTCTCAGTACGGCAGGGCCGCTGCTGTTATGCATGACATTATTGGTGTGGATCGGTTTATTTTGGAGCGGCTGGACTTTTATCTTCTCAAGTGATCCTCACTCTCTCGTAGTTACTCAAAGTAAAGAACCAGCCTCCTGGTCAGACCGGGCTTATTTTTCTGGATATGTGATGTTTACATTAGGAAATGGCGACCTTACACCGAACGGTGCCCTTTGGAAGCTTGTGACAGTCGGTGCTACAGCTGAAGGTCTGCTTACGATTACTTTTTCTGTCACGTATTTGATTTCTGTCTTGAGTGCGGTTAATCAAAAGCGCTCATTCGCCCAGAGTGTACTGAGTCTTGGGCATAACGGAACAGCGATTGTCCAAACTGCGTGGAACGGAAGACATTTTCACGACATGGATTTGCTTCTCGTCACATTTTCTTCAGAGCTGGGAAAGCTGACCGCTCAGCATAACGCCTTCCCCATTCTTCATTTTTACCATAGCACACAGCGCGAGGAATCTTCCGTCATTGCAGTCACTGTATTGGATGAAGCGTTAACCATTTTGACGTATGGCATTCCAAAGCAGTACCTTCCGAATCAGCTGCACATAAGAGAAGCGCGCTCAAGTGTCAAAAACTACTTAGACACCGTTCATACAGCATATATCCATCCGGCTGAACAAGAACCGCCGGAGCCCAACCTCTTGAAGCTAAGGGATTGCGGCATACCAACCCTATCGGAGCAAACATTTCGAACAGCGGTCAAATCTTTAAAAGAACGGCGGCAATTGCTTTTGGGCATTGTTCAAGCGGGTGCGCGTAAGTGGCCTGCACAAGAGTAAGGGGTAAAAAAGAGGATGCCCCCAAAAGTCAAAAAGACTTTTAAGAAACATCCTCTATTTTTATTACAAAGATAAAGAAGCTTCAATCTCTTCCATACGCGGCAGCGCATCTATCGCTCCAATTTTGGTGCAGACAAGCGCTCCCACCTTATTGGCAAAAGATACGATATCACGCAGCTGCTCAAAATCAGTTTCTCCCGATTGAATCTTATCTGTACCAGCTAATTTGAACAAAGCCGCTCCGACAAAAGCGTCTCCCGCTCCTGTAGAATCAATCGAAGTGACAGGAATACTCGGAATGATTTCATGTTCCTTGCCATTAGACAGCAATGTTCCGTTTTTCCCAAGGGTCACGGCAACCATCTTGGCTCCGATACCATGGAGAATATTGACGCCCTCTTCATGATCCTTCGCCCCAGTGATGATCTCCAGCTCCTCGTCACTCACCTTAACAAAATCACTTAAAGCAATGGCTCTTTTTGCAGCACTAACAAACTCAGAGACTCTTCCCTTCCATAAATCCCCTCGATAGTTAGGATCAAATGAAAGAAATTGCCCTTTATCCTTCGCAATGGACATAAGCCGTAAATAGGCTGTACAAAATGGATCAGATAACAATGCCGTCGCTGAGCCAAAATGAAGGATTTTCGCTTGATTCATTTTATCCTGATCGACATCTTCGATCGTAAACAGAGCATCCGCGCCTCTATTGAAAACAAAATCGCGCTCTCCATTATTCTTTAATGAAACAAAAGCAAGCGTTGTAGGTGCTTTCTCATCCATCACCAGCATAGAGGTATCCACATGAACAGCATCTAACGTTTGCTTCAGAAAATACCCAAAGGGATCCTTCCCTACTTTTCCTGCGAAAGCAGCGTCCCCTCCCAGCTTGGCAATCGCCGCTGACACATTTGCTGGGGCGCCCCCGGCACTTTTTAAAAATTGACGCCCTTTCTTTAAATCAACGTCCACATCGGTACAAAAGAAATCGATCAATAACTCCCCAATACAAACAACAGACTGACTTCGCATGTTATCACACTCTTTTTACATATTCTAGATTACAGTCTCAGTATATTACTTTCAGTCATAAATACAACCTTTTACATCGAATATTAGAAATATTAAATATATTCACTTACCTGGATTTCTTCTCAAGCTCAGTGATGATCTGTTTATATCTTTTTTCAGTTAAAGGATAAAAGGCTATGATGATGATAGAGAGTAAAATAAATAGACCCGGAATTAAGGCATTCATATGTTTAATCGCATTCAGTGACGTCACGGTTTGATCAGTATTCGCCACATATCCTGCGATTCCTAAATAGATGGCAGAAAACGAACCGGCCAGTGCAACACCTAACTTATTGATAAAACTCATGCTGGAAATTACCACTCCGTCGGCACGAACCCCTGTCTTCCATTCCGCATAATCAACACAATCGGCAACCATTCCCCAAGCAAGCGTATTTAAAGGGGTTGTAAAGAACCCTGAAGCAAATAGCCAGATGAAAATGAGCGTCACCGAAGAATACGCCGTAAAATGCAGACCTGCATACGAAATCAGTGACAAAGCGGCCGATATGATCATCACATTTTTCCTGCCCCACTTCTCAGAAAAGTATGGAATAAACAAGTTACTGATGAGGGCTGCGCCAAAAAATAAAACGGTTCCAAAGAACACCAGTTCCTTATGATTCACGTTATACGTAAAGTAGTACACCATTGTACTGATTTTAATATTAAACCCTATTGCAAAAGCTAAAAATGATGACGTTAGAATCAGCAAAGGTTTGTTTTGAAACAAAACAGATAACGTCTTTTTCATTCCCTGTTTCTTTGTTTTCTTAGGCGCAATCCGCTCACGCACAGTAAAGAAACTAAAGAGGTTCAAAGCAATGCTAACAATGGCATAGACGAGAGCTGTCATTTGAAACCCAAATGCCTGGTTCTCTCCTCCCAAAGCTGCTGCAAGCGGTGTTGCGCAGGAGATGGATAGAAGGATTCCGACATAAACCAAGATCATACGAGTTGTTGTTAATACCGTCCTTTCTTTTACAGAATTCGTCATCCGGCCCGTTAAGCTGTTCACCGGAATCGTTTGCATACTAAAGGACATGCCGAGCAGAATATAGGTGATATACGCATATACGATGTTTCCCGTTGCTCCAAAGTGAGGCGTGGTGAAACACAGGACAGTAAATAATGCGAAAGGAAATGCAACCCACAGCAGATAAGGCCTTGCCTTTCCCCACCTTGTGTTCGTTTTATCTAAAATAACCCCCATAATCGGGTCAAAAATAGCATCCAGCACCCGCACAACAAGAAATAATGTAGCGATGACCGCAGGCTGTATGCCGCCGATGTCCGTGTAATAAAACAGCAGGTATGCGTTTACAAATTGAAACACAATATTATACGACATATCACCGAAGCCGTATCCGATTCGTTCAAGCCAGGACAGACCGGCACTGGATTTTGTTTGATGTTTCGCCTTCATTACCGTTGCTTTTTCTGTTTCGATCATCTTTTCCACCCCAAGAATCCGTTTTCAATATTGAGTACAAATCCAGTAAATAAGAGGGAGAATACGAGATTCTCCCTGTTCACTCAGCTATTCGGATAAACCATCACTTTTAAACATTCATTCTTAAATTGCAGTGCCCGCTCCATCGCCTCTTGCGTATGCTCCAGCGCATATTGATCCGTCACAAGGTGCTTCGTGTCAACAATACCCGAAGCAAGGAATTCAATTCCTTTTGGATACGTATTGGCATAACGGAAGATGCCGTATATATCAATCTCATTGTCTGCGATAAATGGCACATTGAGCGGAATTTCATTCTGAGAAGGCAAACCGACAATCGCAAGCTTTCCGCCGCGTCGTACAGAAGCAAATGCAGATTGCAGTGCCGCAGGATTCCCCGCTGTTTCCCAAGCAACGTCAACGCCTCTATCATTTGTGATTTTTTTAATTTCTTCAAGAGCATCCTGTTCACGGATATTGATCACATGAGTAGCTCCCATTTTTTTCGCGGCATTTAACCGCAGCGGCTCTAAGTCGGTCACAATGATTGTACTTGCTCCAAATGCTTTAGCGGCTGCAACAGCCATTAATCCAACAGGGCCCATTCCCATGATCGCAATCGTTGATCCAGGCTGAAGCTTCGTTCTCATCGCTGCATGGATACCGACAGAAAACGGTTCAATCAAGGCAGCATGCTCATAGGAAAGTGAATCTGGAATTGAGAAAACAAAGTCCTGTCTGATTTTGATATATTGTACAAACGCGCCGTCTACCGGCGGTGTGGCCAAAAACTGTACATCCGGACAAAGGTTATAACGCCCTTCTTTGCACGCTTCACAGCGCCCGCACGTAACACCAGGTTCAACAGCGACGCGGTCACCGACTTTGAATTGATCAACAGACGAGCCGACAGCTGCAATTTCTCCCGCGCACTCATGTCCGAGGATAAATGGCTTCTCAACTACATAATTGCCTATTCTGCCGTTTGTATAGTAATGCAGATCCGATCCGCAAATCCCGACAGCCATCACCTTAATCAACACTTCATCCTGACTAATGTCAGGTACAGGCAATGTTTCTATTCTGATTTCTCTTGTGTTATGCATAATAGCTGCTTTCATGGTTTTAGGTACTGTGTGAGTCATTACGGCAAATTCCTTTCTTTATGAACACTATTAACGGCATATGGCCGCTTCATCAAGAAATGTAAGTGCATACATTTTTGCATTTTCTGTCACTGCCCTCATTTTATCTGCTTTTCAGAATGTTCAACAGCTTTTCATGCTGTATAAAAGGACAGCCGCACTGTACTTTTTGATTTTTCATATACAAAACTAGCAGGATTGATAAAATAGTACTAATAGGAGGTGCAGGTTTTATGGCTGAACTTGAAGATCGAAAACAATTTGCGGAATTGCTGGCACCTGGCGTAAAGTCATTAAAACTTCATCCAGATTATAAAGTCAGAAGTAATAAGAACGAAAAAACAAGACAGTCTTATTTAGACAACATTTCACACCAGCTGGGAGTTTCCCCAAACACGATTAAAAGCTGGATCGGACAGATGGGTGTGAACTATGTCCCCGGAAGAATCGAAGACGGAAAACTGTTCGGAATGATCTGGATCATTCTAGAAAAAACCGATATGAATATACAGTGGTTTACTGACCTGCTTGAGACCACCACTATACCGGTAATCAAACCTGCACTGCCTGTATGGGCGGCCTCATGTCTTAAAAAAGCGAAAATAGTACGGCAGGACAATTCATTCGGAGCACCGCTTGATCAAGATATTGAAAAAACAGTCAAACGTTTATTTCCCGATATTCTCGACCATAAAACGAATGCGCTTACAGAACAGATGCCTTTGACACACAACTTACCGTCACGCTGGTCGGGTCACTTTATAGGAAGAAGATTTGACATCGAGGCGATACGGCAATGGATGCTTTCCCCATCACCCGTCTGTTTAATTACCGGATGGGCAGGCACGGGAAAAACGACAACTGCTCTAGAAGCAGCCTATTCCTGTATCGGCGATTCCTCAGATTGGCCGGCATTCAACAGCATCATCTGGCTCAGTGCTGATTGGAAAGGATTAAGCTTTAGCGATTTTTTAAATACGATTGCATACCAGCTCGGACGCGCTGAACAAATCGATAAATCAATCAATGAAAAACGATTCGTCGTCCGCAATGCGTTAGCCAATTACACCAGAGAAAAACCGATACTGCTGATCGTGGACAGCATAGACACTGCTGAAAGAGACATTCACGAATTTATCACCAGCCTGCCCCAAGGCGTGAAAGTCCTCCTCACAGCACGTGAAAACTTGAAGCAAACCTATCGGGAAGGCTTCGGAGAAATGGTAACTATCCAGCTGAGCGGCCTTGAACAAACAGATGCCCTGGAATATTTTCATCAAGAAGTGAACCGCTGCCTGCAAATGTGCAACGATCCAACTAAACAAGCAAAGCTAGCGCAGCTGCTGGAACTATCTCCAGAACTGAAGAGCGAGTTCATTTCAGCGACTGCCGGAAACCCGAAAGCCATGGCACTCAGCATCGCCTATATGTCAGACGATGACATGCCCGCTCAGCAGCTGATTCATGAGCTCGGAAAAGCAGGCTACTCACTATTAGATCTGTTTGATTTTCTATTTGGGCGCACATGGCACAGATGCAATGAAGACACCCGGAAGCTATGGCAGGTGCTATGCTTTTTCAGCAAGCCGCCAGATGAAAAAAGCCTGGCGGCAGCAGCCGGATTAGACGCTCGCTGTTTTCATTACGCAGTTGAACAAATGCGATCTTTTGCTCTGATTCAGCCCGAACGAAGCAAAGGAAGTACACAGTACTTAGCCCATCAAACCGTTGTCGCATACGGAGAACAGCACTTATCCGAAAATCAGAAGTATGAAAAAGAAGCCCGCAGCCGCTGGGCGCACTATTATATTGATTATGCCGAAGCCCATTTAAAGCGAGAACAGCCCAACTCTATCTATTGGAGCTATCTGCTGGGACGGAATTTAGATCAAATGAAAAAAGAATGGCCAAACATCTTAAAGGTCATCAAATGGGCAAGCGAAACCGGACAAAATGAAATCCTAAATGAACTCATCACCCGCATCAGCCATTTTCTAAGCAGAATCAACCTGCCCCTGCGAATCGAATACGGACGTAAAGCCGCCGACGCCGCCCATCAATTAGGCCAACACACACGAGAAGCATTCTTCCGAATCGACACAGCAGGCTGGGCACTCATGGAAGTCAATGATTTAGACAGGGCGCTTCAACAAATTGAAGCCGGCCTGAAAACTCTGGAACAATCAGACACTGGAGAGCAAGACGTTCACGATCTAAAGGTATGGGGACTCGCACTGCAATCGAGGCTGTATTTAAAAGCCGGAAGTCATGAAAAAGCAGAAGCGATTTTAACCGAAATCAAAGATGAACCGATTTCCCCTGCGATTCAGCACAGAGTTCTATTGGTTCGCGGAGATCTGAGCTTTGTGAAAGGTCATAATGAAGAAGCCATTCAATTATACGAAGCGGCAAATCAAATCAGCTCCACGTATGGAGGCGAAAAAACGATAGAAGCCTATTTTAATTTAGGTGTGGCTTACGTGAAATGTGATCAGTTTGAGAAAGCGGAAGAAGCTTTTGAGCAGATGCTCTATGATAAACATAACGCGAATCAGGTTGAACTGATTTATTATTATTATGGGATGGCGCAGCTGTTGCATCGTAAAGGAGAGAAAACGAAAGCGATGGAAGCTAATCAGAAAGCGATTCGTTTGATTGATTCGTGGGAGCCTGCTATTGGGATTCGGGGAGACGTGGAAGAACTGGCAATGGTGATTAAAGAAAACGACTATTACTCATAGTTGTTCTGTCAGCAATCTCATGCTGTTTCTTTATTATAAATAGGAAAGGCCAACTGAAGTCGCAGTTGGCCTTTCGTTTCTTATTAAGGTCTACAAATGTACTGAACCAGGTTTTCCCGTATGTATTCTTTCTCGTATAAAGGAAAGCGTATCATTTGCCAGCTTTTTGCGACAAAGAACAATACCGGAATGACCACAATTGTAGACATATCTTGTGGGCTTCCCCCAACTTTCCCATAAATAATCTGCATCTTTTAAGTCAATATATTGATCGTGTTTAGCTGAAATCAGCAGAATGTTATCTTTATTAACTTTTGGCAAGGCTTGACTAGGATCTGTGATATTCCAATATTTCACTAAATCTTCATAGGTCACACTATTTTGTTCTAATTCCTCTCTTATAAATTTACCCGGGATCGTGTTCCATATCGAATAAGAAAGGCGATTGGCATAAAAGATTGATACCACTACATCAATTTGAGAATCTAAGGTAGCAATTAGATTAGTAACCCATCCCCCTAAGCTTACTCCCGCTATGATAACAGGGCCTTTTTTATTTGCTTTTATCCAGTGAATTAACGCCCGTAAATCTACAATAGACTGTCTTGTCGACTCAATTGTACGATCAATGTTTGCACTAATCATCAACTCGCCACTATACAGTGAATTTTCCGGTTCTCTTTCAAAATGGTATGGTAGAGAATAATAATACATGTTCCAGCCTAAATCGTTCATTATACGATTATGAAATATTTTTTTGATTCTATCGAACGAATCCATGCGCCAGCCGTGTACAAAGATAACATTGGGTTGATCTATATCATTTTCATTTAAAAAAACCTCCCCTTTTAAAGTGTCATTAACAGGATTCCCAGATTGCATTAAAGATTCATAGCTAAATGTTCCAACCTTATAATTTTTTCCTGACTCATTCAAATCAATTGAAACATCAGCTATATTTGCACTGTAAAATTCTTCTCTATCATCTATATCGGCTGTAAAAGCAGCAGAAAAATGTTTATCTTTGCTTCTTTTTCTGTGTAAATCATATAAAGCCAAGCGATCTATCATTTTTGAGAAATGCACTATTAAGTCCTCCTTGATAATCAAAAAAACTAATATTAGAGTTGATAATTGGATTGTCTGTCTCCATAGAGTCGGGACGGATTTTATCAAGAATCTAACTTCATCGACAGTGAATTTTTGGGGATCAGATGTCATTATTCTGTCTCTCTTTATTCTTAACAAAAAAGACGAGTTCCTTATTGCAAGGAAAACATCGTCTTTTAGTAGCTAAAAAAAGCAGCACAAATAGACATTTTAACAGGATTTCTCTTTGACAGTGCTTTCCTAGAGGAAACCGTCTAAAAGTGTTGGTGGCACTATTTATCTAGATAACGGGGTCTTTTTTTGTCGTATGAGAGTATACCAATATTGTCTCCTGTCTGCAATAGAGAGAAAGGTAACAGAGGTTGGGACGAATAATTTTCAACCCCATAAGTGAATGGATATAGAAAATGACCAAAAATAAATAACTCAATGCCCTTCCTCTTTGTGGATAAGGGCTCTTATTATTTCAATTACTTATTGTTTCACTTTTATTTTGGTCGGGCTCATAATATCATGGATAAGCCCAGAATAGGCTGGAACCTTCTCGCTGCATTCCAAATAATGCCTCGTGTTATTTTTTGAGACGATGGAATTCAACTCACTTCTGGTTTTCAGCAGTCGAAGACGAGGTCCTGCGCGTCCTTAAAAATCACAAAGTAAATCAAAACAAAGTCAAGATGCAAATAAAGCATGAATTGTATGATGAGAATTTTGTATTTTAGTCGATAGAATAGTCTATATCGGGGTTACATACCGTTTATCAAAACTATTGAGTATCGATATAAAACAGTGCTAAAAAAATCAAACCACAAAAGACAGAAAAAAAGAAGCCTCTCACAAGTTCGGTGAACTCATGAGAAGCCTCGAAAATTTATAAATGGCATCAAAAGGGCATCAAAAATGACGTCCGTTGCCGACAAACCCTTGTTTATCAAGGGTTTTTTGTCGGTGTTACATCATGCCGCCCATACCGCCCATGCCGCCCATATCAGGCATTCCTGCGCCGCCGGCATTTTCTTCCGGTTTGTCAGCGACAACAGCTTCAGTTGTTAAGAGCATTGCTGCTACAGAAGCTGCGTTTTGCAGTGCAGAACGTGTAACTTTTGTTGGGTCAACGATACCTTTTTCAATCATGTTTACCCATTCGCCAGTTGCAGCGTTGAAGCCTACGCCGATTTCTTCGTTTTTGAGGCGCTCAACGATGACAGATCCTTCAAGACCAGCGTTGTGCGCGATTTGACGAATTGGCTCTTCAAGCGCGCGAAGCACGATGTTGATACCTGTTTGCGCATCACCTTCAGCTTCAACTGCAGCCACTTTGTTATATACGTTGACAAGCGCTGTACCACCGCCGGATACGATGCCTTCTTCAACAGCTGCGCGAGTTGAGTTCAGGGCGTCTTCGATGCGAAGTTTACGCTCTTTCAGCTCAGTTTCAGTCGCAGCGCCGACTTTGATGACAGCTACGCCGCCAGCAAGTTTAGCAAGACGCTCTTGTAATTTTTCTCTGTCGAACTCAGAAGTTGTTTCTTCCACTTGAGCGCGGATTTGAGTGACGCGTGCAGAAATTTTATCTGTTTCGCCAGCGCCTTCAACGATTGTTGTGTTTTCTTTTGTAACCACAACTTTAGAAGCGCGTCCCAATTGTCCGATTTCAGTAGATTTCAGATCAAGGCCAAGATCTTCTGTGATGACTTCTCCGCCAGTAAGGACAGCGATGTCTTCAAGCATTGCTTTACGGCGGTCACCAAAGCCAGGAGCTTTAACAGCAACTGCGTTGAATGTGCCGCGAAGTTTGTTCACAACAAGTGTTGCAAGAGCTTCACCTTCAACATCCTCAGCGATCAGAAGCAATGGTTTGCCTTGCTGAACAACCTGCTCAAGCACAGGAAGGATTTCTTGAATGTTTGTGATTTTTTTGTCTGTGATTAAGATGTAAGGATTGTCAAGAACCGCTTCCATCTTATCAGAATCAGTTACCATGTAAGGAGACGCATATCCGCGGTCGAACTGCATACCTTCAACAACTTCAAGCTCAGTTGTGAAGCCTTTAGACTCTTCGATTGTGATAACGCCGTCGTTGCCTACGCGCTCCATTGCTTCAGCGATAAGGCTTCCGACTTCCTCATCAGCAGCAGAGATCGCAGCAACCTGAGCGATAGATTCTTTGCCTTCGATTGGCTTAGAAATTTCTTTCAGATTCTCGATCGCAACGTTTACAGCTTGTTCCATACCTTTACGCACGCCTACAGGGTTAGCGCCTGCTGTTACGTTTTTAAGGCCTTCACGAATCATTGCTTGCGCAAGAACTGTCGCAGTTGTTGTACCGTCACCGGCAACGTCGTTTGTTTTGCTGGCTACTTCAGCTACAAGCTTAGCACCCATATTTTCAAACGCGTCTTCAAGTTCGATTTCTTTAGCGATTGTTACACCGTCATTAGTGATTAACGGAGAACCGAATTTTTTCTCTAGAACCACGTTGCGTCCTTTTGGTCCTAAAGTTACTTTTACAGCATCAGCAAGTGCATCAACACCGCGAAGCATTGCGCGGCGAGCTTCTTCACTAAACTTAATATCTTTTGCCATGTGTACGAAACCTCCTCGAATTTTTAAGTATTTGTTTATTTAAGAATTAGCCGATAACAGCTAAAATGTCGCTTTCACGTAAGATTAAGTATTCAGTACCTTCATATTTCACTTCAGTACCTGCGTATTTTGAGAAGATAATGCGGTCGCCCTCTTTTACTTCTAAAGCAACGCGCTCTCCGCTTTCTAACACGCGACCTGAACCAGCTGCCACGATTTTGCCTTCTTGCGGCTTTTCTTTTGCAGAATCCGGTAACACAATTCCGCTGGCAGTTTTTTCTTCAGATTCTACGAGTTCAATGACAACGCGATCACCTAATGGCTTTAACAATGTAATAACCTCCTCAATAGTATGAATATGTAATTTTAGCACTCAGCACTAAAGAGTGCTAACACAATTCTTATAATAAAGAATCTCACTTCCAATTTCAAGTGATAAGATAAAAAATTTTTCACGCTTACATCATTCTTTTCAGCTCAGATATCCCTTGGCTTTTTCACCCCCGATTCAATTATGTTACAATAGCTGTAGACAAAAGAAACCCATTTAACAAAGGAGTACATACCATTTGAGAAAACAGTATTGGTTTATTATTTTGACATATATCATCATGCAGTTTTCAGCAGTAATCGGGATTCCCTTGTTATTTAAATTCGGTTATGCGGGAGGACAGCCCACAAAAGAAAATCTGCTGTACGCGCAGGGATTATGGTCCGTCATCAGTTTTATTGCCTGTCTGATTGTTGTATTGCTCATTCTCAGAACTGTGCCTAAAACTACGCTGCGAAACGAAAAGAAAGACTCGGTCGGACTTTCGATCCTTTGGGCGATAGCCGGTTTTTTCATAGCCCTTTTCTCTCAAGGAATAGCCGGTTCTATTGAATATTATGTATTTGGCATCGGGAGAGAATCAGAAAATACAAAAGCCATCCTGGATGTGATCCAGGCAGTCCCGCTCATGATTATCGTTTCTTCTATCATCGGGCCTATATTAGAAGAAATCATCTTCAGAAAAATCATTTTCGGCGCGCTGTACGAAAAAACAAATTTCTTTATCGCCGGACTGATCAGCTCCATTATTTTCGGAATTGTTCATGCTGATTTGACGCACCTTCTGCTGTATACGGCAATGGGCTTTACCTTTGCATTTTTATATGCGAGAACCAAACGGATTTGGGTGCCGATTTTCGCCCATGTAATGATGAATACATTCGTCGTCATTATGCAGCTTGAGCCTGTTCAGAAATACCTTGAACAGCAAAGCACACAAATGCAATTGATTATTGGAGGATTATTTTCATGAGAAACCCGATAGTGTGGGGAATGATCTACTTTGCCGTAGGGTGCATCTTTACTTATCTCGCCGCAAGCTCGCCAGGCAGCATGTGGTCATTTTACTCCATCCTGCTGATGGTGTTCGCTGCATACAACATCAGCATTTCTTTTAAGATGTTCGCCTTTTCATTTAAAATAAAGAAGAACCAGAAATAAAGAAAATCCATTTCTCTCTATGAGAAATGGATTTTTTATGTTGGCTAAGAAGAAACGTCCTGATCGGCAGCACTGTTTTTCTGCGCTTTCCGATAGGCAGCCTTCGATATTAAAATACTGATTTCATACAAAATCAAGAGCGGAACAGTCACCATCATATGAGACAAAAGCTCAGGTGGTGTGATCAGAGCAGCAATCACAAGCAGCGTAAAGTACGCATACTTTCTGATTTTCGCTAAGAACATCGGTGTCACAATTCCAAGCCTTGTCAAAAACATAAGGATGACCGGCATTTGAAACAACAGTCCAAACGGAATCGTCAGCTGCAGAAGAAAATGAAAATATTCATTAATTCCAATCACCTGAGTGACATTCAAATCCTGAGATATCCGTTTCATAAAATCGACAACAAAAGGAAATAAAATATAATAGGAAAAAGATAAACCCGCTAAAAACAGCAAAATAGAGATCGGAATGTAGCTGAGCGTTACTTTGCGCTCCTTTTCATAGAGGCCCGGGCTCACAAAAGCCCAAAGCTGATAAAGAATAACCGGCGAAGTCAGGACAATCCCGATGATAAACGCAAACTGCATAAACACATAAAGCGGGTCTGTCAGATTAAACGCATTGAGCGTGAGCTCCTTCGCTTCATCCGTTTCTTGCAGATACACTATAATCGGCTTCGCTAAAAAAAATCCCGCGATAAAGAAAACGACAAACGCCAGCGCCACAACCAGCAATCGTTTTCGAAGCTCCGCAATATGCTCCAGCAGCGACATTTGATTCACTTTCATTTGTGTCATCCTAACTTACTGATTCTCTTTCTTTTTTTCCTCATCATCACTCGCTAATCCTTTAGTAGCGTTTTTGAATTCACGAAGTGTGTCTCCAGCCGCTTTTCCCAACTCAGGCAGCTTTTTGGGGCCAAAGATAATCAGAGCAACGATTGCGATAACAGCAAGGCTTCCAGGACCGATCGGCATATTTGGGCTCCTCCTTTCCGGTTACTCGATTTCCTCTAAAACAGAATAATGCTTCAAGAAATAAACCAGTGACTGAAGCTCTACAGCTAAATCTATATGATGAATTCGAATGTGTTCCGGCACATTCAAACGGGCCGGCGTAAAATTAAGAATACCCTTGATCCCTAACGCAACCAATCTGTCGGTAATCGATTGGGCCGCAACTGCGGGCACTGTCAAAATGGCAACTGATTCGCCTTTTACATGCTTTTCAAGATCATCGAGGTTAAAGACGGGCACACCGCCTACCTCAGTTCCTATTTTACTCTCATTTATATCAAAAGCCATAGAAATTTTTGTGTTATTATTTTTTGTGAAATTATAGTGAAGAAACGCTGTTCCTAAGTTTCCGACACCAATCAGGATAACGTCTGTCATTTCATCCTGATCCAGCGTTTTTCGGAAAAATGACAGCAAATAATCGACATTATATCCGTATCCTTTTTTGCCAAGAGCTCCAAAATAGGAAAAATCCCTGCGAATCGTGGCAGAATCAACCTTTACGGCATCGCTGAGTTCAGCGGATGATACACGCTGTTTTCCTGACGCATGCAGATTCTTTAAAAAGCGATAATAAAGCGGCAGCCGTTTTGCCGTCGCCTGCGGAATTTTTGATTGATCCTTATTCATTTTTGGTCCTCCAAATTATACTCGGATAGTTCTCTTTTAAAGTCACCGTTTTTTCCGCCTGTCTTTTCCAGCAAGCAGGTAGGGCCGATGACCATCCCCTTATCAAGCGCCTTGCACATATCGTAAACAGTAAGGGCACATACCGATGCAGAAGTTAGCGCTTCCATTTCCACACCTGTACTCCCTTTCGTTTTGACCTGTGCTTTTATATGAAGTATAACTTCTGTTTCTTTTATT
The DNA here is from genome assembly GCF_037964915.1 of Bacillus sp. FSL K6-1012. NCBI lineage: Bacteria > Bacillati > Bacillota > Bacilli > Caryophanales > Bacillaceae > Bacillus > Bacillus sp. FSL K6-1012. The sequence goes on along the minus strand of NZ_CP150175.1, from coordinate 682,408 downwards.
TTCCAGTCAAACGAAATATCGACCCCGCTCAAGGATAGCGGATGGCACATCGGGATGATATTTGATGTTTGTTTCGCAGCCATAATACCCGCCACCTGAGCGACAGCAAGTACATCTCCTTTGCCGATATCATGGCTTTTTATTTTCTCGTACACTTCACTCTTCATGTGTACGCTTGATACAGCCGCCGCAGTACGGACAGTCGAAGATTTTTCGCTGATATCCACCATCTGGGCTCTGCCCTGTTCATTAAAATGAGAAAATCCATTCATAGTAAAAACTCTCCTTAAACAGATCATACACTATTTTCTTCTCTATGTCTTATTCGGCCAATGTATTGTTTGCTGAGTTCTGGTTCATAAGCTACACTTAACTTATTATAGCAGAGGTGAAATAATATGATGATCTTACAAATTAATCAGCTTTCCAAATCATTTGGTGCTGATACTATTTTAAACAATATAAAGCTGGAAGTCAGAAACCGTGATCGCGTCGCAATTGTAGGAAGAAACGGCGCTGGGAAATCTACACTCCTTAAAATTATCGCAGGTCACCTTTCATATGAAAAGGGTGAAATGATCAAGCCGAAAGATATCACAATGGGCTATTTGGCCCAGCATACCGGCTTGGATTCTAAGCTTACCATAAAAGAAGAGCTGCTGACTGTTTTTGATCACTTAAAAGCAATGGAAAAAGAAATGCGAAACATAGAAGAAAAAATGGCGGCAGCTGACCCAAGTGAACTGGAAAGCATCATGAAAACCTACGACCGCCTTCAGCAGGAATTTAAAGATAAAGGCGGCTATCAATATGAAGCAGATGTCAGATCTGTGCTGCACGGTCTCGGCTTCAGCCATTTTGACGATTCAACACAGGTGCAAAGCCTGAGCGGAGGTCAGAAAACAAGACTTGCCTTGGGTAAGCTTCTGTTAACACAGCCTGACCTTCTCATTCTAGATGAGCCGACCAACCATCTGGACATTGATACGCTGACCTGGCTTGAACATTATTTACAAGGCTATTCAGGCGCGATTCTGATTGTTTCTCACGACCGCTACTTTTTAGACAAAGTGGTGAACCAGGTGTACGAGGTATCAAGATCAGAAAGCAAAAAGTATCACGGCAACTACAGCGCTTATCTAGACCAAAAAGCTGCCCAATATGAAAAGGATCTTAAGCTGTATGAAAAACAGCAGGATGAAATCGCCAAGCTGCAGGACTTTGTAGACCGAAATCTGGCGAGAGCCTCAACGACAAAAAGAGCACAAAGCCGCCGGAAACAGCTTGAACGGATGGACGTCATGTCAAAACCGCTCGGCGACGAAAAATCAGCAAATTTTCATTTCAATATTACAAAACAGAGCGGGAACGAGGTCCTGCGGGTTCAGGATCTGACCATCAGCTATGAAAACCAGCCTCCGCTTCTGACAGATGTGTCGTTTAGGCTTACAAGAGGAGAAAGCGCCGCTCTTGTAGGTCCCAACGGAATCGGAAAATCAACCCTGCTGAAAACATTAATAAACACATTGAAGCCGGATCAAGGAACAATAGCGTACGGTTCAAATGTCAGTGTCGGTTACTATGACCAGGAACAGGCTGAGCTGACTTCCTCTAAACGCGTCATTGATGAGCTGTGGGACGAGTATCCGGAGCTTCAAGAGAAAGAAATTAGAACGTGCCTCGGAAATTTCTTATTCTCCGGGGATGATGTGCTTAAACCCGTCCATTCCCTAAGCGGAGGCGAAAAAGCAAGAGTGGCCCTGGCCAAGCTGATGCTGCAAAAAGCTAACTTTCTCATTCTTGATGAGCCGACGAACCATCTTGACTTAGACAGCAAAGAAGTTCTCGAAAACGCCTTGATCGATTATCCGGGCACATTGTTATTTGTCTCACATGACAGATATTTTATTAACAGAATCGCAACAAGGGTATATGAGCTTTCTCCAAACCATATTGAAGAATATCTCGGAGATTACGATTATTATACAGAGAAAAAAACACAGCAGCTGGAATTGGAGAAAATGAAACAGCAAGAGGAAACTGAAAAAGCCACGGTTGCAATGAAATCCGACTCTAAACGTTCTTATGAGGAAGAAAAAGAATGGAAAAAGAAAGAACGACAACGACTCAGACGCATAGAAGAAATTGAAACGACAGTTCAAACCATAGAAGAAAAAATCAGTCACAATGATGAATTACTTTGTGATCCGGAAGTATATCAGGACCACGAAAAGGTACAAGCCATCCACGCTGACAACGAGAAACTCAATCAAGAATTGGAAAACCTATTATCAGAATGGGAAGAACTATCCACAGAAGAAGATTAAAAAAGTCAAGCACCTCTTTTTTAGAGGTGCTTTTTATCCACAGAAAATACCCTTATAAGCAAACGAAGAAAGCGGTTTATACACAGTATCCACAAAATATTCTGAATTTATCCACTTTATTAACAGCCTCTCAACCTCTTTATCCATCTATATCTCTATAATTGCTCACAGATATGTGGATAAATTGAGAATTATCTGTTAATAACAATAAAAAAGCCTCACGCCATTATGTCGTGAGACCCTGGTAAGAAGTCAGTTCAAGACCAGGCTGGCCATTCATATCATATGATCCGCGAATCCCTTTTTCAAAAGCAATTGTACCGGCCGCAGCAATCATTGCAGCATTATCCGTACATAAGGATAGCGGAGGAATGATGAGCGCCGTCCCCTCATGCTGGGAAAATTCCTTCTGTAACGCAGCTCTGAGTCCTCTGTTTGCAGCTACTCCGCCGGCCAAAAGAACCTGTTTGACACCATATTCTTTTGCAGCGCGTGCCGTTTTTGTCACTAAGACATCAATGACGCTATTCTGAAAACTGGCAGAAAGATCTTCCGGCGCAATTTCCTGTCCTTTTTGAGCCGCGTTATGAAGCGTATTGATCACAGCTGATTTCAGCCCGCTGAAGCTGAAATTATAAGAACCTTCTTCAAGCCATGCGCGAGGCAGAGGAATAGTGTCATTCCCTGATTCCGCAAGCTTGTCAATCTGCGGTCCGCCTGGATACGGGAGACCCATTGTTCTCGCCACTTTGTCATAAGCTTCCCCTGCTGCGTCATCGAGTGTTTCCCCGATTACTTCAAATGAACCGTGTTCTTTCATATAAACCAATTCCGTATGGCCGCCGGAAACGACCAATGCAAGCGCTGGAAAAACAATCTCTTCTACCAAACGGTTTGCGTAGATATGGCCCGCTATATGATGGACTCCAACTAACGGAATATGATGCGCAAAGCTCAATGCTTTAGCGGCGTTTACCCCGATTAGCAGTGCTCCCACCAATCCCGGGCCTTCAGTAACTGCAATCGCATCTATGTCACGATATGTCATGTCTGCTTTACGGAAAGCCTCTTCGATCACTAAAGTGATTTGCTCCACATGATGTCTTGATGCTATTTCCGGCACAACCCCTCCGAATCGTTTATGGCTTTCAATTTGAGAGGCCACAACGTTCGAGACGATTTCTGTTCCGTTTTTGACAATAGCTGCTGCCGTTTCATCGCAGCTCGTTTCGATTCCTAATATATAAAGATCTTTTTGCTCATTCATTTATCGTCACCCACATAATTAACGCATCTTCCCCGTTATCAGTATAATAGTTCTTTCTTATTCCGCCGGGCTGCATCCCGAACTTTTTATATAAACTTTGAGCAGGGTGATTGGAAACCCTCACTTCAAGCGAAAGCCGCCTCGCCTCTTTTTCTTTACAAAGCTCGAGAGCTGAACGAAAAAGTGCTTCTCCTAAAGACTGGCCCCTATACTCTGGTTTAATCGCTATATTTGTGATTTGGGCGTCGTCCATCACAATCCAAATCCCGCAATAACCCGCGATACAATCGTCCTTTTCAATCACGAGATAGTGGGCATACGGATTTTCAAGCAATTCATGATAAAACGAATCCTTCGTCCAGGGAGACGTAAAGGAGGATGTTTCAATTTCGTATACGTGATCAACATCATCAAGCTGCATTTTTCTGACTGCTGCTTTTGTTTTCATCCTATCACCCTACTTTTGACTTTCAATCCATTTCGCTTCAGCTTCTGCAAGCCGCAAATAATCCGGCACAAGCCCGTGAATATCAGCAGCTTCCCTATCCGCACCCAAGTAAGCCAATTCTGAAGGGCGGGGATTATGCTGAACCGCAGACCCTATGATTCCTTTTGTTCCTAATACATCCAGTATCGTCTCCTTGTGTATGGATGTATCATGTCCTAAAAACAAAACAGGGCGATCTTTCTCTTTTAGCATCTCCAGCCACTCTGTCAGCATCACATTTTGATCCGGCACAGCCTGTTCTAAAAGCCCGTTTTTATATTCATAAAGACCTGTATACACCTGTCCGCGTCTCGCATCAAATATAGGGCTGATCAGACCGTCAAAGTGACGTCCATTTGCCGCGAGCGCTTCAAGACTTGAAACAGCAGAAATCGGAATGTTTAAAGACCAGGCAAGTGTTTTGGCAATGGTTACACCGATTCTCACCCCTGTGTACGAGCCAGGACCTTTTGCGACAACAATTTTAGAAAGATCCTGCGGGGTTGTATCACAATCATTCAGCAAAGAATGAACAGCAGGCATCGCTCTCACAGAGTGATTCTTTTTTAAATATGTCATGTATTCTGCTATGACAGTGTTATCCCGAAGCAGCGCTATGCCTAAAGTATAATTCGATGTATCAATTGCTAATATTGTCATGTCTACTTATCTCCTCACAAAGCATTTCATACCGATTCCCCACAGCTGTAAAGGTGATCTCTCTTTCATCATCACCAGCTCTTTTAATGACAATTTGCAGTCGCTCCTGCGGAAGCTGCTCTTCAATTAAATGCGCCCATTCCACTAAGCAGACACCTTGTCCATGAAAATATTCATCAAGTCCTAAATCTTCACTCTCGTCTTCCATTCTGTATACATCCATATGATAAAGAGGAAGTGAACCATCGTTATATTCTTTTATGATCGTAAACGTCGGACTGTTTACAACACGTGTAATTCCGAGTCCTTCAGCAAAACCTTTTGTAAAGGTTGTTTTCCCAGCTCCTAAATCGCCCTCTAATGTCAGGACGTCCCCTGGCTTTGAAAACGATGCAGTCAGCTTAGCAATCGCTTTTGTTTCTTCAGGATTTACAGTTCTCCATTTTAATTGCTTCACACAAGTCACCCGTCTTATTTAAAATGATTATATCCTTTTTTCTCTAAAGTCATTGTTTCTTCATCTGTCTTTAATACGACATTGGATTCTGTCTTTTCACGGACACATCCAATCTTTGTAATTGGCAGTTGAAGTCTGCTGCACTCCTGCTGTAACACTTCCCAGTCTTCCTTTGAGATCGTCCCAGTCAGCTCAAAATCCTCTCCGCCAAACAAAGCCCATTCCTTCCATTTGGAATTTAACTTAGGCAAGTCCGGATGAACTGGAAGAAGGCTCTCGTCAATTTCTATTGAAACAGAGCTGGATTCAGCAATTTCATGCAATTCACTTGCCAATCCGTCACTAATATCATTAAGAGCCACACGCTGAGCGTTCGAGCATAGTCTGCCAACACTCACTCTTGGGTGAGGTCGTTTATGCCTATTGATAAAGTAATCTGTTTCAAATGATGTTTCCGGTTGGGAGGTCTCTTTTAGCAGCAATGAAAGTCCAGCGGCAGAAGAACCGATTTCACCAGTGACAAAGACAATATCATTCGGCTTTGCCAAACTGCGCAAACAGGCACGTCCCTTTTCAACTTCCCCAATCACAGTCACTGTGACGACTAGTTTATCGTTAGTAGAAACTGTATCACCGCCAATCAGGTCCATACAGTATAGTTTCGCCAGTTCATTCATTCCTTCATACATTTCCTTGATTTCTGATGCCGTCCATTTTGAAGGCACCGCAAGAGACACTAAATAAAACTTAGGAATACCTCCCATTGCGGCAATATCACTTATATTTATAGCCAACGCCTTATATCCAATGTCCTCCGGCGAAGAATAGCTCAATTTAAAATGCACGTCCTCTACCATTGTATCGACACAGACAATTTCCTGCACACCGTTTTTCGCTGTGTAAAGAGCCGCATCGTCTCCAATTCCTACATCAACGGAAGAATGGTGAATGGTTCGCGGAGTAATACTATTAATTAAATCAAACTCATCCATTAACCAAACCTCCTTTTGGTCTGATTATGTTTTATATGTACTGTATCTAGTGTATCGGATTATGGTGAAATATCCAAGATGTTGCCGATATAAAGAAAGCTTGGCTATCATACCAAGCAAAAGATGTAATAAAAGAAAACACAAAAAAAACGAAAACATGATCGTTTCGTTTACAATAAATGGCGGTCCGGACGGGACTCGAACCCGCGACCTCCTGCGTGACAGGCAGGCATTCTAACCAACTGAACTACCGGACCATTTTAATTTGGTTGCGGGGGCAGGATTTGAACCTGCGACCTTCGGGTTATGAGCCCGACGAGCTACCGAACTGCTCCACCCCGCGACGATATAATTATGATAAAACTGCTTGGCGGCGTCCTACTCTCACAGGGGGAAACCCCCGACTACCATCGGCGCTGAAGAGCTTAACTTCCGTGTTCGGCATGGGAACGGGTGTGACCTCTTCGCTATCGCCACCAAACAATTTGAGAGTGTTCTCTCAAAACTAGATAACAGGTGTGACATCATTAGAAATTAGGTTAAGTCCTCGATCGATTAGTATCTGTCAGCTCCATGTGTCGCCACACTTCCACCTCAGACCTATCAACCTGATCATCTTTCAGGGATCTTACTTCCTTGCGGAATGGGAAATCTCATCTTGAGGGGGGCTTCATGCTTAGATGCTTTCAGCACTTATCCCGTCCGCACATAGCTACCCAGCGATGCCCTTGGCAGAACAACTGGTACACCAGCGGTGCGTCCATCCCGGTCCTCTCGTACTAAGGACAGCTCCTCTCAAATTTCCTGCGCCCGCGACGGATAGGGACCGAACTGTCTCACGACGTTCTGAACCCAGCTCGCGTACCGCTTTAATGGGCGAACAGCCCAACCCTTGGGACCGACTACAGCCCCAGGATGCGATGAGCCGACATCGAGGTGCCAAACCTCCCCGTCGATGTGGACTCTTGGGGGAGATAAGCCTGTTATCCCCGGGGTAGCTTTTATCCGTTGAGCGATGGCCCTTCCATGCGGAACCACCGGATCACTAAGCCCGACTTTCGTCCCTGCTCGACTTGTAGGTCTCGCAGTCAAGCTCCCTTGTGCCTTTACACTCTGCGAATGATTTCCAACCATTCTGAGGGAACCTTTGGGCGCCTCCGTTACCTTTTAGGAGGCGACCGCCCCAGTCAAACTGCCCACCTGACACTGTCTCCCCGCCCGATAAGGGCGGCGGGTTAGAAGGTCAATACAGCCAGGGTAGTATCCCACCGATGCCTCCACCGAAGCTGGCGCTCCGGTTTCCAAGGCTCCTACCTATCCTGTACAAGCTGTACCAACATTCAATATCAGGCTGCAGTAAAGCTCCACGGGGTCTTTCCGTCCTGTCGCGGGTAACCTGCATCTTCACAGGTACTATAATTTCACCGAGTCTCTCGTTGAGACAGTGCCCAGATCGTTGCGCCTTTCGTGCGGGTCGGAACTTACCCGACAAGGAATTTCGCTACCTTAGGACCGTTATAGTTACGGCCGCCGTTTACTGGGGCTTCAATTCGCACCTTCGCTTACGCTAAGCGCTCCTCTTAACCTTCCAGCACCGGGCAGGCGTCAGCCCCTATACTTCGCCTTACGGCTTCGCAGAGACCTGTGTTTTTGCTAAACAGTCGCCTGGGCCTATTCACTGCGGCTCTCTCGGGCTTGCACCCTAACAGAGCACCCCTTCTCCCGAAGTTACGGGGTCATTTTGCCGAGTTCCTTAACGAGAGTTCTCTCGATCACCTTAGGATTCTCTCCTCGCCTACCTGTGTCGGTTTGCGGTACGGGCACCTCTCACCTCGCTAGAGGCTTTTCTTGGCAGTGTGGAATCAGGAACTTCGCTACTATATTTCGCTCGCCATCACAGCTCAGCCTTATGGGAAACGGATTTGCCTATTTCCCAGCCTAACTGCTTGGACGCGGATATCCAATACCGCGCTTACCCTATCCTCCTGCGTCCCCCCATTGCTCAAATGGTGAGGAGGTGGTACAGGAATATCAACCTGTTGTCCATCGCCTACGCCTTTCGGCCTCGGCTTAGGTCCCGACTAACCCTGAGCGGACGAGCCTTCCTCAGGAAACCTTAGGCATTCGGTGGAGGGGATTCTCACCCCTCTTTCGCTACTCATACCGGCATTCTCACTTCTAAGCGCTCCACCAGTCCTTCCGGTCTGGCTTCACAGCCCTTAGAACGCTCTCCTACCACTGTTCGAAGAACAGTCCGCAGCTTCGGTGATACGTTTAGCCCCGGTACATTTTCGGCGCAGAGTCACTCGACCAGTGAGCTATTACGCACTCTTTAAATGGTGGCTGCTTCTAAGCCAACATCCTGGTTGTCTAAGCAACTCCACATCCTTTTCCACTTAACGTATACTTTGGGACCTTAGCTGGCGGTCTGGGCTGTTTCCCTTTCGACTACGGATCTTATCACTCGCAGTCTGACTCCCAAGGATAAGTCATTGGCATTCGGAGTTTGACTGAATTCGGTAACCCGGTAGGGGCCCCTAGTCCAATCAGTGCTCTACCTCCAAGACTCTTACCTTGAGGCTAGCCCTAAAGCTATTTCGGAGAGAACCAGCTATCTCCAGGTTCGATTGGCATTTCACCCCTACCCACACCTCATCCCCGCACTTTTCAACGTGCGTGGGTTCGGGCCTCCATTCAGTGTTACCTGAACTTCACCCTGGACATGGGTAGATCACCTGGTTTCGGGTCTACGACCACGTACTCATGCGCCCTATTCAGACTCGCTTTCGCTGCGGCTCCGCATCTTCTGCTTAACCTTGCACGGGATCGTAACTCGCCGGTTCATTCTACAAAAGGCACGCCATCACCCGTTAACGGGCTCTGACTACTTGTAGGCACACGGTTTCAGGATCTCTTTCACTCCCCTTCCGGGGTGCTTTTCACCTTTCCCTCACGGTACTGGTTCACTATCGGTCACTAGGGAGTATTTAGCCTTGGGAGATGGTCCTCCCGGATTCCGACGGAATTTCACGTGTTCCGCCGTACTCAGGATCCACTCTGGAGAGAACGAAGTTTTGACTACAGGGCTGTTACCTCCTATGGCGGGCCTTTCCAGACCTCTTCATCTACCTCGTTCCTTTGTAACTCCGTATAGAGTGTCCTACAACCCCAAGAGGCAAGCCTCTTGGTTTGGGCTAATCCCGTTTCGCTCGCCGCTACTCAGGGAATCGCATTTGCTTTCTCTTCCTCCGGGTACTTAGATGTTTCAGTTCCCCGGGTCTGCCTTCTCATATCCTATGAATTCAGATATGGATACCACTCCATTACGAGTGGTGGGTTTCCCCATTCGGAAATCTCCGGATCAAAGCTTGCTTACAGCTCCCCGAAGCATATCGGTGTTCGTCCCGTCCTTCATCGGCTCCTAGTGCCAAGGCATCCACCGTGCGCCCTTTCTAACTTAACCGTTAAAAAGAATCACTATGTGATATCTTGTGTTACTAATTGAATGTGATGTCTACTGTTATCTAGTTTTCAAAGAACACGTTTCGAAGGAATGATCCTTCAAAACTAAACAAGACAGGGAACGTTCTGTTTATAAGACCCAAGGTCTTATATTCCGTAAATATCCTTAGAAAGGAGGTGATCCAGCCGCACCTTCCGATACGGCTACCTTGTTACGACTTCACCCCAATCATCTGTCCCACCTTCGGCGGCTGGCTCCATAAAGGTTACCTCACCGACTTCGGGTGTTACAAACTCTCGTGGTGTGACGGGCGGTGTGTACAAGGCCCGGGAACGTATTCACCGCGGCATGCTGATCCGCGATTACTAGCGATTCCAGCTTCACGCAGTCGAGTTGCAGACTGCGATCCGAACTGAGAACAGATTTGTGGGATTGGCTTAACCTCGCGGTTTCGCTGCCCTTTGTTCTGTCCATTGTAGCACGTGTGTAGCCCAGGTCATAAGGGGCATGATGATTTGACGTCATCCCCACCTTCCTCCGGTTTGTCACCGGCAGTCACCTTAGAGTGCCCAACTGAATGCTGGCAACTAAGATCAAGGGTTGCGCTCGTTGCGGGACTTAACCCAACATCTCACGACACGAGCTGACGACAACCATGCACCACCTGTCACTCTGCCCCCGAAGGGGACGTCCTATCTCTAGGATTGTCAGAGGATGTCAAGACCTGGTAAGGTTCTTCGCGTTGCTTCGAATTAAACCACATGCTCCACCGCTTGTGCGGGCCCCCGTCAATTCCTTTGAGTTTCAGTCTTGCGACCGTACTCCCCAGGCGGAGTGCTTAATGCGTTAGCTGCAGCACTAAGGGGCGGAAACCCCCTAACACTTAGCACTCATCGTTTACGGCGTGGACTACCAGGGTATCTAATCCTGTTCGCTCCCCACGCTTTCGCTCCTCAGCGTCAGTTACAGACCAGAGAGTCGCCTTCGCCACTGGTGTTCCTCCACATCTCTACGCATTTCACCGCTACACGTGGAATTCCACTCTCCTCTTCTGCACTCAAGTTCCCCAGTTTCCAATGACCCTCCCCGGTTGAGCCGGGGGCTTTCACATCAGACTTAAGGAACCGCCTGCGAGCCCTTTACGCCCAATAATTCCGGACAACGCTTGCCACCTACGTATTACCGCGGCTGCTGGCACGTAGTTAGCCGTGGCTTTCTGGTTAGGTACCGTCAAGGTACCGCCCTATTCGAACGGTACTTGTTCTTCCCTAACAACAGAGCTTTACGATCCGAAAACCTTCATCACTCACGCGGCGTTGCTCCGTCAGACTTTCGTCCATTGCGGAAGATTCCCTACTGCTGCCTCCCGTAGGAGTCTGGGCCGTGTCTCAGTCCCAGTGTGGCCGATCACCCTCTCAGGTCGGCTACGCATCGTTGCCTTGGTGAGCCATTACCTCACCAACTAGCTAATGCGCCGCGGGTCCATCTGTAAGTGGTAGCCGAAGCCACCTTTTATGTTTGAACCATGCGGTTCAAACAAGCATCCGGTATTAGCCCCGGTTTCCCGGAGTTATCCCAGTCTTACAGGCAGGTTACCCACGTGTTACTCACCCGTCCGCCGCTAACATCAGGGAGCAAGCTCCCATCTGTCCGCTCGACTTGCATGTATTAGGCACGCCGCCAGCGTTCGTCCTGAGCCAGGATCAAACTCTCCGATAAATGGATCGCAGATTAAGTTCACCACATCCTGTGGCAACATCTGCGTGATCTGCATCGTGCAGACCTCAGTTTGACTGACTACGCACATCGCTGTGCGATTTATAATAAAACTTGAATTAACAGGTACGTTTTGTCTTGTTTAGTTTTCAAAGATCATTCAAGAAATAATGGAGCGGGTGATGAGAATCGAACTCACGACATCAGCTTGGAAGGCTGAGGTTTTACCACTAAACTACACCCGCATGTATATTATATTGGCGCGCCCGAGAGGAGTCGAACCCCTAACCTTTTGATCCGTAGTCAAACGCTCTATCCAATTGAGCTACGGGCGCTTATCGAGCGACTTAACTATCATACTATTAATTGATGTTAAAGTCAAGATGTTTTTTCGAATGTTTTTTCAAATCTTTTTGATTCGACTTTATCTATTATACACATTCTGAAGTGTTTGTAAACACCTCCGAAAAACTTTTTTGTTTTTCATTTTGTTCTGTGCTGTTCATCAGCGACGTTTAATAATATACCATGTGTTTTTTTATCGGTCAACACTTTTCTATGTTTTTGTTTCATTTTTCTCATTTTCTTTTCAGCTGTTGGTTAGTCCGTATAGTTTATCTGATTGTACAGATGATATAAAAAACAAAATAAATAAGAAAAGAGGCGTGTTATGTTTTACTACAAAGAAGAACTAATCAATATCATTAAACCCGATAAGCCAGATCCGGCCGCAGCTAAAGTACTGCAGGAAATATTAGGCGGACATTACGGAGAAATGCGTACAATGATGCAATATTTCTTTCAAAGCTCCAATTTCAGAGGAAAGCAGAAACAATATCGTGATTTGCTGCGCGGTATCTTCTTAGAAGAAATTGCCCATGTAGAGCTTGTGCAAAATACAATCAATGCTTTATTGGATGAATCAGGCGGTGCTGGAGTCGGCAGCCAGGGGATAGACCACGCCCCCCTTGATGAAGCAGTTAAACACGCTAACCCTCATCATTACATTATTGGCGCACAGAGTTCACTCCCGGTTGATGCGGGCGGCAATCCTTGGAACGCATCCTGGGTTTATAATCACGGAAACTTAATCACTGACCTGTTGGATAACTTGTTGCTTGAGTCTACTGGCGTTCTCCAAAAAACAAGAATTTATGAAATGAGCTCTAATCAGACGTTCCGGGAAACACTCGCTTTTCTTATTGTTCGTGACAATGCTCATCAAAATGCTTTCGCTAAAGCGCTTGAGACTTTGGGTGTTGACTGGGCTAAGCTTTTTCCAGTACCGAATTACGACATTAATAAATATCCAGAGTGCAGAAAGTATGTTGAATTAGGCTACCATAATGTACAGTTTAACTTTAGATTAGATGAAACAAGAATTGCAGAGATCTTTCAAGGGAAATCTCCAAGCAGAAATGGCGGCGAGCTGCAAGTAACTGAACCTCCGGCTGGATTTCCTGTTCCGGTTCTTCCGGAAATGCCGAATGAACATAGTCCCGGCTTAGGGGATATGAACGCCTGATGAGCAAAAGGTTCTCAAGGATATCCTTGAGAACCTTTTATTAATGTAAAACGTTTTTTATTCAACTATAGGTGTTAGCGTATCACCGTTCCATACTTCTCCCTTATTTAATGTCCAGCTATCATTGTAGAGAGCAGAAGCGCCTCTGTTCACAGCCGGGCTCCATTCATCATTCCAGGCCAGAAAATAAGTGGTTTTAGGGTATTTTTGTTTTATCGCACTCATAAACAGGCTGTAATCAAAGCTGCCGTTTGCTGTTTGCGGACCAACTTCTGTGAAGGCAAATGGTTTATTAAGAGCTGTCAGCTGGTCGTATCCGCTTATCGAATATGGATCTTGAAAGTATGCATCTAACCCAACTATATCTACGTATGAAGCTCCAGGGTAAAAATCTGTTTTAAAATCTCGATTAGCGTCGGGAGAGTAAACCCACAATAAATGATCCAATCCTCTTTCGTCAGTCATATAATGATAGATTTTGATGTAGAGCTGTTTATATAAGTAGATTCTTTCATCATCCTTTTGATTATATGACGTAAGGCCCCACCAAAACCACTCGCCGTTCATCTCATGCAGCGGCCTGAACAGAACGGGCACGCCTTGCTTTTCCAGCTCTTGAAGTCCGTCAGCAATTTTGCTGAGCATGGCGTTCAGCCGCTTCCCCTCTGTTGTAGAAGAGTCTAACAGTTTTTTATACTGATCGTTGGTAATCGGTGTTTTATAGTGTCCTGACTGATAAGCAGGATTCGCTAGATGCAGACTGATCTGCGGAATCCCTCCGCTTTTCCAATACGAAATTAAATCACTGTTGCAGCTTACGTCTATAGAATCTTCAATGTTTGAGGTTTCAAGCCATCCCCTCGCGTAATCACAGCCGTAAATGGCAGGTGATTGTCCGGCTGAGCTTCGGATTCTTTCTGCTTCGGCCATGGAGAATGTGTCATGACTGTAACCGCCAAACGCACCGGAAAGCACTCTGTTTTCAGAACGATTCGGCAGGTGAGCGAGCCAATTCATCAGATCTTTTGTTGTCTGCTGTGCTTTAGGATTAACAGGTGACACAGTATGTGCTTGGATCGGCTCAGCCAAAACGGCAGGCGCAAATAAAAATAAGATGAACAAACAGATGATAGGTTTCTTTAACACAGAAATTCCTCCGTTCTTATGAAGGATGAGATATGACCAGCTCGCAAGTTCCTTCTATTGAAAACTCGCCAAAATGGGCAGGCAAAATAAAGTGTGAGCCTTTATTGCATTCATACTGCACACCGTTGTTTTCTATTATCCCTGAGCCTTCGACAACACTGCATAGCAAATAGGTTTGAGGAGAAGGAAAAACCGGCTTGCCGCTGACATTCCATTTGTAAACTGAGAAATAATCTGACTGAACATAAGACGTAATCACGGCATCCTTCATTTCTTTCACCGCCGGTATTGGTTCAGAATCCGCATGCGGTATGTTTACGACTTCCATAGCTTTTTCTATATGGAGATCCCTTTTTTGGCCATGGTCATTACAGCGATCATAATCGTATACTCGATATGTGGTATCAGAATTTTGCTGAATTTCAAGGACGAGGGTGCCCTCACACAATGCATGCAGCGTGCCGCTTGGAACATAAAAGAAATCTCCTGGCTTTATGTTGATGCGCCTAAGCAGTCCGTTCCAGTCACCGCTTTCTATAAGCTGTTTGAATTCTTCCTTCGTGCTTGCGTGATGTCCCAAAATCAGTTCTGCCCCTTCTTTGCAATCAATAATATACCAGCACTCTGTTTTTCCGAGGTCTCCGTTTTCGTGCACCATGGCATAATGATCATCAGGATGCACTTGTACAGAGAGGTCCATGTTGGCATCAAGTACTTTCACCAATAATGGAAACACGCTTCTTTGCGGAAAGCCGAAAAACTCCGGGCATTCTTTCCACACTTGATCTAGGGTTTTTCCTGCCAACCGGCCATTTTGAACAGTCGATGATCCATTGGCATGGGCCGAGACAGCCCAGCATTCACCAGTTTTTTCTGAAGGGATGCTATAGCCGAATCTATCACGAAGCGCTGTGCCGCCCCATATCCTTTCTTTAAAAATCGGCTCTAAAAATAAAGGATGCTTCATGATGGAACCTCCCCAGATGCTTCTTCTGCTTTTAATGCCTGATCGGCTAAAACAAACGTTCCGATGATTCCGGCATTTCTGCCTAAATGGGGAGCTACAATATACTCATTTATAATTTCTGATAATTCAGAAAAATTAAAGTAGCTTTTCATTATTTTAGGTACATATTGATATATATAAGGGAACAGCTGACTCTGATTCATGACGCCGCCGCCAAGAATCATTTTTTTTGGTGCCAGGATGAGGATATATTGTGCCAGCGCCTGCGCAATGTAATATCCTTCAAGTTCCCAGACCTCATTAACATGTGATAAATCTGCGGCCTTTTTTCCCCATCGTGACTCTATAGCAGGACCGGAAGCCAGACCCTCGAAGCAATCCTTATGATAAGGGCACTTTCCTTGATACGTGTCATCCGGATGGCGGCGAATATAGATATGGCCCATTTCAGGATGTGATAATCCTTGCAGAAGCCGCCCTTCTATAATCGCGCCTGCACCAATGCCAGTGCCGACCGTGATATATAAGCAGCTGTCGAAGTCTTTAGCTGCGCCGAAAAGAGATTCACTGAGCGCCGCAGCGTTTACATCCGTACTGAATCCGACAGGAATATTCATTTCTTCTTTTATTGTTTTCAAGAATGGATAGTGCCTCCAGCCTGGTTTAGGCGTGGCAGTAATGGTTCCATATGTTTTACTGTTTACATCTAAATCAACGGGACCAAAGGAGCCGATGC
This sequence comes from Bacillus sp. FSL K6-1012, assembly GCF_037964915.1. Taxonomy (NCBI): domain Bacteria; kingdom Bacillati; phylum Bacillota; class Bacilli; order Caryophanales; family Bacillaceae; genus Bacillus; species Bacillus sp. FSL K6-1012. Next base: position 666,665 of record NZ_CP150175.1, on the reverse strand, counting down.
CGATTGCCTGTAGCGAGAATTGGCGAAAATATTGAATGACTTTCTCTATCGTTTCATCCGGCATCGCTGTTGGTATTTCTATTCTGTCAATGATCGTTCCATCTTCTGTTCCGACGGCACATACAAATTTTGTGCCGCCTGCTTCAATACCGCCAAGCATGCAGATGGCCTCCTTGTTATCTCCGCGATCAGCGCCTTACATTTACCGAAGTGACGACAAATTTGTCATGCCGATGACGTGAAAAGGAATATTCAAATGGAATACCGTTATCTAAAAAGCCCACGTGCTCAACTTCAAGAATGGGATCATCCTGTTTGCAGCCCAGATGCTGCTGATCCATCTCATCAGATTTACAGGCTCTGATTTTCCGGTGCGTTCCGGCAATCTTTAGCTGAAGCCCGTTTGTAATGTGTTCATAAATAGAGTGGTGCAGCACCTCATCATTAATGCCGGGTATTAAGTGTGTCGGCATATATGTTTTTTCCAATACATATGGCTCGCCTTCCACAATCCGCAGCCGTACAACATAATAAACCGGCGTTTTCTGATCAATTGATAAATGGGCAGCCACTTCCTCAGTGGGAAATTGCACCTCGAACTGAATGACCTTGCTTTTGATTTTTTTGTCTTTTAACAAATTGGTCAGTCCGAGGATTTCATTGCTGACGACATGGACATGTTCATCCTGTATCGCAGATTGGATGATAAAGGTTCCGTGACCGCGTTTTCTGAATAACAGTCCTTCAGCAACTAAATTATCTAGAGCTCTTTTCATCGTCATGCGGCTTGAATTGAACTCTTTTGCAAGAGATACTTCATCGGGAATCGGCTGATCGATGGGATATACATTATTTTTGATTCGTTTTCTCATTTCATTTGCAATGATTTCGTATTTATTCATTGGTATCCTCCGGCAGCTGTAAAAGTAAAAATTTTGATATCGAATAAACAAACTTCTTTACGGATATCATAAGTTCTTTTCCCTGTTTCATCAATGTTATGGCTATTTGTTGTTTCTGTTAGGAATTTTGACCGCCGGAAGACCTTTTAGCTATAGCAACCTAAAAACCATTTTTCTCAGCAAGCTCTTTGAACCATTTTCCGCTCTTTTTGACAGTTCTTTCTCCGTCTTTCTTCAGATTGACTGAAACAAATCCGTATCGGTTTTTATAAGCGTTTGTCCATGACCAATTGTCCATAAACGTCCATAAGTGATAGCCTTTTACGTTTGATCCTTCCTGTATAGCGCGGTGAATCCATTTTAAGTGCTCTTTGATAAATTCAATTCGATAGTCATCTTGAATCATACCCTGCTCGTCTCTGAAACGCTCTTCCCCTTCAACCCCCATGCCGTTTTCAGAAATAAAGCACTCGATATTCCCGTAATTTTCTTTTAATTTGATCAGGATATCATAAACGCCTTTTTCGTAAATCTCCCAGCCTCGGTGGGGATTCATTTTGCGGCCCGGCATGACGTAAGGATCGAAATACCTGTCAGGCAAAAACGGCGCATCCGGATTTGGCAGGTGCTCTTTGGCTTTTACACGTCTCGGCTGATAATAATTCACACCTAATAAGTCAACCGTATGCTGTTTAATGATCTCAAGATCCTCTTTCTCATATTCAGGCATAAAGCCTTCAGTTTTTAAAATGTCTAAGAGTTCTTTTGGAAACTCGCCTTTTACAGAAGGGTCTAAAAAAGATCGGTTAAAGAACGCATCTGCTATTTCACCCGCTTTTACATCCGCCGGGTGGCTGCTTCTCGGATAGGATGGGGTTAAATTTAAGATGATGCCGATTTTTCCATCCTGCTTCATCTCTCTGTAAGTCCGAATGGCCCGGGCGCTCGATAACATGGTGTGAAACCCGACTTGAACGGCTTCTTTAAAATCTACCTTGTTCGGATAATGAAAATCATATAAATATCCGCCTTCTACCGGTACGATCGGCTCGTTATGCGTGAACCATTTTTTCACGCGATCGCCAAACAAACGAAAGCACGTTCCCGCATAGTTTTCATAAGCATCCACCGTTTCTCTGTTTGCCCAGCCGCCGATGTTTTGAAGTTCCATCGGCATATCGAAATGAAACAAATTGACAAAGGGTTCAATTCCATTAGCTATGAACTCATCAATGACGCTGTTATAAAAGTCCGCTGCTTTAGGGTTGATCTCGCCTGTTACGCCCGGTATTAAACGTGACCATGAAATCGACATACGGAACGAGTTGTGGCCAAGCTCCTTCATCAGCCTGATATCCTCTTTATAGTTATCGTAAAATTGCGATGTGGATGCAGGCCCTACATGATCAAAAAAGCGATGAGGCTCTTTTTCAAACCAGTAATCCCAAATATTCTTCCCTTTTCCGTCTCGATCGGAGGCACCCTCCGTTTGTGTCGCTGAAGCGGATGATCCCCACCAAAAATCTTTCGGAAAACGATACTGTTCTGTTTGAGTCAAGTTCTCTCTCTCCTTATGTCACATTTTGATGCTGTTATCATTTTGCTGTGCTGTTTCCTGAACAGCCTGTTCTTTTTCTTTTGCGAGATTTAATTTATCCATTGCTTTTAGGAACGGAAACCATATCACGAAGACAATTAATAGATTAACAAGCTGCATGACGCCACCCATGATTGAGTTCGTCGCCATAATGCCATTAATGAATAATGGAACCGTCCACGGCACCGTCACACCGGTCGGCGGCGGAACGAGCCCTGCTGACATGGCCAGATAGGTGACGAGCGTAACAACCATCGGTGCCAGCACCCAAGGCACGATAATGATTGGATTCATCACAATCGGAAGTCCGAAGATAATCGGTTCGTTTACGTTAAAAATCCCTGGAGCAAGGCCGAGTTTTGATACTTGCTTCATCTGCCTGCTTTTCATGAATATAAGAATCGTAAATACAATCGCCAGCGTCATCCCGGTTCCGCCCATCCCCACTGTATAAATCTCCATAAACGGTTTTGAGATGATGTGCGGCACTTCTTTCCCCGCTGTGTAGGCTGCCAGGTTTTCCACCTGAAGTGTATTCCAAATCGGGTCCATCACAGAGTTGATAATGATTTGCCCATGCAATCCGAAAAACCATAGAATTTGAATGAAAAATACAGCAATCAGCGTCGGAATGATACCGCTTCCAAGTCCGACAAGCGGAGCCTGAATCGCATGATAAATGACATCATGCATGTTGGTTTTGAAAAGCTGGGTGACCAGAACGTTAATCAGCAAAAACACAGTCAGTGTGATAAAAGCCGGAATAAGTGCGGCAAATGATTTTGCTACAGCTGGCGGAACCCCGGCAGGCATTTTGATCGTCAGATTTTTTTGAACGATTCTTCTGTAGATTTCACCAGAAAGAAATGCCGTGATCATACCCAGAAACATTCCTTTGGCACCGAGGCGGTCTACCGGAATGACTCCGGTTATGGCATCTCCTGTTTCCGGCTGAACGATAAAAGGCGTCAGCAGCAAAAAGGAAACCAAAGCGATCGCACCGCCAAACACAGCTTCAACCTGATAGCTTTTTGAGAGATAATAGCCTATACCAAACACGACGAAGACAGACATAATCCCCATGGTCGCCGTAGACGCAATGCCAAAATTGGACTGAAACGATGTGAGCATTGAAGCATTCATGATTTTATTTAAAAACGGCAGGTTCGTTAACACCACAAAAATGGACCCGAATATCGTAAGCGGGAAGGCCAGCATAAACGCATCGCGCAACACCTGCAAATAACGGTTATTATTTAACCTCCCTGCAATTGGAACAAGGAACTGGCTGATTTTCTCGAACACCCTATCCACCCCGATTTTTATATATTCTTTGTTTTAAAGATGCCAAGCAGCTCTTTTACCAATTCTTTCATAGTCAATGTTGACATCAGATGATCTTCCGCGTGCATAAGCAGCAATGAGAAATTGGCTGCCTCGCCGCTTGATTCTTTCTGTATCATTTGAAAGTGAATGTCATGGGCTGCAGATAGAGCATCCTCAGCCTGGGCAATAAGGGCATCTGCCTCCCCCCTGTTTCCTTCCTTGTAGGCGCGCAGTGATTGAATGATGCAGCTGCGGGCATTGCCGCTGTGGAGAATAAGCTGAAAGCTGATTTGTTCGTCTGTTAAATCGGTGATTTTTATCTGCTCCATCATTGTTGCCCCATTAATGACAAAGCCTGTTCATAAGCTTTTTTGCCATCAGCCATTCCGTAAGCCATCATGTCAATGACCTCAACCCGAATGTTGTATTGGTCGGCTTCTTTTTGCAGTTCGCTTTTCAGAAAGCTCATTTGCGGGCCGATTAAAACCGCATCTGCCTTTTGCATATCTTCTTTCGCTTTATCCTGGCCGACTGCCCAGATCTCCGCTTCCTCTCCGATGGATTGCGCGTATTCTTTCATTTTTGTCACCAACAAACTGGTGGACATTCCCGAACTGCACGCCAGTAAAATTTTCTTCAATGGATGACCCCCCTCTTTTATTTAAAACGCTTACAAAATTTATTATAGTCATTTAATTTTAATTGTCTATACTTTTGTAAAAATAAATATACTCATATTTATTCAGTTCAACTATTTATCAAAATTTTCTATGGAAGATTCGCTCACAATATGTTAAACTCATCCTCGGAAACTAAATCAATTAAATAGCTATTTTTACTTGTATAACCTCAATAATATGGATTGAGGGTGTCTACCAGGAACCGTAAAATCCTGATTACAAAAATTGTGTATCACTTTTTTTGTAATCAGGATTTTTTTATTTGTCAAAAAATTTATGTAAAGGAGTTTGTTATGAATTTTAAAGTTTTTCTGCTTGCAGCTTCTACGATTGCAGTCGGATTGGTTGAGTTAATTGTGGGTGGGATTCTTCCTCAAATCGCAAATGATTTACACATTTCCATTGTTTCGGCCGGACAGCTGATCAGTGTGTTTGCGCTGGGATATGCTGTTTCAGGGCCGCTGCTTTTGGCAATGACCGCGAGGGTTGAACGGAAGCGTTTATATTTAATTGCGTTATTTGTTTTCTTTTTAAGTAACCTTGTCGCCTATTTCAGCCCTAACTTTGCGATGCTGATGGTATCAAGGGTATTGGCGGCGATGAGCACAGGACTGATTGTGGTCCTTTCCTTGACAATTGCGCCGAAAATTGTGGCGCCTGAATACAGAGCCCGCGCAATCGGCATCATTTTTATGGGATTCAGTTCTGCCATCGCATTAGGTGTGCCGCTTGGAATATTGATCAGCGATTCCTTCGGATGGCGCATTTTGTTCCTTGGCATCGGCCTGTTGGCGCTGATCTCCATGCTGATTATTTCAATCTTCTTTGAAAGAATACCAGCGGAGAAAATGATTCCTTTCCGGGAACAACTCAAGACAGTCGGTAATCTGAAAATCGCGAGTTCACACCTCGTCACGATGTTTACATTAGCTGGCCATTACACGCTTTACGCTTACTTTGCGCCGTTTTTAGAAGAGACTCTTCACCTGAGCTCTTTCTGGGTCAGCATTTGTTATTTCCTTTTCGGGATATCTGCTGTATGCGGAGGTCCTTTCGGAGGAGCGCTATCTGACCGGCTTGGTTCCTTTAAGAGCATTTTGCTGGTGACCGGTTCCTTTGCCATCATTATGTTCTTACTGCCGCTGTCTACATCGTCTATGATTTTCTTTTTGCCTGTTATGGTGATTTGGGGTCTTCTGAGCTGGAGCCTCGCCCCGGCTCAGCAAAGCTATTTAATTGAAATTGCACCTGATTCGTCTGACATTCAGCAAAGCTTTAACACGTCGGCCCTCCAAGTCGGAATTGCCCTTGGCTCAGCCATTGGCGGTGTTGTTTTGGATCAGACGGGTACTGTGGTGTCAACAGCATGGTGCGGCGGGTCGATTGTGATCATCGCTGTCCTGTTTGCTCTAATTTCTTTAACAAGACCTGTTCAGACAGCAAAAAAATCCTCCTTGTAAAAGGAGGATTTTTTATTATTTAGCTGAAAGCTCATCTTCGGTGACCCATTTGTGGTTTTTCACTTTTTCTCCGCTTGTTTTCGATGTATAGTCCACCATGTATACCGTTGTTTTTTCTGCAGAGTCGATTTCAGCAGTTGCTCCCTTCATGCCTTTCATGTGAGAGGCCTCTAAGATCGCCTGATCTCCGGGGTTGAGGGGTTTATCTCCTGCATCTTTTATCTCTTCTTGGATCACCCATTTGTGATGATCAACTCGCTGTCCTCCGGTTGTCGGTGTATAAGAAACAACATATGCCGTTGTATCGTATGCGCCTGTAACTGTTGCTTCGGCACCCTTCATACCTTTCATATGAGAAGCATTGATGATGACCTGGCTGCCTATTTTATATTTAGGATGTTTCGATTCAGTTAATCCCTCTGGAACTTCAGCAGATCCGGAATGATCCATTTCTTCGTGTGAGCCGGAGTCCGAATGACTTTCATGAGTGCTTTCTTTTTTGCTGTCGCTATTGCCGCATGCTGATAAAACAAAAATAAGTGACATCAATAAAATTCCAAGTGCCTTTTTCGAAATCTTCATGTTCATTCTCCTTTGCTTCATTTTTTGGTGTGAATGTAATCCGCAGAAACAGAATGGCCTTCACATCTGCCTGTCAAACATGATCTTTTCAAGAATACTATACCCCCGGATGGTATGTAAATGCGCTGATATTCTCATAAAATATGCTGCTGTTTGTCCTATTCCCCGTGATCCGCAGAATAAAACGCGGTGGATAAAAGCCGCGGTTGCGCGGCTTCGGTTAGTTTTCGATTACTTTGACATACACGCCTTTTTTTGCTTTCTGATAAGCGGTCTCTCCCATTTTTCTGATGTTTTGAGATACTGATGAGGATGTGATCCATTCATTATGATGGAAAACAGAAGGGTCGATGAGACGCATTTTCTTTTTTCGATGAAAATCGTAATGAATGTCATCCTCTTTTACTTGTATGTGAGGATGTATTTTTTCAAGCAGTCTCCGTACTTCTTCATTTTCTGATGAATGCAGGATGTCTAACACCTCTTGGTCTGTTTTCAGCAAATCTTCGGCGGCGATGACATTGTGCTGCAGCGCAGCCTTCAGCGTTCGCGTTAAGTATTCATATCCATATACATTCACTGGGTGCATAAAGAAATCGATTACTTCCTTGTAATACACTCGCACGAACCATTCGGCTGTTCCGATACTATCTGGAAACACCCTTCCGTTTCTCACAATGAGGCGATCTAAAAAGATTTCTGCTTCGCGGAGCTTGATCTGTCCATATTGATACATGTCACGCAGCGTGTAGTCTATGCGATCAGCACACAGCTCCGGTGCGGGCTGTTCGAGCAGTGTCCATCTTGTATCATTTAATAAAAGATCGTCGGCATCATAACCGTGTTTTTTTAGAATTCCAGGGATCTCGGACTGGTCAATGACTTGTTGAAAAATGTTTTCATGATAATCTTCCGCTTCATTTTCAAATACAAAATCGATTACATGAGAAAATGCTGTGTGCGACACATCGTGGAGAAGACCCGCGATCTGCTCTTCTATGGTTCCCCCCAGCCTTTTGATTAGAAGCATAACGCCAATGGAGTGCTCATACCGGGTCACATTCCACTTTGGATTGACTAAAAAGCTGGCGCCGCCTTGATAAACCCCTTTTAATCTTTGCACGGGCGCGCTTTTTATGAGTTCTTCCAGTACTCCGTCTATTTGATGCCTGCCGTAAAGCACATCGTTTATTTCCATACTGTCACCTCAACATCTATTCTCTTCTTCGGGTGCATTGCCGGTCACATGTTTTCCTTTAATATCCCCTCAGTAAGAAATATTACCTCTAGCAAACTCGATTTCTTTTTGAGTTCTATATCAAGGGATTGATTGACATCTTCTAGTCACATACATAATCACTAGCCGGTCAGATTTGCACATCATATTTACTTTCGGCACTGCCTTTTCATTTCCTTGTTATCTTGTAAATTCAATCTTTAAAATCGATTAATACTAGCTTAACACTTTAAAAATATAATGGGTTTGTCATTGAGGATCATATTTTTAGGAGGTTATTCAGTTGAAAAAATTCCCGAAGAAGCTGCTGCCTATTGCGGTGTTATCATCTATTGCGTTCAGCAGCCTAGTCAGCGGCAGCGTGCCTGAAGCCAGCGCCCAGGAAAAGAAAAAGGGGAATCAAAACGAAATTAAGAATGTCATCGTCCTGATCGGTGATGGGATGGGTGTGTCTTATACGTCCGCTCATCGTTACTTAAAGGATAATAAAAAGACAAAGGTTGTTGAGCCTACAGCTTTTGACCAATACCTTGTCGGCCAGCAGACCACTTACCCTGAAGATCCTGAACAAAATGTAACGGATTCTGCTTCTGCCGCAACGGCTATGTCAGCTGGGGTTAAAACATATAATAATGCAATTGCAGTGGATAATGACGGTTCAGAGGTCAAAACAGTTCTTGAAGCGGCAAAAGAAAAAGGAAAATCGACCGGCCTTGTCGCCACTTCAGAGATTACTCACGCCACTCCGGCTTCTTTCGGCTCACATGATCACAGCCGGAAAAACATGAATTCTATTGCAGACGATTATTTTGATGAAATGGTGAACGGCAAGCACAAAATTGATGTCCTTCTAGGCGGTGGAAAAAGCAATTTTGACCGCAAGGACCGTAATTTGGTAAAGGAATTCAAAAAAGCGGGATACAGCTATGTGGATAACCGCAAGGACATGCTGAAAAACAAGGACAGCCAAGTTCTCGGCCTATTCGCTGACGGCGGCCTGCCTAAAAAGATCGACCGCACGAAGGATATTCCTTCATTAAAAGACATGACAAACACAGCTCTCAAAAAATTAAGCAAGGACAAAGACGGTTTCTTCCTCATGGTTGAAGGAAGCCAGATTGACTGGGCGGGGCATGACAACGATATTGTCGGCGCCATGAGTGAGATGGAAGACTTTGAACAAGCCTACAAGGCAGCGATCGATTTCGCTAAAAAAGACAAGCATACATTGGTTGTCGCAACGGCTGACCACTCAACCGGCGGGTACTCCATCGGTGCGGACGGCATTTACAACTGGTTCAGTGAGCCAATTAAAGCGGCAAAACGCACGCCTGACTTTATGGCAGAAAAAATCGCCGGCGGCGCAGATGTTGAAAAAACATTAAAAACGTATATTGATCAAAAGAAATTAGCTTTAACTGCATCTGAAATTCAATCTGTTGAAAAAGCGGCAAAATCGAAGGAAGTCCTTGATATCGATAATGCGATTGAGGAGATTTTCAATAAACGCTCCCACACAGGATGGACAACAGGCGGACATACCGGCGAGGATGTTCCTGTCTATGCGTACGGACCGTCCAGTGAGAAGTTTTCCGGCCAAATCGATAATACTGAAATCGCCAAAAATGTTTTCGACGCTTTACAATACAACATTAAGATCAAAGATAAGTAAGAGAATACAAGGTGTCCCGTTGCTTGTATAAGGAACGGGCTCTCTTTTTAATGGAGGACTCATGATGAAAATGATTCTATCGATTTTATTTTTTATCGTCATGCTTGCGGGCTGTTCATCAAACGCCGATTCTGAAAAACAAAATACAGCCGGAGAGCAAACAGCAAAAGCCATACCGCAAAGCACTTCGTCTCAAAAGGACAGTATAGATGAGTATCAGCCTAATGCACAGGTAACAGATGACCGGTCATTGCAGAAGGTAAATCAAACGTTTTCTGATGACAAAGGTGAAGCCGTCTTAAAAGATATCAAACAAGTCAATCAAACTTATAAGGTTGGAAACGTAGAGTTAACGGTAAAAGAAATGAAGCTGATCCACTTACGTCCGGATTACAGCATGATTGATTATTTTCATGTATTAACACACGATGAAGAGTTTGATTTCGTTAAAGTTTTCGTTGATATCAAAAACACTTCTTCCGAGAAAGTGAATTTTGCCCCGATTGCATTGATGAAAACAAATACAGGTGAAACCTTTGATTGGAATAAAGATATGTACCTCGAAGAGTTGAATGGTGAATTAGAAGGCGGCGCCGAAAAATCCGGCAATCTCGGCTTTATTGTAAACGCAGCAAGCGGACATGCTCATGATGAACCATCAGCTGAGAAGAAGAAAAAAGAGATCAAATGGATTGAAATCACAACAAGTGACGTTTTTGACCAAAACCATAAGAAAATCACTGATTCTCAAAAGATCAAAATTGCATTTTAATAATTGCCTTCCAACACGGAAGGTTTTTGTATATCGGAGAAGTTAAACAGTCACCTTGTATGCCAATTTGATATGATCTTATTTTTTGCGTAGATAGAATACTTCACCTGTTCATCAAACCCTAACTTTTGAGCTGGCTTTATCGATGCTAAATGGTTAACATCACGATCCTATCTTGGTTATGGCATAACCAAAACCTTTAGCTGCCCCGAATCCTCATATTCTTCATAGTATGCCCCATTAAATAACGACTGTTTGTAATTGTTTCTTCGTTAATTCTCTAGATGCTGTAAACCCTCCGAAGAATCGTTTAACCGATTAAAAGAAAAGGATGTCTGCTCATTTGTTCGATATCGTTTTTTTGTTTTACACATCCTATCCCAGTTATCCCATACAAAATAAATATCTGAGATAAAAAGAACTTGGAGCGTTTGTATGATCACATAAATAGGTCAAAAAAAGCACTGCTGAAATATAAGTACTAGTAAGATCAATAGAGTACTTTTTGTTTGTTCATGACACAGTGCTAATTGTTAATCTAATTTTTTAATTACAATTGAAGCGTTTACGTTAGGTTGTGTGCCTCCTGCCAAAGTCTGGAGAGTCACTGCGGCAGCGGACGTATGATTTCGAAGAGTTAGAACATCGCCGGCTGCTATGGCTATAATAGCCTGACCGTTGTTTTGCTGAGTACCTGCACCTGAACCGTAGACTGTATTCGTAATCGGCGCACCATTTAAAAATAGTGTGAATTGGTTAGGCTCTACTCCCGAAACAGAAAAAGTGACCTCATAGTCTCCCGGAGTGGTAATTGCAATTTGAGAAGTTCCGGGGGCATGTGTAATTCCAGGGGTGGTTATCCCTGTTGAATCAAAAATGACATCAGCCTCTATAGCTACCGTTTGAGCGCTTAAGTTATAAATATACCCGTATTCGGATAACCCAGCTGCTCCTGTGCCTGTGGCTCCCGTGGCTCCCGTCGCTCCCGTGACTCCGGCTGGTCCGGCGTCTCCTGTGGCTCCCGTGGCTCCCGTGGCTCCCGTTGCTCCCGTTGCTCCTGTGGCTCCGGCTGGTCCGGCGTCTCCTGTGGCTCCCGTGGCTCCCGTGGCTCCCGTTGCTCCTGTGGCTCCGGCTGGTCCGGTGTCCCCTGTGGCTCCCGTGGCTCCGGCTGGTCCGGCGTCCCCGGTGGCTCCCGTGGCTCCCGTGGCTCCCGTGACTCCGGCTGGTCCGGCGTCTCCTGTGGCTCCCGTTGCTCCGGCTGGTCCGGTGTCCCCTGTGGCTCCGGCTGGTCCGGCGTCCCCGGTGGCTCCTGTGGCTCCCGTTGCTCCGGTGGCTCCCGTCGCTCCGGTGGCTCCGGTGGCTCCGGCTGGTCCGGCGTCTCCTGTGGCTCCGGTTGCTCCGGCTGGTCCGGCGTCCCCTGTTGCTCCTGTGGCTCCCGTTGCTCCGGTTGCTCCGGCTGGTCCGGCGTCCCCTGTTGCTCCTGTGGCTCCCGTTGCTCCGGTTGCTCCCGTGGCTCCAGCTGGTCCGGCGTCTCCTGTAGCTCCCGTGGCTCCCGTGGCTCCGGCTGGTCCGGCGTCCCCTGTTGCTCCCGTCGCTCCCGTCGCTCCGGCTGGTCCGGCATCCCCGGTAGCTCCGGTGGCTCCCGTCGCTCCTGTGGCTCCGGCTGGTCCGGCGTCTCCTGTGGCTCCCGTAGCCCCGGCCAGTCCTGGTGGTCCTGTGGCCCCTGTTGCTCCGGGCAGCCCTGGCAGCCCCGGTGGTCCTTGTGGTCCTTGTGGTCCTGTGGCTCCAATACTGCCTGGAATACCGCGTAATCCGCGTGGTCCCTGCGGCCCTCTTACTCCCCTTACGCAGCAGCAGCACATACATGAATGTTTAGGCTCAGGATTTTTTTTAGGGCCTACTCTACAACTGGGGCTTGAAGAGTTAGATCCACAGTAAGGGCACCTATGTGACGGCTTTCGAGACATAATTTATATCCACATCCTTTCGATACATAATTTTTCCATACACTTATTCATAATATGAAAAATGATTTTGAGTGTGAATGAATGCGAAAGTATTTCTCCTGCTGCCCTGCCGTTCCCAGAAAATGAGCCCATACAAATTTATAATCCTTTTGCTAAAATCTCTGATCCCGCAAAATGAATCCGGTTATTGTCACAATGCCTGTAAGACCCTATCAGTAAAAAAGAGTGAGACCATTTTCATCTCACTCTTTTTTCTTATATCATCCAAATGTATTTTTTGCTGTTTATTTTCTCTGATCTATAAATTGATCAATCCGCTCCATTACCTCTTCCATATTCATGCAATCCTGAAAGCTTTGATTGATTTTTTGAATTCCTTCCTTATACCGGTCGTTATTCAACACTTCTTCCACTGCATGTTTTAAAGACTGCGCGGTTACATGATCTTTAGATACTGTATAACCTGATTGTAATTCAGTCAGCCGCTGGGCCACCATTGGCTGGTCCTTATCGTGCGGCATTACAACTAGAGGAACGTTAAAATGAATGCCTTCATTTACACTGTTCATTCCTCCGTGAGTGATGAAAACATCTGATTGTTCCAGCACTTCCAATTGAGGCACATATGAAGCAATGATAAAGTTCTCTGGCGCTTGCTTTAATCTTGTCAGATCAGCTTTTTCTCCCGCAGCTATCACGACCTTGCCCTCGACATCAGAAAAAGCATCTATACATAAGTTGAAAAACTCTTCAGTTTCGTCTAATACAGTCCCCATTGAAATATAGATGACTTTCTCATCTTTCAATTTCTCAATTGGGAAATCAGTTTTTTCCGCTCTCTTTGGAAAGCTTGGACCGATAAACAGAAATTCATTGCCGAAACGATGGCTTTCCGGCTGAAAATATCGGCTTGTGTACACTACATTTAATTCACCTTTATTATTCATGAATTGAACCATATTTTCAGGTGATACACCATAATTTTGTTTCATCTCTAATAATAGATCTTCACACTCTTTATCCAATTGTAAAGGCACTTCTGAATCCGGATGCAGAGGCAATACCTTTAAATGCTCTTCATCGAATAAGAAGGAAGCAGATGAAGAGATGCCCGGGATGTTGAGATAATCTCTGACCAGCTCTCCCGCACCGAATTTATCATAATAAACAAAGTCAAACTGAATGCTTTTTGACAACTCTTTTACGACATGTAAAATGTCCAGTGAGGTTTTGATATGTATTTTCAGGAAATCAAGAATGCCATTTGGCGAAGCGACATGAATAGGTGTTGTTCTCAGCAAATCCTGATGAAGGTGGACAGTCGCTCCCACCGCTTCTAATCTTTCTTTATATTTTTCAGTGGATATATAGTGGACATCATATCCTCGATCGGCAAAGGCTTTCGTAATGCCTAATGTAGGATTTACATGGCCTTCAGCTGGGAAATTCAGGATCAATACTTTTTTCATTCTGACAACTTCCTCTCACTCATATTCCGTAAGCGTTCATAAGATGATATGCAATTTGTGCCTGATTAGACTGATGATAGTTCTCACTATCGATCATAATGGGGGAGACTGACGCCATGCAAGTGACAAATGATCGAATTATTCTGCCGCTTTAGGCTGATGCGGTTTTACGGCTATCAATCCGTTACGATAAAGGATATCACCAGCGCTGCCAGCCAGTGAAATGACAATATGTCGGGAACTCAGGGCTGCTCGAGGCACCGCAGTCAAAAAATACGCCTATGTCCTCCTTTGTGTGAGAATGGCATTTATCTGCTTCTTATATTTCAACACCGTGAACGATTATCATCTGATTTTAACAAAGCAGCTTAGAGATAATGCCCGATGGAAGTAACAACGCAAGGAAGGCTGAGACGGTAAAAGCATTCAGCAGCCGCTTAAAACATCACTAAAAAGACAGCGTGCCCGGTGCCCTTAAACCTTTCTGATCGTAAAAAATTTCCGCAGAAGCCACGGAGCTGGTGTGAATCCGAGTGTTAACTGCCAGGCGCCTATTGCTTGTAATCCATATTCGCGGACGATCAGCATCTTTTGGCTCATGCTCCTGACATCTTCAAACCATACCTCATGCGTCCGTCCCTGATCATCTCTGTAGCGAAAAAACGGCGATTGATATTCGTTTGAATATTGAATAGGGGCTTGGTACCTCATCGCTGTTTCAATTGATTTTTGATTTGAGATAGCTGAAGCCACTGTTCCTGGCTGGTAAGGGATAATCCAATTGTAGCCGTAGAGCGGGACTCCGATGATGATTTTTCTCCGCGGCACCTGGGCAATCGCAAATTCAATTGTTCTTCTTATTTCAGTAATCGGCGCAACAGGCCCCGGCTCGCTTCCCGCATGATGCCAGTCATACGCCATGATAAACATATAATTGACAACCGCTCCGATCCCTCCGTAATCATAGCCCCTCAGCCACGGAATATCATCGCTTGTTTTTGCCGGAACCGCTATGGTCAGCACATACCCTCCCGGCTGCAGACGATCTCTCAGCTGACGCAAAAATCCTGTGAACAGATCCCGATCTGCGGCGCTCACTTGTTCAAAATCGATCGTCACGCCGCCATATCCCCTTGTGGACACCAAGTTATAAATATTGTTAACCAGATTGGTTCTGGCAGTTGGATTGTTTAACACTTGGTGTACGAGTTCCGTACTGAAGCCTGCTGAGGTTAGATTTGTTATTGTTGCAAGCGGCGTCACCCGTCTTCTCCATGTGGTTTCAATAGCGGCTGCGTCATTCAATTGGTTTGCAATGTCGCCATTAGGCGCAATATGGTATTCGAAAATGGAAATCGAAGACGAATACGGGGCGTAATCATTGATTAAATCGCGATCTAGATCCGGATTGCGGAGCACGTAAAAGCTTAACGTTCCCGCAATATAGTTTGAGATATTAGGAATCGTCAGTCTCATTCCTGCTTGCAAGGCATTTGGATTTATAGCGGGATTTGCGGCTCTTAGCCGTTCTGCCGGAACAAACGCTTTTGCTGCAATAGCTCCGAGCGTGTCTCCCGGCTGTACTGTATATACATAAAGAGGGATGAGCAGAGCCTGCCCCGGCACGATATTCGTTTCTTCTAAACCATTCACACCACGTATTTGATCAACAGAAGCACCGTATCTTCTGCCTATGGAAAACAAAGAATCACCCGGCCGGACGATATGGATAAACATGTCTAACCCCCATTATTCGTTAGTCAATCATCATAGAATCTTATTAATGGGCTTCCTTATATATGATTTTCAATTTATTAAAGTAATGAGAGCAATAAAAAATACCAAGGACTCATCCTCGGTATCTGTACATGTCATTTAATTTTCTTTTCCTTCTTCAAGCACACGCTTCAAATGTTCTGAATCATGATTGAAATGAGCCATCATATATTCTTTGGCTGCTTCTTTGTTTCTCTTTTTTACTTCTTCAAATATGCTGCGGTGTTCACGCAGGATCGTTTCAGGGCGGTTGTCCCCTTTATAATTAAGGATTCTGCAAAAGTGAATCAGATCGTTTACATGCTCAAGCAAGTTTTTTAAATGCCTGTTATGGCTAAAATCGACAAGCAGCTGGTGAAACTTTTGGTTTAAGCTGATCATTTCAGTTTCTTCCGCTCCGTTACGAATAGCGTTTTCTGTTTCTTCAAGCTGTTTTTCAAGCGTTTGAAGCTCTTCGTCATTCGCTTCGTCTATGACCAATTCGACAGCAAGCAGTTCGAGAGGAATTCTGATTTTATAAATTTCATCTACATCTTTAGCGGTTAAAGAAGCGATTGAAAATCCATTCCGGTCATCTGCTCTTAACAAGCCGTCTTTCTCAAGCAGCCGCATAGCTTCCCGTATCGGAGAGCGGCTGACGCCGAAACTTTTAGCCAGCTGTGTTTCATTGATCCGTTCCCCCGGCTTAAAAGTCCCGTTAAAAATCATTTTTTTCAGCTGGAAATAAAATTGCAGGTAATAAGGAGTCGGCTTGTCTAATTTAAAATCATCCATATAAATAATACCTCTTTTGAATAGATTCAGGGGCTGTTCTTCATCAAAATCATATAACAGATGATAAAGGGAAGCAACAAACTGCCTTGTCAAATTCCAAAATTTGCGGTACGATATTTTTGCTAAACGACGGTCGACAGACTACTGTAAACCAGTGAGATAATCCTCTCATCGGCTGCCGGACACTTCGCCTCAGCTACAATCACTCAGATTCATTACATTTACAGCTCAGAATATAATGGAGGAAAAAATATGCTCATTATTCTTGTTATGTTTCTTCTCGGAATCATTTTAGGCTTTATTGGTGCCGGGGGAGCCGGCTTTGTTATTGCTCTTTTAACCCTGGTTTTTCATATTCCGATTCATACAGCTTTAGGCACTTCCCTCGCCGGTATGGCTTTCACCAGCTTATCAGGGGCCTACAGCCATTACCGGGAAGGCAACATCCAATTGAAAATCGGTTTAACGGTCGGATGCTTTGCTGCCGTCGGGTCATTTTTCGGGGCAAAGCTGACATCTTTTATTCCGGCCGATTTGCTTCATTATTTGACAGCGGGAATGTTATTTTTATCAGCGATTCTCATTTTAATCAGATTATTTATTTTAAAAGAAAAACCTCAAGGGAATCAAAGCAATGTTTCAATGTACACAAAAGCCGTGATTTTAGGAATCGTATCAGGCATACTTTCCGGCACATTCGGCATCGGTTCTGCTCCTTTTATCCAGATCGGTTTAATGATTATGCTGAACCTTTCCATCCGTCATTCTGTCGGAACGACGATGCTTGTCATTATCCCTCTTGCTGCAGGCGGAGGTATAGGGTATATCACGGAAGGATTTGTTGATTATGTGTTGCTGATCAAAGTCTTGATCGGAACCATGTGCGGTGCGTATGTCGGCGCGAAATTCACCAATCTCATGCCAAAGGCCGTCTTGAAATCAGCAATCTTTTTGACTCCGGCCATCGCCGGCCTGCTTTTGCTATTTTAATAAAATCAAAAAAACCTGACATGCCGTCAGGTTTTTTTTGATTAATTCTGCTTCACGCTCTCTTTAGTTAATCTAAAAAAGGCGAGCGAACCGATAACTGCTGTAACAAACATGATCGCTCCCATCGGAACAGCTGTCGTCTCATCAATGCCCACAAGCGGCGAAACAATGGAGCCAAGGAGCAGCGGGAGCATTCCCAGCAGCGCACTTGCACTTCCGGCGCGGTGCCCCTGTTTTTCCATGGCCAGCGTAAATGTGCTCGTCAGAACCATGCCGATCGTAATCATATAGACAAAAATAGAGATGACCAATGCAGCGAGAGGACCGTGAATCATCGTCATCGTTAAAAGCACGGCAGTCGCAATCATAGCTGTAATGACCGCCATGCGGAGCAGGCTTTTTTCATGAATGATTCCGCCAAAGCGCCCGATAATAAAGCTTCCCGTAATAATCGCCAGGCCGTTAATGCCGAATAAAATACTAAATACCTGCGGCGACACCCCGTAAATATCCTGGTACACAAAAGGCGTACCGGATACATAAGCAAAGCTTCCCCCGTGAACAAATCCGACAGTTAACGCGTAGCCCATAAAAGAACGATCCTTCAGCAGGCTCCCCATTGTTCTGACAGATGTTCCAATTGAGCTTGGAATCCGCTTTTCTGGCGGCAATGTTTCTTTTAGCCTCAGCGCAATAATCAGTACAAGCACAAATCCGATGATCGTTAAAAAGTGAAAAATCGTATGCCACGTTGCAAACGGCAGCAATAAAAGAGCACCGCCTGTCATTGGCGCTATCATTGGCGCGACTGCGGTAATCACCATTAACAGTGAGAAAAATTTAGAAAGCTCTCTCCCTGTGAACACATCCCGCACGATTGCCCGAGACAGCACAAGTCCTGCAGAGGCCGTAATCCCCTGTAAAAAACGGGCTGCCACCAGTGTTGTAATGTTTGGTGAAAGCGCACAGAACAGAGAAGATAACGCAAATAAGAAAATACAGATTAATAGCGGTTTCCGTCTTCCCTGCGCATCACTGACCGGCCCGACAATCACCTGGCCGATGGTAAGCCCGATCAGACAGGCTGTTAAACTTAACTGTACAAGCGAGGCACTGGCCGATAAATCATCGGCAATGTCAGGAAAACTAGGCAAATACATATCTATATTAAGCGGGCCCAATATAGCAAGCATGCCGAGCAGAAATGCCAATGCCAAACGCTCTTTTCCAGTTGGATTTTGCAGCATTCTATCAAAACCTTCCCTTCAATCTATTATTTATCTGAAACAGATGTCACTCCAACAATTGATTGAAGCTGTAAAACATTTGTATATTGTACCATAACTTTCAGCCAGTGAAAGCCGCTTAAAGATTGAATCAGAGACACAAAAAATACCAGGGTTTGCTTCCCCCTGATATCGTGAGTTTTGATGTAAGCAGCTGTTTTATACCCATAAGCGCAAGCCGGCCATAAGAACAACACCGCTGATGACTGTCATAGATAAACTTTTTGTTT
The DNA here is from genome assembly GCF_037964915.1 of Bacillus sp. FSL K6-1012. NCBI lineage: Bacteria > Bacillati > Bacillota > Bacilli > Caryophanales > Bacillaceae > Bacillus > Bacillus sp. FSL K6-1012. Next base: position 647,945 of record NZ_CP150175.1, on the reverse strand, counting down.
TCAGTGCAATCAATAGAGTAGGAATCAATACAACTGCTGCCTGCCAATTCAATTTCAGAGAATCATTGGATTGAATCATGCAATCCTTCACAACAAGTGCCGTCAATATACAAACCGGCACATAGGAGAGCCATTTCAGCACAGGCTCCGGCAAGGAAATATTCCGTACAACTAAAAATGGAATCACGCGGGGAATCATTGTGACCAGCGCGCAGCCGATAATCACCATCAGGATGTATGTATTTACGCTCATTTATCTGTCACCACCCCGATTGTCGCTACGATGATCGTTGAAATAATCACAGCGAGATGTGACGGCATAAAGAAAGAGAAAACAATCATCGCAATCACCATATAAATAATGAGAGATACATAGTGTTTAATCTTTGCAGGCACAACATGTTCCATCTGCAAAATCAGCAATGCTAAAAACATAGCCGTCACCGCAAAATCGAGTCCGAACGTTTCCGGATCGGTAATCCATTTACCAAAGACTGCCCCTGCCACACAAGAGAGCACCCAGCACGCATATGCAGTGAGATTTAAACCGAACATCCATCGATCACTAATTGGTTCTTTTTTTACAATCTTATTTGAAGCAACACCGAATGACTCATCTGTCACCATCATGCCGATCCCCACATTTTTCACTAGCGAATACTTTGAAAAGTGAGGAGCAAGCGCGGCACTTAATAGAAAATTGCGTAAATTTACGATAAACGTTGTCAGGATAATAGCGGACATCGGACTATTCGCTGCTAACAAAGCACAGATAACGAACTGGGAGCCGCCGGCAAAAACCAAACCTGACAACAGCGTAATCTCAAGGACGCTTAAATGCGAGGCAATTCCCACGATTCCGGCAGCCAAACCTATACTGATGTAGCCGATCAGCGTCGGGACACAATCTTTAAACCCTTGTAAGAACGATGGCTCGCAAGTTGGGGCATGAGTGATTTCCTTCTCTGATATCATTCTGTTTCTCCTCCTCGTCTAACATATTATACACATATATGTTATAGCTTACAACTGTATGTAATAGCTGATTTTAATATGTTATAATAAAGCGAATATGACGTAAGGAGATACATGTATGGATGATATCCAAGCCATTATCGCAAAGAATCTTGTCAAACTCAGAAAAAGCAGAAACCTGACTCTTGATCAAGTTTCTGAGTTAACGGGCGTCAGCAAAGCGATGCTAGGACAAATTGAGAAAGAAAAATCGACCCCGACTGTCACCACTCTCTGGAAGATCGCAAATGGACTGCAAGTATCTTTTTCTGTTTTTCTGAAAGAAGACAAGCCGAAAGTAAGAAAAATTAATCTTAAAGATATTGAACCTGTTACAGATAATGAAGAAAACTACATTGTTTACCCCTTTTTTCCGTACAACCCTGAAACAAAGTTTGAAATTTATGTTGTCGATCTGAAACCGGGATGCATACATGAAGCAAAAACACATTTAGGAGAAGAATACATTTTAATCAAAGAAGGCGAGTTAACCGTCAATCTGCAGGATCAGGAGCATTCGCTGGTACCAGGAGACGCCATGCAGTTTACGGGATCCACACCGCACAGCTACATCAATTCATCACAGAAAACGGCCAGCTTTTTTCTGCTGATGTTTTATCCTGAGCCGCAAGGATAACAAAAACCTCCCAACTTATATGTTGGGAGGTTTTTCAAATATGCAAAAGGCTTGCAAATTGAAATCAATCGTTGTATATTAATTGACGTGTCAATTATTGATATATCAATTATTTTTTTGACAAGAAAGAAGGGATGGGTTTTGGCATCATTTTGTTCTGAGGAAGCCGAGATTTTATATCAGCTGCAAGGCGTGAACAAAGTGATTGGCGTGAAGTTCGAGGCATGCACGGGCATCAGCCAATCTCGTTTGGAATTGCTGACATTGCTTTATCATGCGGATGAGATCAGTCAAAGCGACCTTCAAAAGAAAGTCAATATCGACAGCGCGGCCGTCACAAGACACCTAAAACAGCTTGAAGCCAAAGGCATGGTATCAAGACGGCGCAAGCCCGAGGACAACCGCATCACCCTTGTTCGGTTAACAGACCAGGGAAGAGAGCGAATTGAGTCTTCTAAGAAGGAAAAGGAGCGTTTCATGAACGAAATGCTCGCAAATGTAAGTGCAGAAGAACGCCGCCTGCTCATTGATGTGCTGGCGCGCATGCGAAACAATATAAATAATATCGAAGCTTAAGAGGAGTGTATCAACATGATCAAAACAAACGATTTTATGGACATTATGAAAGGACGCCGTTCCATTCGCAATTATGATCCGACAGTGAAAATCAGCAAAGAAGAGATGACAGAAATCCTAGAGGAAGCTACAACTGCGCCATCCTCTGTCAACGCGCAGCCATGGCGTTTTCTCGTCATCGACAGCCCGGAAGGAAAAGAGAAGCTCGCGCCGCTAGCAAGCTTTAACCAAACACAGGTCACAACTTCATCTGCCGTCATCGCTGTTTTTGCAGACATGAACAATGCAGACTACTTAGAAGACATTTATTCAAAAGCCGTGGAGCTCGGTTACATGCCGCAGGAGGTAAAAGACAGACAAATCGCTGCCCTGACAGCACATTTTGAAAAGCTTCCGGCTCAGGTGAACCGTGAAACGATCCTGATTGACGGCGGCCTTGTTTCTATGCAGCTTATGCTGACTGCACGCGCGCACGGCTATGACACAAACCCGATCGGCGGCTACGATAAAGAAAACATCGCGGAAGCCTTCGGATTAGACAAAGAGCGTTATGTGCCTGTTATGCTTCTTTCCATCGGAAAAGCTGCGGACGAAGGATACGCTTCCTACCGTCTGCCGATTGATACTATTGCAGAATGGAAATAAAACAAAGCTCCCAAGAATGACTCTTGGGAGCTTTTTCATTTTAAATAAATCCGCCATTCACACGGATCGTCTGGTCTGTGATCCATTGAATTGTTCGCTCGTTAAAAATTCAATCACATTTGCGATATCTTCCGGTACCGCATTAATGGTGATTTGTTTCACGGCTAATTCTTTGGCAAGCTGACGGGTGAATTGCCCAAGCGGCTTTTGTTCCCGCATATGCTGTATGTCGGAAACATTTGACCGACAACAGATGTAGAAAAGTTGATGATTCTCCCCTGTTCCTCCATTGCTTGCTGACAGGTGAAAAACGTGCCTTTTACATTTACAAAAAAGAGTGATGAACAAATGAATTGTCACCACTCTTTTTTTCTATTCTTTATTTTTCTTTCTGCCAAACGGCCACCAGTTTCCTTCTCCAAATGTCACAATGATTGCCGGCATCAAGAGCGGAAGAATGACAAGGCCGTACAGCAGCAGCCCGATAATGACGACACTTGCCACCTGCATCAGCGTATTAACGCCCGATGGCATCATCGCCGCGAATGTACCGGCCAAAATAATAGCCGCGGTGATGATGACAGAGCCCATTTTGCTCATTGACCTGATGACACCTTGATGAATGCCAAGCTGAACCTCTTCTTTAAAGCGGTCAAGCAAAAAGATCGAGTAATCTACCCCTAACGCGATCAATATGACAAAACTGAAGAACGGTACCGCCCAGCTGACTCCATCATTGCCCAAGATATTCACAAAAATCAATTCCGTCATTGATATTGAAGTGTAATACGTAAGCAGCAGTGAAGCGATCATATAAATCGGCATCACCATTGAACGGAACAAGATTGTCAAGACGATAAACAGCCCGAGAATCATGATGACCATCGTTCTGGAGAAATCCGTTGTAGACAGCTCTTTTAAATCGGCATTGACGCTCGTTACCCCGCCGTAAACAATTTGAGTGTCCTCCAGAGGCGTGCCGCCGACTTCGCCGGCTACCGCTTTTTTGATCTGGTTTATGGTCGTAATCGCTTGTTCTGAATATGGGTTTGAATCCAAGACGACGCTTAATTGCACTCCCTTGCCGTCTGCAAAGGAATACCGATCAATTGATTTCTTAAAATCCTTATCTTTCATGACTTGATCAGGAATAAAAATCCCCGTATCCCGAACGGTTGAGCTTTTGCTCATGTCCTCTAACATATCACTGGATGCCGTAAGCCCGTCGGTGATTTTTGTCAGTCCATTATTTGCACTCTTCACACCTTCGGCAAGCTGATTCAGGCTTTCTGTCAGTGTTCCGGCCTGTTTCTGCTGGCCTGAAAGCTGCTCATTTGCTTGCTCAAGGCCGGTTTGAATTTGTCCAAGCTGTCCGCTGATTGCTGTGAGCTGCGGCACCGCCTGTGCGGTATTGCCGGTTTGAGAAAGCTGTTTGCTGACAAGCTGCAGCTGCTCATTGATTTTTCCCAAACCGTCAGCTGCATCTGACAGTGAGCCTCCGGAGCTGCCATTCGCGGCTGTTCCGGTTTGCCCGGACATTTGATTCAGCCCATCTTCAATATCCGTTAACCCGCTTTGGACATCAGCAATTCCCTTTACTGTCTTATCCAGCCCGTCTGACACAGAGCCTAGCTGTTTATCAATATATAAATCTTTGATTTTTTCACCCGTCGGCTGGGTAATGGTCATGACGGAATCAACATGTTCGACTTTCTCAATGGCTTTGCTGATATTTCCAAGATAAGGGATCGTCTCAGCGGTAGTGAGATCCTTGTCTCCTTTTATCACCACATTCACCGGAAATGCTTTTCCTTCACCAAACCCATCCTTAATGGCTTCAAGACCTTTGATGGATTTGTAATCGCTGCTGATTTCCGCCGTTGAATCAAATGAAATCTGGTCATCATAGGTCAAAATGAACGGAAGCGTGATGATGACTGTTATAACGAGAAACAGAAACGGACGGGCAACAGAATGTCTGCCGAGAAACGCCCACAATTTATTGTCATTGTGCGACAGCACTTTCTTAGACGGCCAGAAGAGCTTTTCACCGAGCGTCACCATAAATAAAGGCAGCAGAGTGAAGAGGATGATCATTAAAATGCCAACCCCGACAGCAACTCCCACAGCTGATTGGAAAATGGCGAACTTCGCAAAACCAAGGGCAGAAAACCCGATCAATACCGCAAACCCGCTGATAAACAATGTTTTTCCGCCTGTACGGTAAGCAATAAGGGTTGCCTCTTTTTTGTCATGCCCGTTTGCCAGTTCTTCACGGAAACGAGTCAGAAGAAGAATACAGTAATCTGTTCCAATCCCAAACAGGATGGCAACTAAAAAGGTTTGGGTAAATGTCGAAATAGGAAAATCAACATTATAAACTAAAATGCCCAGTATAGATTGACTGATTACATACGAGAAACCGACAATCACAATCGGGATAAAAGGCGTCACAACAGAGCGGAACACGATCAGCAGCAAGCCGATAATCAAACAGACTGTGATCACTTCCGTTTTCTTAAGCCCATCCTCTGAGCTGTGCGCAAAATCCTGATTGATAAGAGACGCTCCCGTAATATATGCCGTCAAATCATCGGGAACGATTTGATAAATATCATCGGCAATATTTTCCGCTTTCTTATCAGATCCGGTGATCGTTACGGGAATAAGAATGGTTTTCTTATCCTTTGAAATCAATTGATCTTTGATTTCTTTTTCACCTGTCAGCGGAGATGTTACCTCTTCAACACCATCAATCTTTTTGACGTTATCGATCATGCTGCGGAGCTGATCCTCTGTATCTTTATTTAGCGCACGATCTAATGGAAAGACAATGCTTATCGAATTATTGTTTTCTCCGGCTTTTTTCAGAATAGCATTTGCTTTTTCTGAAACGGAATCAGCCGGCAGCTGTGCCTGCCCCTTTTGATTGGCCAGCTCCGTTAAGTTGGGAGAAAATAAATTCAATATAACAGTCAGCGCTAAGATAACCGCCGCAATGGCCCATTTGAATTTGACAATCGATTTCATTCCGGAAGATCCCCTCCTTTAAATTTGCTTTTTAGAATGGTAAATATGTCAATGAATGATTGTAAGTGCTCCTCATCTATATCGTGCATCAGCTCTTTGAGCGCGTTAAAGATAGCTGAATCCAATTCTTCGATAATGCTTTCACCGTTTTCTGAAATTTTGATTCGTTTCGTGCGTTTATCACTTTTTACCGGACAGTCATCCCACTCAACCAATCCCTTTTCCAGCAGCTTCTTCAATCGGTTAGAAATCGCGCTCTTATGCACGTTTTGATACATGGCCAGGCTGCCGGGAGAAGATGGGCCCTTGACTTTTAAAATTTTTAACAGGTCGGCCTGTTCTCTGGAGATGTGTTTGAATACATCCTGATCGACTTCATGATGTACAAACTCTGTACCTTCAAGTAAAACTTCTACGAAAAGATTTATCGCTTGGCATAGCTTCTGTTCATTCAACGTCTTTCCTCCTGCATTTTAGTTTACACCCCTAAACTTTCGATCGATGCTACATAGTTTATCCCTCTAAACTATGTTCTGTCAATACATTTTATTCACAGAAAATCCCCTAAAGAATGTTTGTTCGTATACAATAGAAATGATAAACGCGAAAGGGGAAAATTCACATGTCTGATCTAGCATTACAATTGTATGAATATAACGTATGGGCTCATCAGCAAATGTTTAATCGATTAAAAGAGCTTCCACAGGAGGTTTATCGTCAGGAGATCCAAAGTGTGTTCCCGTCAATATCCCATGTGTTGTCCCATGTTTATCTTTCTGATCTCGGCTGGATTGAAGTGTTTTCCGGAAAAAGTATGAACCATGCTTTGGCATTAGCTGAACAGCTTAAAGACCAGACAGTGGCGAAGGAGCTAGCGGAAATGGAAGCCCTGTTTCTAAAGTTGTCCGAGCGATATACAGCTTTTTTCAAGCAAAAGGAACAGATCCATAAACCCCTTCAGATTGAAAATCCCGCCGGCGGAATCATGAAAACGACTGCTTCTGAACTGGTGCCGCATGTTGTAAATCACGGGACATATCACCGCGGCAACATAACAGCGATGCTGCGTCAGATAGGGTACGCATCTGCTCCGACTGATTATGGGCTTTATCTGTATATGAAAAAATCATAAAATGGCGTAAACAAAAGCGGCTCCCACGATTGAGCCGCTTTTTTCGTATCTTGTGATGAATCGATAAACCTTAAAATTTCCTTCCATATTTCCTGTATAGTAAAAAAGATAGAAATTTTAGTGTTATAATAGTATCTAAAAACATGTTTAAACAATTTTCAATGGAGGAACACACAAAGTGACAGACGACATGACGCAAGATCCTAATATAAATCAGCAGAAACTGTCGAGAGGCCTGAAAAACAGGCACATCCAGCTTATTGCGATCGGCGGAGCCATTGGGACAGGCCTGTTTCTCGGCTCGGGAAAATCGATACACTTTGCAGGACCGTCAATTTTATTTGCTTACATGATCACGGGGATCATTTGCTTTTTAATTATGAGATCGCTTGGAGAACTGCTGTTGTCTAATCTGAACTATCACTCTTTTGTTGATTTTGTTCAGGATTATTTAGGCGATATGGCCGCATTTATCACAGGCTGGACCTACTGGTTCTGCTGGATTTCAATCGCGATGGCCGATTTAACTGCGGTCGGGCTATATACACAGTATTGGCTTCCCGGTGTGCCGCAATGGGTTCCGGGCTTAATCGCTCTTATTATTTTACTGATTATGAACCTGGCTACCGTCAAGCTGTTTGGAGAATTGGAATTCTGGTTTGCATTAATTAAAGTCATTGCCATCTTGGCGCTGATTGTGATCGGTCTTTTTATGATTTTCAAAGGCTTTTCCACAAGTTCAGGTGTTTCCAGTTTCTCAAATCTCTGGAACCACGGAGGCATGTTCCCGAATGGAATACACGGATTTATCCTCTCGTTCCAGATGGTTGTGTTTGCCTTTGTCGGCATTGAACTCGTCGGGCTTACAGCGGGTGAAACAGAAAACCCTGAAAAAGTCATCCCTAAGGCGATCAACAATATCCCTGTAAGGGTGCTGCTTTTCTATATTGGGGCGCTTCTTGTGATTATGAGCATCTATCCATGGGATGTCATCAATCCCAGCGAAAGCCCATTCGTACAGGTCTTTGTTGCAGTCGGCATCGTCGGTGCGGCAAGCATTATCAACTTTGTTGTATTAACGTCAGCTGCCTCAGCCTGCAACAGCGCTGTATTCAGTACAAGCCGCATGGTCTATTCACTGGCGAAAGACAAGAATGCGCCGGAATCAATGGCAAAACTGACACCGCGCAAGGTACCGAGAAATGCATTGTTCTTTTCAGCTATCGTGATTTTAATCGGTGTGACATTGAACTACATCATGCCGGAAGGCGTATTTACCTTGATCACAAGTATTTCCACCGTATGTTTTATCTATATTTGGGGAATTACTGTTATCTGCCATATGAAATACCGTAAAACAAGACCTGAATTGGCGAAAGCAAACAAATTTAAGCTGCCGCTTTATCCATTTACGAATTACTTAATTTTGGCGTTCCTGGCGTTTGTCCTTGTTGTACTGGCATTAGCACAGGATACTCGGGTTTCCTTATTTGTTACACCGGTTTGGTTTATTTTGCTGATTGTGATTTATAAAGTAAGAAAATTAAAGCAGCCATAACCCTTTTAAGCTCCTGCCTCAGAAATGAGAGCAGGAGCTTTTTTGATTGGATATCCAGAGGAATTCCAATTTCCCTTTGCTTTCGAATTAAAAAATATGCTATATTGTTTGTAATAAATTGAGAAGGGATGATGGGTGGACAATGATTAACTAATCTTATTTTTAACGTTTGAAATCGCATATTTCAAATCATAAAAAATAGGATTAGTCTGCCCATTTTCTAAATACGTACGCGCTATTTCTGAAGAATAGCTTATTTAATCATGGCAAAGGCACGGCTAATCCTTCCAAAACATTTGGGAGGATTTTTTTGTTCTCCCTTAAAGCGAGGGATATAGATGAAAGAACAATTAAAACTTATAAACGTCAGCTATGAAGTGAAGGATCTTACCGTTTTTAAAAACATAAATGCCAGCGTTCAGCAAGGCGATATCATTGGGATTATCGGCAAAAACGGGGCTGGAAAATCGACGCTGCTTCACCTGATCAACAAGGACTTAATTCCGTCACAGGGACAAATCCAATGGATGCAGCACGGCTTAAAAACGGTGCTGGTTGAACAGGAGACTGAATCGTATTCCTTTGAGAATCAGACACCTGCCGAAGTGAAACTGCTGGAGAAATGGCACGTGCCAGCCCGTGATTTCAGCCAGTTAAGCGGCGGAGAAAAACTGAAAGCACGGCTGGCAAAAGGGCTATCAGAGGATGCAGACCTTTTCCTGCTAGATGAACCGACAAACCATCTTGATGACATAAGCCTGCAATTTCTCATTCAGCAGCTGAAAAATGTTAGCGGCACTGTCATTCTCGTTTCGCACGATCGGTATTTCTTAGATGAAGCTGCCACGAAAATATGGTCAATCGAGGACCACACGCTGACTGAATACAAAGGGAACTACTCTGGTTACATGAAGTTCCGGAAAGAAAAAAGACTGACACAGCAGCGCGAATATGAAAAACAGCAGAAAATGATTGAACGGATTGAAGCACAAATGACAGAACTCACTTCATGGTCGAAAAAAGCCCACGCACAATCGACGAAAAAGGAAGGGTTTAAAGAATACCATCGTGTAAAAGCAAAGCGCACAGATGCCCAGATCAAATCGAAACAAAAGCGGCTTGAAAAAGAACTCGAAAAAACAAAGGCTGAGCCTGTCGATCCGGAATATACTGTTCGTTTTTCAATTGATACAACTCATAAAACAGGAAAACGGTTTTTGGAGGTTCAACATCTGACGAAGTCATTTGGCGAAAAGACACTGTTTCAAAACGCCCGCTTTACGATTCAGCACGGAGAAAAGGTTGCCATTACAGGCCCGAACGGCAGCGGAAAAACAACCTTATTGAAAGTCATTCTTGGACAGGAAACGGCTGAGGGAAAGGTGTGGATATCACCATCAGCAAAAATCGGTTATTTAACACAGGAAGTATTTGATTTGCCTTTAGAACAAACACCGGAGGAGTTATTTTATCAAGACACGTTCGAGGCGAGAGGAAATGTCCAGAATATCATGACGCGATTGGGATTTACCGCTTCTCAATGGACAGAACCAATTCAACATATGAGTATGGGCGAGCGTGTAAAGTGCAAGCTGATGGCTTATATCTTAGAGGAAAAAGACGTGCTGATATTAGATGAACCGACCAATCACCTCGACCTGCCGTCACGCGAACAGCTGGAAGAAACACTGTCACAATACAGCGGCACACTGATTGTGGTATCGCACGACCGTTATTTTCTCGAGAAAACAACGAACAGCAAACTCGTTATCTCAAACAATGGCATCGAAAAGCAATTGAATGACGTTCCTTCAGAAAGAAATGACCGGGAGGAGCTTCGTTTAAAGCTTGAGACAGAAAGACAAGAAGTGCTGGGAAAGCTCAGTTTTATGACGCCAAATGATAAAGGGTACAAGGAGCTGGATCAGGCCTTCAATGAGCTTACGAAACGGATGAAAGAGCTTGATCATCAAGATAAAAAAAACTGAGCGGGAATGTTCAAGCGGCATTAAAAAGGACAACAGCCGTTGTCCTTTATTTCTTTATATTTTCAAGCCTTCCCATGACCTTAATGTCTCTAATGATGACTTATAATACCCTGCCGCTACTTCCAAATAGGCATTTCCTTTCATCGGAGTAAACGGATCCGGTCCAGCCGCCACCATCTCCATAATTATCGGGCCTTTATAACCGATAAAATTAAGCGCTTCGATTTGCTCTTTGAGATTCGCATGGCCGTTTCCGATCGCCTGGCGATTTGAATCAGCCACGTGATAGACTCCGAGTTTCTGCCCTGCCAATTTAATGGCCTTTACAGGATCAGCTTCTTCTATATTCATATGATACGCATCGAGAAGTACTTCGAGATTGGGGCTGCCGACATCGCGAATGAATTGTAAAGCTTCTTCACAAGTGACCACTTGGTGATTTTCGTATCGGTTCAGTACTTCAAATACCACCTGAATCTGTAATTCCTCCGCTTTAGCCATGATCCTATTAGCGCTTTTGACTAGTAAACTCCAATCCCTTGTATCATCACCGCTCCCTCTCACTTTACCGACATCGCCGTGAATACAGATACGGGGAGCCCCTAAATCCACAGCCCAATCCAGTAAATCTAAGAAATACTGCACAGCCTTTGAACGAACTTCTTCATTCGCACTTGAAATATCCACATTCCTTGGCGTTATCGATAAAACCTTTACTTGATGAGCAGCCAATGTTTCGGCAATGTCTTTCGGATTCAGCGAAATATCCCCTTCGACCTCAACCCCATCTACTCCGATTTCTGCAGCCAGCCGGCATTTTTGTTCAAATGGAATGCTGCCGAAAGTCCATAAGCATAACCCATATTCTCTTCCCATATTGAAATCCTCCTTTTAGAAAGATGAAGCTGTATTCTTTGACATGATTTCTCCTTCAATCTGTTCCAATGATTTGCCTTTTGTCTCTGGCACATATTGATAAACAAAGAGAAAGGCAAGTACACCAATGGCGCCGTACATGAGAAATAAAGCACCTGTACCTATCAGATCTAAAAGCAGCGGGAAGGACAGCGACACTGCAATATTTGCCAGCCACAGACAGGTACTAGCAATTCCCAGCGCCGTTCCCCTGACCTGCAACGGAAAAATTTCAGCCAGCACAACCCAAACGACCATTCCCCAGCTCGCTGAATACGCTACCATAAACAAGCATAAGCAGGATAACAGCAGCCAATCGGGTGCATGAAAGAACAGCGTACTGATGCCCAAAATACCAAGTGCCAAAGACATTCCGACATTGCCGATCAGCATGAGCTTTCTTCGCCCTATCATATCAATCAGCAGCAAGCCGATGATCGTAAATAAGACATTGATAATGCCGATGCCAATGGTTCCTGCAATGGCACTGGAAGCGCCGAACCCCGCATTTTCTAAGATGGTCGGTGTATAATAAATAATCGTATTCGTGCCTATTACTTGCTGAAAGATGGCGACCCCAATACCTAAAAATAAGATCGGCCTGATTGCCGGGGATAATAATGTTGATATGGAAACACGTTCCTTCGTCTTAATCTCCTTCATACTGCGGATCTCAGCATCGATTGTTTTCGGATCTCTCGTCAGAAGCAAAATATGGCGTGCTTCATCCTCACTTCTTTTCTGCAGCACCCATCGCGGGCTTTCAGGCATAAAAAACATGCCAGCCATGAGAATGAAAGAGGGAATCACTGCTAATAGAAGCATCAGATCCCACCTGCCCGAAGATGAAAAAACAAAGTTTACAATATACGCCATGAGAATTCCGAAAGAATTCATCAATGTATTCAATGAAGCGATTCTGCCTCTGATCGCGGCAGGCGCCATTTCTGACAGATACAAAGGAACAATTGCCGAAGCTCCTCCAACTGCTACACCTAATTCCATTCTGAATAGTAATAATATTCCGATATTATGAGCTAAGCCTGTTCCAATGGCTCCAATTGTAAAAAGCACACCTAGCCAGATGATTGTTTTTTTCCTGCCATAGCGGTCGGAAAATCTTCCGCAAAAGGCTGCCCCGGCTAAAGCGCCAATCAGTACTCCGCTGACAACCAATCCTTCTAAAAATGGAGTCAGCTCCATGTCTTCTCTAATAAACAGCAGCGCGCCGGATATTACACCCGTATCGTACCCGAACAGCAAACCTCCTAATGCCCCGAAAAAATAAATAAGACTGATATAGGCCTTTTTGGATGTCATTAAGACACCTCCGACTGATTGTATTTAACGTTTAAGAGGGGATATCCCTTCGTTTAAGAGAAAGATCCCCCAAAATACAGGGTCATAACAGTGACGCCGTTGAATTCCGCACAATTAATGAAGGAGACAGCATCACACGCTGTATCACTTTCTTTTGTTTTGAATCGGCCATGCCGTCCATCAGCAGTTCGATTGCCTTTTCTCCCATTTCTTCAGTCGGCTGTGCGATAGTCGTCAATTGGGGATCACTGATCTTTGCAAGGATGCTGTTGTCAAACCCAACTAGAGAAAGAGATGAAGGAATAGAAATGTGAAGCTGCCTAGCAGCCTGTAAAACGCCTAAAGCAAGCAGCTCAGTCGTCACAAAGACAGCTGTCGGCCTATGTTTTTGATTAAGCAGCTTTAAACTGATGTCTTTACTGGCTGACAAGTCATATGGACAGTCCAGAATGGCTGATTCATCGATTTGGATTCCTGAAACCTGCAGTCCTTCTTTAAAGCCGATGACACGATTTTTGATTGATGTATTGTTAATCTTTTCTGCTATGACAGCTATATTTGCATGCCCTAAATGGGCTAAATGGACAGCTGCCTCGTATCCCCCTTTAAAATCATCCGCCACTACAGTGTCTACAGGCAGATGCGGTATATCTCTCGACAGCATGACAACCGGCATGTCGCTTTCAATCAGCTCGCGTATCGCCTGACTGTTTTTGAGACCCGTCGCCACAATAATGCCGTCTACATGCTTTTGCTTCAGCATGGTGATATATTCTTCTTCTCTCAGCGAATGATTGTCCGTACTGCATATGATGACACTGAAGTCCTTTTTACGGCCGCTGTCCTCCACGGCTCTGGCCAGTTCGGCCATAAACGGATTGGCGATGTCAGGAATGAGCAGCCCGATGGTCTTCATCATTTTTCTGGCTGAAGTCACAACACTTGGCTGATATTGAAGCTCCTCAATCACTTTCCAAATTCTATTTTTCGTTTTTTCACTTATATTGCCGGTGTTATTAAGAACCTTTGAAACCGTAGAGATTGAAACGTTTGCTTCCTTAGCAACATCATAAATGGTTGTTTTCATAAGAAGGCCACCTTTATAAAATAGATCCTCTCTAGTATAAACGAATGCTTACCAGAATTTCTTTTTAAAAAGGAGCTTCTTCTATCAAAAACTCAAACCGTTTGCGGCACTCCGTTTTTTAGTGTAACAGGCCGCTTCGTTTTGCAAGATTCTATACAAGCTGCGGCAATGGCAAGTGCCGCACGCGCATCTTCGCCTGTAACTAAGGTTGGCTTATGATTTCGAACGGCATCCACAAATGATTGTAACTCATCAACATAAGCATCAAATAATAAGTCCTGATCGTAGCGAATCGTGTTGTAGCTGACTCCGTCTTTGTTATACCTTGTCATGTTTGTATGGCGGATATCTCCGATGGTCAGCATGCCTTCAGATCCGAACACTTCTCCGCGGACATCATATCCATAAACGGCTTGGAAATTCGCTTCCGCCGTTGCAATCGCTCCGTTATCAAATTTGATCGTGACAACTGCAGTATCCAAAAATCCTTTGTCTTTAAAATCAGGTCTGACAAGAGCATCGGCCGCGGCATAGACTTCAATTGGCTTTGCATTTGGATTGAGAAAGAGTAAGGTATCAAAATCATGAATCAGCGTCTCTAAAAAAATCGTCCATTGAGGAATTGAAGTCGGATCGCCGAGTGCCGGATCTCTTGTGATGGAACGCATTAACTGTGGTGTGCCGATTTTTCCTGCACGGATTTCTTCATATGCACTGCGAAAGCCTTTAGCGAAACGTCTGTTAAAACCGACCTGGAGCGGAACAGATTCTTCATTTACTGCTCTGATGACCTCATCCGCTTCTTCCAGCGTAACAGCCATCGGTTTCTCGCAAAATACAGCTTTCCCCTTCTTTGCCGCTGCAATAATGTTTGCGGCATGCGTCCTTGCTGGCGACGCAATGATGACCGCATCAATAGCCGGATGCTCCAGCATGTCTAACGGATCCGTAAACGCTTTAATATTTGAGCCGAGCTTTTTTGCAAATGCTTCTGCATTCCCCGGAACCGGATCTGCAACCGCATACAAATCTGCTCCTTTCACACGGAACGCAATACTTTCTCCGTGAAAAGCTCCCATCCGTCCCGCACCTAATAGCCCAACCTGTACATTCCCCATCAGTACCACTCCCATTCTGCGAAAATAAGGAAAGTCTTTCTCTTTAATATCATTATATAATAAAAAATAACCCCTAAAAATATTTCTAAATACGTTTAATATAGGGAAAGTCTTTCCTAATTGGTTTCAATTGTAACCCCTTACATTTTTGAGGTCAATCTTTTTTTGCTGTGTGTAAAGCAGACCTCTCCTTTAGCCGTCGATTAAGCCTACAATGACTAAGGGTTCAGGGGCAAAAAAATACCAAGGGTGTGCGGCCCCTGATCGTTCAGATGGAAACTTCTCATATATAGAAGAGAGGTAATGAAGAAAAGCTGAAGAGAAAATGAAATAAAGTGAGGATGGATCATATGACTGAAGACTTTTACTGTGATGACGTATTTAGCGGCAAAACGAAGCAAATAAGGTATTAGAGGCAGATAACGTATTGGCTTACTATCATACAAACCCTTTTTATCCAGTCCATATTGTGGCTGTCCCGAAGAAACATATCTCCTCATGATCACCCTGGAAGAGAACGACCATGATCTGAATGGGTGTCATTCAAAAGGTCGCTTCCATAGTGACGGAAGAAAAAGGTGCATGCCGTGTGATCACCAACTTAGGAGCTTACCAGGACTCTAAACATCTGCATTGGCATATTGTGTTTGGGAAACCGCTTAAATAAGCAGCTATTATCAGCACAGCTGTTTCCGCATACGTATATTGGTCATGGCATATCCCATCTTCTGATAAAGATAAACGGCTGTCTCGTTATGCGCAAACACATGGAGAGCAAGTCTTTCCGCCCCAAGCTCTCTTGCTCTTTCATCCAGACTTTGAAGCGCCAATTGAGCCAGCCCTTTACCGCGAAAGGCTTCATACAATCCAAAGGAATAGATAAACGCTTCCTTTTGCGGATGAAGCGGATCAGCATACAGCCAGAGCCAGCCCATCCTTTCCCCTTCTTCATTTATGATGTTCCAAAAGAAATGATTGCTGCTGTTTCGTCCATTCGGAATCATTTTCTCATATGCCTGTTCCGATTTCTCAAACGCCTCTTTTTCCGTCCAAGTTCCCGATTGTATGTTTTGTTTCGCATAATTTTGCACGGACATCCCGCGAAATGCTTCGAACTCCTCCACAGTCATGTCTTCCAAAGTTAATGCCATCCTGTATTCCTCCTTTATGAAAAAAAGTCCAGCTGGTGCCGGACGAATAACGTACAAATGAAGATCTATTTTCTATTATTCGATAAGAGAAGGGGGTTTCCTGCAAATTGGTTTGTTAAGTGAATAGCTTACGTGGACTCCCAAATGATTATAATGATAGAAACAATCAAACAGATCATTGCAGGGATCGTCATGAGTACTGATTGGCGCGCTCGAACAATGTGCGCATGAACCGCTCCCGCCATGAGAACGACAAACAGGACGCCTGCCCCAAATGCTGCATACCGATTCCAAATTCCCGCTGTCATAGCAAATGCCCCCGCTATTTCAAGAATACCAGTAACAGTCAGAAACCATAACGGATATTGATAATGCCGCCAATGCTCCACTTGAAAGGGCACGCGGAACACCTTTATGATGCCTCCTGCGAGCATAAAAGCTGCCAAACTGACTTTCATGATCATAGATATCATCTTGCGTCACTCCCTTTTGGAAGCATCCCGTATATTAAGAGATTGACAACCGGCTCGGCGAGACTTGCCGGATCTTTGATTCCGGTTAACAAATATGAATCGGTCAAATGTTCAATCATGCCGATCAAGCATTCCGCCACGGTTTCCATTTCCAATTCGGAACGAAAATAGCCAAGGCGCTGTTCTGCTTCTAAGTTGTCTTTCAAAACCATCGCCACATCTTGTTTCAATTGTTTCGCTTCTGGATTGAGAAAAAAACCGATCCTTGTTAAATCCTTGTCCTCCGCCAGAAACTGAAAAACAGCTGCCACAGCAGAGAGCACTCCGTTTGTTACATCGTTCGCATGTAATCCGGTTTCCAGGAGAAGTGATTCTGTCAGCTTTCTTAAGCGAGAGTGGAAATCGTTGATTAACTCCTCAAAGATGGCTTCTTTACTTTGAAAGTACAGATAAAAGGAAGGCTGCGTCAGTCCAGCTCTTTTCACAATGGCACTTACCTTCGTTTCATGAAATCCCCGAATCGAAAATTCATGTGCAGCAGCTTTGAGCAATCGTTTCCGGCTCTCCTCCCCTTTACGTCCTTTTCTGCTTTTCACATCGGATCAGCCTCCACAAAAAGATACTTTTCAGTAACATTACTTATGAATATTATTTCATGCATTTGGATTTTATGTCAATGAATTTCATATCCATCTGCTTCCTTCATAAAAACATAACGAACATGACTTGAAGCCATGTTCGTTTAGCTGCACATTTTATTCCTCATATAATTGATAAACTCTTTTTAATTTCTGTTCCAGCTGTTCAAAATGCACGAAACGCGCTTCTCTCAGAAATTCAGTACCCTCAATAAATAAAAGAAGAACGGGGACGGTGAAGACCGAAAATCTGCCGGCAACCTCCTCCACACTGTCAGCATTAACGTGTCCTAGTTTGATATGCGGAAACTGCTCCAGCAATTCTCTAAGCTGCGGCAAAACTGCGTGGCATACTGTACAGCTTGGTCTTGATATATAGATAAAACTTAACTGGTGACGGTTTATAAAATTCTCTATTGCATTCAGTGAAAGTAATTCAGTAACCTCTTTCATCCCATTCCTCCTGCTGATTGGTATTTACCTGCCTGAAATATACGGGATCAGACTTAAGAATGTCCATATATCTGCTTTATTTTTATACAACCTGTCCAAAATTGTAAGACAAATCTTTTCACCTGCTCTAAGCCGCTTGGAACGCGAACCGCTGTAAGGCAACTTTATCGCTGTTTATTCTCATGCGGGCAGCTTGGCAACATACAAAGTCATTCATCATGCTGAATGAACAACCAGGCTTTCGGATATATTAACGTTCAAATGGTCAAAGACGCTCTGCACTTAGCCTCCGGCGTTATAATCCTTTACATTACTGGTCAGGTGGTAGGATGAGTTTTACTTGGGAAGCATTTGTCCTCATGATATCTGGGGTGATTTTGCTTAGAATTTCAGGAAGAAAATCAATTGCGCAAATGACCTCGGCACAAACGGTTGTCATGATTTCGATCGGAACCATCATTGTTCAGCCGATCATCGAAAACAGCCTATTAAAAACACTAGTTGCAGCTGTCATTTTTACGCTCTCACTCCTTTTTATGGAATGGATTCAGCTAAAGTCTAATTTGATTGAAAATCTGTTAACCGGGAAAGCGACAATTATCATTGAAGATGGCCAATTACATGTAGACAATTTAAAGAGAATGAGACTGACGTTAGATCAGCTGGAAATGCAATTGAGGCTGCACGGCGTTTCTACTTTACAGGATGTCAAAAAGGCGACGTTAGAAGCAAACGGCCTATTAGGCTTAGAATTAATTGATGAAGCCAAGCCTTTAACAGTCAGGGATTTAAAAAAGATCATTCACCCCGACTTTATCAAAGAAGATGTTCAGCCATCCCATTCAAATAACCGAAATTTATTTGATGAAATCGATCATGAAAATGTAAATCCCAGTCCTAAAAAGCTGCATTAAAAAAGACGCCTGTGATTGGACGTCTTTGTGTGCCTCTTTTCATCAATTGTCGGCCATTCAGTTGAACAGCTGGTGCAGCGCCTCCCTGTTCCAAAGAACCCCACAGATCCAGATGATATTCGTAATTTGTTAATACTAATTGGAATAAGAATGGATTCCAATTACGGATGATTCGCCACAGTCTGATTAAATGTCTTCATCAAACTTCATTATCCTTCCGCCTTATAACAAAAACCAAAGGCTGACACCCTTGGTTTTTTTAGCATTTATATATTCTTACTTTATGCATTTTTATTGTTGCATGTTATTAATAATAATAGACAATTTATAGTTTACATGCTGATTTAAGCCTACCAAAAATTCATCCAGCAATTCGTTAGAGGGAAATCTGCATTCCAGAAGATAACAGCCATCCCCGCTGATTTTATAATTATTGATGACGTATGTCTCTTGCGTTTTGATAAAGGAAAGATAAGGCTGATGATGCGTGCTTTTTGTATAGATATTAATCAAGGCATGGATAGAATATCCCAATTTGTCTTGATTCACTTTAATGGTATAACCCTCAATCACTCCGTTATCTTCTAATTTGGCAACCCTGGATGCAGCGGCTTGGCCCGTCAAATGAACTTTCTCCCCTAATTCTTTCATTGTAATACGGCTGTTTTTAGATAACTCTTCTATTATTTGCATATCCGTGTGATCCAACATCATATCCTATCCTTTCAAAAACAAATGAAAACATCGTATGCGCTAAGTAAATTGGCACCTATGTCCGAGTTCCAAAAATACATTCACTTTTTTAAAACCCGCGTACTATTTTGGTTGTCCGCATTCTCTTCAATCAGGATGCACTCTAGCCCGTTCGATGTTCATGTGTAATAGGTTCTTTCAACATTCAAGTAAAACGGCAAAAAGACTTGATTTCATCCATGTATTTGGCGATTGGTCATAGTATAAGCTATACGTATATCAAAGAAAAGGAGTTTTAATATGTACATTCAACAAATTCGTAATGCCACACTTGTTGTCGAATATACAGGCAAAACGTTTTTAATAGATCCAATGTTAGCAGAAAAGGGCACTTATCCTCCATTCCCAAATTCACCACGACAAGACCAAAAAAATCCTTTAGTCAGCTTGCCGACATCAGCGGATCATATCATCAACAATCTTGATGCAGTCATTGTCACTCATTTGCATTTGGATCACTTTGATGATGCAGCCAAAGACATGTTGCCAAAAGACATAAAAATGTTTGTACAAAATGAAGAAGATGCGAAAGAAGTCAGAAACGCCGGTTTTCAAAATGTCGAGATTCTCACAACCGACACAGACTTTGATGGTATTCAATTAATCAAAACCAAAGGCGAACACGGCAGAGGAGATATTTTAAAACTTGCCGGTCTTGTATGCGGTGTCGTGTTCAAACACCAAAGCGAGAAAACGTTATATGTAGCCGGAGATACAGTTTGGTATGATGCGATACAAGAAGAGATCGATACACACCAGCCAGAAATCATTGTAGTGAACGGAGGAAACAATCAATTCTTTGAGGGCGGCTCTCTCGTCATGGGGAAAGAAGATATCTATGAAACGCATCAAGCTGCCCCTCATGCAAAAATAATCGTGAGCCATATGGAAGCGGTCAACCATTGGGCATTATCCAGAGAAGAATTAAAAGGCTTTATTCATGAAAAAGGCATGTCATCTCATGTACTAGTGCCGGATGATGGCGAATCATATTCATTTTAAATGGCGAAAAGAGTTCATGTGAATAAGCATGATATTCCCCGTCAGCTTGGTGCTCAAGAAAAGGCCCTTCCTTGGAAGGGTCTTTTTTAACCTGATTTTTTAAAAAAGATGGAGTATTTGGTTGATATCTTAAATCCTAGTTTTTTTGCTAAATGAATAGATGATTTGTTGCTGACATCACAATCCCAGCAAGGGCTGACGCCGTTTTCGAGACAATCATTTATAAACTTACTCCCAGCAATATAAGCGAACCCCATCCCTCTATATTCTTCGTGAGTATAGATATCCATTTCTGCACGATCGCCGCCTAGAAATATAGAAGTGCACTCACTGACAACATAATTCTCATACAAAACAGCAAATCCAAATCCGTTTTTTAAAAAATTCGAGACTGAACCCCAATACTCCTCATAATAAGCTTTTTGAAATTCAGTGCTGCTTGAAATGATATCCTCATTTATTCTTTTTAATGTAACCCCCTTTGGAAGCTGAAAAGCCTTTTTGGCAGAAATTTGTTGAGAAAACGAATATCGCATCATTTGATTCAATTCATCATGCAGTACAGTTTTTACTACGCTGTCCCATGAGCGATTGGGAGAAAACAGAGTAAATCTTTTTTTGGATTTAGCTCTCTTATTGTATAATTTGACGATAAATTCATTTACATTTTGATTCCTTTCATCTCCTGCAACATAATAAATTCCTGAGCTGGTTCCTATCAGAAACGATTGATCATCTGCATAAACAACTCCCGGAATTGTTTGTTCTAATATTGAATAAACAAATGTCGGGCAACATGTTTCTTTATGATGTATCAATGTTTTGACTTTACTATATTGTTCTTTTTTTACCTCCTGCAAACTGTACCCTCCTATCATTTTCCCTCTTTTATTCTATCCGTAAAAGAATTCCCCTCTTTTAACGACACTTCTGTAAAGAGCTCTCACCATGATTCAGTATGATACTTCAGCCTGATAAGGTTTGTTCTTAACGTTTCTAAAGGTATTTGTTGCATGTTTGTTAAAGTACTGCGACTTTCTCGGAAACGATTGATTTCTGTTATATGTATTCTTAGACTTCTGTATCAAATTATTTATCCCCAATTTCATTTAGTATTTGATGCAAAACGAAAACTGTATTATATTGTAAATAGTTCTGTTATAATCAATTACTTTACTTTTCTGCACGTAACAATACATTCTTTTAAAAAGGACGGGAGGAAATTTGCATGTCAAACCATTCACCAATGTTTCCCCAATTAAGTGACAATGGCATTCACTATTTTCAAACTTATGATGAAAGCCTTGGTCTTTGGCCAGTTCCCTACAAAGCATATTATGTATCCACTCGTTTCGGTCAAACGCATGTGATTGCAAGCGGACCAGAGAATGCGCCGCCACTCGTATTGCTTCACGGGGCACTATTTAGCTCCACGATGTGGTATCCCAACATTGCGGATTGGAGCAGCAAATACCGAACTTATGCAATCGATATCATAGGTGATAAGAATAAAAGTATTCCTGCAGATTTATGTGGTACAAGAACGGGTTACGCCGATTGGCTTCTTGATGTGTTTGATTATCTAGGGGTCGAAAAGCCTCACATGATCGGACTCTCACTTGGCGGACTTCATACTATGAATTTTATTTTACGTGCGCCAGAGAGAGTAAAAAGTGCAACTCTTCTTAGCCCAGCGGAAACATTTTTACCATTTCATCACGATTTTTATAAATATGCGCTTAGTCTCACAGAACCAAATGGAGTTGAGAGTTTCTTAAAGTGGATGATGATAGATCGCAATGTGTTACATCCACTTTTTGTGAAGCAGTTTCATGCAGGAGTTATGTGGCAGGATGGAGCAAGACAGCAAACCCCTAAAGCCGACGGATTTCCGTATGTTTTCACCGACGAAGAATTAAAATCAGTAAAAGTCCCGATTCTATTATTACTAGGTGAACATGAAGTCATTTATGATCCGCATTCAGCCTTACAGCGCGCATCTTTATTAGTGCCTGGAATTGAAGCAGAAATCATCAAAAATGCGGGCCATGTTTTATCATTGGAACAGTCTGAAACCATAAATGAACGAGTTCTGAGATTTTTAGAATAGCCAGTAAGATGAGGAGACACCCACCACTCTACATATTCATCTTATAATTTCTAAGAACCTATCTATCAACATTGAATGCATTTTTATTTACTGGCCAGTTCCTTAATGATCAAACTTAATTCATAAATTCCCTTTTGGAGATCTTCAAGGGATGCATAAGCGTATGACAAGCGAATGTAATTGCCTTTTTCCTGAGCATAAATACTGCCAAGATTGAGAAGAATCCCTTTTGTTAAGGCTTTTTTATAAAGTAATTTCATAGATATCGAAGGCAATATTTTTAACCAGATAAAGAATCCCCCTTTAGGAATAGTCCAAACAGCTGCATTCTTCATATTGGTTTCTAAAGCGCTCGTAACAAATTGCCTTCTTATCTTTAATTGATGTCTCACCCGTTCTAAATGCAGCTGATATTGGCCAGATGTAAACCATTCCGCCGCTACTCTTTGAGACAACGAACTCGATCCGTAATCTGTCTGCATTTTAATGTCAGATAAACGTTCAATCACTGGCTCTGGCCCGACTATCCATCCAATCCTTAAGCCCGGGCTTAGCGTTTTCGATAAACTTCCTACATATAGCACATGACCGTTTTTATCTATTGTTTTAATAGGATATGGCGGAATGTCATCTATCCACAGCTCACGATATATGTCATCTTCAATAATGGGAAGCTGCGTTTTTTCGCTTGCGGCAAGGATTTCTTTCCGCCGCTCTTCTGACATTAAGATACCAGTCGGATTTTGAAAACAAGGGTTTGTATATAATATGGCTCTTCCCCGTTCCCCCTTTGTCATATGAATATGGTTTGGCAAAAGCCCCTCTTTATCCATAGGAAGTCCGGTCAGATTCATTCCGGCTGATTGAAATACATGTAATGAATAAAGATAAGATGGCTGATCAAGAAAAACAGTTGAACCTCTTTGCAAAAGCCCCATTGATATAAGCTGTAAGGCTTGCAGTGCTCCTGAAACAATAAGAATGGATGAAGGTGAAGCATGAATCCCGATTGTTTTTAAATAATCACTCAATGCCTCTCTTAAAGGCAAGTATCCTTTTGGTTCCTCATATCCGAACGCCTCTATGTTTTGAGATACCTTGCCCATAATCTCTTTCATAGCAGACAAAGGAAAAATCTCATTTGAAAGTTCTCCTTTGCTTAGCTGTATAAGATCAGAATTTGATTCTGATTTATTGATCTCTTGAACAATTCTTCGGCTTGGCTGCTGGATTCCCGAAGTTACATATTTCTCCCAATTGGGTGCAGAATTCTTAGCCAACAGTGTCCAAGTATTGTTGATGACAACTGTCCCTTTGCCCATTCTGCCTTCAATCAACCCATCTGCCATCAATTCCTCTAATGCTGTGATAACCGTGCTTCGATTTACATGAAAGTCTTTTGCAAGCGTTCGCTGGCTTGGAATCTTACTTCCAATCGGCCACTCTCCATTTCCTATTTTCTCTTTTATATAATCAATGATTTGTAAGTACTTAGGAAGCTTTCTAACCGTTTTTTCTTCTGTAAAGCTCATCAAAAGCAGTCTCCTTCAACTAAAGTGGTTGGGTCAAAAATTGTGTAACTGGTTGAAGCCATTTCATCAAATCTCTATTAGTATAAAACACACTAAATAATTGGTTGGTTTTTGTAAAGAAGGAGTGAAGATCATGAAAAAGAAAACTGTGCAACTCATCATATCTTACAGTCTTATGATCGGTTTGTGGGCATCAGCTTTTCCGGGAATTCGTGTAGGTCTGGAATATTACACACCCGAACACCTTGCTTTATTTCGTTTGTTAATCGGATCTATGGCATTGTTGCTTTTTGCTGTGCTGACTAAAATGCGCTTACCTGACATGAAAGATATCCCTGTCATCTTATTATTAGGGTTTTTAGGTTTTGCACTCTATCACATTTTGCTTAATATCGGCGAAAAAACAGTTAGTGCCGGGATTGCAAGCTTACTCGTAACCACAGCACCAATCTTTTCTGCGGTGTTGTCTCGACTGTTTTTTGGTGAACATTTTGGTTTTTCTAAATGGATTGGCTCTATCATTAGTTTATTGGGTGTGTCATTTATTTCATTAGGGACAGGAGATCATACGCTTTCAATGAAAGGGATTCTGTTCATTCTGCTGGCAGCTTTTGCAGAGAGTATTTATTTTGTTTTTCAAGCCCGTTATATAAAAAAGTATGGTTTTATTCCATTTGTAACGTTCACGATTTGGGGTGCATCCTTACCAATGCTTGTTTTTCTTCCAGGCTTATGGGGGGAGTTTGTAAACGCCTCAATGAACTCCACATTGTCTATCGTTTACTTAGGTTTATTCCCGACGGTCATCCCATACTTTGCGCTTGCATATGTAACTTCAATCGTCGGTGCTTCTGAAGCAACGATTTCACTTTATGTAACACCGGCTTTGACGTTGGTGATTTCCTGGGTGTGGATAGGCGAAATGCCTTCACTTATTTCACTGCTAGGCGGAATGGTTACTGTCAGCGGGGTATGTTTCACCTACATAAAAGGAAGCAAAATAAAGATGTTAAAGGAGATGAAAAAGTTCTAATTTCCTTTCTGTCTTGATGCACGGTATCGGTACCCTGCTTCATGTCATTACATGAATGAATAAAAAAACATACCAATCGTATTTGGTATGTTTTTTTCTAAGATGAGCTCTTAACATTGTAAGTCCAAAAAGCATATCTTAATTATACTCTCATCGTTTGATCAATTGGTGATCACAAACCTTTAATGTTACATTATTTATTGCTTAATCAATACTGATAACTCACCTTCGAATACTTTTTCTTCTTTATGATTATAAGTAAATAACAATACAGTAAGTATTCCCGTTCCACTTTTCTTTGGTTTTTTATCCACTACCTCAACAACTGTATGCAATTCATCATCTGGATACACGGGTTTTATGAATTTAATATGATTCATCTCTGTTCCAGCAATAATATCGTCGCCATAGAACCCCTCTTCAATCCAGAGCTTAAATGAAATGGCTAACGTTTGTATGCCAGAAGCGATGATTCCATTAAATCTGCCTTTATTCGCTTTTTCCTCGTCTACATGCATATATTGAGGGTCAAATTCTTCCGCAAACCTCATTACATTTTCTTTTGTTACCCTAAAAGACTTTGTATGAAATACTTGTCCAATCGCAAATTCATCCAACTTCATAAATACACCTCTTATCAAAATATTCTTTCATCAACTATCACATAAAAAATACTTTATCATATTTCATGTAGATCATCCTTTACATTCTTACCTATAAAACTTGTCAGATCAAATGTTCAGTTTGGGGAAAGAAACATTTGAGATAGCGAACGTGACAGCTCAAAGATGATTTTGCCCACGAAATAAAAAAAACTGCGTTTATAATAGGATAGCTTGTTTTTTTACAAACAAATCATTCAGAAACACATTTCGATTTCTTCTCTTTTTATCTATATAAAATTGAAGCAGCTTTTATAGGTTGTCTTTAGCAACGTGATTGTTGTCTACAGTTAATCTGCTGGACAGCATACTCCCAATTGCAGATAAGATAAAAGAAACATCGAAGGGGTGTCATAGTGAGTGAATATGAAAAAAGATACCAGCTGGTATCTTTTTATATTGAAACATTCAATTAGCTCAAAATGAGATCACTTTGGTTCGTTCTTTATATCAATCTTAAAAAATAAACTGGTATAAAGTTTTATTTTACAGATGAGATACGATACACTCCGCATCCCCTGTGAGTTTGAATTCCCCAAACCCGTAAGGCAGCAACATATGATCTCCTTTTTTAAAGTCATATGTACGCTCGCCGGAGATTATCCGGCCTTCTCCTTCGAGGACGCTGACAAGAAGGAATGATTTTTGCTGTTTTAAATTTGCTGATCCTGTTAACTCCCACTTCTCCACTGAAAAATAAGGGCACTCAATCAATACGGCTATGTGCAAATCATCTGTTTGTTTATATTGAACCGTTTGCTGCTCTGGCGCAAATGGTACGTCTATCACTTCTATGCTTTTTTCCAAATGGAGCTCACGCAAATTGCCTTCTGTATCTTTCCGGCCATAATCATACAATCTGTAGGTTGTATCCGAATTCTGCTGCGTCTCTAAAATGAGAATTCCTTTCCCAATCGCATGAACGGTGCCGCTTGGCACATAGAAGAAATCCCCCGGTTTTACCTTTACGCGGCGCAGGAGCTTGTCCCATTTTCCACCTTCTATCATCGAGATGAGTTCTCCCTTTGTTTTTGCGTTGTGGCCATAAACGATTTCTGCATCTTCTTGGCAGTCTATGATATACCAGCATTCTGTTTTTCCGAGCTCTCCTTTTTCACGCGTTTTTGCATACTCATCTTTCGGATGCACCTGAACGGATAAGTCTTGATTGGCATCCAAAATTTTCGTGAGAAGAGGGAAGCGGTCCCCCTTCAGATGTCCGAATAAATGCCGGTAATGTTCCCATAATTCGCTGAGCGTGAGCCCCTTGTATATCCCGTCTTGAACAATACTTTGCCCATTTTGATGTGCTGCAAAAGCCCAGCATTCCGCCGTCCGTTCTGACGGAATGTCATAGCCGAAAGCAGCCAAAGCGGTGCCGCCCCAAATCTTTTCTTTGAAAACAGGCTTGAAAAATAACGGTTCAGTCATCATGAAAATCCCCCCGCTTTATATGATTTCATCCAGGAGTTTGTATGCTTCTTCTTTTGTCTGCACAGAGAGCAGCCTTTCCCTATAGCTGTCATCCATCAGTTTTCGAGATAGCATTTGCAGCAGTTTCAGATGCTGGTTCCCTCCGCTATCTTTCGGTACAGCGATCATAAAGATTAACTTTGCTTCTGATCCATCAAGACTGTTCCAGTCAATGCCTGATCGTTTGATTCCAAACGCTACACTCGGCTTCTTGACGGCATCAGACTTCCCGTGCGGGATCGCGATATTCATGCCAATCGCCGTTGTCCCCTCTTGTTCGCGATTCATGATCGCTTCTTTAAAACCGCTCTCTGAATGCAGCATACCTGCGCGGGACAATTTTTGAATCATTTCATCGATAATGTCATCTCTGGTTTCGCCTGATAATGTTGGTTCAATAAGATCTATACTCATAATGTCTGTCAGCTTGTTAATATCCGTCTTCTGTCTGTTTTCCGCTTCATTGTGCTGTTTGGGAGCGTCATTCGATGCTGCAGCTTCACTCAGCCCGGCGGGTGAAGAAACCGGAATATCTTTTTTTAGTACATTAACTAAAAGAGCGGTGGTAAGAGATCCGGCAATCACTGCAATAAAAAACATCAATACATGATCAACGGCGCCTAGTACTGCCACTATAGGCCCGCCGTGCGCTACTCTGTCTCCGACATTGCCGATCATAGCGATCACAGAACCAATCATAGAACCTGCCATAATCCCCGGAATGACGCGAAGCGGATCTTGTGCCGCGAATGGAATGGCTCCTTCAGTGATGCCGAAGAGTCCCATGGTAAATGATGCTTTTCCCATTTCTCTTTCCGACTCCTGAAATTTCCTTTTTCCAAAAAACGTGGCAATCCCCAGGCCGATCGGCGGTATACAAATGGCGACGGCAATCGGTCCCATAATTTCATAGTTTCCTTCTCCGATCATGGCCGATCCGAACAGGAATGCCACCTTGTTTACGGGGCCTCCCATATCAAATGAAATCATTGCGCCTAAAATCAATGCCAGCAGGATGGAGCTCGAACCTTTCATACCCGCCAGCCATACCGTTAAAGATTCGAAAATTTGGGCTACAGGTGCACCGATCAAAAACACAAACGCCAAACCTACAATTAGTGAAGCGAACACTGGAATAATAATAATCGGCATAATCGGCTGAATCGCTTTTGGAACCTTTAATTTTTTGATCCAAAGGGCAGCATACCCCGCCAAAAAACCGGCGATGATGCCGCCGAGAAAACCGGCGCCGCTTGCACTGCCGTAAAAGCTTCCCGTCGCTGCAATATATCCGCCGATCATTCCTGGTACAAGCCCGGGCTTATCAGCGATGCTGTACGCGATATATCCGGCCAAAATCGGGATCATGAATGAGAATGAGGCACTTCCGATCTGTTCAATCGTTTTCCAAAAAGATTCATCCGGAATGACTAAGCCTTTCGGTGTTTTCTCACCTCCAAGCGTTAATGCAACCGCTATCAATAATCCGCCGACGACGATGAATGGAACCATAAAAGAAACACCGTTCATTAAATGACGGTAAATCGGATTTTGTTTTTTCTCCTGTTGATTGCCGGCTTCCGATTTTGAAGCTGAACGGTAGACCGGCACATCGCCGCTAAGTGCTTTTTGAATCAATTCTTCCGGTTTGCGGATACCATCCTGAACCCCGACAGACAACAGCTTTTTTCCTATAAATCGGTCTTTGTTTACCGAGCGGTCTGCAGCGATAATGATCGCGTCTGCTTCACGAATCTCCTCTTCGGTCAGCTCATTTTCCACCCCGATTCCGCCTTGGGTCTCGACTTTCATTTGAACGCCTAATCTGTCGGCAGCTTTTTGAAGATTTTCCGCCGCCATATATGTATGGGCAATTCCATTCGGACATGATGTAATCGCTAACAGTTTCATACGAGTCCTCCTTTAAAGTATGATTCATAAGGCCTGTAACAACTGTATATCAAAATCATGCTGGTAAAAGCGCTGTTTTTTACCGTTAATTCCGGAAAAACTAGCATTTTTCCATATACAAAAAAAGCAGGGCATCGAAGCCCCGCTTTTAATAATCCAAATAAGATAAAAATGTCATAACATTTGTTTCTTTCGTCAGCTTATGAATAAATGCCGGCTGCTCACTAAGATATGACAGTTCATGGAACAATTGCTTTGTCATGTTTTGATCCTCGTGTTTGACAGCCAGCATAAAGACGAGCGACACTTTTTCAGCACCCCAATCAAGCGGCTCTTTTAATGTGGCAATCGCAATGGCTGATTGTTTAATCAATTTAGAGTTTGCATGAGGAATCGCAATGCCAGCCCCAATGTTTGTCGCCGACATTTTTTCTCTCATCACAGCATGAATGGCATACTCCTTTTCCACATAGCCTTTCTCGTATAAGACCATTGCCATCTGTTCAATCAGCTTGTAGCGATGAACTGACTCTTGCTGCAAAAAAACTAAGAAAGGAGTCGTATTGTTCAGCATCTTAAACGTTTTTTGTGTTT
The DNA here is from genome assembly GCF_037964915.1 of Bacillus sp. FSL K6-1012. Lineage (NCBI taxonomy): Bacteria > Bacillati > Bacillota > Bacilli > Caryophanales > Bacillaceae > Bacillus > Bacillus sp. FSL K6-1012. The sequence continues at coordinate 618,226 of NZ_CP150175.1, read as the reverse complement.
GGCGTTGGGATTCGTCAACCTGATCCATAAATACACTTAGTTTCTTCTCATCAGAAGGCTCCAACAGCGGTGATACAACAATATGAGGAATCGGCACATGTTCCAGCGCTATCGTGGAAATGACAAGATCTATGTCCCCATGCTTTGTTGTGTAATCTGCTAAATCAGCTTTTGCAATACAGGCCTTCACAGCGATTTGATGAAATTTCCGTTCAATTTTTGTCCGCAGCAATTGTGACATTCCAATGCCCATGTGGCAGACGATGATTGCCTTTTTACGCTTCTCGCTGCTGTGGTGCAAACGTTCGACCGCAGCTTGAAAATGCAATGTCAGATAAGCGGCCTCTTCCTCAGGAATAGAAAGAGCAAACGTTTGATTGATGTCTTCCAGAACGTCAATGATCATATGAAACAGATAGGGGTACATTTTTTTTATGTCATTTAGCATTGGATTTGATACAGAAAGATCGTAATTCAGCCGGTTTAGCACTGTGTTAAGATGGATGTTCAATCCATTGACCAAATCCTGATCATTATGAAAATCAAGCATTTTCAGCTCTGACACACGATCGATTAAATACCGCACAACCATGGGAAGTAAGGGATTTTCCAGAACCTTTTTTTCTTCTCCCCGAGATCGAAAACGAACTTTTCCGCCGAGTATATGGAGCGTTAAATACACGGCTTCTTCTCTAGGGAAGCGGATGGCAAAAACCGCTTCCAGCCGTTTTAAACATGTCATTGCCCATTGATATTCTATCTTCTTTTCTACTGCTGCCATTTCTGTTGGCGAAATCGAGATGGGCTGCTTCATTTTGATTCGGCGTATCATCAGCAATGTATGCAATAATAGATTCTCGAACGTTTCATCTGTGAAATAGATAGAATGGTGCTTTTGCAATGTTTTGAATTCATTCGACACACATTTCACTTCATGACTTAAGAACTTGCTTTTGATAAATTGACTTGTAAACTCAGGGTTATCAATCAAATCAGAAATTCTGGCTAAGGCTTTTCTTTTATTTCTTTCATTTCCCTCAATCTTTAAACCGAGCCGCTGCTTTGACACCAATTTGAGATCAAATCGCTTCAGCCACTCTTCAATTTCATGTAAATCCCTTTTGATGGAAGACTTATTCAAAAAATGCTGAGCGGCAATTTCTTTTGCTGAAACATGTTTTGGGTTCATTAATAATTGATAAGCGATTTGCAGAATTCTTTCTTCATCGGACTGGTGCTTTGAGCCAAAATGTTCAGTACCTAATTGTTGAGTTAACCGGGCCCTTTCATGTTCTTCTATATTTAAATAGACACCTAATCCTGGTTTGCGAATGAGCTGAGCAGGAGAATGTTCATGCAGATAACCTTCGATCGTTTTCAGATCGTTCCTGATCGTTTTTTCAGAACACTTTACCCTGTCGGCGAAATCTTGCACGACTAAATAGTCATCAGGTTCAGATAACAACAGATACAAAATGTCTTTTTGTCTAGTATTCATGTATCTCATCTGTTTTTCTATCCTTCCTGTGTTTCACTCAAATGATGTACGATAGTATAAGTATACTACATAGGAAACCGCTTACATTATAAAGTAAAATAACCACGCTAAAAGTTTTGTTTTTTACCGAAACTTCCGGAAAAATTGGATTTATGCCCAGAAAATTCACCTGTTCATTCATTAAAAAGAAGATACTCTCCATAAAAGATTGCACAGGACAAGCTTCAATCAAGATGAATTTCATTTAAGTAAATAAGTACTAATTTATGAACGAGCACGTAGTGTATTGCATGACCTCCCATACAGGTTTACAAAAAAAGACAGCTCCTCAGCTGCCGCGACAAAAATATAAAATTACAAGAATTCTTCTACTGAAAAAGTGATGTTAGATGAGTATCAGGGCTATGAAAAGTATTTAATTAAAGGTTTTGTGCAAATTGTAAAGTAAGGGGATTAACTACAGAACTCATTGTTCCTTACAAGACTACATGATGTGGATGAAAGCGTAACAATTTATCTGAAAAATCTTATATCCTTACCAGAAAAAGAGAAAAAAGGGGAATGACTATGAATATTGAGATAAAGGCGGTAACTGAAGAGAATCGTGAATCTATTCTGTCTCTTCATGTTCACAAAAGCCAAATATCATATATAGAATCAACCAAGCAATGTCTAGAGGATGCATCAGAATGTCAGTATTATAAACCTGCTGGACTTTATTACGAAGGAGAGTTAGTCGGTTTTGCTATGTATGGATGGTTTCCTGAGTTTGATGAAGAAAATAAAAACGGCAGAGTGTGGCTTGACCGATTTTTCATTGACGAGCGTTTTCAAGGTCAAGGATTAGGGAGCATGATGCTTGAAGCTCTTATTCATCACCTTGCTGAGCAATATACATGTAACAGAATTTATTTAAGCATTTTTGAGAACAACATTCATGCTTTGCGCCTGTATCAAAAATTCGGTTTTACATTTAATGGTGAGCTCGATTTTAACGGCGAGAAGGTCATGGTAAAAGAGCTATAAGTACTTAAGCTGTTGAAAAACTATATTGACGAGACTTCGGTTCATGTAACATTATGGCGTTTTATGCAAATGAAAAAGCATACGATGTTCTTGGTATGCTTTTTAAATCCTCTATGTTATTCTTTCAGCACTTTCTCTTTATTTCAGTAAACGCAGCTTTCCGATTTTATTACACTCTAATGCGAACCATACGCAGCCTTCTTTGTCACAGCCAATTCCGTGAGGTTCGCCATTAGGGGTTTGGATTGTATATTCTTCAAAGGTTCTCTCTTTCGTTAACCTTCCTATTTTATTTGCTCCCCATTCAGTGAACCATAAATCCGATTCGACTCCCGCAGCAATAGCATGAGGCCGGGCATTTGGTGTAGGAATATCATATTCCGTTATTTTGCCGGACATCGTGATCCTTCCTATTTTATTTCCCATTATTTCTGTAAACCAAAGGGCACCATCATTTCCGTTTGCAAGACCGACTGGTGCTGCTCCCGGTGTTGGGATTGGGTATTCCGTTATTTCTCCTGACCGGGTTATCTTGCCGATCGCATTGTTTTGGTTTTCAGTGAACCAAAGTGAGTCATCGGGCCCCAACGTAATAAAAGAAGGATATGATTCTTCATTCGGCAGTTCGTATTCATGAATCACCCCTTCTGCTGTCAATCTCCCTATGCGATTTCCATTCATTTCAGTAAACCAAATATCACCGTGAAGACCTTCAGTAATTCCATATGGCGCTGAATTTGGATGGGGTAATGGGTACTCTGTAAATATGCCCTTTTCTGAAAGCCTTCCAATTTTATCAGTCCCATTTTCAGTAAACCAAATATCACCTATTGAAGATATGGTCAAACACAGCACTCGTGCATCAGGAGTTGGAACAATACATTCTTTGATTGTTCCATCTTGATGAAGACAACTGATTTTATTTGCTTTATGTTGAGTAAACCATACATTTCCTTCACGAGAGACCGCTATCCCATAAGGACCAGAATCCGCTTGCAATATATCTATTTCTTGCAGCTCAATATTCAAATAAATCCCTCCATTTAAGCATAACCTGATACAAAAAAGCCTCCTATTCTCATTATACGAGACAGGAGGCAATGGAATTCCAGTACAGACTTTAACATACTGACTTGCTGGTTACCTTATTTTCTGAGCGTGAAGACAAAAACAATTTAATATAAAATTTCTGAGACTTATCATTTTAAAAGCGGTATCTCGCTTTTGGGTTAGAAGTTGTGTTTTTCTCTAATGACTCGTATGTCTTCTAAAATTACTGCCCTTCACTTCAGCTACGTCATATACGGTAACAAAGGCATTTTTATCAATTTCATTAATAATTTCCTTTAGTTTTGTTTCTTCCAGGCGGTTGATGACACATGTGATTTCTTTAAATTTCTCGTGGGAAAAACCGCCATAAGCTTCTTTATAGGTAGCACTTCGACCTAACTGATCACGTATTGTCTCTACCATTAATTCAGGCTGGGTTGAAATAATTTGAAAGGTTTTAGAACCACTTAAGCCTTCCTCAACGATATGTATAACTTTAGACGCAATGTAGTAAGCAATGACTGACAGTAATGCCCCTTGTAAGCCAAATACAATGGATACAAAAATAAACACAAAAAGGTTTAAGAATAAAATGAGATCGCTCGTTCCAAATGGCAATTTTCGAGATAGCAGCACAGCGAGCATATCAATTCCATCCAATGCGCCGCCGTTACGTAACGCTAACCCCATTCCCAATCCAAGGATAATCCCGCCAACAACGGTTATTAACAGGGTATCCCCCTCTATGATGGCTGGCGTGTGGTGGAAAAACATTGTACCAGCGGCAAGTGATACGATTCCGATAATGGATAATAATGCAAAGTCTTTCCCGATTTGTTTATATCCTAACCAGACAAATGGGATATTTAAAGCTGCGATAAGGACCCCTAATGGCAAATCAAATAGCTGTGAACCAACGATACTAAGGCCTGTCACCCCTCCATCAGACACACTGTTTGGAATCAATACGGTTTCCAGTCCATATGCCGCTATAATTCCTCCAATAATAACCATTATGACTTGCAGAATCATTTTCGCTTTAAATTTTTTATGTTTTTTGACTGTATACATACCATTCCTCATTTCTCAAATATTTCGTTATATTTAACTATACCATAATAGATATTTTCAGCTAAAAACATCGTTTTTTTCAAATAAAGTAATTAACAGTAAGATAACCCTCTTTGACTTGGAACATTCAATTTGCCGTGCCGTCTGTCGAACAAATCGCCCTTTCAGTTCAGATCGTGAATCAGGTCACAAATATCATTTGATGCAAGCTCTGACAGATTATGCTTCAACCCTGGCCAATAACTAGCAAGATCCTTGGTTTCATGTTCGCAGCCGAGAGAACGTGAGCCGCCTCAGATTTACCCGCCAGGCCCCTCAAACTTCAACACCGAAATTCCTGATTTATTCTGTTATTATACTTTAAAAAGGAGGTTTGATTACAATGAATAGCCTGTGCCGCAGTAAACAAGCCCCATTTGAATACACCTTATCTCTTATAGGGGGCAAATGGAAAATGAGAATTCTCTATGAGTTAGGGTGTGAAAAAACGATGAGATACGGCGAGCTGAAAAGGGCTATGCCCTTCATCACCCATAAAATGTTAAGCGCACAGCTTAAGGAATTACAAACTGACGGCCTTATTCATCGGTCTGAGGTCTCTCAAGTCCCACTGAAAGTAGAGTATTCGTTATCTGACAGAGGGCGATCTTTGTATCCCCTCATAGATGAAATGTGTAAGTGGGGAAGGGCACAAGGAATGCCTCATATGTAAAAGCTACTTACAAAAAAGTGCGTACTTGTTTCCCAATGAGAGGAATTTTATACTGAATGAAAATACTTCGTTTGGAGGAAAAAATGACAAAACAAGTCTATATCATTCATGGCTACAGAGCCTCCTCAACAAATCATTGGTTCCCTTGGCTGAAAAAACGTCTGCTCGCAGATGGGGTCCAAGCAGACATTTTAAACATGCCTCATCCGCTCGAGCCAAGACTTGAGGATTGGCTGGATACACTCTCTTTTTATCAACACACTTTAGATGAAAATACGTATTTGGTTGCGCACAGCCTAGGGTGCCCCGCCATTTTAAGATTTTTGGAACATATTCAATTACGAAAACAGCTTGGCGGAATCATACTGGTTTCCGGCTTTTCCAAATCATTGCCCACTTTAAAGATGTTAGATGAATTTACACAGGGATCGTTTGATCATCAAAAAATCATCGAGACCGCGAAGCACCGCGCTGTCATTGCTTCTAAGAACGACCAAATTGTTCCATTTTCATGGAGCAAGGAGCTGGCACAACAAATTGACGCTGCGTTATACGAAGTCCAGCACGGGGGTCATTTTTTAGAAAATGAGGGTTTTACTTCTTTGCCTATTGTTTATGATGTGTTAACCTCTTATTTTTCAAAAGAAACTCGCTAAAGTCTTTCACACATCAGCTTATTCAATCGAGCCCGCTTTAGGAAAGCGGGCTTTCTGAGTTATTGCTTCATCAATACCGATAACTCACCTTCAAATACTTTTTCTTCTTTTTGATTATAAGCAGATAACAATACAGTGAGGATTCCCAATTCATTTCTCTTTGGCTGCTTATCAAGCACCTCAACGATTGTATGCAGTTCATCATCTGGAAAAACGGGTTTTATGAATGTAATATGATTCATTTCTGTTCCAGCTATCACATCGTCTCCATACAAACCTTCTTCAATCCAAAGTTTAAAAGAAATGGCCAGTGTTTGTGTGCCAGGAGCGATAATTCCATTAAATCTGCCCTTATTCGCTTTTTCTTCATCTACATGCATATATTGAGGGTCCACTTGCAAACCGCATAATATCATCTTTTGTTAATGTTAAAGATTTCGTTTTGAATACCTGACCGATTGTAAACTCATCTAACTTCATTCTTACACCTCTATTTTGTCATTTGTGTACTTGTTTATTGTAGCACTGACATGAGCAAATAAAAAAATCTCACTTAAAGCTTCATCAATTGCCTATCATCTGAAGTATTTGATGCTGAAGAAGGTTCATATAGGAGTATCCAGTCAAAAAGCATTCAAAACTTATCAGGAGCGGGAGACTGAGGGCCACTTATATCTTCAGTATTTTCATTCATAGCTGGGGATATTTTAAAAGCCATCATCTCCTAATGACTCCTGACCTCTCATATCCTCCAAGCAGCTTTCAGCTTTTTTATGCCTTCTCGTATGTCAACTTCAGAAACCCCTGCAAATCCCAGTGAGACCGTTTTTGCAGGAGGATGTTTTTTATAAGAAAGAGAAACCGGATAAATTTTCACTCCATATTCCTTTGCCTTCTCAATTAACTCTTTTTCACTGAATGGCAAGAAAACGTCTAGTAAGATACGAAGTCCAGAATTTTCCCCGCGAATCCTGACGTGTTTTCCTAATTCCTTTTGCACAGTCTCTAATAAAATGGCCCTTTTTTTTCGATATAGCTTTCTCATTCTGTTGATGTGTTTTTGCCACTCTCCATTTTTTATAAATTGAGCCAGCGTCAGCTGACTGTGGCAGGACACTGTTTGCTTATATAAAGAAGTGATGTCATGGCCTTTTTTTAAAAGAGGCGAAGGGAGAATCATATAGCTGATACGCAGCGAAGGAAGAAGAGATTTCGAAAAGGTGCCCATATAAATGACACGGTTATGCTGGTCAAGCCCTTGCAAGGATGGGACCGGCTGTCCTGTGTATCTGAATTCCCCGTCATAATCGTCCTCTATGATGAATGATTGATTTTCTGCCGCCCATTTGAGAAGCTGCATTCTTCTGTTAATCGTCATGATTGTTCCCAGCGTAAATTGATGAGAAGGTGTGACATATACAAGGTGTGGCTGCTGTTCTTTGATCTTTTGTATACAAATCCCTTCATCGTCGACCGGTATAGGAACGATCTTCATACGATTGGCTTCAAAAATCTTCCGAGCTCTTGGATAACCCGGATCCTCATATCCTATGAAAATATCCGGTTCAAAAACCTGGCACAAGATTTGCAGAAGAAAAGGGTTTCCGGCACCTATGATCACTTGTTCAGGGACACAATGAACTCCACGTGATTGATACAGATACTCTGCAATAAGTGTTCTCAGCTCAAGCTCCCCTAAAGCATTTCCTGGCCGATAAAGCTCGTGGCCATATTGGTCTAAACTATTGACCATACTTTTTCGCCAAGCGGAAAAAGGGAAGTGAGAAGAATCTACATTTCCATAGTGAAAATCAATCCATTGTTCATTTTCTTGCGCTTTTTTTCTCGCTGGTGATGTGCTAAGCATTTTACTATGGACAAAATCAGCATCATTATAATCAGCAAACCATCCGCTTCTTGGCTTGCTCACAATATAGCCTTCAGCAGCAAGCTGTTCATAGGCACGTTCTACAGTCGTGTGACTGATGGAAAGCTGACTCGCCAGGAGCCTCTTTGATGGCAGTTTCATTCCTTTTCGAATACGCCCCTGATGCATGTTTTCTTTGAAATACTGATAAAGCTGCTGATAAAGCGGAATATCCAGATTTCTATTTAAAAAAGGTGTGATATCCATTTGCGCGTTTCCCCTAACTGGTATGCAATTTTTTAAGAAAACTGGCTGTTTTTAAAAGGTCAATTACAGTTTATAGTCATTGTAATCCTTAGATACTGGTTTTGTTAAGAACATCCAGATCATGAAAAAGAAATATATTTGGAGTGATTGCAATGAACAAAACAACAAATGGCTGGATAAATGGTTTTATAGGTGTACTCATTTTCAGCGGATCGCTGCCTGCGACCCGCTTGGCTGTGGCGGACTTCGATCCGTTGTTCCTCACCGTATGCCGCGCAGCGATAGCTGGTGTATTGGCCGGAGCGCTCCTTCTCATCTTCCGGCAGCAGCGACCTGCCAAAGGTGACATAACTGCGCTATTGGTGGTAGCGTTCGGCGTGGTGGTCGGTTTCCCATTGCTGACAGCCTTGGCGCTTCAGTATGTCACATCCGCCCATGCCATTGTTTTCATTGGGCTTCTTCCGCTCGCGACAGCGATCTTCGGCGTACTGCGCGGAGGGGAACGCCCCCGGCCAGCTTTCTGGATTTTCTCCGCTGCAGGCAGCTTACTAGTAGCAGGATTCGCCCTCATCCAAGGCGGAGAATCTTCCTCGGTCGGCGACGCGTACATGCTGGCTTCTATCGTCGTATGCGGGCTCGGTTATGCAGAAGGGGCCCGGCACTCACGGCGCCTGGGAAACTGGCAGGTGATCTCTTGGGCTCTCGTTCTGTCGCTTCCTCTTATGCTGCCATTGTCATTCTATTTTACGCCAGACTCATGGTCGGGCGTCGGCGTTCCTGCACTGCTCAGTCTTGCGTATGTATCCTTATTCAGCATGCTGATTGGCTTCGTGTTCTGGTATCGTGGTCTCGCACAAGGCGGTATTGCGGCGGTTGGACAGCTGCAGCTTCTCCAGCCCTTCTTTGGACTGCTGCTTGCCTCAGTGATTCTGCACGAGAAAGTGGGCTGGGCACTCGTAGCAGTGAATATCGCCGTTATATTGTGCGTGGCAGCTGCTCGGCGATTCGCAAAGTAAGATAGACTCTTCAAAAACGGGGAAAACCTTTGTTTATTCCATTTCACTTTAACGAGTGAAACAAAAAGAAAAAAACTGCAAAACTAAAGAGAACATTAAAAAATACCAGGGGTCTACAACCCTTGGTATCTTTGATGCGGCCGAGAGACTTGAACCTTCATGGATTATTCACCTACTAGACCCCTAAATCAAAGCTGATTTTCTTTACACTCCGTATATTCACTTTCCCATCATTTCTATATGTTTATATGAAATGCGATTTAAAAAATGGAGTCGGTAACGGGTATTTAATCAGTAAAATACGTTTACTGTTACGTCATTTATTGCTTCATCACCTCATCTAAAAGCATATATTGAGGGTCAATTTCTATCGCAAACCGCACATAGTGGTGTTATGAGCATGTATGCCACGTAACAATGAAGGTGGGGGAACCTGAATGTTTCAATCAGTTTTGGAATCAAATGCGTGCTGACGTTCCTCTGCTTTACTATTTAATATTCGGTAGCTGGACTTTCCAATATGAAGCGGAATATCCAACTTTTCTAAATTTGGCATTCCATTTCTTAAGAAAAGCTCTTTATCTCGATATCTCTGTAAAACTTCTCCCACAATCCACTCTTGATCGCCCAAAGTGGACATACTGTGTACTTTACACTCATAAGCAAAATATGCATCATTTAAAATCGGTATCTCAGCTTTTAATCCTTCTTCGTATTGAATATTAAATTCTTCAAACTTATTGATATCTCTGCCACTATGGGTGCCTAAAGCTTGAATTAATTCCGAACATCTCCCTGGAAGAAAATTCACACCGAAAACACCACTTTTCTCAATCATTTTGTACGTATATGTCTCTTTGTTTACTGATATCCCATACATTCCTGGAGAAGATCCGATATACGTATGCCACCCGGAAGCCATTGCGTTTTTTTCGCCTTCATATTGAGCCGTAACTACAGCTACCATTCCAGGGTAGGCGTACCAAATTGGTTCATCTATCGGTGCTCTCATATTCATCGCTCCTTTTTTCAGATTCATTTTTTATTAGGATTTTAGATACGATAAAACGTGTTTCAACGTAAAGCTAAAGCAGCACGTACAGCTCTAATATGATTCACTGCATTGTTAAGAGAAATTTATCTTCCTTCACTACAGCCAGTAGCGATAATAATGAATCAACCCATAACAAAGCAGTATCTCCATCGTATGTTTCGTTTAAGGATGCAAAAGGAGCAAGTTCTGCACCTCGCCGCCAAGAACGATAATACGATCAAGCCTGTGCTTATGAATTAAGCTTTTGGCAGTTCAAGCTCGCTTTAATAAAACACTCCTACCAACAATCCCCTGCTCTTTTTCAAGGCTCGCACCAAAATCGACAGGCACTTCTTCAAATGGACCTTTCGTTTTAAGGTGCAAGCCAGTTAATAAATGGGCTCTCAGTACATGACGGTTGGTTTCCGCCTTGCCATTGCGTCACGAGTAACCGAAGCATCTTGTCATCTTATACATCCTCCCTTTCAAATATTCATAAGAAGATGCACAAATCATAAACCCTATAGCAACTATAGGGTCAAGAATTAGTTATTTTTTTAGCACTCTTAATTCTGTAAGGAAGTTTTCTTCTCTTAATGAGTGAAAGTCGATTGGAAGAGAAACTTGATATACTTTTCCATCTGTTTGGATGCCATGAGATTCAATATATTGATAAAGCTTACGATAATATTCATCATAATTTTTTGCAGACCAATCAAATGCGATACATACATATTCACCGGACGGGATCGTGTCTAGCGTTATGTTTTTTTCTCCTATGTCTATCTCTTTTCCATTGCGAACAGTCGTATAAATACTGTTGCAATAAATTTCACGAGAATCCTTATAGGGCTTGAAAGCATAAATGAATCCATAATAGTTATCTACTACATCTCCTATTTTTTCTACAACATCAGCCAGCTTTCTGTAATACAAATCTGATTGATGATGAGGATTAACTTGAGGCGTCTCCACTTTTATTATTGTTTGTTCATCTATATAACGAAAATAAACGAAACCTTCATCTTTTTTATTGCATATGTCTACTTGTTCATTAAGCTGATTCCTTCTTCTATGAAGTAATTGCCGGGCACGTTCGAGTTTTTCCATTTCTTGCACAATCATGTTTTCTTGCTCCTCAAGAAAGTGTTGCATATGTTCAGGGGTACAAGTATTTGAGCTGAAACGCTTGATTTCTTCCAGAGGTGTTCTAATATATTTTAGATACTTGATAATATCTAAATAAAAGAACTGTTTCACATGGTAATATCGATAGCCATTATCCTGATCTGTATAATGAGGCTTGAAAACTCCGATCCTATCATAATAGCGCAATGTTTGAATTGAAATGTTATTGAGACGGGCTGTTTCTCCAATTGTAAAATATTCCTTCATCCATTATCATCCTTTCTATCTGTTAGCTCTTTAGAAAATCTTTCATTTGTTAACGAGAATAAATCAATCACATTTTCCAAAACGATTAAAGAAAACATCAGCTAAGTAACGTACAAAACAGGGGGAAGCATTTGTTCCCCACTGTTTTGTTTCTTTTGTTTGCAACTTGACCTACTAACCTGACGATTACTGCCATTACTAGTGTCACTTGTACAACCTTTCGAAATATTAAAAGAAGCTGCTATGCGTAAAGTGCATAAAAAAATAATACCAAAGGCAGTTAAACCCTTGGTATCATTGGGATGCGGCCGAGATGACTTGAACCTTCACGGGTTATTCACTAACAAGCCCTCATTCTGAAAGCTTATTTTCATTACACTCCGTATATTCATTTTCCGTCATTTCTATAAGTTTTTATGAATTGTGATTAGAAAACCGAAAGAGCCCACCAGAAGCCTCTGATAAAAACAGCAAGTGGTCCTTGAACTTTCACACAAGTTGAAGGCTCTGCAGAATCAAAAATTTGAGAAGTACCACGCATTCATCCAAAGTTCGGCTAATAAAAGTGGACTGATATTTAATCTTTTAATCTTTTTTCCATCAGTTCTGCCATTTGTTTCGAATTTGGATTTCCTTCATGTCGTAATTGATCAATGATATTCATATAATCCTTTTCATTTCGGTTCTGACTTAATTTATATGAAGCATGAATTTCTTCCACCTTCATCTTAAATCCGACAATACCTTTCAGCTGGCTTTCTAAGAGCTGAGGAGAAAGCTTATCCCATAAAACAGGACTTTCACGGTTCTTCTCGTATTTTTGCAGCAACATTGTCAGGTCATGTTTTAACTCTTCTTCGTTCAAAATGCTGGCTGTACCGTATACATGTACGGCTTGATAGTTCCACGTTGGGACATTTTCCTTTTCATACCAAGAGGAAGAGATATAAGCGTGCGGTCCCTGAAACATAACAAGCACATCTTCACAGGTTTCAAATGTTCTCCATTGAGGATTCCCATAAGCAATATGCCCCGTTATATAGTAAGTATCTCCCTCTTTCATTAACTGCAATGGCAAATGAGTTGCAATTGGTTTCCCTTGTGCTGTTGTGATAATTGTGCCAAATGAGTTGTTTTGAACAAAGTCCCAAATGTCATCTACATTTGTAACCTTATAGTATTTTGGAATATACATATAAACCCGCCTTTCATAAAAAGTTATACGAGTGTTTTGATCATGATAAAGTCTATTTGTTCTTCATCACCCATATAAAAAGAGTGGGCTCCAGTTTGAACAAACCCCATTTTCTCATAAAAAGCAATAGCATTTTCATTTTTTTCCCATACGCCTAGCCAGATTTTCTTTTTATTAGATTCCAGCGCAATTTCCACAGCTTTATTGAACAGATATTTACCAAGGCCATGTTTTTGAAATTTGTTCTTGATATAAATCCTCTCGATTTCTAGTGATTCATCACCCATTTCTTCAGACTGAGCCTCATTGGTATTGACCTTTAAATATCCAGCGACTTCATGATTAAAATAAACAAAAAAGAATTGTGAAGAGATATTAGATAATTCCTTTTCCAACTGGTTAGAATGAAACGCACTTTCCAAATAAGCTTTCATATTTTCAGGTGAATTCTGGTCTTTGAATGTATCATTGAATGTTTCAATACTTATTTCTTGGAGTATTTTTAAATCTTCATGGCTGCACTTTTTTAGTTTTACACTCTTGCTCATATATGCTCCTTTTATAAAATTAATAATCTCTCTTGTTCCCTTTTTTTACATACTCCCAGTCAACTTCTACATTTTTTCTCATTCTTTGAAGAAGGTGAAAAATGGTTTCTGCTTCTTTTTCAGAAAATCCTGCTAATGCAACACTATTCGAATGATCATTTTCTCTTTTTATAACGGGAAACACATCTTTCCCTTTTTCTGTTGGAAAGAGTTTTTTTATCTTTTTGTTACGTTCATCATCCATCTTTTCAATAAAACCGTTTATTTCGAGTTTTTTTATCGCACGAGCTGCGGTTGTTCGGTCTACTTTAATCATTTCAGCTAACTTTTCTTGAATGATTCCTGGGTTTTCACATATTCGGACAAGGTACAAATACTGCCCTTTTGTGAGGTTATATTCTTTAAATTCTATATTGCTTATCGAATCTAATGCCCTGGCAATCATTCCGATTTCGCGAAGAATTTCCTTCATCATGACCTCCTTAGTGCATACCTTTGTTGCAAATACAACAAAAATGACTTATATTGAATATATCTTAACTTTGTTGTATTTGCAATAAAAATAATGAAAAAGAGGTCGAGTAAAGTGAAATATACTTTTTATGTATTAGGAATTTTCATTTTAACTCTTGGTATTTCCTTCACTATCCAATCAGACCTTGGAACTTCACCCTTTGATGCAGTTGTGGTAGGACTGTCTAAAAATGTGGGGCTTACAGTGGGAAGCTGGGAAATCATAATAGCGTTCATATTGATATGCTGTAATTCAATTTTAAATAGACAAAGACCGGAAGTTTTGGGGATGTTAACAGCATTTATAACGGGGATTGGGATTGATATGTGGCTTTTTTTATTGCACAATTTGATAACACCTGACCTATGGTTCAGCAAAGTGATTTGTTTTGGAATCGGCTTAGTCGTTATAGGATTAGGAACTGCAACCTATTTGCACACAAATTTTGCACCAATTCCAGTTGACCGATTAACATTAATCATTAAAGACTTAACTAGAACAAATATCTTTTTTTCGAGAACGTTCATTTATGTCGTATTCTTGATAGTTGCAATGATTTTAAATGGACCAATTGGCGTCGGGACTTTGTTAACCGTTTGTTTAGGAGGAATAATCCTTAATGCCTTTATGCCATTTACAGAACAAATATTAGACCGCATATTCACACACTCTAGTACATCACCACATGATGACAAAAATAAAAAGCATTCAATATAGTCTGCTTCATGTAAAGGGACAGTGTTGACACAAATATGATAGGTGATTCCTCATGAAATCCACCCGTATACAGTGTGGCCATCATTTCAAAAAGCTGTCTAGATTTATTCGATTGAGCTAACATTCGTTACCTCTCCTTAAACAATTTTTTCGAACTTTCATATCTATTCCATGGTAATATTTAGATATAACTAACTGAAAGGATTGGACAATGATGGGATTTGAAGCTAAGTCTTTGTTATCTGAAGCTGAAAACCGAAAAAAAGATTATAAAAAACTGATTAAGCTAAGAAAAGCATGTAAGGCTGTTGATAATGGTGAGGGATGAAATAATGAAGAAACTGAGAAATATTTTTTATTGCAATGTTGTCCTGATGCTGCTCGTCTTATTGCTCGTTGGATGTACGGGCGGTAAGGAAGAAAAATCAAATAATGATTCTGCAATACAATCTGAAGAAAATAATAAAAAGACTGAAGATAGCAATCAAATAGCTAAGGATGAATCAGAGGCAACAACAGGATCAAAAGAATCCGTAACAAAGAATTCAAATGAAAATACTTCAAAAGAATCCTCAACGGATGAATCAAAAGAAACCTCTTCAGAAGGAGCAAAAAACGAGGCGAACAGCGAAAAAGACAATGTATTGGCGGAATATTCTTCTGAGCAAATCGAATATGCCAGAGTTTGGTTGCAGCTTGGAGCAAATCAAGAGATAGATGAACTGAATGTTCGACATATTTCGGCTGGCGAACCAATCAATCCGAATGATGACACCAGTGCTGGCTATCCGGAAGATGTTATCCAGTTAGCAGGCTCTCGTTTAGTGGATGGATCAGTAACTTATAGCGGTAATGGCGATGGCAACATTAAAGTATACAATGTTCCTTTACGCTGGGATTCCTCTGATGATGTAAGTAAAGGCGTAATGCGGGACGTGACTGAGGATATAATAAAAAATGCAAAAACAGTGCACGTTGATACAGGAGACAGTGAAAAAATAAAACGCCTCATTGACATAATGGCTATTCATTAATCAGTAATCGTTTTATTCTAACGAAAATGCCAAACAAAATAAGGGACGGTTCTTTCATGCATTGAACCGCCCCTCTGTATTTTTTTCTGACACAAGAAATACCAAGGGACTCATAATTCTTGGTATCACGGTTGCCTTCACCCTTCAATGCTTCTTTCATGACAGTTTCATAGAAATTCACTTAGCAAAATGCCTTCCTGACGAATATACTAATCCTTTAATCCCTTTCCATCGAGAATTTTCTTCATATATTTTTCAACCCTTGACTCTCGAGTTTTGGATTGTTTGGCTTGAGAAAAATAAAGAATGTATGCTCTTTGCCGTCCCGGGGTCAATGCTTCAAAAGCCGTTTTCAAGGCAGGGATTTCATCGAATTTATGTTGAAGTTCTTCTGGAATGATGTATTCCGTATTCTTTTTAACATTCACTTCCAAACCGGCTTTTTCAACTTCAATGGCTTCATTAATATAAGCTTTCAAGATGGGTTCCATTTCAGCTATTTCCTGAACATTGGTGAACCGAATTTGGCGCGCCGCCTGTACATTCTCCGTTTGTTGGATGAGAATCCCATGAGGATCCTGTAACAAGGCGCCTTTGTGAAACAGAAGCGCACAATATTCTTTAAATCCATGTATTAAAACGACGTTTTTTTTAATAAACGTATAACAAGGATGCATCCACTTAAAATCTTCAGTCAGCTCACAGTCAAGAACGATATTTCTCAACCGCTCATATTCTTCCTTCCACTTTTCAGCTTTACTTACAAATTCATCAACGTTAGGATTCATACTACTATTTGTCATCAGGACCCCCTCTTTTCCAAACAGTTTGCTTTTTCATTACGTTAGATTCACCGGTTTAATCGGCTCTTCGCCCATCACGCTCTTGATTTTTCTTCATCCCCTTCCCCTTAATTGGTATTTTTGACATCACGGTATTTGTTTTATTCTCCTATCAGCAATGATATAGGTTCCGTCTTTATATGTATTCATAGATTAAGCTTAAGACGAAGTTTATGCAACAATAAAAAAAGACTCGGACAAGCTATTATAACAACGACAATAGATGTTTATGTTTCCCCAACAAACAAAGAGAAACTGCTGACCGTTTAAATGACTTACAGGTTAGGTAAGTCCGGCAGTAGACAATTGCAAAACAAGCACAAAAAAAGACCAAGGCAGTCAAAACCCTTGGTATCAACTTAGAAACAACCATCAGTTAAGGTGATAAATTAAGATGAAACAAGAAAAAAGCAAACGCTTTTACTTGATTTAATAATATTTTTCTATTCCTATGAGAGTATTTTAGCTTTATCCTAAACTTAAAATTCTTTTTATTACATTAGGAATAACAAATGACCGTTTGATTTCTTTATTTACTTGTATAATGTCTTTTTGTGTTTTCCCATTCTCTTTCCAAGTAACTTCTACTGTATAATCATTATTCGTATTTGGTGGATCTCCCATTATCGCTACTGCTACTTCTTTAGCATTCTTAGGTTCATCTGTTGCGTCACCTGATGCCTCAACAACACCATTTTCTTTAAACACAACCTCTTTTATTGAAAACTCAGAATCCCTTTTCCATGTAATATGAACCGCCCATAAGCCTTGCCTTGCAAGATCTATGTCTTTTTCAGGAGAATAGATAACACTCCATTTTCCATCTCTTGAATTACCCTTCAATATAGGAGGTTGGTGGATGCCGGCATAAATAAACCAAGCTAAAAAAACTAGCATTGCAGCAAAAAAAATAATTGTTAAAATAAACTTACTTTTTTTCATTTTTAACTCCAATCTTTCTATGTAATAAATAGGATGTAAACTTATTATATTCTAATATGAATAATTAATAGTAACATTAGGATATAAACTCATAGAAAAGATTGGACCAATGAAAGGATTTGAAGCAGATTCTTTGTTATCTGAAGCTTAAAATCGAGCAAAAGATTATAAAGAATTTGAAAAATCAAATGATAAAGCTAAGAAAAGCATTGGAGACTGTTGCTGATTTGCATGACAATGAGTTCTCTGGCAAAGGAGCAACAGCATTTTATCACGATCATGTTGGTGATCAACGGAAGGCCTCTTTCCTCGACATTAGGGATAAAGCTTTTCAATAAAAGCAACTATTCTATTAAGATTTAACTTCTTTATTCCTATCAATTAATAAGGTTACTACAACACTACTTATGCTGACTAACGTTCCTAAAACAGAAACAAGAATGGTCGAAAAGCCATTGGGAATAAGAAATCCAATTGGAATCATCCCCAGAAAAGTGAAAACGATAAAACATTGATATACTCCAGATATTATTCTTACAACCATGTTACCAAAAAAGGACATGGCTAATGGAGGGATGAATAAAAATACAACGATCCCAATGGATATCATTAAGATCATAGGCTCATCAAATGAAATGACATTATCTCCAGGGGAATCTTTAGCAGCCACTAGTATAACAACTATAGATATCATCAGTGTGAGTAAAACCAGAAAAAATCTTTTTAACATCGTTATGACTCCTTTTTTTATAAATGTGACTATAAACGGGTATCCTGCCTTTTTTCATTTTCATAACCATTTTATATATTTAATAAAAAAATATGCAGTCGTCAAAACGCAGCTATCAATAATATTTATCACCACTCACTATTTAGACATAAATTTACATAATAGTAAATAACCACATTATATTCATATGTGACATTGCAATGCTTTACGTTTTTCTTTGCAGCTTCAAAGAATTTAAAAATTGTTCCTAAGCTCTTTCATATTTTCTAAAGAATCGATCAGGTTTCCTGCTACAATATATTGACAACGTGAACAGTTTCGTACACTCTAAAAATTTCGAGTGCACGATTTGCATCATTTATGGAGAAATACGTTTGTTTCATATAATATACATAAGACACTTTGAAAAAAGCCGGAACAGGACTTTTGACAAATGTGTGGATTGTTTTTCTTGCAGCCAGTACCATGCGTCATAAATATCAAAGGAGGCAAAAACAGTATGAAAATCATTGTTACCAGTATATTCGTACAAGACCAAGACAAGGCACTGGAGTTTTATACAGAAAAACTGGGGTTTGTAAAAAAGGAAGACGTTCCTATGGGGAAATTCAGGTGGATAACACTTGTTTCTCAAGATGATCAAGATGGAACCGAACTTTTACTCGAACCAAATGAACATCCTGCCGCTAAGGAGTATCAAAAGAAGATATTCGCCGAGGGCTTCCCAGCAACAATGTTTGGCGTTACAGATATACGAAAAGAGTACACACGATTAATAGAAAAAGGCGTGAAGTTCACTATGGAGCCGACCATAATGGGAGAAGTCACAATAGCTGTCTTCGACGATACATGCGGCAACCTTATTCAGATCATACAGAAGTAACTTCATGACGTTCTTATATTAACACCTAATAGTCAAAACGATTAAAACAGATTTTACTTTGATATATAATGATCTTGGAATCATTGGCTCATTTATCTATACTCATAAATTATAATGGCGGTGGCTTATTATGACTCTGAATGAAATAATTGATTACTGCCTGTCTTATCCAGACACCTATAAAGACTATCCTTTTGGTGAAGGATGGACTGTGATGCGTCACAAAGGTAATAAAAAGTTGTTTGCGCTTATCTTTAATCTAGATGGTCATCTATGCATCAATCTTAAATGCGAACCTGAGCGCGCCAATTTTCTGCGCAGCATCTATAAGGAAGTGAAACCCGGTTATCATATGAATAAAGACCACTGGAATACCATTATTTTAGATGGTGCCCTCTCGAAAGAAACTCTAGGTGATATGGTACAACATAGTTTCGAATTGACAAAGCCGAAGAAGTCTCATAGCTAAAACGAAAAACTGATCTATGTTAATTAGTCGAGGTTTCAGGATATACACGGACCAATTGACCTTTCCTTTATTGGAAATAATACACGTTCCGTATTGTTTTTGCTTGATCTGATTTATTAAAAAAAGTTATTGACAACAAAAATATTATCATGTTATTATTAAATATTTTGATTATCCACCTCCATGTATGGTAAGCTTAAGAAGGTTACCATACATGGAGGTGGATAATATGTTTCAAATTGGCGATAACATTGTTTATCCAATGCACGGAGCAGGTATAATTGAAGCCATAGAAGAAAAAGAATTTTTAGATGAAAAACAACAGTATTATGTCATAAAAATGTCAATCAGTAATATGACAGTTATGATTCCAACACGTAAAATATTGAGTTCAAGTATACGACCAGTTACTGATATACTTGCATTAAAACGCATTATACACATTTTTCAGCATGGAGAATCAGATAGGTTACTGCCGTGGAAACAAAGGTATCAAGTAAACACGAACAAAATAAAAACGGGTGAAATACTCGAAGGTGCTGAAGTCGTACGTGATTTAATGCGTATGAAGAAAGAAAAAACACTTAATTCAAGCGAAAAAAAAATGTTGGATAATGCATATGAATTTTTGATCAGTGAACTGGAAGTAATTAAAGGAATCACTGAAAATCAAATAAAAAGCTTCTGTTAAGGTTGATATTACATTCCAAAAACATTCTGAATTTTTCAGGAATATCATGATTAAAAGTAAATCATTTCAAAGACGTTCAACTTACTTTTAGAACATTAACCTCTTTTGTTATACCTACAATCTAATCCATTTTTATGATTTACATTTCTTCTACGAACATTTGAAGTTTTATCAAAAAATTCGAAAAATAATCGCTTGATTTTTGTACCTGATTCACACTGGCACGGACAAGGAGCCGTAAGGATGGAAGAGAGGTAGGGCTTTCATTGTGTTAGGTATATCTAATTGATTATTTCTAGAAAAAAATCAATCAATCTCCCCTCTTATCTTTAAGAATTTCTATATCCACTGCGACAGTCACGAGTTAAAGAAACCTACTTCTAATAAGGATCCGTCTTATGAAAAAATTGAAGTTGGTGGAATTTTTGTAGATGGACCAGCTGTTATTTTAATTAATCAACAATACATAAAGATTGTTGAATGAACGAAGAAAAGGATGATTCTTTACGAAAAGGAATGATCCTTTTTGTTTACTGCTGGTCATGAATTAAAAAAAGAAGAGTGTCGGAATGATCATGGTTGACTCCCGTTTAGCGTGGCGCTTTTGGCGGTTGGTACACGACACATGTAGAGTTGGCTATTATTTTTAACATTTCGTGAAAGTTTGCTTCCTAATAAGATGTAGGTGTGTTCGAAAAGAAATAAATAACTTATATACATTACCGCATATTGTCAATCCAGTATGTTATACTTGTAAAGAAACCTTTGAAGCGTTAAATCTTTTTCTATTACCTGTACCATCTCCCTACTCGAACGTTGAGTAGGGTTTTTTATTGAGTTTTATACAGAGAACGCAAAAAAACAGGCCCCTATATTAAGAGCCTGTTTTTATCAACGAGTTTAGATTAAGAAGCTTTTTGAACGTTAGCAGCTTGAGCTCCACGAGCACCTTGCTCAACGTCAAACGTTACTTTTTGACCTTCGTCTAACGATTTGAATCCGTCACCTTGGATTGCAGAGAAGTGTACGAATACGTCGTCTCCATTTTCACGTTCGATAAATCCAAAACCTTTTTCTGCATTAAACCATTTAACTGTACCTTGTTCCATTTTTGTTGCCTCCTAGTGTGTTACCACACATTTTAATTACTATCCCTGCCCAAAGTATCATCAAGACGAAAAGTCAATATTCATACTATCCTTTACACGAACAAAAATAATCTTTCTTTATCATAGCACGAAACGGAAATAATGGCAATTATATTATCGTTTTAATCATGGCATATTTGATAAAGGTCTACGGTTTGATCCCCCGTGAAAATGAATCACGAGTGTGTACTTCATTATTGATTGTTAAAAAATTTCTTAAAAAGCTCAGCTGTTTCTTGTTCAAGTGCAAGATATTCTTTTAAAAGCAGGGCTGTTCACTAGTAAAGCTTTGTTTCTACAGACGTCTCCAAACTGTCACTCATTGTTTAGTCCCGTTTGCCAAGAATACTTGGACCACAAATCATCTTCCTTTTCTTCATTACCACTTTCCAAAGCCTTTTAATCATTTTGACACACAACATTCAATCCGTATTTACGGTAGTATTTCCTTACTTGTAATGTTTTGCTCCTCAATCAAGGTTCACGGTCGAAATAAACCGATTCCCACAGGTTAGTGAAAAAAGAATGAATAGTATGTAATTGTATTCGAAAAGAAAAATAAATAATTTATATACATTCCGCATATTGTCAATCCAGTATGTTATACTATAAACAAACCTTTGAAGCGTTAAATCTTTTGCTATTACCTTGTAACATCTCCCTACTCGAACGTTGAGTAGGGTTTTTTATTGAGTTTGATTATTATACAGAGAACGCAAAAAAACAGGCCCTATATTAAGAGCCTGTTTTTCTATAAACGTTTAAGATTAAGCAGCTTTTTGAACGTTAGCAGCTTGAGCTCCACGAGCACCTTGCTCAACGTCAAACGTTACTTTTTGACCTTCGTCTAACGATTTGAATCCGTCACCTTGGATTGCAGAGAAGTGTACGAATACGTCGTCTCCATTTTCACGTTCGATAAATCCAAAACCTTTTTCTGCATTAAACCATTTAACTGTACCTTGTTCCATTTTTGTTGCCTCCTAGTGCGTTACCACACATTTTAATTACTATCCCTGCCCAAAGTATCATCAAGACGAAAAGTCAATATTCATACTATCCTTTACACGAACAAAAATAATTCTTCTTTATCTTAACATGAAACGGAAATAAATGCAAATTAATATTATTGTTTTATTTATGGCATTATTTGTTAAAAATGCAGAATAAGAGGCCTTCATTAACGATGGTTTGAAAACACCTTGAAAATGAATCACGAGTGCCTTCAGCCCTTTTTCTTTGCTTAATCGTACTTCATTATTGATTGTTAAAGATTTCTTTACAAAGCTCAGCTGATTCTTATTTAAGTGCTACAAACAGGGCTGTTCACTGGTAAAGCTTTATTTCTGCAGATGTTTGCAAACGTTACTCATTGTCTCCCCCCATTTGCCAATATGCTCATAAAAAAATAAAACTTGATCTCAAATCATCTTCCTTTTCTTCATTACCACTTTCCAAAGCCTTTTGAATTAAGCAACTAGAAAATTCAAGGTCTTCCAGCTTACTTTATTTTGACTCTCAAAAATCAATCCATATTCTACACTTGTAAAGTTTGTTCCTCAATCAAGGTTCACGGTCTAAATATATCGATTCCCATGGGGGAACAGGAGAGAGTTTGGTCCGATAAAGAGATGGGTATAATCTTTATACGACTTTTGTTTCCTGGCTGTCTCTGCTAATTAAGATTTAATTAAGCTGGAAATCAGTTTCACATTTCCAATCATTTTACAGAGGGATTGGAAAACCGATTCATTTAACAGCTTTTGAAAAGGATCCTTAGCTGGCTGTCGAGTTATAACAAAACCATGATACGTATCATATATGGAGTATGACAGCTGGGACTTCAAAGGGAATAAAACGTTTTCTATACTGAGCTTAAGAACATTAGGAAGGGGAAACTTTAATATATGAGTAAAGAAAACCTAAGGACTTTGAGAAAACTGGTTACCCCTTACGAAAAGTCCGATTTACAAAAAAGTATTTGGCAAATCATTAACACATTGGGACCATTTTTCCTGTTATGGTTTTTGGCATATAAGAGCTTGTCGATTTCTTATTTTCTTACATTAGCAATTTCTGTCGTTGCGGCAGGGTTTTTAGTGAGAACCTTCATCATCTTTCATGATTGCTGCCACTATTCCTTTTTTAAGAACAGAAGGGCGAATCGAATCCTTGGAACAATAACAGGAATTCTGACTCTGCATCCTTTTGATCATTGGGCACACGATCATTCTGTCCATCATGCGACAAGCAGCAACCTGGACAAACGCGGTACAGGCGATATTTGGGTACTGACCGTTGAGGAGTATAAGGAAGCCTCAACCAAGACAAAAATAATGTACCGTTTGTACAGAAATCCGTTTGTCATGTTTATTATTGGGCCGATTTACGTCTTCGGGGTGACCAATCGTTTTAACCGTAAAGGGGCAAAACGCAAAGAACGGATGAATACGTATGTAACGAACCTGGGGATCGTCGTTCTCGCAGCACTTTTATGTTGGGCTATCGGCTGGCAAAACTTCCTGCTGGTTCAAGCACCAATCTTTATGGTATCGGGATCCCTCGGAATTTGGATGTTTTATATCCAGCATACGTTTGAGGATTCTTATTTTGAAGAAGATAAGCATTGGGAATATGTAAAAGCAGCAGTGGAAGGAAGCTCTTTTTATAAGCTGCCAAAAATCATGCAATGGCTAACAGGCAATATCGGTTTCCATCATGTTCATCATTTAAGCCCGAGAGTCCCAAACTATAAGCTTGAAGAAGTACATAACAGCACTGAACCATTGCAAAACGTTCCGACCATTACACTGGCAACAAGTCTGAAGTCGTTAAAGTTCCGCCTATGGGATGAAGAAGGCAAAAAATTTGTTGGTTTTAGCCATTTAAAAAAAGCTCCTAAAAGCCAAGTATCAGTGCGGCTAAAAACGGATTAAATAAACTCCCCTTAATCGAGATAAGGGGCAGTGTATCTTGCAAAATAAAAGTGCAGACTCGCGCAAAGGTTTTGTGCAGAGGTCAGCACTTTTTTAATGCCAGGATACACTTGTAACAAAAAAATAATACCAAAGGTGATTAAACCCTTGGTATTATTGGGATGCGGCCGAGAGGACTTGAACCTCCACGGGTTATTCACCCACTAGCCCCTCAACATAGTAAATCCATATCATTGATTATGAAAGCTTGCTTTCATTACACTTTCTAACTCCACTTTACATCATTTCTATAAGTTTATATAAATATGGTTAATAATTGGTGAGCAAAAAAACACCCTATACTTCCCCACTTCTCCAAATCTCATTATAAATTGATTTCATATTCGTTCCCTCTCCTAAAACAATCAAAACTACAGAGCCACTATCTTTCTCGGTAATTGAATTTACAAAAAATCTTTTTTATATCGAACGGCTAGATAGATTGCTGAAGCGAAGAATGCAATAGAATACTTAAATAAGAAGAAAACTTGCCACATATATTCTTTTGGGAAAATCAAGTCGCACAAAATTAGTGCATATAACATACAGAGGCAACCTTTTAAAGCGATTTGGTTTGTTCTCTCGTCAGTCTTACCCATTTTTTTATGAAATACGATTGTCAGAATCAATCCGACTACAAGCAATACAAATCCGCTGCCAATGAGAATACTCCAATTTCCTTGAGAATGTTCAGCCCAGGACTTTAAAGGGGAAAAAATTGCGTTAGTAATAGTATCTGAGATCGAATTCATTTTCATTTTTGATCATTTCCTTTCTCATAAGTAAAAATCTCGTTTACATCCACATTAAAAAATTCGGCAATTCGAAAAGCTAACAGAAGAGTCGGAACATAATTTCCCTTTTCCATTACAAAGATGGTTTGTTTGGAAACCCCGACTTTCTTTGCTAATTCTTGCTGAGACAATCTGGCAAGTACACGATATTCATAAACCTTATTTGAGATCGAATCACCAAAATCTTTCTTCATGACCATCACCTCTTGAGCCAAATTATAAACTGACGTTATACAAAAGTAAAGTAAACTTATACAAAAATATAAAATACCTTTATGTTTGCCTAAATTACTTTGATTTAACATGAACCAGAATACAGAAAGAACCTGACGAAAAAGGCTGACGAAAATTCGTCAGCCTAATCTTTGATATTCAAGATTACCTCAAATACGTTTTCCATAAATGATATATCGCTTTGGAGCATTTCCAATGTATGAAAATGGATAACACGTAGTTAGAATGAGCTCCTCTTCACTATGCTGCAGCGTAATAATGGAAGTATCATTTTTATCGACAATTTTCATGTTCTCAATCTTATACTGAAAACTTCCATAGGGCAGCTTCACCTTTAATTGATCACCTTTTTTCAGTTCTCCCGTTCGGCGGAAGACGGTATCCCGATGCCCTGATAGAACAATTTGTCCGTTTTCATCTGGATAATAACTGCCTTTGTAGTGGCCGACTCCTTTTTCCAGATCATCCGCATCGGTTCCCTCTACAATCGGAAGCTCTGCGTTGATCTTTGGAATCTCCAAAATGCCAACTGCCTCTCCAAACTTAGGCTTAAATTCTTCTTTATCTGAGCCTACATTATTTCCAGAAGGGCTCTTTAGTGCAAGTTTAGCCTCATCTAAAGTTTGTTCTGTCTTATGACTGATGTCCACCACTTCCCAGACTCCGTAACCTATAAAAACGAGTCCGGCAATAATGATGAATATAGGAAGATATTTCTTCATGCAACATCAGGCATTTCTTTTTCTTCTAAAGTACCAAAATGCAGTTCCTGCTACTAACAATACCAAACCAACAAGGATCAGATTATACGTATTTGTTGCTGTATTTGGAAGCTCATTTCCTGATTCTGTTCCCTGATCTTTGTTTGGATTATTAGGCTTGCTAGGTTTTACAGGTTCCTCTGATTTATCAGACACAGGAGGATCCTTCTGTTCGACAGTAATATCTACTTTAGGCTTATCTGGTTTATCGATACCGCTGCCTTCTACAGTTGCAACGTTTGTAATTGTTTTACCTGAATATTCGGACTCAATTTTCGTCTGGAATGTCACAGTCCGCCACTCAGTGTCAGTGACGTCACCAAAGTTGGCAGTGACTTTACCGTCCTTGATTGTTGCTTTTCCTCCGTTGCTCGCTTTCAAGCTGCCTTCGACATATTTCAATCCTGCCGGAAGTTCATCTGAAATAACCAGATTTTCTACTTTACCGTCGGATACTGTGTTCCGTGTCTTAATCGTGTAAACAACAGTGTCGCCTGCTTCGTATTTCTTTTTGTCTGTGTCGAGATTCTTCGCTGTTTTTTCAGATTCTAAAACAGGATTTCGCGGATATACCTTCACTTCATGGCTCGGTTTGTCAGGAGTCTTGATATTATCGCTGCTGACACTTGCAGTGTTGACGATATCTTTTCCTGCTTGACCAGACTTCACTTTTGCTTCGAATGACACAGAGTGCCACTTCGTATCGGTCACATTGCCAAACTCACCTGACGTCTTACCGTCGGCATAATATCCATGATCATCGTCTTGATCATCACTTACCGCTGTGCCATCTACTTTCAATGTTCCCGAAACATATTCTAATCCTTCTGGAAGAGAATCCGAGATAACAAGATTTTTGACAAGACTGTCTTCAATCGTGTTTCGGGTTTGGATTGTGTAAAGAAGCGTGTCGCCCGATTCCGGGTGGTCCGCATCTTTATTTCCCTCAGCTTTTTCCTTAATGGAAGCTGTTTTCTTCGATTCTAATTTTGGATCTTTCGCATCCACTTTGATGTCTGTTCCGGGTTTATCCGGTGTGTCGATATTGCCGCCGTCAACGGTTGCCACGTTTTTAATCGTTTTTTCCGCATATCCGGACTCAATTTTCGCTTGGAATGTCACAGTATGCCATTCCGTGTCAGTGACGTCCCCAAAATCAGCAGATACCTTACCGTTTTCAAAACTTCCTTTGCCCTCATGGCTTACTTTCAAACTGCCTTCAATGTACTTCAGACCGTCTGGAAGTTCATCTGAAATAACGAGATCAGTTACTTTACTGTCCGCTACTGTATTTCTTGTTTTGATCGTGTAAACAACCGTATCTCCCGCTTCATATTTCTCTTTATCTGAATCGAGATTTTTTACTGACTTTTCTGACTTCAAAACTGGATCTTTCGGAGTAACTTTGACCTCATGGCTTGGTGTATCCGGTTTATCAGTATTGTCACCGCTAATGCTAGCCGTATTGACAATATTTTTACCTGCTTGACCAGCTTTTACTTTCGCTTCAAATGTAACAGTATGCCATTCTGTGTCAGTCACATCGCCAAATTGGCCCGACACTTTGCCTTTAGTCACATCACCTTTATCGTCGTCTTGAGCATCTGTAACCGTTTTATCGTCTACTTTGAGTGTTCCAGAAACATATTCGAGTCCTGCTGGAAGTTCATCAGAGA
The DNA here is from genome assembly GCF_037964915.1 of Bacillus sp. FSL K6-1012. Lineage (NCBI taxonomy): Bacteria > Bacillati > Bacillota > Bacilli > Caryophanales > Bacillaceae > Bacillus > Bacillus sp. FSL K6-1012. The sequence goes on along the minus strand of NZ_CP150175.1, from coordinate 590,482 downwards.
TGACGAGATCAGTAACTTTACTATCCGCTACTGTATTTCTTGTTTTGATCGTGTAAACAACCGTATCTCCTGCTTCATACTTTTCTTTATCAGAATCCAGATTCTTTGCTGTCTTTTCTGATTCTAACACTGGATTTCTTGGATAAACTTTGACCTCATGGCTTGGTTTGTCTGGTTTATCAATATTGTCACCTGTGACGCTGGCAGTATTCACAATTTTCTGATCAGTTTGGCCAGCTTTCACTTTCACTTCAAAAGTAACAGTATGCAATTCCGTATCAGTCACATCACCAATTTGACCCGACACTTTACCTTCTGTCATATCGCCTTTATCATCATCTTGGGCGTCGCTGACTGCTTTATTGTCTACTTTTAAAGTTCCAGAAACATATTCGAGTCCTTCTGGAAGTTCATCTGAGATGCCGAGATTTTTCACCAGACTGTCCTCAACCGTGTTTCTCGTCTGGATTGTATAAAGAAGGGTATCTCCCACTTGTGTCTGATTCTCTTCTTTATTGCCATCTGCTTTCGCTTGAATACTTGCTGTTTTCTTTGACTCTAAGACAGGATTCCTCGGATAAACTTCAACTTCATTTTTCGGTTTATCAGGAGTTTCCATGTTACTTCCAGTAATGCTAGCCATATTTTGAATCGTTTCGCCAGCTTGGCCGGGCTTCACTTTCGCTTCAAATGTAACAGTATGCCATTCAGTGTCAGTCACATCACCAATTTGGCCTGACACTTTGCCAGCTGTCACATCGCCTTTATCATCGTCTTGAGCATCACTGACTGCTGTACCGTCTACTTTTAAAGAACCCGAAACGTACTCTAATCCATCCGGAAGTTCATCTGAGATGACGAGATCTTTCAGCAGACTGTCCTCAATTGTGTTTCTCGTTTCGATTGTATAAAGAAGTGTATCTCCTACTTCCGGATGTTTCTCATCTTTATTGCCCTCCGCTTTTGCCTGAAGGCTTGCGGTTTTCTTCGATTCTACATCCGGTTTTCTTGGATAAATCTCGGTATCATTGCTCGGCTTATCTGGTGTGTCGATGTTACTGCCAGTAACGGTAGCCGTGTTCTTAATCGTTTCACCCGCTTGGCCGGCTTTTACTTTTGCTTCAAAGGTCACGTTATGCCATTCCATGTCAGTCACATCGCCAATTTGGCCTGACACTTTGCCATCTGTCACATCACCTTTGTCATCGTCTTGAGCATCACTGACTGCTGTACCGTCTACTTTCAGGGTGCCTGGAACATACTCCAGTCCATCCGGTATCGCATCTGAGATCGTAAGGTTTTTCGCCTCACTGTCTTCTTCAGTATTTCGAGTTTGTATTGTGTAAAGGAGTGTGTCTCCAACTTCAGGGTGATTTGGGTACTTGTTTCCTTCCACTTTTTCCTTAATTTCTGACGTTTTCTTTGACTCTAAGGCAGGGTTCCTAGGATAAACTTTGACTTCACTACTCGGTGTATCCGGAGTGACAATATTATCTCCTGAAATGCTTGCCGTATTGATAATATTCTTTCCTGCTTGGCCAGACTTCACTTTAGCTTCAAAAGTAACGCTGTGCCATTCAGAATCGGTCACATTCCCAATCTTGCCTGATACTTTGCTGTCAGTATATTGCCCTTTATCATCATCTTGAGCATCACTAACTGATGCACCGTCTACTTGTAAAGTGCCCGGAACATATTCTAAGCCTTCTGGCACCGCATCTGAAATGGTAAGGTTTTTCACCTGGCTGTCTTCAACGGTATTCCGCGTTTGTATCGTGTAAAGAAGTGTATCTCCCACTTCTGGGTGATCCGCATCTTGGTTTCCATCCGCTTTTGCCTTAATAGCAGACGTTTTTTTTGATTCTAGTACAGGATCTTTAAAAACAACCGGAGTTTTTACTTCATTCGATTCGGTTTGTTTATTCGTATTCGTTAATAAACTGTCATAGTTTATTTGCGCTTTGTTAGAAATTTCCTTACCGGCATAACCTGCCTTGGCTTTCACTTTAAACTGTACATTCATCCCATTAGGCAAGTCGTTCGTGTTAGGTAAATCTCCTAATGTAATATTTACTTTATTGCCATCAAAGTTGCCTTCATCACCATCGGATGCATCAGTTAAATTCTTTGTTGTCGAACCATTAATTAATTTTAATGATCCCGGCACATATTCAGTTCCCTCTGGAATTGCATCGGAAAAGCTTGCATCAGCAGCAACGTCTCCGCCTTGGTTTTTGACTTGAACTGCATATGTTAATTCATCTCCGGGATGCACCTCACCCTGTGGAGAGACCGACTTATTTGCCGTCACACATGGTTCTGTACCCAGGAAAATATCATCTAAAAAGTTTCCGTTTCCTATGCTTCCACTGGCTGAACTCACCGCTTCAAAACCGAACCGGGTTGTAGTCTGTCCTGCTGGTACAGTATAAGAACCTGTGTGAGTTCCCCATCCTGTTTTCCCATCAGACATTTGTTTTTGGGCGACAGTATCGTACGGGTTCTTAGTCGCTGCTCCAATGCGAACCTGCATGGTGTCAACCCCTGCCCGCCCCATGTGGGATAGACGCCAATAAATGGTTTGTCCTGGCGTTGTCTTCACATCTTGATACAACATCCCGTTTTCCGTGGCGTTTAATTCCGCCCACCGCTTTCCATCAGGAGGTGCAGAATAATACTTTGCACCAGAAGGAAGATTCTGAGCATGGTTCCATATTTCAATTACTTTATAGCCAGATGCATCATCAGTCGTCTTCCAGCCAGGAACCTCGGATTCGTAATAATAGATACCCGAACCATTGACTGCAGATCCTCTCGCAGCACCTTGCTCAAAGCTTCCATTAATCAATGTGACTGGAGCTGGACAAGTAGTATCTGCACTTTGAGTTACTTCTGGATTTTCTTCAGCATGAATATGATTTGGCAAAACTGTCAATACATTGCCAGTAACCAATAGCAAAACTGCAAAAATCACCAGGGTTTTCCTAAGATTCAGTATGTAAGTTTTAGGCACAAAGCCCTTTCTCATAGACTCCCACTCCCACTATTTAATTGTTTTATGAATCTATCCCCCGATAAATTTTCATAAATCGGAATATTCGTTCTTTATATGACCTCCTCTCGAATTAAATATATATAACAAATAAATCTTTTACAATGTGACAAAATATTCATATATTTGTCATAAAATAAGGTTATATTGCAAAAAACATCAAGTATTTGTAGTAATTTGTAAAGATTATTTTGTCCTTTTTTGTGTAAATTTGTCTAATTTCCTAGATATAAGTGATTTGTGTATATAACTCTCATATAAGTCACATCGTGATTGTTAAAAAACAGGAGGTATGAAGAACACATCATCAATATAGAAAGATTTAATAACTCTGATGCAAAAAAAAAGAAGATACCAATATAGTTTGGTATCTTCTTTGTTAGTTCGATTCCCTCAACATAGTAAAAACATATCATGAGTTACAAAAGCTTTTATTCAAAGCATCTGTTTATTTTATTTATACTTATTTTCATCATTTTTCATGAATTCTGGGCACAAATTGGGCACCTATTAGAGACCAAGGAACTCTACATATCATCAAGAAATATGTACTCATTGCCCTGCTGTCATTAATGTTAAGCCCTCGCTCTATGCCCCCCTGCATTCAGTATTCGATGTAACTTTGAAATAAAGTTTGATTAAAATCTATTACAAACCCTATTTTCACAACACATAATTTGTTTCAGCTTCCCTCGCGAATACCGGATCAATGCTCAGCTTTAAGATAGTCAACCAATTTCTCCGCACTGTTCTTAACATCTTCTTTTGAAAGGTGAAGTGTCCCATATTGTGTAAACGCAGGAAGAAAACGCATTCCTATATAGTTAGCAGTGACTTGAAACGGTCTGATAAGCTCGCTGATCGTGATATTATAGTCTCCGCCTGCTTGATAATCAGATTCCTGTGCGCCTAGGGAGATAGCTAAGAGTAGTTCTTTTCCATGCAATTTCGTTCCTCCAGTTCCAAAAGCCCAGCCATGTGTTAACACATCATCTTCCCATTGTTTGAGTAACGCGGGACTGCTGTACCAATACATTGGGAACTGAAAAACGATACGCTCATGATCTAACAGGAGCTGCTGCTCTTTTTCTACATCAATGATAAAATTAGGGTATTCACCGTACAGGTCATGAACCGTAATGTCATTCTCTTGCTTTAAACGATTCATCCAGGTTTTGTTGACAACAGACGTTTCCAAATTAGGGTGTATAACGATAACTAATGTTTTCATTTGACTGATCATCCTTTCTTCGCCGATTAGTTATTATTGCTTTTACGATAATGAATTGATTCTAATTTTAAAATAGCCACTTTATTTACACTTATTTTATCATTTTTCATGAATTCAGGGCACTAATTGGGCACCGATTACATTTATAGTCCAAAAAAGCTTAATCTTTTAAAAAAGATTAAGCCTTTTTAGTACCCTCATGCGCCTACCCTATCTGCAGCCACTTTGACTTCTGTACTATGATCATTTTGCAAATAAGTTATTGAAAATACACTACTTAAAATCACTGCTGCCAATAGAATCCGGCTGATTTTCATTAATAATCTCCCCTTTTTTAATTTTTCGTCTTGCTTCAATGCTCATACGATAATATTCATTAGAGAGCATTAAATTTCCTTGTTCATGAAAATAAAGAATCAATCAGGTTTCCTGCTACAATAAATTGACAACGTGTCTACTTAGGTTCTTTAAATGTATAGCAAGTTATATAAAGCTTATGCTTTTTCCTGATTCCCTTTAAAATACCAAATAACTACTGGAATAAGTAACAATGATAAAACGGCTCCAGAAATTGATAGTATTGTATAACTAGAATGTGCAACAACCATTCCTGACAAGACTCCACCCGCTGCTCCTGATAGTGCTACTAAGACATCGAATGTTCCTTGTATTTTTGCACGTAGAGATGGATGTGTTGAATCTATAATGAGAGCAGTTCCCGTTAGTAAACCAAAGTTCCAACCTACCCCTAGTAATACTAGAGCTAGGATTAGTAATGATAATGCGTCTGCCGGTGCAATAGCTGCCACCAATCCAGCGGCAAGAAGTGTAGCACCTGAAGCAATAGCCATAGTAGTCCGACCAAACTTATCTACTAATAAACCAGTCAATGGTGAAGGAAGATACATCGCTGCAATATGGAGCCCTATAACTAATCCCACTTCGCTCAAACCATGACCGTGATGTCCCATGTGAACTGGTGTCATTGTCATAATAGCTGTCATGATTAGTTGAGCTAAAATCATAATTACAGCCCCTACCATTATTCCTTTTTTGTTTATGGCACGATTTTTTAGACTTCCTCCTATCTGTACTTTATCGTCTTTTTTCTCAGCATTCGCAATAGCTGTTGATACAAACAGCGGATCTGGACGAAGAAAAATTAAGAGAATAAATCCAGCAATTATAAAAGCTGCTCCTGACATGATGAACGGACCAGCTAAATTGGGAACACCAATTGAATCTGCAAATTCCCCCATTGTATTAACTAAGTTAGGACCTACTACAGCTCCTAAAGTAGTAGAAACCAAGGCCATACTTGCAGCAGTTCCCCGTTGTTTCTCATTTGCAAGGTCTGTCCCAGCATACCGAACTTGAAGATTAGAAGCCATACCTGCTCCATAAATAAGAAGGGCAACAAATAATAGGGCAACGCTGTTGATTAAAGCCGCAATTATTACACCTATAGCCCCTAATCCACCTATAAGGAAACCCCCTGCAAGTCCGGCTCTACGGCCAAAACGTTGTGAGGATGCTCCTATAAGTAGGGCAGCTACGGCAGATCCAAAAGTAAAGAGGGCAGTTGGAATTCCTGCTACATTTTCCGATCCTATCATATCTTGTGCAAGAAGCGCCCCAACTGTTATCCCAGCACCAAGTCCTGCTCCCCCAAAGATTTGAGAAAAAATCAAGATTTTTAATGTTTTTTTATAAAGTTGGTTTTGTTTTTCTGGTGAATCAATATAACCTTGTAACCAAACTGGCTGCTGAGTTGATATATTTGTATCTTTTTTTGTCATTACCATGAATTCTACCTCCTAACGACATATCTTTGTTGCTTTTCAAGTTTTTTTGTCATCATTGGAACATTCCATTTTTGTTATTCCGTATATTTTGGATTTTCCATATATTTAAAATTTAATTATATTCATCATTAGAAGAAGCTCATGATTAGTTTTTATAATTATGAGCTTCTTCTATTTCTTATTTTTAAATATGAAACAAGACAATATTATTTGTCGGTGTTCATATTAAAATGTGTAAGACTCGCCATCTTCTGGTACTAAAATATTTCTTGAGAATCCTTTTTCTTTACTAAAGTTTTTTAATTCTTCTCTAGATAGTGTCCAATGGTTAACAGCTTCCATATGAACAGATATAATCTTAGCATGAGGAGCAGCCTTGTGAACTTCATAGATGTCTTCTTTTCCCATGATGAGTGAACCTAAATCTAATCTTTGATTGTCTCCACCATTAACCACAATGATTTCTGGTTGATGTGTATGAATCTCGTCTTCGATCGCATCATACCAAACTGTATCCCCAGCTACATATAAAACTTTTTCACTTGGATGCTTGAATACTAATCCACAAACTTCACCCATTAAGTTTAATAACTCTTCTCCTCTGCCATGTTCACCTTTTGTTTTTACTAATTGGATCCCTTCAAAAACAGTGTCTTGTTGTAGTACTTCTACATTTTTGAAACCACTTGCTTTTACTTCTTTTGCATCTGCTTCATTTTGAACAAACATTTTGATGTTTTTTGGCAATACGTTTTTTGCCACATCATCAAAGTGATCTAGGTGTAGATGAGTAACAATGACTGCATCTACGCCATCCAGAATGTTATCAATTGATGTTGGCAAACTCACCAAAGGATTATATAGATCTTGTCTGATCGTTTCAGGGAAAGTAGCGTACGTACCTTTCTCTGCTAACATAGGATCTATTAAAAATTTTTTATTTGCGTAATTTACAACAATTGTTGCATTTCGAATTTGTGTAATATTCATATTTACAACTCACTTTCTTTTTTATTTGTCTTACTTCGACAGAGTTAAGTGTATAATATCAGCAGTGTTCAAATACATAGATAAAAAAAAGTGTTTTAACTCTTTGACTTTATTTTCGAAAGGAATTAACGTTCAAATACAGATAAAAAATTATAGAGAAAGTATGTCATAATTGCCAAATTACAATGAAGTTCTGGGAGAGAGTACATTTAACATAGCCAGCAGCTGCAGTTCCATATGTATAAAAAAAGCCCTAGCTTGGTAAATTTCATATCCAAACTAGGGCTTTTTTAGAGCAGATATATATCATGTTATATGACCACACATCTCCGTTTTATAAAGTTAACTATTTACCAATAACAATCGACACTTTATAGTTTGCATGTTTGTTTAAATCATTTAAAAATTGATCTAATACCTCGTTTGAGGGAAATTTACATTCAAGCAAATAGCAACCATCTCCACTAACTTTATAATTGTTTATGACATAGTTACCTTGTGCTTCTATAAAAGCTAAATAAGGTTGATGATGGATTTTTTCGATATAAATATTAAGAAAAGCATGTATAGAGAAGCCTAATTTCACTTGGTTCACTTCAATACTACATCCTTTTATTATGCCATTGTCTAATAACTTTACAACTCTTGATGCGGTTGCTGGTGCAGTGAGATGTACTTTTTCCCCTAATTTTTTCATTGTAAGGCGACTATTTTTAGACAGCTCATCAAGTATTTTTTTATCTGTTTCATCAATCATTTTCTTGTATCCTTTCTGAAAAAATAAGATGTATTTTTACATAGTTTGTTCGCTGTACAATTTTTTATGTTTGCTTAAAACTTTATAAATAAAGTGAAATTGTGAAATCACTTTATTTTTCCTATGTATTGATCGATTGAGAAAGTATATATTTATTTGCATACAAATCAAAAGAGGAATGTACACCATTTAATATGAGACATTTATTTAAAATGTTTTTCCATTGAGTTTGTATAAGTTCATTATTTTTAGAGGTGAAATTATGAAAAAATTTGATATATCTGTTTTATCAGTTGCTCCATTAAGACAAGGAGAAACAATGAAACAAGGGATTGATTCTGCAGTATTATTAGCTAAAGCTGTAGATCATATGGGCTATAAACGGATTTGGTTTGCAGAGCATCATAATCACGACGCTTATGCAAGTGCAGCAACCGGATCAATTGTACAACATATATTAGCAAATACAAAGGACATTCGCGTAGGTTCAGGAGGTATTATGTTGCCAAATAATTCCCCATTAATCGTAGCGGAACAATTTGGAACACTTGAAACATTATATCCAAATCGTGTAGATTTGGCATTAGGACGCGCACCTGGAACGGATCAAAAAACGGCCGATGTGATTCGTCGTTCCAACCATAATGGAGTGTTTTTCTTTGAAAGAGAAGTAAATGATATTTTGCGTTTTGTTGGGGATAAGAGTATGCAGGGAGAGGTTCGCGCTTATCCGGGTATTGGAACGCATGTGCCTGTTTTTGTGTTAGGATCCTCAACGGATTCAGCAGAAATTGCCGCAAAGCTTGGTTTGCCCTATGCATTTGGCGCTCAATTTTCACCTCATGCGATGGAAGAAGCACTCGCTATTTATCGAGAACATTTCCAACCGTCTTCTTATTTACAAGAGCCTTATGTGATCGCTTGTATTAATGTGATTGCAGCAGAATCTATGGAAGAGGCATCTTTTATTTCTGCAAGTCATTTGCAGGTGTATATTGATATCTACACAAATAATTTAAGTAAGCTTATTCCACCCACTGAAAACTTCCTAGAATCGTTATCACAGTTTGAATTAGAAATTCTCCATAGCCGACTGGGGTATACAATCATGGGTGATTCAGAAACAATTCGTCGCGAAATAATTGAATTCCAACAAATGTATCAAGCAGATGAATTAATTGTGTTGTCTAATATTTACGAATTGAGCAAGGAAATTCAGTCTTACGAGATTTTAAAACATGTTGTGGATGAGTTGTTTGAATAAAGAATGGAGCAACTTTAGAAGTCGAGTCAGTTGTATTAGCTTATGTTCTTCAACAATCGGGTGCAATTGTTGAACAAGAAAGAAATGGGTAATGCATATTAGTCATATATAATATGTGTCACCCTTTATTTTTTTGAACGATTAGGACATAGTTCCGTTTCTTTTACAATGAATACTTACGGACATCTTTTTCCTAATAAACAGAAGGAAACTGCCGACCGTTTGGATGACTTACTTTAAGTAACTGGTGAGTTTTGGTGAGCAATTCTTCTTCCATAGTCTTATTTTCCGCATAAAAAAAATAATACCAAAGGTGTTAAACCCTTGGTATTATTGAGATGCGGCCGAGAGGACTTGAACCTCCACGGGTTATTCACCCACTAGGCCCTCAACCTAGCGCGTCTGCCATTCCGCCACGACCGCGTGATAATGAAATTGTGTTTGTGCTGGTTATTAGGCTCTTAACCTAGTAAAACCTATTTGCGTTCACTTTGTAAATAAAGTGCGGGTGAAGGGACTCGAACCCCCACGTCGTAAGACACTAGATCCTAAGTCTAGCGCGTCTGCCAATTCCGCCACACCCGCAAAAAGAGAAATGGTGAGCCATGAAGGACTCGAACCTTCGACCCTCTGATTAAAAGTCAGATGCTCTACCAACTGAGCTAATGGCTCTTACTATTTAATTTCATAAAATAAAAATGGCTGGGCTAGCTGGATTCGAACCAACGCATGACGGAGTCAAAGTCCGTTGCCTTACCGCTTGGCTATAGCCCAACGAAAATGGAATGACCCGTACGGGATTCGAACCCGTGTTACCGCCGTGAAAGGGCGGTGTCTTAACCGCTTGACCAACGGGCCGATGGTTGAGAACTTATATCGCAATCTTATGGCGGAGAAGGAGGGATTTGAACCCTCGCGCCGCTTACGCGACCTACACCCTTAGCAGGGGCGCCTCTTCAGCCACTTGAGTACTTCTCCAAATATGGCTCCACAGGCAGGATTCGAACCTGCGACCGATCGGTTAACAGCCGATAGCTCTACCACTGAGCTACTGTGGAATAATGAGACAAGATTCATTATATCAGGTTTGTCATTCAGAGTCAAGAGGTAAATATTTTTTATTTATCTCTCGTGACGACTTTTATAATGTAACATAGGCTTGCCAGTTTCGTCAACCTTTTTTACGAAAAAATTCTTTTTATTTTCCCGCGGCATTTTCCGCATCTGTATCTGTCAGGATTCATGGCGCGTCTCTTTATATACTGTTGGCCGCAAGCCGTACATATATACCTATATGTTTTGTTGCTTTCTGTTTTTTTCTTTAGAGGCGTACAGAAGCGAGGCGCATTGACTTGCTGGAGAAGCGCTCTGAAATCTTTGTCCCTGTGCTTGTATCCTTTTCCTTCAAGGTGAAGATGATAATGGCAGAGCTCGTGCTTAATAATGCCAATCAGTTCCTCCCTCCCATGTTCAATCAAATATTTTCTGTTCAATTCGATGTTATGAGAGGTTAACAGGTATCTTCCGCCAGTCGTTTTGAGTCTGTCGTTGAAAACAGCCTGATGGCGAAACGGCTTTTTGAAATATGTGTTAGAAATATCCTCTGTAAGCTTTTGCAGCTCTTTGTTATCCATGGTGCACCTCACTAAAAAAACATTGAACGGGACAATTCACTGTTCGCATACAATAGGGTAATCACCGCCCCTCTTATGATAAAAGCTGAGGAGGAATGAGCCTATGCCAAATTGGCTGAAAAAGCAGATGCAAAAAGCGTTCCTTGAAAAAGATAATTACCAAATTAAACTGCTGAATCAATGCTGGTATTTCTATAGGAAAAAACACTGCTCGTAAGCAGTGCTTTTATTTTACCATAGACAGTGACACTCTGCCTTTTTGTACATCGACACCGTCAACCCAAACCGTCACGATGTCACCGACGGATACAACATCAAGCGGATGCTTGACGAATTGATTGCTGAGTTTTGAAATGTGCACAAGCCCGTCCTGTTTGACTCCGATATCAACAAACGCTCCGAAGTCCACTACATTGCGCACGGTGCCCTGCAGCTCCATTCCTTCTTTCAGATCCTCCAGCTGAAGAACGTCTGTTTTCAGCAGAGGCTTAGGCACCTCATCACGCGGATCACGTTCAGGTCTTGTCAGCTGTTCACAAATGTCTTTCAGCGTAATTTCACCGATTCCCAGTTCTTTTGCTGTTTCAGAAAGCTCCAGTTTGTTGATTTTGTCCTTCAATTCCGCTGTGCCGATTTGCTCTGTTGAAACACCAAGCTTTTTCAAAAGCGTTTTTGTTTCTTTATAGCTTTCCGGGTGGATTCCTGTTCTATCCAAAGGCTCTGTCCCTTCCTGCACTCTTAAAAAGCCGATACATTGTTCATAGGTTTTCGCGCCGAGCCTTGGAATATCTTTCAGTTCTTTTCGATTCGAAAATTTACCGAGCTCTTCCCGCTTTTTGACAATGTTGCCCGCTACGGACTTTGATAATCCCGCTACATACTGAAGCAGCGCCGCGGAAGCTGTGTTGACATTTACTCCTACCTGGTTTACGACTGTCTCGACAACAAAGCGCAGGGATTCATTTAAGCGTTTTTGGCTGACGTCATGCTGATACTGCCCCACTCCTACAGATTTTGGGTCGATTTTGACGAGTTCCGCAAGCGGATCTTGAAGTCTCCGTGCGATGGATACTGCACTGCGTTCCTCGACCTGAAGCTCAGGGAATTCTTCTCTGGCAAGCTCAGAAGCCGAATAGACGCTTGCCCCCGCTTCATTGACAATCACATAATAAATATCACGCGGCGTGTCCTTCAGCACATTCACAATGAATTGCTCTGTCTCCCTGGAGGCCGTGCCGTTTCCAATCGCCACCATTTCCACTTGATACTTTTCAAGAATCGCTTTCACTTTCTCATGAGCTTCCTTCGTTTTTTTGACAGGTGCATGCGGGTAAATCACATCAATTTTTAAGACTTTCCCGGTTTCATCTGACACTGCCAGCTTACAGCCTGTTCGGAAAGCCGGATCTACACCGAGAACCGTCTTGCCTTTCATCGGCGGCTGAAGGAGAAGCTTTCTGAGGTTCTCAGAGAAAATATGAATCGCCTGTTCATCCGCTTTTTCCGACAGCTCTTTTCTGATTTCACGTTCAATGGCAGGCTGAATCAGTCTTTTGTAGCTGTCTTCAATCGTTTCCTGCAAGATTTCTTTTACAGACGTTGAACGGTTTTTGATGATTTGCTTTTCTAAGTAAGCCTTAATGTGATCTGCTGGCGGTTCGATAGACACCTTTAAAATGTCTTCTTTTTCGCCGCGGTTCATGGCAAGCACTCTGTGCGGAACGACCTTTGCGATTGGCTCTTCATACTCGTAGTACATTTCGTACACGTTTTTTTCATCTGTGTCTGCTGATTTTCCGGCAGCTGACTTGATCGTTCCTTTTTTAAAGGTTTCCTGGCGAATCCATTTTCTGAAATTCGGTTCGTCTGAAATTTGTTCCGCAATAATGTGCTTGGCGCCTTCAATGGCTTCTTCTCTGGTGAACACTTCTTTTTCTTCACTGATATATTGGTCTGCTGTTTCTGCAAGGCGGTTATCTTGCGGAAGGGTCATAATATAGTCGGCAAGCGGCTCAAGGCCTTTGCTTTTGGCGACTGTCGCTTTCGTTTTGCGCTTTTGTTTATACGGACGGTAGAGGTCTTCTACTTCCTGAAGTTTTACGGATTGGTCAATTTTGCGTTTTAATTCATCTGTTAGTTTATCCTGCTCGGCGATTAGCCTGATGACTTCTTCTTTTCGCTGATTCAGGTTTTGTATGTATTGCCATCGTTCAGAAATGGTCTGAATCTGAACCTCGTCCATTGAACCCGTCTGCTCTTTTCGATATCTGGCGATGAACGGAACTGTGTTGCCGTCCTCAAGCAGGCGGATGACGCTTTCAACATGTTTTTGTGATAAACCTATTTCTTTCGCAATTTGCTGTTTCAAAAGGGCTGACGTTTCCATGTAACCATAGCCTCCAATTTTGTCGTTCTTTCTCTAGTGTATCAAAAACAGAAAAAAACACATAAAAAAAGACAGCTGCCGCTGCCCGTATTTTTATTCATTTTTCAAGAGTTCCTGTAAGCCGCTTAGAAAGTTCTCTTTTATCATGGCTGCTTCAAAAAAAGATTGGTCAATCCGCTCGACAATCGGCAGAGCAGAGGTTACTCTTTCCTCTCCTGTTTCTGTTAATGACAGAAGAACTTCCCTTTTATCCTGAGGATTTTTGCTTCTTTGGATAAATCCCTTTTTCTCAAGCGTCCGCACAACCTCTGATACCATCATGATATTGGTCTGGCTGAAGCCTGCGAGTTTTTTTTGCGTGACGGTTTCTCCATGAGCAATCATATACTTGCATGAGGTAAGGAGAACAAATTGAACGTGGGTAAGGTCATGCTCAGCCAATGCTTTCCCTACTTTCCGCTGCCAGCTTTGTGTGACCTGCCATAATAAAAAACCTGGACTTGTGTTCGGTCCGCTAAATTCAGAGTGCCATTTCACTTATATTACTCCCATCGCTTGTGATATTGTCAAAAAATCATTTTTGCTGATTTCAAAGTGCCCTCTTCGAAATAAAAGCCCGAGATGATTTGTTTCCTGAACAAATTCCAACTGAGATTTAATATCGTAAAAACCTATTTTTTCACACGGAAAGTAATCAATGTCTAACCGGTATGGGATAAAGTCCGGAGCCATTTGATATTGATAGACGTTTCCGCTCTTCACTTTTCCGATAGCGGTAAAACATCGCAGCAGCCTGCCGTCCGGATATGCATCTCGCGGAGAATAATAAATAAGCCAATCATTCTCTTTCATCCTGGCAAGAGGCGCTTTTTTACCGTGGCATACTTGGGCAAATCCGCCGGCGGTCCCTTTTAAAACATGCTGCTCTGACACGACGCCAATCCAATATTTTGTGTTCATTTTAGCATTCCTTTGCAAAGACGGACAAGGCAGTTGACTGACTCTGGGATGTCTTTAGACAGTTCCTGCCCGATTTTTTCTCCCCATTTTTTTGCTTCTGCGCCTTCCAATACAACCCCATGCGTGATGTTTAGTCCCTCTTGTCGCTTTTGCAGTACATGATAAAATTCCATTTTTACATTTGTATTCGGAAGGTGGGATATGACAGAAAATGATTGATGCTTCTCCACATGTTCAAGCCAAAATGGAACTGTATTTCCTCGCAAAAGCAATGCTCCTTCCGTTTCATTTTGAAACGGCCCTTTCAGAGAAGCTGATGTGATGCCCGCATCCCACTGTTTCCAGGATTCTGGGTGCTGATAATATTTCCAGATTTCTTCTGGTGCCGCATCTGATATTGCAGTGTATTCATATTTCCACATTTGTAATCCCCCTAAATAATAAGTACACTTATCAATTATAATAAGTTCACTTACTAATAGTCAATCACAAAAAAAGAAGCCGGCTTTCCCGGCTTCTTTTTTCTGCTCTTCTAGGACAGCTGCCCAAGAATATATGTCAGATCGTCTTTTCTTGATGTCGTGTACATTTTCAGTGAATTCGATATGTCTTCTACCGATTGGCCTTTTTTCAAATGGGAGCGGATATCGGGTACGTTGAGTCCATCTGTATGTATAATGAACTTAGAACCCTTTTCATAGGTAGCGGTGTGCGTTTTGTATTTTTGCGGCTTGCCTGATAAATAGCCTGAAATCGGCAGAGGATAAAAGCTTTCACCAGACGGGGAATGCAGGATAAAACGTACATTTCCGACGGAGCAGTACGTAAACTGCCTTTGTTCAAAGTTGATTTTTAAGATAGAAGCTGTCGCCCCTCTTTTGTTTCTCATCGCCTGATTACAGCGTTCGATAATGCTTTGTACGTCTTCGTTCGCATAGTTTTCCACTAAGTCTTTGATTGCTGAAGAAGATTCGTTGGCAAGCGATCCGCTTCCAAGACCGTCAGCTACCGCACAAATCAATTCTTTATCATCAGCTTTCATAAAAAAGCTGTCGCCGCAAATGGATTTTCCTTCTTTATTCAGTTGGTATACAAGGGTTTGAATATGCTGGTTTTCTTCAACCTGGATCATTACATTAACTCCATGGAGGGATCTTCAATCAAGGCCTCTCTGAGCTTCTTCACAGCTTTGCGCTGCAGACGCGAGACGTGCATTTGAGATATACCGAGAATGTCCCCAGTTTCTTTTTGGCTTTTGTTTTGAATGTACGTTAGGTCTATGATTTGTTTTTCACGGTCTGAAAGGACATGAAGCACGCTTTGCAGCATCATTTGCTGGTTCACCCGTTCATATCCATCCTCCTGTGATCCGACGATATCGAGAATGGTAACAGTGCTTCCGTCCGCATCTGCTTCAATGCTGTGATCGACAGATAAGGCTTGATAGCTTTTGCCCATCTCCATGGTTTCAAGAACCTCTTCCTCTGATACATCGAGGAATTCAGCAATCTCTTCCACTTTCGGCGACCTTTGTGTTTCTGTCGTCAGCTGGTCGACCGCCATTTTGATTCTCGGCCCCAGTTCTTTGATTCGTCTCGGAACATGAACGCTCCACGTCTTATCTCTAAGGAAACGTTTAATCTCCCCGATAATTGTCGGGATCGCAAAAGCTTCAAACGATTTGCCCACCACGGGATCGTAGCGTTTTATTGCGCCGAGAAGCCCGATCATGCCGACCTGGCGGAGATCTTCGTGGAAGCTTTTGCCTTTTGAGTATTTCTTCGCAAGCATATCAACCAGATTTGTATACACCTGCACAAGCGTTTCCTGTGCCTGTTCATCTTGTTTTGTTTGGTAATCGCTTATGAGCCGATCGACTTCATCCTTAGTTAGTTTCGTAGTTTTTGATGGTTGTGTCATGATCAACTCGCTCCCCATTTAAATACTTTGTCATCGCTACGGTGACGCCGGAGTTGTTTTGCACTCTGACTTCATCCATGAGCGTTTCCATTAAATATAGACCGAGCCCTCCTTCTGATAATTGATCGACTGTGTGTGAAGGTGTGTACGGTCCAAGATCCTGCTGCTTTTCATCAAAATCAAAGCTGTCGCCTTCATCCGCCACAATGACCTCTAAACGATCCTCGAACACACCGAATCGGATTGACACTTCCCCGTTTTTGTCTTCTTTATATGCGTGCTGAACCGCATTTGTACACGCTTCACTCACTGCGATTTTCAAATCTTCAATCTCATCGTACGTATAGCCCATTCTGCTAGCGACGCCTGACAGAGTCAGCCGTATAATCCCTACGTATTCAGGCTGGGCCGGCACTTTCATTTCGATGTAATCAGCTTTGTTCTTCATTGCACTCCACCTTCTGACTTTGCAGAAATATCAATGATGTCCTTTAGACCTGTAATTTCAAACAGACGGATCAGGCGGTCAGACAGATTTTCAAGCTTGAGCGAACCGCCTTGTTTTTTCACTGTTTTAAATACACCTACAAAGACGCCAAGCCCGGTACTGTCCATGTAGCTGACATCCTTCAGGCAAATCCTTAAGTCAGCGCCTTGTTCTGCCAGAGGAACGAGTTTTTCTCTGAGAACCGGAGCTGAATACACATCAATTTCTCCTGCAATGTTTACTTGTATATCATTTACATTCTGTCGCACATCAACATTTATATTCATTCATATCACCTCAAAGTATCCTTTAAATCATAGTTGTTGTATACCCTCGGCTGGCAAACGCTAAACCTTTCTTCTTAAAACAATTAACGTAAAATCATCGTGAAGCTGAAAATCCTGCAATTTGAGGAGGCTGTCATATATGTTTTTGACCATTTCCTGCGCAGAGCAACACATATGTTCCTCAATGAGCTTCTGTATATCAAAACGCTCCAAGAAACCGTTTTCTGTCCTGCATTCTGTAACGCCGTCAGAAAATAAAACAATCATATCTCCCTTTTCGAGATACTGGTCAAATTGCCGGTAGTCATAATCCTGCGAGATCCCGAGAACCAGCCCTTTAGCTTCTAAATCGTAAAATGCATTGTCTTTTTGAGAATAGTAGAATCCCGGTTCATGTCCCGCTGAAGCATATGTAAATCGATGACTGTCCGTATTGTAATTGGCATAAAACATCGTAATAAACATACTGGCATCAACGTTTTGTTCAACAACACGATTCAAGTTTTTCAGCACCTGTGAAGGGTGAATGCCCGTTTCCGGCAAAGAATCCATCGCGTATTTAATCATAGACATACATAAAGCTGCCGGAATTCCTTTGCCGATGACGTCAGCAATGGCAATATTAATGGACTCTTTGTCTTTTACAAAATGGTAATAATCACCGCTCATCTGTTTGGCGGGCACACTGATCGCGCCGATGTCCAGCGCTTCTTCCTCCGGAATTTTTGTTCCCAGAAGCGTCTGCTGTACATTAGCTGCGATTTCAATTTCTGATTTAATTTCCTGCTGTATCCCTCTGAGGGTTTGATGCTCTTGATAAGCCATTCCATACCCAATCATGACTTCTATTAAAAAATCCAGCGAATGAAAAACATCTTCCGGGAGACTCGGATACAGCTCCTTCAGCACTTTTCGGTGAATACTGATGATTTCTTCCGGCGGAATTTGATGCTCGATTGTTTTTCGGCTGAATTTTTGGGCTTGATATAAAGATGTTTCTGTTAATTCGGCTATATATCGGTTAAGCAGCTGATGGTACCGCTGCTCAATAACCTCCCTAAAATCCACTTTCTAACCTCCTACCGAAGCCATTTTATGGCTTGTATCTCTGTTCCTTCCCCCGCTACGGAATTTAAGCTAAATTCATCCATCAGCCTTTTCACGCCGGGAAGTCCCGCTCCCAGTCCGCCTGACGTTGAAAACCCGTCTTCCATGACTTTTCGGATATCAGGAATCCCCGGCCCTTTGTCTTCCGCTATAATTTTCAGGCCCTTTTTTCCTCTGTCTGTGACCTGTTCAATTCCAATCTGGCCTTTGCCGGCATATAAATAAATGTTCCTGGCTAATTCTGATATAGCCGTTGTGATCCTTGCCTGGTCTACAGTGCCGAAACCCAGCTCTTTTGCAACGTTTCGCCCAAGCTGTCTGGCGGCCACGATATCCCATTCTGTCATGATCTTTACACAGGATTGGTCGTTCATTCGCTATTCCCCCAATTCCCGCTTCAATGTCTCAAGCCCTTGCTCTAAGTCGAGCGCCGTTTCGATTTCCTCAAGCGCGATTCCAAGTTCAATCAGCGTCACCGCAACGGCGGGCTGAATGCCGGTTAAGACAACTTTTGCGCCCATTAACTTTGACATTGTGATGACATCACCCAGCACTTTGGCGATAAATGAATCAATCATATCCACAGATGTCAGGTCAATGACGACCCCGTTTGCACCTGTTTCGTATATTTTATTTAATAAGTCTTCTTGAAAGGTTAATGCGGTTTGATCATCTAGTTCCCATTGAATAGATACTAATAAGCAATTATACAGTTTCAAGATCGGGATTTTCGGATGTCTCACAATATTATTCCCCCAATGAAACGATTTTTCGATCCGTCATTTCCAATGCTGTTTGAATTCCTTTTTGCAGGGTATTCTTAGTAATAACTTGGGATAAATCAATCCCAAGGTTAACGATCGTCTGGGCGATTTCCGGACGGATTCCAGCAAGCAGGCATTTCGCTCCGACAAGCCTTACCGCTTCAGACGCCTGAATAATATGATGGGCAACCATCGTATCGACGACAGGCACACCGGTAATATCGATCAGCACGACTTGGGAACGGTGTTTGACAACGCCGTTAAGCAGATTCTCCATAATTCGTTTTGCGCGTTCCGTATCAATCGTTCCGACCAGCGGCATGACCGTTATATTTTCAAAAACCGGGATCAGCGGCGCAGAAAGCTCCTGCAGTGCGATTTTTTGCAGGGATACTGTTTTTTCCCATGAGATGGAGTACTGATTAAAAATTTCTGTATTAATCGGACTGAAGAAGCGGTCAATCTGCCAGATTAATTCCGTACTCTCTTGATCTGGCAATCTCTTATCGTTCATCTTCGTGTAGAGACGCTTCCAGAATTCAGCAAGCGCCGTAGCCAGAAACTTCAAAGAAAGTCCGATTTGGACGGCTCTCAGCGCCAGTTCGCTGATTTGGCTTTCAGCAGCGCTCTCATCATTAACAGATGAAAGCAGAATGTCGATATATTCTTTAGATATATTTTCATAAACTTGGTCAGTCAGCTGATATGATTCTTGTTCACTTAATTCTTTTAGTGTGTCAGTCCACAATTGAAGCAGTTCATTTTGATTCTCGGCTATGAACTGATAGACAGTCTGATTCGACATCAAATTCGCTTACCTCCCGATAAAAAACAACATATTTTTTCTTATTCCACTATTATATCGTTAATGTTTTTTGAAAACAAAAAAAGTTGCTCTATTTGAGCAACCAGGTAAATATTACTAAAAATCAATGAGTGCCAAACTGATCTGTAAGGCTTCATCAACCTTATCCATCATTTCATCATCCAGATGAGTAATCTTATCCGTTAACCTTTGCTTGTCAATCGTCCGAATTTGCTCCAGCAAAATAACGGAATCTCTTTCAAAACCGTAGCGTTTTGCATCAATTTCGACGTGGGTTGGTAATTTCGCTTTCTGTATTTGGGCTGTTATGGCTGCAACAATAGCAGTTGGGCTGAAGCGATTTCCGATGTCATTTTGGATCACTAAAACCGGGCGCACCCCGCCTTGCTCTGAGCCAACAACAGGAGATAAATCAGCAAAATAAACATCGCCGCGTTTCACAATCAAATGATTATCCTCCGCTGACTAAGCGCTCAACTGTCGTTTCAGCCTCGCACTCCGCAAAGTGAGCCTCGGAAGAAATGTTCAGGTTGATTTTCGCCATTTCCATATAGCCGCGTCTCATCAAATCACGGTTGTGACGAGTTGTTCGTTCGCTGACATAGGCTCTCACTGCTTGTGATATCAGTTCGTTTCTGCTTCGTTTCTCCCGCATCGCTACACCATCCAATTCAGCTACTAGGTTTTCGGGCAAGCTGATTTTCATTTCGGTTCTTGCGCTGGATTCAGACAAAAAACATACACCTCCACCAAACTTACGGATACGACTCTTTTATCCATCCAGTGATAATGATACCATTATTCACTCTTCAAGCAAAGCTGTTTTAAAAATTCTCTATCGTGATATGAGCTATTCGCTTGCATTCCCCTGCAATAAAGGGTTTCTTACTTCCATTATACTCCCATTTTCCAAAAACATACGGGGAACGCGGGAACTTATTGTACAAGCCACCTCGTAGTTAATGGTTTCGAGCCTGCCTGCGACCTCATCCATGGAAATATATTCATCCCCCTGGCAGCCGATCAATGTGACTTTTGAGCCCGGCGGATATTCCTGATCCAGCTCCACCATAAATTGGTCCATGCAGATTCGGCCGGCGATTTTCAGCCGTTTTCCTTTCACGAGTATCTCTGTTCCCTTTAATTGGCGGAGCCAGCCGTCCGCATAGCCAACAGGTACCGTTCCGATCCATGTGTCTTTTTCCGCTGTGTATTCCGCCCCGTAACTGACACTTTCCCCTTTATGTACCTTTTTGACATGCGACAGGGTCGAATGCAGGGTGAATGCGGGACGCAGTTTAAACGGGATTTCATCGGTAATTTCCGCTGACGGACGCAGGCCGTACATGCCGATGCCAAATCTGACCGCGTTAAAAAAGCCTTTTTTCAGACGCAGGCCGGCGGCGCTGTTGGCGCAGTGAACCATCATTTTCTTTAAAGGCAGAGGAGCAATCAATTCTTTAAAGCGTTCAAACTGCATCAGAAAGTAGTCTCTTTGTTTTTCATCAGCAGTCGCAAAATGAGTGAAGACCCCTTTGCATTTTAAGCCCGGGTTGCGCTCCAGAATTTTCATCACGTGATGAATCTCTTCTTCTGTTTTCACACCGAGCCTGTTCATTCCCGTATCGACTTTCAGATGAAAATGAAGGGAAGCTTTCTTGAGGTGGCGCGCAGCTTCCTGAAGCCATTCAACAGAATAACCCGTTAACGTCACATCGTATTCCGCCGCGATTTTCACATACTCCGGAGGAACCGCGCCGAGCACCAATATAGGCGCTTTCAGGCCCCGCTGGCGAAGAGAAATCGCTTCATCCAAGATCGCCACGGCTAAGCATGAAGCACCTGACTCAAGAGCCGCCTTCGCTACTTCTGCATCCCCATGTCCATAGGCATTTGCTTTCACAACCGCCATCAGGTGGACATGTTCACCGATGTGTTTTTTCATATTACTTACATTTTCTTTAATCGCGGACAGATCAATTTCCGCCCACGTGTCTCTGTAAAAAGGTTTTGTGCTCATTTATGACACTTCCTAGCGTTTATTCAATATCATTTACATATCATACTAAAATTATAGGGCAAAGTGAAATTCTGCCTGACGAAAAAAAGGCCAAATTTGATTCGGCCTTTAGGAGATTATTTGGATGATTGTCCCTTCATGCTTTTGGCGACTGTCACCATCTCCTCTTGTGAAAGATCTTTTGATGACAGAAGATAATCCACGCCTTCGTAAGTCCATGTTAGCGAAGCATCTGACAAAGCGCCGATTGTGTAGCCGAGATTCACCGGTTCCGCGTTCAGCGTGACTGAGGAGGACGCTTTCGCAACCTGGGCTTTTTCCTGAATTAAGGTAAACGATTTTTCTCCGCCGTAAGTCATGATGACGCGCTTGCCATCTTCCGTTGAAATATCTTTTTCTTCAAGCAGTTTTACGCCTAGCGGCAGTTCAAGCGGCGTTTTGACGGCAAAAGAGTCGGAAGGTTTCGCGCTAGTGGCGACATCCATTTGAGAAAGGGTCATATTTTTCTTTTCATCAAAGGACTCTTTGTCGAATTGCTTATTGAATTGGAAGCTGCTGAACTCTACTTTCACCATCACTTTTCGGTCGGTATCCATGACTTTGACAGATAGCGGGCTCATGTCCTTCTTGTTAAATGTGATTTCTTGTGTCGGAAGCATTTTGTTATGCTGATAGTTGGTTTTTGTTTCAAATACGTATTCTGATTCTTTTGAAGTGAAGACTGCATCCGAATCGTTTTGAATATCCTTTACAAGCGATTCAAACAAATAGACTTGGCTGCTGTTGTTTGGCCAGTCGCTTTGAAACCTGAAGCTCTTATTTAAAGACGGTGTGAGAACAAATACTCCGTTTTCATTTCGTAAAATGACTTGGTTTTGGTCTTTTTTCGGATTTTCCAGATAGACCCGGTACAGAGACGGTTTTTTGTGCCAGATTTCCACATTGTATACTTGCGGGTCACTCCCTGTCTCAATGGTCATTTTTGCTTTTGCTTTGTACGAGGTATATTCTTTCGCCTTCTCGTCCAGCCCGGTAACGACATCTTCCTGTGATTTTTGTCCGCAGGCAGAAAGAATAAGGACAGCCAGCAGTCCCGTTAAAAGCAAAACAAAGCTTTTTCTCACCTTTTTCAACCCCTTTTTCTCAATTGATGTAAAAGGAAGAAATCGCTTGTTTGACTTTAACGGTACGCTCGGTACACGGTTAAACAGAACAGAGGCGTACCATAAAAGCCTCAAACAACTCGTCTCCCTTAATGCATTATCAAATATATGAGAGGGGTGTCCCTAATATGCAGACTAGCTTGACAACCTTTCAATAACAACCTGTGCAGCCGCATATTCCTTCGTATGAGTGATTGACACATGAACGGCGGCTTGGCTCAGCTTTGCGCAAACAATAAAAGGCTTGCCATTCGAATCTTTTGTCACTTCAATGTCTTGAAAGCTTAGATTCTTGCCTATTCCTGTGCCGAATGCTTTCGAAAAAGCTTCTTTTGCCGCAAATCTTCCTGCGAGAAATTCAATTTTTCTTTTCTCAGAAAGCTCATGATACTGAGCAAGTTCGCCGCCTGTTAAAATACGCTCGGCAAATCGTTTCTGGCGATCGGCCATTGAAGCGATCCGCTTAAGCTCAACGATGTCTAATCCTATACCGTAAATCATGTTTTACACCCTCCTTTGCGCTTGTACTATTTGAATGGTTTGTCTCATAAACGTGTTACTATAGAAATACCAAAATGATGAAATGGGGCTCAGCATGTTTATACGGACTGAAAACTTTCAAACCTTTATCAGGCTTTATCCCGTCGTCACCTTTATATTGGCTGCTCAGGCCGTTCTCTGGCTGTTCTTTTCACTTCCTGTTCCTTCAGTCGTGTTGTGGAGAGACGCTGTCACAGGCTATAACCTTGGCGTCGCTAACGGTGAATGGTGGCGGCTGGTCACGCCGATTTTTCTTCACGCAGGGTTTACCCATTTGCTGTTTAATTCAATGTCCATCTTTTTATTTGCGCCGGCTCTGGAACGAATGCTCGGAAAAGCGCGTTTCCTTCTTGTGTATGCAGGTTCCGGAATGATCGGAAACATCGGCACGTATTTTACAGAACCGCTTGATTATGTGCATGTCGGAGCTTCCGGCGCGATCTTCGGGCTGTTCGGCGTTTATCTGTTTATGGTTCTTTATCGTAAAGAGCTGATCGGGCAGGACAACTCCAAAATGATTATCACATTGCTTGCCTTTGCCGTTCTCATGTCGTTTATCAACTCCAATATTAACATGATGGCCCACCTGTTTGGACTTTGCGGCGGGTTTCTCCTGTCTTTTTTATGTGTGCAAAAAAAAGAGCGGCGGTATTAACCGTCCGCTTTTTCATATGAGTACCAATTTAAAATGAAATCTGCATCCTCTTCTCCCACATCTCTCACCGTTAATTCTTCCATATGGCTTGACGATTTTACCGAAGTGGAAATGGTATACAGCTTCCCCTTCTTTTGAAAATAAGATTGGCTCGCTTTGCATACCTGCATTCGCTTTCTCAACACAATTGCAGTCGTTCTGCCGATAAATCTCGATGTCAGCTGGAGACGGTCTCCGCTGATCACCCAGGCCGCATCTTTATAAGCAAGATACCCGAAAAACAATTCAATCGGCAGCAGGACAATCGAGAGATAACCCCATGGCTGAAAGAAAATACACAGCGGAATGATGAAAAAGATGGAGAAAATGGTTGAGCGGAATAAGTACCGCTTCAATGCGCGCCGCGGCAGATGGCGGCGATTTTCTTCCAGCGTGTATTCCGGCGTAAAAGTACGCAGCATGCCAGGAAGCTTTTTTTTGTGGATCATCGGAAACAGAATGGTCGAAGCGCCCTCTGCTTTTTCCGGGTCTCCTCCGCCGCCCGCGCTGACGATTGACACCGTCGCAAAACCGAAAAGCTGGCGGATGATGTTTTCTTTTATTTTGATGGCTTGTATTTTGCGAAGCGGTATGGTGACTTGGTGTTTTTCAATAATACCTCTTGAGATCACCAATTCCTGCTCTTTTTTCATGATTTGAAAGTTAGCATATTTGAACATCATGCCGGCTATGCTGAGAATCCAGGTGATAAATAAACCAATAAATATAAGTACGGCGTATATGCCTATATTGGCGTGCTGCAGAAAGGAGAATTTTTTGAAGAGCCAATCCATCGGCAGCACCTCATCCAGCTGAGAAATGAGCGCAAATACAGCAGAGATAATCACGCCGATTCCTCCGGATGTTGAAGCGGCCATAAGTAATTCTTTTGCATTCATGCTGTAGTTCACCTGCGGCTCCGCATCCGGGAGCGCCTCTTTATCTTCTGACAGGCCTTCATCGGTATCGATTGGATTTCTTTCTGCTTTTTTCTTAAATACAGCTTCTTTGATTCTTTCAGCTTCTTCAACTGAAATAGCCGACAATACCGCTTCCGCCTCTTTGCCGCCGCCAGCCGTTTCAATTTGCAGTTTGACAAGCTTGAAAATTTGCTGGACCACACCCGCACTCGTATTCATCGTTTGAATTCGGTCAATCGATATATACCTCTTTTTCGTCACAAACAAGCCTTCTTCGATTCTGAATTCATCATCTTCGATTCGATAGGAAAACTTTCTCCATTTGATGATGCTTGCTGCCACGAGCCAGATGAACAAAACGCCGAGCGCGATGGCTCCGTAAAAACGGACAGTGTGATTAGAGTTGACGATATACACAAAAAAGAATGGCAGAATAATATTTTTTATCGTTTGAATAATGGTATGGGATAAATTCAAAATGACTGCCGCCGGGTGAAGGCGTTTCGGTTCAGACATCATCGTCAGTCACCCTTGCCAGGCGCGAAATGGAGTCTCTCAGCTGATCCGCTTCCTCCATCTCTAAAGCAGGAATCGAATGCACAGTTGCCGCCGTGAAGATTTTCACTGTCGCCAGATTGTATTTTCTTAATAACGGCCCTTGCGAGGTGTCTACGTGCTGAACCCTGACCATCGGCACGATCACGCGTGTCACAACAAAGATACCTGATTGAATATCTATTTCGTTTTCATGAACTTCATAACGCCACACTTTGTGCCGGATCTTTGGAATCAGATAAATCGTCACAACCGAACCCAGCAGCCAAACTGCGCCGAGCACGCCGCTGATCCAGTACGGCCAATGGAAAAAATAACTTAACACTGCAACTGCTATGACAATAAGCAAGCAGACAGCGGATATGATTATCTCTTGAAGTCGCCAAACCTTTAATCCGTCTGGACTGATTTGGTTTTTTGGCTGCTCTCTCAAAATACCTACCTCCCGTTTTTATCATCGTTACTTATACGCACTTATGCAGAAAAAGTTTCATCTTTAAGCATACATAGAAAAAACGGTGCCGTCAGCTGAAAGTTTGCTTAATGGCCATGAATTTTTGGACATAAAAAAAGCCCAAAACAACTCATGTTTTAGGCTCTTAAATTCTTTACAGAATTAGTATGATTTTTTCTGGCGTCTGTCACCTGAAGAACGGCGATCGTTTGAACGCTTTTTATCATAGGAAGAACGGTTGTTGCTTTTCCCTTTACCGCCGCGGTAGCCGCCGCCTTGTCCGTCTCTGCGTTTGGAAGTGCGTTGGTTTTTGTAGCGTTTGCCGATCATCGGCGCTTCGTCTGTTAAGCGAACAGGTGTGCTATCCGGCTCTTTTGTAGCCATTTTGATAGCCGCTGCAACCACTGTCACTGCATCATGATCTTCAAGCAGCTCAGCTGCCGCTGTCATGTAGAAGTTCAAGTTGTTTTCGCTGATTGTCGTACGAAGACGATCAACTGTAACCTGCTGCTGGCCTTCTAACGCTTCATCAAGTGTCGGCTCTTTCATGCGGTCCATTTTGCGTTTCGTTGTTTGTTCAATTGCACGAAGCATGCTTTTCTCACGCGGTGTGATAAACGTCATCGCCATACCTGTTTTACCTGCGCGGCCTGTTCTTCCGATACGGTGAACATAGCTTTCAGGATCTTGAGGCACGTCGAAGTTGTACACGTGTGTAACACCTGAGATATCGAGTCCGCGAGCTGCAACATCAGTTGCAACAAGTACTTCGATTGCACCTTCTTTAAATTTGCGAAGCGCAACCATACGTTTCGCCTGCGTTAAATCACCATGAATTCCTTCAGCTGCATATCCGCGAAGGTTCAGGGCTTCTGCCAGTTCATCAACACGGCGTTTTGTACGTCCGAATACAATCGCAAGCTCAGGAGACTGAATGTCAAGAAGACGAGTCAGTGTGTCGAACTTTTTACGTTCCTGTACTTCCAAATAGAACTGCTGAATGTTAGAAACAGTCATTTCTTTTGCTTTCACTTTTACGTGTTCAGGCTCAGTCATGAAACGCTCTGCAATGCGTTTGATCGGCGCTGGCATTGTAGCTGAGAACAGAAGCGTCTGATGCTCGCTCGGCACATTTGAAAGAATAGATTCGATGTCGTCGATAAACCCCATATTCAGCATTTCATCCGCTTCATCCATTACAACAGTATTTACATTGTTTAAACGAATCGTGCGGCGGTTAATGTGGTCAAGAAGACGTCCCGGTGTTCCGACAATGATATGCGGATTTTTCTTTAACGCCCGGATTTGTCGTCCAATATCCTGCCCACCGTAAATAGGAAGAACTTTCGCACGTTTATCTTGTCCGATTTTATATAATTCTTCAGATACTTGAATGGCTAGTTCACGGGTTGGTGCGATTACGATTGCTTGAATATTAGGAGACTCGGGGTTAATTTTCTCAACAAGGGGTATACCAAACGCAGCTGTTTTACCTGTACCTGTTTGCGCTTGTCCAATGACATCTTTATTTGAAAGTCCGAGCGGAATCGTTTGTGCCTGAATCGGCGTTGCTTCTTCAAATCCCATACGGTTAATTGCCTTCATGAGATCAGAACTTAATTGAAAATCTTGAAAC
This sequence comes from Bacillus sp. FSL K6-1012, assembly GCF_037964915.1. Lineage (NCBI taxonomy): Bacteria > Bacillati > Bacillota > Bacilli > Caryophanales > Bacillaceae > Bacillus > Bacillus sp. FSL K6-1012. The sequence goes on along the minus strand of NZ_CP150175.1, from coordinate 563,030 downwards.
GTTATAGTCAAATTATTCAAACTCCTTCTAATTGCTGTTTCAGTAATGTCGTGATTTACCACTTAAAAACTGCCCTCCATGGAAAAAGGACAGGATCCTTACGTATACAAAGCCCGAATTACTTTAAGTTTTATCTTACCATTACACTACTTGTTTTTCAATAACGCGGTAAGCAGATCAGCATTTTGAATGCGCTCGCTGACCTGCTAACCAAATATGCCGGACGATGCCCAATCCCGCTCCTTGTGTCCGCGGAAAACCTAAGGTCAGCGGATGGCGGTCCGTATACATATTTTCGTATCGCGAAATAAACCTGTCATTATTGTACCATAGCCTCAGCCGGTCATACATAAATTATTTCGGGCCGGCATACATTAGTGTCTGCACATCATTTTTATTTTATGATTGCAATCTGCTTTTTTCCGCAGGATTTTTTAAGAAAACGGGCTCTCCATTAAATCTTTAACGATTTCTTCAAGCTTCATACCTCTTGACGCCTTGAATAAAATCAAATCTCCCTTTGCCGCTTTATTCTTCAGGGCCTGAGTGAGATCTTTTTTGTCGCTGAAGTGGCTGATGCGTTCTTCGCTAAAATGTTCCATCGCACCTTCCGCGATAAATGCCCCCAGTTTTCCATACGTAAAGACGTGGTCAATTTTGTCCGGGCTGATCACAGCGCCGCATTCCTTATGGAACGTTTCTTCAAGATCGCCGAGTTCAAGCATGTCTCCGAGCACGACCATTTTCTTCCCGTATCCTTCAAGGCTTTCTGTCAGTTGGATTGCAGCCTTCATCGACGTCGGGCTCGCGTTATAAGCGTCATTAATAATAGAAATGCCGCTGTCTGTTTTCATCAATTCAAGTCTCATGCCGGTGACCTTCAGGCCGCTTAATCCTTTTGCCGCATCCTCAGGCGTGATGCCGAAATAAGCCGCTGCGGCGATTGCCGCCATGGCGTTCATCACATTATGTTTGCCCAGTATAGGGATAAAAAACGTTTTTTCTATGCCTTTGATCGTAAAATGGGTTCCCGCTTCACTCTGGCTGACATCCCGCAGCTGATAATCGTTTTCCGCCCCAGTACCATACGTTTTCGTTTGGCAGCTGTAGTCCTTTTGCAAGAGCGGTTCGTCTCCGATATAAATCAGCACACCGTCTTCTTTGAGGCCGTTGATAATTTCCAGTTTCGCTTCCGCAATGCCTTCTCTTGAACCAAGATCCTGCATGTGGGATTCGCCGATATTCGTTATCACTGCCGCATCCGGATTTGCCAGGCGGCTCAGGAGGTCAATTTCTCCTTTTGCGCTCATTCCCATTTCCAGTACGGCAATTTCTGTATCTTCTGGCATCGCTAACACTGTAAGCGGCAGCCCGATATGGTTGTTGAAGTTTCCTCCTGTTTTATGGACGCGGTACCGCGTTTGCAGGACAGTGTGAATCATGTCTTTGGTCGTCGTTTTGCCGTTGCTTCCTGTTACCCCGATGACACGTGTGCCCAGCTCCTGTAAATAAGCTTTTGCAAGCTGCTGGAGAGCAGACAATGTATCTTCCACCAGTATCACAGCTTGATTCTCGGGCGGATTAGGTTCCGAGCGGTTCCACAGAACGGCAGACACACCAGCTTCAAAAGCCTGCGGCACAAAAGTGTGGCCGTTAAAATGTTCCCCTTTCAGCGGGATGAAAAGCTGATTGCTTTCCAGCTTTCTTGTATCTGTAGCAACTCCATGAATGACTGTATTTTCATATTGCGGGTTTGTCAGTGTGCCTTTGACCATTTCGGCAATTTTTTTTACGGTTCGCTTAATCAACTAAGGTCCCTCTCTTTCTTTTGGTGATATACGGGAAAAGACACTGCCCTTTTACCGGCAGTGTCCGTCTTCATTTAGAATGTATGTTTAATCAATTGTTTTTCAGCGTGGCGTTCTTTAGCCAGCTCTACAAGCTGTTCAATGAGGTCAGCGTATTCAACTCCGGCTTCTTTCCAGAGAAGCGGGAACATGCTGAACGGTGTAAAACCAGGCATCGTGTTTACTTCATTGATCAGCACTTCGCCGTCAGCTGTCAGGAAAAAGTCCGCTCTGACAAGTCCTGAACCGTCAATTGATTTAAACGCTCTGATCGCCATGTCACTGATTTTCGCGTATTCCTCATCTGTTACAGCCGCAGGAATAATCAGGTCAGTGTCTCCATCCTCGTATTTCGCTTTGTAATCGTAGAAATCTGTCTTAGGTGCGATTTCTCCAACTGCAGAGCATTTAGGATCATCATTTCCGAGAACGCCGATTTCAATTTCGCGGCCGTTGATGCCTTCTTCGACTACGACTTTCCGGTCATATTGGAACGCCAGCTCAAACGCTTTTTGCAGTTCTTCACGGTTTCGGCATTTGCTGATTCCGACGCTTGAGCCAAGGTTGGCCGGCTTCACGAAGCAAGGGTAGCCCAATTCTTGTTCTACTTGCTCGCAGCTTTCTTCTGGAGAACGAGTCCAGTCTTTTTTAAGGAAGGCTGTGTATTTCGCCTGTGCAAGGCCGGCTTGCGCAAACAAATGCTTCATGACAACTTTATCCATACCAGCTGAGGAAGCGAGCACACCGTTGCCGACATAAGGAATATTTAAAAGTTCAAGCATTCCCTGAATCGTTCCATCCTCTCCGTTCGGGCCGTGCAGGAGCGGGAAGACGACATCAATTGCTTCATTTTGTTGTGACACTTCCTGCGGAAACATCTCCTGGTTGAGAGCAGATGGAGAAAAAGCAGTTCCGCCCTGCTCAAGCTGAAGCATTTTTACGTTGGAAACAGGCTCTGTTAAACGTGCGCCTCTTATCCATTCGCCTTTTTCAGTTATATAAATTGGATGTATATCAAACTTCTCAGTATTTAGCGCTTTTGTTACAGCCAGAGCTGTCTGAAGCGAAACATTATGTTCGGCTGACTTACCGCCGTACACTAATCCTAGACTTGTTTTCAATGGATACTCCCCCCACTACAATTCATCTTTACTATCTTATCACTTTCACAAGAAAATGATCTAATTATTTTTGGGCATGCTGAAGCTGAATGCATTTGTATGTAATTCCTTTTTATTTTATATTAAAATGGCATTGAAAAGGAGATGTGACATATGAAAAAAATCACAACAAAAGAACAATTTAATGAATTGATTCAATCTGATAAAGAAATCATTGTAAAGTTTTATGCTGATTGGTGCCCTGACTGCACACGCATGAATATGTTCATCGGCGATATTTTGGAAACGTACAATCAAAACGATTGGTACGAGCTGAATAAGGACGAGCTTCCTGAACTAGCTGAAACATATCAGGTAATGGGTATTCCAAGCCTGCTCATTTTCAAAAATGGAGAAAAAACAGGCCATCTTCACAGCGCCAATGCCAAAACGCCTGAAGAAGTGACTGAATTCTTATCAGAACATATAAGCTAATTCGATAAGCAGCCCTATTTTATGTCGTCGGGCTCTACGTGAACATGAACATGAGTGACATCGTGTTCATGTTTTATTTTGTTTTCTACCTCATCTGCGACCCCATGGCCTTCCTCTACTGTCAGCTTCGGATCCACTGTAATGACCATCTCTATATGTACTGTGCTGCCCAAGTATCGCGCTTTCACGTCCTTAAGACGATGCACATTTTCTATCCGGCCGACAGTCTGTTTATAAGGTTCAAGATCTTTCAAATGGAACCCGTCCGTTAATGAATGCGAAGCGTCTTTGAAGATATCCCAGGCTGTCTTGCAAATGATGATTCCAATAATAAAAGCCGTAACCGGATCTATCCAGGCCAGCTGCAGCTGGGAAGAAAAAACACCGATAAACGCTCCGGCACTGACAAATGCGTCTGACCTGCTGTCCTTCGCCGCCGCCATAAGTGCAGAGCTTTTAATGGATGCTGCGAGTCTTTTGTTATATAAATAGATGCCGTACATAAACACTGCACTGCCTAAAGCCGTCCACGCCGCGATAAGGCTTGGCGTTTCTGATGTGCCGCCCGCAATCGCTTTTCCTCCGCCGATTAACACTTCAATTCCAACAGCCATCATAATAAAAGACGCAATAAGGGACGAAATTGTTTCAGCCCGATAATGGCCATATGGATGGTCACTGTCAGCCGGCCTTTGGGAAATACGCAGTCCGATCAGCACCGCTATTGACGCTACAATATCTGTCCCATTGTTTAACCCGTCTGCTCTCAGCGCTTCAGAATGATACAGTATTCCGATTGTCAGCTTTACTGCAGCAAGAATGATATATGCCAAAATATTGAGGAGTGCTCCTTTTTCTCCCTTTTTAAGATTATCTGTCCTCCCCATTGAATACCAGCCTCCATTCTATTACATAGTATGGTTAAAAACATGAAAAATAGCAGCAGCGATTCTCAACGGGGAGGGAAATTTCGACAGCAAATTATTGCCCGGGAAACTTTTTGTCGATATGTTGAAGGTTTGCTTACTTACGAAAGAATAGGACTGTTTTCACCTTTACAGGCTGTGGCGGACATTGTATACTGAGGTTAATTGATAATGATTATCAATATCGTTTGATTGGAGGTTGGTGACACAATGACACCTCAGTCTGCAGAAATCAGAAAAAAGCATCTCATTCATCTGTTAATACAGAATGGTATATACAAAAAGTCAAAGCGTCATTTGTATGAATTGTCGCTGATGGAGCTGGAAAGTGAATACAAAACATTGTCAGGAGGCGCCAGGGCATGCCAAAGCGTAAAATAAAAACCTACCAACAGCTGATCCAGGAAAACAAAGAGGCGATCATGGGCAATCCAAAGCTGATGAACGTCATTTACGACAGAATTGACCGCAAGCATCAGAAGAATCTTCAGGAACAAAACAATACATAAAAAAGAGCCGGCAAAGGCTCTTTTTTATGTATTGAAAGCTTCTGCGGCCAGCTTTTGAATGACCGCGTCGTCCATCGGCGGGTTATGGAGACCGGCGCGCACATCCCGGTAATAGCGCTGAAGCGGATTGGTGCGTTCGAGGCTTTTGGCCCCTGCAATTCTCATCGCTTTGTCTACAACAGAAAGCGCGGCGTTTGTGACGATATGTTTTGCCGCACCGAGCTCACTCTTCAAGTAAGGGCGGCGCTCCGGATCGTCATACAATTCAGCCGCATGAAAAAGAAAGTGTCTGGCATTCAGCAGTTCAAGCTCCATTTCGCCTGTTCTTTGCTGAACGGCCGGAACATCCTTGATCGGCCCCTTCAAACTATTTGGAGAATAATCGGAGGCAAAGCGCACCGCATAGTCTCTAGCAGCTTGAGCCACGCCAAGATAAACCGCCGGAATATGGAGCAGCCAGCCATTTGGCTTTGCTCCCCGCGGCCCTTGAAGCAGCTCCACCAGTTTATTGTCCTCCAGCGTTACCTCGTTTAATACAAGATCATGGCTGCCCGTAGCCCGCATCGCCATCATATCCCATGTTTCTTCAATTGATACACCAGGATCATTTTTATGAACCAACACGACACCTGTTGTTTGTTTTTCTTCAATCCATGCCGTCACTAAAAAATAATCAAGCGCTTGCGACATTGTCGTAAACGTTTTTCTTCCATTCACCACCCATTTGCCGTCCTTTTTGACGGCGGCAGTCCCGGGGCGTCCTCCCCTGGTCGGGCTCCCGGTTTTCGCTTCTGTCGCTGCTCTATTGATCACGGCGCCGTTTTGGACTTCCTTTGCGATAAACGCAAACACATCTTCATCCCAGCTGTTTCCTTCTCCGAGCTCTCCCATCACGCTTAAATGCCAGCCGATGCTCAGAGCTGCAGGAGCATCTCCCCGTGCAAGCCGCTCTTGAAAAAGCAGCATGTCGTAAACAGACATTCCTGCTCCTCCATGGGATTTTGGCACGGTTATCGCCGTATATCCCGAATCACGCAGTTTTTGTATTTTTTCGGCAGGAAATCGTCCCTGTTCATCATCCTCAGCGGCTGTTTGCTGAAATTCATCCGCTAGCTGTTCTATTTTCTCTATCCATTGCCGCTGTTTTTCGTTCCGTACAAATAATGACATCCGGCAGCCCTCCATTTTTTCAATTCCGATAAATTTAATATGTATTATAGATTTCCAGCCATGATTCCGCAACTGTTAACAATTTGTCCACGATAGAAAAACACGCCGTTCCCGAGGGAACAGCGTGTTTAAACCGGATTTGCATCCCGGTCTTGTTTCATACCGAGATAAATGAGCATATAAGTCAGGTAACCCATTGTCATGACCAATCCGCCGAAGAAAAAGCTTGAGAAAATCGGCTCTTCAAAGGCAGTAACTGCCGCAAGCACAATCCAGCTTGCATACAGATATATGATAAAATAACGGATACCCGTCTTCATTTTATATATCATGTACAGCCCCACGAGAGAAAACAACCCCAGCGCGAGCCTGAAATATACAAGATGTTCAAACTGAAACATGAATGACACAAATGAGAATCCAAGCAGCAATACAATCGGTAAAGCGGTAATAAAGTTCCTCAATTCGAGACACCTCCGTCAGTACCTTTATTATAAACCAAAACATCGAATGATATTGATTTACGTGAGCTTTTTCACAAAAATGTCATTCCTTGCCTTTAGATTCGAACATCCCGTTTGCAGAAACTCCACCAGGCAACGGCAATGAAGAAAACAGCATGAATCACAATAATCCCTACAGAGAACAATGGCGTCATGCCTGAAAACAGAGCCGTTTGTCCGCTTTTGTATTGAGTGAAGTCCGTGTTTGCAAAAAGCAAAAAGCTTCCCCATTTGTTTTCAAACAGCTTCATGATTTGCACAAGTGAACTTGCTCCATATAAAACAACAAAAGAAACAACAACTGAAATGGCACTGTTGCGGAACAGTGATGAACAAAGCAAACCGAATAATCCCATCAGCACCGCTTCAAGCCAGTTTGTGCCGATTAGCTCCAATGTGTTGATGAACAATGTTTTTGATTCAGATGTCACGGACGTGCCAAAAAAGACAAGACCGAATAATAAAGCCAGAATGTAGTATGCCAGATAAAGATAGAAGCTGACCATTACAACTGTCATTAGTTTCGACCAAAAGACCTTTTGCCGCTTGACCGGGCGAATAAGCAGAAATTTGATTGTCTTTTTATCAAATTCATTAGAAATAATCGTCGCTGCAATGACAATGGTTAACGCCTGCAGCAAGATATTCAGGCTCGGTGTATAGGAAAAGTAGCCGATGAAGTTTTCGTCAGTTCCGGCACTGATAACGATCCGTTTAATGATCAGCGCCATGAAAAATTGAAATACGGCCATCAATATAAGCGAAACAAATGTGACTTTCCGATTAAAGAGTTTCATATGTTCATTCCATATTAATTTAGACAAGCTCTTCTCCCTCCTCTTGATGAGCGGTTGTCGCTTTTATAAATTCGTCTTCCAGTGACTGCGTATAAGGCATAATTGAAAATACGTTCAGTCCTTGTCCGACTAGCGAGCGGTTCAGCTCTGGTATATTTTCTTTCGCTATATCCACCACGATGGAGCCGTCTTTACGTTCAGCTGTGTATCCATTGCCCGTCAGCCAATCGAGCGCTTTTTGCGCCGGTTGCACTTCAATAACGGCTTTTTCCGTTTTCTGACCGGCTCCATTCAGGCTCACTTCTGCTTTGATCTCGCCTTTTTGTATGATGATCACACGGTCACACAGGTCTTCAACTTCACGCAATAAATGAGTGGCGAATAAAACCGCTGTTCCTTCCTCTTCGGCGAGCTCCTTAATATGGTCGCGAAAATCCTTCATACCGGCAGGATCAAGACCGTTTGTCGGCTCATCTAAAATGAGAAGCTTCGGCCGGTGAAGAATCGCCTGAGCAATGCCGAGACGCTGGCGCATGCCGAGGGAGTAGGTTTTCACTTTATCATCAATTGCTGATGTCAGCCCGACTCGTTCCACCACTTCGTCCAGTCTTTCATCAGTTATCTTTTTGTGCATATTTGCAAAGTGTTTAAGGTTTTCCCAGCCTGACAGGTACGGGTAAAACTCAGGATTTTCAACGATCGCGCCGACAGCTTCCATCGCTTGTTCGAACTCAGTATCATGCTTGAATCCGTTGATGGCCACACTTCCGCTGTTTTGTTTTAACAGCCCGACGATGATACGAATGAGTGTCGTTTTTCCGGAACCGTTCGGACCGAGAAGACCGATAATCTCTCCCTGCCTGACGTCCATGCTGATCTGTTTTAAAATCTGTTTAGACCCTATTTTTTTATCAAGGCCTTCAATATGTAAAATCGGCTCAGCCATAAAGCCTTCCTCCTTTTTTCGACAAAAATAAACAGTGCCTAAAAATAGGCACTGTTTGTATTATAGCATTTGTTGCTTCCAAATGTTTGGTTAAACCGATAGAGTCGGTGCTTGCTCCGGCTGTTTGTTCTTTTCTGTTTCTGTAATGATGACGGCACAGGCCGCGTCTCCTGTTGTGTTGACCACTGTGCGAAGCATATCGAGCAAGCGGTCTATTCCGAGGATCAATCCGATACCCTCAACAGGCAAGCCGACTGATTGAAGCACCATAGCGAGCATAATCAAACCCACTCCCGGAACACCCGCAGTTCCCACACTTGCTAATACAGCCGTCAATATCACCATCAGCAATTGCGTAAATGTAAGATCATGTCCGAATACCTGTGCAATGAAGATGGTGGCCACCCCTTGCATAATGGCTGTCCCGTCCATGTTAATCGTCGCCCCGAGCGGCTGAACGAAGCTGCTGATCGGCTCAGGCACTTTTAGTTTTTTCTGGGCTACATCCATTGATACCGGAAGTGTTGCATTGCTGCTTGAGGTACTGAACGCAACGACCATAACTTCTGAGAAATCTTTAAAGAATGTAATCGGATTTCTTTTTGCTAAAAGAGCCACTGTTGAACCGTATGTGACGATTGCATGTATGACAAGAGACAGTGTAACAACAATCATGTACAGCCCCATCGCTTTTATTGCACTGAATCCCTGGCTGCCGATAGCTGTCGCAATGAGACCAAACGTGCCGTATGGCGCAAACTTCATGACCAGGTTGACCAGATACATCATCAGTTCATTGCCCTGCTCCACGACTTTCAAAAGCATATCCGCTTTTTTGCCTAGCATCGTAATCCCGAGTCCGACAAAAATGGAAAACACGATAATCTGGAGCATATTCCCTTCGGTCATCGCTTGAACGGGATTGGCCGGAATCATGTTCAGAAGTGTGTCAGCAACACTCGGCGCTTCTTCTGCCTCGAATTTAGCGGATGAGACATCATAAGTGCCGAACTCACCCGGCTTAATGACAAGCGCCAGTATAAGCCCGATCGTAATCGCCACCGCTGTCGTGATGAGAAAATAAGAAATGGCCTTCACACCGATTCTGCCAAGCTTTTTAGGATCGCCAAGCCCGGCAACTCCTAATGTAAGAGAGAAAAAAACAATCGGTACGACAAGCATTTTAATGAGATTTAAAAAGATGGTGCCAAGAGGACCGAATACAAACTTATTCAAATTTTCAAATAATTCAGGTGATGTTACGTTAAGAATAATCCCCGTGACGGCACCCAGAACCAATGCAATGATGATCTTTCTTGCCAGTTTCATCCGCATTCCTCCTTTTTTGAAAAAAAGCCCGCGAGAGACTCCCGCGGGCTTTGGCTGTATCATAAAACCACAGGATTCTCTCTTCACGCTGATGAGGTTAGCTGCCGGGTTCGGACGAAGAGATGTCCGTTTTTCAGATGAAAAATGAACCCCAAACGATTGGGTCCCCCACTCCTTTTAAAAAGGATTAAGCGTGTGGCTTACTTTTGTATGATGTAGTTTTATTTATACAGAAAATATCCAATTTTGTAAACTATTTTTTGTTACTTTTCTCTCGAGGTCTTTTAGGCCTATTTTCCTTGTTGGTTACATCAAGAATATCAAGGAGAAATACAAAGATCGGAATCCCGATAATTAAGCCCCAAATGCCGAGAAAGTGTTCAGAAAAAATCAGGACTGTAAATGTGAAAAAGATCGGCAGCTCTGTTTTCGCTGACATCAGCTTCGGATTGAGGAAATATGTCTCAATCGCATGAATGGCGAAAATGACAAGCACAATGTAAAGCACATACATTCCGCCGCCTGTGCTGTATGCAATAATGCTAAGCGGGATCAGGGAGATGACAACGCCTGCTACTGGGATCAATCCGAGAAAGAAAACCATGATGGACAGCCCCAACAGCTGAGGGAAGTGCATAATCCAGAGCGCAATAAAAGTCAGTATGCAGTTCACGAGCGCAATGATAAATTGTGCCTCAAGCACCTTGCCGAACGTTCTCGCGAATTTACCTCCGAAAAAAGCAATCTCATTATAAAAAACAGCAAGCTTGCTCGTTTTAAACTGCTCCATAAATTCAGACAGCCGTTTTTTCTCAAATAAGAAGAACATGCTGAGAATGAGCGCCATCACGATCTGCAAGCCGAATGTGCTGATATCGGCCAGATACGTATAAAGTACATTGAAACCCTCTTTGACATACGAACTGATATTAATATCTCCGAAAACACTTGTGATCTCATCAAAGAAAGGAATGCTGCTTGGATGATACGCAATATGTTTAATCTGCTTGATCAGCTGCTGAATCTGTGCGGCAACGACCGGATAAAACACAAACCCTCCGACTGTAAGCAGCACGGCCAGCAAAATGTAGAGAAACGTAATGACAACCCGCTGGCTCACGCGGAAGAACCGGCTTAAAAACTGCCGGACGACAAGCTCCAAACGATCCATAAGAAATGTGAAAATGAAGGTAAGCAATATTAAGTTGATCATGCTCTTAAATAGATATAACACACCAGTTAACACGACAAAGATGGAAAAACGCCTTACTCCCGGGTGCTGAAAAAATTTTACTAAAGCGGCCATTTATACACTCCTGTTAGGACAAACGTCCTTCATTCAATATAGTATCCATTTGTAAATTATATAACAAAAAAATGCTGAGGTCTCTGTCCTCACCTTAATTATTCTTAAACAATTAAAAAAACGGCCCCATAATGGGCCGTTTTTTTTTCAGACTGCTGTTTTCATTTTTTTCATGCCTTCCACAGCCTCCACGCTTTTTGCTTCATCGAATTCTTTTTCGCTTTTTGCAACGATGATTGTGGCGATTCCGTTTCCGATCAGGTTCACAATCGCTCTTCCTTCACTCATGAAACGGTCGACACCAAGCAGAAGCGCAAGACCCTCAAGCGGAATGACCTGAAGTGCTGACAGCGTTGACGCAAGAACGATAAATCCGCTTCCTGTCACACCGGCTGCCCCCTTCGAAGTCAGCATCAGAACGAGGATAATCGTAATTTGCTGGCCGATGCTGAGATCCACTCCAAACACTTGAGCCAAAAAGACAGTCGCCATTGATAAATAAATGGATGTTCCGTCAAGGTTAAACGAATAGCCAGTCGGAATAACAAGCCCGACGACTGATTTTGAACAGCCGTAGCGTTCCATTTTATCCATCATTCTCGGAAGAACCGATTCTGAAGAGCTTGTGCCGAGCACGATGAGAAGCTCATCTTTGATGAAGCGCAGGTAATTCCACAGGCTGAATCCGTATAGCTTGCAGATGATATTTAAAACAACAAACACGAACAGGAACATTGTGATATACACGGACAGCATTAAGCTGGCAAGCGGCTTGATGGAATCGAGTCCGAAGTGCCCGATCGTATACGCCATCGCTCCGAATGCACCGATTGGAGCGGCACGCATAACATAGCCGATAATTTTGAAAAAGACATGTGAAACTTTATCAAAGAAATCAATGACGCTTTTCCCTTTTTCACCTAATGCCGCTAGACCGACTCCGAAAAGAATGGAAAAGAATAAGACCTGCAAAATATCCCCTTTTGCGAAGGCATCAACCATGTTGGACGGTACGATGTGTGTGACAAATTCAACCCAGTCGATCCCCTGACCGCCATTTTGGGTGTATTGTGAGACATCTCCCTTTTCAAGCTTGCTGTAATCGAGGCCCGCACCCGGCTTCATAATATTGACGACAAATAAACCGATAATGAGTGCAAGGGTCGTAACAACCTCGAAATAGATAAATGCTTTTCCCCCTACTTTTCCAACCTTCTTCATATCGCCCATTTTTGCAATCCCGAGAACGATTGTGAAGAAAATGATTGGAGCGATCACCATTTTCACAGCGTTGATAAAGGTATCGCCAAGCGGTTTCATTTCTTTCCCGACATCCGGCCAAACCAATCCGACAATGACCCCGATGATGACCGCGGTTATGACTTGAACTGTTAAATTTTTAAACAGTTTCATATTCTCCCTCCCCTGTCCTAGTCGCCTTTGTGTCTTTCTTACTAGAATGATAGCGTTTTCATTAGAGACGGGGAAGTTTATGTTCATAACGGACATTTTGGTCTTTTTGGTCTCGGGTTTACACTTTAAATATGTAGCGGTTGACGGGGCGTCCGACTCCTCCGTACTGAACATCAAGCTGAATCGTTCCGTTCTTTTCGAGATAATCAAGATAGCGTCTCGCTGTCACTCTGGCGATGCCGAGAGCCTTGGCAACCTCTTCAGCAGAAAGAGGCGACGTTTGCTGCTTCAAAAAAGCAATGAGCTCATTCATCGTAAAATGATTCAACCCCTTCGGCAGATCCTGTACGGCCTGCTGCGGGATATTGAGGATGGCATCGAGCTGATCTTGGGACAGCGTGTCGTTTTCCTCTATTTTTTGTTTATACCGCTTATATTTCTCAAGCGCCTGTCTCATCCGTTCGAGCTTAAACGGTTTTAAGATATAGTCAACTGCCCCATTTTGCAGCATAAGAGAAATTGTTTCCTTGTCTTTTGCAGCGGATACGACGATGACATCTACCTCAAGCTTTTGCTTTCTGATCTCCTGCAAGGTTTTGATCCCGTCTTTTTTTGGCATGTATACATCCAGAACCACGAGTTCGGGCTGCTGTTCTTTGATCAGCTTGATGCCTTCGTCCCCGTTTCCCGCTTGCGCACAGACGGTAAAGCCTTTAACGGTTGTTATGAAATCCTTATTGACTTCCTGAACCATCGGATCGTCTTCAATGAGCAGAACCTTGATTTCCTTACGAGCCATGCTGCGCTTCCTCCCCCTTCATCGGAAAAACGATTGAAAAAGACGTTCCCTGTCCCGGGTGTGAATCGACCTCTATCGCACCCGATCCTTTGTCTGTTATTTGCTTGACTAAATAGAGGCCATAGCCTGTGCCGCCTGTTTTATTCACTGTAAATCCTTTTTCATAAAGGTACGGCATATGTGTGTGTTGAATCCCGCATCCGTTGTCTTCTATTAAAATCGCAAGGATATCCTCCGTTTGTTCAATGCTGATGTCAATTCGTTTGTCATCAGACTGAACGGTTTCAAACGAGCCGAAGGCATTTTCAATCAGGTTGCCGAGAAGCACGACGATATCATGCTGGTCAACATGCTCGGGAAATTGCTGCAGGCTGCTGTTTTCATCAATATGCACAGCAATGCCGAGCTCTTTTCCCCTTCTGATTTTACTTAACAACAGCCCTGCCGCGGCGTCATTTTGAATGGAGCGATGCAGAAACTCAGTGACGTTTTCCTGCTCGGTTGAAGTCTGAAACGCCAGCTGCAGCGCTTTTTCAGATTTCCCGAGCTGGATCAGGCCTGCGATGGTATGTAGCTTGTTCATATGCTCATGATTTTGGACGCGGAGCGCTTCGACAAAGTTTTTGACACCCGTCAATTCCTCAGCCATCTTGGCCGCTTCCGTTCTGTCCTGAAAAATCGCGACGGCGCCGATGACTTTTTTCTTCATGACGATCGGAATCCTGCTGCTCATGATGACCTTTCCGCTGACACGAATTTCTTCATTATAAACCGCCTTGTTCCGTTCCACGATTTCGGGCAGACGCGAATCCTTGAGTACATCCCAAATCACCTTCCCGACCAGATGGCCCTGCACCTCAAAAATCTGTTTGGCTTTTTCATTAAATATTGTGATGATATGCTGGTTGTCAATGGCGATGACGCCTTCGTTCATAGAGTGAAAGGTAGCGGTTCGCTCTTCATACATTCTGACAATTTCATGGGGCTCGAGCTGAAACATTTGTTTTTTGATATGACGGGCCAGCAGGAACGAACCCGCCAGGCCGAACCCGAGTGTCAGCACTACGATGAAGGCGATATCCCTTCTTAAATGAAACAATATATCAGCCATCCCCGGCAGTGTTTTTCCGACGAGTACTACGCCGACCTGGTTCAAATCCTGATCCTTTACCGGATAAAAGGCCCGGACAGCCGTCCCGATCTCGCCTGTTGCTTCTGAGAAATAAATGTGCTCCGCAAACGCTGCTTCTTCATCTGCACCCTTTGACTTTTTTCCGATGTTTGTGGTGACAGGATGAGTATAGCGAATGTGATCCATATCCATGACGACAATATAGTCTGCTTCATTGATCATACGGATCTCTTCAACCGCATGACGTACGGCTTCTGTTTGTTCTTTTCGCGATAATGCCTCTTTCACTTCGGTCATCTCCGACACCGTCCGAGCCGTATTCATCAGCCGTTTTTTCAGCTCCCTTTCCTCTGTATGCTGAATATTGCCTATGAGCACAATGCCGCCAATCAAAAAGGAGAAAATGACGAGTATATAGGAGAGGATCGTGATTTTCCAGCGGATTGAGAGCTTTTTTTTCTTCATCAGCTTCTCCTTTCAGGTCTTTACGAATCACATCAGCCCCATTATTCTTAACATAAGGGAGGGGGCTTTTCATGAAGAGTTTGTTTGCATGTCTCGGTCTGATGATCGCCGGAATTGCAACCGCTTTATTTATCGGATTCCATGACCGTTCAAACGGCGAGGAGATTGTGTATGATGACGATCAGGAAGGCTTACAGGAGCAAATCGTATTCAAATTCAGCCACGTTGTTGCTGAAAACACGCCAAAAGGGCTGGCCGCCAACAAATTCGCCGAGCTCGTAAACGAGAAATCAGGCGGGAAAATGAAAATTGAAGTGTTCCCGAATGGAAGCCTGTATTCGGACATTGAAGAAATCGAAGCATTGCAAAATGGCGACGTGCAATTTATCGCCCCCTCCACATCGAAGCTCGGTATGCTCTCTCCTGAATGGGGAGTTCTTGATCTTCCGTATGCGTTTACAGACTATGATGCCGTTAAAAAAGGGCTGCACGGAACAATTGGAACACAGCTGTTTGATTCCTTAAAGAAAAACCAATTAAAGGGCCTGGCGTACTGGACAAACGGCTTTAAGCAAATCACCACGAATCAAGGCCCGGTCAAAACACCCGATGATTTAAAAGGACAAGATCTGCGCATTATGCAAAGTAATGTGATAGAGGACCAGTTCAAGCTGCTTGGTGCAGCACCCCACCAGGAATCTTTCAATTCTACTTTTCAGCTGTTAGAAAACAATATAGTAGATGGCGAGGAAAATACAATCTCAAACATCTATTCTAAAAAATTTTATAATGTTCAAGACTATTTGACAATAAGCAACCACGGTTATCTCGGCTATGCTGTCATGACTGATGAGCATTTCTGGAACGCGCAAACACCGGAAACAAGGCGTATTTTGACTGAAGCGATGAAGGAAACAACGGAGTGGAATGAAACGTATGCCGAAAAAATGAACAAGGAGCAGCTGGAAGAAATCAAAAAACATTCTTCTATTAAAATCTACGAGCTGTCAGATAAAGAGAAAAAAGATTGGATGAAGCGCCTTGATCCTGTTTACCGGCAGTACGAGCCCATCTTCGGCCGGAAGCTGATTCAGGAGCTTTTGGAGCTGCGAAAGGATTCGTAATCCCCATCTCGATACGCTGCTTCTCGTTTATCTTTCAAACGATCGGAAATATAAAAAGAGATAAACGAAAAAGGAGATGGGAACATGTTTAAGCATACGAAAAAGCTGCAGCATCCTGCTAAGCCAGATCGTCCAGATCCATTATTCGCTAAAAAAATGCAAGAAATTTTAGGCGGGCAATTCGGAGAAATTTCAGTTGCCATGCAGTACTTATTTCAAGGCTGGAATACAAGAGGAAATGAAAAATACAAGGATTTGCTGATGGATACGGCAACTGAAGAAATCGGGCACGTTGAAATGATCGCTACCATGATCGCCAGACTTCTTGAGGATGCCCCGCTTGATGAACAGGAAAAAGCGGCTGATGATCCAGTCATCGGTTCCATCATGGGAGGCATGAATCCTCACCATGCCATTGTATCAGGACTAGGCGCCATGCCCGAAAGCAGTACAGGCGTACCATGGAGCGGAGGCTACATCGTAGCGAGCGGAAACCTGCTGGCAGACTTCCGCGCCAATCTGAATGCGGAATCACAAGGCCGTCTACAGGTTGCACGCCTGTTTGAAATGACGGATGACAAAGGTGTCAAGGACATGCTCAGCTTCCTGCTAGCGCGTGACACAATGCACCAAAACCAATGGCTGGCCGCTATTAAAGAATTAGAAGCACAGGAAGGTCCGGTTGTGCCGGGTACATTCCCGAAAGCGCTTGAGAAACAGGAATTCTCTCATCAGCTTATCAATTTCTCTGAAGGTGAAGAAAGCGCCGAGCAAAACTGGCTGAAGGAGAAAGCCCCGGACGGAGAAGCGTTTGAATATGTGAACGAAGCAAAAGCTTTTGGAGAAAAGCCGGAATTGAAGCCTGCTCCTCCTTTTGTTCATAATACGCTTCCTGGGCGTGAGTAAGAGGCTATCATAAAAAGGATAGATCACTCCAGCGGTGATCTATCTTTTTTTGTGCGTTTTCTGCCGCTCAAGCATCTCCAGACGATTGCCAAATGGATCTGAAATATAGAATCTGTCCGCTCCCGGAAGTTTATTGTCCTCAACTATTCCAATTCCATTGCATTTCAAATGTTCTTTTAAACCTTCTATATTCATAACCTCAAAGGCAGGGTGTGCTTTTTTAGCGGGGACAAAAGGTTCTTCTATCCCGATATGCAATTGTCTATTCCCAAAAGTGAACCAGACTCCGCCCCGAGCTTTTAAATCATCAGGTTTTTCAATTTCCCGAAAGCCTAATATGCCGCCGTAAAATTGTCTTGCAATAGTTTCACAGCCTTTAGGAGCCGCAAGCTGAATATGATCAATTTCATTAAAATGAAAAGTCATCTGAATCAATCCCCCTGATTTCACAATTGAATGCCACTTTCTTCATTCTAATTCAATCAAAATAACAGGAGAATATCTTTATTGTTATTATGAGTGATAAAATCAGCTAATCATCTTTTTTAGGACAACTTCTCTTCACTAAGCTTTTGCCACAGTCCATCCAGGCTCGTATTCAATGTCCCTGCTGTCAAATAAACAAACGGCCTCCTCTGCATCCACCTGAGACAGCGTCACTTCAATAGAGAGAATCGTGCCCTTTTGCTCGATTTCTTTATAGATGATGTCGTGTTCGTTCTCCATAAAAGCATCATAAGCTTCTCTGTTCTCCCAAACGCTGGTGATTTCTGCGGTGAACAGCCCATCCGCTGTTTTCCGCCATCCGCCGGTCTGTTTGAAGAAGCCATTTACATGTGATAATGCTCCCCACTGTGACTGCGCGTTTGAAAATGCTTCAGCGTTTGTCGCGTCCACCCCACATACAATCTTTTTGATCAGCATTTTGATTCCTCTGTTATGACCGTTTCCGCATGAATGTGCTCGACGCAGAGATTCACGGTCCTGACGTAAGAGCGCGTGCGGTGAACCGTTCCTTTTGGGATCAGCAGGCTGTCATTTGCTTTGAGTACCGCGGTTTCTTTGTTCTTAAAATCAATAAGCAGCTCACCTTCAAGAACAATGAATAATTCATCTGAGTCAGGGTGATGGTGCCAGTCGTATTCTCCTGTAAACACAGCGAGCCGTACACAATGGTCATTGACCTCTGAAATGGAGAAATTAGCGTGCTTTTCTTTGACTTCATTAGCGATGGCGAGCAGGTTTTGCATCTCAGGCATAAGTGAAAACTCCTTTTTCACCTATTTTACCGCAGAAGCGTCATTGGGAAGGTATATTTTTTTCCATTTCATCATAAAAAGCGATCCAGCTGCTGCGCCG
The DNA here is from genome assembly GCF_037964915.1 of Bacillus sp. FSL K6-1012. NCBI lineage: Bacteria > Bacillati > Bacillota > Bacilli > Caryophanales > Bacillaceae > Bacillus > Bacillus sp. FSL K6-1012. The sequence goes on along the minus strand of NZ_CP150175.1, from coordinate 544,904 downwards.
GATCGCTTTTTATCTACAGGTTGTCTGCCTTTTATGCTTTACTTAGTTAGTCGTTGTCGCGGGCGTTTCCGCCTTTTGAGCCAATTTCTTGATAGAATTCTTTATCATGATTTTTGCTTGTCGCTTCTCCGCCTTTACGGCCGATTTCTTGATAGAATTCTTTATCATGATTTTCGCTAGTGGCTTCTCCGCCTTTTTCACCGATTTCTTGATAGAACTCTTTGTCATGGTTCTTGCTAGTGGCTTCTCCGCCTTTTTCGCCGATTTCCTGATAGAATTCTTTGTCATGGTTTTTGCTAGTGGCTTCTCCGCCTTTTTGACCAATCTCTTGATAGAATTCTTTATCATGGTTTTTGCTAGTCGTTTCTCCGCCTTTTCTACCTGCTTCTTCTCTGCTCATTTTGTTATCTTGTGCCATTTTGAATTCCTCCTTTAATTGGTGTTGGTTGTTGTATTCCCGCTGTCATTTCTTTTAAACAAACAAAACACATTGAGTGTGTTTTAACTGAAAAAAGCAGACGGAATGCGGTGCCCGTCTGCTTTTCTTCTATTCATGATTCTGTTCTGTTTCTATGAGCCGCTCAAGGATGCGCCGCTTTTTATAAAGCATCATGGCTGTTTCGGTAATGTCATTTAAGGTCGAGCGATTGGCCGCCGCGCCAAAGACCATTCCCGCGACCGGCACCATTTGAAAAAGCTTTTTCCAGCCAAAGGTGTCACGGTAGCCTAAAACCACTTCCCTCCAGCCTTGGATTTGGGAAGCGACATTCTTATATGTACGGTCCTGATCATAATCTTTTAATTCTTTCAGAATGGATTTTTTACCGACAACATCTGCTGAAGTAAGCTGCAAACATTTTACGATAAAGACCCGCTCTTTTTTCTCCTTTGGATCATAGCCATAGGCCACTGCGATATCCTGCAGTGTTTTTAATGATAAACCGAGCACAGCCGGAATGTCTGCCGCCAGTGTAAATACGCCGCCCACACCCGTGGTCGCTCCCTGAACGGTTGCAGCGTTGATTCGGTTTTTGCCCATCGCTTCAGCAACATCATCCATAACAGCCAGAGGCGCTTTCTGTACGTCCTCCAGTGATTCAAAGGTTTGCTCGGGCAGTTTCTTTTGAAACGTTTTGATAATCTGTTTTTCCGATGTCAGGTACTGTCCTCCAGTTTGAACAAAGCTGCCCACCTCATCCAAAAGCTTGCCGATCTTTTTCTGGATGAATTCCGGCGTCAGCTTGTCCAGCAGCTGAAACGGGAGACGGCTGAGTTTTTCCCAAAACCAGACTTTTTGCTGCTCCTTTTCCCATTTCTCTATTTCTTTTAATTGCTGATGTAAGTCTTCTTTTCGTTCTGTTGTCACCCAACTCGCACTTCCCTTCCGTTTTTCTACTATATAGTATACCTTCATTTTTCTCTAAAACGTTTTTATTTTCCACCTGCGGGTACCATTTTTATAAAAGCAGAAGGAGTGATGGATATGCCTTGGTCTATGAAGGATTACCCCGCTTCACTGAAAAATCTCGAGAAGCCTGTGAAGAAAAAGGCGATTGAAATTGCGAATGCCATGATTGATGAAGGCTATGAGGACGGACGCGCCATTCCGATTGCGACGAGCAAAGCAAAGGAATGGGCGGAAAACGCCTCAAAAAAGGAAATTGACGACTTCCTCAAACATGATGATGAAACAGAACGCGATGAGGAGGCAAACGATGACGCCAGACCTGAGCTAATGAATAAAGCGGAGCATGTCATCAAACATAAAAGTGGCTGGGCCGTCAAAGCTGAGGATGCCAAACGTGTATCTGAAATCAAGGATACGAAAAAGGAAGCGATTGAACGGGCGAAGGAAATTGCGGAACATAAAGGCACAGAAGTAATTGTTCATTTGGCTGACGGCAGTGTGCAGAGAAAGATAAAAACAGGATCATAACCAAATATGCTTTTGTACGTTTCGGATCTGTCTAGAACGGTAATTGATATATAAATCATTAAGGAGAGGTGAATATGATGCTTAGCTTTTTGGTTTCATTAGTTATTGCTATCTTAATTGGACTAATCGGAAGCGCCATCGTCGGCAATCGCATGCCTGGAGGAATCTTCGGTTCGATGATTGCAGGGCTGATCGGCGCATGGATCGGGCATGGCTTACTCGGAACTTGGGGACCAAGCCTTGCAGGATTTGCCATTATTCCGGCAATTATCGGGGCAGCGATCTTCGTATTCTTACTGAGCCTCGTATTCCGCGGACTGCGCAAGGAAGCCTAGATATTAGATGATTCAGGAGGCATCGTTTCATACAGAAACGATGTCTTTTTATGTATGGACCTTATCAGATGCCCTACATATCATGTTACATAACAGGGAAAAATTTGAGTGTCATTTTTGAACATCATTGGTTGACAAGAAATCGTGATGGTCATATGATGTAGATAAAATAATTTGGTTTAAGGAAACTCTTTGTTGTATGGCAAAAACAATTAGAATTCAGGTGAGTACATGATGAATAAGGACATCACAGCACAATCTCCCCGTTCCAAAGCAGTCCAAGATGCGCTTGACGGGAAAAGCAGAGGATTCAGAGGACTGCTGCCTTTTTTAGGCCCGGCGTTTATTGCAGCCATTGCCTATATCGATCCCGGTAACTTCGCAACAAATATATCAGCAGGTTCTAAATATGGATATATGCTGCTATGGGTGATTTTATTTTCTAATATCATGGCGCTCTTGATCCAATCACTCTCCGCCAAACTCGGTATCGCGACAGGCAAAAACCTGCCTGAGGTCGCTCGTGAGGAATTTCCTAAGCCTGTCTCTATCGGCTTATGGATTCAAGGCGAGCTCGTCATTATCGCGACTGATCTGGCGGAATTTATCGGAGCGGCATTGGGACTGTATTTGCTGTTCGGCATCCCGATGCTCGAAGCGTCTATTATTGCGGCGATCGGCTCTTTCGCGATTTTGGAGCTTCAGCGCCGCGGTTATCGCTCACTTGAAGCCGGTATTGCCGGCATGCTGTTTGTAGTGGTCATCGCCTTTGCGCTGCAGACCTTTTTTGCAAAGCCTGATGCCGTCTCAGTGATGAAAGGACTTTTCGTGCCGACATTTCATGGCACCGACAGCGTGCTTCTTGCAGCAGGTATTCTCGGCGCAACCGTTATGCCGCACGCCATTTATTTACACTCTGCCCTCACACAGCGGCGGGTGGTCGGCAAAACAGATGCTGAACGGAAGAAAATTTTCAGATTCGAATTTATTGATATTTTAATAGCGATGCTGATTGCAGGGGCTATTAATGCGAGTATGCTGATTGTGGCTGCCGCATTATTCTTCAAAAACGGGCTGTTTGTCGAGGACCTTGATGTCGCGTTTCAGCAGTTCGGTCATCTTGTCAGTCCTGTTTCAGCCGCGTTATTCGGAATCGGCCTGCTGGTTGCGGGCCTGTCCAGCTCGTCTGTCGGAACACTTTCAGGCGATGTGATTATGCAGGGATTTATCAACTACCGCATCCCGCTGTATGTACGGCGGTTCATCACCATCATTCCGCCGATCTTGATCATCGCATCAGGCGTCAATCCGACGTCGGCTCTTGTGCTGAGCCAGGTGGTTCTTTCCTTCGGCATTGCCTTTGCCTTAATCCCGCTTATTATGTTCACAAGCAATAAGCGGATTATGGGTTCGCTGATCAATGCCAAATGGGTAACAGTGGTTTCTTGGCTGATCGCTGTGCTGATTGTTGCTTTGAATGTGTTTTTGATCGTCGATACGTTCCGTTAGAAAAAAACCGGCTGAAAGAGCCGGTTTTTTATTTTGGCTTAAAAGCTCATTGATATCATTTTTTACAGAAATTTGTTATGATAGAAGAAAAAATCGGAGTTTTGATAATGTCAGTATTTATTCTGTTTTATTTATGGATTGTCCCTATTGTTATCGGAATTTTATGTTCTGTTATCGCTTATAAATCAACAGGTAAAAAAATGCGAATCGCGCCCGGCATCGCCATGGTGGTGCTCAGTATCATTTCCTTGATTACCGCTTTTACGGCCGGAGGCGCTAATTTTCACGTGTTTATCGGCGGAATGTTTTTATTCGGCACTTTATTAGTTGGTTCTGCTTTTCCTTTCTTTTTCGGACTTTCGAAAAAAGGGAAATAAGCTTATAAAGACATTCATTTTGTAAGATTTGATAAGAATAAACAGATGAAACAGACAAGGACAAATGCGCTGATCTTTCTGCTTTGAAAGAAGATGCATTTGTCCTTGTGTCTGTTTTGGGCACGGCGAAAATCATGACAGGCTGCATAGATCATTCCTGCTGATCCCAATAAATATACGAGTCATTTTAAAGGTTCAAACAACCGATTTTATGACTCACCCTCCGTAAAATCAAAAAACAGGAGCCTTCACGGGCCCCTGTTTTTTTAGAATAACCGTTTTAAGCTTTGTTTCAAAGACGGCATTTCAATTTTTTGGTTTTCGAAGAAGTTTTTCAGCATATATTTGCTGAAGCCTTTTGCCTGTCCGTAGGTGATTTTGCCGGGCAGCGGCGGTTCGTTTCCGATCATGACGTCGACAACGACCGGCTGATCGGAGTGAAGCGCCTCATGGAAAGCCGGTGCAAGTTCTTCCGCTCTCGTCACCTTGATGCCTTTTGCTCCGCAGCTTTCTGCAAATGCGGCATAGTCGACATTCTGAAGTTTTGTGACATAGTCGATGTTCCCTTTGACCTGCTGTTCATATTCAATCATGCCGAGATTTTCATTGTTTAAAATGACAACAGTAATCGGGAGCTTATATTTGACTGCGGTCGGGAGATCCTGCATGACCATGGAAAAGCCCCCGTCACCGCAGACTGCGATGGCTTGGCGCTCCGGTTCAGACAAGCTCGCCGCTATAGCTCCCGGCAGGCCGCATCCCATTGTCGCAAGCCAGCTGGAAACGATGAAATCCTGGTTGACGTTCATTTTGAAATGCCGTGCCATCCAGACGGTGACAGTGCCGACATCTACAGACAGCACCGCGTCTTCCGCTGCTGCCTCCTGAAGACGTGCGATGACCTGCTGAGGTTTAAGCGGTGTTGTCGCCTCAGTTTCATCTTTTTCGATTTCATTCCACCAATGCTGCATATGTTCAGTGCAGGCATTTAGGAATCTTCTGTCTTCCTTCCGTTCAATATACTCCGTCAATTCGCGCAGACCGAGAGCCGAGTCACAGACAAGCCCCGCTGTTACCGGATAGCGTTTGCCGATTTTCGCCGGGTCTGAATCAAGCTGGATGGCCGGTGTGTCTTCCGGCAAGTAATCACGATACGGGAACGAGGTGCCAAGCATAATTAACAAATCGCATTCTTCCATTGCCTCATAGGCCGGCTTTGTCCCAATCTGTCCAAGGTTGCCGAGAAAGTGCGGGTGCTTATCGGGAACAACGCCTTTTGCGGGGAGCGTGACGACGATCGGCGCCGCTGCTTTATCCGCAAATTCCAGCAGCTCCCGCTTCGCCTTCTTCATTCCCTGTCCCGCCAAAATGATCGGCTTTTTCGCATTGTTAATATATTGCGCGCATGTCACAAGCTGTTCTTTTTTCGGTTCAAGATTCCCTTCAATATACAACGGTGATGTATAAACGGGTTCCCGTTTGATTTTCTCCGCAAACAAATCATCTGACACACTTAATACCGCAACGCCTTTTTTGCTGTAGGCAGTGCGGATCGCCTGATTCAACAGATCCGGCAGTGACTCCGCGCTATGTACCTCCCTGTTAAACACTGCCACGTCTTCAAACATTTGCTCAAGCTTAATCTCCTGAAAGTAGTCCCGCCCGACTTCGCCTGAGGAAACCTGACCTGCAATCGCAAGCACAGGGGCGCCGTCCGCTTTTGCATCGTATAAACCGTTCAATAAGTGCACCGCACCCGGCCCTGCAATTGACAGGCAGACACCGATCTTGCCGGTGAGTTTTGCCTCAGCCGCGGCTGCCAGCGCTGCCACCTCTTCATGGCGGGTTTGGATGAATTCCAATTGATTTCTTTCGTGTCTCAGTTCCTCAATAAATTCGTTAATGCTGTCTCCGGGGATGCCGTAAACATGATCAACTCCCCAATGTTCAAGCAGTTCTGTCATTGTTTGTCCTGCTGTTTTGTGTGCCATGCCGTATCCTCCTTTTTCCTTTTTCAATACCACAGGGGGAGGCGTTTAAAACCCGGAGGCAACTATCGCTTGCTGTATTTCCTTCTGAACAGGTCTAGGGCCGCCAAAAAGCTGTTGTCCTTGACGGTAATCCGGATGCCCGCAGCGCCGTTTAGAAAATCTCTGATTTGCATTTTCCGGTTTGGCACCATCAAAAGCGGCAATCGCTCCGGCGAAAACCACTTCAGCCCGGCCGTTTCCATGCCGTTTTCTATCGCTTGTCCGCCTGTTATGTTCCCTGCAAACACATGCTGTTCGTCTTGAAACTTAGGTCTTTGATAGACACCCAATTTCCCGGAAAGCTCTATCAGATATCCCGTTTCTTCCATTACCTCCCGGACCGCCGCTGCCTCCGGGGTTTCTCCTGATTCAACCCGTCCGCCCGGCAAATCCCATAAAGGAACGTCTTTTCGTTTGACCAGCAGAATCTGCCGTTTTGTGTTTGTCACTATGACAAATGCCCCTTCCGTATACATCGCCATCTCCCCTTTATTTAAAAAAGACCAAGGAGATGTCCCTTGGTCTGAGCTGCTTACTTTTTAAAATGATACGGCAATGTGGCAACGATTATGTCCTTCTTCCAGAACAGCCGGACTCTGAGCAGGAAGGCTGACTGGTTGTGCAGAATGGTGTGCCAGCGTTTTTTTGTGATAAATTGCGGGAACAGCACCATGACAGAAAACTGTTTCTTCTTCGCTTTTGCTTCAACAGTTTCCAAAAACTTATCAAACGGATGGACCAGGCTTCTGTACGAAGAGTGAAGCGTGACGAGACGCACTCCATTATTCAGCTCTTCCCAGCGTTTTTCCACTTTCTTTTCCTGTTCTCTGTCAAACGACACGTGAACGGCAATGACCTGATCTGACAGTGATTTCGCATATTGAATGGATTTTTGCACGACGGTTGTGACGCCGGCTACAGGCACAATCACGACCGTACCTTTGATTTCTTCCGGCTGTTTGTTTACGATACGAAGCTGTTCACCCACAGCCGTATAGTGATTTTTAATCGCAAAAAACAAAAAAACGACGATCGGCATAAAGATTAAAACAGGCCATACGACATTAAACTTCGTGACAAACAGGATGGACAGAACCATAAACGATATCAATGCGCCGCAGGCGTTGATCAGCATTTTTCCAATCCAGCCTTTTGGTTTTTGTTTGATCCATTTGATGCACATCCCTGTTTGTGAAAGGGTAAATGGAATAAACACACCGACCGCGTATAGCGGGATTAAGTGCTCCGTCTGCCCTCCAAATAACAGAATCAGCACAATTGAGGCAACACCTAAAAAGATAATCCCGTTTGAGAAGCCTAAGCGGTCGCCTCTTACTGTAAACATGCGCGGCATGTATTGGTCTCTCGCCAAGTTGAAGGCAAGCTGCGGGAAGGCTGAAAAGCCCGTATTCGCCGCAAGGACCAAAATTAACGATGTCACACCCTGAATGACATAGTAAAACACATTTCTGCCGAAGGTATCCGACGCGATTTGTGAAATGACCGTTTCATTCGGTTTCGGAGCCGTCCCGTAACCGTATGCAAGTACCGTAATGCCGGCAAACAGAACCGCAAGCAAGATCCCCATCATAGCCAACGTTCTCGCCGCGTTTCGCGCAGGCGGGTTTTTGAAGGCTGGAATCGCGTTGGAGATCGCTTCAACTCCGGTGAGCGCGGAACAGCCGGATGAAAAAGCCTTAAGCAGCAAAAACAGCGTAATGCCGGCTACCGGTGTGCCGATCGGTGTATGATGGACTGGCTGATCAATTTGTCCTGTCATAAGCTTAAAAAGACCGACGGCAATCAGAATGAAAAGCGCCGCCACAAACAGATAGACCGGGTAAGCAAGAATCGATGCTGATTCTGACAGCCCCCGCAGATTTAAAATCATAATCACTAAAACAAGTAAAACAGCAATCGGTATATGGTAATCATGCAGTGCCGGGAACGCCGACGTGATGGCGTCCGTCCCTGCGGAAATACTTACTGCTACAGTTAATATATAATCGACAAGCAATGAACCGCCTGCAATCAGCCCGGGCTTTTCGCCGAGGTTTTCTTTTGATACAACATACGCCCCGCCGCCCTGCGGATAAGCGTAAATAATTTGCCTGTATGAGAGAATCAGCGCGAGCAGCAAAATGAGTACGCCGACCGCTATCGGAATGGAATACCAAAATGCAGCAGCGCTTACCGCCGCCAATATGATAAGAATTTGTTCCGTTCCGTAAGCGACAGATGATAAAGCATCTGAGGAGAGCATGGCAAGCGCCTTTAATTTCGTCAGTTTTTGTTCTCCTGCTGCTTGTGATTTTAACGGTTTCCCAATCAAAAAACGTTTGATTGAATGATACATCGATGTCTTCCCCTTTTAATTTCATTTTTCATTAAAACAATAAAACATCCGCATCTGCTCTCACATTTTGTAATAGTCCTTTCTGCTATGATGTCTCTGTATGCGATTTACATCCTGAAAATTGAACAGCAAAAAACACAGAGGCAAACGGATGCCCCTGTGCCTTAACATCGAACACAGGTTTCATTCATCTCCTCTCATGAACGCTTACGAGGTTAGCTGACGGATTCGGGCATATGAGAGTTTGCCCTACCTAAAAAGGATTCACCCCGAGCGGCAAAATGCCGCCAAAATGGGTCCCCCGCTCTGTTTACAGATTAAGCGATTTGTTTTCTAAAAGAGATCATACTCCCGTTTACGTATGTTGTAAAGAGGCTTATCGGCCGGGAGAAAAAAATAAAATGACAGGTTCCACAAATGGAAAATTTAAACCAAAAATAAAAAACAGAGGCTGATAACAGCCTCTGCCTTATTCTCTGTCTGTCTTTCTCTTTCTTCGTCTAACGGTTACCCAAATGAAGGCTGCCGCAATTACCATCATGAGAGCCAGCACGCCGATATACAGCAGTTGTTGCGCATGATCTTGTGCTGTTTTTTCTGTTTCAGAACTGTTTGTTTCCGATTTGAGCTGCTGGTGGTTTGTAAACACCTGCTGGCTGTTTGTTTCATTGATGACGGTCGCCGTGTCATCATTGCTGTTCAAAAAGCTGATGATTTCTTTTGTGACGGCCGCGCCATTTCCTTTCAGCGGCGCAAAAACAGCCATCGTATAATTTGAATCCCATAAAGACGCTTGGGTAAATGCCACTTGTTTCGTCGTCTCGTTCAGCATTTCAAAGCCCGACACGTCAAACGAGCCGTTTTTCGCTTGAGGCACGAGCAGATCAGAAGATTTCTCTTTCAAAAGAGAGAACTGGCTGATGCCGCCGATGAAAATTAAGTTCCGGCCTTTCGCGTCCTCCGCTTTAACTTCAGATGCTTTCCTTACTGTGAAAGATTGCTGGGCTTCGCTTCCAAAGGAATCAGTAACGAGAGAAAGCTCCTTAAGCTTGGGTTTGCTCACGCTGTCAGGTAGCACAATCAGTGTTGCCTGTTCCTGATTTCCGGCGTATGGAAGCGGCCATTCTAGAAAATCGGCTGACGGAGATGTGCCTTTGATTGTGTAAGACAATGTGCTGCTTTTATCAATAAAGACCCATTTCTCTTCGTCCGTTGTGTTGCAAGGGTTGTTTTCCTTTAAGCCCGTGGTGATAAACTGTATATCAATGTAGCGGTTTTTCTGCAGCAGCTCCGGGTCTACTTTCAGCGTGACATGATAGTATCCGTTTTTATCTTCTTTCCCTAATTCATCAAGGCGAACTGAATGCGGCTGACCGTTGATGAGGACCTTCAGCTCTGCTGCTTGAGAGGCTGAACCGCTTTCTGCCGCGGCTGCTTGAATCGTTTCCGATTTCTTTAGTTTAAGCGACAGCTTGGCTGATTGATTTTGGTCTATCATCGCAGAAGCCGGATAAAAATAATGTGCTGAAGATGTTTTGTCAGCTCCGATTGTCATATCTTCTGCCCCGAATTTCTCAAGGGTCAGCTTATTGCTTACCTGCTTTTCAGCCTTCTGAAGCTTGCCAATTGAAAGTGTTTCCCCGCTTAGCTGGCCGGTGTAAGTCTGATCGGCGATGACGCTGATTTTTTCTGAGAGCACATCATCAGATGCCGCTTGTGCAAACAGAACCGGCTGCTGCTTGCCCTGTGCTTTCAGCACGCGCTCCGCAAGCAAAAGTTTTTCTCCTTTTGCCTGTAAGCCGGCTTGTTTGATCAGCTTCTTCACCTTGCCGTTCCAATGCTTATCCACTCCGATGAAAATGGTCGGCTTGTCGATTTGCTTCACTTCAGATTCCTTCACAAACGAAATGCTGACACTGCTGTCCGCAGTTGTCAGGTAGCCTTCTGTTTTGACAGCCGCTTCAATTTCTGCCGAGCTCGGGTTATCCGGAATGACAATAGCAGTCTCTTCCGCTGTATTTCCCGATTGGGCAAATGGGTATGGGTAATGTTCAAGTGACGTTCCCTTCGCTTCGCTGCTGTCCGCCAGTGTCAGGCGGCTGTCCGGATAAATTTTGATCCAGTTGCCGGACGTATCCTGTCTGACGCAGACGCCCTCTTTCATGACGCCGTAAAATTTCAGTGATACGCTGTGATAGCCTGGAGCGGACTGGCTTTTGTTCAAGTTCAGCTTCAGTGTTTTCCGTTTTGAATCGCCGTTTAGCTTTAACGTTTTTACCGGTTCATTGTCAATTACAGCCGTTAACGATGAAGGAGAAATTAAAAGATCCGATGCCTCATATTCAATCACCAATTGCTGGCTGCCGGAAGAGGCGCCTGCCGGAATCTGATACGTCAGTTCCGCGCTGTCTTTTGATCCGTACAATGTCATAAGATCGTTTGTCAGCACCTGCTGTTTGGCTTGTTCACGGCTGCTTTTGCCTAGAAGCGAGCCATCAACCTGCATCTCTTGGGCAAAGGCCGATTGTCCGGTCATTGCCAGCAGCAGAAAGCTTGTAAGAAAAATAAATAGTTGTTTCAAAAAGGTCACCCGCTTTTATGTTGATTGTATCGTTCTGTTTTGTACCATTTGACCTCTTGCTTGAATAAACGGTGCTTGATTTCTACGAATAAAGAATAGATCACGAGCACAATCCATGCCTGCGAGTACGTAAAGTACATAAGAAATACGATAAAGAAGTTTTGCCTGTTCATTTCTGTTTTTTCGATGCTTAACGTAATCATGACCTCCGTCATAAATAAGAAAAACGCCAAAATCCAAAGGATCATTGCCAAAAACCCGACCGACAAATGCAAATCATAAAACAGATTGACCACAAATATCGTGTTTGACATGATCACGCCAAAGAAAAACAGGAAATACGTAAAGAAAAAGTAAAACAAGTCAAAGATAATCCGTTTTCGTTTCAGTTTGAAAAACTGCGCCAAAAACTTCAGGACGACATATTGGTTGCCGCGCGCCCATCTCGTCCGCTGGCGCCACCACACCTTCCACGTTTCCGGCTCCTGCTCCCAAGTAATAGCTGCCGGGAAAAAGCGGATGTGATAGCCGAGGTTATACACCCGGATGGTCAGCTCGGTATCTTCAGCCAGCGCTTTATCATCCCAGCCCCCGAGCTTTTCAATAATACTTCTGCGGATCGCGAAGTTGGTTCCGGGAATGGTAGCGATTTTGAACCACTTCCATCTGCCTCCCTGCGCCATCCACTGAAAACAGATCGTTTCAATATTGATAAACTTCGTCAGCAGCGTTTTTGCCGCATTGATGACGCGGAATTTCCCCACCACTGCGCCTGCCTTCTCGTCATTCATCAGACCGAGAACAAGATAATACACGGCCATTTTTTCAGGCGTGTTGTCGGCGTCATATACACAAATGACATCGCCGTTCGATTCAGCAAAACCGGAGTTGAGCGCCGAGGATTTGCCTTTTCCGGCGTTAGGCGGTTTTGTGATTACCATTTTGATAAAATCGTATTTCTCGGAAAATTCATTGACGATATCACCCGTCCGGTCTGAAGAATTATCGTTTACCACAATAATCTCCAGCCGGTCCTTCGGATAATAAAGATTCACCATTGCCTTCAGCGTCTGCCGAATGACAACTTCTTCATTATGAGCCGGGATGAGCACACTGACCTTCGGCAGCTCCTTCATATTTTCTCTCCACTTCGGAATATTCCGCTCGAAGGTCATGTAGTGGCGGAATCCGCCTTGCATGAGAAACATGTGATAGAGAAGCATCACCCATATTAAACTTAGCGAGATAAAGAACAGCGTATTACCCAAGGCTTCTTCTCTCCTTAAACATTCGTTTTTTCAATGTGGCTCTCAAGTAAAACGTATAGCTGACAAACATCACGACAAACAAGAGCACAACGGCGGAGAGAATCCATAACGCCTTTTCCAGCGGGGTTTGCCGATGGTGGTCGAAAAACTCGCCAATGGCACTTACATTGTTTTTTACGTGAACCGTTCCGTCACCGCTTGTATGGATTTCCACTTTGTCCGTTTTGACAGTTTGCTGCGTTTTCTTCAAATCAAGCCATTCACTGTCCGGAATGCGTTCCATCTGGTCAACAAGCTCCGGCAAATATTTCATCCCGAGATACGGGTGATAAAACCCTCCGGCCACTCCGCCTTCAAAATCAATCATCTGGGAAATGTGTTCCGCCATATCGCCGAGCGGGTTTTGCTTTGATGTATCGACAAAACCGATTGTTTCCGGATACAGCGTCATCCCATGCAGCATAGCTGGTTTGGTCAAAAAAGGGGATGCGCCGGAAGTCTTCCATGTTGTATCGCTGAGCTGCACCTGCCCGAAAATGCTTGAGAAATACTGTGAAGCCATTTGATAGCCGTACTCAGACATCGTATAGTGCGGGGCTTCAAATGCCAGCGGATAAAGCCCTGCCGAGGTTAAATCCTCAATGGCGTGCGTCAGCTTTTGCCTTGTATATGTTTCTTCCTTTTCCTGAAACGGCTTCAAATAGCTCTTATAGGCCTGTTCGTTCGGAAAAGCATGTTCCTTTTCCAAAATGGACGGGGTGTCATCAGCATTTTCCGAAGTGATCGGCTGGTCCGCCTTGGCATCCCAAAATTCGAAACCCTCTCCTGTTTCACTGTGGCGATAGGCGTGTGTGTAGCCGTGAACAATGATACTGCCGCCCATGCTTTGCAGTTTTTTCAATACCTTGACCATCTTCGGTTTATCAGACAAATACACTTTATCGCCTGTTTCCGGATTCAGATACACAGGAATGACTGACAGGATAAAAGGCACATGTCTCTTGTACAGATATGTACCGGCTTGAAGCAGCAATGTTTCATCAGATATCGGGCTGATATCCTCCAGCCGCAAATATAAAAGCGCGGTTCCGGCCTTCTCTCCAAATGCTGCTCGAAGCTCTTTCGCCACAATCAGATTGTCATTTAACAGATTTGTTAAGCCGATGTACACATTTGATTTATCCGTTTTCCATATAAACGGACTCGTTTTGCCGTCACCAGATGTAAAGGTATACAGCCCCTTTCCTTTCAGGCCTGATACGCTCAGCACGTTAAGCCCGCTCTCTAAGGAGACATCGTTTTTTTCCGTGCTGCTGTGAATCTGATAGACATGTTCTTTTCGGGTTAAGGAAAGACCGGAAAATTGGCTGATTTGTCCGGCGTTATAGCCGATGGCGACGACGGGTTTTTTTACGCCGCTGATAAGAGACACCAGTTTTTTGCTGAGCTTTCTTTTCGTTTGCCCGTAATAGATGACATGTTCTTTGCCTTTCACATCAGATGCTGTAACATCCGAATCTTTTCTGACCGTGACATGAGTTGCAAAATGGCCGGCCAATAAATCGAGCATTTTGACTTGAGGCGACTCTTTGCCGTCCAAGGTTGAATAGATGATGAGAATGCCGTCATCCTTCTCCTTCGCTTGGGCAGAAATAGGAAAAGAAGCAATAGCTGTCAGCATCAGAACGGACACGCAGAGTAGCGTTATTCTTTTAAAGTTCATTCATCATCATCTCGTTTTCCAGTTCTTCTAAAAATTGATCAGCTGTCCTTATATCTCTTCGATAAGGTAAATAACAGACATGGAACGTAAGCGACACATACTTTCCGTTTGTCAGCTGATACGTGTCCAGCTGTTTTTTCAGCTTTGTCAGGACGGCCGGCATATGTTCAGCCGGCGTGTGTGTCAGCACAATGCCGAAGCGCTCATCAGAGGGGCGGAATTTTTTATCCGTTTCCCGGACGCTTGACCTGATTTGCCGGCTGACGAATTGAAAGAGAAGGTCGGTCTCTTTCTCCCCGTACAAAGACTTAAATTCCTTGAAATAATGCATATGAAGCAGCAAAAAGACAAAGGAATTGCCGTAGCGCTCCGCCCGTTTGATTTCCTCTGACAGTTCCAGTTTCATTCTTTGCTTATTATCAAAGCCCGTCACTCTATCGACAGCCACGAAGCTTTTGATTTCAGATTGAAGACGTTTGACTGAATGGCGCAGCTCTGCTGCGATATCATGAATTCTTCCTGATATAAAGGAAAACAGCAAAAGCGCAATTCCCCACACGATAAGCATGCGCAGCCCGTCTTCAGCCGAAAACATCACAGCCTGTCCAGTCTGAAAAAACATCATGAGCGTGCCGAGAACAAAGAGAACGATTAAGGTGACCGCCAGCGCGTAAATCGGACCGAACCAAATGCCGGCCCCGATCACGACAAATGTAATGCAAATGATCAGAAAGCCCTCCGACTGCTCGGCGGACACATAAAAAATAAACAGAGACAGGGCTGCGATGAGCCCTGAAAGATAAGCATATAATTTTTGTGATTCATTGAATGATCGTTTCATTAAAAAGCTTCCTTTCGGCTAACAGCGGCAGCAGATTGTCGAACGAGTGCGTGTCGGAGCCGCTCATGTAACCCCCATAATACGGTTTCGCCGGATCAAGAATTTCAAAGTCATTCATTCTATCATAAATCGCTTTGATGACCGAGCTGTCTTCATGCTGTTTTGTTAAAAATAAAACAGCTAACGCGTATACGGACGGCGACTCATATTGGACGGCAGGCTCCTTCGTATCTGCCGAATATCGTCCGTACAGCTTTCCGTTTGCCTGAAATTCCTTTTTGACCCACTCTGCTATCACAGCGGCTTTTTCATCCCCTTCCGGCAAATGCCACGCGGCGTACAGCTGGTCAATGACGTTTACTTCACTGTCATATTTGTACTGCTTCGACTCTGCGCTGTACGTCTTTGGCAGGAAACCATTCTTTAAAGGGGCTAGATAGAGAACATCGGCATTTCGCTGTTCTGTTTCTTCGTCTATGACTCCATACTTTTTCAAAACAGCTAGTGCATCGGGCATGACATACGAAAGCGTCACGTCCTTTGAAGCGGCATGAGAGGCTGAATCGTAAAAGTCTGTAAACATCCCGTTGTACATGTTGTATGTCTTTAAAGCCGTGCCAATATCACGGGCAGTTTTTTCATATTGGCTGCTCCCCCAAAGAGCAGCTGCCTGATCGAGAGACACCATGATTCTCATATCATCAATCAGCGCGTTTGTCCCGCTCGCTTGACCGTTTTGTATCTTCCATGTCACCAACTGATGATTCAGAAGAAAAGAATCCCTCAGATGCTGATATTGCTCCTGAAAATGCGAGGCATCTTGTCTGCTGACCAAAAACTCCATCCACAGGCCAATCGATTCTGATAAATAGGAGGGCTGATCTGAGAAATCCGTTTTGATAAGCCCTTGGTCATTCATAAGATTGTGATAGATGAAATACTCCGCCGGCTGAAGCGGGCGGGTATTCATATCTGCCTCAGACTGATATAGGGTTTTATTCCCAGCTTCAGCACACCCTGCGGAAAGTCCGATAGATAAGCAAAATAAGATAGCAGCGACCAACACATGCCGCACAGGCAAGTCCCCCTTTGTCGTCCGAAGCGAATCAGACGCACCAATATATGACGAAATTATTACTGCCATGTTACAAATTATATTAACTATAAAAGAAAAAAACGAAGATTACTAGCTTTTTTTTCCCTTTTTGAACTTTCAAAAAACAGGACCTAAGTCCAATAAAAAACCTGTGCGAATCGCACAGGTTTCTTTTTATTGATCCAAACCGAGTTTCTTCAGCTGTTCCGCCAGCGCATTGTTAATCGGTTCGTCTTTATTTTGTTTTTTCATATAAGAAGAGACGTCCCGCTTTGTAGCGCGCCCTTTGTCTTTGTTTTTCCGTTTTTCAAATACAGAAAGCTTCTCACGGTGCCCGCAAACACACGCGAAGGTCTGGCCTTCTCCTTGGCCGCGAAGCTCCATTCTTTTATGGCAGTTCGGGCAGCGCGCGTTTGTTTTTCTGGCGATCGTTTTTCTGCTTCCGCATTCCCGGTCTTGGCACACGAGCATGGTGCCGCGCTTGCCGTTGACCTTCAGCATCATTTTGCCACACTCCGGACATGCCGTTCCCGTGATGTTATCATGTCTGAAGGTTTGGCTGCTGTTTTTGATTTCTGTTACCGTTTGCTTAGCATAAGCCTTCATGTCTTTAATAAAGACAGCGGATTTTAATTTTCCGGCCGCAATGGCGGACAGCTTTTGTTCCCACTCTGCCGTTAAGGCAGGTGATTTCAAATCCTCAGGAACGAGCTGCAGGAGCTGTTTTCCTTTTGAGGTGATAAAAATGTCTTTGTCTTTTTTCTCAATTAAAAAGCTGTTGAACAGTTTTTCGATAATATCGGCACGCGTTGCAACCGTGCCGAGACCGCCTGTTTCGCCAAGCGTTTTGACAAGGCCTTTTTCTTCTCCCTGCATAAAGGCGCTTGGGTTCTCCATAGCTGACAGCAGCGTCCCTTCATTAAAACGGGCCGGCGGTTTGGTTTGGCCGCTTGTTTCAGTTAATGTGCGAACAGTGAGCGAGGCGCCTTTTTGCAGAGCCGGCAGCGTCTGATCTCTGTCGTCCTCCTGCTCGTCATCCTCGTCAGCCATATCATAAACAGCTTTCCAGCCTTGTAACTGTACGGTTTTTCCCTTCGCCGTAAAGGTTTCTCCGCCGATTTCTGCCATGACCTTTGTTTCTTCATATTCGAAAGCCGGCATCAGCACAGCCAAGAAACGTTTGGCAATCAGGTCATACAGCTTGCGTTCTTTATCGCTGAGACTGCTGAGAACAAGCGGCTCTTCAGTCGGGATAATCGCATGGTGGTCTGACACCTTAGCATCATTGACGTAGCCTTTGTGCGATTTGATGCCGCGCTTTTTAATTTGAGTGACATATTGGGCATACGGTTTCACTTCCATGCCCTCCAGCCGGTCTTTTAAGGTTGGGACAATGTCACTGGATAAAAACCGTGAGTCTGTCCGCGGATATGTGACAAGCTTGTGCTGCTCATACAGCTTCTGCAGAACTGAGAGCGTTTCTTTGGCGGAAAATCCGAAGCGTTTGTGGGCGTCCCGCTGGAGTTCCGTCAAGTCGTAAAGCGCAGGAGCAAAGCTTTTTTTCGCTGTTTTTTTCAGTTCAGCGACCACCGCCTGTTTTCCATCAAGTTCTTTTAGCAAACGGCTTGTCACGCCTTGATCGAATGTTCTCGTCTGCTTCGATTTTTTGTCCTGCCACGTCAGCGTCATTCCATCGACTGCTGCGCGAATGCCGTAATACGGAACAGGCTTAAAGGCTTGGATGTCCGCTTCGCGCTTGGCAATCATGGCTAGCGTCGGCGTCTGCACACGTCCGCATGAAAGCTGGGCATTGAATTTTGTGGTGAGCGCACGGGTCGCGTTAATGCCGACAATCCAATCCGCTTCTGCTCTGGCAACGGCTGAGTGGTACAGATTTTCATACTCTTTGCCGCTGCGCAGCTTTTGAAAACCTTCCTTGATCGCTTTGTCCGTTACAGATGAAATCCACAGCCGTTTGATCGGTTTGCGGACGTTCGCTTTTTCAATGATCCAGCGTGCGACGAGCTCACCTTCCCGGCCGGCATCAGTGGCGATGACGATCTGATTGACATCTTTGCGGGTAAGCTGCGCTTTCACCGCATTGAACTGCTTTCCGGTTTTTTTGATAACAACAAGCTTTAGCGGTTCGGGGATAATCGGCAGATCCTCAAGCCGCCATGATTGAAATTCTTTTCCGTAGCCTTCCGGATCAGCAAGTGTCACCAAATGGCCTAAAGCCCATGTGACAATATATTGATCTCCTTCGAGATAACCGTTCCCTTTTTTATGGCACTTCAGCACTCGGGCCAAATCGCGGCCGACTGAAGGTTTTTCAGCTAATACAACTGTTTTTGACATGCTTGATCACTTCTCTTTCTTTCACGCTCATCCTTTTATTATAACAGACTTGAACAAGCACTCTCTAACCGCGCCCGTTTTTCGTGTCAATTTCTGAGAAAATGACGTGAGTGACGGTTTGGGCGTAAGGCGTTGTTTTGTTGATGAAAGCTTCTACTGCTTCAAGGCTCTCCGCGTTGATTTTCAGTATATAGCAGGCCGCTCCCGCAATCCGGTAGCAAAATTCAATATTCGGCAGCGTTTGAATGTAGCTTTTGAATCGATCGT
This sequence comes from Bacillus sp. FSL K6-1012, assembly GCF_037964915.1. NCBI lineage: Bacteria > Bacillati > Bacillota > Bacilli > Caryophanales > Bacillaceae > Bacillus > Bacillus sp. FSL K6-1012. The sequence goes on along the minus strand of NZ_CP150175.1, from coordinate 526,227 downwards.
AATCCCCGTTTTTGACGGTTGCCTCGACAATACAGGAAACCGGAAGGCCAAGTTTTTTCTGATCAACCTCCAGCGTATATTGCTTAATGATGCCAAACGATTCCAGCTGTCTCACCCGTTCGGTGACCGATGGCGGGGACAGCTTAATTTTCCTTCCTAACTCCCTCATGGACAAACGGCTGTCTTTTTTCAGTTCCGCAATGATATTCAAATCAATTTGGTCAAGTTTCATATCAAAATCCTTCTTTTATTTTTGTTCACATTATCTCGGGAATTTGTGTAAATGACAAGACTGAGGCCCAAGATAGATTTTTTAAATATGAATGTTTTCCGAACATTTTCTCAAACTTGTCATATGTGCCCGCCGGATTGTTTATAGTATAGATGAAAACGTGTCCACAAGGAGGGCGATTTATGCTGCAAACGCCGATCGGAAGACTTCGCACGATGGGTTTTATTGAAGGAATGTCACTCTTAATCCTGCTTTTCGTCGCCATGCCGCTCAAATATTGGGCAGGCCTTTCGCTTGCGGTAACAATTGTCGGTTCTGTTCACGGCGGATTGTTTATTTTGTATTTGCTTGTGTTGGCCTATGTGACGTTCTCTGTGAAATGGTCGCTGAAATGGTCAGCCGCCGGTTTCGTCGCCGCATTCGTCCCATTCGGAAACTTTCTGTACGACCGCGGATTAAGAAACTTTAAATAAACGATAAAGCGGCATGTTGTGCGCCGCACTGTTAAGAAAAACAGCTTGGATCTGCTTCAGGCTGTTTTCTTTTTTAACCCAATCATCATGTAATAATGATACAGCAGTGAAAGGAGATGGAATGATGACGAAGAGGATTCCCTACGACCAAATAGCACCTGATGGGTTACATATCATGATGAATATGGAGGCATACACGAAAACATCAGGCATTAACCGGACAACAAGAGAGCTAATGAAAATAAGAGCATCACAATTGAACGGCTGCGCCTACTGCATTAACATTCATACGAAAGATGCCCGAAAAATGGGAGAAACCGAACAGCGCATTTACGGATTAAACGCTTGGGAAGAGTGCAGTTTTTATACACCTGAAGAAAAAGCAGCATTATTGCTGACGGAGCATGTCACTTTTATTTCTAACAAGCGTATGCCTGATGATGTTTATCAGGAGGTGCGTAAATTTTATAATGAAAAAGAATATGTTGATCTCATCCTCATCATTAATCAGATTAACAGCTGGAACCGAATCGCCATCTCTATGGGCAACATCGCCGAATAAATAAAAAGCTGACCTTTTACCAGGTCAGCTTTTCGCTATCAAAACCATTTTGTCAGCCACGCGATATAATATGCGCCAGGGATAAACATAAGCTGGGCAAGAAGCGTGCCCGCCACCCTTGACGTCACCATTGTCACAGAGGTCCATTTCAAATAAACGTAGCTTCGTTTTCCTTTTGCCACATCATCGGCAAGAACTGACACTTTCGGGTCAACAAAAATGGCCAGCAGCATCGTCGCAATCCCGTTGATTAAGCCTGATGCCATAACCGCCGTCGTGCTTCGCTCGGGTGCTAGCAGCCCTGCGTACAATGCGGAGAGCACGCCAATTGTATAAATGGACGTAATCAGCATGTTGATGACAAACAGCCGTTTTGGAATCAAGCGCATGTGAAATCCCTTCAAATACGAAGCAGACGGCAGACGCAAATAGGAGCAGGCATTTTTAAATCCATTCTTAGAAAATCCTTTCCGAAAAACTTGTAAAACGGAGCCGCCCCCGCCCGCCAAGTGGATGATCGCACGTGAAAACAGGGCGACAAACGACGGGAGCAGGATAATGCCCACAATAGTCCCAACCGTCGAGCCAAAGATCAGGAACCGGAATTGCTCGCCTACGAGCGCCAGCGCGTTTTTTCCGGCATCGTCAATTAAGCGCCCCGTGAAGGGCTGCTGCACCATGTTCGACATTCTTGACACGATTACCATGACATTAAATAAGGAAAGCGCGGATGCGATAAACCCTACCCGGGCCCCTGAAAGCCTTGTGGCATAGGCAAGGGTCTCTATTGAGTGAATCAATAACAAAAAACAGAAAATAAAAACGACTTGTGTTGTAATGACATGCACAGTATTCTTTCCTCCAGTTTCATCCTAGTGATAAGACTGAAGGAAACAACGAGAAGTTTCATGTGTGATTTGTTTTTTTCACAATAAAAAACCGCCGGCTTACGCCGAGCGGTTTGTCTTATTCTTTTCTATACGCAAATAAAGATTATATTATCCGCCGATTCGGGCGGGTTCGATTCATGTAGCATTGTTCCGAAGAATCATTCTGGAAAGTAAACACCATGGAAATTTCTTGAACACAAGACAACGAAAGCCCTACCTCTCAATCGTCACTGCGGCTCCGAAGCCGCGCCGGTGTGAATTGTAAAACAAAAAAGTCTTTTTTCCATCTCATCGTTAGGGGCGATTTGTTATGAAGGAAAAGAATAAGGGCAGCTGGTTTGCTGCTTGTGAAGCGGTAAAAGCTTCTCTCTCAAAACAGAAAAAAGAAGTTTACTTTCTTTTTTATTTGCTTATTTTTCTTGCTTAGCTATTCATGATAACATATCGCCCCTGCAAATACAAACTTTTATTATAATTCGAGTGAGACTGGTGTTTTCTCTCCCGCATTCATTAGCCTGATATCTTCCGGTTCGATTTCAAGAATCACCAGATTCGGGTCATCCTTGCCGTCGAACCAGCGCTCCAATTTAGAACTCCAGATTTTGTCTTTCAATTCTGATGAATTGTTTATTTTTGCTTTTCCTGTGACTTCGACATACGCATCGCCAAAGCCTTCACAATCATAACCTAATAAAATGTGCACATTAGGGTTATTCTCAATTTCTTCAGCTTTATGAGTTTCTTTGCTTGTCGGTGTATAAATCGTCAGCCCGTCATGGAAGAAAGTCATGTAGCGGGAATGAGGTTTGCCCTTTTGAACCGTTGCGAGCGAACCTACTTTATGGTGATCTAGAACATCAAGCACTTTTTGTTTAATATCTTGCTGATTCATCTCGAATCACTCCTTTTTAACGTCTCCGCTGTTACTTTTCCACATCCGGGAACGATTTAAACAAGAAAATGCGCTCTTTATTTTTCTGCTTCCCATTCACGCTTTAACAAACTGTAATAGACGAGGTCGTGGAACTTGCCTTTAATGAATATGCCTTCCCTTGCTGTTCTTTCCTCTTGAAAGCCGAGACGCTCCGGGATCGCTCTGCTTTTGTGATTTCCGACAGCCGCGCAGATGGCAACCCGATTCAATTTCAGATCCTGAAAAGCATATGTGATGAGTGCCCGGCAGGCGGCAGTAATAATGCCTTTTCCTTCGTATTCCCCGTCAATCCAATAGCCAATCTCCGCTTTTTTATTCACTTGGTCAAGGTTATGCAGGCCAATCATACCGCACAAGCTGCCGTCATACAGAATCCCCGCTTCGATTCCGTTCATGTCAGCATACTGACGCCGCCAATCGGGAATGAGGGTTTCCCTGTACGTTTCGGCATCACTTGGATTTTCAGCCCAGAATAGCCATTCACTGATTCGCTGTTGGTTCTCATGAATAATCGCTGCCAGCCGATCCGCATCCTTTGGCTCTAATAACCGGATGGTAATGTGCTCGTTTACACTGCAGGTGAACATCTCCCTCGCCCTCTTTCCTTTTTTACCCATTATAACGGTGTTTCCGTTTTTTTCAATATAAAAAAGGATGGGCTTTTTAAGCCTCATCCTTAAATTCTAGGGTCGGTAAAGATATCGTGTTTGTCTGTGCTAGTCGAAGACATTTCCGTTACGACTGCGCCTTCCTCCCCGGCCTGGAACCAATGCTTCGTGTTCGGCGGAATTGTATATTGCCCGCCGGGTTCAAGCTCGATCTCATGCCAGACTGTATAGTATTCTCTATCCTCTTGAGGAGGAAGAACCTTTGGAAGCTGCGTTTTTTCTCCTTCAACATAAAGATACACTTTTCCGTAGCGGCAGCGGAAGGTCTCCTGCTTGCCTTCCTGCCCGTCAACCGGCGGATGGCGATGCTCCGGGCAAGTCTGTCCCGGAAACAGCACCAGTTCCTTTGAACAATAACGGTCTGTATTCACATAGACAAAGAGCTGGAGCCCGGATTTTCGTTCTTTTCCCAAGCCGTAGTCCATGAGCTGAATTTGTTCTACTTCATCATCCGTTAAGACAATACCGGCTTTTTGATAGTAGCTGTTTACTTCTTCTTTCGTGATGCTCATTTCCTCACTCCCTCTTACGTCGTCACAAAGTCTCCGCCATTTACATGCAGCGTTTGTCCTGTCATATAGGATGATTCATCTGATGCCAGCAGCACATAGCAGCCGACATGCTCAACAGGCTGACCCGGACGGCCCATCGGCGTATTTTGCCCAAATTGAGCGACTGTATCTTCTGAGAATGTAGACGGAATTAACGGTGTCCAGATTGGTCCCGGCGCTACCGCATTTACACGGATGCCGTCTTTGACAAGTGCCTGCGCCATTGTTCTTGTAAAGGCATTGATCGCGCCTTTCGTTGCCGTATAATCAATCAGCGTCGGATTACCGCGATAAGGGTTAATGGAAGTCGTATTGATGATCGCGCTGCCTGGTTTCATATAATCAATTGCTTTTTTAGTCAAATAAAATTGTGAATAAAAGTTTGTTTTGAATGTGCGGTGAAGCTGTTCGCTTGAAATATCTTTGATGCTTTCCTTCGGATGCTGCTCACCGGCATTGTTCACAAGGATATCCAGACGGCCGAGTTCATTGACTGTTTTTTCAACCGCTTCATTACAGAACTCCTCTTCGCCCACATCTCCGGAGATTAAGAGACATTTCACGCCCTCTTGTTCCACGCGTTTTTTGGTATCTTCAGCATCTCCGTGCTCATCCTTATATACAATGGCGATGTCAGCGCCTTCCTTTGCGTAAGCGACAGATACCGCACGTCCGATTCCGCTGTCACCGCCTGTAATGAGTGCGACTTTTCCTTTTAGTTTATCCGCACCTTTATAATGCTCGTACTCATATACCGGACTTGGGTTCATTTCGCTTTCGATTCCCGGCTGGCGATTTTGGGTTTGTGCCGGCAGTTCTTTTGGATAGTTTGCCATGATGATTCTCCTCCTTTGTTTTTCATGTCTATTTGTTGTGTACCTCGTGCATTCTCTGGGTAAACATGGATGAGCACCTTCGGAATGCTTTATCAGAAAAATGTTTCACATGAAACGCAAGGAGGAAAATGATGTGAAAAGGAGGTTGCTGAATGATTAACATGCTTTCTAAAAAATTCAGCAGACCGAAGGGGATGTTCGGCATACTTGCCGGATACATCATGGCTGCTGAAAATAAAACACTGAATCAGTGGACAATAGATCAGCTTGGATTAACACGCGGAGACCGCATTCTAGAAGTCGGTTTTGGACCAGGATACTGCATGAAGCAGATGCTGAAACGCGAAAAGAGTGTGCATATCCATGGGATTGATGTATCAGAGGCTATGCTGAAGCTGGCTGCACACAGATTAAAAACAGACCGTGTTCGCCTGATACAGGGCAGCATTGAAACGTTCCCCCTCCCCGCCGCGTATTACGATAAAGTCATTTCCGTTAACAACTACACGATTTGGAAAGACCAGCAAGAAGGCATCAAACAGATTTTTCAAGCATTAAAACCTGGCGGCAAAGCAGCCATTACGATGCAGCCCCGGGAAGCAGATGCCGGTCCCGAGAAAACTGAATCGTTCGGTAAACAGATGCTCGCTGACCTGAAAGCGGCAGGCTTCAAAGACATTGATATCCAATATAAAGACATTAAACCTGAGCTTTCAGTCTGTGCAACCGCAAAAAAGCCCGTCACATAAATGACGGGCTTTTCTTTTATGAATGTACGGCTTGCTTGCGCAAGACATCTTTTTTCACTTTGCCGAGATTATTTTTCGGAAGTTCCTTTACGAATTCGATTTCAGGAATTTTGTAAGCGGACAAGCGTTCTTTACAGAATGCAATGACATCCGCTTCTGTTATTTCCTGAGTGCCGTTAGTGACGATAAAGGCTTTTGGTTTTTCTCCGTACAGCGGGTCTGGTATCCCGACCACTGCTGTTTCAAGGATGCCCGGGATCTGCTGGATGACTTCTTCAACCTGATCAGGATAGACATTGTCGCCTCCGTAAATAATGACATCCTTGTAGCGTCCGGTGATGAAGATAAAGCCGTCCTCATCCACGTAGCCTGAATCTCCGGTTCTGAACCAGCCGTTTTGCAGCACTTTTGCTGTCGCTTCAGGGTTTTCCTCATAGCCTTTAAATAAGAATGGGCTGTGCACCACGATTTCTCCGATTTCACCTTGCGGCAGCTCTTCTCTCGTCTCAGGATCTTCTACCTTGACTTGAACATCAGCAACGGGTTTACCGGCAGAGGCCGCTTTATCCATTCCCATTTCAGGAACCCATGTGCTGATTCCCCAAGCTTCTGTGCTTCCGTAACCGTGAGCGAGCTGGATGCCGATATCAAGATACCGCTGAATCAGGCTGCTAGGCACTTTTGTTCCGCCTGTCATCAAAATGATGAGCGAGGACAGATCGGTTTGATGTTCTTCCCACGCCTCAAGCAAATATGTGTAAAACACAGGAAGGGCCATAATGGTTTGAATTTTTTCTTCTTCAATGACCTTCAGCATACAAACGGGATCTTGATCCTTTGTAAAAATAAACGTGGTTCCCGCAAACGTTCCAAGCATGATACAAATAAGCGCGCTTGTATGATAAATCGGGTGGCACGCAAGAAAACGCAGATTTTTCATTCGTGCGCTTGAGCTATTTGACTTTGATACGTAATTGTATATACCGCCATGGGTGATCATGCATCTTTTCGGATTTCCTGTTGTCCCTGACGTAAACATCAGAAGCGCTGTATCATCCGGAGAAACTGTTTCTGCTTCCGGCAAATGATCAGGTCCTGCAAAAAGCGCTTCAAACACTGGAGACGTCTCATACGCTGTTCCTGTTTCCATGATCAAACGCACAGAAGACAGCTCAGGCAGCACTTCATCCATTATCTCTTTAAATTCCGTTCCGTAAAACAATGCTTTCGGTTCACTTGCTTTTAAAATGCCTGTCATCTCGTATGGTTTCAGCTGCCAGCTGACGGGCACTACAACGGCCCCGATTTCAAGTGCGGCAAACATAATGGTTGATGCGGGGTGGCCATTTTTGCAAAGCAATGCCACACGGTCGCCTTTTTGAATTCCTTTTTGAAGCAGAGCATTCGCCAGCTGATTGATCCGTTTGTGATATGCTGCATATGTCAGTGTGTGGGCTCCGCTTTTTACAGCTTCTATTTCTTCGCTATTCGGCATGTCATGCAGAATCAGATGCTGTAATGTTTCCATATTGTCATCTCCTATATTCTCTTGAATCTTCAATAATTTGTTAGATTATCTTCCTTACCTCACCCATTTTAACCCAAAAAAGATAACTTGTAAAACTATTTCATTTTGGAATTATTCCATTACAGAATGATAAAATAGTCCCGCATTTTTTTATTTTGTGCTGCATCCATACAAAAACACACGCCTTTTTTTGGCGTGTGAAATAGATGATTACGGGATGTTTTTTTCTTTCATCCATGTGAAAAAGATGCGGTTTAAACGCTGATACAGTTCTCGTTCCCCTTCCTCCTGAAAGCCCGCCATGCTTTCTCCGCTTTCAATAATGGCAGAGCTGATCGCACTCAAAATCTCTGAGCCTTCAGCTGATAATGTGGCCGGCGCCATCATGACGAGAATTCTTGTCATATCGAGGGTATTTCCGTCCATGCCATTAACTTCAAAAGATGTGCTGAGGTCATACATTTTGAAAAAAGGCAGGACGATATGATCATTTTTGAGATGATAAAGCGCCATGTTTGTACCCGGTATGCCCAATCCCCCTTGTTTTTCGCGTTCTGCAAGGCAATCCGCCGCTTTTTTCGGATCTCGGATGAGGCCATCCTTTTTCAGCTGTTGAAAAAGCTCAAACAGCAGCATGCCGTGATCCGGCTTTGTTTTCATTTCAGTGAGTGAAAAATGGCGCAAGACGTCTTGAATCACCGCCATGTATCGTCCCACGCTTTCCGCCGCTGCCAGCATGTCAGGGATGTCGGCTTGCCGCGTCTCTTCCTTCGGGCTTCTTTTTTTCTCAAGAATGAGCGGGATTTTCCGCTTGATATACTGCTTTACCTGGTTTGCGTCTTCCTCATTTAAAAGCGGGCTGACCATAATATAGTCGATGTTTTGATAAGGGATCGGCACAGTGGACACAATCATATCATAGGCATGAGTGTCGCGGTCCTTCAGCTCGATCAGTGATGACATATCAAACGATTCAATTTCAGGCAGCTCTTTCTTCAATCTCGAAGCAAGCATTTTCGAAGAACCGATTCCGCTTGAGCAGACAACAAGCGCTTTCACTTTTGCTTCTTCTTTTTTGATTTCAAGTGCTGAACCGAAGTGAAGAACGATAAAGGCGATTTCATCATCAGAAAAGGACATGTCCGGGAAGAATTTTTCCACGCCCTCTTCTATCGCCATATACAGCAGAAAATAATCACGCTTGATCTGTTCCTTCATTGGATTATAGATGTCGATGTTTTCTTTCATGCGGCTGATGGCCGGCTCCAAATGGGCAATCAAACCTTCATATAAAGAGTAGTTTTTCGTCAGATCCATTCTGATTTTTTCTGAAATAAAAGCGATCAGCCGTTTTGTTTGCAAGGCTGTTTCAAGCTCTATTTCCTGCGCTCTGTATTCTGTTTTGTATTTGCGGTTGGCGCTTCGCAGATGGATCGTAATATAGCCGACCTCCGCTTCCGGGATCGTTACGCCGAAAGCACGTTCAAGCTCGCCCGCGATTTCCAGAGCGGAGCTGTATTCTTTTGCACTCTTGAGTTCATCAAGCTCGCTCTCTTCCATGCTGATCGTCTCGCCAAGTTTAATGCGTTCGATCGCAAACGTCAGATGAACGACAAGCGCTATATAGGAGCTGTCAGATAGAGAAAATGCGATTTTTTCTTTCAGCTGGAATAAAATCCGCTCCATTTTTAACAGCTCGCCTTTGCTGACAACCCCGAACATCTTCTCGGAGGAATCGGCTATTCCTTTAATGTTTAATTCAACCGCTTCCAAAAACATTTGGATATCGAGGCGGTTCACAATCAGATTGCCGACAATTTTTCGTTTCGCGTTCTCTGGCCCCATGAGCTGGATGCCAAAGCCTCTTTTTCGGATCAGTGTTAACCCGAACGGAGAAATCCATTTCTCCAGCTCATCTAAATCGTAGCTGACCGTAGCATTGGTGACCTGCAGATCATGAGCGAGCGTGTACAGCTTCACCGGTTCTTGGGACTCCAATAGCGAACAGAGAATCAGCAGTTTTCGTTCGTCGGCGCTGTATTCATGCTGTTCATGTGACAGCTCGGTGAGCAGCTTTTGTTTATCTTCGGGATTTCCTACCGCCTTCAAGCCTTTGCCGGGCTGTTTATCGAGCTTAAGCCCCATAGTCTCCATCAGCGGCTTGATTGATTTCAGCTCCCTGTGAATGGTTCTGGTGCTCACTTCCATCAGCTCAGCCAGCTCCGTTACGGTTACATATCGGTTCAGTAGTAATAAATGCTTTAAAAGCTTTTGTTCTCTTGCAGTCATATACATAAAAAGGCCTCCAGGCATTAATGATGTGCGGATGAAGTCGCATGGAGATATAGGAAGAGGAAAAAAAGAGGGTTTCTATATTAATATAAAACGCTTTCAAACAGAATTCAATCACTTATAAATGGGAATTTGGCACTAAGCGGTGTGACAATATTGAAAAAGCATCAGCCGTTATGCTGATGCTTTTTCTTTATGGTATATCGTGGCCTTGTACGGCTGTATAAATACGGAACCACTGATCCTGATCAAGCTTATACGCCAAGGCGTTTACCGCGGCGGAAATACGCTCGCGTTTTCCGCTTCCGACAATCGGCATGATGCCGGCCGGATGCGTGAACAGCCATGCGTACATCACCTCGTCCAATGAGGCAGCACCGATTTCAGCCTGAACAGTTTCAAGCGCCGTGCGAATGCGCCGATCTTTTTCCGTGTTTCCGGCGAATACTTTACCGCCTGCAAGCGGCGACCAGGCCATCGGAGAAATCCGTTTTTCCTGACACAGGTTCAATGTGCCGTCCTGAATATTTTCTAATTCATATGCGGAAAGCTCAATCTGATTGGTGACAAGCTTTTCAGGCAGATACGATTCAAGCATCCGATATTGATGGCCTTTAAAGTTCGACACACCGAAATATCTGACCTTCCCGGAGCTTTTCAGCGCATGAAACGCCTCAGCTACTCCTTCCGGGTCCATGAGCGGGTCCGGTCTGTGAATCAGCAGCACATCGATATAATCCGTTCTGAGATTCAAAAGCGACTGTTCAACAGACGCGAGAATGTGTGTTTTGCTTGTATTATAATGGTGCGATCTGTGAGCAGGGCGTTCAGGTGATTCAAGAACGATGCCGCATTTTGTGACCAGCTCTATGTTTTCCCTTAATCCGGGTGAAAGAGCAAGAGCATTTCCAAACCCTTTTTCGCACGTGTAGCCCCCGTAAATATCCGCATGATCAAAGGTAGTGATGCCTTGATCGACACACCACTCAATGAGACTGAGCAGCTCAGCGTCTGAATAGTTCCATTCATTCAGACGCCAAAGCCCGTGTATCACTCTTGAAAATTGAAGATCCTCCGCCAAATGAATACGCTGCATGCAAAATCCCTCTTTTCTTTATAAACCGGGTTTTTGCCCCTTACTAGATCATTCGGCCTCAGACGCCCTTTTTCCTTTCACTCCCGTTAAAAAGGTTTTATTTCGATTGAAATTGCTTTTTTGCTTTTTCGACTACGTAGTGGCTGCCGCCGTGATCTTGAACATTTTGAATCATCATCGCCACAAGCAGGTCTTTGTTTTTATAGTCATAGCCGACGAACCAGCCATTTTCGGTGCCGTCTTTATCATCCTTTGATTTTTTCAGCTCGGCTGTTCCCGTTTTTCCAGCCACAGTGATTCCTTTTACGACAGGCTGATACGCTGACCCGCGCTCATCTTCGACTACGCCTTTCAACCCTTTTGTAATATCGGCGGCTCCTTCTTTTGTGAGCACTTGTTTGTGCCAGACATCAGCGGTTTGTGAGTCTTTCTTGATAAGCGTCGGTTTCACGAGGTCTCCATTATCGACAAATGGCGTGTAAGCTGCCGCTAGGTGAAGCGGAGACATCTGCATTTGTCCCTGTCCGTAGCCTGTATCCGCAAGCAAAATGTCTGAGTCAAGCTTGTCGTTTGCGATTGACGATTGCTGGACTGGGAATTCAAATGGAATATCCTCTGCAAACCCAAATGTTTTCATGCCTTTTGTAAAGGTGTCCGCTCCCATATCAAGCGCGTTTTGCGCAAAGTAAATATTGTCTGACGTGATCAGGGCATGTTCCAAATCCACTTGCTCTAAGCTGTCAGACACTCGTGTAACAGAATAGCCGCCCCAGCTTGAATCTTTCTGCCACTGTTTCCCTTTGATAGTTTTCTTCTCTGCGGCTTTAAGCGTGCCGTTTTTCAGGCCGATAGCAGCAGCGATCGGTTTAATCGTGGATCCTGGTGCATATGTTTTGTTGAATTTCGCCGAAAACGGATTGTTTTTGTCTTCGTTTAGTTTTTTCCATTCTTTATCGCTCCATCCGAAGATAAATCCGTTTGGATCGTAAGAAGGCGCGCTGACAAGAGCCAGTGTTTCACCTGTCTGCGGCTGCAGTGCGACTGCCGCCCCGCTGTCATCCTTCAGCTCGTCATAAAGCTTTGTTTGCGTTTTGATATCAATTGTGAGATGTAAATCCTCACCGTCTTTCGCTTTCGTTTCAGCGATGACTTCGCCGGTTTGCGGAACGTAGATTTTCCATCCTGTTGTGCCTCTGAGCTTATCTTCATACACATTTTCAAGACCTGCGATTCCGATGTTTGACGTATCGCTGTATGTTCCGTCTTTCTTTTTCTTCAGTTCTTCCGCCGTAATCGCGCGAACGTAGCCTGTCAGATGAGCTGTTTTTTCGCCATACGGATAATAGCGCGAGCTGACATTTGTTCTTGTGACGCCTTTTAATGACGTCACTTCAGACACTAACTTTTCTTCGTCCGGTTTTACTTTTTTGACCGGCACGAATGAATCATCTTTGACCCAGCTTTGTTTCAGCTTCTGGTTGATGTCATCTTCAGTTACATCCAGTTTTTTCGCGAGCTCTTTTATGACTTTCTCTTTTTTATCGCCAAGTTCTCCGGGAATAATTCCGATTTCCGGAACATCTGTGTTGACGGCTAAGCCTTTCCCGTTTTTATCGTAGATTTGGCCGCGTTTCGGTTCAATGCTGGCGATTTGAACGGTTTTGTCATCAGCCAGCTGCTTGAAAATAAACGATGGGTCCCAATCTATATTCCATGACTCCTCATCATCTGTTTTTTCTTTTTTCAGCACAGCGGTATTTTTAAAGCTGACGTTGCCCGCATTTGTGTCCATGCTGACTTTGTATGGGATGTGCTTCATCGTTTTATTGTCTTTATCATCCTCGTCCACTTTTCCCGCAGTGACTTTCAGATTTTTTACGCCTGCCTGCTCATAGATGGTTTTATATCTGCTGACGAAATCCTTTTTGGAGATTTCTTTTTTTACATCTTTGGTCAGGCTTTGATACATGTCATCGAATTGCTGATCGTTCCACTGTTTTACGAATGCTTCCATTCGGTCCTCTGGTGAATCTGTTTTGGAGCATCCGATTAATCCGATCAGCCCGATACATAGAAATAATAGTAGAATACACTTTTTACACATGACTTTCCCCTGCCTTCCACTTGTTATTTTCTCTTAAATGAATTAGTACGTGCAAGATTTTTTTGAAAATGAAGGAAAAGGTTCATCGTTTTTGCAGAAATCTCCTTTCGTTTCCTGTAAACTATTTGAAAAGAGGAAAGAAGGGATCACATGGTCAGAGAAGCAGCTATGCTTCATATTAAAGAGGGGCTTGAACAAGAATTTGAGGACGCGTTCCGGCTGGCGGCGCCGATCATTGCCGGAATGAAGGGCTATATCACACATTCTTTATCAAAATGTATGGAAGAAACACATAAGTACCTGCTGCTCGTAGAGTGGGAAACGCTTGAGGACCACACTGAAGGCTTTCGCGGGTCTTCCGAGTACAAAGAGTGGAAAGCCTTGCTGCATCGGTTCTATACGCCGTTCCCGACGGTTGAGCATTTTCTGGATGTATCATAGATTTATATCATATAAAGCGTAAAACCGATGAGAGAAACAGACCAAACGAAAACGGCAGTATAGATGTTAAATGCTCCTGAGCTGTCGTTTTCTTTTTTGCGTTCTTCAAGCCCCTGAATAAACATGACAGCGCCCAGGAAAACGAGCATGACAGATTGGATAACAGAGGTGTGTTCCGTATAGTTAAAAGCGATAAGCGCCAGTATGATAATGATAACCGCAAAAGACATTTTAAAAATGCGAAACAAAAGGACCATCCTTCCTTATATACGAAATATTGAGCGTTATTCCTATATTTGCCTTTGCCCTCCATTATTCTAGCGCACTTTTTTTGTATATAGAACATGAGACGGGGAAATTTAAGTTTCTTTTAATATTTGAATTCATATAAAAAAACGCGCCAGTGATCAGGCGCGTTTTCTATGAAACTGATAATTCTCGATAACCTATTCCTCGGAGCACTTCGGCCATTGCCTGATAGCCGCTGCTATTCGGATGGACACCGTCGAAAGACAGGTATTCCTGCTCTTTCCCTTTAAAGACACTGTAAACGTCAGCGATTTTAACATGAGGTGCTGTTGCCAGCGTTTTCAAATGCGAATTAAATGAAGTAATCCATTGATCAGCAATGCCAATGCTGGGAAACGGGTTGTATAAATTAAAAACACGGATGGCGTAAGGTGATGGATCTGACCCTTTGATATTGGCGATTTGGGCAATCATCTTTTCAAAATTCTCATGACAATGCGCGGACGCACGGCTGAAAATCGTTTCATCCTGAGAAGATTCATAGGATAATACAGATTCAATGAGATCATTTCCGCACCCTGTGATCGTAATCATATCAGCGGCTTGAATTTGTTTTTGCACATAGGGATATGACAGGAGCCCGAGGATTTCCTCTGTATCAAGACCGGATTTGGCGAAAACCGATACGGCTGTTTTTGATTTCAGATCGGCTTCCATCATGTCTCTGAAGCGCTGGACAAATCCTGCAGAAAACAGCCCAGAGCCTCTCCCCGTCGTTAAAGAATCTCCGAGCGCTGTATACTGAAGCACCATGATCTTTCCTCCACTCATGAACGTCGATACGTTAATGTACGCAGCAGAGAAAAGATCGGCTACTTATGGATACCCTATTTTTCTGGAAATCTGCAAAGCGGCTTGTTTCACCTTTTCCGTTAAGTACGGCAGCCTGTCTTCTGTAAATCTCGCTTCAAACCCTGCAATACTGATGCCGGCCGCCACCTGGTGATGATGGTTAAAAATCGGCGCGCCAATAGCGGCCGTATAGTTTTCGAGTTCTGAATAGCTGACGGTATAGCCGTTTTGCACCGAGGCCTCAATGGCCTCAAGAAGCTTTGACGGATCTGTAATGGTCCCTGAACCGATCGGAATGAGCTCTGTCTGTTTGATGTACGCTTCAATTTCTTCACGGGGCAGAAAGGACAAAATGCTCCGGGCACATGCCCCGGCGTACAGAGGAGAACGCCGGCCGATTGCAGTGTAGAGGCGAACGGTTTGTGTCCCTTCAATCTTCTCCACGTAGATCGCTTCATTTCCGTCCCTCATGATCAAATGAACGGCTTCATCTACTTCACGGCAAAGCTCTTCCATCACAGGCTTGGCTATTTTTCTGATATCGAGTCTGTCCGCGACAAGCTGTCCGAATTCCAAAAACACCAGTCCAAGCGTATAAACGCCGGATGGGTCTCGATTGATGAACCCCATTTCTTCCAGTGAGCTGACCATACGGTGAACAGAGGTTTTCGGCATTCCTGACAGGGAAACGAGTTCGCTTAAAGTAAGGCTTGGTTCATGCAAAAACAAATTGAGCAGCGCCATAGATTTCACTACGGTTTTGTTTTTATTCTGCATCATTCCATCCCCTTTGTTATGTCAGCCATTCCATTTTCATTCTTGTTTTCAGTTCTTTTAGATGCACTTCCCGTTCAATGAAAAGCGCTTCCGCTTCCTGAAGGGATACAGGCTCAAATTGGACGTGCTCACCCGGCATGATTTGCGAGGCAATCGGAAGATCAGCTGAAATGATGTGAGCGATCCTCGGATAACCTCCCGTCGTCTGCCGGTCTGCAAGCAGGATAATCGGATTGCCGTCAGGCGGCACCTGAACTGTCCCAAATGTAACCGCCTCTGACACCATCTCAAGCGGCGCCTTCAATTCAAGCGGTTCCCCTTTGAGCCTGTAGCCCATACGATCGGACTGCGGAGTGACACGAAACGTTTCTTCATAAAACCGCGTTTTCGATTCTTCTGTGAAAAAAGAGAATTGTTTTCCTTCCAGCACTCGGATCACCGGATTCTTTTTTAACGGCAGAAATCTGTATCGGCTGACTGACCAGTTCGGCGCCGCAAATCCTCGCTGGCCAAGGTGTTGGCTCAAGCGGGAGACGATGGTTTTCGAAAGAGATGACATCTCTCCGATCGGCAGTTCATCTTCCTTCTGAAGCGCTCTTCCGTGAAATCCGCCGATGCCCGCTCTGACATACGTGCTTTTGCTTTCCATCACAGCAGGTACATTGAAGCCGCCGGCTGTCGCCAAATAAGCGCGGCTGCCGAGTTTGCAGGGGCCGAAGGTGACCGTGCTGTTTCCCTTAACGAGCACAGGTTTCCAAAGAGGCGCTTCCTCATCATTCACACGCAGGGTAAAGTCCGCTCCTGTTACGGCAATCAGCATTGGTTCTGACACATAAAGCGACGGGCCGGGACCCATCAGCGTAATTTCAAGGCCGGCTTCTTTTTCGCTGTTTCCGATCAGCAGATTTGCGATTCGAAGCGATACCGTGTCCATGGCGCCGCTTGCCAGCACGCCGTATTTTTGATACCCCGTTCTGCCTATATCCTGAACCGTTGTGAGCAGTCCGGGCTTTAACACTTTCATGCTCAATTGGACTCCTCCTTATAGGCGTGATAGTCATCCTCTGAGATGCGGACAAATGTAACAATATCTCCTGCTCTTAATAACGTTGGCGGGTTTTCCTGCGGCCGGAATAGAGCCAGCGGCGTTTTGCCAATCAGCTGCCAGCCGCCCGGTGTCGAAATCGGATAAACGCCTGTTTGCAGTCCCGCAATTCCGACTGAACCGGCGGGAATCGATGGTCTTGGCGATGATTTCCTTGGAGCTGCAATGCGTTTGGACATCCCGCCTAAGAAAGGAAACCCCGGTGCAAAGCCCAGCATATACACCACATATTCACCGCCTGTATGAATCTCAATGACCTCTTCGGGTGTGAGATGATTGATCTTCGCCACCTCTTCTAAATCAGGCCCGAATTCACCGCCATAGCAGACGGGAATTTCAACGATGCGACGGCTGCTTTCATAATCAGCCGTTAATTCTCCGAGCCGCTCATGAATATCGCGTTTCACCTTCTCAAAAGGCGAGCTGATGCCTTGAGGCAAATGCTTATACACTTCATACATATCATAAAATACGGTAAGACTCGTAAAAGCCGGGATACATTCAATGAATCCCGGAAACGGCTGTTCTTCTATATAAGCGGCAGCGGCATGGACAAGACCGTTTACTTGCTCGCTAATTTCTTCTCCAAATCGGATCATCATTGCAGAATCACCGAGCTGTTCGATTTGTAATCGTTCAGTCATCTTTCTCACCTCGTTTATTTCTCGTTCATCAGGAGGACGAGAGGTTACAGCACCGCAAGCGACTCGTCTCGAATATCTGTGATGAGCATATGCCCCGGCGCATGTGTGATGACCATTTCAGGTTTTACATTCATAGCCACAGCTTGCGGAGTTACCCCGCATGCCCAAAATAGAGGAACCTCGCCTTCACGAACAGAAACGGCATCTCCGAAATCTGGATTGCTCAAATCCTGTATGCCGATCGCTTTTGGATTGCCGATATGAATCGGTCCTCCATGCACAGCCGGAAAACGCGAGGTTACCTGTGCGGCGCGTACAGCGAGCCGTTCAGGAACCGGTCTCATACTGACAACCATCTGTCCATGAAACGGCCCCGCCGGAACACAATCTATATTCGTTTTGTACATTGGAACGTTCGTCCCCTCGTCGATATGTCTGACGGGTATTCCATGATTGATCAGCGCTTGTTCAAAAGAGAAACTGCATCCGATCAGAAAGCCGACAAAATCGTCCTCCCAGTATGGCGTAATATCAGATACCTCATCTGTCAAAACACCGTGCCTGTATACACGGTATTTTGGAAAATCCGTTCTGATATCCGCATCTGGCGCTGCAAGCGACGGCACAGGCGAACCGGATTCCGTCACATCCAGCACCGGACAGGGTTTTGGATTCCGCTGGCAAAACAGCAGAAAGTCAAATGCCAGATCTTTTTTCAAAATCACAAGGTTCGCTTGAGCATAGCCGCCGGACATTCCGGCGGTCGGCCCGTTTATTTTCCCCTCTCGTATAAGCGCGCGCACATCTCTTGGCGCCATCTTGTTCAAATGATCCACTCTTATCAGCTCCACAATTGAGGAAGTTGTGTAAATAACGTGTAGACGCCCATAATCGCCATGACGATGACAACCAGCGCACCTGAGCCTGTCAGCCAAAGCGGATGCTTATAATCACCGACAATGTTTTTCTTATATGCGGCAATAAGCAGCGTTCCAAGCGCAATCGGCAGAATCAAACCGTTCAGAGATCCGACAAGCACGAGAATTTTTGCCGGCTGTCCGATGGTGACGAAGGCTAATGTAGAAACGACAATAAATCCGATAATAATGCCGCGTGAATTCTTTTCAATTTTTGGAGAAAAGGTTTTAAAAAACGAAACAGATGTATAAGCGGCTCCGATAACAGACGTAATGGCCGCTGACCACATGATCAATCCGAAAATTTTATAACCGACATTTCCCGCTGCCAGCTGGAACACAGAGGCCGCCGGGTTGCTTTCGTCAATGTGCAGGCCTTTTGAAACAACGCCGAGCACAGCTAAGAAAAGGGCGATCCGCATGATGGATGTAATTAAAATGCCGATAACTGAGCTTTTTGTCACCTGGGGGATGGATTCCTTGCCTTTAATCCCTGCATCAAGCAAACGATGTCCGCCGGCAAATGTGATATATCCCCCGACGGTTCCGCCGACTAATGTGACAATTGCAAATATACTGATATGTTCAGGGACAAACGTGTTAGCCACAGCCTGTCCGACCGGCGGCGCTGTGGTGACCGCAACAAAGACAGTTAAAATAATCATGACAAAACCCGCGATTTGCGTAAAACGGTCCATCGCTTTTCCTGCTTCCTTGATGACAAAAATCAGAATTGCGATGACGGCGCTGATTAAGGCGCCTGTTTCTGGTGTAATGCCGAACAAGACTTGAAGTCCGAGCCCAGCCCCTCCGATATTCCCGATATTAAAGGCAAGTCCGCCAAGCACGACGAGAATTGCGATGACATATCCCAGTCCGGGAAGCACCATATTCGCAATCTCCTGGCCCCTTTTTCCTGAGACCGCAATGATGCGCCATACGTTGGTTTGAGCGAAGATATCCAAAATAATAGAAATTAAAATAACAAAACCGAAGCTTGCTGCGAGTGTGTTTGTGAATGTTGCGGTTTGTGTCAGGAATCCCGGGCCGATTGCTGATGTCGCCATTAAGAAGGCGGCCCCCATCAGCAATGACCAGCTGCCCGTTTTTTTTCCTGCTGTTTTTTTCTGCTGCTCCATCTATTTTCCTCCTTCTGATTACTTCTGCGCTGAAATAGCAGTCACTTCAATTCCGGCCGCTTTGAGCTCTTTTCTGATTTTTTGCGCAAATGTCAGCGCGTGGGCTCCATCTCCATGAATGCAAACTGTATCTGCTTTTAATGACACATCATGTCCTTGCTGAGATTTGACCGTCCCTTCTTTCACCATTTTGATCACCTGAGTGACGGCGGCATCATCGCTTTCAATGAGTGCGTCCGGCTGGGAGCGCGGCGTGAGCGTCCCGTCCGCTTGGTATGTTCTGTCGGCGAACACTTCACTTGCTGTTTGAAGCCCGATCCGTTCTCCCGCTTTTACAAGCTCGCTCTCAGCAAGGCCGAAAAGAATCAGTCCTGGATCGACCTTGTAGACAGCTTTTGCAATGGCGTCCGATAGCTTCTGATCGACTGCGGCCATATTGTACAAAGCGCCGTGCGGCTTGACGTGCTGCATGTGAAGTCCTTCCGCTTTTAAAAACCCTGACAAGGCGCCAATTTGATAAACCACAAGATCATATGCTTCCTCTGGAGAAATCGCTATATTTCGGCGGCCGAAGCCGAGCAAATCCGGGAGTCCCGGGTGAGCGCCGATTTTCACGCCTTTTTCAGCAGCAAGGGCAACTGTTTTCCGCATGACACTTGGATCCCCTGCATGAAATCCGCATGCGACATTCGCTGAAGTAACAAACGCTAAAATATCTTGATCAAGACCTATCGTATAGGCTCCGAAGCTTTCCCCTAAATCACAATTTAAATCAACTTGAAACACAGAATCCCTCCTGCCAAGCAAACGATTGCTTTATGTATTTTATTGTTCCGAAATTCGGAACGACTATTCCGAATTTTTGAACTTTATTTCATTATATTCAATCATATCAGTTTGTGAAATAACTTTGTTAGAAAACCTACCATGGTCCTAGAAGAAAATCTCCCTGATAAAAAAAAGAAAAGAGTCCTTATCTCAGGACTCTTTTCTTATAGTACCCAATGACGTATCGCTTTAGCGACGCCATCTTCTATATTTGTATCAGTGATCCAATCAGCCGTTTCCTTCACGACGTCTTGGGCATTGCCCATCGCTACGCCCAGCCCGGCTTCTTTGATCATCGCGATATCATTCAGGCTGTCGCCCATCGCCATGACATTTTCCATCGTAAAGCCGAGTTTTTCAGAAACCTTCGCAAGGGCTGCGGCTTTGTTGATGCCGAGCGCGTTGACCTCGATGTTTGTCGGGCTTGAGTTTGTGATTTCGAGCTCTTTATTTTTTCTGAGCTCCGCCAGCACTTCGTTTCGGATGTCGTCATCCTCTATGTCAAATCCGAATTTAAGCCATTCATGATCAGTGATGTTTTCCGGGAACTCGCCTCTCCACACTTTGTTAACAGTTGAAGCCCAGAAATTAGTGTTGTGCTTATTCCGCAAATCCCACATCATTTTGATGTGATCCGTGTGGAGCAGCTTGCGTTCCACTAAATTAAAATTCGAGTCCCAGATTTCACTTCCGTTAGCCGTGATTAAAAAAGACGACAGCTTCAGCGACTCAGCCAGCTCCCGGCACGTCATCAGCGTCCGGCCCGTACTGATGACCACGTAAACACCTTTATCCTCCGCCTCACGAATCGCGTTGCGGTTTTCGTCTGAAATCAGCTGCTCGTCATTCAGCAGTGTTCCGTCCATATCAATAGCAATCAGCTTGATATTCACATCTTCTCTTTGAACAGACATATATGTACCTCTCTTTATCTTTTAGTTGTTCTGGTTCTATTCTAATACATTATACCCAGCGGAACAAAACAGCCATTTCACATGTTTCAAGTGGAGACATTAGAGGAAAACAAATGGTGAGGTGATAAAACATGAAAGAGAGAAAACAGCAGAACCGCCCTAATGAAAACCCCGAACATAATGACTTGACCGATCCGATACCGAATGAAGAGCTGAAGGAAAACATGAATGATGAAAAACAGAAGCGGCAGCAACGAGATGACTCACAAAGCGAACGGGATTACGATACGAAATAATAGAACCCCTCACAAATCATAGTGAAGGGTTTTTTTCATTTTTCAATATAGATGCCGATTTCCGCTTCAGCAACAGGCTGCCCGCCCACTGACGCCTTGGCATGTCCAAACACAAACCCGCGCCGGTTGCGCGTGACTTCAAACGTAAGATCAAGCCGGTCACCGGGTATGGCCGCGCCCAGCTTTTCCGCTTTCTTCACGGAAGACAATAAGCCC
Source organism: Bacillus sp. FSL K6-1012 (assembly GCF_037964915.1). Lineage (NCBI taxonomy): Bacteria > Bacillati > Bacillota > Bacilli > Caryophanales > Bacillaceae > Bacillus > Bacillus sp. FSL K6-1012. The sequence goes on along the minus strand of NZ_CP150175.1, from coordinate 504,934 downwards.
AAGCTGTTTTCATCTGTAATTCCTGTAAAAGCCGCGGTTTGCGCAAGTGCTTCAATCACAAGTGAAAACGGCATTTCTGTTTGCGTGTCAGTGATAAACCAGTCGTTCTCACTGACCAGCTTATAAGCAACTGCATGCTTGCCGGGCTCGCTTTCCGTCACGCCGTCAATCAATAAAAATGGGTAGCGGTGAGGCAGCATATATGGTTTCATCGTTCTCCACCCTTTCTTTCATTTCATCAAGCATTATCTCTTTTTTGCGTATGTATTCATTTTGCTACTCTTATCTCACTGAACGGATAAAAGACTAGAGACTCCGTACCAATGATATCTTCATCAGAAGGCATTCCCATTCCATTTCTGCTGTCCACCGAATTGAGACGGTTATCTCCCATTACAAAATATTTGCCGGCAGGAACATCAGCTTCAAAATCACTCGTGAGATTTTCCCCTGACGCTTGCATTTCTTGTTTATGTTCCTTTAGATACGGTTCGTCGACTTTCTTACCGTTTATGTATAGCTGATCATCCTTCATGATAATTGAGTCGCCTGGCAAACCGATTAACCGTTTTATAAATGAACGGCCGCTCTTTTCGTAATGAATCACGATGATGTCGCCTCTATGAAACCCGCCTGTATATTTGGCTGCTTTGTCAACCAACATTCGTTCTGAGTCTTTTAGCGTCGGAGCCATTGATGAACCTTCAACCAGATAGGGTATATAAAACGCCATTCTGATCATGAAAATGAAAGCTAGAATACATGCAGTACTGAGTACAATCCATTTGGTTTTTGATTTTTTCTTTAATGTGATCGTTTTTGCGTTCAACTTCTTCCACCTGATACCTTCCTAAGAATTCCATGTCATTATACAGCATTTGGATCTTCTTGGTTAGTGATCTGTTGAAATTTTTGTAAACGGCCGGGGCAACCATTCGTCCCGGCCTGCATGTTTATAAGTTTCTTAAACGCACACAAATTTCGTCAGTGACCTCTTCCGTCGTGCTTTGTCCGCCAATGTCGCGTGTTTTAATGCCGTCAGCCGTGACTCGTTCCATCACATTGAGGATCTTTGCCCCCAGTTCTTCCTCTCCAAAATGGTCAAGCATCAGCTTCGCTGTCCAAATCTGGCCGATTGGGTTGGCAAGGCCTTTGCCGGCAATATCCGGAGCTGAGCCATGAACCGGTTCGAACATGGATGGGTACTTGCCGGACGGGTTAATGTTCGCAGACGGCGCAATGCCAATGCTTCCCATCAGGCTCGAGCTGATGTCGGTTAAAATATCACCGAACAGGTTGCTCGCCACAATGACATCAAACGTTTCCGGACGCGTCACAAAAAAAGCGGCCAACGCATCAATATGCTGGGATGACGTTTCGATTCCGCTGTAATCAGCCGCAGTCTGCTGAAAGACTTCATCCCAAAACGGCATCGCGTGATAAATTCCGTTGGATTTTGTCGCACTTGTCACATGACCGCGCCGTTTTTTCGCCAATTCGAAGGCAAAGCGCATGACACGTTCTGTCGCTTTTCTCGTAAACACGGCATTCTGGATGGCGATTTCTTCGTCACCCCTGTGAATGCGTCCGCCGACTTCACTGTATTCACCTTCACTGTTCTCGCGAATCACCACTAGATCAAAATCGTTCGGATGCCGCAGCGGCGACGTGATGCCGGCCATTTGTTTGGCTGGTCTCATATTAATGGAAAGCTCAAGCTCTCTCCGGATCTTCAGCAGCAGCCCCCATAGGGAAATATGGTCTGGAACCAGTTTCGGATTTCCGACCGCCCCCAAGAAAACCGCTTCAAATTGAGTGAGCGTATGTATCCCGTTCTCAGGCATCATTTCGCCGTGCTCCATATAATAGTCACAGCTCCATGGAAATGACGTAAATGAGAATGACAAACCTCCGTGAACCTCAGCTGCTGTGTGAAGCACTTTCTCAGCAGCGGCTACAACTTCTTTTCCTACTCCGTCTCCCGGTATTGCCGCAATCTCGAATTGTTTCATCGTCATTCTCCTCCCCCTGTTATCGTAAGCGTTTTCTATTATACTAGATTGCGAGATGGTAAAAAAAGCCCGTGACGTATAGTCACGGGTCCGGTTATTGATTCAGTTTTTTTAAAACGGTGGCATGCAGCGGTTCATGAGACGGAATACCGCACACCTCGTGAAGCACTCCGCTGTATCCTTTTTCCGCGATCAGCGCTTGCAGCTCGACCGCTTCCGGATCACCGGCAAAGTCGAATCGCAGTGCCGCAGCAATGCCTTCAGCCAGCGCATTCGGCTCTTTGATTTTCTTCGCCGGACATACAAGCCTGTCATTTTCTCCAAGCTTTCTGAGCGGCGATCTCGCCACACGGGTTACATCGTCGGTGATAAATTCATTTTCAAAGCGGCCAATGATTTTTTTAATATATTGCTCGTGTTCTGATTGCTTAAAATGATACGTTTTGATGAGATAATCACCGGTTTCAAGCAGCGCTGAGTGAACAACACGGCGGATTTCCGGATGATCGATCGCTTCTTTTATCGTTTTTAATCCGCGCTGATAGCCGACATAGGCCGTTACAGCATGGCCGGTATTAACGGTAAACAGCTTTCGTTCGATGTACGGCGTTAAATCATCAACAAACAGCGCCCCTTTTATTGCCGGTGTTTCCCCTATAAAGCCTGATTTGTCGATGACCCATTCAAAGAACGGCTCAACCGACACTTTGAGCGGATCTTCATGATGCTGAATCGGCACGATCCGGTCAACCGCGGAATTCGGGAATCCGACAGTGTTGCCGACAGCCTCCTGCTCCGCCTCTGTTAAGTGGCTGTATACTTCTTTTTTTAAGAAACTGCTTCCGCCAATCATATTTTCACAGGCAATGATATTCAGTGTGTCGGCAGAGCTTCTTCGTCTTAAGCCTTCTGCGATAGACGGGGCAATCAGCTTCAATACATTCGGGCCGACAGCCGTCGTGATGAGCGCCGCCTCATTGATCAGCCGATACAGCTCCTCCGGCTGGCTGCCGCTGTTGATGGCGCTGACCGGGCCGATCACCTCTGATGAACGCCCTTCTTCTGCGAGTTCAACTGTGTATGCCCGTTTTTCATTAAGGAGGCCGACCATCGTGTCATTTACATCCGCAAACACCACTTCATAGCCGGAGTGGTGAAGCAGCGCACCGATAAAGCCCCTCCCGATATTTCCCGCACCGAAATGTAAGGCAATCATGCTAGTTCACCTCGTTAAAAATCGCGATCAAATCTTCTTCGCTTTTCGCAGAAATCAGGCGTTCAATGTTTTCTTCTTCTGAGCAGATGATGGCGATGTTAGACAAAATGTCTAAATGCTCGTTATTTTTTCCGGCAATGCCGAATACGACTTTGGCTGTATTTCCTTCTCCATACTCTACTCCGCCAGGAATTTGAATGATTGAAATCCCTGAGTGAAGCACTTCGCTTTTGGCATCTTCTGTGCCGTGGGGGATGGCTATAAAATTCCCCATAAAGGTAGAAGATGTTTCTTCCCGTTCAAACATTTTTTCAATATAATCGTCTGTCACGTAGCCGTTGTCAATCAGCGTTTGGCCCGCCAATCTGATCGCTTCTTCTTTTGTTGCAACCGTTTGATTGAGTTTGATGTTTTCTTTTGCGAGTACTTGCATGAGTATCACTCTCTTTCTATGAGATTACTTTTTTAGCTTTTCAATAAGCTCGTCATATTTCGGACTGTTTAAGAAGTTCTCCACTGATATGTGCGTCGCATTTGGCAGCTTTGCCTTTGCTCGATCTGTTAAGTCTTTGTGGGTAATGACAATATCCGCATCGCTCGGCAGATTGTTAATCGCCGTGTTGGTCACACTGATATCCAGGTCTGCTTTTTTGACTTTGTTTCTTAAAATCGAGGCCCCCATCGCGCTTGAGCCCATTCCGGCGTCACATGCGAAAATAATTTTATTGACGCTTTCAGGAGACAGCTCAGACGCTTCCTCAGCTTTTGCTTGTTCTGCCTCTAAAGCAGCGGCAGCTTGGCTTTTCTTCCCCTTCATGGACTGCATTTTTTCTGTTGCCGCTGCGAGATCTTCTTCGCTTGCTTTCGAAGACTTCAGGATCACAGCTGACACGATAAACGAAACGGCTGCAGCGACCAATACGCCTGCCAGCACGCCGAAGTATCCGCCTCTTGGCGTCATGGCCATCAATGCGATAATGCTGCCTGGTGACGATGCTGCAACTAGACCGGCGTTAAAGATAGAGAACGTTAGGAGTCCGCTTGCTCCGCCTGCAATCGCTGCCAGAATCAATGCCGGCTTCATTAAAATGTACGGGAAGTAAATTTCGTGAATCCCCCCGAAGAAATGAATGATTGCCGCTCCAGGAGCCGTTGATTTTGAAGATCCTTTTCCAAAGAACATATACGCGAGCAAAATGCCGAGCCCCGGTCCAGGGTTTGCTTCTACTAAAAACAGAATTGACTTTCCGGTATTGGCTGCCTGCTCGATTCCAATCGGGCTTAAGATACCGTGGTTGATCGCGTTATTTAGGAACAAGACCTTCGCCGGTTCCACGAAAACGCTTGCAACAGGCAGTAAGTTAGCGTGTACAATGACCTCTACACCGGCTGCCAGTAATTTATTTAACGTCAGAACGACTGGGCCGATCGCATAAAACGCGAGAATCGTTAAAGCCGCGCCGACAATTCCTGCCGTAAAGTTGTTAATCAGCATCTCAAAGCCTTGTTTTACTTTGTCCTTGAATAATTTATCAGTTTGCTTAATGAGATATCCGCCCAGCGGCCCCATTATCATCGCGCCTAGAAACATCGGAATATCCGACCCGACAATTACCCCGATTGCCGCCGTCGCACCGACGACTCCGCCGCGGTGGTCGTAAATCATTTTTCCGCCTGTATACGCTATCAAAAGCGGCAGTAAATACGTAATCATCGGGCTGACCAGCGTATTCAGCTGCTCATTCGGAAACCATCCCGCCGGAATAAACAAAGCAGTAATGATGCCCCACGCGATAAACGCGCCGATATTCGGCATGATCATTCCGCTCAAATAACTGCCAAAGCGCTGAACTTTCACTTTCATGCCGCCTTGCTGCTGTTCTTGCTGCATATATAAACCCTCCCTGTTTTGTTTGTCGCTAAAAGAATGATAATGTCAGAGAATAATGCTTCCCTTTGACTCTATATTAAAACGCTTACAGTGTGTGCACAATTGAAAGTAAAGAGGACTTTGGCACATGGGTGTGACAATTTTTTAAAAATAAAAAGGCTCCTGTTTTAGAAGCCTTTTCTCTTTCCTCTATAAATAATCTTGCCGTTTTGAATCACATACTTCGCGATCATCCGTTCACTCACAATAAATACAGGATAGGCGCACACAAGCGCAAAAACTGCCATCGGCACATGCTGAACGGCCGGAATCATTGAGCCTGCCGCATTGCGAAGGAGCATCAAAAGATAAATAAGCAGCACGATGAGTGCCAAAGACACAATCATAATCGGAGCTGATACTTTATATTCGTAAAGCCGTTCCCGGCAGTGACCGCAGCGAAATTGGCACGGGACATTTGACGATCTGACCATGTCGCCTGTCAAAGGTTTGCCGCAGTTCGGGCATACTGTTTCTTTCATATGGTATTTTCACTCTCCATTCATATGTCCATTATACCAGAGACCATTCTGTTTCGTTTTGTTACTGTTCAACACATTTTCACATTTTTTATCATCAGCATACTTGTCTCGGTCTTTGAAATCCTCTACGCTTAAGAAGATCTTATTGAAGGGGATGTATGAATGCTTCCGATTAATAGACAGCAGCACATACTTGAGTGGCTGAAAAAAGAAGGCGCGCTCAGAATTTCTGATATCAGTCAGCGGTTCGGTGTGTCAGAAATGACAGTATACAGAGATGTGAATCAGCTTGTCCAATCAAACCAGGTGATAAAAACGGCCGGCGGCATCACGCTCCCAGTCCGTGCGCCTCAGGCTGATCACATGTGCAGCTATTGCCTAAAGCCGGCCAATCAGGCTTATTCGGTCCAGCTGATCACGGCGACACAAGACATTGAACAGCTGTGCTGCGCACATTGCGCGTTTTTGCGGTATGCAGATAAAACGGAAGAGGTTTCTCATTTGATTTGCAAAGACTTTCTGTTACAAACTACGGTCAGTGCCGCTTCGGCTTATTTTGTTGTAAACGCTGAATTAAATCTGCACTGCTGCCAGCCGCAGGCCATACCGTTTGCGACTCTTGACCATGCTGAACGTTTTCAAAAAGGCTTTGGCGGAGCCGTCCGCACCTTCGATCAAGCGCTGGAAGACATGCTGAGAGACAGAAAAAAGCGCTGCACCTGCACCAAGAAATAACACAATATAATTAGCGGAAGGTGGTGTCTGAGTAATGCAACGAAACAGATGGTGGATCATACTTCTGCTTTTTCTTATTTTCCTGCCGAAAACAAGCTTTGCTCACGCCTATATTGTCAAATCTTCACCCGGAGAAAACAGTGAATTAAAAAGCGCTCCCGCACAGGTGGAAATTGAATTTAATGAACCGGTTGAAGAGGGCTTTCACTACATTAAAGTCTATAATTCAGACGGCGACCGGGTGGATACGGACAAAACAGAAATCAAAAAAGACAACAATCACATCATGACCGTGAAGCTGAAAAAGAATCTGCCTCATGACGTGTACAGAGCGGAATGGAATGCCGTTTCGGCAGACGGGCACCCTGTTTCCGGCGTCATCCCGTTCAGCATCGGAAAAGCGGATGGAGGGTTCAGCAGCCAGAAAACATCAGGCTCAGCCCTGAATCCGGGAACAGCAGCAGACCGCGCCATTCTGTATACAGCCTTTTCTCTGTTTATCGGGACCGTTTTCTTCCATCTCTTCTGGTATAAAGGGGACGGAAAAAAACTCGCCAAACGGACGAAGCGTTTGCTTGTCATCTCAGTCACTGTGCTGGGGCTGGCGCTCCTGCTTCAGCTTCCGATACAGACAAAAGCGAATGCAGGCGGCGGCTGGAGCAATGCCTTTCAGCCGGGGTACATGAAGGAGACGCTGTTTGAAACCGCGGGAGGCACAATTTGGATGATTCAGGCCGTGCTGTATGTACTCCTTGTCCTGTCTGCCATCCCAGTGTTACGCAAAAAGCGTTTTGCGTCCTTCGCATATTGGACGGCGCCGCTCATTTTCTTTTTCGGTCTCCTGCTTGCCAAAGCGTTTACCGGACATGCCGCTGTTGTTGAAGAAAAGACAGTCGGTATCCTGATGGATTTCCTTCATTTATCGGCCGCCTCCATCTGGATCGGCGGAATAGCGGCCATCGTTTTACTGCTGTCACAGGAGTGGAGACAGCCGGACAAAACGCTTGCTTGGGAGACGGTGAAACGGTTCTCTCCATGGGCGCTCACAGCAGTCGGTGTCATTTTGTTCTCGGGCTTGCTCAATGGATTTTTCATCATTCGGTCAATGGATTCACTGTTCCATACGGCGTATGGCCAAGCCTTGTTAGTCAAAAGCGGACTGTTTGTTTTGATGCTGATTCTGGGCGGTATTCATTTTCTGCTCACCAGAAAACGGCAGGGGTCCAAAATCACCCGCACGCTAAAAGCGGAATGGGCAATCGGCATCGCTGTCCTGATCACAGCTGCCGTATTTACAAGTCTGCCAAGTCCGCCTGAGCCTGCACCCGAACCGTTTTATCAAACGAAAGCGATTGAAAACGGGCAAAATGTTTCTCTCAGCATCAGCCCGAACCAGCCCGGCAAAAACGTGTTTGAACTCAGGGTTACCGATCATAACAGAGACCCTGTAAAAAACATTCAGCAAATCACCTTGACCGTTTATAAAACGGGACTGTCAGGCAATAAAAACAAAAGCACGTTTCAATTGAAGGAAAAAACAGATGGCATCTTCCAGACTGAAAACCTGTCCATTAATGAAAAGGGAAACTGGAAGATCAAAGTCCACGGACTGACCGGCGACTTTAACGAAATCAATATCATGTTTACAAAGACAAATTAAAGGAGTGTTTGAGTTGTTGAAAAAAATCGCATTCACACTATGCCCAGCTGTTATCGGCTCTCTTTTATTCTTTACGGCGCCTGCCAGCGCGCACGTGTCTGTAAAACCGGCTGAATCCGCCGCAGGCTCATGGGAGACCTACACAATGAAGGTTCCTTCCGAAAAAAATCAGCCGACAACAAAGGTTGTTTTAAAAATGCCAAAGAATGTTGAGTTCCAGCAATACGAACCGGTTCCGGGCTGGAAGGTGTCTACTGCCAAACACGACGACAAATCAGTGTCCGTAACGTGGGAAGCCACTGACGGAGGCATTCAGGAAGGCCAGTTCCAGCGATTTACCTTTGTTGCCAAAAACCCTGATAAAGCGGAGGAAGCCGCTTGGGATGCCTATCAATATTACAAAGACGGCAGCATAGTTGAATGGACAGGCGATGAAGATGCGGATACGCCTCATACCATTACAAAAATCACCGCAGCAAAAGAAGTAACAGATGAGCATGGCGCCACTCAAACGAAAGATGATTCTGCTTCTGCAGACTCAGGTTCATCGGCTCTTGATATCACAGCGATTGTGCTGTCTGCGGCAGCCATTATTTTATCTGTTGCAGCTCTAGTAAAGAAAAAGCGCGACTAAACAAAAAGCGATCCAGATGAGTTCTGGGTCGCTTTTTTTTGATTTATCCGCGTCCTGCCTGGAAGGAAGGGTATTGTGTCATACCGCCGTCCGCGAATAACGTAATGCCTGTGACGTAGCTGGCTTCCTTCGAAGCAAGCCATGCTGCCACTGCCGCAATTTCCTCCGGTTCACCGATATATCCCATCGGAATCATGCTTTCTACATCTGCTCTCTGCTTAGGATCAGCAAATTTTTCAGCATTGATTGGCGTGTTGATCGCGCCTGGCCCGATATTGTTGACACGAATGCCTTTCGGCGCATATTCCAGCGCCAATGTTTCCGTCATCAGCTTGATTCCGCCTTTACTTGCCGCATAGTGAACAAATAATGGCCACGGAATCACTTCATGTACGCTCGACATATTAATGACATTTCCTTTTATATCGTTTTCAACAAAATATTTAATCGCTTCACGGCTTCCTAAAAAGGCGCCCGTTAAGTTCGTGCTGATGACTTTTTCCCAATCCTTGAGCGGCATTTCATGAGACGGCACGGGATTTTCAAGACCGGCATTATTAATCATAATATCGAGTGTGCCGAACTCTTTAATCGCTGTTTGAACGATGTTTTTTACATCTTCCTCTTTCGTTACGTCTCCTTGGACGACAATGGCTTCACCGCCCGCCTTGATGACCTCTTCTTTTACTTCGTTTGGATCCTGTTTATTACTGTAATAGTTGATGACCACTTTCGCCTGCTCCTTGCCGAAGCGAATGGCCATTGCCTTTCCTAATCCTGAAGCAGCTCCTGTAATAGCAACGACTTTTCCTTTTAAATCCGGATACATATTCATCCTCCTTAACTATTATGAATTCGTTTTGGCGATCCCTAAAAATACGGCAGCCGCAATAATCAGTGCAATCCCGATCGCAATCGCAATCAGCTGGCGTTTTGATTTCTTTTCACGCAGGATGAAAATACCGCCAAGCGTCGAGATGACAATTCCCATTTGAGAGAGAGAAAAGCTTGTGGCAACGCCGACTTTCGGCTGAGAAATAAACAAAAACATATTTCCCCCTGCCCAGATTAAGCCCGGGAGAATATTTCGGATGGCATACTTATTGAAGGGCTTGTGCTTATAGGTTAAAATGACCCCTCCAATGACCATCCCGATCGCCTGCGGCAACAGGGCGGACCATCCAGATACATTAAATAATCTTGCGACAACGACATAAATCAAATAACCCAATGTCGAGACCAGAAGGATTAAAATACCCTTTTTTAAGTTGCTCGGCTCTCCATCTTTTTTGTCTTTCTTATCTTCTAATGACGTAAGAACGATACCGACAATAATAAAGATAAGAGCGAGGACTCCAAGTGTAATCGAAATCGGTGTTGACCACTCTCGGAAAACAATGACGCCGAACAGTGAGGTGGAAACAAGCTGCATCCCTGTGGAAATCGGCATCGTTTTGGACACACCCATTAACTGAATGCTTTTGAGCTGGTTGCTCTGCCCAAGTGACCAAAATAAGCCGGATATAATTCCAACGATAAAAATGCGCATGGACAAGACGGGTTGGACAAACAAATAAATAACGATAGAAACAATTAACGCCCCGATCGTCGTTCCCAGTGTTTGGCTGTACGGCCCGCCGCCTAATTTAACATTGAAGAGAACAATGCTCCCCCAAAACAAAGCCGGGAGAAGAGCCAAAAATAAATCCATTGTTGGGGAACCTTCTTTCAAAATGTATTTGCTGTTATTTTGGCTGGAATTGATGTGTTTATTCGCTGAAACAAAAAAAGAGCTGCCGGATCTTCCGGCAGCTCTTCAGGAGCATATCGTTTCGTTTATAAACCGATGGACATATATTTTGTTTCAAGGTATGGTTCGATACCTTCTGAACCGCCTTCACGGCCGATTCCGCTTTCTTTCATTCCGCCGAAAGGAGCTTGAACCGCGGACGGTCCTCCGTCATTCCAGCCGATAATTCCGTACTCAAGGTTCTCGGAAATATAAATGCCGCGGCGGTAATTTTCTGTGAAGAAGTAAGCAGCCAAGCCGTACGGTGTATCGTTGGCAAGCTCAATTGCTTCATCAATATCTGTAAAAGTGACGATTGGCGCAACAGGGCCGAATGTTTCCTCGTGCATGATATTCATGGACGTATCGACATCAGCGAGCACTGTCGGATTGACAAAGTAGCAGCCTTTATCATCGTTTCGTTCATAAGTGCCCCCAGCGACAACCTTCGCTCCTTTTTCAACCGCATCATCAATTTGGCTGACGATTTTTTCAAAGCCCCTTTTGTTGATAATCGGACCGACGTTTACACCTTCCTCAAGTCCGTTTCCTACCTTCAGCTTCGATACTTGCTCGCTCAGTTTCGCAGCAAATTCATCTTTGATGGATTCATGGACGATGAGCCGGTTGGCGCATACGCAAGTCTGACCCGCGTTTCGGTATTTAGACACCATTGCCTGTTCAACAGCAAGATCAATGTTTGCATCTTCATCCACAATCAGCGGGGCATGTCCGCCGAGCTCCATGGATACGTGTTTCACAGTATCGGCGCTGTTTTTCATCAGGATTTTCCCTACAGGTGTTGATCCTGTAAAGGTGATTTTGCGGATTTTCGGACTGCTTGTAAAAACGTTTCCGATCTCCTCGCCATCACCGATGACAACCTGAAGCACGTCTTTTGGAATACCTGCTTCGTATGCGAGGCGTGCAAGTTCATAGGCTGACAGCGGTGTATCAGGCGCCGGCTTGATAATAAACGTACAGCCGGCAGCAAGAGCAGGCGCCGCTTTACGTGTAATCATCGCATTTGGGAAATTCCAAGGCGTAATCGCGGCAACTGGGCCGACTGCCTGGCGCGTCACGACAATTCGTTTTCCGGTTGTCGGAGCCGGAACGGTTCTTCCGTATACACGCTTCGCTTCCTCTGCGAACCATTCGATATAACCGGCGCCGTACAGCACCTCTCCGACAGCTTCCTGGTACGGTTTTCCGTTTTCCTTCGTAATTAAATCTGCAAGTTCTTCTTTATGTTCAACGATTAGCTCATACCACTTTTTCAAAAGAGACGCTCTTTCGTTCGCTGATGTTTTAGACCATGATTTAAACGCTTGATATGAACGTTCAATGGCTTCTTCTACTTCTTTGGCTGATTGCTGAGGAATCGTTTTGATCGCCTCGCCTGTAGCCGGGTTGTAGACCGTTAATTGATCTGGCATATTGAACATTCCTTTCTATTCTTGGATTTACTTAAAATGATAGCAGACCCGTGTGCGGTCTTTCCAATGATTAAGCTCGCAGACCTGCTTCCACAATGTGGAGCCCTTCATTCAGAAGGTCATCTGAAATAACCAGCGGCGTCAGGAAGCGGATGATATTGCCGTTGATTCCGGCTGTCAGCAGCAGCAATCCGTTTTGATTCGCGTACGCTGCGATGGCTGCCGCTTTTTCTTTATCAGGTTCACGTGTTTCAGGATCTTTCACGATCTCGATGGCTGCCATCGCCCCAAGTCTGCGGATGTCACCGATAAACGGGTATTCTGTTTGCCATTCAAGCGCTTTTTCTTCAATGATCCTGCCGATTTCCTCAGAACGTTCATTCAGGCCTTCTTCTTCAATAATGTCCAAAACAGCCAATGCCGCCGCGCACCCAAGGGGACTTCCCGCATACGTGCCGCCGAGCTCTCCGGGCGCCGCCGCATCAAGCATTTCCGCGCGTCCGATCACACCGCTTAACGGCAGCCCAGCCGCAAGAGATTTCGAAACCGTGATCAGGTCTGGCACGACATCAAAGTGCTCGATCGCGAAATAAGTGCCCGTTCTGGCAAATCCGGTTTGAATTTCATCGGCTACAAAGACGATGCCGTGTTCTTTACAGAAGGAAGCGACGTGCTGCACAAACCGTTTAGAAGGAATAATGAATCCGCCTTCTCCCTGCACCGGCTCCATCACAACACACGCTACCGTTTCAGGAGCAACTGCTGCGATAAAGAAGTCATTGAACGCTTGAATGACCATATCGTCATATGCATCATCACTCAGTCCGGCAGGCTTCTGATAATAATACGGAAACGGCGCCTGGTATACCTCTGATGCAAATGGGCCGAAACCGAATTTGTACGGCTTTACCTTGCTTGTCATGCTCATTGTCATATTCGTGCGTCCGTGGAACCCGCGTGTAAACGAGACAACGCCTTGGCGCTTGGTATACTTTCTGGCGATTTTCACAGCGTTTTCCACCGCTTCCGCTCCGGAATTGAGGAAAATCGCTTTTTTCTCATGAGTGCCAGGCGCAATGCCGCAAAGCTTTTCAGCTAATTCAATATAAGACGGATACATCATGACGTTAAAGCCCGGATGGATCAGCTCCTCCGCCTGCCGCTTCACAGCTTCTACCACCTTCGGATGCGAGTGTCCGACGTTTAAAGTTCCAATAGCGCCCGCAAAATCAATAAATTTCCGGCCGTCCAAATCATACAGCTCTGCTCCCTCTCCTTTTACCGCCAGGCTGCGGTTTCCGTTGCTCACACCTTTTGAGACAAATTGGTCCCGTTTTTGCTGCCACTCTGCTGTAGTGAAAGTTGATGCCGTTGTTTGACTCATGTAAATTCCCCCACTGTCATTATTTTCTTACCATTCTGACTTCTTTTTGGTATGATGAAAAGTACCAATTATAACTTTTTGATGGTACCAGAAGGAGACACCGCAATGGACATCACAATCACTCTCGATCGCTCAGAAAAAGCGGATTATATCTATCAGCAGATTTATCAAAAGCTGAAAAACGAAATCCTCAGCCATAATCTGCTGCCCCACTCGAAGGTTCCCTCCAAACGAGAGCTGGCTGAAAAGCTGAAGGTCAGCGTAAACTCTGTGAATTCAGCCTATCAGCAGCTGCTCGCCGAAGGGTATTTGTACGCTGAAGAAAGAAAGGGTTTTTTCGTCGAACAGCTGGACACATTTCCCTCTGAGGAACAGCCCTCATCTTCACTGCCGGATGATCTGAAAGAGGTTCATATCGATCAAAGCGATTGGATATCTTTTTCACATATGAGTGCCGATACAGATCATTTTCCAATGAAAAGCTGGTTTCGCTGTGAGCAAAAAGCGGCTGCCCGCTCATACCGCACGCTCGGCGACATGTCTCATCCGCAAGGCATATATGAGGTAAGAGCCGCCATTACAAGGCTTATCTCTCTGACGCGGGGCGTGAAATGCCGGCCGGAACAAATCGTCATCGGGGCGGGCACTCAGGTGCTGATGCAGCTGCTGACTGAGCTTTTGCCCCAAGATGCGGTGTATGCGATGGAGGAGCCTGGCTACAGGCGAATGTACCAGCTTTTGCAACATGCCGGAAAACAGGTGAAGACGATTATGCTTGATGAAAAAGGGATCTCCATTTCTGAAATCATCAGACAGAAGCCTGATGTATTAATCACTACCCCTTCACACCAATTCCCGGCCGGAACAATTATGCCTGTATCCCGGAGAATTCAGCTGCTGAACTGGGCAGCGGAGCAGCCGAGCCGCTATATTATTGAGGATGATTATGACAGCGAATTTAAATATGATGTAGACAGTATCCCGGCGCTCCAAAGCCTCGACCGCTTTCAAAACGTCATCTATATGGGCACCTTTTCAAAATCACTTCTCCCCGGATTGCGGATCAGCTACATGGTTCTGCCGCCGAAGCTGTTACGGGTATACAAAAAGCGGGGCTATGACCTGCAGACCTGCTCGTCGCTCACACAGCTCGCCCTGCAGGAATTTATCGAGTCCGGAGAATATCAGAAGCATATTAAAAAAATGAAGCAGCATTATAAAGAAAAGAGAGAACGCCTCATCAGTGCATTAGAATCAGAGTTTGGAGGGGGGATTACGGTAAAAGGGGCAAATGCGGGACTGCATTTCGTCACCGAATTTTATACCTGCCGCACGGAACAAGAGATACTCGCGCATGCCGCCGCCCAGCAGCTTGAAATCTTCGGGATGAGCCGGTTTCGCTTAAAAGAAAGCCGTCCGCAGCCGGACAAGCCCGCGCTTATTATCGGCTTTGCACGGCTGGGGGAAGAGGACATTCAGGAAGGTGTGCAAAGACTTCGCCGCGCTGTTAATGGACATAAAAAAATCCCCGGTTCAGGGGATTGATTTACCAGCGCTCCTGGTCCACGTTCAGCACTGCTTCAAGCAGGCCCGGAAATGCCCTTTCAAGATCTTCTGTGCGAAGCGAATAATAACGGCGCTTTCCTTCTATGCGTACTTGAGCGATGCCCGATTCTCTTAATACTTTAAAATGGTGGGACAAGGTCGACTTTGCAACCTGTACATCAGCACAGGTGCCGCACGTTTTCTCTTTTGCTTCGGCCAATTGCTTCACCAGCTCTAAACGAAGCGGATCACTCAGTGCGTGAAGAACCTTTGTCAGCTGCAATGTTTCTGTTTCTGGATGGTTTGGAATGTTCATGACACAAATGTATCACACAACAATTAGAATGACAATTTTACTATTTGAGGGTTTTTCCTTTACCTGATTTTGATTACATGGTACATTTAGTTCGATCAAATTCGAACAATAAATTTTAAAGACAAATGGAGGAGATTTACATGATCGTATTACAAGCTTATATCAAAGTAAAACCCGAAAAACGCGAAGAATTCTTGAGCGAGGCACAATCACTGGTTCAACATTCAAGAGCCGAGGAAGGCAACGCCCAATACGACCTTTTTGAAAAAGTAGGCGAAGAAAATACATTTGTGATGCTTGAACAATGGAAAGATGAAGCGGCGATGAAATCTCACAATGAAACTGCGCATTTCCAAGGATTTGTAGCAAAAGGCAAAGAACTGCTGAGCGCTCCTCTTGATGTTGTCCGCACAGAGCTCAGTGAGTAAAGAAAGGATGTCTCACATGAACGAAGTAATCAAATCATTAACAGACCACCGCTCCATCCGCAGCTATACGGATGAGCCAGTGTCAGAAGAGCAGCTAGACCATATTATACAAGCGGTGCAATCAGCCCCTACTTCTATCAATGGGCAGCAAGTGACCGTCATCGCAATTCAGGATAAAGAGCGGAAAAAGAAAATCTCCGAACTGGCGGGCGGACAGCCTTGGATTGACCAAGCTCCGGTTTTCTTGCTTTTCTGCGCAGACTTCAACCGGGCAAAAATTGCGCTTGAAGATCTGCATGACTTCAACATGGAAATCACAAACGGTTTAGAATCCGTTCTTGTCGGCGCTGTAGATGCCGGCATCGCACTTGGCACGGCGACTGCGGCAGCTGAATCACTCGGTCTTGGCACTGTTCCGATCGGCGCAGTTCGCGGAAACCCAAATGAATTGATCGAGCTGCTTCAGCTTCCGAAATACGTGTTCCCTGTATCAGGTCTTGTCATCGGCCATCCTGCTGATCGTTCAGCGAAAAAACCTCGTCTTCCAAAGGCAGCAGTTTATCATAAAGAAACGTATTTGCAGCAGGACGAGCTGACATCACACATTCAGTCATATGATGAACAAATGGCCGAATACATGAAAAACCGGACCAACGGAAAAGAAACACGAAACTGGTCACAAGGGATCGCCTCATACTATGAGCGCCTGTACTATCCGCATATTCGTGAAATGCTCGAAAAACAAGGGTTTAAAGTTGAAAAATAAGCCTCACCCGGCCTGTCGGAATTCCGGCAGGCCTTTTTATTTGTCCGGATAAAATCCATTGACTTTCATTTTGTTTATTTGGTAAAATTTTATCAATGTTACTCATTGGTTTTCTGTGAACCAATGGGTTTTCTATTGTTCAAGAAAGAAGGAAGCCATGAGATGCTTGATAAAAAAACAGAAATCTTGTTAGCCGCGCGGAAGCTTTTTTCTGAAAAGGATTTTACGTCGGTTTCCATGCAGGCAATCGCAGAAGAATGTAAGATATCAAAAGCTTCGATATATAAGCTGTTTCAGTCGAAGGAAGATTTGCTTTTGGAGCTGCTGACGTTTAACCAGAAGCAAATGGTGGCCGCGGCATCAAGACTGCAGGAAAATACCGCACTGACACCGGAGGAGCGTTTGATTCAAAAGGTCAAAATGGAGCTGGAAGGATTCAGGCGGAATCAGCAGTTTTTTAATATGCTGACCTACGGAAACCCCAAGCTGCACAATGACCGTGTAAAACAGCATATCCATCAGACCAGATCAACGATTATCTGCTGGCACCGCGATTCGCTGATCCAGGCGTATGGAGAAACCATTCTCCCGTTTGTATGGGATTTAGTGATCATTCTTCACGGCATGATGCGTGAGTTTTTAATGCTGATCAAAATAGAGGAAAAACCGCTTGAGCTTGACCCGATCGCAGCGTTTATCATCAGCACCCTCAATCAGATTGTCAAAAACAGAGAAACACGGCAGTCCCTGCTTCCGCCTGAGACCATCGAGCTTTATATCCAATCGGCGTCCTCCTACCAGCCAAAGGATAAATCACTCCTGTTATCAGAAAGCCTGAAAGAATTACATAAAGGCATCTCTTCCCTGCCCGCCGCGGATTATGATATCGATGAGCTGACATCCGCTGCAGCCATGCTGGAAGAGGAAGCAAAAAAGGAAGAGCCCCGCGCCTTTTTACTGAAATCACTGATTGGCTATCTGGAACAAACCGGTGTTTTAACACAGCAAATTTCTATGTTAAAAACACTGTTAATTACTTAAAGAAAAGAAGGGATCTTATTGGACACAAGTATTGAAAAAAAACCGTTTAACCGTTCTGTCATTGTCGGCATTTTGTTAGCCGGGGCGTTTGTCGCCATTTTGAACCAGACACTGTTAATTACCGCTCTCCCCCATATCATGAGGGATTTTCATATAGATGCAAACCAAGCCCAATGGCTGACGACTTCATTTATGTTAACGAACGGTATTTTAATTCCGATTACTGCGTTTTTAATTGAAAAATTCACGAGCCGTACGCTTCTCATTACGGCGATGAGTATTTTCACTGCCGGAACAATCGTCGGCACGTTTGCCCCGAACTTTCCGGTTCTGCTGGCGGCCCGTATCATTCAGGCAGCCGGAGCCGGCATTATGATGCCGCTCATGCAGACAGTATTTTTAACGATCTTTCCGATTGAAAAGCGCGGCCAGGCTATGGGTATGGTCGGATTGGTCATCTCCTTCGCGCCTGCGATCGGACCGACTCTTTCAGGATGGGCAGTAGAAGCTTTCTCATGGAGATCATTGTTTTATATCATTCTTCCGTTTGCCGTGATCGATTTGCTTCTCGCTATCATTCTTATGAAAAACGTGACGACATTAAGAAAAACACAGATTGATATTTTATCAGTTATCCTGTCGACACTTGGATTTGGCGGACTGCTCTATGGCTTCTCAAGCGTCGGCTCTTACGGATGGACCAGCTCAACGGTTCTGATTTCACTGCTAGTGGGCGTGATCGCGCTGCTCTTATTTATTACAAGACAGATGAAGCTTGAAAAACCGATGCTGGAATTCCGCGTATTTACGTTTGGTATCTTCAGCTTAACAACCCTGCTGGGAACCCTTGTCTTTGCATTATTAATTGGTACAGAAACAATTCTGCCGCTGTATACACAAAACGTCAGAGACGTCACAGCCTTTGATACAGGGCTTATGCTTCTTCCGGGAGCCATTGTAATGGGCTTCATGTCACCGATTATCGGAAGAATTTTTGACCGTGTCGGCGGAAGAGGCCTGGCGATTGCAGGTTTCTGTATCATCTTCCTGACATCACTTCCGTTTATGCAGCTGACTGACCATACGTCACTGGCTTGGATTGTCGTTTTATATACCGTTCGTCTCTTAGGGACAGCGATGATTATGATGCCTGTGACAACAGCCGGAATCAATGCGCTGCCGCGCCACCTGATTCCGCACGGAACAGCGATGAACAATACGGTTCGCCAAGTCGGCGGCTCCATCGGAACTGCTCTCCTGGTATCCGTGATGAGCAACCAGGCGGCACATGCAGGAACCACAAATGTGAAACACGCCGCTCTGCACGGCATGAACGCCGCTTTTATCGTGGCAGCCTGCATCGCGCTTGCCGGCTTACTTCTATCCTTTACATTAAAGAAACCTCAGCGCCCTGCCGAACAGCAGCCGGCACGCTGATCCTATAAAAAAAGAGCCCCGCTTTGAGAGCGGAGGCTCTTTTTGGTTTTACTTCTCTAACCCGTCTTTCACTTCTTTAATCATTTGCGTCATTGACTCAAGTCCGCCTCCTGATAAGTACCAAGTAGCTGAATCAAGGTAAACGACATGATTATTTTTCACGGCGTTTACGTTTTTCACATAGTCGTTTTCAACGACTTGTTTTGTAGATGATGTTTCTCCGATTGCTGTACCGCGGTCAATAACAAACAGGTAATCAGGGTTTGTTTTTGAAATATACTCATATGAAACGCTTTGTCCGTGAGTAGATGCTTTGATATTTTTATCAGCCGGTGTCACGCCGAATACGTCGTGGATCAGCCCGTATCTTGATTTAGATCCGAACGCGCTGATTTTTCCGTCGTTCGCCATAATCACAAGGCCGTTTTTGTTTTTCTTTTCAGCTGTTTTCTTAAGATCCGCAATTGAGTTATCAATTGTTGCGAGCTCGTCTTTTACTTCATCTTCTTTATCAAAGATTTTACCGATTGTTTGTGCATCTGATTTAAATGATTCCATGTAGTTCGCTGTATCTACGCCAAGGTAAATGGTCGGTGCAATATTAGAGAATTCTTTGTAGGACTCAGATTGTCTGCCAGAGATAATGATCAGGTCAGGCTCTAAATCCGCTACTTTTTCAAAGTCTGGCTCTTTTAAGCTTCCGACATCAGCATATTTATCATCTTTGAATTTGGACAGATATTTAGGAAGGGCTTGTTTCGGCAGGCCCGCTACTTTATCATCAAGACCTAATTTATCTAATGTATCTAAGCTTCCTAAATCAAATACAACGACTTTTTTAGGGTTCTTTGTCACTTTTGTGCCGTTTTTGTCCAGCTGGTGTTTCACCGTCATTTGTTCTTTCTTCGTGTCAGAACCTTTGCTGCTTGAGCTTTGGTTTCCGCAAGCGGAAATGACAACAGCCGTCACCAATGCGATGAATAGAATTGCAAACTTTTTCATGCTCTTCACCTCTTCTGTATATTAAGAAAAATAAACACCTATTCTTTGGTTATCAATCGTCTGAATCGGGATGGTCATATCGTAGATTTCTTCAAGCACAGAGGTTTCAATCATCTCCTCCGGCGGCCCCTCTTTTACGATTCGGCCGTTTTTCAAAGCAACAATATGATCGGAGTAGACGGAAGCAAAGTTGATATCGTGAATTACGATCACGATTGTTTTTCCAAGCTCCTCTACCAGCCTCTTCAGAAGCTTCATAATTTCAACTGAATGTTTCATATCCAGGTTGTTCAGCGGCTCATCCAGAAAAATGTAGTCCGTGTCCTGGGCAATGACCATTGCGATAAAAGCCCTTTGGCACTGTCCGCCGCTCAGCTGATCCAAGTACTTATCCTGAATCTCCTCCAGCTTCATATAACTGAGCGCCTGGTTGATATGAACCCAGTCTTCCTCTGTCAGCCGGCCCTGTGAATAAGGGAATCTGCCGAAACTGACAAGGTCTTTGATGGTCAGTCTGATATTGATTTGGTTCGCCTGCTTTAAAATACTCATTTTTTTGGCAAGCTCTTTGCTGTCGCAGGTTCCGATCTCTTCTCCGTCTATGAAAATCTCACCGGAATCCTTTTTGGTCAGGCGGCTCATAATAGACAGCAGCGTACTTTTGCCGGCGCCGTTAGGACCGATAAACGAGGTGATTTTGCCTTTTTGAATCGTGACTGACGTCTCTTCAAGGACAACTTTCCCTCCATATTGTTTGCTAACATTTTTGACCTCTACCATGATTTATTCTCCTTTAACAGCAAGTAGATAAAATAAATCCCGCCGGCAAAATTAATAATAACGCTCAGCGTCGTTGAGAAGGTGAATACTTTCTCAACCACAAACTGTCCCCCGACTAACGCAATAATGCTGATTAAAACAGAACCTGCGATTAAGTACGAATGCTTATATGTTTTCAGAAATTCTCTCGCCAGGTTGACAACGAGAAGCCCCAAGAACATAATCGGGCCGACAAGCGCTGTAGAAACAGAAACAAGGATCGCGATCACGATCAGCATCTGTTTGACAACTTTGTCGTAGTTAATGCCCAAATTGACGGCGTGTTCACGGCCGAGTGACAGCACGTCAAAAAATTTCGTGAAACGCCAGACATAGATACCGGTCAGCAGGAAGATGATGAAGGCGAGCCATAACAAATCAGTGTTGATGTTGTTAAAGCTGGCAAACATTTTGTCCTGCACAACCTGAAACTCATTCGGATCAATCAGCATCTGCATAAAGGAAGACAGGCTGCTGAACAGCGTGCCGAACACGATTCCGATGAGCAGAAGAAAGAAGATATTTTTCCCCTCACCTTTGAACATGATCTGATAGAGAACAAAAGAAAACAGCACCATCAGCAAAACAGAGATGATGAAGTTGATGTTTTTATTCATGATTACGATATTCATAGAACCGAACAAAAAGATGATGACGGTCTGAATCAGCATATAGAGAGAATCAAGGCCTAAAATGCTGGGCGTCAGGATGCGGTTATTCGAGATGGTTTGGAAGATCATCGTCGAAAACGCAATCGCTCCGCCTGTCAGCATAATGGCAGCGACTTTTTTGATTCTTCTTGGCAGTGTGTAATCCCAATTGCCTAAGTCATAAAACAGAAACAAACCGATACATACAACGGCTATACCAACGAGCAACGCAATTTTCATCTGGTTACGCATACGCTTTTCTCCTTAACAGCATAAACAGGAAAATGCCGCTGCCGATGATTCCGACCATCAGACCAATCGAGATTTCATATGGGAAGATAATGACTCTGCCCAATATATCGCAAAACAGAACAAAAACCGCTCCCAGCAGCGCAGTGTGCGGCAGGCTGTTTTTCAGGTTGTCTCCTCTGTAGATCGATACAATGTTCGGGATGATTAAACCGAGAAACGGAAGCATACCGACAGTCAAAATGACAAGTGACGTAATCAGGGATACGATAATGAGCCCGATGTTCACAACCCGTTTATACTTGAGGCCGAGGTTGACAGAAAAGCTTTCTCCCATACCCGCCACTGTAAATTTATCCGCATAAACATAGGCAATGATGACAAGCGGAATACTCAGATAAAGAAGCTCGTATCTCCCTTTCACAACTAAGGAGAAATCCCCCTGAAGCCATGATGACACGTTCTGGATCAGGTCATATTTATACGCGATAAACGTCGCGATTGAGCTGACGATATTCCCGAGCATTAAACCGACTAGCGGAATAAAGATGGTGTCGTTAAACTTGATTCTTTCAAGAATTTTCATAAACAGAAAATTGCCGACTAAAGCAAAGACAAAAGCAATCAGCATTTTCATTAAAGGACTTGCCGATGTAAACAGAAGCAAGGATATTAAGATTCCCAGCCTCGCCCAGTCCATCGTGCCGGCCGTTGTCGGTGACACGAATTTGTTTCTGGTGATCTGCTGCATAATCAGTCCGCAGATGCTCATGCTCATGCCCGCGATTAGAATGCTGATCAGCCGCGGCAAACGGCTGGCAAAGAGCGTTGACGCCTCTTCTTTGCTTAAATCAAAGAGATCAAGCGGCGACAGATCTTCTACGCCGATAAATACAGAAGTGACTGCTAATATGATAAGTAGAAAAAATAAGTAACGTAGCTTCATGCTGCCTCCTTACATCCTCACAGCAAAAAGAACGTATCTCCTACTCCGCAAGGACTCAAAACAATATAGCCATATAGTAATTGATTATCATTATCATTTACATATTACCATTTTTCTAGTGTTAGTCAATATTCTTTAAAAATATTAACTTCGTTATCTATTCAATTTTACTAATCATTCAAACCATTTCCCATCACAAATCGTTAGTCTGTTTACCATATTTATCTTCACTATGCATCAGCTTCGTCATCAGACCTGACATAATTCCTCCCTATAAATACAAATGTTCATTCCACAAAGAAATTTCTCCTTGATTTACAGAACTGAAAGAGGGATAATAAATACTAAATTTGTGTGAAAATTTTAAACATTAGGAGATGTAAACATGAAGGTCGTTAAATTCGGAGGCAGTTCACTCGCTTCAGGCGCACAGCTTGAAAAGGTGTTTCAAATCGTAACCTCAGATCCCGCACGCAAAGCTGTAGTGGTTTCGGCTCCGGGCAAACGCTATTCCGAGGATACGAAAGTGACTGATCTCTTAATCGCATGTGCTGAACAGTATTTATCATCCGGCAGCGCCCCTGAACTGGCGGAAGCAGTCATTGAACGGTATGCTCTGATCGCAAATGAGCTTCAGCTTGAGCCGTGTATTATAGAAAAAATCCGTGATGATTTGTTTACGCTTTTAGAAGGAGATAAAAGCAATCCCGTACAATATTTGGACGCAGTCAAAGCAAGCGGTGAGGATAACAACGCTAAGCTGATTGCCGCTTATTTCCGCCACAAAGGCGTGAAAGCGGAATATGTGAACCCGAAGGATGCCGGCCTTTTTGTAACAAACGAACCCGGCAACGCGCAGGTGCTGCCTGAATCGTATCAAAATCTCTTTCAGCTGAGAGAGCGTGAAGGCCTCATCATATTCCCCGGCTTTTTCGGGTTCAGCAAGGATGGCGATGTGATGACATTCTCACGGAGCGGTTCTGATATTACAGGCTCCATTTTGGCCAACGGTCTTCAGGCCGATCTGTACGAAAACTTTACTGATGTAGATGCCGTGTACTCTGTTAATCCTTCCATTGTTGAGAACCCGAAGGAAATCCACGAGCTGACATACAGAGAGATGCGCGAGCTGTCGTACGCAGGCTTTTCAGTGTTTCATGATGAAGCGCTCATTCCGGCCTTCAGAGCGGGCATTCCCGTACAGATCAAAAATACGAACAACCCGTCGGCGAACGGAACACGCGTCGTCAGCAAACGTGATAACACTAACGGTCCTGTCGTCGGCATTGCCAGCGATACCGGCTTTTGCAGCATTTATATCAGCAAGTATTTAATGAACAGAGAAATCGGGTTTGGCCGCAGAGCCCTTCAAATCCTAGAAGAACACGGTTTGACGTATGAGCATGTTCCATCGGGAATTGATGACATGACGATCATCTTAAGACAGGGCCAAATGGATGCTTCGGCCGAACGAAGCGTAATGAAGCAGATTAAAGAGAACCTTCATGCCGATGAAGTCATTGTCGAGCACAATCTGGCGCTGATTATGGTTGTAGGAGAAGCAATGCGCCATAATGTCGGCACAACGGCAAGAGCGGCCAAAGCCTTATCAGAGGCGAAAGTAAATATCGAAATGATTAACCAAGGATCTTCTGAAGTGAGCATGATGTTCGGCGTAAAGGAAGCCGAAGCAAGAAAAGCCGTCCAAGCATTATACCGGGAGTTTTTCGCGGGTGTGCTGGTCTCTTAATCTATACATAAAAGCGGGCGGCAGGGCCCGCTTTTTATATTGCCCGCCGCGATAGCCTCATTGTTCATTTTTTGCCTTGTCACTATTATCCCTATCAATCCGGCCATGTCCGCATATTTTGTAGTATCCATCATAGGGAGGTGAAGCCTTATGTCAGGATACGCTAACGGCGGCGGTTACGGCATCGGTTCTTTCGCTTTGATCGTTGTATTGTTTATTCTATTGATTATCGTAGGTACTGCATTTACAAGAGGCTTCTAAGTCTGCAGTACAGCGCCGTAAGACAATATCATTGTCATGCGGCGTTTTTTAGTTGTTTTCTTTATTTTTCAATCTATATCCTGAAAGCCCTGTCCGCCGCGTTTATGCAGCATATCATAAAGTAATCTCACAAGGAGGTGGCACAGATGTCTGGTTACGGAAACTCTTTTGCTTTGATTGTTGTGTTATTTATCCTCTTAATTATCGTGGGAACTGCGTTTTTTAACGGAGGCTACTAAGAAAAAGGAATCTCCATGAATCAGGCGGCGCCGTAAGGTCCATATCCTGCGTTGCTGTTTCTTTAAAAGAAAACCCCTTCTCGTATTGAGAAGGGGCCTGGTTCTTACGTCATTCCTCTTTCTGTGACATGAAAGTCGGATGCTTCAGCATGTTCAGAGACGCCAACCGCTGTAAAAACAGCTGCTGCAGCCAAACAAATAACAAATAACTTAGATTTCAATTTCATACAAACCTTCACTCCTTTGTATTTGTTTTCTTGCCTCTTCAACTCTAAGAAAGTAGGAAGCAGACAGTTCAAACCATTTTTGTTCATAGTAATATTTTGCTACTTCTAGGCCTAAATCCTCTATATCAGCATACATATTTTTATTTTTTAAATATCGGAAACATCGTTCGATTCCTTCTGTATTGGGCTGTGCCTGATATAGGGATTGTAAAAACTCAAATTTTACCGCGTAATCTGCATCGTCTGTTTCTTTAGCATATTCATAGCCCCTCCTGTGATATTCCGAGGCCTTCTCATGTTTTCCGCGTTTATAATAAATAAGTGTTATTAAAAAATATGCTTGAGGCAGAGAATTGGTGATTCTGCTGGTTTCAAAAGTGGAAACCGCTTTCTCAAAATGTTCAATGGCAGGGTCGAGGAGGTCTTGATTGTAATAACACAGCCCTAAATTATAAAATGCTCTTCCGACCAATTGGGCTTTTTGTTCCGCTTCCGCCATCTCCAGCGCCAATTTGAAATGCCGTGCGGCTTGTTCAAAATTTCTCTCATCCATAAGGTTAACCCCGAACACGAAATGGCATTGGATAATCCGAACATTGTAGGTTTCCTGCTCTACATAAATTTCATATGCATTTTTGATATGAATCAATGAAAAGTACGTTTGCTTCATATAATAATAAGCTTCCGCGATTTTAAAATAAAATTCAGCCCGTTCAATATGATCGGAAACAAAAGAAAGTTTTTTCTCCGCCTGTTTGTAATATGTAATGGCAGAAATAAATTCCCGCTTATCAAACTCATACATTCCGCGGAAAAAATTCACATAATAATCGAGAAGCCCTTTCAGATCAGCTTGGTTGCTGTCTATATTTCGTGATAATTCAGACAGGCTTGGCTGGTCTTCGATATTTAATTTCTCCAGCGGCTCGAGATAATCAAGCATAAGCTGGTGGCGAAATTCCATTAGTGAGTAATATAACAGCAAGTTGGAATCATGCTGCATGTGTTTCAGTTCCTGCTGGATTTCAGCTTTTAGCACCTCGGCATCCGGCACGCTGAAGGTCCGGATATATTTGTACCACTCGTTAATTTTTTGACCGACCGCTGAAGAAGGAATTACCCCGCTCTTCATTCCTTCACCCTCTCCCATCAAAAACTGTTTATGTCATATTTTATCATGTTTACAGACTGTCCTAACCCGAAAAACACGCAATCTTTATTTCGGGAGCACGCAATTAAAATAGGAATACCGAAGCGATATTAGAAAGAAGGCGGCAGCATCTGACGATATGCCGCCGCCTTACATGATTGATTGCTGTTTTGCAGGTAAAGGAAGGCGGATAATGAATGTTGTGCCTTTCCCTTGTTCACTCTTAATGTCTATTGTACCTTGATGCATTTCAACAAGCTGCTTGACGATGGAGAGGCCGAGGCCGTATTCTCCGTACGCCGTGTTCGTTCTTGAAATATCAGCTTTGTAGAACCGCTCCCAAATATGCTCGATATCCTCTTTTGAAATGCCGATTCCCGTATCTTCAATTTCGATAATGGTCTCTTTATATCCTTCTGTTCCCCGCAGCCAAATGTCACCTTGCTGCGTAAATTGGATGCTGTTTTTTGTAATGTTCACGAGGATTTGAATTAACCGGTCATAGTCGGCATGAACGATCACGCTGTCCTCCACCTGAATCATCAGCTTATTTTGCTTTTCTTCCGCCTGCTGTTCAAGGTGCTCTTTCATGATTTCGAATACTTCAATCAGCGGAACGTCAAGCTTGTTCAGAGTGATTTGCTGTGATCTGATTTTTTCGTAATCGAGATTTTCTTTTACGAGACGCAGCATTCGCTTCGTTTCCTCACTGATGAGCGAGAAGCATTTTTCTTTATTCTCCTCTGGAATCGTATTGCTGTCCAGCCCTTCAACCAAACCGTTAATGGTTGTCAGCGGCGTTCTTAATTCATGGGATACATCGGCAATAAACTGCCTTCTCCGCTTCTCAAGCCGATCGATTTCATCCCTCGACTGCTTTAATTTTTTCGCCATGATATTAAAGTCAGACGCCAGCACCCCGATTTCATCCCGGTAGCCGTTTTCCAAGTGGATGTCATAGTCGCCGGAAGCCACTTTATCCGTTGCTTCTCTCAGCTTTTGAATGCGTTTCACATGGAATTTGGAAAGCAGCCAGCTGACGAGAATGGTAATGACAAGCGTGCTGATTATCGCGTAAAACATATAGAGGTTGACCTGGTTAATCATTTGCTCTACGCCGCTGATTGGAGAAATCAGCAGTACCGCGCCTTTAAATTCATTGTTAACAAAAATCGGCTGTGCAACAAGGGAAACCTCATCGTTAAAACGGCCATCCGCTTTGTTCATGACCACCTGCCCTTTTTTCAGCTTCTCCCACTCCGCTTTCTTCAGCTTTTCCCGTGGGTGAAAGTCTTCAGGGTGAAAATAAGGCTGCTGTGCTTCATTAAAGATGATAAACTGTGTCTTTCTTGTGCGTAATATATCCTGATATGGGTACAGCCGGCGCATATCAACCTGGCCGGTTTGAAATTCGCTTGCAATCTGCACCGCATATGACGTCAGTTCCTCTACTTTATTTTGGTAGGCAAACTCTTTCACAAAGTGAGAAAAAAGAGAAATAATGATAACAAATGCTAAAATTAATATGCTGACATGGCTCAGCAGCAGCTGATATAAATATTTAATCCTCATCAAATTTATACCCTACTCCCCATACAGTATATAGGAAAGGCCTTTCCTCACTTGCAAGCTTTTTCCGCAGCCGTTTAATATGAACATCGACAGTCCGTTCGTCTCCGTAGAACTGATAGCCCCATACCTGCTCAAGCAGCTGCTCTCTGGAAAACACCTGCCGCGGGTTCTGCACAAGGTAATAAAGCAGGTCAAATTCCTTAGGCGTGAGGTTTACAACAGGCTCCCCATTTAAAAATACTTCTCTCGTCTTTTTATTAATTTTAAAGCATTCCGATTCAATCGTATCTTCTTCCGCTGCCGCCTTGCCCGTCGCCTGATATCTTCTGTTCACGGCTTTGATGCGGGCAACCAATGTCAGCGGGCTGAATGGCTTCGTCACATAATCGTCCGCACCCATCTCAAAGCCGATCACCTGATCTGATTCGGTGTCTCTGGCAGTCAGCATGATAATCGGAACCGTGCTTGTCTCTCTTATTTTTCTGCAGATGGTTACGCCGTCCATAGACGGAAGCATAATATCCAGAATCACCAAATCCCAATTCTCTTCAGCAAAGCGCTGATACCCCTCTAAACCGTCATGAACAAATTCAGCTTCAAAACCTTCTTTAAAAAAGAACATCTCTGTCATCGTACAAACACTTACGTTATCTTCTATCATTAAAATTTTCATTGGATCCTCCGATTGTTTTGATGCTTTTCTATATAATAGCACCATTTTATACAGAGAATTTTGGGTTTCACAATTGTTAGTTTTTATTTCATCAACTAGAAATAGATTGTTCATATTTTTTTCATACCTTTGGACTACTATAAATTTATCAACAAGCGGGCCTGCCTCACAGGCGGTCTTATCTATAAAAATACCTATACGGAGGAACATAAATGAATTTTATCAAACGGGCTTTTTGGAACATGAAGGCCAAAAAAGGAAAAACGTTTTTGCAGTTATTTGTGTTTACAGTGATTTGTATATTTGTTCTGTCTGGCCTCACGATCCAGTCAGCAGCTCAAAAATCCAGCGACCTTGCCAGACAGGAGCTGGGCGGAAGCGTTACGCTTCAAGTTGACCGCCAAAAACAAATGGAGAAGCAGCAGGACAGCGGTGAAAAACGCAGCTTCGAATCTACACCGATAAAAGTGTCTGATGCCAATAAGCTGACAGCGCTTGATCATGTGAAGAGCTACAACTTCATTACATCAGCTTCAGCCAACGCCGGAAACTTCGATGCGATTGAAAGCTCAAGCTCTAGTGATTCGAGCACAGACTCAAGCTCAAGCGATACAAAAGGCGCTCCAATGCAAGGCGGAAAACAAATGGTTCAAGCCGATCTTTCGATTGAAGGCGTCATCAGCACGTCGCTGTTAGAGGAATTCTCTGACGGAGATTCAAAAATCACAGACGGCCGCGCGATTACAAAATCTGATGTCGGCAAAAACGTCACAGTGATCAATGAAACATTAGCAGAAGAAAATGATGTAAGCGTTGGAGATTCCATCACAATAGAATCAGCAACAGACGAAGATACAACACTCAAACTGAAGATTGTCGGTATTTATAAAACAACGTCTTCAGGCGATGACCAAGCCCAGAATTTCTCATTCTTAAATCCTTACAATAAGCTTTACACACCTTACACAGCAACAGCGGCTCTGAAAGGTGACGATTATAAAAACACGATTGATTCAGCTGTTTATGATATGGACGATGCTGAACATATTGATGCATTCGTTAAAGCAGCGAAGAAAACGTCAATCGACTTTGATACGTTTACTTTAAATACAAACGATCAGCTTTACCAGCAAATGGTCGGCCCGATCGAAAATGTAGCTTCTTTCTCTAAAAACGTTGTGTACCTTGTATCAGTGGCAGGCGCTGTCATTCTTGGCCTCATTGTCATGATGTCAATCAGAGAGCGCAAATATGAGATGGGTGTGTTAATGGCTATCGGTGAAAAACGGTGGAAGCTGATTGGCCAGTTCTTAACTGAGATTCTGATCGTGGCAGTTGTGGCCATCGGCATTGCATCAGTGACTGGAAATCTGGTCGCCAACCAGCTCGGCAATCAGCTCTTATCCCAGCAGATCAGTTCATCAACTGATTCAACACAAACCGCAAGCGGCCAAATGCCCGGCGGCGGGGGCGGCATGGGCCACGGAATGTTCGGCCAAAGCTCTTCAAACGCGGACGTCATTGATTCACTGAATGTGGCAGTTTCGATGAACGATATGCTTGTTCTCGGCGGAATCGGAATGTTAATCGCTGTCATTGCAACGCTGCTGCCGTCTATTTCAGTACTGCGGCTCCACCCGAAAACGATATTGACAAAACAGGAATAGAAAGAGGCGAAACGAATGAGCTTATTAGAATTTCAACAAGTCGGCTACTGGTATAAAGACAAAAGCCAGCCCTTGTTTCAGGATATTAATATCAGCTTTGAAAAAGGTAAATTTTATACAATCGTCGGCACCTCAGGGACAGGAAAAACGACCTTCCTGTCTCTGGCAGGCGGACTTGACGCACCTAAAGAAGGACATATCCTTTATGGCGGAAAAGCTGTTTCTAAAATCGGATTGACGAATTTCAGAAATAAATACGTATCAATTGTCTTTCAGGCGTACAACCTGCTTCCATATATGACAGCTCTTCAAAATGTGACAACCGCCATGGAAATCACAGGTTCAAAGGAAAAGAATAAAGAAGCATATGCGTTGGAGATGCTGGAGAAGGTCGGCATCAATGAAAAACAAGCCCGGCAAAAGGTGCTGACATTAAGCGGCGGACAGCAGCAGCGTGTTTCCATTACAAGAGCGTTTTGCTGTGACACGGACTTGATCGTAGCCGATGAACCGACCGGAAACCTTGACGAGGATACGTCAAAAGAAATTGTGCGGCTCTTTCAGGATTTGGCGCACAAAGAAAATAAATGCATCATCATGGTGACGCATGATGAACAAATTGCAAAGGTATCTGACATTACCATCAGACTTTCACGAGGAAGCTTTACTGTGACGGAAAACGCCGCAGTCGTATAACAAAAACGCGCCTCTGCCAGTGCAGACAGGGGCGCAACCTATATCCCCCTTTTATATAGAAGTGAATGTAAAAAGAGCGGCGGCTGCATCCCCCCGCTCTTTTTATTGTTTCTGTTTTTCAGCCTGCTTTGATTTCTCTCTTCTCTTCTTTTTCCAAACAGCGAGGATAAACAGAAATAATGGAAACAGCACTTGAAAGGGCAAATGAATGTACAGCGGCACTACTTTCAGCCCTTCATTTAAATGCTCTGAAAAGTTGGTGGCAATTGCGATAGAGAGGATGAGTATGCCCAGTCCCATTGGATATGCCAACTGTGAAGGATTTTTTTCCTTAAAAAGAGTGGACGCACCCACCACCACCGCATACAGATAGAGGCTGACTTTGAAGAAGCCGCCGATAATCAGTGCCAGCATAAAAAAGATATCAAGCCGATCCAGAAATTCTTCCACTTTGATTGTCTGAATCGTACTTAAAAGCGGAAACTGCGATCGCAATGTCAGATCAACATCAAGCACACTGATATTAATCGCTACAGTAAGCGCCACAACCAATCCGCTGATGACCATAGCGAGCATCCCCACTTTTTTGACATTCTTGCGATCATTGAGATTAGGGAAAATCATTACAAATAAAACAATTTCACCGAACGGAACGTACATGGTTTGTGTGAAAACAGAATGAATAACAGGGAAAATCCCGTCTGCTAAAACCGGTTTTAAATTTTTCAGATCTATGGAACCCGATACAATGATCAGCACGAGACCGAGCGCACCCAATAGATACATTGCCCCGAAGAGAAGCTCACCCGCCCGCGCCAGCACTTCAATTCCTTTTCTGACGGCATATATGCTGACCACCATTAGTAAAGCATTCACGATGATAATCGGAGTATCATGGTAAGCAAACGTCAGCAGCATTTCTCCGAAATCACGCAGCACCCGGGCGGCAATATATGCAAAATACAAGATATAAAGAAACGAAAAGAACCAGCTCAGCTTTTTGCCGAGCATATCATCCATGTATTCTTTCGGGGAGAACTCCGGATAGCATTGATAGATCCCCTGATACAAGTAAAAAAGAAATAAACCAACTGCACAGCCTAATAGCACTGCTATCCAGGCATCCCGGCCCGCCATCGTTCCCGGTGTAATCAATAAGGAGCTGCCCAGCTCAAAAATGATCATCATGACAAACAGCTGCCTAATGCTGATTTTGGCTTTTTCCATCTGTCACTACTCCTTTCTTGACCTATTTATGATTAAGCTGGTTTCTGAGCGGATTATTTCGCAGCCCCGTTCTTCTGATATACGTCTCCGCCTTTACATCGACAGGCAGATCAGGCAAATATTCTTTGTCCCATGTATCCCTCATTTTTTTCCACTGCTTCGGATACCTCCTGTATATCGTGTCTCCGAATCCGATAAAGTCGATTTTATGTTCCTTTATCTTTTCAACTGCATGGCTGATTTCCTTTTCCAGCTGTTTATTGAGTGCTTTTTCGATATCGGCTAACACCTTTGGGTCAGACAAATGAAATGGATACTTTACTGCGTCTATTATGCCTTCAACCGTCACGTGAACATGTATGCGGGGACGGCCGTTTCGTATTTCCGGGTTAAGCTTTGTTGTCTGATGCGTGACCTGTAAGCTTACCGCATCTTTTGTCTTCTTCCAATCGGCATTAATAAACGTATGCTGGATTTGATTCTTAAGCCAGACAACCCCAACTTTGTCCTTATCTTCAATCCAATATTTTAAATGGCCTCTTTTATCGAATACCGCCAATCCGTCCGCCTGAAGAATGGCTTGCGGGTCAGTCGCCTGTGTGTTTTCCAGGCTGACTCCTTTTTTATCGTCCCCGATCATCCTGTATCCGGGGATCACCGGCGCTTCTGTGGTGAGGGCAAGTGTTTTCAAGACATCCTGGATATTGGTTTTAATCACCCGCCCATATTGCGCTTGCGTGAAGTCGAGTGTTTTATTGACTTTATTGGACGGTATTTTATCAATCGGCGTAAGCGTTTTGACGATATTTTCGGCTTTCGTTTTATGGGCGATGACAATCGTTGCCGTGGTCCTGAATTCCGTATCGCGGTCAAGGTTATCTAACACAAAATTCAAACCTTCCTCTCTCGCCAGCTTTTCACTGATCACGACCAGGTTGGTATGGGCAAAATAAAGCCGCCTGGATACTTTCATAGAGGCTTTTCTGAGCGCTTCCGTCATGTTGTCGCCTACTATGGAATAGACGGATACAGGCGGCCTGTCTCCCGCGCCGCCGCCCTGAAGCCCCCCGGCGACGTTTCCGGGATTAATAATCTGAAAGTGCAGTACGTAATTCCCTTCATTTGTCCGATCAATGCCGATTGCCGAAATAATCGCAAGATCTGTCAGCTCACGCTTATCCCAGCAGCCGGGCAGCACAATGATGCTCAAAAGCATGATAACGGCTAGTACACGTTTACGTATCATTCTGATCTCCTTCTCTCAACTCTTTGTTCACCATCCCGCGTGAACCATCCGGCTGAGGACGCTGGTCTTTCCCCTGACGGACCTTATCTTTTTTGCTGATGGATTCGGGTCTTTTCTGGTCGGCCCACCAAGGAACACGGAACAGCGTGTCCTTCACGCCTTGTGAAGAAAAAGGCGCAAGCGGCGACATATAAGGAACACCAAATGAACGCAGACTGCATAAATGAACAAACATCATAATAATCCCTAAAACCAGCCCGTAAAAACCCATTACGGCAGAAGCAATGATAAACATAAACCGAATGAGGCGGGCAGATATCGCCATGGCAAACGCCGGTGTTGCGAAGCTGGCAATGGCCGTTATGGCAACGATGATGACCATAGCCGGAGACACGATACCAGCCTGAACAGCAGCTTGGCCGATAACAAGCGCGCCTACAATGGAAACAGCCGATCCTACAACCCTCGGCAGTCTGACCCCAGCTTCCCTGAGAATCTCAAAAGCAACCTCCATTGTGATGGCTTCAACAACGGCCGGAAAAGGAACGATTTCCCGCTGGGCAGCAATGACGATTAACAGCTGTGTCGGAATCATTTCCTGATGAAACGTCGTGGCTGCCACATAAACAGCCGGTGCGACAAGTGAAATAAAAAAGATAAATATCCGCAGAATCCGTATACTTGTCGCAATGTCAAAGCGTGAATAATAATCTTCAACCGACTGAAAAAATTGAATAAATAAGGCTGGGGCAATCAGAACAAACGGTGTTCCGTCCACAACGATTGCAAATCTTCCTTCTAATAGATTTCCTGCGACGACGTCAGGGCGTTCCGTGTGATACATGGTCGGAAACGTCGTAAACGTTTCGTCTTCGATCAGCTGCTCGATGTATCCGGATTCTAAAATACTGTCAATGTCTATTTTTTTCAGGCGCTGCCTCACTTCCTTCAGCACCTTTTCATCACAAATGCCGTGAATGTACATCAGCGCGATATCCGTATTTGTCACAGAACCGATTTTCATTTTTTCGACCCATACATTGGGATTTTTAATGTATCGCCGAATCATGGAAATATTGGTTTGCAAAGACTCTGTAAACCCTTGGCGCGGGCCCCGGAATGACACCTGGGTGCTCGGCTCTTGTATGGAACGGTGCTCTCCCCCCTGGGTGCTGCAGATAAGCGCCTCATCAGAACCGTCCGCAAAAACCAGCGCATTTCCAAGCATCAATTCAGTGAACAGCTTGTCCCAGCTCTTTTCAGCTTTTACTCCGCCCAGCGGAAGCGTTTTTTCAAGGATCTGCTTTATCGCATGGGCGTTTTGGATGGTTTGATCCTGAATCAAAGGCTCGATTAACGATTCATGTATCGTGTTATTATCGACCAAACCCGCGATATAAATAATGGCCAGGTGAACTTCATCCTGTTCCCCTGCTTTCACTTCCCGAATAATGACATCAGAGCTGCTTCCGACTTTCTTCTTCATGTCCGCCACATTTTTCGCCAAACTTGAAGAAGCCAGAATCGGCCCTTCTTCTTTCTTCTGCTGATTCTTATCTTCTTGTTTCTGGCTGTCTTTCGTTTCGGTATTTTTCTTTTGCTTAAAAAATGACGGCATACACAAAATACCTTTCCTTATCGTTTTCTCATATTCTTCCTGTTACCCTTAAGATTATGCATGTGACTGGCGAGCTGGTATAACTCTCTCATAAAGATAGACACTAAAAGAGGAGGGTGATGAAGGATGAAAATATTAGGCATAACGGCTGTTTTATTAATTTGTTTGTTGGTGATTTCAGTTTTCATGGACATGCTTCAAGGATTCAGTTTAGGAAAAGCCATCTATAATAATATGTCCAGCTTCAAGATGACATCGTTTGCGGAATGGATGATGCTGTTATTTTTTGTTTTGTTATTGGTGAGAGAGATATTCGTGATCTATAAATCGAACAAAAAAAGCCCCTAGAGCGAGGCGCTTTTGTTCAGACGATCATATTGCCGTTTACCTTATCTCCGCTGTTGTTGGTGATGGTTCCTTTGATGATTCGATTTCCGATGATGGTGGAATTGGTTGAGGTGTCCGTTTGAATGGCCACCGCCGTGCTTGCGGAGAGGTTATTGATGGTGTTTCCTGAAATGATAGAGCCTGAGGAGCCGTTGAGGTAAATCACAATCGGTCTGCCGGCTGTTCTATTGACTGAAAGGGTGTTATCAAAAATGTCATGAACACCGGTGCTGATATAGATGGTCACTAAAAGAGGAGATCTTTCAAAGTGGTTTCCGATAATAGAGGTTTTTGCACTTGTCGTACAGTAAATCGGGTAATTTTTAAAGTTTTTAAATGTATTGTTTTTAATAATTGCGCCAGCATTGTTTGTGACAGAAACGGCATACGATTCAAGGGCCGCTTCAAACGCGTCGGGGTTAAGCGTATTTCCTTCGATCAACGCGCTTCCTTGAGCGATCCAAATGCCGCGGCTGAATTTTCTCAGCACATTGTCTTTAATGATCATATCGCCTCCTGAAATGTTCACCCCGTCGATGACTTGAATAAGACAGTTATTCAGAAATGCGGTATCATCAGACAGCACCGCTCGAAGGCCGGTACTGCGCCTTGTTTCAGACAGTCCGTTTTGAATCTGGTTGCCGTCTACCTTTACGTCGGAAGACTGATAAACCAATATCCCTGTGTTTTCAAAATTGCTGATTTTGTTGTTCGTGACAAGAACGCTCTTTCCTCTGACATCAATTCCGGTTGAAAATCCGGTAATGAGGTTGCCGGCGATCACTGCATCACTGCTTTCTTTGCCTTGTGAAACACCCAATCCGGTAATCCCGACTCTAGGCGCCGCAGCCGCGTCTTCCGCCCTTCTGAGAATATTCCCCTTAATGACCGTTTGAGTGCCATACCCATAGCTGATCGTATTGTCTGAGTGGTTTCCTTCTATTGAAATGCCGTACCCATTAAAATTGGTCACAGAACTTGAAACGTTTCCATTAAAATAGTTATTTCGAATTGAGACATTGAGCGGTTCCTCATAATCAATATTTCCTTCACCATAGCCTTCAATGTCAATTCCGAATTTCGGCGCTGTTCCATTTCCCGTTCCGGCATCTTCAATCACGCAGCCCTCCACCGTAACTGTGTCACATCCGGTAATCGAAATGTTATTTCTCCTCGATCGCCGAACCTTACAGCGGCGGATGGTAATGTGCTCTGATGTTCGATAATCGTTATTTGTCTTTAAGCCCCGCGGACTGATAATGATCCCATCTCCAGTAAAATCAGAAATGTTGACATCATCAATAACAACATTCGAACACCCTTCAATACAAATGCCGAAGCCCCATTCATGGGTTGACCTTATCCCCGCGGACGCATACGTATGCTCGTCGCGCTCGCCGATAATTTGTCCACCCGAAATGGTTATATTCTCTTGCTTGCCTACATAAAATGCAGAATACCCCCAGGAGCTGTTCGGAATGACTTTGATGATACACTCAGGGTCCATGACGATATTAAGATTGCCGGGAACAATAATCCCAGCGTTGCGAAACACCTGGTTCGCATCCCCTCCAAGCGTCCCGTCAATTAAATATGTTCCTTTCGGGAACCAGACTGTATGGTACCCCTTTGAAGCAGCCGCGCTTAGGCATTGATTAATCAGTTCTGTCGAATCCGTTTTTCCGTCCCCTGAAATACCGAAATCTGCTGCATTCAAGATGAATTCAGCCAATGATCCAACCTCCTCCCGCATGATTGTTACCATGATATTCGCGGCAGCCCGATCTGCTTGTACATTTCTCTAAAATTTTATTAAAAAAGTATAAAGAAATACTATCGTTAGAAAATGTAACAAAACGAGACATAAGAAACAGGAAAAACTCACTACTTTCTGCCTTTATAGTTTTTCCATTCTGGAACTTCTTGAAATGAGTATAATTTATATTGACACAAGTATTATATAAGAATATGATTTTTATAATACACTTTTTTAAGAAAGGGTTTGGCTGACATGGCTTCGATTGATAACGAAAGTATCATTAAAAGCGTCCCGCAAAAAGGGTTCTTTGGTCACCCGCGAGGACTATTTACACTATTTTTCACCGAATTTTGGGAGCGTTTCTCTTACTATGGAATGAGAGCAATCTTGCTTTACTATTTGTATACAGAGACGGTAAACGGAGGGCTTGGCTTTGACAAAGGCACTGCGGTTGCCATTATGTCGATTTACGGATCACTCGTATACATGTCCACTATTATTGGCGGATGGCTCGCTGATCGGGTATTCGGTACCGCAAACACCGTGTTTTACGGCGGGATATTTATTATGTTCGGCCATATTGCACTCGCCTATCCGGGCAGCGCGATAGCATTCTATATCAGCATGGTGCTTATCATTATCGGAACAGGCTTATTAAAACCAAACGTTTCGAGCGTCGTTGGAGATCTTTACACGAAAGAAGACCCGCGCCGCGACTCAGGTTTCAGTATTTTCTACATGGGGATTAACCTCGGCGGTTTACTCGCGCCGTTAATTGTCGGAACACTCGGACAGAAGTACAACTATCATCTCGGCTTCGGAGCTGCCGCGGTCGGAATGCTTCTTGGACTTATCGTATTTGCTTTGACAAGAAAGAAAAACCTCGGACCTGCAGGTTCAAATGTCCCGAATCCGCTGTCTAAAAAATCTGCAATTGGCACCGGAATCGGTGTTATCATTGTGGCGATCGCAGTGATGATCTCTGTACAAACAGGCGTGCTGACGATCAACCGTTTCATCGACCTTGTAAGTATTCTCGGTATTTTGATTCCTGTTATTTATTTCATCATCATGTTTACAAGCAAAAAAGCGGACAAAACAGAAAAATCTCGTCTTGCCGCTTACGTTCCTTTGTTTATCGGTGCTGTCATGTTCTGGGCCATTCAGGAACAAGGAGCGACCATTCTTGCGGTATACGCTGATGAACGCATAA
Organism: Bacillus sp. FSL K6-1012; assembly: GCF_037964915.1. Lineage (NCBI taxonomy): Bacteria > Bacillati > Bacillota > Bacilli > Caryophanales > Bacillaceae > Bacillus > Bacillus sp. FSL K6-1012. The sequence continues at coordinate 466,772 of NZ_CP150175.1, read as the reverse complement.
GACTTTCATTGGGCGGAATAGAACTTCAGTCATCTTGGTTCCAATCATTAAACCCCTTGTTTATCGTCATTTTCGCACCAATTTTCGCATGGCTTTGGATGAAGCTTGGCAAACGCCAGCCGTCTACACCAGTTAAATTCTCAATCGGGATTATTTTAGCCGGATTGTCATTTATCATTATGGTATTCCCGGCTATGCAAGGGAAAGAAGCACTCGTAAGCCCGCTGTGGCTCGTTCTCAGCTTCCTGCTTGTCGTACTGGGAGAGCTGTGCCTGTCTCCAGTCGGTTTATCCGTTACAACAAAACTGGCGCCAGCTGCATTCTCCGCACAGACAATGAGTATGTGGTTTCTGACTAACGCAGCAGCCCAAGCGATCAATGCCCAAGTAGCCGGATTGTTTGATAAAATACCTGAAACAACTTACTTCGGCACCATAGGCTTGATTTCTATCATACTCGGCGGCATTCTGCTGCTGATCTCACCGATCATCAAACGTGCGATGAAAGGTATCTTATAATAAAGAAAATCCCGCAGATTCGCTCTGCGGGATTTTTATTTGTCTATCCATTCCATTAAGCTTTGCCCGAAGGTCTGCGGTTCCTCCAGCATCGGCTGGTGCCCGCTCTTTTCAAAGATGACCTTCTTCACATACGGATATATACCGTCAACGGCATCCCACAACGATACGGGAGCAACCAAATAGTCATATCTGCCTAAACCGATATAGACAGGAACATGAACGTCTGCTAACCGCTGTATGAGGTTCATCTGCGCGAATGTATGTCCCCATAATTCATCTATAATCGGCATATTGGTGTCAACACCTTCCCATAAAGCTGCTGCATTCGGCCTCTCTTTATAAAAGCTTTTCGCTTCAGCGCGAATGCACATGTGCACGAAACGCCTTTCAGGATCTTTTTCTATGTCACCTGCTAAACTTGCAATATCTTTTTCGAAACGTTTCTTTCTCTCAGGGCTGGCTGTTTCCCTAAAAAACGCTTCACTGTCCCGCTGTCTCTTTTGACTGTTATCAGGCGCTGAATTGAGGAGCACGGCCTTTCGCACATGCTCAGGGTACTTTCTGGCGTATTCTAATGCCATAAACGCATGCCCCGAATGCCCCATGATGATAAAATCCTTAAGCTGAAGATGGCGTCTTATCGCTTCAATATCGCCCAAAACTGCATCCAGGCTTTGATCTTTCGGCCGCAGCGCCCGCGCCGGCTTGGCAAAACCCCTGTGATCGGCAAATATCCATTGATATTTCTGTTTGATATCCTGATAAAATAGACGCGGGTAGTAAACCGCACTGCCGATCACGAGAATCGGCGCGCCCTCTCCTTCAATACAATAAGATAAATCAAAACCGTCTGAATGACAGATCCCCTTTGTGACCATTCCTCACGCCCCCTTTGTCTTTATATGGTTCATTATACTAATAAAAGCCTGACGCATGGCGTCAGGCTTTTTATTTATCGTTTTAATTCCTCCAGCGTTGCTTCCCATCTGTTCAGCACCTCTTCAGCATTGTGAAGCTGTATCCTGACACCGGAAGTTATATCAGCGTACTTTGCAACATCCTCCTTAGCTGAAGCGATACGGCAGGCAAAGCGTTCCCTGTCATAAACCGCATCGTTCAGCGGCGGGAGCGGCTCACATTGCAGTTTTACGTAATGAGCGGCTCCTTTCCACCATGCAGTAAGCTGGGCTTGTCCCGTTCGAAGGATATTTCCCGCGGTCTCTGTGTTTTTCCACAGGGCGATCCGGATATCCGTCCGATTCAGGGCGATGATTTCTCCGGCGCTGATCATAGCGGCATGCGGCCAGCCGTCCTCCGATACCGTTTGCAGAACGAAGGCTTCATGCTGCTTTTCTTTCAGACGTTCCCTGTCAAGCAGCTCAAAGAGACGGTCTGATAGTCGGTTCACGCCGATCAGGCCTTTCGTTCCGGAACAGCGGGAACTTCAACCGCTGTTTCTGTTTCTTTTGGATCGATTTTAAAGGCCGGATTATATTTTTCCGGATTTGTAATACTTTCCGGTTCACATGATCTCCATGTAAAAAAACATGTTTGGCATTGATAGACTTCCCATGCTCCTTCTACAGGCGATTTGCTCATGACTTCTCCTTTTTTTGTATCGCATCGAGGACATGTATGCATGTCGAATCATCCTTTCCTTATTTATTCATCAAGTCCATTAGTTTTTGTTCCCATTCTTTTGTTGTTAATGGAGAATCAAGCGGCTGTGAATAATGGCCTCTTGTTTCCGGCGCAACAGGTGTTGTGGCATCAAGAATCATTTTGTGCGTGATTCCTGATGGATTTGATCCCGGGTCAAGCGGCAGGACAGATAAATCCGGTATAATGACCGCATCGTGTTTCGGGTGCATTTTTGTAGAGAGCGCCCACATGACCTGCGGCAGGTTGAATGGATCGACATCCTCGTCGACAACGATAACCATTTTGCAGTAGCCTAGTCCGTGCGGGGTTGTGAGCGCGCGCATGCCGACCGCTTTCGCAAATCCGCCGTAGCGGTTTTTTGTTGATACAATCGCGATTAAACCGTGTGTGTACATGGCGTTCACAGCCACAATTTCATTCGGATACGCTTCTTTTAGCTGCTGATACAGCGGCACACAAGTATTAATGCCGATCATGTAATCACATTCTGTCCACGGCATGCCTAAGTATAAATGTTCAAAAATCGGGTTGTTTCTGTGATACACGCGGTTAATTTTGATAATCGGCATGCTGCGTCCGCCGGAATAGTGCCCTGTAAATTCACCGAATGGCCCTTCATATTCACGTTCTCCGGCAATGATTTCTCCCTCGAGCACAACTTCTGCTCCCCATGGAATATCAAGGTCAGACAGCTTTGATTTTACGATGCGGTACGGTTCTCCTTGGATTGCTCCCGCCATTTCGTATTCGGATTGATCATAGAGAAGCGGAGTGGATGCCGCGGTTGTAATGACCGGTTCACATCCGAGCGCAATGGTGACCGGAAGATTGATGCCGCGTTCTTCGGCTTGGCGCAGATGGATCGCAATATCGTGCTGCGGCACAGGCTGAATGCCGAGGCGGTCTTTTCCCTTTACCTGCATTCTGTATATGCCGACATTTTGTTTGCCGAAGTTGTCAGGGTCCTCAAGGTCGCGGGAGATGACGCATGCTTTGTCTAAATAGTAACCGCCGTCTCCTTGGTTAATTCTGAAAAGAGGCAGGATATCGAACAAATTGATGTCCTCTGTGATTTCATTTTCATGAAACGGCGCTGTTTCTTCGCGTTTGACCGGCATCGGAAACTGTTCATATCGCTTCGCAAATTCAAAAAACTGCTCTTTCACCGGTGTATCTTTCGGCAGTCCCAGCATCATCGCGTGGTTCGGCCAAGAGCCGATGACATTCATCGCGATTTGCGCATTGTTGTAGCCGTAAATATTGTTAAATAGCAGTGCAGGGCTTTTATCGCCAAGGTTGCTGGCTGCCCGTGCAGCTGCTCCCAGATCAGGCTCAGGCTTTACCTCTTCATTCACCGTTAACAATTGTCCCTCTTTTTCAAGGGCAGCGAGAAATTCTCTGAAATCTTGATAAGCCATCATCAAGCTCCTCCTTTTTGTTTTTCAATTCCATTCCAGCGCTTTGCCTCAGAAAGGCGCAGGCCGAATTGGTCCAACGTTCTGAATACAATATGGTCGACCATTTCTTCTAAGCTGCTCGGCTGATTATAAAACGCCGGCATCGGCGGAAGAATAATCGTCCCCATTTTTGTGAGTGCAAGCATATTTTCGAGATGAATCTGGTTCAAAGGTGTCTCTCTTGTTAAGAGAACGAGCTTTTTCCGCTCTTTCAGCATGACATCCGCCGAGCGAGTCAGCAGATTATCCGCCATCCCGGTGCGGATGCTCGCAAGCGATTTCATACTGCACGGCGCCACAATCATGCCATCGGTATCAAACGAGCCGCTGGAGATGGCCGCCGCCTGATCCTTATGCGAGTATGTGTATGTGGCCATCTTTTCAACTTCTTTTAACGTGTAGCCTGTTTCATGTTTGATGGTAACGTTAGCCCAAGGAGACACAACGAGATGGGTTTCCACTTCCGCTGCCTTCAGCCATTCTAATAGCCTGACACCGAAGATAGCCCCAGTTGCCCCTGTCATTCCGACAACGAGTTTCAAATTTTGCCCCTCCTTTACGCTTGAATTCTGTCTTCATTTCAATCATACTCCTGATATATCCATATGAAAAATATTCGTTAAATCTATAATCAATACCTAAAAGGTATATAAAAGGAGGCCCTTCTTTGGACATCCGTCAGCTGCGATATTTCATTACCATTGCCCAAGAACAAAAGATCACCTCTGCCGCCAAAAAGCTCCATATGGCGCAGCCGCCGTTAAGCAGGCAGCTCAAACAGCTTGAGGATGAGCTGGGTGTTGTATTGTTTGACCGCAATAAGAAAAAACAAATGACCCTTACATATGAAGGAAGCATTTTTCTCAAAAGAGCCAAAGAGATTCTGCACAGGTTTGAAGATGCAGTCATAGAGGTGCAAGAGCTCAGGGAGGAGGTTGCCGGCACGCTGGCTGTGGGTTCGACGATTTATTGCGCGGCTCTAATGCTTGAGAAAGTGACGCAAATGAAAGAAAGATATCCGCACCTCACCTTTAATATTTGGGAAAACGAGCCGGCAACGCTGTTAGAGCTGCTGGAAAGCCGGCAAATCGACGCCGCTGTCACGACAACCATGATAAAAAGCGATACCGTACAATTTAAAAAGCTTGACGACATTCCATGTGTGCTCGTTCTTTCTGATGATGCCGGGTATACATGCGGAGACACCATCCAAATGGAGGATATCCCTTCTTTCCCGCTGATTCTGCTGCGGCCTGTGAACGGAAAAGGTGTTTATAATCAGGTCATGAATGAATTTCACCGTCTTCAGCTGGAGCCGCGTATTGTTTGTGAATGCCACGACTCAGCAACACTGCTCAGTCTCGTCTCATCAGGATTTGGTGCGTCCATATTGCCCGTCACCATGATTCCTGTTCATATGAGAAACCATATTCACACAGTTAAAATTAAAAACAATCCCTTCGTTATGACACCGGCTGTCATGTGGAGAACTGACAGTTATTTGCCAAAACCGGTGCAGCAATTTTTGAATTTATTTTAAGTGTTTTTGCCTCATGAAAACCAAATACTTGACTCATACTAAAAAAAAGTTATCCTTTAGATTTGTAAGCTATTTTTTTATTTCAATAAAATTAATCAGAAAAGTGGGGAATAGAATGAAAAAAGCACTTTTAGCTTTATTCATGGTCGTAAGCATTGCAGTTCTCGCAGCTTGCGGAGCAGGAAATGACAATCAGTCAAAAGATAACGGAAAAAACGGCGATCTTTGGGCTTCAATTAAGAAAAAAGGCGTACTGACAGTCGGTACAGAAGGAACGTACGAACCGTTCACTTATCATGACAAAGACACTGACAAGCTGACTGGCTATGACGTGGAAGTCATCACAGAAGTCGCAAAACGCCTTGGACTGAAAGCCGAATTCAAGGAAACACAGTGGGACAGTATGTTTGCCGGCCTGAATTCCAAACGGTTTGACGTCGTTGCCAACCAAGTAGGAAAAACAGATCGTGAAAACCAATATGACTTCTCAGACAAATACACAACATCAAGAGCCGTTGTCGTGACGAAAAAAGACAACAACGATATTAAGTCTGAAAAAGACGTAAAAGGAAAAACGTCAGCTCAATCACTGACAAGCAACTATAACAAACTAGCTGCAAATGCCGGCGCGAAAGTAGAAGGCGTTGAAGGCATGGCGCAGGCCCTTCAAATGATCCAGCAAGGCCGCGTCGACATGACGTACAACGATAAGCTTGCCGTATTAAACTATTTAAAAACATCAGGCAACAAAAACGTAAAAATCGCGTTCGAAACAGGCGACCCTCAGGAAACGTATTTCACGTTCCGTAAAGGAAGCGGCGAGGTTGTCGACCAAGTCAACAAAGCATTAAAAGAAATGAAAGAGGACGGGACTCTTTCTAAAATCTCTAAAAAATGGTTCGGCGAAGATGTTTCTAAATAATATACCGGCATTGACGCTTGGCACGGCGATCCCGTGGGATCTGGTGCAGCAGTCATTCTGGCCGATACTTTCAGGGGGAATCTACTATACGATTCCCCTTACGATTCTTTCCTTTATATTCGGAATGATACTGGCGCTGATTACGGCGCTTGCCAGAATGTCGAAAGTGAGACCTTTGAGATGGGTGTTCAGCGTATACGTATCCGCCGTACGCGGCACTCCACTTCTCGTTCAATTGTTCATCATTTTCTATCTGTTCCCGGCCTTTAACATTACACTAGATCCATTTCCAAGCGCAGTCATTGCCTTTTCCTTAAACGTCGGCGCCTATGCATCTGAAATCATCAGGGCATCTATTTTATCCGTGCCGAAGGGGCAATGGGAAGCTGGCTATACCATCGGCATGACACACCAGAAGACGCTGTTCCGCGTCATTTTGCCGCAGGCGTTTCGTGTGTCAATCCCGCCATTATCCAATACCTTTATCAGCCTGATCAAAGATACATCTCTTGCATCTCAGATCCTCGTCGCTGAGCTGTTCAGAAAAGCTCAGGAAATCGGCGCGCGCAATCTCGATCAGATTTTAGTCATTTATATTGAAGCGGCCTTTATTTATTGGATGATCTGCTTCTTGCTTTCGCTCGTCCAGCATGTCATCGAACGGCGTCTTGACCGCTACGTGGCCAAATAAGGAGGTTCCGAGTATGCTTTCCGTTAAAGGATTAAACAAATCATTCGGTCAAAATGAAATTTTAAAAAAGATAGATATGAAGATAGAAAAAGGAAAAGTCATCGCTATACTTGGGCCTTCCGGTTCAGGGAAAACGACGCTGCTTCGCTGTCTGAACGCGCTGGAGATCCCGAATCGCGGGGAGCTTGCATTTGATGATTTCTCCATCGATTTTTCAAAGAAAGTGAAGCAGTCGGATATCCTTCAGCTCCGCCGGAAATCGGGAATGGTGTTTCAGGCGTATCACCTCTTCCCTCACCGCACAGCCCTTGAAAACGTGATGGAAGGCCCTGTTCAGGTGCAAAAACGAAACAAAGAGGAAGTCAGAAAAGAAGCGATTCAGCTTCTTGATAAAGTCGGATTGAAGGATAAAATGGATTTATATCCGTTCCAGCTTTCCGGAGGCCAGCAGCAGCGCGTCGGCATCGCCCGTGCACTGGCAATTCAGCCTGAGCTGATGCTGTTTGACGAACCGACCTCAGCGCTTGACCCTGAGCTTGTGGGTGACGTGCTGAAGGTTATCAAGGATTTAGCCAATGAAGGCTGGACCATGGTCGTTGTTACCCACGAAATCAAATTCGCCCAGGAAGTGGCGGACGAAGTCGTCTTCATTGACGGCGGCGTTATCGTGGAGCAGGGGCCGCCTGAGGAAATTTTCTCTGCTCCAAAAGAAGAACGGACCCAGCGGTTTTTGAATCGGATTTTGAACCCGTTGTAAAACCCAAAACAGGGTGCCTGCCGGCGGCCCTGTTTTTTTGTTGAGCCCCTTTCGCCTATTCCGCCCTTTTGTCAGATATGCTACAATGACAATCGATTGATTTTTACGAAAGAAGGGACTTCACGTGAAGCGAGAACTTGTTCTGCGCTGGACATTTTATTTTGCCGGTCTGCTTATTTTGTCTTTTGGTGTATCCCTTACGATAGAAGGAAAAACGCTGGGGATCAGTCCGTGGGATGCATTTCATTACAGCCTGTTTCAGCACTTCGGGCTTACCGTCGGCCAGTGGTCCATCATTATTGGAGCGCTCATCGTCGGATTCACGTCATTGTTTACGAGGGCTTGGCCAAAAATTGGGGCGATCCTGAACATGGTGCTCATTGGTGTTTTTATAGATTTTTTCAATTTTCTTCTGCCTGCCCCCTCCACCTACACAGGCTCCGTCATCGTCTTCTCTCTCGGCGTGCTGCTGATCGGCTACGGCGTCGGTGTTTATGTATCAGCGGGCCTTGGCGCGGGGCCGCGTGATTCACTGATGATGCTGATTACAGAAAAAACCGGCTGGAATGTGCAATGGGTGCGGAACGGCATGGAAATAACAATTTTGTTTGCAGCATGGGGCATGGGCGGTCCGATCGGTTTAGGTACAATTTTGACCGCCATCCTCACCGGTATCATTTTGCGCTTTTCGTTGCCGCAGTCAATCCAGCTGCTGAATTATGCTGTGGCAAGGCGGACAGCCGCTGTGAAAGCAACTCCGCCTATACACTAAAACAAAGCCGCTTCGGCTTTGTTTTTTTATTTTCTCCTCTATATGAGTCTTGTTGAAGTATGATAGGATGGTTTTGACAATCTTTTGCAGACGGAGGATCTAGAATGAAAATTTACGGAATTTATATGGACCGCCCGCTTTCACAGGCAGAATCGGATCGGCTGATGTCTTTCGTTTCTGCTGAAAAACGGGAGAAATGCCGGAGATTTTATCATAAAGAAGATGCTCACCGCACCCTGCTGGGAGATGTGCTTGTTCGCTCTGTCATCAGCGAGCAGTACCAGCTGAATAAAGCCGATATCCGATTCAGCGCGCAGGAATACGGGAAGCCTTGCATCCCTGACCTCCCCAATGCCCACTTTAACATTTCCCACTCCGGCCATTGGGTCATCGGCGCGTTTGATTCAGATCCGATCGGCGTCGATATTGAAAAAATGAAGCCAATCAGCCTCGGGATTGCCGAACGTTTCTTTTCGAAGAAAGAGTACAGCGATCTTTTATCCAAACATAAAGACGAGCAAAACGATTATTTTTATCATCTATGGTCTATGAAAGAGAGCTTTATCAAGCAGGAAGGCAAAGGCCTGTCGCTGCCGCTTGATTCCTTCTCCGTGCGCCTGCATGAGGATGGCCGAGTATCCGTCGAGCTTCCGGAGCACCATACGCCTTGCTTTATCAAAACGTATGAGGTAGATCCCGGCTATAAAATGGCTGTGTGCGCCGCCCGACCTGATTTCCCGGAGGACATCAAGATGATCTCGTACGAAGCGCTTTTATAAATGGCTCATCAGCAGCTTAATGCCGCGCTCAATATCTTCAGTCTTCACATTGGAAAGATTGATTTTTAATAGATTTTCTTTCGGATAGTCTGATAAATAATGGCGGTCAATCGCTTCAAGGAGAACCTCTTGTTTTTTCATCTTTTGAATCACTCTTGATGCCGGCAGATCCTCAGGAAGCACCAGATGGGTATGCATGCACGGGGCCTGGCCGCTGGAAAATAGAAAGCGGCCGCGGCTCGATTGTCCGTGTGTTTGAATGGCTTCATGAAGCCTGAGGGACCGTTCCTTATAGGAATTTCTGATTTTCTCCTTGTGCCTGCCGAACATTCCGCTTTTGATGTAAATTTCTAACGCGGCTTGAGAAATCATCGAGCAGTCAATGTCGTTCAGCTTTTTGTACGTATGAAATGTGTCAGTCAGCGCATTTGGCAAAACGGCGGCCCCCACGCGAAGGCCGGGAAATATCATTTTTGAAAAGCTTTTTAAATAAATCACATGTGAGGACAGATCGTATGCGTACAGCGGGTCTGCCTTTTTATTTTCCTCGAGATCACCGAGATAGTCATCCTCAACAAGATAGACGTCATAGGCTGCCGCCAATCTTACCAGCTCTCGTTTGTCCCGTTCGGCCAGTGAGCTCCCAAGCGGGTTATGGAAGCGTGGCATCGTATAAAAAAATTTGATCGGTTCTGTTTGAAACAGCCGCTCGACTTCCGCTAAATCAAGCCCCTGCTCCGTTCTTTTTATCCCGATTGCGGGGATGCCCAGTGTCTCCAGCTGTTCAATCATCAAATGATAGCCTGGCTGTTCAATGGCGATATTCTCTTTCCCATTGGGAAACGGCATTGCACATAGCAGGGATAGTGCCTGCTGGACGCCGGATGTGATAAACATATGCCGCTCGTCCGCAAATACCTGCTGATCAGCAAACAGCTTTCGCAATACACGGATGAGCGACGGGAGGCCTTTCGGCGTTCCGTAGAGAAACAAATCATGCTTGTATGTATCAATCGCTTTGTTGATGCAATGCTGAAAATCCACATACGGAAAAATATCAGGGTCCGGCGCAGACGTTGCAAAGTCGATTGGGCTTGACTTGCCGTGATGCGGCTTCCTCGTCTTTTTCACAAGATAATAGCCGCTTTTCGGAACAGAATAGATGAGATGGCGTTTTTCCAGCTCTTGCAGCGCGCGGATCACCGTGCTTTTGCTGACTTGATAGCGGGCGGACAGCTGCCTGATGGAAGGCAGCCTGTCTCCTTCTTGATAGACACTGCTTTGCATCATTTCCTCTATCTGTATGAAGAGGCTAATATACTTCTCCATTCTTTCTCCCCCTGTTTTGTACCGGTACAGTTCATTGTTTTTCTTATTGTACCGTTCCTATCCACCCCATACAATAAAAGGGAGCGGCCGGCTCTATTATTTATTTAAAGGAGCACTTCCTGTATGTATAAAAACCAGCAAACCTCAGCTTATCTTGCAGCTATGTTAAACGCATTGATTATCGGGTTATCCTTTCTTTTCGTGAAAATCGCGCTGCAATCGGCAGAACCATTTGATATTCTTGCACACCGGTTCACCCTTGCGTTTGCAGCGGCTACTATACCTGTCTTATTCGGATGGGTGAAGCTGTCCATCCGTTTAAAAGATGTAATGGCTATTTTGCCGCTCGCCCTGCTGTATCCGGCGCTGTTTTTCAGCTTTCAGGCATTCGGCCTGGTGTACTCGTCATCCTCTGAAGCCGGGATCATTCAGGCATCGATTCCGATTTTCACAATGGTCTTTGCCGCTTATTTTTTAAAAGAGCGATCGACGTGGGCTCAAAAAGGGTTCACCGTGTTATCAGTTGCGGGCGTCATGTTTATTTTTGTGATGAAGGGCGTGAACGTTGAATCGGCCAGCCTAAAGGGATCTGTACTCATTCTCTTGTCCGCTCTGTCTTCAGCTATGTACAATACCGCCGCAAGAAAAATGACACAGCGTTTCCGGCTGATGGAGCTCACCTACATCATGTCAGCGATCGGATTTGTCGTCTTCAATGCCATCGCCTTGGTGCGGCACGGCGCTTCCGGAACGGTCGGCACTTACTTCCATCCATTCCGGGAGCCCGGCTTTATTCTCGCGATAGTGTATTTGGGCGTGTTATCTTCGCTCGTGACTTCGTTTATGTCCAACTATGCGCTGTCCCGGATTGAGGCGTTTAAAATGAGCGCCTTTAATCATTTGTCCACCATCGTGACGATGATTGCCGGAGTTGTGGTTTTGCACGAAAGCCTAGCCTGGTATCACCTTGCCGGTGCGGTTTGTATTATCATCGGCGTGCTGGGAAGCAATGCCGGTCTCCGAAAAAGAAAGCAAACCAAAAAATCCATTTCTATGAACAAATGAGATGTTATGTTAGAGTTGAAGAAAAAATGGTTTGAGGTGCAGTGTAAGAATGATTCAACACAGTGTCTTCCTAGAGGGAGCCATTTCATTACAAGATATGAGATGTTACTTTTTATCCCGGCAAAGAATATCAGCATTGTTTTATTTTATTTATATTTTTCTTCTATCTTTATTGGTGTATTCGCTTTATGGATTTCCGATTACCGTTTATGACAGCGAAACACTTGAAGTGATATATAATGGTATTTTCATAGCGATTCTATCTTTGATCTGTACATTGCTTTTGATTGCTTTTCATTATATAAGGCTGCGTACCAGCTATAAGAACAATACACGGCTAAAACGCAAAAGGACATATACCATGAACCGGCAAGGCATTCAAATTCAATCCAAAAACGATAATGCATTGTTTGAATGGGATGAAATAAGGGCAGTTGCAGAATATAAACACTTTTTCTCTATCAAAACTTCTAGTCACCAAGTCATCTTAGTTCCTAAACGTTTTTTTGTATTCGAAAATGAGCTCCACTCATTCAGACAGCTAGTAAAAGAACATGTACGTGCAAAAAAAGTAAAATGACAAACTTAAAAAGAGGGTTTTCCCTCTTTTTTTATGTTAATGAGATATGCCGCTCCATTGAGTAACATTCTCTTCAGCTAATGGAGATTTACCCCTCAACACTCTCTTCGTTATGAACATGATTGTTTTTTTTTGATTGGCGCCAGCTCCAATAATGCTGATAAACTTACAAGCACCAAACACACAACAGTAACCAGCAAATAATTATGATTCATGTCAAAAAATAATCCGCCCACATACACACTGAGAGCGCCGGCGATTTGATGGATAAAGAAATTGATGCCTAGGAGCGAGCCGATAAGCCCGGTTTGAAAGCTTTCAGAAATGGACGCAGCGGTCAGCGGGATCACGCCTGTGTAGCTGAGCCCGAATAACAGCGTAAAGCACAAGTACCAGAGCTCACTGTTATGAATGCCGAGTGCGGGAATGAGCAGGCAGATCAAGCTGATGAGACGAATGAAAAACAAAATGGAGAGCATCACGCTTCTGCTGCCAAGCAAATCTGACAGCCAGCCTGCCAATAATCCCCCGATGATAATAAACGCCCCGAATGCAGCCATCATTCCGTTGATATGAGAGACATGCGCATCCTCCAGCATTGGTACGAGATGAGCATCAATGATTCCCATCGTAAATCCGCACGTAAATACGCCGAAGTACAGGATATGAATGAGGCGGGACTGCTTTAACACCTTCCAAAATCCCTGCCAGTCATAAGATTTTTTCACGGACTGCCCTTGGACATTGGGCGGGTGCTTCATTCCGAAGGCCAAAAGAGGCAGCAGGACAGCCGCTAAGAAAATGCCCAATATTGTATACGCAGTTTGCCAGCCTGCATAGTAAGGAGCCGCAGCCCAAATCGGTGACAGCAGCAGCAAACCGGCTGAATTTGCATTGGTCAAAATGGCGAGCGCCAAGCCTTTATGCGTGTCAAACCAGCGGCTGATAAAATACTGTGTCGTCACGCCAACCGCGCAGGAATAGCCGATTCCGCCGAGCACTCCGTAAATCACGGAAAATATATGGACATTCGGCGAATGCGGGAGCGCCAAAAAGCTTGCGCTGATACAAATGGCGCCGATCCCCATAATCTTTCTGACGCTGAACCGGTCAATAAAAAAGCCGACAAAAAACTGAACGACTCCCGTTGTGATCATAAAAATGCTGACGGAGGCCGAAATCAGCGACCGATCGGCGTGAAAGGTCTCTGCCATCGGGAGCATAAAAAATTGAAAGGAATTTCTGAATGAGTTCATTCCGATGGCGAAGACAAACGTGAACAGCAATACTAACCATTTCATCTTAGGAGACGCGCAAAGGATGTGCCGAGACATTTTTTCCTGACCTGCCTTTATTTGAGTATTGCGACTATTATATCATGAAAAAATTTACATTCTATATAAAAAAAGCGAACAGCACAGCGCTGTCCGCTTTTTCATTAGGAACTGGAAATCGGATGCTGATTCAAAATCGCAAAAATCCGTTCCGCCACTTCCTCCGTATTTGACAGCAGAAACATATGCCCGCCGTCAAATTCATGGTACATGATGTGTTTCGCCCACTTCTTCCAGCCTTCCGCATCCCGGATGCATTTTTCGTCATTCAGTCCGTTAAAGACGTGGACCGGCGATTGGATCGGTGTCATGTCGTTAAGCTCGAATTGTTCAAGAGCCCGGTAATCCGATCTGAACGAAGGAAGAAAAAATGACATAACTTCTTTATTTTCAACGAGCTCTGCGGGCATTCCGCCTAATTTGATAATATGATCGAGAAATTGATCATCAGGCAAATGCGATACTTTTTTCCGCTGAATATGCGGCGGCTGAATCGCAGAAATAATCACAGCCTGCGGAAAAATGCCTTCACGCTCCAGTTTTTGCGCCAGCCTGAAGGTGATCATGCCGCCCATGCTGTGCCCGAACAGCACAAACGGCCGATCTGGATGCAAATGTAATTCTTGCTTGTACAAATCAGTCAGCTGCTCGAGATCCTCAATTGCTGACGTCTGATTTGTGCCGTGCCCGGGCGGTTCAGCTGCAAGCATTTCACACTCCCCCTGCAAAAAAGCATGGAGAGGGCGAAATGACGCCGAGTAGCCGCCGGCAAACGGAAAACAGATGAGCTGCGTTTTTTCCGATGCATCAAATGATCTGAAGAGTTGGCTCATTGGCCGGCTCCCCCTTTCATCGCTTCCTTAAGAAAGCGTTATGGTTTGTTTATTAAGAAATTCGCGCAAAATCCCGGCATTCCTATCAAGACATTCGCCCTGCAGCATTTCGGCGTGTGTACCGAAGCCTTTTTTCACACGATAAGCGCCCGTTGTCGCCTCTTCCCACGACGAAAGCCATTCAGGCATTTCAAAGTCAATATCAGAGGTCAGCAAATCAATGTCCGCTTTCACTTGGCCCGAGCTGATCAGGTTGACATAGTATGAGTAGAAGGCATGTGTTTTTTTCTTGAGCCCCTGCTTGACGGCTTCGCTATTGAGGGCTTCATTGTCCCGATTTACATTCATCAGCGCCTCGACATCGTTTTCGACCGTGCGTCCGTCCAGATCACTGACGCCTTGTTTTTTATAGGAATCCACCATAATGATCCGCTGTACGGTGCGTCCCTGCTCTTCAAGTTTTTTAGCGGCTTCAAACGCCAGGCTGCATCCTGCTGAATAACCAAACAGTGTCACAGGACCTTCCGGCTGAAGCTCCTTGATCAGAGCGGCATAACGGTCAATACGGTTTTCCTCTTCAATAAAGTCAAAGGCGCACAGCTTGTATGACGGCAATTGCTTGGCCAGATTCTGATACATTAAGCCATATCCCAATACCGGCGGGAATGCGAAAATGATGTCATCCTGATCCGGATTCATGATTGTAACGTCCTCAAGTCCTTCTGAGCCTCCGTTTTTCAGATATGCTGAAATGCCGGCAATCGTCGGCGCTTCAAACAATAGCTTCACCGGAAGGTCCATTCCGAGCTCTTTTTTGACGCGAGAAGCGGCTGTCATCGCCTTTAAGGAATGGCCGCCAAGCTCGAAGAAATCGTCATGGATGCTGACTTGCTTTCTGCCGAGAATCTCGGACCAGATTTGCGCGATTGTTTCTTCCGTTTCATTTCGAGGCCCAATCCATTCTTGCGATATCTGATCTTGCTCCGGTTTTGGCAGCAGACGTTTATTGACTTTTCCGTTTGTTGTTAAAGGAAGCTCGTCCAAGAACGTAAATGTCTGCGGCACCATATAAGCAGGAAGCTGTTTTTTCAGGTGTGCCTTAACGTCTCCTGCTGAAAGCTGTGTCCGGTTCACAAGGTAGGCGTTAATTGATGCGTCCCCAGACTCGCGGCGGTCCACCACGACGACCGCGTCTTTTACTCCGGGATATTCCTGCAGCTGCTTTTCGATTTCTTCCAGCTCGATCCGGTGTCCCCGTATTTTCACTTGATCATCAATGCGGCCGGCGTATTCAATCGTACCGTCAGGCAGCCAGCGAGCGAGATCCCCGGTGCGGTAAAGTGTTTCTCCCGGTTTGAACGGGTTGGCGGTAAATTTCTGCTTCGTCAGCTCATCACGGTTTACATAGCCTTTTGATACACCCATTCCGCTGATGCATAGTTCACCGACCGCTCCGAATGGCTGGAGCTGATTTGATTCATTGAGAATATAAATACTTGCATTGCTGATCGGCTTTCCGATCGGCAGTGAGGAGATAGACTCCGGAATCTCGTGTACGACGTGAGCCGTTGCAAACACCGTGCCCTCAGTCGGACCGTAGCAGTTAATCAGCTTGCCCGGCCCCATGATCCGCATCGCTTTCCTGACGTGAGGCACAGACGCGCGTTCCCCGCCGAATAACACACAGCGAAGCCCCTTCAGCCAATCCTCTCCCGCATCTGTGAGAAGATTAAATAAAGCTGTGGTCGCAAACATGACGCTGACATTCTCTTGACGGATGAGGCTCGTGAGACGGTCTGTATCAAGCAGTGTATTTTCATCTGCGATAATCAGCCTTGCTCCATTCAAAATGGAAGCGTAGAAATCAAAGGTAAATGCGTCAAAAGCGTAATTCGATACAGATAAGAACGTGTCTTTTTCAGAAAACGTCATGTAGTCAACGTGCTTCACTAATCCTTGAATATTGGCATGCGTCGTGATATTTCCCTTTGGCTTTCCGGTTGTGCCTGATGTATACATGATATACGCCGCATCATCTGGTGCAATCGCGGTTTCAGGATCGCTTGCCTCTTCTTCAAAACGGATGGGATCATCAATGATGAGCGTTTGGCCTGTAAACGGCAGCTGACTCGCTTGCTCTTTCATCTCTTGATGTGTAAGCAGACATGCCGCCCCGCTGTCGGTCAGCATATATGAAATTCGGTCATCCGGCAGCTTAGGATCAACCGGCACATAAGCAGCTCCCGCTTTTAACACACCGAGAATCCCAATCACCAGTTCCAGCGAGCGCTTCGTGTACAATGCAACAACTGAGCCTTTGCCTGCCCCTTGCTTTTGCAAACGGCGTGCGAGGCGGTTCGTTTCCTCGTCTAATTCGTGATAGGACAGCGTTCGGCCTGCAAATGTGAGCGCCGGTGCACTTGGATTGACGTCCACCGCCTCCTTGAACCAATCCGTCAGAGGTTTTGGCTCACACGTTTGAGGTGCCGGATTTAAGCCGTTAAGCAAGTACTCTTTTTCTTTTTCGTCAATGAAATCAATGGTGCTGACAGGCTGATCCGGATGCTGAATAAGCTGCTGAATCGCTGTGAGAAGCTGGGATTTTAAGCGCAGCATAAACGCTTCATCAAACACATTCTCATTATAGGCAAGCTTGATCAGCATTTCGTCACCCGGGGAGGCCATCAAATTGAGATCGTAATTTGACTTCTCAAATACATGGACATCCTCCATATCGAATCCGTTTTGTCCGCTTTCTTCATTGCTTGCATCCTGAAGCGGATAATTTTCAAACACGATGATATGGTCAATCAATTTCGGCTGGTTGGCTTGGCTTTGGATGTCATAAAGCGGCACATATTGATGCGGTTCTGACTCAAGTGACTGCTCCTGAAGCTGCTTGAGCAAACCGTTGAACGTCATGTTTTCAGCCAATTTCACTCTTCTTGGAACAACGTTGATAAACAGGCCGACCATATGTTCAACGCCTTTGATTTCCGCGGGACGCCCGGAAACGACTGTACCGAAAGCCAAATCGTCAGACCGCTGATAACGGCTGATCAGTACGCTCCAGACTGCCTGCAAAGCGGTACTCAAAGTGGTGTGCTGAGATTTCGCAAGCTCTGTAAAAGCTTTTGTTTCCGCTTCCGGCAGTGAGAAGAGAAGTTCTTTCGGTTCGTACCCTTCCTTTTGTTTCTTTCTTTGTTCCGCAAACGTCGCCTGTCCTTCAAAGTCTTCCAAGTACTCGCGCCAGTAGCGGAGCGATGCTTGTTTATCCTGCTTTTCAAGCCACTTGATGTATTCCTTATACGGTTTGACAGGCGGCAGACTGTACGGCTTTTGTTCGCGCAGGGCGTTGTATACCTTAAACAGATCCTGCACGACGATGCCGAAGCACCATCCGTCCAAAATAATGTGGTGGTAGCTCCACACCCATTCAAAGCTGTTGTCAGCTTTTTTGAAGATGGCTGCCCTCATCGGAATATCCCGCGTTAAATCAAAACCTTTGATCTTATCCTGTGCTTTGTATTCATTGATTTTGTCCGTTTGCTCACTTTCGGATAAACGTGTCAGATCCATTTCTTCTATATGAAATTGACGTTTTTTTAATACGACTTGAACGGGCCTTTTTACTTTTTCGTGAATGAACACGGTACGAAATACATCGTACCGGTCCATGATGACATTCATGCTTTCTTCAAGGCATTTGATATTGAAGTCGCCCTTTACTTTCATCGTAATTTGTTCAAGGTAAAAGCTCTGGCCGGGATTAAGGATGGTATGAAACAGCATCCCCTCCTGCATCGGCGATAGGTAATACATATCTTGAACCTGATCTTTGCTAAATTGACTCATATGTTTCGCTCCCGCCTTCTGTAATTCCCTTGCGTTTTTATTTCAAATTCTCCTCAAGCATGTCAAAGATATCGCCCATCTCATCCATTTCAAGGTCTCCCGCACTGAAGTCGCTCGGTGTGAATTCCTTGTCCTCTTTTTCCGTACAATGGCGGATGATCAGGAGGAGATTTTCTTTAAACCGCTCCATTTGTGCTTCGACCGTTGCTCTTTCATATTCCTTCTCATTGTAGGAGCAAGAAAGGACAAAACGTCCGTTTCGGATCATGCCGCTGAAGCTTAAAGCGTACAGGGCTTCTGATTCTTCGCTCACTTGGCGTCCCATATCGAAAGCGGACGGTTCAAAGAAATCCGTTTTCACTTCACTGTCGAATTGGCCTAAATAGTTAAAGCTGATTTCCGGTGTGAAGCCTTGCGCTTCCGCTTGTTCTGTAAAGTAGCGGAGAATGCCGTATCCGACACCTTTGTCCGGAACGCGGCGCAGGTTTTCTTTGACTGCTTTGATGACCGCTGAGACATCTGTTTCAGACATGTCGAGCACAACAGGATATTGTGCCGTAAACCAGCCAACCGTTCTGGAGATGTTCACATTCGGGATGATGTCTTCCCGTCCGTGCCCCTCGAGATTGATGCCGATTTTGACACCGTCTGTCCATTCTTTCATCGTTAATCCGAGCGCACTGAGGAGAATATCATTGATCTCGGTTCCATATGGCTGATGAACATCTGTTAAGAGATGTTTAGTGTCTTCTTCATTTAATTCGCAGATGACGGATGATGTATGTTTGACAACCCGCTCCTCTGTTTCATCATCCTTCGGTACAGCAGAAACCTCTTCAGCGTCAATTTGCGCCCAGTATTCAGCCTGCTGCAAAAGGTGTGCTGATTGGCTGAATGCCGCCAATTCTTCCGCCCAATCCTTGAAGGAGTTCGTTTTTTGCGGGAAGACGATTTTCTCTTCGTTCTCAGCCTGCACGTAGCCTGATGCAAAGTCCTCAAGTAAAATCCGCCATGATACGCCGTCGACCACGAGATGGTGTACAGCGATGAGCAGGTGATCCCCCGCTTCCGTGCGGTACAGCTCCCCTTTCAGAAGCGGACCGTTTTGCAGGTCGAGACTGCTTTGCAGACTGTCAGCGAGAACCTTAATCTGGTTTTTCAGCATATCTTCATCTGAGCCGTACAGATCAACGATTTCGAAGCTGACCTCGCATTCGTCTATCCGTTTATACGCTTGAATGATGTCGCCGTTTTCTTCACGGTAGACCATGCGAAGCGCGTCATGATGCTCAATCAGTGCCTGCAATGTCTTTTCAACCCGTTCAGGATCGAAACCCTTCGCAGAATGAAGCATGACCGACTGATTCCAGTGGTGTTTGTTCGTGAAATTCTTTTCAAAGAACCAGCGCTGAACCGGCGTCAGGATAACTTCGCCCTCCACCGGGCCTTGGTTTGCCTGTTTGCCTTCGGCACGCTCCACGTATTGTGTCAGTTCTTCAATCGTCGGGTGCTGGAAGAGATCCTTCATTTCCAGCTTCCAGCCGTGCTGGTTCAAGCGGCTCGCCATCTGGATTCCTTTAATAGAATCTCCGCCGAGCGAGAAGAAATTGTCGCTGACACCGACTTCAGAAATACCGAGCACGTCCTGCCAAATGCCGGCAAGCAGCTCTTCCATGTCAGTGGACGGCGCTTTGTATTCTCCGCCCCCTGCTTCGATGTCCGGCTCCGGCAGCGCTTTGCGGTCTACTTTGCCGTTTGCGGTAACCGGAAGCTCGTTTAATGTCACCCAGAACGCCGGGATCATGTAGTCCGGCAGGGTATCCTTGAGCGCTGACTTCAGCGCTTCTGTGTCGACGGTTTCCGGTGTGACATACGCCGCGATCGCTGTATTGCCGCCTTTATCTTTTACAGCTGTCACTGCCGCATCCTGCACCTCAGAAAGCTGGGCCAGCTGCACTTCAATTTCTGACAGCTCGATTCGGTAGCCCCGGACCTTGACCTGCTGGTCGATCCGGCCGATGTATTCGATGCCGCCGTTCGTCCATTTCACCAAATCGCCTGTTTTGTACATGCGTTCATCCGGCACGAACGGATCGGGGACAAACCGCTTCGCGGTTTCGTCTTCCCTGTTCAGATAGCCGCGCGCCAGTCCGCGTCCCGCCACACAAAGCTCTCCGGCCACGCCCTCCGGCTGAACCTGATGGTTTTCGCTGAGAATGTACACTCTCGTATTGGCGATCGCGCGCCCGATGGAAAGCGAGCCTTCCTCCGGATTGATTTCTGTGCTCGTCGCAACGACAGTGTTTTCGGTCGGCCCGTAGTTGTTGACAATCGTGTACGGCTGCTTAACCGCACGCTTCAGCTTGTCCCCTCCGGTCAAAAGCACGCGGAGTGACGTGTTCTCAAGCTCCATGAACTGTTCCGCCAGCTGTGTCGGCAGGAACGTGATTGTGACGTTATGCGTTTCGAAATAATCATTCAGGCGGGTGATATCAAGGCGGATCGCTTCATCAATGACGTGAAGCTCGGCGCCGATCGTCCAGGTCGGGAACATCTCCCAAATGGAAGCGTCGAACCCGAAGCCCGCGTACTTCGCACTGCGGTCCTCCGCCGTCATGCCGAACGCGGCATGATGCCAGAAGCACAGGTTCACAAGCGCATGGTGCTCGATCATAACACCCTTCGGCTGTCCGGTCGTTCCTGACGTATAAATCATATAAGCAAGGTGATCCGCGGTTGTGTCTGTCTGCGGATTTTCCTCATCATTTTCATCAAGCGGCAGACTCAGGATCGTGCGGTTGCCGTCAAGAAGAATGACCTCGCCCGTGTAGCTGTCCGGCACTGAGATGCCTTCCTGTTTCAAGAGAAGCGTCGCGCCGCTGTCCTGTAGGATATATTCAATCCGCTGATCCGGATAGTCAGGGTCAATCGGCACAAATGCCGCTCCCGCCTTCAGGACACTAAGCACCGCGGCGGACATTTCAAGCGACGGCTTTGTGAGAATGCCAACGCGCTCATCCGCGCCGATGCCGCAGTCGATCAGAATCCGCGCCAGACGGTTCGCCTTCGCATTCAGCTCGCCGTACGTCCATGACTGCCCGTTATACGTAACAGCCGGTTGGTCTTTGTGGCGCTGAGCCGTTTCTTCAAACAGCTGATGAACCGTTTTGTCTGTCGGCACAGGCAGTGTTTTTCCTTTCCATGCCTTCAAGAGCGTTTGTTTTTCTGTTTCGTTGACGAGTGACAGACTGGAAAGCGGCTGGTTTGGATTTTCCGCCACAGCCCGCAATAATCGCAGGACGTATTCACTCCATTGCTCAGCAGTTTCTCTTGAGAATAGGTCAGTCGCATATTCCAGCTGCAGACCGATGCCGTTTTCGTCAGCGAAACCGCCTAATGTAAGGTCAAACTTGGATGTTCCTTGATGTGCCTCATAAGGTGAAATCGTGAGATCTTGCAGCTTAAGCTGTTCTTTATCAGGGTTTTCTGTCGTAACCATCACGTTAAACAAAGGATTCCGGCTCATATCCCGAGGGAGGTCTAACTGATTGACCAGGTCTTCAAACGGATACTCCTGATGCTCAAGTGCTGACAGATTTGTCTCCTTCGCTTGCTCCAGAAGCTCTGCAAATGTCTGCTCTTCCCTTGCTTCCATTCTCAGTGCGAGCGTATTGACGAACATCCCCGGCATGTTTTGCACGTCGGCATTCGTGCGGCCTGCTGTAACCGAGCCGATCACGATATCCCGCTGTCCGGAGATTTTGCTTAAAAAGACATGGAAGACGGTGTGAAGCACCATATGCAAAGTCGTTCCCGTTTCTGCTAGCAGTTTCTCAATCGCCTTTGCCGTTCCGCTTTCCGTACGGAAACGGACGGTATCCCCTTCAAAGCTTTGAACAGGCGGTCGGGTGTAATCGAGCGGAAGGTCAAGCTCCGGCAGTTCGCCTGAGAGAACTGAAAGCCAGTATTGCTCATGCTCCTTCATCCGTTCTTTCTGTCCGGCTTCATTTTGCCAAACAGCGAAATCTTTATAATGAAGCTTCGGCTCCGGAAGCTGTTCGCCTTTATAAAGCAGTGCCAATTCTTTAACGAAAATACCTCTTGATACACCATCGGCGATAATGTGATGCATATCCAATAGAAGCAGATGTTTTTGGTCTGCGATTCGGAGTAATGCCGCGCGAATGAGCGGAGCGCCGCTTAAGTCGAATGGCCGGATAAATTCTTTAATCTTCTGTTCCGCCTCGCCCTCTTCTGCATCAAACACGTGAAGATCAATTGAAGCCTCCTCAACAATGCGCTGGACAGGCTCTCCGTCTGCTTCCGTAAATGACGTGCGCAATGATTCATGACGGTTTACGAGCTGGTTGAGTGATTCTCGCAGGCGCGAAATATGAAGCTCGCCTTCCATAAGAAGAACCGATGGCATATTATAGCTGATCGTCTGCCGGTCAAGCTGATTGAGCACGTACATCCGTTTCTGCGCGGATGACAATGGATACACATCCTGTTTGTCAGCCGGCTTCAGCATGTGATAGCCGCCTGATGCTGCCGATTCCTCCATATAAGCCGCCAGCTGGCGTACAGTCGGCTGCTCGAACAGCGCTTTAAGCGGCACGGTTTTCTCCAATTCTGCCTGTATATTGGCGATGAGCATCATTCCTTTTAGTGAATGGCCGCCTAAATCGAAGAAGTTGTCATCGATTCCGATCGCTTCAATGCCGAGTGTTTTCTGCCAGATGCGGCAAAGGCTTTCTTCAAGCGCTGTTTCCGGAGCAGCTGACGCTTCATATCCGGATTGCGCTGCGTTCGGCTTCGGCAATGCGTTTCTGTCGGTTTTCCCATTTGCCGTGAGCGGGATAGCGTCCACCTGCACAAAGAAGGCAGGGATCATATGAGACGGCAGTATTTGTGAAAGCTGTTTCCGGAGCTCTGCTTTTTCAATGGCTTGATCCGACGTATAATACGCGCAAAGCTCTTGAAGCCCGCCCTCAGAAACCGCAAGCACAACCGCTTCTTGAACTTCGCTGAGGCTGAGCATGACCGTTTCAATTTCTTTCGGCTCTATGCGGTAGCCGCGGATTTTCACCTGATCATCAGCCCGGCCGATAAATTCAATCGTGCCGTCAGCCAGTCTCCGGACGACATCTCCGGTCTTGTACATCAGGCTGCATGGCGCATACGGGTTTTCCACAAATTTCTCGGATGTGAGCTGAGGACGGCTGAGATATCCTCTGGCAAGCCCCTGTCCCGTGATATATAGCTGGCCGCTCGCTCCCGGAGGCACAAGCTTCAATGACTCATTTAAGACAAGTGCGCCGGTATTGGCAATCGGCCGTCCGATTGTCGGCCGTTTCGCGAATGTGTCAGGTTCAGTCAGGTCAACCCGTCCGGCAATTGCGCCGATCGTTGCTTCGGTCGGACCGTAGTGATTGATAAATTCGGTATGCCGATATACCTTGCTGAATGCTAGAACATCAGCCGGAATGATCTTTTCTCCTCCCAACACAATCAAGCGCAGGAATTCAAAGTGCGGCTCCTTTGTAAAGCTGGCCGTGTTCACCATCGTATGGAACAGGGACGGTGTCAGCTTGATATACGTGATGCCGTGTTCCTTGATATAACGGCCAATCTGATCGGGCGCCGTATATGTTTCTTTCGGCACAATGTGAAGCTCACCGCCTGCTTGAAGCACAGGGAAAATGCTTGTATACCCCAAGTCGAATGCGTAAGACGAAAGCAAGACAGACTTATCCGTTTCAGCCAGCCCTGCCTCTTTGCTAAACCAAGAAACATAGTTTGTCAGATTGCGATGCTCAATCTGCACACCCTTCGGCTTCCCGGTCGTGCCGGATGTGTAAATGATATATGCAAGATTCTGAGGCCCAGAAATCGGTTCCGGACGCTCCTTGCTTTCGTTCCGCCAATCCGCTTGATCGATGTTGATGACGGTTCCTTGATATTGCCCTATGGCAGTCATATTTCTTTCATTCACGACTGTAAATCTCGCACCGCTGTCTTCTAATGAATAGCGGATTCGTTCCTCAGGCGTATCCGGATCAATCGGAAGGAAAGCTGCTCCCGCCTTCATGACACCAAGAACAGCTGTCATTAGATCAGCTGAACGATCCATGACGACGGCTACGATGTCTTCACTTCCTGCCCCGTGCGCGCGCAAATGATGCGCCAGCTGGTTCGCCTGTTCATCGAGTTCACGGTAGCTCAGCTGGTTTCCGCCAGAAATCACAGCCGGATGATCAGGTGTTTGCTGCACCTGTTTTTCGAAAAGTGACGCAAACGTGTCATTGCCAGAATGAGTGGTTTGTTTCTTCTCTTCAAGCAAAGCTGCCGTTTCAACTGGCGAAAGAATCTCCAAATCAGACAGCCGTACGTTCGGATTAACCGCAGCTGCTTTGATCAAATTGACGAAGTGGCTGCTCCAGCGGCGGATCGTCTCGTCTTTAAACAAGGCAGTTGCGTAGTCAAAGCTTAAACCGATTTCTTCTTCCCGTTCGACAGCTTCCAAGGACAGATCAAATTTCGCCACATGATGAAGCATGGAATAGGAAGAAATCTTCAAATCTCCTAATTTCAAAGAAGGAATCTCCATGTTCTGCATGTTGAACATGACGCTGAACAGCGGGCTTCGGCTTGTGTCCCTTGTGAGCGGCAGTTTTTCAATCAGCTCCTCAAGCGGATAGCTTTGGTGCTCGAATGCTTGCAGACTGACCGTTTTGACTTCGTCTAGGAATTGTGCAAAGGTTTTATCCCCCGCAGGCGCTGTCCGTAATGCCACCGTGTTGACAAACATACCCGGCACACCTTGCAGATCAGGATGCGTTCTGCCCGCAGTCGGTGAGCCGACGATGATGTCATCCTGTGACGCGTACTTAGAGAGCAGTACATGAAATGCGGCTAAAAGGAACATGTACATTGTTGTGTCTGTTTCTGACAGCAGCGATTTGATTTGAGCTGTGATTTGTTTATCCAGCCCGAACATGACGCGCTCCCCGGAAAAGCTCCGTTCTGCAGGCCGCGGGAAATCCGCCGGAAGATCAAGAACCGGCAGCTCGCCTTTAAACGTATCCAGCCAGTATGCTTCATCCTTTTGATGATCCGCATGTTCTTTTTGCCAGACAGCGTAATCTTTATAGTGAATCTGCGGGAGCTCCAGATCTGC
The DNA here is from genome assembly GCF_037964915.1 of Bacillus sp. FSL K6-1012. Classification (NCBI taxonomy): domain Bacteria; kingdom Bacillati; phylum Bacillota; class Bacilli; order Caryophanales; family Bacillaceae; genus Bacillus; species Bacillus sp. FSL K6-1012. The sequence continues at coordinate 441,495 of NZ_CP150175.1, read as the reverse complement.
GCCTTGATAGATTTTGGCGAGATCGCCGATGAGAATGCCTGTCGAGCTGCCGTCTGTAATGATATGGTGCATATCAATGAGCAGCAGATGGCGTTCTTCTTCAAGCTGGACAAGCTTCGAACGGACGAGCGGCGCGCGGTTTAACTCAAACGGCTGAATAAACGATTTGATCAGCTCTTCCGCGTCTTCTTCCCGTCCCTTGGCAGCCTCCAGCTGGAACGATATGTTTTTATGAACGGTCTGTACGACTTCTCCGTCTATCATGTCAAACGACGTACGGAGAATTTCGTGCCGGCTGATTAATTGCTGAATCGCATGTTCAAGCCGGTCTTTGTTTACTTCTCCCTCCAGCAAAAGTACAGCAGGGACGTTGTAGCTTGTGCTTGCTTGTCCAAGCTGATTGAGGATGTACATTCTCCGCTGGGCCGGGGAAACAGGATAATGCTGCTGATAAGGTGCTTGCCTGATCGGTTCAAACGTCTGCTCCTCCTTGCTTTCGCTCTCTTCCAAATACAGTGCCAGTTCTTGAATGGTCGGCTTTTCAAAAAGCACTTTAATCGGTACTTCCTTGTGGAAATGCTCTTGAATTTTCGCAGTCATCATCATGGCTTTCAGAGAATGTCCGCCGATCATAAAGAAGTTATCTGTAACGCCTGCTTTAACGCCGAGTATCCCTTCCCAAATCTCGGCTAATTTCTTTTCACTCTCTGTTTTGGGTGCTGCATATTCAGACTGCACAGCGTCTGATTGAGGCGCAGGCAGTTCTTTTTTATTGATTTTTCCGTTTGGTGTAAGCGGCAGGCTGTCCATCTGGATCAAATGGGCAGGAACCATATAGTCAGGCAATGATTGAGACAGCGTTTTTCTCAGCCCGCTCACAGACACTTCGCGATCCGCTGTAAAGTACGCGCAGATTTCATTTTCATCCGCTTTGTTTTTGTGAATGATCACGGCAGCCTCTGTCACATGTTCGGCCATGTTCAATTTGTTTTCGATCTCCCCAAGCTCAATCCGGAACCCGCGCACCTTCACCTGGTTATCAATTCTTCCTAAAAACTCGATATTCCCGTCCGGAAGCCATTTCGCCAAGTCGCCAGTTCGATACATTTTTTCACCCGGTCTGAACGGATCTTCAAGAAATTGCTTCTCCGTCAGCTCTGGGAGGTTGACGTAGCCCCGTGCCACGCCGCTTCCCCCGACACACAGTTCACCGGGCGCTCCGATCGGCTGCAGGCGCTGCTGCTCATCCATGATGTATGCAGTGGAATTTCCGATTGGCTTCCCGATTGGAATTGAACCGCTGTACTCGCGATCAATCAAAAAGCTTGTAGAAAATGTCGTATTTTCTGTCGGTCCGTACCCGTTCCACAGAGAAAGCGACGGCGATGCCTGTTTCACTTTACTTACAATATGCGGCACGAGCGCGTCTCCGCCGATGATTAAATGGCGCAGTGTGCCGAACATGCCGGCATCCTTTGCAGCAAGCTGGTTGAATAATGGCGAGGTCAGCCACATCGTCGTAATTCTCTGCTCACGGAGGAACGCTGAAAACCGTGTCGCGTCAAGCAGTGTCTCTTTTTTCACCGGATAAAGCGCAGCGCCGTTCAGCAGCGCGCCAAAGATCTCAAATGTACCGGCATCAAAGCTGACAGCTCCCGTTTGCGCCATGCGGTCTTCTTCATGAACAGGAACGTATCCTGCATTTTTAACGAGACGCAGAATGCTTTTATGTTCGATCATGACGCCTTTCGGTTTTCCGGTCGAACCTGACGTGTACATGATGTAAGCCAGGTCAGACGGATCGGCGGGCAGATTCAGATTGTCTGCCGTTTCATTCCCTTCAAAGACACCTTCCAGCGGGAGAACCGGTACTTGCAGCTGATTTGCCTGTTTTGTATATGCCTCTCCAGCTAAAGCGATCCGAATCGAGCTGTCCTCCGCCATGAAACGGAGCCGATCCTCCGGAAGTGCGGGATCAAGCGGCACATATGCGGCGCCTGCTTTTAAAACAGCCAGCATGGCGGCAACAGTGTCTGCCGAACGGTCATTCATAATGGCTGCTGTTTCACCCTTTTGCAGACCTTGCCCAATGAGCTTTCTCGCCAGGCGGTTCGCCGCTTCATTCAGCTCGCGGTATGTCAGCTCGGCTCCTTCATATACGAGGGCAGTACTTGCCGGTGTCCGCTTTGCTTGTTCTTCAAATACTTGATGAACAGCCATTCCTTCAGGGAGTTCTGATGAAGTGCTGTTAAAGGTCTCCACAATTTGCCGCTGCTCTTCTTCTCCCACAAGCCCGTGCTCACGCACAAAAGCGTCCGGCCGCTCAACAGCGGCTGTCATCATGCGGGTGAGATGTCCTGCTGTCCGTTCAATAAAAGCAGAATCAAATGCAGCGCCGTTATATTTGATTTTGACGGTCCAGGTTTTACCCGGGTAAACAATGAGGTTGAAATCAAAGCTTGTTTGTTCAAATGCGCTCTCAACCTTAATAGAGAACCCGAGCCGGTCTTCCATGCTGCCGTTTTCAAGCTCTTGATCAAGCGGATAATTTTCAAAAGCGACGAGATGGTTCAAAAGACTGCTGTCCAAGGCTGAACGTTTTTGAATCTCGTAAAGCGGCACGTAATCGTAGCGCTCCGCCTCCACCGCATGCTGCTGAACGTCTGTAAAAATGTCAGCGAATGTAGACTGCTGATCAACCTTTACACGCACCGGAATGGTATTGATAAAGAGCCCCGCCATTGTTTCAATTCCGTTGATTTCAGACGGCCGTCCCGATACGACCGTGCCGAAGACAACATCATTCGTAAAGTTATATTTGCTGAGGACGATTCCCCAGATCGCCTGAAACAGGTTAGGCCCCGTCACTTGATGGCGGTTCGCCGTTTGCTGAATGCGTGCAACCAGTTCCTCATCCCATGTAAATGAGTATTCTCTGTTCACATACTCTTCTTTTTTCTCCGGCAAGCGGCCCGGGAGCACGCTTGGCTGTTCAAAATCCGCCAAGCGTTCGCTCCAGTAGCCTTCCGCTTCTTCATTATCCTGTTTTCCAAGCCACTTAATGTAGTCGGAATATGGCTTGCCCTGCCCGTTTGCAGGTGTGCGGCCTGCTCTGAGCGCTTCGTAGTTTTGGAACAGGCTTTTCATCAGCACGCCCATGCTCCAGCCGTCCATCATAATATGGTGATTGCTCCAGACAAGATACAGCTGATCTGCATCAAGGCGGAAAACTGCCACTTTGAACAAAATGTCTTTTGCCAGGTTAAAGCCTTGGTGCTGAACGTCTTGTTTGTAACGCTCGATGTGGTCTTTCTGGCGATCCTCGTCTGCATGACTGATATCTTCATAGTGCACCTTTGTCTTGCGTTCCGCTAACACAACCTGACGCGGCTTTTGCAGCTGCTGGTGTACAAATACCGTACGGAGAATATCGTATGACCGGATCAGTTCATTGACGCTTTTCTCAAAGATTTCTAGATCAAAAACACCTTGAATGCCAAGCTCTAATTGTGTGAAGTAAGAGGAAGAATGCGGATCAAGCATCGCATGATACAGCATTCCTTCCTGCATCGGTGTAAGTGCATACACCTTTTGAATCGATTTTTTGCTCATATGCCACCTCTATTAAAAAATTTCCATTAATTTATCAAGCTCATCCAGCGTCAAATCGTCGTCGCCAAGGTCACTCGGCGTCAGTTCCGTGCCATCTTGAGATAGGCAATGTTCAATGATTCTAAGAAGATGGGCCTTAAAGCTGTCACTGAATGTCTGTATCGTTTTTTCATGAAATTCGAGAGAGTGATAGGCCAGTGACATCGTCAGTTTTCCGTTTTCAATATATCCGACAACATCAAGCGCGTTCGGTTTTTCCGTTTCCGGGCTTAATGACTGTCCTGACGGCAGCTCTGATCTCGTGAATAAACCTGCATCCGACATTTCATCGAACTGACCTAAATAGTTAAAGCTGACATCCGGCTGAATGGAGAACGCCACATCTTCTTTATGCTCCGGCGCCGTCAAATAGCGCAAAATGCCGTAGCCCACTCCCTTATTCGGGATATGTCTGATGTCTTCTTTCATTTGCTTCAGCTGATAAGCCAGATCATCCGCGTGCTTCATATCCAGCACCATCGGGAACATACTCGTAAACCAGCCGACTGTCCGGGAAATGGTCAGGTCTTCTACTATATCTTCACGTCCATGCCCCTCTAAATGAACACTCACTTGCTCCTGACCTGTCCACTCCTTCATCGCCAACCCGAATGCCGTCAGCAAAATATCATTCATTTCTGTGTGATAAGCCTCATGCACCTTGGTGGTAAGCTGTTCTGTCTCTTCAGCAGTCAGCGAAAATTCAATTGTCTTTGTATGTTTCATTCGCTGATCACTAGATTCGCGGTCCTTCGGAAGCTTCACCGGGACAGTCTGTTCTTCAAGCTGTTTCCAATACTCTTTTTCTTTCAAAAAGGCTTTGGAATTTGCAAAGTCTTGTAATCTCTCTGCATACTCCGCAAACGAATGGGTTTTCTGCGGAAGAACCGGCTCGTTCCCTTGCTCCAGCTGTGTATAAACCGCAGCGAAATCCTCCAGTAAAATCCGCCACGATATACCGTCAACCACTAAGTGGTGAATCACAAGCAGCAAGTGGTCTCCGTCTTCTGCTTGGAACAAGCCTGCTTTTAACAAGCCGCCTTCCTTCAAATTGATGCTGCTTTGCAGACGCTCCGCTTCTCTCTCTATGCGGTCTTCATGATCTATAGCCTGCCCCTCAAGTTTGGTGATCTCTAAGTGAACAGAGACAGCATCAAGCCCTTTGTTAAATTGAACGATCTCCCCTTGTTCCTCGCGGTAGACCATGCGAAGCGCGTCATGATGCTCAATCAGTGCCTGCAATGTCTTTTCAACCCGTTCAGGATCGAAGCCCTTCGCAGAATGAAGCATGACCGACTGATTCCAGTGGTGTTTGTTCGTGAAATTCTTTTCAAAGAACCAGCGCTGGATCGGCGTCAGGATAACTTCGCCCTCCACAGGGCCTTGGTCTGCCTGTTTGCCTTCGGCACGCTCCACGTATCGGGTAAGCTCTTCGATCGTCGGGTGCTGGAAGAGATCCTTCATTTCCAGCTTCCAGCCGTGCTGGTTCAAGCGGCTCGCCATCTGGATTCCTTTAATGGAATCTCCGCCGAGCGAGAAGAAATTGTCGCTGACACCGACTTCAGAAATACCGAGCACGTCCTGCCAAATGCCGGCAAGCAGCTCTTCCATGTCGGTGGACGGTGCTTTGTATTCTCCGCTTCCTGCTTCGATGTCCGGCTCCGGAAGTGCTTTGCGGTCTACTTTGCCGTTTGCGGTAACCGGAAGCTCGTTTAATGTCACCCAGAACGCCGGGATCATGTAGTCCGGCAGGGTTTCCTTGAGCGCCGACTTCAGCGCTTCTATGTCAGCTGTTTCCGGTGTGACATACGCCGCGATCGCTGTATTGCCGCCTTTATCTTTTACAGCTGTCACTGCCGCATCCTGCACCTCAGAAAGCTGGGCCAGCTGCACTTCAATTTCTGACAGCTCGATTCGGTAGCCCCGGACCTTGACCTGCTGGTCGATCCGGCCGATGTATTCGATGCCGCCGTTCGTCCATTTCACCAAATCGCCTGTTTTGTACATGCGTTCACCCGGCACGAACGGATCGGGGACAAACCGCTTCGCGGTTTCGTCTTCCCTGTTCAGATAGCCGCGCGCCAGTCCGCGTCCCGCCACACAAAGCTCTCCGGCCACGCCCTCCGGCTGAACCTGATGGTTTTCGCTGAGAATGTACACTCTCGTATTGGCGATCGCGCGCCCGATGGAAAGCGAGCCTTCCTCCGGATTGATTTCTGTGCTCGTCGCAACGACAGTGTTTTCGGTCGGCCCGTAGTTGTTGACAATCGTGTACGGCTGCTTAACCGCACGCTTCAGCTTGTCCCCTCCGGTCAAAAGCACGCGGAGTGACGTGTTCTCAAGCTCCATGAACTGTTCCGCCAGCTGTGTCGGCAGGAACGTGATTGTGACGTTATGCGTTTCGAAATAATCATTCAGGCGGGTGATATCAAGGCGGATCGCTTCATCAATGACGTGAAGCTCGGCGCCGATCGTCCAGGTCGGGAACATCTCCCAAATGGAAGCGTCGAACCCGAAGCCCGCGTACTTCGCACTGCGGTCCTCCGCCGTCATGCCGAACGCGGCATGATGCCAGAAGCACAGGTTCACAAGCGCATGGTGCTCGATCATAACACCCTTCGGCTGTCCGGTCGTTCCTGACGTATAAATCATATAAGCAAGGTGATCCGCGGTTGTGTCTGTCTGCGGATTTTCCTCATCATTTTCATCAAGCGGCAGACTCAGGATCGTGCGGTTGCCGTCAAGAAGAATGACCTCGCCCGTGTAGCTGTCCGGCACTGAGATGCCTTCCTGTTTCAAGAGAAGCGTCGCGCCGCTGTCCTGTAGGATATATTCAATCCGCTGATCCGGATAGTCAGGGTCAATCGGCACAAATGCCGCTCCCGCCTTTAAGACGCCGAGCACCGCAGCTGACATTTCAAGCGACGGCTTTGTGAGAATGCCGACGCGCTCATCCGCGCTAATGCCGCAGTCAATCAAAATCCGCGCCAGACGGTTCGCCTTCGCATTCAGCTCACCGTACGTCCATGATTGCCCGTTATACGTAACAGCCGGTTGGTCTTTGTGGCGCTGAGCCGTTTCTTCAAACAGCTGATGAACCGTTTTGTCTGTCGGCACAGGCAGTGTTTTTCCTTTCCATGCCTTCAAGAGCGTTTGTTTTTCTGTTTCGTTGACGAGTGACAGACTGGAAAGCGGCTGGTTTGGATTTTCTGTTACTGCTCCTAAAAGCTGAATCCAGTATTGCTTCCATCGTTCAATCGTTTCCGGTGTAAACAGCGCCGTATTGTATTCAAGAACAAATGTGAGCCCCTCGCCGGTTTCGTCAGCTGTCAGCGTGATATCAAACTTGGCCGTTTTCCGCTCAAACGGATGCGGTTCAAGCTCGACCCCTTTCATCGTTAAATCTTTAATGTTCGCATTTTGCATAGAAAATACTGCGTCAAATAAAGGGTTTCTGCTTGTGTCACGGTGAACCTGAACTTTTCCGATCAGGTCTTCAAGCGGGTAATCCTGCGCTTCAAATGCGCTAAGTGCTGTTTCTTTCACTTCGCCAAGATAATCCGCAAACGTCTTATCGCCCTTCGGATACGTGCGCAGCGCCAGCGTATTGACAAACATGCCGATGACGCGGCTGATGTCTGCTTGAGAGCGTCCGGCTACCGGCGAGCCAACAATGATATCGTTTTGCCCGCTCAATTTTGATAAAAACGCACTGTAAGATGCCAGAAGAACCATATACAATGTGGAATCCGTTTCCTTCGCAAGCTTGCGAAGAGCATCTGCTTTTCTTGCATCTAATGAAAATGCAATCCGGTCTCCCTCAAACGTTTGAACCGCAGGACGGCTGTAATCAGTTGGAAGAGTCAGCACCGGCAGCTCTCCTTCAAGCTCCTTCAGCCAATGCTCCTCTTGCTTCCGGTAAAGCTCGGACTGAATAAACTGCTGCTGCCACACGGCATAATCCTTATATTGAATATGAAGCGGCTCAAGGCTTTCTCCGTCGTACAGCTTCGAGAGTTCATCAATCAGCACGCCGACAGACGCTCCGTCAGAAATAATATGGTGCATATCAAACAGCAGCAGATGCTCAGTTTCTGAAAGCTTGATCAGCCCCATTCTGAACAGCGGCAGCCGGTCAAGTGTGAACGGACGGATAAACTCAGAAACGATCCGCTCGGTCTCTTCTTCTGGAGCCTCGAAATATGCCATATCAAACGCTGCTTCATCCCAGATTCGCTGCACCGTTTCTCCGTCTTTTATTTCAAAGGTTGTTCTGAAGGCTTCATGGCGCTCCATTAACTGATTCATTACGCATTTGAGCCTTTCAGCATCCAAATGACCCTTCAGACGCAGAACCGATGGCATGTTGTAGCTTGTGTCCGCTCCTTCAAGCTGCTGAAGCACGTACATCCGTTTTTGCGGAGAAGAAACAGGATAAGTCTCTTGTTTCTTTGCCGGTCTGATACTGATCGCTGTTCCTTTTTCAGCGGCGGCAATAGCCTGCGCTAAGCTTTCAACGGTCGGTGATTGGAAAAGATCCTTCAGAGAAAGCTCGGCGCCCAGTTCCTGATGAATCACGGCAAGCATCTTCATGCCCGCTAACGAGTGTCCGCCGATATCAAAGAATTGGTCATAGATGCCGATCTGTTCAACCTGAAGCACCTGTGCCCAAATGTCTGCGACTTTTTGTTCTATTTCATTGCGCGGCGCAACATATGAAACACCATTTGAGATGTTGGCGTCAGGAAGCGGAAGCGCCCGACGGTCGATTTTTCCGTTTCCGGTCAGAGGCAGCTCGTCCATTTGGATAAATACCGCAGGAATCATGTAAGCCGGCAGATCCTTTGCCGTATGCTCTCTCAGCTCTTGCGCTGTAATCTCACCCTGTCCGACAAAATACGCGCAAAGCAGTTTGTCTCCCGCACCTTGATCGACAGCAAGCACAACGCTCTCCTGCACACGATCGTGGCTTTGCAGCTGGTGCTCAATTTCTCCAAGCTCAATGCGCTGTCCGCGGATTTTCACCTGGTGGTCGATCCTTCCGATAAATTCGATATCGCCATTCGGCAGCCATCTTGCCAAGTCACCTGTTTTATACATGCGTTCGCCTTTTTTAAACGGATGCAGCACAAATTTCTCCTCAGTCAGTTCAAGTCGGTTGTAATAGCCTTTCACGAGGCCCTCCCCGCTGACACACAGTTCTCCGGCGATGCCGGCAGGCTGAACATGTCCCGCGCGGTCAAGAATGTATACTTCCGTATTGCTGACCGGTTTTCCAATCGGAACGGACATCGTGTGCTCATCCAATTCATCAACCGGATGATATGTCGCGAAAACCGTGCTTTCAGATGGGCCGTACATGTGCAGCAGCTTGCCTTTCCCAACGGTCTGCAGCGCTTTTTTCACATGATCTACAGAAGCCCGTTCTCCTCCGAACATAATCTTGCGCAAAGTCGACAAGCATGTCGGATTCAAGTCCACAAGAAGGTGGAACAGAGCTGTCGTGATCATGAGAATGCTGATGTTCTCCCGCTCAATGACACGAGAAAGACGAGCCATGTCCAGAACTGTTTCTTTCGGAACGAGGACAAGCTTCGCGCCGTTTAAAAGAGAACCGAACACATCAAACATAAATGCGTCAAATACATAGTTTGAGAGTCCGAGTATCGTATCCTGTTCCGTAATGCTGAGATAATTCGTCTGCTTAACCGTGCGCATAATATTGGCATGTGTCACGATATTCCCCTTTGGCGTTCCTGTCGTTCCGGATGTATACGTCAGGTTGGCCATAGCCGCCGAATCAAACGGCAGAGCGAGGTTTTGCGCATCGTCGTGATAGCTATCATCCTCATCAGCGAGCGCGATGACGCCTTCGAATTCCGCTTTTTCCGCTAACGCCTTTAATTTCTTCTGGGTGAGAAGCACTTTCGCTCCGCTGTCTTGGAAGAAATGCTGAATCCGCTGAATCGGGTGTTCCGGATCAATCGGTACATAAGCCGAACCGGATTTTAATACCGCCAGGATTGACACAATCATGTCCATTGACCGTTCACATAGGACGGCCGCTGTCCTGCTTTCGCCTGCTCCCATTGAAAGAATGCCGCGCGCTAAACGGTTGGCCCGTTCATTCAGCTCACGATATGTGAGCGATTGCCCTTCATATTGAAGTGCCGGACGATCCGGCGTTTTGGCAGCCTGCTCCTCAAACAGCTGAACAATCGTTTTGTCTTTCGGATAAGGCGTTCTTTCCGGGTTAAACTGCTGAACTTGTGAAGCGGCTTCCTCTTTAGATAGAAGATTGTATTCAGAAATTGGTTTCTCAGGCTCAGCCGCTACATCTTCAAGCAACCGCGCAAAATGCGTGAGCAGCCTGTCTGCCGTGCTTCGTTTAAACAGTTTGGTGCTGTAGTCTAAATCAAGATCAATGCCTTGGTCCGTTTCTCTTGCCTGAACCGTTACATCAAATTTGGCAATGTTGAAATTGGTCTCATGAATCGACAATGTCAAATCACCGACAGCCGGAATGCCCGCCGTTGCGTTTTGGAGACTGAACATCGTGTCAAACAATGGATGCCTGCTGATATCACGCGGTATATTCAGGTCTTCAACAAGCCATTCAAATGGATAATCCTGATGAGAAAAAGCATTCAGGACCTGCTGGCGCACACGTGTGAGCAGGCTGTTAAAGGTCTCATCCTGCTTCACCTCGCTGCGAATCGCGAGCGTATTGACGAACATGCCGACAATGCCCTCTGTATCAGAATGATGTCTGCCCGCTGAAGGAGTGCCGACAATGATGTCATCCTGCCCGGTATATTTAGACAGGAGCGTATAGTAGGCTGACAGCATGACCATATAAAGTGTGGCGCCATTTTTTTCAGCTAAACGATACAGGCGATTCTTTAACTCCGCATCCAGCTTGATGGAAACCCGGTCTCCTTCAAAGCTTTGGACAGGCGGTCTCGGATAATCGGATAGAAGCTGAAGCACTGGAAGCTCACCCGCAAAGGCTTCCTTCCAATACGCCTGATCCTCCTGGTATCCCTCAGCAGCCCGCGCGCTTTGCCAGACGGCGTAATCTTTATACTGAAGACGGAGCTCAGGAAGCTGTTCACCGCGGTAAATCTGTGCCAGTTCCTCCAAAATAATGCCGATGGAAACACCGTCAGAAATCAAATGGTGCATATCAAACAGAAGCATATGACGGTTTTCTTCAAGCTCCATCAATCCGATTCTCAACAGCGGCGCTTTCGATAAGTCAAACCGGCGGACAAAAGAAGTCATAACCTCCTCATTTGAGCGGCCGCTTCTTTCAATCATCTCGATGTTGAACTGGACGCTGTCATGAATTTTTTGTCTCGGCGTACTGCCTTCAAGCACAAATGACGTCCTCAGCGACTCGTGGCGGCTGATTAATCCGTCAAATGCGCGTTCCAGTTTTAGAATGTCTAAAGGCCCCTCTAAAATAGCTGCCGCCGGCATGTTATATCCGACTCCCGCATCTTCGAATTGGCTGACAATATACGTCCGCTGCTGCGCCAAAGAAAGCGGGTAATGTTCCTGTTTTTCAGCTGGCTCAATTGCCGCAAACGTCCTGCCTTCTTTACGCTCGGCCGCCTCAGCAAGAGCGGCGATGGTCGGATGCTCAAACACATATTGCAGCGGGATGTCAGCGCCCGTCTCCTTATGAATCTTTGTTAAAAGCGTCATGGCCTTCAATGAATGACCGCCCGTTTCAAAGAAATTGTCAAAGACCCCGGCTTTCTCAACGTTCAGCACATCCTGCCAAATCTCAGCGATTGCTTTTTCCATTTCGTTTCGAGGTGCGGTATAAGCTGTTCCGCTGACCGCTTTTACCTCAAGCGCAAACAGCTTGCGGCGGTCAACTTTACCGCTTGGTGTGAGCGGGATTTCTGTGATTTCTGTGATGTAAGCCGGCACCATATAGTCAGGAAGCTGTTTTGCCGCGTGTTCCCGCAAACGTGCTGGAGCAAATTCGCTTCCCGCTTTTTGCACAACATACGCACAAACCTCAAGATTCCCTTGGTCGTCAGGCCTCGCCAAGACGACAGCTTTTGCAACATCAGGCGCCTGCTGAAGCACGGCTTCAACTTCTCCAAGCTCAATGCGGTATCCGCGAACTTTGACCTGATCATCTTCTCTTCCTAAATATTCGATCGTTCCATCTGGAAGCCAGCGCACCACATCTCCGGTACGATACATGCTGTCACCGGGCACAAACGGGTCTTGTAAAAATTTCTCAGCTGTCAATTCCGGAAGGTTTAAGTAGCCTCGTCCTACACCGTCACCCGCGATATAAAGCTCGCCCGCCACGCCTTCCGGCTGCAGACGGCCTTTTTGATCCAAAATATACAAGCGGTTATTCCCAAGTGCTTTACCGATTGGCACATACGCTGATTGAACTGAACTGTCCGGGTGGACCGGATGAACGGAAGCATCCACACACGTTTCAGTCGGCCCGTACACATTGGTCAAACGAGGAACGGCACCCGCTTCTTTGAACAATGTCAGAAGCTTGTCCGCCACAACAGAAGAAAGACCTTCCCCGCCAATCAGTAAGTGTTTGAGCTTAAGACCAGTCAAATCTCCCGCAGCAATCAGCATTTGCAGATGGGCCGGTGTTCCGTCCGTCGCCTCAATCCCGTATCTGCGGTAATACTCAGCAAGAGCAGCGCCATTCGTCACCGTGTTCTTCGGTACAATATAAAGGGTCTGTCCCAAAAGGAGCGACGCGAAAATCTGTTTCACTGACGCATCAAAGTGGAACGGCGCAAGCAATGCCATCCGCAGGGTCTGACTCTCACTCTGATAAATGGTCTGCTGCAGAGATTCAACCAAATGATGAACCTGGCGATGCTCGATCATCACTCCTTTTGGACGTCCGGTTGTTCCCGACGTATAAATAATGTAGGCAAGATCACCAGCGTTCAGATTGACATCCGAAATAGCATCTGTACCGCCTGCAATCGCCTGATCAAAGTCAATAAGCTCAGCAGATGCACTTGGAGACGCAACCTTCGATTCAGTCAAGACGAAATCCGCACCGCAGTCCTCCAAAATAAATTGGATGCGCTCTGCCGGAAACTCGGGGTCAATCGGCACATAGGCTCCGCCGGCTTTTAAAATCCCCATAATGGCCGTGATCATTCGTTCAGAGCGTTCGAGCAAAACGGCAACCGGGCTGTCTGCACGGACACCCTTCTCTTTCAGCACACTGGCAATACGTGATGATTGTTCATGTAACGTTCGATAGGACAATGCTCGATTTTCAAACACAACCGCAGGCTGATCAGCAAGCGATTCAGCCTTTTCTTGAAACAGCGCCGGAATCGTCATGTTCTTGCGGTAATTGACCGGTTCACCGCCAGCCCGCAATAGCAGCCGCTCTTTCTCCGTCTCAGAAATCAGCGTCAATTCATCAATCGTATGATTCGGGTGCGTAAGTGCGTTTTCAAGCAATGTCATCATGCGTTCACAAACAATTTTGATTTCTTCGCGCGTCATTAAATCAGTACGGTAGTCAAAGTCAATTGTAAGTTTCCCAGTATCCCATCGATCCTTCACATGAATCGAAACATCATTTAATCCGCTTCCGCTGAAAATGGGCTCAGTCAAAAAGGCAAGATTTTCTTCTTTCTGCCACTGCATCACCTGATACTCAAGAGAAACCGTAAACAGCTTTGTCACAGAGCTTTTTGTTTCACGAAGATCATTGATGAGAAGATTATACGGGTACTTTTGATGGCGAAGAGTTTTCATTAAATCCTTCATCCGGTCTTTAACAAAATCAAAAAACGCCTGTCCGCCGTCAATGTTTGCCCGAAGCGGAACCGTAGAAACAAACATGCCGAGCATCTGCTTCTCTTTCGCATTTGTCCGGTTGCCCATAAATGTACCAGTTACCACATCATTCTGCCCGCTGACTCTGTACAAGTAGGCGGCAAGCACCGATTGAAATACCGATAAAACGCTGACCTTGTGCTCCTCACAAAAGGATAAAATTTGCTGATGCAGCGCCTCAGGCACATCTTGAGAGAATCTCTCAGCATCTAAACTTCCGCCTGCAGGAGCATTCCGTTTCAGGGAAACGAGTTCAGGCACCGTTTCGAATTGCTTGTTCCAGAACGCTTTATCTTTTTCAAACCGCTTCGATTGAGCATAGTCCTGTTCAGACAAAACATGATCGATAAATGAATGCGAGATTCCTTTTTTCGTTTCTGATCCGCCTGCTAATTCCAAGTAAATGTGCATAATGGCGTTTCCGAGGATGTTCATGGAGATCCCGTCAGAAATCACATGATGAACATTTGCGTAAAACCATACTTCATTTTCTTTGATGGTAAACAGGGAAAAACGGAATAAATCACAATCGTACAGAGGCAGAGGTTTTTTCGTTTCCTCCCGGCCCCATTGTGAAATAGATTCTATCGCATTCGGATCTCCGGTGGTGTCAGTATGTTTTATATCAACAGGCCGATACTCGCTTATATATTGAACGGGCTCTCCATTTTCATCGAGACGCAAACGAAGGCGCATTGCGTCATTTCTGCGGACAAACTCTTGAATCGCTTGCTCCACAAGCTTCCAGTCAATTTTTTCAGTTGAAACCAGCTTACCAATCCCCGCAAGATTTGAAATACTCGTATGAGGATAAAATTTTTCTGTATACCAAATTCGTTTTTGAGCATCCGTTAAAGGATAAAAAGTTATTTTCATATTATCTTACCTCCCCTAATCTTCAATAATCTGTAACATGTGCAGGATTATTTCTATTTCGTATCCTTTGACAGCTTTTGAATCTAATGAACTAACTGCTCAAAAAGCCAAAAGTACTACTTCTCAAAAGCGTTGCATCTAAACAAAAAACACAAAGCGACCTAAAAATAGCCAGCCGTAAGCATTGATTGCGGTGTCAGGCACAGGCAGATAAAGACCGCAAGCCCTCTTGCCCTAAAGTGAAACATTTTTGCCTATTTCTTCATTGTTTTCAATATTTTTAACCTTTCTAACGTTCACTTTAAATGAAAAAAATGTTTTTATCACCGAAAAATGGGTGAAAAGTTTCATGCGGGATACCGAAAAGATTCCAGTTTATTCACTGGGATATTTTTGCGGGATACCGCAATAATTTCCACTAAACATTATTTACAGAAAAATAAAAATTTTTAAAATGCGCTCTCACGCTATTTCCCATTTATTGTTGAAAGCCATTTACAATCTTTACATCCCATATGTTTACCGCGCAAAAACCGAAAAACAGGCAAAAAAAAAAAGACACCCTTAGCCAAGAGCGCCTTACAACGATTCCTTAATGACATTTTTGTCGATATCAATCAATTCCATATAGCCTTTCCCCCACTCATACATGGCATCAAGAATAGGCATCAGGCTTTCTCCTTGCGGGGTCAAGGAATATTCAACCTTCGGCGGGACAACCGGATACACTTCCCTGTGAACAATCATATCCTGCTCAAGCTCTCTCAGCTGATTCACGAGGATCTTCTGCGTAATATCAGGAATCAAAGCTTTCAATTCATTAAAACGTTTTGTGCCTTCTTTTCCCAAATGCCACAAAATGAGCATTTTCCATTTGCCGCCGATCACCGCAAGCGTTAATTCCTTCTCACAATTAAACCTTTTGTCGTCCATCCGGCTCAAAAGAAATCCCCCCTTAGTATCCTTTTTGTATGTTAGATACGTATCATCACTTACTTACTTTTTGGCAGACTCTTTTTCATTATACTCACTCATAAAACCAAGCGAAAGAAATCTGATTGCCTCTTCTCACAGTATCCTCAAAGTAACTAGTTGACTTCAAAGTGCCTACTTCTCAGCTAAAGAGGGAACCTATAGAATGAAAAATAATTCGAATAAGGGAGTGGATCAACAATGGAATTACAGCTGGCATTAGACCTAGTAAATATCCCGGAAGCCATCGAGCTTGTCAAAGAAGTAGAACAATACATCGACGTGGTTGAGATCGGAACACCGGTTGTCATTAATGAAGGCCTTAGAGCCGTTAAAGAAATAAAAGAAACATTTCCGCAATTGAAGGTCCTGGCAGACCTGAAAATCATGGATGCCGGCGGATACGAAATTATGAAAGCGTCGGAAGCTGGAGCTGACATCATCACCGTTTTAGGGGCTACAGACGATGCAACAATTAAAGGCGCAGTAGAAGAAGCCAAAAAACAGAAGAAGAAAATCTTAGTGGACATGATTAACGTGAAAGATATTGAATCCCGTGCGAAAGAAATTGACGCACTGGGTGTTGACTACATCTGCGTCCACACTGGTTATGATCTTCAAGCAGAGGGCAAAAACTCTTTCGAAGAATTAACGACCATCAAAAATACCGTAAAAAACGCAAAAACCGCAATTGCGGGCGGCATCAGACTTGATACACTGCCAGAAGTGATCAAACAAAACCCTGACCTTGTCATTGTTGGGGGCGGAATTACAAGCGCAGCCGATAAAGCAGAAACAGCTTCAAAAATGAAACAGCTTATTGCCCAAGGATAAATAAAATGAAAACGACCGAATACGTAACGGAAATTCTCAATGAATTACACCGTTCAGCGGCTTATATTTCTAATGAAGAAGCTGATCAGCTTGCCGATCACATTCTTTCGTCCAATCAAATTTTCACTGCGGGCGCGGGGCGGTCTGGCCTGATGGCAAAATCCTTCGCGATGAGATTGATGCACATGGGCTTTAACGCTCATATTGCCGGTGAGGTTCTCACTCCGCCGCTCCGCAAAGGAGACCTCGTCATTATCGGCTCAGGATCAGGCGAGACAAAGAGCCTGATCAATACAGCAGCCAAAGCAAAAAGCTTACACGGAATTGTTGCCGCTTTAACCATCAATCCGGATTCGAGCATTGGAAAACAATCGGATCTCATCGTCAAAATGCCTGGCTCTCCTAAAGACCAGTCAAACGGAAGCTATAAAACGATGCAACCAATGGGTTCATTATTTGAGCAAACATTGCTGCTGTTCTATGATGCAATAATTTTAAAACTCATGGAGAAAAAAGGACTCGATTCTGAAACCATGTTCACTTACCACGCAAACCTTGAATAGCGTCACACAGCCGGCCTGGAGATCAGGCCGGTTTTAATATCCCCTAAAATAAAACTTTACACCCAAAAACCCGATAAGTAATATGACCTACAAACAAACAGAGGGAGGAATTATGTTGAAAAAACAAATAAAGCTGAAGCTTGGAACTAAAATTCTCAGCTTGGTCTTCGCAGTTATTCTATTGTTTTCTCTATCAGTCGGCGCCGTAATGCTAAAAGACATTACAAGCAGCATGAAAAAAATGGCCACTGAAAAAGCCAAAGGCGATCTTGCTTTAAGCAGCACGTATATTGATGACGTGATTTTAGGGAACTGGGAGGTAAAAAACGATAAGCTGTATAAAGGCGAGACACAAATAAACGGAAATGAAGAAATTGTTGATCTGCTTGGCAAAAAAACAGGTGATACCGTAACGATTTTCCAAGGAGATACTCGGGTCGCAACCAACGTAATGAAAGACGGCGAAAGAGCTGTCGGCACTCAAGCTTCTGCTGAGGTCACTGACGCTGTTTTAAAAAACGGGAAGCAATTCTACGGACAAGCAGATGTGGCAGGCTCCTCTTATCAAACAGCATATATGCCCTTAAAAGATAAGGAAGGCAACATTATCGGTATGCTGTATACAGGTGCCAATCAAAGCATTTTAGCATCGCTTACCCAATCGCTGTTCACTCAATTCGCTATCGTTCTTGCTGTAGTTATTATTATATCTGTCATCCTTGTTTTGCTTTTCACCAGAAGAATCAACCGGCGGCTGAACGTATTAAAATACGCCTTTGAAAGCGCCGGAAACGGAGATATGACAATAGAAGTTTTCAGACAAGTCCGCTGATGAGTTAGCAGAACTGAGTGTCTACTATAATAAGATGAGAATGAAGCTGAATCAGACAATCCAAACGGTACAGCAATCCGCCCTTCAGCTTGCATCAGCCTCTCAGCAGCTTTCAGCCGGAGCAGAAGAAACCAATCAAGCCTCCGAAAAGATCACAGAAGCTGTTCAGCAAATTGCAAACGGTGCCAAGCATCAAATCACACGAATCGAAAACAGTGAAAAATCACTGGAGCAAACAACAGCTGACATACGGCATATTTCTTCAAATACTGCTGCCATTGCTGAGAAAGGACAGCTTGCGCAATCAAAAGCAGACATTGGCCAAAATGAAATTTCAAATGTTCAGGCACAAATGGATACCATTCACCATTCGATTGAAAAAAGCGGAGAGATCATTCAGCAGCTGGACGGCCGTTCTAAACAAATTGAACAAATTTTATCCGTTATCACCCAAATTGCCGATCAGACAAACCTGCTTGCTCTTAATGCAGCAATTGAAGCTGCCCGAGCCGGAGAACACGGTAAAGGCTTTGCAGTAGTTGCTGATGAAGTTCGCAAATTAGCAGAGGAATCTCAACGGTCTGTCGGACAGATTTCCAAATTAATCGCTGAGATAAAAAATGATATGACTGAATCTGCGCAGTCTGTTGAAAATGTGAAAACAGAAGCTGCTGAAGGTGTAAACATGATTCACCGCACCAGAGACGCATTTAAAGAAATTGCAGCCGCAACAGATGAAATCACTGCGGAAATCAGCGATTTATCAGCATCTGTTACCAACATTTCAGCAAGTACGCAAAAAATAAATGAATCCTTTGCCGCCAATACAACAGACATTAAAGAATCAACAGAGAGTACCCGGCAGGCGGCAGCTTTAACAGAAGAGCAATTTGCCGCTATGGAAGAGATTACTGCAGCCTCAGAAACGTTATCTCAATTGGCTGAAGAGCTTACCGGTATCATAAGCCAATTTAAAATGATTGATCAACCTGAAAACAGCCTATAATCTAGTATCAATATTTCAATTTGATAACGTTATTTTTTTAAAAATGAATATTTCGATCTACTAAAATTACGATTTCTGCAATAAACCTAAGGCAAAACAAAAAATTTTAATCTTTACACCCAGCCCTTTCTGCATTACTCTTGGAGCAGTTTTAAAGTTGCTGACGCGGGAGGTGATCATCACGAATGGACATTATAAAAACTTTACTTCTCGTAATAGTCGTCATAGCAGCTGCAGCTGTTGGCCTGATTAAGGGAGACTTTTTCTCAGACGATCAAAAAACGTCTCAAACAGAAGAATATGACGAAACACTGGCCTTCCCTTCTGAGCGTTATCCTGAGACAGCAAATCATATCAAGGACGCAATAAGTGAGGGGCATTCAGATGTGTGCACCATAGACAGAGACGGAGCTGAGGAACGCCGCGAACAATCATTAAAAGACGTACCTTCCAAAACAGGGTATGACCGAGATGAATGGCCAATGGCCATGTGCAAAGAAGGCGGTGAAGGGGCTTCTGTAGAATATATTTCTCCCGCTGACAATCGCGGCGCAGGCTCCTGGGTCGGGCATCAGCTGACCGATTACCCTGACGGCACAAAGGTTTTATTTACGATTCAGTAAACAGTTAAAAGAGGAGGAACAGCACATTGATCAAATCATGGAAGCCGCAAGAACTGACGATTTCATATCATCAATTTACTGTATTTCAAAAGGGTTCCGCACCGCCAGTCATCGATTGGACAGATGAAGCAATTGAAAAAGGATATGCGGAAACGGACGAAGCCATTTCGTTTGAGGCACAGCGGAATTCAAAGGTATATATTCTTTTGCGCCTTAACAGTTCAGAAACAGTTGCATCCTATGAAAAAAAAGTGACTGTTCCTTTTCACGTCACAACAGACGGAATTGAAATTGAAAGCATCATGTCCAAGAGGCTGTCCTTTGACCTTCCTAAAGGAGACTATCAATTCACATGCTACACTGTGCCGGCTGAGCTGTCAGATCTGCACGCTGACACTTATATCATTGATGCTGTTTCCGTCTAATGAAAAGCCCTGAGAGGAATACTCTCAGGGACTCTTTATACATTTTCTCCATTTGTCTTAATGACATCCTGATACCAATAAAAGCTTTTTTTCTTCAATCGTTTTAAGTCATGTTCATTCTCTTCGTCACGATTCACATAAACAAAGCCGTATCTTTTTTGATAACCGTTCAGCCAGCTTAACAGATCAGTAAATGACCAGCTGCAATATCCAATCAAATCGACTCCATCACTAATGGCCTGTCTGCATTGCTCAAGATGCGATTGCAAATAATCAATTCTATAATCATCATGTATAGTGCCTTCTTCAACTTTATCGAATTCTCCTAAACCGTTTTCTGTAATAAACACAGGAAGCTGATAACGTGTCGTAATACGGCGAAGCCCGATACGCAATCCTACCGGATCAATCGTCCAATCCCAGTTGCTCGTTGTTAGGTTAGGATTTTTCTTAGTTTTAAATAGTCCCGGCATCCCTGTTTCCTGATTGGTCCCTTTTTGGCCCGTCGTATTCATTTTCCCTTCTGAGACACCGTCGAGCGGATTTCGTTCGTAAGTAATCGTTTGATAATAGTTGACACCTACAAAATCCGGCTTCCCTTTGGCAAGCAGCTCCATATCACCCGGTTCGACTGTCGGCGCCCATCCCTGTTTTTCTAAATAGCGGAAAGGAATTTGCGGGTAGGTTCCCCAGCAGTACATGTCCAGCCACCAATTATTCATAAATTCTTCAGCATTTTCAAATGCCGTAATGTCCTCTGGATGACTGGTTAAAGGGTATGCGGGAGAATAAGCAAAGCTTGGTCCTATTTTGCCTTCGGGCACATATTTTCTGAAGGACTCAATGGCTTTCGCATTTGCCAGAAACGCAATATGATTTGCTTCGTAAAATCGTTTTCTGTCCTTCACGCCAGGCGGATGCATAGCTGTTAGAAAGCCGTGATTAAAATTGTAGTTTTGTTCATTTAACGTTACCCAATATTTCACTTTCTGCCCAAAGCGTTTATAAAGAGTAATGCAGTAATGATTAAAATCCTCTATGATGTTTCTCGACTCAAATCCGCCATACTCGTCCATAAGCGCCTGAGGCAAATCCCAGTGATATAAAGTCAAAACCGGTTCTATGTTATGAGAAAGCAATTCATCAATCAGGTTATCGTAAAATGCCAGACCGGCTTCATTGATTTCTCCTTTTCCTTTTGGAAAAATACGCGGCCAGCTGACAGAGAATCGATATGCCTTCAGCCCCATCTCAGCCATCAGAGCGACATCTTCCTTATAACGGTGATAATGGTCAACTGCAACATCACCATTGGTGCCCTTAAACGTTTTGCCGGGGATTTTCGTAAACACGTCCCATACAGAAGGGCCTTTGCCATCTTCGTTCCAAGCTCCTTCAACCTGGTAAGCTGCTGAAGCCGAGCCCCATAAAAAATGTTTCGGAAAAGATTCTGGATGTTGATGGATCATTGTGTTAATCACTCCTGAAATATTTGATAAGCCTATCATAGGCTATGAAACGCGTTTCATAGCAACACGATGTTAATCCCGGAACAGCTCAGCTAATATTTTCTCTCTTTGTTCAAGAAAATATCTTGTTAACTGGACGTGTTCAGTGCTTTCGTATTCTGTATGATGAATACTGCCCCCGTCAAAGCTGAAAATGTCAGCATTCGGATAACCCAGCAAAATTGGGGAGTGAGTGGCAATGATGAACTGTACATTTCCGCCCTTCACTAAATCGTGTATGACTCTCAAAAAAGCTAACTGACGCGCGGGAGAAAGAGCAGCTTCAGGCTCATCTAAAAGATAAATAGCTTTTCCTTTAAAACGATGTTGGAACAGCGACATAAAAGACTCACCATGCGATTGCTTGTGCAGCGGCCTTCCACCATAGGAGAGATATGGCTGCGGAGCATCCCGTTCCACTTCATCAAGATGAAGAGAAAGCTGATAAAACGATTCTGCTCTTAAGAAAAAACCATTTGTGATCTTAGGAAGCCATGATAAACGTATGTAATCTCCCAAATGAGAGTCTGACTCCTGCAATTCATAGATATTATTACGGCTGCCGCCCGCTGTATTAAATTCACACTTATCAGCAATTGCTTCAAGCAACGTCGATTTCCCCGAGCCATTTTCCCCGACAAAAAAAGTCACTTCTCTGGTAAATGAAATGTCGTGTAATTGACTTACAGCAGGGATAGTGAATGGGTATCTGTTAAAGGACGGGATCTTATCTCTAAGGAGTGTTACTCTTTTTAAAAACATAGCTTCTCCTCTCGCGTTAAATGAATATATTAAAAAAAATCTTTTGCAGTAGCAAAAAAGCCATCCATCCTAGGATTCCAAAGCATAGCGCTAACCAGAAAGGTACATTAGCTTTCAATAAAATCACCATTATCGCGAGCAAACAAACCGTAGCAGGTAGTCCCTTGAGCACACCATACGCAAATTGACTCAATTGTACTGTATTTTCGCCCTGCATTTTCATCCAGAAAAGGCTTAACAAGCTGACCAAGGGCAAAGCTGCAATAATCCCTCCATAGGTTGGATGTCTTTTTGATATTTCAGTAACGAATCCAATAATCAGTGCTGAGATGATTACTTTACTGATTACCGCCATTGTTTAGCTTCCTTGCTTAAAATTTCAAATGCTTGTTGAATCAATTCCTTTTCCGATGAGCTTATTCGTTCAATTATTTCTTTTAATTTCTCTTTGTCCAGCTGTGTATGCTGTTCAAGAACAGAGCGCCCTTCCTTTGTTAAAACTACCAATACCTTTCTTTCATCTTGCTGACTTCGACGTTTAGCTGCCAATCCCTTTTGAATCAACCGTTTTGTATGTTCAGATGCTGTATTATGAGAGACAGACAAATACTCTGCTAAAGCTCCTATTGTTGCCTCACCTTGCTTTTCAATATGCTGCATGAGTCGTATCGCCTGATGAGAAATGTTATCTTTTTGCTTGTAGTGTAATGAATAGTAGATATCGGTCCACTGCTGATTTAGTTTATTTATGAAATCCAGTTCCATTCTTCACACCTCTTTTTATATCTTATAATACGATACATTCTTTTTAAACGATACAATTTTATAAAAAAACTTCAATATGATATTGGATAATAACTTTAATCAAAAAAGCACCCAACCTTAATTGGATGCTTACAGCCTAATGTCTCTTCTCAAATTTATGCGGATGAGGATGAGGCTTCGGAACAAAGCCGTTTTGTTTCATCATTTCAAAGTGTTTGACCATGTGATTTTTGATGTGATCTCCTCTTTCTTTAGGCAGAACACCGTATTCTACATACTTTGAGATGACATCCTTGCGTTTTTTTAATATGTCTGCTTCCAGCTGTTCAATTTCTTTCTTTTGCTGTTCAGTCAGTGTAACGTTTGCAGGCGGCTGCTGATTCTGTTTTTCCCCTGCTTCCGCTGTGCCAGTTAAAGAAATAACAGCCGCGGCAATGAGCATTCCGATGATATTGACTTTCACTTTTTTCATCCAGTTTATTCCTCCTAACTTTTTTCATATATTTTGCTTCTTTTTGGTTTTTTATGTATACAAAATAAAAAGAGCGAACCACTATTCGCTCTTTCTGATCTGTTCGTCCGTATATAGTTCTTCTTCTCCCGGTGATGCGTAAGTCACGTATGTTCCTGCGATAAAATCATGCAGCATCCGTTTGTCTTCTCTCAGCCCAATCATAAAAAGGCTGACAATTAAGCCAAGCCCGAAGGTTATGCCGTAAACCAGGCCTGCAATGATGACTCGCATAATCATGGTTACCAGGACGACCTGTGCCCCGTCTTTTTTTTACGATTCTGATTCCGCAAATCCTTTTTCCGATGAGATAGCCTTGCCAAAATACCGGCAGCAAAATAGAGTACAGCAAAACGACCAGGCTGATGATCATGCTGTCGTTCGGGTCTTTTCCTGTGATCAGCCAATAGATCAACAAAAGGGGCACCGAGACAATAATGTAATCCAGTAATGAAGCTCCTAGTCTGATCCAAAATCCGGCTGGTTGTGTAACTCCCCCATTATGGTTTCAATATGACTTTGATGTTGCCGTCTTCTTTCTTATCGAATATATCATATGCTCTAGGGGCATCAGCAAGACTTAATTTGTGCGTAATGATATCAGTAGGATCAATTTCTTGCTGCTCAACCATTTGATACAGCATCGGCATCAGATGAATGACGGGTGCCTGTCCCATCTTGACAGATACATTGCGGGTGAAGAAATCGCCGAGCGGAAAACCGTCCGCTTGAGAAATATATGCCCCTGTCAGCTGAACTGTGCCGAACTTTCTGACTGCTTCAGACGCGGTGAGAATCGGGCTGATGGTTCCGAATTGGTTCGGTTTTTCAGACGCTTTTTCTTTCGAAAGCGGGGTCCCGTCCATTCCGACACAATCAATAACGACATCCGCTCCGCCGTCCGTTTCATTATAAAGAAGCTTCCCGATCTCATCATGTTCTGTAAAGTTGAACGTTTCCACGCTGTTTGTCCGTTTTGCATGCTCCAGGCGATGAGGAACTTGATCAACGGAGATGACGCGTTTCGCTCCCTTCATCCAAGCGAATTTTTGCGCCATTAATCCAATCGGCCCCGCTCCCAGAATCAAGACGGTATCGCCTTTTTTCACTCCGCTGTGCTCCACGCTCCAATATGCTGTCGGCATCACGTCGGATAGAAACAAGACCTGTTCATCCTTAAGCTCACTGTCGGCAGGAACTTTGAAGGATGAAAAATCAGCAAACGGCACCCGCAAGTATTCAGCCTGCCCTCCGGGAAAATTGCCGTTATCTTCAGAGAAACCAAATAAACCGCCGGCATCGGTATGCGGGTTTGGATTTGATTCGTCGCACTGGCTCTCCATTTGATGCTTGCAATAAAAGCATTCGCCGCACCCAATGTTAAACGGAATCACGACACGATCGCCTTTTTTTAGTGATTGAACCTCGCTTCCGGTCTCTTCAACTACTCCCATCGGTTCATGTCCGATAATATAATCCGGCGCAGCCTGAATCCCGTTTTTATACAAATGTAGATCAGAGCCGCAAATACCTGTTGCCGTAATGCGGATAATAGCATCTCTTGCATCCTGAATCCGGGGAGCTTCAACCTCTTTCACTACCACATGCTCTTTCCCTTGGTATGTCAGTGCTTTCATCCTTGGCCAACTCCTTTTTTATGACTCCTTCCCTTCCCGGCTGGTTTTAAACTCGCAGCTTCATTTGTATACACAATTCGAACTTTTTGAAAACGCCATCAACATATTGCAACCCCTTATGTTCAATGCTATCTTTTTAGTTGATTAACAGATTGGGGGAAACATAGGTGAAATCATTTAAGCAATCAAAAGCCTTTATCTTTAGCTTTACAATGGCTTTCTTTCTTATATTGGCAGCCTGTTCCGGCAAAGATGAAGCCGGTTCCAAGCATACAGGCTGGGAGCAGATCAAAGAAAAAGGAAAAATCGTCGTTGCTACGTCCGGCACACTTTATCCTACGTCCTATCATGATACCGATTCAGGTAAGGATCAACTGACAGGCTATGAGGTTGAAGTTGTTCGAGAAGCGGCTAAGCGTCTCGGGCTCAAAGTCGAGTTCAAGGAAATGGGCATCGACGGGATGCTGACAGCGGTGAACAGCGGCCAGGTTGACGCTGCCGCCAATGATATAGATGTGACAAAGGACCGCGAGAAGAAGTTCGCGTTTTCTTCTCCTTATAAATATTCATATGGCACAGCCATTGTCCGAAAAGATGATTTATCAGGGATTAAAACACTGAAAGATTTAAAAGGGAAAAAAGCGGCTGGCGCAGCGACAACTGTCTATATGGACGTTGCCAGAAAATACGGCGCCCAAGAAGTCATTTATGATAACGCGACCAACGAGCAGTATTTAAAAGATGTTGCCAACGGCCGCACTGATGTCATCTTAAATGACTATTACCTGCAGACACTGGCACTCGCGGCATTTCCGGATCTTAACATCACGATCCATCCTGACATCAAGTACATGCCGAATAAACAGGCGCTTGTCATGAAAAAAAGCAATACTGAGCTTCAGAAACAAATGAACGAGACGCTGAAAAAGATGAGCAAGGACGGCACTTTGACAAAGCTGTCGAAACAATTCTTTAATAAAGCGGATGTATCAAAGAAACTGGATATCGACGTTCAAGACGTTGACCTGTAATCAGACGCCATGATGTACAGCATTCAGTGGGAATATATTTTCAACACACAGCTGGCGATTGAATCGTTCCCTTATGTCATAAAGGGTATAGGGTACACGTTGCTTATTTCTTTTGTCAGCATGTTTGCGGGAACGGTGATTGGGCTGTTTATATCGCTCGCCAGAATGTCTAAGATTGCCCTGCTGAGATGGCCGGCGCGTCTTTACATTTCTTTTATGCGCGGCGTTCCGATTTTGGTGATCCTGTTTATCCTTTATTTTGGATTCCCTTATATCGGCATTGAATTTTCTGCCGTTACGGCCGCTTTGATCGGCTTTAGCCTCAACAGCGCCGCTTATATTGCGGAAATTAACCGTTCAGCCATTTCATCCGTTGAAAAAGGGCAGTGGGAAGCCGCATCCTCGCTCGGTCTTTCCTATTGGCAGACGATGAGGGGCATCATTTTGCCGCAATCGATCCGTATTGCGCTGCCTCCGCTCGCCAATGTATTGCTCGATTTGATCAAGGCATCCTCGCTCGCCGCGATGATTACGGTGCCGGAATTGCTCCAGCATGCGAAAATTATTGGGGGCCGAGAGTTTGATTACATGACCATGTATATTCTGACCGCGCTCATTTATTGGGCCATCTGCTCCGTTGCGGCGGCTTTTCAGAATATCCTTGAGAAGAAATACGCACATTATCTTTAAACAAACGTTTCATTAAAAAAAGCCGCTCCGCAGGAGACGGCTTTTTCCTATTGATTCAGCTTCCATTTAAATGGATCTTCAAACAGCGACCAATCGGAATCAAACTCATATTCAGTCAGCAAACATTGATCCAGCTCCTTCGTAATGGCGTCTTCATCCAAGTCTGTTCCGATAAACACCAGCTGCGTCAGACGATCGCCGAATTCCGGGTCCCAATCCTCTAATATTTCCGGCTCCTGCTGTTTGATTTGCTCCTGCTCAAGCTTCGGCATTGCCGCCACCCAATAAGATACCGGCTCAATCGTTACGGACGGGCCGGCTTGGGACATCAGAAGAGCGAGGCTGTTATGCGATGCGCACCAGACAATACCTTTGGCGCGGACAACATTTTTAGGCATTTGATCCATCCAGTGATAAAAGCGCGTTGAATGAAATGGCAGCCGTCTTTTATAAACAAATGAAGAAATGCCGTATTCCTCGGTTTCCGGGGTATGGGCTGCATGGCCTGCCGTCAGCTCTTTTATCCAGCCGGCAGATCCGTTCGCTTCCTCGAAGTTAAATAGCCCCGTATGTAAAATCTCCTGCGGCTTGACGTTCCCTTTGACAGCACGAATGAATGTAGCCCTTGGCTGCAGGGTGCGAAGGACTTTCTCAAGCTGTTCAAGCTCTTGCTCGCTGACTAAATCACATTTATTTAAGATCAGAACATCGCAAAACTCAATTTGATCGATTAACAGGTCGGCAATTTCTCTTTCGTCTTCTTCCCCAAGTGCTTCTTTGCGGTCCAGAAGGCTGTCACCCGACTGATAGTCATGCCAAAAACGGTTCGCATCGACCACTGTCACCATCGTATCTAACTCACAAAACTTGGTGAGATCGATTCCCAGCTCTTCGTCAATATAAGAAAATGTCTGGGCCACCGGGATCGGTTCGCTGATTCCCGTCGATTCGATTACGATATAATCAAACCGTCCGTCTTTTGCCAGCTTCTCCACTTCGACTAACAAATCCTCGCGAAGTGTGCAGCAAATGCAGCCGTTTGACATTTCCACTAGCTTTTCATCTGTTCTGGAAAGCCCGCCTTCCTGCTTGACCAGCCCCGCGTCAATGTTTACCTCGCTCATGTCATTTACAATAACGGCTATTTTTAAGCCTTCGCGATTTTGCAAAATGCTGTTGAGCAGTGTTGTTTTTCCCGCGCCAAGATAGCCGCTTAGTACTGTAACCGGAATTTTTTTCATTGTGATCATACCCTCTCAAAATAGAATCATTACGATTTAAATGCCGTATGTGTAATGGTGAATGCCGCTTTTCGCGCCCCGGAAATATTTCTCGCTGTCGGCCCGATTTCAAGTTCCGCAAAGGCACCCATCACGTATAACCCGTTCCCCCATTGCAAATCCTTGCCGACAATCGGAAAGCCGCAGCCGGCAAAAAGCAATTGCTCTGCTTGCGCTGCTTTTTGAACCCACTCGAATCGGCTGATGTCAGAGGCAAAGCCTGTTGCCAGCGCGATATGTTCGAATGTGTATGACGATTCATTTTTCTTCAGCTGTATCTGCAGCCGGCCGTCAGCTGTTTTTTGACATGATATCACTTCATCCTGAATGACCTTTATCCTGCCCTCTTCTCTATAGACAGCAAGCTTTCTTGAGATGTCCTTCGGGAAGGAGCCGCGATGTCTGGCATTTGTGATCCATTGTCTTCTCTTTTGATAGTCTGACGTTTTGCTGAATCTTTTCATATACTTCGGGCCAAGCCAGCCCGGATCACTGTCAAAATCATAGGTGCGGAACGGATGCCTCACGAACATCGTCACGTCGCGCCCGTCATCTGAGAGCTTTATGGCGTAATGAGCCGCCGTGATCCCTCCGCCCACAACCGCCGCTTTTACGCCTTCCTGTTTTAACCCTTGCACATCCCTGTCAAACACATGATAAATGCCGTCATTCTGAAATGCTGTGCCCACTCCGGCCAGCAAGGCTGTTGTGAAAAACTCATGGCTAGTACAACTCTTTCGCCCCTGATTGTTTCGGAGGCATCTGTCCTCACTTCCCACAATCCGTTTTTTCTTCTCAAGTCTGTCACCATGCCTGTCTTCCACGCCTGATCAATATGTATCTCATCCAATACAGTTTCACAATGCTGATTAAAAAGCGATAAAGAGGGACGCTTATACCTCCCGAAGAATACCTCCGGCCACTGGCTTTTATCCGCATACGTTTGCAGGCTGAACGGCTCGGTATCCATGTGATGGACCGATGGAGAGCGTAAATCATTCATCCGAATGCGGGCCGTATTTCGCTTCCAGCACTCAAGGGGCTGTTCATGAGGATCAATGACCGCAAGATCCTGGATAGGCACCTTTCCGCTCTTCACCAGATGCACAGCCAAGGTCGATCCTTGAATTCCGCCGCCGATGATAAGCCATTTATACATAGGAGTAACTCCTTTCTGCACAAAACGTAATTATCACGATTTAAATCGTATGTTCTTTTTTCCTTTTTGTCAACTGCTTTCTATTCAGCTGATCACAACTTTTGTGTGTTCAGGTATGTTTTCGTATATCCATTTCGCATCTGGAATGGATAGTCTGATACAGCCATGGGATGCTTTTGCCCCTAATTTTTTTGCTTCCTTTTCAATGACTTTTTTGTCCTTTGTCATGGGTACGCTGTGAAAAAGAAATTCTCCATGGTTTTTCCATGAGACCCAGTATTCCGCCCCTTCCTGATATCCTTCAGAGAAAAACCATTCTCCCCGTTCAGGCTCGATATGAAATGTGCCTTTCGGTGTGGAATCATCATGGGTTTGATCGAGTCCTGATGAAACGATCATGGTATAGATGGTTTTGCTTCCGGCATTGATATAAGCCTTCTGCTGTTTCACGTCCACATCAATCCAGACATTTTTCAGCTGCTTGATATCGGGGTATTCTCCGCCGGAAGGCTTTGTCCAATCAATGCTTGTTTTCTCTGCCGCTATGTGTTTGTCTGTTTTCTTCATTTGAGCTCCCGCTTTCTCGTCCGCATGATAAGAACAGGCTGACAGCAGAATTGCCGGCGCAAAAACAGCAATTAATAAGAATGACAGTTTCATAGTCATTCCTCCTGTTTCGAAAACCTAAGCTTCGCATAGGCATCGTGCAGATGAATTGATTCTTCATTTCTGCATTCAATATCAAAGGCCGACACCCATTCAAGCTCATATAAGTCTGCTGCAATGAGACGGGCCAGATCCTCAACAAATCTGGGATTTTCATATGCGGTTTCCGTTACGGCCTTTTCATCCGGCCGCTTTAGCACCGGGTGCAGTCTCGCGCTGGCATTTGATTCTGCAACGTGAAGCAAATCGGCTTTTACATCGACTGGGAGCAGTGCCGTTGGATGAATATCGGCCAAAATGCTGACCGTTCCCCTCTGATTGTGGGCACTGTATTCACTGATTTCCTTAGAGCAAGGGCAAAGAGTCGTTACTTTCGCCGAGATACCGGCCCGCTGTTTAAACGGCTGATCTTCGTGATAGGTGACAGACATCAACATCTCAGCATGCATCAGCCCCGCTTTCCCAAGCATTGGACTCTTTCTTTCGAAATACCATGGAAACCGCACTTCGACGCAAGCCGAGATTTGATCCATGTTTTCTGCAAGCTCTTTCGTAAATTGCTGAAGAGAAGAAAATGTGAGAATCCAGCCGTTTTGATGATAGCGTTGGAGCTGCTCTGTTAATCGGCTCATATTGATGCCTTTCTGATTCCGCTGCAGGCTGGCGGTCATGGTAAAATTCGCTGCTGTCGTTTGCTGACAAGGCTTCATCGCTGAAGCAACAGTGACCGGGTGAGACACATTGGTGACACCTACTTGCTGAATATCAAAAAAATAGTCTTTTCTGATATTCTGAAGATCCTTCATGTTCTCCTTTTCCACAGGCTTTTGCCCTTTCACGGGACTGACCGACCCAAAATATTGAAGACGCTCCGTTTTTTCCGGGAGCAGAATGTGTTGTTCCAATCAGAAAACTCCTTCCGTTTTAAATCGTAATAATTACTATTTATTCTGATCGGTTCACGAGTTAAAATCAAGAGAAAGTTGAAAACAGCAAAAAAAGACACGCGCAAGCGCGTGTCACCCATCCAACATCAAACATCCGCCGGGCTGCTTTCCGCGCTCCAGCTTTTTCTCCAGTAATATCCTGCGGCAATCACAAGCACAAACGCCAGCAATGCGATACAGGAAAATGTGATAAATCCGATGGCATATGTGCCTGTCATCTGTTTTAATGACCCTAAAATGTTTGGCAGAAAGAAACCTCCGATGCCTCCTGCTGCGCCGACGATTCCCGTCACCATTCCGATTTCTTTCCGGAAGCGCTGCGGGACGAGCTGAAACACTGCTCCGTTGCCCATTCCGAGTCCCATCATTCCGACAAATAAAAGGATGATAACCATTGAAAGAGACGGCAGACTGCTGACTCCGGCCATGCAAAGAGCCACGATGACAAACAGAACAGAAAGAACCTTCGTGCCCCCGACTCGATCTGAAATCCAGCCCCCTACAGGCCGGAAAAAACTGCCCGCTGCTACACATAATGTGACGAAATCTCCCGCGTGAATTTTTGACAGCTGGTATTGATCGACGAAGAATATCGCCAAAAAGCTGGACAGCCCGACAAATCCTCCAAAAGTAACGCTGTACAGCAGACAGAAAAACCACGTTTCCTTTTGTCCGAACACCTGCAAGTAGTTTTTGAGCGGCTGCGGCGCCGGTTGTTCAGGAGAATTCTTCGCCATGAAAACAAATAGAATAAAGACGATGATCAGAGGAAGAAGCGCAATTCCCATCACACTGTGCCAGCCGAACTGCTCTGCAAGCCGGGGGCCAAACAGTGTCGCAAACAAGGTGCCGCTGTTACCCGCACCGGCTATCCCCATCGCCAGTCCCTGCAAATGAGGCGGATACCACCGGCTTGCCATAGGAAGCGCAACAGCAAAGCTCGCGCCTGCCACGCCAAGCAGAATGCCGATCGCGTAAAGCTCAGTCAGCGTACGGCCGCCAAAAGTTCCCCAAAGCAGCGGGATCATTGTCACCAGCATTCCGGTCACAGCTGTTTTTTTCGGCCCGATTCTGTCCGTTAATACGCCTAATATGATCCGAAACACAGATCCCGATAAAATCGGCACAGCCACGATAAGCCCTTTTTCAAAGGGAGACAGGCCAAAATCCTGAGAAATATAAACACCAAGCGCCCCAAGCATAACCCATATCATAAAACTTACATCAAAGTATAAAAACGAGCAGAGCAAAGTGGACGGGTGACCGCTTGTTTTCAGTTCCGACAGCTTCATAACATTCCCCTTTCTTGACCCTATAAAAATTTCAATTTTCTGAATCAAGAATATATGACCTTATTTTTTCGGAAAAGACATGTGTAAGCTAATGTGACACGTTTAATGCGTTAACTGAGCATTGTGCCATAATTTTTGATAGGAGAAAAACTTACAAGCTGAGGCAAAGGAGGTCTGGCAAATGAAGAAACAAAGATTAATTGTAGCAGGGAACGGAATGGCCGGAATTCGCTGTATTGAAGAAATATTAAAGCTTCATCGTGACATGTTTGAGATTGTCATTTTCGGCAGCGAACCGCATCCCAACTATAATCGCATTCTCTTATCCTCCGTTTTACAGGGGGAGGCATCGCTCAATGACATTGTGCTGAACAGCAGTGAATGGTACGCCAAGCAAGGCATTACACTTTACACAGGTGAAACGGTCGTTCAAATCAACACAGATTTACAGCAAGTCATCACAGATCAAAAACGCAGCCTGTCCTACGACAAATTGATTCTGGCAACAGGCTCCTCCCCTCATATTCTCCCCATACCCGGGACAGACAAAGAAGGTGTTTACGGCTTTCGGACAATAGAAGACTGCCAAGCTTTTATCAGCATGGCGGAACGTTATCAAAAAGCAGCGGTCATCGGTGCCGGCTTATTAGGCCTTGAGGCGGCTGTCGGCCTGCTGCATCTGGGCATGGATGTCAGCGTCATTCACCACTCTCCCAGCATTATGCAAAAACAGCTCGATCAAACAGCGTCTCGTCTGCTTCAGTCTGAGCTGGAACGAAAAGGCTTAACCTTTCTTTTAGAGAAAGACACAGCATCCATTACAGGAGGCTCCCGGGCAGATGGTATCCGGTTCAGAGACGGAACTTCGATAAAAGCAGACTTGATTGTGATGGCGGCTGGTGTAAGACCCAATATCCAATTGGCTGCATCAGCAGGAATCGCCGCAAACCGCGGCTTCATCGTCAATCAATTCATGCAGACGAGCAAACCGAATGTGTATGCCGTCGGGGAATGCGCCGAGCACAACGGAATGGTATACGGATTGGTCGCGCCTCTTTATGAACAAGGAAAAGTCCTCGCTCAACACATCTGCGGCGCTCCATGTGAAGGATATCGTGGCTCTGCCCAATCTGCAGCCCTAAAAATAGCGGGAATTGATGTGTGGTCGGCAGGAAAGGTGCACGAATACGCAGGCACGACGAGCATTAAGCTTCATGATGAACATGCCGGCTGCTACAAAAAAGTCCTCTTTGAGAACGACAAACTGGCTGGTGTAATTTTATTCGGAGACACACGTGATAAACAGCGGCTTCTCGACAGCCTGCTTAAACAAAGAGACATTTCCATTGTCAAAAAGCAGCTGATCGAACCGGATCAAAGCGGCATTTCATTTGCATCCATGCCTCCCACTGAACCCATTTGCCAATGCAACTCGGTGACAAAAGGTTTGATTGAAGAAGCGGTGCACACGAAAGGCTTAACAACGGTCGAAGAAGTTAAGCAGTGCACAAAAGCATCCGGCTCTTGCGGAGGCTGCAAGCCGCTCGTTGAAGACCTTCTGAAATACATGGAAAGCAGCGAATATACAGAACCAGCCGGCCAGCCTTCGTTTTGCGGCTGCACTGATTTGACGGAAGATGAAGTCATCGCCGAACTGCACCGATGTCATTTCCCCGATCCTGCTGAGGCAATGAATCAGCTTGGCTGGAAAACGAAAAACGGCTGCCGCGTTTGTGTTCCGGCGCTTCACTATTACATGGAATTGCTGCAGCCTGGGTATATCCAGTCTCCTGAAACATCGCCCAAGGATACATGCACCCTCATTCCGCAAATGTACGGCGGGCTGACAAATGCAAAGGAACTCAGAAACATCGCAAACATCATCGAGACATACGGCATCCCCAATGTTTCAATAACTCACGGCCAGAGGCTGAAGCTTTCCGGAATCCGGCCGAATGACCTTGCAAACATCAGAAAAGAACTGCACATGCCAGTTTTCACTCATCAGCACCGCCGCTCGCTGCAAAGTGTCATAGCATGTACGTGCGGGGAAGATCGCTCTATTCAAAAGCTGGCAAGCCATATCGAAAGACATACTGACATGCTTTCCATGCCCGATCACATATCCATCAGCTTGTCGTGTGAAAAAGACTGCACCGCCGCTGCTATACAGGATATCGGCGCCATTCGAACACAAGAGGGCTGGGACATTTACACTGGCGGCATCCGGGGAGGGCATGCCCGTGCCGGAATGCTGTTTTGTGTGACGGATAGCGAAGAAAATACTGCCATTATGATGAAAGGCCTTCTTCAGTATTATCGCGAAACGGCTCACTACGCAGAAGCGGTTCATCAGTGGATTGACCGCCTCGGCATCATTCATATCAGAGAGGTATTATTTGAACAGGATTTGCGGACGCAACTGCTGGAAAACCTTCAAACTGACCTGTCATTGATACAAGATCAGCCTATACAGGCTGGCGCACTTAAGAAAGGATGAGGCATTTTGACTGAACGACTGCTTAGATATTTCCGCGAAAAACAGCAAGACGTCCAATCAGAAAAAACATACGACACCCAATGTCCGTTTTGCAGCATGCAATGCAAAATGCAGCTTGTGGAACAAACCGTCGTCACACGGAAAAAGTATACAGCCATCGGCATCGACAATCCCACGACACAAGGTCGTTTATGCATGAAAGGGATGAACGCCCACCAGCATGCCCTGCACTCCTCCCGCATCACCCGGCCGCTGCTCAAAAAAAACGGTGAGTTTGTGCCTGTTTCCTGGGCTGAAGCGCTGAACTATATAAAAGAGCAAGTCACCCTGATCCAAGACAAATACGGTCATGATGCGATGGCTGTCTATGGAAGCGCCTCGATTACGAATGAAGAGGCTTATCTGTTAGGAAAGTTCGCACGAGTCGGCTTACAGACAAAATACATCGATTACAACGGCCGGCTCTGTATGTCCGCCGCAGCAACCGGAGCCAACCAAACATTCGGAGCAGACAGAGGCTTGACGAATCCCTTAGCGGAAATCCCCCACACCCGAGTGATCATTTTGGCCGGCACCAATATCGCGGAATGCCAGCCGACCATCATGCCGTATTTTGAACAAGCGAAAGAAAACGGGGCTTATCTCATTGCCATTGACCCCCGGGAAACAGCGACGACAAAAATAGCTGACCTTCATCTGAAAATCAAACCCGGAACAGACGCAGCCCTTGCCAACGGTTTAGTCAAAATCATCATAGACGAACAGCTGATAAACGAAGACTTCATTCGCACGCGCACAAACGGATTTGATGAGCTCAAACAGCATACCGGCGCTTTAAATCTGGAAGACATCGCCGAGCAGACAAGTGTTCCTTTAGAGCAAATACGAAAGGCCGCTATGAAGTTTGCCAAGGAAACGTCCGGCATGCTGTTTACAGCCCGCGGCATTGAACAGCAAACCGACGGAACCGCAGCTGTGAAAGGCTTCTTAAATGTGGTGCTGATCACAGGAAAAATCGGCAAGCCTTACTCGGGCTACGGAGCGATCACCGGTCAGGGCAATGGGCAAGGCGCCCGAGAGCATGGCCAAAAAGCAGATCAGCTTCCCGGCTACCGTTCCATCGAAAACGAAGAACATCGGGCTTATATTGCAAAAGTGTGGGGAGTCAATCCGGATGAGCTCCCGCGAAAAGGCGTCTCAGCCTATGAAATGATGGAAAAAATCAACGATGGAGACATTAAAGGACTGTTTCTAATGTGTTCCAATCCAGCAGTCTCCAGCCCAAATGCCAACCTTGTCAAACAGGCGCTGTCGAAACTGACATTCTTTGTTGCAATCGACTTGTTTCTATCTGAAACTGCGAAATTCGCTGATGTCATTTTGCCCGCATCCTCTTACTTAGAAGACGAAGGCACGATGACTAATGTTGAAGGCCGCGTGACATTGAGGGAAGCGAGCCGCCCCTGCCCGGGAGAAGCAAAGCATGATTGGCAGATCATTTGCGAAATCGCGTCCGTTCTCGGAAAAGGCCGTTATTTTTCCTACACGTCTGCGGAGGATATCTTTAACGAATTGAGAGAAGCAAGCCGCGGCGGAATCGCCGATTATTCCGGCATCACATATGACAGGCTCAGACAAGAAGGCGGGATTCACTGGCCGTGTCCGGAGCCTGATCATCCCGGAACCGGGCGCTTATTTGAGGACTCATTTGCACATCCGGATCAAAAAGCGGCATTAAGTGTGATCCCAAACGAACCCGTTGTTCCAAAAGATAAGCCGACCGCCGAATATCCGTTGTTTTTAACGACCGGAAGGGTCATGTCTCATTATTTGACAGGTGTCCAAACGAGAAAAAGCGCCTCTTTGGCCGCAAGACATTTTGAATCATTTATGGAAATCCATCCGAAAACAGCAGCAGCCTACAATATCGAAGACCGCGTTCTCGTGAACATCGAATCTCCTCGCGGAAGCATCACCGTCCGCAGCAAATGGTCAGAACACATCAGAAAAGACACAGTATTTGTTCCCATCCACTGGGCGGATGCCCAAAACGTAAATGATTTGATTGGCGACAGCCTAGATCCAGCGTGTAAAATGCCCGGTTTTAAGGTATGCGCCGTCCGAGTCAGACCTATTTAAAATTTTCATAAAATTTTTAGAAATTTTCGTATTTTTTGTTACATTTTATAACATGCATCTTAAATATTTCTTTTTGCTGTGCTACGCTGAAAAAAACATTGATAAGGAGCGGATCATCTGATGGGAAAAAAACAGCTAGTTCTTGTTGGTAATGGAATGGCCGGGGTAAGGGCCATTGAAGAGATACTGAATGTTTCAAAAGACGCATTTCAAATCACAATTTTTGGTTCCGAACCGCATCCCAACTACAACCGAATCCTTTTGTCAAAAGTGCTGCAAGGCGATACAGATATCAAAGATATTACGTTAAACGATTGGAACTGGTACGAAGAAAACAATATACAATTGTATACCAATGAAACAGTTATTAAAGTGGACACCGAAAACAAAACCGTCATCACCGATGCAGACAGAATACAGCCTTATGATGAACTGATCCTGGCTACGGGTTCTGTCCCTTTTATCCTGCCGATTCCAGGTGCAGACAAAAAAGGCGTCACAGCTTTCCGGGACATAAAAGACACAGACACGATGCTCGCCGCGTCAAAACAATATAAAAAAGCAGCCGTCATTGGCGGAGGCTTGCTTGGCTTAGAAGCTGCGCGCGGTTTGCTGAATCTCGGTATGGAAGTCTCCGTTATCCATCTCGCTCCCTTCCTGATGGAACGCCAGCTTGACGCAACGGCCGGACGCCTGCTGCAAAACGAATTAGAAAAACAAGGAATGACCTTTCTGCTTGAAAAGCAAACAGAAGAAATTCTCGGAGATGACCGGGTCGAGGGCGTCAGATTCAAAGACGGCACAAGTGTTGAAGCCGATTTAGTCGTCATGGCCGTCGGCATCCGTCCGAATACAACGCTTGGGGCCGAAAGCGGAATTCCAGTCAACCGCGGCATCATTGTCAACGATTATATGCAAACCGAAATCCCGCACGTTTATGCGGTCGGTGAATGCGCCGAGCACCGAGGAATCGCATACGGACTCGTGGCGCCGCTCTATGAACAGGCGAAAGTGCTCGCTAAACATATCTGCGGTGTTGAAACGAAACCTTATGAAGGCTCCGTTCTCTCCACTCAACTGAAAGTATCAGGAGTCGAGGTCTTTTCTGCCGGTGACTTTAACGAATCAGACGAGAAAAAAGCGATTAAGGTTTTTGATGAACAGGATGGCATTTATAAAAAAGTCGTGCTGCGAGGCAATCAGATTGTCGGAGCCGTTTTATTCGGCGACAGCAGTGAGGGCAACCGCCTGTTTTCGATGATTCAAAAAGAAGCAGATATCTCTGAAACCTCTAAAATCTCAATCTTACAGCCTCTCAACCAAGAAGCCGGCACAAGTCTGACCGCTGCCATGAGCAATGATGAAATCATCTGCGGCTGTAACGGCGTGTCAAAAGGAGCAATTATTCAGGCCATCCAGGAACAGGGCTGTTCATCAACAGATGAAATCAAAGCATGCACCGGCGCGTCCCGCTCATGCGGAGGCTGTAAGCCGCTCGTAGAAGACATCCTTCAGTATACGCTGGGATCAGACTTTGACGCATCAGCCCAAAAAGAAGCGATTTGCGGCTGTACCTCATTGTCGAGAGACGAGGTAGTCGAAGAAATCAAAGCCAAAGGGCTGTCACATACAAGAGAAGTCATGAACGTGCTCGGCTGGAAAACGCCAGAAGGCTGTTCCAAATGCCGTCCGGCTCTGAACTACTACTTAGGCATGATCAATCCGTCCAAATATGAGGATGACAGAACATCCCGCTTTGTTAATGAACGGATGCACGCCAATATTCAAAAAGACGGAACCTACTCTGTCGTACCGCGGATGTACGGCGGTGTAACCAACTCTCAAGATCTTCGCAAAATCGCTGATGTCGTCGACAAATACGAGATCCCGCTCGTCAAAATGACAGGCGGCCAGCGTATTGACTTGATCGGCGTGAAAAAAGAAGACCTGCCAAAGGTATGGGCCGATCTTGATATGCCGTCAGGCTACGCGTACGGAAAAACACTCCGCACGGTAAAAACATGTGTAGGCGAACAATTCTGCCGCTTCGGCACACAAGACTCCATGGCCTTAGGCATCGACCTTGAGAAAAAATTTGAAGGACTCAACACGCCTCATAAAGTGAAAATGGCCGTATCTGCCTGCCCGCGAAACTGTGCAGAGTCCGGCATTAAAGATCTTGGCGTTGTCGGCATCGACGGAGGCTGGGAGCTTTACGTCGGCGGAAACGGCGGAACCCATCTGCGTGCCGGCGACTTGCTGATGAAGGTGAAAACAAATGAAGAAGTCTTGGAATACGCAGGCGCTTATCTTCAATACTACCGGGAAACCGCAAACTACTTAGAACGCACGTCCGCATGGCTGGAGCGCGTCGGTTTATCCCATGTCCAAGATATTTTAAACGATCCGGAAAAACGGCAGGAGCTGAACGACCGAATGAATGAAACGCTCTCTGTCCACAAAGATCCGTGGAAGGACTTCCTGGAAGATAAACAAACCTCTAAAGAATTATTTGAAAATGTCGTGACCACATCATAATGACAGAAACAAACATTGAGGAGGAATGGACATGGTGAACAAAGACGTCACAAAAGTATGTATCGGAAAAATCGAAGAATTGCCTGAACAATTAGGAAAAACAGTGTATATTGAAGATAAGGAGCTTGCGGTCTTTAAGCTTTCAAACGGGAGCATCCGCGCCATTGAAAACCGCTGTCCCCATAAGGGCGGCGTCCTTGCAGAAGGTATCGTCAGCGGCGAATATGTCTTCTGTCCGATGCACGACTGGAAAATCTCCTTGGAAGACGGAATCGTTCAAGAGCCGGATCACGGCTGTGTCAAAACATACGAAACGCTGATCGAAGGAGAATACGTTTATCTCGTATATTGATCAAAGACCGGATCACTTTCAAAGTGATCCTTCATTTTTTACAGTGACGGAAGGATGACATGATCATGAAAAACGGAATCGTATATTTTGTGGGCGCCGGACCTGGAGATCCAGGGCTCATCACCATAAAAGGAAAACAGGCGCTGGAGGAAGCGGATGTCATTTTGTATGACCGGCTCGCAAACCCTAAGCTGCTCGAATACACATCACCAGACTGCCAGTTCATTTATTGCGGAAAACTGCCGGACCGCCATTTTATGAAACAAGCAGAGATCAATGCCCTGCTGATTGAAAAAGCGTCGGAGGGATTAACCGTTGTCCGTTTAAAGGGCGGAGATCCCAGCGTGTTTGGCAGAGTCGGCGAGGAAGCAGACGCTCTCCACCAGCATGGCATCCGCTATGAAATGGTGCCGGGCATCACCTCGGGAATCGCAGCGCCGCTGTATGCGGGAATCCCCGTCACGCACCGGGATTTCGCTTCGTCTTTCGCCATGATTACCGCACATGATAAATCCTTAAAAGGAAAGCCGAACCTTGACTGGGAAGGGCTTGCCCGAAGCGTTCAAACGCTTGTGTTTTACATGGGTGTCAAAAACCTTCCATTTATTTGCCAGCAGCTCATCGCGTACGGAAAATCTCCTTCTTTCCCTGTCATCGTGATTCAATGGGGAACGTGGGGCCGCCAGCGGAGCGTAAAAGGAACGCTGCAGGATATCCATCAAAAAATACAGGAACAGCAAATCACAAATCCCGCCATTATCGTCATCGGTGATATTGTAAACGTTCAAACACACAGCTGGTTTGAAAGCAAACCATTCATCGGGCAGCATATGATGATAGTCACTCATGGCGAAGATGAGCATACGCTGGCAGACAAGCTGCGCGATTATGGTGCCGATGTCATCGAATGGCCAAAATGGCGTACTGAAAAAATGCCTGCCAACGAGGATATTCTAGGACAGATCAGCACCTTTGAGGATATTTTCTTCACATCACGCCGTGCGGTTAGCGAATTTTTTCAAGCGCTCGCGTCCAAACGAATCGACATTCGCCAGCTGACCGCACGCCTGAGTGCAGCGTCAGAAGCAGGAAAGGCAGAGCTTATAAAACGCGGCTTCATCATATCCGAGCACCATCACAATTCACCTAAAAAGCTGATTGTCGGCAGCCGTCATTCAGTAGAAGAAATGCAGAAATCAGAGTCCTGTTTGTGCTATATCACCCATGAAAACGTCATAGATGAGCGATTCACCAGAATGACCGAACGGACGATCAGTGAGTCTCCTCTGCACATGATCATTTGCCCCGGCAAGCAGTCCGCTCAGCAATTGATCAGCGCAGGAGAAGAAATCGGCATTTCACCAGAACCGTCAGCAAGCCGCCCCCCTGTCATCTGTATAGGCGATGGCGCGCCCGCCGCTGCATATGGGTTTACTGCCGTACAAGACCAAGAGCAATTATTTGCGTTTATACAAAATGAGCAAGTGGAGAAAAAGCTCCTCCACAGCTGATGATACAGCCCTTTTCCAAAGGGCTTTTTTATTTATGAACCAATTTTTTGTGGTGGGTGGAATACATCGCCATATTTTCCGCCTGAGGGTCCAGATAAGATTTCGCACTGTTGACGGCAGTCGGGCCTTCCGTAAAACCACCGGCAATCAATCTGAGCTTGCTTTCATAATACGCCGCGTCCCCCGCAACAAACACGCCCGGAAGATTCGTCCGCATATGTCTGTCAGCTTTAATCCGGCCTTCTTCAATCTCGAGACCCCAATCCTTCATCGGGCCGAGATCAATTTTAAACCCGTGATTAATAATGAGCTCATCAAGCTCGATTTCCTCGGTATGTCCAGACTCAGCATGACAAACGGTGACGCTTTCGATGCGTTCTTCAGTGCCGCTGAGATGTTCCAGCCGATAAGGAGTAAGCACCCGCACAGATGACTGCTTCATTTTCGTCACGCTGCTTTCCAGTCCGCCGAATTCCTCCCTGCGGTGCACGACAGTAACAGACGCCGCAATCGGTTCCAGCTCATTAGCCCAATCGACCGCAGTATCTCCCCCGCCAGAAATCACAACCCGTTTGCCTCTAAACGCATCAAGCTTCTCCACTTTATAATGAAGATTTTTTCCTGCATATCGGCTTGCATCCTGGCTGTCAAACTCATTGACCTCCAGCGTGCCCATTCCGACAGCCAAAATAACGGTTCTTGTATAGTGCTTCTCCCCCTCAGAGCTAGTCAGCACCATGGTTCCGTCATCCAGACGCTCAAATCCGGTCACTCGCTGATTCAGCACAATATCAGGGTCAAACGTCGCCGCCTGCTCCTTCAGCTGTTCGATCAGCTGCTCCCCGGCAATCCCCGGTATCCCGCCAATATCGCGAATGATTTTCTCAGGGAAAAATAAAGACACCTTTCCCCCGAGCCGCGGCAAAAACTCGATCACTTTCGTTTTCAGCTCCCGCATGCCGCAGTAAAAAGCCGTAAACAGCCCGATCGGTCCCCCGCCTATAATCGTGACGTCATACACCTCTTGATTTTCAGCCATCCGTCCTGCCTCCCGTTCCAAATCTATCATTAACGTTATATCGTTTAATTGAGAATGAATATCAATACAAAGTATATCATATTTCCAGAGTCCGTGTTCAACCATTTTGCCGGCCCTGAATAATAATTCCCTCGCAGGATGTTTGCTGCAAAGGTGCCGCAGTTCACCACTGGATTTCTTAGAATCCTATACAAGGTGAAACGATCCTTCCTCCTCTTCCGTCAAACAATCAGTGCCTTTTTTCGTGATATAATCAGAGGCAGCTTACCATGAGCGGAGGTTTTATTGTGACAGCACAATCGTCTTTTC
The DNA here is from genome assembly GCF_037964915.1 of Bacillus sp. FSL K6-1012. NCBI lineage: Bacteria > Bacillati > Bacillota > Bacilli > Caryophanales > Bacillaceae > Bacillus > Bacillus sp. FSL K6-1012. Next base: position 399,216 of record NZ_CP150175.1, on the reverse strand, counting down.
TTCAGCTGAATTCTATTTTTATCAGTATTTTAATAGAAGCCATTCCGTTTATTCTGATTGGCGTCATTCTGTCCGGAATTATTCAAATGTTTGTTTCTGAAGAAATGATTGCAAGGATCATGCCGAAAAACCGGTTTCTCGCAGTCTTATTTGGTGCGCTTGCCGGCATCTTATTTCCCGCCTGCGAATGCGGCATTATCCCGATTACGAGGCGGCTTCTGCTAAAAGGGGTTCCTCTTCATGCAGGCGTTGCTTTTATGCTGACTGCTCCTATCATCAATCCCATTGTTTTGTTTTCTACGTATATTGCATTCGGGAATAGATGGAGCGTTGTCTTTTACCGGGGCGGGCTGGCGCTGGCCGTTTCGGTGATCATCGGCATCATCTTATCCTATCAATTTAAGGATAACCAGCTTTTAAAGCCTGATGAACCCGGGCATCGCCATCATCATCACCACACCCTGCTGCAAAAGCTGGGAGGGACCTTGCGTCACGCCATTGATGAATTTTTCTCCGTGGGGAAATATTTAATCATCGGCGCCTTTATCGCAGCTGCGATGCAGACGTACGTCAAAACATCCACTCTGCTTGCGATCGGACAGAATGATGTATCATCTTCCCTCGTGATGATGAGCCTGGCGTTTGTCTTGTCGCTTTGTTCAGAAGTGGATGCATTTATTGCGTCTTCCTTCAGCAGCACATTTTCTTTAGGCTCGCTCATCGCCTTTCTCGTCTTCGGTGCGATGGTTGATATTAAGAATCTCTTGATGATGCTCGCGGCCTTCAAAAAACGATTTGTTTTCCTGCTGATTACGTATATTGTCGTGATCGTCTTAGCGGGATCACTACTGGTAAAGGGGTGATTGGATGTTTCGTCTATTGGTGCTGATGGGATTTACGTTTTTCTTTTATCATCTGCACACCTCAGGAAATCTAACAAAATATATCAATATGAAATATGCCTATCTTTCCTTTATTGCGATCTTCCTGCTGGCCATTTTGACAGCTGTTCAAGCGTATTTATTTATCAAATCGCCTGAAAAAGGCGGGCATCATCATGACGATGATTGCGGCTGCGGCCATGATCATGACCATGAACAAAACAAACCATTTTATCAGCGGTATTTTATTTATCTTGTTTTTATTTTCCCTTTGGTGTCAGGCATCTTTTTTCCGATTGCGACGCTTGACTCATCCATCGTCAAAACGAAAGGATTCTCGTTTAAGGCCATGGAAAGCGGAGATCACTACTCCCAAACCCAGTATCTGCGGCCTGATGCCAGCCTTTATTATGCGCAAGACAGCTATGACAAGCAGATGAAACAGCTGTATAAAAAATATTCTGGTAAAAAAGAGATTTCTCTGACCGATGATGATTTCTTAAAGGGTATGGAAACCATTTATAACTATCCGGGTGAATTTCTCGGCCGTACGATTGAATTTCATGGATTTGCGTATAAAGGAAACGCGATTAACAAAAACCAGCTTTTCGTATTGCGGTTTGGCATTATTCACTGTATCGCTGATTCCGGCGTTTACGGGATGCTTGTGGAATTTCCGAAGGACATGGATATTAAGGATGATGAATGGATTCATATCAAAGGCACTTTGTCCTCAGAATACTATCAGCCATTCAAATCAACCCTCCCTGTCGTGAAAGTGACGGACTGGAACACCATTAAAAAACCTGATGATCCGTATGTTTACAGAGGATTTTAATTGAAGACGAAACCAGTACAAGTACTGGTTTCTTTTTTTATTTCTTTTTCATCAGCATCAAATCAAGATAGAGCTGGCATCGCGTTCTGAAATCGCTTAAATCGATGGATGTCATTTCAAGAATCTGCTTGATGCGGTAATTTAATGTGTTTTGGTGAATAAACAGCTGTTCTGCGGCTGGTTTTGTTTTGCAGTTGTTGAGGAGATAGATTTCCAGCGTCTTCAGCAGCTCGGTGCTGCTTTCTTGGTCTTTCGCTTTTAGTAAAGCCAAATCCTTATTCTCGTATTCCAAAAAGTCATTTTTCTGTTCAATGCTTTCTAAATAACGATAAATACCGAGCTTCTCATATTCATATGGAATGTTTTCCTGGTTACCGGTTATTTCTGCGGCTTTAATGACTTCCAATGCTTCTGTATAGCTTTTGCCAAGTTTTAAGATGTGGTCATATTCGTTTCCGATACCGATATAGATAGGGGTAGGAATTTTTTGAAAGTGAAAATGTGTTAACAGCTTGTTAATGAATTCAGCAGCTGCTGAGGAGGCGGAGCTTTTTTGGGAAAAACTCGCTACGACGATGACAATATTGGATTCTATCGTTAAGACATGACTGACTTTATCCCGCAAATTCAGGTAAGACCTGATATTTTCCTTTAAATCTTCCACCGCTTCCCCATCCCCATTCGCGGCGTGCAGGATGACAACTGAAAACACAGAAGGCAGCACGGTGTTGATTCTCTCAGCTTCGCGCCTGAGCTCCTTTTCAGAAATAAATTGCTGATAGATAGCCCGTTTGATGAGGTCCTCAGCTCTTTCTTCCTTTTCCTGTTTCAGCTTGTTCGCTTTATAAATAATTTTTCCGACATGGAAGGAGGTCTCGTACAAAAAATCGAGCTCTTCGTCTGTCAGATCACGATCCAGTTCCTGAATCCAGATGTAGCCCATGACTTCCCCTTTATGCTTCGCACTCACGACTACTCTCTGATTTAACCCAATGCTCTCAATTTTATTGACGCGAAAAGGCTCAGGTTCTGTTTTCAGCTTTTCAATGATCCCGTCCTTCAAAAACCTCTCAAAAATCTGAACCGGACACTTTTTTGAAAAAATAGTCTGCTGGTTCGCAGAATCAAAATGGTTAATATAGTAAGAATTGTAGGCTAACAAAAAGAAATCCGCGCTTTCCAGTATCACTGGTTTTTGCAGTTCATAGCTGATAAAGTCAATCAGCTTATCAACATCTGAAAATGAAAAAACTCTCTCTAAAAGCTCTTCCATACCTTTTTTCTCCTATACTTTTTTTACTTTAATCATATCCATACGGGGTCTTTTTGTATAGAAAAAAATACGTTTGTTTCCAAAAGAAAAAACAGCGGTCTTAAAAGGAGAAAAGAGGAAAAAGGGATATCCCCTTCCTCCTCCTTTCGATCTTTATTGTGACATCGTATCTTGGTAGTCTTTAAACTGGTCTGTCACATCTTGTGACGGAGCCTGCGTCAATACGCTGACGATATAGACAGATAATAGACTCGCAGCAAAACCAGGTATGATTTCATACAGAAAGCCCGAAAGACCGGCATTCGCCCAAATGATTACAGTCGCTGCCCCTACAATCATGCCGGCGAGTGCCCCCCATTTGGTCATTCGTTTCCAAAATAAACTGAGCAGTACAACTGGTCCAAAAGATGCACCGAAGCCCGCCCACGCGTAGCTGACCAATCCAAGGATGGTATTGTTTTTCTCCCATGCCAGAACTAACGCGACAATTGAAACAGCCAGCACAGCCAGACGCCCTAAAAACACCAGTTCTTTATCAGAAGCTGAGCGCCGGAACATCGACTTATACAAATCCTCTACCAAAGAGCTTGATGTGACAAGCAGCTGGGAGGAAATCGTACTCATGATGGCCGCTAAAATCGCAGAAATCAGAAAACCTGTGATAATTGGGTGGAACAAAATGTTTCCTAATTGAATAAAAATCGTCTCCGGGTCCTTCAATGTCATGCCCCGCTGATGGTAATAAGCGATACCGCCCAAACCTGTCAGCACTGCGCCGGCTGCCGAAAGAATCATCCATCCCATTCCGATTCTGCGCGCTCTTTTTATCTCTTTGACAGATGTAATCGCCATAAAGCGCACAATGATATGCGGCTGGCCGAAGTAGCCCAAGCCCCAGGCAAACAATGAAATGATGCCAAGAACACTGGTTCCTTTAAAAATATTAAACATATCAGGGTCCACAGAGCGGATCTCAGCAGTTGTTTCACCTATTCCCCCGGTGTGGAAAAACGTAACGATAGGAACGAGAATAAGTGCTGCAAACATAATGATCCCCTGAACAAAATCTGTCCAGCTGACAGCCAGAAAGCCCCCAAACAGGGTGTACGCGACAACAACACCAGTCACAATCCACAAGCCGGTGTGATAATTCATCCCCAAGATGCTGTTGAATAAGACGCCGCCGGACACCATTCCGGACGATACATAAAATGTGAAAAAGACTAAAATGACAATTCCTGAAAACAGTCTGAGGAGCTTTGTTTGATCTCCGAAACGATTTTCAAGGAATCCGGGAATCGTAATCGAATTCCCCGCTTTTTCTGTATATGTTCTCAGCCGCGGCGCGACGTAGAGCCAGTTTGCCCATGCTCCAAGGCAAAGCCCGAACACAATCCAAACGCCGCTTAGTCCAGTTGAAAACATGGCGCCCGGAAGCCCCATCAGCAGCCAGCCGCTCATATCGGCAGCTCCCGCACTGAGAGCGGTTACAGCCGGACCTAAGGAACGTCCTCCCAGCATGTAATCCGTCAGGTTTGACGTACGTTTGTAGGCAAAGTAGCCGATCAGCAGCATCCCCGCCATATAAATACAAATTGAAATAATCAGCTGTGTGTTTTCTATGGCACTTCCTCCTCTTTTTTATAGTATATGGATGAAATGGACACCCCCGCAGGGAGGATGCCCATTTAGTCCCGCTTTAGAACATTTCACTGATTGTTTTTGCCTGCATGTGCAGTGCCAGGTAATCAGGACCGCCGGCTTTTGAATCTGTGCCGGACATTTTGAAGCCGCCGAACGGATGGTAGCCGACGATGGCTCCTGTACAGTTGCGGTTAAAGTACAGATTTCCAACATGGAATTCTTGTTTTGCACGCTCAATGTGCTTGCGGTTGTTTGTGATCACCGCTCCCGTTAAACCGTACTCAGTATTGTTGGCCACTTCTAATGCTTCATCAAAGCTTGATACTTTAGAGAAAGCGACAACAGGCCCGAAAATTTCTTCCTGCATGAGTCTTGCTTTCGGTTCAAGGTCAGCGAAGATCGTCGGTTTGATGAAGAATCCTTTTGAATCATCACCAGTGCCGCCGCTTACTAATCGGCCTTCCTCTTTTCCGATCTCAATATAACTCATAATTTTATCATAAGAACCCTGGTCAATGACAGGTCCCATGTAAACATCTGCGCTGTCAGGGCTAGCCGTTACTTTAGATTCTGTAATTTCAATAACGCGCTCTAATACTTGATCATACACTTTTTCATGGACAACAGCACGTGAACCCGCAGAACATTTTTGGCCCGCAAAGCCGAATGCAGATGTAAAGATGGATTGAGCCGCCAATTCAATGTCAGCATCCTCATCCACTACAACTGTATCCTTACCGCCCATTTCAGCGATAACACGTTTTAAGTGCTGCTGGCCTGGCTGAACTTTTGCCGCACGTTCGAAGATTCTCGTACCGACTTCTCTTGATCCTGTAAACGTGATAAGGCTTGTTTTTGGATGATCAACAAGGTAGTCACCGACTTCCGCTCCGCTTCCAGGAACAAAGTTGACAACGCCTTTTGGCAGACCGGATTCTTCAAGAACCTCAACGAATTTCGCAGCAATGACAGGCGTTGCGCTCGCAGGTTTAAGAACAACTGTGTTACCGGTAACGATCGGTGCTACTGTTGTTCCCGCCATAATCGCGAACAAGAAGTTCCAAGGCGGAATAACGACTGTTACGCCAGTCGGCGTGTATACATATTGGTTTTTCTCGCCTTCACGGCTGTTGACCGGTTTTCCTTTTGCCAGTTCAATCATTTGGCGTGCATAATATTCCATGAAGTCAATCGCTTCAGCAGTATCAGCATCAGCCTCGTTCCAAGGCTTCCCTGCTTCTTTCACGAGCAAAGCGGAGAATTCATGCTTTCTGTTGCGGACTTTGGCAGCCGCGCGGAACAGGACAGCCGCTCTTTCTTCCGGAGACGTGTATCTCCACTCTTCAAAGGCTTTAGCCGCAGCTTCAATTGCTTGCTCAGCGTGCTCTTGAGAAGCTTTTGAGACTCTGCCGACTACCTCTTCTTTATTAGCCGGGTTAATGGAAACGATCTTCGCTTCTGTTTCCACTCTTTCACCGTTGATGACAAGCGGATAGTCTTTTCCTAAATATTCGTTTACTGTCGCAAGCGCTTTTTTAAACGCTTCTACGTTGTTTTGGTCTTGGAAATTTGTGAATGGTTCATGTTTGTAAGGTGTTGTCATTGTAATCTCTCCTTTTTTACTTCTTCGTCATTCCTTTGAAAGCAAATGCAATGTTTGACGGACGTTCTGCCAGACGTCTCATAAAGTAGCCGTACCAATCCTCTCCGTAAGGCAGGTAGACTCTCATGTTATAACCTTCTTTTACGAGGCTGAGCTGGGTTTGCGACCGCATGCCGTACAGCATCTGGAATTCAAACATGTCATTGGAAATGCCGTTTTCCCTGGCAAGCTGCTTTGTATAATCGATCATTTTATCGTCATGTGTCGCAATCGCTGTGTAGTGACCATTTAAGAGCTGCTTTCGGATGATTTTTTTGTAATTCTCATCGACATCGCTTTTTTCCGGAAAAGCCACTTTCTCTGATTCCTTATATGCTCCTTTTACAAGACGAAGGAACGGTTTCAAAGAATCCAAATCGTCAATATCGTTTTCCGTCCGGTACAGATAGGCCTGTAACACCGTGCTTACATACTCGTATTTCCTTCTGAAATCCTTGAAAATATCAAGCGTTTTCTGGCATCTGACCTCGTCTTCCATGTCTATGGTGACCATGACTTTATGCTTCTCGGCCGTCTGGACGATTTTCGTCATATTTTCATACACCAGATCCATATCTATATCGAGACCTAAAGACGTCATCTTTAAAGAAACGTGTGAGTTCAGCTGCTGATCCGCAATGGTCTCAATGGTTTGGATGCATTCTTCCGTGCGTTCCCTTGCGACCTCGGCGCTGTTCACAAACTCGCCTAAATGATCGACAGTAACTGACAAGCCTTGGCTGTTAAGCTGTCGAATTGTCGGGATTGAACTGTTAAAATCATTCCCGCCGATAATTTTACCCGCTGCCACCCGGCTTCCCCAGTTTCTCGCCATCTTATTGAGAAAGCCGCTTTTGGATAAAAATAAGAAAAAATCTCTTGTGATCACTTCCAACCTCAACACCCCGCAATCTAAGAAGTATTTGTATGAGTTTATTGTAAATGGACAAAACCACCGTTCACAATATTCTCAAAATACAAAGATTCTGATTATTTTTGTGGGTTTCTCACAATCAGATAGTTAGAAAGTCGGGGGACTTCCTGTCGAAATATGGAGAGAGGAAGCGACATGAAACATCAGCTTCCTCCATCATTCCACACTTCTTCAACAGTATTCAAAAGCAGACGATTCAACTCAGGAGTGATATCTTTTTTGATGATTTTCAGCGTTTTCGCCGCTTCCATAATCCTTTCAATCTCCGTTTCAATGAATTGGTGAATCACATGAATTCTTGCTTCTAGATCCAGTTCTTCACCTTTTCTTTTGCGCTCAAGCAAGGTTTCCATCTCTGCTCTCAGTTCGGGTTCCGTGATCAATTCATTCATCAAAACAGTAAAATCCATCGGCGGAATGGTTCCGTGCTTTTCAATCCACTTACACGCCAGTATCGGCCGCAGCACGTAAAAATACTTTTTGATTTTCACCTCTTGCCCTTGCAGGTAATCCTTGACGTTTCTTTTTGCCATATTGATATAGTGATACACACTGGCTTCAGGCTTAAACGCTGTGCTTCGCAGCTTTCTCAGCTGCTCTGCGGTCGTAAAAGCTTCGTAATACACAATGTCTGAGGACAGCCACTCAAGCAGCGGAGGGTTTGATTTTTTGAAAAGACGCAGCGTTTTTCTCAGTTCCCAGCCGCTGATATCCAGCAAATCGTGGATCGGCTCTTCAATGACATCCCGCTCCTGCTCGATTGAAAAATACCATTCCTTTTTCGGCACATAAATAAAGCGGACATCATAATCGCTGTCTTGCGACGGGAATCCCCAAGCACGGCTCCCTGATTCAACGGCATACACGATTTTAACGCTGTATTCCTGCTCAATTCGTTTTAGTTCATCAATGATTCTTTGTTTCATATATATTCGTCTCCCGTCTTTTCTCATTCCGGCTGTTTGCAGAAAAAAACCGCCCGATGATGCGGCGGCTCTTCACGTCTGTCAGCCTTTAAGATGCTGCTTAAAGAACGCAAGCTTTTCCGTTTGAAAGGCAGGGATATACTCATGCCCAAAGTAGCGGTACACCTTCAGCTCTTTTTCTGTCTCCAGATGGTTATAGGCCGCAAACACAGTAGAAGGCGGCGTAACCTTGTCAATCAGCCCGATCGACATCAGTACAGGCACCTTCACCCTGTCAGCCAGATTCATAATATCGAAATACGTTAGTGTATTCATGGCCCGCTCTTCTGTTTCCGGGCTGCCATTTCTTCTGAAGAAGGAATTGATTTCGAGATACGGCTGTTCAAGCGCCACATCGATGGCCCGATCGAAATCGCTTAAATAAGGATAATCAGCAACAGCGGCTTTCGGAATATCTGACAGAGCCGCGGCCGCAATGGTTAAGCCTCCGCCCTGGCTTCCGCCCGTCACGCCGATTCTCGTTTCGTCGACTTCATCAAAGCTGCTGATGACTTCAAGCGCGCGGACGGCGTCCAAATAAACTCCCCGGTAGTAGTATGTATCTTTATCAAGAATTCCTTTCGTCATCCAGCCCAATGCGTGTCCGTGCGGAGAAATACTGGTATCCTCGCTGCCCTGCTGGCCGCGGACAAGCATGCCGAACGCAGCGTATCCGTGCAGCGCCCAATTGACCATTTCATGAATTTCTCCGTCATAGCTTGCATTGTAGCCGTGATATTTCACGATCGCCGGATGCGGGCCTTCTTTGTCAGGCACCGCATACCATCCGGCAATGCTGGCATTTCCAAAACTTTTATATGTGAGGCGGTATACCTTTACCCCGTCAGCAGGATAATCAACCGGCTGTAAGTCAGGAACTGCTGAAACTTTGGCAAGCTCATTCAAAGAGGATTTCCAAAACTCAGAAAAATCTTTTTGGGCAGTTTTGTCAGGCTTATACGTTTGCAATTGGTCGAGCGGCATATCGAATAGTTGCATTTCCGATTATTCTCCTTTGTTTAATAAGATTTAGTTTATTCTATACTATCACGTTTTGAATCTATTTTCTAAATTTTTTAACATCTGTTTTCTGATTCAATCCCTCGACGTGCATTTGATCTTGTGATGTATATCCTTCTATCCTTGAACACCAATTCACTCTTCTTGATCAAACGTTTGTTTAACCGATTCCCGGCTCAGTTCCATAAAGGCCTGAGCGGTCAGACTGACATAGCGGTTCTTTAAAAATACAAAAACCAGAGTGCGTGAAGGCGCGGATTCAAGAGATAAATAGATGACACCCGGGTCTTTGTCTCTTTTGACCATATTTGGCGCCAGTGTTACCCCCAAACCGTTTGCCACAAGGGATTGCGCGGTTTCGATGTGGCTCGTTTTAAACGCCGCGTGTGGCTTAAAGCCGCTTTCCGCACATAGGTCAAGTACCGTCCGGCGAAAACCGTAGCCCTCCTTCAGCAAAATAAAAGGAACGTGCTTTGCCATCTCAAGCGGCACGCACGGCGGCCGGCTCCCCTCTCTTTCCAGCGCTTTATCAATCAGTGCAGTCATTTCGGGCGGCATCCACCTTTGTTTTTCCTTTGGTACGGCAAGAACGATCGGCTCCGTCAGCAAGGGTTCGATGGAGAGCCTCTCATCCTCGATCGGCAAGGATAAAACAGAAAGATCAACCTCACCCTTTGCCGTCATCTCCTCTAAGGCAGCTGGGTCTTTTTCGATAAGCTGAACCTCCATATGGGGATAACGCGCCAAAAACTGCTTCAGCAGCGGAGGAAAAATATATCTCCCTGTTACAGCCGGAATTCCGATCGAAAGCTTGTGTCCCAGTCCTTGAGAACGCTCCTGCATCTCCCGCAGCAAGTCATCCCTTGATCGAATGATGTCCTCAGCCTTTTCAATAAAACGGCGGCCGTGCGGTGTCAGCGTAACAGAGCCGTGTGACCTGTGAAAAAGAGTAAGCCCAAGTTCCATCTCCAGCTTTTTGATTTGCTGGCTGAGAGAAGGCTGGGCGATATGAAGGTGCTTCGCCGCTTTTGTAAAGCTCTGTCGGCGAGCAATTTCCGCAGCATATTCCATCACTTTAATATCCATTTCAGCCTCCATAGGTTGAAACTATCGAATTCATCATTTTTATATCTTGGACGAATCATAACAGACATTGCTAACATAATCCATATCACCACCAAAAATGAAGGAGCTGGTTCACTTGCCAAATGAAACTCCGTTTTCGAAAAATGCTGAGATGTACCGTGATGAGAAGGTATTTGCTGAGGGTGAAGATTTAGCGATGCTGATCAAAACTGCGGAATGCCGTGCAGAGCAGCGAGTGCTTGATGTCGGAGCGGGAGCGGGCCATACAGCGCTGGCTTTTTCCCCTTACGTCCAAGAATGCATCGGCATTGATGCGACGCAAGAAATGGTTGACGTTGCTTCATCTTTTGCGAAAGAAAAAGGCGCTGGCAATGTACACTTTCAGAAAGGAACGGCAGAGGAGCTTCCTTTCCCTGACGATTCATTTGATGTCATCACCTGCCGATATGCGGCTCACCACTTTTCCAATGTTCATCAAGCCGTCAGTGAAGTTGCACGCGTGCTGAAAAAGAACGGGCGGTTTTTCCTGATCGATCACTATGCGCCTGAAGCTCCTGATCTTGATGAGTTTGTCAATCATTTGAACCGGCTCAGAGATCCTTCTCACGTACGCGAAAGTTCATTATCGGAATGGCAGTCAATGTTTACGGCCAACCAGCTTGGCTATGAAGAAATCCAAAAGTGGAATTTGCCGATTGAATACAACAGCTGGATCAAACGAGGCGGAACCCCCGCCGATCGGGAACAGCGTATCATCAGCCATTTGAACAACGCGTCTGACGAAGCCCGTGACACCTTTTGCCTCGAATTGAATCAAAACGGAAAGCCTGAATCCTTTTGCTTAAAAGCGATATTGATCCAAGGCGTGAAGCGATAAAAAAAGCCGTGCATACCGCACGGCTTTTACATTGGCTGATAAAGATCCCAACCGATTTTTAACGTCTCCACAATGTAATCTGCAATCTCTTCAGGAGCAAGGTTGTCTGTTTCCACTTTTGAATTGTGCTTGTCATAGATGACTTTTCTCTCGTTAAACAGCTGCTCCATTTCATCCATTGACCGGTTATGCAGCACCGGACGGCTTTCGATCAGCAAATCCGCGCGCTGCTTCCAGTTCTCCCAAGACAGATCGAGGTGAAGCACCAGACAATGTTCGAGACAGCACTTTCTGATTTCCTCTTGTTTAAAAGAGCCTCCGCCAAGTGAGACAATTTTAAATCTTGTATGGTGGCATAGATTCAGGATATATTCTTTTTCTGTTTTACGGAAAAAGTCCTCACCTTTTTTTTCAAACATCTCAGGGATCGACATGTTGAAATCCTTTTCGATTTCTTGGTCAATATCGATAAAATCTCTATATAATTTCTTAGCGACCAATTGGCCGATTGTCGTTTTTCCTACACCCATGAATCCAATCAGGACGATATTTCTTTCTCTTACTGGGATGGCTCGTTTAGCGTTCATCTTCGGCGAAATCCTCCTAAGGAATGAAAGTTTATCTTCATTATATGCTGATTTTGCGAATATTTATATAGATACCGGCTCAGGCGTCCTCTATTTCATTAAGCTTTCCTACAATAAAACATAAGAAAACGCAATGGCCTCCGTGATGCAGAATAAAAGATGTAACATGACGAAACGTCGTTTTTGAGCAGTCGGCTCCGTTTCTTTTTTGCGTTCAATAACCTTCTTTTCCGGATGACATTCATTGTACAACATTTTCAGAAATAATTTAATACTTCGACGCAAAAAAGCATTAAATGATTAAACGTCCTTCCTCCCTCTGCGTTTATCCGTTTTTCAACAGGGAAAAAGAAGACGGGAGGGATGTGAGATGAAAATAAGCTTTTGTACAACCGGGTGTAAAAAGCAAAATGTAATGGACGTCATTTCCTTTGCGAAGGAGCAGTCCTTTGACGGGATTGATTTGTGGTACGGCCACATCGAACAGTATGAACAGGACTTCGGGCCGCTGGACGGCCTTTATACCCTGCTGCAGCAGCATAAACTGAAGGTGCCCGCGGTCAGCTTATACACCGATTTTGTGACACAAGGAGAAGGAGAAACAAAAGAAGCAGTGAGAAAAGGGCTTCGGGCGGCGAGACAGCTTCACAGCCCGCTTATTCGCGTATTTGCCGGCAATCAGGCATCAAACAGAACGTCACCGGAAAAATGGCTGCGTGCGGTTGAACAATTCCAGCAGGCTGCGCAAATGGCAGACGGCTATGAGGTGAATATCGGTCTGGAAATTCACTATGATACGTATGCCGATACACCTGAAGCTGCTTTAACATTTTTGAAGGATGTCGGCCATCCAAGACTCCGAACGATTTTTGACGGGTCAAATCTGCACGTGAACCGAATTGACCAGCTGCCCGCTTTAGAAAAAACCTTTCATACGAACAGCCATATCCATTTGAAAAACTACCGCTGGAACTTTCATAACTGGTATCTGAGCGAGCCAACTCCGATTTTTCAAGGAGATCTCGATCAAAAAGCATTTTTAAAAGAGCTGATGAACAGACAATATGATGGTTTTGTTTCTCTTGAGTATTTTGGAGAACATGCCTTTACGCATATAAAGGAATCGCTCCGCGAATATACGTCTGTTTTTTCCCGCTGACTCTTCGATCGAAGGGTCTTTTTTTGTATCATAAACAAAAAGGGGGATATCATGATGATCATTTGGATAAATGGGGCTTTCGGTTCCGGAAAAACACAAACAGCGTTTGAACTGCACAGAAGGCTGAAATCGTCTTACGTATATGATCCTGAAAAGATGGGATTTGCGATGCGTTCGATGATACCGCCGGATATCGCTGAAGATGACTTTCAAAGCTACCATCTGTGGCGGGAATTCAATTACAGCATGCTTTCCTATTTGTCAGATACATATCAGGGCATCATCATTGTGCCCATGACCATTACGAATGATCAATACTTCGATGACATTATCGGCAGGCTGAGACAGGATGGCCGGACCATTCACCACTTTACCCTGCTGGCTTCAAAGGAAACATTGCTGAAACGCCTGCGCACCAGAGCGGAAGGAAAAAACTCCTGGGCCGCAAAACAAATCGACCGCTGCATCAACAGCCTGTCTGATAGCCTCTTCACAGAACATCTCCATACAGACCAAATGTCTATTCAGCAGGTCGCAGAAACGATCGCTGCCCAAGCAAATCTGCCGCTTGAGCCTGATTCGAGAGGCAGCCTGCGAAGATTCACTTACAGATTGATGGTGAAGCTGAATCATATCCGCATCAAATAAAAGACGTTTTGAAAACATGTCCCTGATACATGCAAATGGATCAATAAATAAAAAGCCCACTCCAAAAGTGGGCTTTTATCATATTATTTCCACCAGTCATCAAACATAGAAGCTGGGACCTGGCGCTTATGCTCCGTCACGCTGTAGCGTTTCTCCAGCGCTTCTGACGCCTTCGCCGATACTTCTTTTCCTTCGAGATAATCATCAATCTCATCGTAGGAAATGCCAAGCTCAGTTTCATCGGACTGCTGCGGCTTTTCATCCAGCAGATCTGCAGTCGGTTCTTTTAAGTATAAGCGTTCCGGTGCATCCAGCTCTTTCAGCAGGCTTCTTCCCTGACGCTTTGTTAAGCCTGTCAGCGGCAGGAGATCTGCGCCTCCGTCACCGTATTTCGTAAAGAAACCAGTCACGGCTTCGGCCGCATGGTCTGTTCCAATCACAAGAAGGCCTTCTTGGCCGCCGATCGCGTATTGAGCAATCATTCTCGTTCTCGCTTTTACGTTTCCTTTATTAAAGTCTGTCAGCTTATCGCCTGTCTCTTGCTGATATTGATCCGCAAAAGCGCTGACTGTTGATTGAATGTCAAATTTCCATGATTTATCCGGCTTGATGAATTTCAGAGCGAGCTGGGCGTCATCTTCATCCTGCTGTGTGCCGTGCGGAAGACGGACCGCGATAAATTGAGCGTCTCCGCCCTCCTCGCGAATGCTTTCCACCGCAAGCTGAGCAAGTCTTCCCGCAAGTGTTGAATCCTGTCCGCCGCTGATGCCAAGCACAAGTCCTTTAGCGCCGGTTTTCTTTACGTATTGTTTTAAAAAATTGACTCTGTCCTCAATTTCTTGCTTTGGATCAATTGAGGGCTTCACATGTAATTCACGCATAATCTTTTCCTGCATGCTCATCCCAATCATTCCTCCTGTACATTTTCGCTTGTTTCTTACTGTTCATTTCCCCGAATCAATGAAAATGAATCATGACTGTTATGTATCCATATTAACTATAGCACAGGTCTTATTTCATAGTGAATAAGAGAGATCAGCTGACTTCAACCCGTATGGACGTCACACTGTCGCCATTGCACTTTCCTTTTTCAATCGGGCAGGAAGAAAACGCGACAACCAAATCCATCTCCGCTCTGAGTCTGACGTAATCCCCGGCATTTGACAGCGGCGTTTCCACAGACAGATTCCCCTTCTCATCCAGAACGGTATTCATAAAAATCGCAAACGGATAATGCATATGCGGCTTCGGCACGCCGAACTGCTCAAGCGCCCGGTTCATATTGTCATAACACGTATCCTGGAACTCGTCCTTTTGTTTTCCGTATAACAGCCTGTTCATGTCAGGACGGCAGGCCGGCAGAAGCAAGTCATGCTTGCCGACTGTATCCTCAATGAGCGTTAGCATCGGTTTATACAAATTAGAGTAAATATGATCGTTGACCTTCACATGAATGGAATGATTGGCATCAATGGTCGCTCCCTGATCAAGATGCTCATAAAAATCCTTTGCGTGGTACGCCACAAAATCAGCAACCTGCTGCCCCTCTACATCAACCACCTTCAAAATCTGGCCCTTTTTCAGCTTCAGGCCGAGCCCTTTCTTCGGCTGAACGATATATTGCTGTGTCATCCGCTTCGCTCCTTTTTCTATTAGTATGAACGTTTACCATCGCCTCCATGTAAAAAGAGGCAAAAATCCGATGCATATAAGCCTTGCGCGGGTTGCAATCTAACCTTAGATAAAAGGGGTTGAATGTAAATGAGTCAAACAAAAAAAGACCAAGAAAAAGGAAATCTGGCTTGGTGGCAGCTTTCATTAATCGGGATAGGATGCACAATCGGAACAGGATTTTTTCTCGGTTCCAGCATCGCAATTGTGAAAAGCGGATTTTCCGTTCTGCTTTCATTTCTAATTGGAGCGATCGGCACTTATTTTGTATTCGAACAGCTTGCCAAACTTTCGGCAAAACACCCTGAAAAGGGCTCGTTCTGTTCATATGCGAGAAAAGCGTTCGGCAGGTGGGCCGGCTTCAGCAATGGCTGGGTGTACTGGTCATCTGAAATGCTGATTACCGGAAGCCAGCTGACAGCCATTTCGTTATTTACGAAGCATTGGTTTCCTCAGGTGCCGCTGTGGGTATTTGCTTCCATCTATGCTGTACTGGGGCTTCTCATTATTTTTACCGGACTTTCTGTTTTTGAAAAAACAGAAAACGTGCTGGCAGTTATCAAAACAGCCGCTATCTTCATGTTTATCGTGATTGCCATTCTGGCTTTGTGCGGCATATTATCAGGCGGAAAGCCGGAGGTGCAGATTCCGAATGAGACGAAAGAATTTTTCCCATTCGGAGCTATGGGGCTGTGGACAGGCCTGATTTATGCATTTTACGCGTTTGGCGGCATTGAAGTCATGGGGCTCATGACGGTTCATTTAAAGAAGCCGGAGGAAGCCTCAAAATCAGGAAAGCTGATGCTGGCAACGCTGGCGATTATTTATATCATTTCAATCGGGCTCGCTTTGCTACTAGTTCCTTTACACAAGTTTACAGAACAGGACAGCCCGTTTATTACGTCTTTAAAAGGATTTCATCTCGAAGTGATCCTTGATATTTTCAACGGCATTTTTATTATCGCGGGTTTCTCGACCCTTGTCGCTTCACTCTTTGCTGTGACAACATTGCTTTGTACGATGGCCGATGACGGCGACGCGCCGAAATGCTTTACTCTAAAAGAAGGCAAAAAAATATGCTGGCCCGCGCTCGGATTAACATTTGCGGGGCTTATCGTGTCTATCGTACTGTCTTTAGTGCTGCCTAAAAATATATATGAGCACATGACAACAGCGGCCGGGCTTATGCTTTTATACACTTGGCTGTTTATCCTGTTCTCCAGCAAAAAGCTGACCGATCCGGCAGCCATGGCGAAAACGCAAATTTATCTGGCGACAATTCTGATCGCGGCGGCTGTGTCCGGCACGCTGTTTGAAAAATCAAGCCGACCCGGATTTTTTGTCAGCTTGGGATTTTTAGCTGTCATTGCCGTTGTCACCTTGATCTATCAAAAAAAGCAGGGACACAAAGACCGCCCTGCCAGCTCGTGAACTATTTCATTTTGTTAAACATGTTCTTTAAATATGAAAACGGGCATTTTGATACCTGTTTTTCATCATCCCGGAGAAAATACTGTTTCCATTCCCGGTTATCCTTTCCTCCGTACCAGCCTAAATGCGGATGAATCGGAGCTTGATCATAAGCCTGTAAACGGGATCGGATCAGCCTGCTCATGTTTCGGCCAGATGCGGTTGAACCATTTAGATCTTCAAACACCCATCTTGGCTGGAACGTGATCATAAAATAAGGAAAGCTTCGGCTTCTCCTCGCATCATGAGCAGGCGTTGCACACAGAATAAAATACGGCTCGCCGTCAAAACAAAACTCCCATTTATAATGCTCTGGATCGGCCGGAATATCTGCCGGCCACTCTTTTTCATCTTGTTCGCTCAGTCTATTTAAAAAGCGCCAAAACAGCTCTTCATATGCTTCAATGGAATAATGCTCAGCCAAATCCTCCGGTGTATCAAATAACACAACCAATGACGTATACTTCCCGGAGTCTCGCGAGATATTCCCATACTCCGCAAGCAGCGGCGCCAGTTCCTCCACCGTACCGTTTTCCCTGGGATCTCCTGCAAAGGCAATGCGAAGCTGATCAGTCAGAAATGCCTGACGGCCGGGAATACACGGGAACGTATCCGCGTCATCCGCCACAGTTTCTGCTAATAGCTCAAAAGCGATTTTTTGCCATTCCGGGAACTCAGCTTGATTCCGTTCCAGAAAACTTTTGGTGTAAATCCCTTTCACCATTGATCCACCTCCAGTATCATCTGGATACTATATTAAAACGGAAGGCGGCAGGTGACTGTCCTTTTTGAATCAGCCCAATAACTCTTTAATGCCTTGATAACCGAAGTAAAAACCGAATACAAGCAAGGATATGCCAGCAATCGCGGTGAATCCCCGCAACAGCTTTTCGTGAAGCAGGTTCCTGAATGTACTGGCTGCGATCGCCATGCAAAAATCCCAGATTAAAATGCCAATCATAATGCCGGAACTATAGATGAGAAGCTGACTCATATTGTAAGCCTCCGCCGTTTTTGCAAGAATACTCCCGTAAATCCCAAGCCAAAAGAGGATACTCAATGGATTTGACAATGAGATGAGAAAACCCGAGGCAAATGTTTTTCTGTAGGACGGCTTCCCCTTCGAGCTGCGTACGTCTATCGCTTCCCTGATATTCTTCAGCGTTTCAATACCGGTATAGGTCAGTACAAAAAAGCCAAAGAGCCACAAAAACGTTTTCACAAACGGAGCGGTCAAAAACTGTGACAGACCGAAATAGATGAAAAGCATGTACAGTCCGTCAGCTGTCATGGCGCCTAAACCAAAAATCCACGCATGCCAAAACCCGTTTTTAATGCCTTTATCGATTTGCGCCGCATTGACAGGTCCCACAGGCGCAGACAAGGACAGCCCCAGCACAATATAACTCAAAAAAATGTTCACCGGCCCGTACTCCCCTCTCTTACTCAACTTGTACAATTTATTCGGGAACGGGCCAAGCTATGCACAAAAATCACCTATTGTTTCAAGCGGTCAAGCTCTTCCTCTATAATATCGGAGGCTTTGCCGATAAAACCGAAAATCAGTTCCAATTCCTCCTCCGTATACTCGCGGCACAGATCCATCGTCGACTCTGACAGTGAACGGAACAAATCCTTCACATGCTGTTTAGAAGCGGTTAAAGGCACGATAATCACTCTTCTGCGGTCGTTCGGATCCTTTTCGCGCGTCACATACCCCGCTTTTTCGAGGCGGTCAACAAGCGCCGTAACGGAACCCGTGCTGAGTCCCGTCTTTTTCCCCAGTTCACCGGCCGTCATTGGCCCCGCTTCATTTAAGATGTCAGCTGATTTCAAATCGGTGGGAAACAGACCGAGAGCCTGAGCGGCTGCCTGATGAAACAGAACCGTTCTTGTGCCCAATTTCCGAAAAAGCTGAACGGAAGTCTTTTCCAACTCACTTCTGGAATCTCTTGTTGACAACTGACAGTCCTCCCTATAAAATCAAATTTATCTTGATAATCGAGATAATTAATAATCAAACTATTATCATGATATCAAACCTTACTTAGAAAAGGTAGAGGAGGTAGAATAAATGGATACAACAGCCGCAAAAAATCCTTCCACTAAATTTGTGGTTCTCGGTCTTTTGCTGGGCATTTTAATGTCGGCAATGGACAATACAATTGTTGCCACAGCGATGGGCAGCATCGTGGCTGATCTTGGAAGCTTTGATAAATTTGCATGGGTAACTGCATCCTACATGGTAGCGGTGATGGCTGGAATGCCGATTTACGGCAAGCTTTCCGACATGTACGGCCGAAAACGTTTTTTCCTGTTTGGACTTATCTTTTTCTTAATCGGGTCGGCATTATGCGGAATCGCACAAACAATGAACCAGCTGATCATCTACCGGGCCATTCAGGGGATTGGGGGCGGAGCGCTCTTGCCGATTGCCTTCACGATTATCTTTGATTTATTTCCGCCGGAAAAACGCGGAAAAATGTCGGGCATGTTCGGCGCTGTATTTGGATTATCAAGCGTTCTCGGCCCGCTGTTAGGCGCTATTATCACAGACTCTATCAGCTGGCACTGGGTGTTTTACATCAACGTCCCTATCGGCGCACTGTCATTGTTTTTCATCATTCGCTATTACAAAGAATCGCTGGAGCATAAAAAACAGAAAATTGATTGGGGCGGCGCGATTACTTTAGTCGTATCCATTGTGTGCCTGATGTTTGCGCTTGAGCTTGGCGGCAAAACATACGACTGGAATTCGATTCAAATCATTGGCCTGTTTATCATTTTCGCTGTTTTCTTTATTGCCTTTTTTATTGTGGAGAGAAAAGCGGAAGAACCGATTATCTCCTTCTGGATGTTTAAGAACCGCTTGTTTGCCACAGCGCAGATTCTCGCTTTTCTTTATGGCGGAACATTCATTATTTTAGCAGTGTTTATTCCGATTTTCGTACAGGCGGTATACGGCAGCTCAGCGACAAGCGCAGGCTTCATTCTGACACCGATGATGATCGGATCAGTGATCGGAAGTATGATCGGCGGAATCTTCCAAACGAAGGCAAGCTTCCGCAATCTGATGCTGATTTCCGTCATATCTTTCTTTATCGGCATGCTGCTGCTTTCCAATATGACGCCGGACACAGCGCGCGTATGGCTGACTGTCTTTATGATGATTTCAGGCTTCGGCGTAGGCTTTAACTTCTCGCTGCTCCCGGCAGCATCCATGAATGATCTTGAACCTCGTTTTCGGGGAACGGCCAACTCCACGAATTCATTTTTACGATCATTCGGCATGACGCTCGGCGTCACGATTTTCGGCACGGTTCAGACGAACGTATTCACAAACCAGCTTAGCGATGCCTTCAGCGGGATAAAAGGCTCCGCCGGCTCAGGCGCTCCGCAGAATATCGGTGATCCACAGGCGATTTTCCAAGCCGGCACACGATCACAGATCCCTGATGCGATTCTGAACCGGATCATCGACGCCATGTCATCAAGCATCACATATGTCTTTTTACTTGCTTTGATTCCAATTGTTCTCGCGGCGATCACCGTTTTGTTTATGGGAAAAACAAGAGTCAAAACAACTGAGGAAATGACGAAGAAAGCAAATTAATACAAAAAGCAGTACACCTCGAGTGTACTGCTTTTTTCTATTAAACACCTAATCTTGCAAGAATAAACGTCCATATGCAGATGATCAATAGCAGAATCAGACTGTACATCACTGTCCGTTTAAACAGCTTTGATTCCTTCCCTGTCTGGCCGACCGCGGCAGCGGCAATGGCGATAGATTGCGGAGAAACGAGCTTCGCCATCACCCCGCCCGCCGTATTTGCGGCTAACAGCAAATCAGAACCGGCACCGATCTGTGCTCCGGTGACAACCTGCAAATGCCCGAACAGAGCGTTATTGCTGACAACCGAGCCAGTAATGAACACGCCGATCCAGCCGAGCACAGGACTGACAAACGGGAACAAATCACCTGTTTTCGCCAGTGCCAGCCCGATGGAAGAGCTGAGCCCCGCGAAGTTGGCCAGATTGGCAAACGCCATCACAAAGCAGATCGTGACAATCGGCATCCACAGTTCTTTCCCTGTCTCCTTCAAGCAACTGAAGCCATCCCGATAAGAGAAATTTTTGCTGAACAGTCCTGTAACGATGACTGCGGCTAAAATCGCTGTACCTGTCGCCGATAACAAATCGACTTTAAAAATCGCATCAAGCGGCATGGCAGATGGGGCAATTGGCGGCATTTTCATAATTTGCTGATGCAGAAAAGGCATCTTGAGCAAAAGCGTTGTCTGATAGAAGAGCCCGCCTTCTTGGAAAAGCGCTTTGAATGCAGGAAGGCTCCAGATGGTGATTGCCGCAGTTAAAATGTAGAAAGGAGACCACGCTTTGGCAATGTCTGCGGCGCTGTATCTCTTTTTCTCACCGGTTTCTTCGGCTCCCTGCTCACGGTAAATCTGTTTTGGCTGCCACTTGCGCAGGAAAAGCGCAAGCCCGCCCATACTGAACAGCGCCGCCAAAATGTTAGCTAATTCCGGTCCGAGCACAGCCATTGTCAGCGTCTGAACCGCTGTATATATACCACTGACAACCAACAAGGCAGGCCACGTTTGTTTGATTCCCTTCATCCGGTCTAATAAGAATACGAGTAAAAACGGAATCAGAAAAGTAATCATCGGCAGTGTCCAGATCAATGCCCGAGACAGCTCAAGAGAAGACAAGTCTCCAATTTGCGCGCCTGTAATCACCGGTATCCCGATCGCGCCAAAGGCTCCAGAGGCAGCATTCGCTATCAAACAGAGCGCCGCCGCCTTTAACGGTTTAAAGCCAAGTTCGACGAGCAGCGCCGCACTAATTGCAATCGGAACACCAAAGCCGGCCGCGCCTTCCAAAAATGCGTTAAAACAAAAACCGATTAATAATAGCTGTAATCTTTGGTCAGGCGAAATGCCGGCAATGCTGGAACGAATAATGGTAAACTTCCCGGTTTTCACAGCGATTTTATAGAGCCACACTGCCATCAGGACAATGTAGCCGATCGGCCACAAACCGCTTCCGATGCCTAATAAAACAGAAGAAACGGCTTTTTCAACCGGCATATGAAATGCCAATACGGCAACCAAAAAGCTGGCGGCTAGGGTCAGAAATGCCGCAAGAATGCCTTTCATCTTAAAAACGGTTAAAGCTAAGAGAAAAAAGAGAATCGGTGTGAGCGCAACCAGTGCGCTCACATACTCGTTTCCAAACGGATCATACAACTGCTCCCACATTGACAATCAGCCCTTTACTCTATAGTTGCGTTCTAGTTGACGTTTTGTTCTGCAAAATGCGGTTTCAAAATGTTTTTGAGCACGTTGGCGCTGTGGTTAAACTGCTCTTTTTCTTTCTCATTTAAGTTCAGCTCAGTGATGCCAGCGACTCCGCCGCGGTTGACGACAGCCGGCACTCCGATGTACACGTCATCTGCTCCGTATTGTCCGTCCAAATATGTGCTGACTGTTAAAATGCTGTTTTCATTATGAAGAATCGCTTTAGTGATTCGCGCAAGGCTCATGGCTACCCCGTAATACGTCGCGCCTTTTTTCTCAATGATATGATAAGCGGCGTTTTTCACGTCATCCACGATCTGGTCAAGCTCTTCTTGTTTGTATGCTTCGTTTTTCTCAACCAGTTCACTGACCGGCACTCCGCCGATATTCGCGTGGCTCCAGACAGGAAGCTCAGTATCGCCGTGTTCGCCGATAATATGAGCGTGCACGTTGTGTGCCGCTGCACCGAAGTATTCGCTCAGCATGTAACGGAATCTCGCAGAATCAAGTGTTGTGCCGCTTCCGATCACTCGCTCTTTTGGCAGACCGCTGAATTTCCATGTTGCATACGTCAGAATATCAACCGGATTTGTCGCGATTAAGAAAATGCCGTCAAATCCGCTCGCCATGACTTCACTGACGATTCCTTTGAAGATCTTTAAGTTCTTTTCTACTAATTCAAGGCGTGTCTCACCAGGCTTTTGGTTTGCGCCGGCGCAGATGCAGACAATATCAGCATCCTTGCAGTCTTCATATGTTCCGAAAGATGTTTTGACCGGATGCGGCGCAAACGCCTTTCCGTGATTTAAATCCATTACATCGCCCATTGCTTTTTCTTTATTTAAATCAATGACCACAAGTTCATCTGTGATCCCTTGGTTAATTAACGCAAATGCATAACTGCTTCCAACAAAACCCGCTCCGATTAAAGCTACTTTATTTACACGTTCATTCATCATTTATCCTCATCCTCCAGTGTTTGTTTTTCTTTGGTGTTTGTTTGTGAAGTATTTCACATTTATATTGTGCAACACTTCACAAACTTTTGCAAGAGAAAAGATTTGTCTGATTTATGAACAAAAAAAGAAACTATCTATGATAGTTTCTTACCGTTTTCTTGAGTGATTTTCAGCATGAGAATCGCAAGAGAAAGAAGGAATGTTTGTTAGTTTCTTTCGCTGCTTTCCTCAAAAAGCATTGTATCCGGCAATGTGAATGCTCATTATTTATCATGATTGTGACGTATCGATCTGACATTGCCGGAGTCTATACATGGTGATCTCCAAACAGATAAAGTAAGCGATTGTTGACTTTAGGGTGTTGTTGTTAACGAAATGTCCGGACTAAATGGGGCAAAGAACCATTTAAGCCAGAGTCATTATATAAACCATTTTGCACGTATTCAAAACCAGGTTGATTCTGGCCAGGTACTTGGGCGCTGCCGTTGTTAAAAATCACTTTGGCGTTTTTTGTATCAGTATCCGCTGATAACGTCAGAGTGTAAATGCCGTCTGCATTCTTACTCATTGCTTTTCCCGGCCAAGATCCGGCCAATTCTATTGCCTGCCCCCCATTCTCCTTGTATACATATGCATTAACTTGACTCCAATTATTTAGGTTTTGATAGCCTATTCTTTTCTCAGAAGATGGGTCTGTTTTTACAAAAATATATTCTTTTGTCCCAGATGCTCCATCACTGTTCGTTCCTGTTAAAGTGACCTTGTATGTTGTATTAAACGGTTCCCCTTTTCCGATCGTTAATTGATCTCCATCCTGAAACTGTGTCTTCTCACCATGATTTATTTGATAGACAGCTTTTGCGGTATGAGCGTCGGCACGCAGAGTTACCGTTAGCTGATCATCATAGAAAGAATGGGTTACACCTGTTTGATAATTCTCGAGGAAGACATTAGGTACATTTGCGGTATCTTCCGCATAAAGCACAACCACACCTCTGCCGCTGATTGTACCTGTCAGTTTGCCATCTGTTACTTTAAACGAACCATCCCCGGCTTTATTATCATAGCTGCCATCAGGTAAATCCGTTGAAGTATGAATGGAAACTGGTGATGAAGATGCATTTGCCAAAACAGCACCTTCAGGGCCGCGCTGATTCATGAATATCTGATTGTTTCCATCCGGGTTAGAGAGTTTCTCAGGCTGTCCGGCCATGGCATTATGAAATGTATTGACTGCAGCGATGGCTTGATCTTTAAATAAAGCACTCCCGCGATCACCTAATTGACTTTTCCCAGGGAATCTTACACCATTTCCGCCGCCCTCAGGTCTGGAGAAAAACAAGGGTGTACTTCCTGAACGAGAAGCAATAATCGCCCAGCCTAAACGAATATCATCATCGCTCATCCATGTAGATTCTTCATCATCATTGGCATACGTATCATGCGATTCCACCCATGTGACCAAATCGTCCGCAGATACATGAGATGCATAATTGGAGATGTTCGATGTGCTAAAATTGCGATTCTTTAAAGCAGACCTTATGGAATGCCCATAGTTTGATGCTGTAACATTCATATAATTCGCATATGCAGCATCTCGGGAAGCACTGTCTTGTAATATTTCTCCATATTGGAATTCTGCAGATGTATCTGTGATATTCGGCCAAAAATGACTGCCAAAATCACCGTCATCCGGAAGCTCTATATGTTTGGCCGCATCATACCTAAATCCGTCAGCACCGTCATCCAATGCCCTTTCCAGAAAATGTTTCAGATATGACTGTACTTGTGTATTCTGCGTATTCCAATCATAAAGCCCCAGCAATGAATTCTGCGTGACATCCCTTCGATCGGACCAATTTTTAATTTGTGTGTTTCCATGCGTCCAATTTGAAATACTTTTAATTTCATTTGAAATCGCAGTATAGTCACTGGTTGTGTGATTGATGACGGCATCGACAATAACCTTCACGCCATATTCTTCAGCCGTCGCACACATTTCTTTAAACTCTTCCTCGGAACCCAAGTACCTGTTGCCAATCTGGTAAGAGGTCGGCTGGTAAAGCCAATACCAGTTCCTCATGCTTTTATCTCCATTATTTCCTTCCTTTACTTGATTAATAGGAGACGTCTGAATGGCAGTATATCCTGCATCATGGATATCCTTCATATTATTTTTCAAGGTGTTGAACGACCAATTCCAAGCATGAAGAATGGTCCCGCTCTTTATTGATGGCGCTGTATATTCATTTGATTGGTTCGCGGTCTCTGCATTTACAGCCACCGGCCCTGCCAGAATCAAATGAAACAGCAATAATAATCCAGCGAATAACGGCAGTAAAGAGGTATTTAATCGTTTTTTAGACATTCTGGACACTCCTTATTTCATTTTTCATTTCTGAAGACTTACTGCGGAGTCAGAAATCCCTCTTACTCAATCCTTCCACTTCCTCCTTTCAGACGCATGTGAAGACTGGATAATTTTGTTAACGCTTACATTTTAAACTATCATACTCTCTCTATCAAAACAACTTGATAGAGTCATTTCCCAAACAGACATCTCGAGCCATTTTACATTCTTAAACAGCAAGTGGCGATATTGTCTGATTTATGAACAAAAAAGAAACCATCTCTATGATGATTTCTTCTTGAACTCCTTTTTTACCGTTCTTCTGTAAGACAGCTTCACGATTCCGAATCGAAGCAGAAACAGAACGCCGCCGCAGACGATAAATAGGAGAATCATTTTCAGCCAAGCGAAGAATGTATGGGGAACTCCCCTGTCATACATCGTAAGCACCACTACCGCAAAGGCGACAGCTATTGATTCTATGAACTGCTGCTTCACCCGTTTATGCAGTTCTTCCTCGGTGTCTATTCTCGGCATCAGCATTCCAGAAGCTGATGCCCTGATGCAGTAATATAAGATGATAATGAACAAAAACACAAGGCTCGAGACCCATTCTTTAAACGGAAATTCAAACATAATGCCGCGGATGATCACATCCAGGAGCGCAAACGCCCCGGCTAACTTGCCGATATCCGACCAGATCTTTTGTTCTTTTTCTTTTACTCTCTTATTTTTCCCATTCACGCCTGAAAGTCTGTTATGCAGATTATTCATGACCTTCCTCCCGCACTTTTACGAATGGCTTATGGCTTACATGTTACAATAACAGCCTGCGCTTCTGCAACGAATAAATGAAAAGCCCGCCGTACAAGCCGGCGGGCAGCAATGTTTAAAACGGCCCCCAATTGATCAGGACACCGATACAAATAAACACAAGCCCGATTAAGAACCAAATCAGAGCGAGCGGCAGCATAAACCGAAGCCACTTGACGTACGGAATTCCGCTGGCGGCAAGCACTGCCATCAAAACGCCGGACGTCGGGTTCACACAGTTGACGACCCCTTCTCCAAGCATAACCGCTTCCACCGCGACCTGTCTCGTGATGCCCATCAAATCAGCGAGCGGCG
Organism: Bacillus sp. FSL K6-1012; assembly: GCF_037964915.1. Taxonomy (NCBI): domain Bacteria; kingdom Bacillati; phylum Bacillota; class Bacilli; order Caryophanales; family Bacillaceae; genus Bacillus; species Bacillus sp. FSL K6-1012. Next base: position 372,766 of record NZ_CP150175.1, on the reverse strand, counting down.
CCAGAATCGGAATGAACACAACCGCTTCGCCCGATCCTGAAGAGATGAGAAAATGAAGCAGGGCGCTGGCGATATACATGCCGATTGCGCCGGCCATCGGACTGAACCCGTCCAAAACCGAAGCCAAAGCATTGACGACTGTATCCAGCAGCTTCCCATTTTCAAGAATGACAGAAATGCTCCGCGCCATCCCGACAATCAGCGCACCGTATACAAGGCTCTGACAGCCGGTAATAAAAGTTTTGGCAATATCGTTTGCCGCAAGCCCTCCAATGAATCCGGCAAGGACAGAAATAAAAATAAACGTCGCAGCCATTTGGGAATCTGACCAGCCGAGCTTCAATGCGCCGTACAAAAATCCGATCAGCGACAAACCCGCCACTCCCAAAATCAGCTTATGGCGAACGGTAAACGGCACAGACTTATCTTCTTCTTGATTCGCATCGCTCAATCCTGCCGCCGGGAACCAGTTTGTGCCTAACACACTGGCATCCTTTGATTTCTTTAATTTTCTTGTATACCAATAGATATAAATAATAGAAGACACCAAAAAGCATAAGTATATGACTACACGAAGGCCGATCCCCGAAAACAGAGGCAGCTCCGCAATCGATTGCGATAAGCCAAGCGGAGACGGTGATAAAATGGTAGAGTTAAACCCGGCATAGCAGCCAATATAAATAACAGCCGCACCCGCGACCGCATCCCATTTTAAGGAGCGTGCGACAATAAGGCCGATGGGGATGAATCCGATCACTGAATTCACGACAATTCCAGTCGTTCCAAGAATAGAAAACAACGCACCGACAATACAAATAAATAATAATTGCTTTGTGCGGAACTTGCTGATGACATTGTAAATCAGTCCGTTGATGGCACCTGTTTTTTCTAAAATAGCGATCGTGCCGCCTGTGAATAAAATCAGAAAAATAATAGGCGCTGATCCGACCATTCCATCCTGAAGAGAAGTGAAAAAGCTGATCAGGCTGACCGGAGACTGTTCAATTGAATGGTAGCTTCCCGGCACCGCAGTGGTAACCTCCCCCTTCGTCACACGGTCAAATTCTCCCGCCGGCACAATATACGAAGCAACGGCGCAAATGAAAGCGATGATAAATAAGAGGACATAGGCGTCAGGCATGTTAAAGGCGGTGCGTTTTTTCTTTGGCTGTGTTTCGGCTGCTGGCATACTCATATTTCGATTCATCCCCTCTTTTAGAAAATATCTATTATTCTGAAAAATATAAATATGTGCTATATTATAAACAGCCTATCTACCTGTTTCAATATAAAAAAAAGGAATGAAGGAGGTTTTTCTTCCCATGCAAAAACTCTCAGAAGAAATGAAACAAACCGTAATGCACATCTTTGAACATCTTCACGCCAACCCTGAAGTCAGCTGGAAAGAATATGAGACAACTGAATTTCTTAAACAAAAACTCGAAGATGCAGGGTGCCGCACGCGCACGTTTCCAGATTGTACCGGAGTTGTCGGCGAAATAGGTTCGGGTTCGCCTGTTGTAGCTGTCCGCGCTGACATTGATGCATTATGGCAGGAGGTCAACGGCACATTTCGCGCCAATCATTCCTGCGGGCATGATTCGCATATGACAATGGCTTTAGGTACGTTAATGCTGCTGAAAAAACAGCCGCAGCTTCCGAGCGGAACGATACGTTTTATCTTTCAGCCCGCAGAAGAAAAAGGCGGAGGCGCTCTGAAAATGATAGAGGAAGGCGTGCTTGATGACGTCGACTATTTGTATGGCGTCCATGTCCGTCCAATTCAGGAAACCCAAAACGGACGCTGCGCCCCATCCATTCTGCATGGGTCAAGCCAGCACATCGAAGGCACAATCATCGGAGAGGAAGCTCATGGCGCACGGCCGCATCTTGGCAAAAACAGCATCGAAATCGCGGCATTTCTCGTCCATAAGCTGGGGCTGATTCACATCGATCCGAAAATCCCGCACACTGTCAAAATGACAAAGCTTCAAGCCGGCGGCGACAGCTCCAACATCATTCCCGGAAAAGCGACCTTCAGCCTTGACCTGCGGGCGCAAACAAATGAAGCCATGGAGACGCTGATCGCAGAAACAGAAAGAGCCTGCGAAGCGGCTGCCGCGGCATTCGATGCGAAAATTGAACTTCACAAGGAACACAGCCTTCCGGCGGCAACACAAAATAAAGAAGCTGAAAGCATTATGGCTGAAGCAATCACAGACGTTATCGGAGCTGATCAGCTCGATGAACCGCTTGTGACAACCGGCGGCGAAGACTTTCATTTTTATTCTGTGAAAGTGCCGAACCTTAAAACGACCATGCTTGGCCTCGGCTGCGGACTTCAGCCAGGACTCCATCACCCGCATATGACCTTTGACAGAAACGCGATGTTTACCGGGATTCACATTTTAGCAAACGCCGTGTTAAAAACGTTCCAAAAAGCCGATACACTCGCATCAGCCAACGCTTCTTAAATCAAAAAAGCAGCCTGCGAACAGGCTGCTTTCTTCATTATTTCTTTAGATCTTCAATTGAGTTGACGTTTTTCATATATTGAGGCACAACAAGACCCATCTTCACGCCAGTTATACTGACGCCTACATCATCATATTTGCCTTTATATTTGACAGCGTATGGTTTATGGGTATTCGGCAGCCATGCGGAAAGGGATGCGTCCGCGCTTCCCGTCGCAATCGCCGTCCACATCGGACCAGCTTCTACCTGAGTGAGTTTCACGTCATAGCCCAAGTCTTCTAAGACTTTGCCCATAACGTTTGTACTTGCAATCTCACTGTCCCACGCCACATAGGCAAGGTTGATTTTGTCTCCCTTGACCTTTTGCACGCCTTTGGTCCACTCCGCGATTTGATCCTTGTGCTTCTTCACATACTCAGCAGCGGCTTTGGAAGGTTTCTCGCCTTCTTCCACCTTGATCATCACTTCACCCATGTCGTCTTGCGTCCATTTAAACTGGCTCAGAAGCTTAACGGCATTCGGCTGTTCTTTGCTGAAGCCTTTTCTGGTGATCGTATGAATCTCCTCAGCACTGCCGTAAGTTTTTTTCGGATCATCGAGATATTTTAATTTATATCTGGAGAACATCCAATGCGGTGTCCATCCTGTGATAATAATTGGTTTCTTACGGTCGTATGACTTTTTGAGCGTAGCAGTCATAGCAGCGCTTGACGATGAAATCAGTGTCCAGTCGTCCAGGTTATAATCCTTCAACGCTTGATCAGTCAGGCTCATAATACCTGAACCGGGGTCAATCCCGATGATCGTCTTATTCACCTGTTCAGCCGCGGACGCATTTTCGTCGTTTTCTTGTCCGCAAGCCGCAAGTGAGAGTGCCAGCATGGCGGAAACACCGATACCGATGATTTTTTTAAACATCAGGCATTCCCCCTGCTTTTCTTCTTCACTTTAATATTTTGTGTAATACGGTCGAGCGTAATCGCAACGATAACGATAGCGATACCTGCTTCTACACCGACCCCTGTTTTCAGCTGTGTAACGGCGCTGTATACTTCTGAACCTAGTCCAGGCGCACCGACCATTGCTGCGATAACAACCATTGATAATGCAAGCATGATACTTTGGTTGATCCCGGCAAGAATGGTTTTTGTTGCAAGCGGAAGCTGAACCTTAAACAAACGCTGAGCTGTTGTAGAACCAAACGCTTCAGTTGCTTCAATCAGATCCGCAGGCACTTGTTTAATACCGAGAACCGTCATACGGATTGTCGGCGGCATTGCGAAGATAACAGACGCAACAACACCCGGCACAACACCGATATTAAAGAAGAAAATTGCCGGCAAAAGATATACGAAAGCAGGCATTGTCTGCATTAAATCAAGGATAGGCGTTACGATACGGCGAACCGTTTCTTTCTGAGATGCCCAAATTCCGATCGGCACACCGACTACAATCGAAATAATGACGGACGTGACAACCAGCGCTAACGTTTGCAGCATTGGGTCCCAATATCCTAAATAGTCAATAACGAGAAAGCCAATTAAAGTAAACAGCGCAATTCCTCTCGTACTGATCCACCATGCAAGAGCTGCGAAAATAATCGTTAACAAAATAGAAGGTATAAATCCAAGCCCGCTTACAATCCCGTTTACAAAAATGGCCAAGCCATTTGCGATTCCATCGAGGAATCCGCCAAACGTTATCGTAATCCAGTCAACAAAACGGTCAATGATGTCTGCTAAAGGTATTCTAGGCAGTCTATCCAATTTACTTCACCTCCCGTACAGAAGGATCTTGTGTTTGCTCAGCAGTGCCTTCAACATTGATATAATCGTTATTGCCCGCAAGTGCGCCAATCAGCGCGCCTCTTACGACAATCCCTTTCATTCTTTGCTTTTCATCTACAACCGCAATTGGAATATTCGCGTCAGACACAACGTCAAAAATCTCAGTCAGATACGTATTCTCTGGTACAGTCGTAAATTCCGTATTCAAGATATCCTGAAGGGATAAATCAGACTCGGCTGCTTTTTTCGCATCTGCTGCGTAAATGACACCTAACAATTGTTTCTGTTTATCGACTGCATAAATAGATGAAATCCCTAGGTTTTTCATCAGTGTTAACGCAACGCGAGGCCCTTTATCAATCCGCACCGTTTCAGCGCGTTTCATAATGTGGCCGGCAGTTAATACTTTAGACAAATCAACGTCCTCAACGAATTTCTCAACATATTCGTTGGACGGATTCATGAGGATTTCTTCCGGCGTGCCGATTTGAACGATGTTTCCGTCCTTCATCAGCGCGATTCTGTCGCCGATGCGAAGCGCTTCATCCAGGTCGTGCGTAATAAAAATAATCGTTTTTCCGACATTATCATGCAGATCCAAAAGCTCATCCTGCATGTCTTTACGGATTAATGGATCAAGCGCACTAAACGCTTCGTCCATCAGAAGGATGTCCGGATTATTCGTCAAAGCGCGGGCAAGGCCGACACGCTGCTGCATCCCGCCCGAAAGCTGGTCAGGGTATTGGTGTTCAAATCCTTCAAGTCCGACAAGTTTAAGCGACTCAAGCGCTTTTTGCTGGCGCTCCTGTTTGTCTACACCTTGAAGCTCCAGTCCGTATTCTGTGTTTTCAAGTATCGTTCTGTGCGGGAACAGAGCGAACTTTTGGAAGACCATACTGATTTTTTTCCGGCGGACTTCCCGGAGCTGGTCTTTAGACATATTTGTTATCATGTCACCATCAATGTAAATTTTTCCGGCAGTCGGTTCAATAAGCCGGTTTAACAGCCGTACTAAAGTTGATTTACCGCTCCCTGATAGACCCATGATGACAAATATCTCACCATCATATACATCAAAATCTGCTTGGTTAACCCCAACGGTTGATCCGGTTGCTTTCAGGATCTCTTTTTTATTTTTTCCGTCGGCAAGCATTTGAACTGCTTTCTTGGTTTGTTTCCCAAAAATTTTAGAGACTTTCTCGACTTTTATCTTAATCGGTTTCTCATCTACACTCATATTTTCCCTCCATATTAAGCAATCTTTATTACCGTACCATTTATGTAACAACACACACAAACCGCATATTCTCTTTTATTCTGTACCATTTCATGATAAACATCCCTGTGACCCCAAGACCTTATTTATGCTTCTAAATACTCGGTAATCCTCCTTTATTATTGTATTTTACAGGTAAAATTAAGCCGTTTTTAAATTGTAAACGCTTTTATTGAACCAAAAATCCTTCTTCCTCTTATGACTTCAAGATCCTTTACTGGAAAAATAAGTTGCTTTTTCATCTCTATGTAATGTATTATAGTTTCATGACTATGAAACAATCAGAAGACCATATCAGAGCTCACATATTCAAAGCATTGTCTGACGAATCCAGGCTTGCAATTATTCGTACGCTTTATTACAGCGGAAAAGAACTCAGCTGCGGTGAAGTAGGTGAAAAATGCAATATCGTCAAAACCACAGCATCTTATCATTTCAAAACGCTGCGTGAAGCGGGATTGACTGCAACGCGAAAAGATTCACGGACAAAATATGTCAGGCTGCGTGAAGACACCTTTCAAACATACCTGCCTGGCTTTCTGGAGACCCTCTAAAAAGGGTTTTCTATATACATATCTGTTTCATAGTTTTAAAATTATAAAACTATAGGAGTGTTAAAATTGAAACTTATTTGGCTTTTTTTCAGTGTAATGTTTGTCATCGGCACAGATACCTTTTTGCTCTCACCGCTTCTCCCGCTTTTGCAGGACCAATTCCATGTCTCCACTGATTTGTCAGGCTGGATGGTCAGTGCTTATGCGCTCGGTTATGCGCTGTTTGCTTTGGCAGCCGGTCCGATCTCTGACCGCTTTAATCGGAAAACAGTGATGCTGTCGGGGCTTGCGGGCTTTATCCTTTCCACGTTTTTATGCGGCATCGCTCCCTCCTTTGCCGCCATGTGTGCATTCCGTTTTGCCGCCGGTGTCAGCGCCGCGTTTGTGACGCCTCAAATTTGGGCATCCATCCCTGTCATCGTCCATGCCTCAAAAGTGTTAAAAAGCATGGGGATTGCAACAGCAGGATTAGCGGCTTCACAAATGCTCGGGCTTCCGATCGGCGGATTTTTGGCTTCCTTCACTTGGCACACGCCCTTTTTCGTTCTGTCAGCAGGCTCGCTGGTTCTCCTGTTCATTTTGGCGGCGGCCATGCCAGATATTCGTCCTGCAGAAGCGGCAGCACACCGTTCATCTATAGTCAGCCCTTATCGTGAGCTGTTTTCACTGCCAAAAACATCGATGATCCTGCTTGCTTATTTTCTCTTTCAAACAGGAAATTTCGCCACGTTCAGCTTTCTCGGCACCTGGCTTTCTGCAGATTATCATCTAACCGTATCCCAAATCGGCGCTGCGATGCTTGTACTGGGGCTGGGAAATATGCTTGGAAGCCTTATAGGAAGCAAAATTGCATCAAAGCTCGGAACGTTTAAGACATTAATCAGCGGCATGCTGCTGATGGGCGCGCTCTATTTTTCTCTTCCTTTCTTACCTACCTTATTTATTGTAGAAACCAGCTTTTTTCTGACTTTCTTTATAGCGGGGATCATTTTTCCGTTAATGATGGGGATATTCCAATCCATATCACCGAACGCGCGCGGAACGATTGCATCTCTTTCCAATGCGGCTATGTATGCAGGAACCACTGTCGGCACATGCCTTGCCGGACTCTTATATCAAAACACGCATCATTTTGGGGCTGTCACGGCGTTTACGGCGATTTTATTTGTCCTGTCTATGGCCCTTTATCAAACAAGCAGAAAAAACAAACCGCAAGCTGCCGGTTTCCATGTAAAAAGCACCTCATAATGAGGTGCTTTTGTTATTCAAGCTCAGTTTGTTTCGTTTCTTTTCCCATAATCAAAATACACGCGACCGCCAGTAAAATGGCAATGCAAAAGATTGTAAAAATCACTGAAAACGAAATATGGCGGGCGGCGAGTGTTCCGACGAGCAGCGGGCCGAAAATGCCGCCGATTCTTCCAAACGCCGCTGTGGTTCCTGAACCTGTCGCGCGAATCGATGTTGGATATTGCTCCGGTGTATAGGCATACAGCACGCCCCACGCACCAAGATTAAAGAAGGACAACAGCATTCCAGCCGTCAGCAGCAGACCTAAGGAATCTGCCGTTCCGAAGAAATACGCGCTTCCCGCTGTTCCGATCAAATAAATGACCAGTATCCATTTCCGGCCCGCCTTTTCGATCAGCCACGCAGCCGAAAAATAGCCCGGAAGCTGAGCAAGCGTCATCAGCAGAACATATTCAAAGCTTTGAATCATGCTGAACCCTTTTAACAGCATCACACTCGGCAGCCACAAAAACATCCCATAATAAGAAAAGACAACGCAGAACCAGACAATCGACAGCATTACCGTCGGCCGTACATACTGTTTCGCCCAAACGCTTTTCACGTTCTCCCACACCGATTTCTTTTTCATAGAAAGCGATTCGTACTTTGGCGAATCAGGCAATCCTGTCCGCAAGTACAGCGCATAAAATGCCGACAGTGCGGTTAAAAGCAAAGCCGCCTGCCAGCCGAAGCTTGGAATGACAAAATAAGAAATAAGCGCCGCTGCCAGCCAGCCCACAGCCCAAAAGCTTTCGAGAAGCACAATGACCCGGCCCCGTTTTTCAGGCACAACCGCTTCCGAAACAAGCGTTGAAGCGACAGGCAATTCGCCGCCAAGTCCCATCCCAATTACAAAACGCAGAATGAGAAATGCCGATAAGCTTGTGACGAAAGCTGATATACCGCTTCCGATTGAAAAGCATAAAAGAGTAATGATAAATACTTTTTTGCGACCGATTCGATCAGCCAGCAATCCAAACAAAAACGCACCCACAGCCATGCCGATGGAATTTACGCTTCCGATCCATTTCATTTCTTCAGGCGAAAGATTCCACTCCACGTGGAGCGCGGCGATAATAAACGATAATATTCCGACATCCATTGCATCAAACAGCCACCCTAAACCGGCGACACCCAGCAGCTTACGCTGGGATATAGGCTGTTGTTTTCCCATAGCCAACACCTCTGATATGCAAAATGCTTACCGTTTAAGTTTACACCTGTCTTTACACATTGTCATTACCTAATTGATGTCAATCAAAAACCCCGCTTATGATTCACAAGCGGGGGTCTTTTTATTGCTGTAATGCTGCTTTTTTAATATTATCCTGCAGCTGGGCAATTCGTCTTGCGCCCTCTTCCCGAAGGCGTTTGTTTTCTTCTTCGATTTGTTTTGTTTCCTGCATGCCGCTGACAATCGTGTTCCAGGAGGATTCGATCGTTTCTATATCAATGCTTGGTCTGCCGGCCATTCTGGCAATTTCAACACTCTGGTTCGAGATGTTCTCCGCATTGCGTTTCAGCATCTCATTTGTCCGGCGGTCAAGCTCGCTCATAGAGTCAGCCACAAGCTTTTGACGTTTCACCGTAACAGCCTGAATAATGCCGTTTTTGAAAATCGGAATGGTGATGATAAAAGCGGAGTTAATTTTCCCGATCAGCTTAGCGTTACCGCGCTGGAGCAGTCGGATCTGCGGTGCGGTTTGAAGCGCCACCATTCGCGCCATATCAAGATCATACACGCGTTCCTCAAGCGCCTGAATGCCGTTGCGCAGCGTATCGAGCTGCATTTGCGCAAGCTGGTTTCCGCTTGCCGCTTTTTCTTCATATGAAGGAAGGATTGACTGCATCTCTTCCAGCTTCATTTGACCGGCAACAACGTATTTTTCAAGCTCCATGTAGTAGTTGATATTGTTTTCATACATTTCATCGAGCGTGTAGTTTGTTTTTGTCATCTCATCTTTATATTTGGAAATCTCAACGTTGATTTTTTCAATTTCTCCGCCGAGCGTCTGGTACTTTTTAAAGATTTTCTCAATCATGCTGCCGCCGCGTTTGAAGATTTTGGCCATCAGTCCCTTGGGCTCGTCAAAATCATTTTTGTCAAAGCGGTCCATGATTTTTCCAAGCTGAGTCAGCATTGTGCCTGAGTCTGTCACGCTTGTTGTTTTCATCATTCCTAAGATGCGGTCAGAGAACTTGGAAATTTCAACAGCCGGCTCCTTTCCATACTCCAGCAGCTCCATTTGGTTTTTCACGTCAATTTGCTGGGCGAGGCGCTGCACCTCTGGTTCCTGGCGGAGCTGCAGGCGGATATCGTCTGCCTTTTGCTGAGAAATTTCTTCGTTTTTATCGAGAACAAGCGGATTTTGATTTTCTGTTGTCATGCTTTTCTTCTCTCCTTACTTTTGGGTAATCGTTCTGAACAGCCTTTTCACGAGCGAAGGCTCTTTATAGTCCTGCTGAAACACCATGTCGTCCAGCCAGTGGATATCATACTGATCCTCTTCAATATAATGCTCAATGTCTTGATGTCCGGGAGGATTATAAATGACGATATCAATGCCGATTTCATTTAAAAACAGCAGGGCTGCGGCGTCTGATCGTGTGAGCTCACCGTTCATTTCCGTATGATACAGCACCAGTTTCGGAACAGTCTGCGCATAGTCGAACATTTGAATCAATTTCAGCAGGTTAGCGGGAAGGTTTGTTGTTTGTTTAAACAAGTAGATCTGAACATCCTTGACCTGTTCCTGATGCAATGCCTTCAGCCGCGGGTGTCTGCACATTCTCGAGATCGTTTTGGCGATCGCGGTCTGAATGCCTGCCGGAAGCTGTTTGTACTGCCACACATTGCTTGCGATCAGCTTGTCCGGATCGATGTTTCCTTCATGATCAAGCGCGTGGCTGTAATGAAATTGATAGTTTGATTTGATTTCTTCTGTAAACGGAAAGCTTCGAATTATCTCCGTTTCTGGATAGTCCGCCATTGTATGAAGTCTGTTCCAATATTCTTTATTGTCCTTCGACACACCCATAATTTTGGCAAACACATTCGGAATATCGATCGAATGTTTATCGGCTTTGAAATTCGGGCGAATAAACGCACGTTCTTTCGCAATTAAAAACAGTTCATCATAGGTCGTTTTCAGCGTCACGGAAACCGGTGTGTGGTCTCTGAACTGCCAAGGCTTGTACAGCATGGATTCCTCGTGATTCAGCACATGCTCAATTTCCTTTGTCGATCGATACGCCACCGTTGATTTACGGTCAGGTTTTTCTTTCGGGAATGGCTGAAGATCTGAAACATCCGGAAGCTTTTCCGTGAAGCTTAGCTCCTGCTTAGGGTCAACGAGCGTCAGCTGATCGGTTCCCGCCGGATGGAACAATAGAACATCACAGCCGACAAGCATCAAATAATATAAGAAATACAGCTGGCTTTTCGTCGCGTCTCCATACCAGACCACCTTCGGCATCTCCCGCTCTATATCGGCTTTTTCCAGCCAAGGATTCAGGTGGTTCAAGGAAAACTTTGAAACATCAAGAAGCACTCTGCGAAAATCAGGATGATTCAGCTCCTGCTCATGATTTTCGGCAAAGGTATGTAAAAGCGTCATCAGTGCTTTTCTTAAATGGCGGTGCAGCAATGAATTGGAATGCTTCGCAATCAGCTGTTCCCCGTCCAGAAAGGCGACAAAGCGGCTGACCGAAAGGCCTTTTTCCTTCTGGTTGATGGAATGAATATGCTGAAGCGCCTGAAATGTTTCGGGTGCAATTGTTTTATCAAGTGTTTCGCTCAGGACATAAATATGATCGTTTACAGAAAGTTCATACAGCTCGTTAAAGTAGTCGGTCTCATCAATGGGAGTGCCCAGTATTTGCCCGGCAAGCCTCGAAAAAGCAAGACCTTGTTCATTCTCATAGTGATCCCGCTCCGGCAATGGCTGAAACAGCATGCTTTTCCAATCACCATCGGCCGGAACAGCTTTATGAATGATTAGCTCTTCTTGTCTCATCATATCCTCCTTTCTGGTTTGTTTGTGTATATTACACGTGTTTTAATTTGGATATTTGCGATAAAACTGACGCTGTGATTTCTTCACCCGCCAGCATGCCGCTTGCAATTGTTTTGCGTAGTTCCGGATCGTGACTCAATACCTCTCCGTGCGCGGGTGCGATGCCAAAATCGGCTTCCCGGATCAGTTCAAGATCAAGCAGCGAGTCTCCAGCCGTATAGATTTCATCAAGAGAGAGCCTGGATTTCAGGTATTCAACTGCTTTCCACTTATTAAGCGGATTGGGAATAAAGTAAAGCTTCCGCCCCTGCAGAGATACTTGCCAGCCCTTATCGGCGCCCCACTCTTTCACAGCGGATATATCGATATACGGTATTTTTTCCTCATGTAAAATGAGATACACGAAATAGTGATGGGCGATTCGGGTTCTTTTTACCGCCTCTGATAAAGAGAGACCTGCGATTTCCCTCAGTATGGCCTCGATCGGCAGACACGACGCCAGCTCCTCTTTCATCAGCTCGTCCCACTCTTTCAGAGGCTCGCCGTCTTTTAAGATGCACCCGCCATTTGTTGTCACCGCATATTCCGGCACAATGTCCTGCTGGAAACATCCGATTCTCTTATACTGTTCGTTTGTACGCGTGGTGACGGGGATAAAATAGTGATCCTTCTGAATCTGATTTAAGTGCTCTTTTACGGCTGAGGAAATATAGGAAAGCTCCCGCCCATTTAATGTTTCAATCAGCTCAATCCCGGCTTCCTTATCGGGCGTGCCGATCATGTGCCTTGAATAAATTAATGTTCTGTCTAAATCGCTGGCAAACGCGTTCATAGGCTTTTCTCCGCCGGACGAATCAGCCCGCAGCAGCTGTAAGACATGTTCTCGTATTCTTCTACAGGCACTCCCCGATCCTTTGCCAGTAAAAGAATATGTTTCAGCGTTTCTTCAGCGCCAGGCTGAATCAGTATTTTCCAAGGCACTCTGCGAAGAAGCACACGGGTCGTTTCTCCGACACCAGGTTTAATCAGGTTCGTATTGCTGATGCCAAATTGCTTTCGGATCGTCTCAATGGAAGCCAAGCCGTCCCAAGCCGGTTTCATACGTACGCGCTGCAAGCCAATCGCCAGACGTTCTGCTTCTTTAAAAATAGACGGAAATTGCTCGGCTATCGTTTCAATATAGAATACAGAAACATCCTCTTCGCTCAGCTCACGGTAATATTTCGCCCCGTGAAAATCATCCGGCCCGATCCATTTTTCATTTAAGACCGTGCGGCTGACAAGACCCGAGACCGTAGAGTTCAAGCAGGCACTCGGAATCAGAAAATCCTCCTTCGTTCCGTAGATGTCCGCGCAATCACCCGGATCGGCAAGCACCGCAATTTCTGAGGAAAGTCTCGTATTCCAGCGCTGGTTAAACTGTTCGATGGATCGATTCAGTTCTTTAGTAATAGCGCCTTTGCCTGTCCAGCCGTCGATAAAGGCGATTTTTCCGTCTGGATGATGCTTCAGCATATACTGCAAGGCGTTTTCATCAATTCCCCTGTCCCGAATAATCGATATGCTGTAGTGCGGAACTGAGACGTGATACTTCATCTTGATGTACCGTTTGATCAATACACCGATCGGCGTGCCCGCCCTTGCCAGACTGCACAAAACCATATGCTCACCGTGTTTGGCGAAAAGCTGCTCCGCTACAGCTCCGGCCGCTAACGCAACCTTCTGTTTACTATCTTCAAGCGAGGCATAAAACAGTTTCATATATTCATCTGTCGGCTTATATTCGATCGGCAGCATCTCTGAGTAATGGGTGCCGCTTTGGATCGAGCGTTCCCGTTCTTCCGTGCTTTTTTCAATCGAAACAGCGGACAAATCTTTTAATAGAAAGGTGACATCCTCCTTCGGATAGCTCCCAATCTGGTCAATTATCTCAGTCAATTCAGATCACACCTTTCCTGAAAGGGTTACAATGTGGATATGCGGCACTTCTTTTTCTTTGAATATATGAAAAATTGGCTGTAACGCCTCATCCGAAACGGTCTTTTCAAGACAGAAAAAGACCTCGTCATACGCTCCGGCGGGGAGGTTATAGATAAAATGGCGAACCGCCTCATCTTCGGGATTCATAAATGAATAACCGTTTTGCACAGCATAGCCCGCTTTGACAACAGGGTGAATCGGGCTGCGGGTAGTAGAGTGATAGGAAATGGAGCCCTGAAGATGCGCTGCGATTTTCATAGGAATGTACATCAGCTCTCCCGTTCCAAGCACAAGCGTTCTTCTCCCCTTCCGATACTGTTCCACATGCTGCGCAGCTAGGCGGCAGGCCTCGTGAACCGCCTGCCTGTCACTCGCCTTTAAGCCAAACCGCCCTGTTTCCTTCACATAAAAATGCTCGTCTGCGAATATGGCCGGCTGATAAGGTAAGGATGCAAAGAAGCCGGACAAGTCGATGTCTGTTCTGTTTATTGCTGATTCATGCGGCTTCGGTCTGTAATCATAGGAGGACTCTGACAAAAGCTCTCCTTTAAAGGAAATGCGCCCAGACAGTAAAGCTGTTGTTGATATGGTAACCCCTAATTCCCGTTCCGCTTCAGCATAAGCTTGTTTGTGCTCCTCAGTGCGCCAATCCAATAAAGACAAAACAGCGTATTCTTTGCGGGGGAACTTCGATTGTATATCCCGAATGATATGCAGTGCGGTTTTTCCTGTCGTGATTTCATCATCCACGAGAATCACCGGGCAATCGTTGTTGATCATATGAGGTTCCGCATAGCACAGCTGGTCGGTCGCATGGGAGTGCTCCTCGACAAAGGTAATGGAAGGCTCGTTGTTCCGTATCAGTTCACGTGTTGTATGGACATACGACGCATTCTCAATGCAGTCATAAACCGCGTGTCCAAGGGCTGTCGCCGTTTCCGCAAACCCGATCACAAGCGGCGCCTCCTCTAGTCCAATGCGCTGCTTTTGCAACGTTCGATAAGCAGCCCGAAGCCCGCTGTCCGTTCCTGAAAGAAAACCGTTCAGAATGTCGGCCTTCTCCTTCAGCTCACGGCCCGTTTTTCGTTCAGCGTACTCCAAAGCAAGCAGCCCTGATGCCAAAAGCGGCTTCAGCGGATGAACTGGAATATGCTTTCCCAGCACTTTGCTGACAAATAAAAAACCCCTTTTTTTGTTTACACGCGCCGCCATTTCAAATAAGACTTGCTCCGGAATAGAAAGCGGATTGTCAGTGACCGACAGATCAACCGCCATATTGTCCAATATTTGAAGTGTTTTGCTGTTCGTTGAGCAAATCGGAGAAAGATCGGTTTTCATGATACACCCCATAGATTTCTGATTTTATTATGATGTTCTCAGCCCATTTCATATGGGGCTTCATCTCATTCATTTTGTTGGAAAAATGGCTTTTCATCACACCGATTGAACCGTTTCCGTGATGAATAATGCTTAACGCATCCATATAGTCTTCCTTTGATACAACATACAGGCTGTTTACCGCTTTAAGCTGAGACGGGTGAATGACCGTTTTCCCGTGAATCCCGTTAGCGATATCAAGCTCTGTTTCCTTCACCAAACCTTTGACATGCTCATTCAGCTCAGAAGGCTGGTGCGCTGACAGAAGGTGAGGCTTTTGCGCTGTCTGGAAATATTCCCAGACCGGTCCAGAAACGACAAACGTCCTGCCGAAATAATTGATGACATCCGCCATAAAATCGGAAATCAGGCGAATATCATAGATGGTTTGCCCCGGCTTTCTCCGGATGCCGTATAACCCGCACAAATCAGTAGCACCGATTCGCACATTTAAAATCAAGTCCTGATATTGATGCAGAACCGCACTCAGCTCTCCGAAAGCCTCCGGCCGCGTCTCTTTAGAAAGCAAATCGGGCGTTTCTAAAATCGGCATTCCATAAATCGGCGCTCTCCTATCGCGAGAAATGTTTTCCAGCGTTTCCGCATAGTCACGGGCGTTCACTCCTGAACATTTCGGAAACACAAAACCGGTTAACAAATGAAGAAAGCGCTTCAAGCGGCCCGCCAGCTCCTGCAGCTGCTTCGGAGAACGCACCCTTACAAACATGAGCGGAAGATTATCCGGTTCAATTTTGTTTTGCTGAATCGCCTGTTCTATGCGCTCAAGCTGAATGTTGAGATTATGTTCAGCCTGCTCGACTTCATGATCCCCAATCGCATCCTCTAAGCAGAAAACAACGGACGTTAGATCCTCGTACTTTTGTTCAGTAATCATAGCGGCTATGTCGTGGCGGGTTGCAGGCATATATAATAGGGCTCCCAGCGCTTGTTCAAGCCATTTTTTAGGCGCCTCTTTCGTGACCTGTTTCGGCACTTGATAAAATACATGCTCTTCTTGACGCGCTGATAAATAGTGGAAATACCGCAAACCAGTCACCCTCTTTTCTGTAACAAAAAAGGAAGGACATGAAACTCCCTCCTTGTTTTGTTTTATTCTTCTTTTGACGCAGCTGTTTGTTCGCGCACCTGCTTTTGTTTGTTGATATAGTGAATGATAAATGTTACCGCAAATGCAGCGATAATGATAATGAAGAATACAGAATGCGGCATTTCATAATGGAAAGCGCTCCCTGCCATTTTCAGCGCGATAATTCCGATTAACACGAATGCTGTGTTTTCAAGCTCAGGGATTTTATCGATCAGCACAAGGAATACTTTTGCGACTGTACGCATCATTAAAATACCCAGCATACCGCCGATCAAAAGAACCCATACTTTTTCAGACACCGCAAACGCGGCCAAGATGCTGTCCACAGAAAAGGCAAGGTCCATCAGCTCAACTGAAATAACAGTTGCCCAGAAGATACCGAATGTACGGACCATCCAAGAGTTTTTCTTAATACCGTCTGCTTCCTCTTCTTTTTCGCCGATCCAGAAGTGCTTAATGACGAGCCAAGCCAGGTAAAGCGCGCCAAGCACTTTGATCCACCAGAATTTAATGAGAAGCATACCGAGTCCGATGAATATAAATCGGAAAATGTACGCTCCGAATAAACCATACGTTAACGCTTTTTTACGCTGTTTTTCCGGAAGATGTTTTACCATAACCGCAAGAACTAACGCGTTATCGGCCGATAAAAGGCCTTCCAGTACAACAAGGGAACCGATCAGACCCCAAGAAACCGGATCAGTCAGAACTTCCCCCCACATTTTCCAATCGAAAAATGAAGCATACGTAGACATGATGTGATGTAAAAATTCCAAGTTTTTTCCTCCTATTAATTGAAAACGGTGACTGCTTTATTTGTCACTCGCTTACACCTGCAAACCGTAGTTCCGGCATAATGAAGCAAGGCCGCCGGAAAAACCGCTGCCGATCGCATTGAACTTCCACTCGTTTCCGTGTCTGTACAGCTCACATACGACAACGGCTGTTTCAATGGAGAAATCTTCTCCCAAATCGAAGCGAAGAAGCTCATTTTGAGTCTCTTCATCTGCAACGCGTACAAACGCGTTTGACACTTGTCCAAAGTTTTGGCTGCGTGCTTCCGCGTCATGAATTGTAACTGTGATGCCGATTTTCTCAATGTGAGCAGGGATTTTTGAAAAATCAACGATGATCTGCTCATCATCTCCGTCGCCTTCACCGGTGCGGTTGTCACCCGTATGGATGACACCGCCGCTCGGGTGCTCAAGGTTATTATAGAAGACGAAATCGAGATCATTCACACAGTTATCATGCGCATCCACTAAAAAGGCTGAAGCATCCAGGTCAAAATCGTGTCCGCCTGAGTACTTATTTGTATCCCAGCCTAAACCGATCACCGCTTTTGTGAGTCCCGGATTTGTTTTCGTTAAGTCAACACGCTGTCCTTTTGCTAATTGAATGGCCATACTGCCTCTCTCCTTTCTGCTCTTCGTAATATGTCTTAACCGACTTGCAAGCCGTAGTCTGTTGCGATGCGGGCAAGACCGCCTTGGTAGCCTGAGCCGATAGCAGAGAATTTCCATTCGCCGTTGTGTCTGTAAAGCTCTCCAGCGATAATTGCCGTTTCAATAGAGAAATCTTCCGCAAGATCGTAACGAATAAGCTCTTCATTTGTTTCTTCATTGACAATGCGTACAAACGCGTTTGACACTTGTCCAAAGTTTTGGCTGCGCGCTTCCGCTTCGTGAATCGTGATAACAAATGAGATTTTGTCGATATTCGCAGGTACGGCGCTGAGATTGACTTTTACATTCTCGTCATCACCCTCGCCAAGACCTGTCAGGTTATCGCCTGAATGAACAACTGAACCGTTTCCGCCTTCAAGCTGGTTATAGAAAATAAAATCATTTTGACTTGCGCATTTTCCAGACGCATCTAAAAGAAATACACTTGAGTCAAGGTCAAAGTCATGACCGCCGTCATACTTATTCGTATCCCAGCCTAAACCGACAACAACCTTTGAAAGACCCGGATTTGTTTTTGTTAAATCTACTTTTTGTCCTTTTGCCAATGAAATTGCCATGTTTCATCCACTCCTTTTTCTTTTATACGTACCGGTTGACAATATCTTCTAATCTCGTATCGTTTGTGCCTTCGCCAACCGCCGCGAATTTCCACTCGCCGTCCTGGCGGTAGATTTCAGCCGTAATCAGGCTTGTTCTGCCGGCATAATTGTCTTTCAAATTGTATTTGAGCATTTCTTCATGATTCGATTGATCAACAACACGGATAAAAGCATTTTGAATCATGCCGAAATCCTGTTTTCTTCTCACGCAATCATAAATATTCACAACAAATACAAGCTTATTAATGTTGGCAGGCACTTTCGCCAAATCAATTAAAATCTGCTCATCATCGCCCGCTCCGTCGCCTGTCAGGTTGTCACCTGTGTGCTTGACACTGCCGCAGCGGCTTTTCAGGTTTCCAAAATAAATGACATTTTTCTTATCAGTGAATTTGCCGTTTTCCAGCATCAGCACTGATGCGTCACAGTCAATATTTGGTCCGCCTCCGCCGAGCAGCTTTCCAAAAAAGCCGCCGCCTGATGAAACCGGGTCCCAGCCGAGACCGACCATCAATTTTGACAGACCCGCTTTTCCTTTTGTTAAATCAATTCGCTGACCTTTTTCTAAAGAAATTGCCACACGATTCACTCCTAATCATCGAAATGTGAATATAGTCACATTTATTTTTACGTACAAACGTAACTTGAGTATGCCGTAAATTATTAATATATACGTTTTTTATTATATCAAAGTTTCGTAAAAGTTAAGAATAATTGACGAAAATCCTCGAAAAAAATCTCCCATATTTGATATATGTTTTGCAAATCATATGAATGGCGGATCTTAAACAAACCATTTGACGTGAGCGAGTCATTTTGCCTATTCTTGTATCACATTCTAAAAAGCAACGGAAAGGAAGCGGCCTTTTGATTCATTTAAGCATACTTGATCAGGCACCTGTTTCTAAAGGAGAAAGCCCCGTGACAACCCTTCAGCATTCGGTCGAGCTGGCCGGACGAAGTGAAGAATGGGGCTATAAGCGTTATTGGTTTGCCGAACACCACAGCACGAAAGGACTGGCAAGCACGGCACCGGAAATTATGATCGCCCGTATCGCGGCTCACACAAACAAGATTCGTGTCGGGTCTGGCGGTGTGCTTCTGCCTCAGTACAGCCCGTTTAAGGTGGCCGAGACCTTTCGCCAGCTTGAGGCCTTGTATCCGAACCGGATTGACCTTGGCCTCGGGCGTTCGCCGGGCGGAACGACGAAAACCCGGCTCGCATTAACCGACGGCATCAAAAAAAGCTTAACCGATTTTAACAGACAGCTTCAGGATGTCTCTTATTTTCTGACCGATTCGCTTCCCGCCGGGCATCCGTATGCCGGGATCAAAGCGGCTCCTCTTATTGACACAGCACCGGAGCTTTGGGTGCTTGGATTAGGGGAGAACAGCGCAAGGCGAGCGGCCCATCAGGGAATCGGATATGTGTTTGGGCATTTTATCAACCCTGAACGAGGGGAAAGCGCGTTTCGTATCTATCGTGAAAACTTTCAGCCATCAGCCCATTTCACATCTCCGGCCGCACTGTTTACGATCTTTGTCATTTGCGCAAAAACAGATGAAGAGGCAGAGGAGCTCGCGTTAAGCCAGGACTTGTGGCTTCTTCGCGTCGGGAAAGGCTTGGACAGCAGGGTGCCAAGCATTGAGGAAGCGAAAGCATACCACTATAATGAATCAGATAAAAACCAAATACGAGAAAACAGAAAGCGCATGGTCATCGGTTCTCCAAGCACTGTAAAACAGCAGCTTTTAGAGCTGGCGGACCGCTATGAAACAAATGAAATTATGGTTCTTTGCAATGTGTTTGATTTTGAGGCGAAAAAAGAATCATATGAACGTCTTGCCGGGTTATTTCTATAAAAAAAGCAGTTTTTCCCAAAGGAAAAACTGCTTTTTATTTTTATCTGTGCCCTTTTTTACGCTGGGTTTCTTTTTTGATAAACGTCCATATCCCCTGAACTGCAAATCCGATCAGGAGCAGAACAATTAACAGCAGGGTAATGGAAGGCCCTGGCGGTGTGCCGAGCTGATAAGATGATGTCAGTCCCATAAATACACTGAATAAGGAAATGAGTATGGCTGACATAAATACCATGTTAAAGCCTTTTGCGATTCTAATGGCGAAAGCTGCCGGCAATACGAGCAGTGCCGATACGAGCAGTACGCCGATAATCGGAATAATAACTGAGATCGCAAGACCAGTGACAATGCTGAATGACATCGACAGAATGTTTGTATTGATTCCGGAAGTTTTGGCTGTTGCTTCATCAAATGTCAGCAGGTAGAGCGGCCTTTTCAGCACGATAAAATAAAGCAGGATCAACAATGTAATGATGCCGATAATATAGACCTGCTGCTGGTTAACCGTCACGAGCGACCCGAATAAGTACTGATCAATGCTCATATTGGCGGCGCCTTTCGAAAGGCTGATTAAAAACATCGCAAAGGACAAACCCGCCGCCATTAAGATGGCAATGGATACTTCCGAGTATGTCCGGTATGCCCGCCGCATGTATTCAATTCCGACCGCGCCGACAGTCACAACGACTATGCTCGCCGCGGTAATATTGGTGCTGAGGAAAAAGCCAATGGCAACACCCGACAGTGAAATATGCGAGAGTGTGTCAGCCATTAAGGCCTGCCTTCTAAGCACAAGATATACCCCTAAAATCGGGGCCATGATGGCGATCATGCCGCCTGCTAGAAAAGCTCGTCGCATGAATTCCAAGTCAAACATTTCCATCCGCCTTTTTCTCCTCTCTCTAATCGAATCACTTTATCTAAAAATTGCTGGACTTCATTTTGTTCATGAGTGACCATCACAACTGTGCGGTTGTGATTTTTCACCAAGTGGTGCATGAATTCGTAAAACCCTTTTCTGCTGTCATAATCAACCGCTGTGGTCGGTTCGTCCAGCATTAAGAGATCGGGATTGCTGGCAAGCATTCTGGCAATACAGATTTTCTGTTTCTGGCCGCCCGACAAGTCACCGATTTTCCGGTGGCGAAGCTCCCACATTTCCACCATTTTCAGGGCTTTTTCTACTTCGATATGATCTTCTTCATTCAAACGTTTAAACCATTTCCCTTTTGTGTACCGGCCGGATTGGACAAGCTCAAGCACGGTGCTCGGAAAACCTGCATTAAATGAAGAAATTTGCTGCGGGACATACCCTATAGTCAGACGTTTTCCTTCTGCATTCTTTTTACTGATTGTTACCTTGCCTTCCCACGGTTTCAGCATGCCGAGCATCACTTTTATCAGCGTTGATTTAGAAGCGCCGTTTGGACCTGTGATGCCGACAAACTCGCCGCTTTCAATATCAAGAGATACTTTATCCAACACAGGCGTGTGGGAATAGCCAAAAACGATATCTTTCAATGAGACGAGATTCATGTCAATCTTCCTTTCTCACAAAGAAATAGTGTGCACCCTCCGGCGCACACTATCTTTTTATTTATCCAATAGTGAATCTTTCAGGGCATCGAGGTTTTGCTTCATGATGTCGATGTACCCTATACCTTTATCCTGTTCTTCTTTGCTTAAGCCTTCCAGCGTATTCAGCACTTCTGTTTTCGCGCCGATTTCACTGGCCAGTGTATCTGCAACCTTGGAGGATGCAATTTCTTCAAAATATATAATGTTCACGTCATGCTCTTTCGCATACGTTTTCAGTTTTGCTAAGTCAGCTGCACTCGGCTCTTGTTCAGGAGAAAGCCCCGCAATCGGAACCTGAGTCAGGCCGTATTCTTTTGCCAAATAGCCAAAAGCTGTGTGCTGTGTGATAAATTCTTTCTTCGCCGCTTTTTTTACGGTTGTACGATATAGTTTATCAAGATCCTGCAGTTTTGCAATATATTCTTTACTATTTTTCTCATAGTATTCTTTGTTATCCGGGTCTTGCTTCACGATTTGCGCAGTAATATTTTCAACTTCCTTTTGCGCTAAAACAGGGCTGAGCCATACATGAGGGTCCATTTCATGGCTGTGTTCATGCTCTTCGTGATCTCCGTGTTCATGTTCATGTTCGTGTTCTTCTTCAGAGCCCTCCATTAAATCGATGCCCTTGCTCGCATTTACGAAAACCGCATGATCTTGGCCCATGCTTTTTTCAGTTGAAGGAACCCAAGTTTCCATGTATTCGCTATTATAAACGAACAAATCTGCGTCCTGAATACTTGCAATATCCTTCGGCGTCGGCTCCCAGTCGTGCGGTTCGACAGAAGACGGAATTAAAAGATCCACATCGCCCTTATCTTTCACAATTTGTTTCGTAAATTCATACATCGGGTAGAACGTCGTGACAATGTGCAGTTTATCACTCTTTGAATCCGCTGACCCTTTCGTTGATGAGTTGCCGCATGCCGCGACCAATAAGAAGCACGCTGCAATCACAAACAAACCGCTCCATTTTTTAAACATAACGATATCCCCTCTTTTTCACAATGACTTTAAATCAAAATGATAACGATTTTGTAATCCTTAATAATAATAAACCGAAGTCATTACGTTTTGCAAGATTAATTTTATGTTGACGCTATGTTTTTATTCTTCCCGCGTGCAGCGCGGATATATGTACTGAAAAACCCGGCAAACTGCGCCGGGCTGACTTCTTATTCTCTTGTGTTCAAAAGATATACTCTGCTCTCGTAAGGCTGAAACACCATTTCATCAGCAATATCACCGTTGTTTTTATAATTGCTGAGTAAAAGGGACGCCTGATCCTTGCTGCAGCACTCCGGCCATTGGAATACAGCCTGCTCTTTTGAAAAATTATTCACCGCCAAAAGCTTTTGCCGGCCGTTCTCTCTGACGTATACAAACAGCTGCGGATCATCTGGGAGCAAGAGATCGTAGCTTCCTTTTATGAGATCTGCATACTGCTTTCTCAGGCTGATCACCTTTTTGTAATAGGCTAAAATGGAATCTGGGTCTGCTTCCGCTTCCTCGGCATTGATGGATGCATAGTTCGGATTGACCTTCAGCCATGGCGTTCCGTCCGTGAATCCGGCATTCTTCCCGCTGCTCCATTGCATCGGCGTCCGGGCATGATCCCGGCTTTTGGCCAAGATAGAAGTCATCACTTCTTCAGGATCATAGCCGTTTTCAAACACCCGTTTATGATACATATTGATCGTTTGGATATCTTTGTAGTCCTCAATTCTCGTAAACGGCGCGTTTGTCATGCCGATCTCTTCTCCTTGATAAATATACGGCGTGCCTTTCATAAAATAAAGGACAGTGGCAAGCATTTTCGCAGATTCATTGCGATATCTCCCTTCATCTCCGAAACGGGAAACGATCCGCGGCTGGTCGTGGTTGCACCAAAACAGAGTATTCCAGCCTTTATGTTCAAGCGTCTTCTGCCACTTTGTTAATACAGATTTTAAATCAGAAAGCTTTAGGGGCTTCAGATCCCAATGTTCTTTTCCCGGCTGCTGGTCAAGCTCCATATGCTGAAAGTGAAAAATCATATTCAGTTCATGCTTATCAGTTCCCGTATATGTCAAGCCTTCCTCCGGTGTGACAGAGCCAACCTCACCGACCGACATGACATCGTATTGTGAAAATACTTCGTCTGTCATCTCTTTTAAATAGTCATGGATGCGTTCGCCGTTCGGCTGGAAGGGTTTCGGTTCTGCACACTGATTGACGTAGTCCTCATGTGAAGGAAGGAACTCTTTCTTTGAGATCAGATGAAGCTGGTCTATACGCAAGCCGTCGACCCCTTTATCGAGCCAAAACTTCATCATGTCATATACCGCTTGGCGAACGTCAGGGTTTTCCCAGTTTAAATCAGCTTGTTTGACGGCATTCATGTGCAGATAATATTCGCCAGTGTGCTCCTCATATTGCCAAACCGGACGTCCGTAGTCTGACACCCAGTCTGTCGGCGGGCCATCTTCGGTTCCGGGACGCCAAAAGTAATAACTGCGGTACTTGCTGTTTTTGTCCAGCTCCGCTTCTTTAAACCACGGATGCTCGACTGAGGTGTGATTTAGGACAAAATCCATGACAAGCTTTAAGCCGCGCTGATGCACCTCGTCAAGCAGATCATGAAAATCCTCCATCGTGCCGTAAGACTCCATAATCGTCTTATGGTCAGTCACATCATAACCGTAATCAACATTTGGAGAAGGGTAGATGGGACATATCCAAATCACATCTGCCCCAAGCTCCTTTATGTAGTCCAGCCGGGAAATCATTCCCCGCAAATCCCCGATCCCATCTCCATTACTGTCCTGAAAACTTCTTGGATATATTTGATAAACGACTGCATCCTTCCACCAGTCTTTTTTCATCCCGCACTCCCCCCTGTTTTTTTCTTTCTACTCGAGCTGAGACGGATAAAGTGTCATTCCCCCGTCTACAAACAGTGTTGTGCCGGTGACATAACTCGCTTCTCCCGATACGAGCCAAGCCGCTGCAGCCGCCACTTCTTCCGGTTTTCCGAAGGCTTTCATCGGAATTTTTTTCAATTGCTTTTGTCTGTTTTCTTCTTTTTTCGTGTCGACGTTGGACTCTGTGGCGATAGTGCCCGGTGCTATCGCGTTAACGCGAATTCCCTTGTCTGCATAGTTAAGCGCCAGCGTTTCCGTCATCATCTTGATGCCGCCTTTAGAAGTTGAGTATTGAACATTGACTGGGCGCGGAATCTGCTGATGAACACTTGAGATATTGAGCACATTGCCTTTGATATTGTTCTTCATCATGTGATTGAGCGCGGCTTTTGCCCCCATAAAGGTTCCCGTTACGTTTACATCAATGACCCTTTGCCAATCTTCAAGGCTCATCTCATGCGGCATGGCTTCTGTACCGTTGAAGCCTGAATTGTTCACCATTACATCAAGCGTGCCAAAGTGTTCTAAAGCGGCATCCATCAGCGCCTGAATCCCTTCTTCCTTTGACACGTCCGCTTCGACTGCGACGGCTTTCCCTCCATTTTGCTTAATGATGTCCACTGTTTCATCGGCTCCTGACGGATCATTATGATAATTCACCACCACATTCATTTTCTCGCGGCCAAAGCGTTCCGCAATGGCTTTCCCGATTCCTTTTGAAGAGCCTGTTACGATGGCTGTTTTCCCGATTAAGTCTTTATACATAAATGATGTCCTCCTCTGATTTTCCATTGTGTATCTGGAAAATACCCCATTTTTCCGGGTTGAAAACAGCATAAAAAAAGCAGAGAACCTTTTCGGTTCTCTGCCATCTCTTATTGGAAGCGCTGCTCGGCAAGTGTCTTTTTTATGTCCATCAGCCTGCGGTAAAAGAAAGCGGCTGACTCATAATTTTGCTGCTGATTGAAGCGTTCTGCCGCATCCAGCAGCAGCTCCTCTGCATCAGCGAGAAGCTGGCGGGATTCGAGAAGATCAAAGCATTCTTCGAGTACCTTCCTGTCGCCGCTGCCAAGATAAAGCTCGTGAATAAGGCGGAATTTTGTTAAGTACATGTCATCCGCCCATTCCGCCGCGCTTTTTACCCCGTGTTGATACGTCTCTATTGCTTTGTCATATTTTTCTTCTTTACAGTAGATATGTGTCAGTGAAAATACAGCTTGAACGGTCTGCTGAAATTTGTGCTCTTCAAAAATGGCGGCGGCCTTCTTGAAATAGCCCTCCGCTTCGCTAAGATCTCCCAAGCTGTACTTACAGTGGCCTACGTTATAATGAGCGGCGGCAATCATATATGCTTCCTCAAGCTGCCTTGCATGATCCAAAGCGCTGCACAGGTGCTTGAGCGCCTTTTCATGATGGTAGACATCCGTCAAATTTCCGGCAATGATAAATTCACACTGCACACGGCGGCGGCCGTACAGTTCGTATTTCGTATAGATATCAAGCGCCTGGCTTGCATAATTCATCGAAAAATACGTTTGTTTGATGTGATAATACACTTCTGCGACCTTAAAAAGAAATTCAGCTTTTTCAATCTCATCTTCCACATACTCCAGCTTTTCCTCGGCGTGCTTATAATGATCGATGGCTAAAATGAAATTTTTCTGCTTAAATTCGTACATCCCTCTGAAATAGTAAAAATAATATTCTAATAAGCCCGTCAGTTTTTGCTGATTGCTTTCAATTTCGTTCAGCATGTCAGAGAACGGAGGCTCGGTGTCGCTGTCTTTCACCGGCATCAGCTTGTCCAGCATGATCCGATGCCGAAATTCCATCAAAGAAAAATATAATAGTAAATCCTGATTTTCTTCCATATCTTCTAATTCGTACTCGATCTCCTGCTTTAACGCTTCTGCTTTATCTGCTTCAAACGCACGAATGTGTTTGTACCATTCGTTTAGTTTTACCGCCACTTCTTCAGATGGAATCTTTGCTCTCAATGATCTGCCTCCTTCCTCCTGCTACTATTTATGTTATATTTTATCATAGCTATTCTCTTTTAGAGAGAGTCAATGGCTTAAAACATAACATTCAGCACCTCATGAGAAAGTGAGACCGGTATGAAATTAATAGCAAAAACATCCTTCATCTTATGCCTCCTGTTTGTGGCGGACCTTTGTTTTTCATATGTGCGGCACGCATGGCACGCTCAAACCGCTCTGCAGGACAGGCCTGTTCCTTCCGCTCTTGATCCGATTGTGAAGCAGAATGCCGACACCCTCAAGGCTGCCGCATCAAATAAAGGCATCTCGATCGTGATTACTGAAGGATTCAGATCCTTCAAGGAACAAGACGAATTATATAAGCAAGGACGCACAAAAAAAGGGAATATTGTCACCTACGCAAAAGGAGGGGAATCGTATCATAATTATGGTTTGGCGATTGATTTCGCTCTTCAGAAAAAGGATGGCAGCATCTTATGGGATATGGATTACGACGGCAATCAAAACGGGAAATCAGATTGGCTGGAGGTCGTCACCATCGCTAAAAAACTCGGATTTGAGTGGGGCGGGGATTGGGAACGGTTCAAGGATTACCCTCACTTGCAGATGATTCCTGACTAGACACCTCACAGCCTCTTCTTTTTTCTTTTATGCGCATCAATATATGAAGGATAAATCGGCTTATACACAAGCTTATAATGCTGATGGCTGCCTGCTGAAAAATCAGGCTGCCACTCCAGCTTCACATCAAACGCTGATAAAAATGCTTCTCTCGCTTCGTCAGCTGAAACATCCGGTTTGTGGTTGATTGTTTCTAATTGCTCTGGGTCTATATCCGGAGCCATAAAAGCGTCAACTTTTCCTGTTTCCGGGTTGACGATGATGCGGGCAGCACCGAACCGCAGCGGTATTCCTTTATACCAGACAGAAAAATGATTGCGGACCCTGCCTCTTTCATCGATTCGGATTGGATTCACTCTGAAAAACTCATCAGCTCTCGGATAGAGTGCGTACAAAAACTGAAGCGCTGTCTCTTGGCATTCTTCCATTGAGTAATGTGCAGAACCCTGTAGTTCCATAAAAGAAATAGCTGCTTTTAATTTTCCTGTTTTTTTATCAGTCTTCATTTTGATTGTATTTTTATTTCTCGTCGCAAAATAGCTTCCTATGCTTAAATCCTTTCGCTCCGGCGCACTGCCTTTGCGCCAAGTGCTTCCAAGTTCCTCTCCGAAGTCCTTTTCACCGACTTTTTTCATATCAGGGGTAAATCCCAGCATTCCATATATATCGGTTCCTTCTTTTTTTTCAAGCGGCGGGAGAGGCGCCCCGTTTTCCGTTCTTTCATCCGATATATGCTGGTCAGGCACGATTTCATCTACATCCGCTGGATAGCTGTAACCGGGCAAAATCGGTTCATAGACGAGTCTGGGCGACTGTTCATCATCAATGACGTCATACATGAGCCGTAAAGACATGGTATTGACATAATGGGAAATGACCTTCTCTTTCTCTACGAATTCCTTTGGGATGTCGGCTTTGTTCCCTTGTCCGTAATATAAAAAATGGACAATCTGTCCGCTGCGGGTGATATCTATTAAAAATCCTGAATTAGGAAGCGAGAGGCCCAGCTGTTTTTTTGTATAAACAAACCGGATGTGATGCCCTCGTTCTTCCTTGGCTTGAAAATGAAATTTCATAAATGTGGCCGGATGGTGGGCTGCGGCAAACTGAAGAGCTGTCAGCTTCAGCTCGGCATCTGGGAGCTTTTTGTCCTGCTCGAGGCCGGCGGCTGTTGAAAATGTGAGCAAAGCACCGTCGTTCGAGAGTTCCACGATAATTTGCTTTTCCGGATCTTCGGGGTCCTTCCAAATGAAGTATGCATGCCCCTTCTTCTTTTGTTTTTGAGCATAATCTTCGATCTCAAGCTCATAATGCGGCGGTACATTTCCGATCTCTTGCGCCTTCTTTTTCAGCTGTTTGTTTACCAATGAAGTCATCCTTTCAAAGAGTCTACGACAAAGAGAACCTTGTTTATTATATAAAAAGACCCTTCTTCTTTTAAAGTGAAGAAAGGTCCTTTTCTATTAAGGAAACTGGGTTTCCATATCCTTTCTATTACTTTTTTCACACACCAGCCAGTACACACGCTGAAAATGTGTGACTTTTGACTGTTTTACAATGCACTTATGACAGCCTCACCAGTATGGGCATCAATCAATCTCGGATATACCGGGTTGTAGACGAGCCGGTAGCTGTTTTCTTCATCTTCTTCGTATTCTCTCTTCCAGCCAAGCTCGACTTTAAAATGGCGCCAAAAGATAGACTTGGCTTGTTCCGGTGAAATGGATGGAACAGGGTCAATCGCTTGGAGCACTTCAGGGTCAATGTCCGGTCCCATGTAAACGGTAATAAGTCCTGTCTGGCGGCTGACGCAGATTTTGACCTGCCCAAACCGAAGCGGAACTCCGTTACA
The DNA here is from genome assembly GCF_037964915.1 of Bacillus sp. FSL K6-1012. Taxonomy (NCBI): domain Bacteria; kingdom Bacillati; phylum Bacillota; class Bacilli; order Caryophanales; family Bacillaceae; genus Bacillus; species Bacillus sp. FSL K6-1012. Next base: position 344,021 of record NZ_CP150175.1, on the reverse strand, counting down.
GTGCACGTCAAACGTAAAGACGGCTGACGAGCTTTCTTCATCCTGTTCAGCGTATTTGATCTTAAAATATTGATCAGCATTCGGAAACAACGCAAACAGAAAACGAATGGCGATTTTTTCGCACTCTTCCTCGCTTACGGTATACGGCCCTTTTTCGTCTATAAACGACATAACACCTTCAAGTTTTCCGGTTTCTTTGTTATGGATGGTTTTCAGCATTTGGTGAATCCGTCCTCTTAACCAGCTGTCCATGCTTTTATCCGCCGGTTGATACACAGGATTATCCGGATTCCGCCAGACGATCCCGATTCTCCCATCCCCTAGATCCGTTTCCCGCTCTTTGACTAAGCCTTTTTCGACCCCGATCATGCTGCCAGGATCGGCCTTTTCGTGAATGCCCTCGAATAAAGGGAGAGGAAAGCTTTCCCGCTCCCTGTAATCGTCATTATCAAATTCTTTTTCTTCTCGAACCAAATCAGCAGGCACAGCAATGCCCGCGTTTTCAAACTCATACACCAAATGCGGCTGATCGTCTCCGTTTTTGTAGACAGAGCGATGAAGGATCTCAAACAGGAGAGTGACATCTACATCTTTCTTGAAATAAGCCAGTGCTTCTTTTTCATCTGCGACCTGTTCCGGCTTGATTATATTGCACGCTTTCCCGTAATACCGAAAATACACCACCTCCCCTGATAAGGAGACATCAGCCATAAATCCGCTCATAGGAAGCGGCAGCCCGTCTTCCATTTGAACATATGAAAACCTTACTTTATCATCATACGCCTCATCATTTTCTTCACGGACAAATGCAGACGGAGTTTCAGGATAATGAGAGTTCACGAACTGAATCAAGATATCCTCTATTTGGTCTTCGGACAGCTTCTCATCGCTTTCAAGCTCAATATCACGAGAAAGCCCTTCCAGCTGTCCGTCCGGTCCAAGCTCTACGATGATCCCTTTGTGTTCATCCTGCGGATCTATCCAGCAAAAATACGACCTTTTCCGTTCATCACCATAATCTTCAATTTCCAGCTTTAAGTGTGTCGGCACACGGCCGATTTCCAGTGCTTTTTGTTTCAATTCCTCTTTTTTCACCAAGGCGGCCCCCTTCTTCGTTCGAATGTCACCCTTCGACTGATCACAAAGTAATAGTCTAATATACACAAATTTCTGTGTTTTCCAGTTTTACCAGAACATTTTTCACCAAAAATAGTATGATGAACCTATTCAATATAAAAGCTAATAATCTTAAAATTAATTCCGTTGCAACTTTTTATAGGTCATCAATCGCAAAGAAGGACGGAGTTTCCATAAATCTGGGTAAAACCGTGAGAAAAGAACCGATTTTTTTGGCTGGATGATGTCAATCCATTCAAAAAAATCCAATTCTCGAAGACAAAAGACTCCCCTTTCCTAAAACCATTTGAGGAGGAAAAATGAATGTTTCAGAAAAAAACGTACGCTGTTTTCCTTGTTCTCCTGCTGATGCTGTTTACAGCTGCTTGTTCCGGAAGTAAAACAAGCGCGGAGAAGAAAAATTCAGAAACAGAAAAAAGCGCAGATATAGCTCAAGTTAAGATCAAAGATGTCTCTTATACACTTCCGTCTCAGTATGATAAGTCAACTTCAGATGATCAGCTCGTGTTAAAGGTAAATGTCGCTGTGAAAAACACAGGGAAAGAACCGCTTAATGTAGACAATATGGATTTCACTTTGTATCAGGGTGATACCAAAATGTCTGACACAGATCCTGAAGACTATAACGAAAAGCTGCAGGGCAGCACGATTAACACTGACAAATCCGTTGAAGGAAATCTTTTCTTCGTTGTAGATAAAGGCGAAAAATACGAGCTGAATTATACGCCGGAATCTTACGGTGATAAGAAGCCAAAATCAGTTACATTCAAAATTGATGGAAAAGACAAAAAAATCCTTGCGACAGCAGATCAGCTCCAAGACTCTGCGAAAGCTTTATCGGCATATATAGATGTCCTTCTTTTCGGTAAAGATAACAAAGATTTCGAAAAAATCACCGGCGCTAACAAAAATGAGATTGTGAACGACTTTAACGAGTCAGCAAAAGACGGCTACCTCTCAGCATCAGGCCTTTCAAGCACATATGCGGACAGCAAAGCGCTTGATAATATCGTGAACGGCATTAAAGCGGGATTAAGCAAAAACTCATCGATTCAAGCGAAAACAACTTCAATCTCTAAAGACGAGGCAATTGTTGAAGCCACAGTTAAACCTGTAGATGCATCTTCTCTTTCAGACCGTATCGAAGACAAAGTGAAAGACTACTACAGTAAAAACTCTAGTGCTAGCTATGAAGAGGCAGTGAAATACGCGCTTCAAGTCTATCCAGAAGAGTTCAAAAAGCTTGGCCCGGCTTCAAGTGAAAAAACAGTTGAAGTGAAAATGAAGAAAAATGACATCGACCAGTGGCAGCTTGATATGGACGATTACAGAGCAGCAGAATTAGTTGAAGCATTCATTAAAGAATAAACATCAAAAGGAAATAGCCCCAGGGCTATTTCCTTTTTTATTTAAAAATCCTGCTGATGAACTCTGCTTCATCATCCGTCAGTTCAACATCTAAGGTTTTTAGGTTAGCCTTCAGCTGTTCCGGGCGCTTAGCACCTGGAATGATGGCGTCTACAGCCGGTCTCGTTAACAGCCAAGCCAAGGCGACATGAGCCGTTTCCGCATTCTTTTCCTCAGCTACCGCTTTGAGCTTGTCCACTTTTTTCAGGTTTTGAATAAAGGTTTCTCCCTGGAATTGCGGGTTGTTCTTTCGATTGTCGTCAAAGGCATCATCTTTTGTAAACTTTCCGGTCAGCAGCCCGGATGCGAGCGGGAAGTACGGAATAAAGGAAATCCCGTGTTTTTCACAGTATGGGAGCAGCTCCTTCTCAGCATCACGCTGAATTAAAGAGTATTCTGACTGAAAGACCTCCAAATAGCCGTCCGCATTAAATTCCTGCAATTGCTGATAATTGAGGTTCGAAGCCCCGATCGCTTTGATTTTCCCTTCATCCTTCAGTTCCTTCAGCGTGCCCGCGACTTCCGCAAGAGGTGTCTTGCCATCCGGAAAATGAACATAATACAGATCGATGTAATCTGTCTTCAGCCGCTTCAGGCTCTTTTCTACCTCGCCGCGAAGAAAATCGCGGCTGTTGTCTAATTCAATGCGGCCGTTTACTTCTTTATGGGCTCCTTTAGAGGCGATAATGAGCTGATCCCGGACACCGTGTTCATGAACGACCTCACCGATTAATTCTTCGGATCGCCCCAATCCATATATAAAGGCGGTATCGATAAAGTTCACGCCGCCGTCCAGTGCCGTGCGAACCAAGTCCTTGCCAGTTTCATCATTCAGATTCGGAAACAGATTATGCCCGCCGACCGCATTTGCGCCGAATCCGATCCGTTTCACCTGTAAATTCGTTTGCCCAAGTGCACGTGTTTGATCCATTGTCCCTTCTCCTTCCGAAAAGATTTGATGAAAAATAGCGCAGGTTCCACTTTCTGTATTAGATATCCTTTTTCTATTTTCCTTCTTTTTTCAGCATACACAAAAAGGAGAAAGTGTATTTCTGCTTTTGCAAGTTTATTTTGGCAGAACCCATTTGTCTTTTAAGAAGCAGGCTCTGGCCAGTAAAAAGAAAATGGCGATGAGCACGACGATGGTTCCGCACGTGTATAGAATGGCAGCCGGATTTATCATCCCGAATAACAGCTGTTTAAATAAGGCGTGCAGGTTTAGGAATGGGATGAAAAAGTAGGATAGATCGATTTGATTCGGCGCCTTATTGAAGATGAAAAACATCGGGAATATAGGCAGAAAGACGACAAGAGACATATAGCTCTGCGCTTCTTTTACCGTGCCGGAAATGATGCTGATCATAAGCTCCATTGCGGCGATCAGCATTGCAGAAAGCACGATGATCAAAGCTGAAGCTCCGATAATGACCCATAAGTGATCTCCCAGCTGAAAGGCTGTTCTTAACTTTTCCGTAAATAAGACGGTGCACAGAATCAGAAAGATCAGTGACAATACGCCAGAGGCTATCCCGAAGGTAGAAACCGCAAGCCACTTGCCGACTAACACTTTGTTTCTGCTGACCGGGGTTAACAGCAGCGCTTCTATGGATTTCCGGTCCTTTTCTCCGGCAATAATATCAAGAGCGATCGGCATGGCACCGGAAACGATTGATGTTAAAAGCAACATCGGAAGAATGGCGGAAAGCATGATCGCGGAAACGCCTTGCTCTTCATCTGCTTCTTTTTGCTGAACCGAAAACGGCTGGATCACCGAGTGGTCAATATGTTTACTCGTTAAACGTTCTTGCACAATTTCATTTTTGTACTGCTCTAAGGCAGATTGCACAAGCTGCATAGCATTTGATGAACCTTGATCGACCGAGCTGCCGTAAACGTCAACCTCAAAAGATGTCATACTGGTGATATAAGAATCAAACTCTTTCGGGACGTTCAGATACACATCCGCTTTGCCGTCATCGACCGCCTGTTCAGGTTTTGCGAATGTCTTTACACTGATTTCGTCAATCGCATTCAGCTTATGTTCCAGCTCAGACGGCAGGGACTGGCCGACAGCGATCGTGTACTGCTCCCCTTTGCCCGAAAGCATGCTTTCGTAGAAAAACACAAGGCCCAGCATCGTAATCATCGGAACCAAGATCGTCAGTAAAATTGTTTTTCTGTCCCGTAATGCATCGATCATCTCTTTTTTATAAATCTGTCCTACCATTTATGAAACCCCCCTGACCAGCTTAGACATAAAGATGTAGTTCAAATCGTCGCTGCGTTCGCTCTCGTATAGTGTTTCAAGTGCTCCTCTGTAAATGACCTCTCCGCTGTGCATCATAATGACACTGTCACAGAGCGCCTGCACCTCCTCCATAATGTGGCTGGAGAACAGGATGGTTTTGTGTTCTCTTTTCAGCTGCTGAATAAATTCACGAAAGATATTGCTTGACGTAATATCTAGTCCTGTCGTCGGCTCATCAAATAAAATGATATCCGGATCGTGAATCAGCGCCCTGGCAATGGCGACTTTCTGCCTCATTCCTTTTGAAAACCCGCCCACTCTCCGGTCCATATAATCACGCATGCCGAACCGTTTTGATAAATCTTCTATTCTCGCTTTGATTTCGTGGCGGTTCAGCCCGTACAGCCGGCCAAAGTACTGTAAATTTTCTTTTGCAGTCATCCGGTCATAGAGTCCTGTTTCTCCCCCGAATAAGACGCCGATTCGTTTCTTGACCTCCGCCGGCTGCTTGGCCGTGTCAAAGCCGTCTACTGCGATCGTGCCCTGTGTCGGTTCAAGCAGGGTCGCGATCATTCTCAGCATCGTTGTTTTGCCGGCTCCGTTTTCTCCGAGAATGCCGACGACTTCTCCTTTTTGAATCGTTAAGCTTACATCACGCACAGCTTTGACTACTTTTTTCTTATCTGTAAACCTGCGGCTGCAATCCGTCAGTGTAATCATGTCACAATCTCCCTTTTTGTTATTTCTAGTAATGACTATATACGAAAAGCTGGATTTGTTGGATAAAGTTGTCGCGAAGAGTTCTTTTTATGTCGCGAAATGGGATAAAATAAAGGTGATTCTATTTAACTAGGGGAATGATAATGGTAAAAGTCGGACTAGTCGATGATTATCGAGTAGATTTAGAGAAGCTGGAAGCAATCGTGTCCAGAATGCAGGATGTCGAAATTGTCTTTGCCACCGATTCGGCGGAGGAAGCTTACAGCCGGGTGAAGAACGGGGACATTGATCTTCTGCTTGCCGATATTGAGATGCCTCACATGTCAGGCTACGAGCTGGCGGATTTAATCAGATCTCATTCGCTGGATGTGGATGTGATTTTCGTCACCGGCAACAGCGGCTATGCGGTTCACGCATTTGATCTGAACGTCCACGACTATATTATGAAGCCGTACCACGCCGATCGTCTCAGCTCTTCCTTCGAACGTTATTTCAAAAAGAAAACGGAAACGAGCTTGAACGGGCGGATTTTGATTAAACAAAAATCTAAAATGCATGTGCTGCAAAAGAAGGATATCATTTTCGCCGAACGCACAGGACGGTCGACGACGATTGTGACAACAGCTGAAGAAGTGCAAACGTATCAAACATTAAACGATATTAAAGGCGATCTGCCGGAGAAGGATTTTCTTCGTTCGCACCGCTCCTTTATTATCAACATTCATTACATTAAGCATTTTTCCGCTTATACGAAGCATTCGTTTACGGTTTCGTTTGAGGGAACATCTAAAAAAGCGATGATTACCAAGCAGCAGCTTGATTATTTTCAAAACTATTATTTTTGAGGAGCGCAGGTTGTGATAACTCTGTTTCAATGTCTTTATTTGTTTTTATTCAGTTTCCTATTTTATCAGTCGGCTGCCATTATATCGCACAGCACAGCCGTTTCTTGGCTCGCCGCTGCTTTAGGCGCGGCGGCAGCGGTTTTATACATATGGAAAACGAAGCCTATGCGGGATCGCTGTCCGCTTCAGCTCTATTCATGTATCGCCGTGATTCACATTCTGTCGGCGGCGTTTTTGCTGATCGCCCCCTCTGGATTGGCACTGCTGCTTGTGATTGTGATATTCGCAACGTGTGAATGGCTCCGCATCGGGCTGTGCCGCTCGCTGACAAAGCTTTTTGAACAAATCGATCGGCTGACTCAGGCTGAACAGCACGCCAATCGAATGCTGATGGATGTCAGGAGCCGGAATCACGATACAATGAAGCATATCACAGCGCTCAGCTCGGCGCAGTCAGAGCCGGACACACAAACATACATAAAACATTGGGCGGGCCAGTACAGTCAATATGACCGGTTTTTGAAAGGAGAGAGTGCGTACATCGCAGGGGTGCTGTATGACTTTCTGGAAAAAGCAAACGCTTCGAATGTGAACGTTTCACTGCATTTGCATACACCGCTTTCTTCCCTCCCTTTCTCTCCCGCTGATCAGGTCAGCCTGGCCGGCAACATATTAGAAAATGCGCTCGACAGCGCTGCAGAGGCCCCTGAGAAAGCGGAGATCAAGCTGGAGACAACACTGCGAAGCGGGCTTTATGTGCTGATTTGTGAAAATACAACACCCGGCATGGAACCGAAAGTGCTCGATACACTGTATCAGTCATTCGGCCATACGACGAAAAGCGGCACTCATGAAGGAATCGGCACTTATGTGATCCAAAAGCTGGTGAACCAAGCTTTTGGCAAGCTTGATTTCACATATCGCCACCCTGTCTTCCGTTTAGAAATCAAAATTCCGTTCCAAAAATAAAAAACCTTGAAAAGCTTGGCTTTTCAAGGTTTTTTGTTCGTCATTAAGATGTTAATGATTGTGCAAAGCGATCCGCTTCATCTTGAAGCGTGCTTTCAATTTCTTTGTAGCGGCTTGAAATCGTTGATGCGCTTACGCCGTATTTTTTCGCCAGTTTGGCTTGGGAAACGGTTGCGCCGTTAAGTGAGATTGCATTCACATAATATTCAACTGCCGCCGCAAAAGCTTCCGGCTTTCTGATGACAGGTGATTTTTTCTCGCAGAACGATTTCCAAATGTCAATGACTGCCGGAATCAGCTCATTCGGATATCCATCTCCGCTCATGCCTTTTTCGATCGCCGCCGCTGTTTCTTTCTCCATGTCGTTTGCCCACTCAACGCTGCTTTCTTGAACAGGCTCCGCTTGCTGCGGCTGTTCATCTTTTTCAGCTAACAGCGCAAAAAGTACGTTGTTGAACTCCTGCTTCATGAAGTCCTCCGGCGTTTTGCCGTTTTTCACTGCAGCATCCGCATATGTCTTCACCTTGCTGATCAGCTCTTCCGTTCTCTTCACTGGGAAGATTGTGAACTGCATGAAGAATTCCGCTTTTTCCGCTTCGTGAATCGGATAGCCGAGAATCAAGCTTCCCACTGGAGGGAGGTCTTGACTTGTGACGTCCATTTCCACGTCGAATTGTTTTTTCGTAATGACATCTTCAAAATGAATAACTGCTTCTTTCATATCCTTCAGCAGCAATAAAGCAGGCGTCATGCTCTTCCAAGATTCAACGATCTCACGTGTTTTCGGGCGGGTGATCGAATCGCCTTTTTTCTGAAGGTACTCTTCAAAGATCGTTTTGTCACCAGCGAGCGGGTGAAAGAAGATTCCCCAGATTCCTAAATTAAATACACTGATGTCCTTTGTCTGCCTGTCCATAGAAGAAAGAAAATCATGCTGGTTGATAAAACCTGAAATGCTTTCTCTATGTACTGTGAAGGCATACTCCACTAAGTCTTCCTGAATTTGTTTTGCTTCTTTTGCCGCTAATTCTGTCGGGAAGTCGACAACTTTATTTCCGCAGCATTTTTTATATTTCTTACCGCTGCCGCATGGGCAAGGGGCATTTCTTTTCACTTTTCCCACAATAAACCCTCCGAATTCTGTTGTAACTTTTCTATTTTAACAAAAATAACTTCTGAGGGCTTGGTTTCGGGCTAAAAAAGAATTTGGTAATGTGACAGCCTGGTTCATTATGTAAATTTACCTATGACTTTTTCATCAACTTTTGTGATTTAAGACTTATAACCTATTCCCACTTTAGGCCCTTCTTTTTTACAATCGTTAGGTGTTTATCTAAAATTTTTAAGGAAGTGTTTATGTTGGAACTAGCTGGTTTTATGCTGCGTGCCTGCGCTCTTGTGCTTGACGTGATCATTGCGGCCGCAGTGATTTTAGCATCCGGATTTATGTTTGGCGACGGGTCCGCTGGCGTCATCGTTGTCGCCATATTGATGCTGCTTGTGTATCCTTTGCTGATGCCGCTGACAAATTGGAAGGGTACGCTGGGCAAAAAAATCATCGGGCTGCAAATCGTGAGAGATGAAACACACGAGAAAATCTCCCTCCCTCAGGCCATTGTCCGTTACCTGATAGCGTGGGTGCATGTGTTTTCCCGCCTGATCTATTTAACAGCCGCATTTACGAAGAAAAAACAAACCGTTCATGATATGGCTGCGAAAACAATTGTGCTGAAAGCAGAATAACCTTGAAGAATAGGATTCTTCAAGGTTATGTTTCTCATTAGTTCGTATTTTGTCCGCCGCCGTTCAGCCCTTCTTTAATCAGGCTGTTGACTTGGCTGCTGTACAGAAGGCCGATATGTCCGACACCGTTGATACGAACATTTTTTGCCCCTTCTAAATTAGACAGATAGTTCATAACAATCATGTCCGCCGAGCTGTAAATGGACGTATATAAAATCTTTTGATTTGGGTCCGTTCCCGGAAGCGCCTTGTTTGAAACGAGACGGTTCGCGCCGCCAAGCGTTACGACGTTTTCAATTTTATTACCGCCGTCCAGTTTTTTTATGTAATAAAGCGTGTTGGCGCCCCCCATGCTGTGAGCGACAATGTCCACTTTTTTCGCACCGGTTTCATCTAATACCTTTTGCACAAAACGTGATAATACTGGGCCGTTGTTTAGGTTATTGCCTGTCTTGTCCCAAAAATCTACAGCATACAGCTTGTCCCGTGACCAGCCTTGTGATGCCAAATACGTTTTAATACCGGCAAAGTTAAAAGAAGCTCCGCCAATTCCGTGAACCATCACCACCGGATTATGTTCAGCGGCTTTCGCTGACGGCTGCATCGCAAACATGGATGTAACTGACAGCGCAACAATTGTTACAAGTGCAATGATCTTACCTCTTAAAAGTTTCATATTTTCCTCCTTTTTTTGTAACAAATTCTTAAATTATAATACTTTGCCAAATTAATTAAGTAAAGGGTAAATTTGACTTATTTTTAAAGAAATTTTAAGGTTGAGAGAACATTTCAGCTGTTTATGATCCCGAAAACGCACAAAAAGAAGGCTTTTCCGCCTTCTTTTCTTTAATATTCATTAAAATAGTCTTGGATTTTTTTAGGATCATCTGTTTTGGTGAGCGCGAGCATTAACAATATCCGGGCTTTTTGCGGATTTAAGGAGTTTGAAGCCAAAAGGCCGTTTTTCACATAGTCGCCGTTCGGTGTGACGACACCATTTCCCGTACGGGTTGAGCGAACCACTGTGACGCCTTTTTTGACCGCACTGACTGCACCTTTTTCGGCTGCGTCAGATAACGATCCGTTGCCTGATCCTGCGAAGACTATGCCTTTTGCTCCGGCTTTCACAGCCGCATCAAACAGATAGCTTCCGTCATTTTGGTAGCCGTACAGAATGTCTACTTGCGGCAGTTTATCAAGACCGGAAATCGAGAACTCCGTATCCTTTGTATGCTTGCGTGTCATTTCATTATGAAAATAAATGTCATCGGCAATCGTTCCGATGTATCCCATTTCTTCTGATTTAAAGGTGTCTGTTGCGGTTGTATTGGTTTTTGTAACGTACCGTGCTGAAGCAATGCGGTCATTGAGAACGACGAGCGTCCCTTTCCCTTTTGCATCAGGTGCGCCTGCCACTTTAACTGCGTTATACAAGTTGGACGGGCCGTCAGCACTGATGGCTGTGGATGGCCTCATCGAACCGGCAACAACAACCGGTTTATCGCTTTTTACAATGAGGTTCAGAAAATAAGCCGTTTCTTCTAATGTATCTGTTCCGTGGGTCACGACAATACCGTCAACATCATCTGAAGAAAGCAGTTTGTTGACTCGGTTTCCGAGCTTCAGCAATGTTTTGTTATCAATGTTTGTGCTTCCGACGTTAACCACTTGCTCGCCGCTGACATTCGCAATGTCCTTCATCTCTGGCACCGCTTTGATCAGAGACTCAACGCCGACGACACCTGCTTTGTATTCAGTTGTAGAGGTTTTTGATTTATCGGCTCCGGCAATCGTACCTCCTGTCGCCAGTATTTTGATATTTGGAAGGTCATTTTTTTTGGAAGCAGCAGCTGAAGAAACTTTTTGTGTCTGCGGTTTTTCTTTTGGGGATTCTTTTGCTTCAGGAGATTGTAAGCATCCGGTAAAAGCAAGCAATAGTGCGGTAAAAAGGGTCAGTAAGAGGAATCGTTGTATTTTCATGTTTTCTCTCCTTTTGTTTGGTAACGTCTTTACACCTTTTAATAATTGAATATTTCATTTATTCAGTCAAAATGTGCGTCAGGTTATCTCTCAGCTTTTTTATATGCTCATTTTATTTTCTTATTCGAGTTCCTTTATCTTGACATTCGATGGGTGAATCATGATAATAGACCAGTCACTATATTTTATGATCGCAATCAGTAAGGTGGGAATGTTATGAGCTATGGAGATTCTCGTGAGAAAATCCTTTCTGCAGCTACCCGGCTTTTTCAGCTGCAAGGGTATTACGGCACGGGACTGAACCAGATTATTAAAGAAAGCGGTGCACCTAAAGGCTCTCTTTACTACCACTTTCCCGGGGGTAAAGAACAGCTGGCAATTGAAGCCGTGAATGAAATGAAGGAATACATCCGCCAGAAAATCACAGACTGCATGGACGTGAGTACTGATCCCGCAGAAGGCATTCAAGCCTTTCTGAAGGAGCTCTCCTGTCAATTCTCATGCACAGAGGACATCGAAGGCCTGCCCGTCGGCTTGCTTGCGGCAGAGACATCATTAAAAAGCGAGCCTTTGCGAAAAGCCTGTGATGAAGCCTACAAAGCGTGGTCCCTTGTGTTTGAGGAAAAATTGCAGCTGTCGGGTTACAGCGAGAGCCATGCCAAGGAATCAAGCATCATCATTAACGCGATGATTGAAGGCGGCATTCTTTTATCATTAACGGCAAAAGACAGCACACCGCTTCTTCATATCTCCAGCCGCATTCCCGCTCTGTTGAAGAAATAAAAAAAGAGACATACTACTACAAGCTGAGTGAATACATTCAGATGAACGAGAGGAGAAATAGATTTGGAAACAGCAGCTAAAGCATCTCAGCAATATAAAGTGATGCCAATTATGATATCTTTGCTGACAGCCGGTTTTATCGGTATGTTCAGTGAAACAGCGCTGAATATCGCGTTAACCGATCTTATGAAGGAATTGAACATTACAGCGGCAACCGTTCAATGGTTAACAACAGGCTATTTGCTTGTGCTCGGTATTCTTGTTCCTGTTTCAGGTCTGCTATTGCAGTGGTTTACAACTAGACAGCTTTTTACTGTGTCACTGATTTTTTCAATCATAGGCACCTTGATTGCGGCGCTTGCGCCTAGCTTCTCATTTTTATTAGCGGCGAGAATCGTTCAGGCACTTGGAACAGGACTCTTATTACCGCTCATGTTTAATACGATTTTGGTGATTTTCCCGCCCCATAAACGGGGAGCGGCCATGGGAACAATCGGACTTGTCATTATGTTTGCGCCGGCAATCGGCCCTACATTTTCCGGGTTGGTTCTTGAGCACCTTAACTGGCACTGGATTTTCTGGATCTCTCTTCCGTTCCTTGTGCTTGCGCTCATTTTCGGTATCCTGTACATGCAAAATGTGTCTGACATCACAAAACCGAAAATTGATGTCCTGTCTATTATTCTGTCGACGATCGGCTTCGGCGGCATTGTGTTTGGATTCAGCAATGCGGGTGAAGGCTCTGGCGGATGGTCCAGCCCGACTGTGATCGTTTCACTTATTGTCGGTGTTATCGCCCTTATTCTATTTTCAATCCGTCAGCTGACGATGAAGCAGCCGATGATGAACCTGCGTGCATTCAGATACCCGATGTTTATTTTGGGCGTCATTATGGTCTTTATTTGCATGATGGTCATCCTGTCATCCATGCTGCTTCTGCCGATGTATCTGCAAGGCGGCTTAGTCTTAACAGCATTTGCCTCAGGACTTATTCTCTTGCCGGGCGGTATTTTAAACGGATTTATGTCACCTGTCACAGGCCGTCTGTTTGATAAATACGGACCGAAGTGGCTTGTTATTCCGGGATTTTTGATTGTGACTATTGTTCTGTGGCTCTTCTCAAATCTCACGACAGCTTCAACAGCAGTGCTGATTATCGTGCTGCATACCTGCTTGATGATTGGGATCTCCATGATTATGATGCCTGCTCAGACAAACGGTTTAAACCAGCTTCCGCGTGAGTTTTATCCGGACGGCACTGCCATTATGAACACACTTCAGCAAATGGCGGGCGCGATCGGGACAGCGGTTGCGGTCAGCATCATGGCTGCCGGTCAGCATGACTACATGAGCAGCGTAAAAAATCCAGCCGATCCGGCAGTCATTCCGCAAGCATTGACAGCTGGCGTTCAGCATGCATTTGTCTTTGCGATGATTGTTGCGATTATCGGTTTAATTGCCGCTTTCTTTTTGAAGCGAGTAAAGGTTGATCATCAATAAGAAAACCCCCTGATCTTGAGGTCAGGGGGTTTTTTATACCTATATCGGACAACACACTCAAGCAAGACGCGAGCGGCGCCGAAGGAGGTGAACATCTATTTTTAGGCGATCGCTTTTAACGCGCGGATAAAATCGCCGCCATTTCATCAATCACATAACGCAGTTCGCCCTTCGTATTATAAAAGTGAGGAGCGAGACGGATGACATTGTCCCGCGGAGCGCAAATCACGTTTTTCTTCTTTAGTAACGCCGCCGTTTCAGATGCCCGTTCATCCCGAATGGAAACCATGCCCGGCTGCTGTACCGATGGCGCCCCCGCAAGCTCCAGCCCTTTTTCAGCTGCATATTGAAACGCATCGGCACTCACTGCTTTTATATGATCGCGGATACGGGACATTCCGATATGATTCAGCAGCGATAAAGCCGCAGCCGCTGCATACACGCTTATAAAAGCAGGGGTTCCTGTTTGAAAACGCCTCGCGCCTTCTGCATAAGACGACGCCCCAAACCCGTTTTCCCGCCCGAACCAAGCAGATGCTTTGGGCTTCAGCTCGTTCGCCAGCTCTTTTCTCACATAAAGAAACGCCATGCCCGGTATGCCGAGCATATACTTTCTGGTGCCTGCCGCCAGCATATCTATGCCCCATTCTTTCACATCAATAGGAATATGCCCGGCAGATTGATAAGCATCCACAAATAACATCGATCCCTTTCTCTTGGTGATGGCAGCGATGGCTTTTATATCCTCAATGCAGCCGTCACGGTAATGAACGTGCGGAACACAGGTCAGCACCGTCTCTTCCGTGATATATGTTTCATATTGTTCGAGCGGCTGCTCACCGTCTATTGAAGGGATCACAGATACATTATAATCAGATTGCGCCTGCCAAATATGAGACACCGCCGGAAAATCCATCTCCGTGTATACAAGATGTTTCTTTTTAACAGCAGACAAGGATGATGCCACGGAAATCATCGCATCAGAAACTGACGGCACAATCGCAATCTCATCCGGCTCAGCCCCTACCAGTCTCGCAAACTCGTTTCTGGCACTCTCTGTCTTTTCAATCGCTTCATTCCAGTTCGTCCCCCTATGCAGCAAGCTGTCATGATAATCTTGTATCGCCTTTGACACCGGCTCTGCCAACGCGCTCTGTGAGCAGCTGGCAAGCATGATGCGGCTCTGCACGGTTGGGAATAGATGTCGGTATTGCTGCGGCAATTGTTCCATTCTGATTCACTCCTTTTTATTATTTTGATGAAAAATCCAGAAATAAACAATAGAATAATAAAAGGAGATGGTAACCATGAGAAAAAAAGTGCTTTTCACAGGTTTTGATCCTTTTGATCAGGAAACTGTCAATCCATCGTGGGAAGCGGTGAAACGGCTGAATGGCTTTGAAACGGATCAGGTGATCATCGCTTCGGCACAAATCCCGACTGTGTTCAGAACCGCTCTCGACACTTTGCGGCAAGCGATTCATAAACATCAGCCGGACATCGTGATCTGCGTCGGGCAAGCCGGCGGCCGGATGCAGGTGACACCGGAACGGGTCGCGATCAATCTTGCAGACGCGCGTATCCCGGATAATGAGGGAAACCAGCCGATTGATGAGGAGATTTCTCCCGGCGGGCCTGCCGCTTACTGGACAGGGCTTCCGATTAAACGCATCACATATCAAATGAAGGAAAACGGTATTCCGGCGGCTGTTTCCTTTACGGCCGGCACATTTGTATGCAACTATCTGTTCTACGGGTTAATGGATCACATCCACCGTACGTCTCCGCACATTCACGGCGGGTTTATCCACATTCCGTACATTCCGGAACAAACAATCGACAAAACAGCGCCGAGCCTCAGCCTCGACATGATCGTCAAAGCATTGAGGATCGCCGCTGTTACGGCCGCACAATATGATCAGGATACGAAGTCACCCGGCGGCGCGCTGCACTAAGCGGCGGCCGCTTCACTGGTCAGTCTCTTTTTGTATACAAACGCTGATAGTGTGACACTCACTTCGAACAGGACAAGCAGCGGAATCATCACGAGAAAATCAGAAATAAAATCTGGCGGGGTAATCAATATGGACACCACGATCAGCAGAAAATAGGACAGCTTTCTCGCTTTGGCCAGCCGGTATGGATTTAAGATGCCTAACCTTGTCAAAAACATCACCACAAGGGGCATTTCAAACAGAAAACCGAACGGCAGGCTCAAATTCACCATAAACCTGAAATAGCGGTCAGCGGTAAACATCGTTTCAAAATGGCCGGCAGACAAATGTGTCAAAAAGCCGAGAACGATCGGAAACAACACAAAATATCCGAACGAGATGCCGGCCAGAAACAGGGCGAATAATCCCGGTATGTACATCAGTGTCACGTTGCGCTCCGTTTTTGTCAGCGCCGGCGCTACAAAACGCCAAAGCTGATAGGCGGCAACGGGGATGGAGGCGGCAATCGCACAAATGCCGGCAAGCATCATATATACCCAGAGAATTTCACTCGGTCCGAGAACAGCTAATTTTCCGTCAAAATCTCTGATCAGCCAATCATAAATGTCCTCCACAAACAAAAAAGCCGTAATTAAAAACAGAAGAAAAGCCGCAAGTGTGAAGATGATCCGACGGCGAAGCTCTTCTAAATGTCCAATCAGATGAGTTTCTTTTTTATCCATTCAAAAAAGCCCTCCCTTTCATGAGAAAAAGAGGCAGACCATGCGTCTGCCTCATCAGCACTCAGCCTGCGTTTTTGTCCTGCTTGACCGCTGACAGCTCAGCTGATTTTTCTTCTTTTTCATCACCAGACACAAGTGATTTTGTGGCGCTTTTGAATTCCAGCAGAGTCCGACCGGCGGCTCGCCCGATTTCCGGAAGCTTTGAAGGGCCAAAAATAATGAGGGCGATGACAAAGATCAGAATCAAGCCTGGTATTCCAATGTTTGAAAACATTATGTTTCACTCCTTAATGCGTGATTTTTGCCCGTTTTTTGATCATTTGTTTTTCATGGGCTTTGTTGTGCTCAAAGAAACGATCCTCTTCGACTTCATTGGATTGTTTCACTCCGCCTTGAACCATTGTCGAGGATACCTTTCTCAATCCGGTTTGGTCTTTTTGATAAACGAATGAAGCCCGTGTGGAAATGGCTGCTCCCGGCTCTGTCACAAATGGCATTACCCGATAATCAGCTTTCCACTGGTGAGGCGTTACTGTACAGCGGACATATCCGCGGTAATCGTTAAAGAACTTGATATGTGGATTTTCCTTTAAAATTTGATCGGTATCCGCCCGCTTATCCGCTCCGTTTCCTCCGGATGTGATGGAGGTGCCGACAAATTCAGCCCCGAAAATTTTTGAGCTTGTTTTATTAAAATCAACATGCAGATTCGATGCCCAGCTTGCGTGTACATCTCCTGTCAGCACGACAACATTATTTAAATTTTTGCTGTTAATGTAATTGACGACCCGTTCGCGCTGAGCCGGATAACCGTCCCATGAATCCATGCTGTAGATCGGGCTTGAGCTTGTCCCGAAATTCCACTTTGCAAAGAAGATTTGCTGTGCCAGCACATTCCAATATGCAGTCGAGCTGCTCAAATTGTTAAAAAGCCACTGCTCCTGTTCTTTTCCTAACAAGGTCCGATTCGGATTGAGCGATTCATCAGAAGGCGGCTTATTGCCGTCGTTATTGGCTTGGTCATCTCTGTACTGGCGTGTATCCAGCACATTAAATGATGCCAAATTTCCATACGTAAAGTGGCGGTACAGCTGCATATCCGGGCCATTCGGCAGAGAGGAGATGCGGAGCGGCATATGCTCATAATAAGCCTGATACGCCGCCGCACGGCGCAATACAAACGCGTCAACCGACTGCCCTTTTTCCGGGATTTTATTGGCATAGTTATTTTCAACTTCATGGTCATCCCACGTGACAACCCAAGGAAACGCCGCATGTGCCGCTTTTAAATTAGCGTCTGAACGGTATTGGGCATGGCGGTTTCGATAGTCCTGCAGCGTAATGATTTCTGCGCTGTTGTGCGTGCGGACATTGCCCGTTTTCGATACATATTCATTCGGCCCGTACTCATATATGTAATCACCGAGATGGAAGACAAGATCAAGCTTTTCCTTCGCCATATGCTTGTAGGCTGTATAATAGCCATGCTCATATTGCTGGCAGGAAGCGAAGGCAAAGGTCATTTTCGGCACATTGGCACCTGGGGCGGGCAGTGTTTTTGTTTTTCCGACAGGACTTAGCTCATGTCCGGTTTTGAATCGGTAATAGTACACTTTGTTCGGCTCAAGCCCGTCCGCTTCCACGTGGACAGAATGGGCGAGGCTCGGTTTGGCCATTTCTGTGCCCTTTCTTACGATCTTGCGGAAGTGCTCATCCTTTGCCACTTCCCATTTGACAGGCACAGCCTGGTTCGGCATCCCCCCGCCGTTCAGCGGATCTGGCGCCAAACGCGTCCAGAGCACGACGCTGTCAGAAAGCGGATCTCCTGAAGCGACGCCGAGCGTAAACGGATAACTAGAGAACTTAGGCGCAGCATTTACTTCAAATGCTCCTACCGACTGAGCAATGGTTAATCCAAGAGAAAGCCCCGCAATTTTTCCAGCCCCCTGAATAAATTTGCGGCGGTCAAACGTATTATTCTGAAAGCTTTCGTCTTTCAATTTCTGTACCCATTCGTCAAAACGACTGTCATTTGCCATTCCAGATCCCCTCTCTTCTCATTGATCGCTTTCATTATAGGAAACCATTGTTAATTAGCTGTGAAGAAGTGTGAAGGGATTGTAAGCACTGAACATGGGAAACAGGACTTCATTCACAGCCCTTTCGCCGAAACATGCCGACAGCTGGCAAAACGGCGTGTTTTCTGCATATCCTGTCGTTTGCAAGCCGCCCTTTTTACCCATTTTTCTTCACATGATCTTAAAAAAACAAAAACACCGAGCGATTTTGCAAAATCACTCAGTGTTCGGAAAAGCTGTCTGTTATTTAGAAAACAATCTGCTGAAAAAGCCCTTCTTTTCCGGTTTTGCAGCTTCAGGCTCTTGTTCTATTAAAATTCCTTTTTCCTTCACTTCTTGCAGCCAAAATGGAAATTCAGTAAGCAACGCATCATAAAGCTCATCATCAGAGATGCGTTCAATGTCTTCGATATGCAGGAAGTTTGCGTTATCAACAACACGCCCTTCTAGCGTATCCAGTTTATTAAGAAAATCGAAGTTGCCGTTTCCGATGCCGACAAACTGCCAAAACACCGGTTTATCAGAGGCAGCTTCAATAATAGGTTTGATGGATTTTTTACACCCTCCATCATTAATAAAAACGATAAAAGCGGGATATGAACTCGGTTCTTCCACAACATATTTATGTAACACATCTTTTATGACCGGCGGCTCATCATTTCTCCCGAATTTATGCAAGAGTTCATTATTCAAAATTTCGCGATCAACATAGCCTGAAAAATCGATTTCATTGACTGGTTTTAACCGGGAGAATTCATTATCATAAACCCATACATCAAGCAGGCCGTTATCATCAAACTGATCAGCCACAGCCAAAATCCGCTCCACCACTTTTTGAACCGTTCCGTTTTTATACAGCGTTCTCATTGAACCGGTAATATCCAGCACCAGCCCGACACGAGCCGTCACCTTGGTTAACTGCTTTTTCTCCAGTACGATTTTTACGCTCTTCTTTTGCAGGTCAATTGTCGCCATTTTGTCATCTCCTGTAGTTCTTTTATCCGATTATCTCACAGAAATATTTACCATTGGTATAACTTTTTAAAGAAAAAACACCGTTCAGATGTGAACGGCGTCTCTCCTTAAAATGTGTTATATACATTTTCACATGTTTCGCCCGTCGGCTGATAAAAACAATGTGATTTGAATCTGGCCACAAACGGCTGGTTATACCAGGTCGGCGGGCAGTTTCCTCCCGGCTTGAAATACCACAAGCTGAATTTTGCCGGCCAGAACCTCTCCCCGTTTATCGTCCGGCGTGCCAAGGCCCGCTCGCTTTCCCGCGGTCTTTGATAAAAGTATCCATGGGTCACCGCTTCAAACGCATGCGGCTGAAAAATCATCTGCCTGATGGTGCGGAGGCCTTTAAAATCAGAGCAATTGGCCCTCAGCCGATTAATCCCAACATTTCCGACAAGCAGCATCCCCTGCTTTCCTTCACCTTCCGCTTCCGCTCTGAGCAGCCGTGCCATCAAGTTGACATCAGCGCTTGTTGCTCTCACAACCGCCATCACGTCACCTCCCCTTTTTCTCCTTTCATCATATTGCAATACCCAAAGAGTGATGACGGAGGGACAGGAGAAGTTTTAAAATTTATTCTCCCGGTGCTGTCACAAACCATAAAGATCGGTAATTGCAGAAGAAAAATGGACATCTGGCCGTCAAGGAAATCTCCGGTAAAATCCCGGATTCCACGGGCATGGCAGCTGCCGCTTCATCCCCTGATTCATAACAGTTCTTCAGCCTTTTTCCACCTGTAGCCGAAAACGCTTTGTAAAGAACACAAAGTAATGTTTAACTTTCCGTATTTGAGGAATCATACATAACAAATCAGATAAAAGAAGGAGGAACCTTATCATGACACATGTGAAAGCGCTCGCGATTAAAGGTATTATGACGATTATTGTTTTGTATTTGGTGCTGGGTCTTGGCTTTGGTTTCACGTTTGGTGATACGCTGCTGATGACGGTTGTGTTAGGGGTCATTTCTTATTTGCTTGGAGACCTTTATGTATTGCCCCGATGGAACAATATGATCGCCACTTTGGCTGATTTCGGTTTGGCATTTCTCGTGATTTGGCTGATGGGCATGCCGCTTTCTATGGGGATGACTGGCGGAGAAATTGCGCTGGCGGCTCTATTTGGAGCAATCGCCATGGCCATCGGTGAATATTGCTTCCATTTCTATATGATGAGCAAAGAAATTGGCAAAAAGCATTATCTTGAAACAAGAACAGATTCATAATCAAAAGGCCGGTGCTGACAGCATCGGCCTTCTATCATAAAGCATCTTCCCGGTCTATGTTTCGGACAGACCAAATCGCTATCAAGATGCCGATCGCACCTAAAGAAAGCGGAATGTAGATAATCGTTGCCAGCGATAACTCGGGGCTTTGCTGGCTGATCAGTATCGTCAATATAACCGATGAAATGATAGCAGCCGGAACAGAGCGTTTCCTCATCCCAAAATATAAAGGAATAAAACTCAAGCACGCAGCCGAAGCGGCATATATCGCCATACTGCCGACCTCTTGCCCGATAGTCTGGACTGATAACATCGCAGGTGTAAGTTGATAATATTGATTGATTTGCGCAAAGATGAATGAAAGCGCAATTTCAGACACCATAATGGTGATAAACGTCAGTCCGCCTGTAATCAGCAGCTTGGCAGCAATCAGTTTTTTCCGGCTGATGGGATATGTAAACATGACGGTAATCGTTTTATTTTTGTACTCGCTAATAATCAATTTGGCAATCAGCACACTGGCGAAAACAACAAATACAGATCTTACAAACGTTCCAAGCAAAAATAGCGTGGATGCCGCATCAGTCATCACCTCCGGCTGCGGGAGTTTTTTTTCTTCTGATGCGATCAAGCATATAAATCCGAGAATACATAGATTTGCAATAACGGCGCCTCTGTAATACCAGCCTAATTTCATTTTTTTTAATTCAAGTTTCATTAAATTCAACATGTTGTTTCAACTCCGTATTTAAGCATCTTGCCGGTCTGCTTTCCTGACTGCCATGTACGAAAAAAACAAACCGACAGCAGCTAGAGATAATGGAATATATACAATGGAAGAAATGGACAGGCCCGGGCTTGTTGAACTCATCAGCATGACGATCACGACAGATGAAATGATGGTTGCCGAGACAGAGTGCTTACGCATCCCAAAAAAGATGGGAACTAAACTGGTGCCAGCGGCGCCAAAAGCGAAAACCGCCATTTTTACCGAATGCTGAGAAATGACATCGGCGCTCAATTCTCCCGGAATGACATGGCAGATCGAATTGAGCATATAGAAAGCGGCTGCTACGAACGCATTTGAGACTAAAATAGTGATAAACGTCAGCCCGCCTGAGATGCTAAGCTTAGCAGCAAGCAGTTTTTTCCGGCTGATCGGGTACGTAAACATCACTTGAATCGTTTTGTTTTTATATTCCGATATGACTAATTTGGCGATCAGTACAGCGCCAAAAACGATAAACACCGCTCTGACAAAAGTGCCAATGACGAGAAATGCATCATCCATGCTTTGGAACGATTCAGTGCCCTCCGCTTTTTCTATGTAACTGACCAACCACATAAAGCCAAGGATAATCAGGTTAGCAATGATGACTCCTCTCACATACCATCCCATCTTCATTTTCCTTAATTCGATTCTGATCAAATTCAGCAACGGTCTCGCCTCCTTTACGCACTGATGTGATTGCCGTTGATCAAGCTGATGAAGTAGTCCTCCAGTGAAGTATACTTTTTATTCATTGATTCAATGTCTACATCATTTAAAATCAGCGCTTTTGATATGGCACCCTGTGATCGTTGAGCATCATAAATCCGAATGGTTTTATCATTTAAGATTTTAAAGTTGGCAATGTGAAGTTCTTTCTCAAGCACAAAGCAGGCTTTTGTCTGATTCGATGTAACGAGTTCGATGTATTCTGTGTTTTGTCCCCTTACATCTTCCATCGACACCTCTTCCAGCAGCCTGCCGTCACGAATGACGCCGATTGTGTCCGCAATTTGTTCGATTTCACTCAGCATATGGCTGGAGATCAGCAGTGTCATTCCATACTCTTTGCTTAATACTTGAAATAAGTTTCTGATCTTTTTAATGCCGACAGGATCAAGGCCGTTTACCGGCTCATCCAATATAAGCAGATCAGGTTTGGTGAGGATGGCGCGCGCTATGCCGAGGCGCTGCTTCATTCCAAGCGAAAATGTTTTGACGGGTTTCTTGTCGATCTGTTTTAAATTCACCATATCGAGCACTTCTTGAATGGCTTTTTTATTGTGGTATCCCATGTATGCACAATGCAGCTCTAAATTTTCGATAGCCGTCAGATTTTCATAGAAAATTGGATATTCAATCATGCTGCCGATCTTGCCAAGCACCTCATATGACGTATGAGTGAGATTGTTTCCGAGGATATTGATTTCACCGCTTGTCGGTTTTACAAGACTTGTCAGCATTTTCATGATGGTTGTTTTCCCTGCTCCGTTCGGGCCGAGAAAGCCGTAAATTTCACCTTTTTTGATATGCATGCTGACATCTGATACGACTTCTTTGCCTTGAAACGTTTTGGTCAGTCCGTTTGTTTGTACGATGTAAGTCAACGTTGTTGCTCCTTTCCTCTTTTTCCTGTTTTCTATTGTAGCGGCGGGCCCTGTCATTTTTATTTCTTCATTCTTAAGAAATTCTTACGATTGTTAATAGGTCATTCGTTTTAATGTAATCGTAAACGCTGTCCGTTCATACGGCTTGCTTTGAAGAGAGATGGAGCCCCCCATTTTTTCCACAAGCCTTTTCGTGATCGTCAAACCGAGACCGCTCCCTTGGAATGCTTTGTTTCTTGATTCTTCAAGTGTGTACAGCCTCTCAAATACCCGCTGCTGGTCTGTTTCACTGATTCCTTTTCCGCGGTCCCATACGGAGATGGCAATGCTTGTCTCATCATAAGAAAGTGATAATCCGATAAACTTGCCAACCGCGCCATATTGAATCGCATTGGATAATAAATTTTGCAGGATACGGTCCAGCGCCTCTTCATTTGCATGCGCGTATACCGGTGTATCCGGAATATCAATCTCCGCGTTAAAACCTTTTGCCTGAACGGCATCATAGTAATGCAGGATATTTCGTTTGCATACTTCGTTGATATGTATTTTTGTGATCGGGATTTGTTTGTCTTCAGATTCCAATTTGGCTAAATCAAAAAAAGAGTGGATCATTTGGATGAGTTCATTTGTTTTTTGGTGCAGCTTCTCAAGCAGTCTTTCCCGCTCGCTGTCCGGCATATCCCGGTCACTTTGGATGGCTTCGATATAACCGAGAATGACCGTCAGAGGTGTTTTGAGATCGTGTGACATATTGGTCAGCATCCGTCTCATGGATTGCTCTGTTTTTGCAAACCGGGCGTTAATATGCTGATGATCCTCAGCGAGCAGATTGATGTTGACGAGCAGATTCCTGAGCGCACGGTCATCTGTATGAAGTAAAACCTGATCGGCCGATTCGTTGTCAAGCATGGCGCTAAGCTTTTCTGCCGTATACGTCAAATTCCTGTCCCGGTTCTTTTTCATCATATATTGAATGACATTCAGACACGCTAAAGCGATGATAGCAGCAATCGTTAATACTGCCATTCTAAAACTCTCCCCATTTATAGCCGATGCCCCATAATGTTTTGATATATTGAGGAGACGATGGATCATCTTCAATCTTTTCTCTCAGCCGTCTCATATGTACATTAATGATGTTTTGGTCGCCAAAGTACTCCTCATTCCATACGGAACGATAGATTTGTTCTTTCGTAAACACCTTTTTAGGATTTGCTGCAAATAGTGTCAGCAGCTGCCATTCGGTTGACGTCAGCTGAAGCGGTTCGCCGTTTTTCAGAACGGATACATTGTCTATATCGATCGTAAGCTGGTGAACACGAATCACCTGATGTTCAGCCGGTTCACTCGACGAATATTGCGTCGCCCTCCGTATCGCTGCTTTGACTCTGGCTGTCAGTTCAATCATCGAAAACGGTTTGGCGATATAATCATCCGCCCCGAATCCCAGCCCCAGTGCTTTATCAACATCTCCGTCTTTTGCTGAAATCATTAAAACAGGAATCTTGCTTTTTTCCCGAATGATTTTTAAAACATCCATTCCATTCAGCTCCGGAAGCATAATATCAAGCAGAATAAGGTCGTACGCCTGCTCTTGAAACCTCCGAATGCCCTCTTCACCGTCGAAAGCATGCACGATTTCAAAGCCTTCTTTTGTTAAATAATGGTCCACCATTTCACTGATGGAATGGTCATCCTCCACAAGCAATATGCGCTGCATCCTCTCACCTAACCTTTTTCATAGTCAAAAAAACACACATGTCATTACGCTTATTGTAATTGAAAAACATGTGTGTTTTACAAAATTTATTCTTTTTTTCCTGTTTTCAGCTTTTACCTGCAGCCGCTCAGCTCAGCTTTTCTCCTTTACTTGTTCATATGTTTTTGGATAAAATCCAGAAGCGTATTTCCTTGTCAGAATGACGCCCTTCCCGCTGCATGCCGGGCAAGGTTTGCCTTCTATTTCTCCGGCTCTTTCACAATGCGGACAAGCAACCTCCAGATCATCAGTTGCGATCACCATTTGAATTCCTCCTTTCCCATTGATTAAACATGGACCACCAGCCTTCTTCCATTGGCCGTCACCTCCTTTAAGAAACACAAAAACCCCCGTCCTATCAAAGGACGAGGGTCTCGCGGTACCACCTTTATTAACAGCTAAAAAGCCATTCGCTCATCAGTACAGAAAACGTCAGTTTCGATACTCCTCTCTTGGTAACGGGGAGAGCATCCCGGCATTGCCTACTATCTATTCAGCAAAGCAATTCAGAAGCCCATTCGGCATCAGGGGAGGATCGGTTCACACCTGCCACCGACTCTCTGAACCCCGCTCACTGATGCTTACTTGCTCTTCCTCACAATTGTTAATCCGTTCTTTCGTTTGTAAAATTTATAATACTCCGTCAATTTACAGAAGTCAATTCTTAATCCAATTTAGATTCGCCAAGTGCTTCCAGAGCCATATTTACGTGCTCCTCCTGCTGTGTCTGAAGAGCGAACTTGGCAATTTCCAGCGGATACGCCGCCTGCATCTCTGAGATGTGAGCCTGCATTTTTGACCATACACGGCCGCCTGCTTGATCATAGCATTCAAGCAAACGGGCTGTTTCTTTTTCTCCGAAAATCATGTGGTAAAAGACAAAATCCTTGGCTGGATCGGCGACTTTCGCTTCTGTCCAATCCAGAAGGCCTGTGACGTGTTCATTTTGATCAATAAGGATATGCGGCGGATGGAGATCGCCGTGTATCAGCGCGGAGAAACCGGGCCAGTATGCATCATCATTGATCCACGTTTGCCATCTTTCCCAAAGCTGCTTAGATACGCCAAACTTATTCTTCACATCAGCCATAGATTCAGCTGTCATTTTCCTGAAATCTTCTGGCATCACCACTTCTATTCCGGATTGGTCGGCAGATGTTTGATTCATGCCATGCAATTCTGCCAGTATTTCGGCAAGTGTATGAACAAAATCGTCTGACGGCGGCTGATGATTCATATTCCATACATATTGTTTCTGTTCCAAATCAATTCCAGCAGCAGGCGTTCCGCTAAGCTTCGGGTAAGCGATCAATTCCGGCGTATGAATTTTCCAATCCGGCACATCAGCTGTGAGATTCGCGCGGAGAAAGGCAAGCGTTCTGCCTTCTGAAGCTGCTCTTTCAACAACATCGCTTCGCCGCGGTTTTCGCAGTACCCATGGCATACCTGTATCATCCTCGGCAAATACAACTTGAAAATCCATTCCCGTTTCATTCAATTGAGCGTTATCAGAGTGAACCGTCAAACCTTGATTGCGTGCAAGCGCGACAATCTCAGTGATTAGCTGCCTTTCGTTCGGGTTTGTCATCTCTTTTCCCCTTTCTCATATTCCGCCTGTCGTTAGAGAGAAGGGATGTTTTTAAGGAACAAAAAAAGAGGGCAGCATCGCCACCCTCTTTTCATTACAATATAAGGGTACATACATAGGCAGATTCATCCCGATTCCCCGCATCCAGGCGAGTGTCGTTCACTATTGAATTCGTGTTAATCGGAATCTATTGAATGCCATGTCGGAACCCCTCCGTTCATTGTAGTTGATCTCCATGTTACATCATATTCCAGTTTTGATCTACTATAAAAAATGAATCAAGTCACAGGCGCGGGGTTAAACAAACACAAATCATTATGAAGGCCCCAATGGTCCGCCCATGTTTGTTTCCTGCCGCTCGCTACATCTAAGACCATCCGAAAAATCTCCCAGCCGACTTCTTCGATACTAGCCTCTCCGGTAGCAATTCGCCCGGCATTAATATCGATTAAATCCGCCCAATGCTCTGTTAATGAATGGCGTGTAGATACTTTCAGCACCGGCGCAGCAGCCAATCCATACGGTGTTCCTCTGCCTGTCGTAAAGACCTGCAGATTCATGCCTGCCGCCAGCTGAAGGGTTCCGCACACAAAGTCGCTTGCCGGCGTCGCTGCAAACAGCAAACCCTTTTTCTCCGCCTTCTCCCCAGGCCCGAGCACACCGGAAATGGGGCTTGTGCCTGACTTTGCTACCGATCCTAACGCTTTTTCCACCACATTGGATAAACCGCCTTTTTTATTGCCAGGTGACGGATTGGCGCTTCTGTCTGCTTCCCCCCGCCTCAGATAGCTGTCATACCACTTCATCTCATCGATCAGCGAACGTCCGACCTCTTCGCTGACAGCTCGCGGCGTTAATAAGTGAATCGCATCCCGCACCTCAGTCACTTCAGAAAACAAGACCGTTGCGCCTGCCCGAACCAATAAATCAGCCGCATATCCCACTGCCGGATTCGCCGTCACGCCGGAAAAGGCATCACTGCCGCCGCATTGAAGGCCAATTACCAGGTCAGAAACAGGGCAGGTTACACGGACTCTGCTGTTGAGTCTGATTAACCGCTCCTCCGCCATTTCCATGATCGATTGAATCATATTCGCAAAGCCTTGATGATCTTGAAGTGAAATGATGTGATCTTTTTTCTCAGGTGCAATCCGTGCCGGGAGGAGCTTTTCACATCCTAATCCGACCACCATCACTTCTCCGCCGAAGTTCGGATGCTTTGCCAGATTTTGAATCGTGCGGATGGGAATCACGGCGTCTGGGGCATTGATGGCCACGCCGCATCCATATTGGTGATGAAGCGGCACGACATCATCGACATTTGGATATTTCGGAAGAAGCTCTTCTTTTATCCGTTTTACCGCATAATCCAGCACGCCGACGACACATTGAACACTTGTGGTGATACCGAGAATATTTTTTGTTCCCGCACTGCCGTCAGCATTTCGATATCCTTCAAACGTATAGCCTTCAAGAGGCGGCAGCGGTTCAGGCACTTTGTTTGCGATAGGAAGGTCATGGAGTTCCGGAGGGGCGGGCATTCTCACCAAAGCTTCCCGCACCCAGCTTCCGCGTTTGATCGGCTGATCTGCAAATCCGATCACTTCTCCATAACGCAGGATGGCATCCCCCTGATTCAAATCGGTTAGGGCCACTTTATGGCCTTGAGGAACATCTTCTTCAAGCATCAGCCCGCATGGAAAAACAGTGCCCTTTTTCAGTCCGCCGTCATTTACAATAATCGCCGTGTTATCTTTTACATTCACTTTAATGTAAAGAGGCGCTTGATTCTGTCTGAGGTTCATCACCATAGGAACATCACTCCTCAATATTGTAAACGCTTTCTGATTTTGGTTTAAAAAAAGCCGCAAATCCCGATGTCAAACTGCGGCTGTCATAACAATTATTTTTCATCTATTCCATTCAAAATTTTGTCACGGACAAATTTCAAATGCTCATACATGTGGTAATGAGCCTGGTAAGGATCTCTTTTGGCAAGGGCGTCGTAGATTTTTTTGTGGTATTCAACCGTAACATCCCTTTCCCTGTACGGAATCTGGCTGTCGATTTTCGCATGTGTGATCAGCAAAGATTGAATCATTCCTTCAACAACGGGATTATTAGCGCTTAATGCAATAATTCGGTGAAATTCTTTATCTGCTTCTCCATAATTGTTGTCAGTGCTGCTGGCGATGTCGTCGATTGTTTTTTGTAAACGCTCAAGCTCTTCTTCATTTATCTTTTCCGCGGCAATCGTCACCAGCCCGAGTTCTAACGCCATCCGCGCTTCAATAATGGCCGGAAGATTATCAGTCGCCAAAGCAAGCATGACGGAAAAAGGCTGCATCCCGATTTTGTCATTGAAATACGTGCCGCCGCGGGTTTTTCTCGTGATAACGCCCAGCGTCTCTAGTGAGCTAAGCGCTTCGCGAAGCACCGGTCTGCTGACATGTAAGATATCCATTAGCTCCATTTCCGTCGGTAATTTGTCTCCGGCCTTTAATTGTCCGCTTGACAGTAAATGGACAATCCGTTCAATGACCTGCTTGGCTAATGTTTTCCGATTGACTGTATCCACCTTCAGATCTTCTAAACCTTCGTACACGAACAACTCTCCCTTCAGTTGTTCAATTGTAAGACAAAATATTCGTTATGACAATATTTAGAATAAAACTTATCGCACCAGACACGGGCGCTTGCGGTCAAACTCCCAATTGCTGATCAGAAACTGCATAGGGATTGCATCGTTCCGTGCGCCTAAATTCATTTTTCGATAGAGATCATGCGCTTTTTCCACTTGTTCCATATCAATTTCGATGCCAAGCCCAGGCTTATCAGGCACCTTCACACAGCCATCAGCAATTTCTAAAGGCTGTTTGGTTAAACGCTGTCCGTCCTGCCAGATCCAATGGGTATCAATCGCCGTGATGCGTCCCGGAGCTGCGGCCGCGACATGGGTAAACATGGCAAGGGAGATGTCAAAATGATTATTGGAGTGCGAGCCCCACGTCAGCCCCCAATCATGGCACATCTGTGCAACCCGCACCGAACCCTGCATCGTCCAGAAATGGGGATCAGCCAGCGGAATATCGACCGCATGCAGCTGAATCGCGTGCCCCATTTCCCGCCAGTCAGTCGCAATCATATTTGTCGCGGTCGGCAGGCCTGTCGCACGGCGGAACTCAGCCATCACTTCACGTGCGGAATAACCGTTTTCCGCCCCGCACGGATCTTCGGCATAAGCAAGTACATCATGCTTTCCTCTGCATAATGTAACAGCTTCTTCTAGCGGCCAAGCCCCGTTCGGATCAAGGGTAATTCTCGCCTCAGGAAAACGTTTTGATAACGCGGTGACGGCTTCCATTTCTTCCTCGCCCCGCAATACGCCGCCTTTCAGCTTGAAATCTTGGAAGCCGTAGCGCTCTTGTGCCGCTTCTGCAAGACGTACAACGGCCTCAGGAGTCAGCGCTTCCTCATGGCGGAGGCGGAACCACTCGCAATCTGACTGCTGATTGCTTTGATACGGCAATGTCGTCCGCTTTCGGTCACCAATGTAAAATAGATAACCGAGCATCTTGACTTCATCCCGCTGCTGTCCTTCTCCAAGCAAAGCCGCAACCGGTTCATTGAGAAATTTGCCGAGCACATCTAACAAAGCGGCTTCCAAGGCTGTGACCACATGCACCGCAGTGCGCAAATCAAATGTCTGGATTCCGCGGCCTCCCCTGTCCTGGTCCCCAAACTGCTTTCTGACTGTTTGCAAAATCGACTGGTACGCGCCGATCGATTTTCCGACAACAAGCGGCTCTGCAAGCTCCAGTGTGCGGCGGATCGCTTCCCCGCCCGGCACCTCGCCGACACCCTGATTCCCGCTGCTGTCCGTTAAGACGACAAGATTTCGGGTAAAAAACGGGCTGTGGGCGCCGCTTAAATTCAGCAGCATACTGTCATGACCCGCGACTGGAATGACTCTCATTTCAGTAATTGATGGAATATTCGTTCTTTTTTCTTTTTGAACCTGTTCCTGTATTGGTGAACTCATCTGTCATCCTCCTTTGATAAAGCGCTTTCATAAGTATTAGACAGGCAGTGATTGATCGGGGTCTTGCTCTTGTTTCTTTAGTACGACTCGTTTGATCGGCCCGACCAGCAGCAAATAGCTGAGGACTGCTGCAATCGCATTAGCGCCGACAAAAACGAGGGCGCCATTAAAAGATCCTGTGGCATTCACGATGTAGCCGATAATAATCGGAGTCGTAATCGAGGCGATGTTTCCGAATGTGTTGAACAAACCGCCGCTTAATCCCGCACACTCTTTTGGCGACGTGTCCGACACGACAGCCCAGCCCAAGGCGCCAAAGCCTTTTCCGAAGAACGCGAGTGACATGATTACAACGACGAGCCACGCTGATTCTGTATAGTTGCAGATAATCATGCTGCAAGACAGCAGCATGCCGACAATGATCGGTCCTTTTCTCGCGAAGGTGAGAGAACGGCCTTTTTTCAGTAAAAAATCAGACACGATGCCTCCAAGCACGCCGCCCGCAAATCCGCACAGCGCCGGGAGGGAAGCCACAAACCCCGCTTCAAGAATGGACATTCCGCGGGCCTGAACCAAATATACCGGAAACCATGTGAGAAAGAAATAGGTGAGAGTCGTAATGCAATATTGCGCGATGTACACGCCAATCAGCATGCGGTTGGTTAATAACTGTTTGATATACGGCCATTTTGATTCTTTTTCCTGCTTGCTTTGACTGTCATCCATTGAAATCAGCCCGCCGCCTTCTTCAATGTACGCAAGCTCGGCTTTGTTGACCTTCGGATGTTTTTTCGGTTCATATACCGTTTTTAACCAGATAAAAGCCAGTAGGATTCCCGCGGCCCCCATCACTACGAAGACGGAATGCCAGCCAAAAGAGTGGGTGAGCCAGCCCATTAAAGGAGAAAAAATGACGATTGCGAAGTATTGAGCTGAGTTAAAAAAGGCTGAAGCTGTACCGCGTTCGGAGCTCGGGAACCAGGAAGCAACCACTCTGCCGTTTCCGGGAAATGAAGGCGCCTCAGAAAGCCCGACTAAAAAGCGCAGCGCAAACAGCAGGATAATCGCTGTGCCAGCGGTAAAAAATCCAATCGCCCCTTGCAGCAGCGTAAAAAATGACCAGAAAAAGATGCTTAACGCAATAACCGTTTTTGATCCAAATCGATCCAGCAGCCAGCCTCCGGGAAGCTGTCCGATGACATAGGCCCAGCCGAATGCAGAAAAAACATACCCCATGGCAACCGAATCCAGTCCAAGGTCATGCTGGACGGAATCACCCGTAATCGAAAGCGTCGCACGATCTGCGTAGTTAATAGACGTCACAAGAAACAGCATAAATACGATGAACCAGCGTACAGATGTTTTTTTGCCCGCCGGCGAAACATTCGCATGGTCTTTTTTCATAATATCTTCTCCTTTGTCAAAGTAGAGAATCTATGCTGGCTGGTGATAAGGCTTGGAAAGAGACAAGCGCCTCTTTCCAGCACCTTTACTGCTTCACAAATACGGTTTTGATCGCCGTGAAGAAGTCCTTCGCGGCCTCACCCTGTTCGCGGGAGTGGGAGCTTGATTGCTTCATGCCGCCAAATGGCGCCTGAAGCTCAACCCCTGCGCTTTCCGCGTTGACCCTGACAAGCCCGGCTTCAATCTCATCAACGAATGAAAGCATACGGCCGATGTTTTGCGTAAAAATAGATGCACTTAATCCGAACTTCACATCATTGGAGATGTCTAAAGCCTCCTCCATCGTGTCCACCTTTGACAGAGCGATGACCGGTCCGAAAATTTCCTCCTGGGCAATCGTCATGTCAGATGTCACGTTGTCAAAAATGGCAGGCTGCACATAATATCCGTTTAGATACTTTCCATCCTCCAGCTTTTCTCCTCCGATCAAAAGAGAAGCGCCTTCCTGCTTGCCTTTTTCAATATACGATAGACAGTTATCAAGCTGATTTTTGCTTGCGATCGGTCCCATCCAAACGTTTTCTTTCAAGCTGTCTCCGATCGTGATCTCCTTTGTGCGCTGCAGCAGTTTTTCTTTAAAGCGGTCGTAAATTCCGCTTTGGACAATGACACGGCTCGTTGCGGTGCACTTCTGGCCCGTTGAACGGAAAGCGCCTGTCACCACGGCTTCCGCTGCCGCTTCAAGATCAGCATCATCCGCTACGATCACCGGGTTTTTCCCGCCCATTTCAAGCTGATATTTGGCGCCTCTCGCTAAAGCGGCTTGCCCGATGATTTTCCCAACCTGATTCGAACCCGTGAACGTAATGGCATTGACCCCGTCATGTTCGGCAATACCTTGGCCGACAACTGACCCTTGGCCAGTCACCAAATTGATGACTCCCGCCGGAAATCCCGCTTCTTCAAAACAAGCGATGATCTTCGCACATGTAACGGCAGTTTCTGTTGCGGGTTTGATGACAACAGTATTGCCGTACACCAGTGCCGGCGCCATTTTCCAAATCGGGATCGCTATCGGGAAGTTCCACGGCGAAATCACGCCGACGACACCAAGCGGGACACGAGTTGTAAACATCAGTGCATCTTTGTCAGTAGACGGAATAACATCGCCTGTTTTGCGCATGCCCTCGCCGGCGTAATAGCGAAGAATCGCAATGCCGCGAGCGGTTTCTCCTTTTGCTTCCGGCAGGGTTTTTCCCATTTCACGCGTCGCACATGCGGCGATGTCCTCTAAGCGCTGCTCCATGATATCAGCTGTTTTGTACAGCAGTTGGCCCCGTTCTGCACCCGTCAGCTTTCTCCATCCCGTTTTTGCCTCATGAGCGGCGGCGACGGCCCGGTCCACATCATCAGCCGTTGATCTCTGCACATAGCCGACGATGTCGTTCACATCGGCAGGATTTTCCGATTTGATCATATCGCCTGATTGAGCTTTGACCCACTCTCCATTAATAAAATTGAGATATGTGTTTTTTTCCGTGATTACAGACATGCCCATTGCCCCTTTCATGCTTTTTATGTTTGTCAAACCGTCGCGGCCTTCTTCGGGAAACGATCCGCCGCTTGCTTCAAAATGGCTTCTAATTCCTGATAGTGTTCTTTTTCAACCGGCCCGACAGGCGGTCTGGCTGTATTTCTCACATTCATCCCCATAATCTCCATTCCGGCTTTGATCAAGGACACCGCGTACCCTTTCCGCTGCTTCCGGATGTCGTTGATCGGCAGAATGACATGCTGATAGAGTTCCTTCACTGCATCGTTGTTTCCGTTTTTCAAAGCTTCATAGAACATCCGGGAAATATGCGGAATATAATTCGAAATGGCTGAAGAATAAGAGTGGAAACCGATTGGCAGGTAGGACGGCATCGTCACTTCAGCCATCGGCATTCCGTTAAGCCATCCCAAGCGGTCACCAATTGTATAGGCGAGGTTGATATTCAAATCCATGTTCCCCACCCCGTCTTTCACACCAACAAGCTGTTCCAGCTCCGTCAGCCGCTTGATCTGTTCAAGAGAAAATACGGCATTGTCGCGCTGATACAGAATGGCATTCAAGTCTGTGCTTTCAATAATCGTTTTGGCGTACTGATACAGCCCCTCCTGTTCGCCATGCACCAAATACGGAGGAAGGATCAAATAGCCGTCAGCGCCTTTTTTCTCCGATATACGCGCCCAATCAAGCGCGGTGCTGAGATTGCCGCCCACTCCCGTATAGACCGGGACCTTTCCTCCCGCAGCCGAAACTGCGACTTCGACCATGTTTTCGTATTCTTTCTGGCTAAGGGACTGAAATTCCCCTGACCCGCAGGCGATAAAAATCGCTTCCAAGCCTTCTTCGAGCAAAAACTCGATATTTTGAAACAGAGCTTCTTCCTCCAGCTTTCCTTGTGTATTAAAAGGCGCAACCGGAAAACCTAAAATCCCTTCAGGTGCTTTTCTTATACGGCTCATGTACAAAACCTCCTGTCATTTGTGTAAACAGCTCATTTGAAAGCGCTTTAAAATCATGTGGTTGCATATCCTCTCCTTTCAACATATCCTTTTGTTTAATTGTAAGACAAATAAACAATAAGTCAATAACTTTATTTTCAGACTTTTCACAAAAACGCTGAAAGCCCCCGTTTTTCCGCATAAAAAAACAGCCGCTGCTAGCCGGCTGTTTTTTCACATACTTCTTTCTTTCATCGTTTCGTTCAAAAGCTTCGCTTCCAAAAAAAATACGTGTATAAATTTTTTCATATTCACTCTGGCAGGTGCGAGGGGTTTTGCCTCTTTGGATTGAATTTCTTTCATTTTTTGGCTGACGACCGGAAAATCAAAGAATTTTGATGCGTAGGTTTCGAATTTAGGATTCGAAAAATCAGTTGTGCCCAATGAGGCAAAATGGTCCAGCGAATGAATAATGGCTCTGCGGATTCGCTGTTCCGAGGCTTTCACTTCGCGGTTGATTTCCGTTTGTGATGCCGCAGCTCCAAGCTTTCGTTCCGCTACTTGTGTGAAGATTTGTTTTAAAGAAGGGATATTTTTTTCGTAAGGCTCAGATTGTTCATGCTCAGTTAAATACTGAAGGACCGCCATCATATCATGAGCGCCGCCTTCCCCCATCATACCGAGCTCGGATAGCAAAAATGTTCCCGCTTCTTTTAAGCTGTTGTCATTTTTATACTGAGACCGTGCTTTCCGTTCGGTTCGGTTGACCAGCCGGCTTAAAGAGTTTTGGATATCTCCGATCGAGTTTTCAAGCTCGATTCGTTCCTTCACCTTTTGCAGAACAGTCACAATTTCAATACGGTTAATTGGTTTATGAATAAAATATTCAATGCCGAGAGAATACGCTTCTCCGACCATTTCTTTAGCTTCCACTTGTGAGATCATTACGATTTTCCCGGAATAAGAGTCCTTGATCCGGCGTATGGTCTCAATTCCGTCCCGCCCGGGCATTAATAAATCGATTAACAAAATATCAATCTGCTTAAATTGCAATATATGCCCTTCCACTTGGCTTCCGTCTTCCGCTTCACCCGCAGCCTCTCCAAGGTCCTCATCCTCTATGATCTGCCTTAAAATCGACCGCACCGCGCGGTCATCATCAGCGATAAAAAAACGCATATTATCCGTTCATCCTTTCTGAATCAAATGTCTGGCAGGCAGCCTGATGGTAAAGACCACTCCTTGCTGCTGGTTGTGAAACTTGATGTCTCCCTCAAGCTCTGTCACGATTTCCTTGACGTAGGAAAGCCCAATTCCGGTTGAGGGCGTGCCAAACTTGTCATACGTTGAGGTAAAGCCCGGATCAAACACAATATCTCCTATTTTCTCCGAAATGCCGGGACCATTGTCTTCCACCTGAAATTCTATCATACTCTCATCTGGCTTACGGAGCCTCAGGCTGACCGTTCCCTCATCCCCCATCGCCTCCACCGCGTTTGCCGTCAAATTATTAATGATAGAAAGAACAATAAATACATGATAATCGTCATGCTCGCCCTCTATTGAACAATGAAAATTGATCTGTTTGCCCAATGATTCAGCGTACTTTTCATTCATTCGAATGACAAGCCGGAAAAGGTCCGAGGCATTCATATAATCTTTAAAACTTTCATTAGAAATCAGTTTCGAAAGCCCGGCATATATCCTCTGGTTGTCCTTTTTCACTTCATGAATTTCCCCTGCCAGCCTTAAAATCCTGCCGCCGAGCTGATCGTCCTTGCCCTTCACTTCCCGGTAGAGCTGATAGGATTCATTTGTCACGTGCTCTGTCGTTTTCAGCGTCTTTTTTAAATGCACTGTTTCTTCATATAAATTCGACACAATCATCAGCATGTGCTCATTTTGCCGCCTTGTCTGCTTTTCTCTGGACTGCGTTTCATACAGCTTCAGCACGTTAAAAAAGCTGATGACAATAAATGTATGAGAAATCGCAACAACCGCGATATCCGTTATTTTCTCAGGCGTCACCACCGTATGAAAAATAAGAAACTGAACGGCCAGCTCGACGCTATCGGAAGCAATTTCAATCATAAATCCATAAAAACCGAGCATTACCGGCCGATCACGATAGCGGTTCGCCTGCAACACATAAAACAGACATGCAAACGTCATGTAAAAGAAAAAGCCGGACGCTTGATCATACAGGATTGGAATCAGCCCTGCGTGTCTTCCGTCCCATAATTCCAATAAAACACGAAATACGAAAACCGATGTTCCAGTCAAAAATCCCGGCAATACAGCGGACACATGCCGCAGCAGCACTAAGAAAAAGAAAAAAGCCGGCGCGCCGAAGCTGATTCGGAACTCTTCATTGAGGGGATAAAATTTCAGTTCGCCTGCAAGCGGCACAGTAACGAGCATAAGCGCCATTATATATGCGTCTTTCTCAAAAAAACGTTCCAGTTTGATTATGATCACATCCTCATTTTTTATTTTGAGGAAAGGACAAAAAACCTGCAAATTTCTTTCGACCCAGTATGTAAGCTTTTTATAAAACCAACGGCTTATTTTCAAAAAATTTTTGTCGTATTTTGTATGATTCTGTAGTCTCCATTATACAGTTATGATACCTTTCCGCATTCTTGAAAGCGTTTAACGCCTCGCCTGTCTTCGATTTTACTCCGCCTCAGTCCCCAATAGCAAAAACAGATAGGAGGAATTTGATGAAAGAACTGATAAAAGAACGCCCGGAAGAAAAGAATCTGGCGTCACAGCTGTATGAATGGGTAGAACATTACCGCCCCTTTGCCGCCAATGGACAAAGCGCAAATTATATCCCCGCGTTAGGAAAAGTTAATGACTCACAGCTCGGCATTTGTATATTGGAGCCTAATGGAGCAATGATACATGCCGGCGATTGGAACGTCCCTTTTACCCTGCAAAGCATTTCAAAAGTCATCAGCTTTATCGCTGCGTGCATGAGCCGCGGCATTCCCTATGTGCTTGACCGCGTCGATGTCGAGCCGACAGGTGACGCCTTTAATTCAATTATCCGTCTTGAAATGCACAAGCCCGGAAAACCGTTTAACCCTATGATTAACGCTGGCGCCATTACAATCGCCTCGCTTCTTCCGGGAGAGACAGCCCGCGATAGGCTGGAGTATCTGTACTCTGTCATTGAAACATTAATAGGGAAACGGCCCAGAATACATGAGGAAGTTTTCCGGTCTGAATGGGAAACCGCCCACCGTAACAGAGCACTGGCTTACTACTTAAAAGAGACAAACTTTTTAGAAGCCGATGTGGAAGAAACGCTGGAGGTTTACCTGAAGCAATGCGCTATGGAAGGCACGACAGAAGACATTGCATTGATCGGCCTGATCCTTGCTCATGACGGTTATCACCCGATTCACCGCCAGCAGGTGATTCCAAAGGATGTGGCAAAGCTCGCCAAGGCTTTAATGCTGACATGCGGCATGTATAACGCCTCAGGCAAATATGCGGCGTTTGTCGGGGTACCGGCCAAAAGCGGTGTCTCCGGCGGCATCATGGCGCTGGTTCCTCCAAGCGCCAGAAGAGAGCAGCCTTTCCAAAACGGATGCGGCATCGGCATTTACGGGCCTGCCATTGATGAATACGGCAACAGCCTGACTGGCGGCATGCTGCTGAAGCACATCGCGCAGGAGTGGGAACTCAGCATTTTTTAAAATAAAAAACGAGGTGATTGTATGCAGCAATTCCTGGAACATATCGTCGGTTTCGCTAATGATTTTTTGTGGTCAAAGCTATTAATTGTATTGCTTCTTTCTTTGGGAATCTATTTTACGTTCAGGCTTAAATTTTTGCAGGTTCGCATGCTGAAGGAAATGGTCAGGGTATTAAAGGAAGGCGCTGCATCCCGGTCGAAAAACAGCATCTCTCCGTTTCAAGCATTTTGTATCAGCATGGCAGCCCGTGTCGGCACCGGAAACATTACGGGTATTGCCATTGCGATTGCGCTGGGCGGGCCCGGTGCGATTTTCTGGATGTGGATTATTGCCATTATCGGGTCAGCGTCAAGCTTTGTCGAAAGTACACTGGCTCAAATTTATAAGGTGAAAGATGCAAACGGCTTCCGCGGCGGTCCTGCTTATTATATGGAAAAAGGACTGAACAAAAGATGGATGGGCGCCTTGTTCGCCGTTTTAATCACGCTGTCGTTCGGTATCGTCTTTAACTCGGTTCAATCAAATACGGTCAGTCTCGCGTTTGAAAACGCGTTCGGCACAAACCGCCTGACACTTGGACTCATTTTAATTGCTGTGTTTGGAACGATTATCTTTGGCGGTGTCAAACGCATCGCAAAACTGGCAGAATATATTGTTGTTGTTTTGGCTGTCCTGTATATCGGAGTCGCTTTTTTCGTGATTCTCACAAACATCACCCAGCTGCCTGCCGTTTTTGCGCTTATTGTCAAAAACGCGTTTGGATTTGACCAGGCGGCCGGCGGCGCTTTGGGAGCGGCTTTAATGCAAGGTGTCAGACGGGGGATTTTTTCAAACGAAGCGGGAATGGGAAGCGCACCGAATGCCGCTGCCACCGCGACGACAAGCCATCCTGTAAAACAAGGACTGATCCAGGCATTTGGTGTGCTTACTGATACGCTGGTCATTTGTACAAGCACGGCCTTTATCATCCTGTTTTCAGACGCCTATCATACACCGGGACTGAGCGGAATCGCATTAACTCAAGCCTCTCTCAGCTCCCATATCGGACCATGGGCATCAGGCTTTCTCGCCATCCTGATCCTCTTATTCGGATTCTGTGCCTTGATCGGCAACTATTATTATGGCGAAACCAATATCGGCTTTTTGAACAAAAGCAAAAAACTGATCTTTGTTTACCGTATCGGCGTGCTTGCAATGATCGTGTTTGGCTGTGTAGCCAAGGTGCAGCTTGTATGGGATTTGGCCGATTTGTTTATGGGCTTGATGGTCGTCGTCAACTTAATCGCCATTTTCTTATTGTCGAAGGTGGTTTTTGCGGCTCTCAAGGACTATACCCGGCAGAAAAAAGCGGGCAAAGATCCCGTTTTTTATAAAAATGTCATAAAAGATCATGAGCGGATTGAATGCTGGGAGCTTTCAGAAACGCCTGCTGATCCTCATAACAAACAAATATCATAACGCAGAAGGTGTTCAGATCAATGGAATCTGAACACCTTTTATCTTTCGGTTGATTGACAAACATCAAGACGTCCTTTACCATTTTCATATCTTTTCAAAAAATCAGAAAGAAGGAACGGAACAGCCTATGAATCCAATTCAGCACCTATTAGATACATACCCGCTTATCGTGTTAGACGGCGCGATGGCAACCGAGCTTGAGCGCAAAGGCTGCGACTTGAATGACAGTCTCTGGTCGGCAAAAATTCTGATGGAGCAGCCAGACCTGATTAAACAAGTTCATACTGATTATTTTGCGGCAGGCGCCGACTGTGCGATCACCGCCAGCTATCAGTCTACGTTTGAAGGCTTTGCCGCACGCGGGCTCAGCGAAGCGGAAGCCCGCCGGCTTATCCAGATGTCCGTCAGCATCGCGGCCGAAGCCCGTGATGAATTTTGGGCACAGAAAGAAAACCGTTTGAATCGGCCAAAACCGATCGTTGCGGCCTCTGTCGGCCCGTATGGCGCCTATCTTGCGGATGGCTCTGAGTATCGCGGAAACTACGGAATCTCTGAGGATGAGCTGGCTGAATTTCACCGCCCCCGTATGAAAGCCCTGATTGACGCCGGTGCGGATGTTTTGGCATGTGAAACGATTCCATGTCTTACTGAGGCAAAAGCAATTGTCCGTCTGCTGAAGGAATTTCCTGAAACATATGCGTGGTTCAGCTTCAGCGCGAAAGACGGTCTGCATATCAGTGACGGAACCCCTGCCGCTGAATGCGCGTCATGGCTTGATCAGCACAGCCAAGCGGCGGCGGTCGGGATCAACTGCACTCCGCTTCAGCATATCCCTTCATTGATTGCCGAGCTAAAGAAGAACACTTCTAAACCGATTATCGTCTATCCGAATTCAGGCGAACAGTATGATCCGGACACCAAAACATGGAACGGCGCAGCATGCGGCGAGCCTTACGGACAAAACGCGCGCATCTGGTATGAAAACGGAGCAAAGCTGATTGGCGGCTGCTGCCGGACAAAACCGGAGGATATTAAAGAAATCGCCGGCTGGGCCCGAACTTTAAAAACCACTTGACTTATCGGAATAGTTTGTATATTCTAACCTAAAAGCCGGCTTGCCGGAATCTCGTGTCACCCGCTGACATGAGATTTTTTATTAGGAAGCCATCAAATCGCCGTATAGAAAGTTGGAAAAAGATGAAATCCGCTCACAACAAGAATGAGACAAACTTTCAGAGAAGTATGAAAAGCAGACACCTCTTTATGCTTTCATTAGGAGGCGTCATCGGAACCGGTCTGTTCTTAAGCTCAGGCTATACCATACAGCAAGCAGGCCCTGCCGGAACCATCCTTGCGTACTTAGTCGGGGCGGGAATTGTCTATTTGGTCATGCTGTGCCTTGGCGAATTGTCTGTAGCCATGCCAGTGACAGGCGCGTTTCATACCTATGCAGCAACATACATAGGGCCGGGCACAGGTTTTACGGTCGCCTGGCTGTACTGGCTCACATGGGCCGTTGCATTGGGATCTGAGTTCACAGCGGCAGGCCTGCTAATGCAGCGCTGGTTCCCCGATACGTCTGTTTGGATGTGGAGCGCCGTTTTTGCTTTGTTGATTTTCTTGCTCAACGCGTTTTCAGTCAAGTTTTTCGCTGAATCAGAGTTTTGGTTTTCCAGCATTAAAGTATTAGCCATTGTATTATTTATTCTTTTAGGCGGCGCCGCTATGTTCGGCATCATCCCGATCAAAGACGGGGGCGCTGCTCCGATGCTGTCAAACTTCACAGCGGAAGGCGGGCTCTTTCCGAATGGATTTGTCCCCATTTTCATGACCATGCTGTCTGTCAACTTTGCCTTCTCGGGAACTGAGCTGATCGGAATTGCCGCGGGAGAAAGCGTCGATCCCGACAAGACCATACCAAAAGCGATTAAAACAACGGTCTGGCGTCTCTCACTCTTCTTTATCGGAACCATTTTTGTACTCTCAGGGCTGATTCCGATTCAAGAAGCGGGCGTTATCAAAAGCCCATTCGTTGCAGTCTTTGACAGAGTCGGTGTACCATACGCAGCTGACATCATGAACTTTGTCATTCTGACAGCCATCCTGTCAGCCGCTAATTCCGGACTTTACGCTTCGTCCCGTATGCTTTGGTCACTGTCAAAAGAACAGACGCTTCACCCAACATTTGCAAAGCTGACATCAAAGGGAATCCCGCTAAACGCGCTGGTGTTCAGCATGATTGGCGGCATCCTGTCATTACTGTCCAGCGTATTTGCGCCAGACACGGTGTACGTTATACTCGTGTCGATTTCCGGCTTTGCCGTCGTTGTCGTTTGGATGGGCATCGCCGCTTCTCAATTCATGTTCAGAAAACGTTATCTGGAAGCGGGAAACAAGGTCACAGATTTGAAATACCGAACGCCTTGGTACCCATTTGTGCCGATTGCCGCATTTCTTTTATGTCTGGCATCCGTGATTGGCATTGCCTTTGATCCGAATCAAAGAATCGCGTTATATTGCGGTGTGCCGTTTATGGCCATCTGCTATGCGGTGTATTACACGAAAAACCGCAAAAGCCGTCCGGCCGCTGATATGACCCATTCAAAATAAAAGAACCTGCTCCAAGGCAGGTTCTTTTTCTATCCTCATACTTCCACTGTCCAATGAAACGGGTCTTTCACTTTTCCAAGCTGAATGTCAGTTATCGTTTGATACAGCTTTTTTGAGATTTCTCCTATTTGCCTGTCGTTCACAATCACCGTTCTTCCATGAATATTGAGTTCGCCGACAGGCGTAACAACCGCAGCCGTACCTGTGCCGAATACCTCTGTCAATTCCCCTCGTGCGGAGGCTGCATAAATATCATCGATCGATATCTTTTCTTCCCGGACCGGGATGCCCCAGCTTCTGATCAGCTCAATAGCAGAAGCTCGTGTAATCCCGCTCAAAATGCTTCCGCTTAATGCAGGAGTCACAACTTCTCCATTTATGACGAAAAAGATATTCATGCTCCCTACTTCTTCCGCGTATTTCTTTTCAATGGCATCCAGCCATAGCACCTGATCATAGCCTAATTCATTCGCCTTCTGCTGCGCCTGAAGACTCGCCGCGTAATTTCCTGACGTCTTGGCATTTCCGACTCCGCCATTAACTGCCCGCACAAACTCATCTTCCACATAGATGTTAATCGGCTGCAGCTGATCGCCATAGTAAGAGCCGACAGGCGAAAGCACGATCATAAATGTATAGTTTTTTGACGCCTTTACACCGAGACTCGGTTCAGTGGCAATAACAAACGGACGAATATACAGCGACGTTCCCTTTTCCCTCGGAACCCACTCTTTTTCCAGCTCGACCAATTGCGTCAGTGCCTCCAGCACCAGCTCTTCGTCTACAGGAGGCATACTCATTCGCTGACATGATCTGTTCAGCCTTTTAATATTTTGCTCCGGCCTGAACAGCAGCACCCTGCCATCTTCAGTTCTGTATGCTTTCAAACCTTCAAAAACAGCCTGGCCGTAATGGAAAACAGAAGAGGATGGATCGAGCATAATCGGTGCATAAGGAGTAAGTCTTGGACGATGCCAGCCCTTTTCCTCCTCATAATCCATCACAAACATATAATCTGTAAAGTATTTGCCGAACCCTAAGGATGAAGGGTCTGGTTTTTCCTTCTTTGATGTGATTTTCTCTCGTTCAATAAGCTTGTTCACTGATAAGCACACCTTTCTAGATGAATTTGTTTAAATTTTCTGTCAATTTTGAGCTGCAAATCGGTAATGCCTTTCTTTTTTACAGGCGGTTTTCCGTTCTCATTTGATATAAGAGGGCTCAAATATAAATGTCAGAATATTCTTTATCGTCTTCGGCTATTATACACTACATTTAGTGTAAGATGAAGGTGAAGTTAAAGAAAAAACAGCCAGAGATTTTTCCGGCTGTTTTCGTTAAACTGCTAAAAACAAAATGACGGCATGACCAATCAGCAGAATATAAACCGCGATCCCTAACTGCCAGTTGACCTTCCGCGCCAATGCAAAAACAATCATCAAGGCCGGCAAAATAGCTGTTCCAGCCAGCTTATTGACCGTCAAATCCGGGCTGTTCGTTACATCATAA
The DNA here is from genome assembly GCF_037964915.1 of Bacillus sp. FSL K6-1012. Lineage (NCBI taxonomy): Bacteria > Bacillati > Bacillota > Bacilli > Caryophanales > Bacillaceae > Bacillus > Bacillus sp. FSL K6-1012. The sequence continues at coordinate 300,744 of NZ_CP150175.1, read as the reverse complement.
TGAATCGGCATATCTGCCGGAAGAAAAGGATAAAACACCATAGAGAGTATGACAGCCGCAATGACAGACCCCCACACCACTTTCTCATTCATCAATAGAAACATAGAACCAGTCCTCCTCATTACATCCTAAAACAATAAAGCGTTTTCTTTATCTTCAATTGCTTTACGATTGATATGACTGTTCTACGGTGAATTTCGTTCGGTCTCCTCGTGTAATAATTTGTGCATATTCTACTACATCTTCATTTTTGTCATAGGTGAGGGATTCCGATAAAAATGCAGGCGCTCCAACATTGGTTAACAGGTGCCCGCTGATCGTTTCATCCGTTAAAATCGGTTCGATCGATTCCGTCCCCCTGCTGATTTCGATATTGTATTTTGTTCTTAATAATTCAAACAGAGATCCGGTGCACTCTTCCTGCGCTAATCCCGGTGCCGCTTTCCAAGGTATATATGAGGTATGGTACTGCAAAGGTTCACCCTCGGCGTATCTGACTCTGACAAGCTTGTTAACAGGCTCATTCTCTTTCATTTTCAGCAGCTCGGCTATGGAATGATCGGCAGGGATCACCACAAGTTCAAGCACTTTTGACTCAGAACGCAGCCCCCTCATTTGTTCTGCAAAACTCGTAATCTTATGCGGAATCGGCGTTTGGATTTTAGCTGCCGATACAAATGTTCCTTTTCCTTGGATTCTCTGAATATATCCTTCAAGCTCAAGCTGCTGCAAAGCCAGCCTTACAGTTGTTCTGCTGACATCATATTGCTCGCAAAACTCGCTCTCTGTCGGCAGCTGATCATTCGCCTGATATTTGCCCGACTTGATTAATTCAATGATTTTAAATTTGATAACAGAATATAAAGCTGCCATTTCATCCTCCCCATTCTGTATGTAAACCGATCTTTTTGAATGAAACCATAATACCATCTGCATTCCTATTTTGAAAGATTTGTACTTCCTTTTGTAACAAATTTTCAGAAAATAACGTTGACAATTTTATGGCGATGGTGCTAAATTCGTAATGACAAATATCATAAATTGATCATAACAAATATGATGCTTGTCTATTTCATTGAGGGGGTGTCAGATGAAGATCATCGTTGCTGATCATTATGAAGATCTCTGTAAGTTAAGCGCTAACATGATTAAGGAATATGTACAGGCAAAGAAAGATGCCGTTCTTGGTCTGGCTACCGGCAGCACGCCGATCGGCTTGTACAAACAGCTCATTTCAGACTATCAGGCAGGCGAAATTGATTTTTCAAAGGTTATAACATTTAATTTGGATGAATACGCAGGCCTGTCTCCATCTCATCCACAAAGTTATAACAAATTTATGCACGAGCATCTTTTTCAGCATATCAATGTTCAGCCTGACCATATTCATATCCCGCAAGGAGACAATCCCCAGCTTGAGGCTGAGTGCAAAGTGTATGAGGAACTTATCCGCCAGGCGGGAGGCATTGATGTTCAAATCCTTGGCATCGGCTCGAATGGCCATATTGGCTTTAATGAACCCGGCTCTGATTTTGAGGACCGGACACGAATCGTCAGGCTGTCTGAAAGCACGATACAGGCAAATGCCAGATTTTTCGGCGGCGATCCTGTACTTGTGCCGAGGCTTGCCGTTTCAATGGGCATAAAAACGATCATGGAATTCAGTAAACACATTGTGTTATTAGCAAATGGCGAGGAAAAAGCGGACGCGATCCAAAAAATGGCTGCAGGCCCTGTGACGCCGGACGTACCGGCCTCGATTCTTCAAAAACACAATCATGTAACCGTTATCGCCGATCAAAAAGCAGCTCAAAAACTGAAGAACTTATAAAACAAATAGAAGGAGACTGTTATGTTTAAAAAGGCATTTCAAATTCTGCAACAGCTCGGCCGCGCTTTGATGACTCCGGTTGCCGTCCTGCCGGCAGCCGGTCTGCTGCTCCGTTTCGGTGACAAGGATTTACTTAACATTCCTATTATAAAGGATGCGGGCGGCGTTGTATTCGATAACCTGCCGCTGATTTTTGCCGTAGGTGTCGCGATTGGTTTAGCTGGCGGCGAAGGAGTAGCCGGACTTGCCGCTGTCATCGGATACTTGATTTTAACCGTCACCCTGGATAACATGGGAAAACTACTCGGCCTTCAGCCTCCTTATGAAGGGGCCGAGCATCTGATTGATATGGGGGTATTCGGCGGCATTATCATCGGGCTGCTTGCCGCATATTTGTACAAGCGTTTTTCATCAATAGAGCTGCACCCCGTCCTTGGATTTTTCTCAGGAAAACGATTTGTCCCGATTATTACTTCGGTCAGTTCATTGGTCATCGGCGTTATTTTCTCATTTGTTTGGCCGCTAATTCAAAACGGAATTAACGCCGCCAGCAGCTTAATTGCCGATTCAACGGTCGGCCTGTTCTTTTATGCAACAATCTATCGCTTACTGATTCCTTTTGGACTGCATCATATTTTTTATACACCTTTCTATTTTATGATGGGCGAATACACAGATCCATCGACAGGCAATACCGTAACCGGCGATCTGACAAGGTTTTTCGCCGGAGACCCGACTGCGGGACGTTTTATGATGGGCGATTTCCCTTACATGATTTTCTGTCTGCCGGCAATCGCGCTTGCCATCATCCATACCGCGCGGCCCGAAAAAAAGAAAATGATTTCCGGCGTCATGATTTCAGCAGCGCTTACGTCTATGCTCACTGGAATTACAGAGCCAGTTGAATTTGCTTTCTTGTTCGTCGCGCCTGTGCTTTATTTAATAAACTCTATTCTTGCCGGCATCATCTTTGTCGTGTGTGATCTGTTCCATGTCCGTCACGGCTACACCTTCTCCGGCGGCGGCATTGACTATGTGCTGAATTACGGGCTTTCGACAAACGGCTGGGTCGTCATTCCTGTCGGGATCGTCTTCGCCTTCATTTATTACTATTTGTTCCGTTATGCGATTTTGAAATGGAATCTGAAAACACCCGGCCGTGAAGCAGATGAAGATGATCAAAGTGAAGCCAAATCTCCTGTTTCAAAAGACCAGCTCGCCTTCCACGTATTGCAGGCGCTGGGCGGCCAGCAAAATATCGCCAACCTCGACGCATGTATTACAAGGCTGCGTGTCACCGTTCATCAGCCAAGCCAAGTAAACAAAGACGAACTAAAGCAGCTTGGGGCGGTAGGTGTGTTAGAAGTGAACAACAACTTCCAAGCGATTTTCGGCACAAAGTCAGATGCTTTAAAAGATGATATCAAAACGATTATAGCTGGAGGTGTCCCGGCCGCCGCCGCGGCGCTTGGTGCTGAAGCCGAGCCCCAGAAGGAGCCTCCTGCCGAAGAGTCTTTTATATATCCGATACAAGGAGAAAAACTCTCCCTATCCGACGTGCCTGACCAGGTATTTTCAGAAAAAATGATGGGTGAGGGCTTCGCGATTGATCCAACAGAAGGAAAAGTCGTTGCCCCCGCTGACGGCGAGATTGTATCGATATTTCCGACAAAGCACGCCATTGGCTTTACAAGCGCTGGCGGCACGGAAATGTTGATTCATGTCGGCATTGATACGGTGAAGCTGAACGGAGAAGGCTTTGAAGCTCATGTCACGAGCGGCCAAACCGTCAAACAAGGCGAACTGCTTCTAACCTTTGATCTGAATTACATTAAGCAGCATGCTGCTTCCGCCATAACGCCTATTATTTTCACAAATGTATCTGAGGAACAAATGAACCGTATGAACATGAAGTAAAAAAGTCCCCCTGACGCGGGGGACTTTTTATCCAACATAATGAAAGCGCTATCAAAATAAATTTTTAAAAAAGGGGTTTGCATTTGATTCACGAATGGTATGAATAAGCCTCATCATATCATTCTAAAGGGGGATTCATTTGAAAAAATTTATCGCGTTTCAAATTTTAATCGCATTGGCTATCGGCGCAGTAATCGGCCACTTTTTTCCTGATTTCGGAATGGCGCTCAGGCCTGTCGGTGACGGATTTATCCGCTTGATTAAAATGATTGTCGTGCCGATTGTATTTTCTACCATTGTCATCGGAGCTGCTGGAAGCGGAAGTATGAAAAAGATGGGCAGCCTCGGCGTAAAGACCATTATCTGGTTTGAAGTGATCACCACTTTGGTGCTGGGCCTGGGACTTTTATTGGCAAATGTCTTAAAACCAGGCGTCGGGCTGGATCTTTCTCACTTAGCGAAAAAAGATATTCATGAACTTTCGGGCTATACAGAGAAAGTCGTGGATATCAAACAAATGATCCTCGATATTATCCCGACAAACATTATTGATGTCATGGCCAGAAACGATTTACTCGCTGTCATTTTCTTTGCGATTTTATTCGGTGTTGCCGCCGCTGGCATCGGCAAAGCCTCTGAACCAGTGATGAATTTTTTTGAATCGGTCGCTCAGATTATGTTTAAACTGACGCAAATCGTCATGGTGACCGCTCCTATCGGCGTGCTTGCCCTGATGGCCGCCTCTGTAGGCCAATATGGCATTGAACTCCTCCTCCCCATGTTTAAATTGGTCGGTACTGTTTTTCTTGGTCTGTTTCTGATCCTCTTTGTCCTCTTTCCGCTTGTTGGTCTCATCTTTCACATTAAGTATTTTGAAGTGCTGAGAATGATATGGGATCTGTTTCTGATTGCGTTTTCTACAACCAGCACCGAAACCGTTCTTCCTCAGCTTATGGATCGAATGGAGAAATACGGCTGTCCGAAACGGGTGGTATCATTTGTCGTTCCCTCCGGCTTATCGCTGAATTGTGACGGATCAAGCCTATACTTATCGGTTTCCTGTATATTTTTGGCACAGGCCTTCAATGTAGACATGACGCTGTCACAGCAGCTTCTCATGATGCTTGTGCTTGTTATGACCAGCAAAGGCATCGCCGCTGTTCCGTCGGGCTCCCTTGTCGTTCTTTTGGCGACTGCAAACGCTGTGGGGCTGCCTGCCGAAGGCGTCGCCATTATTGCAGGCGTGGACCGCATCATGGATATGGCCCGAACAGGTGTTAATGTACCGGGACACGCGGTCGCCTGCATCGTGGTTTCTAAATGGGAAAAGGCCTTCCGCCAAAAAGAATGGGCCGCCGCAAACGGACAAACGGAAAGCATGTAAAAAAAGAACACCTCTCTGCATGAGAGGTGTTCTTTCCATATTATTCAGCAGCAGCGTGCTCTTCTTTTTCAATCGCTGCAAGTCTGGCGCTAACTTCTTCCGCCGTCATATTGTGTTCTTGTACATATAAGTTTCTTGGGTTCGTGCGGCATTCGTGGCTGCAGCTGCGCATATATTTGTATTCATTTTCCGGTGTGCATATGATTTTCTTATTGCATGATGGATTTGCACAGTTGACATACCGTTCACACGGTTCACCTGTAAAGTAGTCTTTTCCGACAATGACATGCTCGACACGGTTGACCGGCACGCTGATTCTTTCATCGAATACGTAGCATTGGCCGTCCCAAAGCTTTCCTTGCACCTCAGGATCTTTTCCGTATGTGACGATTCCGCCGTCAAGCTGTGATACATCTTCAAAGCCTTGCTTCATCAGCCAGCCTGAGAATTTTTCACAGCGCACGCCGCCCGTGCAGTATGTCAAAATCTTTTTGCCTTCAAGCATCTCTTTATTTTCTTCGATCCATTCTGGCAATTCACGGAACGCCTCGATGTCAGGACGGACAGCTCCTCTAAAATGGCCGAGATCATATTCATAATCATTACGCGCATCAAGGACGACTGTATCAGGATCCTGCATCTTTTCAAAGAATTCTTTAGGCTTCAAATGCTTTCCTGTTGTTTCATTTGGATCCACATCATCCTCAAGGCGAAGCGTCACAAGCTCTTTTTTATGACGGACGAACATTTTCTTGAACGCATGATTTTCTTCTTCATCAATCTTGAACACCATATCCGCAAATCGTGGATCAGCTTTCATCGCTTGCATATATTGTTCAGTCTGCTCAAACGTACCTGATACCGTACCGTTAATTCCTTCAGCTGATACAAGAATACGGCCTAACAAACCAAGCTCCTTACAAAAAGCCAGATGCTGCTCTCTAAACACCTCCGGCTCTTCAATCGGAACATATTTATAGTAAAGTAATACTCTGTATTGTTTTTCCATGATATAAACACCCTGTTCAATGATATAGTTAGTTGTTATGCACACTCTTACTATATCATACAGGAAAACATCTCAAAGATGAACACATCCGCCCAGACTGATAAAAATATCCAAACTCTTACAAACCCAGGAGGCGAGCGGGTTCGGGGAAAAACAATAGTATTTTCCATTCATTTACTAATAAAATCACATGTATTTTTCAGATAACTATACTTATAATTCTTCCTCAAACGATAAATTAACAGGCTCATCTAAAAGCTCTCCCGGCATTTCAAGATTTGTTGAAGGAACGCTCTCATCTACCTCTTCAAAAACAACATGATCCATCCACACTTGGCCTGGTCCCGATAACTGAACGCCGAATGAAATGACAGCACTATTTTCAGGAACATCCAAAACAACAGCGTAATGATTCCAATTGGTTGTTCCTGTAATTGGCCTGTTGCTCATATTATCAAATTGAAGAACATCTTCAGCCGCACTGTCAACCCGCATCCAAAGCGATGCGAAATGCTTTACGCCTTTTGTTTTGATAAAACATGATAGACGCAATCTTTTCCCGAGATAACGGTCCGCCTTAAATTGCTGCATCATCGTCGCAAATTCCCCGATGTCCTGCACCATTGTTGATTTTAAATACCCCGACGCCTTGCCCTGATGCACATTTTCCCGATCAACCCCTATTTCAAATTGAAATGGATGACTACCGCTTAATACCCAGCCCTTCATTTTTTTCTCCATCCAAGATTCCTCCTTTTTTGCAGTAAAACGTTTCATAAATGTTCGATATGCTCCCGGCGGCATGTGATACGTTTTTTTAAATGCCCGAGTAAACGCCTCTTGAGATTCAAACTGATAATGCAAGGCAATGTCGATAATGCGAACATCTGTATAAAGCAAAGCAGCTGCCGCATTCGCAAGGCGTCTTAAACGTATATAAGAAGCAACCGACATGCCTACTTCTTTTTGAAAAATCCGATGAAAATGAAATTTAGAAAAGCCTGAAACGCTTACAATATCCTTGCCAGATATCGGCTCATGCAAATGTGATTCAAGCCAATCAATGGTTTGCTGAACAGCTTTTTCATAATACATGGAACACTTTAATCTCCTTTCTGTTTCAGAATAAAAGATCCCGCCTTAAATGTTTTGATTATTTTTGCGATATGTAAAAATCCCCTGTGTGTTTACACAGGGGATCTTCTTTCCTCACTTTATAATAACAGAAGGCGTTATATGCTCCAGCCAAATCACACCGTCATATTGTTCCTTCAATATCATTTGCTCCTCCTTGAAACCCCAATACAGCGCTGTACGCGGCGTATACATCCATGAAGTTCCTTTGCTTTTTTTGGTATGGAGAAAATCAACAAAGACCGATGGATGGTTCGCAGCTTTCAGCAAGTCTTCAAGACTTCCAGCCGGCGGCGGGCTTGTTACCGGATTAACGGTCTTATTATCGGTGCTATCCAGACTGGCTCCAGAGTACGCATAGATTCCAATGGTATAGGTCTGTTTTTTCAGCCGCTCAGGCAAATAATCACCCATGTTAGGTCCGTTTAGCTGTACCCAGTCCTTTATCATTTTGGTATTCTGTTTGCGAAGATGGTAATTGTGCCCCCAGACGATGATCTTCTTTTTTGGATAAAGCGTTTCTGCAACCCACTGAAATTGTTCAGCCATCATGCGGTCTCTCATAAAGAATGAAAAATCCTCCATATTCTCCGGATAATCCATTAGCTTTTCTTTCATTTCTTCCAGCATGTATGTTTCCATTACGTCAATTCTCAGCTGAAGGGAATGCACAAAGATCTCATAAGCTTTCGGCTCTTTCGGAAGGTGCGCTTTTAGCGTTGAAGCATGTGTGTCAGCGAACTTGATAAGCTCCCTGTAGTTTGTCACAAACGCTTCTTTCTTTTGCGTAAATTCTTCCATCGTTTTGCTGTTTGACACTAAGCTGAAAAAATCATTTTCTGATTGGGAAAGCAGCTCGGCTTTTTCAGGGTCCACCGCCTTTACCCATTGATTCGCAGCACCGTCGAATGAATTCTTCAGGCTTTGAATATCAAATCCAGTGAGAATAAGCGGATCACCTTTCTCTTTTTGCTCTTTCATATAATCAAACAGTTCAACCACATCTTCTGTGTGCCATACGGGGTAAATGGATTGTTTCATCATGCTCTTCGGGGTTAATTGATCCATGTGAAGGTAGGATGCATTTACTTCGGGAAAGCCAGACTCAAAGGCCAGTACATCATATCCCAGTTCTTCGTGGAGGTATTTGATCATGCGGACCTTTGTTGCATTCATCTCACCTGAGCCATGTGTGGTTTCTCCTAACTGGACGATTCGTTTTCCTTTCAGCACTTTCTTCAGAAATCGAAGATCTTTGTTTGAAGCATCGGAAGAATCCAGCGGATGGGCATTCCGTTCAATCCAGCGATCCCAATGTTTTTCTTCAGAAGCAGCACGGGCGGGCGCCGCAAAAGAAGAAAACGCCAGACAGACGATCAGCAGCGGCAAAGTCATTTTTACTAACTTATGTTTCAATTCTATCTCTCCTTTTCTGCTAGGTTCTCTAGTAGTTACGAGATAGTTATAGAAAAAGTTTCCTTTTCAGTTATATATAAAAAAAGCTTCTGCTGATAGAAGCCGTTTTTTTAAGAGCCTTTCATTGCCTGATGAAAATAAAACCGATACGTATTTCTCAAAAACGTTTCAACCGGAAGCTGCACATCCGATTGGTATTTGCTGATGATGAATGGAAACCGCTCCAATCCTTTTTGGCGCAAATCGTTCACTTGCTCTGCATCAGTTGCCGCCTCTTGCAGAACTGTTTCCACAATCGGCCAGCACGCTTCCTGCACCTTGTGAAGAGCCGCTCCATCTCCGGTTTGCTGATAATGTGTGATCCAGCTGACGATTTGTTTTTCCATCACTCTCACCTTTCTTCAAAAAAAGAGGCGCCGCTTCCATTTGCGAGCTCCTCTTCTTTACTCTCCATAACCTATCAGTTGCCCGACTTGGACTTCTTGGCCTTCTGTTACATCAGCAGACGGCCGGAACGCGTCTTTTTCAAAGATCAAAATGACGGTTGAACCAAATGAAAAGTACCCCAGCTCCTCGCCGATCTTCAATTGATCACCTGTGCTGGTCTGCACGATGGAGTTAATATTCATCGCGCCGACAGGAATCATCAGCACGTTTCGATTGCCGCTATTCAACTCATAAACAACTCGGTAATTTTTCGACAGTACATCTTTTCCGTATTTTAATCCTAACTGATTCACCGGGTATGAACGGTTCCCGAGTTCTGCCAGCTTTTGATATGTGCAGCTGATCGGGGAATGAAAACGGTGGTAATGCCGCGGACTTAAGTACAGCACGACGAAATATCCACCGTTGTATTGATGATCAGCGCTTTTACAGCCGGTCAATTCAGCAAATGAGTAGTCTTTTCCCTTTACCGTAAAGGTTTGATTATGATTGATAGTCCCTATCGTCTGAACGACACCGTCAACGGGGCTGACCACAGCATGCGCCTCTTTTGAAACAGGGCGCCGCTCCAAATTAATATTCCGAATAAACAATTCGGAAAGCGAACCGTAGTCAGCAGCCGTTCCGTCTACATCATTCCAGTTAATCTGAAAGTGTTTAGAGAAGAGCGGAATGACCGGCTTACTGATTTTCGATTCGCAAAACCCTTTGATCAGGCAGGATGATAATCGATGGTTTGTCAGTTCTATCAATGATCGGTACAGAATCTTTACAGCCGTATTAAACATGAATAATCCCTATAACCCTTCCGATTGTAATAAAAATAAAGCACCACAAAAAGGCGCCGATCGCTGCATACGCGATATACGTTTTCAGCTCCATTTTGCCGATTCCCGAAAAGTAACACGTCACATGCCGGACGCCTGGAATAAAATAACCTAATATAAGAGAATACGGTCCGTATTTCTTCATCCATTTTTCTACTTTCAGCATTCTCTTTTCTTTCAAACCGACCCATTTGCCATACTTATCGATAAACGGACGCCCGGCCTTTCTGCCGATCATGTAGCTGATCATCATCCCTAACAGGGCTCCGACAAAGCTGATAAAAATGGCAAGCTCATAATTCAGCACATCAATATGCGTAAAATAACCGACGATTGTCATCATGACTTCGTCGGGTATCGGCAATCCAATAATTCCAAGAACAAGCATTAAAAAAATAGCGAGATAACCATAATCCGCTATCAGCTGCTGCACTAATTCCATCTTTCGGACTCCAGATTTTCTGCTGCGTGTTTTTTAAAATGAGGAAATTTCACTTTGCTCACCATTAAATAAGACAGCCCGCATGTGCCGAGCGCCAGCAGAATCGGGTTATTCACAAAGCATAAAATGACGAGACACATTGCCGCAAATGGAATCGGCATTCCGATAAACGTCGGAAGCTTGCTTTGTTCAACATTAAATTTAGAGAGCCGAAGCATTCCGCAAATACTGTAAGCCAGCGCGCATAGTATCCCGATAAACGGCAAGGCATATAAAGCGACACTGTAGGCGAGCATGGATGGCGCCACGCCAAATGTAACCAGATCCGCAAATGAATCCAGTTCTCTCCCCATATCAGATACAGCATTCAGCTTACGAGCAGCCATTCCATCGAAGAAATCGAGAAACATGCCGGTAAAAATGAAAATCACTGCTGAATGGATGTTGTGAAATATTAAGGAATGAACCGCCAAAAGCCCGCAAATAAAGTTTCCTATCGTAATCATACTGGGTATATAATTCACAGTGTAACCAAACCTCCAATTGAAAAAAACCTTATATCAACACGACGTTGTATATCGAATCAGCGTTACAGGAAAAATCTCTCTATTAAACATGATAACATAGACTGCCAGAAAAAAAGCAGCACTCAAATTCTATTATTATACAACATTTGTTACCTTTTGAACAATGAATGCCAGTCTTTTCAATTTATGTACTCATTTCATTTTCGCCTAAAAATGACATTACACGTTTATTGACATAGTCCGGCTGCTCCAGAGGTAACAGGTGTCCCGCATTCTTGACCATTTCCGTCTGAATCCCCGCGACTAATACAGAAGCTCTTTCTAAAGCCATTTGCTGATGGTACATCACTTCATGCTCGCCGAACATCAGCAGTATCGGAACCGTGATTGACTTTAACTCCGCGTCTGTGAACACGTAGGGAAAGCCATTTTCTTTCGGTGTCAGGCTTCTTTTCTCATCCTGCCACTTGACTCCAGCCTTGATCTGCTTTTGCAGCTTGGGATGAAGCTGATAGCGGCCGGCCGTCAGCCACTTGATGTAAGCATCAGCCCCGTTCGGCTCACTAAGGCCTGCGGCATATTTATAGACATCCGGATGAAATGATATAAACGCTTCAGCAGGACTCATGACAACCGCTCGTTCCACTCTTTCAGGCATATCAAGCAGAAAGTTCACTGTATGAAGCCCGCCAAGGGAAAACCCGGCCAGATGTGCTGTCTTAAGTCCAAGCGAATCAAAAACATCTTTCAGCCAGTGAGCGCAATCAGCTCTCGTATCCAGAGAGGCTGATGGTATACTTTTATTTTTGTCTCCTATTATATCGACTGCATATGTACGATATTGACCGCTCCACTCGGCGATATTCGGATACCACATGACAGAGCTGAAGAGCCCCCCGTGAAGCAGTACGAGCGAAGGTGCGTCCTTTGGCCCACTTGCCATGATATGTGTTTTTCCGAAACGAGTAGAAACATAGAAAGCTTCCGAATCAATCGGCCACAAAGAAAGGCTTTCATCATAAGCCTGGTAAAAGCATGTACCGCCTTCAGCCGCGGCAAGCTGCATCGAATCCTGTTTCATCTTTTTCTTTTTCCTCCGACTTTCATTTATATATAGAGAAAGGAGACTGCCCTTTCTTGTAAGAAAAAATACCCATTCTTATTATCTCATATAACAATTTTCCAGTATATAGTTTGATCGTATACGAAGATCAATAAAAAAAAAGACGCTCTTCCTAAACTTGAAGGAAAACCGTCTATTCTTTAAAGACTAATGGAATAACCTTATCTTTTTTGTCCTTTGTTAATGACACTTGATGTGTCACAGACGTTTCATTCTTCGTCAAGGCGATGGAATAGTCACCCTTTTTCCCGGTATCCCATGTGATGTCTCCGTTTTTGTCTGTCAAACCGAGAATCTCACCGATCTCTGTATTCGGCTCCTGATCTGATGCCGGCGCTTTGACAATCGTTACTTGAACGCCTTCCATCGGTAACCCGGCATCGTCTTCCACATGAAGGGTCACAGGAATCGTTGTTTCTTTCTGAGCAGAATCTGAATGCGCCTGAGAGCTGCATCCGCATAAAAACAAAATAGAAATGAAAACGGCCAGTTTACCGTATTTATTGCTTTGCCCAATATTGAATATTGTTGAATACATCATTCGTCACCCTTGTTCCCAAGTTATATGACGATCCTCCGTTGGTATGGATTGCAATGGCCGTCTGCCCCGTATCACTATAATTGCGGTAAACAGGCGAGCCGCTTTGGCAGCCGTACGTATCAGTTGTATAGGTCAGCTTATACGTTTCCGCAGAGCGAATCGGCTTTGTATCAGACCACATGGTGCCGAAGGTCTTGTCACACGGAAATCCTGTAACTGATGTAGAGAGGCCGACGGGGCTGCTGCTGTTTGTTGTTCTATAACCATACCAGCCAACCGTGTTGCCAGGAGAACCATTTAGTTTTATTGCACCGTAATCATAATTGGTATCTTTGCTTTCCGTCCATCCTTTAACGGAGTAAAACATCGTGCCGGAATAAGTGCCGTATGGATAGGATGAACCATTGCGGCCCGGCGCAGCAGTGATCGAAGAAGCCCACCCGTGATCCTGGCTGTACACACAATGTCCGGCCGTTACCACAGTATTCGGGTTCACTAAAAAGCCTGTGCATCCATAAGTGCTTGAGGTATTGGGATATTTGACAGATAGCTGAACCGTTGCTCTGTAAGGAAATGACGTAGTGCCTGAAATTCTGACGCGTTCATCAGATCCAATTACACTTGATGGCTTTAAGGATTTAATGTTTTTTTCTGATTCTATGAGCTCGTGTAATGTTTTGCTTGTTTTTCCGGTTCCTTCATAAGGATCAGAAACCAATTCCGCTTTCGACGTCTGGTTATTGCTGACTTCAGCTTCCTTTCCCGTATTGGAGACAGAGGTTTGCGGGTTCTCCGCCGCTTCTGCCGGCGTTCCGAAAGATACCGCCGCTGCCGTTGCCAAACACAAAATCGTAAACCCTGCAAAGCATTTTTTTCTGAATCTTGAGACTACTCTCATTTTAGTCATCCCCCTCCTTTTGTGTCAACCAGCCTTTTCGTTGGAAGACTTTTACATTATAATCAAGAATTTGATTCTTATGATACAATTTTTGGCGGTGATGATAAAAAAAACGGGCCATGTATCAAGACAAGGCCCGTCTATTTCATGTCTATTGAATCGATAGTTGATCCAGCGCTTTCTTTGCGTTCTCTCGCGCTTTTCCAACAGTGTCAGCCGCAGAAAGCGCAACCGCCATACGGCGTCCGACCTTCGTTATCGGCTTTCCAAACACGCGCACTTGTGTATTTGGCACTGCCAGCGCGTTTTCCAAACCTTCAACAGTGTAATCCGCTGACTCTTCCGGTGCTTTGAGGGGCCGGCTGGCGCCTGGAGAAAGCTGTGTGATTTCTGTAATCGGAAAGCCGAGAATCGCCCGAACATGCAGCGCGAATTCCGACAAATTTTGCGTCACCAGCGTCACAAGACCTGTATCATGCGGTCGAGGAGACACCTCACTGAAATACACCTTGTCTTTCGCAAGGAAAAGCTCAACACCAAACAGACCGTACCCGCCAAGCTCATCAGTAATGGCTTTCGCAATATGCTTCGCCTCTTCAATTTGCTGCTCTGTCATATGATGAGGCTGCCATGATTCGATATAGTCTCCATCCTTTTGCTCATGGCCGATCGGCGCACAAAATACCGTACCGTTCACTGCACGCACAGTTAAGAGTGTAATCTCTGATTCAAACGGGATAAACTCCTCGACGATCACGCGTCCGTTCTTCACTCGTCCGCCTTCCATCGCCGTCTCCCAGCAGCTCTCCAAGTCCGCTTCTGAGCGGCATACGCTTTGGCCTTTTCCCGAAGAACTCATCAACGGTTTGACGACACAAGGAAAGCCGATATGAGCTGCCGCCTGTACAAATTCTTCATATGTATTCGCAAATTCATAGCCTGCCGTCGCAAGCCCGAGCGTTTCTGCCGCAAGCCGCCTGATGCCTTCCCGATCCATCGTCAGCTTTGCTGCACGCGCATTTGGGATAACGTGAAATCCTTCCTCTTCAAGCTTCAGCAATTCATCCGTCGCGATTGCCTCAACCTCAGGCACAATCAAATCAGGTTTTTCTTTCTCAATAATGTGTCTGATCTGCTCACGATCCAGCATGTCAATGACATAGCTTTTATGCGCCACCTGCATCGCCGGAGCATGCTCGTAGCTGTCTACCGCCACCGTCTCTACCCCGAGACGCTGGGCTTCAATCACAACCTCTTTCCCCAGTTCACCTGACCCTAACAATAAAACCTTCTTTGATTGATACATCTTTGCCCCTCCTATCTGTTCAAAAACCATTATAACTGAAATATTCAAAAAAAAAATTTCGCAATAAAAAAGCTAAAATAAGAAAACCCTTATTTTAGCTTATGATTCCAATACATTAATTGCCGCCACAACATCCGCTTCACAAAAAGAACCCATCAAATATAACGATTCTTCCGGCTTGCACGCATGAGCCGCAATGACTTTCTTCGCTTGCTCTTGATCCTTATGAATGCCTAAATCACTCAGTTTCACCGGGAAGCCAAGCTGCTGATAAAACGGAATCAGCTCTTCAATTTCCTGATTTCTCTTCTCAAGCGCAAGCTGAATCAGTATGCCGTACGCCACCTTTTGTCCGTGCAGTACATGATGGGTTTCCGGGATAAAACTCAGACCGTTGTGAACCGCATGGGCACCCGCCATCCTGCCGAAGCGTCCGGCATAACCGCCTACAGTTCCTGCCAAAGTAATAATGGTTTCTGCTACAGCTGTGAAAGAAGCCGAGGCTTCCCCTCTCTCAAGGCTTTCAACAGCCTTAAGGCTTTCCTGCAGCAAAAGATCACGAATATAGACAGACTGCCTAAGCCCTGCTTCGACCATTAATGAAACAGGCTCCTTCGTATTTCTGATAATGGCTTCCGCTTCATACCACTTCGCAAGCGTGTCGCCAATTCCGCTTTTGACATATTCGATAGGAGAAGAAAGCAGCAATAACGGATCAACGAGTGTCAAATAGCTGGAACGTTTATGATAATCGACTCGGATAAAGTTGCCTTCTTGATCATAGATCACGCTCAGCGGCGTGCTTGCCGCGCAAGTTCCAGGGATTGTCGGAACAGTTATGACTTCGATATCCATATGATCTGCAACAGCTTTTGCCGTGTCTAACACTGTTCCGCCGCCAATCCCGATAATGAGATCAGCAGATGCCGCTTGTTCCGCAATCTCCCTTATTGCTTCAGGCGAGCTGTACCCTTTATGCTGAATCACTCTCCACTCTGGCGGAATCGCAGCATACTTTTGAAACGCCTCATACGACTTGATGCCCGTTACAACAACAGGATGCTTCCATTCCTTCACAAATGCCGGCAGCTCTTTTACAATTCCTTGTTTGCATATGTATTGATTCGGACCGCTTCGGACAATATCTTCTGGCTGCATCTCTCATCTCTCCTCCATTTTTTCATCAATCATCTCACTCTCTTTAAAATGGTGTCAATCCGCTTACCCGCAAACCACCCGCCAATGGCATAAGCGCTGAAAAATGGTGCAACCCCTGTAAATCCTGCCTCATAGAGCTGTTCCTCTGCTATGCGGCAACTGGATGAGTACTGACGCCTATTGAATCCTCAAATGTCTCCCAATCCTCCCTGAGAAATGCCATTGGCTAATGGCGAAACATAAGTTTAGTAGCAGGTAATGAAAACCATCTGCTTTCTCCTTTTAGCGCTTATAATTACATGATGCCGATTATCACAATCATCTCTTCTATCTTGATTCTGCAGGAAAAAATGACACGGATTGCTCTTCTGGAGGGGCGCTTACACTAGGACTCTACTTTTCAGAGCTGAAAGCGAAATGGAAAGAGGAACGGGTTTTAAAGATGCCGTATTGGCATCCTTTTTTAAACTCGTCCTACGTTTGCCACCTATAAATGAACGCGATCTAAAGAAGGAGGAATCGAAATGGATGAAATGGTTTTAATCACACAGCAGTGGCTGAATGAGACGTACAGGGGCAAACATGGGTATAACCCAGTAGAAGAAAGCGGGAAAACTGGGTGGGATACGATCTACGGTCTGACTCGGGCGCTTCAAATTGAACTAGGTATCTCAGAGCCAGCTGATAACTTCGGGTCGACAACACAGCGCTTATTTAAGCCTCTTAAACGCCAAGCTCCAGATTCAAAACCAAGCAACATGAATTTTATTTTACAGGGGGCTTTATGGTGCAAAGGCTTTAATCCCGGCGGTTTTACAGGCGTCTTTTACGAAAAAACAGAAAATGCGGTGAAGGAGTTTCAGAAAGCTGCAGGACTGACAACTCAGGACGGAATTGTCACCACCTTGATTATGAAAGCCTTATTGGACATGAGCGCTTTTAAACTAGTGTCTGGGGGCGATTCAAGAATCCGTCAGATTCAACAAAACTTAAACCGGGACTACAATGACTATATCGGTTTAATGCCTTGTGACGGACTGTATGCCCGCGATACCAACAAGGCCCTTATTTATGCTTTGCAAAAAGAAGAAGGTATGAGCACAAGTGTCGCCAATGGATTTTTCGGAAACGGCACAACAAGCTTATGCCCTACTTTAACTCCCGGTGATTCAAGAACAGGCTTTATTTTAATTGTTCAGTACGCCCTTTATTGCAACGGAAAATCATTCGACCCTGGTGAGTTTGACGGCAAATATGGCGTCGGTGTTGTTTCAGCCGTTAAAGCATTTCAAGAGTTCATGTGCCTGCCGCAAACAGGTTATGCAGACATGCCGACCATTAAAGCTTTATTATCAAGCTCAGGAGACACAACACGCGCCGCTTCAGCTTGTGACACCGCTACTATTATTACTGCAGAAAAAGCCCAAACACTGCGGAATAACGGTTATAAAACAGTTGGCAGATATTTAACCGGAAATGTGCGGACAAGCAATGGCCTCACATCAAAAGCCCTGACGTCTGAAGAACTTGCAGTTATTTTTGATACCGGATTAAAGGTCTTTCCGATTTATCAAGACGGCGGCTATCAATCTTCTTATTTTGTAAAAGACCAAGGCACAAGAGATGCTTACAGTGCGGCATCAGCAGCTCGCAGACTAGGCTTCCCATCCGGAACGACCATTTATTTTGCTGTCGATTTTGATGCCTACGATTATGAAGTAACAGATAAAATTATTCCTTATTTCAAGGAAATCAAGTCAGCTTTTGCGAAAATGCAGACATTTTCTACTGCGCCTAAATACGAAATAGGCGTATACGGACCAAGAAATATTTGTATCCGAACCCAAGAAGCAGGACTCACAAAGTATAGTTTTGTAGCAAATATGTCAACTGGCTTCAGCGGCAATCTCGGCTATCCGATGCCAAACAACTGGGCCTTTGATCAATTTTATGAAGGAACAATCGGAAGCGGTTCTGGAAGCATCGGGATTGATAAAGACGGCTTTTCAGGAAAAGACTCTGGAGTAAGCCATGTAAATCCACCGTCTGATCCGGTATATGATGCAAGACTGCGTACACTGACAGACATTTTATCTACCATTCCAGCTTTAGAAAATCTATCAGGTCTCGCAAACGCGATGTTTGAATTTGATACGACAGAAACCATTTTCACATCACCAGAGTTGGATATTATTCTATCCACATCACTTCTGGCAACCATACCAAGTGAAGGCTCACCAAACACAATTACCATTACAAATGGTAAACCAGGTGCCTATATCACGGGTTTATTGGGCGATACCCAAACGTCTCTCACTGCGTCACAAATTGATTCTTATCAAAACCTTTTAAACAGTCTCAGCTTGTCAGTACGTAATGGTTATCTGGAGGTTTATGTAAATCCAACTGCTCAATCATTAAATATTCAATTTAAAATCTATACGCCTGATATTCCAGTAGGTGACAGTGCTACAACTGGACTTACGACTACGATTACGTTTAAAATAAAACAGAAGCACTTTAGATTACCAGATTCGGAAGAAGAAGTATACACACCAAATTGGGATACTATTGTAAACAACATGCTGCTGGTAGGTACAGGTATTATTGTAGTTGTAGGTATTGGTGCTTTAGTACTCTTAGCACCTGAGGCAGGAGCAGCGGCAGTACTGTTCGGTTCGTTATTAGCAGCTTTTAGATAGTTTTATAATCCATGAATACTCTATGAGTATTCATGGATTTATTTTCAAGGAGGATTCTACATGAAAGTTGATATGCAAACTTATAGGAAAACAGTCAAAAAAATTGAAACTGAATTGTTTCCTGTCAGAAATAATGATAATGAATTATTGACATATCTTATGAAACAAGATTCATTGACATTAAATCAAATGAAAATGTGCTTAACTGAACCTGAACTCACATTCAAGCATTCTATTAAAATCGTATTTTCCGTCACATTAATAACACTATATATATTTTTTTTCAGCACTCATTATAATGACTTAATAGCCATGTCTATACAAATGTTGTTTGCGTTAATCGGCTTGTTTTGGATTGTTGCATCTTTTGCAAATGCTAAAAGAATTCAAATCTCCCAAAACTTCAAACAAAAAGCCGAAAACACCCGCATTGTCGGTATGATCGACTTCGTATTAGAACAAAAATACAAAAAAAGCATCTCTGAATAATCCTCGCCAGAGATGCTTTTTCTCTCTTATCCCTTCTCCATCACAGCCGCACTGTCACGATTCATCGCCGCAGGCTCCCTCAGCATCATGTTCATCACGCTTGCAAGCACAAGCATTCCAATCGATAAATAAAAAGCCAGCGTATACTCACCTGTTACGGTATAAATGACGCCGGGCACATACGCTCCGAGGGCAGAGCCAATTTGATGGGCAAGTGACAGCCAGCCGATCATGAGGCCGATCGAGTAATTCTGAAAGTACTGGGTGGCAAGCATTTGCGTCGGCGCTACCGTTGCAAAGTCCACCAATCCAAACAGAACCGCAAAGCCTAAAAGCAAGTAGGGTTCGTGGCTGTAAATCAGAATCACAATCGACAGCGCGCGCACCGCATATAAAAAACAGAGGATTTTCCGGCTGCTCCACCGATCCGCTATGATTCCGGACAGTAAGATACCAGCGATATTAAAACCGGCCAGCAGACTGACAGCGGCGCTCGTAACAGTCGTAGAAAAACCGTGATCATGAGAAAAGGGAATCAAATGGGTATCCATCAGCCCGACGGTCGTAAAGCCGCAGATTAAAAATGGAAGGATCAACAGCCAAAACTGCTTCATACGAAACATCGCGGTTACTGAGCCTGCTTTGGTTTTTGATCCTGTTTCTAACTCCTCCTCAGCAGTCCCGCCGATCGGCTCTTCATTTTTTTCTGAAGGATGATTTCGCAGCAATAAAAGGGCTGCCGGAAGGACAATGACCATTAACAGCAACCCCAATGCCACAACCGTCAGCTTCCAGCTAAACCAATGGATCAGCATAAGCGAGCCGGGAACCAGCAGCATTTGCCCCGCTCCAAAGCCCGCTTCCATGATTCCAAAGGCAAGGCCGCGCTTTTTGCTGAACCAATTCACCACCAGCACACTTGTTGCTACATTCGACGCTCCGCCAACTCCGAGTGACACCCCCAACCCGTAAAGCAGAAAGAGCTGCCACGGTGAAGTGATAAAACATGTCGAGAAAATGCTGATCCCGGTCAGTAACGTGCTCCATGATAAAACTGCCCGTGCGCCCCATCTGTCCACAAGCCGCCCGATCACAGGCTGGGATATCCCGTAAACGATAAAGCTCAGCGTTGAAATCAGCGAGATAGTGCCCCTATCCAGCGAAAACTCCCGCTCCCAAGGCTCGACAAACGCACCAAACGACAGGCGCACACCTTGTACGGCCAATAAAATCAAAAAGGTGATAAAAACGATGATCCAAGCATAGTGGAGTCTTTTCATGACAGCTCTAAATCCCATCGTTCTTCTGTCAGATGCTGTCCCCATAATGGCGTTTCTTCTTTCACTTCACTCAGTCTGAATCCAAATTTCTCGTAAAGCGGGCGGGCTTCAGCCATACTGCTCACTGTCCAAAGAAAAATCCGTTCAAACTTCCTCTCTCTGCTATATGTAACGAGATGCTCAAGCAGTTGTGTGCCCAGCCCTCTGCCTCGAAACGCGGCATCAACCAAGAACCATCTCAGCTGCACCGTCTTTTTATCTAGTTTGACCAATCCCACACAGCCTGCAAATTTTCCGCCGCTTTCCGCAATCCATATCTTCTCAATTTCCGCATCAAATGTCTCATGGAGATAAGCTAAAAATGTATCATCCCAGCCATGAGTCTCTGCATAAAATTGCCTTTGCTTTTCAATGAGAAGGTGAATATCATCCGAAAGATAATAATCTCTGATTGAAATGCCTGATGACCTGGATGAGAGCGACTGAGACAATATGGCTTCAATCTCCTCCATAGCCGTCGCAAGCTTGTGCTGCTCTTTGTCATCGATTTCCTTCAGCATCAGCTCAACCTGTTCATTCGCTTTCTTCTCAAGCTTTTTATAAATGGCTTCCCCCGTTTCCGTCACATATATATAATGATGGCGGGCATCAGCTTTGCTCTTCTCTTTATAAATCAAATCTTCTTTTTCAAACTGCTTCAGTATTCTGCTGACATATCCCCGGTCAAGCCCCAGCTTATCCTGAAGATCTTTCGCCGTACAATTTGGCGTATTGTAAATCTCAAACAAAATCCGTGTCTCCGTTAAGGAAAACGGGCTGTCATAAATGTGTTCGTTAAGGAAGCCAAGAACATTCGTGTAAAAACGATTGAACTTTCTGAATTTTAAGCCCGTTGCTGATTCATTGGTTTTCAAACTTCTCCCCACTTTCTTATATCGTTGATTAAAGCAATTATAATCACATATAGTTGCTATAGTCAACGATATGTCAAAAAAGCGGAGGAAAATTTCATTTTCCAGATGCCTTCCTCTTCCTCAACACCATCAATGTAATATACGATAAAATCAGCGAAAGCAAGCTATAGACAACGGCCCATCCCAAAAAAGATTGATTAAAAACCGTAAACGTAAGCACGAGAGAAATGATCAAACTAACTAACGGCATCATATATACATTTTTACAAACATAAGTCCCGGCGACCGATAACACAATAATTGCTAACGGTAAAATGCCGAATGCGATATCTAATTTATCCACCTGCAACAGCCTCCCCCCAGATTTTTATGTTATTTGTAAAAAACATAACTACCAAAAGGATAACATTTACTTTTTCACACAATTTAAAATTACCCGTTTACATTCACTCCAGACTATGATAATTTAAGAAAGCGCTATCACGATAAGTTAATAGCTTGGATGGAGATGAGGAGAGCCAGGAATTCCACCCCTTTTGACAAGGGGGTGTTTTCTGGCTCTTTTTGTTTTTTCAGAAGGAGGGCACGCCACACATCCAACACAAACAGCAAAGGGGATGATTTGATGTTTCACTTATTTAAACCGGCTCCGCACATTGAGAGACTGGATGATTCAAAGACGGATGCAGCTTATAAACGGCTCAGGCTGCAAGTATTCTTAGGTATTTTTATCGGCTACGCAGGCTATTACCTGCTGCGGAAAAACTTTGCTTTTGCCATTCCTTATCTGCAGGAACAAGGTTTTTCAAAAACCGAGCTTGGATTGGTGCTGGCCGCCGTATCCATTGCATACGGCTTTAGTAAATTTATTATGGGCATGGTGTCCGACCGCTGCAACCCGAGGTATTTTCTCGCGACAGGCTTATTTTTATCTGCAATTGTTAATATTCTTTTTGTTTCTATGCCCTGGGTAACTTCGAGCGTCACCATCATGTTTATTTTTATGTTTATCAATGGATGGTTCCAAGGAATGGGCTGGCCTCCATGCGGCAGAACGATGGCCCATTGGTTTTCTATTAGTGAACGCGGCACGAAGATGTCGATTTGGAATGTCGCTCACAACATTGGCGGCGGGATTCTGGCTCCGCTTGTCACTCTTGGGATTGCTATGTTTGTCACTTGGAAAAGTGTATTTTTCTTCCCTGCCATTATTGCGATTCTGATTTCATTTTTAATTGTCCTTTTGGTGCGGGATACCCCTCAATCTTGCGGGCTTCCGCCAATTGAAGAGTACCGGAACGACTATCCAAAACACGCTTTCAAAGATCAAGAAAAAGAATTAACGACAAAAGAAATCCTTTTTCAATATGTACTTAATAATAAGTTTCTTTGGTACATCGCATTTGCAAATGTATTTGTTTACTTTGTGCGGTATGGCGTAGTGGACTGGGCGCCTACTTACTTAACAGAAGCCAAAGGGTTCTCTCCTGAAGACTCCCGGTGGTCGTATTTCCTTTACGAATACGCCGGCATACCGGGAACGATCCTGTGCGGCTGGATCAGCGACCGCTTCTTTAAGAGCCGCCGCGCACCGGCAGGCGTTCTGTTTATGGCAGGTGTTTTCATTGCCGTATTGGTGTACTGGCTGAATCCGGCCGGCCATCCGCTGGTAGACAACATCGCTCTGATCAGCATCGGCTTCTTAATCTATGGACCTGTGATGCTCATCGGTCTGCAAGCCATTGATCTTGCTCCGAAAAAAGCAGCCGGAACTGCAGCTGGTTTGACCGGGTTTTTCGGATACATCGGCGGGTCTGCTTTCGCAAACGCGATTATGGGATTTGTCGTTGACCGATTTGATTGGAACGGCGGCTTCATCATGCTGATCTCATCTTGTATACTGGCCATCGTGTTCTTGGCTTTGACATGGAATACGGGAAAACGGGCGGAGCATGTTTAAGAAAAGATTATAAAAGATTAATATTTTTCCAACATGCCATTTACATCCGTTTTCTAACATAAAAGCTGTTACTGCTTGTTCATAAGGAGGAAGAAAAGATGAGAAAAAATAGATTACTAGCTTTGGTTCTGCTATCTTTTGGTTTGCTGTCGTTTATGGTTACACCAGTTTCAGCAGCCTCAAAAGGAAACCTGCTGTCTCCTGACCGTATCCTGACAGTCGCGCACAGAGGGGCTTCCGGATATGTGCCTGAGCACACGATCCTGTCTTACGAAACCGCTCAGAAAATGAAAGCCGATTATATTGAGTTGGATTTACAGATGACAAAAGACGGGCAACTCATTGTTATGCACGATGAAAAACTGGACCGCACCACAAACGGCACGGGCTGGGTGAAGGATCATACGCTCGCGGAGATTAAGAAACTTGATGCCGGCTCTTGGTTTAATGAAGCTTACCCGGCAAAAGCGAAGCCGCAGTACGCCGGCCTTAAAGTTCCTACATTAGAAGAGGTATTAAACCGTTTTGGCAAACATGCGAACTATTACATTGAAACAAAATCGCCTGACACCTATCCAGGCATGGAGGAAAAACTGATTGCTTCCTTACAGAAGCATAAACTGCTAAGCAAGCATTCAAAGCGCGGCCAAGTGATCATCCAATCGTTCAGCAAAGAAAGCCTGTTAAAAATTCATCAATTACAGCCTAACCTGCCGACTGTTCAATTGATGGAAGCAAAGCAGATAGCTTCAATGACAGATGCTGATTTGGAGGAAATCAAAACCTACGCTGTCGGCGCAGGTCCGGATTATAAAGCGTTGAATGCAGAAAATGTCCGCATGATCCGCAGCCACGGTCTGCTTTTGCATCCTTACACAGTCAATACAGAAGCAGATATGCGCCGCCTGCTGGACTGGGGAGTGACAGGAGTGTTCACCAACTATCCTGACCTCTTCCACAAAGTAAAAAAGGGTTATTAAAAGAAAAAACCTTGCGCCCACAGCGCAAGGTTTTTCTTCATTTATTCTTTTCCCGCAGCAGCTTCTGACTGTGCGCTTACCAGCTGGCTATTAATCTCCTTCGCATCTTTCAAATACTCTGTCTTGAATCCGCTCTTCAGCGCCCACACATAGAAACCGAGCGATACAAAGGCAATCAAGGCCATATCCCAGCCATACGTAATGACGTTCAGACCGCCGAATTTGTCACTGCCCAAATAGGAAATCATCATCATGACAAGCAGGTAAAACACCATCCATATGCCACCTTTAAAGTTTTGGCCAAATCCTTTCCATTTCGCCTTGGCCTGGTAATAGAAATAAATCGGAAGTCCGATCAAAATAATAAACAGAACCTGCCCTGTTAACGGCCAGCGCGCCCAATACAGCACGAGCGACGCAAAGATAAATCCAAGCGGCGCAATCACGCTTAAGCCTTTTAATCGAAGAGGCCTGTACAAATCCTTCCCTGTCCGTCTCAATGTCATCACTGTAACCGGGCCGGTGATATAAGAAATTAACGTGGCTACAGAAATAATTTCCGCTAACACACCCCACCCCCTGAACAGGAACAAAAAGATAAACGAAACAATCAAGTTAAAAAACATCGCTTGGCGCGGAACGCCGTAAATCGGATGAAGCTTGCCAAACACGCTCGGCATGTATTTGTTCTTCTCCATTCCGTAAATCATGCGGGAAGTCGTCGCCGTATACGTAATACCTGTTCCGGAAGGTGACACAAAAGCATCCGCATATAATACGATGACAAGCCAGTTAATATTTAATGCAATCGCCAAATCAGCAAAAGGAGAATTAAAATTAAGATGGCTCCAGCCGTGAGCGATATCAGACGGATTCACCGCTCCTATGAAAGCAATCTGCAGCAGCACATAAATGACTGTCGCAACTAACAGAGAACCGACAACCGCAATCGGGATCGATTTCCCGGGATTTTTGGCTTCTCCCGCCATATTGATCGGGCTTTGAAATCCGTTAAACGCAAATACGATACCTGAAGTCGCAACCGCAGTCAGAACACTTGCCCAGCCATTCGGTGCAATGCTTTGTCCCGCTGTAAAGTTTTCTCCATGAAATCCGACAAAGAGCAAAGCGCCAATTGTCAGTCCTGGAATAATGATTTTAAAAATCGTAATTAATGAATTCGCTTTCGAAAACAAATTGACTGTCCAGTAGTTCAGCAGAAAATAAATCAGAAGCAAAACAGAAGCGAACACCAATCCTTCTCCTGTCAGCGTTCCGTTTTTCACCAAACCGCTTGTCCATTTCGCCCATTCCCATGGCCACGAACTCATATATTGAACAGAGGCTACAGCTTCAACAGGAATAACGGATACAATTGCAATCCAGTTGGCCCAGCCTGCAATAAATCCGATAAACGAACCGTGTGAATATTGCGTATATTTCACCATTCCTCCTGCCTCAGGGAACATAGAACCTAATTCACTGTAAGAAAGAGCAATAAATAAAATAACAATCATGCCGATAACCCATGAAATAATAGCAGCAGGCCCCGCAATTTGGGCAGCGCGCCACGCCCCAAATAACCAGCCTGACCCGATCATCGACCCGAGCCCGACCATCATAAGGGCAAACGTTCCCATTCTTCGATGTAACTGATTCATATCGTAAACACCTTTCATGTATGATGACATTCTGTTGCTAAGTTATATTATTATTCTGATTACTTTACTTTGTCAATATTTATCGAATGATAACTAAAATAATAAAAAATCAATGTACCTCGTCTTCCAATATAGGAATTTAGTAACTATCTTTACCTAAAATAGAATTTACTGTAAAAAAATCAATAAAATACACAGAGGTTTAGCCTTAAGCAGAACGGGAATGATACAGGAAACATTATTTTTAAAATAGAAAGGAGTTATTACCATGAAACAAAAGCTGTTACTTTCCGGTCTCGCTGTTTCAACTGTCGGCATCACTTCTTATCTATTAAAAGACCCGTCAAACCGCCAAAAGGCAAGAGAATTCATTCACAGCATGAAAATGAAGATAACAAAACAACCAGACATGGAAACGTTCCCAGTCGATAAAGCCGGTCACCCGCACCCGCATGACATTGAGGACAACAAAATGGTATCCGAAGGCTCCATGTATCCTGTTCAATACTACGATGAAAAAAAGAAGTAATCAAAAAGCTCTCTTCGAAAAGGAAGAGAGCTTTTATATTTAGATTTTCCGTCTAATGCTGCTCATCACAAAACCGCTTTCAGGCAATGACGGCATTCTGGCAAGACTGTAATGCAGCGATTGTGTTGGCACGTCATATTCAACCTGATTCACGAGAAAATCCAGGCTCGCTTTCATCACTTCAATGGTAATCCCTTCCCCCGGACAGCGGTGGCCCTTCTCCGCGTTGCCCCCGCCTTGAGGGATGAAATCAAACGGATTGTCCTCCCGCTCTTTAAATCGCTCAGGCCGGAACTCATCAGGCTTGTCCCACATACGGGGATCATGATTCGTTCCATACACATCAAGCAGCACTGATGCACCCTTTTTAAACTCACAATCATTCCATATAAAATCTTTTTTGACAACGGCTCCTAAAAACGGTCCGAACGGATAAAATCTGCGCACCTCCTGCACAAACATTTCTCTTTCCTGACTGCCTCCAGAACGAAGCCATTCCTTATACTTCGGGTGTTCATGCAGCGCCAACGCTGAAAACGAAATAAAGTAAGCTATCGCTATAATCGGACGCAGCACATTAATGAGCTCGATGGCTGCCATGCGGGCATCAAGCCGGCTCCCATTCTCTTGCGTATAAAAAGCCATTTCATGCAGCGCTGAACCATTTTCAGTTTTCAGCCTGCCGCCGCGGACCTCTTCAATCATTTTTTCAATCCACTCTTCTGTTCGGGGTCTCGCTCTTCTTCCCTTCCAATGCCGCGGTCCCACAGCACCGAACGCGTCTACCATGTCGATGAAATCGTCCGCTCTCTCTTTCACTTCCGTTTCCTTCAGCGGAACACCCGCCCAATAGCAAGCCACCCGGCATAAGATTTCTTTTGCTTCATCAAACAACACAACCTGATCCGCCATTTCCCATCTTGTAACAGCCGCTTCCCACTGCTCTGTCATCAGCTCAGCCAGCCGTTTTTGATGCGGCGGTGTCATTAATGACAGAAAAAGCAGCTTCCGATGAATATGAGCGTCGCCATCCATTGTCTGGATTGCATTTGCGCCAAACAGCGATTTCTGCACTCGTTTCGGGAGAGCACCCTGCCGCTGAAACCGTTCGGTATCATAAAATACCTTCGCAGCCTCCGCGCCGCTCATACAAATAAATGTTTTTCCAAGCAAGCGTGCCTGGAACAAATCCGAATGGTAATGCTCTTTTCTATTCTTTATAAACAAATATCCTTCCCGCATCAAAGCCACACTGTTATCGAGGCTTTTGTCATGTGGAATCTGCTCATTCATCCCGCAACCCTGCCTTCCTTTTTTACTTCTGTTTTCACGTTATCTCACGAAGATAAACCCCATTACAGTATTTGTCTCCAAGCATTTTTTCATTACTTTTAAAGGTAGAAAAGCAGAAATGGAGAAAAGATAGATGATCAAAACAAAGGGGAGATCAAAGTGAAGAAATGGATATATGCTTTTCTTGTGCTCGTCATTGCCGTGACAGGAGGTTTGTCCGTTCATGCAAAAGCGCCCGCCAATGAAACAAAAAAACACCTGAATGTCAGCCGAATGGATGTGGATAAGGAGTTCAAGGATACTGACGGAACCTTCATCCTTCATGATCTAGAAAAGGATAAGACATTTGTCTACAACAAGGAACGGGCCAACAAAAGACAAACTCCGCAATCTACCTTTAAAGTGACCAATGCCTTAATCGGCTTGCAGGTAAAAGCCGTCCGGGATGAATACGATGTCAAACGCTGGGATGGCGTCAAACGCGAATTCGAATCATGGAACCGCGACCATACACTTGGCTCAGCCATGCGGGAATCTGCCATATGGTATTACCAGGCATTAGCGAGGGACATCGGCGAGGAAAGAATGAAAACATGGCTTCATACCCTGTCATACGGAAACGAAGATATCAGCGGCGGAATCGACCAGTTTTGGCTGCAAAGCTCTCTGACAATTTCTCCGTTGGAACAAGAAGCCTTTATGGAGAAGCTTTACAAAGAGAAGCTCCCGTTTGACAAAACGGTCATGAAAACGGTCAAACGCATGATGATTCAAGAAGAAGGAGATCATTATACGCTTTACGGTAAAACCGGAACCCGCCTGACAGACATGGGATTAGGATGGTTTGTCGGATTCATCAAAACAGAGCACGGCTCCTATACGTTTGTCACAAATGTTGATGATACCGGTACAACAGCCAAAAACATCACAATTGATATTCTAAAAAAATATGGCCTGATCACTTCATAAATGAATGAGCCCTGCAAACGTACAGGGCTCTTAAATGTCATGCTCAAAGCAATAATGATTCACAAGCTCTTCAATCAAATCATGACCCGGGTAATTTCCGTTAAACTCGAATTCAATTTCTTCAACAAATTCTCCATGATGATACACGTGGATCGCCCCATTTTGCCGGACGACACTAAACTCCGGCTGAAACGTATATCCGCTTCGTTCAATCGCACCCAATTTCATTCCCGCCTTTCTCAAAGCAGTAATTCATACACCTCATTTAATTCCTTGGCCCGTTTTTGATCCTGTTCGTCTTGGGCATACTTAATTTCCTTTTCCAGCACCTGATTCAAATATGACATCTCATCGTCATCCAAATCCTTTACAAACTCCTCTTCATTGGCATAGCGCTTCGCCAGCATCTTCTTGCAAATCCGCAGACAGACTTCGTTTTCAAGATGATTTGAAAGTGATTCGCGCAAATAACCGAGTGTAACATCCATAGTATAAGCACCTTTCCTTTGCGTTCTATATCCTATAGGTTGCTGAAATGAGAAAAATCCATACGTAAAAAATGAAAAAAGAGACATCAGTCAATGTCTCTTTTTCCTGTATTATTCAGCTGCTTGATTTCTTTTTGTAAGATCCGCCTGCACGCGCTTCCCAATTCCAAAAGCATAATAACTGATGACCACAAGAGCTAAGAAAATAACCCCTACAATTAAAGATATCCGAGTATCATCATTAAACCACATGCCGACAAGAACCATCAGCAAGAAAGCAATCGTCAAATAATTTGTGAAAGGTGCAAACGGCATTTTGAACGGATGTTTATCTAACGCCGCGCCCTTCGCTTTTCTGAATCCGAGGTGGCTGATCAAAATGATAAACCAAGGAATCATCCCCGGCAGCACGCTTGCGCTGTATACATAAACGAAAATCTTCGGCGGCGCAACATAGTTCAGCACAACGCCGACAGCTAATCCGATCAGCACCGCGATTGTGCCATACAGCGGCACACCATTGCGAGAAATCTTCGCAAAGAATTTCGGTGCCTGTCCATTGACACCTAATGTATAAAGCATACGTCCCGCGCTGAATATCCCGCTGTTGCAGCCTGACATCGCCGCCGTGATAACGACAAAGTTAATAATGCCAGCCGCTGCTGTAATTCCAACTTTAGAAAACGTAGACACAAACGGGCTTCCAAGTGAATTCAGCTCATCCCAAGGATATACCGTCACGATCACAAAAATAGCACCGATATAGAAAATCAAAATACGCCAGATAATGCTTTGAATCGCGTTGCGCAGCGTGTTTTGCGGGTCCTTTGCTTCTCCGGCAGTAATCCCGATCAGCTCAACCCCTTGATAAGCCGCAATAACCAGAGACAATGCAAAGAAAAATCCTGAGAAACCGCCCGCAAAGAAGCCTCCGTGAGACCACAGATTAGACAAACCGATAGCATCTCCGCCGTTGCCAAAGCCAAAGAAGATAATCCCGATTCCGGCAATAATCATTAAGATAATCGTCACGATTTTAATCATCGCAAACCAAAACTCAAACTCGCCGAACGACTTAACAGAAATTAAGTTCGCCGCACCGAGAATTGCCATAGCTACGATACCAGGTATCCAAGCAGGCAAATCCGGGAACCAATATTTCATATAAGAACCGACTGCGATAATTTCTGACATGCCGACGATAATCCACTGGAACCAGTTGCTCCACGCCGTCATATAACCAGCAAGGGGATGAATGTATTTATGGCCGAATGTTGCAAAAGAACCGGTACTCGGCTCCACATACAGCATTTCACCCATTGCACGCATGATAAAAAAGATAAAAATTCCGCAAATCGCATAAGCCAGAAGGACAGAAGGGCCAGTCCATGAAATCGTGCTGGCAGAACCCATAAATAAACCAACACCGATCGTACCGCCCAAGGCAATCATCTGAATATGACGTGCGCTCAAACCCCTCTTCAATTCTTTATTTTCCACTCCGCTTCCTCCTCTTAAAAACGAATACATGTACAGCTCAACCGAAATAGGATCAAGGCCGGCCAGCCTCCAAAACGTTCTTCATTTCTTATTAAGCTGCAAATATCAGAAAATTCAATCATAAAATTGTTAGATAATCTCCAAAATTACTTATTTCATCATAATAAATTTCTCTGGAAAATACAATTGTTTTTTTCGGGTAAACACTTTCATTCAATGGGTTTGATCTATCACTTTAATTAAAATCTTTTATATGAATATAATGAAATCATGACAATATTGAAAACGATGCATGATACAGCTGCTTTCATGAGATGGGCATAAAAAAATAAGCTGTTCACGATGAACAGCTTACCTAATAATTCACGCCGGTTTGACGTTTTAATGTTTCAAGCCACTCTGTATCACCTGTCCCATAGACCTTGCTTTGCCCCAAATCTCTCAAAGACCCATTCCTGTAGCCAATTGACAGAATGAAATCAGGGATGGCATCATACCCGATTTTCGCAATGTTACTGAGCTGTGAACCATAGTGAGATATAGCATAGGAAGCAGTTTGTTTTTGCATAGGATCATTCTCAAGTTTTTCTTTATATACCTCTAATAGATCTCGTCCGTCAGGTGTGATGTATCGGCCATCGACAACTTCTAAATCCTTCAAATGGTAGCCTGTGACTTCGTACATCTCACGAACTGCTTGGTACTTTTGATACGCCGCTTCGGAATATTGTGCTGAATCGCTGGTCTGGCTTTTCAAGATATGTAAAAACAGCTCTTTGCTGTTGTCTCCAGATTGCAGCAATCGCTCAATTTGACCGATGAGCTCCTTGTCGTCTGTTCCGCTCACCTTTACCTTATAATCGATGGGTGTAATGGTAAACGTAAGTTCTGTACCCGCCGGGATTTGAATATGGTTCCGATTCAGGAGCACTTGAAGCTGTTGGTTAACTTGGCTTCGCTGGAACACCTTTGCATTCTCGGATTCCACTTCCCCATTAAACGTAAGATTGCGAAACGCTGCATCCTGGAGGTTATAGTTTTGCGCCTTTCCTTTGAATAGCCATTCTGTTTCATTATCGTAAGCAGCCTGTCTTTCTGCAGCTGACAGATCACTTCTGAAATAAGGAGACTTCGAATTTTGAT
This sequence comes from Bacillus sp. FSL K6-1012, assembly GCF_037964915.1. NCBI lineage: Bacteria > Bacillati > Bacillota > Bacilli > Caryophanales > Bacillaceae > Bacillus > Bacillus sp. FSL K6-1012. The sequence continues at coordinate 268,876 of NZ_CP150175.1, read as the reverse complement.
ACTTATCCTTTATATAACCTAAAGGATCGGACTTCGTTTTGTTTATCGCATTCAGCCGACTGTACTTTTCATCTAGAATTTTGATTCGGATATCGCTCTCAGATTCATAAGGATTATTGGATCGAATCACAGCTTCTTCCCCTGTGTCTTTCACTGTTCGGTCATTTGCTGATTGAAACATTTTGCTGAAAGTCCCGTTGTTCCCCGCTACACTGGTTTTTGAGTAATTGAGCTGATCGATTCCCTTCTCAGAGGGCCGTGTCTCAAGCCGGCTGTATGCCTTTTCCAGCACCTCTGCAGATGTACTCCTGCCTTTATCAGCCGAAACCTTTTTTGTGATATTCTGTGCCATGAGCTGGGTGCGGATATATTGACGATTCAGACGCATTCGATTCCCTCCTGAATAATTCTCTCCTCTCTATTTATCGGCAAATCTCTTGTATATATTAACCTCTTAAAACATTTATTTACACTTGAAACTTTATTATGTATGATGGAAAAAAAAGGAGGTTTTCTCATGGCTAAAAAATGGATCATTCAATTCGCTCTCATGCTGTCAGTTCTATTTACTTGTACTTATTCTGCTTCCGCAGCCGGAATCACTGCCATTACAGGGAACAATTCATTTGATACAGCAGTCCCAATCGGATATTGGAAATATAAGAATATAGACACAACGATACTGGAAGCCGGACAAGATGAAGCCTATTTCACATTTACAGCCAATAAGGGAGAAAAAGTATACGTAAGAAGTACATACCAGAGTGCGTACACAGGGATGAAAATTGAAATTTACGATAAGAACAGAGTACCTGTTTCGCAAGGCACAGAAGTCATTAATCCTAATACATTTTCTTCTTTTATTTATGCAAACGCCGACGCCCAAAACACCACTGATACATTCTATGTGAAAGTGTCCCGCGGCACCTATACTGGAAACATGTATTTCACACTTTCAATTGAAGACCGGATCAAATCCGGCAGCGGAACGTTCCAATTCAGCGGCGTGGCTGAAAATAAAGGAAATACAAACCTTAGCCCCTCAGGTTCTGACTCCAGCGTCATCAAGCTTGACTTAACAAACCAATCAGGAATTCCTCGTGATGCCACTGTAACAAGAGTCCAAACAACCGCTACTCAAACACCAAGCCAGGGAAATACACGACATATCATCATGACGAGTGAAAACAGCGAATGGCGCCGTGCTCTTGTGAATAGCTCAACTTCGGGATCTTATGATATATCCTTAACAGACCAACTCAGTGTGGCAAAGGTATGGAGTTTTAAATACAATACATTAGCGACTGCGAAATCAACGATGAGTAATGTAAAGGCAAAAATAGATTATCAATACGATGTCACAAAGCAGTTTTAATGTCATACTGAGCTGGCTCAGATTCCATGATCCGGCTCTTTTTTATGCTAAGCTTCCATAGAATAGACTTAGCCCAAGATGCAATTGTTTTGATAAACTATAATCAGTACAACCAAGGGAAGTGCATTGCAAATGGCATTAAAACAGTTAAAAAAGCTATTATTTGACCGCCCACTGAAGAACGGCGTCATACTGAACAACCAATACAAAATCGAAGAATGCCTCGGCATGGGCGGCTACGGCTTGGTTTATGTGTGCACCGATATCCATACGCAAACACCGTACGTCTTAAAACAGCTCCGTCCGACAAAAGCCAAAAAACAAAAGGAAAGAGTCCGATTTCAGCAGGAAATTGGTCTGCTCAAAAGCATCAGCCACCCGCAAATCCCGGCCTTCATAGAAGACTTCAGCTTAGACGGACAAGCCTGCTATGTCATGCAGCTGGTCGAGGGCGATAATATAGAGGAATTGTTATTTTTTCAAAAACAGCCGTTTAGAGAGCTGATGGCATTACAGCTGATGTCTCAGCTGCTGGACATTGTAGAATACCTGCATGAACGTCTCATTTTTCACACTGACATCAGAACGCCAAACATTATGATGAATCACGGTAACGTATATCTTATCGATTTCGGCCTTGCCAAACAGTTATCTCATGAAGAAGATGAGGAATTAAAGCTCAGAAAGCAGGATGACTTCTTCGATCTCGGAGAAACCCTGTTGTTCCTGCTGTACTCTCAATATAAAGGGAAAAAGAAGAAAAACGCCACTTGGCTGGAGGAATTAACGCTGACAAAAGAAGTAACGCTGCTGCTGAAAAAATTATTGGGCATTGATGAAGAGTATCAGCACACGGCTTCCATTCGCGAAGACCTGAAGCGTGCGATTCAATCAGTGACATAAAAAAACCCTTGTCCCAATGCGGAACAAGAACTTTTTTTGCGATTAACTGCTGCTGTAGCTCCGGCGTTTGTAGCGGTGGCTGCCGCCATAACGATCGTAATGTCTTCTTCTGCCAGAACTGCTGCTGTAGCTCCGGTAATGGCGGCGCCGGCTGCTGCTGTAGTGCCGGTGTCTGCGATGGCGATCACTCGAGCTGCTAGAGAGGTACTTGATCGTTTTGATGATTTTTTTAAACATATGCTGTTCACCCCTTTTCTGCTTCCTATTATATATAATTGTTCGGTAGAAAGAAAAACATAGCCCGATCACTTTTTTGAAAACAAAAACGCAGTCCCATTTTCATTTGTCTGCAGCTCATAGCTAATATGAAGCAACCGGCATATATCCTCAATAATCTTCAACCCAAGCCCGTTACTATCTTGATCTCTATCAAATCCAATGCCATCATCGCGAATCGAAACAGCGCCGTTTTCTATCGTGACTTCCAGCTTTTCAGCTTTCGAATGCTTTAGCGTATTTTGAAAAATGTTATCGAATAACCTTTGGATCCATAAACTGTTGCTCATCCATATCAAACTTTGGTCTGACGGCTTAAATTGCAATTCTATGCCATTGATACTGTATAAATAATCCCACTTTTTCACTGTGGTTTCTAATAGATCAGAAATATTGACTTCTTCATTTACAATATAAGAACTCTCTAACGTTTCGGCTGAGTAATGATTGAATTCATTCGTTAATTCCGCAATATATTCAATTTGCTGGTACAAAGATTCAAATGCGGTTTGATCCTGGCACTGGCTCTCCAAATAAAATAACTGCAGCCTGAGAGCTGTTAAAGGTGTATTGATATCATGCCTTAGTTTTTGCAGCAGCTCCTTTTTTATTTCCTCTCGCTGTCTTAGTTCCAGTTCCCGGTACGTTGTCCGTTCAATTAACAAGTTGACCGACTTGATCAATTCGCCAATTTCATCAGCGCGTTTCACTTCTATTTTATCGGGCACCTTTTGATCACTCGCCAGATGCCGAATGGTTTGATTCAATAGATTGATTTTACGCAGCAGAGAATGGATCGATTTTGAAAATAAAAAAGCTAACAATAAAAGTGATAATAAAAATACGGCCAGCATTGCCGGATACGCAAAAGACCTGTGAAAAGGCATGCCATGATTGATCGGTTTAAACAGGCTGTCATAAATCACCGACATCAAAATGCTAACCGCCAGCAACAGTACCGGGACACTAATGACGGCCGTACATAATAACAGCTGATATTTTGTCTTTAGCTTCATTTCTTCACAACGGTATTCAGCCGATACCCTTCTCCATAGATATTTTCAATGATCTCACCCGCTACATCATTAATTTTCGCTCTGATTTTTTTAATGTGCACATTCACGATATTCGGATTTCTGTCTTCAAGCTGCCATAGATAATCAAAGAAATGTTCCTTTGTTAAAATATTGTTTCTGTTTTCATACAGATAAAAGAATATTTTCCGCTCAATCGCGGTAAACAGCACTTCATGGTGCAAACTCCCATTGAATACCTTTTTGGTGTCTGCATCAATATACAAATGTTTGATTTGCGTAAAGGTGCCATAATGATGCTCAAGCATATTTTTCATTCTCAGCAGCAGCTCTCTCGGATCAAAAGGCTTTACCATGTAATCCTCGCCAATTTTCAACCCTTGAAGCTTGCTGTCCATGTCATTGCGGGCGGACAGAAAAATAATAGGAAGGTTTAACCCTAAATCTTTAATTTTCTTAGACATTTGATACCCGTCCTCACCCGGCAGCATCACATCCATAATGACCAAATCCGCCTTCTGAATCACCGAAAGCACATCCGCTCCATCTGTTTTCCACATCACATGATATCCCTCACGCTGCAAAATCTTCTGCAGCAGATCACCAATCATGACATCGTCTTCCACGATTAAAATATGATAACCCTTCATCTTAGCGAACCTTTCATTTCAGTTTTTGTTTGAGAAACTTCATAGAAAGCTGATAGATCTGATCAGGCTGGTATAAATATATGCTGTGTGTGCCCCTTAACTCTTTCACTTCTGATACTTCTAATTGGTCTGCAAGTTCTTTATAATCTTTACGTTGCTGTTTTGTATATTTTGAGTTTTTATATTGATCAGCGATGGCATCTAAAAATAAAATCGGGGTTTCTTTTGGTACCGGAAGATTCACTGATTTGCTGCCGTTTTGGTCAGACTGTAACAGCTCATGCTCCATATCAGCATTAAAAAATTGCTTAAAATTAATGGCTTTATAGATTTCTTTTTCTTCATCAGTTAAAAACGACTGCCGAATCACCTCAGAATTGTATACTGCGGAAGGCATAAATCGATGAAAACCGATCGAAGTCAACAGATGGAACCCCCTCACTTTCAGTCTGTCAATCTCGCTCATTTTATGCGTGACATACTGCTGAGGCAATCCAATATCCATCGCAACAATCGCCTTAATTTCCTCAGGATATTTCTGCGCCCAATAAATCGCTTCAATCCCGGATATGGAATGAGGCATTAAAATATAAGGAGGCTTATTCCCGCTTTGCAGAAGCGCTTTTCTCGTCTGTTCTAATATTGTATCAATATCCCTGCCATCATCATACACGTCGCTGTAGCCATAGCCTGCACGATCCACTACAGCAATCTTGTTTTCTTTTGAAAACTTGCTGTACAACCCCTTCATCTCATAAGCAGGCGCAGCAATCCCCGAACCAGACATAAACACAAACGTATCCTTCCCGCTTCCCTCTTGATACACATTCATCTTTTTACCGTCAACATCGACTAATGTGCCTTTTTCTTTAAGGAGTGCTGCTTCCTTATTTAGCTGGTAATGGTGATAGATAAAGACCGAGACGGCTGCAAGCAAAATCAAAGCACCTATGCTGCCAAAAAAGATTTTTACGACTTTCCATAACGTTTTCATATGATGCTCCTTTCACGTGATACTGAAAGGATACGATATGAAAATAAATAACTGATTAACTTTGGAACAGTTTTATTTTCATATTTGACTTTGCCCTTACAGAAAGGTGTACATTTGGAGCATAGCAGAACATTTGATGAATTTACCCACTAATAAAAAAATATTTCATCATTAAAAAAACCTTCCTGCTTATAGGAAGGACCGTTTGCCGTACATACTGACAAGAATGTCAAATCATTCTGTGATTGATTCAACCAGGGCAAATGAATTGGCCATTCTTTTATTATTTGTTCAGCTTTCATCCTTTCAATCCTCCTTATCTTTAAGCTGAAAAGCAATCAGCTTTCCTAATGCCTCTTCAGCCGCAAACGGAGCAACCATTCCTGAAGGATGTTCATGCTCATGTTTTAGGCATTCATACATCTTCGGTTCAATGTAAGAAGGATCGATCCATGCAATACACCAGGATGCCCAAAAACGAGATTGTCCTTCACTTTCTTGAGCGATTTTGATGACAAAGGGCAGACTGGCCTTCCCGATTCTCATAAGTGAAATGGCCGCAGCCATCCTTGTATCTTCGGCATGACTTTTTAATAAACATGACAGTTCCTCCGCTGCTTCACCCGCACCTTCCCCAAACTCGCCTAAAACGGCCGCCGCAATATTACGCAAAGAACCTTCCTCTTTTAAGGCCTCAACCAAAACAGGTATTGCATCTTGTCCTGATTTCTTTAGCTCCCCTATCGCTTGAACAATTGTGATCTCATTTGTATTCGCTAAATTCTGAACAGACAACGACAATTCATCACCATTTGATTTCATAAAAGAGCCCCTCTCTCGTTTGAAAACAGATACTCAGCATATTTTCCACAAAGATATATCAGTAAGCGCCTTAACTTCCAATTAACTTATAAATACCACAAACACTGTAAATACTCCTGTGAGGAGCTAATAAAACGACTAACAAACTGACCATTTTGACATCATATATACTACTGTTAACTTGTTTGTCAGTTAGTATCAGTAATACTACTATAAGAATCTCGGCTGCCCTTTGAGTGAGATGATGCAAGTGTTTACTCCCCAAGTGGCAACTTCCTTGACATTTACGCGGATGTTGAGGTTTACATGCTCTTGTGTTTCCAGTTTTCGAGCAAGGCAATCGTGCCGTACTTCACCTCACCGCCGGCAAAGCCTTAAGAAATCTCTTTCAGCTTCAATGGCCTTTGACACATACAGAACGATACCGGCCCTTGGAAAGCTTATGGACTGACTTTGATAAAAAAACATCCGCTTGATAACAAGCGGATGTTAGATCTTTCGAAATGAACCCATTGAATTTTAAACAGTAAAACAAAGCAGTATATTATTGATTAATATCTTTTAGCGCCTGTTTCGGTTGTGAATGAAAAATCATCAATGATGCAATAATTGCAATCATAACCCCTAATGCACCAATCCAGGTAATCGAGGCCAATGATACGTTTTCTACAAAAACCCCTCCTATCCCTGCGCCGACTGCCATGGCGAATTGCATCATTGACTGATTCATGCTAAGCAAAACACCTGACATTCCCGGTTCTATTGTGGCCAGGTGAAATTGCTGTGTCGGACCGGTAGACCATGCGGCAAACGACCATAATATCAGAATCACCAACACTCCGATATGGGAATGGGTGACAAGTGACAGCAGAATCAGTGTGACGATATGCAATGTCATCCCGCCAACGAGTGTAAAGGGCACTCCCCATTTATCGGTGCTATATCCCCCAAACTTTGATCCAACCAAACTGGCTATTCCAAATATAAGCAAAACACCGCTAAGCAACTTGCCGCTAATTCCTGAAATGTTCAAGAGATACGGTGACAGATAGGTATAAGCAACAGAATATCCCCCAAGCCAGAAGAAAGTGATTGATAATCCCATCGCCACTTTCCGTTTTCTGAAAAGAGCAAGCTGTTGAAGCAAAGGTACAGGTTTATCCCCTTCAGTATGCGGAAGAGTAAAGAATATAACGGCCATTGCGATCAATCCCAACAAAGCAATTGCACCAAATACAGACTTCCAGCCTAATGCTACTGCTATCATTCTTCCAAGCGGAACACCAATGATTAAAGAAGCGGTAAATCCCATAACGACCGTAGCGATGGCACTGCCCTGCTTCCCTTCCGGCGCAATCTTAGCGGCAATCGTTAATGCGGTTACAACAACCACACCTGCTCCCATCGCCATAATGATCCGCGCTGCAATAAACCAACCATAACCAGGCAGAACAAAGGCCAAGATATTGCCGAACACAAACAAACCGAGAGCATAAATCATCAATCTGCGTCTATCCATACTTGCTGTCAACGCCATGAGTACGGGTGTTAAAAGAGCATATACAAGTGAAAAGATCGTAATGAGCTGGCCCGCGGCGGCCAAGGTGATCCCGAGTGTATGCGCAATGTGATCCAAAATACCGGAAATGATGTACTCTGAAGTTCCGACTAAAAAGCTGACAATGGCTAACATATAAATTTTCCAGGTGTTTGACATAAACATTCACTCCTTAATTTTTATTAAAACAACATATCACGAATTATCGATATGTTAATTTAAAAAATAAACACATCGTAATATGTCGATATGTATGGCGTAAAAATAAACATCTTTTGATGTTTATTTTTATATCTCTGTTTTAAGAAAGTCCGCAAGTTTCCCAATGGCTTCTTCATCTCTTTTGTAATAAGTGTACTTTCCGATTCGTTGAGCCTTAATCAGGCCGGCTCTTAAAAGGATAGTGAGATATTGGGAAGCCGTTGATTGCGTCATTTTCAATTTGTCTGTTATTTGACTGACACATACCCCGATTGTGTTCATATCAATCCCTTCATGGGGTGAAAAATGACGATCAGGTTCCTTCAGCCATTGCAAAATTTGCAGCCTTGATTCATTTGATAAGGCTTTGAATACTTCAATGGGTTCCATATCGTTTATTATATCGTTATATTCCGATATGTCAATTCGTTTTTTCGTTTTTGATGACTGACTTCTTTTTAGACATTAAAAATCTGAAGACTTATTTCAGTTCAGTTGGAGGTATTACAGAACTTAACTTTCGCATATCTACTGTTAGATTGACCATTAGAAAGCGCTGCTTTATATATACTTTGCTCTCATTCTGCTTTTTTATCTCTCCAAATATTATAGATTTTTCTCAAGATCATTACATAATTTAAATACCATCACTCGTTCGCCTGTCCGAGAGCTTAAATCGGTATGAAAACTTTTCACTTCTTCTCCAGTTATCGTTAGGATAATATCCTTTAGACCCTCTATCCCTGATTCAACTAGCTCCGAACGAGTTTGTTTGATAGATAACATACCCTCTTTTGATCCACAAACTGCATATTCTGCTGGTGTTAAAATTCCTTTTAAATTAACGATGATCATATCCCGCAGTATATCAGTTTTAACAGATACAGACCCACGCCCAAGATAATCCTTCTCCCATTGCGTAATGGACTTACTGATCTCTGATTCAATAGAACCTTTCGTTTTTTTCATATATAACACATCTCCTGGCAAAATAATTGGCATATTCTATTAGTTATTTCGTCTCATTAATATTCTCTTACAACATGTCCTTCATATACACCTTCAATATCCAAATCAGTTGTGCCGTTTCTTGTGACCGCTACAATTTTGGATAACACATTTTCTTCCATCATAGAGTGTACATGCAAAAATCGAACGCTCCCTAAATGGGTTTCCTCAACTTCTTCATAAGATTTTAAATGATAAAAATGAATTGCTTTTCTTATTACTTTTTTCATACATTCCATATTTTCTCGATCAAACGAGCTCATTTCCTCTATTGTTTTCGTGACAAAATCAGTTATACTAGCGCCCATTACATTCTCCTTAAATCTGCTTTCTCCCCATATATGGGTGTAGAAGCTGACCACTTCACTCCATCATGACAAGCAATGATCGGGTAAGGCTTGACCTGTTTTAGTAGAAGGAACCTCCACAATTGAGGATTCCCCATCCTTATGATCAACGATTAAACCTCTGACTTTAACATATGACGGCACCAGTGGATGTTGACGAATGATATCAACACTTTTTTCAATACCATTGCTTTTTTCATTTAGCCATTCATCGACTGTACCGCCTAAAAATTCAGGCTTGCAATTTTGAAAGAGATAATCCAATGTTTGTATTTTATCTTTCATTGTTTCAAGTTGAGTTAGTCCATGACCTGTTGAAGTCTGTTTATCTTTTGTTCCTACTACAAAGACCTCCTCAACATCTTCCTGGTAAATCGCAAAAATAACAGACCTCATGATTTCTCCATAAGGATGTGAGATAGCGGCACCATAGCTTTGGATAGTCAACATATTTTCTGCTGGAGTGTTAGTCACTTCTTGTAAAATAGGCTCCAAGCCGTTTTCAATGTCCGTCAAAAATAATACTTTTTTATCTACATTCATATAACACACCTCTTCCTTATGTTTATCATTTTTATATTGAGTAACAAATCCATTTGAGAAATGTTTAGATTCATCATTACCAGCTTTCCCAACATCCTTCTGGATCAATACTAGCCAGTCGAACCCATCCATTTTGAACTTTTTGCAGAAATACTGGGTCATTATTTAATAACCGTTCTACATGCTGTCTAGGCGCTTGGATAACAATCAACAAACGAAGAGGAGAATGATAAGCCTCATGGTCTGATTGCATGACCGATTGCCAAGGCAGTCCGGCTAACAAGTCACTTGCATTCCCCTGCATCACTCCGAGACCTGCAGTAACGGTTTGAGTTGCTTTATTTCCGCTGCCATAATAATGGGGTGCTACTGTTGATGCGTAATATTGTAAATTAATCCATTGGGCCACAGTTCCAGGTCCTGCAATAATATTTGCTAGGAGATCACCGCTTTCATCCTGCTTCCAATCATAATTATGAAGGAAAGCTCTTCCTTCCAAATCACAATCCTGTGTTAGTTCACGTTGGCCGATAATAAAAGCGGCATTACGAGCCAGTCCCCATTCCGGACGTATCTCACTCCAATCTTCCGCAAATCGGTGTGCCTCAGCCTTCGGGTTTTTAAAGTTCGATTGGACATTCGGTAATTGGGCCAGTCGTTCTGCATTTGCATGATGTTTTACTTTCGGCATAACAGCTTCAATATGATCAAATGCTTCCTGTGCAGCTTCAGAAAGCTCTGGCACATAAATCCAATGTAATTCATCCACCGTTGTATTATGTTCAGCGGCAGCGAACACCGTATTCTCAGGGATTTTCATTCCTTCAGTTAATAGAGCTTCTCTTACCTCTGAAAGATTACATAAAGCAGCTAAAACTCTTGCATTGAATCCGCCGGCCGCTCCACCGCAGGCACCACAATCAAGAGCCGCGGCATAAGGATTATTGGTGCTTTGACTGCCATGTCCGCAAATCACGACTAAGGGTGCAAAATTCTCTGTTAATCCCATCATTTTTAGTGCTTGCCGAGCATAGTTCACTTTTTCTTCTTCAGTAAAACCCACTGGTATCTCTGCCTCTGTGTCATTAACATGATGAAGCGAGAGTTTTGTATCAGGTTTCCGTAACCAAGTCTCACGAAGATTACGAATAAAACGTTCTGCTCTTCTTGGCGCAAAGCTGCGTGCCACCATTTGCAAACTAAGCCAAGGTCCACTTAGCTCAGGTAGAAGTAAGCTCGTAAGTACATTCTGTTTCATCTTTTTAAATGTATAGCTTAAGGAATGAACTGCCTGCTTGCGTTGGTTGTATTTTTCGAGTACATCTTCATCTGCGAACTCTTTTATTTTGTTTTGCGGTTTTTGTATGACCGGCAAAGAGGCATGACTGTGTTTACTGCCAAGTTCACAAGTTGCAATCGGCACCCCGAAGAAACCAGCAACACCAATCGTTTCAAACGGGCCTGCTTTTTCTAGTTGACGACGAAAAGGCTCTGATCGTACATCGATACAGAATGCGAATTGAGCTAATGCAGATTTTTTACCGTTGGTTTCACGTTGTTTCGAGATGATCTTCTGACTTAATCGATCAGTGTGTGTTTGCTCCCATGCTTCTAACCAAAGTTTCCTGCGAAGTTTCTCATCAAAGCTGTAGGCAAATGATAAATATTCGTTTTGTTCATTGGCCGGCATCTGTGACCATTCTTCTAATGTAAGGCCCCCCCAATGAATCCAAGCTGCTATAAGGGGAGTAATTGAAATTTTATTCTCAAATCGTTCATTATTAATAGGTAAATATGGCTTTATAAGAGCCCACTCCATGGATATCCGAACTGCTAAATATTCTGTTAGAAGTGCATGTTCATGGCTCGATTGTTGGGAGCGCCAAAGCATCATCCCTGCCCATCCGGGTAAGGAAAGTAAATGGCCTTCAAGATAACGCTGTATTTCTGATTCTGGGATTTCTAGTGCGAATAACGCTTCTTGTAAAGCCAAGTGTGCCTCTTGCGGCCAACCTTTTAACCTTTCACGCTGCTTTTTACTAAGTGCTGGATCATACTGAATGAGATGCTGCCAGGCACGATAGAAACCTTTCTCACGGTTGGGCATTGTCCAACCTGCTTGAGAGTCATCAAGATATAATTTACTCCACTTAATGACATGATGATCTAGGATATTGATTAACCTTTCACCATCTTGATTTTCTATATACGAACTGATTGGCTGCATAAAAACATTCTCGATATGATCCACTCCACTGCATTCATTCACCAATTTCTCCAGCTTATGTGATGATAAAAGGTCGGAAGGCAGTGGTTCTAATTGTAATCCAGCATGACAAAATCGCTCTGCCGCATCCCTTGGGATATGAAAGGAATGTGAATCAAGCCAATGCTGCAGCCCCATTTCTACAAAATCTTCATCAATCTCACCTTTATTCTTTGCTGAACGGATCATAGACGCACTAGGATATATATCAACATCACGAGTATGTTTCAGCCAACTTGCAACCTGATCAAAAGATTGGTTTTCAAGTCCCATCCACGGGTTACGTGCAGCGAATGTTGAAATAGGCCAAAGTGGTGCAATGACTCGGCTGGCAGATTCAATTAAAACGTTAATATCTCTTTCTTGAACATCAATATCTGTCTCTTTCTTTTTTACATTTTCTTTCATTAATACGGATGTAATGCCCAACACTTTTACCTCCTTATGATAAATATTGTTTAAGGTAGTCTGGATGACTCTCTACTGTCTTGGGTTTTGCTTCACCTAATCGCACTAACCAAAGATAGAGTACTGCGAAGAAAACTGAAGAACGATGACGAGCAACCCAAGTACCTAAAGCACTGCCAAATAGTAAGAGACATACGACAATGATGACAGCTGACATTGGAGGTTGAACACTTTGAAAAACGCTTGTATGCAGCCACTTATAGAAGAGGTTATGAATGATAAAATATACAAAGGCTGCTCCTCCTAAACATGTTAAGCCAGCAATTCGACCCATTCTTCCCTCTCCAAAAGCTACAAGCTGAGTCCAAGAAACGGACAATGACCACCCTAAGATCAGCGCACTAATGAATTGATACCCCTCTCCAGGAGCAGCGAGCCAAAAAGCAACGCCTATAACTAAGGATAAAATCCGACCAGCCATGACCCATAAATAGGATGTTCTTTCATTAGTACGATCCGATACTTCATGACGCCCTACTGCTGAACCAGCTTGTAGAAACAACGTAGCTTTGAATAAACCATGTAAAATAAGATGAATAATGGCTGCTGTATAAGCCCCTAGTGCACACTGAATGAGCATAAATCCCATTTGTCCAATCGTGGAGCCTACTAGCTGGCGTTTATAGTCAACCTGGACCAAACTAATACCCGTTCCAATCAATACAGAGATGCCAGCAAGCAGAAGTAAAATAATCGATGCTATACCACCATTAAATAGAGGTGAAAATCGAGTTAGTATAATCCCGCCTGCATTTACTAAACCTGCGTGCATAATCGCAGAAACAGGAGTTGGAGCAACAATAGACTCAATTAACCATCTGTGGAATGGCCATTGAGCCGCAGGAATGATCACTGCTAATACAATCAATAGATTAATCCCTGTTCTCTCCCATGCCCCCAGTTGAGCTAAGCTTTCATTTGTTAAAACCAATGATAACTGCCATTGACCTGTGACTTGAAAAAGCCAAACTATCGCGAAAAACAAAGAAAGCCAGCTTAACAAAAATAATCGGCCAGTAACCTTGGCTGCTTCACTAGCGACTTGCCAAGCACTGTTTAATCTTATAAGCAGGGTTAAACCGACAAGAGTTGCTCCCCAAGAAATAACCATCAAGCGGAGGTCACCACTTAACCACGCAATTGAAGCAGCACCTGTAGTGAAAGTAAAAAGCGTAAAATATTTTCGATAAGATCGATCACCCATTAAGTAACGTACAGAAAAGCGCTGAATGATTAGGCCAATTGTCAAAACAAAGAAAGTCATTAACCAAGCTAATGAATCGAAGTACCAAGGGCCAACATTTCCATTCACACTCCTATTGGCAAGAATCACTAAGGAAACCAACGGCGGTAAAGCCAAGATACCAATATGAATGCGAACAAAACTCAAGGGTACGCGTGGATGTAAAAACAATAGTCCACTTATCCCAGAAGCAATAAGCATAATAAAAAATAATGTTAATAATGATGACAAACTCAGCGAAACTAACATTTCAAATTCTCCCTTTTTAAAAGTCGTTATTGCTCAAAAGACCTTTAGATCAGATCATATTTTCTATAATTTAATACAAATTTTTTATATCTCTATTTTTTCCCAATAAAAAAGCCGACAATTTCAAAATTTCAATGATGTTTTTAATCATTGAATCTTGAAAATTGTCGGCTTCACTTCAACTAACTTCTGCGAAGTTTTTTGAAGAGCTACCTTATTATTGGTCATTTTACTATATGCTATGTTTTAACTTCCTTCTAAAGGAATGAAATCATCGCTACATTTTAATATAGTGCTTAATTATCAAATAAAATCGACTTATGTTTCTCCTCCATTTAAATTAGGATACTTTTTCATCCTGTCAAGATTAGTTGAAAGAATGCTAAAGACCTAATAATTTAACAAACGAAAATAAACATCTGGGCCGATTATTAAGTTAAGTATAAGATATGCTAAATTTTAAACATTGTCAACCAAAACTCATATTCTAATCCATTGGAAATCAAATTTGATGTCGGAGTTCAGAGAATGCAGTATCAAACTTCCTCCCTACATGGTAACTACATTTCTCTTTAATAGATTCGGAAAAATGCTTGTACCTTTTATTCGGTTCGAATGTAAAGTGAAATATCCTCAACCTCTTGGACAGTGAGTACAGCTTCAATGAATTATTGCTAATTCTTCTGACCAATGGTACATATTTTTTGAATCTTGACGTGATTAAATGTTTCGTTGCTGCACCTTATTATAAAGCATCCGTCCTCACCATTGTTAAATGAGATCCATACAAACCCACCTGATAAAATAAAACTATCCGTTCACTTATAAACGAACAGATGTTAGCCCTTCTATAAAAAAACCCCTTTGGCTAATAACCAAAGGGGTTAAACATTTATTATTCCACAGTAACACTCTTCGCAAGGTTACGCGGCTTATCAACATCACAGCCGCGATGCAGTGCAGCATAGTAAGCGATCAGCTGCAATGGAACAACAGATACCAACGGAGCAAGCGCTGGGTTTACTTCCGGTAATACGAATCTGTCATCCGCATCGTCTAGGCCTTTCAGTGAGATGATGCATGTGTTGGCTCCGCGAGCGGCAACTTCTTTGACGTTTCCGCGGATGCTTAGGTTTACGTGCTCTTGTGTTGCAAGTGCGAATACTGGTGTTCCTTGTTCGATCAAGGCGATGGTGCCGTGCTTCAGTTCGCCGCCGGCAAAGCCTTCTGCCTGGATGTAAGAAATCTCTTTCAGCTTCAATGCGCCTTCGACACATACGAAGTAGTCGAGGCCGCGTCCGATGAAGAAAGCGTTTCTGGATACAGTCAGGTATTCACGAGCGATCATTTCCATTTCGTCTTTCTGGTCGCAAAGGGCTTCCATTGCGTTTGCTGCGATACCGAGTTCTTTGACAAGATCAAATCCGATATCGATGCCGTTTTTGTCAGCAGCTACAGATGCAAGAACCGCAAGAACTGCGATTTGTGCTGTGTATGCTTTTGTTGACGCAACAGCGATTTCAGGGCCTGCATGAAGCAGCAATGTATAGTCAGCTTCACGGGAAAGCGTTGATCCCGGTACGTTTGTGATCGTCAGCGCTTTGTGTCCGAGTGCTTTGACTTGAACAAGAACCGCGCGGCTGTCTGCTGTTTCTCCGCTTTGAGAAAGGAAAATGAAGAGCGGTTTCTTAGACAGAAGCGGCATGTTGTAAGAGAATTCACTCGCTACATGCACTTCAACCGGCACGTTTGCCCACATTTCAATGTATTGTTTACCGACAAGTCCTGCGTGATAGCTAGTTCCGCAGCCAATGATATAGATGCGGTCCGCTTCCGCTACAGCCTCAGCGATATCGCCAGGCACAGACAGTTTGCCGTTTTCGTCTTGGTACGTTTGGATGATTTTGCGCATCACAACTGGCTGCTCATCCGTTTCTTTCAACATGTAGTGAGGGTACGTGCCTTTTTCGATATCACTGGCATCCAGCTCAGCGATATAAGACGCACGTGAAATAACGTCGCCATCAAGGTTTTTGATAACAACTTGATCATCAGTCACGATGACCATTTCTTTATCCATCAGCTCTACATATTCGTTTGTAACTTGAAGCATTGCCATCGCGTCAGACGCCACGACGTTGAATGTATCTCCAAGTCCAACTAATAGAGGGCTTTTGTTTTTCGCTACAAAAATCGTTTCTTTGTTATCGTTATCGAATAAAGCAATTGCGTAAGAGCCTTTTAACAGTGTAAGTGTTTTGCGGAACGCTTCTTCTGTATCAAGTCCTCCGTTGACAAATTGCTCGATTACTTGAACGACTACCTCTGTATCGGTATCACTTTTGAGCTCTACATCTTGTAAATAGTCCTGTTTCAGCTGAACATAGTTCTCGATCACGCCGTTATGAACAAGTGTAAAGCGGCCCAGTGCGCTTTGATGCGGGTGAGCGTTCAGATAGCTTGGTTCGCCATGTGTTGCCCAGCGAGTATGGCCAATTCCTGCTTTTGCTCCTACATTGGCATCCACAACTTCACGAAGATCGGCAATGCGTCCTTTTTCTTTAAACACATGGATCCCCTGTTCGTTGGCAACTGCGATACCCGCAGAGTCATAGCCGCGGTACTCAAGCTTCTCCAATCCTTTTAACAAAATTTCCTTCGCATCAAGCTGACCGATATAACCTACGATTCCACACATAATTTCTTCCTCCTAAGATTGTAAAAGGAGACGAAGAAAGTCATTTTTCAAGGGGACTTTCAATCGTCCCCTCCTACATGTTTTATGGAAGATCATGTGATTTCCCTTTGTTCAAGGAGTCGCCTCCTTGGTTTGAAGAAATCCTTACGGCTGTGATCTGCATACTCAGCCGGGAGGCATCCGCCGAAAAATCGATAACCTCCATCCTCGTCAACTAAGCCTTTTTTCGGGCGCTTAGTTCGGGCGCTATAATTATAAGTGAAACAAAATCCCGTCTTTCCTGCCTCTAGAAAACAAGAACAAGACAAGCTTGATTTTACAGCATGTGCCAAGAATGGTCAATTGTTTTTTAAACAACTTTGCCGCCTGTCTCACAATTATTATATGTGAGTCGCACTTGTCTTGTTCGCTCTCTGTTTATAGATTTCGTTACTCTAATCCCATTTCTGACCGGACGACTTCAACAATGCGATTAACATATTCATCGCACAGTTCTTTCGTCTTCGCTTCAGCCATCACACGAACGAGCGGTTCAGTGCCAGATGGGCGCACTAAAATCCGGCCGTTGCCGTTCATTTCTTTTTCAACCTCAGAAATAACGGCTTTTACTTTTTCGTTTTCTTCGACTTTATATTTATCAGTTACTCTCACATTGACTAAAAGCTGCGGAAACTTCTGCATTTCAGCCGCAAGCTCTGACAGCGGCTTGCCTGTCGCTTTTAATGTATTCATCAGCATAATGGCGGACAATAATCCGTCACCTGTTGTGTTGTAATCAAGGAAAATTAAGTGGCCGGACTGTTCACCGCCGACATTGTAGCCGTCTTTTTTCATCGCCTCTACCACGTAGCGGTCGCCGACAGCCGTCTGCACGCTCTTTATCCCTTCTTTTTCAAGCGCTTTATAGAAACCGAGGTTGCTCATGACTGT
Source organism: Bacillus sp. FSL K6-1012 (assembly GCF_037964915.1). Classification (NCBI taxonomy): domain Bacteria; kingdom Bacillati; phylum Bacillota; class Bacilli; order Caryophanales; family Bacillaceae; genus Bacillus; species Bacillus sp. FSL K6-1012. The sequence continues at coordinate 251,311 of NZ_CP150175.1, read as the reverse complement.
GGAAACAACCGTATCATCCTTTAAGCGGCCCTCTGATTTCAGGTATTTTGAGCATATGTACATAATTTGGTCGCCGTCAACGATATTTCCTTTTTCGTCGACTGCGATCAGTCGGTCGCCGTCACCATCGAACGCAAGGCCGATATCAGCATTTTTCTCTTTTACAAACGCACTGAGCGCTTCGGGATGAGTCGATCCAACTCCGTCATTGATGTTTAATCCGTTCGGAGAAGTTCCCATTGTCGACACGTCTGCGTCTAAATCGGCAAACAAGTGTGTCGCAAGCGATGACGTCGCTCCGTGTGCGCAGTCAAGCGCAACATGAATGCCTGTAAAATCTTCGTCGGCAGTCTGTTTTAAGAATTGCAGGTACTTTTGGCCGCCTTCAAAATAGTCGTTTACAAGTCCCAAGTCAGCTCCAACCGGTCTTGGCAGCTTATCCTCCGGTTCATCCATCAGACGCTCAATTTCAGCCTCCTGTTCATCAGAAAGCTTAAATCCGTCTCCTCCAAAGAACTTGATTCCGTTATCCTGCACTGGGTTATGAGAAGCAGATATCATGACGCCCGCCTCTGCATCCATCGCTTTTGTTAAATAGGAAACACCAGGTGTAGAAATGACTCCCAGACGCATGACTTCTGCGCCAATTGATAAAAGTCCGGCGACAAGGGCTCCCTCCAGCATATGGCCGGAGATGCGTGTATCGCGGCCTATCAGCACTTTTGGACGTTGTTTGTCTTTTGTCAGCACATACCCGCCGAAACGTCCGACTTTAAAGGCCAGCTCAGGCGTAAGCTCGCTGTTGGCAACACCTCTTACACCATCTGTTCCAAAATACTTGCCCATTTTATAATCGCTCCTTTTTTATTCTGATGAAGATTGTGAACCTGTATTTGATTCATCTTCATCCTGATCCTGATTTTGATCTTGGTTTTCGTCTTGATTTTGATCATCATTGTTTTTATCGCTGTTCGTTGTATCTTCTCGCTGATTATTCTCTTTGTCATTCGTCTTGTCATCAGTGTCATCCTGGTTCCCTGACGTCGTATTGCTGTTATCTTTTGTTGTCGTATTCGTTTTTTTAGACGTAAGCTTGATTTTTGCATTTTTCTGCCCCAAGGACCAGGTTACATTTTGAGGCCCGTTTACTTCAAGCTTCACACTGTGCTCTCCGTCATCTAAATCAGATACATTCACATACAATTCTATGTCTGATTTCTGCAGTTTTTTTATGTTGCCGGGAGAGCCTTTGGCCGTAACATCTATCGTTTGTGATTCCGGATCCAGAAATTCAATGTTCTGTGAGCTGCTCAGCCCCACAGTCTTAATAGGGACATTCTCAAACGTCTGATCCGCTTCACTATCTACTTCTATATGCAACGTCACCTTTGACGGCGAGATTTTTTTGACGCCGTCAGGAAGCGGAATATCTGCCTCGATATCAGAATCCTTTTTGATTTTGCTTAAATCTAAGCTGACACCGTCTATAAATTCAAGAGAATCCAAGACATCCTGCGAGCCGTAAACCGTCACCTCACTGGGACTTGATTCGATATTCGCTATGCTGACCCCGTCAGGAAGGCTTCCTGTCCGCTCAATTTTAAAGGGCAATTTTTTACTCGGACTTGTCACCGGAACGGTAATTTTGATGACCGAGGGCTCCACATCGACAGGAAGCGCGTTTCCGTCTTTATCATAGACAGTCACTTTCGCTTCCTTTTCAATCGTTTCATCTGCATTTTCCAGGTTTACCGAAGCTTTCACAAGAGAAATATTATCAATCACAGCTTTAGAACCGGTAATCTGTACATTTTTAGGACTGACAATCGGCTGCTCCGGAGAATAGCCTTTTTTCATCTTGCTTTTGTTGTAATACTCCACTTCAACAGGAAAGCTTTCTGTCGTGCGTTCTTGAATGGTGACGGTCGTCACGGACGGATTAATGGATATCGTCAGCCCATCCGACACGTTTTTGGCCTTAAGCTCGACCTTATGCGTGCCGGTTTTCAGCTTCTCCATATCCGCGTATATCTCAAAATTCTTTGTCTGTCTCGCCTTCTTCACGGCGCTTGTCGGACCTTTTATCGTGACATTCACCGTTTGCGGAACGCCCGTCACGACATAATTTTCATCATCGTAATATGCTTTAACCGGTATATCAGTCAGTGTTGCCTCATCAGTTGTAGATGTCGGAAAAAATGATTCACCTGGTTTTTTCGGAGTTGGTGCTTGGTTGCTGTTAACCGCTACATAAAGCAAGAGCGCGAAAAGCAGCGCAATGACTTTCACAGCCCAGCGGTTGTTTAAGAATTTATCCATTTTTCTTGCCCCTCCAATACCAACGGTTAGAAGAAGTCTCTCTGGTGTTCTTCTTAAACTCTGCTTCAAGCATTTCTTTCAGCGCTTCTTCCGTCAGCTCTCTGTGAAGGTCGCCATTCCTCGCCACACTGACGCCGCCGGTCTCTTCAGACACGATAATCGTCAAACTGTCTGTAACTTCACTGATTCCGACAGCCGCTCTGTGCCGCGTTCCCAGTTCTTTTGAAATGAACGGGCTTTCAGAAAGCGGCAAATAACAGGCGGCAGCGGCAATTTCATTATTTTTCATAATGACCGCTCCGTCATGAAGCGGTGTATTCGGGATAAAAATATTGATCAAGAGCTCAGAGCTGACCTTTGCATTCAAAGGAATGCCCGTTTCAATATAATCCCCCATACCCGTATCCCGCTCAATGGTTAAAAGGGCGCCGATCCGGCGTTTCGCCATATAATTGATCGCTTTCGTTATAGCCTCAATTGTTTTCTGCTGCGCTTCCTCCACCGGCGTGCCGCTCCTCGAGAAGAAACGGCCCCGTCCAAGCTGTTCAAGCGCTCTTCTCAGCTCAGGCTGAAAGATAATAATAATTGCTAAAAATCCCCATGTTATCGCTTGGTCCATCAGCCACTGAAGCGTGCTGAGGCCCAAATATTGACTGGCCATACGGACAAGCACGATCACAACGATTCCTTTTAAGAGCTGAACCGCCTTCGTGCCGCGTATCACCATAATCAGTTTATATATCACATACCAAACAAGGAGAATATCAACGGCATTGCCGAGGTACTGCAAAAAAGGGATATCCTCAAAAGCCATTTCCTCGTCCTCCAAGAATTCAGTCATTTCGTATTTTGAAGTTTAATGTGTTACGCATATGTACTTTACATAGCGAGCCCATTATACCACATTTCGTTTTGGCAAGTGAAATATGCCAGCCGTTTGAGAACCTAAAAAAAGAGTAAAGCGCACCACACGCTTTACTCTTCTCCGTTCGGATCTAATGCATTGAATACACTTTTCCCCGCAGACTTCATTTTATACCATGTCCAGTCGAATAATTGATTAATCTCCTCAATTTGACCGGTGACTTGTCCAGCAGAGGCCATATACTTTTCTCCGTTTACAACGGTTACATCCCCGTCTATTTTCCCTTTAATAATCAGCTTGCCGTTTTTGACGGTGACATCACCTTTGACCGTCTCACCTTCAGGCACGATCACAGTGTTGTTCTGCACGACCAGATTCGGCTGCTTCGACACGCTGAAGTTGTGGTCATTGTGCCAGCTGTTTAACAATCCTCCGCCCATCAAAATGATGAATACCGCAGCAGCCGCGATAACCGGATGGGATCTGAACCATCTTTTCACAGAAGCTCTTTTCTTCTCCTTAGGCAATTTTGCCATGACGTTAGCGGTAAAATCGGCGGGGGCTTCGACATGCGATGTGCTCCGGACGAGCGCAATGGATTTTTCCATCTCATAAAAATGCTTTCTGCATTCCTCGCATGCCTCCAGATGTTCTTTTAATACTTGTTCATCTTTCGGAAGGATATCTCCATCAAGATGCATATGCATAAGCTGCACAATTTGTTCAGGACAGCTCATTTCATCACCCCACTTAAAGATCCCTTAATTGTTTTCTAAGAGCCTCTCTGCCTCTGTGAATCCGCGTTTTTACAGTCCCCACAGGAATGTTCAGAATCTCGCCGATTTCAATTAATGAGAGTTCATCAATATACTTTAATACAATGACAGTTCTGTATTTGTCAGGAAGCTTTAATATTTTCTGCTGAATCGTGTGTGAAAGCTCCAGCGATACGACTGCATCTTCAGGCAAAACTCCATCTGCGGCGATTTGGGAATACATCGTCAAGCCTTCTGTACCCGCCACTTCTGCATCGAGGTAATAATCCGGCTTCTTTTTGCGAATGCGGTCAATGGTCAAGTTGGTCGCAATTCGATAAAGCCAAGTTGAAAATTTCCGGTTGATATCAAAACTGTCGATATTGACGTACGCTCTGATGAAAGCCTCTTGTGCGATATCTTCCGCCTCATGCACATTGCCAAGCATACGGTAGCAAAGCTGATAAATTTTATCCTTGTAAATATCTACGATGTCCGCAAATGCATTTTGATCGCCTTTTTTGACTTGCTTAATTCTCTTTTTAATCATCATTTCCATATTTATCTAACCTCTGCCTTCACCGGTCTGTATGTATACGAGCTTCGTTTCTAAAGGTTTCAATTTTTTTATAAAATAAGTTTAACAAATTTTTGGCAGGGTGTAGATGGCAATTTGTGAATAAACTACCTTAACATATTTTTAAAATTATTATACAGACTGAACAGTTAGAAGTTGGAATGATTTTTTCAAAAAGAAAAAAGACACCTTTTGATCAAAGGTGTCTGTGACTGGGCTAGCTGGATTCGAACCAACGCATGACGGAGTCAAAGTCCGTTGCCTTACCGCTTGGCTATAGCCCAATGATGGTGGAGGGGGGCAGATTCGAACTGCCGAACCCTGAGGGAGCGGATTTACAGTCCGCCGCGTTTAGCCACTTCGCTACCCCTCCATATTTTCAAGAAAAACAGTGCCGGCAAGAGGACTTGAACCCCCAACCTACTGATTACAAGTCAGTTGCTCTACCAATTGAGCTACACCGGCAAGATGGTGGAGGATGACGGGCTCGAACCGCCGACCCTCTGCTTGTAAGGCAGATGCTCTCCCAGCTGAGCTAATCCTCCAAATGGTGACCCGTACGGGATTCGAACCCGTGTTACCGCCGTGAAAGGGCGGTGTCTTAACCGCTTGACCAACGGGCCGTTTCTGTTCTCGTCGAGCTGACAAAAGTTATTATATACAGGTTCCCCCCCTTTTGTAAAGAGGAAATTTAAATTTTTTATTTTCAAACTTTTTAACCCCTTTTTTAACTGAAAAAGCCTCCTACCATTTATCATTTATTTTAAGATAGATATAGATCGAATTAAGAGAGGAGAAACCAATATGATACTAGTCAGCTCTTGCCTCGGCGGCATTGAATGCAGATACAACGGTTCGCATGCCGCATCAGAGAAAATCCGAAAACTGATTGAAGAAAAACAAGCAGTGATGGCTTGCCCTGAACTTCTCGGCGGCTTCTCCACTCCCCGAGAACCAGCAGAAATCATCGGAGGCACTGGTGAGGATGTTCTTAGTGGAGCCGCGAAAATCATAACGTCTTCAGGAGAAGATGTAACAGATTTATATATGAAGGGCGCGGCCCAAACATTGGCCTATGCAAAAGAAATCAACGCCTCTGCCGTCATATTGAAAGAAAACAGCCCATCATGCGGAAGCAATTTCATCTATAATGGCTCATTTTCAGGCAAAAAAATCGCTGGAAACGGAGTAACCGCCGCGCTATTAAAACAAGCGGGGTACCGTGTAATTTCTGAAAACCAGTTAGACGACATATTATAAGGAGGCTCATCATGACGCAAGATATCTCTTTATCCTTCTATAAGCCTGAGCATTTGCCGGAGCTTTACGCATTTACTTTACACAATGATGACAAACGCTTTACCGCTCTCCCTAAAGAGGTGCTGAGCCAGGCCCTAAGCATTCAGGAGCGCTATCCGGTTGTTATCTTAAAAGGTGATCTGCCAATAGGCTTTTTCATTCTACATACGTCAAAAGAAACCATTGCTCCCTATTCCAACAATCCATTTGCTTTATTGCTCAGTTCCTTATCATTAAACTCTGCCCACCACGGACAAGGCTATGCGAAAAAAGCCATGCTTCAGCTCCCCTCTTTTGTTAACGGATATTTCCCATGGTGCGATGAAATCATTTTAGCCGTCAATCACCTGAACACCCGTGCAAAGCAGCTATATATGAAAACCGGATTTCTTGATAAAGGACGCCGAAAAATCGGGCCGCTTGGCGAACAGCTGATACTTCATTATTTCTTATAGCCTCTTTTGAAATAAAGTTTCAAAAATTAAAAATGATAGTTGAAATATCATAACAGAAATGAATATACTGAATATTGAGATATATTTATTTTTACACAGGGGGCATCCTCATGTCAGAACAATTGAATCTTCACAATCTTACAACGGAATCACGCAATAGCCAAACATCGGAAATACACAAAGCTAATACCCTCGATATCTTAAAAATGATTAACAATGAAGATATCAAAGTCGCTGCCGCCGTTCAGCGTGTCCTTCCCGATATCGAAGCAGCCGTCGAATGCGCGTATGAATCCTTTCAAAATGGCGGACGGCTCATTTACGCAGGTGCAGGCACTAGCGGCCGACTCGGTGTGATGGACGCAGTTGAATGTCCTCCGACCTACAGCGTCAGTCCTGATCAGGTAATCGGATTAATGGCCGGCGGTCCCAACGCATTTTTGCAGGCGGCTGAGGGGATTGAAGATCATGAAGAAGCAGGGGCCGAGGATTTACGATCCATCCATCTCACCTCAGCCGATACAGTGATCGCGATTGCAGCAAGCGGCCGTACGCCTTATGCAGCAGGTGCGCTGAAATACGCCCGCAAAATCGGAGCAAACACCGTCTCCCTTACCTGTAACAGTCAATCTGCCATCAGCAAACACGCTGATCACAGCATTGAAGTCGTCGTCGGGCCAGAAGTCATTACAGGCTCGACACGTATGAAAGCCGCAACCGCTCATAAAATGATTCTAAACATGATATCCACCGCTGTAATGGTCAAAATCGGCAAGGTCTACGAAAACTTGATGGTGGATGTCAATGTCAGCAACAAAAAACTAAAAGAACGCGCCATCAGCATCGTTCAAAGCCTTACAGACGTTTCTTATGAGAAAGCGCAATACACACTTGAACAGGCGAATCTTCATGTCAAAACAGCAATTGTTATGCTCAAAACCAGCACAGATCAAAACAAAGCGAAGACATTGCTTGATGAAGCGAACGGTTTTATAGACAAAGCAATTGAAAACTACCATTCATGATAAGGAGAGACAGTAATGGCGACAGGCGGTTTAGCTATCATTCAATCAATGAAACACAAGCTGCCACAATCAGAGCGTAAGCTTGCGGACTACATATTAGCCCATCCCCACAAAGCGATAGAAAGCACAGTCAGCGAAATCAGCGCCTTAGCTAATTCAAGTGACGCTGCCGTCATCAGGCTCTGCAAGTCACTGGGACTAAAAGGATTTCAGGATTTAAAAATGAGGGTAGCGGGCGATCTGGCAAAACCTGCTGTTCAAGGCTACCGGGACATCGCTCCTCATGAATCGCTGCCTTCCATCTCTGAAAAAGCAGCCGGCAATGCTATTCAAGCAATTCAAGACACCTCAGATCTCATTGATTATCAAGAGCTTGAGCGCGCTGTTTCTCTGCTGCTTCAAGCGAACACTGTACATTTCATCGGCCTGGGCGCCTCGGGAATTGTCGCCAAGGATGCACAGCAAAAATGGCTTCGAATTCATAAACAGGCGACTGCTTTCACGGACACTCATCTTGTGGCATCTTTAATCGCAAATGCAGATAAGAAAGACATTGTATTTGCCATTTCATTTTCAGGTGAGACACAGGAAATCATCGAGCTGCTTTCGATGGCAAAGGAAAAAGGCGTCACAATCATCAGCCTCACACAATTCAGCCAAACCTCCGTCTCTGCATTATCCGACGTTTCATTATATACAGCCCATTCCAACGAGGCCCTGATTCGAAGCGCAGCCACTTCCTCCCGTCTCGCCCAGCTTTTTATGATTGATGTTTTGTTTTTAAGCATGGCGGCCGAGCAGTATGAAGAAACGGTCGGCTACATTGATAAAACGAGAGAAGCAATCAAATCTATGAGAAAGACATAAGGCATCTTGAAAGGGAGGGGTTTGTATGAGCAAAGAAAAACACTACAATACTCTGGCGGAAAAAATCCTTGAGCTATGCGGGGGGAAATCCAATATTTCTTCCTATACGCATTGCATGACCCGCTTGCGCATTACGCCTTACGATGTCAGCAAAACGGATAGTAAGGCGTTAAGAGAACTTGATGGCGTCCTTGGAGTCGTCGAAGCTGAAACCCTGCAGATTATCCTCGGCACTGGTGTCGTTAATCATGTCACCGCCGCTTTTTCGAAGCTGGTATCATCAGAAGAAGATTTTAATCTAAAAGAGGCCGCAGCCAAAAAGAAATCCGATATCAATCGTAAGAACGCCACCCCGTTTAAGCTTTTTTTACGTAAAATAGCCAGCATCTTCATACCTCTCATTCCCGCACTCGTCGCTTCAGGCTTAATTACCGGGATTACCAAAGCGATAATCCAAGCCGGCTGGCTCTCTGCAGAATCACAAACGGCTATTGTCCTCACAGTCATCGGATCAGGCCTGTTCACTTATCTCGGCATTCTCGTCGGCATTAACGCGTCAAAAGAATTTGGCGGGACGCCCGCTCTCGGCGCTCTGGCAGGGATTCTGATCATTAACCCGGAAATCGCAAAGATCAGCTTATTCGGAGAACAGCTTCTTCCCGGCAGGGGAGGCCTCATCGGTGTTCTATTCGCAGCTATATTCATTGCTTACACAGAACAATTCGTCCGCCGCTTTATTCCTCAATCACTCGATATCATCGTAACGCCAACAGTTTCACTTTTGATCACTGGAATATTGACGTATGTCGTTTTCATGCCTTTAGGCGGGTTCATTTCAGATGTCATCACATCCGGTCTTCTGTCCATCTTAGACATCGGCGGAATCGCTGCAGGCTTTATTCTGGGCGCGACCTTCCTCCCTCTCGTTGTCACCGGGCTACATCAAGGCCTGACGCCGGTGCACATGGAACTCATCAATTCGATTGGTGATGACCCGCTTCTCCCTATCCTTGCTATGGGAGGCGCGGGACAAGTGGGTGCAGCCTTCGCCATCTTCGTTAAAACAAAGAAAAAAACGCTGAGAAAAGCGATCACAGGGGGTCTTCCTTCAGGACTGCTCGGCATCGGTGAACCGCTTATATTCGGTGTAACGCTGCCGCTTGGCCGTCCGTTTTTGACAGCATGCTTAGGGGCGGGGATCGGCGGAGCTTTTCAAGCTTATTTTCAGGTAGCCACAGTTGCGATCGGTGTCTCCGGATTGCCGCTCTCTTTTCTGGTGCTACCTTCACAAATCATCTTATATATCATTGGTCTCTTTATTTCGTATACGTTCGGCTTTTTATTGACCTACGCTTTCGGATATAAAGATGAAATGGCTGCCCAGTTCGATTAAATGATGACGTTTTAGGAATAGTAACGGCATAGAAACACGGAAAGGAGCAAGCTTGTGAGAACGAAGACATTAGCATTACTCAGCGCTATTTTAACCGTGTCCATTCTGACGCCGAACGAAGCCTTCGCACAAACCGCCCTTCATCAAGCAGACAACCAGGTTGAGCCGAAAACAATAAATCCAGAAACTGCACAGTTTTCGTCGAAGAAACTAAGGAAGGTTGATCAGATGATTGAACGGGACATTGCAGCAGGATTCCCCGGCGCCGTTCTGATCGTCGTGAAGGACGGCCGTATGATCAAAAAAGAAGCATACGGCTACAGTAAAAAATATGACGGGGCTGAACTGTTGCGCCGTCCGGCAAAAATGAAAACCCGCACGATGTTTGACTTGGCATCAAATACAAAAATGTATGCAGCCAATTTTGCTTTACAGCGCTTAGTCAGCCAAGGCAAACTCGACGTTTATGAAAAGGTATCTGCTTATTTGCCTGATTTCAAGGATCAGCCTACAGATCGCATCAAAGGGAAAGATAACATTCGTGTCATTGATGTCCTGCAGCACCAATCAGGGCTTCCATCCAGCTTCTACTTTTACAGCCCGGAAAAAGCCGGAATGTATTATTCGCAAGAGCGGGAGAAAACCATTGAATACTTGATGAAAATCCCGCTGGATTATGAAACAGGAACAAAACACGTATACAGTGACATTGGATACATGCTTCTCGGCTGTATTGTCGAAAAACTCACCGGCAAACCGCTTGATGTCTATACGGAACAAGAGCTCTACAAACCGCTGAAGCTGAAACATACGTTGTACAATCCGCTGCAAAAGGGCTTTAAAGCAAAACAGTTCGCAGCCACTGAACGTATGGGCAATACACGAGACGGTGTTATCCATTTCCCTCATATCCGCACAGACACGCTGCAAGGAGAAGTACATGACGAAAAAGCATTCTATTCGATGGAAGGCGTTTCAGGCCACGCCGGACTGTTTTCAAACGCTGATGATATGGCGATTCTGCTTCAAGTCATGTTAAACAAAGGAACGTACCGAAACGTTTCATTATTCGATCAGAAAACAGCTGACCTATTTACGGCGCCATCAGCAACAGATCCGACATTCGGCCTTGGATGGCGGCGAAACGGCAGTAAAAGCATGGAATGGATGTTTGGCCCTTATGCAAGCGAAAATGCGTACGGACATACTGGCTGGACAGGAACGGTTACCATCATTGATCCGGCATACAATTTAGGCATCGCTTTGTTAACAAATAAAAAGCATTCACCTGTCGCTGATCCAGCGGAAAATCCGAACGTGTTTGAGGGTGACCAATTTTCAACAGGCAGTTACGGAAGCGTCATTACCGCGATTTATGAAGCAATGAAATAATCGACGATAGGAGGAAGTTGTTATGAAACCTGTCATTTCGCTTATCCTTTCCACCGTCCTTTTTCTTTCATGTTTTCTCGGCGTCAGTCAGACAGCTGAAGCAAAACCCCGCAGCTCCGATGATGCCAAACAGATAGTTGATCGTATGACGTTAGATGAAAAACTTGGCCAGATGCTGATGCCGGATTTCAGAAACTGGAAAAAGGAAGGTGAGTCTTCTCCGCAAGCCTTCACAAAAATGAATGAGGAAGTCGCTGGCCTCATCAAGAAATATCAATTCGGCGGCGTCATACTATTTGCAGAAAATGTAAAAACAACTGAACAAACGGTACGGCTGACAGACGCATATCAAAAGGCCAGCTCTAAGATTCCGCTCTTACTCAGCATTGATCAAGAAGGCGGGATCGTGACGAGATTAGGGGAGGGCACTAATTTCCCAGGCAATATGGCGCTTGGCGCAACAAGAAGCAGAATCAATGCATATCAGACCGGCAGCATGATTGGAAAAGAGCTTTCTGTCTTAGGCATCAATACAGATTTCAGCCCAGTCTTGGACATTAATAATAACCCTGATAATCCCGTGATCGGTGTGAGATCATTCAGTTCTGATCGTGAACTGACAGCACGACTCGGTTTATATTCCATGAAAGGTTTGCAACGGCAACATATCGCCTCTGCTCTTAAACATTTCCCGGGACATGGAGACACTGACGTTGACAGCCATTATGGGCTGCCGCTCGTTTCTCATAACCAGGAACGGCTTCGTGAGGTTGAACTCTATCCTTTTCAAAAAGCGATTGATGCCGGAGCAGATATGGTGATGACAGCTCATGTTCAATTCCCAGCCTTTGACGACACCACATATAAAAGCAAGCTTGATGGATCAAATATTATGGTTCCCGCTACACTTTCAAAGAAAGTAATGACCGGGCTGCTTCGGGAGGAAATGGGATTTGGCGGTGTAATCGTCACTGATGCTCTCAATATGAAAGCCATAGCAGATCATTTCGGTCAGGAAGAGGCGGTCGTCATGGCCATAAAGGCCGGTGTTGATATCGCGTTAATGCCTGTCTCAGTTACATCTTTGAAAGATGAACAAAAATTGGCAAGCGTGATTGACTCCTTAAAAGAAGCTGTTAAAAATGGAGACATTCCCTTACAGCAAATCAACAAATCTGTGGAAAGAATCATTTCCCTGAAAATAAAGCGCGGTATTTACCCCGCTCAGCATGACAGCAGCATAGATAAAAAGGTGAAGAAAGCGCTCAAAACAGTGGGAAGCAAGCACCATACGAAGACAGAGCAAAAAATCGCTGAAAAGGCAGTGACAGTATTAAAAAATGATCAGCATACCTTGCCGTTCAAACCCAAAAAAGGCAGCCGAGTTTTAATTGCCGCACCTTACGAGGAACAAACAGCATCCATTGAAAAAACCATTCACGATTTAATGCAGCGAAAAAAAATCAAATCTGTTTCTCTTAACAAAATCAACTTTGCAGAAAAGGTATTTAATGCTGAGCATGAAAAACAAGTAAAAGAAGCTGATTATATTATTACAGGCTCTTACGTTGTAAAAAATGACCCTGTCGTCAACGACGGTGTCATCGACGACACGGTAACAGATTCAAGCAAATGGGCCACCGCTTTTCCGAGAGCTGTCATGAATGCCGCACTGCAGCACAAAAAGCAATTTGTCTTAATGAGTCTGCGCAATCCATATGATGCCGCCAATTTCGAAGAAGCAAGTGCTTTGATTGCCGTCTATGGTTTTAAAGGATATGCAAACGGGCGTTATCTTCAGCCGAATATTCCGGCCGGCGTTAAAGCGATCTTCGGACAATCAAAGCCAAGGGGCACGCTGCCAGTCGACATTCCATCCGTCACAAAACCGGGAGACATCCTTTATCCATTTGGCTATGGAGTAAACATCAAAACGGGAAAACCGCTTTAATAAGGAGGAGCATATGAAGAAAACGGTATTGGTTCTTCTCGCAGGGCTTATGATGTTCGGGACAATGACGGCTGCCTCAGCTTCGCCTAATTCAGAAAAACAAACAGCAAAAAAACCTAAAGTCCAGACCGGCATTGATATCCTCTTGTCACGACACAAAAAGCAGCTAATGGGAAAAAGAGTTGGACTGATTACCAATCCAACAGGTGTGAGTGTATCCCTTAAAAGCAGCGTAGATATTCTTTACGAAGACCCCGATATACAGCTGACAGCTTTATTCGGGCCCGAGCACGGCGTTCGCGGCGACGCTCAGGCAGGAGACGAAGTAGGCTCTTACATTGACGAAAAAACCGGGGTTCCCGTATACAGCCTTTACGGAAAAACGAAAAAACCCACTCCTGATATGCTGAAAAATGTCGATGTTCTTCTATTTGACATCCAAGACGTCGGGACTCGTTACTATACGTACATTTATACAATGGCTTATGCAATGGAAGCCGCTAAAGAAAACGGAATTCCTTTTATCGTGCTGGACCGTCCGAATCCCCAAGGCGGAAAAAAGGTTGAAGGACCAGTGCTGGAGCCCGAGTACGCATCCTTTGTCGGACTCTATCCCATTCCGTTAAAGCACGGGATGACCATTGGAGAATTGGCTTTACTATTCAACAAGGAATTTAATATTAATGCCGATGTGTCAGTCGTAAAAATGAAGCACTGGAAACGCTCTATGGATTTTGACGAAACCAGACTGCCATTCGTCCTCCCTTCACCTAACATGCCAACCGCAGAGAGCACATTTGTGTACCCTGCAACAGGGTTAATTGAAGGAACGAATGTAGCTGAAGGACGGGGAACGACTAAGCCATTCGAGTTGATCGGGGCTCCCTTTATCAAAAGCACAGAGCTTGCAGAAAAAATGAACAGTCTTGATCTGCCTGGCGTTACGTTCAGAGCTTCCTCCTTCACTCCAATGTTCTCTAAACATCAAGGAACACTTTGCCACGGCGTGCAGCTCTATATTACGGACAGAGAAAAATTTGAAGCGGTTAAAACAGGACTGTCGCTTATTAAAATGATACATGACCTCTATCCTGATGATTTTCAGTTCCTAGCGTCTGGCTCATTTGATAAATTAGCAGGCAACGGCTGGATTAGAACGAAAATAAAGAACGGTGCTTCAATTGATGAAATCATTGACACCTATCAAAAACAGCTGAAGCAATTCAATAAAACCAGAAAACAATATCTCCTATATTAAGACTTAAGAATGGTATGTTACACGTGTAACATTTTCTTACCCAACAAAAGCATGGTCATTTTCCCTTGCCCGCACATTGCGGCAAGGGTTTTTTAAATCCAAAAACAACACGCTTTATATAGGAAAACTTTCATTTATTTGGTACAATCTTATTGAAAATGATTATCAATTAAGAAAGCGTTTCTGAAAAGGTGGTCTTCTCCTTGCAAAACTCAATGATTTATCATCCGGTACAAATTGAATATATGAAGAAAACGAGTGATCTCTTCTCAGAACAGCAATTGGCCGACTCATTCGTACTGATCTTTCATTTAAAAGGAGATGGACATATTTCTATCGGAACAAGAACCGCTCCTCTCCAAAAAAAGACACTGTATGTTTGTCCGCCTCATGAGACATTCGGCATTACACCTGCAGAAGAGAGAAATATAGATGTGTGTCTGATTAGGCTTCACTGCTATACAGCGGAAACCCGGCAAGATCTCTTAAAACCATGCACTGAAACTGATTTATCCAGTCTAAACCTTGTGAATGTTTCACATATCGAAAACCTTTCAGCCCGGCTTCAAGAACTTGCAGAAATATGGACAGAATCAGCTCAGCTTTCTCAATTAAAATGTGTGATAGAGGTTCAAAGCCTGATTTATGATCTATTCACAGCTAATGTATCCGATCAAAACGATACACAATCTGCGATTGAAAAAACAAAACATTACATTGAAACTCATGCCGATACAAAAATTACACTTGCCCAGCTCTCAAAAATGGCAGGAATCAGCGCCAAGCATTACAGCGAAACCTTTAAAAAATGGACAGGCCAGAGCGTAACAGAATTCATTACAAAAACTCGGATTACCCGAGCAAAGCGGCTTATGGCAAGATCCAACTGTAAACTGAAAGAAATCGCCCATCAAACCGGCTATCAAGATGAATTTTATTTCAGCAGAATCTTTAAAAAGCACACAGGTTCTTCACCTACAAGCTATATGAAAAAACGCAGGCAAAAACTAGCCGCCTATGGAAAGGGAACAATGGGACAGCTCATTCCTCTGCATCACATACCGTTTGCAGCCGCACTCCATCCAAAATGGACGGCTTACTATTATCAGCATTATTCAGCAGATATTCCAGTACAGCTCAGCGCATACCGGTTTAATGAAAAATGGGAGGAAAACCTGCAGACGTTGTCCCAAGCTGAACCCGATATCATTTTCAGCATGGATTCTGTTTCTTCAGAAGAACAAAAGCGCCTGAACAGCATTGCAGAAGTATGTTACCTTCCTGCAGAAGAAAACTGGAGAGCACACTTTCTGCACACCGCCTCGTTTTTAAAGGAAGAATCGGAAGCTGAAAAGTGGCTCGCAGCCTATGATAAGCAGACGGCTGCCGCTCAAAAGACATTGCTGCACGCCCAAGAGTTTCGTTATCTCTTTCTTCGTCTGCATAAGCAGCGCTTTTATGTGGCGCATAATCGCAGTATCCGCGAAGTTTTCTTTGAAGATTTAGGATTCAAACCGGCTGACACGCCTTCAGAACAAGCGATTTCATTAGAAGACATCACAAATTGCCAAGCTGACTGTATCATGCTCTTTCTTTTTAAAGAGCCGGAAACCATTGCTTATTATCAGCAATTAAAACAGTCGGAAATATGGCAAAACCTAAGCGCAGTGCGGAACGGACGTGTGTATCACCTCTCTTCAGACCCATGGAATGAGTACTCGGCTTGCGGGCACGAGCGGATTGTTCAGCAAACCATTTCTATGCTATCCGGTGATAGTCCATGATAAATATGGAATTTGTCCATGGTGTTATGTCTGTTCATTCTCTATAATTCCAATTGATAATAGTTATCAATTGAACAGGAGGCACTATAGATGAAAAAGCTATCTCTTACCTTATTAATCTTGCTTCTCGCACTCACGGCGGCAGCTTGCGGCAGCAAGGAAGAATCCTCTGCGAGCAAAGCGAGCGGCACAAAGTCCGAGAAAAAGAAAATCGAGTATTTGGATAAAACGTACGAAGTAAACGTACCGACAGATAAGATTGCCATTACGGGAAGCGTTGAATCCATGGAAGACGCAAAACTGCTGGACGTTCATCCGCAGGGTGCAATCTCATTCTCCGGAAAATTCCCTGAAATGTTCAAGGACATCACAGATAAAGCAACACCTACAGGGGAAAAAATGGAACCAAACATTGAAAAAATTCTTGAGATGCAGCCAGATGTGATCTTGGCATCTACAAAGTTCCCTGAAAAAACCCTGCAAAAAATAAGCACGGCCGGCACGACCATTCCGGTTTCCCACATCTCATCAAACTGGAAGGAAAACATGATGCTGCTTGCCCAGCTGACCGGAAAAGAGAAAAAAGCCAAAAAAATCATTGCCGACTATGAACAGGATCTAAAAGAAACAAAAACGAAAATCGATAAACAAGCAAAAAATTCAAAAGCGCTTGTCATCAGAATCAGACAAGGAAATATTTACATTTATCCTGAACAAGTGTACTTCAACTCAACTCTTTATGGCGACTTAGGCCTTAAAGCGCCGAATGAAGTCAAAGCCGCAAAAGCGCAAGAGCTGATTTCATTAGAAAAACTCAGTGAAATGAACCCTGACCACATTTTCGTCCAATTTTCTGATGATGAAAATGCGGATAAACCTGATGCATTAAAAGATTTAGAGAAAAATCCAATCTGGAAAAGCCTCACAGCAGTCAAAGAAGATCATGTGTACGTCAATTCAGTTGATCCTCTTGCACAAGGCGGTACGGCTTGGAGCAAAGTCCGCTTCCTGAAAGCGGCATCTGAAAAATTAACACAAGACTAAATTAGAGTAGGTTTTTGTATGTATTCAAAACAGTGGACACGTATCATTTTGATTACTTCTCCATTTGCTATTGCATTATCATTGCTGCTTTCCGTCCTCTATGGCGCAAAGCAGCTTAATGCTGATATTGTCTTTGCATCACTTTTTCATTTTGATCCGGGAAACACAGACCATCAAATCATATGGCATTCCCGGATTCCAAGGGCTGCCGGCGCTCTGCTCATTGGGGCAGCCCTTGCTGTATCTGGAGCGCTCATGCAAGGCATCACACGCAATTATTTGGCATCGCCCTCAATTATGGGTGTTTCAGATGGTTCCGCGTTTATCATTACGCTTTGTATGGTTCTGCTTCCGCAATCATCTTCGCTTGAAATGATCATTTACTCTTTTATCGGCTCCGCATTTGGAGCTGCATTGGTATTCGGCCTGGCAACAATGCTGCCTAACGGGTTTACGCCCGTACAGCTAGCCATCATTGGCACAGTCACAAGCATGCTGCTTAATAGTTTAGCGGCTGCCATATCGATCTATTTTCAAATTTCACAGGATCTGAGTTTCTGGTACAGCGCCAGACTTCATCAAATGAGCCCCGACTTTCTAAAGCTTGCCGTTCCATTTTTCCTGGCTGGTATCGTCATAGCTGTCTCTCTCAGCAAAAAGGTGACCGCTGTATCACTAGGCGACGATATTTCTAAGAGTTTGGGCCAAAAGAAAAAAACGATCAAAATCATGGCAATGATCTCTGTCATCATTTTAACCGGAAGTGCTGTAGCGCTTGCCGGAAAAATTGCGTTTGTCGGTTTAGTCGTTCCGCATATCACGAGATTTCTCGTCGGCTCAGATTATAACAGACTGATTCCTTGTTCCTGCATCTTGGGCGGCGTCTTTTTAACGCTGTGCGATCTCGCCAGCAGATTTATCAATTATCCATTTGAAACACCGATTGAGGTTGTGACTTCTATTATCGGCGTTCCTTTCTTCCTTTATTTGATCAAACGAAAAGGAGGAGAGCAAAATGGCTAAAAAATATGCAGTGTTAATCGTATTGATACTCCTCGTCAGCTATTTCAGCATGACCAGCGGATCATTTTCTGTTCGTCCGACAGAGCTGCTCTCCACTCTTTTTCAGATCAATCCCAATCCGCAGTATGAAGTTTTGCTGTTTGACTTAAGACTGCCGCGGATTGTCATGGCAGCCATTATCGGACTCGGACTTGGCATAGCAGGAGCTGTCATTCAGGCCATCACACGAAACGGTCTTGCAGACCCGGGAATATTGGGAATCAATGCGGGAGCAGGGGCAGGTATTGTGGCGTTTATGCTGTTGTTCCAAGGCCAGAAAGAAGTAACTTCAATCGTCGCGGCTATGGGAATGCCGTTTTTCGGTCTGATCGGCGGACTGGCTGCTGCAGTCATGATTTACATATTCGCTTGGAACAGAGGCAATTTAGATTCAGGCAGAATTATTCTGGTAGGAATCGCGATTAATTCAGGCTTCAGCGCCTTGTCTTTGTTTTTATCATTAAAAATGGACCCGCAAGATTATGAAATGGCCATGGTATGGAAAAACGGCAGCATCTGGTCGGCAAACTGGACATATATTACAGCTGTTCTTCCGTGGATGCTGCTGTTTATTCCGATTCTTCTGGCCAAGTCTCGTTTGCTCGATACCATCCGCTTTGACGAAGACACAGTCAGAAGCCTTGGCATTTCATCAAATAAAGAAAAAACCATTCTGCTCGTCGCCTGTGTCGCCATCATTAGCGCCTGTGTCTCTGTGGCGGGAAGCATGGCATTTGTCGGCTTAATCGCGCCCCATATTTCCCGGAGAATGGCCGGTGTCGAACACCGCTATATTTTGCCTTTGAGCGGTTTGATCGGCATGCTGCTTGTATTGAGCGCAGACTTTGCTGGAAAACTGTTTTTCCAGCCCGCAGAAGTGCCAGCCGGCATTATTTTGGCGATACTCGGTGTTCCGTATTTCTTATACCTGCTTTTCAAGCAAAAAAAGGGGGAGAATGTTTGAACGGATCTTTATCAGAGCATAAGGCGGGCGACAGGATGTTTAAGCTGTATCTTCCTCCTTCCTACAGTACGGACAGCAGGGCATTTCCTTCTGTTTACGTACAGGATGGCGGTTCTTTGTTTCAAGATCAACTAGAATTGATAGAAAACAGGTTTCATCAAAACAGGGTGCCTGAGCTCGTTCTGATCGGCATAGAGGCTAAAAATCGGCTCGACGAGTACACTCCTTGGCCCGCCGCATCACTCAGTGATCAGTTTCCAGACTTCGGCGGTAAGGGGGCTGACTATCTTTCTGAAATAACAAACCGGCTCATTCCGTTTGTGGAAGAAAATTGGAATGTCTCCAGAAGGGCTCAATCCAGAGGTATGATCGGCGCCTCATTAGGCGGTCTCATCTCAATGTTCGCCTTTCTGAGACATTCATCATTATTTGGAAAAATAGGATCTCTCTCAAGTTCATACTGGTACGAGAACGCAGCAGAAACTATCTATACTTCCTCTGTAAGAGCGGGTTCAACGCGTATTTTTATGTCTGTCGGCAGTGAAGAAGGCGCCGGAAAACAATCGATTCAGCAGACGATGCTCCAAAAAACAAAATACGTGCACGAGAGCCTAATAGAAAAAGGGTTCACTCAAGATCAGCTGTGCCTCGTCATTGAAAAAGGGGCGGTGCATCACCGCAAGCATTTCTGCAAACAATTTATCAATGCGCTGGAATGGCTATACGGAAAAAACCGCTCCAACATATGAGCGGTTTTTTCATGCCTTCTGCAAGACCGGTTTTAATTCGAAACGGTTCAGCATATAGCCGAACAAGGCAGCCAGGATTTGCTGAAACAGCATGCCAATCACAACCGGAACAGCCACCTGAGACGGAAAGAAAGTGACGGCAAGAACAGCGCCGGCACTGATATTCCTCATGCCTCCCGTAAAAATAAGAGAGACAATTTCCTCCTGCCGCCTTTTCATCATTTTTCCGATAAACCACGCCGCAGCATACCCGGTTAACGCGATACAAAAAACAGTGACAGCAATCCCTAAAAATCTTAAATCAATCGCTTTGAAATAAGGAGCTATCGCAGAGCTGTTAATCGCAATCACGGCCATCAGGCACAGCTTTGAAAAGGGAGACAGCGTACTGCTCAACGCCGCGGTTCTTTCTGGAGATGACATCTGATTAAACAGCATGCCCAGGAATGAAGGAATCACTACCATCACAATCAGACCCTTCATCATTCCCCAGATATCCATGTGAACCTGGGCACCGGCCAGCACAGAAAGACTCAGCGGAACGATTAACGGCGACAGCACGGTATCAATCAATATGATAGAAAGCGTCAAACCAACATTTCCTTTGTACATTGCAGCCCAAATCAAGCTCGTAATTCCTGTAGGGATGACAACAGCTAATGTCAAACCCGTGATCGTTAATGGATCACCTTGAAATATGAGATGTCCGCTGCCCCAGGCGAAAAGCGGCATAAAAATATGAAGAACAAATAATGCAAGAATCATAGGAAGAGGATGCGCCAAGGCGTGTCTTAAAGACTGAAAGTTCGCGCTCAAGCTGCCCGCAAACGTAATAAAAGCAAATATCCAAGGCACTGCGCTTTCATATCCATTTAAAAACTGAGACAGCAGCACGCCAAGCACAACACTAGTCGGTGTCAAAAGCGGCATGACTTTCCCCAATACACGGTTCAGCTTCTGAAGCATCATATACAAGTCCCCTATTAAAAATTTCTTTCTCTCTATTATATCAATGCAGTTCAACCATATGTTATATAAAAAAGCCCAGATCTCATCAATCTGGACTTTCATACTTTTATGCCATCTGTTTCATAAGGGCTTTACTTGCATTATTCAGCCCCTTTAATTCAGCTTCAATTCCTTGCTCTTTAAACTTCGCAACAATTTTATCAAGCGCAGCCGCTCCTGAATCATCCCATATGTGAGCATCGGTCAAGTCAATGACAACTCGCTCGATATCCTCTTGATAGATAAACGCATTCGTAAGATCAGTTACTGACGCAAAAAAGATCTGTCCCTTCACTTGATACGTTCTCAGCTTTTGATCTTCTGCATGAGAAACGATCTTCAGCTTCGAGATTTTGGCTACGAAGAATACGGCACTTAACAGAACACCGACGAATACGCCTTTCGATAAGTCATCCGTCACGACAACCGTAATCACTGTCACAACCATTACAATTGAATCTGTAATCGGCGCTTTTTTCAAGCCTTTTAAAGAAGACCAATCAAATGTGCCGACAGATACCATAACCATAACAGCCACTAACGC